>NZ_QPKF01000009.1 GCF_003339585.1 Exiguobacterium sp. RIT594 | reverse complement strand
CTTGTATCCGAAGATACGTTTTTTGCCTCATCGTTCAGTTTTCAAAGTTCGTCATGTCGTTTTCAGCGACTTTAATATCTTACCAAGTCACCGACACGATTGTCAATAACTTTTTTGATATTTTTTTCGGTGTGTCACAACCATTTGCGGCACAAGAAGTAATATACCATGGAGTTTTTATTTGTACAAGTGTTTTATTAGAAAAACATTCAAAAAGTTATTATTCCCGTTTCGACATCAGAATATGCTTACTTTTACTTTGAAATGTTCCGCATTAACAAAGAAGAAAACTCCCCACTTCCTTCTATAAAGAAGCGGAGAGTCCGATATTGGTTAGTTTTGTTGGTGACGCATTGTCGGGAAGAGCAAGACATCACGAATTGAAGGAGCGTTTGTCAACAACATGACGAGGCGGTCGATCCCGATACCAAGTCCTCCTGTTGGTGGCATGCCGTACTCAAGGGCTTCGATGAAGTCATTATCCATTTCATGCGCTTCGTCGTTCCCGGCTTCTTTTTCAACAAGCTGTGCTTCAAAACGTTCACGTTGATCGATTGGGTCATTCAATTCCGTAAAGGCATTGGCATGTTCCCGACGAACGATGAACAATTCGAAACGGTCCGTGAAACGAGGATCTTCCGGATTTTTCTTCGCAAGCGGTGAAATTTCAACCGGATGACCGTAGACGAACGTCGGCTGAACCAATGATTCTTCAATTTTCTGTTCGAAGAATTCATTGAGGATGTGTCCTGTCGTCATATGGGCTTGGACTTCAACACCATGCTCGTGTGCGAGTTCATGGGCACGCTCTTTTGAAATCTCTTCAAAGAAATCAACACCGGTTGCTTCTTTAACCAGATCCGCCATGTGGGCACGTTTCCATCCGACAGACAAGTCGATTACATCTTCACCGTAGGTCACTTGTGTTGTACCAAGGACTTCTTGAGCAACATGGGCAATCAGGTTTTCCGTCAAATTCATGATGTCGTTGTAATCCGCGTAGGCTTCATATAACTCAATCATCGTAAACTCAGGATTATGGCGTGTTGAGATTCCTTCATTCCGGAAGACGCGACCGATTTCATAGACTTTTTCAAGTCCGCCGACAATCAAACGCTTGAGATGCAACTCAATCGCAATCCGCATGTATAGTGTCATATCAAGTGCATTGTGATGCGTAATGAACGGACGTGCTGAGGCACCACCCGCAATCGTATGCAACATCGGTGTTTCAACTTCCAAGTATCCGAGGCTGTCGAGATACTGACGAATCCCGCGAATGACTTTACTACGCGCAATAAACGTCTCACGTGATTCCGTGTTCGTGATCAAATCGAGGTAACGCTGACGGTAGCGCTGTTCAACATCTTTTAGTCCGTGATATTTATCCGGAAGCGGACGTAGTGCTTTTGTCAGTAACGTAAACGACGTGACGTGAACCGATAGTTCGCCGACATTCGTTTTGAACACGTATCCGCTGATTCCAACGATGTCACCTAAGTCACATGTTTTATAGATTTCGTATGCTTCTTCGCCAACATCGTCCTTACGTACATACAGTTGGATTTGACCGTTTACGTCCTGGACGTTCGTAAAACCGACTTTCCCTTTACGGCGTGTCGTCATGACGCGACCCGCGATCGAGACGTCAGGCTTCAGTTCTGCCAATTCTTCTTTTTCGTGTTCGCCGTAAGCGGCACGAATACTTGTCGTATCTGTCGTACGTTCAAAACGGGCACCAAACGGATCGAGTCCTTGTTCACGCATGGCGTTCATCTTACCGAGACGCACCTGCATTTGATCGTTCATTTCCATGTCCTGACTCACTGTCTTCACTCCTTTTATAATGGTTCACGATGGTTTTTACTTCTTCGATGAAAAAGCTGCCGGTATGACCGACAGCTCTTAGCAAAACCGATTCGCTCATCTTCAATGGCATTAGCGTACCATAAAACGGGTTAGCCCGACTATACTTTACCTGTTACACATGTACTGCATTCGTTTCCAATGTTTCGACATACGCATGCAACAACTTTTGCAGTCCGGCATGGGTCTCTGTATCGAATAATGCTTTTCGAACATGCCCGTTGCCGCTTAACCCTTTTAAGTACCAGGCGACATGGGTTCTCATTTCCCGCACCGCAAGCGCCTCCCCTTTCAGTGCGACAAGGCGTTCCGCATGCAGGAGACAAATATCGATTTTCTCGCGCGGTGTCGGCTCAATCGATAATGTACCCGACTCCAGGTATTGAATCGTCTGATACAACATCCACGGATTGCCAAGCGCCGCTCGTCCGATCATGACACCGTCCACTCCGATTTCGTCAATCATCCGTTTCGCATCTTGCGGGGTTTGAACATCACCATTTCCGATGATTGGGATCTTAACGGCCCGTTTCGCCTCACCGATGATCTCCCAATCCGCGACACCTTCATACTTTTGTGAACGGGTCCGGCCATGGATGGCGACCGCTTTC
This sequence comes from Exiguobacterium sp. RIT594, assembly GCF_003339585.1. Classification (GTDB taxonomy): domain Bacteria; phylum Bacillota; class Bacilli; order Exiguobacteriales; family Exiguobacteriaceae; genus Exiguobacterium_A. Next base: position 39,223 of record NZ_QPKF01000009.1, on the reverse strand, counting down.
GCTCCTCCGGCTTCCGCAGCCCGGACGTTGTCGACACAATAAATATGATGGCTGTCCCATCCCGTCCGCATCTTAACCGTGACAGGTTTATCAACCGCTTGCGATACGGCATGAACCATCTCATAGACTTTATCCGGATCAAGCAGCCACTTGGCACCAGCGTCACACTTCGTCACTTTTGGTACAGGACATCCCATATTGATGTCAATGATGTCCGCATTCGTATTGGCATCGACATACTGAGCCGCTTGGACCAACGTTTCCTTCGATCCGCCATAAATTTGTAAACTGAGCGGTTTTTCCCGATCGTCCACATATAACATCTGCATCGTCCGTTCATTTTCATAAAGGATTCCTTTATCACTGACCATTTCTGCACAGACGAGGCCTGCCCCGAATTCTTTTGCGATCAAACGAAACGCAGGATTACAGACACCCGCCATCGGTGCTAAAATAACACGATTATTCAGTTCGACGTCACCTATTTTAAAACCTGTCATCATTCTCTTCCCTTCCCCTTCTCGACACGACACCTACTTGATCCGCCTTACGTCCGTCCGCTCCGCTTCCGGTAAGCCCAGATACAATGATTCGACCGTTTGATTCAGGCCGGGTACGACATAGGATGGATTTAATTCACGTAACGGCGCCAGTACAAAGGCACGATCCTGCATCCGGGGATGAGGCACGGTCAGACCATCTGCTTGAATGGTTTCATCATTATACAAAATAATATCAAGATCAAGCGTCCGGGGGCCGTTTTTAAACAACCGCTCCCGTCCTTCCTGCTGTTCAATCTGTTGCAGTTCCAGTAGCAACCGGTCCGCCGCTTCCGTCGTATCGAGCTCAACGACCATGTTATAAAAAAGATCCTGATTCACATATCCGACAGGTGCTGTTTCATAGACAGATGAAGGACGTAAGGCATGCGTCGTCGCAAGTGAGCGCATGGCGTCGATGGCAGCATCTAGATGGGCCGCCTTATCTCCAATATTTGATCCTAATGCGATATAAACACGATTCATTGATAATCCACCCGTTTCCGATGAATTTCAACAGCGACATGTTCATAATGTCCCGCGATTGGTGGATCCGGTTTAATGACTTTGACTGTCGTTTCAAGAATCCGTTCATCCAGTGCCAAGACGTGTTTCGCGACCCGATCCGCCAATGCTTCCACCAGTTGTAACGGCGTCCCTTCCACGACCCGTTTCGTCACTTCATATAGCTCAGCATAATTCACGCTTTCTCGTAAATCATCCGTTTTACCGGCACGCGATAAATCAAGACCAATCGATAAATCCACGTTGAAGCGTTGGCCAAGCTTCGTCTCTTCCGCAAATACACCATGGTAACCGTAAAAACGCATCCCTGTCACATGAATTCGATCCATCTTCATTCCCCTTCCGTTAATTCCGTTTCTAACATCGCATCCATCATGACGGCGGCTCGCTTCACTGCTTTGACGTCATGTACCCGCATCCATTCACATCCCTGTTGAATACCGTAGCAGACCGTCGCGATCGTTCCTTCAACGCGTTGGTCAGCCGGTAATCCGAGCGTCAAACCAATCATGGATTTACGTGATGTACCGAGCAGGACCGGATAACCGAAATCCGTCGTAATCGACAAGTGACGCATCAAAAATAAGTTTTCATGATGTGTTTTCATGAAGCCAATCCCAGGATCGAGCCAAATCTGATTTTCGGAAACACCCGCCTGCTTGGCCAAACGAATCGAGTCTTCTAGATCCGCCCGGACTTCCGCCAACATATCCGGTCCGTGTGGTTCCAGGCGATTGTGCATCAAAATGATAGGGACGTCGTAGTGTGCTGCAACGTTAACCATCGAACCGTCGCCCCACTTTGATCCCCACACATCGTTGATGATATCAGCACCCGCTCTTACAGCCGCTTCCGCCACTTCCGGTTTATACGTATCAATCGATACCAAGACATCCAGCTCCCGCTTCAATCGACGGATGACAGGAACGACGCGTTCGATTTCTTCTGCCGCTGATACAAATGCCGCTCCCGGTCTTGTTGATTCGCCTCCGACATCGATTGCATCGGCTCCGTCCGCTACGAGTTGTTTGGCATGCCGGACCGCCTGTTCGAGATCGACATAGTTTCCACCATCAGAAAACGAATCCGGTGTCACGTTTAAAATACCCATGATTTTTGTCATCCTTGTTCCCTCCTTGACCATTTCGTTTGGACCGCCTGATCAAACAGTGTCCGTACGGACTGATAACCTTTTCCGGTCATTCCGGGAAAGGTTCGCCCATCCAGTGACGAGACAGCAACAACTTCTTGAATGGAGTTCGTACAAAGGATTTCATCGGCTTCTGTCAATTGAGGTAACAGCGCAAGCCGTTCTCCAACCGGCATCTGTTCCATGATAAATTGACGGGTAATCCCGTTTAGTGCGCCCGTTTCAAGAGGCGGTGTATACCACTGGTTGCCATACCGCCAAAAGATATTCGAAGTCAGCCCTTCACAGATAAAGCCTTCCTTCGTCAAAAACAGTCCCTCTGCTTCTTGATTAAACAAGTGACGTTTGGCTACGAGATTGTTCATGTAGTGATGCGACTTTAGTCGATAGCTCGTCTCTGGTGTACTGCGGGCAAGCCGGACGGTCTCAAGCGCCCGCTCTGCCGGTTGTCTCTGTCCAATCGGTTTCACGTACAACAAGACGCTTGGTTTTGTGTACGGTTCGCTCGACAGTCCAATCTCCCGTGCTCCGGCCGACACGTTCAAGCGGATATATAAATCTTTATTTTCATGGATACGATAAAGATCCTCCACAGCTTCAAGCAACACGTCACGTCCGTACGGCAATTGTATACCGATTGCCGCACAACTCATCTGGAGCCGTTCGATATGGTCGTCAAACAAAAACGGATGTCCGTCATATGTGCGAAATGTTTCGAATACTCCCATTCCATAGAGATAACCATGGTCAAACGGCGAAATCCGGATGTCTTCTTCCCGTTTTACGTTTCCGTCATGCCAAAGATACATAAGGCGTCAACTCCAAAAAGTTTTTTAACATCTGTTTGCCGTCGCGTGTCAAAATCGCTTCCGGATGGAACTGGACACCGACGATCGGCCATTCCTTATGACGCAAAGCCATGACTTCGCCGTCGGCTTCTGCCGTCATCGTCAAGATATCCGGAAAACTCTCCCGTTCGACGACCAGCGAATGATAACGTGTTACCGGTGTCTGTTGTTCGATTCCGCTGAACATACCCGACCCATCATGCGTCAACAAGGAGACTTTTCCATGCATCAGCGTTTTAGCACGAACGACTTTTCCACCAAACACTTGGCCAATCGCCTGATGACCGAGACAGATTCCAAGAATCGGAATCCGACCTGCGAAATAACGGATTGCCTCGAGACTGATGCCTGCTTCATTCGGTGTACACGGTCCCGGTGAAATGACTAAATGATCCGGTGCCAATCGTTCGATTTCTTCGATCGTGATGGCATCATTCCGAAACACCCGGATGTCTTGTCCGAGTTCGCCGAAATATTGCACCACGTTATACGTAAATGAATCATAGTTATCGATTAATACAATCATGTCGTTTCCTCCGCCATTTCTTTTGCGACCCAGAGTGCTTTTGCCTTACTGAGCGACTCTTCATACTCACTTTCCGAGTCAGAGTCGGTCACGATTCCCGCACCGGCCTGAATATACGCCATCCCGTCTTTAGCGACAAGCGTCCGAATCAGGATATTAAAAATCACATCATCGGCCCAACTGATAAAACCGAGGGCTCCTGTATAGATACCCCGGCGGACCGGTTCCAGTTCTTCAATAATTTCCATCGTCCGGATTTTAGGCGCTCCCGTGATCGTCCCCCCTGGAAACATCGCAGCAAGGACACTGCTTCCGGTTTCGCCTTCCGCAATCTCTCCCCGGACGTTTGAGACGATATGCTGGACGTGGGAATATTTTTCGATGACCATCAATTCGTCAACATGAACGGAACCGTACTCGCTGACGCGCCCTAAATCATTCCGCTCGAGATCGACGAGCATCACGTGTTCCGCCCGTTCCTTCTCGTTGTCGAGTAACGTTTTGGCTAGTGCCAAATCTTCTGCCTCGTCTTTCCCGCGCGGCCGTGTTCCGGCAATCGGGCGGGTCGCGAGCGATGAACCGATCTTTTCGACCAATAATTCCGGAGACGCTGAAACGAGTACCAACTCTTCGTCCGCAAAGTAACCCATGTAGGGCGACGGATTGACCATTCTTAACACATCATAGATATGCGCTGGTGTCGTCCGCAATGGTTCCTGCTGACGGACGGCGAGGTTCACTTGAAAGACATCGCCCGCTTCGATGTAACGTTTGATCCGGTCTGCTGCCTCTATAAAAGCGGACCGTTCAAAAGAACGTCCACGGTTTACTTGATTTTCGTACGATGCCGCGAACACCGGGACCGGACTCGGCTGACGCCATGAGGCGACTTCCGTTGCCAAAGCAAGTGTTGCTTCCGCTTCCGTGTCCCGTGTGACGGCTACAAATAACCGTTCCGCCTGATGATCGAAAACGGCGACCTCATCATACCAGTAAAGCGAGAGATCGGCTGTTGTCAAATCATCCTCCGCCTGTTCCGGCAACCGTTCGAGATAGCGGACGGCATCGTAACTGACATATCCGGCCAATCCTCCGAAAAACGGCGGCATCCCTGCCGGACGAGCCGATGCGTAACGAGCGCGTATTTCTTCCAACAGTTTAAACGGCGCCTCTGTTCGTTGCTTTTGCTCCCCGGCTTCTTGAATCGTTGTCACTCCGTTTTTCGTATGGATATATCCGACAGGTCGGACTCCCGCCATCGTATAAGATCCGATTCGGCCACTTTCAAGCCAGACATGTCCTGTCTGTCCTGCCGTCAATTCCACGTACCGGTTATAAAACTGTTCCTTTGTCCATGTAAATGATTCGTATACTGTCTGTCGCACGAGCGTTCCCCCACTTCCGAACTATTCTGCTCTCATTATACGCAAAAAATCGGACAGGCGGAGGACTCAAACATAAGTCGCTTGCCCCGCCCAAATAAAAAGAGGTCCATTCCTTTACATCGGAATGAACCTCTCGGTTAAAAAAATTACAGTTTTGAACTGTCCGCCTCTTCTTCCACTTGATACAGTGGTGTGCTGAGGTAACGTTCTCCGTTCGACGGGATGATGGCAAGAACCGTTTTCCCTTTGCCTAGACGCTTCGCTGTTTTTAAGGCAGCCGCAATCGCAGCACCGGAAGAAATACCACCCAGAACGCCGTTCGACTTCGCTGCACGACGGGCATGATCAAACGCTTCTTCCGTCGTCACCTGCTCGACACTGTCATAAATCTGCGTATCCAGAATCGACGGAACGAATCCGGCTCCGATTCCCTGCAGTTTATGGGGACCCGGTTTTCCGCCTGAAAGAACAGGAGAATCCGTCGGTTCGACAGCAATGATTTCGATACCCGGGAATGCCTCCCGTAAAACTTTCCCGGCTCCTGTGATCGTACCGCCCGTACCGATTCCGGCGATGAAAGCATCGAGCGTTAATCCTTCGAACGCTTCAACGATTTCCGGTCCGGTCGTCTTCTCGTGAACAACAGGATTCGATTCATTGTTAAATTGTTGCGGCATGAAATAACCATGCTCTTCCGCCTCTGCCGTTGCCCGAGCAATCGCACCCTTCATTCCTTCTGGACCAGGTGTTAAAATCAACTCCGCACCGTACGCACGAAGAAGAGTTCGACGTTCCATGCTCATCGTTTCCGGCATGACGAGAATCGAACGGTATCCTTTAGCCGCAGCGACCATTGCCAGTCCGATTCCCGTGTTGCCACTTGTCGGTTCAATGATCGTATCGCCTGCTTTTAAGTGACCCGCTGATTCTGCTGATTCGATCATCGCTAGCGCGATCCGGTCTTTGACGCTTGACCCCGGATTCATATATTCCAATTTCAAGTACACGTCCGCATCTTCCGGTCCTGTTAAATGATTTAATTTAACGATCGGCGTGCGGCCGACTAAATCTAATACTGAATTCGCAATGCGCATGACCATTCCTCCTCATAATGAAAAGCTTTAATTCCAAGTAATCCGATAGATCAATTATCCACGGACTGGATGAAAATTGTCAATCAAAGCGCTTTACTGTCGGCTTCGATCCGTTTTCCGACTGTTTTTCGACTGCTTCCTGAATCAGACGGTCGAGGGTTTCTTTTTCATGCCCCTTACGTATCTCCTGATACAGATCGGCACGCGTAATCTCTTCATCCCCGACCGTCGCGACGACATCCTCAAGCGGTCCGCCGATACTGTCCTGGACAATCTTCGGTGAATCGACTTTCGGCAGTTCGCCCATGAATGCATACGCACCCGTCATAAAATTCGTCAGCAACAAAATGAAAATCAACATCCACAAGTACTTAGAGTTTACAGTTCCCATTTTCAGACCCTCTTATGCTCTTTCGAGTGATTTTTCGCGAAGTGATTGTAATTCTTCGACATCGTATTGGTAATGTTCCGAACAGAAGTGGCAAACGGCTTCCGCGCCACCATCTTCGTCAATCATCGCTTGAATCTCATCAGGTCCTAGTGCGACGATTGCAGTTGCTAACTTTTCACGTTCACATGTACAGTTGAACGCAACCGGAATCGTATCCAGCACTTCAAACGTTTCACCCAGTACAAGACTCAACATCTCTTCCGGTGTTTTTTCTTCACCGACAAGAATCGAGATCGGTTTTAACGCCGCAACACGTTGTTCAAGTGCCGCAATCGTTTCTTCCGATGCACCCGGCATCAATTGAACAATCAAGCCGCCCGCTGCGATGACCGACTCATCTTCCGGATAAACAAGAACACCCGCTCCAACGACAGACGGACTTTGCTCCGACACGGCGAAGTAATACGTAAAGTCTTCACTGATTTCACCTGTCTGAATCGGAGACTGACCACCGACGAAATCACGCAGACCTAAATCTTTGATGACGGAAATATTTCCGCGGCCGACCGCATCGCCGACCTTTAGTTTTGTTAAACCGTCACTATTGACGTACGTATCCATCTCGACACGCGGATGGCTGACGTATCCCCGCACTTGTCCTTTTGCATCGGCATCGACGATGATTTTTCCGATTGGACCATCACCTTCGACTTTTAATGTGACACGGGTATCGCCTTTTTGCATCGTTCCCATCATGGCACCGATCGTCAATGTCCGACCGAGTGCTGCCGTGACGACCGGTGTCGTCTGATGACGGAGTTGCGCTTCGTACACCGTTTTTGTTGAACGGATTGCAAAGGCACGGACTTCTCCGTTAAACCCTAATGCTCTTACCAAATAATCATCTTTTAATTGTGCTAATAATTCTTCACGTTTCATTCGTTTTCCCTCACTTATTTCGTTCGTAGATAATCCGCAACCCGTCAAGCGTCAAAAATGGATCGACGATTTTTATCGTTGCAGATTCCTCACTGATTAGTCGGGCGAGTCCACCTGTCGCGATGACAGTTGCCTCTCCCATTTCTTCTTTCATCCGATGGACGAGTCCATCGACTTGCGCGACGTAGCCGAAATACGTTCCGGACTGCATCGCATGTACGGTATTGCGGCCAATCGTTGACTGCGGTTTGGCAATTTCAATCCGCGGTAATTTAGCTGCCTTATTATAAAGTGCTTCTGTCGACACCATGACACCCGGTGAAATGATTCCACCGTAATAGCGTTTTTGTGCATCGATATAACAATAGGTCGTTGCCGTTCCAAAATCAACGATGATCAAAGGACCATCATATTTGACCGTCGCTGCGACGGCATTGACGATTCGGTCGGCTCCCACTTCTCTTGGATTGTCGACTTTCAGGTCAAGTCCTGTCTTGATTCCAGGCCCGATTACGAATGGGCGCCGGTTGAAATAACGGACGCACATGTTTTCAAGCGGAAACACGACAGGGGGTACGACAGATGATAACACGATTCCCTCAATATCTTCCACGTTTAACTCTGCATCTCGAAACAGGGCTTTCACCAACATCCCATATTCATCGGTCGTCCGCGTCCGGTCCGTCGCGATCCGCCAATGCTCGACAAGTGTTTGTTCGTCATATACTCCAAGTACGATATTCGTATTTCCTACATCGATTACTAAAATCATCTGATTCCCCACTTTTCTCTGACGATAACTGATTCTATACGTTGTGATTATACCACGCAGTTTAGGCATCACCTATCGAAGTGCGCACTGCTGCTTGGCACTTCCACAAAAAAAGATCAGCACCCTGGTTGGGAATGCTGACCTCTCGCTCGAACGAATCATCCGTCTCATTTCTATCGTCACCCCGGTCGATTAGACCGGGAAGATAGAAAATCAGATTTGATCATCCCGACGTGGTTGATCTGGTTTTTCCGTATCGACATTTTGTCCTTCGTCGATCACAGAGCCGCGTTGCGTTGGAGATTCTGTCGGTTGATCGATGACAGGTGTCGTCGATTCCGGCGTTTTCTCGTCTGCTTTCGGTTCTGTAATGGCCGCAGGCTCATGTTTTTTATATTCGCCTGTCTCTAAGAGATGGTGAATTTGTTTTTGATCCAGTGTTTCGACTTCAAGTAACGTCGTCGCAATCAAATCAAGCTGATCGCGTTTCTCCGTCAAGATCGTCTTCGCCTTTTGGTAACAACGGTTGATGATCGCTTGAATTTCCATGTCGATTTCATGGGCAATCGCATCTGAATAGTTCTGTTCGTTTTGGAAGTCACGTCCCAAGAAGACATTTCCACCTTGACCGGAACCAAACTGAAGCGGTCCGAGTTTTTCACTCATCCCGAACTCCATGACCATCTTACGGGCAAGTCCTGTCGCACGTTGGAAGTCATTGCTTGCGCCAGTAGAAGCTTCACCAAAGACGACATCTTCCGCGACACGACCACCAAGTAATCCGGTGATTTTGTCTTCAAGTTCCGGTTTCGTCATGAAGTAACGATCCTCTTTTGGAAGCATGATGACGTAACCGCCTGCATTACCACGAGGAACGATCGTTACCTTATGCACTTCATCCGCATCATCGAGTGTGACACCGATGATGGTATGACCTGCTTCGTGCCATGCCACGATTTTTTTCTCTTTCGGTGAAATGATCCGACTCTTCTTCGCAGGACCTGCGATGACGCGGTCGATCGCTTCTTCCAAATCAACGATTGAAATCTTATCACGGTCTGTACGGGCTGCGATAAGTGCCGCTTCGTTCAACAGGTTTTCGAGATCTGCACCTGAGAAACCTGGTGTACGTTGTGCGATGGCTTTCAAATCAACTGTCGTATCGAGCGGCTTGTTACGTGCGTGTACTTTAAGAACTGCTTCACGTCCGACGACATCTGGACGCTCAACCGTGATTTGACGGTCAAAACGACCTGGACGGAGTAAAGCGGGATCCAGAATGTCCGCACGGTTAGTAGCTGCGATCATGATGATACCTTCGTTTTCACTGAATCCATCCATCTCAACAAGAAGTTGGTTCAATGTTTGTTCGCGCTCATCATGTCCGCCGCCAAGACCGGCGCCACGTTGGCGACCAACGGCATCGATTTCATCGATGAAGATGATACATGGTGCATTTTTCTTCGCGTTTTCAAACAAGTCACGGACACGTGATGCCCCGACCCCGACAAACATCTCAACGAAGTCAGAACCTGAAATCGAGAAGAACGGGACGCCGGCTTCGCCAGCTGCTGCACGGGCTAACAACGTTTTACCTGTACCTGGAGGACCTACAAGGAGGACACCTTTTGGAATACGGGCACCGAGACGGGCAAACTTACGTGGATCTTTCAAGAATTCAACGACTTCGACGAGTTCTTGTTTCTCCTCATCTGCTCCTGCCACGTCGTCAAACGTAATCTTTTTCTTTTCTGTATCATACAGGCGCGCCTTCGATTTACCGAAGTTCATGACACGGCCGCCGCCGCCGCCACCTTGTGCTTGATTAATCAGGAAGAAGAATAGGATGAAGATGATGATGAATGGCACGATTGTCGTCAACAGCGCAATCCAACCACCGTTTGTTTCTGCTGCTTTGAAGTCCATCTTGACGTTTTGGCTACGCAATTGCGTATACAAATCCGTCAGTTCTGTATCAACAGCCGGTACGACCGTTTCATATGTCGTATCTTTTTCACGTAATTCACCTGTGACATTGTACGTCTGTCCCTCATACTGGAACGTCGCCGTCTTCACATCACCTTTTTCAACAGACTCGACAAACTGTGTGTAATTGATTTCTTTGCTTTTGTTCACTGGACTCTGCAAGTATTGCAGAAACAAGATCAAAGCTAGAAAAATGACCCCAAACACAAGGGTATTCTTCACTGCTCGGTTCATCGTAGGCCTCCTCTCCGCATCAACTGATTGATTTTCTTCAATCGATACGAATCCTAACGCGGCAAAGCGCGCTTTGTAATTGGTTTTATCTTATCATGTGACAGTCAAGATTAAAAATAATTAGCCGCCGTAGACTGCTGGTTTCAAGACACCAACATAAGGAAGGTTACGATATTTTTCTTCATAGTCAAGACCATAACCAACAACGAACTCATGTGGAATGACAAAACCGCTGTAATCCGCATGTAAATCGTTTTTACGACCACTTGGCTTATCCAGCAATGTTACGATTTTTACCGACTTCGCTTTCCGGTATTTAAAGAGATCCACGAGGTAGCCTAATGTTAATCCGCTGTCGATGATATCTTCGACAATCAGGATGTCACGACCTTCTACGGATGTGTTTAAATCCTTCTCAATCTTCACTTCACCTGTCGATGTCGTACCGCCGTGATACGTCGAGACATCCATGAAGTCCATTTCAAGATGCATGTCCATCTTTTTGACGAGATCTGACATGAACGGCATTGCGCCTTTCAGGACACAAACGAGGAGCGGGAAACGATCTCCGTAATCCGCTGTCAGTTCACCCGCGAGTTCACCGACTTTATGTTGGATCTCTTCTTCTGAAATCAGTACTTTTTCCATATCATTCATTAAGGTCATACTAGGTATTCCTCCTCCATTTTAAACACTACATTACCATTCTATCATTAAACACGATTCTGCGAGGAGTTCAAATGACCCGAATATTGCAATTCGATGTCCGATGACCGCCAGAACTTGCCCTGTCGCATCGACGACAACCGGAATTTCCGTCCGTAACCCCCGTGGAACCTTCGCATCCACAAGAATCCGGCTCACTTTTTTCGTACCGACCGCTAACCGGATCCGGTCACCTGGTAAGGGCTGTCGAATCGTCAGTGGAAAACGGATGGCTGAAAATGGAATACCGGTCGCCGAACGTGAGAACACAATCGTTTGTTCACCATAATGATAAGTGCCCAAATCAATTCCCACTTCCAATGCTTCCGGGAGCAGGTGCTTTCTCGGACAACGGACACATGTCACGTAGCCATATGTACGCTGTATCCTCCAGTTTCCATAATACACTTCACCGGACGGCATATCTACTCGTAAGAATGTCAAAAATTGATTGTATTCCTCGGAAGTAAAGTCGCGGTCCGGTAATAAGGCACGCAGGACAAGTCGCTTGAAGTCTGAAGGGAGTGTTTGAATCGCTTCAAGAGGAAGCCCGCGGTCCGTCATCCGTTCTTTGACAAAGGACGTGACGTACGTGAAATGTTCCTGTTTTTGTTCATGACGAGATATTGCCGCCTGAACCGTTGCTTCTTCATAACCCGGGCGAAGTTCCGCAAGCAACGGCAGGATCCGGTGCCGCATCTGATTCCGGAGATACTTCGTTCCGGCATTCGTCTCGTCTTCATACCATGTCACGTAATGGGTTCTTGCATAGTCATACAGTTGCTGTTTGGAGTACGTCAACAACGGACGATGAATCTGTCCCGTCGCAAAAGAACGGATCCGGGGAATGCCGTCGACACCTGCTTCCCCTCGGATCAACTGGATCAACAGCGTCTCCAATTGATCGTCCCGGTGGTGTGCGAGCACAAGATGCCGCCGACCTGTCTCAGCCATGACGTCTTGAAAAAAGGCATAACGCCTCGCCCGGCAAGCTGCCTGGCTCGGTGTTTGATCATCCCATGCGAGTCGTGTCATCCGAACAGCCACTTGTCTCGCATCCGCCCAAGCGCGGACCGCTTCTGCTTCTTCGTCCGATTCTTCGCGCAGACCATGATGAACATGAACAATCATTAGATCATGATTCGCTTCATACAAAAGATGTGCCAGTACCATTGAATCACAACCGCCGGAAACAGCAACCAACAATGGTTCTTTTGGAAGATTAATCTCGAATCCCATGCCTGGTCCCCCTTGATCCATAAGTGACTTAAACGAAAAAAGCTACCTCTATATAAATAGAGATAGCTTTTTTACAGAATGACCCGTACGGGAATCGAACCCGTGTTACCGCCGTGAAAGGGCGGTGTCTTAACCGCTTGACCAACGGGCCAAAAAAATATGGTAGCGGCGGAGGGAGTCGAACCCACGACCTCACGGGTATGAACCGTACGCTCTAGCCAGCTGAGCTACACCGCCATATTTTGAATGCGTGCGTCTTAAGCACATTTTCTATAATACGGTGGAGTCAAATAATTGTCAACGCTTTTTATAAAAATAATTTCAAAAAAATAAAAGATGGAATGAACAGCGTCATTCCATCTCTATTCTTATAAAGAACAGGTCAGCAAGTTATTGACGTTTAGCACCGCGTCCGCCACGTTTTGAATCGGTTTGTCGTTTCAATGTCGCAAGACGATCTTCACTATCTTTGAGGAAACTAGTCATCAACGTATCGAACGTTTGCTCTTTACGTGGAGCTGGTGCGCCACGGCCACCTTTGTTAAAGCCGCCACGGTTTCCACCGCCGCCGCTTCCACCACGCGGTCCTTTGTTATCGAACGAACGTGGTCCACGGTCTTGACCTGCCGGACGTGGTCCGCGATCAAATTGACGAGCTGGAGGACGAGGACGTTCGCCTTCTGGACGATCGACTGCTTTCTTAATCGAAAGACCAATCTTCCCGTCGTTCTCTACACTCAACACTTTAACCGTGATTTCTTGTCCGACTGTCAAGACATCATTGATATCTTTGACGTAAGAATCTGCTACTTCACTGATGTGAACAAGACCTGTCTTACCCGTCGGTAATTCTACGAACGCGCCGAAATTGGTGATGCCTGTAACTTTCCCTTGTACTTTGCTGCCTACTTCAATCGACATAAATTGTATTGCTCCTTTTTAGTTGATTCTTTCTTATTATACGAGTGATTCTACATTTTTTCAATCAATCGACAACCTTCGTTTAATCTTCCGGTGAAAAATAGAAAATCGTTTCGCCTTTTTTCGAGTACAGCAGTTCACTTCTCGCTAGGTTCGCAACATATTTCTTATCATTCAATCGTTCAATCTCTTCTTTCAGACGAACTGTTTCTTTTTCTGCTTTCGCCTGTTCTTGGTTCGCAACCTGAAACGACTGCTTCTGTTCAGCGATCAGTTGTTGTTTTTCGATATATGACCACCCCATCAGGGACAGGACAATAAGAAAGATCGACATACAGACTAAGAAGCGCCTCTTCAGACGTAAACGGTTTTCGATTGCATTTTGACTCAACTGTTTTTTCCGGTCATTAAGCGGTTTGATCTTGGGCGGTGTATCGCGCCCTGATTCCAACGGTGCTGGCATATCATCCCTCCTTATCCGAGTGGTCATCTCTGACACTCTCTAGTATACTTCCTTTTTCAACCAAATTACATCGATTCTTCGGAATTCACTTTTTCTTCACGAATGATTTGATACATGTCTGATGCTTCTTCTTTTTTCGCATGCTCTTTAATACTATCGATTTGAACGGTGACAATCTTATTTCCGAACCGGATGGTCATCTCGTCCCCCACCGAAACCGTACTGCTGGCTTTTGCGACAAGCCCGTTGATGGTGATCCGGCCTTGATCGGCAACTTCTTTTGCCAGTGTCCGGCGTTTGATTAAACGAGATACCTTTAAAAATTTATCGAGTCTCATGACTGTTCCTCCTGCTTTGATTGATTCCACAATGCATCTTGTTCCGCTAACGATAACTCCGTTAACGGACGGTCTGCCAATTGTTCCATGCGGGTGAAGCGGCGAATGAATTTGTCATTGGTCTGCTGTAATGCATCCTCTGCCGACAACTCCATATATTTTCCGACGAGCGCTAACGAAAACAGGATATCTCCAAATTCCCCTAACTGCTCTTCCACCGGTGCCTCTTGCAGTTCTTGAATCTCTTCCCGGACTTTCTGAAGTGCCCCGGCGACGGTTTCCCATTCAAAACCGACCTTCGCGACTTTCTTCTGAATCTGTTCGGCACGCAACAAGGCAGGAGCTCCCTTAGTGACACCGTCCAACAGATACGTCCGTTCCGATTTTTCCTGCGCTTTAATTTCCTGCCAGTTCGTGACGACGTCCGCGGTCGAGCCGACTTTTACATCTCCAAAGACATGCGGATGTCTGCGAATCATCTTGTCGCTGACACTTCCGATGACGTCACGGACATCGAAATACCCTTCATCCAGACCGATTTGGGCATGTAGCATGACTTGTAACAACACATCGCCTAATTCTTCTATCATTAAGTTATCGTCCTGAAGGTCGATTGCTTCCAGTAATTCGTAGGATTCTTCGATTAAATGTTTTTTGAGCGATTCATGTGTCTGTTCTTGATCCCACGGACAACCGCCTTCTCCACGCAAGCGGGCGATGATTTGTTTGAGGGTCGTGAAATCACGATTCAAGATCGTTTGATCCGTGACAGGCGGTACATAAACCGTCGTCAAGTTACTGAGTGTCGTGATGTGATCCAGTTCATAGAGCGGAACCGTAGTGACGTGTTGGCGACTCGTTCCCGCCGCCGTCACAAGCGTCACGTCATGTTCGTCAGGATAACGCTCCATCAACATGACCTTTAAATCACCTGCAACCAGTTGATCATAAACTTGTCCGATCAACAAATGCTGACGAATCTGCGCTTCATCAATATCAAACGCTGTCGCATCCAATAGTTGAAAGCCTTCGATCGGATCAACACCGACCGCGGCAAACATCGGATCGAGAAAGCTTTGACCACCAATAATGTCGAGGTTTTCCGTCTGAGCGAGCAACTGTTGGACCGTACTCTCCGCGACAAGCGGATGACCCGGAACAGCATAGATGATCGCCTCCTTCTCGGACTGTTCAAGCAACGTTGCAACAATCTCTCGGTAGACGCCTTCAAACTGATCATGTTTTTCATAAATCGAATCAAACGATGTAAATTTCATTCCCTCTGCCATCAATTCCGAAACGACAGGATGATCCGCAGTCCGCAGATAAATCGGTTGTTTCGTTTCCTTTAGGCGTTTATAAATGCCGTACGGCAATTGTTCGAGTTCTCCGACTCCTAAGCCGACGACTGTAATCTGATGTGTCATATAATCCTCCTATGCTGATGCATTCGATATAGTTTTTCCCCGAATGGCAATACGGCCCATTCCCGTTCCGTCAAGACCCCCATCCGTAAGGCAAAGAGACAAAAGATACCGGCTCCACCCAAAACGAGTAGGGCGACCTCAAGTGTCGCTCCAATCCGGTTTTCCCAGCCCGACAGCCGGAAAAGTTGTTCGACGATGTATAAAAACAGGGCCATCGGAATGACTGCCTTCAAGAGACGACCATAAAAAGGGCGTCCTGCCGTCACCCGACCGAACTTTCGATTGAGTAAAAGTAGCTGTGCTGCCGCCATGACCGCAAAACCACCAAAAGTCGCCATTCCGGCACCGATCATGCCGTATAAGGGAATTAAGTAGATATTGAGACCCAGCTTGATCAACAGACCTGCGACTACACCGACAAACGCATATTTTTCCGCATCGACAGATTGCAGACACGATACGATGATCATTGACAAGGAGGCAGTGAACGCCGTCGCAGCCAACCAGCTGAGTGCTGCTGTTCCGTTATCGTCCTGATACAAGGCAATATTCAACGGACGCATGACACCAACCAATCCGACGGTCGCTGCCGCCGCAATCAGTAACCCGGATCGTAAGAGCGTCTCAAGATGCAGTTTTGTTGCTTCATCATTCCGCTTCCGGTATTCCATCAACAATGTCGGAACACTGGCCAAACTGATGGATGTCGCGAACAAGATCGCAAACTGTAAGAGCGGATACCCTCGATCAAAAATTCCTTTTTCGACTTTCGTTTCCATCGAATTCCCGAGTAAATTGACGAACGTCAATCCATCAATCAATTGCATCAGTAACAGGGCCAAAGACGCGATACTGACTGCCAGACCACTCGTCAACAAGACCCGTCCGACACGGCGAATGTGTCGTTTCGAGATGACGGGACGACCAATTCTTCCTTTCGCAAAGCGTAACAGCAAGATCAGCGACGCGATGCTTCCACCGAGTGCCGTCATGTGCGCATTTGCTCCGACTTGATACGGATTCGCACCTATCTGAACCCCGTAATACGTCACAATCAACAATAAACAGACCCGAACGGCGTTTTCCGTGATTTGTGAGAAAGCCGTCGGACGCATTTCAAGATCCGCCTGAAACATCCCGCGCAAAACAGCAATGACCGGCAACAAATAGAAGGTAAAGGTGACGGCCCGAAGCGGTTGGACGAGCTGTTCGTCACCGAACAAGAATGCGACTTCAGGAGCGACCCACCAACCAATCGTTCCTAATATAATCGACATCGCAAGTAGGACAAAGAAAATCGACCACAGCACTTCACGTTTCTCTTCCGGATGATGCAATGTTAACTTCGCAACGACGACCGGTAAGGCGTAAATACCAAGCGCCGCTGCAATCGCAAACACCGGATAGACAGTTTGGTAGACATATAACCCGAAGTCTCCCGCCATATTTTGATATGGAATCCGGTAAAAGAAACTCAACAGTTTTGAGACATAGCTCGAAATAGCAAGCAAAGCTGCCCCTTGCGCAATCGTCCTTCGTTGACTCATTGTACGATCCGGCGGTCAATCTCAGCCAGTAACCGTTCAGCCTGCTCTGTCATCTGTTGTAAGTTTTGTTTCCCGCGGTTGAGCGTCAGAACAAGTTTACCTTCTTCCTGCCCCATACCAAGACCACGTCCGATTGGAACCGTCCATTTGACAAAATCCGCTACATCCAGCGTTTGTGTCGTCTGTTCCGACAAGACGATTTCAATTTTCGGATCCGTTTGTTTGACCCGTTCGACCCGTGCCCGTTCGGCAAAGATTCTCATGCGAGTCAATTGGATCAACCGCGCGACTTCGGTCGGGAATTCTCCGAAACGTTCCAACATCTCTGTTTCCAGTGATTCGAGACTTTCCGGTGTATCGACATACTTCAAACGTTTGTAGAACTCGATTTTGAGTTCCGAATCTGCCATGTAGTGACTTGGAATATAGGCATCCAGACTGAACGTGAAATCCGGAACGAATTTCTGAACTTTTTTTCTACCTTTCATCCGTTCCTTCCGTTCTTCAACTGCTTCCGAAAGCATTTGTGAATACAGATCGAACCCTACAGAGTCGATGAAACCGGATTGTTGCGATCCGAGCAGGTTCCCGGCTCCGCGAATCGATAAATCACGCATCGCAATCTTAAAACCGCTCCCGAGTTCAGTAAATTCCTTGATCGCTTGCAGACGGCTTTCCGCAACTTCCGTCAATCGTTTTTGCGGACGGTACGTGAAGTAGGAATACGCAACACGGCTCGATCGGCCGACACGGCCGCGTAATTGATACAACTGCGAAAGACCCATTTGATCGGCATCGTTGACAATCAACGTATTGACGTTCGGAATATCGATGCCTGTCTCAATGATCGTCGTACTGACCAGGACGTCCGCATCGCCTTCGAAGAAAGCGATTAATTGGCTCTCCAATTCTGTTTCCGTCATCCGACCGTGGGCAGTGACGACACGCGCTTCCGGTACAAGGGCCCGGATTTCCTCTGCCTTGCGTTCAATCCCTTCGACGCGGTTATACAGGAAGAACGCTTGTCCGCCCCGGCCCAGTTCACGCTCGAGTGCTTCGCGCATGACGATTCCGTCATACTCCATGACATATGTCTGAACCGGATAACGGTTTTCCGGTGGTGTCTCAAGTACGGATAAATCACGAATTCCGATCATCGACATATGCAACGTCCGGGGAATCGGTGTCGCCGTCAATGTCAGAACATCGACATTTGTCTTCAACTGTTTCAATCGTTCTTTATGTTTGACGCCAAAGCGTTGTTCTTCATCGATGATCAATAAGCCGACGTCCGCGAACTGGACATCTTTCGACAGGACACGATGGGTACCGACGACGACATCAATCGTTCCTTCCTTCAATCCTTTTTTCGTCGCTTTCAGTTCTGCCGCCGAGCGGAAACGACTCATGACGGAGACGTTGATCGGCCACTCACTGAATCGTTCGAGCATCGTTTCATAATGCTGTTGGGCAAGCACCGTCGTCGGAACGAGTAAGGCGACCTGTTTTCCTGCCATGACAGCTTTAAAGGCTGCCCGGATGGCAACTTCCGTTTTCCCGTAACCGACATCGCCGCACAACAGCCGATCCATCGGGCGCGGACGTTCCATATCTTTTTTGATTTCTTCGATCGACCGGAGTTGGTCAACGGTTTCTTCATAAGGGAATGACGCTTCAAAGGCCTGTGTACTGTCATCATCTTCCGGGAAGGCAAAGCCGACTGCTGCTTCGCGTGCCGCATAGAGCTTAATCAGTTCATCCGCGATATCCTCAACGGATTTTTGAACCTTCGCCTTGACCTTCTTCCACTCCATACCGCCTAGTTTATAAATCTTCGGCTCTTTTCCTTCTGCCCCGACATACTTCTGAATCAAGTCAATCTGGTCGACCGGGACATACAACGAATCCTCACCGGCATAAATCAAATGCAGGTAATCCTGGTGGTTGCCGGCAACATCAATCGTTTTGATACCATGGTAACGACCGATTCCGTGATGGATGTGGACGACGTAATCGCCCGTCTTCAATTCCTGGTAACTTTTGATCCGTTCGGCGTTCGTCAGTTTCGTCGTTTGCTTCCGGCGCCGTGCCGGCTGTTTAAAGACTTCTTCTTCCGTGATGACGACGAGACGGGCATTGGTCATCTCGAATCCGCCGTGAATGCCACCGATTAAAATCGACGGATGTCCGCGGCGAATCTCGTCTTCCGTCGTGTGCAGGGAAGCTTCGACTCCGTAATCCGATAACGTCTGTCGCATCCGCTCTGCCCGTTCCCGGTTACTTGCCAGGAAGACCATCCACATATCGGCCCGGCCGTAACGATCGACTTCCTGTTTCAACCGTTCCATCTGTCCGTGGAAAGGTGCAATCGGTTTGATGCTGAAATGAATCGCCGCACTTTCCGGCACGCCGCTGCGGCGTGTCGGGAGCAACGATAAATAGAGCAATTGGCGTTGCTTGAACACCTGCAACATCGGAACCGACAACGTATAGTCACTGATGCTTTGTCCCCGTTCAATCAACGAAGCCATCCATTCCGCTTCTTCCGTATCCTGGACCTCGGCGGCTTCTTCAATCCGTGCCACCTCATCGACAATCAAAACAGCATCTTTAATATCGTCGAGTAACGTCGTTTCATATAAAAGCGGTGCATATTTTGCAAGTTGCTTCGGACGATCACCGCTTTCGAGGACTTCGACATCGTAAGCAATTCCTTCTTCCAGAGCAGCCAAGACTTCCGTACTTTGGACCCGTTCCTTCGTTGCTTCATACAGACGGCGTAATTGTTCACCGGCCGATTTCAATCCGTCACGCGATGCAAAATGTTCCGTTGCCGGAGGTACCAAAGCTTCCGCGATGACACCAAGCGAGCGTTGGGTTTCCGCATCAAACGTATAGATGGAATCGACTTCTTCGTCAAATAAATCGAGCCGATACGGACGTTCGACGGTTAACGGGTATAAGTCGATGATGCTTCCTCGGACTGCGAACTCGCCCGGCGTCGTCACCGTTGCCGTCCGTTCGTATCCGGCGTCGACCAATTCCTGAATAAAGTCTGGGATTGACAGCAAATCGCCCGGTTTGATTCGTTTTGTATGTCCTAAAAAGGCGGGCGCCGTCGGGACGTAACGTCTCAGTCCGACAAGCGGAATGATAAGGATTCCATCATCCGTCGTCAGCAGACGATGACGGGTTTCAATCCGCGTCGCACGCAATTCCGGACTTGCACCGTATGACAGCTCCGCCGCAAGTGTTTCATCGACCGGGTACAACATCACGTCCTGCTCGGGTATAAGTTCAATTAAATCATCATATAATTTTTGAGCCTGGAACATGTTGTGGGTCACGATGACGAACCGTTTTTTCGTCTCTTGGTAAATACCAGCGACGAATAACGCTTTTCCGCTGTTCATCAGCCCTGTGATCAGTTGGGCATTGACTCCGTCACGGAACCGTTCCCGGACGGTTTTAATCTCCGGAATGCCGAGTAACAGATTTTGTAGTTGTTTCATACGTTCTTTCCCTCCTAGGACGACAGCAAAAACGCTTTGGTCACCCAAAGCGTTTTGTTCAGTTATAACGATTCATCAAAGCTAAAAACGGTGTATCGATAAAATCAGTTGCGATCTTGACGGAATCAGACAACACATGTTGCAACGTCGTCTGTTCCGACTTGGCGAACGGCATCAAGACCCAGTCGATGACTTGAATCGGTGCTGGCGGACGACCGACTCCAAGTTTCAATCGTTTGATGTCTTGTGTACCTAAATGTTGAATCAACGATTTAACTCCGTTGTGACCACCGGCACTTCCTTTTGAACGCAGGCGCATCTTTTCAAGCGGCAAATCAAGGTCATCATAAATGACAAGGACGTCCTCGACCGCAATTTTATAGAAATCGAGCAGCGGACGGACAGCTTCTCCCGATAAATTCATATACGTCAATGGCTTAACGAGAACAACCCGTTCCCCTTTAATCATTCCCGTTCCGAAGACGGCTTTAAACTTCGACTCCGCTAATTTTATGCCATGTTCTTTGGCGAGGGCATCGATCGCTAAAAAACCGATGTTGTGACGCGTATTTGCATATTTCGTGCCTGGATTTCCTAAACCGACGATACATTTCATATCGTCACCTCCTCTACTGATCTGCTTTTTTGATTTTTATCCCGTTGACGAAAAATGGAACGCACAAGGGTCCGATTTCTAAAAACCGGACCTTGGCGTTCATATCTGTTTGAAATCAGCTGAAGAGCGGGCTGATTGATTTTTGTTCGTGAACACGGATGATGGCTTCTGCCAACAAGCGTGCAACTGAGATTTGTTTGATTTTGCTTGCACATTCACGTTTCGTCAAATCGATTGTGTTCAAGACGACGAGTTCCTCGATTGCCGAGTTTTCAATCCGCTCCATCGCTGGACCTGAGAGAACCGGGTGCGTACAGCAAGCATATACTTGCTTCGCTCCGTTTTCGATCAAGGCATTGGCAGCAAGCGTGATTGTACCCGCTGTATCAATGATATCGTCAATGATAATGGCAATCTTGCCATCGACTTGTCCGACGATGTTCATGACTTCTGCGACGTTCGGTTTCGGACGACGCTTATCGATGATCGCGATTGGTGCTTTTAATTGTTCCGCTAATTTACGTGCCCGTGTCACACCGCCATGGTCTGGAGAAACGATGACGAGTTCGTTCGGGTCGATGTTCTTCTTCTCGAAGTAAGAAGCAAGCAGGGGAACACCCATTAATTGATCTACTGGAATATCGAAGAATCCTTGGATTTGTGCAGCATGAAGATCCATCGTCACGACGCGTGTCGCACCGGCTACTTCAAGTAAGTTCGCTACAAGCTTCGCTGTAATCGGCTCACGTGAACGGGCTTTGCGGTCTTGACGTGCATATCCGTAATACGGAATAACGACGTTAATCGTCCGCGCAGAAGCACGTTTTAAAGCATCAATCATGATGAGAAGCTCCATCAAGTTTTCGTTGACCGGTTGGCTTGTCGATTGAATGATGTAGATATCATCCCCACGGACGCTTTCTTCGATGTTCATTGAAATTTCGCCGTCACTGAAGTGTTTGACTGAACTTTCGCTGACAGGGATTCCGATGACTTTAGCGATTTCCTCTGCCAGTGGTTTGTTCGAGTTAAGTGCGAAAATACGAATTTCATGTTCTAAGACAGTAGACATGGTTAGGTGGCCTCCATTTGTTTGGGTTTAGACGAGTAGAGCGACAGATAATGAACGAATAAAATTAACGGTAATCTGGTTTAGTTGTTTGACGTTCCCGTGCGATGGCAAGACCGTTTTCCGGAACATCATCCGTAACGGTTGATCCTGCTGCGACAAGCGCATTTTTACCGACCGTGACCGGTGCGATCAAATTGACATTACAACCGATGAACGCATCGTCTTCAATGACAGTTTGGAATTTATTTGTTCCATCATAATTCACTGTGATCGATCCGCAACCTAAGTTAACGTTCGTGCCGATTGTTGCGTCACCGACGTAACTTAAGTGAGCAGATTTGCTGCCTTCACCAAAAGTGGATTTCTTCACTTCGACGAAGTTACCGATGCGCGTGTTCGCTCCGAGAACTGCCTGTTGGCGTAAGTGCGCAAATGGACCGACTTGTGCAGCTGCTCCAATTTGGCTGTCGGTTACGACTGATTGACGCACCACGGCTTGATCAGCTACTTCACTGTCACGGATATCCGAATTGGGTCCGATGATACATTCCGAGCCAATCGTCGTTTTACCAAGCAATTGTGTTCCCGGGTACAAGACCGTATCCGAACCAATCACGACATCCGGTCCGATATACGTAGACGCCGGATCGATGAACGTGACGCCTTGACGCATCCAATGTTCATTCGTCCGCTTCCGCATTGACGTTTCCGCCTGCGCCAGGGCAACCCGGTCATTGACACCAATCGTTTCTTCAAACGTCGATGCCGCATAGGCCGCAATCGTTTCACCGTCTGCTTTTGCGATTTCGATGACATCCGGTAAGTAGTACTCACCTTGGACATTATCATTCTTAACTTCTTTTAAAGCCGCGAATAACATCTCATTATCAAATACGTACGTTCCGGTATTGATTTCTTTAATGAGAAGTTCTTCTGCGTTCGCATCTTTGTGCTCGACGATTTTCGAGACGTTGCCGTCTTCCCCACGAACGATTCGTCCATATCCCGTCGCATCATCCGCATGCGCTGTTAAAACAGTTACTTTCGCACCTGTTTCTGCATGATGTTGCAAGAGAGATTGTAACGTCTCACTTGTCAAAAGGGGAGTGTCTCCGCAGACGACGAGTGTCGAGCCTTTCTCCTGTCCAAGGACAGGTTCTGCCATTTGAACAGCATGACCCGTGCCAAGCTGCTCGCTTTGAAGTGCATATTCCACCGATGTGCCGAGCACTTCTTTAACAGACTCTGCACCGTGACCGACGATGACGACTTGACGCGTGACACCGAGTGTCGTCAATTGATCAACGACATGTTGTACCATAGGTTTCCCAGCTACTGGGTGAAGTACTTTATATAGCTTTGATTTCATCCGAGTGCCTTTACCCGCTGCTAGAATTACCGCGAAATGATTCATCCTTGTCGCTCCTCCATGTAAATTAGTGTTGATTTCGTTCTGAAATAGTCCACTCGTTCCCACTATAACGAAAATGGCGCAACGAATCAATGACAGGACAGACCGGAAATCGACAAAACACGCAAAAAAAGACAGGTTCTCCCATCGATGGAGACCTGCCAATCGCGTTAGGAAGGATCGGTTACTTCGAGCGCCGTCAGTTCAAATTCTGACGCCTCACCGTTTTCTTCACGAATCGCGTATGCTTCTAGTACTGAATCTTCGACTTTTTTTCGCATTAATGCATTGATTGGATGGGCGACATCACGAAAGATGCCCTCCTGTGTCCGCTTGCTTGGCATCGCGACGAAAAGACCGCTGTTCCCTTCAATCACGCGTAAATCATGTACCACAAATTCGTGGTCGAGCGTAATCGAGGCCAGTGCTTTCATTCGACCCTCTGCTACGACGCGACGAATCTTGACGTCGGTGACATTCATTTTGTCCGCACCCCTTTTATAACCGTTGTCACAACTCTTCGTTGTCTACTTCTACTTACGGCTTAAAACATTCAAAGGTTTAGCTTTTGCCAATCATTTCACGCATAATTTCCAAAAGTTTGATAATTACAGTATAGTTACAAAAAAATTGTGTGTCAAATTCAGGTATTTTCTACGTCGGTGAAATACTGGTCGACGTTTCCCCGTTTCACTTGAATCTGTCCAAGATCCACATCAACATCCGAAAGTTTCATCAGACTGACGTACTCACTGACCATCTTCTTCTCGGCACCCTCTGCTTCGATCAACACACCGACACCTGCTACGTTCGCTTCAAACTCACTCAGCAGACTCATCATCCCCCGGATCGTTCCGCCGGCTTTCATGAAATCGTCAATCAGCAGGACGTTCGCACCGCGCGGTAAACTGCGTCTCGCAAGAGCCATCGTCCGGATTGCTTTCGATGAGCCGGAAACATAGTTGATGCTGACGGTCGAACCTTCCGTCACCCGGCTGTCCGAGCGGACGATGACGAACGGTACACCCAACTGTTCGGCGACGGCATACGCAAGCGGGATTCCTTTTGTCGCAATCGTCATGACGACGTCGACTTTTTTCTGGCTGAAGACAGAAGCAAACACTTGTCCCATCTGTTTCACCATCCGCGGATCTCCTAGCAAGTCCGTCAAATACAAGTAGCCTCCCGGTAACAGACGATCCGGTCGTGCGACACGTTCACATAACTCATCGATGAACGGCAACGCCTTGGCGCTGCTCCATGTCGGGATGAACATGACGCCTCCCGCGGCTCCCGGAACCGTGACGAGTCGTCCTGTTCCTTCATGCTCCAACATTTCACTGACAATATCTAAATCTTCACTGATCGAAGATTTCGCAGAGCTGTACCGTTCTGCGAAGATCGTCAATGAGACCAGATGATGCGGATGATCCAGCAGGTAACGTGTCATGTCTACCAGCCGACCACTTCTCCGAATTTTCATCTAAATCGTTCCACCTCTCCGTAATTCCGAATATTCAATAGTGAATATATCATTTTCATACGGAAACTATCAATGGTTTTCCCCTAAAAGACGAACGACGTAGACTTCATTACAAAATCCTCGTAATCCGTTATAGAGACGTTGAGCCCGGTTTTCATGCTCTGTCAAGGCAAAGACAGTCGGACCGCTACCGCTCATCAGGACACCTTCCGCCCCGCAACTCGTCATGAACGCCTTGATTTGTTCGACCTCCGGATGCATCGGTAACGTCACTGATTCAAGGACATTGCCAAGGGCATCACAAATCGCCGTGAAATCTTGGTTCTTGACCGCATCAATCATCGCTTCGACATCCGGACGTTCCGCTGTTTCTAAATCCAGTGCTCCGTAAACATCGGCTGTTGAGACACCAATCGTCGGTTTCGCTAGTACGACCCAACAAGGCGGAGGAGATACTAGTTTCTCGAGCTTCTCTCCGCGTCCCGTTGCAATCGCGGTTCCGCCCATGACACAAAACGGGACATCCGATCCGACTTCTGCTCCGATTTCCGCCAACTGTTCAAGTGTCAAATCGAGCTTCCACAATTCGTTCAGTCCCCGCAACGTGGCTGCCGCGTCACTCGAGCCGCCCGCAAGACCTGCTGCGACCGGGATTTGTTTTTCTAAGTAGATTTCAACCCCGCTCTTGATATCGAACCGTTCCTTTAAAACCGCTGCTGCTTTATACGCTAAGTTGCGTTCATCGTTCGGCACATATGCATGTTGGGCATTCATCCGAATCTCGCCGGACGCTAGTTCCGTCAATTCGAGACGATCTGCCAAATCCACCGTCGTCATTACCATATGTACATCATGATAACCATCCGGACGTTTCGCCGTCGCATCCAATACTAAATTGATTTTCGCTGGAGCTTTTACAATAATCGTCATCCTGCCGTTCCTCCTCTAGTACGTTTCCTGTACGAATTGTATCAACCTTTGCACAAAAAAAGAAGCGAACATTTCTGTCCGCTTCGGAAGGTAAGTTTACGAATTCGCGAATTCGATTTGTACGGAGTCGGTTAACACGTCGGCGTAGCTATAAGAAACTCGCTCGACATTGTGGCGCTCTGCGTCTAGCTTGACTACAAACACCGATGGATACGTCTCAACGAGCGTTCCGATTCGGGTTACGACCTTTTTACGACCGCCGCTTGCTTTTAGCGTCAGTCTTTCACCTACATGTGTTTCAAATACATGTCTGATTTCGTTCAACGTCTTTGGCATACGCTTCACCTCACTAATATTTATTATAGCATATGAACTAAATATTAGAAAGGGGAAATATTATATCCGTTCTTTTGTCTACCGTCAACGTTTTTTAATCGGCAAAAGTGCATCGGCCAGCTGTGCAAATTCCTGCAGGCTGAGCGTCTCACCACGGCGGCGTGGATCAATACCCGCTTCATGTAAGGCCGCTTCGACCGCCTCTTTTTCCGCTTTACCGAAATGGCTGGATAAGTTATTCAAAATCGTTTTCCGGCGTTGGGCGAAACTGGCACGTGTCACTTCGAAGAAGAGTTTCTCATCCAGTGTCTTGACTGCCGGCTCCTTGCGAATATTTAAACGGATGACTGCTGAATCGACGTTCGGTGCCGGAATGAAGACGTGTTTCGGTACCGTGAAACAGACTTCTGCCTCCGCATAATACTGAATGGCGATCGACAATGAACCGTACGCCTTCGTTCCCGGTTTTGCCCCGATTCGTTCCGCCACTTCTTTTTGAATCATCATGATGAGTGTCCGGAACGGAGTCCGGGCTTCTAAAATACGCATGATGATCGGTGTTGTCACGTAGTAAGGAAGATTCGCCACGACGGCGAGATCCGTAATCCCTTGTTGCGTGAATTCTTCGTCAACGATCGTTTCAAGATCCAGTTCCAGCGCATCCCCATGAATGACTTTCACGTGGGGGTACGGAGCAAGTGAGTCTTCAAGAATCGGCAAGAGCCGTTGATCGATTTCGAGCGCCACGACTTTTTTCGCCTGTTTTGCTGATTGTTCCGTTAATGAGCCGATACCGGGGCCAATCTCAAGCACACCGCTTTCCGGTGTCAGATTAGCGGCACCGACGATGTTTCCGAGTACATTTAAATCGATTAAAAAGTTTTGTCCCAAGGACTTTTTAAATGAAAATCCGTGTTTGGCCAAGATTTCCTTCGTCCGGTGCAATGTAGCGATGTCTTTCAATCCTGTTCCTCCTCTATCTGTTTCAAAGCGTCTTCCCATTCCTGTTTCGTGATTCGGATCGACGCGACACGTTTGACGAGTTGTTTAGCATTCGGTTCACCAATGGCAAGCACTTGTCCCAACCGTTTCCGACGTTTCGAGGCTGCCGGTCCCCCGATCAGATCGGCGGCGAGAATCATATCCCGTGTCACTTCGGCATCATGCTGCTCTTCTGTCTCATATACCGCACCAAGTGCCCGTTCGATTGCTTCAGGTGATGCATGTTCGACACCGATTTTCCCGCGTTTATCTTTTGCGTCTGCCCGTGGCAGGTAGGCCTGTTTACATCCCGGTACCCGTTCATTGATCCGTGCCCGAATCCGGTCACCCGGGAAGTCGGGATCGGTAAACACGATGACACCACGGCGTTCAAGCGCTTTGGCAATGCGTTGTAATGTCTGTTCGTTGACGGCTGAACCGTTTGTTTCAATTGTATCGACATCGAATACTTCCTGTAAGCGTGTCGTATCATCGCGTCCTTCAACGACGATGACTTCTTTTAAGCGTTTCCGCATCATATCTTCTCCACCTTTTTCAAACACTTCCGTAATTGTACCTGTTTCCGCAAAAAAAACAAGGAAGCGTCAAGTGCCCGCTTCCGTCGTATCGTTCGGGATGACCCAGACTTGGATCGTCTTCCGGCCAAACTGTTTGGCGGTCGACTCCCCTTCAACGAGTACATCGATTTTATTGCCTTTGATGGCACCGCCTGTGTCGAGGGCAATCGCCAGTCCGACCCCTTCGACGTACACCTTGGTTCCGAGCGGAATGACTTTCGGATCAACGGCGATAATCGGCAGTCCTTGATACGTGATTGTATCCGTTACATCATAGCCGGTTGCTGTCAAAGCCCGTCCGTCATACAGCTGGCTGCCATTGGAAGCCGGATCGTTCGTATAAGCTGTTGCTTCGACCACCAGCGTTTTCGCTTTGCTAAAATCCAAATCGGCTGCCGCTTTAGGCACTTCTGCTAACGGTACCGTCGCTTTTTCCGTATCAAATGCCGGTTTTGCTGCCGGTGTCGCCACGGTCTCAACGGTCTCAACCGTTTCGACCGGTTTCGTTCCGACCTTGACGACTTGTTTGACCGGTTCACTCGTAACTTCATTAGCAATCAGTTTCTTTTCCTTGCTTAAACCGTCCGCGAGGGTCAATTGATATTTTTGTGTCCGAATGCCCGGCCGGCCGGATTTCGTCACCAACTGTTCACCCGCTGGCAACGTGTCGTCTTCGACGGTCTCGACTTCAAATGGTAACAGCTGTTGTTCCGTCAGCACGGCACGACGCGTCGTATTGACCGTGACCAGCATATCCTTTGCGACGACTGTTTCCAGACCAGGCATGACCTTATCTTCCGTCTGGAGCTTAACCCCCTGCATCGCCAGCAGTTCCCGCACCGTCGTTTGGTACGTATAGACTTCGCGGGCTTTTCCTTCGACAATCAGCTCGATCGGGAATGCTTCCCGGTACCGGACGGTCATTCCGCTTGCCAAAACGGCTTCTTTTGAAGGATATACGTCATCTGTCTCTAACATCTGGCTGATTCCCTGTTCTTTTAACAAATCGTCGACGCGGCGGGCTTGCGTCCGGATGGTCCGCGCTTCACCATACCCCATGATTAGTGTAATTTCTTTGGCCGGTTGAATGACGATCAAATCATTTTTCGGAAGATCAGCACTCAGTGCCGGTTCGATGACATCTTGTGGTCGAACTGAAATACCGGCTTCCTGCAAGACACCGAAAACGGATGTCTCAAGCGTCTCGACTTTTGTTTGTCGACCGTCCACCATGATCGTGACATCACGCGGATGGTCCATCATTACATAAAGCAGGCTCGCAACCAATAATAGGGTACAGCCGATTGTCATATACGTGATCGATCGAATCATGGAAGGCGGAAGACGCGTTTCGCGTTCTCAGTCGTCGCCTGTTCGACATCAGCGTACATCATCCCGCGCAACTGTGCGATTTCTTCCGCAACGAATCGCACATACGCCGGTTCATTCCGTTTTCCGCGATATGGCGTTGGTGTCAGATACGGACAGTCCGTCTCGACCAATAACCGGTCAAGCGGCACTTCTTGTGCGACGCGTTTAGGCATCTTCGCATTTTTGAACGTCACCGGTCCCCCGAGGGAAATGTAGAAATTCATTGCTAGGCAACGTGGTAACAGTTCTGCACTCATGCTATAGCTGTGTAAAATGCCACCGACTTCTTTTGCGTCTTCTTCTTCCAAGATGCGGAGCGTATCTTCTGTCGCCTCCCGGTTATGGATGACGATCGGTTTATTTTTTTGTTTCGCCAAGCGAATCTGCTTTCGAAACGCTGCGTCCTGAATATCCTTCGGAGAAGTATCCCAGTGGTAATCCAGTCCGATTTCTCCGAGGGCAACGACTTTCGGATGGTCCATTAAACGTTCCACCTTTTCATAGGCAGCATCGTCGAAATCAATCGAATCGACCGGATGCCATCCGATGACGGCGTAGAGATCATCATACTGTTCAACGAGTTCCATTGCCCGGTCAATCGTCTTATGATCAAAACCAACGACGATCATCGGAGATACACCGTTTGCGCGTGCCCGCTCAATCGTCTCATCGACATCTCCGTCAAACTGATCCGAGTTTAAATGTGTGTGTGTGTCAATCAACATACTATTCGACTCCTTCTTTCAAAAAAATGCCTGTGACATCGAGTCCACAGGCATCTGGATTATTTTACGCTTGCCCCGTTCGCCATCGTTGATGGTACGGTAGCTAATTCAAGTTTACCTGATTTCTCGGCAGCGAGCACCATTCCTTGCGACAATTCTCCCCGTAATGTGACCGGTTTTAAATTGGCGACGACGATGACTTTCCGACCGACTAAATCTTCCGGCTCATACCATTCAGCGATTCCTGAAACGATTTGTCGTGTTTCTTTCCCCATGTCGACCGTCAGCTTCAGCAATTTTTTTGCTTTTTTGATTTTTTCAGCTGTAACGACTTCTCCGACGCGTAACTCGATTTGGTCAAACACATCAATCGTCGTTTCCGGACGAACATCCGTGTCTGCCACTTCGACTTCCGTCTCTTCTTCGACGCGTGCAGCAGAAGCTTGTTTCATCATCTCAACGATGGCTTCGACCTCTTCTTTCATATCGCGACGCGGGAAGATTGGTTCTGCCGTACCGACCTTCGTCCCCTCTTCAACAGCTGCGAACTGTTCAAGTGCTGTCCAGTCCATCGGTTGTCCTTCAAGACCGAGTTGACGGAAGATTTCTTTTGGCGAACGTGTCATAAACGGTTGTAACATGATTGCGACGTGGCGCAATGCACCAACCAGGTGGACCATCGATGAAGCGAGTTCTTTTGTTTTCGTTTCATCTTTTGCGAGCACCCATGGTTGTGTCTCATCGATGTACTTATTGGCACGGCTGATCAATTGCCAGATGTGCGATAAAGCAACCGAGAACTCCATGTGTTCCATCGAAGCTTCGACCTTCTCGACCGTTTCTTTGGCCAGTGTCGACAATGTTTCGTCAAACGGTGTCACGTTTCCGGCATACGTCGGAATAACGCCGTCGAAATACTTCGTGATCATCGCAATCGTCCGGTTGAGTAAGTTGCCCAGGTCATTCGCTAAATCAAAGTTCATCCGTTCGACGAATGCTTCCGGTGTGAACATCCCGTCTGAACCGAACGGTACTTCCCGAAGCAGGTAATAACGTAACGCATCGAGTCCGTACCGATCAATCATCGGAACCGGATCAACGACGTTTCCTTTTGATTTCGACATCTTGCCGTCTTTCATCAACAACCAACCATGTGCAAACACTTGTTTTGGAAGTGGTAAGTCGAGTGCCATCAAGAGAGCAGGCCAGACGATCGTGTGGAAACGAACGATTTCTTTTCCGACGAGATGGACATCAGCCGGCCAGTACTTATCAAAGTTTCCTTGGTCGTCTGTTCCGTATCCAAGTGACGAGATGTAGTTCGTTAACGCATCAACCCATACGTACACGACGTGTTTCGGATTGGACGGGACTTTGACACCCCAATCGAATGTCGTCCGGGAGACGGCAAGATCTTGTAAACCCGGTTTGATGAAGTTATTGATCATCTCATGTTTCCGTGATTCCGGTAAAATGAATGATGGATTTGCTTCATAATACTCTACTAAACGATCCGCATATTGACTGATCCGGAAGAAGTAACACTCTTCCCGGACGAGTTCGACCGGATGACCGCTGTCCGGACTTTTACCGTCGACGAGCTGTGATTCCGTATAATACGTCTCATCCGGAACAGAATACCAGCCTTCGTATTCTCCAAGATAGATATCACCTTTTTCGAGTAATGTCTCGAAAACGCGTTCAACGACTTCTTTATGACGTGGTTCTGTCGTCCGGATATAATCATCATAGGAAATATCAAGACGGTCCCATAAGACTTTGATTTGTTCGACGACACCATCGACGAACTCCTGCTCGGAAACGCCGGCTTCCTTCGCTTTTTCTTGAATTTTTTGTCCGTGCTCATCCGTTCCGGTCAAGTAACGAACATCAAATCCTTGAAGACGTTTGTAACGCGCCATCGCATCCCCTGCGACTGTCGTATAGGCGTGACCGATATGTAGCTTAGCGCTAGGATAGTAAATCGGTGTAGTGATATAAAATGTTTTTGCCATGATATTCCTCCGTTCTGTATTTCATTTCATTATTATACGCTGTTCTGCCGTCTGTGTCGAAACTCGTTTTTTGTCGAATCCAAACATTTTTTGACATCAGACATCGAATACCAAAAAAACACACTAAATAGTTTGATTTCCTTTAAAAAGGGAAAATCTATTAGTAAATCGTTTCATATGTGGCTTTTTTGAGAAATAAATGACATTTTGATTTCAAGCTATTCAGATTGGTTGACTACTTTTGGAAAGTTTAGTATTCTACATTCTATAGAAGTGATGTCGAATTTTGACGATTTTCCAAAAATAAAGAGAACCTAGACATCAGAGGAGGAACAACAAAATGAAATCAACAGGTATTGTACGTAAAGTAGATGAACTCGGACGGGTCGTTATTCCAATCGAACTTCGTCGTACTCTTCAAATTGCAGAGAAGGATGCTCTTGAGATTTATGTCGACAACGAGCAAATCATCCTTAAAAAATACAAACCAAACATGACTTGCCAAGTAACAGGTGAAGTATCAGACGATAACTTCAAATTAGCAGATGGTAAATTGATTCTCTCTCCAGATGGCGCACAACGTGTCCTCGTTGAGTTAAAAGATTTCCTCGACCGTCATTACGCTGGAAACGAATAAGTAAAAAGAAGCGATTCCAAATGGAGTCGCTTCTTTTTTTAGGATTCATGATAACGCAAATATAATTCCTGACGATCGAGTCCACGTTCCTTCGCCACACGTTTTAAGGCAGCATTCGGCTTTTCGCCTTGTTCGATATACCGTTCAATTTGTTGCAACGGATCCGCTTCCTGTTCCTCTTCCACCGGCCGCTCCTCAGTCGATCCTTCGACGATGACAACAAACTCTCCCCGGACTTCTTCTCCGGCCCATTCGAGAGCTTCTGTCACAGAACCCCGGATATACTCTTCATACCGTTTTGTCAGTTCGCGGGCTAACGTCAGTTGACGATCCCCGAGTACATCCCGTAAGGCGCCTAACATCTCTTTAAGGCGATGCGGTGCTTCGTAGAAGATGAGGCTGCCTTTTTCATAACGGACGGTCTCAAGCGCCTCACGACGCTCTTTTTTCTTACGCGGTAAAAAACCATAGTATAGAAATCGTTCTGTCGCAAGACCTGAGGCGACGAGTGCCGTTAACGCGGCATTGGCTCCCGGTAAGACAACGACCGGAATGTCCTCGGCAATCGCTTCCCGAATCAAATCACTGCCCGGATCTGAGATTCCCGGCATCCCGGCATCCGAGACCAGGGCGACCTGTTTTCCCGCATGCAGGTCGCCCAACAGCCGTGCCCCGCTGACCTGTTTGTTATGTTCGTGATAGCTGACGAGTTTCGTGTCGATTTTAAAATGATTAAATAATTTCATCGTTTGCCGTGTATCCTCAGCCGCGACGAGATCGGACTCTTGTAAGATACGAACCGCTCGATAAGTCATGTCTTCAAGATTACCGATTGGTGTCGGTACGATGTACAAACCGGTTGTTTGTCCTTTGAAACTACTTGTTGCTTTCATGAGATGACCTCCCTCCTTGAATAAGTCGTTCTTTTTTAAGACGTGTCAATTGTTTAATGGCATACTCACGCTTTAAGGCTTCCGACTTTGTGGAAAATGTTTCTGTATATTCGAGTACGACCGGCAACCGGGCCCGGGTATACTTTGCCCCTTGTCCATTGTTGTGTGTTGCGATCCGCTTTTCGACATCAACTGCATATCCTGTGTAGAGACTGCCGTCCCGGCAACGGACGATGTAGATGGCATGTTCAGACATCAAACTGATTCCGCATCTGCAATGTGTACGTATCGTCCTGTTCGTAGACGATGAAGGGAGGCAATACTTTCAGACCCGGTTTGGCATCCTTGATCCCTTCAATCAACAGCATGTTAGCTTCTTTTCCTTCTTTCGGGTAGACGAGTTGCATCCGCTTCGGTTCAAGCCGGTACTGCCGCATCAAGGTGACGATATCGAGCAGACGCTCCGGTCGATGGACGAATGCTGTTTTTCCACCTTGCTTCAGAAGATCTGCCGCTGACCGGATACAATCTTCCAGCGTACATAATACTTCATGCCGGGCGATTGTATAATGTTCACTTATGTTCCGGTTCGATGACTCATTTGCCAGGAAGTAAGGGGGATTACACGTGACGGCATCATACAGACCATACCCCAGTCGTTTCCCGGCTTCCTTGACGTCACCTTCGATCATCTGCAGTTGGTCCTGTTTTTCATTCAGTTGAATACTGCGCTCGGCCATATCGACAAGACGGGGTTGAATTTCAAGCCCTGTGATCATCCCTTTCGTCCGATAAGACAAAAATAATGGAATCGCTCCATTACCAGCACATAAATCGGCCAACTTCCCTTGTTGGATCGGTACCCAGGCGAACTGCGCCAGTAAGGCGGCATCCAGGGAGTAGGAAAATACGGTGGGGCTTTGAATGATCCGTCCTTCTTTTCCAAGCAGATGATCCAGTCGCTCATCTGATAATAGTTCAGGCATATCGTTCTTCCTTTCTGAAAAAAAGACTGACTCCTAGGAAGTCAGCCTCTCAATGTTTCGTTAACATGGACAAGCAGAACAGACAATCTCCGTCTTTACGGACTTGACCATAATGCAGGTTACAAATATGGAATCCTTCTTGATACAGTCGCCCTAGATTATCATAGCCAGCACCTGTACCGGCTTCCGCCTGCGCTTCTTCTGTAATCGGTTGTTGCTCATCGCGCTCTACCTTCTCACGGAGGTGATGATTCTCAAGATACAGATGTTGGTTCTCCTCCATCATGTAAGCAAGCTGATCTTTCAATACGCTCAGATGCTCAGTCAGCAAGTGAATCTGTTGCTCGATCGCATCAACACGCGTAATGATTTCTTTTTTATCGACTCTCTCCACGCGTATGCACCCCGTTATTCTTTTGGTCGTTTTTGTTTTACGGCACCGACAGACAGTAGTTCCTCCATCGAGTATGTCAGAACCCGCGAACGGTCTTTTAACTCAATTTGGACGATTTGATCGAGAATGTTCAGACCAACCACGCGTCCTTCACCTTCCGGAACAGTCAATCGTTTTCCGTAATCCGGTAAATCCCGTCGCATTTCTTCGTATGTGTCATTTTCATATTTTAAACAACACATCAAACGACCGCAGACACCAGAAATCTTCGTCGGATTCAAGGACAGATTTTGATCTTTCGCCATCTTGATTGAGACCGGTTCAAATTCACCTAAAAACGAAGAGCAACAAAGAACACGACCACACGGACCGATTCCTCCGAGTAACTTCGCTTCATCACGAACACCGATTTGTCGTAACTCAATGCGTGTCCGGAAAACAGCTGCCAAATCTTTGACGAGTTCCCGGAAATCGACACGACCTTCTGCCGTGAAGTAGAAAATGACTTTATTGCGATCAAATGTATATTCGACATCGACTAATTTCATATCGAGTTTGTGCTCACGAATTTTTTCCACACAAACAGCATGCGCATCAAACGCTGCCATTTTATTTTCACGGACGATCATCGCATCTTTATCATCTGCGACCCGAAGAATGGATTTTAGTGGCAAGACCACATCTTCTTCGTCCATTTGTTTATCGGCAATGACCACTTCGCCATATTCAATGCCCCGTACTGTCTCAACGATGACGGACTGTCCTCGTGATAATGACTCTTGTCCAGGTGCAAAATAATAAATTTTGCCCGCTTCTTTAAAGCGAACGCCTACTACTTCTAGCATATCGCTCTACCCTTTCTGTAAGTCAAACATGAGACGCTCAACTGTTAATTGAGGATTAACATTTGCTTCGATCCGCTTAACGGCTGCGAGTACTGCCTGCAACCACCGCGTGATCGTCGTCTGACTTTTTCCACCCATTTGTTCCAGTAATGGCCGGCTATTTGCATATGTGATCGTTTCCCATGACGGATTCAATTTGAGATGAAGAACATCTTCAAAGAAACAGGTCACGAGTTCCAGACCAATTCGTGCATCTTGCCGATTTTTAAATTGACTCATCCATTTTTCCTGGACAAACAACGGTAAATCCGCCGGACGATTCGCTAATTCCTCCATCAATTGTACCACTGACACTCGGGCATTTACAAACCAGTCTTCGACTAATGCCTGTTCTGCATCCTCTATTTTCGGATACACCCGGGCAGCCAGTTGCGTTAATTCGTTATCCCGTCCCGTTTTTTCGGATAAGACTTGTCCGATTAACAAACGATCTGCCGGACGAAAACTTAATAATTGCCCTCGTGAACGAATCGTCGGCAACAATAACTGCGGCTGATTCGTAATTAAAATCGCTACTTTTCCGGCACCCGGCTCTTCAAAGAACTTCAACAGACTGTTGGCTGCCTGAGGTGTCATTTTATGCGACTGTGTTACGACATAGATTTGCCGGTCTCCTTCAAGACCCCGTAACGATAAATCATGCATCAACTGCTGAATCTGTTCTTTCTTAATGGTGGCGCCGTCCGGTTCGATTTGATAGTAGTCGACCAGGTTGCCGCTGTCCATACGGCGGCAACTCCGGCAGACTTGACATGGTTCGATTTGATCCCGCCGTTCGCAAAACAGGCTCTTCGCGAACAACTGAGCCGCCTCTAAAAGAAGCGGCTCATAGTCCCCCGTAAAGATATAAGCATGGTTAATACGATTCGTCTGTAACGAGTTACGCAAAATCGTCGCGATGACTGATTGGGTTTGTTCTAGTTCATGAAATGTCTGCATTAGAACTGATAAAACCCTTCGATTGGTAAGACGAATACTGTCGCCCCGCCTACCTGTACTTCGACCGGGTAAGGAATGTATGAATCGGCATGACCACCCATCGGTGAGATCGGTGAGACCATTTGTTCCCGGCTCGAACAGTTCTTTTTAATCAAACGCATTAAATCATCCAATCGTTCGCTTTGGACGCCAATCATGAACGTCGTATTTCCTTCTTTGAGAAAACCGCCTGTCGTCGCCAGTTTCGTTGCCCGAAAATCATGTTCGACCAATGCTTCTGCTAAACGTAGGCTATCTTTATCTTGGACAATCGTAATGACCATTTTCATGATAATCTCTCCCTTTTTTTTAAATACGCCAGCGCATCCTGACATAATATCGTGTGTAATGCTTTAATCGATTGAGTTGCATCAACCAACTGAATTCGTTCCGGTTCTTGTTCCGCTAACGTCAGGAAGCCTTCATACACCCGTTGACGGAATGCGTCATCGCGTTGCTCGATTCGATCCAGTGCCCCGCGGTCCATCATCCGTTGCTTTGAATCTGCGACCGACAAGTTAAACAGATACGTTCGATCCGGGGATAGCTCGTTGGTGGCCTGTTGATTAATAGAGCGGACCTGTTCAATCGAATACCCGAGTCCATATCCTTGATACGCAATTGATGCATCGATGAATCGATCGCATAAAACAACTTTTCCGGCAGCAAGAGCCGGGCGAATCAATTCATTGACATGCTGTGCCCGAGACGCCGCATACAGGAGAATTTCCGTCATCTCATCCATCTCTTGAAAGTCGGGATTTAAGATCAGTGATCGAATCTCATTTCCGATTCGTGTACCACCGGGCTCACGTGTCATCACGATATCATATCCTTCAGCCGTTAAACGATCTGCAAGTAACTGCAACTGGGTCGTTTTCCCGGCACCATCTGGTCCTTCGACCGTAATAAATGTTCCTGTCATTCTATAGTTCCTTCCTGTATCACACGCAATTTCCCCTGATGGAGAAACTCACCGCCTTGCAGATGAATCGATGTGTTTGTATAGTATTCAATCATTTTGATATGTTCTGCTGTAATCCGTTCTCCCCGCAACAGTAATGGTATACCAGGTGGATACGGGATGATGGTTTCAAGTGAAACCAATCCGACTGCTTTTTCAAAAGTCTGCTCGACTGCCTGGGCGTATTCCAATTGGTCAAGTGGATAAGCCAGGGACGATACCTTTATTTTACCCATAATCGGTTGTTCCATATACCTTTTATCTGGAATTCCTTCTGCTTTCAGGAACTCGACGGTTAATTGGATCTGATGGATCCAGGCATCCCGTTCAAATGGTTCGATGATTCGTAGCGGTAAAATGCACACGACGTGTGCTCCCAGAGCAAATTCAGCATCAAGTCCTTGATCTGCTAGTGCCTCCAACAACTGACTTCCGGAATACGGTTCACAGGAAAGCACCATCCGTGACCAATCATCAAACGTAAATGCCGTCATACCTGTCCGTTGGTTGATTTGCTGATGAAGGAATTCGTGACTAGTCCGAACAGATTTCATGTAGGAAACCGTCCAACGTTCGCGGTAATCACGGGCAAAGTCCAGTGAAGCCATCAACAGATAAGACGGACTGGATGTTTGAAATGACTGAAGGGCCCGCGTCAATCGTCTTCGTTCATCCTCCGTAAATCGTTCATGAAGCCACGCCCCCATCGTCAGAGCAGGTAATGTTTTATGTGCTGATTGAACCACGGCGGTTGCACCAAGTTCAAATGCCGAACGGACACCAAACGCTTCACCGAAATGAGCGCCATGGGCTTCATCAATCAGTAATGGTATATTGGATGATTTTGTGATCCGAACCAACTCTTCGATTCGAGCAGTTTCACCATAATAAGTCGGTGATGTTAAAAATACGGCTGTACCTCCAGGAAAAACCGTTAAAGCTTCTTTTAATGTTTCACGTGAAACATTCCCACTGATACCCTTTGCCGGATCCTTTTCCGGTTCAAGTAAAATTGGTGATAAGCCCAACCATTCCATCGCATTAAAGACCGATTTGTGTGAATTACGCTGAACATATATCCGGTCTCCCCTCTGAGAGACAGCAGCCAACATCGCCCAATTCCCGACCGTCGATCCGTTGATCAAAAAATGACTATCAGCTGACTCGTAAATTCGTCGCAATAAAAGCTTGGCTTTATAAATGGCTTCTTCCGGATGATGAAAATCATCCAAACCAGGCAACTCCGTTTTATCCCATTCAAAAAAAGAAGGTAGTCCCTCAACTAATGTCCCATTCTTATGCCCCGGAACATGCCAGGAAGTAGCTTTTCTCTTTACATGAGCACCAAGTGCTTCAATAATTGGCATACGACCGTCCATATTTTACAGTCCTTTCTTAATCCAAACT
>NZ_QPKF01000008.1 GCF_003339585.1 Exiguobacterium sp. RIT594 | reverse complement strand
AAATTTAAATTTGTTCAATCAATAACTGAATTATTAGAATTTACTTTTATGATATAAAAAACTAAAGAATTAACCATTAAATGCCGATATTTATAGTTTATATTTAAACTAAATATAGTTTATTTAAATGTTTTAAAATGTAGGTAAATGGGAAAATAATTCAAAAAAATGAGATATTAGGTCTTTACAAATCCCTAAATTATCCTTAATCTGATAAAGAAGTCATGGATTATCCATGTAAATCCATCTAAAGTCATCAAAAAAAACAAAGTAATATAATTTTTTACTTTATAGGTGGTGGATTTTAATTTGTATATTATCGCTTTGATAAGTTATGTACTGACTGCATTAACAATCGGCTATCTGTTCGTTAGAGGGACATATTGGATGGTTCAACTCATTTTCGGAAGAATTATAGCGATTTTGAGTTCAACAGTTGTAGGGATCTTTTTTTTGATCTCAATCATTGTGTTTATCAGTTTTGTTAACAAGAGTTTAGAAGCACCAGTTAGTTTCAACGAATAAAATCATTAAAAGTTAGGTCGTGGGATTATGGGGAATCAGCGTTGGACTATAGAAGGATGGGCTCAAAAATTTGGAGTATCCTTACCGAATGATCGCGAAATTGGTGAGTTGCCATCAGCAAGATCAGGTGGAGAATCAATTAATCTTGATCAGATTTACTTACAAGAAAACGTAGCAAAATTGGCCTTAGATCGCTTTGAAAAGAGCATCCGAAAAAACTAAAACCGCACAACCAAATCGTCCCTTAGAAACCAAGTGACGATCCTTTTTTGGACTAAGTTCGGTCCAAAAAAATAGGCAGGATAAGAGACGTGTGCCACGTCTTGTTACAGATGCCAGGCAAAGCCTGTCACTGAGCCAATCTAGCGTGTGCTAGATTGTGTGCTAAAGATGAACCGATTTATAAAATCGTGTGCTGTTATTCATTTGAACGTTTTGATAGGACGGTTTAAGAGTGTGACAGGTGAAGAAGGGAGGTGATGCAGTGAACAAAAGGGTACACATTTATCTTCCTGAAAATGTGGTGGAAGAGATTGATAACTTATCAGAAGAGTTTGGTATTAACCGATCAAACCTGATTGAAAAGGCGTGTCTACAGTACATTGAAAACGAAACGAAAGAGTCAGTAAAAGACTCCATCGTAGCGGATTTAACGAAAGCTCTCGATAATGCACTGGATCCTAAAATTGAACGACTAGCCAAATTATTATCTAAAGGAGCAATCTTCTCAGGGGTAGCACAAAATCTTTTAATCGAGTATTTAGACGAGGCTACTACATTCGATGTTCTAAGCTCCTACACAAAAGCTCGAGTAAAGGCTGTAGATGATCTAAAAAAACCATTTGAGACAGTAATGGGAGGCGGTCTTAAATGAATTCTCCTTTGATAGTGAAGATGCGGTTTAAAACTCCTACAGCAACGAATCAGAAGTTGAATCGTAATTATGCGACGTACATTGCAACTCGACCAGGAACAGTCATGAATAATACAAAAAGCGTATTAGATGAATTTTCACCTGAGACGGCTGCAGGACATGTCAAATATGCATCTGAAAGACCTGGATCACATGGGCTTTTTGGAAAAAGCCAGGATGAAATTATTTCACTTACTACTATTCAAAACGAATTATCAAAGCATAAGGGGATTGTTTGGCAGTACATAATTTCATTAAGGGGGGATGATGCAGCCAATCTTGGATTCGAAAAAAAAGGGGATTGGGAAAGATTCATGCGTGCTACAACCGATCAAGTTTTTAAGGAGATGGGCATCAATAGTAGCAATGGGAAATGGGTAGCAGCTTATCATGAAGAATTAGGACATCCTCATGTGCATCTAATGATGTGGGAGAAAAACCCTTTAAAAGAAGAAGGGAAATTAGATCGTAAAGAAATGAGAAATGTACGAAATATTTTTTTGAAGCATATTGCTAAAGAGGAACGACAACAGCTAAATATTTTAAAGACAATAAGCAGGGACAACATCGGTGAAGTTGCAAAACAGCTTTTAGATAAGAGTGTTCTAAGCCTTGTCGGAAAAGAAAGTGATATTCCAAATGAAATTAAGCTGGATCCTAAGCAACTAAAAACGGTATATGCAGAGTTTAATCAGCTTGCAGAGATGATCCCTACTAAAGGACGACTTGCATACGGATATATGCCTGAAGAGGTTAAAGCAGAATTGAATAACTTCTCGAAGTGGATACTAAACCAGCCACAATTTAAATCTGAAATGGCTAATTATCTTGAAGCCGTTCAAAAGTTAGCAAAGTTTCATTTGAAAGACGAACAAAAAATTGAGGACTCTACGAATAATGCTCTCAAGGACTTAGAAAAGAGACTATCAAATCAAATTTTAAAATCGGTTGATCTATACCGGAAATCAAATCGTGTAGAGGTAAAGCAAAATAACGTACTAGATTTTGAACAGGCACTTTTGAATTCTAAAGCTCCTATTAAGTCTTTAGAGAAACAAGTAACTGAAGTTACTAAAAGTCTTTTACTAGATAAGGGCTTGAATAAAAACGAAATGGTTAAGGTGTTTGAAGAACTGAAAGAAAACGCTGGGATGGAAATAACGCTCAAGGAGTTTCTATCCATAAATAAAGTAGAGGTAACCAATGTTGAGTCTAAAGTAAGTGACTTAGCAATGTATTCACCTTTTCTGAAAGCTAAATTCAATCTTGATGTACCTTCAACAAACTTAAGTAAGAAAGTAAGCATAAACAAAATGGAGTGGGAAATGCTAAAACGATCCTTGGATTTAAAAAGCGAACCACCATTTGAAGTTGTACGGAAATTAGAATTATTAGTTGAAAAAAAGGAACTTACTCAAGCACTTTCAAATATGATTTTGTCTGAACATGACATGCGAAATACGGTGTTCAAACAATTGATTATTATGAAAGAGGCTAATATAGATCCGATTAAGCAACTATCCGTATTAAAAACTTGCTTAGAGAAAAACAACATACCATTTGAATCACAATCTAACTGGATTGACCAACAAGTTAGTAAAGTAGCGACTCAAAAGTTCATGGCCGGACAAAATGTCTGGACTAAGCTCGAAAATGAATCTGGATTAAATATGAAGTATCCATTCTCAAACACATATGAGTTTAGTCCAAACAGGGAGAGCGCAATTAAAGTCCTTCGGGAAGTAGAGATGAAGGTTGATAAGAGTAACCTTGAATCATTATCTCCAAGTCACATCAAGTCACTTCAAAAGCTCATTGATCTTTCAAAAGTGACGTTAGAAAATCCAGACTTGAAGCAACTCCTGGAACGAAAAGGACAGAAAAACCAAACAATTATCAATTTAAATGCTCTTAACGCTAAATGGGAGCTAAAAAACACTGAGCGCACCACTTTAAATAGAGTAGCTACAGTACTCATATCAAGTGGGATGAATGAACAACAAGTTATTGCAGCATTGAGTAAGTGGAATGTTAATACGCAAAGTCAGATTCCCGTGAAAAATATTGAGGCTGTAGTAAAGGCTGTAAACAGCAGAAATTTAGAAATGGAAAGATACGGAGGGAATGTATCGCTTACTAAACAAGAGTATAGATACATGCTCTCAGATCTAAAGTTAAGCGGTCTAAAGGACGGTTATAACTATCCAAAAGAAAATGTACAGATCAGTGTAATTACTGATTTGTGGAAAGGCGCATTTAAAGGGCTTCGAGATGAAATTAACAAATCGGAGTACGAAGCTCAAAGAAGTCTTCGGAGAAGATTGATGAAAGAAAAGAATAACGAGAGGAAGAACTCACGGGAAAGGTAAGGTGATTCATGTTAAAAGCAAAGATATTCATAGTGCTAGCAATAGCAATAGCAGATGTAATGTTTATTCCATCTCTTTTACGAATTCCTGAATACATTGAGAGCAATCCTGTTGAGACTATTAAAAAATGGGCTTCATCAGTTGATCTTATAGAATCCTGGTTTTTAATGCTTGATTCTGAAGTGACGTTGAGACTTTTTATGTACGTTCAAGCACCAGTTTTATTGTTTACACTTTCTCTATTTTTAATGGGACCCATAAAAATAAAGAACGAAAAATTGAAAGGATTAGGTGGACCTGAAGCGACTGGTAAGGGACAGTTTGGAACTGCTCGTTTCTCTACTGATAAAGAAATGCAGAAATCTAATGGTACATGGGTTATGACGAATGGAACTCGCCCGGAATCAGGTGGAGTGGTACTAGGTATGGACACCAAAACCGAAAGAGCATATTACGTTCATGATGCATCACATACTTTACTTTTAGGTTCTACCCGGTCAGGTAAATCTCGTAAATCCTTAATGCCTTCAATTTATGTTACAGGTAAAGCTGGTGAGAGTATGGTCATAACGGATCCTAAAGGTGAATTGTTTAGCCTTACAAGTGGATATCTGAAAAATGAAGGATACAAGGTAATAAAAATTGATTTAAGAGATCCAGGAAAAAAGAGCAACACATGGAACCCTATGCAAACAGTCGTAGAAGCTCTAAATGATCCTGACCTATCGAAACAAGATCAAATGGCCCTAGCGACGGAACGTGCGCGCGATTTAGCTTACATGATTGTATTCCAAAAAGAGCGAAAAGGAGATCCGATTTGGGCGAATGGTGAGCTTTCAGTAACTACAGCACTGATTATGTATATAGCGATTGAAGAAACCAACCCAGCAAAACAAAACTTAATTTCTGTATTTAGATTGTTACGTGATTATGGGCAACCAATTGTTGATCCAGAAACATCTGAAGAATACATTCCTCTTAACAATTTAATGATGGAGCTCAATCATGAACACCCTGCAAGGGACGCCTTCACAGTTGCAGCCTTAGCACCATCTAGGCAACGAGGGAGCTTCTTTAGTGGTGCAGCATCTAATCTGTTATTGTTCTCGGATCCTAACATTGCCTTAATGACAGAGGAGAATGATCATCGTCTCGAAGATATAGGAACAGTAAAATCCGTTGTTTTCTTAGTAATTCCTGATGAAACGACTTCAAGACATTTATTAGCCAGTTTATACATCGACCAACTCTATTCAAAATTAGTAAAAGAAGCGAACCACTATGGCGGAAAGTTACCCGTTCAAGTGAATTTCTTCTTAGATGAGTTCGGGAATATGCCTCAAATTTCAAAATTTGATACCAAAATTACTGTGGCAGCTGGTCGTGGTATGAGATTCACTTTAGCTCTTCAAGATTTGAATCAATTGAAAACAACTTATGGAGATGCTGCAAAAACTATTACGGGAAACTGCTTGGTTTGGATTTTCTTAAGAACGACTGACCTTGATACAGCTAAAGCCATTTCAGAAAAAACAGGTAAGTACACAATTTCGACTAATAGCGTATCTAATAACTACAAAAATTTAGAGCCTAGTGGGACGACGAGTACTAGCTTAACAAGTCGCTCATTACTTTTACCTGATGAAATCGAAAGATGGCCAAGTGGAATGACACTAGTATTAAGATCAGGTCAATTTCCTTCTAAGTTGACTGCTCCTGATATATCAGAATGGTCAGCAATGAAAGAATTTAATAAGCACAAACCAGTAGTCATTGAAAGGAGGAATGCCGAAACTCTACCTAAAGTTATCAAGGTAGTGGAAAAAGAAATGGAAGTCAAAACAGAAAGCGTAAAGAAAGAAAAATCAGCATTAGATCAAATTCGAGAACTAGAAGGAGGAACTGAAGTAGATGAACTTCAAGAAGAACAAGCAAATTAATGTAGTGGGGAACAAGGTTAAAA
Source organism: Exiguobacterium sp. RIT594 (assembly GCF_003339585.1). Taxonomy (GTDB): domain Bacteria; phylum Bacillota; class Bacilli; order Exiguobacteriales; family Exiguobacteriaceae; genus Exiguobacterium_A. Next base: position 43,028 of record NZ_QPKF01000008.1, on the reverse strand, counting down.
AGAATTGGAATGCGTTAGTTACTTTATCACTTGCGATGATGGTTTTAGTACTTACAAGTCCTTTGGCAGAAGCTGCTGCTAAGAAAGGAAAAGCTACACCGACTTTATTCTCAAACACGAAAACACTTCTAGGCGATGCAGGTGGATGGATTACTGCAATCGCTGGAGCTGTAGCAGGATTCATCATGATTGGATTAGGTCTTAAATATGCTATGACAGATGATCCAGGTTCACGAAACGAAATCAAAAAACAAATGAAAAATGTATTTATCGGCCTTGCGATCTGTCTATCGGCTGTGTCATTAATTGCGATTATCGTAACGTACTACGTAGCGTAAGATGGGCGGATTCCTTTCAAAAGCAATTAACACGCTATTTGAAGACTGGATTGATGGAGCCATTGATTTTATTTTAGTGTTACTCGCACAAATAGGTGGATCTGGAATAAAGATTCTAGAGATGGATATTGTCGTAGATGCGATCATATACGCTCAAGGAATAGGAATTACGCTTTTATCTGTTGTTGTCGCAAAAGAGATGTTATTCCGTTACATCCTTCAAGAATCTGGTGATGAGGTTGCTGATCCCGCAAAAATACTCATTCGAGTGGTGAAGTCGGTAGCTGTAATCATGAGTGTTCCTTGGATAGTAACCACTATCTACAAGTTTGGAACAACTTTAGCTGTAGATGTAGCGAAACTAGAAGGTGGCGGTTTTGGTAGTCCGGCAGGTAAAGGATCACTGAAGGATATGCTGAAAGCATTCTCAGCATTACAATACTTACCGTTATTTATCTTAGTAATGGTAATCTCAATTGTCATTTTGATGTTTATTATTGTCATTCAAGCATCAATTCGTGCAGCTGAGTTAGCTTTTCTAGCTGTTGCTGGTTGTTTCATGGCGGTATCTCTAATGAATCCCAACAGTGAAATGTATTCATCATGGTGGAGACAACTACTAGCGATATCGCTAGCACAAGCTTCGCAACTATTATTAATAAAAATAGGATTCGAGTCCTTACAGACCATGTTTAAAGGACCAGAAGAAGCCTTACTAGGATTCTGTTTGTTCTTTGGAGTATTGATAGTAGCAGTTAAAGTACCAACGATTCTCAAAGAACATATCCACTCTACAGGTACAGGGAAGATGGGATCAAGCAGTGGTCAACAATTCAGCATGATGGCAGTTTCAAGAATGGTCATGAAAAAATGAGGTGAATCATGAATTTCGATTTAGAAAAGATGATGAACCAACAAACTGAAACAAAATATATCATTCCCAAAAACATTAAAGCTAGATTCGAAATTTTCGGTATAGGATTGCGAGAAATCATCGCAATCCTCATTGCCGGGATAGTTGGACTGGTTATTATTTCAACAGTAGATCTAATTATTGATGTAAAAGGTTTGGTAAAGGCATTAGTCGTTTTAGTTTTTGGTGGTGTTTCATTCTTACTTATTGTCGAAGATCCAAGAGAAGGTGTATCGGTCATAAAGTTTGTTCAATACTATAAAGACTTTCTAAAAAGACCAAGAAAGTATCTATATTCGAAACTCGATAGAGGTGAATAGACATCTTTACATTTAAAAGAAAAGAAGTAACGACTGAAGAAAAAAATAAGCTTGAAATGAACAGCAATAAGCAAAATGCTCAAAATTGGTTCAATATTTCTGATGTGAATGATCAATTGATTTTAAGGAAAGATCAAAAGGTCATTTCACTTATAAGAGTCGGAACAGTAAACATGTCACTTTTATCTAAAACCGAAAAGGACATGAGGATCCGTCAACTTTTTGAGGTCATGAATGGGATTGACACAAGGTATAAAATCTTTTCAATCGCAAGACCCGTTGATTTGGATGGTTTCATCGAACAACTGAAAGTAAAACAATCACAAGAACCAATTGGTATGAAGAAAAGACTATTAAGTAATGCCATGTCACATGCGGCCATTATGGCTTCTGGTGGTGAAGCAGTTGAACAACAATTCTATCTTTTACTCGAAGGAGATATTTCGACGAATCCAGAGTATGAGAAGAATTCATTGATTAGAAGAACAAAGGAGATTGCAGCTAATTTAACTTCAGCTGGATTAGGCGGGCATTTATGTACCAATCAAGAAATCCGAGATCTCTTATTTATTTTTTCGAATCCTCAACAGGCAGCTTATGAGAGAGCGCCACAAGATAACGGACCATATTTTACTAACTATGTGGAGGGTAAGTGAAGATGGCAAAAAAGGTAGAGCAAACATCACCATTGATTGAACAAATTTCTCCAATGGTGATTGAATTTAAGCCGAAAAAAATAGTATGGGGAGATCGCGTAGCACGTACTTATGTCATTACACAGTATCCGAATCAAGTATCGGCTGCATGGTTATCTCGAGTAGCGAATATGGAGGGTGTGACAGTATCGATTCAAATTGATCCTACAGATCCTTTTGAACTTGTAAGAGAAATTAGACGGTCTAGTGGTGAGTTATCTTCTCGACTAATGGAAGTCAAAAATCCATTTGAACAACAACGTACAGAAGACCAACTAAAAGATGTTCAACAGTTATTAAAAGAGATTGATAGAGATCAACAAAGTGTTGTTAATTTAACTACACTTCTTCTAGTAGGGGCAGAAAATGACGAATCCTTAGAAGCCCGATGTAGACGAGTTGAAGCAGAGTTAGCTGCAGGCGGACTTAGAGCACGAACGCCGATTCTTAGACAAGAAGATTGCTTAAAGGGACTTACTCCTTGGGAGATGGTACCGAAAAATATCACAGCAATTGGACAACGAAATATGACCGCCAAAACGGCTGCTGCAAGTTATCCCTTTGTATTTTCTGGATTGAACGACGGTAAAGGGATTTTATTGGGTACGGATACAGCTGGAGGCATTGTGTTAACAGACTTTTGGGTTCGGCAGTCTGACCGAACGAACAGCAACGTTACGGTTATCGGAAAGCCTGGTGTAGGTAAGTCAACCTTAGTAAAGAAGATATTAGCTAATGAATGGGCTCAAGGATCTAAAGTAATCGTAATCGATCCTGAAAATGAATATGGAGATCTATGTAAGAATCTTGGTGGCCAGTATATTGATGCTGCAGGAGATCCAAAAGGTCGCATTAATCCTTTGCAAGTCAGAGCAGTACCAGCTGATGATGACGAAGAAAGTGATCCACTGTTTGAAACTGAAGTAGATAATGGGAAAGCTAAACGTGGACCTTTAGCGCAACATTTTCAGGTTCTCCGATCATTCTTCAGAATGTACTTAAAAGACATGACGGTTTTAGAAGAAGTTCTACTAGAAAGAGCTCTGGAAGTTCTTTATAAGAGCAAGGGTATCACTTGGACGACCGAACCTACATCTTTATCAAATGAAGAATGGCCGACTCTAGAAGATCTATACGAACTAATTCTAGAAGCTTCTAAAACGAATACTGAAAATGGACCGTCCAGTGATGAATCAGAAAAAGAGTGGAAAACTTTAGCGATGCGATTGCGATCAAGTGCAATCGGTGCAGATTCATTTTTGTGGAATGGAGCAACGACAATTAAAGCTGAAAGTGACTTCATTGTTCTCAACATAAATAAACTACTTGAAGCAGATGAACGAACTATGAGAGCTCAGTTTTATAACATCTTAGGATGGGTTTGGGACGAAGTGAGCAGAGATAAAGATGAACGAGTATTTATTGCTGTCGATGAAACATACTTGTTAGCTGATCCAGATCATCCGCAGCCACTTCAATTTTTACGCAACACTTCAAAACGTATTCGTAAACGTGAAGGTGGGTTAATGTCAATTTTTCATAACCTAGTAGATATGTTAGATCCCTCAGTTCAAAGATATGGCCAAGCGTTAATTGATAACCCGGTCTATAAATTCATCATGGGTCAAGGGGATAAGGATATCGAAGCGTTACAAAAGCTCATGTCGCTCTCTGAAAGAGAGGTACAGACACTAGCAGACGGTAGACGTGGGGAAGCTCTATTTGTTGCAGGAAGTAAAAGATTGCATTTGAAAATAGACGTCACTCAAGAAGAACTTGAGTTATTCGGGGCTGGAGGTGGACGTTAAATAAGGGGATGACCAAGATGATGAAGTCAAAGGAACAAGACTATAACTGCTGTATCAAGTTTACGTTAGATCAAAAAGTTGAACTTGAAAGTATCGCTAAAGATTACGGCCTATCAATCACCCAAATCATTAAGGTGATCACTTTAAAAAAATTAAAAGAGTATAAAGAAGCACCTAATCAATTTATCTGATCGAAAGGGGGAGCAATATGTACGGAATAATTTCTAGTCCAGGAAATCATCATTTATTTAAATCTGTAGCTAATGAAGAATTGGTTTTTGAGGCTATAGATCAATTTGGCGATACCGAGTTTCTAAATGCGTGTATAAAAGTCTCGAGAGTAACACTAAATTACGTTTTAGTTGATCTTACTTGTGCTTCTGAAGATGCTCTTGTAAAAGGAATAATCAATATTGTATTAAATAAGCCAACCACTCGAATCATTCTAGCAGGATTTGATCTACAGGTAGGAGATAGAACGCTAGTTTCACTTATAAATTCTGGTGTTTATGATATTGTCTCCCTTCAAGATCCTACTGGTGCAGACTATCAAGAAATATATGAAATGAATCAAGACAAATTAACGGCAGCAATCGAAGAAAAAAAGATTTTAGCTGATGCAATCAGATGGAAAAGTAGTATGGAACGCTCAGAAATGCTTATTGACGATAAAGAACCAGAAGTTGCAAGCAGTTCGAAAGAAATTAAGGTTAAAGAAAAAATTGTAGTCAAAGAAGTAGTGAAAACAAAAGTTATTAGTGTAGAAGCAGACAGCTGGTTTGTAGTTAACCTTACTCGAAGAGCTGGAGCAAGTCTGATCACACAATCTATAGCGAAATATTTAGCTGATTTGGATTTTGATGTACGAGTAACCGAATCTCCTTTTAACAAGCCTACTTTTCTGTACTCTACAGGTGAACATTATGAATTACCAAGTTCCGTAATTGATTTAGAAAGCGATTCGCCCTACCAACCTTATGAGTATAAAAAAATTAAATGGGATCTAAAAACAACATATAAAGAAATCTCTGATGCAGATGTAGATTTTCTGAAGCTACTTATAAAGGTGAGACAAGGTCTTAATTTAATTGATGTTGGTGATAGCTACTTTGAAAGACCACAGATTTTAAAAGATGCTCGAAAACTCATTGTAGTTTTAGAACCTGATATTAATGGACTTTGGGAATGTACAGAACGAAAAAGGCAAATAAATACCTTGAGTAAAAAAGGCATGGAGATTATCTACGTCATAAACAAGTCACATGATCTGATTTCTAATGAATTTGCAAGCAACAATGGATTCGAAAATCATGTATTTTTACCAACTTTGGATCCAGAGATTATTTATAAAAGATCGTTAAAAAGCCAACTTCTTCTAAATTCAACCGATGATATAGATGATGCATTTATCCAAGGTTTAAATCACCTTTCTAAGCTAATGAATATTCCTATATATCAAGATACAAGAGAACCGAAAAAAAGAAGGAAAATCAGAATACCATTCTTAAAAAACTGATTGACCTCATTACCAAGTATAGGAATTTACTTTAGTTAGTTTAATTGGTATCCTATATATAGGAAGAAAAGCGGATAAAAGCATTCAAATGCCTATATCATAGGGAGGAAATGTTTTATGAAAAAGAGTCTATCAGCAGTGATCGCAGCCACAGTATTTTTATCTGGAGTTCCTAGTGTAAGCATTCTTGAGAATGCTCCAGGACAAGTAAGAAAAGTGGAAGCAGCAACATTCAAACAGTTTAAAGGAACGTCTACTGCAGATTTAAATGTACGAAGCGGCCCAAGTACGAAGTACAAAAAATTAGGTCTTCTTAAAAAGAAAAGCGTGGTTACGGTAAAGGGAAGCACAAATGGTTGGTATAAGATCACATACAAAGGTAAAACAGCATATGTTTCAGCAAAATACATTAAAAAGAATGCCTCAGTTAGTACGTTTAAGCAATTTTCGGTTACTACTACTGATACCTTGAACGTTCGTCAGTCTAGATCTGCATCAGGTAAAAAATTAGGTCAGCTAGCAAAGGGAAGCAAAGTTACGGTAATTGGATCCAAATCAGGCTGGTATACCATTAAATTCAAAGGTAAAACTGGTTACATTTCTTCAAAGTATACAAAAAAGGTTTCTACAGCTCCTAAAGTACAATATTATGCTTCAGTTATTCCGACTAAGGCGTATGTTCGTACCGGTGCATCAACTAAGTACAAGGCGGTAGGTTCATTAAAGAAAGGAACAAAAGTAGGCGTCTATAGTACTAGCAATGGCTTCTCAAAAATTTTATTCCAAAAGTCATATGGCTTTATTAAATCGTCAGATATTAAAAAGGCTATCATTTCTTCGAAGCCTAGAGTCCCATCAAATCCTACAGTTCCTACAACTCCTCCAAAAGATACATCCAATAAACCGAGTAATGTATCAGGATACGAGCTGCAGACAGGTAGCTACGCTTTAGCTTTAAAATTTGATGATGTCGATCAAGTGAAAATATCAAATTCATTTTCTTATGATACGAAAGTAAGGGAAACAAAGGCGATTGCGGATGCTCTAGGTGCTAAATCAAACGGATCTGTAATTAATTTAGTAAACACTGTAGATGGGTTTGAATCTTTGGATGATGTTAAAATTGCCTATGATTTTGCTTACGGATCAAAAAAATTCAAAATGTATTATTCTAGCGGTCGTGATTTACGAATCAAAGAGAGTAAGTACATCATGAAACTCATGTTAAAACCATATTTACCTAATGGGTATGAATCCGTAATAAATAAATACTTTGATGAACAGTACTACGGTGGGGATGGTTATGGTCCTTATGACGTCGATGGTTACACGGTTACTTTCAACGCTGGAAGTATTCGTTTTGAGAAATAAGCATATCGGAGGGTTCTGAATGAAGCTGAAGAAAGTATCGCTTATTTTATTGACTATGTTCCTGCTTACAAGCACATCTATTGCAGAAGCTAGTACAGTCAGTGTAGGCGATAATGAACAAAATGCAGTCAACATTCAAGATGTTGAATTTATTGAAAGCAATGGAATGAAATCGTTTTTTGATTCATCAATTAGCAGGACTAAAGGGAAAGTTCCTATTCATTCATGGAAAGACTTAGAAGGCAAAATGATCACATCAGATAGTGGAAAAGTAGTCAAACTAATCGATGCGGATCATAACGGGGAAGTAATCGTTACTGAAAGTAAACAACCTACAGTATTTGCTACTTATCGAACAATCGGAGCAGCTGTTCAAAATACGAATTCTGGTTATTCATCCTTAGCGATTCAGGCATGTGGGGATACAGACTGGCTATCATACGTAAAAAGTATTGGTGTACCTACAGTCTCAAACAGAATAAGTGGCAAGACATACAACCTAAATCCGAGTCTTTCACGGAAATATAGATTATTGATTTATGGAACGCCTAAAGATGTCAATGACAGTAGTTATGGAAATGATTACTCAGGTGGCCAGTGGCGATATCTTGGTTATTCTCGCTATGGTGGACTAATGATTAACGAAGACTATCCTGAATATATCGGTATCAGTAAATTTGATGCCGATCTATTCTTGAAGTCCGAAAATTATGCAACACGAGTTAAGTATGCTTATGCAATGAAAGATGTTTTTTACTCTCCAAGAGGAAGTCTCTATGATGAAGCAGTTAAAACCATGGGTTATTTTTCTTGGTTAGGAAAAAAGCTACTCGATTATAAGGCTGGATCTTGGTGGTTAAAGAACGAAGATGAAGCTAGAATTCGCATTCAAAGTCTGCGGAGAGGGTATGAGGCAGGATTGGCAGTTACTCAGTACAGAGATCCAAATTCAGGTGTGTACTGGTATCAAGCTTATATCGTTAAAGCGTTAGACTTCCCTGAATGTCCAGAACCAGATATGAAAGCAAATTCTTTAACGGCTTCTCGTTCATCAAACAATGTCAATTTGACATTTAAAGTTCAAAACGCTTCACCAGATAAACAAATTGTAACTTCGAAAGTAGCGGTACCGTGGACTGTAAGATGGAACTTTGATGGTATTGATGCAAAGGGGAAAGCTGTTTCAAAGAGTGGAACGCTCTCAACGGCAACATTGCCAAAGTACGGTAAATCATTCCCATACGGAACAGTGTATAGCAAGTCTTACGGGTTTAATCCCAATATAACCACGACATGGGCGGGCGTGTTTAAGTTCACCGCAGAGTTCAATCCTAATGGAAGTAAAGACATGACGGAGGAGAATTATGCTAACAATAGTGCTAGCACTAGCTTAAGTTGGAGTCCTAAAAGCGTTCCGCCACCTAAACCAGGTACATGCCAAATTGAAGATATAGATCCTCCAGAATATCGATATGACTATGAATTGGATTTATCGGTTGAACGACTTGAAACCAAAACTACGGACTCTAATGCAGCAACTACAACACCGATTTCCGTTTATAGAGCAAGCTACGCAGCAAATCGTTTAAAAGCAAAAAATGCAATTAACAAAGACTTATCTTCAAAAAAAGCTACAAAAGCAAGTCAGGAATTAAAAAAAGCACAATATCAATCAGAATTAGTTTCTTTAAATAAGAAATTGGCGGATGCCAAAAAAGGTGAAGAAGTAGAAAGTTGTGTAATTGATGGTAACGGTAAAGAACAATGTACTACTAAAACAGTCGTAAACCCTGCTGAAATCAATGCAGCACAGGCAGCAGTGAACAACAAACAGACACAAATTAACGATATGGAATGTGATATTGGTCAAACCGATCAATGGATCGACCACTACGAAAAAGAGTTGGATGAGGTAAATGCTGATGAATCTAAATACAGTAGCACTAAACCAAATCTAACGCTTAAGGTAAATAACGAAGTTAAAGGAGAAACACACGTCTTACTAAAAGAAGGTGAGCGAAAAACAGTCAGCTTATCTTGGACAGTAGAAGATGAAGCAACTGTAGTAGCGGAGATTAACGAAGATGGAACATATGAAGAGTATGTTGATGGAGTAGCGGAGATTAACGAAGATGGAACATATGAAGAGTATGTTGATGGAGTAGAGGATGTTTATGCAAACAACGTCCGAGAAACAACAATCTATACACCTTCTAGAGAAGTTGGAATGTGTGGACCGACTTCTGAGGCAAGTGGACCAGTAGTCACTATAAGCGATTCTGTATTAGGAGATAGAACGTACACAGAGACGCTTAAAGGATCTATAAACAGCGTCTTCCCTAAAAAGTTAAGGGCTGGATATGGATTTACGTATACAGTCGATACTGAGTACTTTAATGAATACAAACCTTTATATAACGGCACTGCTAAGAATGCAGCAGTACAGTATGGATACTCAGCTAGTGGATTAGACTCTATGCAGTATCTTGAACGAATTACAGACACTGGTCAATTTGCTAGATTCGTGCCTAAAAACGTATATGTATCTAAAAATTCAGGAGTAGTTTTTGATAACAATAATCCAGCTCAATCTTCAGAAGAATTGATTAACGGTGGTCGAAAATGGTATTCGGACTTCGAACAAAAGGATGGCAAATATCCATTTGAAGTGAATGTAGGTCGTGGAGGAATCAATGAACTAGGACTTTGCTTAACAAGCGAAACAGAAATTAAAGGAACGGCAATGGATGATTTTGTACGAAGATCAGTTTCCCCTAGTAAACCGTTTCCTGGAGGAAACGGTTGGGATTGGATAGGAAAAGTAAGCTTATTGAATGGTCTTGAAGAATGGATTGTAGGAGGCAAGCAATGAGTAAAATGGGTTGGTTTGGTATAGCTATTACTCTATTTATTATTTGTTTCGCTTTTCAAATCGATACAACAGTACTTAATGCAAGCATGATTGATAATCGTGATGCTGTTAAGCAAGCTTCTGAAGCATCGATTCAACGTTCTATTAACAAAGGAACTTTACGTGTCACTGAAAGCGTGGAAATCGATCCAGTCGCTTTCAGTGATGAGTATGAAAAATTCTACAAAGAGAATGTCGATTTTAATTATGAAGGAAGTACTAGGAATTTTAGAGTCGTAAAAGTAAACACCTCTCCAGCAATGGTTGCAGTTGAAGGGGAGGTAACGAATAAATCTACTTTCAAAAGGACGACCGAGGAAAAAAATGAAGACATTAGTCTGTTATTTAAAAATGTCGTCATTTATGAGTCAAAGAGTAAAGTGAAGATTCCAGGAGGTAACGTAGAGTGAAGAAGTTGAAAAAACAAACCAAACGAAAAGTTGTAGCAGCTGCTCTTTCTGTAGCAGTTGTAGGATCGATGTATGCCTACAATGCTTATGCAGTCGAAACGGCCGTTAATCCTATGAAAGTGGCTTTAGTAAAAGAAGATATTCAACCCCATACGAAAATCACTGAAAAAATGATTTTTGAAAGAGAAGTACCAGCAAACGCTATTCCGCCTAATGCTTTCATAACAAAAGAACAAATTGTTGGAAAGTATACAACCGAAGGTTTTGGGATATCAGAGAACAGCTTCTTTTTAAAAAATAATGTCAAAAGTAAAAATGAATTACCAGATGCAGCAATACTATCTCTTGAAAAAGGTGAAGTAGCTTTTCCACTTCTAGTTGATTTAGAAACAAGCTCAGGGAACTCAATAGTACCTGGAACATTCGTTGATTTGTATTTCTTGAATATGGAGGGGTCTCAAGGAGAACTTATGACGGATAAGAATGAGCAAAGTGTTCTTTTCGGAGGTCTCTTCCCTCAAGTTAGAGTGACAAGCGTTAAAGACGGGGAAACTAACGATGCGTTTCGTGAAGAACAAGATTCGAATGGAGAAACTAAAGAAGTTAAAAGTGCTGCTAGATTATATACGTTAGCTGTCACACCAGCTCAATTACAGTATTTGAATCGAGCTAAGAAGTTAGGAACAATTATGCCAGTAGCTTCACAGAACGTTGAAGAAGGAGATAGTAAAAAAATTAAAGCATCCTTTAATGAGGTATCCGATCAAACTGTAATTTTAAAATACATTGAAGAGAAATCAAAAAATAAAATTAGTGATCATGTAAAACAGCAGCTTAATTTCGGAAGAGAATTTAATTCAGTAAAACAATAAGGAGGATTCTAATGCCAACGATAATCTCATTTAGAAGTGTAAGTCGTGGAGCTGGAGCATCTACCTTAGCAACTACCTTTGCTAAGGAAACAGCAAAATTAAAAGCTAAAGTATTGTTTATTGAAGCGAACTTAGTAAGTCCGTCACTCGCAGTAAATACAGGGTTTACGCACCCTACAAAGAACTTTCTAAATCTAGTGAATCAAGGAAGTAATAGCTACAAAATTACTAACTATATTGTCACTAAAGATGATATGGATAAAAAGACATCTAACCAACTTTGGGGAATGGATTTGTTATCTGTACCAAAGTCTCAAGGGAAGTATGATCAAGTAAAACTGGAAGATCCTAGCTCCTGGATAGAGAAATTTATGAGTACTCTCAAAGAGCTAACATATGATTATGTTGTTATTGATATCCCAACTGAACTTGATGAATTTACATCCTATCCCATTATCACAGGCTCTGATCAAGTCATAAGTGTAGTAGAAGGCAAACCAAAATCATTAATGGAATTTAGAAACGAGAAGATGTGGCTACTAGAGAACAATTTATCGTTTGAGGAAACGTTGGTTATCAATAAACATGAAAAAGATTATCAAGGGGACATAGCAGAATTTATCAACGAAATGGCATATCTTCCTATTCCATATGATCCTTTTAGAGTCAGAGAAGAATGGTTGCTTAAAATCGGAAGTGATTTAATTGATTTAAAAATTCAATCGTTACAAGCTTCTTTGGGTGTTCAAGGAGTAGGTTATGTAGAAAAACCTAAAAGTCCAATCAGAAATCTTTTAAGCTTCGTTAGATGATTAAAGGGGTGAATCAAAATTAGCACTAAGATTGATTTAATCAAAAATAATAATGATGAAAAGTACGATAATAAAATCGACTTTTACGCAATGTCTTATGCAGACAAGCAAAGTAAAGCAAAGCTTCTAGGTGAAGCAGAGCAAGACTTGATAGATGAGTCAGTTGAAAAACTTAGGAAGTATCTGATCGAAACTAATAAATCATTGTTAGAGTCCTCTTTCTTAGATCGAGAAAAGCGTGACAAATTAAGTTCCAAGATATCTGAATACATTCAACGAAACAGTATTGCAATTCCTAATATCGAACAGCAAGAGTTAGTCAGTACAATTCTTGATGAAATTACAGGCTTTGGGATTCTCCAACCACTTATTGATCGAGAAGACATTACGGATATTTTCGTAAATGGAACAAAGTCCATTCGTTATATTGGACCAGAGGGAGATACGTTATTCGTCGAACCTCTTACAAATGAAGTTATTACCTTTTCAAGCGAAAGCGAAATTCTAAGATTAGCTTATCGTTTGGTTAACGTCACTGAATCTACTTTAACAACTGCTAAACCTTATACAGATACTGCATTACCTAGACTTCGATTAAATATTATGAAATCAGATATATCAGGAATTGGTACATCCATTTCTATTCGAAAGAGTTCTAGCGAGTTGAGGGCTACTCGAGAACGTATGTTAGAGACTAATCAGGCTTCGGCTGAAGAGTTGGATTTCTTTAAGGCAGCTGTTCAAGCAAAGTTGAAAATATTAATTGTAGGAGGTACTGGTACAGGGAAAACGGAGTTTATAAAACATTTAGCTCAACATATACCTAATAACGAAAGAACTCTTGTAGCTGAAGATGATCCAGAATTGTTTCTTCATGAACTGTATCCTGAAAAACACTTTTACACTTTCGAATGTCGTATGACTGGCAATCCAGAAACAGATATTCCCTACAGCATCGGTTTGAAATTAGGCCTTCGACAACATCCAAGGAGAATTATTGTAGGGGAAAGTCGTGGAGAAGAAGCAATGCAAATGGTTGAGTTTTTTGAATCGGGTCATAGTGGCTTCACTTCTATCCACGCTGAAAGTAGCGAAGAAGCTCTTCAACGCTTGAAGAAAATGTGTCTTCGATCTGGTGTTAATTTAAGTGGGGATGACATTCTACAATCTATCGCTGGTGCATTTGATTTAATAATTGTTATGGAGAAACTAGAAGATAACAATCGATATATAACTCAGGTATCAGAAATAGAAGGATATGACTATCAAAAAAATCGAGTGACATTAAATGATTTATTCTTATTTGATTACAAAAAAGAGAATTTTGTATTCAATGATCTAGGTGGGGTCGAACAATTAAATGGTGTTCACGAATTAAAGAATAAGTTTTCGCATCGACTCAAACGAAAAATGTCACGTTCCCTAGCAGAACCAAAGCTAATTGAAAAATTGATATGAAGAGGTGACTAATGAATTTATTGTTCACTGTATTTTTAATCCTTCTTATCTACACTTTTATACGTGTAGTTTTTCAACCTAGGAGTTCTATATCTGAACTGATGATTGATAAGGATAATAAAGTACAAAATAATGAAAATGTGGGTGGTTTCAAGTTTTCAAAATTCAGCTTAAATCCTAAAAAGTTAAAACAAGAGGCTATCGAGTACGAGTGGAACTTAAACACAGGTAAGTGGCTATTAATATCGCTAGCATCAGTAATAGTAATATCTTTATTTTCATACTTCAGTTTTGGAAAAGAAGAGTTGTTATTACTATTCGGTCTCTTGGGGTTCGTAGTTCCACGAATTCTTTTAAATCAAAAAAAGCGTAAACATCGTGTTGTCTTACTCGATCGATTATTAGTTTTTTTAAATGCTTTTACTTCTACACTATTGGTTACTCACCAACCAGTAAAAGCATTAAAAGAAATCAAAGAATTACAGCACCACACGGTACAAGAAGAAATTGAAAAAATTATTATTAATCTTTCCTCTGGAATTGGAGTGAAAAAATCATTTTCCGGGCTAGTAGATAAGTATCCATTTAAAATGCTCAGTTTTTATGTAGATCAACTTGAAATAGCAATTGCTGATGGGGGAGATGGTACCTATAAAATATTAACCTCTGTAGTCAATGATATAGAGTCTGAAAAAACCCTTATTGCTAAATTAAGAACAGAGCTAGTTAAAGAAAAGAGAGCTTTTTATCAAAACGCTTTATTTGTTTTATTAATGCCATTTGCTTTCAACTTCATGCCTAAAATGGCTGAAGTACTTACTGGAACTCTTCCAGGGAAAGTTGTTATCACTTTTAATTTCCTAGCTGTTATTGGGATCTATCTCATCGTCAGAAAGCTAGCGAGTTTTAACCCGATGGCTGAACGATAAGGAGGACATATCTTGGAAATTTTCATAACGCTAATTTTGTTTGCGCTTGTAACCTTCGCTTTGTATTTTATTTTGACTCCGAATAAAGGAATAACAGCTTCAGATATTCTTTTGGAGGGGGGTGATAAGTTTCAAGAGAACAAAGATGAATTATCAAAATCAAGACGAAGTAATGATAAAAAAAATCTGGATTTACAAAACAAGCTCCTGATATCTGGAATGAATATGACAGTGAAGAAATTTAAACAGACTAAAATTTTATATGCAGTTTTATTTACTACAGCCTCTTTAGTCTTTATGACTATGACCGGATCATTGTTATTTAAAGTGATGGCATGTGTTTCTCCTTTGTTATATATCTATCCTGATTATCAGTTGAAGCAAAAAATTAAAGCAGCTACTTGGAAACGAAAATTAGAATTACCAGGTTACTTAAAAATTGTTGCAACCTTGCTAAAGAATCATACGCCCTCAAAAGCAATAAAAAAATCAGTGGAGTATGCCGGACCTTATTTGAAACCATTTGTAGATGAGCTAGCAATGGACTTAGAAACTAGGCCGGGGGACGACGAAGTTTTAAAGAAATTTGCACAGAATCTTGATATAACTGAGGCGCATACGTTTGTTATTGCAATTAAACAAGCGTCCGAAGTAAACAAAGAGGGCGCAATTTTAATTTTAGATGACCAAATAGAAGTCATGGATAAACTACGTCACGAAAACTACAACTATTTGATATCGACTAAACCTCTAGCATTCGCAAAGTGGAACTTTATTGTAGTTATGCTGATTTTACTGTATCCGTTCGTCATCGTATATGTAACGTTCACAGAAACAATGCAATCAATGTAAAGCAGAATGGAGAGAGAAAAATGAATTTAATGATCATCTTAACAGTAGTCTTACTAATGGTAGTGCTAGCTAAAGCATTGGCGCCAAAATGGGTTACATCGGAAGTTTCACAGAACTCTGCAGATAACGGTATGTGGACTGTAGGAGTAATCTTCGTCGGGATTATGGCTGTAGGGTTAATTTACGCAGCACTTCAAACAGCGTACACAAATTACGGTACACGATTAAAAGATACTTCAACAAAAGTAGATCCAACAACTTGGGGAAAATGATTTAAAACATAAAAATAGAATGGAGAGAAAAAATGAATTTAATGATCATCTTAACAGTAGTTTTACTAACGGTCGTGCTAGCAAAAGCATTGGCGCCAAGATGGGCTGCATCGGAAGTTTCACAGAACTCTGCAGATAACGGTATGTGGACTGTAGGAGTAATCTTCGTCGGGATTATGGCTGTAGGGTTAATTTACGCAGCACTTCAAACAGCATACACAAATTACGGTACACGATTGAAAGATACTTCGGTCAAAGTGGATCCATCAACATGGGGTAAATAATTTTTTAGGAGAGCAGAGAGAAGGTATTGTACCTCCTCTCTTGCTTTTAAGAGTAAGAGGAGGGAACTATACGTGCAGAACACTGCTGCAACAGCAATTTTCATCACACTTCTACTTGTTCTCACTTTGCTAATTCCAGAGGGATTAATGATGAGTAATGAAAAGACAAACCTTCAAAACTTGGCAAATGATGCAGTAGAGTTAGCCGAAAGACAAGGTGGATTCGATTATGAGTATGAAGGTGTAAGACATTCAATAATTGGTCAAATAGAAAGTCGAATGAAAAGCGAGAATTTAGAAGGTTATAAAATCTCATATACAAAAGGACCTATACAACATAACGATTCACTTTCATTCGAAATCGAAGGAACATATCGTTATGAAATTTTTAATTTAATTGGCATTACTAATATGGACTTCCCTTTACATGCTAAAAAGAATGGAGTAAGTGAGGTGTTGTTCAGATGATAAGACCACCACTTCAACATATGGATCTAAATGAATTGTTAGGCATTCTCACAATAGAAAGATTAATAATTATTGTCGCGATATTGCTTTTCATTAGTTACGTTGCCGCAAATTTGTACACAGACATTAAGTATCGAAGAACATCGAATTTTAAACACGCAGTATCACTTGTAGCAGGATTGTGTTTTTTCAATTACATGCATGAAGGAAGTTTTATCATTTTAATCGTGATGTTAATTAGTCTGATTTTCGGATTAATTTTAGAAAAGATGAAAAGCTCAAGTCCAGGGGATACAAAGATGTTTGTTGTAATGAGTGTATGGATCGCTTCATTTGCTCATGAAAACCTCATTCAGCAAGCTTTGATTTTTTGTATCGTAACGTATGCCTTTCAACTACTATTTGCTTGGATATCTTGGATTAAGAAAAAAGGCTTTAAGAATGCAATCAGAGAGCAAATAGAGCAAGTAATCATGTTACTTACGCCAGGCGCCCCTTTAGGGAAAGAAATCATATTCGAGAATTGGCCGGGTGCTGTTAATATGTGTTTAGGAGCAATCTTAACACTATTGGCAGGGGGATTATTAACATGAAAAAAGTATGGACTACTGAACATTTAAGGAAGGAAAAACATAGGTGGATTCAGTCATTCTGGATTTTCGGTTTAGGAGTAGTACTATCCGTCCTTTTAAAAATTTCCACGTTATTTTTACCTGAATTACAAAGAGTTATGACGTTAAAAATAGCTGACTGGATTCTTTACGGAGTAACCGCTTACGCCTTAATTTGTAGTTTTATGCATGCATATATACTTGGGAAAGTAGATTTTAAAAATGAAGGAAACGAATTTAGAAAACGTTTAGGAATAGAAAAACTCAGTTTTACTAAATTGAACGATGAAAGTTACGAAATGCACCATAAATTGTACTTAAGAAAAGAAATGAAAAAAATGCGTAGAGATGGTCTTACCTCAGACGAAATAACAAAGAAATGGAAGAAACAACTCGTGGAAGATTTTAAACGACTCGAGTCGTTTATAAGAGAAAAAGAAGCAAAAGGTGAAGAAGTGTTCATACACACCTATACACATATCAGAATGTACAAAACTTGGATTAAAATAGCCCGAGATGCAGGATTATTTTTTGAAGTGATTGAAGACAACAATCAGAAACCAGTAGGATTTAAATGGCGTGAGTGGAAAAAAGGTGTCTATCGTACAAGTGGCAAGAAAGCGAAAAAAGACTCTATTCCAAAAGCAAATGAGTGGAATAAGTATGTCCTGACCTCTAAAGACCAATAAAGACGCATTTTTAACTACCAATTATTGGTTCGTATTGCATCTTTATATCACTTTGTGACATTATGAAGTTAGAAAAGTCTTCTTCTTCATAACCTGTACACGAAGAAAATCTTTAGAAAGAACAGGGATGCTATATGCCATTTAAAACATTTGCGGTACGCAATGAAGTGATCCTACCCATCCATTACCTTAGAGGTTTAAGCAAGTTAAGAGAGCAGGAAATGGGATGGAATGAAATTTTTGATAACGGTCTTGGAGTGGTTAAAGAAATCAAGGAACGAAATCATAAAATAATTGCCCCACCAACAACCGGTGTACGAAAAGAGCGAATGGGACATGATTTTAAAGATGGCGTTTTTGATGAAATGAAAGTATATGCAAAGCATTTTGGCTTAAAACAAGCAGAATTGATTGAGCTATTTGCCTGGATATACTTCTCCACTCAATTTACTGAACAGGAAAAAGAATTCTTCCGATTAAATGAATGGATCTTTTATGTCGAAAGTGATTCTGATACTGAACAGTAAATCTTTACTTCGATCCTGCAGCTTAATAATAATTAGCTGAGGAGACGACTTTATGATGCTAAAAATTAAACTGGCTTCTTTTGCACTTAAGCATTGGAAGGAGCTAGCGGGCGCAGTAGGTGTAATCTTAGCGATTATTCTTACTGTGCCTTTTCTTGTCTTTACAGGTTTTATGCCTGGAGGGGAGGAAGACAAAGTTAAGGAATATGCGAACGTAGCTAGTGAATTCGGTATAGATTGGCAAGAACTCATTGCCTTTGATATGGTACGTTTCGACAATGATTTAGATAAAGGTGATCCAGAAGAAGCAGCACTGTACTTTATAGAGTTAAGTGTAGAGAAGCTAGAGATAGAGAATGTTAAGTGTGAAAAGAAAAATAAGAAAGGTGAGTGTATTAAAGGTGGAGGAACTATAGAAAAAGTAATATCGAAAAAAAATTATAAAGGGAAGAATCAAATTTTATCTTTCATAAAAAATAGTGGAGGCAGTACAAAGAATATAGCAGAATCGCTAAGAGAAATTGGGGCTAAATCCACTTATAGAGTATCAATGTCTTCACATGGAATAGATGAGGCTATGGACCTTGCAAAGTTTACTAAAGTGATGAAAAGAGACGTCAAGCGTATTCTGGATAGTGGGATGCTCATGGAGATGTATCCTGATCTTCAATCAGTATCAGGAGGAATTGGTCTTTGTATTGGTGACGTAGCTCCTGGAGGCAGTGCTAAAGGCGTTACAGATAACGTAAAGGGCTATAAGTCCCTTATTGAAAAATATGCAAAGAAATATGGTGTAGAACAGTACACAGGATGGCTCATGGCCATGATGCAACAAGAAAGTTCAGGGATGGGAACGGATCCACTGCAATCTTCAGAAGGACCGTATAATACGCGATATCCTAAAGGACCTAATGGTATTCAAGATGCTGAATACTCAATTCAGGCAGGTGTACAAGAATGGAAAGCATCGATACAAAAGGCTGGCGGTGACATGATGATCGCAGTTCAAACCTATAACTTTGGTGCTGCTTTCCTACCTTGGATTAAGTCACACGGAAACAAATATACACTTGAGAAAGCACAAGAGTTTTCTAAATACTGGTGTTCGTCACATCCATCTCAATTAGGATGTAATGATGGGGTACACGGAACACCTCAACACGCCTTGATGGTGTTGAAGTATTATAACAACCCTGGTAAAGCATCTTGTGATTCAATGGGTGGAGATTTCATTGCGGGTAAGGGGGATTTCATTTCACCTATGCCAAAAGATACCTACACTAAAGGTACTTGGCACCAATTCAGATCGCCAGCCTGGCATGCAGGTGTTGATTTGAACGTTCATTCTTGGGCAGATGAAGGGAAAATTGGAATCTATTCGATTGCTGCAGGCAAAGTAACTAGATCACAATACTCATCTTCTTACGGAAATGTCGTTTATATCAAGCACAAGGTGAAAGGAAAAAGTTTTGAGTCGGTATATGCTCATTTAGCCTATACGCCTTTGGTTGAAGAAGGAATGAGTGTCAAGCAAGGTCAAAAGATCGGAATGGTAGGAAATACACCTGGTGTTCCATGGTCCACTTTCCCACATTTACACTTTGAAGTGCACTCTCCAGCTTGGACTGTCGATAAAAGGAATGCAATTAATCCAGAACTAGTAGTAAAGGGGCTGTTTTGATGGGGTACAAACGTTTTATTTTGATTTTAATCGGTACGTTTATTGTGACGACTACCTTAATCATTACAGCTGCAGTAAAAATTGGTGACATAAGACATGAAAAACAAGAGGTTGAGACTGCTAATAATGAGTCTCAAGAGCCCCTCTCTACATTTTTACATGAACTTCCTGAAGTGAATGTAAAGAGTAGGGCTGAAGAGTTCGGAAAATCGGTCGTAGATGGATATTCTTTATTTAGCTACTTCTCACCTGAAGCCTTTGGAGTAAAGGGAGCACCTGAAATAATTGAAGGTCCAAATGGAGAGAGCCCAGAAGAGATGGATCAATTAATTATGGATAAGGTGAAACCGTACGGCTTCGTGAAGGAGTATAAGATAAAACAAATAAAGGAGGTTGAGAGTAATACTGAAGTTTTATTTGAATTCACTACGGCTAAAGAAAAAAAATATGAGGTAAAGCTTTTATATAACGATAAAGGTTTAATAATCACTAAAATAGTCACGGATTAAGCAATAAACAATCGTGTTTTATAGTTATTTATGATATAATTAAACTATAAAACAAGGAGGAAATATACATGAAAAAACTCCAAAATGCCGATAAAATGCTTGAACTATTACCAGGTTTTTTAGCTTCTTCTGCAGCAGAAGGATTGCCAATCGAAGAAGATTTAGTAAAGAAAATCAAAGAGATGTTGTCACTAGGATTAGATCCTACTGAAGAAATTGATGCTTACTATGATGAAAAATTAAAAGAAATATCTTCTAACACGTAAGGGGAGGGAACACATTGAGCACAGATCCTTATTCTCAAGATGGTGTATTGAAGAATAAATTTGGCGAAAAAGATCCTAGAAAGTTGGAGATTTTAGAGAAGAGGTCTACGATTCGTGGATGGATTAAACTACAAAACGAATTGATAGCTACTCCGAATTTAAAGCTAGATGCTTCTTTGATAAAAAAGATTCATAAAAACTTATTTGATGATGTATATGATTGGGCCGGTGAGTATAGAACGGTGAACATCGTTAAAGGAAAAACGATGTTTGCTAATGCTCTGTATGTACCAGCTGCACTTGAAGATTTAGTTACAAAGCTAAATAGGGATATCACCTCGAAATCTATTACGTCCAATAACGTAGGTGAAAAATTAGCTTATTATTATGGTGAACTTAATATGATCCATCCGTTCCGAGAAGGGAACGGACGTACACAGAGAATATTTATTGAAAAAGTAGCAGATAAGCTGGGTTACTCTCTCCAGTTGGAAAAGGTAGACTCTAAGAAATTACTCGAAGTAACGATTGAGTCAGTAAATGGAACTGGAAAACCTCTAAAGAAAGTCTTTGAAGAGGTGATTGTAACCAAACACTTTAAGAGCCAATCTGAGCAACCACATATAAATAGTAAAAGTATCACTTCAACAAATGTAACCAAAAACAATTATGATTTAGAAAGATGAATAAAAAATAGAATTAAAGACAAAAGGCTAAGTCGAAACTTCTTTTGAAGTAAATGACTTAGCCTTTTTATTATGAATAATCAAAGGGGTGTTTTTAGTCAATTAAAAAAGGTTATTATAAGAACATACATTCTTATTTTAAGGAGGTCGTAAAATGTACAAAGATCGAGGTAACTTAAAGTGGATACCATTTCTCATGCCGGAACATAAAGCATTGTTATATGAGTACTATAAAGAAAAGCAAAAGATCTCGATGCCAGAGCTGGATGATCAAATGTTGTTTGTTTATGAGGAAGTAATCAACGAGGCATTGTTTAATGGTTATCAAATAAGTGTGACGTATTATGATGATGTTTGCAGTGATATGAAATCCTGTAAAGGTCATGTTCAACGGATAGATTACTTTGATAAATGTGTTAGCTTGATCGGTAAGAAAAATTTCGTAGAAAATATACCTTTCAAAAAAATTGTAGGTGTAGAACTAGTGAGTGAAACATAAAAGACCTTCTATAATAGAAGGTCTTTTATGTTATATATTATCGGTTGATAGGTAAGACTTCATTTGCTTTGATTTGCATCAAATCAACTTTTTCTGGAATTATACCTACAATTTGATCAGAGAAAATAACAAATTCATTGACATTAATAATACGATTTTGTGCAGTCAAGATTTGAGCGTCTTGTAAATAAATAACTTGTTCTTCATCAACTTCTGTATCGCTATTTTCAAAATCAAACAAACCTGTAGCTACATTCATTATTGTAAGAGCATGTGGATGGCCAGCTATTGCTTCTGCTATTTTATTCATATCATCAATCTTTAAAGGATGTAAATCGCCAATTTTTCCTACTACGATTGAATTTGAAGTGAAATACGTTAAGTACTCAGCATTCTCATTTTCATTAACAGTTGTAATGGCAGTTTTAGCAAAAGTTAAATTTTTAATAAAACTAGTTTTAGCAGACATATAAGTGACCTCCGTGTTTTCGAAATATTTTTCTAAATTAAATTATACTACATAATAGTAATCAAAACCTTTTTATATAAAACGGTGGTTTGATGTTTAAAAAGATAAAAGATCATAAAACTTTCTATTCTTCGAAAGATATAAAACATTCTTTGAATGGGCATATGAATAAAGAAATCGACCTTATAAGAATGCCGTTTTTAATTACAACTATGGTCTTGCGTTGGAGTTAGGTCAAAGGTTTATTATGGTTTATGAAAGGTAAGGAGGGATAATCGATGAATATCCAAAAGGCAGCTAAAATGTTTGATTTAAGTGTGGATACACTTCGTTATTATGAACGAGTAGGTGTTATCCCACCTGTTCACCGAAATGCTAGTGGATATCGTGACTATAAGACAAACGATCTAAATTGGATTTATTTAGCTAAGAATTTGCGTAGTGCCGGATTAACAGTTGAATCCTTAATTGAGTTTGCCCAGTTGGCCGAATTAAGGAAAACGCAAAATGTAGAAGAAGCTCAGAAGCAGATTTTATTTGATCAGTTGGAGGAGCTGGATAAAAAGTTATCTGTAATGCAAGAAGTGAGGGAGTTACTCGTTTATAAAATTGAAACGTATGACGAGCATATTGCAAAATTCAAGACGGGTGAAATGTCAGCAGATCAAGCCGAAAAATTGTGGGAGTGGAAAAAATAAAACGTTTCCCTTGCTATGGACTTAACTCGAAGGTTTAGGATAAATAATGTAATCGAAATTAGAGGAGGACATCAACATGCAAACAATCAAATTAAATAATGGCGTGGAAATACCACAATTAGGGTTTGGCGTTTATCAAATTCCATTGAATGAAACAGCTGAAGCAGTTTATCAAGCAATCAAAGTAGGATATCGTTTAATCGATACGGCTTCTATTTATGGAAATGAAAAAGAGACGGGCGAGGGAATTAAACGAGCAATTGACGAAGGGCTTGTTACACGCGAAGAACTTTTCATCACCTCTAAGTTATTTATTTTACAAGCACCGGAATCTAAAGCAACTGAAACGATCGAACACTCTATTCATACTATGGGGTTAGACTACCTTGATCTTTATCTTATTCACCAACCGTACGGTGATGTTTATGGAGCATGGAGAGCAATGGTTGCAGCACAAAAAGCGGGTAAATTGCGTGCGATTGGTGTTTCAAATTTCAAAGCAGCTAAGATGATTGAATTCATTGGGCTGAATGAAGTGAAGCCTCAAATCAATCAAATTGAAGTGAACCCTTGGAATCAAAGAATGGAAGATCAAGAATGGCATGAAAAATTTGATGTACAAGTAGAGGCTTGGGCTCCTTTTGCAGAAGGACTTCACGATCTATTCACAAATCCTGTATTAGCAGAAATCGGAGAACAGTATGGCAAAACTATTGGACAAGTTGTGCTTCGCTGGTTAATGCAACGAGGAATTGTCGCACTGGCTAAATCTGTCCGTCCGGAACGAATGGCTGAAAACATTGACATCTTTGATTTTGAACTTTCAAAAGAAGATATTGAAAAAATAGCTGCCTTAGATATGAAAGAATCAGCTTTCTTTGATCATGATGCGCCACAACAAGTTGAATGGTTTATGAATCGTATGGTGGAAACGGAAAAATGATAAAAAATATCCTAATCATTGGTGCAGGTGGACAAATTCCAGAAGTGTTGATACCACTATTGCTAGAACAAGCTGATCTAAACGTAACATTGTTTGGTCGGCGGGCAACTAGTCTATCCTATCCGGCCGTGACAAAGATTTCTGGTGATGCAGGGAATGTATCAGAGTTGGTGAATGCCATGAAAAACCAAGAAATTATCTATATGAATTTTGATAATAAAAAAATAACAAGAGCAGTCATTGAAGCCATGCATCAAACTGGCGTTAAGCGTATTATTCAAGCCGGTGTATTAAGCGTGTACGGCGAAGTTGCGGAACCTTTTGCCACATGGAATAGTCGAATGATGGGCGGATCGGTTGCTCATAACCGTGGAGTAGAAGCACTTGAAGCAAGTGATTTAGATTACACGTATATGCGGATGACTTGGTTATATAACGGCAAACGAAAGGATTATGTCGCAAGTCCAAAAGGCGAACCATTTTTAGGCGCTCAAATTACAAGACAGGCGATTGCTCAATTTATTATCGATAATATTATAGGTGAACGAAACGATGTCCGAGCAAGTATCGGATTATGGGAACCTGGATCAGAAAATAAACCGAAACCTGATTTTTATTGATGGATGTAAAACAATCAGTAAGATGAATAGAAAAAACTGTGACATAGTCCATTATTGTACTATGTCACAGCCTTTTTATAGAGGTGGAAATACGGTACAAAGGTGGCGATTTAGATAATTAAGAAACAATACATTTTCTTGCTAATAACAGTTGTATGCGTCATTATCTTTGGGGTCATTCTTCTATCAAAAACAATAAATGAGAAGGAAAAGGAAGGAACAACTATAAAAAATTCCAAAACATTGATTGTCTATTATTCAAGGACGGGGAATACTAAGGCAGTTGCTGAACTTATCAAAGAAAAAGTGGGGGGGATCTCGTACAGATTGAAACAAAGGAGGAAAGACCCACGGATTACAGAATGGAAGTAGAACAGAATGCACAAGAACAAGAGGTTGACACCCTACCAGAATTAAAAACAACCATTCCTAACTTTGAGAACTATGATCGTATTTTTATCGGAACGCCCACATGGAACATGGCTTTACCTCAATCAGTAGTTTCATTTTTAAATGGTTATAATTTCAAGGGGAAAACAGTGATTCCATTTAACACAAATGGCGGTTACGGTCCTGGCTCAACCTTTAGACAGATAAATGCCGGTACTCAAGGAGCGAAAGTTCTAGACGGATATACTGTAAAAGGGGGAGAAGAAACCAACGGGATCATACTTGCAATTAAAGGTGAAAATAAAGCAAAGGTATCAAAGGAAATCGATGTTTGGCTAGAGAAAATCAAACAATTAAAGAGATAGAAAGAAGTTAGAAAAGTTGAATACAGAAAAATTTGGGGCCATCTTACCAATTACATTACTATCTTACTTTTTAATATTAATGGATAACTCGATTATCTTTACTAGTTCAGTTGAGATGGGAGAAAGCCTGGGCTTGTCTGCCGCAGCGCTCTCCTGGGTATCGAGTGCATATACGCTCACATTCGGAGGCTTCTTACTTCTAAGTGGACGGCTTTCTGATTTGTTTGGAAGAAAACGTGTTTTTTTGTTTGGGCTGTTCATCTTTGGATTCAGTTCACTAATCATAGGTCTATCAAGAACACCTGAGATGGTGATTGCGATGCGTGCGATTCAAGGGATTGGTAGCTCGATTATTGCACCTACAACCCTTGCCTTGATCATAGATGCGTATCAGAACAAGATGAGACAGCGTGCTATTTCTTATTATGGCGCAACAGCAGGAATTGGTTCGAGTGTCGGTTTATTGGTTGGCGGTGGATTGACTAGTTTGATTTCTTGGCGGGCCGGTTTCCTGATCAATGTACCGTTCACGCTTCTTCTGTTTTTCTTAACTGTAAGGTACGTAGAAAATTCAGAACGACAAAAAGAACGCATTGATTATTTAGGTAGTTTATTATCAATCACAGGGCTAATTGGTATCATATATGGATTGGCAGAAAGCAAAGGTGTATTCGTCATTGGCGGTATGTTTATCTTAGGCTTATTCATCTTATGGGAAAGAGGCACTCCATATCCCATTTTGCCATTATCTCTCTTTAAAAATAAGATACGATCTGGTGCCTATGTCACACGGCTTCTATTTATGATGGCAATGTTGCCATTCTGGTTCTTTTTGCCGCAAATGATGCAGAATCAATATGGCTTTTCGGCCTTACAGTCGGGTTTGGCATTTTTACCTCTGACAATCGTCAATTTTATCATAGCCATGCAATTACCACGATTAATCTCAAAATTCGGGAATGGGAAAGTTTTGCTTATCGGTGAGGTGATATTAGTAACTGGGTTGATTTTACTTGCGTTCTCTAATCCAGCCAATGGTTATTGGCGTACTATTCTCATTCCTATGCTGATACTGGGATTGGGGCAAGGACTGATTTTAGCACCGGTCACCTCAGCAGGCGTTCATGAAGCGCCAACTGAACTGGCTGGTATTGCGAGTGGGGTTACAAATACCATGCATCAAATCGGAGGACCGATCGGCTTATCTTTAATTCTCTCGACTACTAATGAGTTTTCTAACAAAATTTGGTTCATGACGTTGTTTACACTTATTTCTATACTGGTGGTTTCTATTTTTGTGACTCAAAAGAAGTATTGATTACTTTCGAACAGAGCAAAAATGATTAAATTAATAATTAAGAAAAAAACCTACAGTTATTGAAACTGTTACCTATATGACAAAAAGATGAACTAACACTTCACCTCTAGGGGAGAGAACGCTAAAAAAGCAATCTCTCCCTTTCAATTTTTCAAAATCAATTTAAAAAAGTTAAATACTGATTTTCTCTAGAACTGAAAATCAAAAAAACATTATATAAAACGGTCGTTTAATATAAAAAAGCAACATACCGATAAATTTAGTATAATAAGCAGGAAAGTCTTATATTTTCTCGTATATTAATCAACATCTATTTATTAAGTTGATTTAACGTTTTATATAAAAAAACCTCGCTACGAGATCGTTGTTTGCTCGAGCAAACAAAAAAACAGGAGGTGTCTAGATGGCGAGCATTGGATATGTCAGAGTATCGACCATTGAACAAAATTTAGAGTTGCAGCTTGATGCAGTTAAGGCGGCCGGCTGTGAAAAGATTTTTGAAGAAAAGAAGAGTTCAGTAAAAGAACGTCCCGAGTTTGAAGCTTGTTTAAATTATTTACGTCCTGGAGATACCTTGGTTGTCTGGAAATTAGATCGTTTAGGTCGTCAAACTAAAAAATTACTCGAGTTATCAGAATGGTTAGAGGAGAACGGTATAGGACTGAAAATACTTACTTTAGGCGTTGATACAAATACACCAGCTGGTAAGCTGTATTTCACGATTATGGCAGGTCTTGCAGAAATGGAGAGGGAATTAACAATTGAGCGAACTAAAGCAGGATTAGCTGCAGCAAGAAGTAGAGGGAGAGTCGGTGGTAGAAAACCGATTGATCAATCAGTCATTGATAAGGCTAACATGATGTTTGAGGCTGGAATGACTGTAAAGGACATTTGTAATGTCTTGCCACTCAAACCACCTACGTTCTATAAGTACCGCCAAAAAAAAGCTGAGGAAGTATGAGGTGTAATGATGCCTGGAGAAGTAATTGCAGTCATAAGTAATAAGGGTGGGGTATTGAAAACCTCCATGACGACAAACCTTGCTGGTCAACTCTCTTTAATAGATAAAAAAGTCTTAATCGTGGATATGGACATACAATCAGATGTGGCCGTGACGTTTGGTCAAAACCCGGATCTGTTAGAAGAAGATGTGGAGTTTTCTTTATATGATGCACTCATTAAAGGTGCCGATCCTAAAAAGGCGTTAGTCAGTGTTGATAAGAATATCGATCTTCTAGTTACAAATGATGATATGCTCTCATTTGAATTCGATGTATTGTTAGATGCAAGACAATTTCCTACACAAAAGCGATTTTCATTACTCAAAGAAGTGATTGAAAAAATTAAGATGGATTATGATTATGTATTAATCGATACACCAACAAGTTTCGGTTTAATACAAGGAAACATTCTAGTAGCGTGCCAGGATATGATTATTCCATTCCAACCCGAAAAATATGCTATGCGATCATTACAGAAAACCTTGAAGATAGTGAATGATTTTAAGAGTCAAATGAATCCTGAGTTACGTGTGCGAGCGATTGTCCCTACACTAGTAAATCAAAGAACGCTTTTACATAGAGGGATTATGGAGCTACTACAAGACTATGCAATGAACTCAAAAATAAAGGTTACTAAAACGTTTATACCGACAACAATTGAGTTTGCTTCTAGTGTTGGTTTTGATCAAAGACCATTGTCTCTAGCAGCTCCTACTTCTAAAGGCGCAAAAATATACAGTGAATTATTAAAAGAATTGAAGCTTGGATAAGGAGACTATGAAATGAGTAATAAAGAAAGAAAGCTAAAGGGTTTTGATGAAGTTGCTAAAGATCCATTTGATAACACTAGCAATAACAATAGTGAAAATGTGAATAATAGTACTCTTAAAGAAATCTTGAATGCTAAAAGAAGTAATACAGTATATACAGGATTTTATATCGAAGAAGATCTATCAAAAGTTTTGAATAGTCTTCAACAAAGAGGGCAACGGGGAGTAAAGTCTGCTACAGTAAACCTTGCTTTAAGAGAGTTGTTTAAGAAAGAGGGCTACTTATGAGTAATAACGGTAGCACAGGTAGAGAACTTTATTCGGAAAGAATGTTTCCTACAAGTTTTGATGTATTAAGATATGAAGTGATACCAGAAAAAGCTAGAATTCAAATTTTTCAACACTTTAATAATTTAATCGATGAATTACCCTCAAAAAATGAACCGTATGTATATCGTGATGCAATTTTTAATAATGCAATGAAAGATATACTATTGAGACGTGGAGTTTTAGATTATGTAGAACTTCTACCTTCAGGAGTTTATTCAAATGTAAATTATCTTAATGGTGATAATAATCTTAGCAAAATAAATGCCTTACTAAGTAGAGTTGAAAAAGATTTTTTCTTGCTTCTTATTTTTGCTGATGAAAAAGATTACTTATTGATTCTAGATTTAATTGAAATATTATCTTATTGTGTTGCTGATCTTTATTTAAAGTCTTCATCTGAAAAGATAGATCAAGCTATTAATAATGTGTTCAGAAAAAACGGTATAGGATACGAATTAGTCAAAAACCAAATTATTCACAAAGGCAACGAAGTTGTTCATAAAGAAATCATCAGACCTTCTTTGAACTTCTTATCCGATTCAGGTTACTCTGGTGCAAATGAAGAGATGTTACAAGCCTTTTCCGAATTTAGAAATAATAATTTTAAGGGTGCTATTCATAATGCTAGTAAAGCCTTTGAAAGTACGATGAAGATAATTATAGAAAAAAATAACTGGGAGCTAATTAATCCGAATCCTCGTCAGCCAGTGCCTTCTTTAAATAAGGCGACAGCTCATGTGCTTATTGCTACAATTGCTAATCACTCGCAAGTTGAAAGTTTCCATTCAAATGCATTGAGAAACTTAAGAGATACGTTACAAACGTTAGCAAACCTAAGAAATAGCCACACAGGTCATGGGCAAGGATCGGTAGTTACTGAAACCTATATACGACACTGTGAATTTGCTTTGCATACTGCAGCTGCAAATATTCTGTATCTAATTAAAACATTCGACTAAAAAAAGAGGCTAAAAGCCTCTTTTTTTAGAATTATATGCTAGCACTAATGCTATTGCTAATAGTAAAGGATTTTATTTTTTGTTGTTTATTTTGTAGGTATTTGTGATATAATTAATCATAGTAAGAGAGGTGATTGTATGAAGCGTTATAATTTTTATGTATCAAAATCTGTTAATAAAGATTTCCAGGCGAAGAAGTTTGGGCGACAAGGTAGCAAGCAACTTCGAGAAGTTCTTGATAAAGGATTGGATAAAGCTCAATTAATTAAATACATTCGTGACAATAAAATGAATGACAAAAACGATGTAGAAAAAGAAATTAAGTTACTAACTTTAACTGAATTTCAGAGTAAAGAAATTGATGATCTTTGTGATAGTTTAAAACAGATGGGTTTAAATGCTAACAGATCTACAATCATCGAATATCTTCTTACAGTCTTAGAACCTAAAAGGCAAAAAGAATTAAAAAAGCGCATGTATTACGTACCAAAAGATATTTTAGAGTTATTGGATGTAGCTATAAAAAAACAAACTACAACGTTAAACTCTAATGGAACCTTTGTTCGAAGAAAAGACGAGATCATTCGATTTATAGATGAAGGTCTTTACAAGCCCTTAGAGAGTTTAAGAGAGTATGAGTTATACAACCATTGGTCAGATGAGAAGCATCAATTACAGCTTGTTTTAGACATAGATACTGATGAATATATTGGAGAACAATCTGTTCGACTGTTTGGGAATGATGAATCCAAGGATCGGATTAAAATTTTATGCGATGTATTCAGACAGTATGTTAAATACACTGAAGAAGACACTATGAGTAAAATTAGAGAGGTGAAATTACTAATGCATAAAGCAATTGAACGCTCTGTTGATCTTGTAGGATGGAATGAATCGAAAGAAATTCTTAATGAAGTTATGGAAGTATACGAATTAGAGGGAGGTCAAACTATGTATCCGACAGGAAAAGAAGAGTTGATTTATCCAGGACACGAATCAGAAGTGGAATACAATACTGATAACACTGATAAAAAATAATCTTGTTCTGTATAGCATTTCCGAGTATTGTTAATGTAATGCGAATAATTATGGAATATTTTTTACAAAGGAAATTACAAAAGAAACGTTTTCTGATATATAAAAGCTAAAATTGAATAAAGGAAAAGGACCTGAATCAAAGATTCAAGTCCTCAGAGAACATGCATACCCACTCAATTGTCTTTGGCCGGACGGGAGATGAATTTGCTGTTCTAATTAACATACTTATGACCTCATATTAGCATGCTTAAACATGTCTGACAAGGTTATAAGTATAAAAAGCGTGACCTCCAATATACGGGTGTGCATGTTCTCTGTTGCTTTTACTAAAAATCAACGGGAGCAGCATACCCTTTTTGTGTGCTCTTCTTACTAGTTGGAGGAGAAGTCTGATGAACTCGAGTCTTTCTAAAAGTCCTGTAAGACAGCATTCGTATTTAGAACAAGAAGTTCTAGAAACTATTTTCGGTCGTGGAATTGGATTGTACGATAACTATGCCAATAACGTACCGAGATCTATCAAACAGAAGTGCGACTTTGAGTTGAAAACTCAAGGGAGTATACGGGTTGCTTACAGTAAAGAAAGTATTTTTGACCTCTCTTTAGGAGGTCAAGATATTGCACGAAGTATCCAGGGTGTTTTGCACTACCATAACAATAGCCACACTGGAGTAACCCATTTCACTCCAAATACATATTATAAGGCTGTAAAGCCATCTGACATAGCAGATGAAAACTTAAGACGAGTTAGAACATTTGGTTTTGATATCGACCAAAAAACGTCGGTACAACAAATCTTGTTTGCTTTCGAAGTAGCAGGAATCCCATGTAAGCCGACGTTAATTTTAAAAACTCCAAAGGGAGTGCAGTTTTTTGTTGTGTTCGCAAATAATGAAGCTTGGTATGGTTCAACTGCGGCTGTTCAATATGCAAAAGCCATTGGAGAAGCAATACGCTCTTCTTTGTATGAACAAGGATTACAAATTGACTTGAACAATTCACTTTTTGGATGGGCGCGCTTTCCAAGAGAAGAAACAATTATGTACTTTGAAAAGGAAAACGTTTGGTTTAAAGATGAAGCTACTGAATGGTTTAAAGAATTAGGTCTTAAGCGTGGTAATGCAGCAGTCAATGGATCTTGGTTAACTAGTAAGGCTGGACGTGCTCTTTGGAATATGGACGAAAAAGGAACTCGTAACATGGCAGCGTTTGAATTAAGTGTTATGGCTAAGAGAGATGGATATGAGTTACAGGAAACACTTTTGATGATGAAAGAGCGAAATGCAGTAGCTACCTATCCTATCGGTAACAAAAGACTTGAGAAAGCCGTAAAAAGCGCATATAAGAAAGATTACTTTGTAAGACCAGATGTAGTTGAAATGATTTGTGGTGTACGTCCGCAGTTACGTGGTTACTATAAACACAAAAAATCAAAAGAAGAACGTGCTTATGAAAAAATAGAAGAGCTTGTAGAACGTACTATTGATCACCTTGAAAAAAGGTTGCCCGTTGGGGAGGGGAGTAGTCTATCCATTAGTGCCTCACAACTTGCAGAAGAAATGAATCATGAAAAAGCACAAGTCAAAAGTTTGACTCGTGCTTTTAAGAAAGTCTCAAAATCTAAATTCATCATTCGTAAAAAAAGAGATTTAAAAGGTAATGTAATGAAAGGAAGATACGCTGGATTTGTTATCTATCGGACCCAGGACTTCATGCTGCAGATCTCTAAACAAAAGAAGAAGATTCAATTACCTGGAGACACATATAATGCATTTTGTGCATTAGAAGAAACAAAAGAATACACTTCGAAATTAATGTGTCAATTGCCAAAACACTTAGGAACCGTATCGCGTTCTTGGGTACTAGGAGAAGTGTATAGATTAGGTATATTCCCGGGTCCTGGTTTATGGTGGATAATGGAATGATGTATGTTCAGGTTTATAATATGTTTGGTAATTGAAATAACATCTAGGAGGATTATATTAAATGATTATTTATATTGACAGCAACCTTTTGTATAGTGATCCATATCTATCTTCAAGTAGATCAAGGGCTATTCTAAATAAGGTTAATGCAACTGGTGGTAAGCTGAAAATTCCATTAGTAGTGCATGCAGAAACACTAAATAATTTGTTAAAAGAGGTATCAGAGATAAAAGGATCGTTTTCAAAAAATGTAAAAGAGATATCCAAAATGTTAACTGGTAGTGGTCTTCTTGAATCTATGGTTATTCCTTCTTTTGAGGAAGAAGATATTAGAACAAGTTACCAGCAACGCTACCAAGATTTGATTGAAAGTGGTTATGTTGAACTTATAGATCATAAAGCGATGAATCCAGAGGAATTAATTGATGATTTATTATATAGAGCATTGAATCACATTAAACCTTTTGCAGCTAAAAAAGAAGAATTTAAAGATGCGGTAATTTGGAAAACAGTGATAAGCGATATTATTAATAATAAATATTCAGATTGTATATTTTTAACTAATAATACTAAAGATTTTTATAATGATGATAACTCAATTTTGCATGACGATTTATTAAAAGACATTCCAGATTCAGTATCCTTAATAACTTATAAAAGTATGAATGATTTACTTTCTTCTGATGAATTTACTTTAGAACAGGGAGTGCGTGATGGTTCAGTTGTTACATCATCATTTGCTACATCTAGAGAGCTAATGAAAAAATTAGGTGAAGTTATCGGTAACATTAATAAAGATTATTTGCTAGACAAATTAAGAAATGAGTATTTGGAAGATGTTCAAAGTGATTTAATGTTGATATTTGATCATCTATCCAATGAACCTGAAGGTTTCGAAAGTTACTTTCCGCTAATTGCTAAAGACCTTACTCGATATCTCAAAATGCGAGTAGAATCAAATTATTTTATGGATCACGTTGCTTTAGATATAACAGATCTAAATAATTATGAAATTATTTTTGATCCTAATAGTAGAGAGGATATCGTAATTGTTTGTGATTTAATTGTTGTACCTAAATTAAAACTCTTAAAAGATGTTTATGCAGAACGGGAACTTGAAACAGCTAAATTAAATATTAAAATGTCGTTTGCGATTGATATTGATGAAAAATTATCAGAATTTAATATTTCTTTTTGTCTTCCGGTAATTTACAAAGAACCTCCTTTAGATTAGGGCTCATAGAAGGTCCTGTAGCGCATATACATGCTGACAGGACCTAACTACCGCTGATGCCTACTCCGGCCGATAACGACGTTTCCTAAGCGCCACTGGGCGCTAGGATCCGTACGTTCCTGTCCATCGTTTAACGGCAGCCACGGAGCGTAAGATCAAGATCAAATGCGTTATGCTAGCACTAGTGTTAACGCTAGCATTAAAAAGAGGAAGTCCGGCCAACGCCGGACGAGAACATTTTTCCGATTTGCCCCTCGGAGCGTACACTTCACTGACCAGGGCTGGCGATGTAGGACCCGAGCCTCCGCTTCGCTTCTCGGGATCCTCCAACCCCTAGACCTGGACTCCTCATCAAGGGACAAAAACTTTGTATTATTCTCTGAAGATCGGAGAATAAAAGTTTTCTCAAGAGCTCCCTTGACACGTCGTAGGCAGCGAGTGTCCGCATTCGGTGTCAAATCGGCAAAAATAAGCCTTATTGAGGCTTTTGACGCCCCGAGGAGACAAAGACGAAAAAAACCAAGTTCGAAAACATCAAAAACGAAAAGAGGAAAAGCATGAACCTTAAAAAGCTATCAAAAGATTTACAAGATGAAATCGAAGAAATTTACAACATGACGTTCACTTACGAAAATTTATCTCAGATTCATGTTCGAGAAGTAGACAGAAGTAAGGAGTGTGGAAGTATAAAGCTAATGTACTCTGACATTAAAAACGAGACAGCTTCTACATTGGATTATCAGTACGACGAAGAAGAAGAGACATTCGAAAGAAGACTAATCGTAAATTATTTAGAAGGAGACTGGTCCACTTTATTAGATCAAAAGTTAAAAGGGATAGATCCTGAAGACCTTTTAAATGACCTTAAATCTGTATTTAGTTTAATGACACTTACCCCGTACTAAAATCACTTATCTAATTGGAGGAAAACAAAATGATGCATGCTACTGTTACCGTAGGAATGAACACTAAAAAAAATAGTAAGTCGATTCAAAGAAAGCAATATTTCACTTTACCACATCAAAAAGAAATGTTTTTCAATGCTTTAGAGAGCTATGGTATTAACGATCAGATGGATCCAGTAAATTTAGAAATTAAAAAAGAAGATGTGCTGATTGAGAAGTGGTCCAATGTTACAGTAGACTATCGTGATTTAGAAAAGCTAAGTAAAGACGTGTACTGCTCTTCTTCGCTAAACGAAATTACCGAACATCTCGAGATGTTTTTAGAAAGTATTTAACGTTTATCAAAGTATTAATGCTAGCAATAGCGCTAGCATTAATACTAATTTTAAGGAGGTTATTATATGAGCGATTCAATTAATTTTAAGGTTTTTGTAGGGCTAGATATAGATATCGAAGTGAGCAAGCTTCAAACTTATATTCATCCAAACTCAAGTAAACTTCAGATTTTGCAAGGGCTTCAAGAAATCATTAAAGAAGAGTTAGCAGCTGAAGCAAACTGTAACGTAAGCAGTCCAGGTCCAACTATAATGCATTTCTATGATACTCATAACGAATTAGAACATTTCACTGATATTCTAGAATCGCCTAGCTCGACAATATGCAATCTAAATAAGGTTAATCCTGACTTATATCCGGTTCTAAAGCATTTATCAGAGTGCGACGCTATGATAGAGATTGAAGATCCAGAGGATCCATATATGGTGACTTTAAGTGAACAGGAGACTGAACATGAATAATACAACTTTGATGAATATCATAAACAAATTATGTACAGAGACAAATAATAGTAGAGAACGTCGGATAAGCGTTTCCGTACAATTAGGTGTCCTTAGAAATGCATTTGGTTTAAAGAACGATGATCACTTAAAAACTAAAAGCGATCACCGTCTTCAACCAGTTTTGTCTCAAAAGGAAATTAAAAATGAGGCACTTTGGTATAGTGAAAATTTTCAGCTGCAGCAGAAAAATAATCAACACGAAAAGCTAAGGGAAACGTTTGTAAGTCTTTTAGCAACAATCGATGCAATTGAGATCTTCGACAAGGATTTAGCACTTAATATCAAAAGTGAATTGAACACAATTCTCCGTACTGGAGCAACAGTTAGGTAAGTCGAAATAAGAAAGGAGAAAGTAGCTTTTGCTACATTTCTCTTTTTCTTCGAAAGGAAGTAATACTACGTATTACTATTAAATTGATTTTTCGCACGCATCGAGCGTGCGTTTTATTTTGGGCTATTCGTTTTCCAGGATGATGTTTCAAAAACAAAAGCATAGGACCCCTGTTCTTGTCACGTTAGTTCACTATGATTTTGTGGCAAGGGTGAAAAATAAACCCTTCATTCCATGATTTACAAGAACCAGGAAACTCCTCGACCTCATGCGTCGTCAAAAATTCTGATAGCTACGCTAGATTTTTGACTCCTCTGATCCCCGGAGTCTCACTGAACCTAATAAATATTCCAATCAGTTACGCTAAAGCGTATTTTTTTTTGCACTTTTCCTTGCCAAAAAATCATCACGTTCACTCAACAGACTTCGAACAGGGGAGATGGTCCTCGAATTTACAAAAGGAGTGAATCATATGTATTCGTCGTTTGAACATCTAAGAAGTGAAATTTCGCAAAAGCTCATCTATGAATATGGAGGAACTGGTTATCATGTCGATAGAAAAGGTAAAAAAATCTCAGTGAATTTTTTAGGTAATGATTATCTGTTTCATGTCACAGATTTTATTCTTGAATCAAATAGTAAAGTGAATGTCATTGATGACATTTTTAATTGGGAGCTTGAGCGAGTAACAACACATCAATATGAATCAGTATCAATTGATAATGTTCAAGAACTCCTTATTAATATTTGGACAAAAGAGAAGAAAGGAAGAACTGATTTACTAGCGTAAGTGCTAGTAAATCAGTTCTAAGGAAAACACACTATGAATCTATTAGAAGTCAGATATATCATCGGGAATGAAGAAGTAATTGAAATACAAACTGAAGAAGATTTTCTTCAGTTTGTAACTCAACTTTGTTGGGAGAAGTTTCAGTGGACGCCTTTACTAGAAATTTGTGATGGTGTAATTTTTCCTCACTCAGAGACATGGGGAAAAGATTATTATTCTAAAGATGGTAATGAAGAATGGCTTCAACAAAATATTGATATTGAGAATGACTCTGATGAAATATTCTTTGAAAAATTGAAAAAACTTTTAAAAATTAACTCAAATTAAAAATAGAGAAGACAAACTTTAAAACTAAAAACACTTTTAAAGTTTGTCTTTTTCTTGGTTAAGAGCTATGAAAAATTTTAATCCTTGTCCAGTTACTCGATACACTAATGAAACTGAGCCATTAGAGTGTGTTGTCATAATTGAATTAACTAAATGATTTGAACTTAAAAATCCAATTAAATTTTGTGAAATGTAATATCTCAATACATCATCTGGAGATTCACGATTAGTAATACCTGAAAAAATTTCTTCCTGCACCTGGGCAATTTTGAGGACGGATAGCATATCAGTAAAGGAAACACTTAATCCTGTATAGGGTGCTAGTTCTCTAGCAGAAACCATGGTCAATGAAGCTACATCCATCATACTTGAAAATTTTATGTTGGATTCTTTCAATATGGATTCTTTCTCAGGATTAGACGAACGGTTAAGAATGTGATTTTCCTCCATTAATACTCTGGCCTCGTATTTCAAAGTAGCTATTGTACCTTTTAATTCTTCAATTTGTCGCATCAATGAAAGATTATCAGCTGATGGTTCATTACTTCTAACCCATCCATCAATATTGGAATCTTTCTCAAAATTTATCAAAGACCCCATAACAGCACCGTCAATTTGATAAATGCTGTCTAAATATCTTACAATACTACCTGTTTTAGTTTGTTCTACGAATGCAGCATGTTTTTCTATATTAATAACTTCACGAAAATCATCCATTGGACGATCGAATTGATTAAATTTATCTTTAATCATTTTGTCAGTTAGAATCAATGTGAAAATCGGCATTTTTTTCTCTAAAGCATATTCATATTCCAAATGAGTGTAACTTTTTTGAGAAGCCGGATCTAAAGAACCGTAACGTCCTCCTAGAATAAGCAGAAACACGTCTGATTCATCAATCCACTGTCTAATTACCTTCATCTGATCTTGATTATTTGCTTTGAAAAGTTCCATTCCAGCAGGTATATGGTTTGAATCTAAAACAGCTGTTACAGCTCGTTGTCGTTCTTCAATCAAGTCTGTATAAGTAGATGATATAAATACTTGAAATTTCTTTTTCAACTGGTCTTCCTCCTAAAAGTTCATACTTTAAATAGTAACATTTATTGACTACAGATATTTAAATATTTGGGCTCATAGAAGGTCCTGTAGCGCATATACATGCTGACAGGACCTAACTACCGCTGACAGCCTGCTTCGGTCGATAACGACGTTTCCTAAGCGCCGAGGGCGCTAGGACTCGTACGTTCCTGTCCATCGTTTAACGGCAGCCACGGAGCGTAGATCAAAGTCAAAAACTTTAATGCTAGCACTAGCGTTAACACTATCATTAAAGAAGGAAGTCCGGCCAACGCCGGACGAGAGCATTTTTCCGATTTGCCCCTCGGAGCGTACACTTCACTGACCAGGGCTGGAGATAGAGGACCCGAGCCTCCGCTTTGCTTCTCGGGATCCTCCAGCCCCTAGACCTGGACTCCTCATCAAGGGACGAAAACTTTGTATTATTCTCTGAGAATCGGAGAATAAAAGTTTCCTCAAGAACTCCCTTGACACGTCGTAGGCAGCGAGTGTCCGCATACGGTGCCAAACCGGCAAAAATAAGCCTAGTGAGGCCTTTTGAGCGCCCCGAGGAGACAAAGGCGGAAAAACCAAGTTCGAAAACATCAAAAACGAAAAGAGGAAAACCAATGAAAAAAGTTCAAGAGATTACAGTCTTAGGATTTATCAATTATTGTTTGAAAGCAGATTATGAATCACTAAAACAGTATTTATGGTGTACTCAAGAAATATCTGAAAACGAAGAAGATTTTTTAGACAAGATTGAAAATATGCTTAATCTGATTGCTGAAGCAAAGTTAGATGGAACGTTTTTCTTTATCGACGAAAATGAAATAAATAACTAATTTTAGTTTAAAAATAGTGTAAAATTTTACTTTTGGTGTTATAATAGATATAGGAGGTGAGGGAGGGAAAGCTTGTAACACCAAGAGTTCTACCAAATTCGAAGACATAAAAAACGAAAAGAGGAATGTCATTTATGATGCTAGAGTCAGTCGTAGAAGTAGTTAGAATTGTTCAAGAAACTAAGGTTCGAAAAGGACGAATTGCTACTCCGATTAGTAGCCCTAACGACGTCGCTAATTTAGCTTCGTTTTATATCGGTGATGAAGATCGCGAAGTTCTACTAGTAATCGGTTTAAGTACCAAGAATAAAATTAATATGGTTAACAGAGCGCATATGGGATCGCTCAGTTCTTCGATTGTGACGCCTAGAGAGGTTTTCAAACCTCTTATTCTCAATAACTGTGCTTCATTTGTAATCTGTCATAACCATCCGAGCGCCGATTTAAGACCGAGTCATGAAGACATTCAGTTAACTAAACGATTTGCTGAAGTCGGGGAATTGATGGGCATTAAATTGTTAGACCATCTGATTGTAAATAATGAGACAGGCTTCCTTTCTTTAAAATCTGAAAGATTGTTCTAATAACGAACGGTGAGGAGTAAAATCCTCACCATCCTATTATTACAAAAGACAAGGAGATGACGAAGCAATGAGTAAATTAACTGTCGATGAATATATGAAGATGCACAACGTAAAAGATCATCATGTGTTAAACGATTTAACTAAATTAGGAAGTCCCTTGATTGAACTAAAAACATACGGTGAATTCTATGATTCATATGGAGAATCAAAAACAAAAACGGAACGTCTTTTTTACTTAACTTGTAAAACAGCTAAAGGAATTATTGAAAATGTTGTTGCTACCATGAGGTCCGAATTAGAAGAATGGACTTACGATGAAACCTGGTTAGTGTATCGGATTGCGAAAGATCGAAAGCTTTTAGTTTCTGAAAAAATGATATAAGGAGACTTTCCGAGGCAATGCCTCGGAAAGCTTTATATTAATAGACGGGAGACATGGAAATGAAGACTTGTATTTATTGTGGTGGGAAGGTTGAACTGTTTTCAGGTGAAATATACAAATGTTCATTTTGTAACGTCAATCTTGGCCCGAATAGTCCCTATGGTGAAGTAGGGGAGGACGGTTCTCGACCTCAAATAAGTGGGTTTAAGACAGGAATTATCTTGAGAGATGAAGATTATTTAGCAGAATTAACAATTAATGAATTATTAAATACAATGACTTTAAGCATGATTTACTCTATTTTAAAGGAAATGAGACTAATCCGTTCTGATTCATATCTCCTTTTAAAAAATGCAAAAGATTTTTTGAAGGAAAATAGTAATAGTTTAACAGCAAAAAAAATACTTGAGTTCCAAGAGTCAATTGCTTCTCAGGGAGAAACTTATGAGTTTTGGACAAGAAAAATGTGGATGGTTGAAAATGTTTGTATAAAGAAATTTGGTTACTGTCCTGCAGCTATTCAAGAAAGGACTTTAGATCAAATGGAACAGACTACGATTAAGTTATCCAAACGATCTATGAAGATCAATAATACTACAGCAAATGTAAATTACGTTTCACGTGAAACCGCAATTTGTTAAATGCATGAAATGGTATTGTTTTTAAGTTAATTTTGTTAAAATGAATACATGAGGAATTAAAGCTCTTTTCGCTTTAATTTTTTCGAATTTGGTTAGAGTATTCTTGCGGAAACAAGAATACTCTTTTTTTAATGTAATTTTAATTTAATTTTAGACTTAATTTAAACTAAAATTAAAATTATTTTTAGTTTAAATTAAACTGAATTAGTGTTATAATTTACTTGTAAGCGAATGAAGGCTATTTAATAGTTTAAAAAAACTATTGATAGTTTATTTTTAAACCAAATTCGAAAGGGGTCATTTATATGACATACTCACTAATTACAGGATTGGATACTGGAAACAC
This sequence comes from Exiguobacterium sp. RIT594, assembly GCF_003339585.1. Classification (GTDB taxonomy): domain Bacteria; phylum Bacillota; class Bacilli; order Exiguobacteriales; family Exiguobacteriaceae; genus Exiguobacterium_A. The sequence continues at coordinate 2,222 of NZ_QPKF01000008.1, read as the reverse complement.
TAGCACTAAGACTAGCTATATTGATTCGAAATCGGGTGATATTGTATCTTTTCCGATTCCTTCAGTAATTGCTCCAGCTCCTCCAAGTGTGATCGAGTTACATACTGAAGCAAATAACCATAAGATTAATCCAGAAGAAATGTTACACGTATATATTGAAACAGACTCGCTTGAACAGCATCAAAGAAAGAGTTACTTCTATGTTGGTCAATATGCTATTGATAAAGCAGACATGCAACAACCACAAATCGATACTGACAAACATAATAGCTCTCTTCATAAGATTGTGTCCTTAACGTCATTAGCTGTTGCAGCCTTAAAGGATAATATTGCAAGTCCTGAGAATGAAATCGAAGTTGAAATCAACTATTCTGGTGGGCTTCCTATTGAGGAACATAAAAAAGTAGGCCAGAAACCCTTAGAAGACTTAAAGGGGAAGCATAAAATTCAGTTTTTAGATGGTCCTGCTAAAGGGAAGACAGTAGTATTAAATATCACAGGTGGAAAGCTTCGGGTTGAGGGGGCGACTAGTGGTGTTTCCCTATCATTCGATATTCAATCTAATGAGCTTGTTGCTACAAAAGACCAAAATCTCCTGACTTCACCTGAAGCGAATTATATTGTTGCGGATCTTGGAGCTGGTACGTTAGATGAAGCCCTATATGAAAACAGTCAACTCAATAAAGTAGCATCAAGAAACGTTAATCTTGGTACTAACACATATGTTGATCAGTTACTTGAAAAAGTGCTTGAACTACCTGAATTTGAACCGATTATTGAGGCGTTGAAAGCAAACAATCAGGATGGTAAACCATACCGTACTCGTGAAGAGTTCATGAAGCAAGTGATTTATCCAGGTGTAAAACTAGCTGTTGAAGGAAAAACACCTAAATTTACTGTATCGTGGGGACGCAAACGAAACATTGACTTTACTAAGCAGACATTAGAAATAATGGAAGCGTACGCTTCAGATGTAATGAAAGAAGTAGATTCTTACTGGAGTGTTAAAGGTGTCAACGCAGAGCACTTCTATTTAGTTGGTGGTGGCGTTCTCTTTGGATATGAATTCTTTAAAAATGAAGAAGATATCAAGTTACCGGATGCATCTATCATCTGGGAATCACCTTTCATCACGAGTCGTGCTTACTTGATCGCTAACTATTTTGAACAAAAACTAGCAGGTGCTGTGAATTAACTAGGGGAGTGAATCGATATGGCAAGATCAAAAAATCATAAGCCTGGTCTATCACCAGGAGAAGGTTTGACGTACACACCTAGTAACGATGCGACTTATACAGAAGCATTTAACGATTACTTGAAAAAGCGCAATATTAACCGAAATCAGGCAATTGGAGAGCTTATTACAATAGCTCTCCAAACGCTTAAGGATTCATATGATTTACCAGATCCAACAGCAGTACACTATATGAATAATCAAGTTCCGATTTATCCGTCACCGAATTTAATAAATCGTTCTCAGGAGCATCCTAAATCTACATCTAAAATCATTGAAGAAAAGCAAGATAATGCTATCAATCCCTTAAAACAAGAGGTTTCCAGTGAAGATATTCCCTTAGAAAAGGCGATTGAGAACAAACGAAAAGTACTATCTGATTTCATTAATACTGTTTCTACTGAAGAAAGTACTAAAGTTAGCTCTAGTAATAAGGACGAACAAATTGAGCCTACTAAATCTGAAGAAGTTCAAAATGATCCAAAGAAGAATAGTACAGATATAAATAATCTTGCTCTTATGTTGAAGGGTATGGAATAAGCTTTTACAAGCAAAGAGTTTTATGGCTCATAGAAGCGTCTGTAGCGCATTTCATGCTGACAGCCGCTAAATCTACCGCTACTGCCTTATTCAAGCCGATAACAACGATCCTATACGCTTATAGCGTAGGATTCGTATGTTCCTGTCTTTCATTTGACAGGCAGCACGGAGCGTAAGAGAGGAGAACAGTACTACATGGGAGTTGTTATTTACGCAGCATCAAGATTTACAAATAAAAAGAATACTGTAGCAAATAAAGTCGATTCGAATTTGCTGGAGACAATGTTTAAACAAATCGAAGAGATTAAAAAAGTAGAACAAAAGAAATCATAAAAAAACGCTTATAGCGTTTTTTTTTTGTTCAAAATAATAGATCAATCAAGGTTTTTCAATTTTATTGTGATTGAACATTATAAGATCCAACTAAAAATAATTATTTAACAAGTAC
>NZ_QPKF01000007.1 GCF_003339585.1 Exiguobacterium sp. RIT594 | reverse complement strand
TCGTTTGACGACTTTTAAATCTTACAGTAAACTATTAACTGGTGTCAATAACTTTTTTCGTAAGTTTTTTTCGTTTTCGACGTGTCTGTGTGGCGTGTGCCTCAGCGACATGTATTAATATATCAACTCTTGTTTTTTACGTCAACTGTTTTTCTAAAAAAACATTAAAAAAAGATGGACGCCGCTCTGACCGGATAAAACGGTAGCACGGCGCCCTTTTCTTTTATGCTCTTTTCCCCGACGCAGCATTCGCTGAATTCGGTTTTTCCTGCAACCGGTGCAACATCAGAATCTGATACGCATTACAAACAAGTAATGTGGCAAGTGCCGCCCATAACATCCGCTTGTCTTGTGTCGCCTGAAGAGCCGGAACCCATTCAATCAATGTGATGACTGTCATCAAAAAGAGTGTCGGCACGAACGCTGTGAAGTTTGTCTCGCGGGCTTTCGTCCGAGCGACAAAAAACGCAATGAGCAATAAGACAACCATCTCTCCGATATACAGGTTTGTTTTTTCAAATCCGAAAGCAAGACCGCGAAGGTAGATTCCGTCGAATAACGCAAATGCGATTAAGACGATTTGAACCCGGTCCCACAACTTAGCTCCCCGAAAAATATCGAGTCCGACCCGGTGAAGGATCAGATACGAAAAGAATCCCATCAAACTGATGGCTGTCCATGTACTGCTGTAAGCCAGGGCTGTAACATATCCGCTGATCGATTGATTGCGGACATAACCCGGTTCAGCGACAAGGTTAAACACGAAGCCGGCGAGCGTCCCGATCAGGAGCGTCATCCAAAACAGCTTCAAAAATCCTCTAGTCTTCATTCATTATCCCTCTACTTTTTCGATGACACGCGCTGCGAGTTCATTATAGTGTGTTTCAAATGGATGGTCGTCACGGTAAATCGACGGTGCAAAGTCCGTGTCATTTGCATACGGCTGTCCAAGTGGAATCTTAGCTAGAATATCTGTTTTTAACGCTTCTGACAACTTCTCTCCGCCGCCTGAACCAAACACATACTCTTTTTCGCCCGTTATCTTGCTCTCGAAATAGGCCATATTCTCAATGATTCCGAGCAAACGGTGGTTTGTTTTGATTGCCATCGCCCCTGCACGTGCAGCAACGAATGCCGCAGTTGCATGCGGTGTCGTGACGATCAGTTCCTGACAGCTCGGCAACATCGAATGAATATCGAGTGCCACGTCGCCTGTGCCCGGCGGTAAATCAAGCAGTAAGTAATCGAGGTCGCCCCACTCGACGTCAGAGAAGAAGTTGTTCAACATCTTCCCGAGCATCGGACCACGCCAGATGACAGGTGCATTGTCTTCGACGAAGAAGCCCATCGAGATGACTTTCACGCCAAATCGTTCAGGTGGAACAATCCGGTCGTTGACGACCGTCGGACGAGTTTCGATCCCCATCATGTCCGGTACACTAAATCCATAGATATCCGCGTCAATCAAACCAACTTTTTTACCAGCTCGTGCGAGGGCAACTGCCAAGTTGACGGAAACCGTCGATTTTCCGACGCCACCTTTACCGGAAGCAATCGCGATGAAGGTCGTGCCTGAGTCGGGTTTGAGAATCGACGGTGTCGTCGCTGCTTGAATGCCATGGTCGCCGAGTGCCTCAAAACGTAAGCCAACCGTCTTGAATCCTTTTTCTTTCAACTCTTTAACGATCTGTTGTTGTAATGCGAGCTGTTCGCCCGAACCTGCTTGTGCCAGCGCGATTTTGAGACTGACATAGTCTCCTTTGATGCGGACATCGCGAATCCCGTTCGTATCTGTAAGCGAGCGTTCAATCGTCGGATCGATCAATTGCCCGACCACCTCGCGAATTTCTTGTTCATTCAACATAGTGCCTTCCCCCTGAGAACGTTCGATTTAATCCATTTCAGTATAACAAAAATAAGATAGCGCTTGCACATTTCGACTCGGAAAGCATGACATTTCCTTGACGACGCCAAAGGAATCGCCAAGAAGGATTCAAAAAAGAGATTCTCCTCTTCGCAACTGCAAAAAGGGAATCTCTACAGGATTAAAACATCCGGTTCCATGTCGCGGGTCCGACGACACCATCGACTGCTAATCCTTGACGTGCTTGATAGGCACGTACCTTATCGACGGTCTCCGCGTCAAAGCGTTTCGTCACCGTCGCCTTGACGGCCCGCTGAATCCGCTCGATGTCCCGGCTGTTCATATTGACCGCTCCTTTATAGAGCGGTTGTCCCGGATAAGGCACAAAGACATCCGTTGTCGTTTTGTTCAGCTCAAAGTGCGGATAGTCTTTAAATCCGCTCCAGTCTCCGCCCCAGGAGAAACCGTGCCGCTTCATCGCCTGGACGATTTGCTGAAAGTTGGCATCGGTATTAAAGATGGCTTCCGTCCCGTCCATGGAGTATTGAAACAGATCAACGGCAATCCCCCGGTTATGATTCGATTGTCCCCCACGGGCGTTCGTCACGATTGCACCGGGAGTCGTCCGTCCTTGTGCATACAACTTCTCCTGCTCGGCGTAGGACCGGAATCCTTGCGCCACCCCGACATAAATGCCTTTGACATGAAGTTCACGGATGACTTGTCGCGTCTTTCGGGCAACTTCAGGTGAAAGTCCCGGAACATTCAGTTTCCGGTTTGCCCGTTCTATTAACCAACTGACTGATACGGTCATCGTTCACCACACTCCTTTGTAGACTGTTCCCGAAAACCGAATCCGGTATACACAATAGGTTTATTCCGTTGCCTTTCAAGTACCAGAGCATTTCCGCCCACATAGGCGATTGATCCAAAAAAAATCTCCCACCCGTAAGGATGAGAGATAAAACGATTAACGTTTTGAGAACTGAGGTGCACGACGTGCTGCTTTAAGACCGTATTTTTTACGTTCTTTCATACGAGCATCGCGTGTGAGGAAACCTTTAGCTTTAAGTGTGCCACGGAAGTCTGGATCCGCTTGAAGAAGAGCACGTGAGATACCGTGACGGATTGCGCCTGCTTGACCAGTGAAGCCGCCGCCTTTGACCGTTACCATGATATCGTATTTGCCTTCTGTTTCTGTGAGTACAAGTGGTTCTTTTGCAGTCATGATTAATGTTTCATAACCGAAGTATTCGCTGATATCGCGCCCGTTAACTGTGACTTTACCGTCTCCAGCAACGAGGAAAACGCGAGCTGCCGCGTGTTTACGGCGACCAGTGCCGTAGTAACGTACATCTGCCATCGTGTAGTTCCTCCTAAATTCGTATTAATTAACCGCGAAGTTCGTAAACTTCTGGTTGTTGTGCTTCTTGCTTATGAGTATCTCCAGCGTAAACGTGGAGTTTGTTGAACATTTGACGACCGAGGCTACCTTTTGGAAGCATCCCTTTGATCGCGAGTTCAAGCATACGCTCAGGTTTGTTAGCGAGTAAGTCGCGTGCGACAGTCTGCTTCAAGCCGCCTGGATGACCAGAGTGACGGTAGTAGACCTTTTTGTCGAGTTTGTTACCAGTTAAAACGATTTTCTCAACGTTGATGAGGATAACGTGATCCCCACAGTCAACGTGTGGTGTGAACGTAGGTTTGTGCTTACCGCGGAGAAGTGAAGCCACTTCGCTCGAAAGACGACCGAGTGTTTTGCCTTCTGCGTCGATAAGGAGCCATTTGCGTTCTACATCAGTAGCTTTCGCCATGAAAGTTGTGCGCATGTAAAATACCTCCTAAGGAATTTAAAAATTTCTTTTTTGATTTTTCATTTATTCACTGTTTGAATCTATCAGAATCTTAGGTGTACGGGGCTAAGATTGTGGTTTCATAATAAATGAAATGCCAATAAACATTGTATGTTTTTTAGCGGCTAATGTCAAATGCCTTTTTTAGACTCTGGGTAGAAAACTTCCCAAAGGTATAACCCGTGCGGTGGTGCCGTCACACCAGCGACGTTTCGATCCTTCGCTTCGAGCATTCGTTTGATGTCTTCCGGAGTAAATCGACCGCGTCCGACATCAAGCAACGTGCCGACCATGATCCGAATCTGATTGTAGAGAAAACCGCTTCCCTGAAAACGGAAAATCAGCTCCGCTCCTTGTTCAATCAGTTCCGCTTCATAAATCGTCCGAACACGATTGTCCGTCTCTGTCTTCGCGACACAGAACGAACTGAAGTCATGAGTCCCGACTAAATACGCTAATCCCAGACGAATTTGCGCAACATCGAGTGAATACGGAATCAAGACGGATTGATGACGTCGAAACGCATCTTCCGTCCGGCGCACGAAGTACCGATACTCTTTCCCTACTACATCATACCTTGCTTCGAAGTCAGAAGCGACCTCTTTACAGTCACGAACGCGAATATCGTCCGGTAATAACGTATTTAAGGCCTTCACCATGCTTGCAGGGGCGATCAAAAGCTCCGTATCAAAATGAATGACCTGCCCCTGCGCGTGTACACGCGCATCCGTCCGTCCGGAACCGATGACCTTGACCGGGTGCTTATGCATCCGGTCAAGCGTCTTCTCGAGGACTTCCTGAATCGTCAGACCGTTCGGTTGTACCTGATATCCGGAATAGTCCGTCCCATCATACTGAATCGTACATTTAAAGCGTCGCATCAAAAGCCTCCCCGTAAATAGACCAGAAGCAGTCCGAGGACGATCAGAAGGACGATCAGTCCCGTATCGCGACCTGTCCATTTGGACTCACGGAGTCTCGTCCGTCCTTCGCCGCCCCGGTATCCCCGGGCTTCCATTGCCGTCGCCAGATCTTCTGCCCGTTTAAACGCCGAGATGAAGAGTGGAATCAGCAAAGGAATGATGGCCCGCAAGCGCTCTTTGATCGGACCCGCCGATAAATCGACACCCCGTGCCTGCTGCGCCTTCATGATTTTTTCCGTCTCTTCTGCCAAGGTCGGCAGGAAACGAAGGGAAATCGACAACATCAAGGCAATCTCGTGCGTCGGGACACGGACGACCTTAAACGGTTTCAATAATAACTCAATCGCATCCGTCAGTTCGATCGGCGACGTCGTCAACGTGACGAGTGTCGTAATCGACACAAGATAAAAGAACCGGAGCGAAACGATGATGGCAAGACGCAATCCTTCTTCATAAATCCTGAACCAGCCAAATTCAAACAGAATGGCCCCTTCACGCGTAAACAACAGTTGAATGATAAACGTAAAGACGATTAAGAATAAGATTGGTCGCAGCCCCTTTAAGACGTAACGAATCGGTAATTTACTACTCGCTAACGCAAAAAACGTAAACAGCAGTAAAAAAATATTCGTTGCCGCATTATTGGCTAAAAAGACAAGGGGAATGAAACAAAAGGCAAAAATGATTTTCGCGACGGCCGACGAACGATGTAAATACGACGTCCCTGGTATATGTTGTCCTACGATCATCGTCCATCCCCCCGTACACGTAAAATCCATTCAATCAATTCCGCTTCCGTCTGAAGTGACGGGCGCGGCTGTTTCAATTGATCCGCCATCTTCCAGGCAAACGCCAAAACGTGGGGTAAATCGAGATGGAATTGACGCAGTAACGTTTCTTGACGGAATAGACCCATTGGTTCTCCGTCATACGCAACTTGTCCCTCTTCCATGACGACGACCCGGTTCGTATACTCAAGGACCTGATCCATATCGTGTGTGATCAACAGCAAGGTCATTCCTGATTGCGCATGCAACTCAGCAAAAAGAGACAGCATCTGCTTTCGTCCTTGCGGATCAAGTCCCGCTGTTGGTTCATCGACGATCAACACGTCTGGTTGACTAGCGAGTACGCCCGCAATCGCAACACGCCTCATTTGCCCACCAGACAGGTCAAACGGAGAACGTGACCAGAAGACTTCATCGAGTCCGACGGTACGTAAGGCATCTTTCGCTAACCGTTCTGCCTCTGCCGGTGCATGACCAAAGTTCATTGGACCAAACATGACATCCTTCAGGACGGTTTCTTCGAACAATTGATATTCCGGATACTGAAAGACAAGACCCACCCGTTTACGGAGCGCTTTTAAATCTTGTTTTCGTTTTGGTTCGATGACGATGTCATCGACCTGTACCTTACCGGCAGTTGGTTTCAACAAGCCGTTGATGTGTTGGACGAGCGTGGATTTCCCGGAACCGGTATGCCCCACAAACGCAACAAGCGCCCCTGACGGAATCTCAAGATTCACATCACGCAGCGCGACTCGTTCAAACGGACTATTGAGTTGGTACGTATAATTCAATTCCTGGATTAAGATTGGCATAAGCGGTTCACCAAGTCTCTTTCATCTAGTATCGTGTCCTCATAAGTAAGACCACGTGCCGAAAGTTGCTCCTGCACCCGGACGACAAATGGAACATCTAGTCCAATCTGCTCAAGAAACGCGGATTGTGCAAACACCTCTTGCGGTGTGCCTTCTAAAACGATTTGCCCTGCATCCATAACAATGACACGACTGGCCCGTAAGACTTCATCGAGTTCATGTGTAATGGCAACGACGGCCATCGGGTGTTGCTCATATAATTCCTGGACGGTCGACATAACCTCAGTTCGTGCAATCGGATCAAGCATCGATGTCGCTTCATCGAGCACGAGAACATCAGGGCGCATCGCAAGCGCCGAGGCGATTGCGACACGCTGCTTCTGTCCGCCGGATAGTTGATGGGGTTCCCGATCAACAAAATCCGTAAGGCCAACGCGCGCTAGACTGTCGTCGATACGACGAACCATTTCCTCGCGTGGCACCCCCCAGTTTTCCAGGGCAAATGCCACGTCGTCGCGCACGGTCGTGCCAACGAATTGATTATCCGGATTCTGAAAGACGATACCGATTGCGCGGCGCATCTCCCACAGTTGCTCCGGCACTGCACTCGAGAATGTCTCGTTGACAGTGACCGTTCCTTCTTCAGGAAGCAACAATCCGTTAAACAGCTTCGTCAGCGTTGATTTTCCGGAGCCGTTGTGTCCAACGATTGCGACCCATTCCTGCGAATGAATCGAAAGAGAGACATTCCGTAAGGCTGGTTGTTCTTGTTCCGGGTAACGGTATGTCACCTGTTCCAACTCAATCAGCTTTGTCATGTCTGCTCCTCCTTCATCAAATCAAAATAATTTCATTTGTAACAAAAGGGCAGAAGCGAGTTACGCACTGCCCTTTTATTCGAATCATTTAAAAATTAAACGAGTTCGATGATGACCATTTCTGCGCCGTCACCACGACGTGGTCCCATTTTCATGATACGTGTGTAACCACCTTGACGCTCAGCAAAACGTGGAGCAACATCAGCAAACAATTTTTGGATTGCATCTTGTGTTTTACCAGCTTCGTTTTGACCAGCAGCTTCGCGACGAACGAACGATGCAACTTGACGACGAGCGTGGAGATCACCGCGTTTACCTAAAGTGATGAGTTTCTCAACGACTGGACGAAGTTCCTTCGCTTTTTGTTCTGTAGTTTGGATACGCTCATTGATGATGAGATCAGTCGCAAGGTCACGCAAAAGTGCCTTACGTTGTGAGCTTGTACGGCCTAATTTCGAGTATGCCATGGATGGATTCCCTCCTTCGTGCAATTAATAGTTTTAGTCTTCTTTACGTAGGCCCAGTCCGAGTTCATCGAGCTTCGCTTGAACTTCTTCGAGTGATTTACGTCCGAGGTTACGAACTTTCATCATCTCGTCTTCGCTCTTGTTCGCGAGTTCTTGAACCGTATTGATGCCGGCACGTTTCAAACAGTTGTACGAACGAACTGAAAGATCGAGTTCTTCGATCGTCATTTCAAGTACTTTTTCTTTCTGATCTTCTTCCTTTTCGACCATGATTTCGGCATGGAGCGCTTCGTCTGTAAGACCAACAAAGATGTTTAAGTGTTCTGTCATGATTTTTGCACCGAGTGACACTGCTTCTTCCGGGCGGATTGAACCGTCCGTCCAAACATCAAGCGTCAACTTATCGAAGCTCGCATCTTGACCAACACGTGTTTTTTCAACTTGATAGTTTACACGTTGAATTGGCGTGTAAATCGAATCAATTGGAATGACGCCGATTGGCATATCGTCCCGTTTGTTATCTTCAGCCTGAACGTAACCACGGCCACGACGAGCTGTCAGACGCATATGAAGTGATGCACCTTCTGCAAGTGTTGCAATGTGGAGTTCTGGGTTGAGGATTTCGACGTCGCTGTCATGCGTAATGTTCGCAGCAGTAACAACGCCGGCGCCTTGAATATCGATCTCAAGTGTTTTCTCTTCTTCCGAGTAAACTTTGAGGGCGAGTTTCTTAAGGTTCAAGATGATTTGGGTAACGTCTTCTACAACGCCATCAATCGTCGAGAACTCATGAAGAACGCCATCGATTTGGACTGCAGTGACTGCAGCACCCGGAAGTGAAGATAATAGGATACGACGCAATGAGTTACCAAGCGTTGTACCGAATCCACGTTCAAGCGGTTCTACCACGAATTTACCAAACGTAGCGTTATCGCTTAATTCGACCGTTTCAATCTTCGGCTTTTCGATTTCGATCATCTGAACCCCTCCTTGAATATCGTCATGTTGGCCATCGCGTTCAATCGCCAACCGTCTTGTGTACGTTTCTACTGCCTTGCTTGGTCAAACGATCAACGAAAGTCTACTCGAATTCCCGCTTTGCAGTACAAGACGGGTTACACGCGACGACGTTTTGGAGGGCGGCAACCGTTGTGTGGAACTGGAGTTACGTCACGGATCGCTGTTACTTCAAGACCGATTGCTTGGAGCGCACGGATTGCAGCTTCACGACCTGCACCAGGACCTTTAACGTTAACTTCTACAGTACGCATACCGTTATCCATTGCTGTTTTCGCAGCAGTTTCAGAAGCGAGTTGCGCAGCAAATGGAGTTGATTTACGTGAGCCTTTGAAGCCCATGTTACCTGCAGTTGCCCAAGAGATTGCATTCCCTTGCATGTCAGTGATCGTAACGATTGTGTTGTTGAATGTTGAACGGATATGCACGATACCAGATTCAATATTCTTTTTGACTTTACGTTTACTACGAACATTCTGTTTACGTTTTGCCATCTTAGTTTACCCTCCCTTACTTCTTCTTGTTCGCTACTGTACGGCGTGGGCCTTTACGAGTACGCGAGTTGTTTTTAGTGTTTTGACCACGAACTGGAAGACCACGACGGTGACGAACACCACGGTAGCAACCGATTTCGATCAAACGTTTGATGTTGAGTGAGATTTCACGACGAAGGTCACCCTCAACTTTTACTTTATCTAATCCATCACGGAGTTGGTTGAGTTGTTCTTCAGTCAATTCACGAGTACGAGTATCTTCAGAGATACCAGCTTCTTTCAAGACTTTCTGAGCAGTCGTTTTACCAACACCATAGATGTAAGTGAGTGAGATAACGATGCGTTTCTCACGTGGAATATCTACACCAGCAATACGTGCCATGTGTGCACCTCCTTGTTTATTACCCTTGTTTTTGTTTATGCTTAGGGTTTTCGCAAATAACCATTACTTTGCCTTTACGGCGGATAACTTTACATTTTTCACAGATCGGTTTAACCGAAGGTCTTACTTTCATTGTGAATACCTCCTCCTGAAAAAATCGGAGTTTTTATTTGAAACGGTATGTGATCCGTCCGCGAGTCAAGTCGTATGGTGACAACTCAACCGTTACTTTATCTCCTGGTAGGATCCGAATGAAGTGCATCCGAATTTTTCCTGAGACGTGCGCGAGGACCGTGTGGCCGTTTTCTAACTCCACCTTAAACATCGCGTTTGGAAGCGGTTCGATAACCGTACCTTCCACTTCGATTACATCTTGTTTCGCCATCAATTATACCCCTTTCTCTATAAAGTTGATTGGGAGCCCAGACGATTTGTAGCGCTTAGGGGCTTTCTACAGTAGCCGTGAGAGAATCATCGGTCACAAACACGAGTGGATAGCGGCTTATAGAAAGGTGACACCAATAACGCGCACAGCTCACTCTGCATCGACCGTTAAGATCTCGTAGCCTTCGTCTGTGATGGCGATGGTGTGCTCAAAGTGGGCGCACATGCTACCGTCCACTGTCACTACCGTCCAATTGTCGGATAGTGTGCGAACATAGCGTTTTCCAACATTGACCATTGGCTCAATCGCCAAAGTCATGCCGGTTTTCAGGCGCGGCCCTTTCCCCGGTGGTCCATAATGTGGAATTTGCGGATCTTCATGCAAATTTTGTCCCACGCCGTGGCCCACATATTCGCGGACTACAGAAAAATTCGCTGCTTCAACATGTGACTGAATCGCATGCGAAATATCTGTCAGGTGCACGCCAGCTTTGGCGCGCTCCAATCCTTTATACAGAGATTCTTCAGTTACGTCAAGTAACCGCTTCGTCTCTTCAGAGATTGTACCTACCGGATATGTCCAGGCTGAATCTCCGTGATATCCGTTATACTCCGCCCCAATATCAATCGAGATGATGTCTCCATCGTGGAGTACGCGGTCACCCGGAATACCATGGACAAGTTCTTCATTTACTGAAGCACAGATGCTGCCAGTAAACCCATTATAACCTTTAAACGATGGTGTTGCCCCTTGACTTCGAATATAACGTTCAGCAATCGCATCGAGTTGCCCCGTTGTGATCCCTGGACGAATATGAGCTTGCAGCTCCTTATGCGTCCGGGCGACGATTTGTCCTGCCTGACGCATGATGTCGATTTCACGCGGCGCTTTCGTAATGATCATTACTGATCACCAAGAAGTGCTTGAACATCGGAATAAACTTCATTAATCGGACGATCACCGTCCAAATTACGAAGATACCCTTTTTCAGCGTAAAAGTCAATCAAAGGTTGCGCTTGAGCGACGTTGACTTCAAGACGACGGCGAACCGTTTCTTCTTGATCATCTTCACGTTGAACAAGTGCTGATCCGTCGATATCACAGACACCCTCCACTTTTGGCGGGTTATAGATGACGTGATACGTTGCTCCACATGTCGGGCAAATCCGGCGGCCTGTCAAACGAGGGACAAGTTTCTCCGGGTTCACACCGATGTGAACGACGTGATCGATTTGTTTATTTAGATCCGCAAGCAATACTTCAAGAGCATCCGCTTGTTTCACTGTGCGTGGGAAACCGTCAAGAAGAAAACCATTTGCACAGTCTTCTTTGGCGAGACGTTCACGTACGATGCCGATTGTGACTTCATCCGGAACGAGTTCCCCTTTATCCATGTACGATTTCGCTTCCTGCCCGAGCGGTGTTTGATCTTTGATCGCCGCGCGGAACATGTCGCCTGTCGAGATGTGTGGAATGGCGTAGTCTTCGATAATTTTCGCAGCCTGCGTCCCTTTTCCAGCACCCGGCAAGCCCATCAATACAAGATTCATGTCGGTAGCCTCCACTTCTATAGACTCTATAGACACAACAGAAAGGAAAGGGATGGTCCCCTTCCTCCCGCCTTATCGGATAAAGCCTTTGTAGTGTCGTTTAACCAGTTGACTTTCAATCTGTTTCATCGTCTCAAGACCTACACCGATGACGATCAACAAGCTTGTTCCACCAATCTGCACCGAGTTCGGTAAACCAGCGAACTTAATAAAGAACGTTGGCGTCACCGCGATGACAGCGAGGAAGAGTGAGCCGAAGAATGTCAGACGGTACAGGATCTTCGTGATGTACTGTTCCGTTTGCTTACCAGGACGAATACCAGGAATGTACCCGCCTTGCTTTTGAAGGTTCTCTGCCATTTGTTCCGGATTAACCTGAACAAATGTATAGAAGTAAGAAAACGCGATGATCAGTGCCACATAGATCGACATACCGATTGGACTCGTATAGTCGAAAATGTCACGGATCTTCGTCGCATTTTCCGGACTTGCAAAGAAACTTGCAACCGTTGGTGGCGTCACCATGAACGATACAGCGAAGATAACTGGGATAACACCAGCAGCATTCAGTTTAATCGGCAAGTGTGTCGATTGACCGCCTACTGGTGCACGGTTCACCGTACGCTTAGCGTACTGGATCGGAATCTTACGGGCAGCTTGCTGCACATAGATGACTCCGACGATGACCGCGATGATGATTAAAAGCAACAGTACGATATAAAGCACATTGACAAACAAAGCATCCCCTGCATTTTGGAGCTTTGTTTCATAGATCTGACGGAACGCGTTCGGGAAGCCTGCGACAATCCCAGCGAAGATGATCATTGATATCCCGTTACCAATGCCCTTCTCCGTGATGAGTTCACCGAGGAACATCAAGAATGCGGTACCCGCCGTCAAAACAAGTGCAATCATAACGTACGTCCAGGTGCCGTATTGCTCATCGACAAGACCTGGGTAGATACGGTTAAATCCAAGCGCGATTCCAAACGCTTGGACTAAGCCGAGTACGATCGTTCCATAGCGCGTTACCGTTGCTAACTTCTTACGGCCCGCCTCTCCTTGTTTTGCCCATTCGGCAAACTTTGGAACAACGTCCATCTGTAAGAGTTGGACAACGATCGAGGCCGTGATATACGGCATGATTCCCATCGCAAAGAGTGAGAAATTCTGCAAAGCATTCCCGCCGAAGGAATTCAAGAAACCAAGAATACCATTCTGGTCAATCTTGAATACTTCAGTGTTTACCATTGGGACCGGGATATGTGCTCCGATACGGAACACGATAATCAGAGCCAGGGTAAAGAGAATGCGCCGACGAATGTCGGCTACGCGCCACATATTGGAGATCGCTTGAAACATTAGATCACCTCAACCGTACCGCCGGCAGCTTCGATCGCTTGCTTCGCAGCTTCGGAGAACTTGTGAGCTTTTACTGTCAGTTTCTTTTCAATCTTACCGTTAGAAAGGATCTTCACGCCATCCTTCATACCTTTGACTGCGCGAGTCTCGATAAGAAGTTCTGGTGTTACTTCCGTTCCATCTTCAAAACGGTTAAGTGTGTCAAGGTTGATAACCGCGAACTCTTTACGAGTCGGGTTGTTGAAGCCGCGTTTTGGTAAACGACGGAAAAGTGGGTTTTGTCCACCTTCGAAACCTGGACGAACACCACCGCCTGAACGAGCTTTTTGACCTTTGTGACCACGGCCAGAAGTCTTACCGTTACCAGAAGACATACCGCGACCTACACGGTTGCGTTCTGAACGTGAACCAGCAGCTGGTTTCAATTCATGGAGTTTCATAGTGGGGCACCTCCTCATAAAATTATATCAAACGTATTACTCTTGAATTTCTTTAACTGTCAATAAGTGTGACACGTGGTTAATCATCCCACGCATAGCAGCGTTGTCAGGTACGACAACAGTTTGGTGCATCTTACGGAGACCAAGCGTACGAGTAGTAACGCGTTGGTTCTCCGGACGACCGATCATGCTGCGTGTGAGGGTAACTGCGAGTTTCGCCATCTGTATTCCCTCCCTTTCTTAACCGCGAAGTTCTTCGACGGTTTTACCGCGGAGTTTCGCAACGTCTTCAGCACGTTTAAGTGAAGTGAGACCTTTAACAGTCGCACGAACCATGTTGATTGGAGTGCTTGATCCAAGTGATTTCGAAAGAATGTCGTTGATTCCCGCTAATTCGAGAACCGCACGAACTGGGCCACCAGCGATGACTCCAGTACCTTCAGAAGCAGGTTTCAAGAAGACGTGACCTGCACCGAAAATTCCGTTGATTTCGTGTGGAATTGTAGTGTTAACGATTGGAACGTTAACCATGTTTTTCTTTGCATCTTCGATTGCTTTACGGATCGCTTCAGGCACTTCCTGAGCTTTACCCGTACCGAAACCTACGTGACCATTCTTGTCACCTACGACGACGAGTGCAGCAAAACGGAAGCGACGGCCACCTTTTACTACTTTCGCGACGCGGTTTACAGTAACAACGCGTTCTTCGAGTTGATCCATGTTAATTTCTAACTGGCGCATGTAGAGGTTCCCTCCTTTTCTTTTAGAATTTGAGACCAGCTTCACGAGCTGCTTCAGCTACTGCTTTGATACGTCCATGATAGAGATATCCTCCACGGTCGAAAACGACTGTTTCAATACCTTTTTCAAGAGCGCGTTCAGCTGCAAGCTTACCAACTGCTGATGCAGCGTCAGTCGTGTTGCCTTTTTCAAGGTCGAGTGATGATGCAGATGCGAGTGTTGCATGTGTTGCATCGTCAATGACTTGTACGTAAATGTTCTTGTTCGAACGGAATACATTCAAGCGTGGACGAGCTGCAGTCCCGATGATTGTACGACGTACACGACCATGACGCTTTTTACGCGTAGCATTTTTGTTTGCCTTTGAGATCATTTATGCCACTCCTTTCCGGTCAATTCGTATCAACGAATTACTTACCTGTTTTACCTTCTTTACGACGAACGACTTCATCACTGTAACGAATTCCTTTACCTTTGTACGGCTCAGGCTGACGGTACGAACGGATCAATGCAGCAACGTGTCCAACACGCTCTTTGTTGATTCCGCGGACGATGATTTGCGTATTCGTAGGAACTTCGACTTCAATGCCTTGTTCCGGAGTGTACTCGATTGGGTGTGAATAACCGAGGTTGAGTACGATTTTGTTACCTTGTTTTTGAGCACGGTAACCAACACCTTGGATATCGAGTGTCTTAGCGAAACCGTTGTTTACACCTTCGACCATGTTCGCGATAAGCGCACGAGTCGTTCCGTGGATTGTACGGTTAGCTTTCTCGTCGTTTGGACGAGTGACAGTCAATTCATTACCTTCTACGTTGATAGCCATAGTCGGGTTGAACTCACGTGTGAGTTCACCTTTAGGACCTTTTACCGTAACTGTGCTGTTTTCAACTGTTACTGTAACGCCTGCTGGGATAACGACCGGCTTTTTACCAATACGTGACATTTAAGACACCTCCGTTCTTTTTATGCGTGAATTACCAGATGTATGCGATCACTTCGCCGCCGACTTTTTGTTGGCGAGCTTCTTTGTCTGTCATAACACCTTTAGATGTTGAAACGATAGCGATTCCGAGACCACCGAGTACTTTCGGGATTTCATCAGCTTTCGCGTAAACGCGAAGACCTGGTTTCGAGATACGTTTGAGTCCAGTGATGACGCGTTCGTTGCTTGCGCCGTACTTAAGGAATACGCGGAGCGTACCTTGTTTGCTGTCCTCGAGATATTCAACATCGCGGATGAAACCTTCACGTTTGAGGATTTCAGCGACTTCACGTTTGATTGTAGAAGCTGGCATTTCCAACTTCTCATGGCGAACCATGTTTGCATTACGAATGCGTGTAAGCATATCTGCAATCGGATCTGTCATAACCATGCGATGTACCTCCTTTCACAACTTTAATGAATTACCAGCTTGCTTTTTTAACACCAGGGATTTGACCTTTATGAGCAAGATCACGGAACTTAATACGGCTGATACCGAATTTACCAATGTAACCGTGTGGACGGCCAGTGATACTGCAACGGTTGTGTAAACGAACCGCTGAAGAGTTACGTGGGAGTTTGCTCAAGCCGATGTAGTCGCCTTGTGCTTTCAATTCTGCGCGTTGTTCAGCGTAGCGCTCTACGAGTGCTTGGCGTTTTACTTCACGTGCGATCATTGATTTCTTAGCCATGTGTGCGGCCTCCCTTATTTTTGGAATGGCATGCCGAGTGCTGTGAGAAGCTCACGTGACTCTTCATCCGTATTAGCAGTTGTAACGATAACGATGTCCATACCACGGACTTTAGATACGCGATCGTAGTCGATCTCTGGGAAGATCAATTGTTCCTTCACGCCTAGCGTGTAGTTACCACGGCCATCGAATGATTTCTTCGATACACCACGGAAGTCACGTACACGTGGAAGTGACACGTTGATCAACTTGTCGAGGAACTCATACATGCGCTCTCCACGAAGTGTTACCTTCGCGCCGATTGGCATACCTTCACGAAGTTTGAAACCAGCGATTGATTTCTTAGCTTTCGTGATGAGTGGCTTCTGACCAGTGAGGAGCTGAAGCTCTTCGACTGCCATGTCAAGTGCTTTCGTGTTCGTAACAGCGTCACCAACACCCATGTTGATTACGATCTTATCGACTTTCGGCGCTTGCATTACAGAAGTATAGTTGAATTTCTCCATCATTACTTTGACGATTTCGTCTTGGTATTTAGCTTTTAAACGGTTCATCAGAAAGTGGACCTCCTTTCTTTAAATCTTCTTATTTATCTAAAGCTTCGCCCGATTTTTTAGCGATACGTACTTTCTTGCCGTCAACCACAGTGAAACCAACGCGTGTTGGGTTTCCTGTCTTAGGGTCGATGAGCATAACGTTCGATACGTGAATCGGTGCTTCTTTCTCGACAATTCCGCCTTGCGGGTTGAGTTGAGAAGGTTTTGAGTGTTTTTTGATCATGTTAACGCCTTCGACGATAATGCGATCTTTTTTAGGCATAGCAGTAAGGACAACACCTTGTTTGCCTTTATCTTTACCAGTCATAACCTGAACTTTATCACCTTTTTTGACATGCATCGTTAGAGCACCTCCTTGTAGGAATTCTTTGGAATTAAAGTACTTCCGGTGCCAACGAGACGATCTTCATGAAGTCTTTTTCACGAAGTTCGCGTGCGACTGGTCCGAAGATACGTGTGCCACGTGGGCTTTTATCATCTTTGATGATGACTGCTGCATTTTCGTCAAAACGGATGTACGAACCGTCTTTACGACGAACGCCACGTTTAGTACGAACGACTACTGCGCGTACAACTTCACCTTTTTTGACAACGCCACCTGGTGTTGCTTGTTTAACTGTGCAAACAATTACGTCACCGATGTTAGCAGTTTTGCGACCAGATCCTCCGAGGACTTTGATCGTCAAGACTTCACGAGCTCCTGAGTTGTCTGCTACTTTCAAGCGAGATTCTTGTTGAATCATACGATTGTACCTCCCTCCGGATGTTTATTCATCCGAACTAATTAGAGTTTAGATGATTACTGCTTTTTCGACGACTTCTACGAGACGGAAACGTTTGTCTTTAGAAAGTGGACGTGTTTCTTGAATGCGTACGACGTCACCGACTTTAGCTGTGTTGTTTTCATCATGCGTTTTGTACTTCTTAGAGTAGTTTACGCGTTTGCCGTAGAGCTTATGCTTTACTTTAGTCTCAACTGTAACTACGATCGTTTTATCCATTTTGTCAGATACGACGCGTCCAGTTAACACTTTGCGGTTGTTTGTGCGTTCCATTGAGTGTTCCTCCTCTCAGAATCCGAGTGAATTATGCGTTGTTGATGCCGAGTTCGCGTTCACGAAGAACGGTTTTCGCGCGTGCAATCGACTTGCGCACTTCACGGATACGAGCAGGGTTCTCAAGCTGACCAGTCGCAAGTTGGAAACGAAGGTTGAACAACTCTTCTTTCCACGAACCGACTTTACCGTTGAGCTCTTCTGTAGTTTGCTGACGGAGATCAGTTGCTTTCATTCGTATCACCACCATTTTCTTCACGTTTTACGAACTTACATTTTACTGGAAGTTTGTGTGATGCAAGACGGAGAGCTTCGCGTGCGATCTCTTCCGATACTCCTGCGATTTCGAACATTACTTTCCCCGGTTTGACGACTGCAACCCAGCCCTCCGGAGCACCTTTACCTGAACCCATTCGGACTTCAAGAGGTTTTTTAGTGTATGGTTTATGTGGGAAAATCTTGATCCACACTTTACCACCACGTTTCATATAACGAGTCATCGCGATACGCGCTGATTCGATTTGACGGCTAGTGATCCAGCTAGCTTCTTGAGCTTGGATACCGAACTCGCCGAAGTGTACTGTAGTACCACGTTTCGCTTTACCACGCATGTTGCCGCGGTGAACACGACGATATTTTACACGTTTTGGTAACAACATGTTGTGTTGCCTCCTTCCCTAGACGGATGTGGATTATTGTTCGTTAGATGCTGCTTTTTTCGTAGGAAGCACTTCACCGTGGTGGAGCCATACTTTTACGCCAATTTTGCCGTAAGTTGTATCAGCTTCAGCAGTACCGTAATCGATGTCTGCACGGAGTGTATGAAGTGGAACTGTTCCTTCTGAATACTTCTCTGAACGAGCGATATCAGCGCCGCCAAGACGACCAGAAACTTCAGTCTTGATTCCTTTGATACCTGAACGCATCGAGCGTTGGATTGATTGCTTCATTGCACGACGGAACGATACACGGCCTTCAAGTTGGCGTGCGATGTTCTCAGCGACAAGTTTAGCAACTGCATCCGGGTTTTTCACTTCAACGACGTTAACGTGAACGCGTTTGCCTTTTGCAAGGTTAGTGATGTCTGTACGAAGTGTTTCGATTTCAGAACCGCCTTTACCGATAACCATACCCGGCTTAGCAGTGTGAAGTGAGATGTTCAAGCGGTTTGCTGCGCGCTCGATTTCAACTTTAGAGACACTAGCGTCTTTAAGACGTTTTTCGATATATTCACGAACTACGTAGTCTTCATGAAGGAGATCAGCATAGTCTTTATCTGCGAACCAACGTGATTCCCAGTCTTTGATGATACCTACGCGAAGACCAGTTGGGTTAATCTTCTGACCCACGGTAATCCCTCCTTATTTTTCAGATACCACGATGTGAACGTGGCTCGTACGTTTGTTGATGCGGCTTGCGCGACCCATTGCACGTGGGCGGAAACGTTTGAGCGTTGGACCTTCGTTGACGTAAGCCTCTGTTACTACGAGGTTTTCGATGTTCATGTCGAAGTTGTGCTCAGCGTTCGCGATTGCCGATTTCAATACTTTCTCAACGATTGGCGTTGCTGCCTTGTTCGTGTAAGCAAGAATCGAAAGTGCTTCACCGATTTGCTTCCCGCGGATTAAGTCTACTACTAGACGTGCCTTACGAGGAGCAATGCGAACCATATTAGCCGATGCTTTTGATTGCATAATGAGTACCTCCCCTCAGATTAACGTTTAGTCTTCTTATCGTTTCCAGCATGTCCTTTGTAAGAACGTGTTGGCGCGAATTCACCAAGTTTGTGACCGACCATATCTTCTGTCACGTAAACCGGTACGTGTTTACGACCATCGTAGACAGCGATCGTGTGACCGATGAACTCTGGGAAGATTGTAGAACGGCGTGACCAAGTTTTGATAACATGCTTGTCACCAGCTTCGTTGGCTTTGTCAACCTTAGCGAGCAAATGGTGATCTGCAAATGGACCTTTTTTCAAGCTGCGACCCATAGTTGTACCTCCCTTTGGCATGATTCAGGAACGGTTCCTGCGAACCGTTCAGAAATCACGTAATTATTTTTTAGAACGACGGACGATATATTTATCGCTCGCTTTGTTTTTCTTACGAGTTTTGTATCCGAGTGCCGGTTTACCCCAAGGAGTAAGTGGGCCCGAACGACCGATTGGAGCACGTCCTTCACCACCACCGTGTGGGTGATCAACTGGGTTCATTACAGAACCACGAACTGTAGGACGTTTTCCGAGCCAGCGTGAACGACCAGCTTTACCGATATTGACGAGCTCGTGCTCTTCATTACCGACAGCGCCGACTGTTGCACGGCAAGTAGCAAGGATCATACGTGTTTCGCCTGATTGGAGACGAACGATCGCGTATTTACCATCTTTACCGAGAAGCTGAGCAGAAGTACCAGCTGAACGAACGAGCTGACCACCTTTACCTGGCTTAAGTTCGATGTTGTGGATCAATGTACCAACTGGGATGTTTGAAAGTGGAAGAGCGTTACCGACTTTAATGTCAGCCTCAACTCCTGACATGACTTGCATGTCAACTTTCAATCCTTTAGGTGCGAGGATGTAGCGTTTTTCACCATCGATGTAGTGGACAAGAGCGATGTTTGCAGAGCGGTTCGGATCGTACTCGATTGTAGCGATACGGCCAGCGATGCCATCCTTGTTCCGTTTGAAGTCGATGATACGGTATTTACGTTTGTGTCCGCCACCTTGGTGACGTACTGTCAAGCGACCTTGGTTGTTACGTCCGCCCTTTTTCGAAAGCTTTTCAGTTAACGATTTTTCAGGACGTGAAGCCGTAATCTCAGCAAAGTCAAGCGCAGTCATATTACGACGACCGTTAGTGGTCGGTTTAAACTTTTTAATTCCCATCGAGAGTTCCCTCCTTTTCTACAGAGTACCGATTAACCGAGGTAATCGAGTTCTTTGCTATCTGCAGTAAGCGTGACGACCGCTTTTTTGCGGCGTGCTGTGTAACCAGCGTGACGACCTACGCGTTTTGCTTTTGGTTTTGAGATAAGTGTGTTGATTTTTTCAACTTTAACGCCGAAGATCGCTTCAACTGCATCTTTGATTTGTGGCTTAGATGCCTTTACGTCTACTTCGAACGTGTACTTTTTCTCAGCCATTTGGTTCACTGAGCGTTCAGTAATTACAGGACGTTTGATAATGTCGTGTGCGTTTGCCATTATGCAAGCACCTCCTCTACTCTCGCAACAGCATCCTTCGTGAAGATGACTTTGTCGTGTGCGACAAGATCAAGGACGTTTACTCCAGCAGCGTCAACGACTGTGACACCAGGAATGTTGCGTGTTGAAAGAACGACTGTCTCGTTGTAATCAGCAGTAACGACGAGGACTTTACGTTCGATTGAAAGAGCAGCGAAGACCGAAATCATATCTTTCGTTTTCGGAGCATCGATTGTCAATCCTTCAAGAACGATGAACTCGTTGTTAGCGACTTTCGAAGAAAGTGCTGAACGTAATGCGAGACGACGAACCTTTTTAGGAAGTTTATAAGCGTACGAACGTGGTGTTGGACCGAAGACTGTTCCACCGCCAACCCATTGTGGCGAACGGATCGAACCTTGGCGTGCACGACCAGTACCTTTTTGTTTCCATGGTTTACGGCCGCCACCGCGAACTTCCGAGCGACCTTTTGTATCATGTGTACCTTGGCGACGTGAAGCTTGTTGCATGACGATTGCATCGTATACGACTGCTTCGTTTGGCTCGATTCCGAAAACGGCATCTGCCAACTCGATGTCTCCAACTTGTGTACCTGTTTGGTTAAGCAAAGCTACTTTAGGCATTCGTTATTCCTCCTTTCCTTGCAAACAAATTAGTTGCCTTTTACCGCAGTTTTGACGACAACTTGGCTCTTACGTGCGCCTGGGATAGCACCCTTGACGAGGAGTAAGCCGCGTTCTACATCAACTTTTACGATTTCAAGGTTTTGAACAGTGACTTGCTCTCCACCCATGCGTCCTGGGAGCAATTTCCCTTTGAATACACGGTTTGGAGCGACAGGACCCATTGAACCTGGGCGACGGTGGTAACGCGAACCGTGAGCCATTGGACCACGTGATTGGTTGTGACGCTTGATTGCTCCAGCGAAACCTTTACCTTTCGACGTACCTGTTACATCAACCATTTCGCCTGCAGCGAAAGTATCTGCTTTAATCTCTTGACCGATTTCGAAATCTGTTACAGATGTACGGATTTCTTTAATGAAGCGCTTAGGTGTCGCACTAGCTTTCGCTGCGTGACCTTTTTGCGGTTTGTTTTGACGACCTTCTTTGATATCACCAAAGCCGAGTTGGACTGCTTCGTAACCGTCCACTTCCATTGTCTTCAATTGAAGAACAACGTTACCCTCTACTGAAACAACAGTAACTGGTACTACTTCGCCTGACTCGTTGAAGATTTGTGTCATACCGAGTTTAGTTCCTAAGATTCCTTTAGCCATGAGATACACCTCCTAATATTGAATGATTTTGATCTTCTGGCTAGTATCAACTATTTATAGAAGAAAAATTAAAGTTTGATTTCGATGTCAACGCCCGATGGAAGTTCAAGACGCATAAGCGCATCAACTGTTTTCGGTGTTGGGTTAACGATGTCGATCAAACGTTTGTGTGTACGCATTTCGAACTGCTCACGAGCATCTTTGTACTTGTGAACGGCACGAAGTACTGTGTAGATCGCTTTCTCCGTTGGGAGTGGGATCGGACCAGATACAGTAGCACCAGAACGTTTTGCTGTTTCGACAATTTTCTCAGCCGATTGATCAAGCACGCGGTGATCGTATGCTTTCAAACGGATCCGAATTTTTTCATTTGCCATGTTGTTTCCCTCCTTTTCGCCTATTTTGTAAATAGACATTCTCCGCGGAAATTTCCACACTAGCCATGGCAATGCCGCCTGGTGTGTCATAACCTCCCGCTTCATCGCGTTGTGTTTGTGACCAACATATACTAGTTTACTTAATTCCAAGCTAGAAAGCAAGTAAAATAAAATAGAATTTGTTTTCAAGTCTCTCACCACTCGCACAAACACTTTCCTCAGTATATAAGATGTCTGACCATGTTGCAAGACTGTTTTGAAAGAAATGAAAAAAGGCCTTCCGTCACGGGAGACGGAAGACCTTTTTGTCTTAAAAATTACTCAACGATTTCTGTTACTGATCCAGCGCCTACTGTACGGCCACCTTCACGGATTGAGAAACGAGTTTCTTTTTCAAGAGCGATTGGCGCGATGAGTTCAACAGTCAATTCGATGTTGTCCCCAGGCATTACCATTTCAGTTCCTTCAGGAAGTTGGCACATACCAGTTACGTCAGTTGTACGGAAGTAGAACTGTGGACGGTAGTTACCGAAGAATGGCGTGTGACGGCCACCCTCTTCTTTTGAAAGGATGTAAACTTGCGCTTTGAAAGTTTTGTGCGGTGTGATTGTGTTTGGTTTCGCGAGAACTTGTCCACGCTCGATGTCATCACGTGATACACCACGGAGAAGTGCTCCGATGTTGTCGCCAGCTTCAGCATAGTCAAGAAGCTTACGGAACATCTCTACACCAGTACATACTGATTTTTTAGTTTCTTCGTGAAGACCAACGATTTCAACTTCGTCGTTGACTTTAAGAACTCCACGCTCAACGCGGCCAGTAGCTACTGTACCACGACCAGTGATTGAGAAAACATCCTCAACTGGCATCATGAAGTCTTTTTCAGTGTCACGAGTTGGCTCAGGGATGTACTCATCAACAGCTGTCATGAGTTCCATGATTTTTTCTTCCCATTTAGCTTCGCCGTTAAGCGCGCCGAGAGCAGATCCTTGGATAACTGGGAGGTCATCGCCTGGGAAGTCGTACTCAGAAAGAAGTTCGCGGATTTCCATTTCAACGAGTTCAAGAAGCTCTTCGTCGTCAACCATGTCGACTTTGTTCATGAATACTACGATGAAAGGAACACCTACTTGACGTGAAAGCAAGATGTGCTCACGTGTTTGTGGCATTGGACCATCAGTTGCAGAAACAACGAGGATCGCGCCGTCCATTTGTGCAGCACCAGTGATCATGTTTTTAACATAGTCAGCGTGACCTGGGCAGTCAACGTGTGCATAGTGGCGTTTTTCTGTTTCGTACTCGATGTGAGCTGTTGCGATAGTGATACCGCGCTCGCGCTCTTCTGGAGCACCATCGATTTGGTCAAACTTAGTAGCAGTTTTACCTTGTGATTTTGCAAGTACAGCTGAGATAGCTGCTGTCAAAGTTGTTTTACCGTGGTCGACGTGGCCAATTGTACCAACGTTAACGTGCGGTTTAGAACGGTCGAATTTTTCTTTACCCATTCTGAATTCCTCCTCTATGTGTCTAATAATATTTTATAACTAGGAAGGTGAATCGTCGAATAACGTACACCTTCCTTAGCTTACACTAATCATAAAAGCGTGACAACCTGTGAAGGATTAGCCGTTTGCTTTTTTGATGATTTCTTCAGCAACTGATTTCGGTACTTCTTCGTAGTGATCGAAGTGCATCGAGTACGTTCCGCGACCTTGTGTGCGTGAACGAAGACCAGTAGCGTAACCGAACATCTCTGAAAGTGGAATCATCGAACGAACGACTTGAGCGTTCCCGCGAGCTTCCATACCTTCAACGCGTCCACGGCGTGATGTAACATCACCCATGATGTCTCCCATGTATTCATCTGGGATAACGATTTCAACTTTCATCATTGGCTCAAGGATAACAGCGCCGCTCTTATCTTTAAGTTGTTTGACGGCCATTGAAGCCGCGATTTTAAATGCCATCTCGTTTGAGTCGACATCGTGGTACGATCCGAAAACGAGTGCCGCTTTAACGTCAACTACTGGATAACCAGCAAGGATACCGTTTTGAAGCGCTTCTTCGATTCCGTGTTCAACCGCTGGGATGTATTCACGTGGAACAACACCACCGACGATTTTGTTGTTGAACTCAAAGCCAGCACCTTCTTCGTTTGGCTCGAATTCTACGACGACGTGACCATACTGACCACGACCACCTGATTGACGAGCAAACTTAGAATCGATTTTCGCCGCTTGGCGAATCGTTTCACGGTAAGCTACTTGTGGAGCACCAACATTTGCTTCGACTTTAAATTCGCGACGCATACGGTCAACGATGATGTCGAGGTGAAGCTCACCCATACCTGAGATGATCGTTTGACCAGTCTCTGGGTTTGTTTCCGTGCGGAATGTTGGATCCTCTTCAGCAAGCTTAGCGAGTGCTTGACCCATTTTATCTTGGTCAGCTTTCGTTTTTGGTTCGATTGCGACCGAGATAACCGGTTCTGGGAATGTCATTGATTCGAGAACGACGTTGTCTTTCTCTGCACAAAGCGTATCTCCAGTAGTAGTATCTTTAAGACCTACAGCTGCTGCGATGTCACCAGCGAAGACCATTGGGATCTCCTCACGGCTGTTCGCGTGCATTTGAAGGATACGTCCAAGACGCTCACGTTTCCCTTTTGTTGAGTTCTTGACGTAAGATCCTGCCGAAGCTGTACCAGAGTACACACGGAAGAATGTCAATTTACCAACATACGGGTCAGTCATAACTTTGAATGCAAGTGCAGAGAATGGCGCTTCGTCAGTTGACTCACGAATGATCTCTTCTTCTGTATCCATGTTAATCCCTGTGATCGCTTTTACGTCGACTGGTGATGGGAGGTAGTCAAGGACTGCGTCAAGCATAAGCTGAACACCTTTGTTCTTGAATGCCGAACCAACGAGAACTGGGTAGAAATCTACTGTAAGAGTCGCTTTACGGATACCCGCTTTAAGCTCTTCAATTGTGATTTCCTCGCCCTCGAGGTATTTCATCATCATTTCTTCTTCGTAATCTGCAACTGCTTCGATTAATGATGCACGAAGTTCTTCAGCTTCTTCTGCGAATTCTGCAGGGAAACCGTCAGTTTCTTCGATATCAGTACCGAGGTCGTTACCGTACATGTATGTTTTCTTTTCAACGAGGTCGATGATTCCTTTGAATTCATCTTCTGCGCCGATCGGGATTTGGATTGCGTGTGCGTTAGCTTGAAGGCGGTCGCGAAGCGTTCCAACCGAGTACAGGAAGTCTGCACCGATTTTATCCATTTTGTTAACGAAAACGATACGTGGTACGCCGTAAGTTGTAGCTTGGCGCCATACTGTCTCAGTTTGTGGCTCAACACCAGACTGAGCATCAAGTACTGCTACCGCACCATCAAGTACACGGAGTGAACGTTCAACTTCAACAGTGAAGTCTACGTGTCCAGGTGTATCGATGATGTTTACGCGGTTACCTTTCCATTGTGCAGTTGTTGCTGCAGATGTAATCGTGATTCCACGTTCTTGCTCTTGCTCCATCCAGTCCATCTGTGAAGCACCTTCGTGCGTTTCACCAATCTTGTGGATACGACCCGTGTAATAGAGGATACGCTCAGTCGTTGTTGTTTTACCAGCATCGATGTGGGCCATGATCCCGATATTACGGGTGTTCTTAAGGGAGAATTCTCTTGCCATCTTTAAACATTCTCCTTTCGCATTTTAGTTTAGTGTCCGTGTGTTGCCACACGTCATGACTATACCCGAAAGCCACCTCATATTTCCATACAAAATGGCATAGATGAGGTGGTTGATTCCGGATTTACCAGCGGTAGTGAGCAAACGCTTTGTTCGCTTCCGCCATTTTGTGCATATCTTCGCGCTTCTTAACTGAAGCACCAGTGTTGTTTGCAGCGTCCATGATTTCGTTAGCAAGACGAGCATCCATTGTTTTTTCGTTACGGAGACGTGAGTAGTTCACGAGGTAACGAAGTGCAAGTGTCGTACGGCGCTCAGGGCGGACTTCGACAGGAACTTGATAGTTAGCTCCACCTACACGGCGTGCTTTAACTTCAAGAACTGGCATGATGTTGTTCATCGCCTCTTCAAAAACTTCCATTGCATCGCGACCTGAACGTTCAGCGATAGCTTCAAAAGCTTTGTATAAGATTTGTTGAGCAGTACCTTTTTTACCATCTAACATAAGACGGTTGATAAGGCGGGTAACGAGTTTAGAGTTGTAGATCGGATCAGCCATTACATCACGGCGTTCTACTTGACCTTTACGTGGCATTCCGAGTCCCTCCTTTCATATAGTGAGGTGATATCTTCTGATATCTAGATTATTTTTTTGCTGCTTTTGGACGTTTAGTACCATATTTCGAACGACCTTGCATACGGCCGTCAACTCCAGCTGTATCGAGTGCACCACGAACGATGTGGTAACGTACCCCTGGTAAGTCTTTTACGCGACCGCCGCGAATAAGAACAACACTGTGCTCTTGCAAGTTGTGGCCGATACCTGGGATGTAAGCTGTTACTTCCATTGTGTTCGTTAAACGTACACGTGCGTACTTACGAAGAGCCGAGTTCGGTTTCTTCGGAGTCATTGTACCTACACGAGTACAAACACCACGTTTTTGTGGTGAGCTGATGTCAGTACGAGCTTTGATAAAGCTGTTGTACCCTTTGTTCAGCGCTGGCGAATCTGATTTTACAACTTTTGATTGACGTCCTTTACGGACTAATTGGTTGATAGTAGGCATCTTTGAGATCCTCCCTTCCTGAATTCATGACAAGTTTCAAAACCACCGAGCCGGGTGGTTCATCGAAAGTCATAATGAAACGTTTTGCGTGGCTCAGGCATTCCATCGCCACACAAAACGTATTATCAAACTTTCTTAATAGCAACAGCAGTTGCTGCAACGTCGATTCCACAAGCCTTACCAAGCTCAAGCTTAGAAGGAACGCTCACAACTGGAACGTTTGCTTGTTTCGCCGCATCGAGCAATGCTTGCTTTACGTGTTCATCTGCGTCATCTGCGATGATCACTTCCGACGCCTTGCCAGATCGCAATGCTTTGAGCGTTTGCTTTTGACCGACAAACTTCAAATCTGCGCCGACTACTTTTTTGTAAGACATGAAGATATCCTCCAAAATAACACAGCCGGTTGGCAACACTATATCATAGTAGCACCGCCATACCGGCGTGTCAAGGCGTTTTATTCTACAGGAGAATCTGCTTCTACAGGTGCTTCGCCTGCAATCTCGAGACCGATTTGACGGTAACGTGTCATTCCTGTACCAGCTGGAACAAGTTTACCGATAATAACGTTCTCTTTCAAGCCGCGAAGGTAGTCGCTCTTCCCTTTAATCGCCGCATCCGTAAGGACACGAGTAGTTTCCTGGAACGAAGCAGCTGATAGGAACGAATCCGTCTCAAGCGACGCTTTAGTGATACCGAGGAGAACTGGTTTAGCCGAAGCGAGTGCTTTACCGGCACGGAGCGCTTCTTTACATGCTTCTTTAAATGTGCTGATATCGACTAGCGAACCTGGTAAGAGTGATGTCTCACCAGACTCGATGACGCGGACGCGACGGATCATCTGACGTACCATGACCTCGACGTGCTTGTCACCGATCTCAACCCCTTGCATCCGGTATACTTTTTGAACTTCTTGAAGAAGATAGTTCTGTACGCCTGATACACCTTTGACGTTCAAGAGTTCTTTCGGGTCGATTGAACCCTCTGTGAACACTTGTCCGGCTACAACTTCTTCACCGAGTTGAACACGAAGACGTGATCCGAAAGGAATCGTGTATGTCCGTGTTTCGCTCAGACCTTGAATCGTCAACTCACGCTTATCACGCGACTCCGTAAAGTCGATGACTTGTCCGTCGATTTCCGAGATGACCGCTTGACCTTTCGGGTTACGGGCCTCGAACAATTCCTGGATACGCGGAAGACCTTGTGTGATATCGTCTCCGGCAACCCCACCTGTGTGGAAGGTACGCATTGTAAGCTGCGTTCCTGGCTCACCGATTGATTGTGCCGCGATGATTCCGACTGCTTCGCCGACTTCGACGTCGTTACCAGTCGCAAGGTTACGTCCGTAACATTTCTTACAGACACCATGACTTGTATTACAAGTGAAGGCTGTACGAATCTCAACGTTGTCGATGCCTGCGTCCGTGATAGCACGCGCGATATCTTCGTCGATGAGTTCGTTTGTTGAAACGAGGACTGCTCCTGTTTCCGGGTGAACGACTTTTTCGAACGCCGTACGGCCAACGAGTCGGTCGTAGAGGTTTTCGATTTCTTCTGTTCCTTCGCGGAGTGCTGTAACACGGATACCACGATCCGTTCCACAATCATCTTCGCGAATGATAACATCTTGCGCGACGTCAACGAGACGACGAGTCAGGTAACCTGAATCGGCAGTCTTCAAGGCTGTATCGGCAAGACCTTTACGGGCACCGTGCGTCGAGATGAAGTATTCCTGAACCGTCAGACCCTCACGGAACGAAGATTTGATCGGGAGCTCGATGATCCGTCCACTTGGAGCGGCCATGAGTCCACGCATCCCTGCAAGCTGCGTAAAGTTTGATGCGTTACCACGGGCACCAGAGTCACTCATCATGAAGATCGGGTTCAAACGGTTGAGGGATTTCATCAGACGAGACTGAATTTCATCCTTCGCGTCATTCCACGATTTAACGACACGCTCATAGCGCTCTTCTTCTGTGATGAGACCACGGCGATACGATTTCATAACGCGGTCAACATTATCTTGTGCCTCGACCAGGATTTCCTGTTTATCCGGAAGTACGATGATATCAGCGATACCAACCGTAATACCCGCACGTGTCGAGTGTTTGAAACCAAGGTTTTTCATTCGGTCAAGCATGCGGCTCGTCTCAGTCGTTTCAAAACGCTTGAAGACTTCTGCGATGACATTTCCGAGGAATCCTTTTTTGAATGGTTCGATGATCGGACGGCTCTTGATTTCAGCCGCGATATCCGTTCCTTTTTCAAGGAAGTACTGATCAGGCGTTGCTTCCTGCAGATTGTTCATCGATGGTTCATTCAAGTATGGGAACGTCGTTGGGAGGATCTCGTTGAAGATCAACTTACCGACCGTCGTAACCAGTAACTTCTCGTTTTGCGCTTCCGTGAAGGTCGGGTTCTTCAGAACGCCGGCCGGAATCGCAACACGTGTGTGGAAGTGAACATACCCATTTTGGTAGGCAATCAACGCTTCATTCACGGTCGAGAATGTTTTCCCTTCGCCGATTGCGTTTTCACGCTCAAGCGTCAGGTAGTAGTTACCGAGGACCATATCCTGCGATGGTGTAACAACAGGCTTACCGTCTTTCGGGTTCAAGATGTTTTGTGCAGCGAGCATGAGAAGACGGGCTTCTGCTTGGGCTTCTGCTGAAAGTGGTACGTGAACCGCCATTTGGTCACCATCGAAATCGGCGTTGTAAGCCGTACATACGAGTGGGTGAAGACGAATCGCGCGACCTTCGACGAGTGTCGGTTCGAACGCCTGGATACCGAGACGGTGAAGCGTCGGGGCACGGTTCAAGAGAACCGGATGCTCACGGATGACTTCTTCTAAAACGTCCCAAATTTCAGGTTGAACACGTTCGATTTTCCGTTTTGCACTCTTGATGTTTGGTGCGATGCCACGTGAGACAAGCTCTTTCATGACAAACGGTTTGAAGAGTTCAAGGGCCATTTCTTTCGGAAGACCACATTGATACATCTTCAGGTTTGGACCAACGACGATAACCGAACGACCAGAATAGTCGACTCGTTTACCGAGTAAGTTTTGACGGAAACGTCCTTGTTTCCCTTTCAGCATGTGTGAAAGAGATTTTAATGGACGGTTACCCGGTCCAGTAACCGGACGACCGCGACGACCGTTATCGATCAAGGCATCGACCGCTTCTTGCAACATCCGTTTTTCATTCTGAACGATGATGTTCGGAGCGCCAAGGTCAAGAAGACGCTTGAGACGGTTGTTACGGTTGATGACACGACGGTATAAGTCGTTTAAGTCAGATGTCGCGAAACGTCCACCATCAAGCTGGACCATCGGACGGAGTTCCGGCGGGATGACCGGTAATACTTCAAGAACCATCCACTCCGGGTTGTTGCCTGAGTTGCGGAAAGCATCGAGGACTTCAAGACGTTTGATCGCACGTGTACGACGTTGTCCTTGAATCATTCGAAGATCTTCACGTAAGCCAGCTACTTCTTTTTCGAGTTCAACGTCACGGAGCAATTTACGAACTGCTTCCGCACCCATTTCAGCGGTAAACGAACTACCGAATTTCTCGCGGTAGGCGCGGTACTCTTTTTCTGAAAGAAGTTGTTTCTTCTCGAGTGTCGATTCGCCTGGATCCGTGACGACGTACGACGCGAAGTAAATGATCTCTTCGAGTGCACGCGGTGACATATCAAGGACGAGACCCATACGACTTGGGATTCCTTTAAAGTACCAGATGTGCGAAACCGGTGCTGCAAGTTCAATGTGACCCATGCGCTCACGACGGACTTTCGACTTGGTTACTTCAACACCACAACGGTCACAAATGATTCCTTTATAACGAATCCGTTTGTATTTCCCGCAGTAACATTCCCAGTCTTTTGTTGGACCAAAAATCCGTTCACAGAACAAGCCGTCTTTCTCTGGCTTGAGCGTACGATAGTTGATCGTTTCCGGCTTCTTCACTTCCCCGAAAGACCACGAACGGATCTTTTCAGGGGAAGCGAGGCCGATTTTCATATATTCAAATCTATTAACATCTACCAAGGGGTGGACCTCCCTTTCGCTTATTCCTCTTCAGTAACAACTGGTGCGACAGGCGCTTGAACTTCTTCGAGTGCTGGAGTCGCGTTCGGGATGTTGTCATCGTCGTCGTCTTTCATTTCGATCTCTTCATCTTCGGCAGACATCATCTTAACATCCATACCAAGTGATTGAAGCTCTTTAATGAGGACTCGGAACGATTCCGGCACGCCCGGTTGTGGTACATTTTCGCCTTTAACGATCGCTTCATATGCTTTAACACGACCGATTGTATCATCGGATTTGATTGTCAGGATCTCTTGGAGCGTATAAGCGGCACCGTATGCTTCCAGTGCCCATACTTCCATCTCACCGAAACGCTGTCCACCGAACTGGGCTTTACCACCGAGCGGCTGCTGCGTAACGAGCGAGTAAGGACCCGTCGAACGTGCGTGAAGTTTATCATCGACCATGTGGGCGAGTTTGATCATATACATGACACCAACCGAGATGCGGTTATCGAAGGCTTCACCAGAACGTCCATCATACAGGATCGTCTTAGCGTCGCGGTCCATACCGGCCTCTTCAATCGTTGCCCAAACATCTTCCTCACGTGCACCATCGAATACCGGCGATGCAACTTTGATTCCGAGTTGGCGTGCAGCCATACCAAGGTGAAGCTCGAGCAACTGCCCGATGTTCATCCGTGATGGTACACCAAGTGGATTCAACATGATGTCGATTGGTGTGCCGTCTGGCATGTACGGCATGTCTTCTTCCGGCAGGATACGTGAGATAACACCTTTGTTACCGTGACGTCCCGCCATTTTATCTCCTTCGTGAATCTTACGCTTCTGAACGATGTACGCACGGATCAACTGGTTGACACCAGGTGACAGTTCGTCGCCGTTATCACGATCGAAGATTTTCACGTCAAGGATGATTCCGTCGCCGCCGTGTGGAACACGAAGTGACGTATCACGAACTTCACGTGCTTTTTCACCGAAGATTGCATGAAGCAGACGTTCTTCAGCTGTCAATTCCGTTACGCCTTTAGGTGTAACTTTACCGACTAAGATATCCCCGTCTTTAACTTCAGCACCGACACGGATGATTCCGCGGTCGTCGAGGTTTTTCAGGGCGTCGTCGCCGACATTTGGAATGTCACGAGTGATCTCTTCCGGTCCGAGTTTTGTATCACGTGATTCACACTCATATTCTTCAATGTGAATCGATGTGTAGACGTCGTCTTTCACGAGACGTTCACTCATGATGACAGCATCCTCGTAGTTGTAACCATCCCATGTCATGAAACCGACGAGTACGTTACGACCAAGCGCAAGTTCCCCACCGTCCATCGATGGACCATCTGCAAGGATCTCGCCTTTATCGACAGGATCGCCTACTTTGATGATTGGTTTTTGGTTATAGCACGTTCCTTGGTTAGAACGAATGAATTTCTGGATCTTGTAACGGTCAAGTTCACCTTGAATGATGTTGCCATCGACTTCCGTCGTACGACGGACAAGGATTTCACGGGCCGTTACACGCTCAGCGATACCTGAATGTTTTGCAACAACAGCAGCACCTGAGTCTTTTGCAGACACGTACTCCATCCCGGTACCGACAATCGGTGATTCCGGATCAAGAAGAGGTACGGCCTGACGTTGCATGTTCGCTCCCATGAGGGCACGGTTCGAGTCATCGTTCTCTAAGAACGGGATACATGCCGTCGCTGCCGAAACAACCTGTTTCGGTGAAACGTCCATGTAATCGACACGAGGTGGTTCGACAGATAAGTTTTGTCCACGGAAACGTGACAAGACGTGTGTATCTTGGAACGTCTTCTCTTCCGTCAACAACATATTTGCCTGTGCGACGACGTAGAGATCTTCTTCGTCGGCCGTCATGTAGTGAATTTCATTCGTGACGACACCCGTTTCCGGATCGACACGACGGTATGGTGCTTCGATGAAACCATACTCATTGACTTTCGCGAACGAAGACAGTGAGTTGATCAGCCCGATGTTCGGACCCTCAGGCGTTTCAATCGGACACATACGGGAATAGTGCGAGTAGTGAACATCTCGGACTTCAAAGCCGGCACGCTCACGTGTGAGACCACCGGGTCCAAGTGCAGATAGACGACGTTTGTGCGTCAACTCAGCAAGCGGGTTCGTTTGGTCCATGAACTGTGATAACTGCGAGCTACCGAAGAACTCTTTAATCGATGCGATAACAGGACGAATGTTGATCAATGCCTGTGGCGTGATCGCATTCTGGTCTTGAATCGACATCCGCTCCTTGACGACACGTTCCATACGAGAAAGCCCGATCCGGAACTGGTTTTGGAGCAATTCACCGACTGAACGGAGACGACGGTTACCGAGGTGGTCGATATCGTCTGTCGTTCCTACTTCATGCAACAAGTTGAAGAAATAGTTGATGGCAGCAATCATGTCAGCAGGCGTAATGTGCTTGATGTCACGATCGATGTTACCGTTACCGATGATATTGATGATGCGTTCACCTTCAGCATCGTCCGGTGCGAACACCTTGATCGACTGTAAGTTGAAGGCTTCGCCTTGCGTTACGCCGCCAGTTGGCGTCGCTTCGATGTAACCGACAGATCCTTCAAGGAATGGCAAGACTTTGTCGAGCATGCGACGGTCAAGAACCGTTCCTTCTTCTGCGATCACTTCCCCTGTTTCCGGATCGACAAGCGTTTCCGCAAGTTTCTGCCCGAACAGACGATTCTTCAGATGAAGTTTTTTGTTGATTTTATAACGACCAACGTTTGCCAAATCATAACGTTTCGGGTCAAAGAACCGTGACACGAGAAGTGCTTTCGCATTTTCGACAGTCGGTGGCTCTCCCGGACGCAGACGCTCATAAATTTCAATGAGGGCTTTTTCCGTTGTTTCTGTATTATCTTTTTCAAGGGAGTTACGGAGGTACTCATCATCTCCAAGGAGATCGATGATTTCCTGATCCGTACCGAAACCAAGAGCACGTAAAAGAACCGTTACTGGAATCTTACGCGTGCGGTCGATTCGGACGTATACGATATCTTTCGCATCTGTCTCAAGTTCGAGCCATGCTCCACGGTTCGGGATGACCGTTGCCGAAAATCCACGTTTACCATTTTTATCTAACTTATTGTTGTAATACACACTTGGCGAACGAACAAGCTGGGAAACGATAACTCGTTCCGCACCATTAATAATGAATGTTCCCGACTCCGTCATAAGCGGGAAGTCACCCATAAAGACTTCTTGTTCCTTCAATTCACCCGTCTCTTTGTTTTGAAGACGGACTTTTACGCGTAGTGGTGCCGAATAGGTCACATCGCGCTCTTTTGATTCATCAATCGAATACTTCGGCTCTCCGAGCGAGTAGTCGATGAATTCTAATACGAGATTTCCTGTAAAGTCGGAAATCGGCGAGATATCATGAAACATCTCACGAAGACCTTCCCGTAGGAACCATTCGTATGAATTCGTTTGAATCTCAATAAGGTTTGGAAGTTCTAAAACTTCGCTGATACGTGCATAGCTTCTTCTCTGACGGTGACGACCGTACTGAACAAGTTGACCAGTCAACTGATTCACCTCTCAGACCCAGTTCTTCTTCTTGAGAAGGACGGGTGTAATATCGAACATTGAAGCCATTTTTTGACCGATAAGCGCAAAAAAGCGACGTCTTGTCTACTCAATCATCTGTAGTCGAGAACGCCAGCTGCTTCAAACTGCTTATCCAAAAATCACTCCAATGGCATTTTATAATACTATCATAGACATTAGACAAGGTCAACGACAAATCACTCGATTTGTCAAGACCGAATTGATTTAAATATCGAATACCCTTTATCGCGGGTAACCGTCTCACATGAACCAAATACTTCTTCCATCAACTTCTTCGCTGATGGGCCACCTTGTTTCTTTTGAATAACGACCCATAAGGCCCCGCCAATTTCCAAATGGTCATACGCTTCCCGTAAAATCCGGTGAACAACCGGCTTCCCCGCCCGAATCGGTGGATTCGTCACGATCGCTGCAAACGTCTGTTCAGCCACGCCAGCATATCCGTCACTTACACCGGTCGTCACGGAAACACCATTCGCACGTGCATTGTCAGCCGCAAGCTCAAGAGCCCGCTCGTTTACATCTACTAAAACGGCTTCTCGTCCGGTCGTTTTCGCAAGCGAAATGCCCATCGGACCATATCCGCACCCGACATCCAAAATTGCTCCCGGTACATCCGGCTCCACAAAGGCTTCAATCAGTAAACGCGAACCGAAATCAACGCCGCCTTTTGAAAACACTCCATGATCCGAAGTGAAGCGGAACGTTTCACCACGTAAGACGAATTCCCACGACTTTGGATCCCGTTTCGAGGAGGGATCATTTGTGTAATAATGATCTGCCATGTTTCCTTCCCCTCTCTATATTAAAGTTGAAAACAAAAGAAGCCCGCAAAGCGAGCTTCTTTTGTTTTAAGTGAAGAAGAAAATTACTTAACTTCTACGCTTGCGCCAGCTTCTTCAAGCTTAGCTTTGATTGCGTCAGCGTCTTCTTTCGAAACGCCTTCTTTAACTGGAGCCGGAGTTCCGTCAACGAGTGCTTTCGCTTCTTTAAGACCGAGGCCTGTCAATTCGCGAACTGCTTTGATGACGTTGATTTTACCAGAACCTGCGCTAGTAAGGATTACGTCGAATTCAGTTTGCTCTTCAGCTGCTGCTGCGCCTGCACCTGCTGCTGCTACTGGAGCTGCTGCTGATACGCCGAATTCTTCTTCGATTGTTTTTACGAGTTCGTTAAGTTCAAGAACAGTCATGCCCTTGAGGTCTTCGATAAATTGCTCTTTGTTGAAAGCCATTATGGTTTTCCTCCTTTGATTTAACCCACGTTGGGGTGTGAAAAATTGTGTGTTTGCCTATCCCGCTAAGCGGATATTAAGCAGATTGTTCTTCTTTTTGCTCTGCAATTGCGTTCGTTGCCACCGCAAGACCACGGATTGGCGCTTGAAGCACGCTGAGAAGCATCGAAAGGAGACCTTCGCGTGATGGAAGTTCCGCAAGGGCTTTGACATCTTCTACTGAAGTGACTTTGCCTTCGATGATACCACCTTTAAGCTCAAGAGCTTTGTGGTCTTTCGAGAAGTTGTTTAAGATCTTAGCTGGAGCGATAACGTCTTCATTGCTGAAGGCGATCGCAGTAGGACCTGTAAAGACTTCGTCAAGACCTTCAAGATTGCTTTGAACTGCAGCACGGCGGAGGAGACCGTTTTTATAAACTTTGAATTCAACACCCGCTTCGCGGAGTTGTTTACGAAGTTCTGTTACTTCGTCTACTGTGAGACCACGGTAGTCGACGACGATTGTTCCAGCGCTCGCTTGCATTTTCTCAGCGATCTCAGATACGAGATCCGCTTTGACAGCGATAACTTTTTCGTTTGCCATTTCTGTTGCACCTCCTGGTAAATGGAATGTACCGGCGCGAGGGGCTGCTCGATTTCAAATAAAAAGCCTCCGTCTGCCAGGCAGAGGAGGCGTAATCGTCAAAAAGGATACCTGAACAAACAGGCTCTCTGAGCAAGAACACCTCGGAAGGGTTTATGCTCAATCGATGAGCACCTTCTGTCTACGGTATGTCGAATATATCAACGTTTTATACTGTAACAGCGTTCTTAGAACGTTGTCAAGTTCGTTTTAGACGAAATTATTTCGCAAAGTCAGCTGAAGATACTTTTACACCAGGACCCATTGTTGAAGCGATCGCGATGTTCTTAAGGTAGATACCTTTAGCAGTAGCAGGCTTAACTTTAACGAGAGTTTCGATGACTGTGTTGATGTTCTCAACCAATTTAGCGTCATCAAATGATTTTTTACCGACTGGAACGTGGATGTTACCAGATTTGTCGACACGGTACTCAACTTTACCAGCTTTGATATCGTTGATTGCTTTAGTGACGTCAAATGTAACTGTTCCTGTTTTCGGGTTAGGCATGAGGCCTTTAGGTCCGAGAACACGGCCGAGTTTACCAACTTCACCCATCATGTCAGGTGTCGCAACGATAACATCGAAGTCGAACCATCCTTGTTGGATTTTAGTGATGTACTCAGAATCACCAGCGAAGTCTGCTCCAGCAGCTTCCGCTTCTTTTAATTTCTCACCTTTAGCAAAGACGAGAACTTTTTGTGTTTTACCAGTACCGTGTGGCAATACGACTGCTCCACGGATTTGTTGATCTGCTTTCTTCGGATCGACTCCGAGACGAACAGCAAGTTCGATTGTTTCATCGAATTTCGCAGTGGCAGACTTTTTAGTCAAGTCTACTGCTTCAGCGAGTTCGTATGAAACCGTACGATCGATAAGTTTAGCAGCTTCTTTATACTTCTTACCCATTTTAGGTTCCTCCTTTGTGGTTGTGCGGAAAATCCTCCCACATAATGAAAGGGTAGCAAGGCTTCAAGTAACTATCCGCCTGCGACCCTCATCGTTGTTCATTGCAATCAAAAGACTCAGTCTTCGATTACGATACCCATAGAACGTGCAGTACCTTCAACCATCAACATCGCTGTTTCAACAGATGCTGCGTTGAGGTCTGGCATTTTCGTTTCAGCGATTTCGCGAACTTTGTCACGTTTGACAGTCGCTACTTTCTTACGGTTAGGCTCGCCTGAACCGCTCTCGATTCCAGCTGCTTTCTTCAAGAGAACTGCTGCTGGTGGAGTTTTAGTAATAAACGTAAATGAACGATCTTCAAAAACCGTGATGACTACAGGAATAATCAAGCCGGCTTGGTCTTGTGTACGAGCGTTGAACTCTTTACAGAAGCCCATGATGTTCACACCTGCTTGACCGAGTGCCGGTCCAACTGGTGGAGCTGGGTTTGCTTTGCCCGCAGGAATTTGAAGTTTAACTAGTTTCATAACCTTCTTCGCCACGAGACACACCTCCTTAATTCTTTAATGTGGTTTAATTGGACGTTGCGCGTCCTCCCACTCATTCTATTCGACGAGTAATTTATCGAAATAAGCACAACATCAAACAGGAAAAATTGTACCATTAAAATAAAAGTTTCGCAATAGGAAACTTAATCTA
Source organism: Exiguobacterium sp. RIT594 (assembly GCF_003339585.1). Taxonomy (GTDB): domain Bacteria; phylum Bacillota; class Bacilli; order Exiguobacteriales; family Exiguobacteriaceae; genus Exiguobacterium_A. Next base: position 15,900 of record NZ_QPKF01000007.1, on the reverse strand, counting down.
TTTTCTCAACTTGTGAGAAATCGAGCTCTACTTTCGTTTCACGACCGAACATATCGACAGAAACTTTCATTTTTTCTGTTTCTGTTTCAAGTTCTTCGATCGTACCTTCCAGGTTCGCAAAGACACCTTCTTTGATCCGTACGATTTGTCCCATTGTAAAGTCATAACGACTCTTCATGTCAACAAGTCCCATTGATCCGAGAATGTTTTCCGCTTCTTCTGGAAGAAGTGGTGTCGGTTTTGAACCGCCGCCAACCGAACCGAGGAATCCCGTGACGTTCGGTGTGTTACGGACGACATACCAAGAATCATCCGTCATGACCATCTCCACGAGGACATACCCCGGGAAAATCTTGATTTCACGTTCCTTGATTTTCGTTTCACCTTTTTTGTTTGTTACTTCTTCCTGTACCGTTTCGATTGGAACGAGTACACGGAAGATTTTCTCGTCCATGTTCATGGATTCAATCCGACGCTCAAGATTTGCCTTGACGTTATTTTCGAATCCAGAGTACGTTTGGACAACAAACCACTGCTTATCCATGGTACGTCACCTCTTCTTTTTACTTAATCAACCAACTCATGAATGCGCTGAGCCCTGAATCGATACCGAAGATGAAGACACCCATAAAAATGACCATACCGATTACAGTCAGTGTATACTTCGTCAGTTCTTTTCGTTTCGGCCAGCTCGTCTTTTTCAGTTCATTCCATACGTCACGCAAAAATTTCATCGTACTTTCCCTCCAGGATGTAGTAAATGGGGATAGATGAAGCCTTATTTCGCTTCTTTATGAATCGTATGCGCGTTACAACGGCGACAGAACTTCTTCAGTTCCAAGCGGATGCTGACATCCTCTTTTTTCATCGTCGTGTAGTCGCGGGCACCGCAAATATCACAAGCAAGGCCTACTTTCTTCGCCATCTCAAACGACCTCCTTCTTTGCCACTCCTTCTCTTCAAGAAGAGAATCCTCTCTAAAAAAGAGCGTAAAAAAAAACGCCTATGAGCGGCGTCTCGCTAGTAAGGCGCTATTTATACAGTAGCACACCCGGTTAACGGGGTCAATCCACCTCTCGATCAGACCGTCAGTTTTCGTGCTTCAAGATACCGTTCCAGCTTTTTCTTCACACGTTGAAGGGCATTATCGATTGACTTGACATGACGATCGAGATCATCCGAGATTTCCTGATAGGTTCTTCCGTCGAGATAGAGCGCCAGTACTTTTCGCTCCAGATCACTAAGGATTTCATCCATCTTACTTTCAATATCCGCATACTCTTCCCGGTTCACGATCAACACTTGCGGATCCGACGGGGCTGTCGATGTGATGATATCGAGTAACGTCCGTTCCGATTCGTCATCGTAAATCGGCTTATCGAGCGAAATGTAGGAATTCAGCGGAATATGTTTTTGACGCGTTGCGGTTTTGATTGCTGTAATCATTTGCCGGGTAATACACAGCTCAGCAAAGCCTTTGAACGAAGCCAGCTTATCCGTGCGGTAATCCCGGACTGCCTTATACAGACCGATCATACCTTCCTGGATGATATCTTCCCGGTCCGCTCCGATTAAAAAGTAAGACCGTGCCTTGGCGCGTACGAAGTTCCGATACCGCTCGATCAGAAATTCGAGCGCATCACTGTTGTCAAATACCTTCGCTTGTTCCACAAGCGCCTCATCGGTCATGCACTCAAACTGGTCGAACGAAACCAAACTCATCCGTCATCCCTCCAAGCTTCTCTAACAAACTAATCGATTGTTTCTAATTATACAATAATTTCCTGTCTTACGACAATGAAAATTGGCATGACCTCTTTTTTCCCCTGTTAATCGTGCGAAGACGTGACATCTGAGGTATCAAAAAAAGCGAATTTCACGACTTTATCGTGAATCCGCTTTTTCATTTTCTTCATGAATCTGAATTTTTACGCCGCCGGATCTCTTCAAGCCGTTCAATGACATCAGCCGGCATATCGATTGTCGAACGTGGTTTCTTGCTCGTCTTCGACGCAATCGTCTGTCCACGGATGACGGCAACCGCCGCCTTCCAGTCCCGTCGTAATTCCTGCGCCGAGATCCGAAGGGCACCGAGCGTGAAGATGACCCACTGTTCGGTGAAATCGTTGGTCGCAACCGTCAGCTTGACCCGGATATCCTGTAACCATTCCGCCGCTGTTTTCTCAATCCATTCATCCGCCGTTTCGTTTTCCCGTGTATAGATGACTTCGATACCGCTTTTCCTGATCCGGGATTCTCTCCCCGGTTGGAGATAGGCATCGAAGACAATCGTCACACTGATTCCTGTCACGGCTTGGTACTCGGCCATCGCATCGACCAATCGTTCCCGTGCTAATTCAAAATCCTGCTCCCGCAATGTCCGGAACTCCGGCCATGCGCCAATGATATTGTAGCCATCAACGATCAGACGGTCGTATTTCATCGCGAATACGGCTTTCTTGTCCGGTAGACCTCATATAACAACAACGAGGCAGCAACTGATGCGTTGAGTGACGTGACATGTCCTGCCATCGGGAGATGAACAAGGAAATCGCATTTTTCGCGGACAAGCCGGCTCATGCCTTTTCCTTCACTGCCGATGACGATTCCAAGTGGCATCGTTCCGTCGAGCGTTCGGTAGTCATCACTCTCACGGGCATCCGTCCCGACAAACCAAATCCCTTTTTTCTTTAAATCTTCCATCGTCCGCGTCAAGTTCGTCACACGAACGACCGGGATATGTTCGATTGCCCCTGTCGAAGCTTTCGCGACAACCTGTGTCAATCCGACAGACCGGCGTTTCGGAATAATGATTCCGTGGGCACCGACGGCATCTGCCGTCCGGAGAATCGATCCGAGATTATGCGGGTCTTCGAGTTCATCGAGTAAAATCATCAATGGCGTCTCGTCTTTCTTTTCTGCCAGTGCAAAGATATCGTCGAGTTCTGCATACTCATAGGCAGCGACGGCAGCAACGACACCCTGGTGATTGTCGCTTCCCGTCAAACCGTGTAGTTTCGAGCGTGGAACGATTTGTGTCTGGACACCTGCCTCTTTCGCCATCGCATGGATGACGGCAAGCGGTCCTTTCTGCTGCCCTTCTTGGATGAAGAGCTTGTTCATCTCACGACCCGTCCGTAACGCTTCGAGAACCGGATTCCGTCCGTATAAGAAATCCTGTCCTTCTTCGAGCGGTTCGATCACGATGGTCTCTTCTTGTTTGGGCTCAACTTTCTTCTGTTTCGCTTTTTCGCCATGCGGCTTGTCTTTTTGTTTACGTGCCGGTTGGAACGATTTATTTTCCGTCCGTTGCTTCGGCTTCGAGTAATTCGAACGCTTGTCCGATGAGTTCTTCAAGACGATCCCCTCCTTCTGCAAGATAGACATATCCGAGCAATGCCTCAAACGCCGTTGCGTACCGGTACGTATGGACATCCGTACTTTTCGGAACGGAACCTGATTTAGCGTTCTTCCCGCGCCGGACGACAGCCTGCTCTTCTTCTGTCAACGTATTTTCATTTAACCAGTGTGTCACGACGAAGGCTTGCGCCTGAGCGCGGACATAGCGGATGGCCGCTTGATGCAGTTCACCCGGTTTGACATATCCCTTTTCAAGCAACCGTTCCCGGACATGCATTTCATAGACAACATCACCCATATAGGCGAGCGCCAGCGCATTTAATTGTTTGTAGTTCTTCATCCGCGCTTCCACCGCATCCCTTGCGCTGTATCCTCAAGAAGGATGCCTTGGTCACGTAGTTGATCACGGATCGCGTCCGCACGGGCAAAGTCACGTTCTTTCCGTGCCGTATCCCGATCACGAATCAGCTGTTCGACTTCTTCATCGAGTAACCCTTTTTCGATTGTCAACGTGACTCCGAGGACTGTCGATAGTTCATCAAAGACTGCCAGGAATCGTTCCAGCACTTCTGTTGCGACTTGGTCTTCGCCGAGGTACAGGTTTGCTTCTTTCGACAGATCAAACAAATCGGTCACAGCGTTCGCTGTATTGAAATCATCATCCATCGATGTAATGAAGTGTTGCTTGATTTCTTCGATCCGGTTCAGCCATTTGTCCGTTGCCGTTCCAAGATTAGCCGTCATCGTCAAACGGTGTTCAACGTTTGCGACGGATTCCCTGATCCGCGCGAGACCGTTTGCCGCCTGATCGATCAGGTCACGGCTGTAGTTGATTGGATGACGGTACTGGACCGACAGCATGAAGAAACGTAAGACCATCGGATCGACGGCTTGAATCGCTTCGTGGACCGTCAGGAAGTTGCCGAGTGATTTTGACATCTTCTCGTTTTCGATGTTGAGGAATCCGTTATGCATCCAGTAGTTTGCAAACTTTTGTGAGTTGCAGGCTTCCGATTGGGCAATTTCATTTTCATGGTGCGGGAATTTAAGGTCTTGTCCGCCCGCGTGGATATCGATCGTATCCCCGAGATACTTTTTCGCCATCGCCGAGCACTCTATGTGCCAGCCGGGACGACCTTCTCCCCATGGACTCGTCCATGCCGGTTCACCCGGTTTTGCCGCTTTCCATAAAACGAAATCGAGCGGATCCTCTTTTTTCTCACCGACTTCAATCCGCGCACCCGAGCGGAGTTCATCAATCGACTGTTGGCTCAATTGACCGTAATCTTTAAAGCTGCGTGTCCGGAAGTAAACATCTCCGCTTGACGCGTAGGCATTTCCTTTTTCGACGAGGACTTCGATGAAGGCGATGATATCGTCCATCGTTTCCGTGACGAGCGGATGAATATCCGCTTTTTGGACATTCAATGCACCTGTATCCGCGTGATAGGCTTCAATGAATCGTTTCGTCAGCGCGTGATAATCTTCTCCGAGTTCGTTCGCTGTCCGGATGATTTTATCGTCGACATCCGTGAAGTTCGAGACATATTTCACTTCGTAGCCCCGGTACGTAAAGTAGCGGCGGACCGTATCGAAGACGATGGCCGGACGGGCATTCCCGATATGGATGTAATTATAGACAGTCGGTCCACAGACATACATCTTGACCTTTCCTTCTTCGAGCGGTTTAAACGGTTCCTTTTTTCCGGTCATGCTGTTGTAAAGTTGTATCATGGCGGTGTCCTCCTTGTATTCGTTCAATCTCACGTTTTAATTGTTCCAGTTCCAGTTCAACCCGTTCCTGGCATTCGCGAACCGGATCAGGTAATTGATGATCAAGCGGCGCATCGACTTTTATTCCGTCTTGTATCACGACACGTCCGGGAATTCCGACAACGGTCGCATTTGACGGCACATCTTTTAGAACGACCGAGCTTGCGCCAATCTTCGATGAATCACCGATCGTGATATCACCGAGGACACGTGCTCCGGCTGATACGAGGACACCATTTCCGAGTGTCGGATGCCGTTTGCCCGTTTCTTTCCCTGTTCCCCCGAGTGTCACACCTTGGAATAAGGTGACATCGTCGCCAATAATCGCTGTCTCACCAATGACGACGCCCATACCATGGTCGATGAAAAAACGCCGGCCGATCGTCGCACCGGGATGAATCTCGATTCCCGTCAGGAACCGACTGAATTGCGACAACATCCGTGCGGCGAGATGCAGATTCATCTTCCACATACGATGCGCCAATCGATGCATCCAGACGGCATGTAATCCCGGATAGGTCAAGACGACTTCCATCGTACTCCGGGCTGCCGGATCCTGTTTAAATACATTGCGGATATCTTCACGCATCCGTGTCATGTTCGTTCTCCTCTCCATAAGAAAAAGCGCCTCCGTGCATCGCTGCACAGAGACGCCAATCAGCGCGGTCCCACTCTGTTTGGATGAACTGAACCATCCCTCTCCGGTCCGTTAACGCCGGAGATACGTCTACGCCTACTCTCACTGATTTCGGGCAGCACTCAGAGGGGCATTTCGAAAGCGCGTCCGTTCAAGCTTTCTCACCATGCAAGCTTGTCTCTGTATAACGGACATCGTTCCTACTTTCCTCATCTACGCTTTATTTTATGCGTCCAGACGCGCGAGTACGCGGTCTTTTCCTAATAATTGAATCGTGTTCGGGAGCTCCGGTCCATGTGTTTGTCCGGTCGTTGCGACACGGATTGGCATGAACAGATTTTTCCCTTTTTGTCCGGTCGCTTTTTGAGTCGCTTTGATTGCGCCTTTGATCGCTTCCGGTGTCCATTCTTCAAGCGTCCGCAACTGATTCGCGAATTCACTTAAGACTGCAGGAACAGTTTCTCCTGCCAAGACAGTGTTTGCTTCTTCATCATACACCAGTTCATCCTCAAAGAACATCTCTGAAAGCTCGACGATTTCTGCGCCGTGTGTCATCTGTTCCCGGTATAATCCGACCAGATTTTGTGCCCAGACAAGCTCTTCTTCCGTCGGTTCGCTTGCAACGCGTCCCGCGTCCTGCAGGAATGGCAGGCTCGCTTCGAATACTTCTTCGAACGATTGGTGTTTCATGTATTGACCGTTGATCCAAGCCAGTTTTTGCTGGTCAAAGACAGCCGGACTCTTCGACAAACGAGATGCATCAAAGATTTCGATGAACTCTTCTTTCGTGAAGATTTCCTGTTCACCGACCGGCGACCAGCCGAGTAACGTCACGAAGTTCAGTAACGCTTCCGGCAAGTAACCGAGATCTTTATACTGCTCGATGTATTGGATGATCGACTGATCACGTTTCGACAGTTTTTTGTGTTCTTCGTTGACGATTAATGTCATATGTCCGAATGTCGGGTACTCCCAACCGAATGCATCATAAATCATCATTTGTTTTGGTGTATTCGAGATATGATCGTCCCCGCGGAGGACATGGCTGATTGCCATCAAGTAATCATCGACGACGACAGCGAAGTTGTACGTCGGGATCCCGTCTTTTTTGACGATGACCCAATCACCGAAGTCTTTTGATTCGAACGAAACGTCTTCTTTGACGATATCGTTCCATGTGTAGGTGACGCTTTCCGGAACACGGATCCGAATCGACGGTGTCCGGCCTTCTGCAACGAACGCCTCTTCTTGTTCTTGCGTCAGGTTGCGGTGTGCACCTGAATAACGTGGTGCTTCCCCACGTGCGATTTGCGCTTCCCGTTCCGCTTCGAGCTCTTCCGATGTCATGTAACAGCGGTAAGCCAGTCCCTTTTCAAGTAACTCGTCTGTGTATTTTTTGTACAGATCGAGCCGCTCCATTTGGAAGTAAGGACCATAGTCGCCACCGCGACCCGGACCTTCATCCCAGTCGATGCCGAGCCACTCGAGGTACTTCATCTGACTTTCCACACCACCATCGATGTTTCGTTTCTGATCCGTATCCTCAATCCGTAAAATCATCTTACCGCCTGCGTGTCGTGCAAACAGGTAGTTAAACAATGCTGTTCGTGCATTTCCAATATGAAGGTGTCCCGTTGGACTTGGTGCATAACGTACACGTACTTCTGCCATTACCGATCCACTCCTTTAGTCTAAAATTCGCTTACCTAGTATACCTTATTCTTCGATTCGTTTCAGCAAAATCACAGCCTGACATGCGATTCCTTCTTCACGCCCGGTAAAGCCGAGCCATTCTGTCGTCGTCGCCTTGACGTTGATCTGTTCGATATCCGCTTCAAGCAGTTCCGCGATCCGTGCCCGCATCGTATCGATATACGGACGTAATTTCGGTGCTTGTGCAATGACGGTCGCGTCTAAATTGCCCAGTTCATAACCTTGTGCTTTGACGAGTGCATACACGTGCTGCAGCAATTTTGCTGAGTCAGCATCTTTAAATTCCGGATCCGTATCCGGGAAGTGTTTCCCGATATCACCCGCCGCAATCGCACCAAGCGCTGCGTCAGCAATCGTATGTAACAGGACGTCCGCATCCGAGTGACCGAGTAACCCTTTCGTATGCGGAATCTCAATCCCACCTAAAATCAGTTTGCGGTCCTCTGCAAAAGCATGTACATCAAATCCTTGTCCAATTCGGATCATCTTCATTTCCCCCGTTTCGTTAGAATGGCTTCTCCAAACAATAAATCGTCCGGCGTCGTCACTTTAATGTTCTCGTATTGTCCGGTGACCCAAGTCACCGTTCCTCCGTCCCATTCTATCAAACTTGCGTCATCCGTACCTAAAAATTCCGTCGCCGCCTTCGCATGAACAGTTCGAATCCGCTCCAACTCAAAGGCTTGCGGTGTTTGGGCTGCCATCAGCTGATCCCGGGGAACCGTCTCGACAATCGCGTCGCCGTCAATCCGTTTGACGGTATCCTTAATCGGCACACCTAAAATCGCAGCTCCGGTCTCTTCAGCTGCTTGGACGACCTGCTGAATCGATTCGATCGTCACGAATGGTCGGGCTCCGTCATGAATCAGGACGATACCGGGTGCTGTCACCGCTTCTAGTCCACGCTGCACACTTTCCTGACGCTCGCGTCCACCCGGGACGAGACGGATCGACGTCTTGTATGGTGCTGTGATACGTTCGAACCATGGTTGCTCCGCCGGATTAATTGCCAAAATGATTTCAAGACAAGCCGGATCCTGCTCAAAGACATCCAGCGTCCATTCGATGATGGACCGGTTTCGTAACGTCAGCATTAATTTGTTTCGATCTGCTCCCATCCGTTTCCCTGCTCCGGCGGCCGGAATGACAATCCGGTATGTGTGCTCTTTCATCTAGTTCCCTCTTTTCCCATAAGTAAAGACTGCCAAAAGAGATTTGGCAGTCTGCTGTTTATTTTTCCTGGGGTTTCGCGAAAATCATCCGTCCGGCAGATGTCTGCAGCACACTGGTCACGACAACACCAATCGTTTTCGAAATCAAATGTTTTCCTTCTTCCACGACGACCATCGTTCCATCCTCGAGATAGGCAATTCCCTGTTTCTGCTCTTTTCCTTCTTTGATGACGAGGACCGTCATCTCTTCACCGGGGATGACCACCTGTTTGACGGCATTCGCCAGATCGTTGATGTTCAAGACCGGTACATTCCGTACTTCACAGACCTTATTTAAGTTGTAGTCGTTCGTGACGACGATTCCTTTAATCAGTTCTGCCAGCTTAATCAACTTGATGTCGACTTCCGGAACATCCTCAAAGTCCCCGTCATAAATCTCGACTTCCATGCCCGGAATCGATTGCAATTCCTTCAGCACATCGAGCCCGCGACGTCCGCGGTTTCGCTTCAGTGTATCTGATGAGTCCGCAATATACTGCAACTCGCCGATGACGAATTGCGGAACAATCAGTTTGCCTTCGACAAATCCTGTTTTTGCGATATCCGTAATCCGGCCGTCGATGATAACACTCGTATCGAGGACTTTACTGTTTGATTTTGCGACAACAACAGGCTCAGCCGCTTTTTTCTCCGTCTGATTGTTACTGTTGCGCAAGAAGACTTTCGTCAGTTCGTGACGCTTCCGGTAGCCGACCGTAAATCCGAGGTAACCGAACAGTACTGCGACAATCATGGTTAACACATTACTGAGTAAAGGAATACCGACAAGTTCAATCAGCATGCTGACAAGAAAAGCCATGACGAGACCGACCAATAAGCCGAATGTGCCGAAAAATAGATCGGCGACAGGTGCTTTCACTAACTTTTCTTCTAAAAACCGGAGAAGCCGAATCACAGAATCCGTAATGAATAATCCAATTAATAAAAATATGAGTGCACCAATCGTTCCTGTTACGTATGTGGTCATCAACCATTCCGGGAAAGCCATCTTCGTCGCCGCTTCAATCAGCTGAAACAATTGAGGAAGCAACAAGATACCAAGCGCAAGACCTAGTAACGCAAAAAAGATCCTGATGACGATTTTCAATCTTCCCACCTCCTTTTATTATTTTAAGTTCATTGTAACATGTATTTATTTGAATCACCTACGCCTTAAGATGGGGAAACTGTTTACAGGTCTGTTACACCTTCCCCATCTTTTGCCGTAGTTGAAACCGCTTAAAACGGAATCGTTTCCCGTAATGCTTCATCCACACTCTCGACTCCGATTACCGTGATGCCGGGCGGATATGTCCAACCTCCCAGATTATTCTTCGGAATGATGGCACGGGTGAAACCAAGCTTCGCCGCTTCCGCGACCCGTTGTTCGATCCGTGAAACACGTCTGACTTCGCCCGTCAGCCCGACTTCGCCGATGACGACATCTGTCGGTCGGGTCGGCTTATCGCGGAAACTGGATGCGACCGCGACACAAATTGCTAAATCGATGGCCGGTTCATCGAGTTTGACTCCACCCGCCGCCTTAAGATATGCATCTTGCGTCTGGAGCAACAAGCCTGACCGTTTTTCCAGAACCGCCATCAGCAAAGCGACTTTATTCTGATCAATCCCGGTCGCCATGCGACGCGGGTTACCGAACGATGTCGGAGAAATCAATGCTTGCAGTTCCACAAGAACTGTCCGCGTTCCCTCCATCGAGGCGACGATCGTCGAACCGGATACACCGGATGTCCGTTCTTCGAGGAAAATCTCCGATGGATTCAGGACTTCCTCAAGACCGGATTCACGCATTTCAAAAATACCGATTTCATTCGTCGAACCGAACCGGTTTTTGACTGCCCGTAAAATCCGGAACGTGTGGTGGCGCTCCCCTTCAAAGTACAAGACGGCATCTACCATATGCTCAAGTAAACGCGGTCCGGCAATCGATCCTTGTTTGGTTACGTGACCGACGATAAAGATGGCAATACCACGACTCTTCGCGATTTTCATCAGCATCGCTGTACATTCCCGGACTTGCGTGACACTGCCCGGAGCCGACTGAATCTCATCGATATACACGGTTTGAATGGAGTCGATGATCAAAAAGCCCGGATTTTCTTCGTCGACGACCCGTTCGATCATGTTCATGTCTGTCTCACTCAAGACAAACAGGTCCTGTGTCGGCAATCCGAGGCGTTCCGCCCGCAGTTTCGTTTGTTTCAGCGATTCTTCCCCTGAAATGTACAGGACTTTTTCTCCACGCGCCGCAAGACGGGCACTGGTTTGAAGCAAGATCGTCGACTTCCCGATTCCGGGATCGCCGCCGACAAGAACCATCGAGCCCGGTACGATTCCACCGCCGAGGACCCGGTCAAATTCACCGCTGCCTGTAAAGACACGGCTTTCTTCCTGTGACAAGATATTTGATAAGCGTTCCGGTTTTAATTGTTTGGTTGTCGTATGCACGAAGGCAGAACCGCGCCGTGCTTTTTTCTCTTCAACGACTTCTTCGATCATCGTGTTCCATTCGCCACAGCCGGAACAGCGTCCCATCCATTTGGGAGATTCCGTACCACAACTCTGGCAGACAAATTTCGTCTTTATTTTAGCCAAGCGATTCATCCTTTCTTTTTATCAAGAAAAAAATCCAGCTTTCGCCACATACTTGCGAAAGCTGGACCCTGTTGATCAATTATTCAGTCGTTGCTGGTTCAGCCTGATGACGGCGGACGATGAATTCACCATCTTCGACATCAAGTGCCACCCGCTCACCTTTTTGAATATCACCTGCAAGCAAGGCTTCTGACAAACGATCCTCTGCTTCCCGTTGAAGAGCACGACGGATAGGACGGGCTCCGTATTCCGGATCGTATCCGATATCCGCGATTTTCGAGAGCGCGGCTGGCGTCAACTCGAAATGCACTTGTTGTTCCGCAAGACGTTTTTCAAGCGTTTTTGCCATTAATTTCACGATTTCTTCGATGTGTTTTTTCTCAAGTGAGTGGAAGACGATTGTTTCGTCAATCCGGTTCAAGAATTCAGGACGGAAGGCTTTTTTCAGCTCATCCATGACTTTCCCCTTCATGTCTTTGTACTCACGGTCCGTATCATCGGAGACTGCGAAACCAACGTATTTGTTACGTTTGAGTGCACTTGCTCCGACGTTTGACGTCATGACGATGATCGTATTTCGGAAGTCGACTGTCCGGCCTTTTGAATCCGTCAAGCGACCGTCGTCAAGCACTTGAAGCAAGATGTTGAAGACTTCAGGATGTGCTTTTTCGATTTCATCAAGCAAGATGACAGAGTATGGTTTCCGGCGTACTTTTTCTGTTAACTGACCGCCTTCTTCATACCCGACGTATCCCGGAGGAGAACCGACAAGACGACTTGTCGCATGTTTCTCCATATATTCGGACATATCGATCCGGATGATGGCATCTTCGTCACCGAACATCGCTTCCGCGACAGCCCGGGCCAGTTCCGTTTTACCGACACCGGTTGGTCCGAGGAAGATAAATGAACCAATTGGACGTTTTGGATCTTTTAGACCGGCTCGCGCACGGCGAATTGCTTTGGAAATCGATTTAACGGCTTCGTTTTGACCGATGACACGTCCATGAAGGATTTCTTCAAGACGCAATAAGCGGTCGGTTTCTTCTTCAGCAATTTTCGTGACCGGAACACCTGTCCAGTTGGCGACGACTTGTGCGATATCGTCTTTCGTCACTTCTAATTTTTCATTGCCTTGCTTGTTCTGCCATTCTTCTTTTAAGCGTTCCAATTCATCACGCAATTTTTGTTCTGTATCACGGAGACTGGCTGCTTTTTCGAATTCCTGGCTTTGAACGGCTTCGTCTTTGTCTTTACGAATACCTTCAAGCTTCGCTTCGACTTCTTTTAGGTTTGGTGGTGCTGTATAGGAGCGCAAACGAACTTTTGAAGCGGCTTCATCAATCAAGTCAATCGCTTTATCCGGTAGGAAACGGTCCGAGATGTAACGGTCCGAAAGTGTGACTGCTTCTTGAATGGCTTCATCCGTAATCGTCACACGGTGGTGTGCTTCATAACGGTCACGAAGACCAAACAAGATTTGTGTCGCTTCATCTGTTGTTGGTTCAGCCACTTGAATCGGTTGGAAACGACGTTCGAGTGCCGCATCTTTTTCGATGTATTTCCGGTACTCATCGAGCGTTGTCGCTCCGATACACTGGAGTTCACCACGGGCGAGTGACGGCTTGAGGATGTTCGAGGCATCAATTGCCCCTTCTGCTCCACCGGCACCAATCAATGTGTGCAATTCGTCGATGAAGAGAATGATATTTCCGGCCTGACGAATCTCATCCATGACTTTTTTCAAACGGTCTTCGAACTCACCACGGTATTTTGTTCCGGCGACGAGTGTTCCCATATCGAGAACCATGACGCGTTTATTCCGTAACGTCTCCGGCACTTCATTGTTGATGATTTGTTGGGCAAGACCTTCGACGACGGCTGTTTTACCAACACCCGGCTCTCCGATCAAGACCGGATTGTTTTTCGTTCGACGGCTTAAGACTTCGATGACACGTTGGATTTCTTTCGCACGGCCGATCACTGGATCAAGACGTGTTTCCCGTGCCTGTTGTGTCAAATCTCGTGCGAGACCGTCAAGCGTCGGTGTCGCGACACCAGACCCTGCTTGCGATGCATTGGCTGTCGTTTCACTGTTACCAAGCAGTTGAAGCACCTGCTGACGGGCTTTAGAGAGACTGATGCCAAGGTTGTTCAAGACACGTGCTGCGACGCCTTCTCCTTCACGGATCAGGCCGAGCAAGAGATGCTCCGTGCCGACGTACGAATGACCGAGTTTACGGGCTTCATCCATCGACAGCTCGATGACTTTTTTCGCGCGTGGTGTATAGTGAATCGTCGTCGCACCGTCTTGACCGCGACCGATTAAAGCTTCAACTTCCATTTGAATCTTATCTGAACTGAGTCCGAGTGCTGTTAAGGCTTTCGCCGCAATCCCGTCTCCTTCACGTACAAGTCCGAGTAAAATGTGTTCTGTCCCGATATTATGGTGACCAAGACGTACCGCTTCTTCTTGAGCAAGTGCGAGTACGCGTTGAGCACGTTCTGTGAATCGTCCAAACATCATTACGCAAAACCTCCTTGTGTGTGATCCCTGTTTGTCTGTTCGGTTAACATCTGACGAATGATACTCGCACGTTCGATGTCCCGTTCTCTTGATGTTAATTGTTTCCCGAAATGCTTTTGTAGAAAACCTGTTTGTAACGATACAAGTAAATGATGAAACAAGTTTGGCGGAAGTTCCACGGCCAAACCGAGGCTATCGGCTAACCGGACATCCGATAAACGCTCCGTTGCTTCCCGTGCCGTAATTAATCGGGCCGATCGCAAAATTCCGGATGACCGGTAAAGCCGGTCTTCTAGTTCTTCTTGATACGTCTCCAATAATCCTTTTCTTGCCGCTTGTTCTGCCTCAATTAATGCTTCAACAGCAAATTGATAATCCGTAATCAGCATATCCTCACTCGCTCCAAGTGTCCGTTGATTCGATAATTGGAACATTCGACCGGAAGCATCGCTTCCTTCGCCGTAACGCCCGCGAATTGCAAAACCGAGCTGCCGCAGGTGTTTAATATACCCTTGGATTTGATTGGTCAGGACGAGTCCCGGTAAATGCAACATCACCGAAGCCCGTAGGCCTGTACCGACGTTACTCGGACAAGTCGTCAAATAACCGAGCGTATCATCAAAAGCTATCTTGAAGCGTTCACTGATTAAACGATCGACCTGCTTTGCCACGCGAAAAGCTTCTTCTAACTGCAAACCCGGTAACAGGGTTTGAATACGAAAATGATCTTCTTCATTCACCATGACACTGATCTGTTCATCTTCACTGATAAAAAGTCCGGTTCGTGGATGTGTCGCAAGGGCAGGACTGATCAAATGTTTTTCTACTAAAGCAGTTCGCGTTAAGGCATCAACTTGATCGACCCGCCCGAATTGAAATCCTTTTAGTCCGGATAATTGACGTTCTGTTTCGTTGATTAACGCATTTGCCTGTTCTTCTGTCATTCTTGTCGAAAAAGGATAATGGGCTACGTTACGCGCTAAACGAATTCGTGTCGAAACGACGATATCATCGTAAGGTGCCTGTTGATCCATCTTTTGACTAAGAGGTTGCGTCAATAGTTCTTCAAACATGGCGCAAATCCTCCTCCACATTTACAATCTGCTGTTTAATGAGTTCTGCTTCTTCATAGTCTTCCGATAAAATCTTACGGTTCAACTGTTCTTTGAGTCGACTCAACTGTTGTGCCAATCTTTTTTCGACCGACTCTTCTTCAGGACGTGAACCATAATGTTTCGTATGACCGTGTTGAAACTGACGAATCATCCCATCTACTTCTTCTTTAAAAAACGAATAGCATGTTGCACAACCAACTTTTCGCAAATGTAAAAGTTGTTGGCGTGTCATCCCACATGAAGGACAAGCGGTTTCTTGATAGGCTTTTGCCAGTTCTTTTACACAAACAGAACAAAGAACTTGTTCTGTTCCCTCTTGGTCTTGTGGGAGTTTGACACGGACGACAGCTTCTCGTTCACCACACCGCTGACAACGCATACACATTCCTCCCGTGTCACAGTCGCTTAATGGTTTGCAGGACGGTCTGCATCAAATGAGCCCGCATCCGGCGTTGATCCTCAAGTGCCATTGGTAGACTTTCCTTTTGCAACAACGATTGAATCAAAATCGCTTCTCGCCGTGTCAACAGCTGCTCGTTTACTAAACGAATCAGATAATCTTCTGCAGCTTGTTCGGTTAAATCGTTTCCAACCCATTGGCTGACTTCATCTAACAGATCATGACTATCTAAAATGACAATCTTTTGAATGCGGATATACCCACCGCCACCACGTTTACTTTCAACAAAATAACCCTTTTCAACCGTAAAACGGGTGTTGATGACATAATTGATTTGTGAGGGTACACAATCAAAACGTTCTGCAATTTCCTGGCGTTTGATTTCAATTTTTTTCTCATCATGTAAAATCTGCTTTAAATAGGCTTCGATGATATCTGTGATGTTTTGCATGGGCACCACCTCTCTGACCATCTTTGACTATTGTTTGATTTAATAGTAATCATCTTAAAAGTGAAATGCAACCATTTAGGCTTTTCATTTAGCATAC
>NZ_QPKF01000006.1 GCF_003339585.1 Exiguobacterium sp. RIT594 | reverse complement strand
GATCGCACTCTTCGGTCTCGCACTCGGTGCAGCCGGAATCGTCCTCGCACGCAAACGTCAAAACGCATAAGATTTCAGGTATACTAAAAAGGATAGCGCCTCGGCACTATCCTTTTTCTGTGTAAGAGGCTTTGTCTCGGAAAGGAGTGACGTGTCATGAAAAAATGGTTATTACCGGTCAGCATCCTCTTGATGCTCGTTTCAATCGGTACGTTAATTTTTCTACTGTTTGGAAACACAAATGAACCGGAAACGAATATTACGCAAGGCGATACAAAAACGGACGCTGCGACATCTTCCGAGACAAAGGAAGATCCACTCAAACCGTCCGAAATCTTTAAAAAAGAATTTAAGAATCTCTCTACGAATCAAGTAGAACTGCCCAAAACCCTAACGATTGATTCGCTTAAGGTCAAGACCAACGTGGAACAGGTTGGTCTTGATAAAAAAGGCGCCATGGGGACGCCGAAAAACGAACAGCAAGTCGGGTGGTATAAGTTTGGTCCCCGTCCGGGTGATGTCGGAAATGCCGTCATCGATGGACACACCGATACGAAGACCGGCCCCGCCGTCTTTTATCAGCTGCACGAACTCAAAAAAGGCGATACGGTCAAAATCAAGGATGAGTCAGGCCGTAATCTCGTCTTCCGTGTCAAAAAATTGGTCGAGTACGGTCATCTCGATGCACCGCTCGAAAAAATCTTCGGCGCCTCTGATCAGCGTAACCTGAACTTGATCACGTGTATCGGTACGTACGATGAAAATGAAGGTACGTACGACAACCGTCTTGTCGTCTTTACTGAATTAGATGACAAGGCATCCGATCCTGTCAAAACACCACCAAAACCGGCAACGAACGTCCGCGTCTCGGGCGGGTTCGTTAACTGGTACGCATCGACTGATGATGAAGTCGTCGCGTATAACATCTATCAGGAACAAAACGGAAAACGGAAAAAGCTGGGTTCGACGGAATCGATCGAACGAAAAGCCTTCCCGTTACCAAAAGATAAGACCGGACGTTTTATCATCACGGCTGTCAACAAAGCCGGGATTGAATCAGAAGAAGCGTTCAGTGTCGTTCAAAAATAGTCCGACTGACCGATTCCAGCAGCTGCCTGCAGGAGTCGGTCAGTTTTTTGGTTGATTCAGCGGTACACGCAACTGTTTTTCACCCGATCGGGTCTGGTAAAGTAAATCAAGATGTCCCGTCGTCAGCTGTTTCTGCTCCGTCCGTATGAACAGGACTCCCGTTCGTTCTTCTCCCGACCGGTACGTGCCGACGAGCGGGTGATTTTCATGTAAAATCGATGTTCTTTTTCCATTTGTCTCATACTCACCAAGTTTTTGGGACAATTCAATCGGATCGTCCGATTGATTTTGAAGCGTTACGGTCAAGGCCAGTAACCGGTCCGTTCCTGTTCCGACTTGTACCAGCTTTTCTTTTGAGACTATCACCCGTAACAAAGGGGTCGCCCGAATCGTATTGCGTTGCTTCATCGCTAACGTCTCGACCTCCAATCCGCCGAGCGTATACCGGGTCCCGACCCGGTTTTCCCGGTCAAATTGTTTCAATTGATCCTCATCCCATTTTTGCATGACGGGAATCGGATTCGGCTTGATCGGTTTAGAGTCTGCTCCCCACCCTGCGACGGGAATGATCCACTTGACGATCACGAAAATGACGCATACCGGTATCAGAACATACAACAGGATTGTTTTCAAACCGCTTCCTTCTCTCCTACTCTGACGTCAACGTTCTTTCCCTCATTATGTCGGTTTCGATTCAATAATTATACATTTTTTCACAATTATAATACTAAAAAACCCCCGAGCAACTGCTCGAGGGGTCGGACTTCCTTAATAGGTGATGTGCTGTTTGCTCCAGGCAATCGATTCCTTGAACTGGCGAACGAGTTCTTCCGCCGGACCGGTCAAGGAATACGCAAGTCCATGGACCTTTTCCGACATCTGTTGCAAGACGAGTCCGTCTTCAATCAATTCCTGCAATTGTTCAAGAATTTGACCATGCGACTGATCGAGACGTTGTTCAATCTCCCCGATCGTCAGCGCCCCGTCCCGCAGGATAAAGATGACACTCGACTTGAGACTATTTTCGAAATTGTGCTGAAACTTTTGGAGGGCCAATAAATCAGCCTGTTCTTCTACGTGACGTTGATCCATCTGACACATACCCCTTTCGTGACACAATCGACTACTCTTTCAGTATGACCGAACTGTCCTGAAAATTCAAAGTCAGTCTTTTGTCGTCACGATCGTATTAAACGTTTTATCGTCTTCCGCGATGACCATCTTCTTTTGCGACCGCAGATGATACAGACGACGGATGTTAAGGATGACGACCTTCATGACCGCATAGAACGGAACACCGAGCAGGACACCGAAGAATCCGGCGATGTTTCCGGCGACGAGCAGAACGATGATGATCGTCAATGGATGGACATCAAGCGTTTTCCCCTGGACGAGCGGTGACATGATATGCGAGTCGATCTGTTGCGCGACCGTCATGACGATGACGGCATAAATCGCAAGAATCGGATCCTGGATGAACCCGACGATCAAGGCAGGCACGACGCCGATGACCGGTCCGAGGAACGGGATGATGTTCGTCAAGGTCGCAAACAGCGCGAGTAACAGCGCGTAATCAATTCCGATGATCAGGTAACCGATATAGGCGATGATCCCGACCCCGATACTGACGATGACCTGACCGCGGATGTAACTCATGATTGTTAAATGCACATCATGGAGAATCTTTTTTGTCTCCTTATGGTATTCGAACGGCATCATCTTGACGAGATTGCCTTTCAACTTATCCCCATCAAGCAACATGTAGATCAACATGATTGGAATGATGACGATCGTCACGACCGTCGTCGTGATGACGCTGACGAATCCGCCGACACCGGTTCCGATATTTTTCAGGAAGGTCGAAGCATACTCCGAGACGCTTCCGGAAAACTTATTAAACAGGTCATCCTGTCCTCCAAGGAAACGGGAGAAGAAGGCACTGTTTTCAAGCTGGTCCCGGACATCAATCAGTTGACGCTGGAACTGTGAAGCGAGCGTCGGAATCGAATTAACGAATTCCGTGATCTGGTCGGACAACATCGGACCGAAGATGAAACCGAGTGTCATTAAAATACTGATCAAACCTATTAACACGATGATGACAGCAGGACGCCGTTTCATCTTTTTCTCGAGCAGCTCGACGATCGGCAACAGGACATAATACAGAATACCGGCAATCGCGAGCGGTGGAACGACCATCTGCAATAAAATCGCAATCGGCCGGAACAGGAACGTCACATGATTGCCGATCCAGACGATGATCAGCAGCGTCATGATCCACCAGGCACCGCGGTACCATTTGTTCTCGAACATTTTTTGCATCTTGTCACTTCCTTATGATTAAAATGAGTGCTTCTCCTTCATTAGATTCCCTTTATTTCGACTCTTCTAATCCTTATTTTCAAAAAATAGTTAAAGGATGTTTAACCAATTCCTTCATAAAAGGTCGCTTGAGTTTTATTCATTCTAAAAATCCAGTAAATAAAATATCTTTTTTGCATCTTTGCGTGTTAAAGTTTGATGGATACCTATTTGATTAAGTAATATAAAAATACTGGATTAATTTTTTGAACCTTACAAAACAGAATACGGAGGATAAACAAGTGAACTGGATTAATCAAAAAATTGGTCGTCAATTGATGTTTGCCTTTTATATGGTTTTCATCGCGCTCAGTCTGACGTCAGCGATCGTCTACAACTATACGGAACGAAAGATTGACCAGACGAATATGACCTTCGACGATTTACGGGAACGCCGGACGAATGCCAATGCGCTAGCCAACGAATGGACACTTGTGCAGAGCAATGTGAAATCGTATGTGCTGTTCGGTACACCTGAAATGCTCGATACGATCAAAGCGAATCAGCGGGAAGTTAATCGTCTGACGACCTGGTTCGAAAAACACGCCATTTATGAACAAGGGAAGGAATACGCGGTTGCAACACGTACGCTTTACAACGATTACTTCGGAACCGCCCTTCCACTTTTGACGGAATATGTCGACGGGAAGAAACAGGGTTCGATTGATGAGACGTTCCTCGATCCGAAGACTCTTGCTTCCTTATCGAACGGTGATGATTTATTTAATGAAAACGGAACACTAAAAGGCTCGAACAGTCAATTGACGACAGATGCCGATGCTGCCGGCATCGATACGTTACTCGCCAACTACCTGACCTTGATTCAAGACAAGGAGACGGAGGCAAAAACAAACTTACTCGGCGAAATGCGGGTCGCCCAGTTCATCTGGCTCTCGAATCTCGTCGTATTGATCATCATCCTGTTGTTGCTCGTCCGTCCGTTCATCAGCCGGGTGACGAAGCAGGTCAATACGTTATCGCGCGACAGCGCCCTGCTCGCCAGTGGTGAGGATATCAACACCATTCCATTACCGAAACGTCAGGATGAGCTGTATATCCTGACGACATCGTTTAATCAGATGGCGTCCTCAATCGCCGACAACAAAGTCCATATGCTGGCGAAAAATGAAGAGTTACAAGCGCAGCAAGAAGAGCTCGTCGCCCAGCAGGAAGAATTGCAGGCGCAGCAGGAGGAGCTCGAAGAAGCACTCGAAATCACGTTGCGCAGCGAACAGCATCTCAAGTACCGCAACGAACTGACGGAAACACTGGCGTCACGCGAGACACTGACCGCGTATCCGGAAATCATCGAAAAGCTTGTCTCGATCACACACTCGGAAATCGGCGCCCTGCTGTTCCTCGATCAGCATGATGTCCGCTCGACGATTGAGTACGGGATGACGGAAGAGATGGTCGGTCAGCTCGTCAAGGACGATCAGTCCCTGTTCCACCGGGCCCGCGTCCTGAAACGACCGGTCCATTCGTCAAAACAAGTTGCCCACGACAGTCCGTTGCCGTATCCGTACTATATGTATGAGGTCGCCGTTCCGATCCTTGATCCGAATGAAGAACAGATCATCGCCTGTGTCTACCTCGTCCGTTACCGGGATGCGTTCACACCGGAACAGATGGGTGACATCCTGTCGTTCTCGCACCAGTTGTCGCTCTCGCTGATGCGGATGGGGATTTATGAAAAAATGATGCACGAGAAAAATAAGACCGGCCAACTCCTGAACTCGATTCGCGAAGCCGTCGTCTACATCGAACATGAATCAGATGAACTGCTCGTCAATGAACCGTTGATGAAACTGTTCCCGGAAGTCCAGACGGAATACCAGGACGAAAGCAATCTCTCGTCGTTCCGCCAGGCGATGTCGGCCCTCTCTGCCATCATCGATGAACCGGAACCGTTCGAACAGTATATCGAACAAATCGTCGAACAGAATCTGCCGAAAGAAAGTCTTGTCGTCTCGATCCGCTCGCAAAGTGCCTACATCCAGATTTATGCGGAAAAAATCCAGATTAATCAGGTCTGGGTCGGCACGATGCTCGTTTTACGGGATGTCACGAAGGAAACGGAAGCAGACCGGATGAAAGAAGAGTTCGTTTCGACAGTCTCCCATGAACTGCGGACACCATTGTCCTCAATCTATGGTTTCACGGAACTGATGCTCAACCGGGAAATCGATTCCTTGAAACAACGGAAATACCTGACGACGATCCACTCGGAGACAGGACGTTTGACGACACTCGTCAATGACTTCCTTGATGTCCAGCGGATGGAGTCGAGCGAACAACGGTATCAGATGGCGACGTTTGATCTCGTCCAGCTCGCAAGCGAACTGATTGATTTCCACGATGCCTCGCACACGACGCACCAGTTGTCCTTTGAAGCGGAAGGCCCAATCATGATTGATGCCGATGCGGAAAAAATCAAACAGTTGCTGAACAACCTGCTCAGTAATGCAATCAAGTATTCACCGGATGGTGGTGATGTCGCCATTCAAATCGAGAACCGCGACGGATTTGCAGAAATCACGATTCAGGACCAGGGAATCGGGATTCCGCAAGAAGCGATGTCGAAGTTGTTCGATAAGTTCTACCGGGTCGACAATTCGGAAACCCGGAAAATCGGTGGAACCGGACTCGGTCTATCGATTTGTAAGGAAATCGTCAAACATCACAACGGAACGATTGATGTCGAATCGACGATCGGTGCCGGGTCGACGTTTACGATCCGTTTCCCGATTGCAGTCATCTCGACCATCCTCACGTACGAAGAATAAGCTGACGTGCCTTTGTCATTCGACAAGGCACGTTTTTTTGTCAGGTTACGGACCGCTGCAGGACGGGTATTGGAAAAAAGAGCTGAAAAACGAAGGGAGTTCTTTAAATGGCATTAGGTTGGATTGGATTAGGTCATATGGGGATACCGATGGCGTTACGCCTCAGACAAGCCGGACACCCGGTCAACGTCTATAATCGGACGGTCGCGAAGACAGCGTCCCTCGTCAAAGAAGGCGCCGTCGCACTAGATTCGCCCCGCGCCGTCGTCGAACAATCGGATATCATTTTTCTGATGCTCGCGGACGGTCCTGCAATCACGGCAGTCTTTGAACAGGAAGACGGGCTGCTGACAAGTGATCTGTCGGGGAAAACCGTCGTCAACTTGAGTACGATTTCACTGGAACAATCGACTTCATTTGCGGAACGTGCCGAACAGGCAGGGGCGACGTATATCGAAGCACCGGTCTCAGGATCCGTCGGGGTCGCGGAAGCCGGTCAACTCGTCCTGTTACTCGGCGGAGACGCACAGGCGATTGCCGCCTGTCGTCCCTACTTCGACATTCTCGGTAAGGAAAGCATTCACTTCGGTGCCCATGGAACCGGGAGTTCGGCAAAACTTGCGATCAATCTCCTGCTGGGTCTCGTCGGTGAAGGAGTCGCCGAGACCTTATTGCTCGGCGAACGCGCCGGACTCGACAAAGAGAAGCTCCTCCAGCTGATTGGCGCTTCCGGAATGAACACACCGCTCTTCCAAGGCAAACAGACGATGTACCGGGACGAACAATTCCCGCCTGCGTTCCCGCTTCGCCTGATGGCCAAGGATTTCGGCTTGATCACAGAAGAAGCGAAACGATTGACGCTTGACCTGCCACTGGCCACGACGGCACAGACGCAATATCAGCATGCCTTAGAAAGTGGTCACGGTGACGAAGACATGGCGGCGATTTATCTCGCGTTGAAAAAAAACGAATAGCATTCATACTGACATTACCATCAGTACACACAGAAAAGAGGGGGGACGGATTTTTAACATCCGGCCCCCTCTTTCGTCTATTCAGATATACAATTTCTGCTTATTTCAGCGACGTCACGATGCCCATCATCTGGTCCGATGTCGTCAAGGCTTTTGAATTAAACTGATAGGCCCGCTGAATCTGCGTCAGGTTCGTCATCTCCGTCGCCATATCGACATTCGAGGTCTCAAGTGTTCCGACCGTCAACGGATTTCCTGTCGCATTCTGATATTGCCCCGCCGTCGTATACAGTCCGCCTCCGACATCGGTCAATTCGCCGTGGTTCGGAATATCCGCGACACCGATCCGGGCAAGGACACGCCGTTCGCCGTTCAGGACACCGGTGATGTTGCCATCCTTGTTCAGTTCAATCGACATCGCATTGTCCGGGAACGTAATCGGTTCGTTCGCCTGATTGATGACCGACCGTCCGGCATCATCCGTCAATAGGACTTGACCGTTTGCCTGCGGTGACAATTCAAAATTGCCGTCGCGTGTAAACTTCGTCACGCCGTCCGCATCGATCACACCAAAGAAATGGTGGGGATTGCTGAGGGCCGCATCGAGGTTCCGTCCGGTATTTTGAAACGTCCCGGTTGCGAAACGTGTCGCTTCGTTAGCGACGTATCCGCCGACACCGAGGCGCAGACCGGCCGGTGTCGTCAGCGGTCCGGTCGTCAGTCCCGCCGGTTGATTGTTCAGATTACGAACAAGCAGTTCATTGAACTGGGAATCCCGGCGTTTATAGCCGTTTGTATTGGCATTCGCCAAATTATGTCCCGTCGTATCGAGCTGTTTTTGAAGCTGAGCCATCGTACTGGCCGATGTATAAAGTGATTGCATGAACTTCCTCCTTGATTAACGGACACGTCCGATTTCCGAGACTGCTTTTTCAGCGGTCCGGTCATAGGCCTGGATGACTTTCTGATTGGCTTCGAACTGGCGGAGACCGGCGTTCATCTCTGTCATCGTCTGTTCGACTTCGACATTCCCGAGTTCGAGTACTCCCTGATCGACTTTGACGGCACCGGCGTTTAACGCGTCCGGCGAACGGAACAGTCCGTTTCCGGTCCGCTCAAGCGTTTCCGGCTGATTCGTCACGACAAGACCGAGGTTACCGATGGCTTGACCGTTTCCGTCCGTGACGGCACCGTCCGCACTGACGACAAAATCTTCATTGATGACGTTCAGCGGTTGACCATCTTCACCGAGGACAAGATCATTTTCTGTCGTCCGCAGGAGACCGTCCTGTCCGACGGCGAACTGACCGTTCGTCGTGTACAAGGTCTCTTCTTCACCGGTCGCAGGATCAGCATGCCGGATTGTAAACAAGGCCGCACCTTCAAGCGAACTGATTTGCAGATCCGTCGCATTGCCCGTCTCCGTAATCGAGCCAAGAGCAAAGTTCGGCGTCGCTGCCTGCATGAAGACACCGGTCGCCAGTTTTCCGACCGTCCCGCGCGAGCGGACACCGGATTGTTCGTTGATGCCCGACTGCTGAATCATCATCTCCGGAAAGGTCCGGAGGGACGCCTGATCGGCCCGGAAGCCCGGCGTCCGGGCGTTCGCCAGGTTATTACTTAACATCTCTTGTTGCCGTTGTAACGCCTGCATCGCACCAGACGCCGTATACATTCCTCGTAACATATGTGTTGGCTCCTCATTGACTTATTGTTCAATTCTGTTCCTTAAGTATATCGGTCAATTTTTTGGAAATTCGATGTTTTTTTCAAAATAAGGCAATGAATCTCGTAGATGCATCGAAAGGCCTACCCCTGTTGTTCAAAAACATTTGCTTATTTTTCAACAGACACGATATGTCTAAATCCCATAAATTGTTATAATCAACCTATCACGATACTAAATGAGGTGAGATCATGCCCTTCTTCAAAAAGAAGAACACAGAATCCTTCATCAACGGCTCCTTGGATTTTAAACAACTGGTCGATGCAACCCACTTTCTCGAAAATCATCCGGATGCGGTCTATACCTTGAATCTAGAAGGTCAAATCGTCTCTTACAATCAAAAACTGTCCCTGCTGCTCGGATATGGCGGAAAAAAGCTCCACCACCAGCACTTCAGCGAATTCATCACATCCGCTGAAGCCAAGCGGATTGCTCCGCTCAAACAACGGGCTTTGACCGGGGAAACCGTCCATTTCACAGCAGAAGTCACCCATCATGATGGACATCTCTTAACGATGAATGTCACGAACATTCCGATCTATCAAAATCATGTCATCATCGGCGTCTACGGTATCGCCCGGGACATCACCCAACATGTTCAACTACGGCTCCAACATACCCGGCTGTCAGCAAAAGAACAATTGACGGCGTCACTTCCCGGACTCGCTTTTTTAGAGTACGAAACGAAACAGGATCGTCTCGCGTTGTCTGCTCATTTCGCCTCGTTGCTGGATATCTCGCAACACCGGCTCGCTTCACTCGATTACGGGGAGTTTTTACTGGAAATCCATCCGGAGGACCGGTCCCGGTTTAAAACCTTCCTGACCCTCCTGCGGACAGGAGAACCAGCTGTCTCCGGTTCTTTTCGGATGAATCAAACACGCGACTATGCACAAGATGTGACTTGTCAGGGACTCCGCTCGGAAGACGGCAACCAGGAGCTGTTCAGTTTCCTGTTTCAGGCCGTCGCGAAACCGGCTGCGGAACATGGGTCAGACCGGGCGATCCAACCAGAGGAGATCCGGAAGCTCTCTTTATATGATGAAGTGACCGGACTGCCGAACCGGACGCTGTTCCTCGAAGAAGTCGAGCACCTGATCCGGACCGATCATCCGTTTACGATTCTATCGCTTGATTTCAATCAGTTGCATCAGATCAATGAACAGATTGGCTACGATATCGGTAATCAATGGTTGCGACAGACGAGTCATTACTTAGCGGAAAAATTGCCGGATCTCTATTGTGCCCGGCTTGCCGGCGATCATTACGCTGCCTTGTCGACGGAACCATTCGATGAAGTCGCCTTGAAAGAGACATGTCTCCATTTATTGACGCTGAACACGATGCGTTTTCAGATTGAAGGCTACGAACTGGCGGCTGAACTGGCGATCGGTCTCAGTCCGTTCCAACATGATGAAACGACGGCTACGGAGCTGTTGCATACGGCCAACCGTGCCCTGTCCCGTGCCAAACTGAAAATACAGCCCTCTTATGAGTTTTATACGTCACAGCTCGATCTTGAAATCTATCGCCGCCATCAGCTCGAACAAAGTCTGCGTCATGCGATCGAACAGGATGAACTGTTTCTTGAATACCAACCAAAGGTCGACATTTGGAGCGGACAGATTTTAGCGTGCGAAGCGTTGATTCGCTGGGATCATCCTGAATGGGGTCGCATTCCCCCACAAGACTTCATCCCTTTGTCGGAGGAAGGTCATTGTTATCTGCCGATCGGCGAATGGGTGCTCGATACCGTCTGCCAGACGATCCAGTCCCTCTTGCAACAACGTGTTCCGGTCGTCCCGATTTCAATCAATCTCTCTTCCAATCAACTGCTTCACCGGGATTTCCTCCAGACGATCCGTACGTGCTTGCACCGCTATCAGGTCCCGGCGCGGTACTTGCAACTCGAGCTTCAGGAAAGCATCCTGTTGCACGAAAGCGAGTTCGTCAAAGAGACGTTACAGCAACTCCATCAGTTAGGAATCCAATTGATCCTCGACGGTTACGGCAGCGGGGTTTCTTCCCTCAGCAGCCTCCGGAGTTATCCGATCAGCAGTCTGAAGCTCGACCGGTCGTTCGTCGCTCAACTGGAGGAAGATGACCGGTCCGTCCCGCTCATCAAAAGCATCGTCTACCTGGCGAAAGAATTTCAGCTGTCGGTCGTCGCCGAGGGCATCGAGACGCTTCAGCAGCTCGATCAGTTCCGGGATTTTGAATGCCATTCCGTTCAGGGTTACCTGTTCAGCCGTCCCGTCGGTATCGAGGCATTACGTCTTCTCTTGAAACAGGGTGTCCTGCAACCGGTCGAATCGATGAAGAAGTCACCGAAAAAACCATTGCCGTCCCTGCACGGACTCATCTCGATCACACGGTTGAACGGAAAGGATGTCAACGTCGGAGCCTCCCCGGTTCTCATCACCCGCAGTACGAACCGCTCCGTTCATTTTTATGCGTCGATCCGCTTGCCGGTCGACCATCAAATCGAACTGTCGCTTCAATTGACGGATATCGTCCATCCGAAAACACTGATTGAACCGCTCGCCGTGACCGAACTCGATAACGGACTGTTCCATTATTCGGCTGACTATAAAATCCGCGCTCAGTCGGGACAAATCATGAAGGCGCTCGAAACATCCGAGCAATTGAAGCTGGATGAATTCTTCCTGTTATCCTGATGTTGCTACATCAAAAAGGCTGTTCCGATGAAAATCGAAACAGCCTTTTTCCTATGCATCATGAATGTTTTTTACTGAGGACAGCCGTTTGTGTCCGTTCGAGCACCGCGTTCGTGATGACAATCAGACCGGTGAACAGGAACAACGCTTCAAAACCGAAGTGACCGGCAATCTGACCACCCGCCAGTGGTCCGAGGAAATTCCCCATGAACTGGGCCGACTGGTTATATCCGAAAATCCGACCAGACGCATTCGCCGGCGTGTGTTTCCGGAGCAGCGCCTGGACCGACGGCATCAAAGCGGCAGTCGCAAAGCCGATGCCCATCCGTAAGATGATCAATTGACTCGTATCCGTCACGAACGCTTGCGGAATCAGGAAGGCGGCGAAAATCAGTAAGGCGAAGAACAAGACACGTTCCGCCCCGATTTTATCCGACAGCCGACCGAGCCGTTGGGCGGCAATCAAGGCCGCAATCCCGGGAGCCGACGCGACGATTCCGGATAACAGGGCTAATCGTTCCGTACCGGGACTGAGTTCCCGAACGTACAGCGATAGAATCGGACTAATTGATTGAGCCGCGAACTGAATCAAAAACGTCGTCAGGAAGAGGCTTAAAATCAGTTCCGGATGACGTAATGACTGGATGATTTGTTTCGCTGACGCCATCTGCTTCGTCTGCAGCGGCACGAATTCTTCTTTGACGAAGAAATACGTGACGAGGAACGTCAGGAAGAGCGGAATGCTCGTAAAGAGAAAAACGGGTCGAAGCCCAATCATATCGGCAAGGAATCCTCCAATCAGAGGTCCGAGTAATCCACCGGCAATCCCACCGGTCGATAATGTACCGAGCGCCCAGCCACTTTTCTCTTTTGGGGTTTGTGACGCAATCAGGGTGATTCCGGCAGAGATGAATCCGGAGACAGCTCCCATGACGAGTCGTAAGAACACGAGTTGGTACACATCTTGAACGAAGCTGATTAAGAACATGACGATTGACATACCGAGGCTTGCCCGCAGTAACATCAATTTTCGGCCTTTTTTATCGGCCAAACGTCCCCAAATCGGTGAGACGATTGCTGCGACGAGAAACGTTGCACCAAACGCTACGCCGGACCAGGTCGTGATTTCCTGGCGTCCGTTGACACCAAGTTCTTCAATGAATAAGGGCAAAAACGGTAAGACTAAACTTAACGCGGCAGCAGTCAAAAAACTACCGATCCAAACAACGACTAAATTTCGTTTCCACAATGGCATTGTGGCATCACTTCCTTTTTATTGGTAATTCCGTTTCAATTCAACAACTTCTAATATACACTTCACAAAGTGAAATGTCTAGGATTTGAACTGATTCTCAGGACTCCCGGACTATTGCCTTATATCCAAGATGCACCGGACGACCGATAATAAGGTAACTTAAGTAATGGGAGTGAACGATATGAAACGCTTCATTATCAGTCTGATTTGTCTTACGATGGCTGCGACGCTTCTGCCTACCAGAACCGAAGCGGCCGTCACCGTCACGCGTCATACCGTGATGTGGTCCATTCCTGAAGCGAAACAAATTTCAACGAAAGTCACACAGCTGGCGAACAGACAGATGAAACGGGTCTACCTGCATGTCGCTGTCGAGGGTGACCGAACTCTCTACCGCACCTTCGTTGAAAAAGCCCATCTTGCCGGGATCGAAGTCTATTTTTTGTTCGGTCAGCCCGCCTGGATTACGAATGAAGGGACGACGAACCGGCCGAACGTCGAAGATCCGTTAGCCTGGATCAACGTTTACCTTCAGGAAACAATGGAACGTCCCGATGGCATCAGTGTCGATCTCGAGCCTTATGCCTTACCGGCCTGGGAAACGGATCAAGCGTCTGTCATCGCCTCTTACCAACGCCTGTTGACGGCTTTTCATGATGTCAGCACAGCACAACAGCTCCCGTTGCAACTGTTTCTGCCGTTTTGGTTCCATACCGTTCCGGATGCTTCCGGGCAACCGCTCAGCGAATGGGCAATGGAACTGGCCGATGAAGTCACCTTGATGAGTTACCGGACCGTCTACGGCGGCGGAAACGGTCTCGCTGCGATTACGATGACCGATGCACTTTACGCCGCCAGTCATCAACATCGTCTGTCGTATGCTCTCGAATTCACGGAACTGCCGGACACGCCAAGTATCACGTTTTACGGACAGACGCGGACCGCCCTCAATCAGCTCGTCAATCAAACGATGAACAGTTCCCTACCACCAAGCGCGATCGTCTATCATGATTTTGATGCGTATCAGGCCTTCATGCGCAGTACGCAATAATTAACTGACCGTCACCTCTATCGTGCATAAAAAGATACGAATCGGTTTTGAATCATCAAAATTTGCATGGCAATGGCCGATCATCCTGTCAACAGATAGGATGATCGGCCATTTTTGATTGATGGAGGACGGAAACGAAATCCTCGACTCCTATGGGAAAAGGAAGCGTGATTTACGCTTCCGTCAGGAATAGGTAAGACCCGGCATGACCGCATGGAGTGCGGGATGCCGCGGCTTACCTTCCGCCCATGGAAAGCGAGGATGGCGGAGACGTCCGACACAAGCATTCATTCGGATTATTTCCCTAAATGATCCAGCATGATCCCTGTCCCGCGTGCAACGCATAACATCGGATCTTCTGCAATCAGGACCGGCAGTCCGAGCTCTTTCGCCAGTAACTGGTCGATGCCGTCAAGCAATGCTCCGCCACCTGTCAGGATAATTCCGCGGTCGATGATGTCTGCCGCCAGTTCCGGTGGTGTTTTCTCGAGGACCCGTTTCGTCGCTTCAACGATTTCCATTGCCGCTTCCGCCAACGCTTCATGCATCTCCTGCGATGAAATCGTGATGTTGTCCGGAAGGCCTGTCACGAGATTCCGACCACGAATGTCCATCTCTTCCTGACGCCCCTCGTCTGAAACGGTTGCGACCGTCATCTTGACGTTTTGAGCCGTCCGTTCCCCGATAATCAATTTATGATTGTCCTTGATCGCACGAATGATATCATGATCAAACCGGTCTCCGGCGACTTTGATCGTTTCACCGCAGACGATATCGCCCATCGACAAGACCGCGACATCTGTTGTCCCGCCACCGATATCAATGACCATGTGACCGGCCGGCATCCAGATATCCATACCCGCTCCGACTGCGGCGACTTTTGGTTCCACTTCCAGGAAAACGGTTTTCGCGCCTGATTTTTCACCTGCTTGACGAATCGCTTTCGCTTCGACCGTCGTGATGCTGGCCGGTGTACAAATCAACATCCGGACCCCGCCGAACATACTCCGGACTTCAATTTTATCGATGAAGTGACGTAACATCGCTTCCGTCATCTCGAAATCAGCGATGACCCCATCGCGTAATGGACGGATGGCGACGATGTTTCCCGGTGTCCGGCCGACCATTTGGTGGGCTTCCGTTCCGACCGCATGAATTTTGCCTGTTACTTTATCAATAGCGACGACTGACGGCTCGTCGAGTACGATTCCCTTACCTTTTACGTGAATGACGACATTCGCCGTCCCTAAGTCAATTCCGATATCCTTTGTCAAAAACATCTCGCGTGATCTCCTTTGTCCACTGGCTATTATTCCAAAATTTAGAACGTCGTTTGGACGTCTAACCCATTTATGTATACATACCTTTCAATTCTAGCACAGGGAAACAAAAAGAGACGACTTTCTTTTTGAGAAAGTCGTCAAGAATGTATTGGAATGAAATGATAGCTTAAAGCTTCGTCGCCGCCGTCTCTTCGATGGCCACTGTTTCTTCCGTGATGCGTTCGACATCTGCGCCGAGTGCTTGTAATTTAAGATGGAAATCAACGTATCCACGATCGATGTGATGCAAGGCACCCACACGTGTTTCGCCTTCTGCAATCAATCCTGCAGTCACAAGTGCTGCCCCTGAACGAAGGTCCGTTGAAAGGACTTCTGCGCCTTGAAGCTGGATGCCGCCTGTGATGATCGATGAACGTCCTTCGATCTTGATGTCAGCGTTCATACGACGGAATTCTTCGACGTGCATGAAACGGTTTTCGAAGACTGTTTCCGTGATGACAGAAGTACCTTCTGCTTTTAAGACCAACGCCATCATTTGCGCTTGAACGTCTGTCGGGAAACCAGGGTGTGGCATCGTCTTGACATCAATCGCAACGAGTTTCTTCGGTCCGACGACACGAAGTCCTTCTTCTGTATCCGAGATTTTAACACCCATCTCTTCCATTTTCGAAATCAATGGACGGAGGTGTTCACGCTCGGCACCGATGACTTCAACGTCACCTTCCGTGATCGCAGCTGCAATCATGAATGTGCCGGCTTCGATGCGGTCTGGAATGACATAGTGGTTGCCGCCGTGAAGTTTTTCAACACCTTCGATGCGAATCGTCTCTGTACCGGCACCGCGGACTTTTGCGCCCATTGCGTTGAGGAAGTTTGCGAGATCGACGATTTCCGGTTCTTTTGCGACGTTTTCGATGACTGTCGTACCTTCAGCAAGTGTCGCTGCCATCATGATGTTTTCTGTTGCACCGACTGACGGGAAGTCGAGGTAGATTTTTGCACCTTGCAGACGACCGTCAACGTGTGCTTCAACAAATCCGTTGCCGATGATTGTTTTCGCGCCCATCGCTTCGAATCCTTTTAAGTGAAGATCGATTGGACGTGAACCAATCGCACAGCCACCTGGCATGGCGACACGTGCACGACCGAGACGCGCAAGGAGTGGTCCCATGACAAGGATTGACGCACGCATCTTCCGAACGTATTCAAGTGGTGCTTCGTCTTTCAATTCTGCTTCTGCATTGACCGAGACTGTGTTTGCTTCAGCATCGAATGTTACTTCTGCGTTCAGGTTCCGTAAGACGTTATTGATGGTATAGACGTCTGCCAGACGGGGAACGTTCTGAAGGACCGATGTACCTTCTGAAGCCAGCAATGTTGCGACCAATGTTTTCAAGACTGCGTTTTTTGCACCTTCTACTTTTACCGTTCCAGCTAATTTACGTCCGCCACGGACAACGATTTTTTCCATTACTCATACTCCTCTGCTTTCGTTTCTGTTCTATTATGTTCAATTCGCGATTGGTGTGCATCATAGTTGAAGACCAACGCATGATAGAAGAGAAACACCCTATAGTTAATCTCTCATTCCAAATCCAACACGACTTTTCAGCTTGACAATGGTTACGTTTCTTCATTATAAGAATACTATCCTGTTCCATACTAAATCAGATTGATGATTTAGGGTTTACAACGAAGTTACAAGTTCACCCGACTAAGAACTGGAGACGCTGTGCGAATCCTGAATAGTCGAGTAAAAAGCGGGCGATCAGCGAACCGAGCGCCACGGCAAGCAACACACGTAAGACAACAGCCTGCGGTCCTTTCGGATGTTGCAGGAACTTCTCCCACTTGACCGGAAGGAGTGACCACCAGGCGAAGACAATCGCCGTTAAATAAACGAGCATACTGATTAATGCACTTAAACCGATTGACGTCACTGCTACTGCACCTCTTCTGTTAAGGTTTTTCCAACCTTACCATGATTTCATACAATGAATGATTGCGCAAACAAAAAGGCACAAGATAATTTATTTTAGCGTATAAAATATATTATGAAAAGAGTATTATGGAAAATTCCACATAATAAGATTGAAAAATGTGTGAAGAGGACACATATATGTCCTTTTACTTTTTTTAGCGTTGTTAAACCTGAATCATCCAACAGATTTGTGAAAGCGGTTGTCCTGCAGGAAATCATTGACCTCTCCTCAAAAAAAAGACCCGGCTTCCATGACGGAAACCGGGTCTTTTAACTTGGATCAATCGCGACCGTACTCTTTTAGGTTGAGACGGTTGATTGCGCGTTTCAATGAAAGCTCAGCGCGTTTGAACTCAAGATCTGATAATTTCGTGTCCTGGAGGCGACGTTCTGCCCGGACTTTCGCAGCCGAGGCACGGTCGTAATCGACCTTGTCCGCTGCTTCAGCCGTTTCAGCAAGAACCGTCACTGTATCCTGGCGCACTTCCATAAAGCCACCGCTGATAGCGATCAACGTGCGTCCGCCATCTTCGTGGCGCAACTTCAAGATGCTGATGTCGAGTGGTGTTACGAGCGGTACGTGGTGCGGGAGAACCCCGATCTCACCAGATATCGTTTTCGCGACGACCATACGAACATTCCCATCATACACTTCGCCATCCGGGGTGACGATATTGACATGAAGTGTGTTCATCTCAAGTCCCCCTTATGCTTTGTCACTTAGACAAGCGTCTTCGCTTTTTCAATCGCATCTTCGATCGGACCGACGAGACGGAATGCTTCTTCCGTCAAATCATCATGTTTCCCACCGAGGATTTCTTTGAAGCCGCGGATCGTGTCCTTAACCGGGACGTACGATCCTTTTTGTCCTGTGAACTGCTCAGCTACGTGGAAGTTCTGCGACAAGAAGAACTGGATACGACGCGCACGGTGTACAGTCAATTTGTCTTCTTCAGACAACTCGTCCATACCGAGGATCGCGATGATATCCTGAAGCTCTTTGTAGCGCTGAAGTGTTTCCTGAACTTGACGAGCTACACCGTAATGCTCTTCGCCGACGATTTCCGGTGAAAGGGCACGTGAAGTCGAAGCAAGTGGATCCACGGCAGGATAGATACCCATCTCAGAGAGACGGCGCTCAAGGTTCGTCGTTGCATCCAAGTGGGCAAACGTCGTCGCAGGAGCCGGGTCAGTATAGTCATCGGCTGGTACATAAACCGCTTGGATTGATGTAACCGAACCTTTGTTTGTTGACGTGATACGCTCTTGAAGCATACCCATCTCTGTAGCAAGTGTCGGCTGGTAACCAACCGCAGATGGCATACGACCGAGAAGGGCCGATACTTCTGAACCTGCTTGTGTGTAACGGAAGATGTTATCAACGAAGAGAAGAACGTCTTGTCCCTGCTCATCACGGAAGTATTCCGCCATTGTCAAACCAGTCAAGGCAACACGAAGACGTGCGCCCGGCGGCTCGTTCATCTGACCGAAGACCATCGCTGTTTGTTTGATAACGCCTGAATCCGTCATCTCGTGGTACAAGTCATTACCTTCACGCGTCCGCTCACCAACACCTGCGAATACCGAGATACCGCTGTGCTCTTGCGCGATGTTGTTGATCAATTCCTGGATGAGGACGGTCTTACCTACACCGGCACCACCGAAGAGACCGATCTTACCACCCTTGATGTAAGGAGCGAGTAAGTCAACGACTTTAATTCCTGTTTCGAGGATTTCAACTTTTGTTGAAAGGTTATCAAATGTCGGTGCTTTTTTGTGGATCGGAAGACGTTCCACGCTTGCATCGAGTTCTTTTTCATCAATTGGGTTACCGAGTACGTTGAAGACGCGACCAAGCGTTGCTTCTCCGACAGGTACCGAGATTGGAGCACCAGTGTCCAGTACTTCCACTCCACGGCGTACACCATCCGTAGAATCCATCGCAATGGTACGGACGACATCGTCACCAAGGTGCAAGGCGACCTCAAGCGTCAAGTCGATAGCCACTTCTTCTACTGTTTGCGGCGTATATTGAATACGAAGCGCGTTGTAGATCTTCGGCAAGTGTCCGTCGAACTTAACGTCGATGACAGGTCCCATGACCGCGACGACGCGGCCTTTTAAACCGAGTTCGTTCATCGTGTTTCCTCCTAGCTATCATTACGCCGAGTGGATTACTGCTGGGCAGCGGCTCCACTGACGATCTCTGTGATTTCTTGCGTGATTGCAGCTTGTCGAGCCCGGTTGTAGACGAGAGTCAATCGACCGATCAAGTCATCTGCGTTATCTGTCGCACTTTGCATTGCTGTCATACGTGACGCATGTTCTGCTACTTTCGCGTCAAGAAGCGCACCGAAAATCAAGCTCTCCGCATAACGCGGAAGGAGTTCAGCCAGGATTTGTTCCTCGCTTGGCTCGTACTCATAAGTCGTCGAAGACGAAGCTTCGATTTCTCCGAGCGGGAGAAGGGTTTCGACTTTCACTTCCTGGCTGATGACAGACATGAAGTGGTTGTAGCACAGCTTGAGTTCGTCGATTTCGCCGAGCGTGAACGCACTCACTGTACGCTTCACGATTTCTGCGACATCGACATACGAAGGAGAATCGTTTAGTCCTGTGATCGCATCCGTGACCGTGATTCCGCGTGAACGGAAGAACTGGACACCGACTTTACCGACCACGAACAAGACGTAACTGTCCGTAGTATGCTTTTCATTGATTTCCCGGTAGACTTCACGCAGCACGTTGGCGTTATATGCACCAGCTAAGCCGCGATCCGATGTGATGACGATATAGCCTGTCTTTTTGACAGGACGTTTTTCGAGCATCGGATGGCTAGCACCTGTCGTGCCATTCGCAATGGTTCCGAGCACTTCCTGCATTTTCAGCATGTAAGGCTGGAACTTCGCGCTATGTGCTTGAGCGCGGTTCAGTTTCGACGCCGAAACCATGTTCATCGCTTTCGTGATCTGTTTCGTACTTTTCGTCGAGTTGATCCGCATTTGTATCTCGCGCAACGATGCCATTTCGATTCACCACCTTGTTAGTATCAAGAGTGTTCCGCCGAGCCTAAGAGAAATCTCTTAGACTGTCGGTTGGAACGTTTTCTTAAATTCTGAGATTGCAGTAACGATTTCTTCGTCAGCTGGAAGGTTACCTGTTTTACGGATCTCGTCGCAAAGTTGTTTGCGGTTTTGATCGAGCCAGAGGTTGAGTTCCTTTTCAAAACGACGAATATCTGAAACGGCAACATCATCAAGGTGACCACGAGTCAAGGCATAGATGATGATGACTTGCTTATCGACAGTCAACGGTTGGTTAAGGTCCTGTTTCAGAACCTCTACTGTCCGCTCACCACGGTTAAGTTTCGATTGTGTCGCTTTATCAAGGTCAGATCCGAACTGTGAAAAGGCTTCGAGCTCACGGTAAGAAGCGAGGTCAAGACGGAGCGTACCCGCTACCTTCTTCATCGCTTTCACTTGAGCCGAACCACCTACACGCGATACCGAGAGACCCGGGTTGATCGCTGGACGGACACCTGAGAAGAAGAGATCCGATTGAAGGAAGATTTGACCATCCGTGATCGAGATAACGTTTGTCGGGATGTAAGCCGAGATATCCGACGCTTGTGTCTCGATGAATGGAAGTGCTGTTAAGCTACCTGCGCCAAGTCCGTCGTTCAATTTCGCTGCACGCTCAAGGAGACGTGAGTGAAGGTAGAAGACATCACCCGGGTAGGCTTCGCGGCCTGGTGGACGCTTCAGAAGAAGCGAAAGCTCACGGTATGCCGCTGCTTGTTTCGAAAGATCATCATAGATGACAAGAACGTGCTTGCCGAGATCCATGAAGTGTTCACCCATCGCTACACCAGCGAATGGTGCGAGGTAAAGAAGTGGCGCCGGCTGTGAAGCTGCTGCCGAAACGACGATCGTGTAATCGAGTGCACCGTTTTTACGGAGTGTTTCAACAACACCACGGACTGTTGATTCTTTTTGTCCGATTGCGACGTAGATACAGATCATGTTTTCTTCTTTTTGGTTGATGATCGTATCGATGGCGATCGACGTTTTACCCGTCTGACGGTCACCGATGATCAACTCACGTTGTCCACGGCCGATTGGAACGAGGGCATCGATTGCCTTGATTCCCGTCTGAAGTGGTTCGTGAACTGATTTACGTGCCATAACACCAGAAGCTTTACGCTCGATCGGGTTATAGTGTTCTGTTTCGATTGGACCAAGACCATCAATCGGCATACCGAGCGGGTTAACGACACGTCCGAGGAGTGCGTCTCCAGTTGGTACTTCCATGATGCGGCCCGTACGGCGAACAGAGTCGCCTTCTTTGATTTCAAGGTAGTCACCAAGAATGATGATACCGACGTTGCCTTCTTCTAAGTTTTGCGCCAAGCCCATTGTGCCGTTAGCGAATTCTACGAGCTCTCCCGACATGACGTTGTCGAGTCCGTGTGCACGAGCGATACCATCACCGATTTGGATGACTGTACCTGTCTCGTTCACTTCCATCGTAGAACCGTACTGCGCGATACGCGCTTTAAGCAGGGCGCTGATTTCTTCAGCTCTAATGCTCATGCGTTTCACCCCTATTTTCTTACGCTTTTAACAGCTCACGCTCAAGTCGCGTTAGTTTCGTTTCGATCGTGCCATCATATGTCGTGTAACCGATTTGAACACGAAGTCCGCCGATTACGTTCGTATCAACAACATTTTCTACTTCAAGCGTTTTACCTGATTTTTGGCCAAACGTTTCCTTCACATTCGTGAGTTCTTCGTCTGACAGTTTGTATGCACTTGTCACGATTGCTGTCGCAACGTTACGGTGCTCATTCAACAACGCGATGAAATGCTCCGGCAATGACAATACTTCCGATGCCCGGTCGTTTTCGACCATGACGAGGATCGTATTTAAGACAATCGTATTGAAGCCTGTGAAGCTCGTATGAAGGACTTGCTTCAGCTCTTCTGCAGAAATCGACGGGTTTCCTAAAACCGATGCGAGCTCTGGTGTTGCGTGGAGCACTTCGCCGAGCGTTCGCACATCAGCTTCTGCTTGTTCGAGCACATGGTGCTCAAGTGCAAGATCGAAGAGCGCTTTTGCGTAGCGTCCCGCTACGTGGTCACGCATTAGTTCGTGCCCTTAGTGTCAGCGAGGAATTGGTCGACGAGTGCACGTTGTGCCGCTTCGTCTGTCGCAAGCTGTGTTTTCATGACGTGGCGGGCTGCAGCGATTGCTTGAAGAGCAACATCGTTCTTCAAAGCAGCTTGTGCTTCAGCGCGTTCACGTTCGATTGCACGGCGAGCTTCTTCCTTGCTCAATTCTGTTTCGACACGTGCCTGCTCCATCGCACGTGCTTGTTCCGCCTCAGCTTGACGGCGTGATGCTTCTAACAGGTCACGTGCTTCCGTACGTGCCTTGTTGAGTTCTGCTTGTTGTTGTTCTACGTAGACTTCAGCGTCTTTCCGGCTTTTTTCAGCCGAATTGATCTCGCTAGCCACATGCTCTTCCCGCGCTTTCATCATGTTGACGAGCGGGCCCCATGCGAATTTCTTCAAGAGGATGAGGAGCAAGAGGAAAACGACGATCGTGACGATCATGTTGGCGAGTAAGAGATGACCTGCTTCAGCAGTCTCTGTCTCAGCCGCAAGATACGTGAGATTCATTCGATTACACTCCCCTCGTGGTTGGTCCTACTTCTAATATCTACATAAGGGAGCCGCAGCCCCCATGACGGTTCACTCTAGTGGAACGAATAACGCCCTATGTAGCTCAGTTCTTGGTACGTAAAATTAAATACGGATTAAGAGTTGAGGAGAAGGAAACCGACCGCTACACCGATGATTGGAAGTGCCTCAACGAGACCGATACCGATGAACATTGTTTGACGAAGTTCGTTTTTGAGTTCTGGCTGACGTGCTTGTCCTAATACTGTACCGTTTACGATAAGACCGTTACCGATACCTGCGCCGAGTGCGCCGAGTCCGATGATGATCGCTGTTGCAATAAGTTCCATTATGAATTGCCTCCCTAGATTGTGTTCGAAATTTG
Organism: Exiguobacterium sp. RIT594; assembly: GCF_003339585.1. Classification (GTDB taxonomy): domain Bacteria; phylum Bacillota; class Bacilli; order Exiguobacteriales; family Exiguobacteriaceae; genus Exiguobacterium_A. Next base: position 115,541 of record NZ_QPKF01000006.1, on the reverse strand, counting down.
GTCGTGCGATTATCGGAAAAGCAGATGCTTTACCTTCGAATTAATGGTCGTGCGCTGCCTTATGCCCGATGTAAACCATCGTTAAGATAAGGAAGATATACGCTTGGATTGCTCCGATGAAGAGTGAGAATCCTTGCCAGATCAACATTGGGATCGCTGACAGGATGACACCGACTGGTCCGAGGAATTGGAAATCGTTCGTTCCAGAGATGATACCGATCGAGAGAATGATACCAATCATGATCTCACCCGCGAAGATGTTACCGTAAAGACGAAGACCAAGTGTCAACGTGTTTGCGAACTCCTCGATGATGGTAATAATAAACATCGGCGTCATAAACGTTTTCGCATACGAGCCGAAGCCGCGCATTTTCACACCGTAATAATGGCTCATGACCACTACCATAGAGGAAAGTGCAAGTGTCACATACGGATCTGCAGTTGGTGAGTTGAACCAAATGTAGTGACCCGTCACAACGTTAAAGGGAAGACCCATTAAGTTGGACACGATGATGAACAGGAACAGTGTCATTCCGAAAGTTAGGAAGCGACCCCCTGTTTTCCAGTCCATCGTGCTGCTGATGATTCCGCGAACGAACTCGAGGAACATCTCCATCACGTTTTGAGCACCGGTCGGCTTCATCACAAGACGTCGCGTACCGGCCACGGCAATCAGGAAAACGAGAGCAGCTGCAATCAGCACTGTGATCAAGTTTGTCCAGCTACCGTACAGAACGAAGTCGCCCCAGAGTGGGATTTCGTAAAGTGGCATTTCGTGGTTCATTTGATTATTCACCTCTTTTCCCGCTTAAGTTCGTGAGTAAAATACTCACAAAATTGTATGACGTGGCCGGCGAGAAGGCCTATTACCACCGCAGTTAATGACAATTCGGCTTCATACTTCAAGCCGATCATCACACAGAGTACCGCGACCGCCATGCGTGATACGGTCCCTCGAGACATCGGCTTGCGCCCACGCTCGATTACACGATACATTCGATCGACGCTTAATCGTTGCAGCGTCAAGATCATGAAGCTACCTGCCCCACCCAGCGCCAGTCCATAAATCACCGGATCACTCGGATAACCGACAAGCAACAGGACGGCAAGGATTCCATAATAGAGTCCAAACCATCGTAAGTACGCACGATACAACGCATCTTGAAGGATGATATTCATGTCTTGTCTCCTAACAAGTGCCTGATCATTGCGATCATGCAGAGAATTCCGATGAAAATCCCGATGAACACTGCAAACGTCGCGCCCATCTTTTGCCACCAGTCCTGCTGTTCCCCATAGTTCCCAACAAGAAAGCCGATGACGATCGGTGCGGCTAGTGCCGTCGAAATTTGCGAGGCCATGACCATACTCGTCGCGAGCCCTTTTTGGCGCACTAGAGACGACCCCCTTTTCCCAGTTGTGAGTTCTTTTTCTTTCCCACAATTTGCGGATTTTCATACTAGTCAAGAATACAATGAGAACCATTTCATAGTCAAATGAATTCACAATTAAAATGGACCGTCGAAACCATTGTATATCAACAATTGATAAGGTTTTCACAGAGGTCTCCCCCGGCACTCTTTTCACGAAGATGTGAAGAAAATATGTAGTACTATCAACGTTTATCGAGATGGTTCACTAGGTGAACAAAACCATTGAACAGTAACGTTATATCGTCTTTCGTAATGAGAAACAAGTCGTCTAAATTTGATTTGTGTCGATTTTGTGAAAAAACATTTTTTCTTCACAATTGTAAACGCTTCCGTTTCGGGACACAAAAACGTCTCTGACATCTGTTTGTAACAATGCCTGCGGACGATTTCCAATTCGTGTCGTGTGTGCCTTGTCACAGCTTAAAATGTCACGGATGATTTGCTGCTTTTAAGGTCACGGTGCAGCTGTTTTTTTTACAAAAACCATATGTTCAGTCCTCTCATTTGAGTGGAGCCGCTGCTCGTTTACTCGTTTACCGTGATTTGAAAACGATGTCTACATATGCTAAAAAGAAGTGACATGAACAAATCAAAAGGAAGTGAAGAGAATGGAAACCGAACGCTTTCGAGTTCAGTGCGGGGACTGCTTCGGATTGTGTTGTACGGCACTCGCTTTTTCCGCCTCAAGCGATTTTGGTCACGACAAACCGGAAGCGACGCCTTGCCGGAATCTAGACACCGATTACCGTTGCCGGATTCATGACCGTTTGCGCCCGAGCGGGTATAAAGGATGTACCGTCTATGACTGCTTTGGTGCCGGGCAACAGATTTCACAGGTGACATTCAAAGGTGTCTACGATGAAACGACGAAACCGGTCATGTACGCCCTCTATCCGAAGATGGTCCATCTGCAGGAAATGATGTGGTACCTGACAGACGGTATCCGACCAGTCACCCGGACGATTTATCCGTTGCTCGAGGACAAGCTGGCCGAACTCGATGCCCTGACCCACTCTTCTCCGGAAGAACTGGCGGCACTCGATCTCGATCAGGTAAGGGCAACCGTTCTACCGCTTCTTGCCCAAATCGAAGAACTGGTTCAAACGCCGGTCTCAGGGACAAGCAGACGTCCGCTCCCCCGCGACTGGATCGGAAAAAATCTTGCCGGACAGGATTTCTCCGGCTTAAGCGTCCGCGGCCAGTTTTTACTCGCGACGAACTTATCGAACAGCCGGTTGCGCGGCGTCAACTTCCTCGGTGCCGATCTGCGGGACTGTCAATTGGCAGGAGCTGATTTGACCGATGCGTTGTTTTTGACACAGGCGCAGGTCAATGCTGCACAAGGCGACGCCAAGACACGTCTGCCGGAACGGTTGCTCCGCCCGTCACACTGGGCGTAATTCACTATTCTCCGACAAGAGGAGTGTCTCTTTTCCAAACATAACCGTCATACTATCTTAACAGGCGTTCCGTCCTCTTCCTCATGCGCTTTCCGCAGGCGAGACACAAGCCAGCTTTCCTGCCCCTATGGTCAGGAAACCGGGTCTCGTTTGTCTCTGACAGCGCAAAAAAACGCGCTTTTTCCTGCAGGAGTCGCATGAAACGAGGACGTTCACGGTATTTGGAAAGTTGATCTGTTATCTGTTGTACTCAATACAAAGGACCGGTGCCGCCGTTTTTACGGTATCACCGGTCCTTTTGCTGTATGTTTACACTTTCGTCAGTTCTCTACTTTAAACGGCTCAAACGCCGCATCCTGATTAAAATGTTCCAGAATTGCCGCCGCAATCCGTTCAGAGGCATGACCATCTCCATAAGGATTCGAAGCCTGGGCCATCTTGTTATATGCTACTTCGTCCTCGAGCAACTCACTCGCGAGACGATAGATTGTTTCTTCATCCGTTCCGGCCAGCTTCAGCGTTCCCGCTTTAACGCCTTCCGGACGTTCGGTCGTATCGCGTAAGACGAGCACCGGCACACCGAGTGACGGAGCTTCTTCCTGGACGCCGCCGGAATCCGTCAAGATAAGGTGCGCCCGGCTCGCAAAGTTATGGAAGTCAAAGACGTCGAGCGGCGGAATCAGGGTGATGCGTTCGTGTCCTCCGAATACGTCACTCGCCGCTTCCTGGACGACAGGATTCAAGTGAACCGGATAGACGACATGAATGTCCGGATGGTCGTCAACAAGACGCCGGATCGCCCGGAACATCTGGTGCATCTTCGCACCTAAATTTTCCCGCCGATGGGCCGTCATCAGGACAAGTCGCTTCGAACCGATTTGTTCGAGAACGGGATGGACGTAATCCGGTTGGACCGTCGTTTGCAGGGCATCAATCGCTGTGTTTCCGGTCACGAAAACACCCGCGTGTCTGTTTTCCGACGCCAGATTCGCTGCCGCCTGCTCGGTCGGTGCAAAATGCAGATCGGCCAGCGTCGAGGTCAGTTGCCGGTTCACTTCTTCCGGGAACGGTGAGTACTTATTGTATGTACGGAGTCCGGCTTCGACATGTCCCACAGCGATTTGATTATAGTAGGCAGCGAGACTGCCGACGAACGTCGTCGTCGTGTCACCGTGGACAAGGACGAGATCCGGTTTGACTTCCTTCATGACAGCATCGAGTCCCTCGAGACCGCGTGTCGTGATATCGACCAAGGTCTGCCGCGCTTTCATGATGTTCAAGTCATGATCCGGTGTAATCTCGAACAGCTCCAAGACTTGATCGAGCATCTCCCGATGTTGAGCCGTAATCGTGACATGGACGTCAAACGCAGGGTTGTTCTTTAAGACGTTGACGAGCGGTGCCATTTTGATGGCTTCCGGTCGTGTGCCGAAAATCGGCATGACTTTGATGGGCATACGGACTTCCTCCTTCTTGCTTCTGTTTTCATTAAAACATATTCCGCGTCACGTGCGCAGTCCGCACTTGTGGCAACTCGTACAAAAAAAGGCGCTCCCTTCGCAGGAAGCGCCTTTCATTCTGTTTATTACTTTGTACCAAACAGACGGTCACCCGCATCCCCGAGTCCAGGAACGATGTAACCATGGTCGTTCAATTTCTCATCAAGTGCCGCGAGATAAATATCGACATCCGGATGTTCTTCCTGAATGCGTTTGACGCCTTCAGGTGCCGCACAGAGGCAAGCCAGCTTAATGCTTTGTGCACCCTGTTTTTTCAAAGAGGAGATTGCGTCAGCAGCAGAACCGCCTGTCGCAAGCATTGGATCGACGACGACGAAATCACGTTCTGCGACGTCTGTCGGTAATTTGAGATAGTATTCCGTCGGCTCAAGTGTTTCCGGATCACGGTAAAGACCGATGTGTCCTACTTTGACGTTCGGCATCATGCGAAGCATGCCGTCCACCATCCCAAGACCTGCACGAAGAATCGGAACGATTCCCAGTTTCTTGCCCTCGATCATTTTTTGCGTCGTTTTCGTGACCGGTGTCTCGATTTCAACGTCAGTAAGTGGAAGGTCACGCGTGAGTTCATATGCCATCAATGAAGCCACTTCGTCGACAAGCTCCCGGAATTGTTTCGTTCCTGTTTCGACTTTACGCATGATCGTCATCTTGTGCTGAATCAATGGGTGATCAAATACATGTACTTTACTCATTGTTTTGCATCTCCTCTCCATTCTCTTTTCGCATTGTACTCCAAAAAGCGACTACTTGGGAACTGTTTTCTTCGAATCAATCTCCCAGCGTACTCTTCCCTTGAAGGATTGCCTTCGCAGCATATGACCATTCGTTGTCAGGTTGTTTCGCTAATTCCTGTAATGTCGTTTTGTAATTACCGACTTTATTTTTTTGTTCGTAAACAGCCTGCATCCATAAGACATCACTCATGTAACCGGATTCCGGGAAATCATTCCGGTACGCCAGATAGTCACTTTGTTTCGTTTCCTTCAGCTTTCCGGCTGCAATCAGTTTGTAGAAACGTGCCATACCGGCTGTCTCTTTATTCGTCAGGACCTTTCCGGTCAACAATTGGTTCGCCGTTTCATACTCTTTGGACTGAACGGAAGAAACTGCCTCCTGAAGGGCCTGCTCAGGATCCTTCGTTGACGCTTGTGGCTCCTCTTGTTCCGTTTCTTTCGATTGATCGGCTTTAGTTTTTTTTGTTTCCGTCTTTTTTTCTTCAGATACCGTCAGCTTCTCATTTTTTTGTTTCAGCTGTTCGACTTCTTTTTCTAAAGACGCAAGCTTTTGCTCAACGTTCGTTTGCTCGGAAGTTTTTTTAGGCGGAGCTTCCTCGGAAAAATCAACTTGCGTAATGCCGACTGCTAATAGGCCGGCTACGACTAGTCCACCTAACCACAACGGATTGCTCCGAAGAATTTTTTTCCATGACTTCAGTTGCGAATGATTTTGTACAACAGAAGGATATGCCGAAAAACGTTTTCGGGCCAATCGTTTCCCACCGATTTTTCCTGCAATCGCCAATCGGTAACGGTAAATCTCCGCCGGTAACGGAAGAGGTTTCCACTGCATGAACCGTGCATCGGCCTGTTCATAAAAACCGGCTTGTTCCATGATGACAATGGCTTTAAAATCTTCAACCAATCGTTTATAGTCACGTTTTGATAAACTTTTATCTTCCAACCATTTCGTAATGTGTGCCGTATTAATCGTCTCTAGTTCCGACCGTATGAATTTAGATAAGTCCATCGTTTAAATCCACCCTTAAATTATTCGTATTCAGTTAAGTATATCAAAAATACTGCTCTAACTTTTATTTTTAGTGCGAAAACAAAAGTCAGGGCAGTATCCTGTTTTAATTGATTTCTTGAATCTGTCCATCTTCCATCCGTAAGACACGGTCACAATACGTCAGCATCCGTTCGTCATGGGTGATGACGATGACCGTCTTGCCGTGCTCATGTGCCTGTCGCTGCAACAACTCCATCACCTGTCGAGCATTCGTATAGTCGAGGCTCGCGGTTGGTTCGTCCGCTAAGACAAGACGCGGATCATTGACAAGCGCCCGGGCAATCGCGACCCGTTGCCGTTCTCCGCCGGATAGTGCTTGCGGAAGATGGTCGGCGCGGTCACGTAATCCGAACACTTCAAGATGGGCCGCCGCATCGATGGTGTGACCGGCTTCTTCCGCGACAAGCTCCAGTTGTTCCGCTGCGGTTAAAAAGGGGACAAGATGTGATTCCTGAAAGATGAAGCCGATTTCGAGCAGTCGCATTTGTCTTCTTTGTTCATCCGACGTGTCCTGCAGGAGTATGTCATCAAACTGGATCTTTCCTCCGGACGGGGTCTGCAGAAGACCAAGCAGCTGGAGTAATGTACTTTTCCCGCTGCCGCTTGGTCCGACAAGTGCAATCAACTCTCCTTCTTTTGCTTCAAATGAGACATGTTGCAGCACTTTCATCGCCCCATACGTTTGTTCAACCTCCATCAGCTTAATCATCCTGTCATTCCTCCCATCGCATCCGCCGGTTCCAGTTTTTTCAAGGCCCGTAACGGAATCAGACCACCGAGTAATGCTGTCACGATGATCAATCCGCCGTACAGCAGACTGGTCGTCCATTCAAAGCGGAATGGTAAGTCGTCCGGTAACAGTTGGCCGACCGTCCATGTCAACAACAGACTGACTGAAAACGAGACGACCGTCAGCAAAAATACCTGCAGGACGAGTCCTTGTCCGATCGTCCTTGTCCGAATCCCGATCGCCTTCAAGATACCAAGTTGTTTCATCTTTTGCATCGTCAAGATGTAGAAGAAGGCCGTCAAAATCAACGAACCGATGACGATGAGTGCGAGCCGCATCATCTGGAACGAGTTTTGTTCCGCCGCGTAACCCGGTACCTGTTCAACGATTTGCTGTTTCGTATACGTCGCAAGTTTCGTCTTGATCGATTCCTGACTGATGAAGGCCGAGACATAATCCGTCCCCATCTGCTGTTGCCAGTCGTCCCATGTCGAAAGCGTCATCCAGACGACCGGTGCATGGCTGTAGCGTCCGTCGTTGACCGTACCGACGATTTCGAACGTCTGTTTCGTCCGGAAGTCCGTGACCGAATCACCGACTTTCGTACCGCTCTGTTCAGCGTACTGTTGATCGACCAACACCTGTCCGTCCTTTAAGTCCGCCAGTTGACGCGGTCCGTAACGCGTGTCGCCCGGAGAAGCGAACACCGTCACATCGTCTTTTGTTCCATTCTTCTTTTCGAGTACCATGTTTTGTACACCTAGTGCTTCCGTTGCCGCCGGTTGATCCGTCCGCTCTAAAAACGATCGTGTCAGTTGTCCTTCCGCATCTTTGCTCAAGGCGACCTGCTCAATCGGCAAGTTACGGACGACTGCTCCATTGTCATAAGCCAGTCCGTCCGCGAGTCCGGAAATCATCAAAATCAACAAGACGATCAACGTCGTCACGATTGCCATCAAGAAGAACCGTTGCCGCATCCGAATCAATTCACGCCATCCCATCTTCATCTGTCATCCCTCCTGTTTATACGTTACAGATTTGATTGTAGCGGGCGAAGATGAACGGAACATGAACGACTCCGTCTTACTTAAAAAAAGTCAGGACAATCGTCGTCCCTGTACCGGGAATCGACTCGATCCGAATCTGTCCTTTTAATTGATCAACCGTCTCCTTGACGATCGCCAGTCCGAGACCGGCCCCACTCGTCCCCCGTGACGTATCGCCCTGATAAAATCGTTCGAAGGCATGGCTGATCATTTCTTCCGTCATACCCGGTCCTTGATCCTTGATCCGCACAAGGACCGATTCGGCTTGGGTATCGACTTGAATCGTAATCAAATCGCCTTCCGCTGAGACATGTAAGGCATTTCGAATCAGATTTTGAAAAATCTGTTCTAGCGCCAACTCATCCGCCAGAATCACCGGCTCATCCGATGCCTCAAGCGCAACGGCCACCCCCCGTTCATCCAACTGATAACGAAGCGTCTCCAGTGTCGCCTGAATGGATTGGACGAGCTGAATCGGCTGTCGTTTAAGCGGTCGCCCTTCATCGAGCCGGGCCAAAGTCAGTAATTGACGGGTCAACTCGGCCATCCGGGTCGCTTCCTGTCCAATCGTCCGTAACTTCAGACGCTCTTCCGTTTCAGCAGACCGTTCGAGCTGCTCCGCGTATCCTCTGATTGTCGTCAGCGGCGACTGGAATTCGTGCGAGACATTGGCGACGAATGCTTTACGTTCCGCGTCCGACTTCGCGACGGCCTGCGTCATCTCGTCAAACCGCCGTGATAACTCTCCAATCTCATCTTGTCCGGCCGTCGCGACCGAAATCGAGTAATCCCCGGCCGTCATCTGTTCCGTCGCCATCGTCAATCGTTTGATCGGACGCACCAGGTAACGGATTGAGAAGACCAGCAGCAGGAAACTGAGCAGAACGAGTAATGCCAGGAACGCACCGACGAACAGATGCAGCTCCCGAATCTGCCGGCTTAAGTCCGGACGGATGAATACGGCGTCTGTCCCTGCAGCCGTTTGTAAGGACGTTCCGTACGTATTGATGACTTCGTTATCAAACAATCCGAGCAGGAACAAATGGAACGGGTAGTCCCGCATCCCCTGATAGACCTGTCCGTCCTGCACCGATCGAAGGATCTCAGGTGCGATTGTCTCATTACGGAACGGATTCCCGTACCGCTTGACCTGTCCGGATTCCGACACGACATAGAGTTGAAAGCCGGTCGCACTGAGCATCTCGTAAAATGAGTCGACACGCCGGTCCCCATGCTGTTCGTAATACGCGAACGACGTCTCGACCGCTTCTTCGACCTTCTGGCTGTAAGAGGCTTGCCAAACCGTGTAATACAACACATTGCTAATCAATAAGGCAATCAACGCCGAGACGAACAGAACCAGACAGACGAGTCCGACGATTTTGACATATAACGACTTCATGATTTCACCTCTAACCGGTATCCGAGACCACGGACTGTCTGAATCGTGATTGCATCCGTCTGTTGTAAACGGGCACGCAACCGCTTGATATGGACGTCAATCGTCCGGTCGTCTCCCATGAAATCGAGTCCCCAGACGTGTTCAATCAGTTCTTCGCGGCTGAAGACCCGTCCCGGAAAGCTCGCCAGTTGGTGCAACAAATCGAACTCACGGCGGGGAATCGTCAACCGGGTCGTTCCGATCGTCAGCTGCTGACTCTGTTTATCGATTACGACTTCACCGAACTGCATGATCGGGACGACGGCTTTTTGATAGCGCCGGGCTACGGCATGCAGGCGAAACACCAGTTCTTCCGGATCAAACGGTTTTGTGATGTAATCGTCGGCGCCTGCTGAAAAACCGTCACGTTTATCGGTCAGTTCTCCGAGAGCCGTCAGCATCAAAATCGGAATTTCCTGACTTTCCCGCAACAAGGTACACAGTTCAAAACCGGTCCGTCCCGGCACCATCAAATCCAGCACGGCGGCTTCAAAAAACTGTTTGCCGATCCAACGGGCTGCTTCGTTCCCGTCCGCCGTCGCGACAACCTGATGGCCGTCCGCTTCAAGTGTCTCCCTGACCAGTCGCTGAATATGTAAATCGTCTTCTACGACTAAAATCTTCATCACCCTTCACTTCCTTTCCAATTAGCTGAAGGTCATCAAAAAACCACCCCGCACTTCTCATCAATCGAAAAGGTCGAGGTGGTGATTGTACGCTTAAAACTTAACCGCGTTCCGGATAAAGCGGGAAACGACCTGTCAAGGCCAGGACCTGCTTGTGGGCAGTTGTCAGTGTTTCTTGATCTTCCGGATTTTTCAGAACAAGTTCGATCAGCTCGGCGATTTGTTTCATCTCGGCTTCTTTGAATCCACGCGACGTCATTGCCGCTGTTCCGATCCGGATCCCACTCGTGACGAACGGGCTCGCCGGATCAAACGGAATCGTGTTTTTGTTGACCGTGATGCCGGCTTCGTCCAGCGCATGCTCTGCCAGCTTGCCCGTGATACCAAGTGGTTGGAGATCAACGAGCAGCAGGTGGTTGTCCGTACCGCCAGAGACGATCCGTAATCCACGTGCCGTCAACTCTTCGCCGAGGACTTTTGCGTTGGCCACGACTTGCTCGATGTACTCCTTGAAGTCAGGTGCTAATGCTTCCGCAAAGGCAACGGCTTTCGCTGCGATGACGTGCATGAGCGGTCCACCTTGGATTCCCGGGAAAATCGATTTATCGATGGCTTTCGCATGTTCTTCCTTACAAAGAATCATTCCGCCGCGTGGTCCGCGAAGTGTCTTGTGCGTCGTCGTCGTCACAAAGTGTGCATGTTCGACCGGATTCGGATGGAGACCGGCTGCGACGAGTCCCGCGATGTGCGCCATGTCGACCATCAGGTAGGCACCGACACTGTCCGCGATTTCGCGGAATCGTTTGAAATCAATCACGCGCGGATAAGCCGATGCTCCCGCAACGATCAGTTTTGGTTTGTGTTCTTCCGCAAGCTTCGCGACGACATCGTAATCGATCATCTCTGTTTCTGGATCGACGCCGTACTCGACGAAGTTGTATTGAACACCGGAGAAATTCACAGGACTGCCGTGTGTCAGATGACCACCATGGGAGAGGTTCATCCCGAGGACCGTATCGCCTTGATCGAGAATCGTGAAGTAGACGGCCATGTTGGCCTGAGCACCTGAGTGCGGCTGGACATTAACGTGCTCTGCTCCAAAGATGGCCTTCGCACGGTCACGTGCCAGGTTTTCCGCTAAATCGACGAACTCACAACCGCCGTAATAACGACGACCCGGGTAACCTTCTGCGTATTTGTTCGTCAGCACGCTGCCTTGAGCTTCCATGACCGCTTGTGAGACAAAGTTTTCTGACGCAATCAACTCGATATTATCGCGTTGACGTCCTAGTTCCTTGCGCATAGCCGAAAAGAGTTCCTCATCTTGCTGTTTCAGATACGTTAGTGGTGTTTGTTCCATCTGAATTCCCCCATTCATTTCGATAAACCTATCTTAACACGAATAATCACTTGCGGGCACCCTCTAAAAATCCATCAAAAAAGCAAGGGGAGTGCAACCCCTTGCGCAAATCATTCGTATTTAGCGCGTGCGCCACCAATCAGTTTTGGTCGCGTGACGGCTGCCGTTACATGCGCCTCACCGATTTCACGGTGCGGCAGACGGACCGGAATCGCCACATGTTTCAAATGCATCCCGATGAACGTGTCTCCGATATCGATGCCGGCATCGGCCTGAATCGCTTCAACGACGACCGGTGCCGAAAAACGTTGGTAGGCGACACTTGCCATCGAACCGCCCGCTTCCGGAACCGGAACGACTGTCACCGCTTCAAGTCCAAGCCGTTCGACGATCTGCCGTTCCAGCGTCAACGCACGGTTGATGTGCTCACAGCCTTGAAAAGCCAGATCGACTTGGTGCGAACGGCGGAACGTATCAAAGACATCAAATAACGCTTCTGCGACTTCGGGCGAACCTGCTTTGCCGATTTGTTTGCCGATGACTTCGCTTGTCGAACAACCGATGACGAGCAGCTTCCCTTTTAACGGGAAACGTTCATTCAGTTCCGTCAACGAGGCTTCGAGATCCTGTTTGATTTGTTCCAAATCCATTTACTTCACCTCATAATCTGAGATTTTACAGACACGGTTTTCGTGGCGTCCGCCTTCGAACTCCGTCTCAAGCCAGATTTTCGCGATGTCCCGCGCAAGACCCGGTCCGATGACACGTTCACCCATCGTCAAGATGTTCGAATTGTTGTGCTGACGCGTCGCTTTGGCGCTGAACGTATCATGGACGAGTGCCGCCCGGATACCTTTGACTTTGTTCGCCGCGATGCCGATTCCGATGCCGGTTCCGCAAATTAAAATCCCGCGATCGAATTCACCGTTCGCGACTGCTTCCGCGACCGGAATCGCGACGTCCGGATAATCGATTGATTCGGACGAATACGTTCCGAAGTCCGTATAATCAATTCCGAGCTCCTGTAAGAGTTCATTCAGTTCCGCTTTTAACTTAAAACCACCATGGTCTGCTCCAATTGCTACTTTCATCGTTAACTATTCCCCCGTTTGTTTAGGTTGTTTTTTCGGAAGCTTCCGGTTGTCCGGTGCTTTTCTTCCGTTTCCGTTCTGCGTCAATTTTAACACAAGACGGTTGACGAGGGGCTCGAGTTCATTTCGGACCTGGCGATAAACGTTCATCGATCCGCCGTACGGATCATTGATATCCCGTTCAAGGCCGGTCACGTACTCGTACAGCGTAAACGTCCGGTCTTTCAGTTCCGGGTACCGTTCGCCAACTTCCTGTTTATGACTGCGTGTCATCGTCAGGATGATATCCGACCAACGCCCGAGGACGTCGTCAAATACTTGCGTATAGTGTTCAAGTTCGATGCCGCGCTCACGTAAAACCTGCAATGCGTTTTCAGAAGCATCGAACCCTTGCATCGAACGCAGACCGGCGGAACGGACATCAAATTCTTGATCGGCCACTTTTGAGCGTAATAATGCCATCGCCATCGGGCTGCGGCATGTGTTTCCTGTACAGATAAACAATACACGACGTGTGCTCATCTCAGTATCCTCCTTCTTTACGGGCGAATGATCCGACCACCTGCTGCCTTGTGGAGCCGATTTCGGACTGCTAGCCCAACCCCTTCTTCTGATAGGTCCCGTACAAAAATCTGATCTACCGTCGTCTGGTCAAATCGCCGTAAACAATCGTAAAGACGTTGCGCAGCTGTTTCCATCGTCGATCCGAGGAAACAACGGACATCGGCTTCGATGTCTTCTCCGTCAAAGAGAATGACGCCTGTCTTTTGTCCAGTTTGGCGTGCTTCATCGATGAGTTGCTGCAGGAATGAGAGGTCACCCGCGACAACGGATAACGTTGCTTCCGGTGCGTAGTGCGTGTACTTCATGCCTGGTGCCTTCGGTGCCTGGTCTTTCATCGATAAGGCAGGATCAAGTGACACATCCCCGATGATCGATTCGATCTGCTCCCGCGTCACACCACCCGGTCGTAAAATCACCGGTGGGGTCGTGGTACAGTCGATGACCGTCGATTCGACACCGATTCCGGTCTCTCCGCCGTCGACGATTGCGGCGATGCGGCCCGAGAGGTCATGTGCGACGTGCGCAGCTGACGTCGGTGAAGGTTTTCCGGAACGGTTGGCACTTGGTGCTGCCAGACCTAATCCGGTCGCTTCGATTAACTCAAGCGCCAGCGGATGGTCCGGCATCCGTAATCCGATCGTATCCAGTCCTGCGGTGACGAGTGAGGATGCACGCCCGTCTGATTCTAAAATGATCGTCAAGGCACCCGGCCAAAACGTATCCATCAATTGAGTCGCGACATCCGGAATATGAGTGACGAACTGCTTTGCCTGTTCGATGGATGCGACATGGACAATCAACGGATTGTCGGAAGGTCGACCCTTCGCGGCGAAAATTCGCCGAACGGCCGTTTCGCTCGTCGCATCCCCTGCGAGACCATAGACCGTCTCCGTCGGAATCGCGACGACTTCACCTTCTTGTAATAGTCGTACCGCTTCATTTAATGTCTCTTGCTGAATCATTTCCGTCTTCACTCTGGACAATCCTTTCGTTCCGCATACACGATACGGTCTTTACCGTTTATATCTTTTAAAATACCCGTTTCTACAGTTGGATAACGTTTTTTTAACATCATTTGCACTTCATCGCCCTGATTGTGTCCGATTTCAAACGCAATCAAACGAAAATCATCGCGCAGGACCCGATTGCTGTCTTCAATCAGGCGGCGGTAGAACACGAGTCCGTCTTTCCCGCCAAATAACGCGAGGTGGGGCTCATGGTCAAACACGACGTCACTGAGCAATTCATCCTCTTCAATATAAGGGGGATTCGAGACTAACACCCGGACTGACCGGTCAGCAAGCGGTGCCAGTAAATCCCCTTCCAAAAAGGTGACCTCTCCGCCAAGCATCTGTTGATTTTCTTTGGCCACCGCAATCGCCTCCGCCGAAATATCGACCGTCGTGACCGGCTGTTTCAGTTCAAGGGCGAGCGTCAGACAAATCGCTCCGCTACCGGTTCCGATATCGACGATTTCACCCGGTTGGAATGTTTCGCCCTGCAGGCGTCCCGTCACGAATTCAATCAATTCCTCCGTCTCCGGCCGCGGAATCAAAACAGCGGGCGACACACGGAAATCCCGTCCGTAAAACGGCTGGTATCCAATCAAATGCTGGACCGGGAAACCATTTAAATGGGCCAGTAAATATTCACTGAACAACAGGTCCTGTTCCGGCTCAAGTTCGTCCGACAAGCGGATCAACAATCCGGTCCGGTCGACCTGTAAAACGTGCATAAGTAACCATTCGGCACTCGAGGCCTCGCGTCCTGCCGTCACGAGCATCGTTTGTGCCTGATTCAGACGTTTTGCGATTCGCATCAGTTCGCCGCCTCCGATGCCCGGGCCTGATACTCCATGACGAGCGTATCGATGACTTCATCCATCTCACCCTGGAGAATCCGGTCGAGTTTTTGAATCGTCAAACCGATCCGGTGATCAGTGACACGGTTTTGGGCAAAGTTATACGTCCGGATCCGCTCTGACCGGTCACCGGTTCCGACCGCTGATTTCCGTTTTTCATCGTACTCGGCCTGCTGCTCGCGTTGAATCTTGTCGTAGACACGGGCCCGCAACACCTTCATCGCTTTTTCTTTATTTTTAATTTGTGACTTTTCATCCTGACAGCTCGCGACGATTCCCGTCGGTACATGCGTGACCCGGACTGCCGACTGGGTCGTGTTGACCGATTGTCCGCCAGGTCCGCTCGACGTGAACGTATCGACGCGGACATCCTTGTCGTGAATCTCGACTTCGACATCTTCTGCTTCCGGCAAGACAGCAACCGTGGCGGTCGATGTATGAATCCGTCCGCCCGACTCGGTTGACGGAACACGTTGCACCCGGTGGGCGCCGTTCTCGTACTTCAGCTTCGAGTACGCCCCTGTCCCTTTGACGATGAAGATGATTTCCTTGTAGCCGCCAAGCTCCGTATAGCTGGCATCGATGATTTCAATTTTCCAGTTCTGTTTTTCAGCGAACTTCGAATACATTTTAAAGAGATCGCCGGCAAATAACGCCGCTTCATCGCCTCCTGCCGCTCCGCGGATTTCGACGATGACGTTTTTATCGTCGTTCGGATCTTTCGGCAGGAGCAGAGCTTTCAGCTTCGTCTCGAGTTCCTTGATTTCCGGCTCGAGCACGGCGACTTCCTCTTTCGCGAGATCGCGCATCTCCGGGTCTGTCAACATATGACGCGCCTCCTGGTAGGCTTCCATCTTATCGCGGTAGACGCGGTACACTTCAACGGTCGGTGCCAGTTGCGACTGCTCCTTCGACACCTCACGCAATTGATTCGTATCTTTAATGATGGCGGGGTCCGCCAACAGGTCATTTAATTTTTCATAACGGTCTTCCAACGCACTTAATCGCTCTAACATTCCGGGTCATCCTTCCTGATGATTCTTCTGTCGTCAGTATAGCAAATATTTAGAGCCGCGTTACGCCGGAGTAACATTTCTTCCTTATTAGCAGTGTTTCCCGTCACTCCTTTTTTACTCCACTTGACGTCCTGGATGGATTTTCCTATAATTAGTGTACTAATTGAATTAATACACTTAAGGAGGTAATCGAATGTTTACGGTTGACCCTAAAAGTTCGTTGCCGATTTACGAGCAACTGGTCGCCCAAATCATCCGTGCGGTTGCCCGCGGACTGCTCCGGTCCGGTGAACAGATGCCGTCGGTCCGTGAACTGGCGAGCACGTTACTCGTCAATCCGAATACCGTTTCCCGTGCCTATCAGGAACTCGAAAGCCGTAACTTCATCGTCACGATGCGCGGCAAGGGTTCCTTTATTTCCGATTTACCGATCGAACAGGTCAAACAGGCTGCGATTCAACCGCATGTGCAGACACTGTGCAGCGTAGCCGATGAATTATCGATATCCAATGCAGATCTTTATCAACTACTTATCCAAACAAGGGAGGATTCATCATGTTGACCGTGTCTCACCTGACCAAACAGATTGATTCCAAAATGATTTACGAAAACGCCTCGTTCACGTTACCGGCCGGAACGATTACAGCACTGATCGGACGAAACGGTGCCGGCAAGACGACGTTACTAAAAACACTCGTCGGAGCACTTGAGCCGTCCCGCGGAAAAGTCGAATGGAACCAACAGTCGATCCATCACGTTCCTTCAGCCCGGCAGCACCTGTTTTTAGTCCCGGATTCGCTCGGCGTCTACCGTCAGATGACACTCGGGGAATTGATCGGCTTTTACAATGCGTTTTATCCGAATTTCGAACGGACTTTTATTGAAAACTATTGCCGGTCGTTGAATCTCGATCGTGGACGCCGTGTCACCTCGCTCTCAAAAGGTCAGGCCCAGCTGTTTTTGCTGCAGCTTGCTTTCGCGACCAACGCACCGGTCCTGTTGCTCGATGAACCGACGGACGGACTCGACCGGATCAATAAACGAAATTATTTAAAACAGCTTGTGACGTTGCTTGCCGAACGTCAAACTGCCGTCCTGATCGCGTCCCATCAGTTGGAGGAACTCGATTCACTGGCCGACCGGATCATGACGATCGAACAACACCTCGTCAAAGAACCGCAAACGCTCGAAGATGCAAAATCCAGTATGCAGAAATGGCAACTCGCTTACGAGACCGTTCCGGATTTCCAACATCACGACGTCCACGTTCTGTCACAAACCGGTCGGGTCGTGACGCTGATTGTCCGCTCGGAAGCCGGTGCAACTTATGTCGACAAGACGAATCCGCTACTGAGAGATGTGTTACCTGTTCAACTCGAAGATTACTTTTTAGGAACGTTCGGAGGCGATCAACATGTATAAACAACTGATCCGTTATCATATCAAGCAGGGCATCTGGCCACTCGCTTCGCTTTTCCTGCTCGCTGTCTTCAGTTACGGCTTCGGCAGTTACACGGTCATCGATAACTTCGGTACATACGGCGGAGCAGAAAACGAAATCATTCAGTCCGTCCTCGTCAGTCCGAGTTTTGCCGGATTCGGTGCGATTCTGATGGCGGTCTTTGCGATTTTAATCCTCGGAAAAGAACGCGGAAGCGGCCGGAGCTTAATGCTTCACGCTTTGCCGGTCAATAAAAAAACACTCTACTGGATCAAATGGAGTCTTGGTGTCGCCATCCTGCTGATTTTGCCGATCATCGGTTTCTTCGTCAGCTGGCTGATTTTACAAGGAATCGGCGGCATTCATCCGTTTGACTACGTCAACCCGTCTGACCTGACGCTCGATTTTGTCTCGTATTTTCTATTCGATCTCGTCGTCTTCAGTATCTTTTTACTCGCGGGAACGATTGCCGGCGACGTCATCGGCCAATTATTACTCGGATTGTTCTTCCTGTTTTTAAACTACCTGACCTTTTTTGCGATCGCCGCCATCACGACGCTCGGATTTGGTATCGCCGATGAGGAGGATTCGTTGTTCGATTTCCTGACGACGACGGCTTCTCCATTCACCTTGTTGTTCCAAGACGAACAGTTGATCAGCGCCCTCGTATTCAACCTGGTCTTGCTGGTCCTCTTAATCAGTTGCGGCAGTCTGCTTTATGTCCGAAGCGAAAACGAACGCCTTGGCCGTTTCACGGTTTTCCCGAAGATCCATCCGCTGTTGATCATCGTTTTCTCCGTCTATACGACCATTTTACTGGCTGCCGTCATCGGTGTGATTTCGTCTGAAAATCAATTTCTCTACTGGCTTGCCGTCGCGATTCTTGCCTGGCCTGCTTTTAGTTCGTACCGCCGGATGATTGGGTGGAAACGTTGATTCCGTGCTACACTATCCCCAACACTTTGGATAAAGGACGGAATCGATGATGCCAAAATATCTTCAGATTTATCAACAACTGGTCGACCAGATTCAGGGCGGTACGTTACCGGCTGAAACTAAACTCCCTTCGGAAACGGAATTGATGCAGGAATTCGGTGCCAGTCGCGGCACGGTCCGCAAGGCAATCGATGCCTTGCAGGACAAGGGGTTCGTCCGCAAACACCAGGGAAAAGGAGTCTTCGTACTCAGTCAGGATGCGATTGCCTTTCAGTTCAACGGCATCGTCAGCTTTTCTGAAGCAAACCGGCAAATCGGCGAACATGACGTCAAGACCGATGTCATTTCCTGTGAGCTGCTCGAAGCGACCGAGGAACTTGCCCAGTTGTTCCATGTCACACCCGGTACGTCGCTCACGCAGGTCAAACGGGTCCGGTCGATTGACGGGGAGCGGGTCATCTTTGATATCAACCTGTTCGTGACGTCCCTCGTCCCCGGTTTGACGAAAGAAATTGCCGGTGCGTCGATTTATGCGTATATCGAACAGACACTCGGACGGCAGATCAGTTATGCCAAACGAAAAATCGAGGCTCAACCCGCGACGGCGGAAGATCAGCAGTATCTGGATCTCGAGGGCACCTCCCATGTCATCGTCATTACGAATGATACGTATTATTACGAGGGTCAGCATTTTGAACGGACACAGTCGCGTCACCGGCTCGATAAGTTTCAATTCACGGATATTGCCCGCCGCTAAGGACTCTAAACTCAGAGTCCTTTTTTTGTTTTTTTGAACGAAACGTTCATTCTTCCATTTGAATGTTATATTATAAAAATGTGAACCAAATTTTAGGTTTCTTTTTATATTTTTTAACTGGAGGTTTTGCCATTGCCATTTATGAAAGGACTACATACTTTACTAAAACGCGGTCAGGACGTATCCACCATTGATGAACACTTCATGGAAAACCATCCGGATGCGATTTATACGCTCGACATATTAGGACGCGTCACGCGTCTAAATGATAAAACATCCCTATTACTGGGCTATACGAGAGACGCTTTAATGAACCACTTCAAACATTTTGTTCATCCAGACGATCAAGACAGTACAGTGTTCCATTTTCAACAGGTCATGCAGGGAAAAAGCGAGACGTATACGGCACGCATCCGGCATTCGAAAGGTCATTATCTGGAAATGATGATCGTCAATATTCCGATTTTCGCCAATGGTCTGATTGTCGGGGCATATGGAATTGCTCGCGATTTAACAACAAACCGACTGATGAGACAGCAGATGGACTCGATTCAGTTTGATCAGCAATTGGTCGAAACACTTCCGGGAATCGCCCTGGCCGCATTCAATGAGCACGGTAACCTGTTGCGCTCCTCCGACTCGTTCGCGGAATTATTCGGAGTCCTGCCCGAACAGCTCAAACGTTTGTCTAAACAAGAGTTTTTACAACGGATTCATCCTGCTGACCAACAGGAGTTTCGTGAGTATCTGGATTTGTTGAAAACAAACCGCTGTTTGCCTTCACTCGACATCGAAACACGTGTCCTTCATCCACAGCATGGTTATCAGGATATCTTCTGCCGATGTGCGTTCCGGCAAGATGACCGGCAACAACAGGCAGAGCTCACTTGTGTTCTCTACAATCTTTCGGAACACAAATCATTGGATAAACAACTTCATGATGAAAAAGAAAAGTTTTTAACGTTCCAACAAGTGTCGACGAGTGCGATTTACCGGTACGATATTGATCAAAAAAAGATTGATTTTCACACACGGGGATTTGAAAATATCTTTGAAGGATTACTGCACCGGCACCAACAGGTCGACGGGCTCTGGATCGAGGATTTGATTCTTCCCGAAGATCGATCAAAAGTCGAAGCGAGTTATCACCGGGTTCTCGCCAATCATGAGTCCGAAGTCTCCTATCGGATCCGTCACGATGAGATGATTCATTGGATTTTAGAAAACCGGACACCGATCCGTGGCGCAGACGGTGTCGTCTCCGCTTTCCAAAGTGTCATTCAGGACATCACACAGTTAAAACAACAGGAAGAGAAAATTTTTCAACTGGCGATGCATGACCGGGTGACGGGACTGCCGAACCGGACACTGGTTCTTGAACAAATGAACCAATGGATTGCTACTTATCCCACGTTCAGCGTCTTGACGGTCAGTTACAATGCCTTACAGGACATCAATCATGATTTCGGTTATCCGATTGGGGATAAGTGGTTGTCAAAAACAGCAACACAATTGTTACACCACCTGCCGACTGCTTCTTACTTTGGTCACCTCTACGGAGACGAATACATCGTCTTGTTCCCGAACGTCGTCGAAGAATGTTCAATCAACAAGATCTGTGAACAATTGATTGAACTGTCCAAACAAAAAATCGTCGTCGATTCCTACGAATGGTACCCGTCAATCGGCATCGGCGTGAGCCGGTTCCCGGAAGATGCGGATTCGGCGGAAGACCTTGTTAAAACAGCGAGCATCGCCCTCGGTCGGGCCCGTGTGAATGAATACAGTGTCTATTCCTCGACGTTCAATATCGAGACTTACCGGCGCCATCAACTTCAAAAAAGTATCCGAACGGCTATCCGCCGGAACGAACTGTTCCTTGAGTATCAGCCAAAAGTTAACGCGTGGTCCGGAACGATTGTCGGAGCAGAAGCATTAATCCGCTGGCAACATCCGGACTGGGGCCGGATTCCGCCAAACGATTTCATTCCGTTATCCGAGGAAAGCGAGATGCATATCCTGATTGCCGACTGGGTGCTCGAAGAAACATGCCGGAATATCAATCAATGGATTCTTGCCGACTTACCGATCGTTCCGATTTCAATCAACGTTTCTCCAAAACGCTTGATTCATGGAAACTTTGCCGAGACCTGCCAGGAAACACTCCAGCGCTTCGGTGTTTCCCCAAGCATGCTTGAAATCGAAATTCTCGAGACCGATGTCTTGTTTGATAACAGTAAGATTCAGCAGTCACTTCAGATGCTCAGTCAAATGGGCATCAAGATTGCCTTGGATGATTTCGGAAAAGGCTATTCATCAATCTCTTATCTGCAACAGTATCCGATTGATACGATTAAGATTGACCGGCAGTTCGCGACCACGCTGGTCCAGGATAAAAAAACACAATCCGTCGTAAGGAGCGTCCTCTTCATGGCAAAGGAATTCGGCATGGATGTCGTCGCAGAAGGTGTCGAGACGATGGGACAACTCCACTTCTTACGAGGACTCGAATGTACGACCATCCAAGGATACTTGTTCAGTAAACCGTTACCTAAAGTCCATTTCGAACGCGCCATGCGCGAACGGCAGATTGCAGCGATGGAAGCGATGACTGCCCCGATCAGCACCCGGACGGTCGATGCTTCGATTACGATTCAACGGCTGAACGGACAGGATATCCACGTCGGTCGAACAAATATCGCGGTCTCCAAAGGGACCATGCATAGTGTCTCCTTCTATTCCCCGCTACATCTGCCTGTTCATGAAGGGATTGAACTCGTTTTGATTTTGAAGCAACAGCCGATTCCGGTCCGACCGCTTCAGGCGATCGAACTGGATAACGGTCAGATCGAATATGAATGTCAGTACTTGGATGTGAAGCAGTCCCACTTCGTCTTTGAGGCACTGCAATCTTCCTGAAAAACAAGACTGACTCCAACGTAATCTTTTCTCCTTGAAGACCAGCTTTCGGGCCGGTCTTTTTTATATGATCAAAGCGGCTTCAAACTTATCTATATAAGTTGTTGACTTAACTTATATAGATAAGTTAAGATGAGTGTGCGCATATAAGAAAACGTTTTCATTTCAAAATGAGTCTTCAGTTCAATCCCAAAGGAGAATGTGAGATGAAGCCCAACTATCGGCAAATTGCAGAACAAATCATCGAACGAATCGGTGGTAAAGATAACGTCGAGCAGGCCGCTCATTGTGTCACCCGCCTTCGTTTAACGCTGAAAGATCAAAGTCTGGTCGAGCAAGAAGCGTTACTCGAAGTGCCACTCGTCAAAGGAGCCTTCTTGAATGCAGGTGTCTATCAAATCGTCATCGGCGCCGGTGACGTCGACCGTGTCTATGCCGAGTTCATTCAATTGACCGGTTTACAGGCAACGACAATCGCCGACGTCAAATCGTCCGGTGCCTCGAAAATGAATCCGTTCCAAAAACTGATCAAAGTCTTTTCCGATGTCTTCATGCCGATCATCCCGGCTATCATCGTCGCCGGACTGTTAATGGGAATTAACAATCTGTTCGGCATCGAGTTTGGCGGCAAGACGATGATCGAACGGTATCCGAACCTGCAGGGTTTATGGGATTTAATCAACATGATGGCGAACACAGCCTTCGTCTTCCTGCCGGCATTGGTCGGATGGTCCGCCACGAAACGCTTTGGCGGCAGTGAAATCCTCGGGATTGTCATGGGATTGATGCTCGTGCACCCGGATCTCCTGAATGCCTGGAATTACGGTCAAAGTGCGTTGAAAGGGGACATTCCGACATTCAATATCCTCGGCTTATTTGAAATCGAAAAAGTCGGTTATCAAGGACAGATTTTACCGGTCCTCGCTGCCGCTTACGTCTTAAGTACGATCGAACGCTGGCTCAAGAATCGTGTTCCGAATGCGATTCAGCTGCTCGTCGTCCCGATCACGACGATCACATTAACCGGCTTCCTGGCCCTTGCCGTCATCGGACCGGTCACGCGTCAAATCGGAGACTGGATTACAATCGGCGTCGTCAATACGTTTGAAGCCGTTCCACTTCTTGGTGCGTTGCTATTTGGTGCCCTTTACGCCCCACTCGTCATCACTGGGATGCACCACATGTTCATCGCCGTCGATCTACAACTGATCGGTCAAAGCGGGACGACGTTCATCTGGCCGATGATTGCCATCTCGAACATCGCTCAAGGATCGGCGACACTTGCGATGCTGTTCCTCGCGAAAAACGTCAATGATAAAAACATGGCATCGACTTCCGCCATCTCGGCTTACTTCGGAATCACCGAACCCGCCATGTTCGGGGTCAATCTCCGGTTCAAGTATCCGTTTTATGCGGCACTGGTCGGATCTGCGATTGCATCTTCATTCATCGCTGTCAGTGGAGTACTCGCACCGGCAATCGGTGTCGGCGGTCTTCCGGCCTTCATCTCGATCGTTCCCGGATCGATTCTGTCCTTCATCATCGGGATGGTCATCGCCATTATCGTTCCGATTGTCTGTACGTTCCTGTTCCATTACGTCTCGACGAAACGTGCCCGCAAAGCGGCACTTAAAGAGGCAGCCTAAGTTTTAGAAAGGTGTGACCTGATATGACTCTTACGACAACCGACTGGCGTAAATCCGCCGTCTATCAAATCTACCCGAAAAGTTTTTACAGCCCGGAAGGCAAAGCGACCGGTACGCTGCGCGGTGTGACGGCGAAACTCGATTACCTGGCTGACCTCGGCGTCGATTACCTGTGGCTGACGCCGGTCTACGCGTCCCCGCAACGCGACAACGGCTATGACGTCAGTGACTATTATGCGATTGACCCGTCTTACGGGACGATGGCAGACTTCGATCAATTGATTGCAGAAGCAAACAAACGCCAGTTATCCGTCATGATGGATATCGTCGTCAATCACTGTTCGACCGACCACGACTGGTTCCAGCAAGGACGAAATCCTGATAGCCCCTACCACGATTACTTCATCTGGCGGGACGAACCGACGGACTGGGTATCAAAATTCGGTGGACCGGCCTGGTCGTTCGACGACGTCGCCGGTAAGTATTACCTGCATCTGTTCGACAAGACGCAAGCTGATTTCAACTGGGAAAACCCGGCGCTCCGGGAAGCCGTCTATCAGATGATGGGCTTCTGGCGCGATAAAGGCGTCCGCGGTTTCCGGCTCGACGTCATCAATTTGATTTCAAAAGATGACAGTTTTGCGGATGACCCGACCGGTGACGGCCGAAAATACTATACAGACGGTCCACGCGTCCATGACTACCTGCAGGAGATGAACCAACGTGTCTTTGCCGGTCATGACTTGATGACGGTCGGTGAGATGTCGTCAACGACACTCGATCATTGCCTCCGTTACTCGAATCTGAACGAGCAGGAACTGAAAATGACCTTCAACTTCCACCACTTGAAAGTTGATTATCCGAACGGAGAGAAATGGACGGCAGCCCCGTTCGATTTCCTCGAGCTGAAACGGATTCTCTCCGACTGGCAGGGCGGGATGCAGGGAAATGCCTGGAATGCGATTTTCTGGTGTAACCATGACCAGCCCCGCGTCGTCAGCCGGTTTGGTGACGATACGGTTTACCGGATCGAAAGTGCGAAGATGCTCGCAACGACGTTACACGGTTTGCAAGGTACACCATACATCTACCAGGGCGAAGAAATTGGCACACCGAATCCGGACTTCACCGACTTGGCGGATTACCGGGATGTCGAGACACTGAACGCGTATACCGAAAAAGCGTCACTCGGTGAAACAGAAGCTGATATTTTGGCCGCAATCCGTCAAAAATCCCGCGATAATGCCCGGACACCGATGCAGTGGGATGCGTCCCCGCACGCCGGTTTCTCGACGGCAACACCGTGGATTCCGGTTCCTGAAAACCATACTTCGATTAATGTCGAAGCAGCGCTTGCCGATCCGGACTCGGTCTTCTATCATTACAAGCAGCTGATTCACCTGCGCAAACAATATGACGTCTTGACGAACGGAAGTTACCGGCTTCTGACACCTGACGATCTCTCGCTTTGGGCGTACGAACGGACGACCGACGACGAACAAGTTCTCGTCCTGTCGAACTTTTACGGTACGGCAGCTTCGTTCACGTTACCGGACGAGTGGCTGGATCATCAGGTTCTGATTCAGAATTATCCGGATGTCTTAGAGGCGTCAGGGCAAGTCACATTACGCCCGTACGAATCCCTCATGCTGTATCAAACGACTTAATCAAACAAACCCCGCACTCTCCATATGAGAATGCGGGGTTTTGTGCACCGTCAGAAATTCTATGAAATTCGTCGTTCGGCCTCTTCCCGTTTCAGCTGTTCGCGGAACAGTCGGGTTTCCGCAATGACGACACCGGACAGACCAATCAAACCGATCAAGTTCGGAATGGCCATCAGTCCGTTGAAGACGTCGGAAATCGCCCAGACCATATTCAAGTTCGTCGTCATCGCCCCAAGTCCCGCGACGAGAACAAACAGAATCCGGTACGGTAAAATCGACTTTTGACCAAACAGATAATAGATGGATTTTTCACCGTAATAGGACCATCCGAGAACGGTCGAGAAAGCGAACATGACAAGACCAATCGTCACGATATACTTTCCGGCCGGTCCAAGGAACACTTCAAAGCTGGCTGTCGTCAATTCGACCCCTTCCAGCTTTTTATCGAGTTGACCACCCATGACAAGCGTCAAGCCGGTCATTGAACAGACAACAAGCGTATCGAGAAACACCTGCGTCATGGAGACGAGTGCCTGACGTCCCGGGAAATCCGTTTTTGCAGCGGCAGCTGCAATCGGTGCAGAACCGAGACCCGCTTCATTCGAGAAAACCCCACGGGCGACCCCGTAACGAATCGCAGCACCAATGGCACCACCGGTGATGGCTTCATTCGAGAACGTACTGCTGAAGATCGTCGCGAGTGCACCCGGAATCAAATCAAAGTTCATGACCATGATCAAGAGACCACTTCCGACGTAGAAGAAAATCATGAACGGGACAAAATAACTGACGACTTTCCCGATCGACTTAACTCCACCAATAATGACGACCCCCGTCGCCACCATCAGGACAATCCCCGTCACATACAACGGCACGTCGAACGTCGATTTCATCGCCAGTGCAACAGAGTTCGTCTGAACACCATTACCGATCCCGAAGGCGGCAAGCGAAGCAAACGCGGCAAACAACACGCCGAGCCATTTCTGTTTTAATCCCCGTTCGAGATAGTACATCGGCCCCCCGGCCATCTGTCCCTTCTCATCGACGACACGGTACTTGACGGCAAGAATCGCCTCGGCATACTTCGTCGCCATCCCGAACAATCCGGATAACCACATCCAGACGATGGCACCCGGTCCCCCGAGGACGACTGCAGTTGCAACACCAACGATATTCCCCGTACCGACCGTCGCCGCGAGTGCTGTCATCAATGCCTGGAAATGACTGATATCCCCTTCCGACGTATCGTCCTGATGTTTCGTGAATGCCAGTTTCAATGCATACGGAAGCTTGGTAATTTGAATGAATCCGAGTCGTATCGTCAAGTAAATCCCCGTACCGACCAAAAAGATAAGCAACGGCGGTCCCCATACGAAATCCGATACCGTGCCAATCCAATCACTGAACGATGTACCCATTCTGTTTCCCCTCCTTTTAATTCACTATGTACTTTTCTATCTTTTCAGAATTTACAGATTATTGTCAATACTTAATTTCAGATGCAGACGATTGCACCACTTATATTTTTCAAATTAATAGTCTAGAAATGATTAAATCAAAAGCAAACGCCTTCTCGGATTCTTCCCGAAAAGACGTTTGCTTTTTTATACCAGATTACATTTACTGATTACCGCCCGGCAATTCCTGTGCATTTTTAGCTTCCATCGGCAATTTTATAGCTGGAATTTCATTAAATTTCGAGAACGTCGATTCATTTTTCATCGAAAAGTCCGTTTTCCCGTCAACCGCAAACTCCATCTCCATATCCATCGTTTTTGGATAGTAGGTTTTTGCGTCGTAGGTCATCGAGTAGACCATCTTTTTATACTCAATTTGATCCATGACCTCTTTCATTTGATTAAATTGACCGGACTGTTCCAGCGAATCCTTCATAAACGCTTTCAACTGATCCCCTTTTAAATCCACATCCACCTGATAGACGTTACCGGTCTTTTTAACTGTCCAGCTGTCTTTATACTTTTTCAGTAATTGCAGGTTTTTATCTGTTGAGACGGTTGATTTCATCTGATTCATCATCTCACCTAGTTGGGATGCATCCTGAACAAACCACTGATCATTTTGAGAGAGGTACAACTTATCATCCATGATATAACTTTCCACCTGAAGATCTTTTCCATCTTGAGGGTTTTTCATATTAACCGTCTGATGCATGGCGAGCGGTTCCTGAATTAGATCGACCGTTACCCTCTGATCGACCGTCATGTCGCCAACATCCGATGCCGTCGTTCCTTCCATCCGGAACGATTTAATGTCTTCTTGCGCATTCGATGCTTTTTTCAGCAACTCCGTATTCGAAAGCTGTTTCGACCCGTTCTCCCCTTGACCATCTTCTATGGTCTCGTTATTACACCCTGCCAGTCCAATCGTCGCTGTGAGGAGACCGACCGTCATCCACCTTGTCTTCTTCATCGCCATTCCTCCTTTAAACAGATTATCTTTCTTTACGACCTGTCACTGGAAAATGTTTCAAAACCACTTCTTATCTTATTACCTTTCTGACTATTTTTTACTCATCAAACTTAACGTTCATCTGTCCAACGTAAATTTTAAACTTTGATTCTTAACAAAACTTTACACCGGTCAAACGTTCGTTTTACAGTCCAAAGCTAGAGTTAGTCCTGTAGATCTGAACCGTACTCATTTTCCTGAAGGAGGAACCATCCATGAAGTTGAAACGAATCATCCCGATTGTGGCATTATCGACATTATCCCTTAGCACGATGATCTCGACAGATGACGCCGAGGCAAAAACAAAATCATCCAAATCACCGGAAATCCGGAATGTCATCTTCCTGATTGGGGACGGAATGGGTGTCTCGTATACGTCAGCCCACCGGTACTTAAAAAATGATCCTTCGACGCCGGTCGCGGAAAAAACGGCATTTGATCAATATCTCGTCGGACAACAGATGACCTATCCGGAAGACCCGGAGCAAAACATTACGGATTCCGCATCCGCTGCGACGGCGATGTCGTCCGGTGTCAAAACATATAATGCCGCGATTGCCGTCGACAATGATAAATCAGAAGTCAAGACGGTCCTCGAAGCAGCAAAAGAACGCGGAAAATCGACGGGACTTGTTGCGACATCCGAAATCACCCACGCGACACCGGCTTCATTCGGTGCGCACGATGAGAACCGGAAAAACATGAATGCGATTGCGGACGACTACTTCAAGGAGCGGGTCAACGGCAAACATAAGATTGACGTCCTGCTCGGCGGCGGGAAATCAAACTTCGTCCGTCCGGATACCGATTTGACGAAAGCGTTTAAGAAAGACGGATACAGCTACGTCACGAATCTGGATCAAATGCAGACGGATAAAAACAAGCAGGTTCTCGGTCTGTTTGCAGACGGCGGGCTGCCAAAACGCATCGACCGTGAAAACAGCGTCCCGTCCCTCGAGCAGATGACGAACTCCGCCATCAAGCGGCTTGATTCGAACAAAAAAGGCTTCTTCCTGATGGTCGAAGGAAGCCAAATTGACTGGGCAGGTCACGATAACGACATCGTCGGGGCGATGAGCGAGATGGAAGACTTCGAGCGTGCCTTCAAAGCGGCGATCGCCTTTGCCAAAAAAGACAAGCACACGCTTGTCGTGGCGACAGCCGACCATTCAACCGGCGGTTACTCGATTGGAGCGGACGGTGTCTATAACTGGTTCGCCGAGCCGATCAAGGCGGCGAAGAAGACACCGGACTTCATGGCAGCAAAAATCATCGAAGGTGCCGATGTCAAAAAAACGTTGACGACCTATATCGACCAGAAGAAACTCACCCTGACGGAAGCTGAAATCGAGTCCGTTACACGTGCTGCGGAATCGAAGAAACTGCTTGATGTCGACAATGCGATCGAAGCCATCTTCAACGAACGGTCGCATACCGGCTGGACGACAGGCGGACATACGGGTGAAGACGTTCCCGTCTATGCGTTTGGTCCCGCGAAGGAACGGTTTGCCGGTCAAGTCGATAATACGGATCATGCCAAAATCATCTTCGATTTACTGAAGTCGAAGAAATAAGGAGACTTTCCATGAAACAGATACTTGCTGCCTTGATGCTCGGGACGATTCTTTCGGGTTGCGCCACTACGCCAGACACCATCCAAGAGAAGTCATCAGAAAAGTCGAGCCCGAAACAGGAGACACCGGTATCGATCGAGAAGTCTGCCGCATATGTCCCGAACCCGCAACTGCCAGATGACCGTAAACTGACGAAAGTCGATGCATCGGTTACCGACGACAAAGGCGAATTGACGTTAAAACAGATGGTCCGTCCCGACGTGACACGCACGATTGGACCGATTAAGATGAAAGTCGAAGAAGTGAAAGTGTTCCATGCCCGGCCCAGTTACGGGATGATCGACTTTTTCCACGGCTTCACCCATGACGAATCATTTGACCTCGTCAAGACGCGTGTGACAATCACAAATACAAGTGACGAGCCGGTCACCTTCAACCCTGTTGCCCATTTTAAACTCGATGCCAAGACCGAGAAGACAATCGAGGACGATGTCTACCTCGAGTCGCTTGCTGCAACATACACTCCCGGCGAGACACGACGCGGAAACTTCGGTTTCATCATCGAACAACCACTCGAGTCCGTTGAATTATTGACCAGTGACGTCCTGAACGAGAAACGCGACGTCATCGAAAAAGGCGTTTCGGTCTCAACAACACTCAAGTGAGAACAAAAAAACAGGCAATCCTTTCCGCATGATACGGAAGGGATTGCCTATTTTTGATACAACGCCGGAATGTGTTCGGCCGGCATCGGACGACCAAAGTAATAACCTTGCATCCGCGAGCATTCCAACCAATTTAGCACGTTGACCTGCTCGAGCGTCTCGACCCCTTCTGCGATGACCTCAAGATCAAGTGACTTCGCTAAATGGATGATGGATGAAATCATCGAGTAACCGGTCGTCGCCGGTTGAATTTTTTCGACGAACTCACGGGGAATCTTCAATGTATCAATCGGGAAATCCGCCAAACGGGATAAGGAAGAGTAGCCGGTTCCGAAGTCATCAATCGAAATCGTAAAGCCGAGTTCTTTTAAGCGGTTCATCGTCAGGACGGTTTCTTCGATATCTTCGACAGCTGAGACTTCCGTGATTTCAAGATCGATGCGTGTCGGATCAACGTTCGTTTCTTCGACCAACCGCACCAACGTCAGGACAAACGTCGGATGATGAAACTGTTGCATCGAAACATTGAGTCCGACTTTTAAGACCAGACCGGCATCCTGCCAGCGTTTCGCTTGTAAAAATCCTTCGCGTAACACCCATTCTCCAAGCCGGATAATCATGCCGGCTTCTTCCGCCATCGGAATAAAATCGTTTGGTGCAATCATTCCGAGTTCCGGATGATTCCAACGGATCAGTCCTTCGACACCGACCATTTTATACGTGACCGTATCGACTTGCGGCTGATAATGTAAAATCAATTGACTGGTTTCGATGGCAATCGGCAACTCTGATTCGAGTCGCAAGCGGTAGGACGCTTTTTCGGCAATATCTTCAAAGAAGATGATGGATTTACCGCCACCCGATTTCGCCTGATACATCGCAAGATCGGCCTGTTTCAGCAACGTCACGACATGTTTTCCCGCCGTCCGCCGGCAACTGACCGCTCCAATACTCGGATTTGAAATCAATTCGATTCCTTCAATCGCATACGTTCGTTTTAAATCATCGAGCAGACGGGCCGTACGGCATCTGCCCTGCTCGTCCGACGTCACATCCCGCAAGATGACCGTAAACTCATCTCCGCCTTGACGGGCGACGAGATCGTCCGGGTTGACGGCTTCTTGCAGGCGCTCTGCCACTTGAATCAGCAACTGATCGCCGACATGGTGACCGAACGAATCATTGACGAGTTTAAAGTCGTCGAGATCAATGAAACAGAGGATGATCGTTTCATCGGCTTGTTCCGCTTCGACTAAATGGTGTAACACTTCTTCAAAGTACGTCCGGTTGATCGCACCGGTCAAATGATCATAATAGGCAAGCCGGCGAATTTTTAATTCATTTTCACGGATTGTCGTGATATCCTGACCAATCCCGTACATCCCGACGAACCGGTCCCGGACGCGAATCGGAATGTTAGTTACGTTCAGCAACACATCCGGACCACCGGATTTTTGGAAAACAGTTTCAAATTGCTGTGCTGTCGCCTTGTCTGTCGATGTCTGTTGCCATGTCGTGAATTGACGATACGTTTTACCGACTAACTCTTCCGCATGCTGCTCCGTTAATTTTTCAAAAGACGGATTCGCGCTCTCAATCCGTCCTTTCAGGTCAAGGGAATAGACGGCATCCGGATGATACGTGAACAACGACTTATAACGTTCTTCACTGACTTCCAGCTCGTCCGCCTTTTCATGAATTTCCCGAATCAGTTCCTGGTGACTTAAAATCATCAAAATCTGGCGGACTAAAATTAGGAGAATTGTGACAGCACAACCAATCATCAATCCATTTAAAGCTTCATCCCGATTGGCGTAGAGCGCCATCGTTGAAAACAACAGGATGACCAGTAGATACGGTAAAAACAACTTTCCGACCTGTATTTTTGTCCGTTGTTTCGCCTGTCTGTCTTCTTTTGAATCTACCGGACTAACGATATGCCCGGCAACACCGACCATCAATAACCCGAGGATAAATAACGGATCAAGTAACCGGATCGCACTGTCTCCGCTCACGGTCGTCATATAGACAAATAACGTGTCCGCTCCGACCTGCAATAATAAACCGACAAACAAAAACTGAAACAAGCGCCGTCGTTCGTACCACTCTTTTTTCTCGAACAGATAATAGATGCTGATCATACAAAATAATAAAACGATGTCGCACAATGGATAAGCAAACGCTAAAATTACTTCGGCGTTCGATGCGAACGGCGTATCAAACAACGGTCGTATCAGGAAATACCAACTATAGGTGACCGCTACCGTCATGACGATGGCAATATCAAAAATAAAGCTGAGCAACCGATTTTTCGTAACGTGCCGGTGAATTAAATGCAGGAATGCTACCAAAAAGAAGACCGACTGGAGAACATAGAAAATATCGGACACTCCGGGAAACGGTACCTCAACTTTTAAGATATTTTCATAGGTCAACCAAATGATTTCCGCAATCAAATAGCTGCCGATTCCAAAGGCCAGGTACAGAAAAAATCGTCCTTCCTGCTGATTCGGATTCCGTTGTGCC
The DNA here is from genome assembly GCF_003339585.1 of Exiguobacterium sp. RIT594. Taxonomy (GTDB): domain Bacteria; phylum Bacillota; class Bacilli; order Exiguobacteriales; family Exiguobacteriaceae; genus Exiguobacterium_A. The sequence goes on along the minus strand of NZ_QPKF01000006.1, from coordinate 83,062 downwards.
CGAACCAACAGGATAGTCGCGAACAGACAGCCGAAAATCGAGAATAAGTTACTTCCCCAGGACACCCAATCTGATTGCTGATTAAAAACAAGAAGCCAAAGATAATATCCCGCAATGAATCCGACGATTCCAGGCAGATAATATGATTTATTCACGCCACCCATGGATCGTTTCCTCCCTTTGCGAACAGTCCTTTTTCTTTTGATTAGGGATAATGTCATCGAAGTCCTGCGTGCTCAAGAAAAAAGAGACCTGTTCCGTGAAGAAACAGGTCTCAAGACTCAGTTATCTCATTAAATGGTGCGCAGTAAGTTCGCCATTTCAATCGCAGAAACCGCCGCTTCGTATCCTTTGTTACCAGCTTTCGTTCCCGCTCGTTCGACAGCCTGCTCGATCGAGTCCGTCGTCAGGACACCAAAGATAATCGGAACGCCCGTTTCACGTGATGCGCCGGCGACCCCTTTCGCGACTTCGTTGCAGACATAATCATAGTGTGATGTCGCTCCGCGGATGACGGCACCGAGTGTGATGACGGCGTCATAGTTCCCGCTTTTCGCAAGTTTTTCCGCGACGAGTGGAATCTCGAACGCTCCCGGAACCCATGCTGTATCGACAGCGTCCGCCGCAACACCGTGGCGACGGAAAGCATCGTTTGCGCCTCCAACCAATTTTGATGTGATCAATTCATTAAAACGTGCAGCAACGATTGCGACGCGTAGTCCTTCACCTGTTAAAAATCCTTCGAATACCATGTTAGTTTCCTCCTTGGATGTCGAGCAGATGCCCGAGTTTCGTTTGTTTGGTCTGCAGATACTGCTTGTTTTCCGGAACCGGAGCAATCTCAAGCGGGATCCGCTCGAGCACCGTGATGCCGTGTTGTTCCAGTGCCTGTTGTTTTTCCGGATTATTCGTCATCAGCCGGATTTTCGTGACACCTAAATCGTGTAACATCGCGGCTGCGACTTTGTAATCCCGTAAATCCGTCGCATACCCGAGTGCGTGGTTCGCTTCGACCGTGTCGAGCCCCTGTTCCTGCAACTCATAGGCTTTCAGTTTCGCCATCAAGCCGATGCCGCGCCCTTCCTGTCGCAGGTAGAGAACCGCTCCGCCCTCGTGTCCGATGCATTCCAGTGCCGCATCAAGTTGCGGACCGCAATCACAGCGTTTTGATCCAAAGACGTCTCCTGTCAGACACTCCGAATGCAGCCGGACGAGCATGCCGTCTTCCGGTTCTCCCGACAGGACGGTCACGTGTTCTTTTTGATCAGGCGTCGTATAACCGAGCATCCGAAACGCACCGTGATCCGCCGGAAGCAGGACGTCCGCTTCACGCCGGACGGGGCGTTCGAGATACGTGACGAGGGCATCGATTGTAATCATCTTCAGCCCGTGGACTTCTTTATACGTCAGTAAATCATCCACGCGCGCCATCGTTCCGTCTTCTAAGATGATTTCACAAATGACAGCTGCTTCAACACTTCCGGCAAGCCGTGCCAAATCCACACCGGCCTCCGTATGTCCACGCCGTTCCCGGACACCACCCTCTTTTGCGATCAAAGGGAAAATATGACCGGGACGCTTAAATTGTTTCGCCTCGTCCGTCAGCATCCGTTGAATCGTCAACGCACGTTCCGCGGCACTGATGCCGGTCTTCGCTTCTTCGTGATCGATGCTGATCGTAAAAGCCGTCCCGTGCGGATCGGTGTTGACGTCCGTCATCGGATTCAGCTCAAGGCGTTCTGCAAGTTGCGGGCTGACCGGCACACAGACGAGTCCTTTCCCGTACGTGATCATGAAGTTGATTTGTTCGGGTGTTGCGTGTTCCGCGAGGAGAATTAAATCCCCCTCATTTTCCCGGTTTTCATCATCACAGACGATGATGGGACGTCCGTGTTTTAATGCCTCAATCGCTTCTTCCACGAGATCAAATCCGTTCATCCTGCTCCGCCTCCTAAAAATGCCGACCAATCCGTTTTTTGTTCCTGCTGTGTAAAGTGATACAAATGTTTTGCCATCAAATCACATTCGATATTGACGAGTGCCCCGCTTTGCAACCGGTCGAACGTCGTCACCTGCCGGGAGTGCGGAATCAACGAGATGGTTAAACTGTTCGGTTCCACGTGTTGGACCGTCAAGCTTGTTCCGTTGATTGCAATCGAGCCTTTTGGAATACAGTATTTACTCCACTCCCCGGTCTCGAACCGGTATTCCATCGCTTCACCGTCCGGTCGACGGCTTAAGAACCGAGCTGTTCCGTCAATATGTCCGCTGACAAAATGACCGCCAAACCGTCCGTTCGCCGGCATCGCCCGTTCGAGCTGAACCGGTGTGCCGACCCGCAACGTCTGAAGGGACGTTGCCCGAATCGTTTCGTGGACGGCATCCGCCGTGAACCCGGTCGCCGTCATCGCCGTGACCGTTAAACAAATCCCGTCGACGGCGATGCTGTCGCCGATCTTCGTTTCTTCAAGCACATGCCGCGCTTCGATTTCGAGTGCTAAACCGTTCAGGCGCGGAACTTTTCGTTTAATCGTCCCGACTTCTTCAATCAATCCCGTGAACATAAGCCGTCTCCTTTCCGCGTGTAACGCAGATGGACATCCTGTCCGATTTGCGCAACATCGGTTAAATCAAACCGGTCTTCAATCTCGATTGCGCTTGTCAATCCGGTCGTCCCTTGTAAGACGGATGACGCTTGATAGACCTCAAGACGATCGACAAGGTCTGCTTCTAAAAATGCCGACTGAATCGTCGGTCCCCCTTCGATCAACAGCCTGCGGATACCCTGGTCGTACAAGGTCTCTAAAATTTGCTCCGGCGTCGTATACACACCGACCAGGACCGTGACGTTCGATTGGGCTGAGACACGCGGTTGTTCCGTCAGCCAGTACGTCGGATTCAAACCGTCCCGAAAGACTTGGGCGGTTTCCGGCAAACGTCCACGACGGTCGACGACGACCCGAATCGGTTCAGGTCCGGCTTCCGTGCGTAACGTCAATGCGGGATCATCGACTAAAATCGTCTCACTCCCGACTAAGATAGCGTCATGTGTTGCCCGCAGCTCACGTCCTGCCGCCCGGGCTGCACCTGAGGTAATCAGGCGTTGCTCACCTGTCGTGACGACACCGTTTAAACTTTGGGCGACTTTAATAGTGACGACCGGTCGTTTCCGCTCGAGACTTTGCCAAAACGGGGTATAAAATCGAACCGCTTCGTCTTCAAGTAATCCAGTTTCGACCGTCAATCCGGCGTCGCGCAACCGCTTGATGCCTTGTCCGGCGACGATAGCGTGCCGGTCTTCCGTTGCGACGAACACCCGCTTGATGCCGGCGGCTAAAATCGCTTCCGTACACGGCGGTGTTTTTCCGTGATGGTTACACGGTTCAAGCGTGACATAGAGATCGGCACCACGCGCTGCTTCCCCTGCCATTTTCAACGCTTCGACTTCCGCGTGCGGACCACCCGCAAACCGGTGGGCACCGAAGCCAAGCACTTTTCCATGTTTCGTAATGACACAACCGACACTCGGATTCGGACTGGTTTGTCCGTCTAACATCCGTGCCAATTGCATCGCCTGGTGCATTCGATTATTCATATTTCCGCTCCTTTCAAAAGAAAAGACGCCGCTGCATTTGCAGGGCGTCATGATTGAAGGGTCACGAAAGAAACGTCTTGTTTTCTGTTTAAAAGCATACAGAAATAGACCTTTTTCCGAACTGATTTTTTCAGAAAATGGTTTCAAGCACATTTTTTCGTTCTTCTCCCATCCGGACTTTACCGTCGGCCCTGGAATCACACCAAGTCAGCCATAGTGCGTACACTATGGGTCGCGGGCTCGTCGATTTAACATCGCATCACCGCCGGTTGGGATTTTCACCCTACCCCGAAGAACTGGTTATTCAGTTGTACAGGTCAAGACTAGCACAGGTTATTTTAAAATACAAAAGAGAATTTGTTTTCTTTTTTTCGATTCATGAAAAAAAGTATGCTTTGGCCCAGCCGGTTGTCTTGATGACATCCGGTCGGACCAACACATACTTCTGTCTGTCGCTGTTACGCCAAGTAACCGTTTTTCCGGTCGTGGAACTCCTGTTTGACTGTACCTAATAATGAGTCATCCGTCAGCAGACGGAACGCCGTCCGGGCCAGGATTTTCGCTCCTGTGATCAACGCTTCATCGCCTTGTTCCGATTTCGCCGCCTCCCGGAAACTTTCCGTGTGGGCAACTAAGTCATCTGCTCCGATCTTGATGTACGGATGGATCGTCGGCAGGACCTGGCTGATATTTCCGGCGTCAGTCGAACCAAGACCCGGCCGTTCATCGGTCTTGACGTCTTCCCCGAGTGCCGTCGCTTCTTCCCGGAAAATCTCGTCAAACGTCCGGTTGAACAACAGGTTATCGACTTCGTTTTGGAAGGCGATGATCTCAAGCGTCGCTCCGGTCGCAAGGGCTGCCCCTTCGGCAACCGCTTTGACTTTAGCGGTCACTGCATTCAGCCGTTCGCGTGTCGTCGCCCGGATGAAAAAGCGGGCTTTGGCATACTCCGGAATGATGTTCGGCGCGTCTCCGCCATCCGTGATGATACCGTGAATCCGGACGTCACTCGGCAACTGTTGCCGTAACGCATTAATCCCGTTAAACAATTGAATGACGGCATCCAAAGCATTGATCCCTTCTTCCGGCGACGCTGCCGCATGGGCCGGTTTACCGGTAAAAGCAAAATCGAGCGGATCGACGGCGAGCGAAGAACCGGTGATCCGGGTCTGTCCGGACGGATGGACCATCAAGGCGGCATCGATGCCGGTCAGCAGATCATGTTTGACGAAACTGCCTTTCGCACTGCCGTTTGGTCCGCCTTCTTCCGCCGGTGTCCCGAGGACGACGACACTGCCGCCGACTTCATCGATGATCTTACTGAGCGCGATTGCTGCTGCGACACTTGTCGTGCCGATGATGTTGTGTCCGCAGGCGTGACCGATTCCCGGCAAGGCATCATATTCAGCGAGAAAAGCGATCGTTGCTCCCGGTTTATCCGAGACTTTCCGGGCGAGAAACGCTGTCTCATGTCCGGCGACACCAAGTTCGACTGTAAATCCTTCCGCCGTCAGGCGTTCCGCATGATGACGCGACGCAAAATATTCTTCATTACCGATTTCCGGTGTCGCATGAATCCGGTGGCTCGTCTCAAGATACGACTCGCGTTTTTGTTCAATGTCCTGTTCAATCGTTTGTGTCAGGTTTTGCCGTCTCGTCTGAATTGTCATTTGGGTCACGCTCCTTTTGGTTTTTTGTTATTCCCCAATCTCGCTGAGTGGGACGAACGTCGGAATCGTGCTTCCTTTGTACTCTTTTTTGATGAAGGCAGCGACGTCATCCTGCTGGTACAGCGACGCGATTTTTTTCAACGTCTTTTTGTCTTTGTCTTCCGTCCGGGTCGCGATGATGTTGATGTACGGTTTCGCCGTCTCGTTTTCATGAAGAATCGAGTCCTTGATCGGGTTAAAGCCGGCATCGACAGCGATTCCGTTATTGATGATCGAGGCCGAGACATCCGGCAGGACGCGTGGTGTCTGTCCGGCGACAACCGGGACAATCTTCAGTTTTTTCGGATTCCCGACGATTTTATCGACGGATCCGTTACCGTCAAAGTCGTCCGGCAGCTTGATCAGGCCTGCTTCCTGCAACAGGAGCAATGCCCGCCCCATGTTCGTCGCTTCGTTCGGGACGGCAATCTTTCCACCGACCGGAATGTCTTTGACGTCCTTGACTTTATCCGAATAAATCCCCATCGGCGCGATGACCGTCGTCGCAATCGGCGACAGTTTTAACTTATGTTCTTTTTTAAAGGCGTTAAAGTAAGAGACGGTTTGGAAGGAGTTCGCATCAATCTCACCTTCCGCGAGTGCGAGATTCGGTTGAACGTAATCGGAAAACTTGACGAGCTCAATCGTGATCCCTTCTTTTTTCGCTTTTTTCGCAACGTATTCCCAGACCTGTGTATCGGAACCGCTGACACCCAGTTTGACTGTGTTTTGATCCTCTTCCCCGGAAGCGGCACACCCCGCAAACAATACCGTCGTCAATGCTGCACCAATCGCTAATCCTTTTTTCATCATCCATCTCTCCCTTATCTCTCTGTTTGTTTAGTGTCTCCGAATTTTTCGCGCCAACAGATTACCTGTTGTCTGTAACCCTTGAACCAAAATCACGAGAATCCCGACCGTGATGATCATGACGGTCGTATCAAACCGTTGGTAGCCGTAAGTAATCGCCAAGTCACCCAGTCCCCCGCCACCGATTGCCCCGGCCATTGCTGATGCCCCGATCAAGCCGATCGTCGCAATCGTCAGATTGAGGACAAGCGAGCTGAGGGCTTCCGGCAACAGGAAACGGAAAATTGTCTGCAACGGTGTCGCTCCCATCGCTTCCGCTGCTTCTAGTACACCGGTATCGACTTCGAGTAATGAACTTTCAATCAGGCGGGCGATGTATGGTGCCGCATAAAAAACCAGCGGGACAATCGCTGCCTGCGTCCCGATTGATGATCCGACAATCAAGCGTGTCAGCGGAATGATCGCGACCAGCAGGATGATGAACGGGACGGACCGGAAGATGTTGACGATACTGCTTAAGACATTGAAGAACGGGATTTGTTCCAGTAATGCCCCTTTCCGTGTGACGACGAGCAGAATGCCGAGCGGTAAACCAATCAATGTCGAAAAGAGTAGCGACAGTCCGACCATCGTCAATGTCTGCAGAAACGCGGTCCAGATGTCCGTGTAATTAACTAGCATCCGCAAGCACCTCCTCGACGACGACATCCGACTGATGGATATAGTCCAGTGCCCGTTTGATTTCTGTCGCATCACCGATCAGTTCGACGAGCAGACTGCCGAACGGAATATTTTGCAGTTCCGTGATGCTGCCGTGCAGGATGTTGAGATCGACATCAAACCGTTTCGCGACTTGCGATAAGAGCGGCTGCCCTGTCCCTGCCCCAAGGAAATTGATTTTGTAGATATGGTGCCCGGTATCCCGTTGATCGATGACTTTTTGAACCGACGCCGGAATCTCATCCTGCATGACGGAGCGGACGAAGTTTTTTGCCGTCGCCGTTTGCGGATTCGAGAAGACATCGAACACGGTACCCGATTCAATCAGCTTGCCGGCTTCGATGACGGCAACCCGGTCACAAATTTCACGGATGACACCCATCTCATGGGTAATCAGTAAGATCGTGATGCCGTATTCCTGATTGATTTGTTTCAGCAGGCGTAATATGTGTTGTGTCGTCTGCGGATCAAGGGCCGATGTCGCTTCGTCACACAACAGGACGGACGGCTGGGTCGCAAGTGCCCGGGCAATCCCGACCCGTTGTTTCTGTCCGCCCGATAATTGGTCCGGATAATGATCGGCCTTATCCGCCAAGTCGACGAAGTCCAGCAGTTCATTGACCCGCCGATGGACCTCGTCTTTTTTGACACCTTTTAAGACAAGCGGTTTAGCGACGTTCGCAAAGACTGTATTCGAATCCAGCAGGTTGAAGTGCTGAAAAATCATTCCGATGTGCCGTTTTGCTTCCCGCAGTTGCTTCGCCGACAGGGTTGTCAAATCCTGTCCATCGACCGTCACGCTGCCCGACGTCGGCCGTTCAAGCAGGTTGACGCATCGGAGTAAGGAGCTTTTCCCGGCTCCGCTGAAACCGATGACGCCGAAGATTTCTCCCTTTCGGATTTCGAGATCCACTCCGTTCAACGCAGCAATCGATTGTTCGTTTGTTTCGTAGATTTTTTTTACATTTTTGAATGTAATCACCACTTGTTCCCCCTTTAAAATACAAAAAAGGTCTCTTCTTAAGAAACAAGAAGAGACCTGGATCCGCACAATGGCAGAATCCACTCGACTCATCTCTCAGACAATCGTCTGATGGAATTGGCACAGTGCTCATAATGAGTCTGTTGCCGAGGTTTCGTAGGGCCAGTCCCTCCACCTCTCTGGATAAGTGTTGCGGTATGAAATTCGTATGTGTGTTGTTGCCGGTTGAACTTATGTCGTAAAACTAATTTTTACACTACAGAAAGATCTTTTAAAGGTCAACCATATTTTCAAAAATAAACCATATGACCCATATCGATTTTTGGCCCGGGACAAACCGGATCGTTGTCTGGATTTGGGTGCCAGTTAAAGAGAGTTTGACAATTCATTTCCGTCAATGCTATCATCTTCTCAATGATTAATCCGACAATTCCTATACGATATATCAAGAGTGGACGAGAGACCTGGCTCTAGGACTCCACGGCAACCTGCTGTCATGCAAGGTGCTCCGACCAGCAAAGCGGCTGCTTTGGATGATACACACGAGAAACTCGTTTGCGTCCAAAGCCAAACGGGTTTTTATTTTTGAAATGGAGGACGAGATGATGAGTATGGTTTATCCTGTTATACCAGGTGCGGAAGCCTTTTCCTTAGGACGCGGATCCGTCGGCATTTTGCTTTGTCATGGTTTTAACGCAACGCCGCAAAGTGTTCGGGCTGTAGGAGAACAGTTCGCAGAACACGGTTTCTCCGTATATGCCCCTCGCCTGCACGGCCACGGGACGGATGTCCGGGAATTCGAAGCGACGACGGCTGACGACTGGAAACAGAGTCTCCGTGACGGCTTCGACCAGTTGGCCGGACGGTGCGAATCGATCTTCATCGTCGGCCAGTCAATGGGCGCGACACTTGCCCTTTCGCTCGCCGCCGAAGGTCTCCCGGCCGCAGGAATCATCACCATCAATGCCGCCTTGTCCGTCCCTGCTTACGAAGCCTTAGCGTTCACCGATTGTCCGGTCTATCTGCCGGAAAGTGCACCTGACATCAAACAGCCGGCTTTTGAAATCATCTATGATTTCGTCCCCGCCGTCTGCGCTTCAGAACTGTTACGACTCATCGATGAGACGCGACCACACTTAGCAACGATTCAAATTCCGACACTTATTTTATATTCTGCCGAGGATCACGTCGTCCCGCCGGCCTGTTCAGATGATTTGTACCGGACGATTGGCGCGACGGAGAAACGCAGTTTTTGCCTGCTTGACTCGTACCATGTCGCGACGCTTGATCATGATCAAAAGACGATTGTCCGCGAAACGTTACAATTCGTCGAACAGTACAGCCAATTGACCCGAACCGGTTGATCTAAAAAAAGCGAACGATTCTTTGGCCTCACTGCCGGGAATCGTTCGCTTTTTCATCTTGCATCTTCTCAATTTTGCTGTTGTTTTTTCCATTCCTGTAACGGTTGCGGTTTGCCCGGTACCTGATGGCAATGACGGCAACGTGGTTCATAGGATTCAGACGCTCCGACGAGGATGATTGGATCATTGTAGTTGGCCGGCTTCCCGTCAATCAATCGTTGTGTCCGTGACGCCGGATCTCCGCACGACAGACAAATCGCCTGTAATTTCGTCACGAATTCCGCACGTGCCAGTAATTCAGGCATCTTGCCGAATGGCTCAGCCCGAAAGTCCTGATCGAGTCCCGCACAAATGACGCGTTTGCCATCTTGAGCCAGTGCCTCGATGACCGCGACGATTTCGTCGTCAAAAAATTGAACTTCATCGATGGCGACGATTTGTGTCTCTTCTGCCACTGCCGTGTAGACATCACGGCTCGTCGCCATCGGAATCGCGATGACGGAATTGCCGACGTGAGACACGACATGCTCCTCGTGGTACCGGTCATCGATCGCCGGCTTGAACACTTGAACCGGTAACTTTCCATACTGTGCCCGTCTGACACGACGGATCAGTTCTTCTGACTTGCCGGAAAACATGCTTCCACAAATCACTTCAATCCAACCATATTGATTGATCACATGCATCATCGTAAACACCGTCCTCTAAATTAGTCACTTTAACGAGTATAGCCCGAATCTAAATTGAGAAAAAGGATTGACTTCTAAAAATCAAAAACCCGTGCCAAATTCGTTACTTTCTTTATCTTCTCATTTCGCCTGGTATGTATTTCCTGTACACTGAAAGAGAAGTTTCTTTGAAGGAAGGTGACTCCGATTCATCACATGTTACATGAAGTACTCCACCAATATGGAGCGTTCGGACTCGCCGTTCTGTTAGCGGGTGGAATCGTCGGTCTTCCGGTTCCAGACGAGACGTTACTCGTCATGTCAGGATTCTGGATGCATCATGGTGATTTGCCGCTCGTCGGGACAATTCTTGCTGCCTATGCCGGCAGTTGTATCGGAATGACAATCAGCTATGTGCTCGGTCTGAAACTTGGAATGCCGTTGCTCCATCGAATGGCTCCGAAGTTACGCATTTCTGAAAAACATATTTTCAAAGCAGAAGCCGGATTTTTACGTTACGGAAAAACGGTTTTAATCATCGGTTACTACATACCCGGTCTCCGGCAACTGTCCGCTTTTTTTGCCGGTGTCTCGAAAATGCCGTTCCGGATCTTCATTACTTATGCCTATACCGGTGCTTTAATTTGGATTAGTGTCTTTTTAGGAGCAGGTTATTTCCTAGGTCGTCATTTTTCCTTCAGTCTTTTACTCGAACATTTTGCGAACAATCCGGATACACTCCCGTATCTGATTGGTGCTGCCGGCGGAATCGGTCTATCCTTCGTTTTAAAAACGTATCTGGCGTACCGTGCCAAGTTCTGTCTATACAAAAACAGCCTGCTCCAGTGATGGAGACAGGCTGTTTTTTAATACTGAAGTCGCAATTACTTGCGGCCGTATTTTTTGTTGAAGCGATCGACACGACCGTCTGCAGCGTTGAACTTTTGACGACCAGTGTAGAATGGGTGCGAGTCCGAAGACACATCCACACGGATGAGTGGGTACTCGTTTCCATCTTCCCAAGTGATTGTCTCGTTCGAAGAACGTGTAGAACCAGTCAAGAATTTGTACTCAGTAGTTGAGTCCATAAATACAACTTTGTTGTAGTTTGGGTGAATTCCTTGTTTCATGGTTGTTTTCTCTCCTTCCGCCCTGGTTCATTTGCTGAGCCAGAGTAAGTTACCTTCCTATACTAAACGATTTTTTCACGACCCGCAATACCTATTTTCAAGTCGTTGTGTCGGTTTTCGTCACACGTGGTTTAACAGGCGCGCGCCGGACGGGTTTCTTCTTTTCTTTATTCAGTTCAACAAAAAATTCTTCATTATTTTTCGTGTCCCGAATCTTGCGTAGGAAGCTGTCGACAAACTCATTGGACTCATTCATCGTCCGGCGGATCGTCCACAACGCGTCGAGTTGATCCTGCGGTAACAGCAATTCTTCTTTCCGTGTTCCGGATTTCCGGATATCAATGGCCGGGAAGATCCGGCGCTCGGATAATTTCCGGTCCAGATGCAGTTCCATATTGCCGGTTCCTTTAAACTCTTCATAGATGACATCATCCATCCGTGAACCGGTTTCGACGAGTGCCGTCGCGAGAATCGTCAGACTGCCGCCGTGTTCGATATTCCGGGCGGCACCGAAAAAGCGTTTCGGTTTGTGGAAGGCTGCCGGATCAATCCCCCCGGACAACGTCCGTCCGCTTTGCGGAACCGTTAAGTTGTAAGCACGCGTCAGACGTGTAATCGAATCCATTAAAATAACGACATCTTTTTTATGCTCGACGAGACGCATTGCCCGCTCGAGGACAAGTTCCGAAATTCGAACGTGGTTGTCCGGTGTTTCGTCAAACGTTGAGCTGACGACATCCGCTCCAGGGACAGAACGTTCGATGTCCGTCACTTCTTCCGGCCGTTCGTCAATCAACAGAATAATCAATTCAACATCCGGATGATTCACCTGGATTGAATTGGCGATTTCTTTTAATAGAGAAGTCTTACCTGCTTTTGGCGGCGCGACAATCAAACCGCGTTGGCCAAATCCGACCGGGGCAATCATATCCATCACCCGGACCGACAAATGACGCGGTTCTGTCTCAAGACGCATCAGGCGATCCGGATAGATTGGTGTCAATGCCGGGAAGAACAGGCGATTGCGCGCCGTATCCGGTGCTTCTCCATTGACGGCTTCCACACTTAAAAGACCTTGGAACCGTTCATTTTCTTTTGGCGGCCGGACTTTTCCAGTCACGACGTCTCCGTTACGGAGATTAAAGCGGCGGATTTGTGAGGCAGCAATGTAGATATCTTCAGAGGATTGCGAATAGTTGATAGGACGAAGGAAGCCGAAGCCGCCATCATTTTGCATTTGTGGGTTTCCGGGGATGACTTCGAGTACCCCCTCGAGGAAATAAAGACCGGTCGACTCCGCTTGCGCTTTAAGAATCTTGAACATCAATTCACGCTTACGCGCCTCTCGGTACTGTGGTACGTTTTTTGTTTTAGCAATCTCATATAAATCTTTTAATGTCAGGTTGCTCAGTTGAGCCAGTGTATAGGAACGTTCTGGTTTGTCAGTTTTCTCAGTTGGCATATGCATTCACCTATTCTTCGTATAAATTCAGTAGCAAGGGCACGATGTTCGTATTAACAGTGGTTGCTTCATATTTTTGTCGTGCATTAAAGGTATCACATTTCCACCTCTTTCGTCGTGATTTAAGGAATGGGAATTTCTTCTTTGTAATATTCGAGTATATTATTGCAGTTATGTTACAAAAACGTCATGTTTTGTAGCGGAACTGAAAAAACGTTTTCATGTCTCCTCGTGCTAAGATAATCGTGCAGAGAAAAACTTACACAGTTGTAAGGCAAACTGCTTAAACAAACACTTAATGAGATACATCATATAACTCGGTTTTCAAAACTACTTTAAAATGACATGGAGGATTTCACATATGAAACGTTTTCTAGCATCGGTCGCGACAGCAGCATTAGTGGTTTCAGGATTTGCATCAGTGGGAACAGGTAAGGTTGAGGCAGCTTCTACAGTAACGAAAGTCAAGATCACAGATAACGGATTACGTGTTCGGACGGCTCCTTCTACAAAAGCAAGCATCGTCGGTAAAGTAAACGCAGGCCAAACATTTACATACAAAGGTAAATCAGGCAGCTGGACTAAAATTTCATACGGTGGCAAAACACGTTATGTGTTCTCACAGTATACGAAAACATACAAGTCTTCTACTTCAACGGCTAAAAAATCAACAACTTCATCTTCAACACGTACACGCCTTCTAAACGAAGCAGCAAAACATAAAGGGACTCCTTATGTATGGGGCGGAACGACAACTCGTGGATTTGACTGCTCTGGTTTCACTAGCTACGTCTACAAAAAAGCAGCAGGCAAAACATTGCCACGTACGTCTTCTTCACAATATTCTTCTTCTAGAAAAGTAAGTGTATCAAACGTTCAACCTGGAGATCTTGTTTTCTTCTCACACGGTAGCGGCATTCAACACGTCGGTATGGCAACAAGCAAAACAAGCATGGTTAACTCAGAAACAGGCGGCGTTAAATACTCAAGCTTCAAATCAGGTTACTGGGGTTCACGCCTTGTCGGCGCGGGTTCATACCTATAATTGAAATTACCAAGCGGTTGAGCATTGGCTCGATCGCTTTTTTTCTACCCTATTATTGAAGGAGGACATGTCATGAACGTATTAATTACCGGGGCTTCTGCCGGAATCGGGCGCGAACTGGCTTATCTGCATGCCGAACAAGGACATCACCTGTTACTGGTCGGACGAAACGTCGAACAACTTTTCGAAACGAAACACTTTGTCGAACAACGCGGCGGATCTGCCGTCGTGCTTCCGTATGATATCGGGCAAACCGTTCAAATCGAAGCCTTGTTACGTGCGACAGAAAACATTCCGGTTGATATCTTGATCAATAATGCCGGGTTTGGTCTGTATGGGGAGTTTGTCGAAACTGATTTATCCCGTGAACTTAACATGATTGACGTCAATATTCGGGCACTGACGCATTTGACGAAAGCGTTTGCCCGACGGATGAAAGTTCAAGGTAGCGGACGGATCATTCAGATTGCTTCGACTTCTTCTTTTCATGGCGGTCCTTTCATGAGCGTCTACTATGCGACAAAAGCGTACGTCCTCAGTTTTTCAGAAGCTTTGGCCGATGAACTCGCTCCTTACAATATTCAGGTGACGGCTGTTTGTCCGGGCGCCACGCATACGGACTTCGCTAAAACAGCCGATCTTGCAACATCCGGATTGTTTAAACGACCGGGTATCATGGATGCCAAAACAGTTGCAAGGCTTTCCTTCACCGGATACATGAAAGGAAAAACGCTTGTCATCCCCGGTCGCAGTAATGCAGTGTATGTCTTTATGACACGTTTTTTCACACGTCGTAAACTCGTCCAGATGACACATCAATTGCAGGCTCCGACAGACAGTCTTTAATACAGTTTTATAATTTCCATGCGATTGGACTTTTATAAATTTGATATCAGAGCCTGACTCATCCGTCACTCCAAAATCAATTCTCATGACGAACGTTTCCTACATCCTCGCTTTCCACGGGCGGGAGACAAGCCGCGGCAGCTCGAATTAATATGCAATAATCTGCCGGGTCTTCCCTATCCCTGACGGAAGTACTAATCGCGCTTCCTTTTCCCGTAGGAGTCGAGAATGTATGTCTTCGTTCTACAGGAATCAAATAGCCGATGATCCTTTTCATGGGACCATCGGCTGTTTCTATGCTCATTTACGACAGTTTGGTGAGTAATTGAGATACCTCATACAAATGCTCTTATTTCTTGTACAACAAGAAAAAAGAAGCAGATTTCCGGATTAAATACCGAAAATCTACCTCCCTCCATTCATTTTTTGAATCACGACTCGCATACAGCATCAAACTGCATTCCCTTTTCGAAAAGAATTACGTTCTTCACTCGACTCCTACGGGAAAAAGCGTGGTGTTCCGCGCTGTCAGAGACAAACAAGACCCGACTACTTGTCCATTTGGACAAAGTAGGCGCGGCTTGTGTCTCGCCCGAGGAAAGCGGGTGAAGAAAATGTAGATTCTTTTGGATAAGCCCGTCATCCCAATTACTTAATAACGAGTTTCGGTTTTTTCTTGAACGAGTGAATTCCTTCAACGAAACGAACTGTTCCCGACTTCGCACGCATGACGACCGAGTGCGTTTGACCGCCTTGTGCCGTGAACTGAACACCTTTCATCAACTCGCTGTCCGTGACACCGGTTGCTGCGAAGATGCAGTCATCTCCCGTGACAAGATCATCCATCATGAGGATTTTCGACGGATCTTCAATCCCCATCTTCTTGCATCGTGCGACTTCCGCTTCATCTGCCGGTAAGAGCCGGCCTTGAAGTTCTCCGCCGAGACATTTTAACGCAACGGCTGCCAGAACACCTTCCGGCGCTCCGCCTGAACCGAGCAGAATATCAATCCCTGTGTGCGGGAAAGCCGTATTGATGGCTGCTGCGACATCTCCGTCCCCAATCAGACGAATCCGTGCCCCTGTTGCGCGAATCCGTTGAATGATTTCTTCATGACGTTCCCGGTCAAGAATCGAGACGACGACGTCTTCGATTTCTTTGTTTTTCGCTTTTGCGACGGCCGCGATGTTTTCTTCAATCGTCGCATCCAGGCTGACGTGTCCTGCTGCTTCCGGTCCGACAGCAATCTTATCCATGTACATATCCGGTGCATGTAATAAGTCTCCCGCATCGGCGACCGCAAGAACTGCGAGTGCGCCCCATGTTCCTTTAGCGACGATGTTCGTGCCTTCGAGCGGATCGACGGCGACGTCAAGACGGGGTCCGTATCCATTTCCGAGTTTCTCACCGATATAAAGCATCGGTGCTTCATCCATTTCCCCTTCGCCGATGACGACCGTTCCTTTCATCGGGATCGTATCAAATACATCACGCATGGCGCTTGTTGCTGCGTCATCTGCCTCGTTTTTCAAGCCCTTCCCCATCCAGCGTGCCGAAGCCAGTGCTGCTGCCTCCGTTACGCGTACGAGTTCCATTGATAAACTTCTCTCCATGTGTATAATCCCCTCTCCCTAACTGAAAACCTTAAACCGTTTCGCGCCAAACAAGAGCCCCGAGTCCTTTTAACTTCTCGACGAACTGTTCATAGCTTTGATCAAGTACTTCTGCATGGTGTAATGACGTCTCACCGGAAGCAAGCATTCCACTTAACACGAGTGCCGCTGCACCGCGCGGATCATGAGCTTCAATTTCCGTACCACGTAACGCTTCACCACCACGGATGATGATCGAAGCGTCTTCGTGGGTAATTCGTGCATTCAACCGCCGCATCTCCTGGACATGCCGGAAACGTTGAGGATACAACTTATCGACGACGACACTCGCGCCTTTCGGTTTCAACAGGACAGCCGAGATGACCGGTTGCAGATCGCTCGGAAAGCCGCCGTAGTGAAAAACACGAATATCGATCGGTTTCGCCATATCGATGGATGCTGTGACCGAATCATCCGCCAACTCGATGTTAGCCCCGAACCGTTCCAGCTTTTGAATGATGCTTTCAAGATGTAACGGAATGACGTTATCGACGGTCACACGACCGAGGACTGCTCCCATTGCCAGGAACGTACCCGCTTCCATCCGGTCGGGAATCAAAGTATGGCGGCATCCTTGAAGCGTCTTGACGCCTTTGATTCGAATCTCATCGGTCCCTGCACCTTTGACACTCGCACCCATATTCGTCAACATCGTACTGACGTCGATGACTTCCGGATCACACGCTGCATTTTCAATGACCGTCGTCCCTTCCGCCATGACGGCGACCAGCAAAGCACTGATCGTCGCACCGAATGAAGGAAGATCCAAATAGATTCGGTTTCCCTTCAACTCTTCGACATGCATGTAGTAAACCCCTTGTTCATTTCGCATCGCGACACCAAGTCGTTCCAGTGCCTTGATGTGTAAATCAATCGGTCGAGGGCCGATGGCATAACCACCGGGCAGACCGACGACCCCCTGTTTGAATCGCGCCGCGAGGACACTCATCAGATAAATCGATCCACGTAACTTTCGTGTATCTGTCCCTGTGAGCGGCATCGGTTCGACATGACTCGGGTCAATCGTCACCATATCGCCTTGACGTGTTACGACGGCTCCAAGCATCTCAATGATTTGGATCATCGTCGCAACGTCGCCAATGTCCGGTACCCCCTCAAGAATGACCTGTTGATCGGTCAGTAATGCTGCCGCGAGACACGGAATCGCACTCTGTTTCGATCCACTGATCATGACGGTTCCTTCAAGACGTTGTTGTCCTACGATATGCAAAATGTCCACATTCCATCAACCTTTCTCTACAATCTGTTATTGCTGCGCTTTTTCCCAGTCAGCAAGGAAACGTTCGATCCCCTGTGTCGTTAACGGGTGTTGCGTCAGTGACTCAATGACATTGAGCGGAATCGTCGCGATGTCAGCTCCGGCGAGTGCCGCATTCGTGACGTGCACCGGATTACGGACAGAAGCCGCGATGATTTGTGTCGGAATATCATGAATGACGAAAATTTGAGCAATCGTCTCGACCAGTCCCATTCCATCTTGACCGATATCATCCAGACGACCGAGGAACGGTGATACGTATGTCGCACCGGCACGTGCCGCGAGCAAGGCCTGGTTCGGGTTGAAGATCAATGTGACGTTCGTCGTGATGTTTTCTTTCGAAAGAGCTGCGACGGCTTCGAGTCCTGCCGGTGTCATCGGAACCTTTACCGTAATGTTCGGTGCAATCTGAGCAAGTTCCTTCCCTTCCCGAATCATCCCTTCTGCATCAAGCGCAATGACTTCGGCACTGACGGAGACGTCTCCGACGATCTCACAAATTTCGCGCAGTCGTGTATGGAAATCGACGCCTTCTTTCGCGACGAGTGACGGGTTTGTTGTGACCCCGTCCAAAATCCCCATTTTATGTGCTTTTTTAATATCCTCTACGTTTGCTGTGTCGATAAAAAATCTCATCTCTCTCTTTCCCCTTTCATCCCTTAAAATATCCCTTGAAATCGCTTACTCTTCCATTATAAATTTTTTCGCTGAGAAGTCCTAACGTTTTCCAAAACAATCTGCTGATTTAGATGAAAAAAAGCACGATAGACGATTGTCTACCGTGCTTTAGGCATGGAAAATTAAGCTTTGTTGCTTGAACCGAACTCACGCATCTTACCGATGACAGTTTGTTTGATTGCTTCGCGACCTGGTGCGATGAATACGCGTGGGTCATATGCTTCTGGTTTCTCAGCTAAGACTTCACGAACCACTTTCGCGAACGAAATCTGGTTTTCCGTGTTGACGTTGATTTTCGAAGTACCAAGCGAAATGGCTTTTTCGATATCGTGTGTCGGGATTCCTGTTCCACCGTGAAGAACGAGTGGAAGGTTTGTTGCGTTACGGATTTCTTCCATTTCAGTGAAACCAAGGTTTGGTTCACCTTTGTATGGTCCGTGAACAGAACCGAGTGCAGGAGCAAGCGTGTCGATTCCAGTTTCTTTGACGATACGAACGCAGTCGTCAAGTTTCGCGTACATGACATCACCGATGACGTCGTCTTCTTGTCCGCCAACTGTACCAACTTCCGCTTCGACTGAAACACCTTTCGAATGCGCATACTCAACAACAGCTTTTGTTGTTTCGATGTTTGTGTCGATCGGGCTATGTGAATCGTCGATCATTACAGATGTAAATCCAGCGTCGATCGCTTCTTTACATTTTTCAACGCTCGAACCGTGGTCGAGGTGGATTGCAACAGGAACTGTTACTTTCATGTCGTGAACGAGACCTTCTACCATTTTAACAACAGTATAGAATCCGCCCATGTGACGTGCTGCACCTTCAGATACTCCAAGAATAACCGGCGACTGCTCTTCTTGAGCCGCACCGAGTACTGCTTGAGTCCACTCGAGGTTGTTGATGTTGAATTGACCTACTGCGTACTTACCTTCGAGAGCTTTGTTTAACATGTCTGTCATAGATACTAATGGCATAATGACATCCTCCTCTGTTTTGATCGCTACTTACACGTAAACGTGCATTTTCAGACTGATTATAACACACTGATTCACCGGAACGTACAGCATTTCACTCCGAATTTAGGATTGTGACGACGACGTGAAGGATTAACCGCTTACATCGTTCGAAATTTGCACAGTCACTTCTTTTTTTAATTCAAAGATGTCAAACGGCTTTCCGAAGAAGGCGACGACACCGAGTCGTTTCGCTTCTTCCATCGCTTCTGTTTCGTCCAAAGCGGTCATCAGAATCGTCCGGATCCGTCGTCCGACCTCGTCCTGATGACGCAATACTTCAAGACCGGTTCGGCCCGGCATATTGACATCCATCAATAATAAGTCGTATTCCGTCTCTTTCAGCCGTTCGATCGTCTCAAGACCATCGACAGCGACATCGGTCGTATATCCTTGCGCCCGAAACAATTGTGCCAGTAAATTCCGAATCCCCGGTTCATCTTCCGCGATGAGTAATCTTCCTTTCATCTCCCACACTCCTCCTCTAGTTATTTCCATTCTACATGAAAGCAAAACTTGCTATATACTGTGTGTGAGAGAAATTTAGAGAGGATGTTAGAAATGCTGAAAATTTTAGCGACACAATTCAACGGAAAACTACAAACGCTTACAAAACAGGAAGACGAATTGTTCGATGTCGTCCGCCTGCTTGCCCAGGCACTCGTCGGTCAAGGAAAAGTCTATCTCGATGCCTACGGCGAGTTTGAAGGACTGTATCCAATGCTGTCCGACGGTCCGGACCAGATGAAGCGTGTCACGAAAATTAAGGATCATAAAACCCTCCATGCGGTCGACCGTGTATTGATTTTCACACCGGATACGGAACGTTCCGATCTGCTCGCCTCGCTCGCCCGCTATGACGCCTGGCACACACCGTATTCGATCATCACGCTCGGTGACGTGACCGAAACACTCGAACGTTCGATTGCACCGCTTGCTTTAAAATTCGATAAGGGACTGCTTCCGGCTGAAGACGGTTCCCGTCACGGGTTACCGAGTCTCGCGCTTGGTGCTTTCCTGTTAACGCACATTTTGACGCAGTTACAGGAGATGACGGAAGAGTGGGAATGACGCTTTTCTTCTATAATAAACAGAACACCCCTGTCTCCAATTTGGAAACAGGGGTGTTTAATCGTTTGCTTTATTTCTTACTCACCAAGTGATGCTTGGATGAAGTCATGGAACAGAGCTTGCGGACGCTCTGGACGCGAAATCAATTCCGGGTGGAACTGACATGCGACGAACCATTTGTGTTCTGGAATCTCGATGATTTCAACGAGACGGCCATCCGGGCTCGTACCGGAGAAGATCATGCCGTTTGCTTCGAACTGCTCGCGGAATTCGTTGCCGAACTCATAACGGTGACGGTGACGCTCGTACACGAGTTCGCTTGAATACGCGGCACGTGCTTTTGAACCGTCTTCGAGCTTACACGGATACAGACCAAGACGAAGTGTTCCGCCGAGATCCTCGATGTCTTTTTGTTCCGGAAGCAAGTCGATGATCGGATACGGTGTCGCCGGATCGATTTCTGCCGAGTGCGCTCCTTGTAAGTTCAGGACGTTACGGGCGAACTCAACTGTCGCCAATTGCATACCGAGACAAATACCGAAGAACGGTACATTGTTTTCACGGGCAAAACGTGTTGCTTCGATTTTCCCTTCGATTCCACGCTCTCCGAATCCGCCCGGGACAAGGATTCCGTTTGCTGAACCTAGGAGTTCTTGAACGTTTTCACGTGTGACGTCTTCTGCATTGATCCAGTCGATTTCAATGTCGCTGTTAAAAGCAAAACCGGCATGCTTCAACGCTTCTGCAACCGAGATGTACGCATCACGCAATTCAACGTATTTCCCGACAAGTGCGATTTTCGTTTTCTTCTCGAGATGTGTCACCGTGTGGACGAGTTGTTTCCACGCTGTCATATCAGCAGCCGGTGTATCGAACTTGAAGTAGTCACAGACAAGCTGGTCCATACCTTGACGTTGCAGGTTAAGCGGTACTTCATAGAGTGTCGATGCATCCTTCGCTTCGATGACGGCTTCCGGACGTGTATCACAGAAGAGGGCAATTTTATCTTTCATTTCTTGCGGTACATCATGCTCGGCACGAAGCACGATGATATCCGGCTGAATGCCGTAGCTGCGGAGTTCTTTGACACTGTGTTGTGTCGGTTTTGTCTTCAGCTCGCCAGCAGCTGCAAGATACGGAACGAGCGTACAGTGAACGTACATGACGTTCTCTTTTCCGATATCGTTTTTCACCTGACGAATGGCTTCGATGAACGGAAGCGATTCGATATCCCCTACTGTTCCGCCAATCTCTGTGATGACGACATCTGCGCCTGTTTCTTTTCCGGCACGGAAGACACGGTCTTTGATTTCATTCGTGATGTGCGGAATGACCTGAACCGTTCCACCGTTGTAATCACCGCGACGTTCTTTTTTAAGAACGGTCGAGTAAATCCGGCCGGACGTGACGTTCGCATTCTGACTGAGATTGATGTCGATGAAGCGTTCGTAGTGACCAAGGTCAAGATCGGTTTCAGCGCCATCATCCGTGACGAATACTTCCCCGTGCTGGTACGGGCTCATCGTCCCCGGGTCGATGTTGATGTACGGGTCGAATTTTTGGATTGTGACGTTGAGGCCACGGTTTTTCAAGAGGCGGGCGAGTGATGCTGCCGTGATCCCTTTACCGAGTGAAGATACTACCCCACCGGTTACGAAAATATACTTTGTCATGATTAAATTGCTCCCTTCCCGAGTCCAAAAATCTGTCAGAGGTCGTTAAAAAATAAAAAAGCAAAAGTGCCCCCATTCACAGGAGACACTTTTGCTGAAATTAAGCACGTTGCTTAAAGAAGCCCATGACTAACTTACGTCATTCCGAAAACTTCGTCAAGCAGATTTTTTAAAGAAAAAAATCACACGTACTTGTGTCAGCCGTCAACGAAAAAACTACCATTTTCATGTTCAAAAATGGCAGGTTGCGGTTGTTAAACTTCTTCGTCATCTTCCTCGAAATCTTCGAGGTCTTCTTCATCCAAATCGTCTTCAAGGTCATCAATGACCGCAACTTTTTTGAATGTGTCTTCTTCGCTGTCGTCTGCTGCATCGTAATCAGCTGTTTTCGCGAACGTATCGAGATCATCTTCGATCGTCTCGAATTCATCTTCTTCTGCATCGTAGTTGAACTCTTCTTCGAACTCATCGAGTTCACCACGTTGACGGGCTTCGATGACCAAATCCTCATCGGATTTATCGAACGGGTACCAAGCACGAAGCGACCAACGGTTAGCTCCGACGTTAACGAAGTTCCCATCGATGTTCATATCCGTATAGAGTTGGGCAAGTTTCTCGAACTTATCCTCTTCATTTGTAAACGTATGATATTTTTCGATTTCTTTCGTGATGTCATCGAAAGTGATAGGCTGTTCGCCCGCTTCTTGCAGCATTTCATTGACGAAGTTAATCAGTGAAAGATCAGTAATTTCTTCTTTACTTAAACGGCTGAGGCTCATTGTGACGGCCACTTCCTTTCATTTGCGTTCAATCCATTACTTCTCATTATACGCAAAAGGGCTTTTAAAAATCCAGTCCCTCGCAAAAAAAGATTCATCAAAAAAGAAAATCGGGTTTTTGACAGGGCTGAAAAAGGAATAATCCAAAAGAAAAGAAGGAGGAATCGCGGATGGATGTGACAATCGAACGGGTGAACGATTTTGATGGATACAACTGGCTTCCGTTGCTCGCTAAAAGTTCCCAGGAAGGATTCCAACTTGTTGAGCGGATGTTACGGAACCGTCGGGAGGAATCGTTTCAAAAAGACGGGGAAGCGATGTTCATCGTCCTGTCGACGACCAATCAAGTCCTCGCGTGCGGCGGATATATGAAGCAAGCCGGTCAATCCGGAACAGGCCGGATCCGTCATGTCTATGTATTGCCTGAAGCCCGGTCACATGGAATTGGGACTGCATTGCTTGAAAAAATCATGTCTGAAGCATTTTTGACGTATGACCGGTTAGTCTTGTACAGCGAACAGGCTGATCCCTTTTATCAAGGGCTCGGATTTCAACTCGTTTCCGGTGAAAAAATCACGCACACTCTGGATAAAACATCTTTTGCGAAGACAAACCGATGAATTGACATATCGGAAAGTATCGATTAGATTGATGGCATGACACAACAAGTAGATCTTTTTAAAGCGTTGTCGAATGAAGTCCGTCTCGACATCCTGCGCTGGCTCAAAGATCCGGAGACTCATTTCAACAAACCGGCTGCTCACTTGTCAACGAATCTCGCTGAAAAAGGAGGCGTCTGTGTCGGTGATATCCAGGAGAAGGCAAACTTGTCCCAATCCACGGTATCCCAGTACCTGGCGATGTTACAAAAAGTCGGATTGCTCGAATCCGAACGGCACGGCAAGTGGACGTATTACCGTCGAAATGAAGAAAAGATCAAAGAGCTGGCAGAGTATCTAAAAGGAGAACTCTAAAGGGTTTTCCTTTGTTCATGTATCGACAATTCTCGATATATAGATTCGAAAAGAAAGAAGGAACGGATTGTGAAATTCATTTATTACCTGTTGGCTTTACTTGCCGGAATTGCGCTCAGTATCGAAGGCGCCATCTATGGGGAGCTTGGCAACAGCATCGGGAAACTCGAAAGCAGTTTTTATAATTTCTTTGCCGGTACAATCATCATCGGCATCATCACCCTTTTCTTCGGAAAAGGTTCGCTCGGCTATACATTTAAGGCTCCCAAATGGACGTTGCTGGGCGGATTACTCGGGAGCATCTATTTGACAATCCTCATCATCAGCATCCCGCTTGTCGGTGTCGGACTCGCCATGATCAGTGTCATCATCGGTCAGATGATCGCCAGCATGATCATTGAACATAAAGGCTGGCTCGGAAGTCCCCGCGTCGCCATCAACAAAGACAAATTAATCGCATCCGGCCTGATGGTCATTGCGCTATTTTTGATTTTTTAAGGAGGAAACTTGATGAATATCGCATTACTCGGGATGACACTGCTTGGAGGAATTCTCCTCAGTGCCCAGTCTTCAATCAACGGTGCCTTCGGTCAAAAAGCCGGCGCACTGGAAAGTACATTTTTAACTTTTTTCACAGGGATGCTCCTGCTTGCACTCGCCGTCCTTTTTTTCGGACAAGGAGATGTCCTGTTGATTCTTGACGCCCCCCGCTGGCAGCTCAGTGCCGTCTGGTTTGGTGTCAGCTATCTGTTCCTGACCATTCTCGCTGTTCCGAAAATCGGGGTCACGGCAGCGAGCATCGCAACCGTCATCGGACAGTTGTCGGCCGGAATGGTGCTGGATCACTTCGGGACATTTGGTGGCATCGAAGTGGCGTTTGATCTAAAACGTTTTGCCGGTCTTCTGTTCATGTTGGCCGCCTTGTTCTTTATCTATCGCGGGAACAAGCGACGGGTCGAAGCACCTGCTTCCGACTCGATGGCTTCTTGATTACAATATCTAAAATATCACTGACTCAAAAGGAATCACTATTCCTTTCACGTGCTTTCCTCAGGCGAGACACAAGCCAACTCCTCCGCCTCAACGAGGCGTGAAAGTGGGCCTTGTTCGTCTCTGACAGCGCAAGGTAACTTGCGCTTTTTTCTGTAGGAGCGGCATGAAAGAGTGATACCTTTTGAACAAGACCAGGGGGTGACAGACTTGAAATCTGTCACCCCCTGCTTTGTATAAAATCTACTTTTCAGTCCGTCCTGTTTTACTTCTGTTGTTCGTTCAAATACGTCAGCGCTTCAACCGCCAACTGATGATCCGCTTCCTGCGATAAGCCGGATACGGTAATCGTTCCGATGACACCGACACCTGTGACCCGGACCGGAAATGATCCGCCGGCATCGGCATAGTCGGCCGGATCGACGGCATACATTGTATGGTAGGACCGGTTTTTACTTTCGTTATATAGCCGCATGTAGAGTGAGCTGTGTCCGTGACGGAGGACGACGTTTGATTTTCGCCGGATCCATTCTTCCTGATCCGGTGCTGTCCCGTCCAGTGCCGCATAAAACAGCCGTTGTCCGTTCCGTTTCAACTCGACGGCGACGCTGAGTTGCTCCTGCATGGCCCGGTCGATGACATACTGTCCGGCACGAAGCGCATCCTGATTCGTAAAGCTGCGCAACGTCAGCGTCTGCTCTTGCGTCAATAATTCTGTTAGTCTCATCCATTCCACTCCTTCCGGAAAACTTTCCGTCCCGTCTCACTGCTCAAGCGAACGGCCTCGATGAGTTGCATCGTCTTGAGCGCATCCGTCAAATCGACCGGCATGTCACCCGTCTTCAGCCCTGCAGCAAGTGCTTTGTAAAAACCAAGATAATTCCCCGAAAGTGTCGCCAATCGTTCAGCCGGATGATCCGCAATTTGCAGATATCCGTAATTCACAGCTTCCTCTTGACCGATCGCGGCATCAACCGTCTGTCCGGACGCGAGGCGTGCTTCCTGCGGATCCATTCCGTATTTGATGTAACTGCCGCGTGTGGCATGCAGTTCAAACCGTGGTGTTGCTCCTTGGATAAAGGAATTCGACCGTAAGATGACCCGGCGTTTCCCGTAACATAACGTAATGTGGAATCCGTCATCCGTCTCCGCTCCGTCACGCTGGAATAAAACATCGCCGACGACCGCATCCGGTTCACCGAACAAAGCGAGTGCCTGATCAATCAGGTGTGAACCGAGATCAAATAAAATACCGGAACCCGGTCCTGCCTTTTCCCGCCAGCGATCCCGTACGACCGGACGATAGCGGTCAAACCGTGATTCGAACAATTGCCAATCTCCGATTTCATTCATCTCGATCAATTGTTCCACCGTCAGGAAATCGCCGTCGTAACGGCGGTTTTGATAGACGGCGACATAGACGCCGTGATGCGTCGCGAGACGTTGCAGTTCAATCGCTTCTTCCATCGTCACTACCGCCGGTTTTTCGAGCAGGACATGTTTTTTGGCTTCGATGGCCTGTTTCGCCATCTCGAAATGTAAAGCTGTTGGTGTCGTGATGATGACAAGTTCCGTCTGTTCATCCTGTAAGGCCTCTTCAAGTGTCCCAATCACGTCGGCTTCCGGGAAAACGGCCGCTACTTTATCGGCTTGGCTGGATACGACTTGCCGGACCGTATATTCGGGCAATGCCTGAATCAACGGCGCGTGAAACGTTACGGCTGAAAATCCGAATCCGACCAATGTCGTTTGAATCGTCGTCATGTTTATTCCTCCTCTGCTGTTTCGAGCAAGATATCGGCTTCTTGCAGCCACTTTTGCCATTGTTCGGTCGGGCGTTCATCCGTAATCAGGATGTCAATCTGATCAAGATCACAGACTTTGTGCAGAAAACGTTTCTCGAACTTCGTATGGTCTGCCAGTACGATCACTTCCGCGCTACTGCGGATCATCGCCTTTTTCACGATTGCTTCTTCCAGATTTTCCGCAAATATCCCCTGTTCCGTCAGCCCGCATGCTCCAAGGAATACACGGTCGACCTGATAGTTCAAAATGTCATCCGCCGTTTTAATCCCGACGAGACTGCGTGCATGCCGGTCCCATTTTCCTCCGGTCACATACAGATCAATTTCCGGACGGGCTTCGAGTTGTTCAACGACAGCCAGTGCGTTCGTAATGATTTGGAGCGGTTGCGCCGGCAGATGAACCGTCATCCGGGCGACGGTCGAAGCTGCATCGAGGATGATTTTTTGGTCCGGCTGAACGTACCGGACGGCGCGTTTGGCAATCCGGTTCTTTTCCGGCTGTTCGGTCCGCCGGTCGTACTGAACGGTCGTGTTCGTCCCGACACGGATCAAACCGTTTTTGACCCGGATGATTTTCCCTTCCCGCTCGAGCTGAATCAAATCACGCCGGGCCGTATCACGCGAAATCCGGTACTCTTCCATCAGCTGATCGAGTGAAATTTCAGGTGTCGTCTTGATCCATTCGCGCATTTGTTGAAGTCGATCCTGTTGCGCCATCTTCCTTTTCCTCCTGCTCTTTTTCTTCATTTTAAGTTTTTACATTACATAATGCAATTTTTACTTAAAATAACTTCGCTAAATTCGGGTAAAGAATGGTATAGCCTGGAATTCAAGAGGAGGAATGACACATGCGTACGATTTTCATCACCGGTGCCTCGTCCGGGATCGGTCTCGCGACGGCGACACGTTTTGCTGAAGAAGGATGGACAGTTTATGCCGGAACCCGTGAGCTGACACCGGCACTCGAACAAGCCGCTTTACCGCACCTGCATTTTCTTGAAGTCGACGTCACGGACCTGATGAGTTTAAAACAGGCCGTCTCCGTCATTGAGCAGGAAGTTGGTCATTTGAATGCTTTATTCTGCAACGCCGGACAAGGCTTGTTGCGGGCACTCGGACAAGCGACAAGTTATGAAATCACTCAGCTGTTTGATATCAACGTGTTCGGCGTCATGCGGACAATCGAATGTTGTCTGCCACTTTTGAAAGCCGCTCCGAACGGCAGTCATTTATTAGCCACCTCGAGTATCAGCGGACTGGTGGGTCAACCGATGAATGAAATCTACTGTGCCAGCAAGTTTGCCCTTGAAGGACTGTTCGAAAGTCTGGCTACTTATTACAAACCGTTTTTCTCGATCGATGTCACGTTGATCGAACCGGCTGCCGTCGAGACAAACTTCACCGCCAGCGTCCTCGACCGTCTCGAGCAGACAGGCGGATTGCACGAAGATGATTTCAAACCGATCATCGAAAGTTATTTACGGACGTACCGCGTCCGACACGCCGAGCGCCAGTCACCGGAAACAATCGCCGAGTTAATCTTCGAGCTCGTCCATGCCGATGAGAAGCCGTTACGTGTCCGGACAGCTCCGGAAGACGAAGCGTTTGTCGCCCATAAAACGGCAAACGATCCGTCCGGTCTCGTCGGAACACTCAAAACCCGGCAGCTGACGCTAAATTTAGACTGATTCCCCTTTTGTTCAAAACAAAATCAGATTCGTCCTTTGCTTCTTTTTATAATGAAGCTATCTCTTTAAATTCATTATTAGAAGGACGGTTTTTCATGACTCCCCTATTTTTGTATACGGCCGTCTACTTGATTCCGACGTTCATCATGTTTTATATGGCCGTTGATATCCTGTTACGCAATCCAAAACGTTCGCAGCACCGGCTGCTGAGTCTCTTCACGTTCGCCTACGGGATGTTGTTTCTCGGTGAATTTTTCCGAAACGCTGCGCCCGTCTCGATGAGTCCGGCTTTCGTGACGTATTGGTTTGGGAATGCCGGACTACTTGTCTTCAGTACATCGCTCCACTTTATCTTCCGTGTCTCGAATCTGTGGAAAAAGATGCCGCGGCTTCTTTATCCGGGTATCTTTTATCTACCGATGGTCATCGTGTTGATTACGTATGTCTTTCAGACGAATGTCATCAACAGTCAGCAATTTGAACGGATCGGCTCCTTCATCTATCCAGAGTTCAATGCCTCTTACTTAATCACGATGACTGTCGGGAATGTCTTCCATCTTCTCCTGATCGGTTTACTGTTTTATGCGCGGACCCAGTTGCGGGATGCGCGCCGGGGCATCATCAATGTCCTGTTGAGTGTTGCGCTCCTTGTTTTCGTCTGGGATATCGTCTTCGGATACAACTCGTTTTATGGTGTCATGCCACCCTACGCCTATATGTACGGCGGGCTGTTTTGGGCGGCCGCTTTAACGATCGCCATGCGCCGATTTGATTATCTCGCTTCTTATCAAAAACGGTTTGCGACGCTTTACAACTTAAATCCTTCGGCGATTCTGTTGCTCGATCGTCACGGCCGAATCGAGAGTGCGAATCCCGCGGCTCACACGCTGCTGAAAGAACATAAGCTGTCAGGTCAGCCGTTCGCCGACTACCTGCCGGAGAAAAAACAACAGGCCTGGCTTCGTCATTATGAGGTCCACTTCGCTTCTCAACGTAAATTCAACGAGTACGAAACAAAGGTCCTGACACTCGAACAACAGGAACGGTACGTCGTCATGGACGCTGACTTCGTCTTCATCGAACAGGAGTTGCACGGGATGTTGTTGATCCGGGACATCCAGTCCTTTAAGGAAGCCGAGCAGACGATTCGCTTTTTCGCCTATCATGACCCGTTAACGAAAATCCCCAACCGGCGTAACTTTTACGAACGGGCCGGGCAAGCTATTCTCGAGCAAGACAGTGTCACGATTGTCGTCGTTGACCTCGACGGCTTTAAAAGCATCAACGATACGTACGGCCATCAAATCGGCGATGCCTTTTTGGTTCACTTGGCTCAGCTTCTTGAACGGACCGTTAAGCCGCCCGGTTTCGCTGCCCGGGTCGGCGGCGATGAATTCTTTTTACTGTTGCCGAATCAGACACCGGACCAGTTGCACCAGTTCGCAGCTTCGCTCTTAGAGACCTTCCAGGACAATCCGTTTATACTCGCAGAAGAGTTGATCGAGATTCGAACGAGCATCGGACTGAGTTATTCACCCGATCACGGCATCAGCTTGGATACATTAATCCATCATGCTGATCAGGCCATGTATCATATCAAATACAATGGTAAAAACGGATACCGGATTCATGATACACTCGATTCGGTTCAACGACCGTCCGAAGGAGGCTCACGATGATTTCGATGCTTGCGATTTTTTCACGATTATTTAAAGGATTACGCCATGCTTTCCAATTATCCTATTTCCGTGGTCTCTTGATCCTTTGTCTGTTGACTCTACTTTCCGGAACGATTTTTTACAGCACCCAGGAAAACTTAACCGTCGTCGATGCACTTTATTTTTGTATCACGACGCTGAGCACGGTCGGTCATCCGACATTTGCTCCCGTCACGACACTCGGCAAAGTTTTTACGATGGCTTACATTACGATTGGATGCGGTTTATTCCTGACATTGATTGCCACACTCGCCTATGTCTTAATCAAGGAACAGGAAGACTGAAAGGGGATGTCGGGATGCGGCAAGCAGCTATTCAAAATAACTTCGATTGGTGTCGCCTGATTTGCGAACTGAACGGATGTACCGTCACGGAAACGGACGACAGCTGGAAAGCGACAGGGAACGTCCCGCCGCTCTATCCGGAAATGATGGTCCGGGCGCATCAACAGCAACTCGATCTGACCGGTGTCAACAGTATCAAGGATTGTACCGCCAGCTATGATTTTTCACTTGCAGGATTGACGCATCTGTTCACAGCGGAATGGATTGTCCGTTCGCCGATTCTCGACCGACGCGCACTGCCGACAGACTGGACCGTCGTGACGACTTCCGAGGACGCGGCACGTTTCTTCGCCTTCATCGAAACGCATGACTTACCAGATACGTTGTTCGAACGAACCGATGTCCGGCTGTTCTTTTCCGATGCCCAACAGGCCGGTTTCATCGCTTATTCCAACGGTCAAACGACCGGACTGTCGCATCTGACGTCCGATTATCTCGATGAACGACTCTGGGATGACATCATCCGGCTCAGTTCCGCTCACTTTCCGGGACAATCGCTCGTCGGCTATGAGTATGGCGACCAATTGATTACGGCACTTGAAGCCGGGTTTGATGATATCGGTCCACTTGCCGTGTGGATAAGATGAAATTAGTCTAAATCGATTCAATTTTGAGAGTATACGTATGAACCCTTATTTCCTTGTTTTCGATAGATGTGCTAAGGTTGGCATCACTCAAAAGACAAAAAGGAGGTGAGGGTTGTCTTTTATCCCACTAAAAAATATTGTTTATCCGACAGCCAAAATTCATGAAAAGAACAACTTTTTTCACTTTAAATACATTAGGCACGAAGCGCGGCGGGCTGGTCAAAGCCGTCATCAAACGAGCAAATACGGTCGCCGCTGCTGAACCAGACCGGGCTGTCCATCTTTTGACACTTGGTCTCCAGACTCAGATTGATAGTACCCGAGAAGAGATGATACAGCTTGACCTTCTGAATCCGCATGTCCAGGTCACGAACCTGATCCATACGTTAGGACAGCAAAAGGCAAACGAGAAGCAGACGAAAACTCGTCTCTTGAAACAACTGAACCGGCAATTCGTCGTCTTTGATGACGCCAGCCGGACAGACAACGACTCCTATCGTGTTTTCGACAACGGAGTGTACGTTCAGTACCTTCGTTTTGATGCAATGGATCGGCTTGTTTTCATCGATTATTTTTCAGATACACGTCATCGACTAAAACGGGAAGAGTATTTGGAAAACGGACAACTTTTCCAAATCGTTTATTATTCCACGACGACGAACAAACCTGTCTCACGCCAGTTTCTTCACGGCAACGGCACCTGTTATTTAACGCTTTGGCACAAGATGAATTCCGTGGACTGGAGTCATCTGTTCTATTTCGGAAAAAACGAACAGCTCCAATTCAATGACCCTGCTGCTTTTTATACCTTTGCGCTCAATCGTTTGTTGGGACAATATCCGGCCGTCATGCTGTCGTCCGAATTCCGGGACCGTCTGCCGAACTTACCGAAACAGAATTTAGATGCCGTCGTGCTTAACGTCAATCATCCAAACATCCGAAAAGTTGCGTTTGGACACAGTAACCACTTTGTCTCACCTTTTGATGAAACCGCCACAGTCAGTGGTGTCTGGAATACTTTGTTCAAACGGATTGATGAGTGGAGTGCTGTCATTACAGCGACATCCCGACAGGCCGACCATATGAAACAACAGTTTGGTCACGCGTCCCTGTTCCATTCCATCCCTCATGCGTTTACGAACACAGCCTCGGGCGAACTTGTTGATCCCGTCAATCCGAATCGTTTTGTCGTCGTATCACGGATTCAAGTTAAAAAAGATGTCGCAGAAAGCGTTCGGGCGATGCGCCGGATCGTCGATCACAATCCAAACGCTTTCCTTGATTTTTATGGGTTTGGTTATAACGACCAACTCGAAAAAGATCTTTTGGCATTGATCAAGGAATTGGCTTTGACCGATCACATCCATTTCAAAGGATTCGTCACTGATATGCGGGAAGCGTATGCCGGTGCCGTTGCCACACTCTTCACTTCACAATCCGAAGGGTTCGGAATGGCGATTCTTGAGAGTATGAGTTACGGTATTCCGGTCATCGCTTACGATATTTGTTACGGTCCGGCAGAAATCATCGAGGACCGGGTGACGGGACGTCTCATTCCTAAACGAGATACAGCTAAGTTCGCTGAAGCCGCAATCGACTTGATGACGCATCCCGATGCCCGACAACTGATGGGATCACGTGCCGCTAAAGCACTTGAACCGTTTTCGGATCAACACTATGAAACGCGTTGGGTGAACTTGTTAGAGACACTTGATGCCCAGACCGACTGATTTCCAGTCGATAGAAAAAAGTATCGTTTCGCCGGATCTCCACAGATTCGGCAGAACGATACTTTTTTTGTGTTACATCAAACGGCTGATAAAGGCTGTCGCAATCCCGAAATAGACGAGCAACGACAGGATATCGTTCAGCGTCGTGATGAGCGGACCGGATGCGATCGCCGGGTCGATGTTCAGACGATGCAAAATCAACGGGATGATCGTTCCGGCAAGCGTTCCGAAAATCAACGTGATAATCAGTGAACTGCCGACGACGAGACCAAGAATCGGATCCCCTTGCCAGACATAGGCGATGATGGCAATCAAGATTCCACATGTCACACCGATGATCAGACCGACACGGAACTCCCGGAGAATCAGCCGGGTGACGACCTTTTTGTCGACTTCACGCGTAATCAAACCACGAACGACGACAGCCAGCGACTGCGTCCCGGTATTTCCGGTCATCCCGGCAATCATCGGCATGAAGAATGCCAACGCGACGACTTTTGACAAGGTTTCCTCAAACTGGCTGATGATTGATCCGGAAACCAGTCCAATGAATAATAACAAAATCAACCACGGCAAACGCCGCGTCGCGGCTACCCAGGGCTTCGTATCAAAATCAATCGATTTACCGGAAGCGGATAACTTCTCGATGTCTTCATTAGCTTCTTCCCGTAAGACGTCGAGGGCATCATCGACCGTAATCAATCCGACGAGAACGTCCCCTTCGACGACCGGCAACGAAACTAAGTCGTAGCGTTCAAACATTTTCGCGACATCTTCCTGATCGGTCTCGGACGAGACGCTGATGACTTTCCGGTCCATGACGTCCGCAATCCGTTCGTCGTTACTTGCGAGGATTAAATCCCGGTAGGAAATGACGCCGACGAGCTGACTCAGTTGATTGACGACATAAACGTAATTGATTGTCTCCGAGTATTCGATATAGTCTCGCATCTTCTCGATCGTCTCGCCAATCGTCGACTCATCGGTTACCCAGATGAACCGGTTGGTCATCAGGCGGCCTGCCGTCTCGGCCGGATACGTCAATAAATTGCGGACGATCAGCGCCTCATCCGGACGCATACCGGATAATAAGCGGTCGACTTCTTCTTTTGGTAATTCTTCCAGTATGTCCGCCAAATCATCATTTTCCATCAAGTCCATCACGTGACCGGCATGTTCGACATCAAGGCGTCGTAACACCTCGAGTTGCTGTTCAAGTTCAAGTTCCTCGATGACGTCGGCCAAACGCTCATGATCGAGATAACGGAGGAGCCGTTCTTGCTCCGTCGCACCGAGCTCACCATACCAGTTCGCTAAATCGTATGGATAGACTTCTTCAATCACTTGCTGCGCATCTTCACGCCGCTCTTTTACCAATGCCTCAAGTAACAGCAACTTCCATTGTTGTTCCTCTGACTGACTCATCCTCTCACCCCCGCGTTTTTCTCCTCTTCCATCTTAGCACGATGTTTTCAAAAGCACTTCTACGAAAGCAGTTGACATTTCTTTCGTCTCACCTTAAAATTTGCCTAAAGGAAACATTATTAGTTCGGAGAATAATCTATGCGATAAGGCAATCTCTTTTTTTAGACTTTTTCTTTCCCTAAGGAAACATTTGTTTCCACACTAAAGTCATCATCTTAACAGGAGGGATTTTTATGATACATGCCGTAGAGGTAGAAAAATTATCGGTTTCCTATTTCGAGACAACTGCGCTCGAAGACCTGTCGGTTCGCTTCACGCCGGGTCAACTCATTGGAATCATCGGTCCGAACGGTGCCGGCAAATCCACGTTCATCAAAGCCATCATGGGCTTGATTCCGGCTGAAGCAACAACGATCCGTTTACTTGGTCATTCCGTAAAACAGGCCCGGACGCGGGTTGCTTATGTTCCGCAACGCAGTGCAATCGACTGGGATTTTCCGATTCGCGTCCTCGACGCCGTCCTGATCGGCTGTTATCCCCAGCTCGGTTTATTCAAGCGTCCGACGAAACAACACCGGATACATGCCCGCTCCTGCCTTGAGCGGGTCGGAATGCTCGATTACGCCGACCGTCAAATCGGGGAACTGTCCGGCGGTCAACAACAACGTGTCTTTTTGGCCCGGGCTTTAGCACAGGACGCCCACCTGTTATTGCTCGACGAACCGTTCGTCGGCGTTGATGCCGGCAGTGAAGGCGTCATCATCGACTTGTTACGTATGTTGCGTGATGAAGGAAAGACGATCGTCGTCGTCCACCACGACTTAAGTAAGGCGGCCGATTACTTTGATACCCTGTTACTCCTCAATCGACGGGTCATTTCAGTAGGTCCGCCGACCGATGTCCTGCAGCCGCATATTATCGAAGGCGCATACGGCAATCCGCTTGCCTTCCTTCAGAAAGTGGAGGTTTCGTCATGAATGTCCTCGATTTCATTCAAGCTTTGACTGAATATGATTTTCTCCAGAAAGCACTTGTAACGTCCGTTATGGTCGGCATCATCTGTGGTGTCATCGGCTGCTTCATCATTTTACGCGGGATGTCGCTGATGGGAGACGCGATCTCCCATGCTGTCCTGCCGGGTGTCGCCATCTCGTACCTGCTCGGGATTAACTTCTTCATCGGTGCCGTCGCGACCGGTCTTCTGACCGCACTCGGAATTGGTTTCGTCAGTCAAAACAGCCGGATTAAGAACGACACGGCCATCGGGATTTTATTTACGTCAGCCTTTGCGCTCGGGATCATCCTGATTTCTTTTTTACGCAGCAGCAGCGATCTGTACCATATTCTGTTCGGAAACGTCCTTGCCGTCCGTCCAAGCGATATGTGGATGACGCTCGCCATCGGTCTGATTGTCCTTGGGGCCATTTTTCTATTCTACAAAGAATTGCTTGTCACCTCATTTGATCCGACGATGGCGGCAGCATATGGTTTGTCGACCCGATTGATTCATTACCTGCTGATGACGATGTTGACGCTCGTCACGGTCGCATCGCTTCAGACAGTCGGTATCATTCTCGTCGTCGCGATGTTGATTACACCGGCGGCAACTGCCTATCTGTTAACGAACCGGTTGTCGCGGATGATTTTCCTGTCTGCCGGTCTCGGGACGATTTCTTCCGTCGTCGGTCTATATTTCAGCTTCACCTATAACCTGTCGTCCGGAGCCTCGATCGTCCTGGTCGCGACCGCCTTGTTTGCGCTGGTCTTCATCTTCTCACCGCGCCACGGACTGCTCCGGAAATGGAAATCACCGAAAAAGGAGCTCACGACATGACATTCAAACGATTCATCCCCTTAGCCGGTCTCGCCGTTTTGCTGGCCGGCTGTTCTACCGATTCTGCCGACGATGGCAAAATACAAGTCGTTACGACCTATTCGATCTTGGAAGACATGACCCGGGTCGTCGGCGGTGAACACGTCGACGTCCACAGCATGGTCAAGATCGGCAAAAATCCGCACGAATACGAGCCGTTACCGACCGATGTCCGGAAGATGGCGGATGCCGATGTCATCTTTTACAACGGTCTGAATCTCGAAGCCGGCGGATCCTGGTTCAATAAACTCCGCTCGAGTACGAATAAGGACGGGAAGGATGCTCCGGTCTATGCGCTCAGTAAGGGTGTCGAACCAAAGTATTTGACGGCAGCCGGAAAGGAACAGGAGACCGACCCGCATGCCTGGCTCGATCTCAGCAACGGCATTCAATACGTTGAAAACGTCAAAGCTGGATTAATTAAAGAAGACCCGGCGAACAAAGCCGATTATGAGAAAAATGCTTCGGCTTATATCAAGGAACTCAAGACACTCGATCTCAAAGCAAAAGAACGCTTTGCCACGATTCCGGATGCCGAGCGTCATCTGATTACGAGTGAAGGTGCCTTTAAATACTTCAGCGACGCCTACGATTTTAAAGCCGACTACATTTGGGAAATCAATTCCGACAACCAAGGGACACCCGACCAAGTCCGGCGGATTGTTGATTTGATCAAACAACAGGACATTCCGGTGCTGTTCGTCGAGACGAGTGTCGACCGGCGCAGCATGGAGACGGTCTCCCGTGAAACCGGCATTCCGATCGGCGGAACCCTCTACACCGATTCCCTCGGGGCAAAAGGAACAGACGCCTCAACCTACTTGACGATGATGGAAACGAACTTCGAGACAATCGAACAACAGTTAACGCGATAAGAACTGTCATCGAATCGCCATTACCTGCTTACCTGCCGTTGAACCTTCCACCGTATACTAAGGAAAGAATCAACGAGTGATGGAGGAATGAAGATGCCTGGAAAAACCGGATGGATGATCATGACACTGTCGGCGACGCTTGCCCTCGGTGCGTGCGGACAGACTGAACAAAAGAGTGCGCCGCATACTGGCCACGAGGCCCATGCGACGCACACAAGTGCCGATCAGCTGGAACAGACGACGTCGCCAGCGATTGCACCGGCGTTCTTAAAAGAAACGGATTCTTCGATTCAGACGATTTACCTGTCTGTCGCCAAACATCAGGATCTTTTGGAAAAGATGCCGTGTTATTGCGGATGCGGGGAATCGGCCGGACACACGAGTAACTATGATTGCTTCATCGCCGATCAAACAGCAGACGGAAAAACGACTTGGACGACACACGGGATTACGTGCGGAACGTGTCTTGATATCGCCGCCCAATCGATCGTCGCTTACCAACAAGGTACTCCGGTCAAACAAATCCGCTCCGATATTGATGCGGCCTATACGAAGACGGGTGCCATACCGACTCCGACTCCGGCTCTCTAAATCAAAAAGCTGCTTCGACATCACGTCGAGGCAGCTTTCTTTGGAGTAAAGACTTATCCTTGCCGGCGAGCCGTCGCATGAAGAACAAACGGTTTACCGGACAGCAATTCCTCCAGCTGATAATACGTATGTGCCCGAAGCGGCTGACTCGTCCGCGGAAGATGCCGTAATTCATAAGCGACTTCCAGCAGATAGAACTTGTACGTTTCGGCTTCTTCAAATCCAAAACTGTTCTTTCGTGCTTCGATATAACCAATCAAACGCTCTTGTTGCTCAAGTGACAGGCGCTGGACTTGCGGAGCAACCGGTTCGCTCGGACGGAGAATCAGTTCCCGTTCTGTCCGGTACAATCGGTTCATGACCCCTCGTTCCCGTCGAAGCGCAATCAATTTCGCCGGTTGATACGAACGGGGATAGGGATGCGCATGGACTAAATACTGTTCAATGATTGATTGTGTCGGGGCAGCCGGAAAAGAAATGACATCATGCATACGATTCGACTCCTTTTAATAAGATCTACACTCTGCATTCTACTACAAATTCCCAATTCAACGCATGGACCTCACAGGAAGGAAACAGGTTTTCTAATTTTGGACGGGTTTCGTTTTTCATGACGCGTGGAAAAGTTCAAAAGATACTTATCTCTGAAAGGATGTTTTGTCATGCAACAGATGAAAGCCATTGGATTCCACAAACATTTACCGATTACGGAAGCCGACAGTCTGATTGATCTTAAAATCGAACGTCCCGTCGCAAAAGGACACGATGTGCTAGTCGAAATTAAAGCCGTTTCCGTCAATCCGGTCGATACGAAAGTCCGGGCTAAGGGCGCGGACGAACAGGAACCGAAAATCATCGGCTATGATGCAGCCGGCGTCGTCGTTGAAGTCGGTGATCACGCCACCCTCTTTTCTGTCGGGGATGAAGTCTACTACGCCGGTGCCATCAACCGCCCCGGCTCCAACAGTGAATTCCAGCTCGTCGACGAACGAATTGTTGCGAAGAAGCCGGAACGTTTGACGTTCAGCGAGGCGGCGGCGCTTCCCCTCACTGCCTTGACGGCTTATGAAGCTTTAACTGACCGAATGCATATCACGTTTGATGCCAAATCAAATCTCGAGAAGACGATTCTAATCATCGGTGCAGCAGGCGGTGTCGGATCGATCGCGACACAACTTGCGAACCATGCCGGCCTGACCGTCATCGGGACCGCTTCCCGTCCGGAAACGATCGACTGGGCGAAAGCACACGGCGCCCATCATACGATTAACCATCACGAAGATTTCCGGGAACAACTTGAACAACTCGGTTATTCGTATGTCGACTACGTTTTTTGTCTGAATGCGACCGATCAGCATTTTGATGCGATGGTCGATGTCATCACACCGCAAGGGACCATCTGCAGTATCGTCGAGACGGACCAGGCACTCAATCTCAGCGCTTTGCAACAAAAGAGTGCCACTTTCGCCTGGGAGTTCATGTTCACCCGATCCCTGTTCGAGACACCGGACATGATTCGCCAACATGAAATTCTGACCCGCATCGCGACTTGGCTCGAGGAAGAAACACTTGAGACGACTGTCACTCAGACGTTGATCGGACTGAATGCAGAGAATTTAAAAGAAGCCCACCGTCTCGTCGAAAGTGGCAAGACGATTGGTAAGATTGTCGTCGAACAGCATTAATCTAAAAAAACAGGACGTTCTTCTCGAAAAGAGAAAGAACATCCTGTTTTTCGATTATCTGCTTTTTTGACGTTTCATTGAAAAGACGATGGCCGCAAACAATGACAGGAGTCCTCCCGCCCAGCCGATGACCGGTGCGTACTGAAATGTATCGCGCAGCAACATTCCTCCGATAATGAGGATGGCAGCATCCGCTGCGAACAGCACCGCTAAAAATCGATAATTCATCCTTCTTCTCCCCTTTCATTTCAAAATGTTAGTACTTCTGCATTCTCCCTGCCAAAGGACATCTGCCCTTCAACTTCTTAATCCTTACCCTTGATTTAGCACTTTCTGGTATGAATTTCTTGTATTTAAGATAATTTTCTAATAACACTATATTTCTGAGTCTAAAAAATGTACGATTACGGTAAGAAATAGGTATAGTAATTACATCTATCTTCAATACGGAACGCTGAAGCAAAGGGGCATCCACAATCATATGAAAAAATGGTTCAATCAAAAAATCAGCCGGCAAATCATGTCTGCTTTTTACCTTATACTGATCACGTTATCAGTCTCTTCGATTGCCGCTTACTTTTATACGAATCATCAGGTGATGAGCGCGAAGACAAGTCTCGATGCGATCAGTGAACGGCAGGAACGGGCGACGTCCTTATGGGACGATTGGCAGTCCTTACAATATGAAATACGCGGATATATCGTCTTCGGTGATGACGCCGTTCTTGAAACCATTAATGAAAAAAAAGCATCCCTTGAACAGCAAACCGAATGGTTCGAGAAAAACGGAAAATATCAAGCGGATCAGATTTATGCGTCTGATGTCCGCTCCCTGTACACGTCCTACACGACATTCGTCATGCCGAGCTTGATTAAATATGTCAAAGCCAAACAGGACGGTACCGTGGACGAAACGTTTTTACAGATGCCGAGTTTAAAATCGATGATGCCGCAGGTCAAGCGGGATCCGAACCGGAAGTTCAAGATGAATGCATCGAACAGTGAAACGATGCGCAAAAGCGTTAATACGATGGAGAGTGTCTTCACCAGTTACCGGACGAGTCTCCAGGCGAAAGAAGAAATGGCGAAAGAGAAACTGATCAAACAAACGAAATACGCGGAGTGGATTTGGCTCATCAATCTGTTGGTCCTGTTCCTTGTCATTCTGTTGATCATTCGACCGTTCATCGCACGGACGACACGTCAAATCCAGCTCCTCAGCAAAGAAAGTAAACTGCTTGCCCAAGGACAACATACCGCACCGCTGATTCCGATGAATCGGACCGATGAAATCGGTGAGCTCAGCAAATCGTTTCATCAAATGGCGACGGCCCTGACCGACAATAAACACCGGTTGATGTCATCCAATGATAATTTAGAACAAGCGCTGCGACTCACCTTACGGAACGAAGCACACTTGAAAATCCGGAATCAGCTGACGGAAACGCTTGCTTCCCGTGACACAGTAACCGCTTATCCGGCCGTCATCGAAAAGATGGTCGAGATTACCGATTCAACGAACGGTTCCTTGATCTTTAAGGAAGGAACAACGGTGACGAATATCATTTCCTACGGCCTGACGGAACAAGAACAAGACGATTTAATTGCAACGATCGAACCCGTCATCCGCCGCGCACGAAAGGATAAAGTGCCGCATATCGCTCAGTTTGCCCAACGCGCGGTTGCCGTCACACCGGTTCTTGATGCCAGCACCGATGAGATCATCGCCTATATCTACCTGATGCGTCTCCATCATCCATTTGACCCGCAGGAACAAGAGGAGCTTGCTGCCTTTGCACGTCAGCTCGCCTTATCGTTACTCCGGATGCGGACGTTTGACGAGATTGGACGGGAACGGGAAAAAACGGCCCGCTTATTGAACTCGATCCGCGAATCGATTGTCTACATCGAACCCGACGGACCGATTCAATTAATCAATCGTCCGTTACTTGATTTATTTGATCACCCATCTGCCGTCGACTCGAAAGCAGAATGGTTGATTGAAATCGACGACTCGATCACCTATCTGAAAAATCGCGTGGATCAGCTCTCTGAATTCGAACGATATCTGCACCAAACCTTCATTAATCGTGAAACCGGAGAAGGTATTACCTTTTCGATTGATCGTGAAAAACGTTTCATCAAGACATACTCGGAAGAAATCCATTACGGCGGAAAATTCCGCGGGATTCTTCTCGTTTTACGTGATGTGACGAATGAAGTCGAAATTGACCGAATTAAAAACGAACTCGTCTCAACAATTTCCCATGAATTACGGACACCGCTCTCGTCGATTTACGGATTCACCGAGTTGATGATTCAACGGGATCTCCCTCCACATCGTCAAAAGAAATATCTGAAAGCGGTCCATTCGGAAACCGAACGACTGTCCTTGTTAATCAACGACTTCCTCGACCTGCAACGGATGGAAGCCAACCGGCAGCAGTATACATTCGAACCGTTTGATCTACTTGCGATGCTGAAGGATTTGAAGCAACTTCATAGTCTTTCATCTTCTACACATACCATTCGCATCTTGACTGACGTTTCGTCGCTCTTGATTGAGGCCGATACGAAAAAGATTCGTCAGCTGTTTGGAAACTTGATTAACAATGCGATTAAGTATTCTCCAGCAGGCGGTTCGATAGAAGTTCGTTTGACCGAACACACTAATCGGGTAACCATCGCGATTACCGATCACGGAATCGGAATTCCTGCTTCCGCGATGAGCGAACTGTTCCAAAAGTTTTATCGTGTCGATAATTCGGATACCCGAAAAATCGGTGGAACAGGACTCGGGTTATCGATTTGTCGCGAGATTGCCCGTGCCCATGATGGCGAAATCCATGTCGAATCAATCGAAGGACAAGGTTCGACCTTCACCGTCGACTTACCGCTTAATCCAACGCCACCGTTATAACAAAAAACCGCGCCAGTTCCCTTCCGGAACGGCGCGGTTTTTGCTCATCCTTTAATACGGCTTGCGATATCGACCGTCCGTTTCGCCTGGTGACGAACAGCAGGTTCAACCGACTCGACCATGTTTCCGTCCTGGTCAACAGTGACGGTCGTACCGTACGGGTTTCCGCCTGCTGCGAACAGGACCGGATCCGAATACCCTGGTGCTGCGACGATTGCACCCCAGTGGAACATCGATGTATAAACGGCAAGAACCGTCGCTTCCTGGCCGCCGTGCGGATTTTGCGCCGACGACATCGCGCTGACAACTTTATTGACGAGTTTTCCCTGTCCCCAGAGACCGCCTGTCGTATCGAGAAACTGCTGGAATTGTCCCGGGACATGTCCGTAACGGGTCGGGACACTGAAGATGATGGCGTCCGCCCAGTCGAGCAGATCCGGTGTCGCTTCCTCGATGTCGCGTGTTGCATCGGTATGTTTTTGCCAGAGTGGATTCGAGGCAATTGCTTCTGACGGTGCCGTCTCCTTGATTTTCGCAAGGCGGACTTCAGCGCCGGCTGCTTCTCCTGCTTCTTTCGCCCACGTGGCGAGTTGATGATTCGTTCCGGTCGAACTGTAATAGATGACAGCCAGTTTCACATTAGACATGACTTCGCTCCTTTTTTCAAAAACAGTGATGGACGATGGATGTACATGTCGTCTTTTCCCGATTTTTGGATAAAGTAACGCCTTTCCTTTGAATTCAAGAGAATTTTATACTTCTTGTTTTACGAGCCATTTGAACCAGCGACCGTGTCCGTCCGTCTCGGCAATCGTCTGTTCCGTCAACACACCGTCGATGTAAGCATCCAGATGCAGGTAACGG
Organism: Exiguobacterium sp. RIT594; assembly: GCF_003339585.1. Taxonomy (GTDB): domain Bacteria; phylum Bacillota; class Bacilli; order Exiguobacteriales; family Exiguobacteriaceae; genus Exiguobacterium_A. The sequence goes on along the minus strand of NZ_QPKF01000006.1, from coordinate 40,513 downwards.
TCCTGGACATTGTTGTAGACGTGATAGAGATTGCGCGTCCGCCCGATTTCCCCGACGACCTGCAACAGTTCTTTTTTGACCGCGAGCGGCATCTGGTTTGCGACATGCGTATGGAAAATACAGAGGATACTGTCGTCCGGTGTCTGTGCTGCATAGTGCGGCAACAACTTCACCCCGTCCCCTTCGACCAGCTCCAGCGGGAGTTCTTCGACGTAACCGGCTGCCGACTCGAACATGTCAAGCCGCTCCTGATGTTCGGTCCAAATCAATGCTTTCAGCCATAACTGTTCATCGGCATCATGTAAGTCGACGATGTTCAAATCAAGTCCGATCCGGCTTGCAACCGGCGGCGGTGTTTGCGGTATGGCCGGCGTTTCCGTCCCCTCGATGACCGATGTCAACTGCAGACGCGATGCCAGGTTCCCGACGACTTCTCCGTTTCCGTACGCGTAGCTGTATTGATCAAACAATAACTGCAAGCCGGCACTCGTCCCGATTTCAAGCAACGCAAGCGGTTGCTGTGTCTGTTGATGAATCTGACTGAAGACCGGATAGAGATAGGTACAGCGCCGGACTTCATTCGTTTGGACAAGACGATGTGCAAGGAGCGGAATCAACTCTGCTTCATACGTCGCACAAAATGACTTAAAATCGGCAAAGGCACCTGTAAACGGCTTCGGCCGTTCAGTTACGCTCGGATAATACGCGGCGAGCGGATGATCGCCGCCTTTGAGCAACAGGTAATGGACGGCTCCGAACAGGAGGTTCGGCACCGGCTGACCGTCGCGGGCATGCTGGCATAGTCTAAGAATCCCTGGATCCTTGGCAATTTCGAATGATAAGTATTCATATAACGGACTGGAGTTGTGGCACTCCCGTTCGGCAAACGTCTGAAAACGTTGTGCGAGTTCTGTTTCTGTCATGTCTAGTTCCCCCTTTGTACGATCTCTGTTGTATTCCCTAAATTATTCCAAAGACCTGTTTTCACCGGCAAAAAAACTCTTCCACCTGAAATAGGGGAAGAGCTTGATTGATGATTAATCCGATTGTTTTTTCTTCAGAATATCCGTCACGACTTCATTCAGTTTCTGCTTGAAGACCGGTCCGAAGCTTTCCGCATACGAGTTTGTCATATGACTGACGTCACGATAGATGACGACGTTCCCGATGACGGGACGGAATTCGCCGTCGACACGGAAGTAATCCGTCAAGTCGAGTTTGTAGAGCGACTTATTCGTTTGTTCGAAGTTTTTCCAGTACGCTTCATCGCGTTGGTTAACTTCGGCGTTCATTTTCTTCGTTGTTTCTTTGATGCTCGACGTTTCAAGCGACTCAAGGACATTGAAGCTGTAACGCGGGTTGTCTCGGAGTGCGAGACCATCGATGCCGTACTCATCTTTGACATACTGCATTTGATCAACCATCTGTTGATGAATCTTATCTTTCGTCGCATCTGCCGCCGTGACGTGCGAGATGATCAGATCGACATCAGCATCCTTCAAATAGTCGAGGACGTTTTGATTCCAGATACCCTTTAGGACGTTATCGTCATAACCGGTCGAGAAACGTGTCCCGGAACGGGTGATGTTTAAAATCCGGTATTTTTCACCTTTTGCGGCTTCATGAATCGCTCCGAACCACTGCTCCGAGTGTGAGCTCCCGACAAGAGCGATGGTCGCGATATAGTCTTTCGTCTCACCGTATTCGCCGACCTTGATGTCACTTTTGCTCAGTACCTGATTGGTACCGTCCGTGTGAACAAGCGGCAAGTCATCAAAGACATTCGCATAAGATGGGAACGGATCGTGCTCCGGCGTTTTGTCCGGATTCTTGACCGCCATTGCGCCCGGGTAATCGCTTGCACTGACGCCGTTCTTCAATTCCTGTTCTTCGAAATACTTCAGTCCGAAGAGTGACCCGATCAACAGAACATTGATGCTCATCATGATCGCGAGCTTCTTGAAAGCAGACCGGTCAACTTTCGCACTGCGGATTGGTTTTTCAATGAATTCCGTCATCAGGTATGACAACAGAATCGCTGACAGGATGATGGCCGTTCCCATGAGGAAGCCCGGTGTCTGCTGGACGTTGTAACGATAAAATTCAAGCAGAACCCAGTGCCAGAGGTAAATTCCGAAAGCGATTCCTCCGAGTTTGACCATCGGCTTTGATCCAAGAAAACGTTTGATGCCGAACGTCGTGTCGCGTGTTCCGGACAGGACGATGAACAGCGCGCACGTCATCGGCCACAAGGCAATATAGCCCGGGAACATTTGCGAGACGTTAAAAAGAATACCGGTCAGGACCAGACCAATCAGTCCGAGCCAGCCCATCAAGGTTGCCATCCATTTCGGAATATGGATCGAAGACAGGTTAATGCAAAGCAGACTGCCCAAGGCAAACTCCCAAACACGCGTCATCGTGATGAAATACGCCCAGGGCTGATTGACTTCCGTTAAATAGATTGAATAACTTAACGACGTCACGAACAATACACCTAAAATCGTGTTAATCATCGATTTTGCATTTTGAATCGTGTACTTCTTGACCATCCATAAGATGAATGAGAACAGGACGAACCAGATCATATAGAACTGCCCTTGAATCGACAGTGCCCAGAAGTGTTCGACCGGTGATTTCATCTGGCTTGCATCCAGATAATCCGTACTTGAAATGGCGAGTTGCCAGTTTTGATAAAAGAACATCGAGGCGACGACTTCACGAATCGTCTTTTCTAAAATCGATTGCGGCAGTAAAAACGAACTGAGAACGAGAACGACGGCTAAAATGAACAGGACCGACGGCAACAGCCGTTTAATCAGTTTCGTGACGTAAGGCAGAAAACGAAATTCACCCGTCCGGTTGATCGTCGAGATAATCGATGTCGTGATCAGGAATCCGGAGATGACGAAGAACACATCGACGCCACCCGAGACACGGTTGAACCAGATATGATAGACCGCGACGAGCAAGGCGGCGACAACACGCAACCCCTCGATTTCAGGCCGGAACTGACTTTTGGTGTTAATGAGTTTTTGAGGCTGCATTTCCTGGGAATTCGGTTGATTCATTTTGTATTAGCTCCTATACTTTTTTTCTTATGCTGAAAAAATTGAATTGAATTTTTTTCCTTCATCGTTAGACATGCACCAATTCATCCTAAAGTAAAATACTTATAAAATCTATAACATTCCTATTATTTCGATGTTTCTTTTCTCCTTCACCGCTTGAATCCCGGCTTTTTCAAATGGACAGCACATGGTGACCGATTCAAACGTTCGTTCTCATTTAGTTGAGGGTATAGACTATTTCACGACAATGACGAACGTTAGGAGAATATTATGATCGTATTTGGTTACGCCCTCTACTTATTGTTAGGCACGTTAAAATTCGTGCTGTTCAGCTTTTATACCGACACGGCTTTTCCGACCTCCCTCTTTTTGATGAACCTTGGGGGCATGTTGTTGCTGTCGAGCTGGACCTTGTTGATTGAATGGCGCAAACGCCGCTGGATCTGGCTTAGTCTGCTGCTCGCCCACAGCCTGTTACTGATATCGGACATGTGGTATTACCGGTACTTTAACGATTTCCTATCCGTCTCGTTGATGTCGCAGATGTTGCAAATGGGCGATGTCAGCAGCGGCTTCGCCGCCCTGATCCTGCCGTCCGACTTCCTGTTGTTTGCGGACAGCTTAATTTTCTTAGGAATTCTCTTCTTTACACGTAAAAAGACGTTTGCCGTCACGAAAAGCAAACGCCAAAAGACGGCCGGTCTTACGTTCCTGACCGGTATCGTCCTATTTGCTGCGCCAGTCACCTACAGCGTTGTCAAAGAAGACCAACGGCTCAGTCAGTCGGTCTCCGACATGCGGGACTATTACCAGCTCGGTTTCTGGGGGTACCATGGACTCGATCTGTTTCGGGGAATTCAAAGTGCAGTTGGTCCAACAGACGATTTGACGAACGCACAACAGCAACGGCTTGATGAGACATCGACCTCCGATGCAAACGGTAAAACAAAAAAACCGAATATCATTCTCGTCCAGCTCGAATCGTTCCAGGCTTCCGTCATCGATCAACAAGTCGACGGACAGACGTTAACACCGAACCTGAATCAGCTGAAAAAAGAATCACTGTATTTTCCGTCGTTTTATCATCAGACACACGAAGGACGGACTTCGGACGCCGAATTCATTACCAATACGTCGCTTTATCCGTTAAAATCCGGTTCCGTCTACACCCGGTTCCCGGACAACGAGTTTGACGCGCTGCCGGATCTGTTGCGTACGAACGGGTATGACACGGCCGCCATGCACGCGTATGAAAAGGGCTTTTGGAACCGCGATCAGGTCTATCAAAATATCGGCTTCAAACATTTTTTCAGCCAGGACGATTATCCGAAACAAAAAAAGATCGGTATGGCCTTGAACGACAAACAGTTTTTTACGAAATCAATCGAACACATGGAAACGTTGAAAGAACCGTACTTCTCATTCCTCGTCGCCTTGACAAGTCATACGCCGTACGAGATTCCGAAGGACGAACAGCAACTCGACTTGTCCGGTTATGACGATCCAATGTTAAAAGGCTATTACCAGACCATCCACTACGTCGATGGGGCTGTCGGACAGATGGTCAAGGAATTGAAGAAAAAAAGCATGTGGGATGACACGCTTGTCATCTTTTACGGTGATCACGACAGCGGTCTTACAAACGAGGACGGTGAGATGCAGCAAAAAGCGCGGATCAACAATGCCGTCGATGCCTTTGAACTCGATCGCCAAGTCCCGCTGTTCATCAAGAAACCGAACCAGGACAAGGGACAAGTCATCCAAGAGAACGGTGGACAAATCGATATCGCCCCGACGATCGTCGATTTACTGAATCTCGACGCCCCCTATATGATGGGCGACTCTCTGCTCGATGATGAACCGAATCTGACCGCTTTCCGCGACGGTTCGTTCCGTTATAAAGGTTACTATTACAAAGCGAAGCTGACGGAAAAAGCCGGTAACGGTACCTGCTATGACGTCTCGACGAAAAAACAGGTCGACCGTGACATGTGTCAGCCGCAAACGAAACAAGTACGAAAAGATTTGCGTCTGTCGGATGCGATCATCGAAAAGAACGGATTGGAGAAATAAGGTTTCACCCTTTGTTTAGGCAATCTGGAGAAATTTGTTGCATCAAGTAATCGCTAGAGTACCAAAAAGGAGGAGACGGACTGGTATCCGGCTCCTCCTTTTCGTATGCAAGCGATGATTGATCTACCGCTTATTACACTAGTTATGTTGTTGATCCATCCTGCATTTTCCGGATCATCCGGGTAAGCCGTTTACGCGGCAACAAACGCGGAATGAACGAAATGATTCGATTTTGTGTGCCCGGAATGATCAGCGTCTGTCCCTTCAAAAATCCACGGTATCCGATCTCCGCGACGCGCCCCGCCTCCATTACTTTACCTTGAAGCATGTTCGATTTCCCCATGCCGGCACGGTCGACGAAGCCGGTGGCGGTCAGTCCCGGACAAAGTGCTGTTACGGTTACATTTGTACCGCTCACTTCATTTTCGAGTGCTTCTGTGAACGATAAGACGTACGACTTCGTGGCGTGGTAGACCGACATCAACGGTCCCGGGAAAAATCCGACCATTGAAGAGACATTCATGACACCGCCTCGGTTTCGTTGCACCATACCGGGTAAAAACAGTTTGGTCATGACGGTCACGGCCTTGATGTTGACTTCAATCATATTCATTTCCTGCTCAAGATCCGTTTCTAAAAATGCTCCGTACAGCCCGAATCCAGCATTGTTAATTAAATAGTCGACGTGAATCTTTTTCTGTTGCAGCTCATTAAATATTTCCTGTGGGACACCAGGTGTTGCGACGTCTTTAGCGATGACGGTCACGTCGACACCATGCGTCATCTGATAGTCCGTCGCAAGTTCCAAAATCTTTGCTTCATTACGAGCGACGAGTACCATGTTGTACCCATCTTGAGCAAACCGATCGGCTAATTCTTTACCGATCCCCCCTGATGCCCCTGTAATCAAAACCGTTTTCTGCATGACGGTGTCTCCTTTTCGATATCTCTTCAAAACGTAATCATGACCTTTCCTTTTGGACGTCCGGTCGCGACCAGCTTCAATGCTTCATTGACCTGCTCAATCGTAAAGCGTTGCGGGTGAAGGGCCGGGACAATCTGATTGGCTTCGACGATTTGGGTGATGGCTCTTAATTGCGTCCCGTCTGCACGGACGAAGATGAACCGGTATTCGACACCCTGTTTTTTTGCCGCCCGATCATAACCGGCACCGGCGAGTGAAAACAATGTTTGTTTCCAAAATGGAAACTTCCGATCCTTCGCGAATCGTTTGTTTGGTCCGGTCCGCAGCGACAGCAACCGTCCTCCCCGTTTGAGGATGCTAAGTTCCTTTTTGAACTCCTTTGGTCCAAGCGTATCGATGACATAATCGACGTTCGTCAAAAGGTCTTCATAGTTTTGAGTCGCGTAATCCAGGTACTGATCGGCACCGAGCTGCATCGTCCGGTCACGGGACTCGGCATTTCCGCTGACAATCACTTTTAATCCGAGTCTCTTCGCAAGCGGAACCGCCATTTGACCGAAACTGCCGGATCCACCCGGAATGAAAATCGTTTTTCCCGCTTGAACGTTTAATTCTTCATGTAATCCCTGATAGGCCGTCAGTCCGGTCAGGGCGACTGCTGCCGCTTCTTCGTACGATAGATTCTTTGGCATCAAAGCAATCGCGGACGCTGCAACTGCTGCATATTCAGCGATGGCACCAATTTTTTCAATCGGCAGACGCGTATAGACATCATCCCCGACCGAAAATCCGGTTACCTTCTTCCCGACTTTCTCGACGACACCCGCCAGTTCATTCCCGATCGTCAACGGAAAGCTGTAATCTTGAATCAGCTTGACGCTTCCCGTCATGATCAGCATCTCGAGGGGATTGATTGCGGCTGCTTTCACCTTGATCAAGACTTCATGGTCTTGAATATCCGGAACGGGCACTTCATTGACGTGTGCTTCGATTACTTTGGAATACTTCGTGATTTGAGCTGCTTTCATGATAAATCCTCCTTCGTCTGTTTTGACCACTGCTTAAATCGCATCTGAATCCAGGAATAAGTTGACGTGTGCGGCAAACAGTTCAGGGAACTGGAACAAATGACCGTGTCCGGAATCCGGATAAATGATTAACTGGGCATTCGGCATTTTTTCCGCCAGAATATAACTGTTTTTCGTCGGAACCATCACGTCTTCAATTCCGTTCGTCACGAGGACAGGATGTTTGATCGTCCGTAACCATTCATAATCCTCTTCCGGTTTTTGCTGCGCCCATTTGGCGACCGATTGCATTTGTGCTGCTTTCACCTGATCCGAACTGTCGAACTGTTTCTGACTGAAAATTCTTTCGAGCGACGCCATACCGGCTGTCCGGCTTGTCTCCGTCGGTCCGTAAAAGAAGAACATAAAATCGTTGATACCGTCTTCTTCTGTTCCTCCGTGACGGTTCATCCGCTCAAAAATTTCAGGGTGCGGATTGACGCCCGCTTCCGGTGACGTACCGGCCAAAACCATTTTCCGGACGAGGTTCGGTGCTTGAAGAGCGACTTCCTGTGCCACCATACCGCCGATCGAAAATCCGAGGATATCAACTTGGTCATGTCCGAGTGCCTGAATGAAGGCGATGGCATCTTGTGCCATCTCGCTTACGCTTTCCGGTGTTTCACCATTCGTTTCCCCGACCCCTTTGTTGTCAAACAGGATGACAGGACGGGCTGCGGCGAGCGGTGCCAGCAATTTCGGATCCCAGTTTTCCATCGTTCCTCTGAAATGGACGAACAGGACGACTGGCGTTCCTTCCGTCTGTCCCATTGTCCGGTACGCGTAACGTGTTCCTGCTGCTTCGATAAATTGTGATTGTGTTGGTAGTTGAGTCGTAGTCATGATTATTTTCCTCCTTAAAATAGTAAAGCTGTTTTTAGAATGAACGTTCTAGAATGAGTAAAAAAAGAAAGTCAGTCCAGCACTTTAAGTGCCAGGGTGATGATACTTTCTAATTCTTTTTGACTGTAGTTCGTTTTGATCAACACGCGCAGACCAATCAGATTGTTGTGCAGAAAACGCGCCGTCTGTACCGGATCGATATCGTCCGACAGTTCGCCGTTTTGCTGTCCATGCCGGATCAACTCCTCGAACATGCCTTCCGTCCGGTTGAACATCGCTGTTACTAGCCGGTCGATTTCCTGATCGAGTAAGGACAGTTCGACTGCCGCATTGACCGACAGACATCCTTTTGGATACTGGTCCGAAGAACGAAGGATGAACAGGAACACATCACGGATTGCCGCGTGAACCGAATCCTGTTGTCGAATGATCGTCTCCATCTCGTGCGTAATGAATTTTTCATATGCATCCAGAGCCGCCAAGAATAATGAGCGTTTGTCACCAAACGTGTCGTAGATACTTCTCCGGTGGATCCCCATGCGGTCGACTAAATCCTGCATCGATGTTTTTTCGTAGCCTTGCTCCCAAAACAACTCCATCGCTTTTCTTAAGACAACCGTTTCGTCAAACTCTTTACTTCTAGCCATGTCATTTCTCCTTCAATCGTTACAAAAACCATCATCGCTGTTTTTTAGAATGTTCGTTCTAAAAAGGGTGAGTTGTTTTCTGATTACAAACCGATCATACCCTTTCTAGAACGATTAGTAAAGAATGAAGTTTTGTTTTTTTATAAATAAAAAAAGATGACTCCAACAGTTGCTGAAGTCACCTCTCACTCTGGATGGTTCCTTTTTAACCACTGTTGCTCGTCGTCAAACAGGACATCCCATTTTTTTGTGACGATCCAGTCAAACAACACCGGAATCGTCTTATCCGATTGTCGATAGCGATTTAAAAAACGCAGTGCAACCAAACCTTCGTCACTTTGAATCTGCCGCTGTCGCTTCAACATGGTCTTCAGCCGTTTGATGACCGGCTGAATGGCGGAGGCATCCCCGTGTTTCGCAATCCCAAGCAATGCATATGCTTTGACGTCAATCGACCGATCCTCTAAGCCTTTTATAAACATTGGCAGGAACCTATCGTCTCCGAGTTCACTTATGGCATTCAGCGCCGAGTGCCGGACATCACCTTTCGGATGATCGAGGAGCGGTAACAGATGCGCAATCACCCGCTTCGTCCCAATCGTTGCCAACACAAAATTCGCACTCATGATCTCAAACGAATCGGTGGAGGTCGTAATAAATCGAATTAACGCATCTTCTGCTAAAATCCCCCGACAGGAGCCGAGTGCATCAATCGCCGAATTTCGAACAGCCGAGCGGGAATCCTCGACATACTGGATGATATCCGTCGCATCACCCACTCGTTCCTGGTTCGCCAGTTCGTCAAGGATACTTGTAATCAGTGTCGGCTTCGTCTCTTGCGCCAACCGTTCCAACAATAAATCAGCAACACGAACGTCACCTGTGTTCATCCCAATCGTCCCCAGCATAAAGTAGAAATGCTGTTTCATTTCTAGTCGCTTCGTCTGTTCAAGCAGGTCCATTAACACAGGAAGCATTTGAACATCCTGAAAACGCCGTGCTGTTTCATACGCCAAGTCAGACGGCGACCCTTCACTCGTGGAATAACCCCGTTCTTCATCGTACACATACTCGTCAATCGACATCTGTTCCGCTAATGCGATTAATTCATCTTTGTTCATCGGCATTTCCTTTAGTCTTCTCAAACAGTTTATACCAGTACAGCGTCAGATCAATGTTTGAATTAGCAGACTGTTTCAGCGTATCGACTCCACCAAGAACAAATCCTTCTTTGACGTAAAAACGGCAGGCGATCAGATTATCGTTTTGTGCTTCAAGCGATAAGCCAATCAACGATTGTTCCTTCGCCCAGGTTTCAGCTGCTTCAAGCAACAAGTGAGCGACCCCGCTTTTCCGAAAATCTTTTTTGACGGCGATGTTTTCAATATAGGCAAACCGGTTCCAGTCTTTGACGAGACGAACCTGTCCGATACACGCGTCTTCATGGAAGGCCAACAAGACGATTTTTTCACTGCTGTCGATATAAGCAGACCAATCCAGTTTGTCATCCGGAAAACGGATTTCAGATGGAGTATCATATAACTCTTCTTCGTAGGACCAGATTCCATTCGAAAAACTCGGAATAATTTTGCCGATGATGGGAAATAGGTCGTTAGCTACGTTGACGATCGTTACGAACTGATTTTTTAACGGCTTAATTGTGATTTTTTCAAGTTGGTCCATTAATCTCATCCTTTTCTATATACTTTCCAAACAAAACCCTTCACAAAAAAGTGTTGGAAAATTCTTTTTATTGCAAGATTAAATTAAGTTCCTCGAATCTAAATACTCCTTAACCGTAGTCACACATTCTTCAACTGAATAATCTCCTTCAATTCTTAATATCGGGCAAGACAATCCAGCCATCCACTTTTCGTGCAAAACTTTACTTCTAACTTCCACACCAGCATTGTCATATAGAGCAGCCCATTCCAAAAAGGCTTGTGATTGTTCATATTTGCTACCACCGGGTAATACTTCTTCCCCATACCGATTTATTTCCCGTTGCTGTAGTCTTTCAAGTCTGATTTCCGGTGGAACCCATAAGAAAATAACGAGATCAAAATAAGACTCTAGGCATTCTCCCCACTTTACAACTGCTCCAGATAAAACCCATTGTTTGGAACACGACAAGTCATTTTTCAGCATTTCTATTCTGTCAGGTATGGAACGTTGTTTAGTAAACTTAGATATCCAAAAATAATCATCTGTATCTAAAGAATTATGTGGAAGAACTTCTGCTAAAGCTTTTCCCAGTGTGGATGTTCCGGATCCCGAAGCACCCATTATATGAATCCTATTCTTCATTCTTCATCCCCCCTTAAAGCGTTGCCGTTTATTAGATTTTAATTATATATTTTTCTTGATTTACAATTACATTTTCCGAAAAATATTTACTATTCTTTTTAAAGAATTCAAAAAATACTCATTCATACTCAATAGAAATTATCATGCATAAGATAAACCTCGAAAGAAATTTTGTACTAACAGAGTAAAAAAAGAAGACCCTCTATAAGTTCAAAGAACTTACAAAGGGTCTCCCCGAAAGTTAATTATAAAATGGCATTTCCTAATATAGTACAACTACAAACCCATACTAATCAGCGCCGTTTTATAGCTAGATTACATCATTCCGCCCATTCCACCCATGCCGCCCATATCAGGCATTGCAGGTGCACCGGCTGGTTCCGGTTTGTCGGCGATGACGGCTTCTGTCGTCAAGAACATCGCTGAAACAGACGCTGCGTTTTGAAGTGCTGAACGCGTGACTTTCGCCGGATCGACGATTCCTGTTTCGATCATGTCGACATACTCGTCTGTCGCGGCGTTGTAACCCATGCCTTGTGCTTCATGCTTGAGACGCTCGACGATGACTGAACCTTCTTGACCGGCATTTTCCGCGATTTGGCGGAGCGGTGCTTCAAGCGCACGAAGAACGATGTTGACACCTGTTGCTTCGTCGCCTGTTGTAACGGCAAGAATCGATTCGACGGCTTTCGTCACGTGGATGAAGGCTGTTCCTCCACCGGCAACGATTCCTTCTTCGACGGCTGCGCGTGTCGCGTTGAGCGCATCTTCAATCCGGAGTTTACGTTCTTTCAGTTCCGTTTCTGTCGCTGCGCCGACTTTGACGACAGCTACGCCGCCTGCGAGTTTCGCGAGACGCTCTTGCAGTTTTTCACGATCGAAGTCGCTTGTCGTTTCTTCGATTTGTGAACGGATTGCTCCGACACGCGCTGTGATCGAGTCACTGTGTCCGTTACCTTCAACGATTGTCGTGTTGTCTTTTGAGACGACGACTTTCGATGCACGGCCGAGTTGCGTGATTTGTGTTTCTTTCAGATCAAGACCCAACTCTTCTGTGATCAGTTCTGCGCCAGTAACGATCGAAATGTCTTCGAGCATCGCTTTACGACGGTCTCCGAAACCTGGTGCTTTAACGGCAACGGCATTGAACGTTCCACGGAGTTTGTTGACGACGAGTGTCGCGAGTGCTTCGCCTTCGACATCTTCCGCGATGATCAAGAGTGGTTTGTTTTGTTGGACGACCTGCTCAAGCACCGGCAGGATTTCCTGGATGTTCGAAATCTTTTTGTCCGTGATCAGGATGTACGGGTTCTCAAGGACCGCTTCCATCTTATCGGAATCCGTGATCATGTACGGTGATGCATATCCACGATCGAACTGCATTCCTTCGACGACGTCGAGTTCCGTCGTGAAGCCGCGTGATTCTTCGATTGTGATGACACCGTCCTGACCGACACGTTCCATCGCTTCCGCAATCAATTGACCGACTTCTTCGTCAGCAGCTGAAATCGCCGCAACTTGGGCGATCGCTTCCTTGCCTTCGATTGGTTTTGCGATCGCGTGCAGTTCTTCGACGGCACGACGGACTGCTTTTTCGATCCCTTTACGGATGACCATCGGGTTCGCACCTGCAGTGACGTTCTTGAGTCCTTCACGAATCATCGCTTGTGCGAGGACTGTCGCTGTTGTCGTACCATCCCCTGCGATTTCGTTTGTTTTCGACGCGACTTCTGCGACAAGCTTCGCGCCCATGTTTTCAAAGTGATCTTCGAGTTCGATTTCTTTTGCAATCGTCACACCGTCATTCGTGATGAGTGGTGAACCGAATTTACGTTCGAGAACGACGTTCCGTCCTTTTGGTCCGATCGTGACTTTAACCGCATCCGCTAATGCGTCTACTCCGCGAAGCATCGCCCGGCGTGCTTCTTCACTGAATAAGATATCTTTTGCCATGACTGAAATCCCCCTTTGATTAGTTTGCTACTGCTAAAATATCGCTTTCGCGTAAGATTAAGTATTCGTTGCCATCGACTTTCACTTCTGACCCTGCGTATTGCGCATAGATGACGTGGTCCCCGACATTCACTTCAAGTGGTACACGGACACCCTGCTCCGTCACACGGCCTGTACCGACAGCGACGACTTTACCCTCTTGCGGCTTTTCTTTCGCTGACCCAGGAAGAACGATTCCTCCGAGTGTTGTTTCTTCTTTTTTAACGACTTCGATCACGATGCGATCACCAAGTGGTTTTAACATGCGAAACATCCTCCTTGAACATGACTGTTTTTTAGCACTCACTTAATTGGAGTGCTAACATATTTTTATCTTAAACGGTTTCCGGTTGGAATTCAAGCCCGAACCCTTATCCGTTTTCCCGAAATTGACATCTTTGAACCATCACCATTCGTGCGCCCGGTCGGTTTGTTTGTTACAATCGGGACAGTACCTTCATTACAAAGGAGTTGTGTTCCGCCCGATGAAAAATTCCGTCAATCTGCCGTTTAATATGGCTGAGAAGTGGCAAATCCGTCACGTCATTCCGATCGTGATTTATTTAATCGTGCAACTTGTCCCGGCAACCTTTCCGAGTTTCCTGTCAAAAAGCCAAATTCCAAGTGTTCTCGGTTGGTGGCTCGCGATTGGCTTTACCGTAGCCGTCATCGTTTCCTTCTATTGTCTACGTCCTGACTGGCAGAAGTGGAAAGCAGAGGGCAACCAAACCGATACGATGGATACGTTAAAGTGGATCGGAATCGGGATTGTCTTACTGTATGTCTCTTTAATCAGTGTCAACTTGATTGATGCCTGGTTGTCCGGTGGGATTGAAAACATCGCGAAATCACAAAATACGGATGACATCATGAAGGCCATTCAGGTCATTCCGATTCTTCAAGTCATGGTCGTCCTGCTAGGTCCGATCATGGAAGAGTTTCTGTTCCGGCACATCATGTTCGGAAACTTGTCGACGAAACTGAACTTCATCTTCAGCTTCGTTCTCAGCGGTGTCATCTTCGGTCTGATCCATGGCGACAACAAGTTCTTGATTTACGTCGCGATGAGTTTCGTCTTCTCGCTCGTCTTCGTCAAGACCCGCCGCATCATCGCTCCAATCGCGATCCATGTCTTTAACAACGGCATCGTCGTACTTGCCCTATACGCAACGACTTAATTAACGAAAGGTAGTGTTTTCATGCGACAAGGTTCAAACTTCATGGCATTTTTCTATGCCATCTTCGGTATTCTGTTCATGTACCTCGCGTACAGCAACTCAATCGAGGCGGGAACCGTCTTCAACTTCTGGACGATCCTCTTGACGCTGTTCGCAGCCGTCGACTTTTACCGTCTCTACCTCATCTTCCGCTTCCGGATGGCAGCCAAGAAGATGATCAAGAAAGAACAGGAAAAAAAGGACGACAAGAAATAATGCAAAATGAGATCGCCGATTTTACTTGGGGATCTCATTTTTGTTTTCATTCACTTTTTTTGATCTTTTCGATAAGAATCGATAATGACTTTCGCGATATCAAGATTTAACCGTTCATCCAGAACAAGGTTCTTGATCATGTTGATGAACTCGACGTCCTCTTGTTGTACGGACTCGATTCGTTCAATCAACTGGTTTAGCTTCGTCCGGACGGTCGGATAGGATACCTGATAAGAAGATGCCATATCTTTTAAAGAACCGGAGTTTAAGACAAACTTCCGGATGAATTCGAGGTGTTCTTGTTCTAAAGCCAGTACCCAAGCAGGTACATCCTGTCGTTCCATCGTTTTCCCTCACTTCTCTCTTACAAATCTTGAATATCGAGGCGATCCTTTTCGCGTTGTAGTTTTTTCTTCCGGGACTTATTCCCTTCCACTGACATACTGACTAGGATTGATGTCAGCATAAGCGTTCCAATCCGAATCAATGATTCACGGTCATCGGAATGCTCTCCTGTATAGAAGTATATGTATGCTCCTGCCACTAAGACAAGTACAGGCATAATCACTCCGAGCCAATTACTTTTTCTTGAAAGGTAAAACTGTCCACCAAATAACCCAATCGTGATCATTAACGGAATAAATAGATTCACTTGTTTTTCCTCCTTTCGTTGTCTATCCAACGTTCTATATTAATAATATTAATTTTTATATCAACATTATTCAACTTATTTTCAATAATCGTGATAAATTCATTATTTTATTCATAAACGTTGTGATTTGATATATTTTTACAATCTTATATTCAACCCATTCAACAAAGGTATCGTGTGTTCATCGCCCGACTTCTACGGGAAAAGGAAGCACTGCTTCCGTCAGGAACAGGCGAGACCCGGTCGTCAGAGACGAGCGCGGCTTGCGTTCCGCCCGAGAAAATCGGTCGTGCCAAAAACGACACCATCGTTCTACGAATACAAAAAAAAGACCAGATGACGATTCATCTGGTCTGCTGTCGTACCTATTATGCACTTTTCACTTTATCCTGCTTACCTTCCGTCGACATATACTCATCGAGCTGGTCGGAATCAAGAACACCTTCCCACTTCGCGATGACGAGTGAAGCAAGCGTGTTCCCTGTCACGTTGACGACAGAACGCATCATGTCCATGATCCGGTCGATCCCGGCGATGAAGGCGAGACCTTCTGGTGGAATCCCGACCGTTCCGAGTGTTGCGAGCAACACAACAAACGAAACTCCCGGTACAGCAGCCATTCCTTTTGACGTCAGCATCAGAACGAAGACAAGCGTCAACTGCGTGCCGATCGATAAATCAATG
The DNA here is from genome assembly GCF_003339585.1 of Exiguobacterium sp. RIT594. Taxonomy (GTDB): domain Bacteria; phylum Bacillota; class Bacilli; order Exiguobacteriales; family Exiguobacteriaceae; genus Exiguobacterium_A. The sequence goes on along the minus strand of NZ_QPKF01000006.1, from coordinate 24,819 downwards.
TTGTACATCTGCGCGATGAACAACGCAGCCATGGCTTGGTAAAGTGCTGATCCATCGAGGTTAAATGAGTAACCCGTCGGAACAACGAAGCTGACGATCGATTTTGGCACACCCATCTTCTCCAGTTTCTCCATGACGCGTGGTAACACTGTTTCCGACGATGCCGTCGAATACGTCAGGAGCAATTCATCCTTAAAGACACGGACGAAATCCGATACCCGGATGCCGACCCACTTCATGATCGATCCGAAGACGATGACCATGAAAAGAAGCGCCGTGACATATAATGTTCCAATCAATTTAAACAATGAACCGAGTGATTCGATTCCGAACGTCGAGACGGTGACACCAATCAAGGCGAATACACCGATTGGTGCGAACTTCATGACGATGTTAACCAGGTTGAACATCGCCGCTGCGACACCTTCGAAGAAGCGGACGACCGGCAAGCCTTTTTCGCCCGCAAATCCGACGCCGAGCCCAAACAGAACGGAGAAGAAGATGATCGCGAGCATATCCCCGCGTACCATCGCATCCAGGATGTTTGTCGGGACGATGTTGACGACTTTTTCAACGAGCCCTTGATCTTGCGTCGTCTCTTCCGTCTCAACGTACGTCGAGATGTCTGTCTTGTCGAGTGTCGCCATGTTGATGCCGGCTCCCGGCTCAACAAGGTTTGCTGCAAACAAGCCGGTAAAGATCGCAATCATCGTGACGATCGTAAAGTAACCGAGCGTCTTGACGCCCAGGCGTCCGAGACTTTTTGGACTTCCGACCGATGAGACACCGAGCACGATTGTCGTAAAGACGATTGGGACGACGATCATTTTCATCATCCGGATAAAGATATCACCGATTGGCTTCAGCCATTCCGCGACATGTGGATTCCCGTAAAAGACACCGCCGACAGTGATCCCGAGAATCAATCCGATTAAAATCTGCCAAGCAAGACCAATAGGCTTGCGTTTTGTTGTTGCCATAATTATTCCTCCTACATCTTGCAATTAAAAAAACACATAAGAGCATTTTGTCCTAAATACAGACCGTTGTCAAACCGTTCTGTTATAGTACAATACAAAAAAAGAGATGGCTTCCGTTTGAAAAACAGAAGCCGTCTCTTTGCTATTTCGTTATTCTCAACGGTTTTGATTGACCATTTCCTGAATCAGTTCCCGATTCCGCTTTTTAAAAACTTCATTATGGGACGATACCATCGCGACTTTCGGTGCCTCCGGTTCAATAAACTTCTTCGCCCGGTTGACGGCGTTCGCTGCATCCTGAAACGCACCCGAGATGAGATGGACTTTGCCGTCGTGCGACAGAATGTCACCCGCTGCATATAATCCGGGAACATTCGACTCACTTGATGCTGTTCCGGCGATATAAAAATCGTCGACCTGTTGCAACTCAAGATCGCAGTTCGCCAGCAACTCGGCATCCTGCTCATAGCCATGGTTGATGATGACTTCATCAATCTCAAGCGCTACCGTCTCGCTTGTTGCACAATCGATCAATTCGACCGAGGCAATCCGGTGATGATCGTCGCTTGCAATCAGCTTATGGATCGTCGTATTGAGCAGACAAACAGCCGAGCTGTTGACGAGCTGTTCAACTTGCGCCTCGTGCCCCGTGAAGCAGTCTTTCCGGTACGTGACATAAACTTTTTTCGCGACCGGTTCGAGCTCGTTTGCCCAATCGATTGCCGAGTTCCCTCCGCCGGAAATAATGACGATCTTATCCTTAAACCGTTCAATTGATTTGACGGTATAGTTCAAGTTCGACACTTCATAGCGTTCAGCGCCTTCGATTTTCAGCTTCTGCGGGTTGAGGATTCCGCCGCCAACGGCAACGATGACCGTTTTCGAATAATGGACGGTCCCCGACTCTGCTTCGAGGACGAAGTTGCCAAACACATCTTTCGTGATCGAGATAATTTTTTCGTTCAAATGAACGGTCGGATTAAATGTCAGTCCTTGTTCGACCAGCTGTTCCATCAGCTTTGCACCGGTAATAGGCGGCTGACCCCCGACGTCCCAAATCATTTTTTCTGGATAGACGTGAATCTTTCCACCCAGTTCTGCCTGGTATTCGATTAATTTCGTCTTCATTCCGCGTAGTCCACTATAGAAAGTAGAGTATAACCCGGCCGGGCCTCCACCAATTACCGTTACATCGAACAATTCCTGCTGTTCCATCTCGTTCACTCCCTCACGATTCGATACGACTGATTATCATTCTCATTCCCAATGATAACGTGAACATCTCTTGAAGACAAGAAAAAATGTTGACAGCGTTTTTATGGAACTGGTATGGTTAGGTGGACGATAGTGATAATCATTATCAATGAAAACAGCTTTAAGCGAAAAGGAGTCTGTGCGTATGGTACGTCTAGCTACGGAAGAAATCAGCATCGGTTACGGAGATCGTACCATCGTCAAAGACTTGACGGTCCAGATTCCCGATCGACAAATCACAACGATCATCGGAGCGAACGGATGCGGAAAATCGACTTTATTAAAAGCGATGACCCGAATCATTCCCCACCAATCGGGGCGTGCGTTGCTCGATGGTCTCGATATCGCGAAGGAAAGTACGAAACTGCTTGCCCGGAAAATGGCTATCCTGCCACAGACACCGGAAAGCGCAAGTGGTCTGACGGTCGCAGAGCTTGTCTCATACGGTCGCTTTCCTTATCAAAAAGGTTTTGGTCGTCTGACAAAACACGATTACGAGATTATCGACTGGGCACTCGAAGCAACAGATACGATGGCGTTTAAACATCGTCCGGTCGATGCCCTGTCCGGTGGTCAGCGGCAACGGGTCTGGATTGCGATGGCACTCGCGCAGGAAACGGACATCATCTTCCTCGATGAACCGACGACCTATCTCGATCTCGCCCATCAGCTCGAAGTCCTCGAGTTGCTCGAACATCTCAACCGGACAGAAGGACGAACGATTGTGATGGTGTTACATGATTTGAATCAAGCGGCACGTTTCGCCGATTACATCATCGCCATGAAAGACGGTGAAGTCGTCAAAGCCGGAACGTGTGAGGAAGTCATCTCAAAAGACGTCCTCAAAGATGTATTCCATATCGATGCCGAAATCGGTCGTGATCCGCGCACGAACAAACCGATGTGCGTCACCTACAACTTAATTAAGGGAGATTGAAGTCATGAAAAAATTGTTATTACCGGTTCTTTTATTGTTAACGCTTGTGATTGCCGCCTGTGGCAACACGGAGAAAAAAGAAGAGACGTCATCCGCTGATACAAAAAAAGAAACGATTACTTATAAATCCGAAACCGGAGACGTCGAAGTACCGGCGAATCCGAAACGTGTCGTCGTCCTCGCCGGTTTTGCCGGAAACGTCATGGCACTCGATGTCCCGCTCGTCGGTGTCGACTCATGGTCTAAATCAAATCCGAAGTTTGATTTGAAAAACGTCAAAGAAGTTTCAGAAGAGAACGTTGAGAAAGTCATCGAACTCGAGCCGGATCTCATCATCGGCTACAACACGACGAAAAACATCGATAAATTCAAAAAAATCGCACCGACCGTCACATACACATACGGAAAAGTCGACTATTTGACACAACACATCGAAATCGGTAAATTGCTCAACAAAGAGCAGGAAGCACGCGACTGGGTCAAAGACTTCAAAACACGTGCTGCGGACGCCGGAAAAGAAATCAAAGCCAAAATCGGTGAAGACAAAACGGTTTCCGTCATCGAAAGCTTCGACAAACAGCTCTACGTCTTCGGCGACAACTGGGGCCGCGGCACAGAAATCCTCTACCAAGAGATGAAATTGAAAATGCCGAAAAAAGTCACAGAGATGGCGTTAAAAGACGGCTACTACGCGTTATCACCGGAAGTCTTACCTGAATATGCAGGCGATTACCTGATCTTCAGCAAGACAGCAGAAGCGGATAACTCGTTCACAGAAACGGACACATACAAAAATATCCCCGCCGTTAAGAACAACCACGTCTTCGAAGTTGATTCAAAAGAGTTCTACTTCAACGATCCACTCACATTGGAACGTCAACTCGAATTCTTCAAGAAAAGTTTCCTTGGCGCGTAACGTATACTAAAGGAGGGAGCCTCATCGCTCCCTCCTTTTTTGGATTCATACAAACTGGAGGCGATACCTTTGTCATCCGCTCGACTACCTTTTGGCTTAAAAATTTCATTCGGACTCATTCTGTTCGTCATCATGTTTTGGCTGTCGATGACGTTTGGTGCTGCTGATACGACGATCCGCGAAGTCTGGAACGCCTTGACGTTTGGTCCGCTTAACGATAAAGCAAAAATCATTCAGGAAATCCGGCTGCCACGTGAACTGGCAGCGATTCTCGTCGGGGCCGCACTCGGCATCTCCGGTGCGATCATGCAGGCGATGACCCGAAATCCGTTGGCGGATCCCGGTCTGCTCGGTCTAACAGCCGGTGCCAATGCGACCCTTGCCTTGGCAATCGTCTTCATTCCCGGCATCAACTATTACGGCATCATGCTCGCCTGTTTCCTCGGGGCAGCCCTTGGCGCTGCACTCGTCTTCGGCATCGGTGCTTCCCGAAAAGGCGGCTTTTCGCCGCTTCGGATCGTACTTGCCGGCTCCGCGATTTCCGCCTTCCTGTATGCGATCGCGGAAGGAATCGGCATTTACTTTAAGATTGCTCAGGACGTGTCGCAGTGGACGTCAGGCGGTCTCGTCGGGACGACATGGGGACAGTTGCAGGCGATCACGCCGGTCATCATCATCGGTACATTGATTGCGATGATTTTCTCACGGCAATTGACGATTCTCAGCCTGTCGGAAGAAGTCGCGCTTGGACTTGGTCAAAACATCACCCGGATCAAAGCCGTTTTGTACGTCGTCGTCATCCTGCTTGCCGGTGCTGCCGTCGCGTTGGTCGGCAACATGGCCTTCATCGGTCTGATGATTCCGCATATCGTCCGCGCCATCGTCGGCACCGATTACCGGTTTATTCTGCCGATGACGACTGTGTTCGGAGCGACGTTCATGCTGCTCGCCGATACGATCGGCCGGACGCTGTTCGCACCGTACGAGACACCGGTCGTTGCCATCGTCTCGATGCTCGGACTGCCGTTCTTCTTATTGATTGTCCGTAAAGGAGGTCACGCATTCTCATGATGGAAACCCGTTTACGCCGTCGTCAACGCTTGATCTTTTTATTATTAAGTCTGTTACTGCTCGGAACGATCATCGTCAGCATCGGTCTTGGTCCGGCGTCCGTCTCCTACGACCGTCTGTTACCGACACTGTTTGGTCAGGGCTCCTTTAAAGAAGACTTTGTCCTGTTCTCGCTTCGTCTGCCGCGGATTATCATCACGTTACTTGCCGGAATGGCACTCGCCTTGTCCGGTTCGATTTTGCAGGGCATCACCCGAAATGAACTGGCCGACCCCGGAATCATCGGCATCAATACGGGAGCCGGGGTCGCGGTTGCGATTTTCTTCCTCTACTTTCCGGTAGATGTCGGCTCATTCATCTACGGATTGCCGGTTGCTGCATTCTTAGGTGCTTTAGTGACGGCCGTGGCCATTTATGCGCTGTCGTATGACCGGAATCGCGGCTTGCAACCAATCCGGTTGATTTTGACCGGTGTCGGCTTCTCAATGGCGTTGTCCGGCATCATGGTCATTCTAATTTCATCGACGAAACGCGAAAAGGTCGACTTCATCGCCAAGTGGCTCGCCGGTAACATTTGGGGCACGGACTGGACGTTTGTTTATGCCTTACTGCCATGGCTGATCGTCCTGATTCCGTTTACACTCTATAAAGCGAATAAGCTCAATCTGCTCGCCTTAAATGAACCGGTTGCGATCGGTGTCGGCGTATCGATTGAAAAGGAACGGATTCAACTGTTGCTGACGGCGGTTGCCTTAGCTGCGTCCGCCGTCTCCGTCACCGGTGGTATTTCCTTCATCGGTTTGATGGCGCCGCACATCGCCCGTGCGCTCGTCGGTCCCCGCCATCAATGGTTCTTACCGATTGCGCTGTTGATCGGCGGATTTTTGCTCGTCTTAGCCGATACAATCGGACGCAACATTGCCGGTCCGGACGGCGTACCTGCCGGAATCGTCGTTGCGCTGATCGGCGCTCCGTACTTTATCTATCTCCTTCTGAAAAAGTAAGAACACTGATCAACCAATAAGAAATGATTTTTGGTTTCACTCGCTTTCCTCAGGCGAGACACAAGCCAGTTTTCCTGCCCATTTGAGCAGGAAAGCGGGTCTTGTTTGTCTCTGACAGCGCAAGTTACCTTGCGCTTTCTCCTGTAGGAGTCTCGTGAATCACAAATCATTTCGTTAAAAAACAACAGCAGCGAGAGGGATTTCAACTTCCCCTCGCTGCTGTTGTTTTTGCGTATCGTATCATTTTTTTACATCATTCAATATTTAACGCGCCGTGTTTCCCGTTCCGCGAGAATCAGCTCGCGTTCTGATAAATGCGTCGGATCGAGTCGTTTGATCCGGGAATCGACGAGACGGTCGAGTGACAAGACGGATAGTAAAAAGACCAGAATCGGTCCAATCAGCGTTGGTCGCGACACATATGGAATCAAGAACTGGGACGCCACGACAAGTAGAAGCTCGGTAATCGTAATGACGATGTACGGCAACCCGAGATGATCCCAGACTTCCATCCGGTCAAAACGTTTCGTGAAATAACAGTACTTCAAGAAGCGGACCGTCCATTGGTAGCCGAGGACGGGAATCAGTAAAAAGTAATGCATCGAGGCTTCAGCGAAGTTTAAATCATCTGCCAGAAACAAAAAGATGATCAAAACGAGCAGAAAAAATACCGTCTGAACACGCCGGGCGCGTTTTGTGAAGCGCAGATAGTCTTGTTTTCGTTGCTGTGTACTCTCTTCCATAACATGCTCCCCTCTCTACCTAATTAACCTCTTTTCCGGTACTGCTCGACTTCCCGCATCGTCACGAACGCGGGATCAAGCTGTTTCGCTATCGTGTTTAATCGAGAGACATATACTGTAATCGCAAAGACCCAGAACAGAATCAGGGTGAAAGAAACACTTGAATACTGGGGAAAGATCATTCCTGCATAGAATAAAATGATAGGGACAAGATAGCCGATCATCGAAGCCCGACCGACCTTTAAAACGGTCTGTTGATACAACTCAACAGACAGACGTTGTTTTAAAATCCGCAGACGCATGATTTCGCGGACGACGCCTACGAGACAAAGTACCGTAACCGCAAATAACGTAAACAGTCCCGTTTTCCAAAAATCCGGGATGAACCAGCCGATTAAGGCAAACACTAAAACCGGAACCGGCGTCAGATGTTGAAGTTTTTTGAGCGGCGGTCCAAGCAAGTTTAACCGTGTATTTTTTTCAAGCAGTGTGTTCATTTGATTTTCGCTCCTACTTTACACATTTTTGTACACTTCCTGATCACTGACAAAATCCGGATCATCGCGCCGAATACGTTTTTTAAACCACCATTCCGAAACCAGATAAATCGGGAGCAGGATAATCAGAATCAATCCCCACATCTGCCAAAACGACATATCCATCGTCTGTATTAAAAGGATTGCAAAAGTAACACATAACACTACGTTTTGGATAAGCCAAAACCGCCATTGTCTGGTTGCCCGTTCTTCACCGATGTACGATTCAAGAATCTGGCGTTTTTTGACTTGATAACGAAGATTGGATCCAAGGAAAGCAGCCGGAAATAACAGCGTCAACAGAACCGAATCAAACCAGGTCATTAAAATCCCGATACCCATCAAAAGTAGAACTGTCCATAACCACTTCGTTCCTAAAAGGTCTTTCTCCATATAAGCCAGTGTTAACTCATGTAACCGTTCATCCCGTGCCGTACGCATGATGTTCTCTCCTTTAGATGTCATTCTTCCAGATCCTTCATGTGCTTATGCACTTCCTGATCACTGACGAAGTCGGGATCGCCTGACCGTGCCATTTTCTTAAACAGCCAATCGGTCGAAAAATAAAGTGGCACCAGAATCAACGCCATCCAAAAGGCCGTCTTCCACCAGCCGAGATTGTTTGTCTCAAGCATGACCATAAGCAACGCACCATATAACACAATCTGAATTCCGAGCCACAGCATCGATTGTGTCATGACCTGATCTTTGGAGAGATACCGTTCTAAAATCCTGCGTTTTTCCAGCTGAAACGGAAGATCAAAAATCAGATAGACAAGCGGCAACAGACCGAAGTAAAGGGCTGAATCCATCGTTTCCGAAAAAATGCCGAGCGTCGCCGCTACTGCCGCCATCACCCAGACGTTCTTTTGCAGTTGACTCTTGTCGATATAAGCAAGCGTCAGTTCGTGTAACCGTTCGTCCCGTGCCGTTTGCATCCGGCTTTCCTCCTTTATCCTTGCTGAATCTCTGTTTCGCTGATATAGGTCGGATCAATCTGTTTGGAGCGGTACGTCAAGAAACGTCGGCAGAGCCAGTAAAACGGGATGACGCCAAGACACAGTCCGAGCAAAAAGACCGTGCTCGAACGATTAGCCGTGAGAACAATCAACGCAGCCAGCGCTCCGTATTGAAGCAGGCCGACGCCGACATGCAGACGGAACAGACGGTCTGCTGATTTTTTTGACGTGTGACGGGCAACGATTTGAAAACGCCGGCGTTGCATCACGACATCATATATGAAATACAGAATCGGAATGATTAAGGCAAGCAACGGTCGTTCGATCATATTGCTGACGAATAAGAACAGAGCCAAGACACCCCATAATTTAGTGGTCGTTCGTTGATGCATGTGTTGATATAGCGCCTTTAATTCGGTTTGTTGAACCGTTACAGTTTCCATTCGGGCACGTTCCTTTCGTTTGTTCTTCACTGTCATATACTTACATTTTACCAATTATGTTTCAAAAAAAAAGAAACTTCCAAAAAGAAGTTTCTAGGCCGAGACCTGGATGATTAGATAGATGACACTGTATGCAACGATGGCGAGCGGAATCATTGCGACACCAATCAACCAACCGTTCTTATCCCGAATTCCGAGATACAGAACCAGACAGCCGACGATGAAGGCAATGAGTGTAGTAAATGGATTCATAGGAGTTCCCCCTCAAAAATAACCTATAAAGAAATTTCCCCTTCCCGGAACTTGATAAACACCGAAAGCCTATCTGTAACACACTGCAAAAAAAACAGTGTCGATTCCGGCGAACGTCCACCGGGACCAACACTGCTTTCAAATCCTTACTTCTTCGTGATGACGACTTTCTTCTCGACGACATGGCCGCCTAGATCTTTTAATTTCAAGTTGTAGACGTTTTGACCTTTTTTCAAGGTAACGGTCTTGTTGATCGTTTTCTTAAAGGCGCGCATTTCGTATGGCTCCTTGAACGAACGGCGGTATTCGGCGTTGCCATTCAGATCAAAGCGTAACTCATCGTAATTATCGCGCAGGACAATCGTCATCTTCGCTGTTTTCGTTTTGCTTGAAACCGTTTTTGGTGCTGTCACGCGGATCGTCGGACGCTCCGAGTCGATGATGACTTGACGGCTGAAGGCAACACGATTGCCTTTTCCATCATAGGCTTCGACTTTAAACGACTTCACACCATCTGTCGTATACGTGATGTCATGGTTGAATGCATAGTGTTGTTGAACCGCATCCCAGCGTAATTTAACGGCTTTTCCGTTAATTTTGAATGATTTGATGCCGGACTCATCCGCGACGTTTCCTGAAACCGTCACTTGTTGTGATGTCGTTAAGCCGAGTGCTTCCGGTGTATCGATCTGGACACTCGGAACGGCTTTATCGACACCTGAAGTGTTGACGTTTTTCTTCACGCTGTTGCCCGCATAATCCGTTACGACGAACGTGACTTTTGCGCGGCTTGGCAGATCCGTCAGCGTGTAGTTTTTAGCAGATGGAGCAAGCGGCTGTTTCAAGACACTTTTTCCGTCGACCAGGATATCGAATGAAGCGACACCTGTTCCTTGGTCACCGGCTGTCCAAGAAACTGCTTTTTTGTCAGCATCCCATTTAACGGTTGCTGCCGGAACTTTTGTATCAATGTAGATCGGGAATAACGCCGTCTGCCATTTCGCATTCGGATAATCGACGACTGATTTGACCTGATAGTAGTACAGACCATCTTTGGCTTTTGCACCGTTGACCGTTCCATCCCACGCCGCATTCGTCACCGGTGTGTAACCGTCTTCCGATCCGCCGTCATAATAGTTTTTGATGACGTCTGACTGCGTTTCCAGTTTACGGAGTGTTGTTTTGTTGCGGTCAAGAATCGAGTACTCGACCTTTTTCGCGTTCCGTAAGAACGACAGGACCGGGAAGGCCTCATCGGCACTGCCGTCCCCGTTCGGTGAGAACGAGACTTTTTCTTTAACGACGTCGCCTGCAGCATTCGTTCCGAGGAAGTTGAAGTTATCCTTCACTTCTGTCGCAAGACCTGTGACGCCGTAGAACGTGTTTTCATCATACACCGGTGCATCGACGATTGGTGCTTTGTCCCATGCTCCTTTGAAGCCGACATACGGAACTGTCAACTCAGGATTTTTGCTCTTTGTATCGATCAGACGGACGAATCCTTCGACGAAGTAGCCGTTTTCGAAGATGGTTTCAAGCGGTACACCGTTTGCCCAATCGACTGTATCTTTTAAATCAACCGTAACGTTGACTTTTGTCGTGCTCTTCGCGTTAATCGCGACTGAACTTGCTTTCTTCGAGCCGACCGTGAAGGAAATCGGGAACGTGCCTTTATTGGCATCGACCGCATCAACTGTTCCTTTTTTAAAGATACCGTTCGCTTCCAGGAAATTTTGATCTTGGACGGCGAGATCCGATTGGACCGTTCCAGCCAGTTTGTACGTCAGTTTTTCATTGCTGTAGTTCTTCAAGTCGAGCGTAAAGCTGAACTTGTCGCCGACTTGTTTCAAGGCGGCTTTTCCTTCGCCCGATTTTGTTTCCGTTACGACGACCGGTGTTTTCATCGCCGCACGCAAGTCCATCAGTCCCGCTCCCTCACGACGTGGTGAGTAGTAGTTGCCGGTCTTCGCTTCCGCATTGTATTTTCCTTTATCGAGTTGCGGACGAGACGTGTTCATCAAAATGGTCTTCGCGAGTTTAACGCGTGTCGCGCCGCTGACTTTAAAGTCCTTGTCGATCCGTTGCATGACGAGTGCTGTTCCGCCGGCGACGTGTGGTGCTGCCATCGAAGTCCCGCTCATGACGCCATATTCGTTGGCGTTGAGAGTGGAGTAGATTTTTCCGCCCGGTGCCGTGATTTCCGGTTTGAAATCAAGGTTCGGTGTCACACCCCATGAGGTGAAATCAGACATTTCTCCGGCGACCGGGTTTGGTGTCGAGACCGCTTTCCCGTCAAACGTCACTGTCAACGCCTTGCCAGCTTTGGCTTTCGCTTCGAGCTCGTTACCGTCTGCGATGCTCAACGAGACGAGTGGAATCGTCGGTTTATTGAGCGCCATGCTGACGTAATCGCCGTGTTCGACACGACCGCGAACGATGACGCCGGCTGCTCCTTGTTTTTCAGCTTCCGCTTGAATCATCGCGTAGTTAAAGTTACCGTTTCGGACGACGAAGACGACTTTATCTTTGACGTCTTTGTCCGCATAGTTCGGTTCACTGCCGTCACCGACATACACGACATCCATTTTCTCTTTATCGAAGACCGCAATCGGGTTCGGTGAATCTTGTTTTTGGTAGGCCAGGTAACCGGCATCCTGTCCGTCAACCGTTAATGCCATACCTTCGAGTGTCAGCTGTGTGTTTTCAACCGATGCGACTTGCAGCGATTCGCTGATCAGTCCCGGCGAACCGACGACACCGACATCCGGATTCGATGCATATGGATTTCCGGCACCGCTTCCGGCAAATGCCGAGTTTCCGGCCGAAATCGCACATAAAATCCCGTTGTTCATCGCATTAACGATCGCTTTTTGTTCCGGATCATCTTTTTGGACGAACGAGGCCGTTGAACCAAGACTCATGTTGATGACATCTGCGCCGAGCGCAATTGCATCATCGATCGCTTTGATGTAGATATCACTGAATGTCGACGGCATCCCCGGATCATTGCCGAATACTTTCATCGCAAGCAGTTGTGTCTCCGGTGCCACCCCTTTGATCCCGCCGTTCGTTTCATCGCCGTTGGCACCGACTGTACCGGCAACGTGCATTCCGTGCATCGAAGCACCTGGTCCGAGGTCACGGATCTCACTGTCATGATCGGCATAGTTGTAACCGTACGGGACTTTTTCCGTAAAGTAGTTTCCTTTTAATCCTTTTGACGCTTTGAAGCCTTCGACCTTTGACGACGTCAAATCAACTTTCGTCTCCGGACTGAGGACCATGTCCTTGTGCGTCGGATCGATTCCTGTATCGATGACGGCTACGATCGTTCCTTCACCTTTATAGCCATAGTCCTGCCATGTTTCTTTTGCATTGACCATATCTTTACTGTGCAACATGTTTGGTGTCGCGCCTTTTTCGACTTCCGGACGCGCATACTCATGTGCGATATGTACGGCCTTGATGCCGCTTAACTTTTTCAACTCTTTGATTTCACCGTATTTAACTTCACCGCTGAACCCGTTCAGGACGGTCGTGAAGCTTTCTTTATAGGAAACAGCAATGTCTTTTTGGGCAATTGCTGCTTTGACTTCTTTTTGTTTATTGACGATTTGATTCTTAAGAATGATTTTTTCCGTGTTGCTTAACGTGCTGTAACGTTTATTTTGTGCCTGCGCATGTTCAATCGCGGCTTTTTGATCGAGTTCGACGACAATCCGTACTTTTTCGTTTTGGCTGTATGACTTTTCCTGACCCGCTTTTTTCAGTGAGAGTGCTTGTGGCTTTTGTACATCCACTTTTTGTGATGACACGTGTCCCTCAGCATGAACTAGGCTGGAAGATGTCATGAGGGCAGCTGCCATCAGAGCAATCTTCTTTTTCTTCATTCTTTTTCCTCTTTTCCAAAAATGTAATGTGGCACAAAACATATTAAACGAAAATTCTGTATTTTTAGTTTAATTAACTTTTGCTTAATATACAATTTAAATTTGGAGTATTTTAAAAATAATTGTTGGTTTATGGTATATCAATCAGTTAACATCCTTCATTTACCTTTTTGTCAAAAGAGACCGTTTTTCTGAAGACACAAAAAAACCCCTGGTTGCCCAAAGGTTTTCAAGTAAAACGATATGGAGACTATCGGGCTCGAACCGACGACCTTTTGGCTGCCAGCCAAACGCTCTCCCAGCTGAGCTAAGCCCCCGTGTGTTTCTATAATGAGTATACCCATTGCTGTTCACTTTTTCAATATAAAATTAGACCGCTTACAAAAAAATCTCCCTCACCTTACCGGCAAAGGAGAATCTTCCGTTATTTGTTTAACTCACGCATCAAATCTGCCTGTCGTTCCAGTTCCGCCTGTTGCTCCAGGATCAGCACTTTTTTATACGTCCGTGCCGAGATGATGATACTGATTTCATACAGGACGAACAGCGGAACAGAAATCATCAAATGCGATGTGATGTCGGGCGGTGAGATCAACGCCGCGATCACGAACAGCGCAAAATATGCATACTTCCGATTCTTCCGCATGAAGAACGGCGTCACGAGTCCGAGCCGTGTCAAAAACATCGTCACGACCGGTAACTGGAACAACAGACCAAACGGAATCGTCAACCGGATCAGGAAACTGAAATAGTTTTCGACCCCGATGACCTGTTCAATCCCAAGCTCTTGTCCGAGTTCCGTTGATACTTCCAGTAAAAACGGCAACAGCCAAAAATAAGAAAACGAAACACCCGCAAGGAATAAGAAAAACGTCACGGGAATGTACGTCAACGTCGCTTTTTGTTCTTGGTCGTGCAGACCGGGACGGATGAAGGCCCAAAGCTGGTACATCCAAAACGGGGACGCCAAGACGATTGCGATGATGAACGCAAGATTCAGATATAACATCAACGGATCAACGACGTTAAACGCATTTAAGCCGATTCCGAGTTCCTTGAGGTCGGCCTGTAAGAAACGGACGAGCGGCCGGACGAGCGGAAAGGCTGCGATAAACATGACCACTACGATGATGAGCGACCAGACGATCCGCTTACGCAGTTCATCTAAGTGCGATGTCACACTCTGTTCTTGATCGATCGCCATGATTCACTCACTTCTCTTTCGTTTCGTCCTTTTTGTCTTTATCATCATCCATGATTCCGTGTGTCGCACTCTTGAACTCTTTTAACGTTTGACCGGCAGCGCGGCCGAGTTCCGGTAATTTCTTCGGTCCGAAGATGATGAGGGCGACGACACCAATCAAGGCGATGCTTCCTGGCCCAATGAATCCGACCGTTAACGGAATAAGGTTTTCCATTATGATTTCACTCCTTCAGCTGATTGCGAATAATGCTTCATGAAATAGACGAGCGACTGCAGCTCGATTGACAGATCGATGTGATGCACCCGGACGTGGGCCGGTACATTCAACCGGGCCGGTGTAAAGTTCAAAATGCCGGTCACACCGTACTCAACTAACTCATCCGCTACTGACTGTGCGAACTGAGACGGTACCGTCAAGATGGCGACATCGACATGGTTCGCTTTGATTTGTTCTTTCATATCCGACACGTGATAAATCGGAACGTCCTGCGTTGTCGTCCCGACCTTGTCCTCATCGGCGTCAAACGCGATGACGATACGAGTACTATTATTCTTTAAAAAGTTATAATTTGCAAACGCTGTTCCGAGATGTCCGACCCCGATTAAGGCGACATTCGTGACCTCGTCTTGGTTGAGTGTCTTTCGGAAAAATGTTAACAAATGTTGAACATTATAACCGTACCCTTTTTTCCCTAACGCCCCAAAGTAGGAAAAGTCACGACGGATCGTCGCGGAGTCGACTTTGACCGCTTCGCTGAGCTCTGCTGACGAGACGCGCAGCTTGCCGGAGTTATAGAGACTCTGGATAAAACGATAATATAACGGCAGTCGTTTCGCCGTTGCTTGTGGTATTTTTGTATCTGGCCCATTCATACTGCAGTTCCCCCTTCGGCCACGTTCTGACGTGGCACCCAAATCAATGCAAAGAATTCTACTCTCCTTGATTGTAAACCACTTCACATAGAGTAACAAATATTATATTCGGCAGGATTTTTCGTGATAGACTAAAGGGTGGAAGGATGGATGGATATGATTCTCTTACAAGTAAACCAACTCTCAAAATCATTCGGCGTCGAGCCGATTTTAGACAATATTAAACTCGAAGTACAGGAACGGGACCGGATTGCCCTCGTCGGACGAAACGGTGCCGGAAAATCGACACTTTTAAAAATCATCGCCGGCGAACTGTCACATGACTCGGGCGAGATCATGAAAAGCAAGGAAGTCCGGATTGGTTATCTTGCGCAGGACAGCGGACTCGAGTCGAACGAATCGATTTGGAACGAGATGCTGACCGTCTTTGAGCATCTGCAGGATCAGGAACGGGCGCTTCGCCGGATGGAAATCGAAATGGGCATGGAGCACATATTAAATGATCCGACTGCCTATGACCGTCTCCTGAAAACATACGATCAAGCGCAACACGACTTCTCGGAAGCCGGCGGCTATCAGTTCGAAGCCAACATCCGCTCCGTCTTACACGGGATGCGTTTTTATCCGGACGATTATTCCCGCCGGATTCAGACGCTTTCCGGTGGACAGCGGACCCGGCTTGCCCTCGCGAAGATGTTGCTGCAAGCTCCGGAACTGTTGATTCTCGATGAGCCGACCAATCACCTCGACATCGATACGTTGTCCTGGCTCGAAAGCTACCTGTCCGGTTACCGTGGTGCTGTCCTGATCGTTTCCCATGACCGCTATTTCCTCGATCAAGTCGTCAACGTCGTCTATGAATTGTCCCGGAACGTGTCGCGGAAATTCACCGGCAACTATACGAAGTATCTTGAACAAAAAGCGGCACTCTACGAACAGGAAATGAAACAGTTCGAACAGCAGCAGGAAGAACTTGCGAAGATGCAGGACTTCATCCAGCGTAACATCGCCCGGGCGACGACGACGAAACGGGCGCAAAGTGTCCGCAAGCGTCTCGAAAAAGTCGACCGGATCGACCGTCCGGATGGCGACGAACGCAGTACGGTTCTGTCGTTCCCGATTGAAAAGCAGAGTGGGAATGATGTCCTGCAGGTCAATCAACTCGCCGTTGGCTACGAACAAGCCGTCTCGAAAAACATCACCTTCCGGCTGCAGCGTGCGGAATCCCTTGCGCTTGTCGGACCAAACGGAATCGGCAAATCGACGTTACTGAAAGTGCTTGTCGGTCGTCTGAAACCGTTATTCGGGGACTACCGGTTCGGAACCGGCGTCTCGATCGGCTACTACGATCAGGAGCAGGCGGAACTGAATGATCGCAACCGGGTTATCGATGAGATCTGGAACGAATGGCCGTTGATGCGCGAACAGGAAGTCCGGTCCGTGCTCGGGCAGTTCCTCTTCAGCGGCGATGATGTCTTCAAGCTCGTCCATGAATTGTCGGGCGGTGAACGCGGACGTCTGGCGCTCGCGAAGCTGAAGTTACGGAAAACGAATCTGCTTGTGCTCGATGAGCCGACGAACCACCTGGATCTTGATTCGAAAATGGTCCTCGAAAATGCACTCGTCGATTACGAAGGAACGTTACTGTTCGTCTCCCACGACCGCTACTTCATCGACCGTGTCGCGACACGTGTCATCGAGATGAGTACAGACGGTGTGACCGATTACCTCGGCGACTACTCCTATTACATGGAGAAAAAAGCCGAGAAAGAAGAAATCGCCCGTCTTGAAGCGGAAGAAGCGAAAGCAATCAAAGTCGCTTCGACGAAGACGATTGACAAGGAAGCGCAAAAAGAAGCACGCAAAAAGAAACAGCAACTCGAGCAGCTCGAACAAGAAATTGAACGGTTAGAAAACCGGTCGGTCGAAATCGAACAGTTGTTGTGCGAACCGGAAGTCTTTAATGATATTCCGAAAGCGACCGCCCTTTCGGCAGAGCGCGATCAGATTGATGTCGACTTGCTTGATTTGATGGAACAGTGGGAGTCGTTCCACTGATGCGCTCGAAAAGTTATCTGATCAATCTGATCCAAGGACTATTGTCCGGTGTCCTCTACTTCGTTCCGATGTATGCGGACTACGTCTCGGCTTTCATTCGTCCGGATGCGTTTAATGCCGTTTACCCGTTGTTTATCCTGATTTCCTGTATGATTGGTCTTGTCATTCAGACCTGGAGCGGACTGTTCATCAGTTTATTATCCGGTCTGATCTGCACGTTGCTGACGATTCAGTCGTTCGTCGAACTGAATGATCCGATGATCATCATGTATTACGGTGCCGTCTCCCCGTTGGTGGCCTTTTTGATCAGCTGTGTCGGGATTTGGGCGCTCGCCGTCCTGTTTTATCTGCTCGACGGTTTCCAGTACAGTAAACGCCATAACATGGAGTAAGCAAAAAATAGACGAGAGAAGCAGATTCGATGTCTGCTTTCCTCGTCTATTTGGTATGACTTGAGTTCATTTCGTCGGACGGGCAATTGTGAAGACCTCACCGATTTTCGCATAATCATTACCGGCAAGACGGGCAATTGCTTTTAAACCATCCGCATCAATCCGGAACGACTCCTCGAGTTCATCTGCGACATGATACCGGATGACTTCGCCGATCAATAAATCAGCTGCCTCCAGTTCAATGTGTTGCGTCAGCTTCAACTCAAACCGGATTTTTGCTTCCGCGACTGCCGGGACATCAATCAGATCGCTGTCAATCAGCGTCAGATTCGTCCGCTTCAGTTCACTTTCCCCGTAAGCAAGCGGTGCTGCCGTTTCATTGACGGCTTCGACAATCTCTTCACTGACGATATGGATGACATATTCTTTATTCAACAAGATATTTTTAGCGGTGTCTTTTTCGCCCTGCTCCGTCTTTTGAACGGCAATCAACAGTTGCGGCGGATGGCTTGAAGCGACCGTGAAGAAGGAAAACGGGGCGGCATTGACCGTTCCGTCCGCTCCTTTCGTCGTGACAAAGGCAATCGGTCTCGGGATGATACTCCCGATCAACAATTTATAATTTTCTTTTGGACTGAGTGACTGTGCATCAAACTTCATCTTTCTACCCGCTTTCTCTGATCACCCGAGCATGGCTGCGAGTGAATAATCTCCGGCACCAATCAAGGCGACGCCAAGGGCGATGACGATCAGTGCCATGTTATATTCGTACCCGTTCTGTGTCACCCAGTAACCATTTTGCCCGTGCACCTTGATGATTGCAACGAGCATCGATCCGATAATCAGTGCTGCCGCAAACCATAAGAATAATCCACCGGCAAATAGTAAACCACCGACCAATTCCACGAGTCCTGCCGCAAGCGCAAGCGTTTTACCCGGCTTCATCCCGATTGATTCGAACCAGCCGCCGGTCCCTGCAATCCCATGCCCGCCGAACCAGCCAAACAATTTTTGTGTCCCGTGTGCTGCAAATGTTAATCCAATCACCAATCGAATAAGAAATAATCCTAAATCCATCATCTTCATCAAACTCCCTTATACTTAATGTTTTTTAATTACTTTTCGTAACCTAAATATGACTATAAATCATCACTTACTAAAAGTAAACAGATTTGTTTTTGTTTATTTTATTACTTTAAGTAAAATAATTCGTATTTTGATGTTAAAGTGGGTATACTAACACTATAGAAAGGATGAGTGCTGATGGAAGAGACATTGATTCCGACTGCCCTTTGTCCGAAAGTCGAACATGCCTTTGAAATTTTGGGCAAGAAGTGGACGGGCTTGATTTTACGTCATCTCATGACGAAGACCTGTCGTTTCAACGAAATTCAAGATGCGATTCCGGAGTTATCTGGTCGTATGTTAACGGAGCGCATGAAGGAACTTGAGGCGGAAGGTATTGTCATCCGGACCGTCATTCCGGAACGTCCGATTAAAATTCAATACAGTTTGACTGACAAAGGTCGTCAGCTTGAACCTGTCATTCGTTCAATCGAAGAATGGGCCGAGCTCCAAGACTGACACAAAAAAGACTCTCCCGATCGTGTGGAGAGCCTTTTTTTATTTCTTCTTTTGCATTGAGAACGATTATCAATTAAACTGAAGATGTTCATGTCTTGGAGAAAGGATGATTCAGATGAACATCATGATCGGTTTTGTCAGCATGTCCGGCAACACGGAAGACATCGTGCAGATCTTGCAGTCGGAACTCGAGCGCAAGGGCTGTACGGTTCATATACAAGAGCTCGATCAGTTATACCCGTCCGATTTTTCTCAGTATGATGCCGTTCTACTCGGCTCCTACACATGGGGGGACGGTGATTTGCCATACGAAGCGGAAGACTTCGTCGACGAGTTGGGGGAAAGTACGTTAAACGGCTTAGCTGCTGCCGCCTTTGGCTCAGGCGACTTGGATTATCCTAAATACTGTGCAGCCGTCGATACATTGGAACAGACGCTTGCATCTGCCGGCGCGACGATCGTCGTCCCCGGGTTGAAGATTGAGTTTGATCCGGATACACCCGAGAAACAAGCCACTTGTCGTACGTTCGCGAATGAATTTTTCGTCCGGGCACAACGGCTTCACGCTTAACAGGAAAGAACCTCGACTTCAGCCGAGGTTCTTTTTTGCTTTCCAGCGTTTTTGGAGATACCAAGGAACAATCGTCAAGACAAGAAAGACGACAATCGCACCGATGATGAGTTGCGGATCCTTCGAGACGATGCTGCTGCCTAAAAAATTATAGGCAAACGTACCGGGAATGATTCCAAGCAACGTTGCGAGGAAAAAAGATAACAAGCGGACTTTCGACAGCCCGGCAGCATAGCTGATCAAATCGAAGTTGAAGATTGGCAACAGCCGGAAAATCAGAACGTAGATAAATCCGTTTTTTTCAAGTTGCTGTTGAATCTGTTCGATTTTTCCTGCCTGTTCCTTTTGTTTGATCAGTCTGTTTCCAAGCTTTCGCGCGACTAAAAAAGCAACGACGGCTCCGAGCGTGGCTCCGATGACAGTGTACAGCGTCCCGAGCCAGGCACCAAACGCAAGACCGCCTGTGATTGACAGGACGGATGCCGGAAAGAAAATCAGCGGACGAACCGTATAAAGCAAGATATACAGAATCGGCGCCCACATCCCGAATGATAAGATCCAGTCTTTGATATCGGTTGGACTGAGGTTGAGATAGGAACGGCTGAACCAGATCAGTCCGCCTATTAAAAGAACAAGCACTAGAATCCTGATGATTTGCTGCTTACGTGTCATGACATATCTCCTGTCTTTTGCTATGAACTGTGCTTCTTTATGCAATTCCCGATTTCGACACGTCTTACGCGTTTACCATTTTTGGAATGTGCGTTTCAGCTAATGCTGTTTTCGGGAACTAGATACAGATAACGTGTAACTCAGAAAGGTGATTAACATGACACAACCGATTAAAGCACTGGTCTTTGATGTCTACGGTACATTGTTTGATGTCCACTCCGTTAAAGTCAAAGCAGAAGAACTCTATCCGGAGCACGGCGAAGCCATCAGCCAGGCCTGGCGTCAAAAACAGCTGGAGTATTCATTCTTACGTCAGTTGAACGGCCAGTACGTCCCGTTCAGTCAAGTGACGCGTGATGCACTCCGTTATGCTTTACTGCAACTGAAGCTCCACGTCACGGAAGAAAACATTGCCGCCTTGATGGAAGTTTATTTAAAACTCGATCATTATCCGGAAGTCGATGCCGTCTTAGAGCAGATGAGTGATAAACAACTGGCTGTCTTCTCAAACGGTTCCCACGATATGCTTGATCCATTGATTGAACAGTCTGGTCTCGCCGGACGGTTTAATCACATCATCAGTGTGGATGACATTAAACAGTATAAGCCGACACCGGCTTCTTACATGCATGCGCTCAATACGTTAGGTCTCAAACGGGAAGAAATCCTGTTCATGTCGTCGAACGGCTGGGACATTACCGGCGCTAAAAGTTTCGGTTTCCGGACAGCCTGGATCAACCGATCGGGTCTGCCGGTCGAAGAATTGAATCTTGATCCGGACAGTATTTATGATGATCTAACCGGCTTGCTGGAATGGAAATGAAAAAAGCGATGTTGACCTAGACTCTAGGTGAACATCGCTTTTCATTTAATAATTAGACAGACGTGAGTAGCCTTTTTTGAAGAGATCCAGCTTCAAGCCGCCGTCTTTTTCAATAAAGAACAGGTATTCTTTTTGGTCGGTATCTTTATAAAACACTTTATACAGCGTCAACGTTCGTTTTTTATTGTTTTCACTGGCCACGACCTGGTGTTTTGAGATGACTTCCGCCTGAACCTGCTGTCCATCCAGACGATCGATCATCGGTTGGAATGATTTTTTCTCCTGTTCGGTTGCCGGTTTTCCCGGTTCAATCATAAAGAAGTCATCACTCGCTTTGTTCGTCAAACCATACTTCCGGTCGACAATCACAACATTCTTCAGCTCGCCATCGACAGTTTGATCAAAGGCGTACAGCTTTTCAATCCGTGTCTTTTCACCTTCCGCACGACCGATTTCATACAGTGGCTTTTGCTTCGTATTCGTCTCGACCGCCTTTTTATCAGGGACAAGCTCTTCTTTATAAGCGATTTGATAAGCATTGACGATTTCACGAATCTGTAAGCCGATTGCGACAATGACAAGTACACCTAATAACACGATGATGACTTTTTTCATTCCATTTTTCCCCCATGTCTTTCGAATTCCTTACTTTAAATCTAGCCCAGGTTCGGCATTCATGGCAAGTGTCGATTGGCGGCCTGCCCGGTAAGGGTGAATCGCTGCCGCTCCAATCATCGCGGCATTATCACCGCATAAGTGCATCGGCGGAATGACCAACTCGATGCCTTCACGTGAACAGGCTTCCGTCAATCCTGCCCGCAGTCCGCGGTTGGCCGCGACGCCACCCGCAACAAGCAACTGTTTGCCGCCCTTTTCCTTAACGGCACGGATCGCTTTCGTAACAAGCACTTCGACGACGCTCGCCTGAAAACTGGCAGCCAAGTCTTCCGGAATGATGACTTCGCCGCGTTGTTCCGCGTTATGAACGGCATTGATGACAGAAGATTTGAGTCCGCTGAAGCTGAAGTCATACGACTCTTTCTCGAGCCAAATCCGCGGGAAATGGAATGTGTCCTGACCGGTTTGCGCCAGTTGATCAATCCGGGGACCGCCGGGATAAGGAAGTTTTAACGTCCGTGCTACTTTATCATAGGCTTCTCCCGCTGCATCATCCCGGGTTTCACCGATGACTTCATACATGCCGTCTTCCGGCATGTAAATCAATTCTGTATGTCCACCGGATGCAATCAAGCAGACGAGAGGAAAGTGGAGCTCTTGTTCCAAACGATTGGCATAGATGTGACCGGCGATGTGATGGACACCGAGAAGCGGCTTACTGTGTGCGAACGCCAACGCTTTTGCTGCACTGACACCGACGAGTAATGCACCGACAAGACCGGGTCCTTCCGTAACGGCAATCGCATCGATGTCATCCATCGTGACACCGGCTTCCGTTAATGCATCATCGATGACATACGTGATGCGTTCCACATGGTGACGGGATGCGACTTCCGGGACCACTCCTCCAAAACGTTTATGGCTTTCAATTTGGGAAGATACGACATTCGATAAGACGTCTGTTCCTCCGCGGACGACAGCCGCAGCTGTCTCGTCACAACTTGATTCAATGGCTAATATCAACGGCTGTGTCATCACTCGTCTCCTTCCAGCTCCAACCAATAGATGGCTGCATCTTCATTATTATCTTGATAATACCGTTTTCTCGTTCCGGCATATAAAAAGCCCAGTTTCTCATACAGTGTCCGTGCCGGTGTATTCGATACACGTACTTCAAGCGTCATCGCCCGTAATCCTAATTGTCTGGCTTGTTCAATTAACGCAACCAGCAATGTCTCACCGGTTCCACGTCCACGTGCCTTTTGTTTAACGGCGACGTTCGTGATATGGCCTTCATCAGCAATGTGCCAGAGCCCTGCGAATCCAATGATTTCATCCGTCTCTGCGACCAGATAATACGCATTCGGATTTTGTGTCATCTCCGCAATGAATGATTCCAGCGTCCACGGTGTCGCAAAAGATTCGAGTTCCACGGCATGCACACCCGGTGCATCCATAACCGTCATTTTCCGAACGGAGACATTAGTCATGACGTTGTGCCTCAATCCATTTTGCTTCTGCTTCCGCGAGACGTAAGTAACGCGGCTCAAATGCATGGGTTTCAACCGGTTCACGTGCAGCACCAAGCAACGCAAGGACACCTGCCCGCGGTGAACGGAAGGCCGCGTTCACGATCGTAAACGGTTCAAGTTCCGTGACGAACTTATCTGTATCACCTGTCATTTTCGTATCTTCCGGAAGCGTTTTGACGAATTCAGCGACGACCGTATGCTGTTCTTCGCCGACCAATTGCCCCTCTTCATAGAAACCGACGAATCCGGTTCCACGGCGGGCATCCTGAATTGCTAAAATCCGTCCGGTTGCCCCTGCTGAAGCTGCCATTAACTCAAGTGTCGAGACCGGCACTAAATCGATTCCTAGCGTATAAGCCAGTGTCTTAGCTGTCGTTGCCCCGATTCGGAGACCGGTATAAGAGCCGGGACCGTCGGCGATGACGATACGGGTTAAATCCTGCGGCGACCAGTTGACTTCCTGCATCATCCGTTCGAGCAGCGGCATCAGTTTTGTCGCATGGTTCAAAGACGTCACATAAGAGGCTTCTGCCAAAATCTGTTGTCCGTCCGATAACGCAACAGACAGTTGTTTCGTCGATGTATCAATCGCTACGATTTTCATTGGTTTAACCCCTCACATAATTGGATGTACTGCTCACCGATCGGTTCCAAACGAAAACGGCGTGAATCATCACCTGTCCGTTCGATCGTAATCGCAAGACGTTCTGGCGGAAGGACGTCGGCAATCAGTTCCGACCATTCGACGACCGCGACACCGTCTCCATTTAAATATTCTTCAAGACCAATATCATCGCCGCCTTCGAGACGATACACGTCCATATGATAGAGCGGTAGTCGTCCGGCATAAACTTTCATGATTGTAAACGTGGGACTGTTGACGTTGCGTGTTACCCCAAGCCCTTTCGCAAACCCTTGTGTAAACGTCGTCTTTCCTGCTCCCAAGTCACCATCCAGTGTCACGACCATTCCTTTAAAGGCACGGTGGCCCAGTTCAACGGCAAGCGTCGTCGTTTGTTCAAGACTCGTCATTTCAAGTTCCATCATCGATGTCCCTCCTCCTTTTCTCTTACTCCATTGTACCGAACAAAAAAGGCAAAAAAAAATACGAAACGCTGAACGTTTCGTAGTAAAGTTGAAGTTAAGTTTAAAATTGGTTGCGGGGGCCGGATTTGAACCGACGACCTTTGGGTTATGAGCCCAACGAGCTACCAGACTGCTCCACCCCGCGACGATAAACGTTTCGGATTTGAATTATAAAAATTGGTTGCGGGGGCCGGATTTGAACCGACGACCTTTGGGTTATGAGCCCAACGAGCTACCAGACTGCTCCACCCCGCGATGATATAACGTTTCGACAGATATTAATATAACATGTACTTTTAAAAAAGACAAGCTTTATTTCATTTTCTTGTTGTTTTTCTTAAAAGAACTTATACTGACATCATTTTTCTAACTGTTTTTTTAAAGAAAAACCGACCTGCAGATGCAGATCGGTCCTTCGCTT
>NZ_QPKF01000005.1 GCF_003339585.1 Exiguobacterium sp. RIT594 | reverse complement strand
AATTCTTTTTATTTATTCCGCAATAGCTCAGTGGTAGAGCAACCGGCTGTTAACCGGTAGGTCGTAGGTTCAAATCCTACTTGCGGAGCCAATGGCCCGTTGGTCAAGCGGTTAAGACACCGCCCTTTCACGGCGGTATCACGGGTTCGATTCCCGTACGGGTCACCATTTTTATTTTTTGCCGGTGTAGCTCAGCTGGTAGAGCAACTGACTTGTAATCAGTAGGTCGCGGGTTCGACTCCTGTTGCCGGCACTGTTTTTTTAAATTGTATAGTTCCTAGACAAACTGGGGGGGTAGCGAAGTGGCTAAACGCGGCGGACTGTAAATCCGCTCCCTCGGGTTCGGCGGTTCGAATCCGCCCCCCCCCACCATGTCGAGCCATTAGCTCAGTTGGTAGAGCATCTGACTTTTAATCAGAGGGTCGCAGGTTCGAATCCTGCATGGCTCATATTTTGCGGAAGTAGTTCAGTGGTAGAATACGACCTTGCCAAGGTCGGGGTCGCGGGTTCGAATCCCGTCTTCCGCTTTTTATGTTTTTGGGGCCTTAGCTCAGCTGGGAGAGCGCCTGCCTTGCACGCAGGAGGTCAGCGGTTCGATCCCGCTAGGCTCCACCAAATTTTGCTTAAAGATCTTAAGCGAGTTTCGTTCGTCTTAAGTTTTTTTATACTTGAAATGCCTGTAATTCACGTACGTACGCGAAAGCACTGTGAGAGTTTCTCACGGTGCTTTTTTGTCGTCTGATCTTGTATAATCATGCGTCACCGTGTCGAGTTGAACCACTGTCTTGTTACCGCTTACAATTAAGGTAACTTACTGAGTAAAGGGGAACACGTCGATGAACATTGCATATATCAGCGTACCGTATCGTTATGGTCAAGGAAAACCGGGGACAGAGCAAGGACCGGCTGCTGTTGAACAGGCAGGATTACTCGAAACACTCGCAGTACATGGACAGGAAGCAGTTCGCTATGGGGAAGCGGCTGTTTTGTCTGAAGATGCTGTCCGGGAAGAAGATCCGCAGCTGAAACGTCTGGAAGGCGTTGTCCATACGACAAACGATTTACACTTACTTGTACGTGAGGCGCTGACAGAGCAACGTTTTCCGTTACTCGTCGGAGGGGATCACAGCATGGCCATCGGAACGATTGCCGGTCTGCGGCAAGTCGTACCACGTCTTGGTGTTATCTGGTTTGATGCACACGGGGACTTGAATACACCTGAGACTTCTCCATCCGGTAACATTCACGGGATGCCGCTGGCTGTTGCCCTAGGTGAAGGACACCGGCGCTTAACGGAAATTGGCGGAGATGCGGTTAAACTGCAACCGGAACACCTTGTCTTTATCGGTTTACGCGATGTGGATGCAGGAGAACAGGAACTGATTGACCGTCTTGGTATTCGTGTTTATGATATGGAAGCGATTCGGACACGCGGGATGGATGCTATCATGGAAGAGGCAGTTGCCTATTTAAAAGAAACAACGGATGCATTTTATCTCAGTTTTGATATGGACGGACTCGATCCAAGCCTTGTCGAAGGAACCGGTACACGGGTCGCAGACGGAATCATGCTCGATGATGCGCAGACGGTCTTACGTCATTGCGCCGAGCAGGACGAGTTCATCGCCGCCGAATTCGTAGAAGTGAATCCATTACTCGAAGAAGGAAACGGAACGGCGATTCTTGCAAATGAGTTGATTGGAAACTTGCTCCAGTATATGCGGACCCATCGTTTAGTAAAATAATGGATAGAACTTGAACTCTTTTCGTCAGGGTTCAAGTTTTTTTTGTTACAATTCAAATTGAGATGAAACATTATGTAGGTCGACTCCGTATAAGAGATTGACCGCATAGAGCGGGGGGTATTTAAAGTGGAAGAAACAACACTACGCTTGATTGAGCGAGTGAAGCAGGGAGACCGTGATGCATTCGCGGCACTTGTTGATCTATATAAAGAAGGGGCCTTTTTAGTCGCCTTCCGTGTTTTACGGGATCGCATGGAAGCAGAAGATGCCACCCAGGAAGCCTTTATCCGCGTGTTCACAAAAATTGAATCGTACAATGCCCAGTGGAAGTTCCGGACTTGGTTGTATCGAATCGTGACGAATGTTTCGATTGACCGGCTCCGCAAAAAACGTCCGGATTATTCTCTTGATGCTGAGATGTCAGGGACTGAAGGACTAACGTTGTATTCCCAGCTTGAAAGCAAGGACCAGTTGCCGGAGGATCAAGTCATTGATTCTGAACAACGACAAGATGTGGGGGAAGCTATTGCGGGCTTGCCGGAAAAATACCGGGTTCCACTTGTTTTGAAATACATTGAAGATCTTTCGCTTAAAGAAATCAGTGAGATGATCGATTTACCCGTCGCTACAGTTAAAACCAGAATTCATCGGGGACGCGAAGCGCTGAAAAAGCATTTCGGCAAACGATGAGATGAGAAGGAGGCACTCACCATGACACGAGAAAAAGTGTATGAACGGATACAGGATTATTTAGACCAAAACCAACCTCCAGAAGACTTCAAACGACTTGAAGCGGAGTTACGGGAAGCGAATGCGATGGACGAGTTCGAAGAGTATCGGCTCCTCGATGCAGAGTTACGCGCGCTTTCAGCACCCAAGCTTTCGGCGGATTTTACATCCCGCGTGCTGGCACAACTGCCCGAACAGGTGGACCAACCGAATGTGACTCCGCTTAGGAAAACATCCCGTTTTGGCGGGAAAATGAAACAGTACCCGTTGCTTGCGGCAGCTTCGATTTTCATGTTACTGTCGGTCGGTAGTCTCGGCGGCTACCTGACACAGGAAGAACATGACTTATCGTATACGAATGTACCGGGAATCGTCGCAGAGAACGGCGAAGTTGTTGTACCGGAAGGCGTTACCGTCAACCAGGATCTTTATGTCGAAGGCGGCAATGTCCGGATTGAAGGCAAGGTCAATGGAGACGTGATGACTGTTGACGGCAAAGCGTATACCGCGAGTGCCGGAAACGTCACAGGCGAAATCAAACAAATTGATCAACTCTTTGAGCGGGTCTGGTACGGAATTAAACGAATCTTTGAATGAGTCAAGTGGGACGAGTCTAACTCGTCCCTTTGTGCTATAATGAAAGCTGTTTAAATCAGATGAGATAGGGGGCACGGTTGGTGAATTACTTCAACTGGCAACCACTTCAATTTCAATTGTTGAAACTGGGAGAAAACGTACATTGGTACGATTATATTAATGATGTGATTGATATCGCGGTCGTGACATTCGTCATTTACCGTTTGATGATCATTGTCAAAGGAACAAAAGCAGTCCAATTGATTAAAGGGATTTCTGTTATTTTGATCAGCTGGTTCTTAAGCGGATTCTTCGGACTGAAGACATTACAATTTCTGTTGAATCAAATCATTACGTATGGTCTGCTCGGGATTATCATCATCTTCCAGCCAGAGTTACGCCGGGGGCTCGAACACCTCGGTCGAACGAGTAAATTCTTTTCGCGGAGTGCCATCAGTGACGAAGATGAACAAGTCCGGATCGTCGATGCGCTCGTGACATCTGCTCAATACATGTCCAAACGCCGAATTGGAGCACTCGTGACGATTGAGCGGGAAACGGGTCTCAGTGAATATGTTGAAACGGGTATTCCGCTCGGGTCACAAATTACGAGCCAGTTATTGATCAATCTTTTTATTCCGAATACACCACTGCATGATGGAGCGGTCATCGTCCAACAAGGGAAACTGGCAGCCGCTGCTTGTTACCTGCCGCTTTCTGAGAGTGCACATATCTCAAAAGATCTCGGGACGCGTCACCGGGCAGCAATCGGTGTCAGCGAAGTGACGGACAGCGTCACACTGGTTGTATCGGAAGAAACAGGTGGCGTCTCACTTGCCATCAATGGTCGCCTCTACCGGGAACTCGATGAAGAATCGCTCCGGACGAAGCTGCTTGAGACGATCGTCAAAGTCGAACCGACGAATACTTCCTTCTTGAACTGGATGGGGGCGAAAAAATAATGTTCGAAAAATGGTTCAATGAACGCTGGTTTCTCCGCATCGTTGCGGTGTTGCTCGCCGTCATGCTCTATCTGATGGTCGCAGGATCAAATACGACCGGTAAAAGTGATGCGGCGAGTCTGTTACCAATCGCCGGTCAAGGCTCAACGAAGTTTGACGTACCGGTGACAGTGAATTATGATGAAACGCAGTGGGTCGCCTATAATATTCCAAAAACGATTGAAACGACGGTCAAAGGTCCGTCGAGTAGCTTAACGATGCTTCGACTCGTCAAAGATTTTGGATTGTCGATTGATTTGACAGGACTTGATCCCGGTTATCATCGTGTTCGGTTGACAGCGAACGGATTTGGCAAAGATGTCGAAGTGACACCAAAACAGGAAACGATTGAAGTGTTCCTTGATAAAAAAGTCACGAAAGAAGTTCCTGTTCAAGTAGCGTTGCTGAACAAAAATAAAATCGCTGAAGGATATGTCGTCGGTGAAGCACAGCCGACCCGTCAAACGGTCTCCGTGACCGGCGGGGCAGAAAAGCTTCAGGCCATTACAGCAATCCAAGTTCCGATCGATGTGACGGGTCGGGCGGAGACGTTTACGGAGTCCTTCAACGTCAAGGCGACGGATGCGAACGGAAATGCCATCAGTGCTACTTATGATCCGGAACAACTGGACGTCACCGTTCCGGTCTATAAAGAAAGTAAAACGGTTCCGATTAACGTCGAAACAAAAGATGCTGTCAAAAAAGGGTATAAAGTCGTCAAGATTGTTCCCGTTACGACAGAAGCCCGATTATACGGAACAAAAGAAGAGTTGTCGCGGATCGGTTCCGTGTCGACGGAAGCCGTTTCCTTAAAAGGATTAACGAAGACGGTCGATCGGACGATCAAACTGATTGAGCCGAACAACGTGACAGCGATGGAACCGACTTCGATTACAGTCAGCATCGTTGTCGAGAAGGAAAATGCCAAAGCGACGACAGAAACTGTCGAGGATCGGGCCGAAAAAACAATTTCCGGTGTCACGGTAACGCTAAACGGATTTGATGAGTCGAAGTATACGATTGATTACGAACAAACGATTGATCTTGTCGTCCGTGGAAGTGAAGCGGATCTTGCATCGATTGATGCAACAGACATTAAAGCGGTCATTGATGTGACCGGCTTAAAAGAAGGTACACACGGCTTACCGATTTCTTATCAGACGTCAAAAGCGTTTGACGTTCTTCGTCCGGATAATATGGATATCACGCTCAAAGCGATTCCCCGGACATCGGTTCAAGCCAATTAAATCAACTTTGTGAAATGAGGAAATAGTATATGGGTAAGTATTTTGGAACTGACGGCGTTCGCGGCGTCGCAAACGTAGAATTGACACCTGAACTGGCATATCGTCTCGGTCGGACAGGCGGGTATGTCTTAACGAAACACGAAAGCACACGTCCGAAAGTCTTAATCGGCCGCGATACACGTGTCTCTGGACAAATGCTTGAAAATGCCTTGATTGCCGGACTCCTGTCAATCGGAGCGGAAGTCATGCGTCTTGGTGTCATCTCGACACCGGGTGTCGCATACTTGACGAAGACGATGGATGCGACAGCAGGCGTCATGATTTCCGCGTCACATAATCCGGTCGAAGACAACGGAATCAAATTCTTCGGATCAGACGGCTTCAAGCTCGATGATGCAACAGAACTTGAAATCGAAGGCTTGCTTGACGAAGCGGAAGATACGTTGCCACGTCCGTCCGGTAAAGAGCTTGGATTCGTCCACGATTACTATGAAGGCGCACAAAAGTACCTTCACATGTTACGTCAGACATCAGATGAAGATTTCTCTGGTATCCATGTCGCCATCGACGGCGCGCACGGTGCAACATCAAGCCTCGCACCACGTCTGTTCGGTGATCTCGAAGCGGAAGTCTCGACAATCGGAACGACACCAAACGGTTTGAACATCAACGAAGGTGTCGGCTCGACGCACCCTGAACATTTAGCTGACTTCGTCCTTGAAAAAGGCGCAGACGTCGGTCTGTCATTTGACGGCGACGGCGACCGTTTGATTGCAATCGATGAGAACGGTAAAATCGTCGACGGCGATAAAATCATGTTCATCTGCGGAAAATACCTCAATGAAATCGG
Organism: Exiguobacterium sp. RIT594; assembly: GCF_003339585.1. Taxonomy (GTDB): domain Bacteria; phylum Bacillota; class Bacilli; order Exiguobacteriales; family Exiguobacteriaceae; genus Exiguobacterium_A. Next base: position 132,731 of record NZ_QPKF01000005.1, on the reverse strand, counting down.
CCGCTTAAAAGACAATACGATCGTTGCAACAGTCATGAGTAACCTCGGCTTCCACAAGACGGTCGCAGAACACGGCATGACAGCATTACAGACAGCAGTCGGTGACCGCTATGTCGTTGAAGAAATGCGTAAAAACAACTATACACTCGGCGGGGAACAGTCGGGTCATATCATCTTCATGGATTACTCCACAACAGGAGACGGAATGCTTTCAGGCGTTCAACTTCTGCAAATCATGAAAGCGACAGGCAAAAAGTTGTCGGAACTTGCAGCCGAAATGCCGGTCTTCCCACAACGTCTCGTCAATATCCGCGTGTCGGATAAAAACGGCGCGATGAACGGTCCGGCCGTCCAAGCAATCATTGCCGAAGTGGAAGCGGAAATGGCCGGCAACGGTCGGATCCTCGTCCGCGCGTCAGGGACAGAACCACTTGTCCGTGTCATGGCAGAAGCACCGACGCAAGAAGCATGTGACATGTATGTCGAGCGGATTGCAAACGTCGTCCGTGAAAACTACGCGTTACAAGAAAACTGAGTAAATCGGAGGGGCGGATGAAAATCTGCTCCTTTTTTTGTTGGGACGATTTTCAGGGGAACGGTGACGAAATGCTGTTTTCACACGCTTTTCTCAGGCGGAACGCGAGCTGGCTGTCACCGGGTCTTGCCTGTTCCTGACGGAAGCAGAGCTTCCTTTTCCTGTAGAAGTCGCGTGATACAGCACTTCTGTTGTGACAGAATCATCGATAATCCAAAAAGCAAAGTAAAAAAACGAACGTTTTTTACAGAATCTAGGTATTAGAGGTATCGTTTAGAAAAATATCGGGAATAGTTACAAATACGTTACCTTTCTTGCTTTTTCTAAATAAAGTTCGTATGATTGTAAAGTCGGACAGAAACGGGGTCGGACAGAAGTGAAAGCGCCAGGGCTGACTATGTGATAGGCAGCTGACGAGGTGGGGGTTTATCGAATCATTCGGCGGATGCCTCCCGGTACCATGTCAGTACCGTAAACTCATCTGAAATCGTTTAAGTGATTAGACGGACAGGCAGATGCGTGATGACAACTCTCGACAAGAGCCGTTTCCTCTTCAGGGAAATACTTGTAAATGGGAGAGAATGTATTATGTGCGGTATCGTAGGTATGATCGGACAGGTTAACACAAAGGAAATTTTATTAAAGGGACTCGAAAAGCTCGAGTACCGCGGTTATGATTCGGCTGGTCTTGCGTTCGTCAACGACGGCGTTCAAGTCCATAAAGAAGTCGGCCGGATTGCTGCGCTACGCGAAGTCGTTCCTGCAGAAGCAGACGGTCTTGTCGGAATCGGTCACACACGTTGGGCGACACACGGTGTCCCGAGTGTACCGAATGCTCACCCGCACCAAAGCGCTTCATCACGTTTCACACTCGTGCATAACGGTGTCATCGAAAACGATGAGCAGTTAAAAGCAGAACTCAATGTTGATTTACTCAGCGACACGGATACAGAAGTCATCGTTCAGATGATCGAAAAGAACTTTGCTGAAACAAATGACGTCGTCGAAGCATTCCGTCAAACACTTCGTGTGCTTCACGGTTCATACGCACTTGCGTTGATTGATGCTGAAAACCCGGATGTCTTGTACGTCGCTAAAAACAAATCACCGCTTCTCGTTGGTCTCGGTGACGGTACGTTCAACGTCGTCGCATCTGACGCAATGGCAATGCTTCAAGTCACGGATCAGTTCGTTGAGTTGCATGACGGCGAAATGATTATCTTGACGCGTGACAGTGTTACAATCCAGGACTTAGACGGAAACGTCAAAGAGCGTGAGGCGTATACAGCAGAAATCGATGCATCAGACATCGAAAAAGGCACGTACGCGCACTACATGCTCAAAGAAATGGACGAGCAGCCGGCTGTTATCCGGAATATCGTTCAGAAATACCAAAACGAGTCAGGCGAAATCACACTCGATCAATCGGTCCGTGATTTAGTCCTCGGACGTGACCGTGTCTACATCATCGGTTGCGGAACGAGCTACCATGCAGGATTGATCGGAAAACAATTGATCGAACAAATCGCGGGTATCCCGACAGAAGTCCACATCTCGTCTGAGTTCGGCTACAACATGCCGCTCTTGACTGAGAAACCACTGTTCCTCTTCCTTTCACAATCAGGTGAAACAGCGGACAGTCGTGCGGTTCTCGTTGAAGCGAAAAAACTCGGTCACCCGGCACTGACAATCACGAATGTTGCAGGATCAACGTTATCACGTGAAGCAAACGCAACACTCTTGTTGCATGCAGGTCCTGAAATCGCCGTAGCGTCAACAAAAGCGTACACAGCGCAAATCGCTGTTCTCGCAGTCCTTGCGTTTGACCTTGCTCAAGCAAAAGGTGTCGACGTGAACTTCGATCTCATGAAAGAACTCGGGAAAATCTCAAGCGCAATGGAGTCCGTCATGTCACAAAAAGAACGGTTCCAAGAGATCGCTTCAGAATACTTGTCTGAATCACGCAATGCGTTCTTCATCGGTCGTGGTCAAGATGCGTATGTCGGAATGGAAGGGGCCCTTAAGCTCAAAGAAATTTCGTACATCCAAGCAGAAGGTTACGCCGGCGGCGAATTGAAACACGGTCCAATCGCTTTGATCGAAGACAACACACCGGTCATCGCCCTCGTGACACAACCACACGTTCACCTCAACAACCGAGGCAACGTCAAGGAAGTCGTCGCACGTGGTGCGAACGCGTGTGTCATCGCAGCAGAAGGTCTCGAATTGCCGACGGATGCATTCGTCATCCCAGCAGTCGAGCCGCTCTTGTCACCACTCTTGTCTGTTTTACCGCTTCAGTTGATCTCGTACTACGCGGCACTCGGTCGCGACTGTGACGTCGACAAGCCACGTAACTTGGCGAAGTCAGTAACGGTTGAATAAGTAAATCATTCAATACCCTTTCAGATTCGAAAATCTGAAAGGGTATTTCTTTACATAAAACATTAAGTTTAACTAAGGGGAAGGTGAATCATGTTAAACCTCTGTCTACATCATAAGAAATCAATCTGGATTCAGGCCTTTCCAAAAGCCTGTACGAAAGACGTTCAGGCGGTCATCCGTCTTTTGCCGCACCGGTTCTTTAGACCGATAACCTGGGGTACGATTGACATCACGTTTTACGGAGAGCCATTAACTCTTCCGTCCCGGCTCTACTTAGAAGAAGTAACAGAAAAAGAAATCCAGAGACTGTCCGAAACTCAACGCTGGTTGCTGTACTGCATGTACACCCGTCATCACGATGGGTTCATCCGGGAAAAATATGTTCAACGACTAAAACAGGAACAGGCAAAAACAGACTGGGTACTGCTTTATTTAATTGAACTGACAGGCGAATACGTCCGCGAGATTCTCGAACGGATCGAACCGATGTTGCAGACCTGGTCCGAAGAACAGCTGAGAACTTTTGCCGCAGCAAACGATCGTTATCTGCAACGAATTGAACGACGCATCATCAGCTATTGGGACCTGCATCAGCGGACAGTCTATCCTGTGTTATGGAATTCCGATTATGTCGGCTTCCGGATTGCTCAGTTCTATCGCACATATCGTACTCATTCTTGAAAAAAACTGCTGATTTACGGTAGGCTGAACACATAGCTTAGATCAGAAGGGGGATAAAGAAATGAGAATTTTAGTGGTTGGTGCGAGCGGAACAATCGGTCAAGCCGTCGTCGCACAATTAGGGGAGCGGCATGAAATCATCCAGGCCGGGCGGACGGGTGTGGATGTCCAAGTCGACATCATGTCGGAAGACAGTATCCGAGCGATGTATGAAACAGTCGGTCCGATTGATGCCGTCATCAGTGCAACCGGCGGAGCGCATTTCGGACCGTTGACGGATTTGACACCGGCATTAAACCAGATCGGAATTGACAGCAAACTGAAAGGACAGGTTAATCTGGTGTTGCTTGGACTGGACGCCGTCCGCGACGGAGGCAGTTTCACATTGACGACCGGTATCATGATGGACGATCCGATTCGGCAAGGCGCGTCGGCGGCCCTTGCAAACGGCGGTGTCAAAGCGTTTGTCCATGCCGCGGCGATTGAGATGCCACGGGGGATCCGGATCAACAGTGTCAGTCCAAACGTTTTGATTGAGTCACTCGAGAAGTATGGACCATTTTTCCGCGGTTTCGAAGCTGTTCCGGCATCGCGTGTCGCGACAGCATTTGAGAAAAGCGTCGAAGGGGCACAAACGGGACAAAACTACGAAGTTTATTAAATCAAACAAGACCGTTCACTTATATCAAGTGGGCGGTCTTGTTTTTCAGCTCATCAAAGATTGCAAATAGAAGATATTTAGCAGAACCAATGAAATCAAAAAGCAGATAAAGAGATTAGTTAACAAAACATGTCGTGTCATCTCACGGTTCATGATCATCTTGTCGAGAAACAGATTCACAGCCAAGACGATGATGAATGTCAGAAAAAAGAGCGATAACAATTCCATACATCACATCCTTTCCGTCGTCTTATTCAACGAATCAGGGAGTTAAAAAGTTTCAGCACGGCTTGAAATCCATCACAAAAAACAGGATTTTCCAACCGAAAAGGGAAAAGAGGAAAGTAAAGAAATCAAAAGGAGGTCCATACAAATGCGACAAGCAGTGCTCGTCATCGATTTTCAACAGGATCTTGTCGAGGGGACAGCGGAAGAGTCCGGCGTATACGGAAAGGAAAATGTCATTCAAGTCATCAATCAGGTGGTACAGGAAGCAGACACTCAAGGTCATGCCATCGTTTTCATCCGTGATCTCGATGTCGCGAACGGACAAGGGCCCGGTTTTGCAGTTCATTCTTCGATTCAGATTCCGGATCAGGCGGTCACGTTCGACAAAGCGGCCACGAATTCGTTTCATGGAACACCATTGCTGGAACATTTGAAACAGGCGCAGGTCGAACACCTTATTATTCTCGGTTGTAAAACGGAACACTGCATCGATACGGCAGTCCGCAGTGCGACAGTCAACGGGTTTGATGTGACCCTGATCGCCGACGGACATACGACAAACGGCTCGGATGTCTTATCGGCGGAACAGATGATTGCCCATCACAATCAAGTCTTGCACGGACACTACAATGTCGAACATTTTGCGGTGGTCCGTCCCTCAACGGAGAAGTTGTTTGAACCCATCCACAATCACTATAGAACGTAAAAAGGAGCGACCTCATGATTGAACTACGAAAAATGGAAGAAGCGGATTATCCCGCCTACGCGACACTCGTCACGGATGAGCGGGTGATGCGCTATATCACAGAACATCCCTTAACCGAAACAGAAGCCAAACGGCGGTTCGCGTCGATCATCGAGCAACAGCGGCACGACCGTCTCGGATCATACCTCGTCTATCAGGACGCGACATGGATTGGCATCGGTCATGTTACACGGGATACACGGCAACCGTTTGAAGCGGAACTCGGCTACATATTATTGCCGGAACAGTGGGGTCACGGTTACGGATCATTGCTCGCCACACGGTTGCTCGAACTGGCAACGGAACACGAATTGACCGTCGTCACGGCAACGATTGATCCGAATCATCTCGCGTCGCGAAAAATTTTGACGAATCTTGGATTCCAGTCGACGTATGTTGGACCGATTGACGGGCTGCCTGGTGAAATCCTCGAGAAACGACTGGGGGAATCCTCATGACCCGCGAAGAGTGGATTCAAGCGTTTGATCTCGATGTCGCAGAGATTTTTCCGGTCACCGATTCATACAGTTCAGACGTCGACCGGTTAGTACTGAGCGACGGTCGGACCGTCTTTTTGAAACGGCCTTATACCGCTGACAAGTGGTACCGGGAAAACGGTTGGTTAACGTATTTAGCCAGTCGTGTTGCTGTCCCGAAGATTCTCATGGCAGCACGACCGACCGGGCAGACGACGGGTGCGTTTGTGCTCGAAGCACTTGCCGGGACGACGATCGAAACAGTGACACCGGCACTGGCTTCGCAAATCGGACAGTTGCATGCAACACTCCACACGTGTACAAGCGATACTTACGGCGATTTTGCCGAGGACGGCTTCAGCGCGTTTACCTCAAAGGACTGGCGTGTCTTCCGTAATGCAAAAATGACGTCGTTCGAACCAGCGATTCGCCAGATTCTTTCGCCGGACCTGTACCAGGCCGCCTTTACAGAATTGAACCGACGTGAGCGGGAGTTGCCGGAACCGTCCCGACCTGTCGCGGTCCACCTCGATTTCCGGCTCGGCAACCTGCTCGCGGACGGCGAAACACTGACCGGACTGATCGACTTTGAGACATCACGTTTTGGAGCGACGGAGATCGACTTTACGAAACTTGACCGCGATGTCTTCCAGAGCGAATCCGGTTTACTTGACGCCTATCAACAGGGGTACGGACAAGTAAGGACACCGGAACCGATTGAAGTCTATTTGCCGTACTACCGTCTGTTTGAAGCGCTGACGGGAATCGGCTGGTGTGTGCAACGCGGACTGGACCGTCACCAACAGTTTTTCAATCACAACTATGCCCGTGTACTGGTCGAGTTGGAACGGACGAGCATATTCGAAGAACGTTAAAAGACGTCGTTTGACGTGCGAACCGCTATACTTGTGGAAATGATACAAGTAGAGGGGGAAGTTCGGATGGAACAACAAAAACGGATCGGGATTATTGGCGGTGGACTCGCGGGCGTATTTGCGGCCCGTCAATTGATGACGGAAGGTTATGCGGTCGAGATCATCGAAAAAAGCCAAAGTGTCGGGGGACGGATGGCAACGAGACGGATTGACGAGGGGACAGCGGATCATGGAGCCGTCTTCTTTACGGTCCGGACGGACGAGTTGGCGCAGGAAGTCGACGAGTGGCTCGAGCAAGGTCTGATCCGCAAATGGTTCGGGGATGATTTTCCGCGGTATGTCGCGGTCGACGGCATGAATCAGCTTGTCCAGTCGATTGCCCGCGGGATTCCGGTTCATTTAAATGAACAGGTCGAACGGATTTTGGCAGAAGGACCGGCTCTTCGGACTACAGCAGCGGCGCAAACACGGACGTATGATGCCATCCTGCTGACGGCACCGGTTCCACAAGCCTATGACCTGCTCGCAGCCTCACCGTTAATGCTGGTGGAGTCCGATCACGCCCGTCTCGGGAAAGTGACGTTTGAGCCGACGTTCGTCGGACTATTTGAACTGGAGAAATCGCCTGATCTCGGTGAAGTCGGTCTGCTCGACGACGGTCTTGTATCCGGAATGCTGAAAATCGTCAACAATGCGCAAAAAGAAGTGTCAGCGACCCCGCTTCTGAGTGTCTACATGGCCGGTGACTGGAGTGAAGTCTGGTATGACAAAGGAGAAGACGCGACGCTTGGGGAAATCGAACGGTTGTTGCAGGAACAACTCGGACCGGTCAAAGTGATTTCCAAGCAGTTGAAGCGTTGGCGGTATGCGCAGGCACGTGATGTCTTCCGTACACCTTACCTGAAGCTCGATCAGCATCCGCTCTGGCTGGCGGGAGATGCGTTCCTCGATCCGCAAGATACGTCCGGGCGGACACGGGTCGAAAGTGCCGTCATTTCCGGGTTACGTGTCGCGTCTGCAATGGATGCGCATTTCAAAGCGGTTCTGACCGAACGATGAGTGAGAAAAAGAGCGATTTCCGTCAATGGAAATCGCTCTTTTGACAATCAGGATTCGGAATCAGACGGGAAGTGCTGACTGCTCCAAGCCGCCATCTGATCCAGAATCGGCAGAAAACTGTGTCCGATTTCTGTTAAGGAATATTCAACTTTCGGCGGGACTTCCCGGTAGACTCTCCGGTTGATCATGCTGTCTGCCTCAAGTTCACGCAATTGGCGCGTCAAAATCCCTTTTGAAATCCCGGGCAACAGCTGTTCGAGTTCATGAAATCGTTTTGTTCCGGTACTGAGATGCCAAAGCAGGACGATTTTCCACTTACCGGCCATGATGGTCTGGGCTCGGGTAACGGGACACGCCGTCCGTTGTGAAAGAGGGGAGTCAGTTGTCGAAGCTTGATTCATCGGGAATTCCTCCTATAGTTCGGTTTGTATGACCTGGTATCGAAAAAGTGCCTACTCCTCATAGTGTACCACCTGTAATACAATTGGATACAGGTAGAAACTTATTAAAAAGGAGCTTACATCCATGAAATTACTTGTGACCGGTGCAACCGGAAAATTGGGAACAAAAATTGTCGAGCACCTCTTAACGAAAATCGAAGCGGAGAATGTAATAATCAGCGTCCGTGATCCGAAAAAAGCAGCATCATTTGCTGCGCGCGGGATCGAAGTCCGTCAGGGAGATTTTGATGCGCCGGATACGTTACAACAAACTTTTGACGGCGTCGACCGGCTTCTGATCATTTCGACCGACGGCGAAGAAGCGACACGGATCCGTCAACATACAGCAGCTGTCGAGGCAGCTAAAGCGGCGGGAGTCGGCTTGATTGCTTATACGAGTATCGCCAACGCTGAAACCAGTCAGAACTTCTTGGCCCGCACCCATAAGGTGACGGAACAGTTGATTCGCGAGACGGGGATTCCGTTCCTGTTTTTCCGCAACAACTGGTACCTGGAGAATGAACAGTCGACGATTGATGCCGTCCGTGCCGGTCAGGATTGGTTGACGAGTGCCGGGGACGGCAAAGTCGGCTGGGCATTGCAGGAAGACTATGCGGAAGCGATTGCGACGGTGCTGGTCGATCCGAAACCGGAACAATCCATTTACGAACTGTCAGGACCTCTGCACACGCAATACGATATCGCAGAAGCACTCGGACAGGTCCTCGGGCGCCCGGTAGAAGTGAAGCAAGTCGACAGCGCGACCTATACGGCAATCATGCAGCAGGCGGGAGTTCCGGAATTTTTACTGCCGATGTTACAGTCGATTCAGGAAGGGATTGCGGCCGGCACACTGGCGATTGAGAGTCAGGACTTCGAACGGATTCTCGGTCGGTCACCGGTTTCCCTAAAGGATGGCTTACGGAAACTCGTTCAATAATAAGTTCATCTGAACGTTTCTTTATGAGGCGCTTTGGGTAAATATCCCTTATGTACTTAAAACGAGGGGGATTACCATGGACATAAAAAAATACCGTGTCACACCGGGTGAATCGATTCAGCTATCAGACTACCCGACGTCGGATGAAAACCGGATTGCCGAAGACGAGTTACTGGATCAGCACATTCCGAAAAGCGTCGAAGAATTAAAAGAACTGCACTGGCGTCTGCATGCGGAAGAGAAGAACGGCGTTCTCGTCATTTTGCAGGCGATTGATGCCGGCGGAAAAGATGAAGCGATCAGCTATATCTTCTCGAACCTCAACGCCCAAGGATTACGGACACTGTCTGTCAAAAAACCATCCGATACGGAGCAAAAACATGACTATCTGTGGCGAATCCACGAAGGATTGCCGGAAAAAGGCGAAGTCGGTATTTTGAATCGGTCGTATTACGAAGAGGTCATTGCACCCCGCATCCATGATTTGCTGGAAGAAGAGGAAGTGCCGGACGATCAGGATGTCTGGAAGATGCGTTACCGTCAAATCAATGACTTTGAACGTTATCTCGTCGAAAATGGCTTCCGTGTCGTGAAGTTTCTGTTTAACGTCTCAAAAGACGAGCAGAAAAAACGATTGCTTGAACGGATCAAAGATCCGAAGAAAAACTTTGAGTTTTCGTTCAGCGATGTCGAAGAACGGGAGCATTGGGATGAGTATCAGGATATCTTTGCCGAGCTCGTCTCGCATACGTCAACGGAACACGCCCCTTGGCATGTCCTGCCGGCTGATGACGAGTGGTTCACACGTTACATCGTGACAGAGGTCATGAATGACGTCCTGCGTGAAATCGATCCGCAGTATCCGAAGCTGACGGATGAAGATCAGGAAAAACTCGATGAAGCGATTAAAAAGTTAGAAAATGAATAAGTGTGCGAACTGACGCAGCAATCAGTTTTCAGATGACAACGGGAGACAGACTTTAACATCTGTCTCCTTTGTTGTGCGGAAAAACAGCTTTCTTTTGCAGGATCGCTGTTATAATCAAAGGGAAGAATCGATCAAGTACTGGAGGAATCAGCATGAATGAATACCCGAACTGTCCGAACTGCGGCTCAGCGTATACATACGAAGACGGGAATGTATTCGTGTGTCCGGAATGTGCCCATGAATGGACGGCCGCCGATGCAGCAGCGGCAGAAGAAGCCAACGTCATCCGAGATGCGAACGGTAATGTACTGAGCGACGGTGATACGATCACGGTCATCAAGGACTTAAAAGTGAAGGGAACGTCGCTTGTCGTCAAACAAGGGACACGCGTCAAAGGAATCCGTCTCGTCGACGGTGATCATGACATCGATTGTAAGATTGATGGACTCGGTGCGATGAAGTTGAAGTCGGAGTTCGTGAAGAAAATTTAAACTTACACCGCCTGTCTGACGACGAGGCGGTTTTTTCATGGGAAAAGATATAAGTTTCCTTTCAGGACAAATGTCCTTTATCATTCAGGGAGGCTTCGTTTAAATGAAAGTATGAAAAATCAGGAAGGGAGGAACTAGTATGCGTGGAATTCTTTTTGCAATCAGCGGCGGTTTTTTTCTGACACTCCAAAGTGTCGCCAATGCCAGAATCAGCAACAGCATTGGGACGTGGCAAGCAGCGACCTTGACTCAGATGACCGGTTTTGTCGTCGCGTTGTTGATCACATTGGTCTTGCGCGACCGGACGTTCCGGCATATGAAGGACGTGAAGGTATTGTATCTATCCGGCGGGGCTTTGGCCGCTGCCGTCCTGTTCAGTAACATGACAGCCGTTCATTTGATGGGTGTGACGCTGACGATTTCTTTATTCCTGATCGCCCAGCTTGGCTTGGCGTTGGTGATTGATTGGAACGGCTGGTTCGGAATGATCAAACGGCGCCTGCAATTGCCGCAAGTGATCGGCATTTTAATGATGATCGGCGGCGTGCTGATCTTGAAATGGTAAGGGGGGCACTAACGTGGAACAAGCACAACTGGATGAGTACTTGGCGCGGTTTCAATTGACGGAAGTGTTTGCCGGCGGGTTGCGGGAGCATTTACAACCGGTCGCTTTTCAAGCCGGCGACTGGCTGTGTCGTCAAGGCGACGCGGCGGACCGGATGTACTTGTTGCTCGAGGGGAAGCTGAAGATTACCCATATGTCGGCAACGGGAAAACGGCTCGTCTTATCGTTTAAGCATCCGTTTGATCTGGTCGGCGATATTGAATACGTTCGTCGGACCCCGTTGATGAATACGGTCGAAGCCGTCACACCGGTCAAAGCGGTCAGTATTTCCTATGCGGCACTCGAACAAAATGGAGCAGACAATCCGGCACTGCTCCGCTTTTTACTCGAGACGATTACGATGAAGTTTGAGTTGAAATCGCATTCGATGAGCTTTAACCTGCTGTATCCGGTCGAAGTCCGACTGGCCAGTTACCTCTTGTCGATGACACCGGAAACACCGACGTTACCGGTCAGTGATCTCGTCGATGCGGCGGATTTAATCGGTACGAGTTACCGTCACCTCAACCGTGTCCTGCGGCAGTTCAGTCAGGACGGCTTGATTGAGCGGACGAACCGGACGATTACGATTATCGACCGGGCGGGTTTGACGGAACGGGTCGGCGAAAGTATCTATGAGTGAGGAGGAAAGAAGATGACACTTGGAATAGTTCTGGCTTTATTCGGCGGAATGATGGTCTGTATTCAGAATACCTTTAATGCCAAGGTCAAGGAACGGGTCGGCGCATGGGCGACGACGACCCTTGTTCTCGGACTCGGATTCCTGGCATCCTTGACCATCGGATTGATTGTTGAAGGCAGCGATCTCTTTTCCATGAGCGGGATGCAACCGTGGTTTTGGTTCAGCGGCATCATCGGCGTCGGCGTCGTCCTGTGTGTGACGCAAGGGGTACAACAGCTCGGACCGAGTTATGCGATCTCAATCGTCATGGTTTCACAAATTCTGTTTGCCTTGTTGTGGGATACGCTTGGTTGGTTTGGTCTCGATCAAGTGGCATTTACGTGGACGAAAGCCGTCGGCGTTGTCCTGATTGGCGGCGGTGTTTTATTATTCCAACTCGGCGGCAAATTGACTGAACGACGGATGTTACGAAAAGGGGCCTGACAGATGAATTACCCGACATTGTTATTTGATATCGATCATACCTTGCTTGATTTTGATGCGACGGAACGTGCGGCGTTACGGCAACTGTTTGAAGAGGAACAGCTCGAGTGGACGGACGAGCGGGAAGCCCGGTACCGGACCATTAACCAGTCTTTATGGAAAGCGCTCGAGCAGGGCGAGGTAACACGAAATGAAGTGATTACGTCACGTTTCGTGACGTTTTTTGCCGAGCAGGGCCGGACGGTCGACGGCAGTCGAATGGATACGCGCTACCGTGCGTACTTGAGTCAAGGGACGGAACTGATTGCAGGGGCAATCGAGTTGCTCGACGCGCTCAAAGGGAAGTATCGGCTGTATGTCGTGACGAACGGTGTCGCGGCGACGCAACATGCACGACTCAAAGGATCTGGTCTGGCGCCTTATTTTGACGGGATTTTTGTCTCGGAAGAAACCGGCTATCAAAAACCGATGCCAGCCTTTTTTGATTACGTGTTTGACCGGATTCCGGACGCGACGCGCGATCAGACGTTGATAATCGGCGACTCGTTGACGGCAGACATCCAGGGAGGCATCTCGGCAGGAATTGCGACATGTTGGTTTAATCCCGGTCATGCCACGGCTTCGGCGGAACTGACGCCGACCTACATGATCGAGCGGCTTGATGAGCTTGTGACGTTGCTTGGGACGAAAGAGGTAGTTCGGACAACCTCGAAATGAAATCGAAGTCATGAGATGGATTTAACATATCCTGGATACCATCCGATAATAATGAAAAGATCACGAAAGGGGGCGATCATGGTGAACATGACGCAAACAAAACAGGAAACGGGGTACGATGCGTAACTCGTTTTCTAAAAAACGGGGGAATGGATATGCAGATTGAATTACGACCAGTCACGAACGAGAACTGGGAAGCCTGTTGTGCACTCGAATTAACAACAGAACAACAGGGATTTTTAGAACCGAACGTTTACTCGATTGCTCAGGCCGGTTTTGAGCCGACGCTCGTCATGCGGGCGATTTATGCAGCAGATGAGTTAACCGGATTTTTGATGTACAATTCGGAACGGGAAGAACTGGACGGCTACTGGATTTACCGGTTGATGATTGACCGGCGCCATCAAGGTTCGGGCATCGGCCGGAAAGCGATGCGGTTATTGCTCGAGGAAATGCAACAGCTTCCGGAAGCGACGTGCATCGTCGTCGGTTACCATCCGGACAATCAAGCGACGCACCGTCTGTATGAACGGTTAGGATTTACCAATCACGGGGACCGGTTCGGCAAAGAGATGGCGGTCCGGTACACGTTTTAAGCAGTAAGATCTTAGCCTCGCTAAGGTCTTTTTTAGTGGAATGGATATTTTTTGAAACCTTTTCATACATTCGACGCTCTAATGAGTAAAAGGAGGGGACGGATTTGGACTTACGAACAGAGCACACGGAGCTTGTCCAGCGTGCCATCAAACAGGACGAGGCAGCCTTTGAACAATTGATTCTCCTACATAGTGAACAGCTCTACCGGACGGCCTATGTCTATGTCAAAAACGAACAGGATGCGCTCGACGTCGTCCAGGAAACGGTCTATAAAGCGTTCATTTCTATCGGACAAGTCAAGGAACCGAAATACTTCGTGACCTGGCTGACGAAAATCCTGATCCGGAACTGTTACCGTGTTCTGAACCAACAGACAGCGGCAACGGATCTCATTGAACAGATTCCGCTGAAGGAATCTTCGCGGGAAGAACATTTGGACTTGATTGAAGCGTTGTCGCACCTGCGAAAAGAATACCGGGATGTTTTAGTGCTCTTTTATTTTCACGATGTCCCGATGAAGGAGATTGCTTCTTTTATCGGTATCACCCTGAATACGGTCAAGACGTATCTCAAACGGGGCCGGGAAGAATTGAAGAAACAGTTGGGAGGGCTTGATTATGTCGAAGCACAATCTTCAAAATGACTATCAACAGATTCCTGTACCGCAGGCCGCCTTACAGGAGCGGATTCGCCAAGGAATGGAGCAGGGAAAGCGGGATCAACAAATCAAACGACCGAAACGTCTGCGACGCCTAGTTGTCTCGACGGGACTGGCGGCATCACTGTTGATCACATCGACATTCGTCGTTCCATCCTTTGCGACGGCGATGGCAAAAGTTCCATTACTCGGTCAGATGTACCGACCGTTCCTCGAACAGGAAAACACCGGTACCGCAATTAGTCAGAAGCAACTTGCGACCAAAGTCAATCAAGTCGCAAGTGACAACGGGATCGACATCCAAGTCATCGATGCCTACTACGACGGAGCAACCATCGGTATGAATCTGACAGCGACCGGCGTCCCGGATGTGAAAGCGGAAGCGCGGTCAGGATTATATGAACTGTTCAAAGGCGATAAACGGTTTGCCGGGACAGAGACGAAAGAAGTGGTTCAGTTCAAGCAGGTAAACGGTATTTGGCAAGGACGAATTGAATACACGCTCGGTGAAACCAAATTGCAAGATACAATCCAGATTCCGATCGTGTTGACGGACGTATTTGGCGTCAATGGAAACTGGGCGTTTAACGTCCCGGTTAAGCGGCTTCCTGTCAAAGAACAAGTCTATGGCACAACGGTCAAAAATCCAACCTATCAAACGGAAGTCACATTGGATAAGTTGATTCAGGGCAAAGGCAGCACCTCGTTCGACTATATAACACGCTCGCCGAAAAAAGAACGTGCCCGTGTCGAGCTGACGTTGCTTGATTCATCCGGCAAGGAAATCATCCGCAACTGGACATGGTCGACTCAGTCCGTTAAACGGACGAAAACTGGAACGGAGGCCATCGAGCAGTCACGGTTAATCCTCGGGAACTATGTCATTCCAAAAGGGAGCTATCTGTTGCAGCCTTCTTTACGAATTGATCTAGAGACACAACCGATTCCGTTAACCGAGCCGTTGCCGTACCGTCAACAGTCGGAAACGCATCCGCTCGAAATGACCATCACGTCAATTGACACAACACCGGAGCAAGTCATGGTTGAATTTTCGACGAATTCCAGCTCGTCCCAATTTGATACGAAGCTTGCTATCCGTAACTCGATGTATTTGCTGAAGGGAACAGAACCATCAGACGGTCAGGATATTAAAGCAAAAGTCACGGTTCTCGATGCCGAAAAACAGACGTTCCGGTCGACGTTCCAGTTGCCGGGACCATCCGAACACACACGGGAAGAATATTATCTCGAAACCGGCTACAGCAATACCGTCGTCAATACACCACTTGAATTACAACCGATTCCGTTTACGGTCAACTAACAGGAAAACCGGACCGGATGTCGAACTCCAAACGGATGACGATTGAACAAGGAGTGGGACATGATGCATATACGGGCAATGACCGCAACCGATTATCCGGAAGTCAGTCGGATTTACCAACAGGGGATAAAGACGCAGAATGCAACGTTTCGAACAGAAGTACCGCCGTTTGACTACTGGGATGCCCATCATCATCCGCACAGCCGACTGGTGGCGGAAGAAGACGGAAAGGTACTCGGATGGGTCGCCATCAGTCCGTTTTCGTCGATTCCCGCCTATCAGGGGGTGGCGGAAGTCAGTCTTTATATTGACGAAGATGCCCGTGGCAAAGGAATCGGCACCGCATTGATGCATGCTGTCATCGAAGCGAGTGAAGCGGCTGGGATCTGGACGTTGCACTCGCAAATCTTTCCGGAAAACACGGCGAGTCTGAAGCTACACCAGCGGTTTGAGTTCAGGGAAGTCGGTCGGCGCGAACGAATCGGGCAATTGGCCGGCGTCTGGCGGGATACGATTTTACTGGAACGCAGAAGTCAGATTTAAAACGAAGCGAATTATATGAAAAGGGGAGATGGATGTTAGTGTCCGCCTCCCCTTTGTGTCTTAAAAATTAAAGTCATTCACTTGCTGTTAAAACAAGCGCAAAAATCTGTTCGTCCTTCTTCACATCAATATCCTCAGGACCATAGATATCTTCGAGTGAATGCGTCTCGATTTTACCACTTGTTGATACATGACGAAGCAACAGCACGTCATAATTACTCAACGTGAAGTTCGAGCTAGGGCCCGTAGTACTGAAGGCAACTGGTTTTTGTTTTAACGCTTCATGGGCACGAATACTTCCGCCCTCTAGATTCGCGCCAAAGTGAATGTATTTCGCTGAAGAGGATTGAAGGACTCGGAGTGTCGAATCGTATTTCTTTGATTCAATTTCCATGGAAAAGAGTGTCCGTTCTTTGTGGTTCGGCAAATATTCGACACCTTTTAACAGATAGTTTTTGTTCAGCTTACCTTTTAAGTGATAAGCAGCGATATCTTGATCATTGATTTCCGCAAAAACTTTTTCACCGGCTTTTAATTTAATGGAAGATACGGTCAACGTGTCACTTGTTGGTGATGTGCAGCCACTCAATAAGAAGGTAGCCGTCAGTAAAAAGACGCTGTATGTTTTCATGATCAAATCCTCATCTCGTAAGTAGTTATTGGTAATATTCACCAATGGATGAAAATAGACCTTCTTTTAAAGGATGATTTCAATGGAGAACGGGAAAAGACCGACAGCAGGTATTTTCAGGAGGGATAATCATGGATGATTTTTTTGGAGAAGGTCTTGAGACCAATGAACAGAAACGCAAACGAAAACTCGAAGAAGTGTTTGACCAGTCGTTTGAGTCGGAACGCCGCGACTTTAACCAGTCACTCGAACAGGAAGTGACCGTTGCGCTGATCGGGGACGTCAATGCGGGCAAATCCTCGACGTTGAATGCGATCCTCGGCCGGGAAGTCGCGACCGTCGGAGCAAAACCGGGGGAAACGACAAGGATCGATCAAATCCGGCAACATCCGGAAGACAAGGTCGTCTTCGTCGATACGCCGGGATTAAATGATGCAAACAGCCTGAACTCGGATACGACGTGGAAGTTTTACCAAAGCGCGGACGTCATCCTCTACTTCTTAAACGCTGCCGGTACCGTCTTATCGGAAACAGAGACAAAAAACTTCAAGAAGATTTATGCCCACAATAAAAACATCGTTATCGTCGTCACAAAAATCGATGCGACGAATGACCTCACGACGATTCTGTCGCATATCGAGTCGAAGTTACCCGGACCAAAAGTCGTACCGGTCTCAGCGCTGGACGGGACGAACATTGACCGTTTGCGGCGTGAGGTGCTCGACATCCTAAAAAAGTTCAACAAGGATAATCTGTTTGTTCGCGAGATCGATCCGGCGTTGCGGGGAAAAATCGCGAACAACTGGATCGTCGGAGCAGGGACGGCCGCCGGGGCAATCGGAGCGGTGCCATTTCCGGGAGCTGACATCATTCCGTTGACATCGATTCAAATCGGACTGATGCTGAAACTGTCGAACTTGTACGAGCGGAATCTGTCGAAGGAAAGTGCGAAGGAATTGCTGGTCGTGACGATTGTCGGGAACTCCGGCAAAACAGCATTCCGGCAACTGGCGAAGATGGTTCCGGGATACGGAGCGGTCATCGGAGCCGGCGTCGCTTCAACGGCAACACTCGCCCTCGGATACGGGACGAAATACGCTTACGAAAATAAATTGGAACTGACACCGGAAAGTCTGATGGGCTTCCTTAAGAAATTCCGTAAGAAGCCGGACGGAGCAAAATGACGGACAGATTTTCCCCTCCCTGCTATGCTAGGACGAAAGCAGGGAGGGAAAGTCATGTCAACACTATTAGAAGAAATCCGCGCGTATCAGGAGCAGTTCCGTCAAAAAGCACCCGAGGAAAAACAACGCTTGATGGCACAAGCAACAAACGAGTTAGCCGCATCAGACGGCGCTAAAGGATTGGCTGTCGGAGACGAAGTACCCCGTTTTACGTTACCGAAAGCATCCGGTCAATCCGTTTCTCTTGAAAAACTGTTGCAGAACGGTCCCGTCATCGTGACGTTTTATCGCGGCGGCTGGTGCCCGTATTGTAATCTGGAGCTCCGGGCCTACCAACGGGAATTAGAAAAAATTGAGGCAAAAGGAGCGACGCTTGTGGCGATCAGTCCGGAAACACCGGATCACTCGCTCTCGACACAGGAAAAAAATGACCTGGCCTTTCAGGTGTTGAGTGATGTCGATAACGTCGTCGCCCGTCAGTTCGATTTGGTGTTCGATATGCCCGATTATTTAATTGACGTGTACAAAGCATCCGGACTCGATGTTGCCGGACATAACGGCAATGAAGACTGGCAATTGCCGAAACCGGCGACGTTCATCATTCAGCCGTCCGGACAGATTACTTTTGCGGACGTCCCGGACGACTATACGAAACGGACGAATCCTTTGTCTGTCATCAATCTGCTGTAACATCAGATGTGTTGATACGCAACCAGTCACGAAAAGTCGGTTCAAGATCATGGAGACGTTTTGTGGTCGAGAATTGATGCGCGGCATAGCGCAACATCTGATATGTGGTCTCGTCGAGCAGACAGGAGCGCATTTCTGCCGCCAAAGCACCGGGATGATTGGCTTTAGCTAAATAACCGGTCATGCCATACTGGACAGCGTCACACAGACCGGGGGTGTCATAGACAATCGCCGGTGTGCCGACGCGTGCTGCTTCATAGACAATCATTCCCCAGTTATCTTCATGGGACGGAACGAGTAAGGCCGTTGCCCGGCTGATATGACGGTTACGCTCGACAGGTTCGATATCGCCGAAGTAGTGAATGCTTTGTTGCATGGCTGCTGGAATCGACGCATCGAATCGGATTGGACAATGTCCGATGATCCAGAGTTGAACCGTTTGAAATTCTTGTTTCGAGGCGATGAAGGCTTGGCAGACATCAAATAATTCTTTTGGTTGAGAGGGACGGCTGACGTAAACAAACGTCGGTCGTTTTTCTTTTTCGAGCCAAGTCGACTCAGGGAAAAGCAAATCGAGTCCTTCCGGAAGACGGACTGCTTGATGATACCCGTGTTTGTTTAACGTCATCAGGACGGACGGATGGAAAACAAGACATGGATCAGAAAATGACGATGTCGCCTGACAAGTCGGCATATTGACAAGGATTCGGGCAGATGGGATTGTGCTGTATCGGCACATAAATTCAAGCAAGGGAACATTGGACAAGAGAATCAGTGCAGGGGAATAGGACTGGATATAGTGCAAGGCATGCCAAGAGAAGCTGAGCGTACTACCACGCCGGATGTACGTTACACCGTCGATTGATTCGATGTCACGTCCGCCAAAAAATGCCGGAGTCAAGCATGTCACGTTGTATTCATCCGTGATTCGCTTAAAAAGTTCGTGCAAGAGGTGATGTGAAAAGTCAGCGTCAGGATGTTGGATATCGGATGAGGTCAGAAACAGTAAAGACTTGCGCATTCGACTCGTCTCCTTTACTGAATTTCTTTTGTATGTCTATTCGAGACGGGAGGGAAGAACTCCTCGGAAGAATCAAAAAAAGTTCCTGCCGATTAAGGGAGGAACTTTTAGTTTAGCGGTCCACATGTTGAGTTAATTCATCGACAAGCTGCTCAAGGGAAACGGTCATTGTACTGAGCGATTCCGTCATCGTTTCAAATTCATGCTGGACGGTCGTTTGTTGTTCGAGTGAAACGGCAGTCGATTCAATACCATGGCGGACTTCGAGGGAAGCGGTTCGCGTCGTCTCCATCCGCTGTTCGATGTCGAGCATCTGGACACCGACCCCGTGACGGGCGGTTTGAATCGAGCTGATACTTTGTTCGACTTCCTGTACGAGTTGCGTGATATCAGAAAATGTCTGACGGACACGGCTCGTCATTTCCTGATTTTCAGCCAATGTTTTCGTATAACCGGCAGCGGTCGTTTTGATTTGATCGGTATCGGCAATCAGGGCCTGTAAGACTTCCGTTACTTCGTTTGCATAACTGCGGGACTGAACAGCGAGATGCCCGACTTCCGTTGCGACGACGGCAAACCCCCGGCCGGCATCCCCGGCACGTGCCGCTTCAATCGCAGCATTCAAAGCCAATAGATTCGTTTGGCCGGCAATGGCTTCCAGACTGGCGAGGATTTTTTGAATCTTATCCGACCGGCTGGCCATTGCCGTGACGGAAGTATGCAGACCGTTCGTCGATTCGACCATCTCTTCGACGCGGCGGTCCATCAGGTTCATCTCCTCGTTTCCGGTCAACGCGCGTTTCGTCATATGTTCCGTCGTCGTGACGGTTTGTGCCATTTTCGATTGGATCGATGCGATGGACGTATTGACCTGGTGCAATTGATCCGTTCCTTGTTGCATCGATTGATGCTGACCGTCAGCGGACTGAACGATTGGTGCGATTGCCGTCGCGATCTGGTTCGTTGCTTCGACGGACTGGACAGCTGCCTGTTGCAGGTGTTTTGTATTCGTTTTTAAATTACCGACAAGTGCTTCGATTTGATGACTGACATTCGTGATCAGTGTCGTGGCTTCCGTTTCTCGTTTCAAGGAGATGGATCGCTCCTGATTTTGTACGGCAATCTGGATCATCAAAGCCGCGCTCGTCAAAATCAGGAAGACCGCATGAATCATCAGGATGCTGAACGGATACCCGGTTGTTCCGCAAATCAGGGACGGAGCAAAAAAGAAGCCGGCGAAATGTTGGACGGCAAACAGGATAGTGCTGACGAGAATCAAGTCAATCCGGCGGAAATAAGCAATCAGAGCGAGAACCATGAAAATCGAGAAATGATACTCGACCAGTCCGTTCCCGCCGGCGATGATCGACATACTGGAAAACGTTAACGTCAACGTCAAAAGAAGGGCAACGGATGGACTGTTTGGCCGAATCCGGTAAAGACCGGCAGAAGCGATCCAGCAGACGAACGGTAATAAAGCAATCCAGACAAGTACCGTCGGTGAAGCGGCTGCCACGTTTCCGTGAATGATTTGGTAACCTTGTGCAAAGTTAGTGAACCGGTGCAAACCATGGATGATCAACGATAAACAGACGACAAGAAAACTGATCCAAAGCATAAGCTGATTTTGACGTTTCATAAAATAAAATTCCCCCATTTTCTATTAAAAAGTGAAACAAATCACGAGTAAACATGTTAAACGTATACCACTATCGGTCGGGAAAATAAGATTGTTTAGCTTCAAGATACTTAAAATAAAATTAAATTTTAAAATAGGAAATCACGGCTAAACAGACACGATATGGGGTATAGAAGGGCATTGAGACTTGTAGGAGGAACTGTGATATGAAATGGAAAGGTAGAGAAAGAAGTTCGAACGTCGAAGATCGGCGGGGGATGGGTGGTAAAGGAGTGGCCGGGATCGGAGGCGGACTCGGGATCATCATTTTAATTGTCGTCACGTTGATGGGCGGGAATCCGGCCGATATCCTCGGGGGACTCTCCGGTTCACAAGGCGACAGTCAAGGTGAGTACCAGGAAACCGCCAAAGAAAAAGAAGCGGCTGATTTTGTATCCGTCGTGTTAGCGGATACGGAAAAAGTCTGGACGAAGGAATTTAAACAGGACGGTATGACATATAAAGAACCGACACTCGTTTTATATACCGATCAGGTCAGTTCAGCGTGTGGACAAGCCGGAAAGTCGGTTGGACCGTTTTATTGTCCGGGTGATCAGAAATTATACATCGATCTTAGTTTTTATGATGAGTTACAAAATAAATACGGGGCACCGGGAGACTTCGCGATGGCGTATGTCATTGCCCATGAAGTCGGGCACCATGTCCAGACGTTGCTCGGGACATCAGACGAAATCATGCCGCTTCGTCAAAAGATGAGCGAAGAAAAGTTCAACAAATACCTGGTCCGCTTTGAATTACAGGCGGATTACTATGCGGGCGTCTGGGCCAACCATGCACAAGGACAAAATCTGCTTGAAGAAGGCGATTTGGAAGAGGCACTTGGAGCGGCGAATGCTGTCGGAGATGATACATTGCAGAAAAAAGGGCAAGGGTATGTCGTACCGGAGAGCTTTACACACGGTACATCGGCTCAACGCGAACGATGGTTCCAAAAAGGATTTGAGAACGGAACGATTGAAGGCGGCGACACCTTCAAAGCGAAGAATTTATAAGCATAAGCAACAGGCACCACTTCATAACGAAGTGATGCCTGTTTTCGATTAATCGTTGTATTGGTTGAACATTGCCGTATCATCCGGGACGTTAGCGAGATAGACAATCTTTCCATCCGCATCGAGCCGGGCGATGTCGGTTCCATCCTGGGTGAAGACAGAGCCGTCTGCGCGTTTGCCGCAAACAGCCCAGCGTGTTTCCATCGTATCTCCTGTTTCTGATGGAACCCATCCGGCATACATGTGCTTAATATCCTGATTGGCCGTAAAGACCATCCGGACGAACTGTTTCCAGGCATCGATACCGTGCTGTTCCTGTCCGTTCAGGACGAATGTGATTTCGTCCGAGAACAGAGAAATCAAGTCATCAAAAGCTTTTTCATCGGTCCGGGAAGCATCGAATAAATCAAAATAGCGGTCAAGTGTAGATGTAGTCATGGTTCATTCTCCTTTTAGTTACGAATCATTTTTTCTTCGATTAAGCTTTGTAGTTTTGTCAGATGGTCGGGCGGACAATTTAAATAAATTTCCCGGCGGATCGAGTCGATCGTCTCGCGTTTGAGTGTCGATTGCCACGACTGTTCCGCTTCTGCCATCAGGTCGGACAATAAGCAGATGTTCTGATCCTGGATACCCATTAAGTCTTCGAAAACACCGCTTGAGGCATATAAGGATTGTTTGCCCTCGATGGCTTCATAGATATCAAACACACGAATCGTCTCCGGTGACGCTTTGAGCCGGAAGCCGCCTTTTGCACCGGGAACAGAGATCAGCAGATCCGCACTCACGAGCTTCCGGAGAAGCTTTTGAAAATAGGTTGGGGAAGCGCCGAGTTGCTGACTGATGAATTCGCCCGGCAACACACCCTTCTCAGGTAAAAATGTCAATAAGAGCATCGCATACACCGATTGTTCGACACCTGTCTTCATTTGCATGAAATATTCTCCTTTCTGTATAACGCGGATAACTATTGTCTACAATACATCCGGATAAATCAATTGTCCAGCAAAAGGTCCCTCACAAAACCGTCACACCTTTTCGACAGCATACCCGTGGCATCAACAGAATGGATTCGGTATACTGAATGTACGATATGTGAAAATATTCACTAAAAGTCGTTCACACTTAGTGAAAGGACGTTTTCTTATGAATCCACTCAAAGGAATCATTACGATTCCGCGTAATATTTTTATACAACTGATGCTGGCCGCCGTCCTGATGGGCGTTGCCGTCATCGGTCAATCCTATCTGATTGTCATCATCGTTGACCGGATTTTTCTGCAAGGGAATCCGTTCGCGGCAGTCATTCCGTTGCTCGGTATCCTATTGGGGATGCTTGTCCTGCGCGTCGGCGTCACGTACTGGAACGGGCGACTCGGAACGAGTCTTGCGGCACGCGTCAAACAGGATCTGCGTCAGGCGCTCGTCGCGAAATACACACGAAACTCTGTCGAGTCGATGCTTGAAGGACAATCCGGACAAAAGGTCAGTATCCTGATGGATTCCGTCGATGAGATGGACAGCTATTACAGCCAGTACCTGCCGAAGGTCATTCAGACGTCAATCGTTCCATTGATGGTCCTGATTGCCGCCTTCAGCTATGACTGGGTCACGGGACTGGTCATGATGATTACCGCCCCGTTCATTCCGTTGTTTTACATCGTCATCGGGATCATGACGCAAAAGCGGGCCGATACGCAGCTTGAGAAGATGAATGCCTTCTCCGGAACATTCCTCGATACGTTACAAGGATTGACGACGCTCAAGTTATTCGGGCGGGCGAAAGCTCAGCAGGACGTGATTGAACGAAGCAGTCTCGATTTCCGGGATGCGACGTTAACCGTCTTAAAACTCGCGTTCCTGTCGTCGTTGATGCTCGAATTCATTTCGATGCTCAGTATGGGGATGATTGCCCTGGAAGTCAGTCTCCGGTTGATTTTATTCCAAAGCATCACCTTTGTACCGGCCTTCTTGATGTTGGTCCTGGCACCGGAATACTATCTGGCGTTAAAAGAGATGGGAGCCGCCTTCCATACCGGTCGGGGCAGTGTCGCCGCCGCAAAACAGATTGCGGCCGAACTGACGGAAGATGACCGGAGCGTCGCCTTCGGACGAACGGAACTGCCGGCAGCCCGTCCACCGCGAATTGAACTGAAAGACGTCGCGTTTTCATACCGCGATGCCCGGTTTGCGATGGAACAGTTGAATTTGACGATTGAACCGTATCAAAAGGTTGCCTTGATCGGCCGCAGCGGTGCCGGAAAATCGACGGTCCTCCAATTGCTGGCTGGCCTTGCCGATCCGCAGGACGGACAGCTGTTGCTTGACGGTCAAGATCGTCAGACCATCACGGAATCCAGTTGGTTCAGCCAGCTCAGCTACATCTCGCAACACCCGTATCTCTATGCCGGGACGCTGGCGGATAATATCGCCATCGGTGAATTACGCGAAGCCTCACGACCGGCGATTGAACAGGCGGCATCGGACGCCGGTCTGACCGAATTGATCGCACAATTGCCGAATGGACTCGACACGGTAATCGGAGAAGGCGGACGCGGTTTATCCGGCGGCGAAAAGCAACGTGTTGCGTTAGCCCGTGCCTTCCTGAAACGGCCGAACGTCATCTTGTTTGATGAACCGACGACCGGTCTTGACGTGAAGACGGAACGGTTGTTGCAGGAAGCGATGACTGTTCTCGGACGTGAAGCGACCGTCATCACGGTTGCTCACCGTCTGCATACGATTGAACAATCAGATCAAATCGTCGTGCTGGAAGCGGGACGGATCGTCGACCGCGGGACACACGAAGAATTACTCGGACGTGAATCGGAATATGCGATGATGCGCGCCGTTCAACGAGGGGAGGAGACACGATGAAAGAGTTGATGGGAATTTTTCGTTTGATGCTGCACCAGAAACGGGACATCGTGCTCTCGATTATCTTTGGTGTGTTGGCCGGCATCACGGCAGTCGGTTTGTTCGCAGCAAGCGGCTTTCTGATTTCAAAAGCCGCCTTGTTGCCGCCGATTCAGACACTTGCTGTCTTGATTGCCTTGCAGAAAATCTCCAGTCTGACGCGGGCTGTCAGCCGGTACGCCGAACGGTATTACTCACACCGGGCGACATTTACGATTCTCAGCGACTTGCGGACGACGTTTTATAAACGGCTTGAACCACTCGTGCCGGGTATCTTTGCCAAGTACCGGAGTGGAGATTTGCTCGCTCGGATTGTCGGGGACGTCGAAAGTCTGCAAAATACGTTTTTACGCGTCGTCTATCCGCCGATTATCCTGGTGCTCGTTTTCCTATGTACAATCTTTTTCGTCAGTTTCTTTTCACTCAGTGTCGCTCTTGTCCTCGTGTTTGGTCTGATCTTGACGGGATTCATCATTCCCGGCTGGTTTGCTTACCGGGAACAACGGTTTGCCCGGTCTGTCCGGGCCCGACGCGGGGAACTGTCGACGGAAGTGACGGAACTGTTCCAAGGTTATCGGGACTTAAAGATTTATCAGCAACTCGGGAATAAGGAAGCGGAGCTGAATGCCGTCGCAGCACGATACGTGGCGGAAGAAAAACGCAACGGACTGCATGCGGTCTCGAACCTTGCCTTGAATACACTGGCGACGTTGGTTATTTCCTGGATCGTCCTCGGTCTCGGTGCTTATCTGGTCGCTGACGGACAACTCGATGGCGTTTTCCTCGCATTGCTCGTCATGACCTCGTTGACGGTGTTTGAAAATGCCGCACCGATGGCGATTTTACCCGGATTTTTTGAAGACAGCCGTCATGCGGCACGTCGGCTTGATGACGTCGTCGAAGCCACAACGGCACCGGAATACCGTCCGTTTGAATTGGCGCAGGCTCCGGAACTGAGCACGGAACACGTCACTTTCACGTTTCCGGGTCAGGATCGTCCTGTCTTACGTGACGTCAGCGTGACGTTCCCTGCCGGCAGTAAAACGGCGATTGTTGGAGCGAGCGGTTCCGGAAAATCGACGCTGTTGCAACTGTTGTTGCGGATGTATCCGGCAGATGGAATCCGGATTGAAGGAACTCCGGGTCAAGAAATTAACCCGGAAGCGTTATGGAAACAGTCGAACGTCGTCCTGCAACAAAATCATTTCTTTTACGGCACGATTCGTGACAATCTGAAGCTCGCCAGCAGCGAAGCAACGGATGAACAGATGATCGAAGCACTGGAACACGTTGGTCTTTCGTTACTTGAACTCGACGACCGGGTCCTTGAAAAGGGAGAAAATCTGTCCGGCGGTGAAAAACAACGGCTGGCGATCGCCCGGATCTTCTTGCGTCAGACGCCACTTTATCTGCTCGATGAGCCAACTTCATCGGTCGATGCGTTGACGGAACAGACCATCTTACAGCATTTGTTCGCCCGTGCGGCGGATGCAACGCTGTTGCTTGTCAGCCACCGGTTAGCCGGACTTGAGACGATGGATCAAATCGTCGTCATGGAGCAAGGGCAAGTCGTTGAAGTCGGGACGTATGCGGACTTAATGGCCAAGCAAGGTGCCTTTTATGCGTTAAAACAGGTCGAACAATCCGTCTTTACACCAGATCAACTGGTCCGCTGAATCAACAGCCTCATCCTTTGCGAAAAGCACTGGATGGGGCTGTTTTTGAGCAATCATCAAATGCTTGAAAAATGAGCTGTAAATTCGAGTGACAGAGAGAGAGGGAATTTTAATGGACGGTTTCATTATCGGATGGTAAAGTAAGGAAAAAATAAAGGGGGAGCCTTGATGGAGATTCGCCGTTGCGAGACGCAACTGGGTGATCAAACGATTGCCTATAATCACTATTATTCCGAGTCGGATGAGGTCTGCTTTATGTTGTCCGGCGCAGGTTATGCGTACGACCATCCATACTTTTACTTTAGCCGGATGATGTTATTGAAGCGGGGCGTGAACGTGATTGAGATTCAGTATGTCTCGGACGACTTGTTCAGCTTGCCGGACGAACAGGGAGATGCCGAAATGAGCCGGCGGATTGAAGCGGTCATCGAGGACGTGTTACGTGCGCGGTCGTATCAGACGATTCACTTTATTGCCAAATCGCTTGGAACGGTACCGCTTGTATCGATGATGCACCGTGGATTGTTTCCGGAAGCGCGTGTTGTCCTTCTGACGCCACTCTTAAAAGATCCGGCGATTGTCGAAGCGATGGCGAACAGCCGGCATCATGGATTACTCGTCATCGGTGACCACGACCGCCAGTTCAGTCCGGAAGCGTTGGAACGGTGCGGCAGCTCGAACCTCGTACTGGAACGAATATAAGAGGGGCTAATCATTCGCTCGATATTGATTTTGAAGTCGATCAGTCTCTTCAAGTACTCGGACAGATCATGCAACGGACGGAAGACGTATTGTTCCCCGTACCGGTTAAGGAAAACTGAAAAACCGACAGAAAACTCTTGGAAGAGCGTTCTGTCGGTTTTTTTTAATACGGTCGCATCAGTGCACGGACGGGACTGCCGTCACCGTCGACGAGTGGAAGCGGAACAGCATTGAGATGATAATCACCCGGAGTGATCGTATCGAGGACTAACCCTTCGAGTATGTGAACTCCATGGGCGGCGAGCGCATGATGGGCCGCCATCTCTTTACTGTCGATTGCATCAACGGACGGTAAATCAAGTCCGATCAATTCAATCCCGAGTTCACCGAGGCGTTCGGCAAGACTCGGCGTCAGGACCGGAATCGTTTCCGGGAAAATCGACTTATCGACCCAACCGTCCGTTTTGATGATCAGCCGGCGCACATCGGTTAAATCAAATGTATCGAGGTCACTTGCGACGAGTTCGGTCCGGCCGGGCAGATAAATGACGCGGACATGTCCGATATAGAGATCCGGATCAAGATCGATGACTTTTTGACCGGCATCGTCAAAATGAAACGGAGCGTCGATATGGGTACCGGTATGCAAACTCATCGTCACCTGACCGACGTTGACGGAGCCGGTATCGGCTTTACTCCAGTTGATTGTGTAGTTAAATTTCGTATCACCGGGCCATGTCGTAATCGACGACGTTAACGGTTGTGAGACATCTATCCAACGGTTCATATCAGGTTCCCCCTCAAAGTTTTGTCCGGACCGACCAGAGTTCCGGGAAGAAGCGGTGATCAAGCACACGGCGCAGATAACTGACGCCGGACGAACCGCCCGTTCCCGGTTTTTGACCGATGATCCGTTCGACGGTGCTCATATGATTAAAGCGCCACATCTGTTGTTGGCTGCCGATATCGAGCAGCTTTTCACCGAGCTCATATAGATCCCAGTACTGTTCGACGTCCTGATAGACAGTCGCCCAAGCGGCTTCGACACTCGCATTCGCTTCCCAGTCCTGCGTGACGTCCCGGTTGAGGATGGTCTCATCAATCGGTAAGCCGCGGCGGTGCATCGCCCGGACGGTCTCGTCATAGATGCTCGGTGTTTTTAAATCATCGTTCAATTGAGCGTACAACGCCGTCTCGTGTTCGTAGACCCGAAGCATTTGGGCGTTCTTGAAGCCGAGCGCAAACTCGATTTGCCGGTTTTGGTAAGATTGGAATCCGGACGAATGCCCAAGCGAGTCACGGAATTCAAGATACTCAGCCGGTGTCAGTGTCGAGAGGACACTCCATGACTGAATCAACTGTTGTTGGATTTTTGAGATACGGGCCAGCATCTTGAACGACCGTTCGAGCTGATCGTCGGCGACTGCCTGAATGGCAGCGGTCATCTCATGTAAAATCAGTTTCATCCACAGTTCGCTTGTCTGATGAATGACGATGAACAGCATTTCGTCATGATGATTCGACAACCGTTGCTGGCTTGTCAAAAGGGAGTCGAGCTGTAAATAATCTCCGTAAGACATGTCTTTTTTGAAGTCGGTTTGAATCGTTTCCTCAATCTTCGTCGCATCCGTCTGTTTCATTCCAATCGTTCCCCTTTACGTTAAAGTGATTGTGAACGTTTTGTCTGATCCGCTTGCGGCGGGTTGTTGCGTTTCCAGAACACATAGGCAATCGTCAGGAAAATCAACCACGGAATACCAAACTTCAAGACGATCTGGAAATCGGTAAACCAGGTCGTGATGACCAGTGCAAATAACAAGAGGGCACCGAGCGCCGTCAAATACGGATAGCCCATCATCCGGACCGGCAGTTTCCGTCCACCGTCCCGTTCCCAGGCTTTCCGGAAATAGAGATGGGAGATGAAAATCATGAACCAGGTGAAGATGGCCCCGAACATCGAAATGCCCATCATGAACGGATAGGAGACACTCGATTGACTGCTGATGACAGCAGCAAGGAATATGCCGAGTGTCGAGACAGCGAGTGCAAAGAGCGGCACACCTTTTGCATTCAGACGACTGAAGATCCTGGGGGCGTAAGTTGCTTTCGACAATGAATACATCATTCGCGTTGAAGCGTACAACTGACTGTTCATCGCGGATAAGGCAGCTGTCAGGATGATGAAGTTCATGATGCCGGCTGCACCGGGAATCGACAACATTTCCATGACCTTAACGAACGGACTTTCCTCGACACCGCCGGCTTGTTGCCACGGAACGATCATCAGCATCAAAGCAATCGTGATGACGTAAAACGTCGACAGCCGGAAGACCGTTGCCTTCAGTGCTTTCGGCACGGCGACATCCGGATCCTTTGCTTCACCGGCCGTGACGGCGATTAATTCTGTTCCGAGGAAACTGAACAGCGAGATGAAGACGGCAATCCAAAGGCCGGAAAAACCGAACGGCATGAAGCCGCCGTCATTCGTGAAGTTTTGCGGACCAATCTCAGGCGAATTGCTTCCGAAGACCAGGTACGCACCGAGAATCATAAACATCAGTATGGCACTGATTTTAATGACAGAAAACCAGTATTCGAACGTCGCAAACGTATTGACGGTCGTGGCATTGATATAAATCAACGCCGCTGCGAAGACGAAAATCCAGA
Source organism: Exiguobacterium sp. RIT594 (assembly GCF_003339585.1). GTDB lineage: Bacteria > Bacillota > Bacilli > Exiguobacteriales > Exiguobacteriaceae > Exiguobacterium_A. Next base: position 102,543 of record NZ_QPKF01000005.1, on the reverse strand, counting down.
TGTAACCGGGGACGTCCGGGAACCAATATTTCATGTAGATGGCGATGGCGCTGACTTCGACGCCGATGGCCAAGACATTGGCGACCCAGTAAGAATAGCGGACAAGGAAACCGGCATAGGGACTGATGTACATTTCAGCAATCGTGCCGAATGAGCCGGAGGTCGGATGGGCGACGGTCATTTCCGCAAGACAGCCCATCAACAACAGGACGATGAAGGCGCCGATCGCATAGCTGACGAGAACACTCGGTCCGGCAAGACTGATCGCGAGACCGCTTCCGAGGAAAAGACCGGTTCCGATCGCACAGCCCATCGCAATCATCGTCAGTTGGCGTGTTTTTAAGTCACGCCGTAATTCAGTAGGATGTTCTTTCATAATGCCTCCTTACGCGACGACTTCGCGTTCGTTCTTAAATTGTTCGTACTGTTTTTCGTCCATGATCGTTTTCAAAATCGAAACGACCTCATAGACGTCTTCAAAACTATTATACAAGGCAACAGGGGCCAGGCGGACAATATTCGGTGCCCGGAAATCAGGAATGACCTGATGGGCTTTCAGTGCTTTACAAATCCGTGCCGCTTCCGGATGTTCGAGACTCAGGTGGGCACCGCGTCGTTTCGCGTCACGCGGATTGCCGATGACGAAGCCGTAAGCTGCCAATTCTTGATCGACGAGTGTCATCATGTAGTCGGTCAGGGCAAGGGACTTTGTCCGGACGGCATCGATGCCGACTTCCGCAAACAGTTCGAGCGCTCCGATTTGCGGGGCGAGGCTTAAAACGTGTGGCGTACCAATCTGGAAGGCCGCAGCGTTTTCAGCCGGTGTCATCGTATGATTCATATCAAATTGTTTGTCTTTACGGGAACCGAACCAACCGGTCAAACCGGGTAATGTACCAAAATGCCGTTCGTGGACGAACAGACCGCCGACCGTTCCCGGACCGCCGTTCAAATGTTTGTAGTTGCACCAGTAGGCAAAGTCGACGCCCCAGTCATGAAAAGCATGAGGAATCGCGCCGACGGAATGACAGCCGTCAAAGCCGATCAGGATCCCGCGGGCATGGGCTTCGCGGGTCAGCCGTTCCATATCTAAAATTTGTCCGCTCCGGTAAAGAACGGTCGGCAGAACAATCAAGGCAATCTCATCGGTCATGGCGGCGATGATGTCCGCTTCATCGAGAAATCGTCCGTCACGGCTTTCGACCTGAATCAAATGTTCTGCCGGATCAAGTCCGCGCAATCGGAGTTGGCTTTGCAGCGCATAAATATCAGATGGGAACGTCAAACTGTCGGCTAAAATTTTCGTCCGTCGTCCGGACGGAGCAAAGAAGGTCGCGACCAGCTGGTGCAGATTGACCGTCGTCGAACCGGTCACCATGACTTCATCCGCACGTCCACCGACAAGCGGTGCGTTCAAGGCAGCCAGTTTTTCCGACAAGTCAAACCAGGGGTGCCGGCCTTTCATCCATCCGTCAATCCCGAGTTCCCGCCAATCGGCGAGCGATTCGAGTAACGTGGCTTCCGCCCGTTTCGACAACAGGCCAAGCGAGTTGCCATCCATATAAATTGAACCTTCCTGCAGATAAAATTCGTTCCGGTAAGGGGCCAGTCGATCCTGTTCGTCTCGTTCAATTGCTTCTTCACGCTTAGCGGTCAATGGCATGTCGGTTCCTCCTTAAATGAATCAGTAATCAATTTTGAGAAAAGCGTAGCAAACAAATTGACACTGTGTCAATATTATCGGATAGAGAATCAGGAGAGGTGGTTGATTATGATGAAATCAGATGAATCCAAAATGGACAAACGGCATTTGCGGACAGTCCGGACCCGGGAAAAACTGCTTGTCGCAGCACGGGCTGTCTTTCTTGAAAATGACTTTCAGACAACGACGATTTCACAAATCATCAAACGGGCGGGTGTCGGCTATGGAACGGCATATGTCCATTTTGAAGGAAAAGATGAACTGCTGATTGTCCTGATGGAAGACGTCATGGATCGTTTCCATCAAGTAGCGGAACAGCCGTTTGAGCCCGGAACAGCTGAAGAGGCCAAAAAGCAAATCGAGCAGCAGGCAACGGCGTTTTTACAGCTTGCGGAACAGGAACGGGAGATGCTCCGGGTCGTCGAGCAGGCAATCGGGGTATCCTATGTCATCCGGACGAAGTGGAAACAGATTCGCGAGCGCTTCATTGAACGGATCAGTCGTGATATTCACTATGCGCAAGCGGCGGGACTGGCGCGTCCGGACTTGAATCCGACACTCGTCGCCCGCGGCTGGTTTTTCGCCAATGAAATGTATTTGTTCGAAGTCGTCCGGGAAGAGACGACGGCGACGATTGAAGAAATCGCCGAGACATTGACGGCGGTCTATACGACCGGACTGTATCCACACGATTAAAGCCGGACGTTCCCGGGAATCTTTCAATAGAAGGAGGCGGTGAAGATGGCATTTGATTACGATTTGGACTTCAAGACGACGGATTTTCGGAAGGAACCGGAAAAATACCGGGTCGGCCGGGGCGAACAGGGTGTGTTGCTCGTCGAACCGTATAAAGGGGAAATCCTGCCGCACTGGCGGTTCAAGACACCGGAAATTGCGAAGGAATCTTCCGAAAAAATCTATCAGATGTACCTCGACTATAAAGAAGCGGGAGACTTCGTCGGAATGGATATGGCGCGGAAGTTCATCCAAATGGGGCATACGCGGGCACGCCGTTATACGAACTATAAGGGTGGACGGAAGTACAAAAATAAAGAGACCGGTGAGTTGAACAACCGGGAAATCGATCCCGAAAAAGCCAAGTCAGCTGAGATTTTTCAGGAAAAGTGGGATTTGATCCGGGCAGATGAAGAATATTTAGCGTTAAAGAAAGATCATCAAAAACAATACGGCTAAATGGACGATCGGAAGTTCTTCAGGCGGAGGAGTGGAGACGGTGCGAAACGGATCAAAAATCATATTGGCGATCGTGGTTGTCTGTGTACTGGTGTTGAGTTGGTGGCTCGTGTCGCCGCTGTTCTTGAATCAAGCCGTGGATGAAGAGTTACCGCCGAGTTCTTCGACGGTAGAACAAGAAGATGAGACACCAGCATCCGGGACGGATCAGTCGGAACCTACAACGCCGGCTCCCGAAGAAGCACCGGCTGACTTCTCCGGAACGTTCGTGGACGGTGAAAAAAATTATCAAACGTCCGGAAAAATTAAAACGGTAACGGCAAATGATGCGTTATATCTGCGGTTCGAAGATTTTCAAACGACGAACGGACCGGACTTGTTTGTTTACTTGGTGGAGCCGGGGAAGAAGACAGCAGACGGGATTCGGCTCGGAGCGCTAAAAGGGAATCAGGGAGACCAAAACTACGTCCTCCCGAAAGAAGTGGACTTGATGAAACACAGCCGTGTCGTCATTTGGTGTCGGGCCTTTGACGCTGATTTTGGCACGGGGGATTTAAAAACAACCAGCCAATAAAAAAAGCAACTTGCTTCCAGTAGTACATCCGGAAGCAAGTTGCTTTTTGTCTGGTATTAAGACGTTTGTTCGATTTTTTTGATCAGCCGGGATTGGCGGCGTTGCCAGATGACAGAACCAATCAACGTCACGGCCAGGAACACAAGTCCAAGCATGAACGGGTAAAGAATGTTGACATCATATAACAGTCCGGCCAGTGTCGGACCGAGGACGTTTCCGATGCTCATGTAGGCGTTGTTCATCCCCATCGCAAATCCTTGTTCGTTTCCGGCGAGTTTTGAAATCATCGTGTTCAAAACAGGACGCAGGATCGACGTCGCAAGGAAGATGACGAGTGTGACGGCGAAGAAGCCGCCGTAACTTGCTGTCAGGAGTGACAACAAGAAGCCAAGCGTCGCGATCAACAGGAAGATGTTCAAGACTTTGCCTTCGCCGAGACTGCGGGACAGTTTATCGACGACGAAAATCTGAGCGATGACACTGATGATTCCGGTCGACGTCACCATGATGGCGATGTCTTTTGGAGAGGCCCCAAATTGATTGTCGACGAACAGACCGAGAACGGATTCATATGCCATCAAACCAAAACTCATGACCAGTGTGATGATGAGCGGGACGAAGTACGGTTTATGGAACGACGCGCCGAGCTTGCTCCACATTGACCCTTCATCAGGCGCCATCGCCGTCGCGTCATGGACGTCACTTTCTTGAAGAAGAATGACACTGAATAAGACGGCTAGAAGTGAGACGAGTGCCGAAACAAGTAACGGCAACTTCAGATCGAACTCGGCGAGGAAGCCGCCGATCCCGGGACCGATGACGATTCCGAGTGACATGGCAGCAGACACATAACTGTTTCCTTTTGCCCGCTGATCCATCGTCGTGATATCCGCGACGTAAGCAAAAATCGCCGGAATCAGAAGCGCCGCACCGACACCGCCGATGGCCCGTGAGATGTAAAGAATCGTAACCGAGTTCGAGAAATAAAAGACGAACATCGATAACGTCAATCCAATCAAACCGTAGATGATCATCTTGCGGCGACCGTACTGGTCAGCCCATTTTCCGGCAACCGGTGACATGACGAGCTGGGCTCCGGCAAAGATGGCGATCATCAAACCGGCAGCTGTACCACCTTGACCGATTGAGGCTAGATAAGCGGGCAGAATCGGAATGATGATCCCGAAGCTCCCGACGGCGATGAACATATTAATCATCAGGACCGTTAATTTTTTACGTTGATCCGCTTGCAAGGGGATCCCTTCTTTCTGCACGCTTGTGTAAGCGTTTATTGTAGCAACCTCTACTATCTTAGTTTCAAGGCAAAGATCCTGTCAATTTTATCGTACCGATACAAAAAGGACCAGATCTCAAGAAGCGAGATCTGGTCCTGGCATCAGGTGCTTTTTGTGAAGAAAAGTTTACGGTGTTTTCTTGAATAGCCAGTTGACGTTTGGAGATAACAACGGTCGAAACAGTCGAACAACCGGAAGACTCGATAAAATCCAAACGAAGAACAGCGCAAGCAAGAAGGATGAACCGATCAATAGAACTGATGATTCAGCAATCCATGGTGGAACCGAATCCCGAAACAACCGGACGATGAACGAATGTAACAGATAAATCGCCAACGTCTGAATCCCGATTTGATCAAACCGATCACCGAAGGAACGGTGTGGAATCATCATTAATACAGAGAAAATCATCACCGTACTGACCGCGTACAAAAAGAGCTGAATTAATGCGCCTTTGAGTACCGGGACATCAAATTCGCCGTACGTGTCCCGGTAGAACAACCAGACCGTATCAAATCCGTTTTTTGTCCAAACGGCCATCGCGATGGCGATGGAAACAGAAACGAGTAATCCGGTCAAACGACCGATGGGGGACGTCATCCGGTCACGAATCCGTCCGTCTGCGAGCCATCCCCATTCTTTGACGAGATATCCCATCAAGAAGAACGGATAAAAACTGATAACTTTTTGTAAGGACAGGAAGTTCGTGATGGATCCCGGATTGGCGTTGATCAGCAAAGCAAACGCAATACTGATCAACAACGGATAACGCAAGGCCAGGAATCCCGGCGTCACGATCTGCCAAATGATGATCCCGAGCAGATACCAGAGCGTCCAGCTTGGAACAAGCGGATGCAGGAGACCATCCACTAATCCATCGACTGTCTTTTCATTAACATAAGCGAGATAGACTTCATGAATCGATTGCCAGATGAAATACAGGACGACAAACGAAATGATTCGTTTGGGTCTGACTTCCTTGAAAAAGTATCCGCTCATGAAGATGAAGGCCGGCATGTGCAGTAAATAAATGATGTTGTAGACGATTTGGACCGGATTGTTTCCATCAAGATTACGGAACGTTTCAATCAGGTGTCCGAACACGACCATGAAAATCAGTAGCACTTTGTAGTTCCCGAGCCAATGATCATAGGAAAAGGTCATTGGTTTTGGTGTTGGATTCATTTATTTTCTCCAAGGATGATTTGATCGACGAAACGCTGGCTCGACTTTCCGTCCTGATGCTCGAAGAAGTATTCCGCAAAGGCTTTGACGTTCTGCATCTCGAAATCTTCGTTCTTAATCCGTTCAATCAACTCTTCCGAGGTACGGACGATTGGTCCCGGCACGAATTCTTCAAAGTCATAGTAGAAGTCGCGTTTTGAGATGTAATCTTCTAAATCGTAGGCGAAGAATAACATCGGGCGGTCGAGCAGTGAAAATTCAAAACACGTCGATGAATAATCGGTAATCAAAATATCAGAGACGAACAATAATTCGTTGATTTCCCGGTGATCCGTCAAGTCGAGGAAGAAGTCAGCATAGACTTCCGGAATCTCCATCCGGCGGCGGACGAACGGATGCATCTTCAAGACGAAGACATAGTCTTCATGGAACGCTTCGTATAAAGCGTCCAAATCAAGTTGACTGAAGTCATAATGGGCACTTTTAGCGCCGTTCCCACGGAAAGTCGGAGCGAACATGATAACTTTTTTGGTCTTGAAAACAGGGTATTCTTCATAAATCCGTTCTTTGGCGTCGGCGATATAAGTTTGATCAAAGAACATGTCTGTCCGTGGAATCCCGGTTGCGATGACTTGATCTTCCCGTAAGCCGAATCCTTCCGCGTAATGACGGGCGACGTTATGCGAGCTGACGATGGCTTTCGTGTAATTCCGATGGCTGAGCGAGTTGGCACTTGGACCACCCGGCTTGCCGAGACGGCTGTATCCGAAAGTCTTGAAAGCTCCGACAGCATGCCAGACCTGGACAAGGTCGCTTCCTTTGCGGATGTTGAGCGGATAAATCATCGGATAAAAATCATCGACTAAAATTGTTTTCGCCGTCGCGAGGTGGTAAGGCAACGTGAATTTGTCGCGCCAATCACGGCGGGACTGTAAGTTCGGTTTGAAGAACGTCTTCACGTCGAGGTTTAAATCTCGGCGTTCGATTTCGTTTAAGATATAGGCGAAGTTTCCGCTGACGTCACTTCGCGAGTCAGAAGCAAAAACAACTTTGTTGTCTTGAATCGGTTGCGTCCACTTCGTGACATTGTAAATGCTCTTGAATGTAAAACGACGGAATTTGAACGCGCGTTTCCGCCATTTCTTCTTTGATTTATTGAATTTTTCAATCAAGCTGATAAAACGTTTCGTCTCTCCCTGCTTAAGGGAATGGAAACCTAGGGTATTGCTGTATTCTGAATACTGGACGACCAGTTCATATTCAAGTTTGAGCAGGACGTTGCTATGTTTTGTGTCAACACGATAAATGACCGGAATCAAGGAACGTGTATCTCCAAATGGTGCTTCATGTAAAATGGACTTCCCTTGGACGATTCCGAAGAAAGCATCAAAGTAACCCATTGGGAGCGGACGTCCGGTCGGAGTCAGGTGATTGAGATCGAGCTCACCGCTGAATGTTTCTTCTGTCCAGTCACCTTCGAACGGGAAACGGAGAATGAATGTCCGCTTGTTCCGTTTATTGCGGAAAATAATGGCCCGTTCTAAAGGAATCGGTTCCGCCGGTGCTTCGGACTGGATGTATCCATCTTCCGGTTGTGTTTCTTCTGTGTCTTCAGGAGCGGCAGGATTCTCAAAAAGTAGCTGTTCGGCCTGAAGGAAATCAGTTAATCCGAAAAGACGTGCCTCGAAGCGGAATTTGGTTCCCGCCAGTTCTAGATAGTTAACGTGTGCCTGTAATGTCGGCATCTGTGTTTCTTCTGTCAAAACAATCTCTCCTCGCTTAAATGATTACAATGCATTTACACAACAATGACAGATTTTTAAAATCATCACGAACATAGTATAGTGATATTAGAAATCACCCATCATTATATCGTGACGAAACAAAAAAAATAGAACTTTGTCTATTTTTTTTGCTTTTGGTGGATAGAGTCATTGAAAAAAGATCATATTTTTTAAACATACCCACATCGCTGGTAAGTGGAAACAAAAAACTTTTTTTATTAAGGGAGGGAAGCAGAGCGACCCATGACAGCGCCATTATCTATGGATGGGTCCTTTGCGATACAAGATGATTTATGCAGCAATCTTAGCAGGCGGAAAAGGAACGAGAATGGGGAATGTCGATCGTCCGAAACAATTCCTGTCAATCGGAGAACGTCCGATTATCGTGCATACCGTTGAAAAGTTTCTTTTACACGAAGATTTTGATCAAATCATCATTGTGACCCCAACGGCTTGGATCAATTATACACGTGATATTCTCGAGAAATATATCGGAACCGATGAGCGGATTGTCATCACGGCAGGCGGAAGCGACCGCAACGAGTCCATCATGGCGGCGATCAACTGGATCGAAAATAAAAACGGTTTGACAGACGAAGACGTCATCGTTACACACGATGCAGTCCGTCCGTTCTTGACACACCGGATCATCAAAGAAAACATTTCAACGGCACTCGAATACGGAGCATGTGATACTGTCATCTCGGCGATTGATACGATCGTCGCTTCAACGGACGGAAAAACGATTTCCGATATTCCGGTCCGCGATCAAATGTATCAAGGACAGACGCCGCAAAGTTTCCAAATCACAAAACTCAAAAATCATTACGAAGCATTATCAAGCGATGAGCGGGCAATTTTGACGGATGCCTGTAAGATTCTCTTGCTTAAAGGGGAAGCGGTAGCTCTCGTCACAGGTGAGTTGTTCAACATTAAAGTAACGACGCCGTACGATCTTCGCATCGCCAATGCTATTTTGAAGGAGCGGATTCACCAATGATTAACCAAGTCTATCAACTCGTGGCGCCACGCCAAATCGAGGTGACGTACGACGAACGGTCACTCAATTCAGGCCGGGTCGTCGTTCGTCCGACGTATCTATCGATTTGTCACGCGGATCAACGTTACTTTACGGGCAGCCGCAGTGCGGAAGTATTGGCGAAGAAGTTACCGATGGCAATGATTCATGAAGGCATCGGTAAGGTGGTACATGACCCGTCCGGAACGTTTAAAATCGGCACGTTGGTCGCGATGGTTCCGAACACACCGTCGGAAACAGATGACATCATCGGGGAAAACTATCTGCGGACAAGCCGTTTCCGCTCGAGCGGGTATGACGGATATATGCAGGATTACGTCTTCATTCAGTCCGATCGTCTTGTCGAAGTACCGGCTGATCTTGATCCGGAAGTCGCAGCCTTCACGGAACTGGTCAGTGTATCTGTTCATGCCATGACACGTTTTGATCAGATTGCCCACAGCCGCCGTGAAACATTCGGTGTCTGGGGAGACGGGAACCTCGGATTCATCACAGCACTGATGTTACGCAAACTGTATCCGGAAGCGAAATTGCTTGTCTTCGGAAAAACGCAATCGAAGCTCGATTACTTCTCGTTTGCTGATGAGACGTATCATATCGATCAAATTCCGGACGGCGTATCATTTAATCACGGATTCGAATGTGTCGGTGGAATCGGCAGTCAGTATGCGATCAATCAAATGATTGATTACATCATTCCAGAAGGAACGATGGCACTGCTCGGTGTTTCCGAAGAACCGGTTGCCGTCAATACGCGGATGATTCTTGAAAAAGGATTACGCGTCTACGGATCAAGTCGGAGTACACCGGCTGATTTCGCACGGACGATGGAATTGTATCAAATGTATCCGGATATTCCGGCCTATTTGTCGAATCTCGTGTCCGGTGTCTTCCAGATTCGACAAATCGAAGATATTCATCAAGCATTTGAAAGTGATTTGACGAATCGTTTCGGTAAAACCGTCATGGAATGGTGCATGTAAGAATGAAAGTGGAAAGAGAAGGGATCACGTTATGAAACAGAAATTACGTTTGATTCAGCGGCGAACAGTCCACTATTTGCTTGTCGTGACGTATTGGATCTCGAAGTTCTTTCCGGTACAGACCAAAAAAGTTGTCTTTGCGACCTATCGTTCGGATAAGCTCGTCGATAACTTCCGCGCCGTTTATGATGAACTTGAAAGTCGTGAACTCGGTTTTCAATATGTCTTTTTATTGAAACGTTTTCCACAAAATCTGATTGGACAAATCAAATACGTTTTTCATATGATGCGGGCGACATACGAACTGGCGACGGCCCGATACTTCATCATTGATGACTATTACTATCCTGTCTACGTCTCGACGTTGCGCAAAGGGACGGAAGTCATCCAGTTATGGCATGCCTGCGGCGCCTTTAAGAAGTTCGGCTATAGTGTCCTCGATAAGTCCTATTCACCGGATGACGATTACTTGAAGATGGTGGCGATTCACCGGAACTATTCGAACGTGTATGTTTCCGGAGAAGCCTGCATCGCACCGTTTGCTGAAGCGTTCGGGATGGATTCAACCCGGATTCATCCGCTAGGTGTTCCGCGGACCGACCAGTTGTTGAACCGGGAGCGGCAAGTTCAGATTGAGCATAAACTCTATGACCGGTATCCGGAGTGGCGGTCGAAAAAGCTGATTTTACTGGCACCGACATTCCGAGGAAATGGACAAACGACGGCTCATTACGATCAGGAACTGGATTTCCATCAGTTCCGTGAACAGTTGGGTCCGGATCATATCCTGCTGTTACGGATGCATCCGTTTGTCTTGAACCGTCCGGTCGTACCGGCAGAATTTTCAAACCAGATCATCGATATGACGGATTATCCGGACATCAATGATTTGATGCAGGTGGCGGATATTTTAGTGACTGATTATTCTTCCGTTATTTTTGAGTTTGCTTTACTGAAGAAACCAATCATCTTCCTCGTGAATGATTTGAACGCGTACAAGGAAGAACGTGACTTTTACTTCCCGTATGAATCCTTTGTGCCGGGACCGATTGTCTCGTCATTCAACGACGTCATTTCCTGGATCAAAGCAGGGCAGTTCGAACCGGAACGGATTGAAGATTTTGCCGCCCGTTTCTTCACGTATCAAGACGGACAGGCGACAAAACGAATCGTCGATCATATTTTGACGGGAGAACTCCCGGATGCTCCGATGCGTCCGGAAGAACTGAAGACCGTTTGATTTAATCGAAGCGGATGAAACAGAACAGAGGTGGTGGATGTTAAATCCGCCACCTTTATTTGTCGTTCAGAATCAGACATCAAAAAAAGCGTCCATCTTTCACGATTCCGTTTGGGGAGGGAATGAAAAGATGAACGCTTTAGCTATTATGATGGGGCTTGATTGGCGCGGACAGGGGTAGTCCGCAGAATGCGCACCGGTTTAGAAGTGCGTTAACTTGTCACGTGCTGCCGTTCGTTTTTTCAGCGGGGGAATCAAGGCAGGCCATCCGAATTGAATGATTCCTGCGACACGTTCATTTTCGGAAGCGCCGATCATTTCGGCATATTCCTCCGTGAACCAATGTTTTCCGCTTTTCCAGCAACAGCCTAAACCCAGTTCAGTTGCAAGGAGTTGAACGTTTTGAATCATGGCGGCGGTCGCGAGCAAATCTTCCATCTGCTGATCTTCCGTTCCTTTTACTTCATACAAAACAGTCAAGTAAACAGGGACATCCGCAAATTTTTGACGTATCATCTGACGTTGTTCATCTGTTTTTTGATCCAATTGACCCCGCTTGGCAAGCAAACTCATCAATTGGTCGACATACCGGACTTGGCTTTCTTCATTGGCAAGGACAAATCGCCAAGGTTCACGCAATTTATGGGTCGGGGCGTAGATGGCAGCCTCGAGAATTTCTTCAATCATTTCATTTGGAATCGGTTGATCGGTATAAGCACGGACGGAACGTCGTTCTAAAATCAGTTGTCGAGCATTCATAGTGATCATCTCCTGACGTAAGTACTCTTAGAATATAATTGATAACGATTATCATTGTCAACGGTTAATTAAAAAAACGCCGGTTTGAATCAGCGTTTTTCAGATGAAGCAGCTATTTTTTTCTTGAGTTGGCGAATCCGGAATAAAGCAAACAAGTAATGGGCAAAATAGAGTGTGAAGCCGAAGAACACGGCCATCATCACGTTAATCTGTACGCCGGGGACGACTGTCAAATTCACATACAGGAGCATACCCATCGAGCATGTATAAAGGGCGGCTTCCAGCAATTGCGGCATCATCCGGTTTTTTTTCAGGAAGAACGAACGGACAATCGGCAGGATGACGAAGCTGACGAGCCGGTCAAGCAGACCGATGACAAGTATGCTGATGATGATCGACAACGGTCCGGCAAAGTATAATAAGTTCGGAAATAAGACGTAAGAAACAAGCAATAGCGGTCCAATTAACAGGAAGATGGACACGGACGCTCGGAAAAAGATGAATAGACTATTGATACTGATTAAAAAGGCACGTGTGACCTTTTGAGACCAGGATGAAGGGCGTCCGACTTGCCAGGCAAAACAGCAGGCAAAGATGAACGCATAAAATTGCAGAAAGGCAACCATACAGCATCTCCTTTTAGATATGAAACTCAATGACCCTAGTGTAGCGATTTTAGGAAAGAAGTGCAAAGGCAAACAACTAAAAACCCGTTGACGATGTGCCGCCAACGGGTCCAGGAAAAGTGTTAATCGAGATTCGGTTCTTTTTTTCCATGCATGAAAAACGACAAGATCAGGGCAAGGGCAGATAAGACGGTAGCCACCCAAAAAGCATCCGTGATGCCGCTGATCGTGGCTTGTTTCGTCAACTGTGTCATCCAGCTGACAGATGCTGCCTGCGGACTACCGAGCTGTTGCCCAAGCTCATTCAAATGCTGTGAAAGAGTTGGATCAAGTGTCGTAAACTGATTGGCATCATCTGCGAGGTGAGCCGTTGTTTGCCGTGTCATGACTGTGACGAGAATCGCTGTCCCGATTGACCCGGCAACCTGACGCAACGTATTTTGTGTCGCATTCCCGTGCGGAATCATTTTCATCGGCAAGGCATTCATACCGGCAGTCATGATCGGCATCATGATGAAAGCCATTCCGAACGACCGAAGCATGTAAATGCCCATGATCGAATTGTAAGAGGTATTCATATCGAGTTGTGTCAATTCCCACGTTCCATAGGTCATTAACGTCAATCCGAAAATAGCGAGTGGCCGGATGCCGAACCTGTCAAATAGCCGACCGGCAATCGGGCCCGTGATTCCCATGATCAATGATCCGGGTAATAACAGGAGACCGGAATCAACGGGTGAGAAACCGCGAATACTCTGCAAGTAAATCGGAAGCAGAAGCATCCCGCCGAACAACGCCATCGTGACGATGATATTGATGAATAGCGTGAACGAAAACTCCGGTACTTTCAACACACGGATATTCAACATCGGATCATCCATTGAAAGTTCGCGAAGGGCGAACGCTGCGATTCCCAAGATACCGATCACAATCGTGCTGATGACAAGCGGGCTGTCCCAACCGTCATTACCGGCTTCACTGAAGCCGTACAACAGACTTCCGAAACCGATTGTGCTGAAGACAACACCAAGTGCATCGAATTTCGGTTTGGATAAAGGCTGAACGAGTTTAAACCAGGCGACACCCAGTAAGAGTGTCAAAAGACCGAAAAAGGCCATTCCGTAAAACATGACATGCCAATCGTAATTCTGAATGACATAGCCGGTAATCGTCGGACCGATTGCGGGAGCAAGAATCATCGCGATTCCGAGCATCCCCATCGCCGCTCCACGTTTATGCGGCGGAAACAGCGTCATGAAGACGTTTGAGCCGAGTGGCATCAAAATACCGGCACCAGCTGCTTGTACGACTCGTCCGATCATCATGACGGGAAAGTTCATCGCGATTGAACAAATGATGGAGCCGAAGAAGAACAACGTCATCGAAACGAGGAACAATTGACGGAACGTATAACTTCGCATCAAAAAGGCACTGATTGGAATCAAGATACCATTGACGAGCATGAATCCGGTCGTCAACCATTGTGCCGTCGAGGTCGAGACGTTAAAATCATTGATTAAGACAGGCAAAGCGACATTGATCAACGTTTGATTCAAAATCGCGATAAACATCCCGATCAAGAGAACCGTCAAAACTTTTGGAATACTGATATCTGCGGTCGCTAACGGCGTCCGCTCTTGCACTTGCGGTGCAGGCGTTACAGGAACGTTATCGAGATGGTCGGGCACCTCGTCAAGAGGAACATCACCGGCCATGGCTGGACGTGCACGCCGGACAATCAGGTTGACACCGATGATCGTGACAACCATGAAGGCAATGTATCCAAAAAGGAAGGTCGTAGACATAGACGTCCCTCCTTAATCCTTATGAATGCGGACGGTCACATTCATACCAGGTCGAATGTCGAGTGATTTTTCTTGTGACAGTGAGACTTTGACCGGAATGACTTGCGCAACTTTTGTATAGTTGGCCGTTCCGTTTGAAGACGGCATCATCGAAAATGTTCCAGCCGTCGTCATACCGATTTGTTCGACTTCACCGGATAACGTCGTGTCCGGATAGCTGTCCACATAAACATCGACGGTTTGTCCGACTTTAACTTCATCGATCTCTGTTTCTTCGACATTGGCTGTTACCCAAAGCTCGTTTAAGTTAAAACCATAGGCAAGTGGTGCTCCTGCTCCAACGACGCCGTTTTCTGTCGCCATCGACTGAACGACCGTTGCTTTAGTTGGCATAGAGACAGCCGTGCTGACCGGTTTTTGACCGGCTTGTGCCATCATGACGTGACCGAGTGTTGCGTCACTGTCGAGCGTTTGACCTGTTTTTGCTGTCCAGTCCGTCAGTTTACCGGCACCGGGACTTGCGATTGTAATCATTTTTCCGTCAATCTTGGCATTGTCTGTTTTGACATAACTTGTCGCTTGATCGTAGTAGTAATAGCCGATCGCGCCTCCACCGATTAAAACGACCAGTGTCAAAATGTTAATCAATAAGACTTTTTTCATGTTCATGATATAAAATGCATCCTTTCTTCCGTATACTCTGAGTTCCCCAGTCCTAACATAAAAACTACTCCTCTGGGGGAGGAGTAGTTAATATAGTTAATTATATGGAGAAGGAATCAATATACAACCGACAATTTCCGACAAAGTGTTGGAAAAGTCGATGAGAACGGATACAATATCAAAAAAAGGTGGTTCTGGCAGATGAATTCAGGACAAGATCCACGACCAAAACGGTCACGTGACCGTATTACAAAAGAATTATTCCGTTTGCTTGACCATCATCCTTTTTCAACAATCACAGTCAAGATGTTGACGGATGGGGCGGCTGTCAATCGATCGACGTTCTATGCACACTTTACGGATAAATATGATTTGCTGAATCAGATTGTAGACGATCATATGCGGCTTCTTGTGGAAGCGATCCGGATTCAAGGAATCACATCACCGGACTATCCATCGCTCGAACGGGTCAGCCGCTATTTCGAACGGCTTTTCATCCATATTGAGCAGCATGAACAATTTTACCGGACGATGTTGTTGAATGGTCCGGTCAAAACGTTCATCTCGCGCTTTTTGGATACGTTAAAAGAAAACTATCAACGTGTGTTTGAAGCACATGCGGTCAATGAAACCCAACTGGTCGATCGTGATTTATTATTGAACTACGTGATCGGTGGACAGCTTGGATTATTGATTTCCTGGTTACGAAACGGTCGTCCTTATTCAGCGGCTTATATGGCGGACCAACTCAGCCGGATGATTGTTTTCGGAACGGTCAAGAGTATCGGTTTTCCCGAACAATCGACTGGACCAGTAGAAAAGAATACCTGAAAAAAAGATCGCCCTTTCACCGAATGACGGGAAAGGGCGATGATCAGGCTTGTTCGAGTTCCAGTTGTTTGGTGTAAGTCGTACTCCGATTACGTCCGCTGTCTTTCGAATGATATAACGCTTTATCCGCCTGCTGCAAAGCTTCAAGAGACGTATGCGAGCTGCTGGAATGCGCAATCCCCAGCGAAATCGTAATCTGTAGGTCAGGAACGGCCGTCGTCGGGAACAGATTTCGGGCGACTGTCGTCCGGGCAAGCTCGGCAATACTCTTCGCATCGACGAGTGATGTATTCGGGAGAATGATTAAAAATTCTTCTCCCCCGTAACGCCCGACCAAATCATCCGGCCGTGCCAGTGATGCTAATGTCGTTCCGAGTTGCCGTAAAACATCGTCTCCGGCATCATGACCATATGTATCGTTGACGTGCTTAAAGAAATCAATATCAATCAAGACAAGCGAATACCCGTCTTCTGCTGACCCGACAAGGGTCAAGGAATCATCAAGCCGGCGCCGGTTAGCGAGTCCGGTCAAGGCATCCGTCATGGCGAGCTTTTGTTGATACTGGATATTTTCAAAGTGTCGTCGCAACTCCGTCAACAGGTGATAGGTCACGAAGCCGGCAATCAGGTTAAAGAATATGTAAGCCAGTGAGATTTCAATGAAGGTCGTCCAACTGCTCGTCAACAAATAGATAGCCGGCAACGAATAGAGAATCCCGATCCCGATCATCAGTTCGAAGTTCCAGAAAGTCATCCGGATGTAGCGCCGGACGATGGCAATCGTCAGGATGAACAATCCGATGACGATCGATGACAGGACGGCAGCATCGATTTGTTCGACAGGCGTCAGGGCAAAACGTGTTGCGATAATCATGGTGCCGGTGACGAGTGCACTAGGTAAGCCGCCGAACATCATGGCAATGACGACAGGGACAATCCGTAAATCAATCCGGGCGACATCGATCTGGATGCTGTTGAACATCAAGAGTACAGAAATCAAGCCGGCGATGAAACCTAATACGAGTCGGATGTTCAGATTCGTGTTCGGTGTAATCCGCGGGCGATTTCGAAAAGGTAGAAACAAAAGAGTGATCGTTGTAAACAGTAGACAAAAATTGATGATGAAATTATTCATGATGGACAACAAATCCTCCCAGCTCCTCGTAAACGCATTTCCAATAAGATAGTTTTAGTATACCCATTTTAATAACGGCAAGAAATGGAAAAATGTTTAGGGAAACACGATAAGTCGACAAAAAAAGACAAAGTACACAGTCAAGTGAACTTTGTCAGAGAAAAAAGTTAATATTTTTTTAAAACAATTTTCAGGAAGAAACTGCCTCTTCATCCATCGTTAGAAGGATCTTATCGAAGACATGGACCATCGCATGGAGCTCTTCTTCCGTGAGTGTACCAAAACGGTCTTGGAGGTATTTCCGGCGGACGATTTCAAGTTCGCGGAAAGCGGTTTCGCCTTCATCCGTCAGTGCTAAAACAATCGATCTTCTGTCGTCTGTCGAACGCGTCCGCGTGACGAATCCGGCTTTAAACAGGCGATCAGTCAAAGCTGTTACCTGACTTGTCGCAAGCTCAAACTGTTCTGCGAGTAGAGTCGGGCGTTGGGGACCATTTTCAGACAGGCTGCGCAAAATGAAAAATTCACTCCGCGTCGCGGTTCCTTCAAACAGTCGGTTGAGTTCACGGCGTAATGTCCGGAGAATGACCCGCATTTGTTCCTCTAATCGATAGGTCAGTTGATCACGTTCTTGTGGCATTCAAGCAACATCCTTTCTCTCAGTTAACTTCTATAGTTTAGTGTACTAAAAAATACGGAATTTTACCATGAATAGCGGGTATTTCAAAAAAAGAATTGACAATTTAAAGACGTTTTGTGTAACATGACGAAGTAATAATGAAATTATAACAAACTTAATTAGTTCTCACTCAACCAGTGGGATGGAGGTTGCAGTTCTTATAAGTACAGTCACGGATGTCGTCAAGCGGCAGATGAGGTGATTGAAAAGGAAGGATTGCCGAAATCAATCATCGCTTTGAAGATGATCGATTGGGATTAGGTCGAACAGGTCTAATACTGTCACAGGTCGGATCTGACTTGTGGGGAGCTATCTTTCACGACGGTAGAATGGGGCGCATCCTGTTTACTATGTTGCGTTCTCATCTTCCTTCTGGAAGGTGAGGGCGCTTTTTGTTTTTTTTCGATTCAAAAAGTGTCCTCTCAAAAATTTAAAAAAGAGAGAAGCGAATAAGATGAATACTTTACAACCCCAAAGAAAACTCGATTCAACTGAAGAAGGATTAAAACGCGGTCTGCAAGCCCGTCACATGTCGATGATTGCGATCGGCGGTGCCATCGGAACCGGTTTATTCATTGCTTCCGGTGCGTCCGTTGCGGCTGCCGGCCCGGGCGGTGCCCTGTTATCGTATGCGGTCGTCGGATTGATGGTGTACTTTTTAATGACGAGCCTTGGTGAGATGGCCGCTTACATGCCGGTCGCCGGCTCCTTCTCAACCTACGGTGCCAAGTTCGTTGATCCGTCGTTTGGCTTTGCACTCGGTTGGAACTACTGGTACAACTGGGCAGTTACGATTGCCGTTGAACTTGTTGCGGCACAAATCGTCATGACCTACTGGTTCCCGGATGTTCCGGGTTTTTATTTCAGTGCCATCTTCTTGTTGCTGATGATTGGTTTGAACTACTTCTCCGTTAAAGGATTCGGTGAAGCCGAATACTGGTTCGCGATGATCAAGGTCGTCACCGTCATCATCTTCCTGATTGTCGGAGTCGCGATGATCTTTGGTGTCTTCACATCAGAAGCACCGGTCGGCTTTAAAAACTTTGCATTAGGTGACGCACCGTTCGTCGGAGGCATTCCAGCCGTCATCGGTATTATCTTAGTCGCCGGTTTCAGTTTCCAAGGAACCGAACTAGTCGGAATCGCAGCAGGTGAATCGGAAGATCCGAAGAAAAACGTCCCGAAAGCTGTGAAACAAGTCTTTTGGCGGATTCTTCTCTTTTATGTATTTGCGATTTTTGTCATCGGCATGTTGATTCCGTATACAAGTCCGAACCTGGTTTCAAACGATATTACCGATGTAGCCGTCAGTCCGTTCACACTTGTCTTTGAAAAAGCCGGTCTCGCGTTCTCGGCAGCATTGATGAACGCCGTCATCCTGACGTCTGTTTTATCAGCCGGGAACTCCGGGATGTACGCATCGACACGGATGCTGTACACATTGGCACGCCAAGGTGACGCACCGAAAATGTTCGCACAAGTCTCGAAAAACGGTGTTCCCCGTAATGCCTTGCTCGCAACAGGGGCAATCGGCGCACTTTGCTTCCTGACATCGATGTTTGGCGGGCAGGTCTACCTCTGGTTGTTGAATGCTTCCGGGATGACCGGTTTCATCGCCTGGCTCGGTATCGCGATCAGCCATTACCGTTTCCGTAAAGGATTCCTTGCGCAAGGTCATTCGCTCAGTGATTTGCCATACGTGGCACCTGCTTTCCCGTTTGGACCGCTCTTTGCGTTCGGACTTTGTTTCCTCGTCATCGTCGGTCAAAACTACGCCGCATTCCTCGCGGATCAAATTGACTGGGTGGGAATTGCCGCAACATATGTTGGTATTCCGTTATTCCTTGCATTTTGGTTAGGTCATAAATTTAAAAACCGGACATCGGTCGTTCCTTATGAAGAAATGGAATTCCCGGAGCATCCGCGTCCGTAAGTGAAAAGTCGATTCCGTTTCAAACGGAGTCGGCTTTTTTTGATGGATGTTGAAAAAGAAATAATCTAGAAAAGCATATCAAACAGTAAAAAATCGTATAAGATAAAAGAAAAATGGAGGCGACCTCAGTGAACTATTGGTATCACTTTAAACGGGCATTCATCCCGATTGCGATTTTGCTTGTGACGTTAGCCATCTATCAGATGCTGTACCGTATGAATAACATATGGTATTCACTCGGTGGATTGATTTTAGTGTTTGCGGCGATTTATTTTGTCATGCGCCGTCTAAAAGCGAATCCTGAAGATTGACTGAGCAAGATAGTAGGGTAGTGGCGCAGAACGCGTTAAAATAGACCTATACAGAGGAGGGGAAGCTAGATGGCAAAAGCAATATTCGCAGGTGGCTGTTTTTGGTGCATGGTCAAGCCATTTCATAAATATGATGGCGTCGAACAAGTCATTTCCGGTTATACAGGTGGTCATACAGAAAACCCGACTTATAAAGAGGTCTGTTCTGAAACGACAGGACATTTAGAAGCAGTGGAAGTCACGTATGATCCGTCTGTCATTTCATACGATGAGTTGCTTGAAATTTTTTGGCGGCAAATCGATCCGACGGATGGCGGCGGACAGTTTAATGACCGTGGTCAATCGTATGAACCGGCAATTTTTTATGTCGATGAAGAACAAAAACAAGCGGCAGAGCGTTCGAAAGCGGCGCTTGACGCCTCTGGACGTTTTTCACGTCCGGTAGCAGTCGACATCCGTCCGGCAAAACCGTTCTGGCCGGCAGAAGAATACCATCAGGATTATTACAAAAAAAATCCATTCCGTTATCAGATGTACAGCGTCGGATCGGGACGTGCCAAGTTCGTGAAGGAAGCCTGGAAGGATCAGGGCAAAGAACAGGAACTGAAACAACGTCTGACGCCGATTCAGTATAAAGTTACGCAGGAAAACGGGACGGAACCGGCTTTCCGTAATGAATATTGGGATGAGGAACGACCGGGACTTTATGTTGATATCGTCGACGGGACACCGCTCTTTACGTCAAAAGACAAGTTTAACTCGAACTGCGGATGGCCGAGCTTCGCCAAACCGATTTCCGAGGACAAGATGGAAGTCGAACTCGACACGACGCACGGCATGACACGGACAGAAGTCCGTTCCGCGAATGCAGACAGTCATCTTGGTCACATCTTTGATGACGGTCCGACCGAGCTTGGTGGTCTCCGCTACTGCATCAATTCGGCAGCACTCCGGTTTATTCCGGTAGAAGAGCTTGATTCGGCAGGATATGGGGAATATAAAAAACACTTCGAATGAAGTCAACAGGCAGGCAGCAAAGCGGATTCGTTTTGCTGTCTTTTTTCTAGAAAAAGGAGGGGTTTGTATGTTTACACAAGTCTATGAAGAAATTCGACAGCTGACCATCGCGAAAGTACTGGATTTTTACGATCATGAAGTCCGTGGATTGGATGAAGCAGCACGGCAAACGAAGTATCAAAAGATGAGTGCCAGTCCATTTCTCTTTTTCCGCGGCAGTTCCCATTTGTTTTATTATGATGTAACACGGATTCCACTCGGATTTGATACGCCCCCCGAGACACCGACCTGGATTCAGGGTGATCTCCACTTCGAAAACTTTGGGGTTCACGGTAATGCCAAGGGTGAAATCATTTATGACGTCAATGACTTTGACGAAGGGTATCTCGGTTCTTATCTGTACGATTTGATTCGGATGGCAGTCTCCGTCCAATTGTTTGCGGAAGAAGCGGGGTATGATGCAGAGCCGGCCATTGCAGCCTACATTCAACATTACTTAGATGACTTACGCCAATATGCCAAAGGGAAAAATCCAAGCAAGGTCTGCTTTACGATCGACAACACGAAAGGGCCGATCCGTAAACTGATTAAAAAAGCAGAGAAAAAGAAGTCGGAATTACTAGGAGAACGGACGACTGTCGTCGATGGACAACGTCAGTTCACTGATTTACCGGATATGAAGCGGCTCGATGCCTCGACTTATGCAGCAATTGAAGCGGTTTGGCCGGAATATATCGCAACGATTGATCCTGAAGATCGGCAAGAGGACGGATTCTATGACATTAAGGATATCGTCTATAAACTCGACAGCGGAACGGCTTCGATCGGTCTTGAGCGGTATTATATTTTGGTCGAAGGAAAAGGGGGAGAGCATGAAGACTTGATTCTTGAGATGAAGCAAGCCCAGTCTTCTGTGCCGTCTTTGTTTGTCCCGGTGTATTTGCAGGAGGTTGAGACGGTTCACCAAGGTCGCCGGATCATCACGTCACAAAAGGCCATGCAGGCACATGAGGATCCGTATCTCGGTTATGTGACGATGCAAGGGAAAGAATATTATGTGCGGGAACGCTCTCCATACAAAAAAAAGCTGAAAGCCAAACACATTAAAAACCAGGATGACCTCGAAAACGTCCTTTCGATTCAAGGTCAAATTACCGCCAAAATCCATGCGCGGGCCGACATGGATGCAGGAATTGAGATTGATGTTTTAAAGCATCATGCGGACGTCGTCATCATCGAATCGATTGGGGTATCGGATACAGAATTCACCCGTCAAATTCAACGGTGGTCGAGTGCCTATGCAGCACGGACAACGCTTGATTTCCAAGTGTTTTTAAGTTGGTTAGCTACTCGTTAAACATTATTTTCGAAGAGCTTTTTTTAGACAAAGATTCCTTCTGAATACCGGTTCATACTGGTTTGAGAGGGGATTTTTTGATGGATTTAAAATCATGTAAGCGAAACGCAATTTGCAAATGGGTCTAATGACCTATATCAATTTATCTGAAAACTTCGTAAATTTTGGATTAAGTAATTGCAAAACATTTTTTGTAATTCGAACTAAACACACCACAGGGGGAGTATCATCATGAGTTTGACGCGGAAAAAAGATGTTTCCGCTATGATTGCTGCGAGTCAGCGTAACAGCGGACTTGCTCGAAATCTTGGCGCAATGGATTTAACGTTTTTAGGAATTGGTGCCATCATTGGTACGGGAATTTTCGTCCTAACCGGAACAGGAGCATTGACAGCAGGACCTGGTCTTATCGTCTCATTCATTTTATCTGCCATTGCCTGTGGGTTAGCGGCACTCGCTTATGCCGAATTCGCTTCGACGATTCCGGTCAGTGGATCCGTCTATACGTATACGTACGCAACGATGGGGGAAATCTTTGCCTGGATCATCGGCTGGAACTTGATACTTGAATATGGACTCGCCTCCAGTGCCGTTGCGGCAGGGTGGTCCGGTTACTTCCAGTCGTTACTCGGCGGATTTGGTATTCATCTTCCGACAGCCATTTCAGCAGCACCCGGGGCGATCGAGGGGGCAAAAACGTTCTTTAACTTACCGGCCTTCCTGATCTTACTTGCAATCACAGGATTGTTATCGATGGGGATTAAAGAAACAAAACGTGTCAACAACATCATGGTTATCATTAAACTGGCAGTCGTTGTCTTGTTCATCGTCGTTGGTGTCGGCTATGTTGAACCAACGAACTGGGCACCATTTACACCATTCGGATGGGGCGGCGTCTTCTCTGGAGCAGCCATCGTCTTTTTTGCTTATATCGGTTTTGATGCCGTCACATCGGCAGCAGAAGAAGTCCGTGAGCCGCAAAAAAACTTACCACGTGGTATCATCGGTTCGCTTGCGGTCTGTACAGTCCTTTACGTCATCGTAGCGGCTATCATGACAGGAATCGTCCCGTACCAAAAATTTGCGGGCGTCGATCACCCGGTTTCACTCGCCATTCAAATGGCAGGACAAAACTGGGTCGCCGGTTTCATCGATTTAGGTGCCATCCTCGGGATTACAACCGTTATCCTCGTCATGACATACGGAATGGTACGTTTAGCGTTCGCCATCTCACGTGACGGCATGTTCCCGAAAGTATTTTCGGAAGTACATCCAAAATACAAAACACCGTTCAAAGCAACATGGATGATTGGTCTTGGTAGTGCGACAGTCGCAGGACTCGTTCCACTCGATGTCATCGCAAACCTCGTTAACATGGGGACACTCGCAGCATTCGTCTTAATCTCTGTTGCGGTCTTGATCCTTCGTAAAACACAACCGGATCTTCCACGTGCATTCAAATGCCCGGGAATGCCGTACGTGCCGATCGCAGCGATCGCTTCTTGTCTCTTCTTGATGTTCAACTTGAAACTCGAAACATGGATTGCTTTCTTCATCTGGCTGGCGATTGGACTTGTCCTGTACTTCGCCTTTGCCCGAAAGAACTCGAATCTGGAACCGGGAAATATGCCGGCTGCCGAACTCGCAGCTTCAGACGACAAATAAAAAAAATGCGATCCCGTGAAGGGGTCGCATTTTTTTGTTGTGAGTCGGAAGTATAGTGAATTAAGAAGGCAGAGAAGTCTTGATCCGAACCGCATCGAACTCACGTTGGATGCTGGCATTGGCTTTCGCTTCTTCTTCTGCCGACCATCCAAGTTCGCTTCGCATTAAAGCGAGAACACCGTCGGCATATTTTTCTGCATTCGGGAAATCGAAGAAGACGGCAGAAGCGCGTCGATTCAGGAAATCACCCGGTTGCATGACGAGTTCTGCTTCCAGTCCGTATAATAATCCGCCGAACCAGTGGAGGGGAAGCTGATAACGTTCCGCTTCACTGCCGCGCGAGCGAATTAATTCAAAGACACGTTCGACATCCGTTCCGTAACGTTGAATCAGCCACGTCGCTTCCTTCGGAGATAATCCGAGGGCTTCACCTTTAGGCTGCTGTTCTTTCAAGTACCGGGCAAATCCTTTACTGCCGTCAGGATGACCGCCTCCGAGTAAAATATCGTGTGTCCGGGAGGCGAGATAAATCCGGTTCTCCTCCTCCTTGAACTGATCAGCGACCATATCGATGATTCGTTCCGCCATCTTCCGGTACCCCGTCAATTTTCCGCCGGCAATCGACATCAAGCCGGATTTCGAAACGAAGATTTCATCTTTACGCGACAGTTCACTCGGATCTTTGCCGTCTTCGTGAATCAATGGACGTAAGCCGGACCATGTCGATTCGACGTGCTCAGCGTGCAAATCAACGTTGAACATCTGATTCGTCGCATCTAAAATATAGTCCCGGTCTTCTTCCGTCACCCCCGGTTCGAGAATGTCGCCTTGATAATTCGTGTCCGTCGTGCCGACATACGTTTTTCCTTCGCGCGGAATCGCGAAAATCATCCGTCCGTCCGCCACATCAAAGTAGACGGCTTGTTGCAACGGAAAATGAGCTTGGTCGATGACGAGATGGATGCCTTTCGTCAGATGAAGCGACTTCCCTGATTTTGAGCCGTCTTTTTCGCGTAATTCATCGACCCAAGGACCTGTTGCATTGATGATTTTTTTCGCACGAATCGTATAGGTCTTGCCGGTTAAGACGTCCTGTACTTCGACGCCGACGACTTTTCCGTTGTGGTAGACCAGTGACTCTGCCTTCGTATAGTTGACGGCACGTCCACCGTATCCGACCGCCGCTTTTAAGACTTCGACCGTCAAGCGGGCGTCATCCGTTTTGTATTCGACATAACGCCCGCCTCCGACGAGGTGTTCCGACCGTAAAAGCGGTTCATACCGAAGCGTTTCTTCTTTAGATAACATCGTGCGTCGTTCATGGCGTCGGACGCCTGCCAATTGATCATAAACCCGCAGACCGATCGACGTCGAAAAATTGCCGAATGTCCCGCCTTCGACAAGCGGTAACATCATCCACTCAGGTGTCGTGACGTGCGGTGCATTTTCATAAACAATCGCCCGTTCTTTCCCGACTTCTGCGACTAATTTGATCTCAAATTGCTTTAAATAACGTAAGCCTCCGTGAACAAGTTTCGTCGAGCGGCTTGATGTGCCTTCTGCGAAATCCTGCATCTCAATCAACCCGGTCCGCATACCCCGGCTTTGAGCATCGAGTAAAATCCCTGCACCTGTAATGCCGCCACCAATGACCAATACATCGAGCAATTCCTGTCCCATCTCTTCTAACCATGCGGTTCGTTCCGTACTTGAAAACATGCATTTTCCCCCTGTTCGTCTGAAGTGGATTATTTTATTCTACTTCTATCCATGTACCCTCTTTTACACTTTTTTGAGCACAATCAATAATTTTCATGACGAGCAGAGCTTGTTCCGTCGTGACGGCAAGAGGGGACTCATGACGTAAGGCCTGCGCCAAATCATGATAGTAGTCGGCAAAACCAGAAGCGACGAAAGGACGTTCCTCGAGAGGCTGTTCAGGTCTTCCCCATGTGTACGTCGAGCGTTTCGTATCCACACTGTCGACGAAATAACTCGCTTTCGTCCCGTGGACGGCAAGCGAGGGACCGGGAGCCGGAACAAGTGAGCCGATGTGCAAAACAGCGCGTCGTGTTCCGAAAGCCAGAATCAGGTGCGTATAGTCTTCGACCTGACCATCCGGACGCTGAATCGTCTGATCACAAAAGACACGATCCGGTCGTTCGCCAAATAACATCAGGGCTTGATCAATTAAATGAGAGCCTAAATCATAAAGCAGACCGGCACCCGGGACGTCCTGTTCCCGCCAGCGTGCCCGGACGGTCGGACGATAGCGGTCATAGTGGGCTTCGAAGGTCTGAACGACGCCCAGTTCGTCGGCTTGCACCAGTCCGAGCAACGTTTGGAAGTCTTTTGTATAACGGCGGTTATGGTAAACTGTCAGTAATCGATTTTGCTGACGTGCAAGGTCTGTCAGCTGTTCGGCTTCCGTCAAGGTGACCGTAAACGGCTTCTCGACCAGGACATGACAGCCGGCAAGTAACGCTGTCTTGGCGAGGGGATAATGTTTAGCATTCGGTGTCGCGATCACGACCAGTTCAACCGTTTCAGCAGCTAATAACGCTGCAAGCGAAGAATACACCGGCACATCGGGATAACGGGCGGCGACTGCTTCCGGACGACTGGACTGAACTGCAACAAGTTGATAATCAGGTGGTGTAAGATACGGGGCATGCAGATTTTCGCCGGCAAGTCCAAAACCAATTAAAGCAGTACGAATCATGGAGGACACTTCCTTTTCGGTTAATACATTCAATCTATCATATGAGGTGAGCAAGATGATTACAGAACAACAAGTCATTGAAAAAATGCGTCAGACGATGTCAAAAATTGAGCAGTCGAACGGTACAGTACAGGTCGAATATGTGGCCGCAATGAAAGCCTATTGTGAGTTGCTGCTCGAACAACCGATGACAGAATCGACGACTCATTCGGTTCTAACTCCAGCAACCGAACAGCAAAAGCCGGAAGTCGATCCGATGCTGGCCCGTTTTATGGGAGTTGCCCAAGAAAAAGAAGAAAAAGGACCGTCCTTACTCGATTTTTGAGTAAATCAAATCAATTGTGGGAATAGAGTAAAAGGAAAAAACAAGGGGGAACACAACATGAAAACAGTCATCGTCATCGGAGCGGGTCCGGGAAACGGAGCCGAAATCAGCAAACGGTTCGGCAAAGAAGGATTCCAGGTCGTTTGTGCTGCACGGACACAGGAAACACTGGCAGCCGTCATCACGGAACTGAAAGAACAAGGGATCGAAGCCGTTGGGGTCGAATGCGATGCCTCACGCCGCGCAGATCTCGAATCACTTGTCGAATGGACAAAAGACCAATACGGACAAATTGATGTCCTTGTCTATAATGCCTCAATCCTGCATCAAGCGTCCGTGCTCGAGGTATCAGCTGAACAGATTACAAAAGAATTTGAAATTGATGTCCTTGGAGCGTTGCATGCCGCGCAAATCGTCGCACCGGATATGGTGGCACGAAAAGACGGAGCCATCTTGATTACCGGCGGCGGAGCAGCACTGAATGCCATTAAATCCTTACCGGGTCTGTCGATCGGGAAGGCCGGTGTCCGTCAACTGACGCATATGTTGCACGATACGTTAAAAGACGACAATGTCTACGTCGGGACCGTGACGATTGCCGGGGAAGTCAAACGTGGAACGGCACTTGATCCGAAAAACGTTGCTGAAGCCTTCTATACGCTGTACACGAATCGCACCGATGTCGAAAAAGTGCTCGAAGCAGACTGATCAGCCGTCAGCCTCGGCAGAACGGCATAGGATGAAATGAACTTCAGGCAAGATGGGAATGGGCAAGCGTCGACGCTGATGTCGACGCTTTTTTGAATCGAATGAACGAGGGGGAAGAGAATATGAAAAGATGGTTCACCCAACTGCTTCTCATCGTCAGCATCATCGGTTTGACCGGATGTGCGCTGGATTCAGAGACAGATGAACAGATTGGTATCAAGCAACCGGATGAAACAAAAGTGACGGAAGCCACCGTCGAGCGTGTCATCGACGGG
Organism: Exiguobacterium sp. RIT594; assembly: GCF_003339585.1. Taxonomy (GTDB): domain Bacteria; phylum Bacillota; class Bacilli; order Exiguobacteriales; family Exiguobacteriaceae; genus Exiguobacterium_A. The sequence goes on along the minus strand of NZ_QPKF01000005.1, from coordinate 74,736 downwards.
GATACGGTGAAAGTCCGGCTGCAAAACGGTCAAACGAAAGATGTCCGTTTTTTATTGATCGACACACCGGAAACCGTGAATCCGGAAAAGCCGGTTCAACCGTATGGTCCGGAAGCATCACGTTTTACAAAAGAAGCGTTACCGGCAGGCAGTGAGGTATTGCTCGAACGCGATGAATCGAAAGCAGACCGGTACGGTCGATTGCTGGCGTACGTTTGGGCGGACGGGAAAATGATCAATCAGGAACTGTTACGAAAAGGTTTGGCACGGGTCGCCTATATTTATGAGCCGGATACCCGGTACGTCGAGACATTTCAGAAAATCGAAGACGAAGCAAAAGGGGAAAAGTTAGGAGTCTGGCAGACAAACGGATATGCGACGGATCGGGGGTTTGATACCTCGGTCATGAATGGGACATCGGAAGAGTCAGGGGACTGTGCCGACATCAAAGGCAACATTAACCGTCAAGGGAAGAAAATTTATCACATCCAAGGGGGACGTTCATATGACGAAGTGAACCCGGAAGAGGTGTTTTGCAGTGAACAGGAAGCAAAAGAAGCCGGATTCGTCCGGGCGGCGAATTAACAGAACGTCAAACAGGTACCTCGATAACAAATCGGAGGTACCTGTTTGTGGATGGTTCAAGCAATTGTTATTACGGTTGGGTCGGCGGCTGATAATGTTGAATCTTATCATCTTCATCAAAAGAAATTGTCACATCCGTGATGCCTTTTAGAATCCGAATCTGCAATTCAAGGCGGTCTTTAATATCGTCTGCTTGAGCAATCGTCAGTCCAGGATCCACTTCAATCTCGATTTCAACGTGGAAGTGATCCCCTTCTTTGATGACTTCAAGTTTTTCGATATCACGTACGTCCGGGTCACGCATCAGGATTTCGCCGATTTTTGCGGTTAAGACTTCATCAATCTCACCGAGCGCACCGGCAGCATTTTGAATGAAAACATTATAGACGACATAGAACATCATCAAACCGATCAAGATCGAAGCGATACCTTCTGCCTGATAAAACGACGTATAATGTGAAATCAGGACAGCGATGATGGCGATGACACCACCGAGTGTTGCGACCAAATCTTCCATGAAGACAAGCCGTGTCGCCGGTTTTGCCTGCGATAAGTTAGCAAAACTCTGACCGACCAGCGTCAGACCACGGGATTTTAGTCCGGTCTCATGGGCAATTTCAATCATTGCTTTGTAGAAGACACCGACTTCAAGTACGACACCGATTCCAAGTGCGGTCAAAATGATCCAAAGACCACTCGTTTTCTCACCGGGTGCATGAAGAATATGCAAAACACCTTCACGAATCGTTTCGTAAGCAAGGATGGCGACAACAAGAATGGCGGCGAGTAAAACAAGATTGACGAGTCGACCGAAGCCGTTCGGAAACCGTTTGGTCGGTGCTTTTTTACTTAATGCTGATCCGATATAAACAAAAAACTGATTGGCTGCGTCACCGATGGTATGCATCATTTCTGCAAACATGGCGATATTTCCCGTCAAGATGTAAGCGACGAATTTTATAATGGCAATAATGGTATTGACGATGGCAGCAGCGAGAGCGGATTTATTTCCGCGCCTGAGCAGTGTGAAAAAATTCGACATGAGGGTTCCTCCCTTTAAAGAGCGGAAACGCGGGAATTACCCGCGTCCAGCTTGGAATGATGGATAAAGTGTCATACCACCGTCAGCAAACAGAGTAATTCCCGTTACATAACTCGCTTCGTCCGAAGCAAGCCATGCTGCGACTGCAGAAATCTCTTCCGGTTTCCCGATATTGCCCATCGGAATCATGCTTTCAACGTCAGCACGTTGTTTTGGATCCTCAAATTTCTCGGCATTGATGGGTGTATTGATCGCACCCGGTCCGATTGCATTGATGCGGATCCCTTTTGGTGCATATTCCATCGCAAGCGTCTGCGTCATCAGTTTGACGCCACCTTTACTGGCTGCATAGTGGACAAATGTCGGCCATGGAATGATCTCGTGAACGCTCGACATATTGATGATATTCCCTTTGACGTTGTGCTCAACAAAGTACTTGAGTGCTTCGCGGGCACCGAGGAAGGCACCGGTTAAGTTGACATCGATGACTTTTTGCCAGTCTTCAAGTGACATTTCATGCGAAGGTGACGGCATTTCAACACCGGCATTATTGACGAAAACATCGAGCTGCCCGAAGTGATCGACCGTTTGTTTGACGAGATTGATCATATCATCCTCTTTTGAGACATCCCCTTGAACAGTAATCGCTTCACCGCCGGCTTGGATGATGTCATCGGCAATTTTCTTGGCTTCTTCCGGGTGACTCCGGTAGTTGATGACGACACGCATGCCTTCTTCCGCATAACGACGAATGATAGCTTCACCGATTCCCATTGATCCACCTGTGACGATAGCGACTTTACCTTTTAGACTGTTATACATAACATGAACTCCTCCTTATTATTGCTTCGTAAATCCAATCATGATCCCACCGACGACGACCAAGATACAGCCTATAACGACGAAGGTCATTTCTTTTTTTGTTTTTGCTTCTTTTAGCAGGACGACACCACCGATTGTCGAGATGACGACACCGGTTTGTGACAGTGAAAAGCTGGTGGCGACACCGACTTTGGCAGTTGCAAACAACAGGGCGATGTTACCGACTGCCCACATGAGACCACCAATTGTATTGCCGGCTGTTTTTTTCGTGAACAGGTTTCCTTTTCGTAAAGATAACAGGATGGCACTGATGACCATACCGATGGCCTGCGGCAAGACAGCTTCCCAGCCGTTGATGTTGAACCAGCGGGCAATCACGACATAGCCGACGTAACCGACAGTTGAAATCAGGAGTAACAATAAACCTTTTCCGATGTTTTCATCCTGTTTACTTTTATCTTCTTTATAAGAAGTGAAAGCGGCACCGGCAACGATTAAGACGAGTGCACTGATACCGAGGATCAAGGCAGTTCGGTTTGACCATTCACCGAAGGCAAGGACACCAAACAAAGAAGTACCGACAAGTTGCATCCCGGTCGAAATCGGCATCGTTTTTGAGACGCCCATCTGTTTAAAGGCAGCAAACTGATTCATTTGACCGAGCGCCCAAAAAGCACCGGAGAAGAATCCGGCGACCCAGGCCGTCGTCGAAAGCTCAGGACTGACAAAAAAGAAGGTGATGATGGCGAAAATCAACGCTCCAAGTGTTGTTCCGATAATTTGTTGTTCCGTCGAACCACCGATTTTAGAGACGACCAACGGAAGTGTCCCCCACATCAAGGCAGGTACGAGCGCAATTAAGATATCAATCAAGTGTTTCACCTCTTCTAGTTTTCTTTCTATCTACTTGAAGATGTACCCCGGGAACAGATACGAAAAACATAGAAGAATGAAAAAACATTATTTCAAAATAAAAAAACGCCCTCTCACAAGGGCGTTTCAGTGATTATTTAAACGGTTCATCGGCAATCCGGACAATCTGTCGTCCGATCCGTCGGCCGTTCCATAAAGCGATGATGGCAACGGCTAGTGAAATCCCCATCACATCGTAGTGAGCAAGGAAGTAGCCGGTATAGCTGACCGGAAGGCTGACAATTCCGACGAGGGAACTGGTCCACTGGCGGATTTTTAACGACTCCATGTTAGCGACACGGGAAAACTTCTGTTGTTCAAACAGACGCCATCTTGTCGGTTCGCTTAAGGCATCGTTGACGAGACGCGGGAAGGCGAGTAATCGTGCCCCGTAGGAAGCGACGATTTGCAAGTAACGGTTTTGGTTTTTCCCTTCTTCGTCGAGCCATCTCCGAACCATCGGCTTAGCAAGATCGAGTAAATTGATTTTCGGTGATAAAATTTGTAGGATACCGAGAATCGTCGAGGCCGCACGACCGAAAAAGGCAAATTCTGCCGGAAGTTGGATCGGTTCGTTTCGGACCAGTAATTCAATATCGGATAATACTTTTTCAATCAACTTCGTATCAACGTTTTCCATGTCACTCTCAAGATAGAAGGTAACAGCTTTTTCGATTGCTTGACGGATGTTTTGTTTGTTGGCGTTTGGTAATAAAAAGCGTAAATCTTCGAGTCCGTCGACAATGGCATCGTAATCGAGCGTCACGAAGGACTGGAGAATACGTTGAATCGCCCGCATATCGTCGGCTGTCGTCGCGCCGATCATCCCGAAATCGAGTAAGACGATCCGACCGTCACTTTGGACAAGGACATTACCGGGATGGGGATCGGCATGGAATTTACCGCCGAACAGTAACTGCTCTCCGGCATTCAGGAACAGGTTCCGGGCCAGTTCATCGCGGTCGATGTTATGTTCCGCTAAGTAATCAAGATCCGTGATGCGTGTGCCTTCGATCCATTCCATGACGAGAACACGGTTGGTGCAGTGTTCTTCAAAGTAATCCGGAATGTAGATGACGGGATTCGTTTCGTACATCTTTTTGAAGTACAGACCGTTTTTTAATTCTGTCCGGTAGTTCAGCTCATCTCCGATGACGAATACCATCTGACGGTACAGACTTTGTAAATCGGTTGATTTATTGAGGGACGTCCGGCGGAGCATCGCAATGACGAGCCGCATCGCCCGGAAATCGGTTTTGATGATTTGTTCAATGTTCGGCCGTTGAACTTTAATCGCTACTTTCCGGCCGTTTGATTTAAGCGTTGCGCTATAAACTTCACCGATTGAAGCAGAGGCAATCGGCCGGGGGGAAATGTCATCGACGATGTCTTCGATCGTCGTTCCCCAGTCCTCTTCGATGATTTTCCGAGATTCGCCGAGTTTACTTGATGGAACTTTGTCGACAAGTTCCGTCAGCTCCATCAAGACGGACGGGGGAAACAGGTCGGCCCGAATCGACAGGAACTGCCCCAGTTTAATGAGGAGTCCTTCGAGACGAAGGGCTTTTTTCTTATAGTCACGCGCAATCGTAATCATGATGCGCTCAAATTCTTCATTATTCGTACCGGGTCGGTTCTTGCGAGTGAATCGATAAATCGTCCAAATGTAACGAGCGAACATCGTTACGATGATGAAAATCCGATAAAGCGCCCAACGTTTCATGCCTTCACCTAGCTTCCTGTACAGTTTGTTTCAGTATAGGTTACTTTACCTAAAAACGTCACTTACAAACGGTCGAATCGGTGACAGAAAAAATAAGCTTGCCGGAATCAAAAAAGAGCGTATAGTAAGTATTGGAATTTCTAATGGGAAAGGTGAAATGTGCGTATGTCCTGGGACTTATTAAATATCATTGGAACGGTTGCGTTTGCGATGAGTGGCGCGATTGTCGCGATGGAAGAAAAGTATGATTTGTTTGGTGTTTGGCTGCTCGCTTTAATCACGGCCTTCGGTGGTGGTGCCATCCGTAACCTGTTGATTGGTGTCCCGGTTTCTGCGCTCTGGTCGCAAGGCGGACTGTTTTTAATCGCGATTTTAGTCGCTTTGTTGATTTTCATTTTACCGCAATTATTTTTACCGCACTGGACGCGATGGGGCGTGCTTGCTGATGCCCTCGGTTTATCCGCCTTTGCGATTCAAGGCGCGTTGATGGCTTCTGCGAAAGGTCTGCCGTTATCGGCAACCATCTCGGCAGCCGTTTTGACCGGTGTCGGCGGGGGGGTCATCCGCGATTTACTTGCCGGACGTAAACCGCTTGTCCTGCATAAAGAAATCTATGCGATGTGGGCCGTCATGGCAGCACTCGTCATCGATCGGTTCGAACTGACGAATCCACTCCATTTGTTCACATTACTCGGGCTGATTACGATTTTACGTATGCTATCCTATTATTATGAATGGAATTTACCAGCACGACGTTTAGGGGGAGAAAAAGAATGAAGATTTTCATCATGATTGGAGCATTATCGATGATGCTCGCCGTAGCGCTTGGTGCGTTCGGTGCCCATGCCTTAAAAGATATGTTATCGGAGCGGATGCTCGCGAACTGGCAGACGGGTGTGTTGTATCAAATGGTTCACTCGCTTGGAATCCTCGCACTCGGCGGGATGTTATTGAAGGTGTCGATTTCCCAGTTCTCATTAGCCGGCTGGTTGATGCTTGCCGGAATCGTCTTCTTCTCCGGCAGCCTGTATGTGATGGCGCTGACAGGTGTGACGAAACTCGGTGCGGTGACACCGATTGGCGGCGTCCTGTTCATCGCGGCATGGATTTTTGTCGCCATCGGCGCGTATAAAGGATTGTAAAGACAGTAAGGATCTACCCGCTTCACGTGACTCGAACAGAGAAACGGATGAAGCGGGTAGATCCTTTTTTGATAAATATGAAAAAAACCGGTAAACAGAACTCGTCTGTTCACCGGTACGATATAGAGCGATGGAAGCAGATGCCTCAGCGCTTGGCAGGTTGTGTTTTGTTTAGCTTCGATAATGCTTGCTCATAGCGGTCCAGTACGCGTTCTGCGACTGGCTTTAGCTCTTTTGAAAGCACAGCGAATTGCAATTCACGCGATCGTGTTGATCGGTTCATAGCATTCCCCATGGTAATTCCTCCTTCGGGTACAAATCTGACAGTTTTTGTGGCCGCAAAGAGTATATTCCCGCAGGGTTTTCCTATGAAACGTGATTTAGCAGATTAAAGTGCGAAATGTGCTTCAAGATCCGCTGTTTCCAGGCGGTTACCGATAAAGAACTCACCGAATTCACCGTATTTGGCACTGACTTCGTCAAAACGCATTTCATAGACGATTTTCTTGAACTGCAGAATATCGTTTGCGAACAGTGTGACGCCCCATTCCCAGTCGTCGAATCCGGTTGATCCGCCGATGATTTGCTGGATTTTCCCAGCGTAGCTCCGACCGATCATCCCGTGACGGTACATCAGTTCTTTTCGTTTCTCCATCGAAAGCGTATACCAGTTGTCCCCGTCGCGGCGTGACTTGCTCATCGGATAGAAACAGATATGCTTCGATTTTGGCAGGATTGGATAGAGACGGTCACGGACGTACGGATTTTCGTACGGGTTACCTTCTCCGGATCCGCGGTATGTGCCGAGTTCGACAACAGAAACGTACGAATATGTTGGAATCAGGTAGTCGTATAAATCAAGTTTTTGCATCTTCACTTCGACGTCTTGAATGTCTTCCATTGTCGGACGAAGGACCATCAAAACGAGATCGGCTTTTTGACCGATGATCGTGTAGAGAGCGTGACTGCCTTCTTTTTGTTCTTCAACTTGTGCGAGTTCGCCCAGGAATGCCTGGAACTCCTGTACCATCTTCGTCCGGATGGAAGCGTCGACCTGCTTGAGACGGGCCCAGTCAATCCGGCGGAAATCATGAAATGTATACCAGCCATCGAGTGTTTCGGCCGCTTGTTGTGTAACGGTTGGTTCGGATGATTGATGTTGCATGAGAAAACCTCCTGAATCTGTAGTAGTAAACGTGTTAATCCATGTTCAATCTTACCATATCTTTTTGTTTTTCCCGTAAGAAAACGGGTTCGATCTTCAGGCATCACCGACATAGAAAAACAGAAAGCAGGGTATGGAGTAAAAGGGTGTGAGAAACAGCTTCTCTTTTTGTCTGTACTATATTAAAAAAGATACTGTAATAGTATTCGAAAAGTCAGGCGTCAGAATGAAAAACACACTTTTTTGCAAATTGTTTTAACAACGAAACAGAACTGTGTATAATGAACAATGGAATGTACACTTAACAAAAACCGACACTTATTCGCCACAAAAGGAGCTAATATCATGCAATTATTCGAAATGCTTGAGACAAAAGTCAAAGCCCATCAACCAACGATCGTTTTCCCTGAAGGAATCGATGCCCGTGTTCTTGGTGCAGCTGTACGTTTGAAAAAAGACGGTTTAGTCACACCAATCGTCATCGGACCACGCGGTCAAATCGAAGAGACGGCAGCAGCCAACAACATCGACGTGGCAGATCTTGAAACGATTGATCCGGCTTCATATGAAGGAATCGAAGAACTGGTTGCCTCATTCGTTGAGCGCCGTAAAGGAAAAGCAACGGAAGAGCAGGCACGTGCGCTCATTCTGAAAGACGTCAACACGTTCGGAACGATGCTCGTTCACACAGGAAAAGCAGAAGGTCTTGTTTCGGGTGCGATGCACGCAACAGGCGATACGGTTCGTCCGGCGCTGCAAATCATCAAAATGCAAGAAGGCTATAAAAAGACCTCAGGTGTCTTCATCATGGTCCGTGACGACGAGCAGTACGTATTTGCCGACTGTGCCATCAACATTGCACCTGACGCTAACGATTTAGCTGAAAATGCGATTGCTTCTGCGAAAACGGCAAAAACATTCGGCATCGAGCCAAAAGTTGCGTTGCTCAGCTTCTCGACAAAAGGTTCTGCAAAATCACCGGAAACAGAGCGTGTCGTCGAAGCAACACGTCTTGCAAAAGAACGTGCACCGGAACTCGCAATCGACGGAGAATTACAATTTGATGCAGCGTTCGTCCCGAGTGTCGCGAAATCAAAAGCACCAGAATCAGACGTTGCCGGTCAAGCGAACGTCTTCATCTTCCCAAGCCTTGAGTCTGGAAACATCGGCTACAAAATCGCACAACGTCTTGGTGGTTTTGAAGCAATCGGACCGATTCTTCAAGGACTCAACAAACCGGTCAACGATCTGTCACGCGGATGTAACGAAGAAGACGTCTACAAATTGGCGATCATTACAGCAGCACAAGCTGTTGAAGAACGCCAAGCGTAATCCATTTTCGAAAAAGACTTTACTTTTTTAGCGAAGTCCGTAAAATGGAACACATCACGCATCAACGAATAAACGTATAGCAACGCTCGTATAATAGTGGGAATTGGCCCACGAGTCTCTACCGGATCGCCGTAACGATCCGACTACGGGTGGTGAGTTACTGCTCTCTTTTTAGCGTACAGTGGCTGCCCCCGGGTAGCGGCTGTACGTTTTTTTCGTTCAAAAAGGAGAAATCAGTTATGAAACGTTTGGAAGAAATGATTCAACAAGAAGGATTAGTCTTATCGGATCAGGTATTAAAAGTCGATTCCTTTTTAAACCACCAGGTCGATCCGACCTTGATGTGGGAAATTGCTTATGAATTCATGGATCGGTTCAAAGATGCCGGAATCACACGGATCTTGACGATTGAAGCGGGCGGAATCGCCCCGGCGATGATGACCGCTCTCCGATTAGGGGTTCCGATGGTCTATGCCCGGAAAACCAAATCGCTGACGTTAAATGAAGGTACGATTTCAGCAGAAGTCTACTCGTTTACGAAACAGCAGACGAGTACGATTACGGTCGCGGAAAAGTATCTGCAGGCAGGAGAACGCGTTCTGATCATCGATGATTTTCTCGCGAACGGGGAAGCGGCATTTGGGTTAGCGAAACTCGTCGAACAGGCAGGAGCAGAAGTTGCAGGTTTCGGCATCGTCATTGAAAAATCATTCCAACCGGGACGTCAAAAGCTGCTGGATGCCGGATTCCGTGTCGAATCGCTTGCCCGGATTGAAAAGTTAGAAGCCGGAGAGGCGACGTTCGTTGACCCGGTGACGGTATGAAGACGTTATCCAACGCTAAAGCGGCGGGCCTTGGTCTGCAACATGTCCTCGCCATGTATACAGGAGCCGCAATTGTCCCGTTGATTGTCGGCAGCGCGATCGGGTTATCAGGGGAAGAACTGGCTTATCTCGTTGCAATTGATTTGTTCATGTGTGGTGTAGCGACGTTGCTGCAGGTTTTCGTGACGAAGTATACGGGTGTCGGTTTACCGGTCGTCCTCGGCTGTACGTTCACAGCTGTCGGTCCGATGATTGCGATCGGCAGTCTGCAAGGCATTACCGCGATTTATGGAGCGTTGATCGCCAGTGGATTCATCATCTTGGTCATTTCCGGTTGGTTCAGCCGGATTGCGATTTTATTTCCACCGGTCGTTCTCGGTTCTGTCGTGACGATCATCGGGATCTCGTTGATTCCGGCTGCCATTAACGATATCGGCGGCGGACAAGGAGCAAAGGATTTTGGTGACATGCGGTACTTGGCACTTGCCGGACTGACCATCGTTTTGATTTTAGTCTTTAACCGTTACGGAACGGTCTTTTCGAAAGCGGCAGCGGTCTTGATTGCCGTCCTGATCGGAACGCTCGTTGCATTCGGTATGGGGATGATTGATTTCAGCCCGGTTGCCGAGGCGTCGTGGTTCCAAATGGTGACACCGTTTTATTTTGGTGTCCCGACCTTTAATGCAACAGCGATTTTGACGATGACACTGGTCGGACTCGTTTCGATGGTCGAGTCGACCGGAGTCTTCTTGACGCTTGGAGAAATCACCGACAAGAAGTTGACGGATCAGGATTTAGCCCGCGGCTACCGCGCGGAAGGGGCAGCGACCATCATCGGCGGAATCTTCAACAGTTTCCCGTATACGACATACAGTCAGAATGTCGGTCTTGTTCAATTGACAGGTGTGAAAACACGAAAAGTCATCATCTTTGCCGGATTCTTTTTGATTGTGCTCGGTTTCCTGCCGAAAGTCGCAACCTTCACGACGCTGATTCCAAAGCCGGTTCTCGGCGGGGCGATGCTCGTCATGTTCGGAACGGTCGCAGCGAGCGGAATCCGGATTTTATCCCGCGTCGATTTTTCCAAAAATGATCATGTCATCACGGTGGCTCTGGCGCTGGGTGTCGGACTCGGTATCAGCATGAATCCGGCGATTGTCGCGTCACTGCCGGATCAAGTCCGTGTCTTGACGGACAGCCCGATCGTTGCCGGATCAGTAACCGCGTTGCTCTTAAACGGTTTATTCCGATTGACGGAAAAGAAAACCACAATGAAAAAATCACCGTTGGCAAAGGTTGAATAAGATTTGTAACCCTTATGAAAGGAGCAGTCATGTATACTATTCGGTATAGGTGGTTGCTCCTTTTATGTACCGTTACATAAATCAGAATATTTCGAGTATGTGGAATTCGGAGAAAATATCTCTTGAAAACGTTTACAAAACGGACACAATTTCTTTATACTGACAACGTAGCGGTTAGGGGAACTGCTAAGAAACAAACAGAGACGGGAAGGACGTCGTACAGATGAAACAACAGACAGAACTGAATCGGGGATTAGAAGAACGTCACATTACATTGATGTCGCTGGGAGCGGCAATCGGTGTCGGACTGTTCCTCGGATCTGCAAAAGCGATTCAATTAGCTGGACCAGGAATACTGATCGGGTACTTAATCGGTGGTCTTATTATCTTCATTATCATGCGGGCTCTTGGGGAACTCGCAGTCCGTGAACCGGTAGCAGGCAGCTTTGCCGAGTATGCCCGAAAATATGTCAGCCCGCTAGCCGGTTTCCTGACAGGGTGGAATTATTGGTTACTCTGGATTTTCACATGTATGGCCGAAATTACGGCCGTCGGGATTTATATGCAGGAATGGTTCCCGAATTCACCCACTTGGATGTGGGCGCTTGGTGCACTGATTTTGATGACAAGCATCAACTTCATTGCGGTTAAGTTTTATGGGGAATTTGAATTCTGGTTTGCATTGATCAAAATCGTTGCTATCGTCGCAATGATTATCCTGGGAACGCTGACGATCGTCATCGGGTTCGGGAACGGCGGTACGCCGGTCGGAATTTCAAATCTTTGGTCGCATGGCGGATTCCTGCCGAACGGGTTCGGCGGTGTTCTACTGGCGATGCAGATGGTCATGTTTGCCTTCTTAGGGATTGAAGTGATTGGGGTCACAGCAGGAGAAGCAAAAAATCCGAAGAAAACAATCCGTAAAGCGGTCAACAATGTTTTCTTACGCATTTTAGTCTTCTACATCGGTGCTCTGTTCGTCATTCTTTCGATTTATCCATGGGATCAAGTCGGACAAAATAACAGCAGTCCATTCGTATTATTATTTGAATCATTAGGTATCCCGGCAGCTGCCGGAATCATCAACTTCGTTGTCTTGACGGCGGCTTTATCGTCATGTAACTCCGGGATTTTCTCAACAGCCCGGATGATGATGAACTTGTCACAAAACCAGGAAGCACCGAAACGTTTTGCGAAGATTTCTAAAAATGGTGTCCCGGCACTCGCAACGATTCTTTCTGGCGTGGCGTTGCTGGTCGGTGTTGCACTCAACTACTTCTTGCCGGATGATGTCTTTGCGATCGTCACAAGTATCGCGACGTTCGGAGCCGTTTGGACATGGGCGATGATTTTGATTGCTCAGATGCGGGCACGTAAAGTACACGGAACGGCTGAATTTGCAGTCCCGTTCTTCCCGATTGCGAACTATCTTGCGTTAGCCGCACTCGCAGGTGTCATCGTCCTGATGGCATTTGATGCCGGAACACGGATTGCACTGATTGTCGGACCGCTTTGGTACGTGATTTTGATTGCTGTGTATTATGCACGGGGAATGCATAAACAAAAGCGTCAACCGCTGGATCAGGCATCAGGAGAATAAGAACTGGAGATCAGCTTCGGCTGGTCTCTTTTGTTCTGTTTCGACGTCAGTTTTGCTACACTGGACACAGATACGTCAAAGGAGGAATAATCATGAAAACGATTCATGTCGATGAACTGCAAGAAAAGCTTGAAGCGGGTGAAGCGTTACACGTCGTAGATGTCCGGGAACAAGATGAATACGATGCCGGCCATATTCCGAATGTCCGCTTTCTACCGATGTCTGAGATCGGTGAACGATATACAGAGTTGCAGGAAGGCGAAACCTACTACCTGATCTGTAAAGCAGGCGGACGGAGTGAAAACGTCGGACGGTTCCTCGAACAGTACGGCTACGATATCGTCAACGTCGAAGGCGGGATGATGAACTGGAAGGGCGATCAAGAAGCCTAATCCATCAAAAAATGGAAGCGGATTCCTAAACGGATCCGCTTCTTTTTTTGATTTTCTGTGAAAAAGTGTACATTTTAACCGATAAAGAAACTAGAACGACGAGTACATAGCTCGAGAATGGGAGTTGGATATGGAACAGAAGAAAAAACGCACGTTGAGTATTAAACAGAAGTTGATCCTGACATCGATGCTCTTATTATTGATTCCTTCTTTATTGATTGGTTTTGTTTCTTACAGCCAAGCCAAGCAAAAAATCACGAATGAAATTTTGCAGTCGGCGCATGCCGGGGTCGACCGGATGAATGATGAGATCATGAATATCATCGATCCGATGCGACGGGATGTCGCCTTTTTTGCGGACCGGATTGACGGGACGTTGTATCAATCAGGCAAACAGAATCTCGACTTAAAAGAAAAAATGACCGAATACTTAGATACGCATCCGCAAGCCGCTAATATTTATTATGCGACGACATCCGGCGAGATGACGATTTATCCGGAGCAGTCGATGCCGGATGATTATGATCCGCGTGAGCGTCCATGGTACAAAGCAGCCGAAGACGCCAGTGGAAAAGTCGTCATCACGGATCCATACGTGGACGCAGCATCGGGCAAGATGATGGTCACACTCTCACAAACGGGTGGAAATGGACGGGGTGTCATTGCCATCGACGTTGATGTCGACCGGATTGCAGACATCGCGAAAAAAATCAAAATCGGAAAAGAAGGTTATGTCACGATTTTAGATTCGAATAAAAAATTCGTCACCCATCCGACACTCAAACCGGGTGAAACAGCAACCGGCAGTTGGGTTGGCCCACTTTACGCCGGGAAAGAAGGACGCTTCTCCTACTTGTTTGAAAAGGAAGACAAACAGATGGACTTCATGACGAACGGTCTGACCGGTTGGAAAGTCGCCGGGACGTTGTACGATCATGAAATCACGGACGAAACAGCAAGCATTTTATGGACGACATTAGGTGTCATTGCCGGTACGTTCATCCTGGCTGCACTCCTGTTATTCTTTATCCTACGTTCGATCATCAGCCCGCTGAACCGCTTGACGAAAAGTGCGGAACGAATCCAGGAAGGAGACTTGACGGAGGAAGTCGTTGTCGAATCGAATGACGAAATCGGAAAAGTCGCCGAAAGCTTCAACACGATGATCCTGTCACTGCGTGGTATCATCTCAAATCTCGATCAATCCATCGGGCAAGTCGCGGCGTCTTCGGAAGAGCTGATGGCGAATGCCGCTCAGACGACGGCAGCTTCGGAACAAATTGCCGGTTCGATTCAGGAAATGGCCGCAGGGGCCGGTCAATCGAAACGTCAACTCGACGGTAATGCGGTTTCACTGCAAGCCATCACATCAGGTGTCATGCGGATTGCCGAGAGCTCAACGAATGTCTCGGAATTGTCCCGGGCAACTGCTTCAGAAGCAGAAGACGGGACGGCAGCTGTCACGAAAAACGTGGAACAGATGAAAGCAATCGATGCATCGGTCGAGAACTTTGGCGAGGTCATCCAGTCGCTCGCGCATCGTTCAAATGAGATCGGAAAGATTGTCGATGTGATCAACGGCATTGCGACCCAGACGAACTTACTTGCCCTGAATGCCGCAATTGAAGCCGCACGGGCAGGGGAAAACGGCAAAGGGTTTGCTGTCGTCGCCAGTGAAGTCCGAAAACTGGCAGAACAATCGCAGGAATCGACGAAACAAATCTCGCACCTGATTCAAAACATCAAACAGGAAACGGAACGTTCCGTTTTCTTGATGAAAGAAGTGTCGCATCATACGAAAGCCGGACTCGAAACAACGGAAGATTCAGCCGTTCGCTTCAAACAAATCATGTTGCGGACACAAGAGATGACACCGCGGATCGAAGATGTAACAGCAACGGTCGAAGAGATTGCTGCCAACGTTCAGGAAGTCTCGGCATCGGCAACGGAAATTGCCCACATCGCCGATGAAAATTCAGCTGCGTCAGAACGCGTTGCGGCGACGACGGAAGAACAGCTTGGATCAATGGAAGATATTTCACAATCAGCGAAGACGTTGTCCGATATGGCGGAAGAGTTACACGTTTTAGTTTCACGATTCAAAGTATAATTTTGCAGACGACCGTTCTCTTTCGAGGATGGTCGTTTTTTTGGAAAAAGACGTAATCTTCGACCGGATTTCTGATGAATGTTGCTTGAATAGAATAAGAAACGGGAAAATACAAGTGTAGACTGGTAGCTTGTAATCAGGAGGTGTTGGTGATGGCACGACAGACGAAGTTAATGGAATGGCAACAGGCTGGTTTGATTGATACAGAGACGATTCAACGGATCAAAGAGTATGAAGCCAACCGCCAAAAAAAGAAACGTGTTCCGCTGTTATTGATTGTCGGTCTGACATTTGTCGGTCTCGCTTTGCTCAGTTTTTTAGCCGCCAACTGGCAAGTGATTCCTGCTCTCGTTAAAATTGGTTTAGTTTTGATCATCATGGTCAGTTGTTATGTTCTGGCAGATGTATCGGAACGGCGTACCATTTGGAATCCGGTCGCTTTTCGGATTCTTGGATTAATTGCCTTTGCCGGAGCACTCATCGTCACCGTTCAGAGCTTCCATATGTCCATGCAAGGTTCCTTCATTGGGTGGGCCGTCTTTCTTGCTGCACTGGCCCATTTCTTTATGTGGCGTCATCCGGCCTATGCGATTCTGGCATTCATCTCGGGTTTGAACATCTTTACCGGAGTTGGCGGATTCGGAAGTGAGCACGCGACGTTCCTCGACTGGACATCGATTGTCTTCGTCGTGATCGTTTCGCTTGCCTGGTTCTATTTCAGCCAGTCTTTTCCATCGCTCATTCTCAGCTGGTTATTTCTTTATGTATCGGGACTTGAGTTGTTTGCCCTTGTCTCTTACGACGGTGTCCTTTGGCCGATTTGGACCTTGTTTGCCCTTGTCCCGCTGTTACTTGTCGTTAAACAGGAACAGGACCGTCACTTTTTATACCATCTCTATTTGATTGTTGCCGCGATTAATTCACTGATCTATTTGACCGTCCGTGCGGAAACGACGGACTCCGTCATTCCTTTAGGAGAAGCCGTCGCACTTGCCGTTTTTGGTCTCGCCGTCGGGTATTTGATTTACCAAAGATTCCGTCCGCTTCTTTGGATTTTGCCGCTCGGTTTGTTCGGATTCCTTTGGTTTGACGAACAAGCCATCTTGATTGCTGCGCTCGTCGAAATCATTGCCTTTGTTTATTTGATTGTGCAGGAGCGCCAAGGTCGTCGCCTGACGATTCCATTCGTTTACTTCATCGCCGTCCAACTGACGATTTATTTCATCTATGCCTGGGATCGCCTCGATATGTCGTTATTCTTCCTTGTCGGTGCATTGCTCGTCTTCCTGATTGCCGGTGTCCTGTGGTGGATTCGAAAACGTCATGAAGGAGGGGTTCCGTCATGAAACGGTATCTGTTTCCAGTCCTGCAAATCATCGTCGTCCTCGGTGTGATCCTCAGTTTTTACTCCATTTCCTGGTTCGGTGACAGTTACCGCTTTCGGGCGGAACCGTATGATCCGTTCAGCCCGGTCTATGGTGAATATGTCATGTTGCAGTATCCTGATTTGAAACCTGCGGATTCCGTCAAAAAAGGATTGGTCTACGTTACGTTTACAACGGATTCTGATGGTTATGCCAAGATCGACCGTATCTCAAATGACCGCTTTTTCGGTTCCGTTGCCGGAGATTATTACGACAAGTACGTCACGATTCCCCAATTAAACCAGTATTATGTGGAACAGGGAACAGGAAAAGGGTACGAGGATGCAAAAAAATTAGTCGTCAAAGCCGATGTCTCGCCGTGGGGTACGGTTCGGGCAACCGATTTGAGTGTTCGAAATTGAACTACCTCCACCTACGCTTCGCTAAGAGGTGGAGGATTCCTGAGTTATCCAACCTAGCGGTCAAAAATTTATCAGGCTAACCCCGTCGTCCCGACGGTTGAATATTGATCTTGTCCGTTTCTTTTATACGGATGCCTACTCTGCTTGGTTTTCGCTACTTCGGTCATCCGCAAGGTGAACGTTGAAGATTTTACGTGACAGACGAACTTCCTGTCACAACCCTATATCTTCAGTTTTCAAAGAACATGACTATTTTTTTATTCCTGATTTTAATTGTTTTCAAACCAAGAGTGTCGGACAATTGGCGTGTCGCAAGACACGCCTTGCCCGAAGACGATTCATCCCCACTTGCACTAGCGCCTCGCCCTGAACGTTTAGAAGTGGGAGTATTCTCGTCTGATTTTGATAAAAAGACCGCCTGGATGGATACACGAAATCCATGTACAATCCAGGCGGTTTTAATTAAGCTGATTTTTTCACTTTTTCCCAACGTGGTGAATTGAGCAGTTCAATCCATTTCCGGACAGCTGAAATCGTGATGACGATGGCTAAAAGTCCCATTGTTACAGATAAAATCGTATTCAGGATACTGAAGCCGGCAGATGCCGGATTCGCATAGACATTCGCAACCATCCAAATGTCGGCGAACGTGACCGTTACGAGCAGATAGACGAGCGGGACGAACGTCGTCAAGGCGTAGACTTTTTTGTCGGCAATCTTCAGGATGATTGTCGTTCCGATAATTAAGCCGATCGACGCCATCAACTGATTCGAGACACCGAACAAGGCCCAAATCGAACCGATATCACCGGAGAAGAGCAGGTAACCCCAGAAGAATGTGCCAAGCGCACTGGCAAAAATCGCACCCGGAATCCAGTCCACCCGTTTCAGCGGTTTGTAGAATTCACCGAAGAAATCTTGAATCAGGTAGCGGGCGACACGTGTTCCGGCATCGATTGCCGTCAGGATGAAGACTGCTTCGAACAGAATGACGAATTGGAAGAAGAAGCCGGCAATTTCACGGAACCAGGGAATGGCCCGGAAGATAAACGTCATACCGACAGCCAGCGAAACAGCTCCACCCGTCCGCCCGGCGAGATCGAGACCGATTTCCCGTGACAATTCATCGAGGTAGACTGTACTCATCCCGAGTGTCGCAAAGACTTCCGGTGTTGAGTTGATGGCGAAGTAATCACCGACTTCAAGGGAAGTTGCGGCAATCAGAGCCATGACAGCGACGAGACACTCAACAAGCATCGCACCGAAGGCGACCGGTTTGATATCGCTCCAACGATTGATCATCTTTGGTGTCGTTCCGGAACCGACGAAAGCGTGGAAGCCGGAAATCGCACCACAGGCAATCGTAATGGAGATGAACGGCCAGACCGGACCGGCAATGATCGGACCGCCACCGTTGACGAATTTCGTGAATGCCGGGAAGCGGATGTCCGGGTTGATGATGAAGACACCGACGATCAAGGCAAAGAAGACACCGATTTTCATGAAACTTGATAAGTAATCACGCGGTGCAAGCAACAACCAGACCGGCAGTGCTGCAGCGAAGAAGGCATAAATCGGTAACGCAATCGCGAGTTGACGTGACGACAGGTCGAACCATGTTCCGATGAACGTATCAGTCAACTGGGGACCGAAACCGATCGCAGCCAAAATCAACAGGAAACCGACGACTGAAGCGAAGGCGAGGTTGCCACCTTTTCGTAAGTAGATGCCGACCCCCATTGCGATCGGAATGGTCGAGAAGACAGCAAATGTTCCCCATGGATTATGCTCCAGGGCATGCAGGACGACCATTGATAATCCGGCCATCGTGATGGTGATGATGAAGAGCATCGCGAGACCGGCACAAAAACCGGCGACAGGTCCGAGCTCTTTTTTAGCGACTTCAGATAACGACTGTCCATCTTGACGCATTGAAGCGAACAAGACGACCATATCGTGGACGGCGCCACCGATGACGGCACCAATCAAGAGCCATAACAGTCCCGGTAAATAACCGAACTGGGCAGCAAGTACAGGACCGACGAGCGGGCCGGCAGCAGCGATTGCTGCGAAGTGGTGACCGAACGACACCCATTTGTTGGTCGGGACATAATCTTTTCCATCCGCAAACTTATGAGCCGGTGTTTCCCGGTCCTCTTTGATTTTTAAGACTTTGACAGCCATGAATGTGCCATAAAGACGATAAACGATCAATAAAATACAAATGACGGCAATAACAATGGGTGTAGCACTCATGCGTGAACCTCCTCATAAACTGGTATGAGAAAAGTGTACTTGATTTGGAAGCGCTTTCTTTTGTTGAGTGGATGAACCGTTCGTTTTGACCGATGACATGTCGAAAAAGGAGGATGAACGGAAAAAAGAAAACCCTCAAATACCGAGAGCTTCCTTCAAGACTTTGACATAGGTCCGACTGACAGGTACATCAATCTGCTGGATCTTGATCGTATAGGCACCGTTGAACCAGGGTTCGATTGCTTCGATGGCAGCCAGGTTGACGAGATAGGAGCGGTGGACCCGCAGAAAACGGTGACCGGATAATTTTCGTTCAAGTTCCTGTAACGTATCATTTGACGGATAGGATTCGGAACGCGTCACGAGTTTTGTTTTTCCGCTTTCGGCGACGATGTAGTCGACATCCTGTGGGGAGAGCAATTTTAACTGCTCGCCGGATTCGACAGCCAATCGTTCAATCCGTGGTGTTTTCAGCGCCGGTTTCCGCATGATTTTTTCAATCGCCCGAATAATCCGTGACGGATCATAAGGTTTTAAGATGTAATCGTACGCATTCAGTTCAAACGCTTCAAGGGCATGGGCATCATAAGCCGTCACAAATAAAATTGCAGGCGGATGCGGCATTGATTGCAGGCGTTTGGCGACATCGAGTCCGCTGCCGTCAATCAGTTCGATATCTAAAAATACAAGATCCGGTTGCAACGTCCGAACGAGCTGCTCGGCTTCACCGACGTGTCCGGTCTCGGCGATGACGTCGAGTCCGGCCCGGACGACATGATAACGCAGTTCATCGCGGGCGAGTGGTTCATCTTCAATTAAGATTGTGCGCATGCGGCGCCTCCTTTCCTGTTTCGATCGGCAGATGGATGGTAATGGTCGTACCTTCTCCAGGTTGACTGGTCAATCGGAAAGAACCATTTTCGGCATACAGGCTTTTGATTCGTTCCGCCGTATTGAACAGGGCGGTTCCGGTGCCACTCGATTCAATGACTTCCCGGCCGAGGCGTGTGAGCCGCTCCGCTTCAATTCCGCGTCCATTATCGACGACCTCCAATACCAATTGATCGGCGGTCAACCAGGCCGTGACGCCGACGTATCCGGTCTGGCCGGGGCTGAACGCATGTTGGAAGGCGTTTTCGATTAACGGTTGGAGAATAAACGGAGGAACAAGTAGGTGTTCCGTGCCTTCCTCCAAATCAATATCAACGAACGGCCGGCTCGGGAAGCGGGCAGCTTCAAGCGAGATATAGGCTTCGATGTGTTCCAGTTCCTTTTGCAACGGAATTTTCGTCGAGCGGGCGCCTTGCAGATTGCTGCGGAAAAAGGTCGAAAGCTCCAGCAGTAATGTCCGTGCCTGTTCAACATCTGTCCGGCACGACGCATAAATCGTATTGATGGCATTAAACAAAAAGTGCGGATGAATTTGCGCTTCAAGGGCCCGGATTTCGGCATCTTTCAATAGACCGGCTTGCCGTTCCGCTTTGCCGAGGGCAAGTTGGGTCGAAAAGAGCTTCGCCAGCCCTTCGATTAATTCGACTTCGACCGCATCGAGTAATTCAGGGTGAGGATAATACACCTTCAATGTACCGATCGTCGTTTCACCGATTGTCAACGGGGCGATGATTCCGGCTTGTAACGGGCAGTCTGTTTTCGGACAGCCAATCTCGTCCCGATCGGTGACAAGCCGGAGTTGTCCGTCTGTCAAAACATGTTCCGTCGGACGGGTCGTCCAGTGCCCGCCGGATCGGTGATGGTCACTGCCGACGCCGATATGTGCCAAAATAACCGCTTGATCGGTCAAGGAGACGGCATCGGCGCGTGTTTGTTGTAACAAGATATCGGCAACGGCTTCAGCCGTTTGGATATTTAAGCCGCGTGTCAAATACGGTAAGGTCAAATCCGCAATATGCAGGGAGCGTTCCGCTTCACGGGCCCGGACATGTTCTTCTTCCCGCGCTGCGAGACGGATGATTGATAAGAACAGCCATACTCCAAGGACGTTGACGACGGTCATCGGAAGAAAGATGAACTGGACCAGTTCGAGGGCAGCCGGAAACGGATCGGACAACAGAAGAATTAAGGACATTTCGAAAACCATTAAAAAGCCGGTCAGACAAATCGGCAACAACGCCTGGCTGCCGAGACGGTCGCGCCAGTAAGGACGGAGTAAGCCGCTGACACCTCCTGCGATGACCGTCGATAAAGCACAAGCGAAGGCGGTAAAACCACCGAGTGTGTAACGATGAATACCAACGAGCAGACCGGTAATCGTGCCGCCGAGTGGACCGGCGAGCAAGCCGCTGATGACGACAATCATCGTCCGTGTATTCGCAATGGCCGATGTACCATCGACCTGTTCAAGCCAGGTATGCGGTAAAAACTTGGCTAAATCGACTTTGACACCTGTGTAGTTACTCAAAATCCCGTAGGTAGCGAAAAACAGAATCAACAACCCGAACTGCCAGCCGGCTTCAGGCTGTTTCAGTAAACGCCTTGTTGGTCCCCACTGGGCGAGGATGAACGCTAAAATGATCATGATTCCGAGTCGTTCCAGTAAAAAGGGTATGAGTTCAAACATGACATCCCTCCATTCGTCCTAAGTGTAAACGTTACCGAAAAGGAGGACAACGAAAAAAAACTCCAACCGATCCGAGGAGTGGTTGGAGTTGCCTTATAGATTACTGTGCATCTTTATCGAACGTGATACGTGCAATCGCATCATGCTGGTGAATCGTTTCTTCGTTACGGCATTCGACGAAGAACGACGCGATGGCATCCATTTCGTAAAGGTCAGCGGCGATTAGGCGCACCATATCTTCGACGAAACGTGGGTTCTCATAAGCCATCTCTGTGACACGCTTTTCATCCGGACGTTTCAGGACCGGGTGCAGAGGTGCGGATGCATTTGATTCTGCTGCGTCGAGAAGTTCCTGTTTCCAGTTGAAATCATCGGCTTCATCACGTAATGAAGCTTCCATTGTCACGTAACCACGTTGGTTATGCGCACTGTATTCGCTGATTTCTTTTGAACACGGGCAAAGTGTCGTGACGTTGATCGTCAGACCGACAGACAAGGTCGCTTCGTTTGTTTCTGTGTCGACGCTGACCGTCTGCCAAACTTCGGCATTCATTAATCCGCTAAGTCCTGTTGCAGGCGCTTTACGTGTGAAGAACCATGGGTAACGGATGGTCAATTGTCCTTCTGTCTGTTCCATCCGCTCAGCAAGTTCACGTGCGAATTGGATGAGGGATTCATTCGTGACGATCCAACCCTCGTTATGGTACTGATCGAGTTGTTCCGTCAAACGGCTCATGTTGATCCCTTTACGGTCTTGAACAAGTGAAGTAGACAGCTCGAATGTCGCGACAGTTGCTTGTGTCGATTCGCCGTCTTGGATGACGACAGGATGTTTGACGTTTGAAATTCCTACAGCATCGAGTGCGAAGAGGAAGTTCTTCGGTGTGTTCTGCAAGTCGATCATTTTATCTTTTTCAGTCGGCTTTGTTCCTTTAATAGGAGGAACAGAGCCAAACAGCTTGTGGCGCTCTTCTTTGGTTGGCAGTGTAACCGGGTAGGTAGACATTCATATCGGCCCCTTTGTCCTTTTGTAGTAGTGCAAGTAGTAATAACATGACAGGAATGCTAGAGACGAGCAAGTCTGGTGATTCCGTGAATGTGTTGTCGCGACGTATCGTTGCTATGAATTTTATCACGAACCTTCCTAAAAACAAAACTTACAAGACTCGGAAGAAACAGTTTGCTTATTTACAGGTATAACTTGCTTGCAATCGGGTATAGTATCCTATAGTATATGTTCATGTGAACGCATAAACGATGTGTCTGATGAAAACTTGATTTTCAATTTAAAATCGTAAAGCAGAAAGGAATGAAGTAGATGGATTGGCAGTTAGTACTTCAATATGCCTGGGTTGTCCTCGTCTTAATCGCGTTAGAAGGACTCCTTTCGGCAGATAACGCACTCGTCTTGGCCGTCATGGTAAAACATTTACCGGGCGAGCAGCAGAAAAAGGCTTTATTTTATGGATTAGCAGGAGCATTCGTTCTTCGATTTGCAGCATTATTCGCAATCTCATTCCTCGTCGATATCTGGCAGATCCAAGCACTTGGTGCCGCCTACCTATTGATCATGGGACTCCGGCATATTTATAAGACCATTAAAGCCCGGCGAATCGGTGAGAATCATGGTGCCGAAAACGAGCTTGACGCAGAACCGAAATCAGATGAGCCGGTCTCGAAAGCCGAGTTCTGGAAAACAGTCGCGAAGATTGAATTCGCTGACCTCGCGTTTGCCGTCGACTCGATTTTGGCAGCCGTCGCACTTGCCGTTGCTCTCCCGAACTGGGGGACGGGTGAAATTGGTGGCTTGAACACCGGTCACTTCGTCGTCATTCTGACAGGTGGACTAATGGGTGTCGTCCTGATGCGTTTTGCAGCCCGCGTCTTCGTTAAGTTACTGGCGGAACGTCCGGGTCTTGAAACAGCAGCATTCGCCATCGTTGCCTGGGTCGGTGTAAAACTTGCGGTCCTTGCACTCGAACACCCGAAATACCATGCATCAATCGAAGGCACGATTTTCGAAGCATTGAAACTTCCGGAAGGATTCGCCCACAGCACACCGTGGCAAATCTTCTTCTGGACCGTCATGGTCGGTCTCGCACTCTGGGGTTGGTTCTCTTCTCCGAAGACGAAATCAAATCCGGATGCTGAAAAGAAAGTCGAAAAAAATCTCTAATCGTAATCAGGCTCTCCATCATGGAGAGTCTTTTTTTGTCTAAAAATCCGGAGGATCGGGTAAAAAGAACAGTCAGATTCAAGTGTTCAGTCTTTTGCTTTTAGATAAGCGGCCTTATAATAAACTTACTGAACAAAAAGGGGATTCGTTTTTATGGATATTGGATTAATTACACAGTATGCGACGGTCGGGCTTGTTTTAATCATCTTACAAGGTCTGCTGTCAGCCGATAATGCCATGGTCATGGCTGTTCTCGTGCGTCCGTTGCCGGACGATCAACGAAAAAAGGCATTGTTTTATGGATTGATCGGAGCACTTGTCTTACGCTTCATCGCAATTTTCTTTGCGTCTTACTTGGCGACGATTTGGGAGCTGCAGGCACTCGGCGCCATTTATTTGTTCTATGTTGCCTTCAAAGGGATTGTCGAGGCACGCTCGAACAAACACCAGATTCCGGAGTCCGCTTCGGCTAAAAAAGCCTCACCGAATTTCTGGTGGACGGTCGTCAAAGTCGAGTTCTCTGACTTGGCGTTTGCAGTCGATTCGACGCTCGCAGCCGTTGCGATGGCAACGACGTTACCGATGATCGGCGGAACAATCGGCGGCTTGAACACAGGACAATTCTGGGTCGTCTTCTTCAGCGGAATCATCGGACTGGTCATCATGCGTTACTTCGCCAGCTGGTTTGTCGTCTTGTTACAAAAACGGCCGGGGATTGAAGAAGCTGCCTTTTGGCTCGTTGCGTGGGTCGGGGTCAAGCTTGTCGTCATGACACTGGCACATCCGTCGATTCATGTCTTACCGCATGAATTTCCGGAAAGTACGCTTTGGCAATCGATTTTCTGGATTGTCCTCGTCTTGATTTTAGTGTTAGGCTGGTTCAGAAGTGGACCGAAAACAGACAAATAATAATTAGAAACGGACAGGGTCATCATTCCTCTGTCCGTTTTTAATGAGGAGAGATGACGATGCAAAACGGTAACTTTATCCGTATGTTGACACGGATGCAGAATGTCCCGCGTTGGGATGAATACGCACCCCGTTTTCCGGATAATGCGGCAAGTCACAGCTTCCGCGTCGCGTTATTCAGTTTGATGGCGAGTTATATTGAAGAAGAGGTAGCAGATACTAAATACGATCGATTGACGTTGCTTGGGAAAGCCTTGTTCCATGATATGAATGAGGTCATCACGGGACCGATTAAACACCGGACGAAAAAAGAACCGACGTTGCATGCCCACATCCAGGCGATGGAGCGGCAGGCGAGTGAAAAACTCGTAGCGTTACTGTCGAAGTCCCTTCAACCGGATTTCACGAATTATCTGGTGTTTGCAGAAGATGACTCAACAGAAGGAAAGCTGGTCGAAGCAATCGACACGTTTGATGCGATGCTGTTCGCCAAGCGTGAAGCGGAAGTGACGGGATCGGCATTTTTCCTCGAGAAGACGAATGAACTCAAAACAGCGTTATCGGTTCATCCCCTGTCTTCCATCCGGATGTTGACGGAATCGGTTTGGGCAGAAGACGACATGTCACGTTTCATCGACAACGTCTTAATGATGGATACAATCCGCCGCTGGAAGGGGCGCTTCAATACGATTGACGACAATGATGCGACGCATGCATTTCGTGCGGCATCACTCGGATTGTTTAACGGATTGATTGAGTCGAAGAAATACGGTGTGACGATTAATACGGCAGAAGTCGTCTCACGTCTCCTGTGTCATGACCTGGTCGAAGGAACGACAGGTGATGTCCTCGGTCCCGTCAAACATGCGACACCGGTCACGGCAGCAGCTTTTGAAGCCTATGAGCGGACGGAAGGCGAAGCATTGATTAATCTGTTGCCGTCCTCGATGCGAAAAGAATTTCACCGGTTCGTCGTCGAAGCAAAAGATGAGACGTACGAAGGACAGATGGTGGATGTCGTCGATAAGCTCGATGCACTGATCAAGATGAACATGGAACGAAAATTGAATGGTGTGGAATATGAGACCGGTTACCGGGCCCAGTTGAAGAAAGTCCAAACGGCCTATGAAAATCCATCCGTCGTCTTCTTTTTAGCTTATGTCTTACACGATTTAGACTACGTGACATCTTAATAGGAGAGAGGGAAATCATGACGAATACCTCACCGATTCAAACCAAACGACTGACCTTTATCTTGATCTTAGGATCACTCGCAGCACTCGGACCGCTGTCGATTGATATGTATTTACCGGCGTTCCCGGACATGTCACGTTCTTTTGATGCCAGTGCGTCTTCGATTCAGCTCAGCTTGACCGCCTGTATGCTCGGAATGGCACTCGGACAGATCATCGTCGGTCCGCTCAGTGATGTCCGGGGACGAAAACGTCCTTTGTTACTGGCTTTGTTTGCTTATTTACTGACATCACTTGCCTGTGCCTTTGCACCGACGATTGAGGTTTTGATTGCCTTACGTTTCGTTCAAGGCGCAGCTGGTGCATCCGGAATCGTCATCTCGCGGGCCATCGTCCGGGATTTGTTCGAAGGGCCTGAACTGACGAAGTTTTTTGCGGCGTTATCACTGGTCAACGGAACGGCACCGATTCTGGCGCCAATCATCGGAGGGCAGATTTTACGCTTTGGGGACTGGCGGATCGTGTTTTATCTGCTTGCTATCTTAAGTACGTTAATGTTGATTGCCGTTGCGTTCCGGTTGCCGGAAACCCTGCCTGTCCATCACCGGGTTGAAGGGAATTTGAAGACGACGTTCCAAACGTTCGGACGGCTGTTATCGGACCGGACATTCATCGGGTATGCCTTTGCCCAAGCGTTGGCGATGGGTGCCATGTTTGCTTACATTTCCGGTTCTCCGTTCGTTTTACAAAATATTTACGGTGCGAGTCCGCAACAATTCAGTTTCCTGTTCGGTCTGAACGGAATCGGAATCATTTTGGCTGCCCAAACTGCCGGACGGTTGGCCGGACGCGTCGACAGTGAGAAAATGATGCGGATCGCCTTGACGGTCGTCGCCTTAGCCGGGATTTGTCTATTTCTTGCGCTGACGTTATCGGACTCCTTGATTCTCGTGATGATTCCGCTGTTTTTCGTTGTTTCGAGTGTCGGGATGATTTCGACGCTTGGTTTTACGCTCGCGATGCAAAACTACGGTTCGACGGCCGGAAGTGCTTCGGCATTGCTTGGTCTGTTGCCGATGCTTGTCGGCTCACTCGTCTCGCCACTTGTTGGCGTGATGGGGGAAGATTCGGCTTTGCCGATGGGGTTGATTATCATGACCCTTGATTGTTTGGCACTGCTCGTATATACGTTGCTGATTGTGCGCAGAAAACAGCATTGAAGAGAGAAGTTCTACGAAGCCGATTCCTTTTTGAGGGATCGGCTTTTTTTATGGAAGAACGTGGACGCGAAAGAAAAAATGTAAAAAAACCAGTCATTTTGAAACTATTTCCAAAAATAAACCGTAAATAAAGAAGAGCTCAGCACAGAAGAGAGGAGCAGTCGGATGAAAAAACGATCTTTTTCAGATACACGGCCGGTATCTGAATCACACAATCCTCGGACACTCGAAAGTTTGCTCGCGCGGCATTACGCGGCACAAAAAAAATATGCCCGCCGGTGTCAGGAAGCAGACAGTCCAAGGGAGAAAGAATTAGCCGAATTGTTATATGAAGAAAATCGGCATGCGTATCTTCAAGCCTATCGGCAACTGTACGGATCGAATCCGTTTATCGAGGTGAGCGAAGATGGACGTTAGTACGCTTTATCTGTATGCGCTTGCTGCAGCTGCCTGCGGCGTTTTATTGTCTGTCGTCTTTTCCGATTTGATTCCGGGCATCGATCAAATCTTTCATCCGACGTTAATCCTGTCCTTTGTCATTTTGACGTCCGCTTTCGGATTCGGACTGGAACATCTGACGTCACTTGGTTCGCTTGTTATTTTGCTGATCAGTGTCGGTATCAGTCTTATCTTGACGTCTTTGTTGCATTTATTCATTTTTGTACCGCTTGCGAAAGCGGAGCAATCCATCAGTTTTTCGGAACAGACGCTTGAGGGACGCAGTGCCATCGTCATCCTCCCGATTCCGGAGGACGGTTACGGTGAAATTCTCGTCGATGATGTGTCAGGACGAATGGCCAAATCCGCCGTTCTTTTTGAAGGTCCGGCTCTGGCACAAGGAACAAAAGTCATCATCATTGAAATTAAACAAGGCGTGGCGCATGTCATGACCTACCCTACGCAGTGGAAAGAGGAGATGTTTTCATGAATCCGATTATTATTGTAGCAATCATAGCCGGCGCACTGATTTTAGCGCTGATCGCCTTATTCGTCACAAAGTACCGCACAGTCGGACCGGAAGAAGCGTTGATCGTGTCCGGGAGTTATCTCGGGAACAGTCCGACCGTCAACACCGATGAATCCGGCAACCGGGTCAAAATCATTCGAGGCGGCGGAGCATTCATCTTACCGGTCTTTCAACAAGCATCCCCGCTCAGCCTGCTGTCAAGCAAGCTCGAAGTAACGACGCCGGAAGTCTATACGGAGCAGGGTGTTCCGGTCATGGCAGACGGGACAGCCATCATCAAAATCGGCAGCTCGATTTCGGAAATCGCGACAGCAGCCGAACAATTCCTCGGTAAATCAAAAGAAGACCGGGAAGGCGAAGCGCGGGAAGTCCTTGAAGGGCACTTACGGTCAATCCTCGGTTCGATGACAGTTGAAGAGATTTACAAAAACCGTGATAAATTCTCACAGGAAGTCCAACGGGTCGCGTCACAGGATTTAGCGAAAATGGGACTGATCATCGTCTCGTTCACCATCAAAGACGTCCGCGATAAGAACGGTTATTTGGAATCACTCGGGAAACCGCGGATTGCCCAGGTCCGCCGCGATGCTGACATTGCAACAGCCGACGCAGAAAAAGAAACACGGATCAAGCGGGCGGAAGCTTCAAAAGATGCGAAAAAAGCGGAACTGGAACGAGCGACGGAAATTGCCGAAGCGGAAAAGGAAAATCAGCTGAAGATGGCAGATTACCGCCGCGAGCAGGATATCGCAAAAGCGAAAGCCGACCAGGCGTATGATCTTGAAAATGCACGCGCCCAGCAGGAAGTCACGGAACAACAGATGCAGATCAAAATCATCGAACGTCAGAAACAAATCGAGCTCGAAGAACGTGAGATTCTCCGCCGCGAGAAACAATACGATGCGGAAGTGAAAAAACGGGCCGACGCGGACCGTTACTCAATCGAACAGGCGGCCCAGGCCGACCGGGCGAAACAATATGCGGAAGCCGATGCAACGAAGTACCGGATTGAAGCCTCTGCGAAAGCCGACGCGGAACGAATCCGTCTTGATGGTCTGGCGAAAGCGGAAGCCGAACGGGCGCAAGGGGAGACGGAAGCGGATATCATCCGTCTGAAAGGTCTTGCGGAAGCGGAAGCGAAAGAAAAGATCGCGCAAGCATTCGAACAGTTCGGACAAGCGGCGATTCTCGACATGGTCGTCCGGATGATGCCGGAATATGCGAAACAAGTCGCAGCACCACTCGGCAACATCGACAAGATTACAGTCGTCGATACGGGAAGCGGCGAAGGCGGCGGTGCAAACCGGGTGACCGGATATGCCACCGATTTGATGGCTTCGTTGCAGGAAACACTTAAAGCATCATCCGGCATCGACGTGAAAGACTTGATTGAAAACTTCTCGGGTAAAGGAACGGCAAAACCGTTGACGGTCAACTTAAATCAAGGGGAACCGGTGGCGTCGGGAAAATCTGAATGAAGCCGAACATAATTTAACAGGTTTCGTAAACCATAGATTATGAATGAAGTACAACAAAATCCGAATGCTCCCATCCCTCTGTCAATAAGAAGAGGTGGGGACATTCGGATTTTTTTAATGACGAATCAGGCCGGTAAATCATAGCCGATGACGATTAATCCGGGACCGGTGTGAGAACCGATCGCGGCTCCAGCGACTGTAATCAGGATTTCGCTCGGTGAGAATCGAGCTTCAATTAACTGCTTCAGTTGTTCCGCCCGTTCGATTGAATCGCCGTGACCAATGATGATCCGGTGTCCATCGATCGACGGACGTGCTTCTTCCATCCATTCGACGATCCGGTTCATGACTTTTTTCTGACCGCGGATCTTTTCTTTCGGAATCAGTTTCCCGTCTTCGACCGTCAAGAGCGGCAGAATCGACAGTAAACCACCGATGAAGGCACTGGCCCGCGAAACACGGCCGCCCCGCATCAGGTATTCAAGTGATTCGACCGTAAACAAATGACGGACGGTATTTACTTTTTGCTCGGCATACGCTTTGGTTTCTTCGAAGTTGTGTGTCTTTGAAAACTCAGCGACGTCGAGCACGAACAGTCCTTGACCGGTCGAAGCGGTTTTTGTATTGATGATGGCATAAGGGACGTCCGGATACGTATCCGCAAGCTCCGCTGCAAGCATCGTCGCCGTTTGATACGTCCCGGACAATTCACTGGAAAATGCCAGATAGAGAAACGGTTCACCTTGTTTAAAGTGTTCTGTAAAGACTTCGACCATCCGTGACACTTCGACCTGAAACGTCTTTGGTGCCGCCCCGTTCCGCATTTTTTCATATAATTCGACCGGTGAAATCGATTCGCCGTCGAAAAATGTCTCTTCGTCAATCAATACGCCGAACGGCATCACCGTGAAGCCGTACGCGTCGAGTAATTCTTTAGGTGCATCGGCACCGCTGTCAGTAATAAAACGTACCATGTTCGTTCTCTCCTTTATCAACCTAGGACTTTTTCATTTCGATCCAACATCCGACCCAGGTTTACACCGAAGCGTTCGTTTTCGACTTCGCTCAGAACAGACGGCGTGAGTGTCGCGCCAAGTTCCATCAAGGAGCGGTAAACACGTACCAAGCAGTCTTCGACCGTGAAAGGGAGTTGCAACAATTCTTCAAGAGATGCCATAGTCTCCGGGATGACGGTCGGATACACGAACTTGGTCGTTTCTCCTTGCAGGGCGGCAGCATAAAAATCACGGACAAGTTGCGCCCGGGCACTGCCACTGCCGTTCACGCAGAGATAAATTTGAACGGCGACGCCGCCGCGGACACGCCGCTGTGAAATCCCAGCAAACTTTTTGCCGGCAATCGATAAATCATACGATCCTGGACAATAGGATCCGACGACTTCGCCGGCATTGATAGCATCGGTCTCTTCGGCGAACATCTGCCGGACAAGTGCGAGCATCGCTTCATAACCGCTGTCGATATCGATTCCGCCACGTTCCGGAAGGACAAGCGAGATGTTCAGAACACCGGCATCAAGGACAACGGCAAGCCCGCCGGAATTGCGGATGACCGGCTGGAAACCATGGGCGTGTAAGACGTCGATTCCTTCATCGAGGTGAGGGAGGCGTGCATCTTGAATCCCGAGAACCACCGTTTCATGATGGACCCAGGAACGGATGGCGGCACCTTCTGTAGCGACGGAGGCGCACAATGTATCGTCCATCGCAAACGATTGTGTCGCATGAAAGGTGTTTCCGAGTGACGTTTGATCAAAAATACGATAATGTTCTTGTTTTAAGAGTTCGATTCCCATAGGCTCGTTCCTTTTTTTCTAGATTTGCGACATTATTATAGCATACGACAATGTAAACTTTTTAATAAGAAGCCAGTGAAGCAACAGGAACGGACCGTTTCAAACCGAACTATGAACTATAACGACAGAGAACGAGCCATTAAAGGAGAGAGTGTATGTATCAGTCACTGGGACAATTAAAGGAAACGAAAGTATTCAAAGATCCCGTTCATCGCTATATCTATGTCAGCGACCAATTGATCTGGCAATTGATCGGAACGAAGGAATTTCAGCGTTTGCGCCGGATCAAACAACTGGGAACGTCATTTTTGACATTTCATGGAGCGGAGCACACACGGTTCCATCATTCGCTTGGTGTATATGAGATTACCCGGCAACTGATTGACGTCTTTAACGGCCGGGCGGACTGGGACGACCAGTACCGCGAATTGACGCTCGTCGCGGCACTGCTGCACGACGTCGGGCACGGACCGTTCTCCCATGCTTTCGAAAACGTCTTTGGTGTCGATCACGAAGAATGGACAGAACGAATCATCCTCGGGGATACGGAAATCAAACAGGTCCTCGATCAGGTCGGGGAAGGGTTTGCGGAAGAAGTCGCCTCAATCATCAATAAAACCCATCCGAATCAATTGCTCGTGACGATGATCAGTTCCCAGCTTGATGTCGACCGGATGGATTACTTGTTGCGGGATGCCCATTTTGCCGGTGTCAGCTATGGAAAGTTTGATCTCGAACGGATGCTGCGTGTCCTGCGTCCGGCACCGAATCAGATGGTCGTCAAGCAATCCGGGATGCACTCGATCGAAGACTACATCATGCGCCGTTATCAGATGTACTGGCAGGTCTATCTCCATCCGGTCACACGGTCGAGCGACTATTTATTAAAAGCGATTCTTGAACGGGCAAAAGAACTGTATACGAGCGAGTACGCGTTTACGATTGATCCGGTTCATTTAAGTCCACTTTTTACACAACAGATGTCGCTGAAGAATTATCTGGCACTAGACGAAACCATCGTCTATTTCTACTTCCAACAGTGGGCGGAAGAAGAGGATACGGTGTTAAGTGATCTGGCGCGACGGTTCGTTGACCGGAAATTATTTAAATACGTCGATTATCCGGCAGAAAAACGCGCCCTTGTCCATGAGAAACTGTGTACGTTATTTGAAAAAATCGGGCTCGATCCCACTTATTATCTGCTCGAAGACAAGCTCAGCCGCCTGCCGTACGACTTATACGGTGATAACGGGGAAATCAGTAAACAACCGATCATGCTGCAGATGAAAAATGGTCAGATGAAAGAGATCTCGCAAGTCTCACCGCTCGTTCAGGCGATTGCCAATTCACGTCAGACGGATGAAAAGCTATTTTTCCCGCAGGAAATCCTGCATGACTTACGGGAATTTGCGAACGAGAAGATGCAAATCGATCAATTGTTACTTGGAGAAGAAATATGAACAATATCATCGCAACCATCTTAAAGTATGCCGGCTTGGAAGGGAAAGCGGTTATCCCTTTAAAAGGAGCGACTTCCTCGTACGTGTTTCGAGCGGGGGATAGTGTTTTTCGAATTCATACCAATCCTGCCTGGCTAGAGCAGGAACCGGACCTCGTCGCGCACGAGGTCTTTGCGTTACAGGCGACCGGTAGATTAGGACCGGATGTCGAAAATTATCAATTGACGTGGGAGGGGGAGATTCCCCCATGGATTCAAATGACGTGTTTACCGGGAGAAGTCCGACTCGAACCGTTAAATCGAGCGTACCTCAAACAATTGGCAAAAACGTTAGTTGCGATTCATCAACTGCCGGTTCCAGAAGCCCGGTACCAGTATGCACCGTACG
This sequence comes from Exiguobacterium sp. RIT594, assembly GCF_003339585.1. Classification (GTDB taxonomy): domain Bacteria; phylum Bacillota; class Bacilli; order Exiguobacteriales; family Exiguobacteriaceae; genus Exiguobacterium_A. The sequence continues at coordinate 41,560 of NZ_QPKF01000005.1, read as the reverse complement.
TGACAAAGCGAACGGTTCCTTTTTGGGCAGTTCAAAAGGAGATGTGGCAACGGGCTGTGGCAGAACCGCCGGCAACGAGTCAACAAGTTCGATTCATCCACCGTGATTTTCATCCGGTCAATGTGTTATACGAATCAGCTGAAAAGTATAACGTAGTCGATTGGATTAGTGGCTGTGTTGGACCCATTGAAGCAGATGTCGCCCATTGCCGATTAAATCTGGCGTTGCTTGAATCGGTCGAAGCAGCAGATCAATTTTTAGCTGAATATATTGCATACAGTGGATTTTCGTACGATCGGAAATGGGATTTAACAGCTGTTTTTGACTTTGAACCGGACACCCTCAATGTTTATCCCGGTTGGAAAGCATATGGGAAGGCAAACATCAGTCAGGGCAATGTTCGGGAACGGATGGAAAACATTGTATTGAAAGTTTATGAAAATGACGAAAGCGGTTACTAAATGAACTTTACCCCTTGCAGTTCTTCCGAATGTTGATTATTGTAGTACTTGGGAAAGAGATTGAACGTCAGACCTCGTACTTATGTACAACTGATAAAATAAACTATGGATTGAGGGATAGTTCGTGAAATATTTAATCGCAATACTGGGACTTGTCATCGTGTTTGGTTTGGCATACCTTGTCAGCAGTAATCGTAAAAGCATCAAATTGAAACCGCTTGCGGTCATGCTAGTGCTTCAGCTTGTCCTGGGATATATTCTGTTGAACACGTCATTCGGCTATATCGTCATTAAAGGGATCGCTCAAGTCTTTGAAAAATTGCTCAGTTATGCCGCAATCGGCATCAACTTCGTCTTCGGTGGATTAGCGAATGAAGGCGCGCAACCATTCTTCATCAACGTCCTGTTGCCAATCGTTTTCATCTCGGCTTTAATCGGAATTTTGCAGTTCACGAAAATCCTGCCGCTCTTAATGCGCGGAGTCGGGTTCGTCCTTTCGAAAATTAACGGAATGGGACGACTTGAGTCATATAACGCCGTAGCATCAGCAGCAATCGGTCAATCAGAAGTATTCATCACGGTTAAAAAGCAAATTGGTAAATTACCACCTCACCGTCTGTATACATTATGTGCGTCTGCGATGTCGACGGTTTCAATGTCAATCGTCGGTGCATACATGACGATGGTCGAACCGAAATATGTCGTCACAGCAATCGTCTTGAACTTATTTGGTGGATTCATGATCGTTTCAATCATCAATCCGTATACAGTTGATCCAAAAGAAGACATTTTGGAAATCGTTGAAGAAAAACAAACGTTCTTCGAAATGCTCGGCGAATACATCATGGATGGATTCAAAGTTGCAATCATCGTCGGTGCGATGTTGATCGGATACAATGCTTTGATCGGCATGGTCAACGATATCTTCCTGATGGTGCTCGGTATCTCGTTCCAGGATATTCTCGGTTACATCTTCGCACCATTCGCTTTCATCATGGGGATTCCATGGGCGGAAGCAGTCAGTGCCGGTAGTATCATGGCCACGAAATTGATTACAAACGAATTCGTCGCGATGCTCAGCTTGCCTGAATACGCAAAAGAATTCTCAGCACGGACACTTGGAATCGTTTCCGTCTTCTTGATTTCATTCGCCAACTTCTCGTCAATCGGGATCATCGCGGGTGCTGTCAAAGGACTCGATGACCGCCAAGGAAGTGTTGCAGCGAGCTTCGGACTGAAATTACTTTACGGAGCAACACTCGTCAGTGTCTTGACGGCAATCGTCGTCAGTATCTTACTCTAAATCGTATACGACTGGCAGAGCTGTCATTTCTTAAACAAAGCAGGACCCGACTAGAAATCGGGTCCTGCTTTTGGTTTCTACTATTTTTAGCCGCGTGAAGCAATTCCGACCCGTTCGCGATGGAACAGCCCTTCATCGTAAACTTCGTAAGCGAAGCGGGCGACATTGATCCGTGGGATTGGACCGGTTTCGTGAGTGAATCGATTGGATTCAATCAAGACGTCCTCAATCGCATCTTCTTCGACGAGTTGTGTCGGACAAATGATCGTATAGTCGACATCCGCGTCTTTTAACGTCAAATAGGCTTTAAGATGATCTTCAGCCGCAATCGTCGAGCGACGACGGGATTCACTGGACTGGAACCGGTATTTTCCCGGTTCTTCCGAAGCATCAAGGATGCCGGCCGTTCCGACGAACACGATTCGTTCGATTTGTTGTTCTTTCATTTTAATGATGAGGTTTGGAACCGCAACGGAAAGAATTTGTTTTTGATCAGTTCCTAAACAGCTGAAGACGGCAGTCGTCCCTTCGATGACCCGTTCGAGATCGTCTGCATCCGTTGCATCCCCTTGAAGGATTGTCAATTGGGGATGGTCCGGCAGTCCATGCTGTTCCGATCGAACGAGGGCCCGGACGTCATGACCTTTCTCTAGTAATAAATCCAGTAAAGGGCGTCCTGTACGTCCTGTTGCGCCAAGTATGCTGACTGTTGCCATGATGCTTCATCCTTCCTGTGATAAGTATATGGAACAGGAGGAACGACGGGTTAAATCGTTCCTCCTGAAAAGTGTTTATTTGTCGGCGAACATGACGCCGGCTTGACCGTAATCGGTTTTCTCCATCTCTTCGATGAAAACCGTAATATTTTCTTTTGGCGCATCGACGGATTCAGAAACGGCCGCTGTAACTTTTTCGATCAACGCACGTTTTTGTTCCACTGTGCGTCCAGATAACATTTTGACTGTAACGTAAGGCATGTCATATTCCTCCTCTTAGCATAAGTACAATACGCCCTCAGTATACCGTACGCCACCCGTGTTCCGTCAAACGGCACATTGAAATTGAAAAAGAGGGGTATAGAACAGGAGTAGTCTGTCGGAAGCAAGAAGTAGTACTTAATAAATGATGAGGATGAGGTGAAGGCATGGAGATGGAACCGGTGATTCGTAAAAAAATCCATACACTACTGATTTTTGACCGCGCTTTACCAGAAGACAACACATACCCGTTATCAGGCGCAAAAGGTCTCGAAGTCGCAGATGTTTTGTTTGATCAAAATATTCCGTTTGGACGGCTCGTAACGGATAAGGAATTGGCAGCGCTTGTCGGAAATGAAGAAGCAAAACGCTACGGGATGTTGACGTTGCTTCGGGATGAGGACCGCTTCAAACCGATTTTTCAAAATCGTAAACCGACACCTGACATCGAAGACGAGTTGGCAGAGCGGATTCGGGAACTGGCCAAGCAATTACGGGCGATTCGTTCGAAATGTTCATCACTGGAGCGGATTGTTCTGTTCGGTCGTGCCTCTCAAACATTGTATGACCGGGCATTGGTGCAACTGGAAGAGCTGAATCCACCCGCTCACGAAGAACTCACGTCCCTCGAATGTCTGCGGTTACCAACGATCCGTCGTGTCACACGGGAGCAGCTGGAGACACTCAAACGGTAAACGAAGGCTTGCACCGACTGTTGGATGCGGTATGATAGAAGCAACAGTAGTAAAAGGGGACAAGTAAACGATGGAAAAGAAAATTAACTTCAATATCATTTCAGATAACTCAACGGACGGGCATGGTGGATTTGGTGTCGGAACACTTAGTCTGAACAGCATGTCACCGGTCATCATCTCGCCGGAAGACGGTGAAGCCTATATTGATATGGGTGCGATGCATGCGAAGGCAGCCATCGAGAAACGGATTAAATTCACGACAGACAAGGCGGATTCACCAAACGGAAAGCTGTACTGGATCGTTTGGGTGACGGTTGGCCGGAAACCGGAAGGATTTTATTACGGTGGCGTCGCAGCATGTGACCTGTTAGTTGATGTCGAAGCACGACGCGGCTTTAAGATTTTAGCAGATCATGTCAATAAGATGGATAAATCGTTAAAAGGACGGATTGTCGTCGATCATATGGACGAGACATCGAAACACTTGTTGCGTGATTTCCTGCAGACACACAAACCGGAGATGTGGGAAAATGCTGAACCGGAATTGCATGAAGCACTCGCTTAAAAAAAGTGCCGACTCTGTGAAAGAGTTGGCACTTTTTTGATTGATTATCTGCGTAATGTCACGACAATTAACTCAGGGTGATTAAAGATTCGGAACGGAAATAAGCTGTTGCCGAGCCCACGGCTGATGATCAACCGTGTGTTCTCCATCGTATGCTGTCCGGCGGTCAGTTCAGGGAAAAAGCCTTGACCGGGAGCATACATGCCGTCCGTGAACGGTAACCGGATTTGTCCGCCATGGGCATGACCCGATAACACCAAATCGACTTTCCGTTCCGCGTACAACGGTAAATATTCCGGACGGTGCGCCATCAACAGTTGAAAAGCACGGGTGTCGGCAGTCGACTGGGCTTGATCGAGACTTTGCCGGATGCCATCCGGCTCCTGCAGCCCGTCACTCCAACGGGTCGTCGTCGGATCGTCAATTCCAAGCAACTCAATGAACTGACCGTCTCGTTCAAGCGGAACGGACGTATTTCGAAGGACGGTGACGCCAAGTCGTTCAAGCTTCGGTAAAATCGTCAAATTCAGACGGACTTCATGATTGCCTGTTACGAAATAGACCGGATAGTCCGGTATCAGCTGTTTCATCAGCTGAAGTGCTTCTTCTTCTCCATTACGTCTTGAATCAATCAAGTCACCGGTCATTAAGATGACATCCGGCTGCAGTTTATTCACTTTTTTCAAAAGAACCTTTTGACGGGAACCAAAGGATTTACCATGCAGATCGGCAATCTGTAAAATCTTATAGTCATTAAACGCGGCAGGCAGTTTATCCGATTGGACCGTTACTGCCGTCGTGTCGATTTGATTATTTTCCCGGTACAAAAACCAGCTACTGAGAGCGAGAATGCCGATGGGAATAAACCATTTTTTCTTGACGCGCAAGTCCTCACCCCTTTTCTTGTATTCAGCATACCAAAAAGACCCTGACTTCCGCCTGACGGAAGACAGGGTCTGACTGCAGTTAGGCTTCTTTTTTCAACTCGTCGGCTGATTTCGCAGCATCCGGTTCATTGGACAGATCCATGAACAGGGCAATGACCATCATCCCGACAACGAAGATGAACGGGAAGGCTGCAAGGACAGCTGCGGCCTGCAAGGCGCTGAGTCCGCCTGCGTATAAGAGAACAGCTGCGATCGATGACTGGATGATTCCCCATGTCAACTTGATGCGGAGACTCGGCAACAGACTACCGCCGGAAGATAACATCCCGAGGACGTACGTCGCGGAGTCGGCAGACGTGATGAAGAACGTCGTGATCAAGAAGACAGCAATGATACTGAGGAATGTTCCGAGACCACCGAATGTTTCGAACAAGGCGAACATACCGGTTTCGACTCCTTTTTCGTTGACCGTTGAAATGAGATCAACATTGTTGAACAGTTCGTTCCAAATCGCAGATCCACCGAAAACAGAGAACCAGAGCAGACCGAAAATTGTCGGTACCAGCATGATGCCAAGTACGAACTCACGAATTGTCCGTCCTTTTGAGACACGGGCGATGAACGTTCCGACGAATGGTGACCAAGAAATCCACCATGCCCAGTAGAAGATTGTCCAGTCATTGATCCATCCCCGTTCATCGGGATTGAAGGCTGACGCCCGGAAACTCATTGTCGGTAGGTTTTGCAAGTAAGCACCTGTCGTTTGAACAAACAGATCCATGATGAAGCTGAACGGTCCGAGGAACAGAACCCCAACCATCAAGAGGATTGCCAAGACAATATTGGCGTTGCTCAAGCGGACGATTCCTTTATCAAGACCGGAAGCGGCACTCATCATATAGAGGACGGATACGACTAAAATGATGATTAATTGGGTCATGAAGGAGTTCGGGATGCCGTCGACAAGGAAGTGAAGTCCACCTGAAATTTGTTGGGCTCCGAGACCGAGTGACGTGGCAACACCAAATGCCGTAGCTACAATGGCAAGTACTTCAACTGTTCCTTTACCGGCCGCTTCGTACTTCGGTTTCATCAGGGAAGCAACGGTATCACCGATTGTGGCCGGACGTCCTTTACGGAACGTCGAGTAAGCGATGGCGAGGGCGACGACCGCATAGAGTGCCCACGGATGCAGACCCCAGTGGAAAAAGGAATAACGCATGGCGAGTGGAGCAGCTTCTGTCAGGTCGTTTGTCGCGACCGGGGGGGTATGAAAATGGGTCAGTGGTTCTGAGACACCCCAAAAGACTAAACCAATCCCCATACCGGCACTGAACAGCATCGCGAACCAGGAAATTAAACCGTATTCCGGACGATCGGAATCTTTACCGAGTCGGATTGAGCCGAAACGGGAAAAAATGAGAAAGATAGCAATTAATAAAAAGGCACTCATACCAAAAAGATAAAGCCAGCCGAAGCCGTTCGAAACAAAGCTTTGGGCGATGCCTGTGACATTTCCGAGATTTGCGGCACCAATGAGTGATTCAGGCAAGATTCCCCATATGGTAAAGAGCACACAGAAAATGACAGAGATGATAAGGACATTCGTAATTTTACTTTTTCGTTTATTTTCCATCGTGATCAACACCTTCTTTCGAATTTTACATGTAGTTTTGTAACTCTTTTAGACAACGACATTAGTAATACCCGTGTCATTTGAAAACAAAACCTTATCACGCAAGTTCTAACCGTAACAAAGTTGGAGCGGACTGGCAAACGAAAATGGGTAATGATGGGAAGGAAGGGGTCAAGAAACAAAGCGTTGTAATCTAGAAAAACCCTGGAATAAAGCCTTTGAATTGATGAAACAGACAGAATGAAAAAGTTGGATTATTTATTATTTCCCGGTTCTTCTATTTTGTAACATGCATTTCAGATACATTGATGAAGCAAAATAACAGACGGAGTGAAACGGGTTTGATATCGTATCAGGTAGTCATTATATTACACAGGAGGAATCACTCATGAATCACGATCAGACAAAACAACAGATCATCGATGCTTTTCAGTTCCGTCATGCGACAAAATCATTTGACCCGACTAAAAAAATACCGGCGGATGATTTTCAATTTATCCTCGAAACAGCCCGTCTTTCACCGAGTTCTTTCGGATACGAACCATGGAATCTGCTTGTCATTCAAAATGAAGCCGTTCGAAATGAGATTCGGGACGTCTCGTGGGGCGCACAAGGTCAATTGCCGACAGCGAGCCACTACGTCATCTTCCTGGCCCGGACAGGTGGACAGATGCAACCGGACGGGGCGCACGTGCAACATATGATGGATGTACTCGGTCTGTCGGATGAAGCAAAAGCCGGCCGGACAAAACGGTACGGTCTGTTCCTCGAAGAAGATTTCAAGATTGGGGATAATGAAAAGGCGATGACCGATTGGTCGGCGAAACAAGCTTATATCGCGCTCGGAAACATGATGTCGACAGCAGCGCAAATCGGCATCGACTCGTGTCCGATTGAAGGATTCGATCAGCAGGCAGTCGAACAGATTCTCGAACGGCACGGTGTGCTCGACCGGTCTGTTTTCACTGTACCGGTCATGGTCGCATTTGGCTACCGGGCGGATGAACCGAAACGGGCGAAGCAGCGCCGGTGCCTGGATGAAATCGTCACGTTCGTCGACTAAAAAAACAGTCGAATCTTTTCGAATTATATAGAAGTTTCTTTCAAAGTCCGGTATACTCGCATTTGTATGATTAAGAAGCGCCGTAAACGCCACTCGCATACGAACAACTTTTGTCTTGATGAAAGAAAGGGGTTCTATCGCAAATGGAACAAAAATTAAAGTTATGGTTCACGGAACACCAAACGGAAGATTACGGTATCACATTCCGTGTCAACCACGTTTATGAGAGCGAACAAACGGAGTTTCAACGCCTGGAGATGGTTGAGACGGACGAGTTCGGTACAATGTTGTTACTTGACGGAATGGTCATGACGACAGATCGTGATGAGTTTGTCTATCACGAAATGGTCGCACACGTTCCACTCTTCACACACCCGAATCCAAAATCGGTTCTGGTCGTTGGTGGAGGAGACGGTGGAGTCATCCGTGAAGTTTTGAAGCATCCATCTGTTGAGAAGGCGGTTCTTGTCGAAATCGACGGAAAAGTCATCGAATACTCGAAAAAATATTTACCAAACATCGCAGGTGGTCTTGATGACGCACGTGTTGAAGTCATCGTCGGAGACGGATTCATGCATATTGCAGAAGCTGTCAACGAATATGATGTCATCATGGTCGATTCAACGGAACCGGTCGGTCCGGCCGTCAACCTGTTCACAAAAGGATTCTACTCAGGAATCTCAAAAGCATTAAAAGAAGACGGTATTTTCGTCGCTCAGTCGGATAACCCATGGTTCACACCGGACTTAATCCGTGACGTCCAACGCGATGTCAAAGAGATTTTCCCGATCACAAAACTTTACATTGCCAACGTTCCGACGTATCCGAGCGGTCTGTGGACATTTACGATTGGATCGAAAAAACATGATCCACTCGAAGTCGCACCAGAGCGTTTCCACGATATCGAAACGAAATACTATACACCGGAACTTCACACAGCTGCATTCGCGCTACCGAAGTTCGTCAAAGATTTAACGATTTAATTAAACGTCAGGAGTGTTCCGTTTTCAGGGGCACTCCTTTCTATGACTGGAGGAATAATGATGCGATTTGATGAAGCTTACTCAGGTAAGGTATTTATCGCGAGTCAACCGACTCACGAAGATGCAAAAGGTGTGTTGTACGGTATGCCGATGGACTGGACGGTCAGTTTCCGTCCCGGTTCACGGTTTGGTCCGGCCCGAATCCGTGAAGTCTCACTCGGACTCGAAGAATACAGTCCGTATCTTGACGGCGATATCGCCGATGCAAAATTATTTGACGCCGGTGACATCCCGTTGCCGTTCGGTAATGCGCAAAAATCACTTGATATGATTGAAGAATACGTCGACTCGTTATTGACGGCAGGCAAGTTCCCGCTCGGAATGGGCGGCGAACACCTCGTTACATGGCCGGTCGTCAAAGCTTTTGATAAACATTACGAAGATTTTGTTGTGTTGCACTTTGATGCACATACGGATTTACGCGATTCGTATGAAGGCGAACCGTTGTCACACTCGACACCGCTTAAAAAGATTGCGAACTTAATTGGACCGGAAAACTGTTATTCATTCGGGATTCGTTCAGGGATGAAAGAAGAGTTTGAATGGGCGAAAACGTCCGGTTACAACCTGTTCAAATACGAAATCGTTGAACCGTTGAAAGCCGTTTTACCAAAGCTTGCTGGTAAAAAGGTCTACGTGACGATCGATATCGATGTCCTTGATCCGTCAGCGGCACCGGGAACGGGAACACAGGAAATCGGCGGCGTGACGACAAAGGAATTACTTGAAGTCGTCCATATGATTGCACGGGCTGATGTTGATGTCATCGGAGCCGATCTCGTAGAGGTTTGCCCGGCGTATGACCAGTCGGACATGACAGCAATTGCGGCTGCTAAAGTCTTGCGTGAAATGATGATTGGATTTATCAAGTAAAGAGGAAAAGGTCAGATCCGTTTTTGCGGAATCTGACCTTTTTGTTGTCAGACAGACAGTTCATACAAACCGCAGTTACCAAAACCGAACAGCAACAGTGCGGGTACACAGTAAAATGAATGTGATCATACGGAAGGAAATCATCTCATTTCGTCAGGAAACTTAATGTGTTTTCCCTGACAAAAAAGCACACTCAGATATTTACAGGTTCGAACGATTGCTTTAAGTTTAAGATGTCACCACAAACAAAATATTCTGAATGTAAAAGAAATGTTGGTTTGAGAGCGAAATACATCATGACATGAGAGGTGGAAAAAAGATGAAGAAACTCTTATCTTTCGTCACAGCTGCTCTGCTATTCGCACTATTTGTGCTCCCTGTAGGTGCAGCAGACGATGCAATGGTTCGTGTGATTCACGCTTCACCTGATGCTCCCGCAGTGGACATCGCCGTCGATGGAAAAAAAGCAGTCTCAGGAGCAGAGTTTAAAGCAGTCACAGATTATCTCACTCTCCCAGCCGGAGAACATAAAGTAGAAGTCTTCGCAGCCGGTACAACAAAAGATCCTGTACTTTCTCAAACACTCAACATCGAAGCCGGAAAATTCTATTCTGTAGCCGCAATCGGTAAATTGGCAGATATCAAACTTGCTGTCATGGAAGATAACGGCAAAGGCGAAGATGGAAAATCAATGGTCCGTGTCGCTCACTTTGCACCGGATGCACCAGCCGTTGATGTCGCACCAAAAGGTGGAGATCCGCTCTTCAGCGACCTCGAGTTCTCGAAAATCTCTGACTACGGTACACTGGATGCCGGTACGTATGATCTTGAAGTACGACCAGCAGGTGCAACGGATGTCGTTAAAGCACTCGACGGTATCAAACTCGACAGTGGTAAAAACTATACAGCACTCGCAATCGGACTCCTTGAAGGCGAACCGGCCTTTGACGTCCTCCTGATTCCGGACGGCGGTGAAATGGCAGCAATGCCGGACACTGGTCTCGGCGGAACAACTGAAAATTCTTCGATGGCAACAACTTGGGCACTCGTAGCACTTGCTGGAGCTGCACTTGTTGGGACAGCTTATGTCGTCCGTCGTAAACAAAACGCGTAATCTCTTATTATTTCTCACCGTGGTGCTTGCAGGGTGTGGAGGAGCAGAAGAGGCTTCTCCGCCGCGCTCTGAGGAACCGGCACCACCTGTCGTCGAATCACCGGCACCAAAGTCTGATTCAAAAGCAGAAGCCGTCGAAACATTCATACCGAACCGTTTAAAAATCCCGGCAATCGATGTGAATGCAAAGATTGAAGTCGTTGGAAAAGATGATCAGGGACGGATGGATGTTCCGAAGAAGACGGATCAAGTCGGTTGGTACCAATACGGGGCAAAAGCCAATCAGACCGGCAATGTCATTTTGGCAGGACATTTAGATGATACGGATGGTCCGGCTGTCTTTTATGACTTGGCAAAAGTGAAACGGGGACAACGGATTGAAGTAAGTTCTAAAACGGGAGAACAGGTTTCATACGTGGTGACGAACGTAATGTCTTATCCCGTTGACCAGGCACCTGTCGGATCCATTTTTGGTGCGACACTTGCACAACGTTTAACGTTAATCACCTGTGTCGGAACGTTTACCCAATCAAAAGGATACGATCAGCGATTGGTTGTGACCGCCGAACAGGAACAATAAACGAAGGGACCTTTCCGCTAACGGAGAGGTCCCTTCGTTTATTTCGTTTGCTCAAGCATTGACTTCAGAAGCGGCAACGAGATCTGTCGTTAAGGCAGACAATCCTTGGGTCGTCTGACTGATTCCTTGAATCGTTTGAACGATTTGGCTTAAGTCGTTTTTATTGCGACCGAACATCTCCAGATAGTTTTCCATTTCCTGTTTAACAGTATGGATACCGCTCTTCACTTGTTGAAGTTCGTTACGGGAAGCAGAATTTGACCGGGTGATGTCATCCATTTGGGAAACGAGTTCATTGATGTTCCCGTTATTTTTTTGAATCAACGTATTGATACTGCTGCTGAGTAATTTCGCATTTTCTGCCAAGTTACGGACTTCGATGGCGACGACAGAGAATCCTTTACCGTGTTCACCGGCACGAGCCGCTTCAATCGAAGCATTCAAGGCAAGTAAGTTCGTCTGATTGGCAATATCTTCGATGCCTTGTGTCATCTTGACGATTTCGTCTGATGTCGTTTTCAGTTGCTGGATACTTGTCAATGAAGTACTGACCTGTTCCGTTGCCTGTACAAACTGTTGCTCCATTTTATCCATTTTCGTCTCATTTTCTGACGTCAATCCGACCAGATTACGGCTTGTTTTTTCCGTTTGATCCGTTTCGGATAGGATTTGTGTCGCCCGGCGGCTCGTCTCGGAAATCGCTACTTCCGTCTGTTCGACGGTGCTTGCGACTTCCTGGCTGACACGGACGACGTCCTGCAACAGACGGCTTCGTGATTCGTTGGCTGCACTGACTTCATGCAAGCGGGCATCGACATACTGGCTTGTCACGATCTGCGCATCGAGATTCATCGCATGATTCAGTGCAAGAATCGCATTCGTCAACTGTGCCGGATCATGCTGGAAGTGTTCGACGATTTTCGGAATCAATAACGTATTAAATGCTGCGTAAGAAGCGATGAACCAGGTTACCGGGACGAAGTTACGGTTATGGGTTTTTCCCATCCGTGTCCGCATCGCCAGGAACTTATCATCCATGTTACCAGTCAATAAACTGCCGAAATAGTCGGCAAAGACTTTTTTCAGACGTTCACGTGTCGATGAATTTTGAGCGATTTGAACCATTTCAGGATGAAGAAGCAAATGATCAAGGACTTGCTCGAGCACTTCATCCAAAATGCTGTTGACGACAGGCGCCATTGCTTTTAGCGTTTGCAGATGTTCTTCCGTATAACCCATGTATTCCAGGCGTCCGGTTAAGGTCGGATCACTGGTTTTAGTAATTAGTCGTTTGTCTGGGAATCCGATTGTCGCCTGATAGGTCGACATCGATGATTTAGCTTTAAATGGATTGCGCACGATATGCCCCCGATTTTCTTGGAATTAAGATTTTTAATGTCTTATTTGTTATCGGCTGTTTTAAGAACTCTGATAATCGTTTTCTAAAGAATTTGTCAGATGTGAATAAAGTATTGACCTGAAATCAAAAAACTCATGATCAAGGACCATGAGTGGAATGACCGCTTCTGAAACGAAGGGTACCTGCTATATATGTCAAACGTTGATTTAAACCGGTTGATCTTCTTGGAAGGCTTTTTTGGCATCGACAATCGATCGCATCCGACTCACACAAGTTTGGACGAATTGAATGTCGATGGACGTAAAGCGGGTGACAGGTCCTTTGGCTGATTCAGCACTGAATGTGAAGGTTCCGAGATTCCAAAGTTCGATTTTAAATCGTTTTCCTTTGTTGTCATCGAAGTGTTCTACGAATTCGATTTTCGGTACCATACGAACCCCTCCTTGTAGAACCATTCCCGTTTTTTTCAAAATAAAAAAGCCAAACTGCATGTTTCGCGCAGTTTGACTAAAAAAATCAGGCAGTCGGAACGTCATAGCCGATTTCTTCAATCGCTTCGACAAGACGTTCAGTTGCGACGTCTTCATGTGTCACCGTAACATTGTTGTCTGCCAGTGAGACGGTTGCATTCGTTACACCGTTGAGTTCGTTTAACGCCGATTCGACGCTTGCTTTACAGTGATTGCACGTCATTCCGACGACAGTTAAAGTTGTTTCTTTCATGATTGGTTTCCTCCTTTGGATAGTGGAATACGTTTTAAGCGTAACGCATTTGTGACGACAGAGACAGAGCTGAATGCCATCGCGGCACCTGCAACCCAAGGGGCAAGCAGTCCGAGGCAGGCAATCGGAATCCCGATTGCATTATAACCGAGGGCGAAAAACAGGTTCTGCCGAATGTTCTTCATCGTTTGTTCGCTGAGCCGGATGGCTGTAATGACTTGCTGCAAATCATGTCCAAGTAACGTGACGTCTGCCGCTTCAAGTGCGACATCGGTCCCGCTGCCGAGAGCAATCCCGACATTTGCCGTCGCAAGAGCCGGTGCATCATTGATCCCGTCTCCGACCATCGCGACACGCTGTCCGTTTGCTTGAAGCGTTTTGATGTGATCGGCTTTTTCAATCGGCAAAACGTCGGAAAACACATGGCTGTGTGGTATCTGAAGCTCGGTCGCGAGTTGTAAGGCGACTTCGCGACGGTCTCCGGTCAGCAGATAAACCGCTTTTGTATGCTGAATCTCCTGAATGACCAGTTTGGTAGTCGGTTTCAGCTCATCCCGGATTGCATAACCTGCTTCAATCGTCCCGTTTACCGTGACATACACAACGGTTGCGCCGACAGATGTCCAGTCGGGCAGGGATAAGCCGTGTTCCTCCATCATCCGTGCCGACCCGACCATGATGTCCTGATTCATGATTGATCCCCGGACACCCCGTCCCGGATCGACTGTAAAGTGTTCGATGTCAAAGACGACATCGCGCTCTTCGGTAATGGCATGAGCCAGTGGATGTTCCGATTTTTTTTCAAGAGCCGCTGCAAAATCGAGTGCCTGTTCCTGTCCGAACGTCTCGGTCACGACCGGGCGGCCGATCGTCAATGTTCCGGTCTTATCAAAGACAACCGCATCCACGTGTTGTAACGACTCGAGTTGTGCTCCGCCTTTAAACAAAACACCGTGTTCTGCCCCTTTACCCGTCCCGACCATGATCGATGTCGGAGTCGCAAGACCGAGGGCACAGGGACAGGCAATAACGAGAACGGCAATTGCCGGACGGATCGCTTCAGCGAATGAACCGGTCGTCCACCACCAGACGGCAAGCGTCACGAGGGCGATGGCGACGACGATCGGGACGAAGATACCGGAAATCCGGTCGGCCTGACGCTGGATAGGGGCTTTTTCCGTTTGCGCTTGTTCGACGACACGGATGATGCTTGCGAGCATCGTCTCCTGACCGACTTTCGTCGCTTGAATCGTCAGGTGACCGTTCGTGTTCAAGGTCCCGCCGATCACAACATCCTCGATTCCTTTATGAGCCGGTAGCGGTTCTCCGGTCAACATCGATTCGTCGAGATAAGCATCACCGGCAGTGATGACACCGTCGACCGGAATTTTTTGACCGGGTTTAACGATCAACTGCATGCCGGGTTGAACCTGATCGAGTGAAACCGTCCGCTCGACGCCTTGCTCCAGGACGATGGCATCCGTCGCCTGCAAGGAAAGGAGGCTTTTGATGGCACCTGTTGTTTGTTGTTTGGCACGATCCTCAAGGACTTTTCCGAGCAGGACGAGCGTAATCAGAACAGCACTCGTCTCAAAGTAGAGATTCGGCATCACCGGGTGAATCATCATTTCGGCAACGGAATAGAAATAGGCTGCGGACGTTCCAAGTACGACCAGGACGTCCATGTTGGCACTCCCGCTCCGAAGACTTTTATAGGCACCGACATAGAAAGGGGCACCGATGATGAACTGGACCGGCGTCGCCAGGGCGAACTGCAGCCAGGGGTTCATGAGCCAAGGCAGATGGACCGGACTGTTCGGAATGTGGGAGACCATACTGAGCAGTAACGGCAGGGACAAGAAAGCGGCAATCCAAAAACGGTAGAGCATCCGGCGGTTTTGGACCTGTTCATGTGGTGTCGTCTTGATGGTGGCACCATATCCGATTTTTTTAATCTTATCTAAAATCAGTTGTTCATCCATCTCTTCCGGAACAGCAATCCGTGCTGTTTCGAGCGGCAGGTTGACGGTGGCTTCGACTCCGTCCATCCGGTTCAACACCTTTTCGATCCGGGCCGAACAGGCAGCACATGTCATGCCTTCGATATTCAGTTCCATCGTTTTCGACATTGAAATCCCTCCTTACTTCTTAAGACGGGCAATAACGGCCATCAGTTCATCAACGTAGACATCGGTATCCTGTTTGCCGGTCGCCGCATCGTGCATACACATTTTGACGTGACGTTCGATGACCTGCAACTCGACTTGGCGGAGCGCCGCTTGAATCGATGCGGTCTGGGTCAGGATATCGATACAATACCGGTCTTCTGCGACCATGTTGGCAATGCCGCGGACTTGGCCTTCAATTCGTTTTAATCGTTTCATCAAAGCGTCTTGTTCTTCCGGGGAACGGGGAACAAGGGGATGATCATGCGTCATGGGGAACACCTCTTTCTTGGCTGGTTGATACATCGAGTATATCATATAGGTATAGGGGGTACCAGTATAAAGATTGATATTCAAAAAAACCAAACGAAAAAGGCAACGGATTTGAAGTCCGTTGCCTTTTGTCGAATGTGCTGTTTTGTCAAAACAATGGTCGTTATTGATTGGAGACTTGCGGTTTAATGATTTGTTCATTCAATGACCGGTTACTGATGATGTCTTCCGCTTGTGTCGACCGTTTGATGAAGAACGACAGAACAAACGCGAGACCGGCGATGAACGTTGAGATGAAGAACGCATAGTTGATTCCGTCAAGCGTTGCCTGCATGATGATTTGTTGTTTCATCGCGGCAGCGGCTTCCGCTGTCGGTTGGCTCGTCATGTTTTTTGCTGCTTCTTGTGCAAGCTCCGTTCCGCGCGTTTTTGCGTGCGTCGACATGATCGTAACGAGCAGTGCCGTTCCAATCGCACCGGAAACTTGTTGCAACGTATTATTCATGGCCGTTCCGTGCGGATAGTAACGGGTCGGTAATTGATTGAGACCGTTCGTCGAGACCGGCATCATGACCATCGACATTCCGAACATCCGGAGTGAATAGAGGATGATCAAGTGTGTATAGGTCGTATCCATTTCGAGCTGACTGAAATAATAACTCGTGACGACAGTGATGAACAAGCCTGTGATGGCAAGCGGACGTCCGCCGATTTTATCAAACAATTTCCCGTTGATCGGTGACATGACCGCCATGAGGATTGCACCCGGCAGTAACATCAGACCGGCATCGAGCGGTGAAATTCCACGAATCGTCTGAACGTAAATCGGTAACAGCAACATACCGGAGAACATCGCAATCGTCACGACCATCGAGATGACGGACGATAAAGCAAACATCGGATAACGGTAAATTTTGAAGTTCAGCATCGGACGTTCCATTTTCAATTGACGCATGATAAACGTCACGAGTGCAACGACCCCGATGACTAACGCTAAAATGACTTGCAGGCTATCCCAGCCTTTTGAACCGGCCGAACTGAAACCATAGAGCAGACCCCCGAATCCGAAGGACGACAAGACGACGGACATAAAGTCGAGTTTGGCGTTGGACCGTTCTTTGACGTCACGAAGCAAGACGAATCCGGCAACGAGGACAAGCAAGGCGATTGGTGTAATGAAGTGGAACAGCATCCGCCAATCGTAATGTTCGATGATCCAACCGGAAAGGGTCGGACCGATTGCAGGAGCTCCCATCATGATGAGCCCAAAGAAGCCCATCGCCGTTCCGCGTTTTTCAATCGGGAAGCTGACGAGCATGACGTTCATCAGAAGCGGCATCATGATTGCGGATCCGGAAGCCTGGACCATCCGTCCGGCAAGCAGGACCGGGAAAGCATCCGCGAAGCCGGCAAGAATCGTACCGGCAGAGAACAGCGTCATCGCGAGCAGGAACAGACGACGGACTGAGAATTTTTGAATCAGGAAAGCAGAGGTCGGGATCAAAATCCCGTTGACGAGCATGAAACCGGTCGATAACCACTGGACCGTTGACGTTTCAATCTCAAGATCCTTCATGATGGAAGGTAAGGCAATGTTCAGTAATGTGTTATTTAAAAAAGCAATAAAGGCACCGATCATCAATACAGCAAGGATGCCGTAAGGGGGACGAGCGGTAGCAGATTTTTCGTGTGACATGGTTTTCCTCCTTAATGAACTAACAGTACACAATTCTATACGGTCGTTATATCTGTTGTCTATCTTAAGCTGAATTAGCTTGAATTACAAATATTAATAGCTAAGAAAGGTAATTTTATTTGTTATGAAGAAGACGGGCTGTAATGGAATAGGAAATCATCAAAAAAACGTGCGCCTTTTCCTGTTAGGAAGCAACAGGGAAAGGCGCACGCTTAGAAATACCGGGACAATCATCCGACGTGCGTGTGTAAGGCATCTGTCGTGATGTCATAATGAGAGGTCGTAAAGACTGCTTTTCCGTCTTGAATGAACAAGACTTGCGGTGATTCATGCCGGACGTTGTACTGTTCTGCGATGTGATTCGATAATGTCCGTGCTTCCTGAATCAATAAATAAGCAGTCGGAATTTCTGTCGTATCCGCATATTTCATGTAGGCGGAAAAACCGGCTGAACTGATCGGACAGGTCGTGCTGTGTTTACAAATCACGAAGGTTGCATGTTCGGAAACGAATTGATCAAAGTCGGAAATCGATTGTAATTTTCTGAGTTGTGTCATTTTTATCAGCCTCCATAAGTCCGTAAACGGTCACTTAACTTCAGATTTTCCCTGTAATCGACCGGACAGTCAATTAAAACGGGTCCGTCACTCAGAAAAGCCTGTTCGAGGCAACTGGACAGGGTGCCATGTTCTCCGACACGCAGACCAAGTGCGCCGAAGGCGACCGCCAGTTTGACGAGATCCGGATTGTCGAATTCGATATAAGGTGCACGACCATAGGCTTGCTGTTGTTTCCATTCAATCAGTCCGTATGTGCCGTCGCGCCAGATGATGACGACGATCGGTAACTTCAACCGAACCGCAGTCTCAAGATCCTGACCATTCATTAAGAAGGCTCCGTCACCTGAAGCACAGAGGACACGTTGATCCGGATGCAACAGTTTAGCGGCAATTGCACTCGACAAGCCGTATCCCATCGAAGAAAAGCCGTTCGAGATAAACAATTGATTCGGGCGTGTCGTCTGAAAATGCCGTCCGAGCCATACTTTATGGGCTCCGACGTCTGAAAAAATCATCCCGTCCTCGCCGGTTGCCTGTTCGAGCTCACGCACGATGCTTTGAGGATGCAACGGAAGGGCAAGGGAATACGTCGACCGGATTTCCTGACGCAGCCGGTCGCGGTCCTGTTGCCATCCGGTCCAGGAACGGTTCGGAATACTTTCCGAGAGCAGGTGCAGAATGTCAGGCAACGAACCGATCAGATTCGCGACGACAGGATAGAACTGATCGATTTCATGTGGATTCGTATCGATATGCAACACAGGTGTCTGATTCGGATTCCACTTCGAGGGCGGCAACTCTGTAATATCGTAGCCGACAGCGATAATCAAATCACTTTGATCCAGAATCCGTTGGTTATAATCGGCATTCGGTAAGCCGATCGTGTGGGCTGCGAGCTCATGAAAAGACGAAATCGATCCCTTTCCCATCATCGTCTCGACGACAGGAGCGCCTAACCGCTCGAAGAAAGCCTGAAAAGCATCCGTCGCGCCACTTCGGTTGATACCGAAGCCGGCAATCACGACCGGCCGTTCTGCTTGTTCGATTTGTAACAGGACATCACTGTCCGTAACCGATGTCGGATGCAGGAAGGTCGGAGTACTGTCGCGTAAAATCGGTGTTTTGGCATCAACATCGGCTTTGGCGATGTCTTCCGGGAACGAGAGGTGTGTCGCACCGGGTTTTTCGGAAACCGCCTTCGCAAAGGCTTGGCGAACGACTTCTGAAATGATGTCTCCCGACACGATCGATGTACTTGCTTTCGTGATTGGCCGATACATCTCGACTAAATCAAACATTTGATGGGACGCTTTATGTTGGCGCCACGTCGCACCTTGCCCGGTAATGGCGACGACCGGCGAGTGATCCATCGTCGCGCTGGCGATTCCCGTCATCATGTTGGTCGCTCCGGGACCAAGGGTCGACAGACAAACGCCGGGGCGTCCGCTCAACCGGCCGAACATTGAGGCCATGAAGGCAGCGTTCGTCTCATGACGTGTCGTGATGAACGTGATATCTGATTTGCTGATTGCTTCAAGTAAGGTGATGTTCTCTTCACCGGGAACGCCGAAAATGTGCGTGACCCCCTCGGCTTCGAGACACTGGACGAATCGTTCGGCCGCGTTCATTGGTCGAGTCCGCCAATTGATACATACTTCGTCTCGAGGTAGGCTTCAAGACCTTCCGATCCGCCTTCACGACCGACACCGGATTGTTTCATACCGCCGAACGGTGCTTGTGCAGCTGAAGGCACCCCGTCATTCCATCCGACAATCCCGTAATCGAGATGCTCAATGGCTTTAAAAGCGCGGGCATAATTGTTCGTAAAGACGTAAGATGCAAGACCAAACGGCGTTTGGTTGGCATAATGGACAGCTTCTTCATCCGAACTGACGCGCTGGACAGGTGCGACCGGACCGAATGTCTCTTCATTCATGATCAGCATCTGTGGCGTGACGTCCGCAAGAACGGTTGCCTCATAATAGTAGACTTCGTTGTCATCGTCGGTTTGTCCTGATCCGCCGGTGACAACGCGGGCACCCGCCGATGTCGCATCATCAACATGTTTTTTGACCTTATCGTAACCGGATTTATTAATCATCGGACCGATTTTCGTTTCGCTGTCGAGCCCGTTCCCGGTTTTCAACTTGGCTGTCTCCTGACCGAGCTTTTCGACGAACGCATCATAGATGGAATCCGATACGTAGATACGATTTCCGCAGACACACGTCTGTCCGCCGTTGCGGAACTTCGATTTAATCGTTTCTCGGACGGCAAGATCGATGTCGCAATCGTCAAAGACAAGAATCGGAGCATGACCGCCAAGTTCGAGTGACATGGCTTTGATGGTTTCTGCACCTTGTGCCATCAGCGTCCGACCGACTTCCGTCGACCCGGTGAACGTAATTTTAGCGACATGTGGATGGGTGGCGAGAGATTCACCCAGGTCTTTTCCGCTTCCGGTCACGGCATTGACGACACCGTCCGGAATCCCGACTTCCTGACAAAGTTCAAGCAGCCGGAGCGCTGTCAATGGAGTAGCCGTTGGTGGTTTTAAGACGAACGTACAGCCTGCGATGAGCGCCGGTGCCAGTTTCCGGGTAATCATCGCAGCCGGGAAGTTCCATGGGGTAATCGCAGCGACGACCCCGACCGGTTGTTTGATGACGTGGAGGCGTTTAGTGGCATCATGTGTCGGGATGATCCGCCCATATGCCCGTTTTCCTTCTTCCGCGAACCATTTGACGAAGTTTGCCGCATATTCGACTTCACCTTCCGACTCCGCAAGCGGTTTTCCCATCTCAAGTGTCATTAAGCGGGCCAATTCGTCTTTTTTCTCAAGCATCTTGGCATACAGTTTTTCAAGAAGGGCTGCCCGTTCATAAACGGTTCGCTTCGACCACTCCGGAAAAGCTTTATGAGCCGCTTCAACCGCATCGTTGACATCGGATTTTGTTCCGTTCGGTACACTGCCGACAACTTCCCCAGTCGCCGGATTTTTGACATCCGTCCGTTCACGTCCCTGGTCGAGCCATTGTCCATTGATCAAAAACTGTCCCTTCATAATTACAAAATCCCCCTTTTTAATTCGCATTGTTAAGGATATACCCGAAGATCGAAAAAAAGATTCACTTTTCCGAAAAAGGTTGTGCAAAAGGCTAGAAATTGACCGATAAACAGTGTAGGATAATTCAGTAAATGTAATGTATTTTTTCAATAACAATTCGTAAACAATTAAAATTTAGACATGTATGTGAAGTGCTGGAGAATGTCTCGAATCATTGACATTCCAAACAGGTTTGATAAGATAAATACAGGGTAATTGCGCAATCGGTTGCGCTTAAATGAAATCTACCGAGAAACGATATAAAATATCAAGGATTACTATAAAAAAACGGACAACAAAGACTGAAATACGAGAGGATTTATCCATAATGACACAAATGATACCGCGCCCTGAAACGGCACAAAAAACACTTACACGAGCTTGGTGGAAAGAAGCCGTCGCTTACCAAATCTATCCACGCAGCTTTTATGATGCAAACAATGATGGAATCGGCGATATCCCGGGTATCATCGCAAAATTGGATTATCTGAAAGATCTCGGAGTCGATGTATTATGGATTTGTCCGATGTTCAAATCACCAAATGATGACAACGGATATGACATCAGTGATTACGAAGACATCATGGACGAATTCGGAACAATGGCCGATTTTGATTTATTAATGGAAGAAGCACATAAACGTGATATCAAAGTCTTGCTTGATTTGGTCGTCAACCACACGTCGGATGAACATCCATGGTTCATGGAGTCGCGTTCGTCAAAAGATAATGACAAACGGGATTGGTATATCTGGAAAGATGCCGTCAACGGCGGCGAACCGAATAACTGGGAAAGTATCTTCGGCGGTTCGGCTTGGGAATACGATGAAAAGACCGAGCAGTATTTCCTGCACGTCTTCTCACGTCGTCAGCCAGATTTGAACTGGCGCAATAAAGACATGCGCCAAGCGGTCTACACGATGATCAACTGGTGGCTGGACAAAGGGGTCGATGGGTTCCGGATTGATGCCATCAGCCACATTAATAAAGATCAGTCATACGCAGATCTTCCGAATCCACTCGGCATGCCGCACGTGCCATCGTTTGAGATGCACATGAATGTCGAAGGGATTCACGAATATCTCGAAGAATTAAAAAACGAGACGTTCTCAAAATACGACATCATGACAGTCGGTGAAGCGAACGGTGTAACGCCGGAAGAAGCAGATCTTTGGGTCGGAGAAGAAAACGGCAAGATGAACATGGTCTTCCAGTTTGAACACATGGACCTGTGGCGGGCAGATGCCGAAAAAGGCGTCGACGTTGTTAAACTGAAACAAGTTTTGACGAAATGGCAAAAAGGACTTGAAGAAACAGGCTGGAACGCGCTGTATCTTGAAAACCACGATAAGGTCCGCTCCGTCTCCCTTTGGGGTGATGAAGGACAATACTGGAAACAAAGCGCGAAGTCACTTGCGATGATGTATTTCTTCATGCAAGGAACACCGTTCATCTATCAAGGACAAGAAATCGGGATGACGAACGTCCAGTTCCCGGATATCTCCGACTACGATGATGTCGCGACGAAAAACATGTACGAGATGCAGCTCGCGTCAGGGAAAACACACGAAGAGATCATGGAAGTCATCTGGAACTCGTCGCGTGATAACTCCCGGACACCAATGCAGTGGACAAATGAACAAAACGGCGGTTTCTCGGAACAATCGCCATGGTTCGGTGTCAATCCGAACTTTGCCGACATCAACGTGGCGTCTCAGCAAGCCGATGAGGATTCGATTCTGAACTTCTATAAACGGATGATTCAAATCCGGAAGATGGAAGAAACATTGATTTACGGAGAATACGATCTCATTCTTCCGGAAGATACAAAAGTCTATGGTTACACGCGGACGCTCGGAAACGAACAGTTCCTGATTGTGACGAACCTGAAAGACGAAGTGGCGGAAGTCGACACCGACATCATCCTCCATTCGGATAACATCATGCTTGCGAACTATGAGACAACGTATCATGAAGGAACCGAACTCACGCTTCAACCTTTTGAAGCACGCCTGTACCGCGTACGTTAAAATTAATGGATCAACTCAAAAAGGAATCACTTTTTCCTTCACGTATTCTCCTGCAGGGGGCGTGAAGCGGGTGATTCCTTTTGCTGTTGCGAAAAAAGAAATCAAGAAGATGCAGGGCGAAAGAAAATCGTGTACGCTAGACGATGAGGTGATAGAAGTGAAACCAGTACGTTACCCGGTCCGCCTGCGGCAAGTGACATCGATTCAGGATGACGCGATGCGGGAGTCCGTTGAATTAGAAGCAGAAGGGACCTTGTTTGAAACAAAAGACGGGTTTGCCCTGAAGTTCATGCAAGAAGAGGAACAACCGATTGATACAACTATTAAATGGTCGCACGATCAGGTTGCCCTGAACCGGAAAGGTCCGGTTTCGATGCACCACGTCTTTATCTTGGGTCAAAAAACCAAAAGCGGTTATGAGAGCCAGTTTGGTCAGATGGTGATGGAGACGGAAACGGCGACAATTGAAATGACAGAACAACGGATGCAATTCCAGTACGATCTGATGATGAATCATCAGCCGGTCGGTCTGTATACGATTGAATTAACTTGGGAACGGAGTGAAACACATGGCATTTGAACAAACGGTTAAAGAAATGGAACAGATGCTCGAAGAAGATTGGTTCGAGTGGCTCGAGAATGACGAGCCGAAGTACAACGAATGGCGCGATCAACTCGAAGCACTGGCAGAACAGGTCATGACGGAATACAATTCAAAGGTCGATTCTGACGCGATTGATTCGTTGCTGTTGATCAACGAAGATTTACCGGTACTGTACGGAGAAGATACGGTCATGCTCTACACAGCGTTACTTCATGCCCGCAAGGAAGATGATTCCGTCTACGAACGTTACCTGACGATTTTAGGGGCGTTCTCGGAAGAAAATCATCCGGCCCTCCGTGAAGTTGAACAGGCTGTGTCGAAAAAAGATTATAAAACAGCGTATGCGCGTGCCGTCAAATTACCGCAATCGCTTGGATTAGAATAAGTACGTACCAAAGCAGTTCCATTCAAAGGAGGTTTGAATGGAACTGCTTTTTTTACATAAAAGGAGGTTTCTCATGAGAACGTTATACCGGATCGTGGTCGGGATTATCAGACAGCAGAATCAACTTCTACTGGTCCAAAATCAGGCGGAAGGGACGGAAGCCGTCTGGAGTCTGCCGGGTGGTGTGATTGAAGCCGGCGAGACGCTGGCGGACGCTTTAAAACGGGAGATGGCAGAAGAAACCGGGCTGTCCGTCGAAACGTTTGAACTGGCTTACTTAACGGAAAACTTCATCGAACAGTTTAACGCGCACAGTCTCGTCACGTATTTTGATTGTTCGGTGACAGGGGAGCTGTCGCTGAACGATCCTGACCGGGAAGTCGTTGCCTGTCAGTGGGTACCGATTGAACAGCTCGAAGACTATATTCTGAATCGTGATGTTCTGGAACCTCTAGAAGATTACCTGAATGAGACATCCAAATCGTATTATCTGTATGAACAGATGATCTGGTGATTTCACAGAATAAAGTCTAAAGATTTTAAAAATCGGGCAAGGAATAAAAAGATAGAGTTTAAGAAACGGAGGAGATAGCATGAAAGTCGTTCAAGTCAATGGATATGGTGGTGTCGAGCAACTCGAAGTCGTCGAACGTCCGGTCCCGACACCAAAAGCCGGGGAAGTCCTGATTGAGGTCAAAGCATGCGGTATCAACAATACGGAAATCTGGATGCGCGAAGGGGCATACGGAACGGACAGTGAGTCGGGCTGGAAACCGGAAGGCGTTCAATTTCCGCGTGTTCCGGGTTCTGATATCAGCGGACGAATCGTTGAAGTCGGGAGTGGTGTTGATCCCTCCCGGACCGGTCAAGATGTCGTCTTATTCCCGTTTACTTCAAGCGGCACAGACGGAACGGAACATATCAGTGAAGATATGGCATTCATCGGCTCGGAATATGACGGCGGATACGCCGAGTATGTCGTCTGGCCGGCAGAACTGTGTTATGCGATGCCGCTTGACGATTACGTCAAAAGTGCTGTTTTCTCGGTCAGTGGATTGACGGCCTGGCACATGAATGAACAAATCCAGTTGCAGCCGGGACAAACCGTCCTCGTGACCGGAGCAAGCGGCGGTGTCGGGTCGTTAAACGTTCAAATCGCTTCCCGGATCTTTGGGGCAACGGTCATTGCTGTCGTCGGTGATTTGAAGATGGAACAAGAGTTGAAACGTCTCGGGGCAACGCATGTTTTGTCGTACCGTTCGGATACACTGACGGAAGAGATTCTTTCCGTGAATGCCGGACCGGTTGACGCCGTGCTTGATGTCGTCGGTGATGCATTATTCAAGACGACTCTGAACGTTCTGAAAAACGGCGGTAAATTCTGTATTTCCGGCTCTGCCGGCGGACAACAGACGAATCTCGATTTCCGGACGCTGTATCTGAAGCATTTGACGTTTTACGGCTCGGTGCTTGGTACACGGGCTGAATTCGGACGGATGCTGGATGCGATTGCGGATGGTAAACTCGAACCGGTCATTGATCGGACATTCCCGCTCGAGGAAGCGGCAGCAGCACAAAGCTACTTCAAAGAAACAGGAAAACTTGGGAAAATCGTATTGCTGCCGAGGCGAAAGTAAAAAGAACTTGATTAAAAAACGTGTCCATTCCTGCTCAAGAACAGCGAGTGAATGGACACGTTTTTTGCATGGAATGCCTTGATCTAACAGCCCGTCAGAAAAAACAGTAAAATAATGAATGAATAGCCATTCATTATATGCTATACTCATATCAAATAATGGCTTTAGGGGGAAAGGGGCTTGTTTCATGGGGACATTTTTACTGATTAACTGGATTGCCTTCCTGCTCGTCGCAGGATACGCGGGTTATTTATTCGTCACGCTCGTCAAAAGCCGGTACGAAGCGATTCGTCGGGGGAAAAAAGCGGAATGGACGCTGACGAACAAAGAGCGTCTGAACGCGGTGCTCGTCAACGTCTTTGGACAAAAGAAACTGCTGAAGGACAAGAAAAGCGGGACGATTCACGTCATGATGTTTTACGGATTTTTACTCGTTCAATTCGGAGCGATTGATTTCATCTGGAAAGGACTCGCCGTCGGACAACGTTTTCCACACATTCCGCTCGGTCCACTTTATCCGATTTTTACATTTTTCCAGGAAATCGTTATGCTCGTCATTTTAGTGGCAGTCGTTTGGGGATTCTACCGCCGCTATGTTGAAAAATTGGTCCGCCTGAAACGGAACTTCATGGCCGGTCTTGCCTTGATTTTCATCGGTGGTCTGATGGTTGCTGTTCTGTTCGGAAACGGATTTTTCCTGGTCTACGAAAATCATTCGACGTTCGGTGAACCGGTGGCGTCGGCCATTGCCTTCTTATTCAGCTGGGTACCGGAGCAAGTTGCGTTTGGATTGTTTGTTTTCTTCTGGTGGGCCCACTTACTGTTCTTACTCAGCTTCATGGTCTACATTCCGCAAGGGAAACACGCCCACCTGATTGCCGGAACAGCCAACGTCTGGCTCGGCCGGACATCAAAAGTCGGACGCCTCGCACCGATCGACCTGTCAGTCATGGAAGAAGCGGAAGACGACGAGGCGGAATTCAGCTTCGGGGTGAACCGGATTGAAGATTTTAATCAAAAGCAACTCGTTGATCTCTATGCCTGTGTCGAATGTGGCCGCTGTACGAATATGTGTCCGGCCAGCGGAACAGGAAAAATACTGTCACCGATGGACCTGATCGTTAAACTGCGGGATCATCTCAACATGAAAACGGCAGCCATCACCCAAAAGTCACCGTGGGCACCGGCGTTTGCCTTTGAAGGATCGCAAGGCAATCAGATTGCGTCACTTGCCGCAGCCGGTCAAATGGATGTCGTCCCGGATTCCTTGATCGGTAACGTCATCACGGAAGAAGAGATTTGGGCCTGTACGACATGCCGGAACTGTGAAGATCAATGCCCGGTCATGAACGAACACGTCGATAAAATCATCGATCTCCGCCGTCACCTCGTGATGATGGAAGGGAAGATGGATCCGGAGATGCAACGGACGATGGCGAACATCGAACGTCAAGGGAATCCATGGGGGATGAACCGGAAAGAACGCGAAAACTGGCGCAAGACGCGCGACGAACTGGTCGTGCCGACGGCGAAGGAAAAGAAAAAAGCCGGCGAAGAGTTCGAATACCTGTTCTGGGTCGGCGCAATGGGTTCGTATGACAGCCGCAGTCAAAAAATTGCGATGGCATTTGCACGGATCCTGAATGAAGCGAACATCTCGTTTGCGATTCTCGGTAACGATGAGAAAAACTCAGGTGATACACCACGCCGGATCGGGAATGAAGTTTTGTTCCAGGAACTGGCGGAAGCGAACATCAAATCGTTTGAGAAATACGATGTTAAAAAAATCGTCACGATTGATCCACATGCCTACAATACGTTCAAAAATGAGTACCCGGACTTTGGGCTCAGTCCGGACGTCGAAGTGTATCACCACACGGAACTGCTCGCGCGGTTGATTGACGACAAACGGATCACACCGATCCATGAGGTCAGTGAACGGGTCGTCTATCATGATTCGTGTTACCTCGGTCGTTACAACGATATTTACGATGCACCACGCTATATTTTGGAGAAGATTCCGGGGATCACGCTTGTCGAAACGGAACGTAACCGGGAAAAAGGTATGTGTTGCGGAGCCGGCGGCGGCATGATGTGGCAGGAAGAAAAAGTCGGCGCACGGGTCAATGTCGCCCGGACGGAACAGTTGTTGACGGTCCAGCCATCCGTCATCGGATCGGCTTGTCCGTACTGTCTGACAATGCTCAGTGACGGAACGAAGGCGAAAGAAGTCGACGAACAGGTCGCGACGTACGATGTCGTCGAACTGCTCGAACGGTCAATCGTCGGAACACCGGTCAAAGAAGCGGTTACCAACTGAAGTACCCTTAAAAAACGTAAAAAAAGAATCTAAATCCAAAACGTATTCTCCGGTCGGAGGATACGTTTTTTGCCGTTCCCTAATAAGCATAACGTTGTTGTGTACGGTTTAACCGTGATATGATGAAATTACTATTTAACGGAATGGGAGGTGAGGATCTTTGGGAAGGCGTTGCTTAAAATCGGTCAGGTCGCGGAGGCCACCGGCTTATCAAAACGGACCATCGACTACTATACATCGCTCGGTTTATTAACAACAGAGCGGACGGCGGCCGGTTACCGGCTGTATACGGAAGATGTCATCCAGCATATTCAAAAGATTGAGTATTTGAAGACACAACGGCTTTCCCTGCAAGAGATTCTTGCTTTCTTCACCGAGCGTGAAGTCAAAACGGGCGATGCCATTTATCAAGAAGTGCAGCAGCTTCAAGAAAGCGTCAACGGGCTCGAACAGCGTTTATTGCAATCGACCGACTATGAGAAACAGGAGATTCGTCTCGAACTGTCTCAACGTCTGACATTGATTGCTTCCCTGATTGCTCAGCTGTAACAATAAAATGGAGGTGACCCCTGTTTAGGGGATTTTGGATACTATATTATTTATTAATTTATTTTTAGTGGTGTTATTGATCGTGTTGACCGCGTTTTTCGTCGGATCAGAGTTTGCGGTCGTTAAGGTACGGATGTCCCGTCTGGATCAAATGATTCAGGAAGGAAACAAGAGTGCCATCCTGGCGAAAAAGATTGCCGGAGACCTCGATTATTACTTGTCGGCCTGTCAGCTGGGAATCACGGTGACAGCACTTGGTCTTGGGGCACTCGGTGAACCGACCGTCGAAAAAATCCTGCACCCGGTGTTTGATGAATTCGGTGTCTCGGCTGCCGTCTCGACCTTCTTGTCGTTCGGGATTGCCTTTGTTTCCGTGACGTTCCTACACGTCGTCATCGGAGAACTGGCACCGAAGACACTTGCGATTCAATACGCGGAAAAGATGACGTTACTGTTTGCCCGTCCACTGTACATTTTCGGGAAAATCATGTATCCGTTCATTTGGTTACTCAATGGTTCGGCCCGCTTTTTCCTTGGATTATTCGGTGTCAAACCGGCTGGTCACGAACAAGCCCACTCAGAAGATGAATTGAAAATCATCATGGCACAAAGTTTTCAAAGCGGAGAAATCAATCAGACGGAACTCGCACTGATGCAGAACGTGTTTGCGTTTGACGAGCATGTCGTCAAAGATTTGATGGTGCCGCGGATGCGGATGGCGACAATCTCAGAACGGTTGTCAAAAGACGAGCTGATGGAAATCTTCATGGATAATCCGTTTACCCGTTATCCGGTGACGGAAGAAAATGATAAAGACCGGATTCTCGGTTACATCAACGTCAAGGAGATGTTGACGGATTTCGCCAACGGAAACAATCATCCGGTTACACATTATGTGAAGGATTTACCGGTCGTCTCGGAAGTCACGTCGCTGCAAGATACGTTGCGGAAGATGAAGAAAACACGCTCGCATATCGTATTGGTCGTCGACGAATACGGCGGAACGGCCGGAATCGTCGCGATGGAAGACTTACTCGAAGAAATCGTCGGTGAAATCCGCGACGAGTTTGATACGGATGAAGTCGAAGAAATCCAGGAGTTGCCGAACAATGAATACCTCGTTGCCGGTACCGTGTTGCTTGAAGATCTCGAAGCCCGATTCGGTCTGACGTTTACGAACGATGAAGACGTCGATACGATCGGTGGCTGGATTCAGATGCACAACATCGATCTGCAACCGGGAGAACACATTGATACGGAATCCTTCTCGGTCGAAGTGATGGAGATGGAGAACTATCAAATCAACCAGATCAAATTGTGGTTACACCCGCTCGAACGAGCAGAATAATCCGAAGTGTCTTTCGTCTCGTACGAAAGACGCTTTTTTTTTCGGTAAGACGTCAGTCGGAAAATGAAGTTTAAAACGAATGTGCAAAGAATGAACACGTTGGTAGGGAAACGGGGGCGGGAGCGGGAAAGAGTAAGGAGAGGGAAAATTATTTTTTTTGAGAAGGGAGACGTCCAGTGCTCGAGCAAATCCCGTTTTTACTCAGCCGCTTAGGCATGTTAGCCTTATTGGCTTTTTTATTGTCACAATGGCGCATATCACGCCATTTGTTTCAAACGTCGTCGCGCCGCAGTCATCGTTTTATTTTACTGAGTGTGTTTGTCGTATCGGGTATTTTGATGAACTATGCCGGAATTGGTCTTTCGGCTGATAAAACGATTGATCCGTTACTCGGGTTAGCCGTTTCACCGGAGCAATGGATTGTCGACACCCGATTGACGATCATCGTCACCAGCGGTCTGCTGGGGGGACCGCTCGTCGGTGGTTTGACCGGTTTGCTGGTCGGATTTCACCGCTATTATCTCGGTGCATCCGGTGCGGAATCGGCTTGGGTCATTGCGGTCGGAACCGGATTGTTGAGCGGGGTGTACAGCCGCCAGTGGCGCAGGAAAGACGGTTATTCCCTGCTCCAGCCGATCGGCATCGTCTTAAGTGCCGTCCTCCTCGATATTGGAGTCGCATTGATTTTGGCCCCGGATCAGGCGCGTGTGTTGGAGTTGACACGTCAAGCTGTCTTCCCGATGTTATTTACGAATGCAGTCGGAATCAGTGTCTTCATTGCCATCTTACGGACGCAATTGAAGCTCGAGAACGAATTGTTCGTTCGCGAATCCGCACGTTCCTATCGTTTACTGGATGCGATTCGTCCGCTACGTAAAAATGGCATGACGGTTGATGTCGCCCGGCAAATCGGATCGACCATCCTGGAAGAAACGAAAATCAACCGGGTCGTTTTACTTGGACCGGATGGGATTTTAGCCGATGTCCGGACGGGACACGATACAGCCGATTTATTCCAGCATCAGACGATTTTGGACTGGGTGGAGACAGCTGTCGTTTACCGGTCGGAAGATGAGTTGACACGTCAAATCATCTCGTTTCATCCACTACTCATCGAGGGGAAGAAAGCGGGCATCGTCTGTTGGTTTCCGGCCCACCTGTTCGATGATACGATGGAGCGGACGATGGAACAGTTGGTGGATCTCCTGGCACGCGAACTCGTCGTTCACCAAGAAGAGCAACTGAATCAATTTCCAAACACCAGCATCAAACCGATTCTGAGTCCGAACTATCTCCTCGGCATCGTCGATGAAATCCATCAGACAGCTGATCCGGATACCCCGGTCAAACACCAACTCGGAGCATTGCGACAGCTACTGACGACCGCACGACGACTTGATCTGTATCCTTTGCGTGAAGAATTACTGACCTTAAAATCGTATCTGTCGCTGGAAGGAATCCGCCGGCATCATCCATTGACACCGGCCGCGGTTACGATTGATTTGGATATCGAAACGGCTGTTGAAGAGCATTTTGTTTTTCCGTTGCTCGTGACACAGCTGGTCGATAATGCATTGCGGCATGCGTTTCCCGAAAGCGGTCCGTATCACCGGATTGATGTCCGGGCATTTCAGGAAGGAACACACTGGATGCTTGAAGTGTCGGACAATGGAGTCGGTGTACCGGCTGAATTCCTGAAACGCTGGGAGCAGGATAAAAAAACGGAAACGAGTAATTTATTTTTATTACGACGTGCCCTTCACCGGAGATACGGGGAACAGGCGAGTTGTATGATTCATTCCCGCCCCGGTGGAACACGTCTGAAACTGATGTTGCCTCTTACGACCGACCGGGTGTAATGATCGTTCGATTCGGATTGCCGGAATCGGACGATTGTTTTTTTTTAGCCAATCCTGGGTAAAAATGAAAGCAAGAGTAGATCGATACAGGAGGATAAGCGCATGATTACAACAAAAGAAGTCGGGTTTTCCGGCGAGCAGCCGATCATCGCTTTTACATTGATGAATCGTAACGGACACAGCGTGGAATTACTCAATCTGGGCGGGAAAATCACGGCAATCCGTGTTCCGGATCAACACGGGACCATCGAGAATGTCGTCTTGGCCTTTGATGATATGGAAGAATATTTAGAGGATCCCCATCACTTAGGGGCAACGATCGGCCGGGTCGGCGGTCGGATTGCCAACGGTGCGTTTGCATTAGAAGGGATGAACTACATCCTGGAACAAAATGAAGGAGAACATCACCTTCATGGAGGAAGCGTCAACTGGTCGAACCGGTTTTTTGATTATGAAATCGATGGTGAACAGTTACATCTGCTCCTGACGAGCCCGGACGGAGAAAACGGTTATCCGGGTCAACTCGATGTCCGGTTGACAATCGACTGGACGGATGACGACGCTTTGATTATGACGTACCAGGCGACGACGACGGCCTCGACACCGTTCAGTCCGACGAACCACACGTATTTTAATTTGACAGGAAATGCGAAAACAACGATTGAGCAGCACCGTCTCCGGATGGATGCCCCGTTTTACGTCCCGTTAAATGCAGAGTCCGTTCCGACAGGCGAGATTTTATCCGTCAACGAGACGGTCTTTGATTTCCGGACAGCCCGCTCGTTGTATGAAGTGACACATGCGAGTGACGAAGCGTTGCGCCAGGCAGGCAGCGGTGTCGACCACCCGTTTTTATTAAAAGAAGGCGGTGAAATCGTCTTGGAGGAACCGGTCAGTGGTCGGATTTTACGTGTTGAAACCGATCAGCCGGGTGTCGTCGTCTATACCGGAAACCATTTGGCCGGTGAGTTTACGATTGCCGGGCGACGGGCGACACCGTATCTCGGAATTTGTCTCGAAACACAAGGATTGCCGGACGCCATCAATCAGCCCGATTTTCCGTCTGTTGTTTTACGTGCCGGCGAGGTCTATGAAAAACGGACGACGTTCCAATTTAGTCGAGTGCAGTAACGTTTTTTTGCTGACATCCGAAGCGAATGTGGTAGGATAAAGCGAGAAGAATCTAACGGAGGCATAGGAAAATGACTAAAATAGCATGGGTGACCGATAGTATGGCCTATTTCAAAAAAGAAGAGGCGGAAGCAATCGGTGTGAATGTCGTACCAATTCAAATCTTGCTTGGTGAGACAGCCTACAATGAAGATACGATTACGGTCGAACGGTTGTTTCGGGCACTGGAAGCAGATAAAAAGCTGGTCGCCAAAACATCACAACCGATTTTCGGGGAATTCGTCGGGACGTATGAACGCTTAAAAGAAGAAGGATACGACTGTGCGATTGCGGTCCACTGTACGAACGGTCTGTCGAGCACGGTCCAAAGTTCCGCTTCAGCAGCGGAAGCGGCGAGCTTCCCGGTCCACATCATCGATTCGCATACGGCGTTTGAAAATCAGCAGGAGTTCATCCGTTACGGGATGGCACTGGAAGCGGAAGGTAAGTCGGTCGAAGAGATTACGGCGGCTTTACAAGCGTTAGCGAAAAAAACGCACTTTTATATGATTGTCGGGAACATGGAGACGATGCGCCGGGGCGGACGTGTCTCGTCCGGTGATTTGTTCCTCGCAAACCTGCTCAGCATTAAACCGATCATCACGACGGATGAATCGGGAAAAATCGTTCCGTTTAAAAAAGCCCGTTCCCTGAAAAAAGCCTACATCGAAATCATCAAACAGGTCGAAGAAGCGATGCGTCAGCATACGTTTTATAAAAACCGGATTTATGTCGCGACGACGATGGCACCTGAGATGGCAGCCGATTTACGGACACAGGTCGCAACAAAATTCCCGGAATTAACGGTGCTCGACGGCACGTTTGGTCCGGCCATCGGAACACACGCCGGTGCAGAAACCGTTGGCTTGTTCTGGCTGAATGACTAAAAAATAAAAACGAACAAGAACCAGGAATTGTTCCCGTGTGCCGGGGAAAGTCCTGGTTCTTTTTAGATGTTCAATGAAACAATGATTCCTAAAAATGCGGCACTGATGCCAAGGAGATAACTGAGTCCGAGGTAAAGGATCAGCGTTTTTCTGTTTTGATTCTGAACGAGTTGCAGTGTCTCGAGCTTAAACGTCGAAAACGTCGTAAAGGAACCGAGAAAACCCGTGCCGAGCAATAACGTCCATGTCGAATCCAAATGCGAACCGATGACGAGACCGAGTAAAAAAGAACCGAGGATGTTGATGACGAATGTCGCGAGTGGAAAATCCTTTTTCCAAAATGTTTTCATCCACTGGCTGACGGCAAACCGGCTGATGGCACCAAAAAAAGCACCGGTCGCAAGAGCAACAAGATTCATGAGGCGTCCTCCTTCTGAAACAGACGTAACCGTCTTGTCCCGAGGGTGTAGCCGAGATAAGACATCAACAAACCGCCGAACAAACTGATGCTGATATAGGCAAAGGCATAACCGTAAAACCCTGCCCGTAACAGTTCGACCGATTCGACGCTGAACGTTGAAAATGTCGTAAAGGAACCGACGAAACCGGTTCCGAGCGCCGTCATCGCGTATTGATGAAGCAACGTCGTCTTAAATAAAAAGTGGGTCGCATACCCTAAGATAAAACAGCCAATCAGATTAATGCTTAATGTCGCCCACGGAAACGTTCCGACGGCAAAATGAGTGACGAGAAGGCTGAGACCATAACGGGCGGAAGCACCGAGGATACCAGCCAGTCCGACTAATATATATAACATCAAAAGCCGCCTTTCTGTCAGTTTTATATTCACCATACGCCTTTCTGAAAACAAGCGTCAAGTTATGAAAGTTAGCGGGAACGCTTCACGTCTTCTCTAAAATGGACGATAAGAAAAGGGTACGAATCCAACAGAAGGAGTTTTGCAGATGGTCTCACCCCTTGAAAGACTGAGTACGAAAATTCTCTCTCGTCTCATTGCTTCATTAATTACAATCGCGCATCCCTTGATTTTTATTTTTGTTCAACTGGACTATGTGCCCATGAGTGTATTTTATCAATTTTTGCTCGGTGGTCTGTTACTGACGGTCGCTTTGCTGGCCGGAAATCGGTTTTTTGGCGATCAGCTTAGCGGAAAATATATTCAAATCGTCTTGACCTACCTGGTGCTGGCACTTGTCCTTGTGACCTTACCGTCTCAAAGTATCTGGACGATTGCTTATCTGTATTTGACGATTTCAGTCATCTACCTCATTCCTCATTTAGTCGTAGTGGCAGGATTGCTCGGATTACTGGAATTGGTACTCTTTACGGTTTTTGGAACGATTCAGTTTTCAAATCTGTTTGATATGATTGTCGCGTTTGTCATCTACCTGATGGTCTTTTCCGCAGCCGCGTTTGTTGCAGTTTTCGGCCGAAATGTCATGCGGGAAGTCAAACGCCAACAGGAGAAGGCGGAGCATTATGCCGCAAGCTCGCAATTGACGCTCGAGCAATCAGCCGCTACAGCAACCGATGTCACGACGTTCACGGCAGGAATGAGTGAAACCGTAGATACGGCGAAAGGGTCATTTGAAAAAATTGATCAGGCGATGCAGATGTTAGCCGATAACTCGTCGAAAAATGCCCAATCTGTCCGGCAGATTAAACGGATGAACACGGATAACGTTGCATTAATGACGGATGTCGCGACAGCCGTCGACCGGGCACTTGCCCTCAGTTCTTCGTCGAAGGTGACGGCTGAACAAAGTCACGCGACCATCAGCGAAGCCGGTGAATCCTTACAAGAACTGACCGCGAGCATGGACGAATCGGTTACGGCGTTTGGACAGCTTGCTGGACGTTTTAAAGAAATTGTTACGATTACTTCCAGCATCAATGCCATCGCGACGCAAACGAACTTATTGAGCTTAAACGCATCGATTGAGGCGGCACGCGCCGGAGAGTTCGGAAAAGGATTTACCGTCGTCGCCCAGGAAATCCGTAATTTGTCGGCACAGACAGCGGCTGCTTCAACGGAAATCAATCAAATCATCGAACGGGTCGATCGTGATGTCATGCAGACCGGTAATTCGATTGATGCCAGTACGAGTTTGCTGCGGGAGCAGGAAGCCCGGATGCAACGGAGTCAAGACGCCTTGCAGACGATTGCAAGCGATTCGAAAGATTCCGTGCAAGCGATCAGCGGAGCACAACAGCAATTCGTGACGATCACGAACAGTCTGACGAACATTGCGCAGGCAACGGAACAACTGGATGCTTTCATGAATCTGTTACTGACGAGCAGTGATCAATTGTCCGGTCTGACACGGTCACAAGTCGAACAAATCGTTGATTTACAGCAGGCAATCCATACGTTAAATGCCACGGCATTAACACTGCAACAGACAGCGCATACCTGACAGGCGTGTACCGATTCGAAAGAGCCGGTACACTTTTTTCGTTTGTCGCAAGTCTTGAAGGGGAACAACTAAAAGGTAAAACAATCAGAGGAGGAAATGACATGAAAGCAGCTTATATTGAACAGTATGGTGGATCGGAACAATTTAAAGTGGGGGAACTTGAGCGTCCGGTCGTCGGAGCAGATGATGTCTTGATTGCCGTTCATGCGGCGAGTGTCAATCCCGTTGATTGGAAGCTCCGTGAAGGGTACTTAAAGGAAATGCTCAGTTATGACATGCCGCTGGTTATCGGTTGGGATGTGTCCGGTGTGATCGAAGAAGTCGGAGCGAACGTGACGGACCTAAAAGTCGGCGATGAAGTCTTCAGTCGTCCGGATATCGCCCGTCAAGGGACATATGCAGAGTATGTCGCAGTCGATGCCCATCTTGTCGTCAAGAAACCGGAAGCCCTGACGTTCGAAGAGGCAGCATCACTGCCGCTCGTCGCCCACACGGCCTGGCAGGTCATGTTTGAAGTGATGGATGCGAAAGCAGGAGATAAAATCTTTATCGGGGCCGGTTCAGGCGGTGTCGGTACAGTCGCCATCCAGCTCGCAAAAGCACACGGTCTGCATGTCATTACATCAACGAGCACTAAAAACGTCGACTGGGTCAAAGCGCTCGGAGCGGATGAAGTCATCGATTACAAACAGCAGGATCCGGCAGAAACTGTCCGCGATCTGGACTTTGTGTTTGATACGATGGGCGGCGACGGACAAGCGAAGTTGTACCAGATGCTGAAACCAAACGGAATGCTTGTCTCCATCTCGACACCGCCGGATGAAGAACAGGCAAAACAGGCGGACGCGCGTGTGGCGTATGTCTTCATGCAACCGACAGGAGAGCGGCTGCAACATATCGCACAAGCCGTTGAGCGTGGTGAATTAAAACCGGTCGTCGATCGGATTTTTGATTTGGATCAAATCAAAGAAGCGCACGATTATGGAGAAGAAGGTCATGCGAAAGGGAAGATTGTCATTAAAGTGAAGTGAGACAGATGAAAAGCCGGTTTCCTTTTTGAAGGAGCCGGCTTTTGGTGTGTCGTCTAACAGACCTGTTCGGATTCGAGCAACCGGTCGAGTAACTGTAATGTCTCCGGGTGATCGATCAGCATCTGTTGGAGGTGTGACCGTTCCGCCAGTAAAAACTCCCGGTAGATACGCGCCGCCTCCATATGTGTGTCAGGAACGAGAACACCATAAATGGCTTCAAGGCGTATGCGCGGAGTTTCCGGTAAATAGTCAGCAACCGTTTTTAAGCCGAGCTGTGCCCGGTCGGGAACATACCGATGTAATAGGACCTTGGCAAATTTGATCAGTGCGCTGCGTAACATCTCGACTGCCCATAAGGCATTTCCACGCCCGGCTGCTTTTTGATACTGGAACAGGAACCAGACGGAATCAATCGCTTCATCCGCAGCTTCCTGTGTCCCGAGTGCTAAAGAGGATGTATCGACGTACGCCTCGAGTTGTCCTTTCGGATCGTACAGGACACGAATCGTATCGGAATGGTTTAACGATTCGCGCGTCACCGTAAACAGGTCGACATGCAGGAGATCATCGTATACGACAATCAGTTGCGGGGCGACAATGAAGATGTCGTCTTTCCAGATGATCGGACGATAGACGGACAGATGTGTCAGTCGACGGGTTAGAAATTTCGCTATCCGCTCTTCGGATACTAAACAGTAAAGGTCGATATCCGAATAGACATCTTCTTCACCGCGTCCAAATGAACCCTTCAAAAAAATGGCTTCGACAGCCGGATCTTGCTTTAAGCGTGCTACTAACTGTTCAATCGCATGAAGTTGATGCATGGGTTTCGCTCCCTTATGTTAGTCTATTCCGTCAGTATACGTGAAATAAGGCAGAATATCCCATAAAAAAGAGCGATTCATTTAAAATGAATCGCTGGTACTAGAAATAGTGACATCTTGAAGCATGTCTTTCTGAGCCAAATGCTCGACATGCTTTTCACCCCAGGCATTGATGGCATTTAAAACAGGAATCAGTGTTTTACCGTAGTCCGTCAGTGAATATTCGACGCGGGGCGGGACGACCTGATAGATTTCCCGGTGGACGATATCGTTCAGCTCGAGTTCCCGGAGCTGAGCGGTTAACATTTTTTGCGTGATATTCGGGAGATTTCGCTTCAGTTCGCTGAACCGGAGCGTGTCGTGGGTGATCAGTTCGAGCAAAATCGACGGCTTCCATTTCCCGGTCAGGATTTCGAGTGCCGTCTCGACGCGGCAGCTTGGTGTCTCTTCCATGGCTGTTCCTCCTTCATGGTATCGTTTAGGATACTATACCACTTCTTTGTGCCTACTTCCGTTCCTGTCACTTCTGACTGATAATGAAGATACGAAGCGAACTTATGAGGAGGAAGCAAGATGAACATCAATCCAAACATTACACTCGGACCGGTCAGCTTACGGATTACCAATCTGAAACAATCGATTGCGTTTTACCGGGATGCACTGGGATTAACGGTTTTAACACAAGACGAACAGACGGCAACACTTGGCGCGAAGACGACACCACTCGTCATTCTGGAGCAACATAGCATGGCAAAACAACTTCCAAAAAATTCGGTGGCGGGATTGTATCATTTCGCGATTTTATTACCGAACCGAAAAGAACTCGGATTTGTCATCCGGAATCTGATTGCCCAAGGAATTGAACTCGGGCAAGGGGATCATCTCGTCAGCGAAGCTTTTTATTTATCGGATCCGGACGGAAACGGGATTGAGATTTATGCCGACCGTCCGCGTGATACGTGGACGTACGAAGCAAATGGAGACGTCAAAATGACGACAGATCCGGTCGACTGGCAAAGTATGCTCGTCGAGGCAGGAGAGGAAGACTGGTACGGCATGCCGGAAGATACCGTCATGGGACATGTCCATTTCCATGTGAAGTCACTTGAAGCGGCCCGGAAGTTTTATGTCGAGACACTTGGGTTTGATGTCGCAGCGGACGCGTCCCGGATGCGGGCGTTGTTCCTGGCTGCCGGCGGCTACCACCACCATATCGGAACGAACGTCTGGTCAGGTGTCGATGCACCGAAAACACCCGATGATGCGGTTGGTCTGACCTACTGGACATTGATTTATCCGGATGCTGCTTCGCGTGAAACAGCAGTCGCAGCACTGGAGCAATCTCCTTACGAAGTCAACCGGCAAGAGGATGCAGTCTACGTCACGGATGATGCCGGAATTACTGCCCGTTTGCTCTCTAAAGAATGAACAATCGATAGAAAAAAGATGGCCTCAAAAGTCATTCTCTATAACGATAAGGGGGCAGAATAATAATCTGCCACCCTTATCTCGTAAAAAAAGAATCACTCGCTTCACGCAACTTCTGCAGGAAAAAGCGCATTTTGCGCTGTCAGAGACAAACAAGACCCGGTTCCCTGCCTGAATGAGGCGGGAAACCTGGTTTGTGTCTCGCCTGAGAAAAGGGCGTGAAAAGTCGAGTGATTCTTTTTTGCGTGAGTCCATTTTAATGTCTGTTAATTTTGACCGGATAAAGCTGAGGGAGCATTGCCGTCATAACGGCTGATCAGTTCATAAGGCCGGACTTTATATAAGGCATGCGGGAAGTAGTGCGGGTCCATCGCATCGAGCGTTCGCAACTGGAAGTGTTCCCGTTTGATATACGTGTCGATGTTCTCCCGGTTCAAGTCGAAGAAGCCGACCTCTGCCGTCTCGCCTTCTTGCGGACGGAGTTCGCCGCCGGTATACGTACCGCGGAAAGCGACACAGAGGACGTGACTTGAGACGTTTTGATAGATACCGGTAATACCTTCAATCGTGACCTCCGCTCCGGTTTCTTCTTTGACTTCCCGTTTAACAGCATCGAGAATCGATTCGTGGTTCTCGACTTGTCCACCCGGCATTTCATACGTGTCACCACGATGGAGATTTCGGACGAGTAGGACTTCGCCGTCTTCATTTGTAATATAAGCGGTGACACTGACGATGGCGCGTGGCGGAGCATAGACGCCGGTTGCCGTCAAAAAGTCTTCCGTTGATTTAATATAAAGGTTTTTTCCGAGACGGGCGCGTTTTTTCATCGCTTCGCGGCGTAACGTGCTGCCACGGACGTCCCGGTCGACTTGTTCGTAATGTTCACGATCACGGTATTCCCAGATCGCAATGACTTCATCTTCTGCTTCATTCACCCAGCGGCCGACAAGACGGGCGCCGTGGCTGATTTGTAAAGGGTAGAGATACGTGTGAAAGAACTCGGTAAATTCCTGCAGTCGTTCCGGGCGGATCGTATAGGTCTTCCGGCGATGTAACATGGAAATTCCTCCTCTATCTTTTAAGCAGTTAGGTTCCTTGACTACCTTCTCGCATCAGGTGGAATATCCCTGCCTGTTTCTCCAATTCGACGTGCATTTTGCAATAAAAGAAAAACTAAAGAAAAGAAGATGGCTCAACTCAAGAAAATTCGGGCATACTTTAATATAGAGAGAAAAAAGGACGTGAGAGAATGGTAGATGTTATGGCATTGGTCCGATTAGCCGGTGGGATTATGTTTACGCCGCTGTCAGATGACGTCCTGATGATGGGATATGCTGCGTTACGGGTTCGGGAAGGAATTCATCCGGTATTGATTTGGTTAGCCGCCTGGCCTGTCTTTTTCATTGCCTTTGCCTGGTTCTATCTGCTGGCACGTTTTTTTCGTGAAATTCCACTCGTCAAACGGTTGATGAAATCAAAATTCCTGGAGCAGGCTGAATCGATTTTAGAGCGTCGTGGGTTATGGGCGATCGGTTTATCCTTTTTCTTACCTGGAGTCCGGCATCCGATTCACTATGTCGCCGGATTGCTCGGTTATCCGTTACCGCGGTATTTAGCAATGACATTCGTTGCGGCAGGGCTGTACACCGGATTATGGACGTTCTTGATTGTCCGAATCGGTGAAGTCGTCACCTGGTCGGAACTGGGAATGTGGTTAAGTGAACATCCAGGTATGGTACTTCTGATTATCGCGGCGTTATTGA
This sequence comes from Exiguobacterium sp. RIT594, assembly GCF_003339585.1. Lineage (GTDB taxonomy): Bacteria > Bacillota > Bacilli > Exiguobacteriales > Exiguobacteriaceae > Exiguobacterium_A. The sequence goes on along the minus strand of NZ_QPKF01000005.1, from coordinate 205 downwards.
CGATTATTATTTCCGGTGTCGTGCACGCAAAACGGCGAAATCGTCTAAAAAAAGAAGAAGAATTCGTCCCGGAATAAAAACATCCCCTTCAGAAATGATTCCTGAAGGGGATGTTTGTGGTTTAGGTGTAAACTCTTATGCGTTTTGACGTTTGCGAGCGAGGACGATTCCGGCTGCACCGAGTGCGAGACCGAAGAGTGCGATT
>NZ_QPKF01000004.1 GCF_003339585.1 Exiguobacterium sp. RIT594 | reverse complement strand
AAGATACGTTTTTTTGCCTCATCGTTCAGTTTTCAAAGTTCGTCATTTCTTCCGCGTCGTGTTAGCGACTTCAATAGATTAACAGGTTCTTTCGATTATGTCAACCACGTTTTAGAAAAGATTTTTCAGCCCCAACAAACCGTTTATAAAAGGCGTCTCGCTGGAACATTTATTAATATACCAACAAAATTCGACAAACACAAGCATTATTTTAAAAAAACTTTACAAAGGATTTAAAAACCCTTTGTAAAGCCTTTAGAGTCTTAACATGCTCATTGCCGTGAAGCCGATGTTGGCCGGTCGTTCCGCTAAACGTTTCATCAGATACGTATACCAGTCGACACCATGAGGGACATAAATGACGACACGATATCCTTCAGCTACTAATTCCTGTTGCCGCCTCGGCCGCATCCCTTGCAGCATCTGGAATTCAAATTGATCGAATCCAATTCCCTGTCGGTGGACGAATCGAATGACTTCTTGAATCATATCTTCGTCATGTGTCGCGACTTGCGTATAACAGCCTTGCAAAAGATTTTGTTTCACGAGTTGTAAATACGTCGCATCCACCGTTTCTTTCCGCTCGATATAAATATCTTCCGGACCGGTATATGCTCCCTTGACGACACGAACGGTGGATTGCAAGCGTTCAAGATCAAAACGCGTCCGGTATAGATTGGCTTGCAATGCAATTCCGACATTTGAAAAACGACGATGCAATTGTTCAAAAACTTGAATGATGCTTTCGCATACGGCTTCTTCTTCCATATTAATCGTGACACGCAAATTAAACGTTTCTGCTGTTTCCAAAATCCGTGTCATCTGCGCAACTGCAATTTTCGGATTTAACCTTAATCCGACTGAAGTCAGTTTCAATGAGACTTGCGCATTCAACTTTTCTTCCGAAATCCGATGAATGACTTTGATACATTCATCAGCAATCCCGATTGCATCTTGTTCCTTTTCGATGAATTCACCGAGACAATCAACCGTTACCGCCCGTCCGTCTTCATTTAATTCCCTGACCGTTTGGATCGTCTCTTCCGTTTCCTGCCCTCCAACAAAAAAGGTTCCGCCTAACGGCAGCCCCACCTTCCGCGCCGTTTCAATCAACCCTTTATGCTCCGCCAAGTATTCAAAGACAGGACCTGTAATCTTTTCAATCATGGAAACACCTCCTCTTATTTCCCTTTCCCTTCTGCATAAAAAAAACGCCTTTCTTCTATATAGAAGAAAGACGTTAACTAGAAAAGAAAACTCAGTGTAACCAAATGAAGTAAGCAAGGAATCCGAGTGACATGGCGTACATGATCGGATGGACTTCTTTTCCGCGTCCTTTTGCAATCATCGTGATCGGATAGAACAAGAATCCGAAGGCGATTCCGGTTGCGATCGAGTACGTCAGCGGCATCATGATGACTGTCAAGAAGGCCGGCACTGCGTACTCGAACTTCTTCCAGTCAATCTGGAGAAGAGATGAAGCCATCAATACACCAACGATGATTAATGCCGGTGCTGTTACCGGTGCCGTGATGATGGCAAGTAATGGCGAGAAGAATAATGCAAGTCCGAAGAATAAACCGGTAACAATCGCCGTCATTCCTGAACGACCGCCTGCTGCGACACCCGCACTTGATTCAATGTAAGAAACCGTAGTCGAGGTTCCGAGAATTGAACCCGCGACCGTTGCTGTTGAATCTGCAATCAAGGCGCGACCGGCACGCGGGACTTTATTTTCTTTAATCAATCCTGCCTGATTTGCAACCGCAACAAGTGTTCCGGCTGTATCGAAGAAATCAACGAAGAAGAATGTCAGGATGACGACTGCCATCTGGACTGTGAAGATTTCGTCAAAGTGTAAGAATGCTTGACCGAATGTCGGTGCGATACTTGGTGGTGCTGAGACGATTTCACCGAGACCTGACGGGACCGGAATTAAACCAAAGATCATACCGGCAATGGCTGTGATGATCATCCCGAAGAAAATCGCGCCTTTAATGCCGCGTGTCATCAAGATGGCTGAGATGACTAAACCGAAAACAGCAAGTAATGTCGTCCCCTGCCCCAGGTTACCGAGTGAGACGAGTGTTGCTTCATTGGCAACGACGATACCGCCCGTTTTTAAACCGATGAAAGCGATAAATAAACCGATTCCGGCAGCTACTGCCATTTTAAGAGGTTCTGGAATCGCATTGATGATTGTTTCCCGAATACCAGACGCTGTTAACACCATGAAGACCAGACCGGATACTAAAACACCGGATAAAGCCGTTTGCCATGGGATCCCCATTCCGATGACGACACTGTAAGCGAAGAACGCATTCAGTCCCATACCTGGTGCCAAAGCGATTGGGTAATTAGCGAGTAAGCCCATCGTGACCGAACCGATGATAGCAACGAGTGCTGTTGCACCGAAGACCGCTCCCGCATCCATTCCTGCTTCTGCGAGTGTGTTTGGATTGACGAACAGGATGTAGGCCATCGCGAAGAACGTCGTCATCCCGGCGATGAACTCTGTCCGCATATTCGTACCGAGTCCATTAAAATCGAAGTAACGCGCAATCGCATTCTCCTTTTGCTTTGGTTGTTGCGGTTTCATCTGTGTGCTCATGATTGCCCTCTTTCCAAATAAGCCGTCTCAAGAAACGAAAAAAACGGCAGTTACCTGAGCGGTAAAAGCCGTTTCTTTAAGCGCACACCGGAAATCAGTGCACGCCGTAGTAGGAACCTTTAAGGTGTTCCTGTAGAGACTTCCGGGCCATATCCCCAGAATTATACGGCATTATTTTTTGTTTTTTAGTAAATGATTAAAATAAGAACAGACACATCGTAGCACGCTCTAAATCACCGGTCAACCATAAAAACGAAATTTAGTCGTTCAAATAATCCGAACGTTCGGTTTTGGAAGCGTTTTTTTCGATCAACTCACTTTTTCTACGTTTTTCTGATTACGTCTGTCGTTCTTTAAAATGAGCGGCGATAGCTGAAAGCGTACCGGTACTCTTCCTAAGACTATTACAAGAACTACTGCCAAAATCGGGAGAAGCAGCACTTTTCCCATTGTAAGCTCATTAAAATAAGAAGAGGCAATGAGTCCTTTCACAATAAATCCATGAAATATGTAAATGGTCAGCGTCTTTGTTCCAAGATGAGAAAGTACGAATGGTCTTTTCGGCAACAAGGTAAAGAATGCCATGATCATCATCCACTGAGTCAGATATAGAACAAGTCGTACGATTAGACCAGTGTCGTTTAATCCAATTTTCGCATACGAATTTGCTCCACTCAGTAAGTTAAACTGAAAAAGATCCGGCCAAATCCACATCATCAGAGCACCAGCCAGCATGACCGCTAAAGCCATCCAGCGGTTCGGGAACACCTGATAGATGATCCATCCACGACTCTTGAAGTAATAGCCGAGCACAAAAAACGGAAAAAAGACTACAATGCGTGATAAGCTCCATGCCCAACCGATTTGGTCGATGTAGCCGGCTCCCAAAGCCACCAGTACACTAACCAAAAAAACGCGTCCGATTCCGATCTTGACGGATCGCCCCAGCCAAAGAGCAGCGGGCAGCATTAGACTCCAGACGAACATCGCAAACAGATACCAGTAAATATAAGCGGGTTGTACCGTCAAGAATTGGTATTGATCAATTCCGATCCCTTTCATAACCGCTACAAATACCAGTTGTATCATGATGAATAACACGAAATAGTCCAAAGAGAGTTTCAAGCCGGTTCTAAACGTTAACTTCCCCTTTGTAAAATAACCGGAGATGAAAATGAAGGCTGGCATATGGAATAAATATATAAAATTAAATATACCTTCCAATCCTCGGCTTTTTGAAATAAAGGGCTCGATTATATGACCCAAAACCACTAAAAAAATCAATATTAATTTGGCATGATCGTAAACCCGATCGCGTCCATTCATTATCTTCCTCCACCTCCTTCCACTTTTCATCGGTTAATTGATACATCTCTTTTTTACGTTACTAAAGTCTATGCTCAAACACACGGTTTTTCGAAGAAAAGAGATAAAAACATGATATATCGTATCGCATGCAAAAAAGAGAGTAGCTGATGAGCCACTCTCTGTTAACAATTAACTATAAAATTATCTTCTCTCATCTCGATCAAGATCGTTATCTCGGTCAAGTCTGTTATCTCGATCATTATCTCGATTAAGATCATTTGTCATGTTCGTACCATCATTGATGTTCGTACCATCATTGATGTCCGCTTCTTCACGACGGACTGTTTCCGAGACGGTTTCCGTATCTTGAACTTTCCGTTTCCCGACGACAATTTCTTCAGTAACAACATCTTGTTTTGAAACTACAACGCGTTCTTCAGAAAGTGGGACATGGATGGAGTCATTTTCATCTACAAACGCTTCTGTTCTTGTTTCGCTTTCGTTGACCGGGCGACGTTCTACATACACTTCTTCACGCTCAACAGGTACTTCGATGGATTGTTGGTCTTCGACAACACGTTTGCTAACATTTACTTCTCCGGTTTGAACTCTTTCTTTATCAACATTCAAACGTTCTTCATGCAGACGAATACGTTCCTCCTCTGTCCCGACATCCGATCCAGCGGTAGATGTCCGATCCATTTCTGAAGAGTTATTGTAATCCTGATTCCGATCCATTTCTGAAGTTTTCTCATATGCTTGGTCCCCGTTCACATCTGAAGCAACGCCATACCCTTGACCATAACTTTGATTGTGTTTTTCGTAAGAATCCCCATACTCACTGTCTACGTACAATACCAATTTCCCATTTTGTACTTGACGACGATATTCTTCTGATTCAGCACGATCTAGCCCCATCCCGCTGAATGCTTCTGTAGAAGAATCATCAGAGAAGGCAGCCATGAATTTCCCCATGAACCCTTGATGCTGCTCTTCACCCGTAGTATCTACGTTCACGTCTGTCTGGTCTTTCAACATAGAAAACGAATCTTTATTTTGTGCGACCACATACATATCTCTTTCATCATAACCCTGCGCCTTTAATTCATTCACTTTGCTTAATACTTCCGCTTGGGTATTAAACACGTCGATAAATGTATTTTCTTCTCTACTCATGATTCCTTCCTCCTTTTGGATTAAAAGCGTTTAAAATCTAATTTCAAAATCAAATATCAAACGCTTACAAATAATTTTAAATGCCAACATTTTGAATTTCCCCTACTTCTTTTTTAATTAAACATTTTTTATACATGTTTTAATAAAAAGAAAGTCCGCGCTGGTTTAGCGACAGACTTTCTTCTGGCATTCCATGTTTTTCATTAATCAACAAAAAACTAATATTTCGATTGAACCCTCTATACTTCTTCACATTTTTTATACATCAGATTTCATGCAAAAAAGTGAGGATTAAAAATCATCTGGAATGTTAGCTAAATACACTATTAAAGTACTCAGACAGTAGCCCTTCTCCTCTAAATCGATCTTCTAAAACAGATTTTACCTGCTTTAATTCATTCTTACGTGTTCCATAAGTATTCGGTAAAGATCCTAAGTAAGAATATTTATACACAGGTTCCTCAGGATACAATTCATAAGCACGTTTTAACATGGAATCCCCTTTTTCTTCCCACTGTTCATAGTCTCCAAAGTAATACGGAAACATGGAAATCATATAACCAAAACACCAGAGAAAATCTTCCTCCGCCATAAAATGAGCCAAACCGAAATTTGTCACTTCAGTCAATATAGACTCTAATTCACCTGTGTCTATATCTGCATCTGTAATCCCCAGCGGTCCTTGTTCGACTACGACATACCAACAAAAAAAGCCAAGTCGTACAGTCATTTTTAAGTCCGTCGGATTTTGTTGCCATGCTTTTAAAAGATATTTTTTCGCTTCATTCCAATTCTCTTGATGCTCTAATCGATCAACTTCAGACCATGTCCAATCGATCATAATGGTTCGCCACCTATTCCATTTCATTACTCACTTCATAACTATATCAAGTGCCAGAAGTACATCTCGATATATCGTGGTTTCCTACCTTAAAATTGTTGGTTCAGTTTGACGTCACTCACCAGTTCCATAATTTCAGTCACGAACAAAGCTCCCTTTCATTCACAAATCATGTGAACAAAAGAGAGCTTCATTTTTAAATATAATTGTTGAAGGTGAAACAGACTTCCTTTTACCTGTCTCCTTTAAAACATTGGTACGACAGGTTTCATGAGACGAATCCCCTCAGCAAATCTAATTCTTATTCCCACTCAATCGTTGAAGGTGGTTTCGACGTCACATCGTACAGGACGCGGTTCACGTTCTGAACTTCGTTGACGATCCGGACTGAAATCTTCTCGAGCACGTCCCACGGGATGCGTGCCCAGTCCGATGTCATCCCGTCGATTGACGTAACGGCACGGATTCCGACTGCATAGTCGTATGTCCGCTCATCACCCATGACACCAACTGAACGAAGTGGTGGCAAGACCGTGAAGTACTGCCAGATTTCGCGTTCGAGACCGGCTTTTTTGATTTCATCGCGGAGGATGAAATCGGATTCGCGGACGATTTCGAGTTTCTCGTCTGTGATTTCACCAAGGACACGAATACCGAGACCTGGTCCCGGGAACGGCTGACGCCAGACGATTTCATCCGACAAACCAAGTTCTTTTCCGAGTTCGCGGACTTCGTCCTTGAACAACGTGTTGATTGGTTCGATCAACTTGAACTGCATGTCTTCCGGTAATCCACCGACGTTGTGGTGTGATTTAATCGTTTGGGCCGTATCCGTTCCGCTTTCGATGATATCCGTATAAAGCGTTCCTTGAGCTAGGAAGTCCATATCCGTCAGCTTCGACGCTTCTTCGTCGAAGACGTAAACGAATTCGTTCCCGATGATTTTGCGTTTTTGCTCCGGATCCGAGATGCCTTTTAACTTGTTCAGGAAACGGTCCTGCGCGTCAATCTTGATGACGTTCATGTGGAAGTGATCCGCAAATGTCTTCATGACACTTTCGGCTTCCCCTTTACGCAAGAGACCGTGGTCGACGAACATACATGTCAACTGGTCACCGATTGCTGCGTGAATGAGTGCCGCGACGACAGATGAATCAACACCGCCTGAAAGGGCGCAAAGGACCTTTTTATCGCCGACTTCTTCTTTAATTTTTGCGATTTCGATTTCGATGAAGTTTTCCATCGACCAGTCGCCCGTACACTGACAGACTTCGAAGAGGAAGTTTTTCAAGAGTTCTTTTCCGAACATCGTATGGTTGACTTCCGGATGATACTGGACACCGTACATCTTCAGCTCTTCGTTTTTGATTGAAGCAATTGGGCACGAGACATTTGTTCCGTCGACGACGAAACCGTTTGGTACCGATGTGACAAGGTCACTGTGGCTCATCCAAACCGTCTGTTCGAGCGGGAGATTCGCATACATCGGCGATGGATCGTTGAGTGTCAACGTCGCTTTTCCGTACTCGCGGTGTCCGGCACGTTCAACCGTTCCACCAAAGTGTTGCGACATCAATTGCATACCGTAACAAATTCCGAAGATCGGAATGCCGAGGTCAAAGATTTCCGGATCACAGCGGTACGCGTCTTCTGCGTAGACACTCCGTGGTCCACCGGAGAAGATGATACCGGCTGGTGCGATGTCTTTTACTTCTGCTGCAGTGATCTTATGCGAATGCAGTTCACTGTAAACTCCGAGATCACGGATGCGGCGTGTGATCAATTGATTGTACTGACCTCCAAAGTCGAGGACGAGGATCATTTCTTGGTCCAAATGTGCTTCCAAATCTATTCCCGCCTTTCCAATTTCATGCGTACCCCGATGAAAAAAGCCCACTCTTCCCCCATAGATAAAATGGAAAAAGAGCAGGCCGCTTCACAAAAAAGTGTATACGAAGGGTCTGCTCCTTCATAGTCAGGTCGTTTAAGGTGACCCGGTAGAGACTCTCACGCCATATTCGCGAGTATATACAAAGGAGATGCATGTATGATTTACGTTGTTCCCATTGTAACTGTATCAATTCGAAAATATCAACCCTCTATCCGTCGAATGATATTTTCGAAATATTCACGTTTTTTATCAGCGGATAACGATTCGCCTCCGTAAACCATCCGTTCATAGGCATCCGTCAACGGACGCATCGCATATGTTTCGTAATATCCGTCAACCTCATGTGCAAGTTCCGTCAGTGTCCGACCATCCTTGTAGTGGAAACCTTGTTTGTCAAGACGGCGCAATAAGAAACGGTACATCCGCTTGAATCCTTCCGGACGATGAAGTTGGTTGCGGAAAAATAAAATCGCCGCAGTCCGGGTCAACGGTTTCCGGAACAGATACAAGAATACCAGTCCGACGATTACACCGACAACCGGCCAAATCGGAAACGATTGTTGTTCCGTTTGCGCTGCTGTCGTCGTTTGTTCTTCATCCAGCAGATTCTCCTGCGGACGTTCCGGTGTTGCGGTTTCGGTATCGGTTTCCGTATCGCGTTGCGGATTCGCTTGTTCGGTCTCATTATTCGTTTCCTGATCAATCGTATATTGTCCGGCTCCGTCAAAGCTGACGGTCGGCTCGAGCGGTACCCAACCCGGTCCTTCGATATAGACTTCGACCCACGAGTGGGCATTTTTATTGCGGACCGTATAACTCGTTACGGCTGCCCCGATGACATCCGATTCGCCGCCCGTAAATCCTTTTACCCAGCGGGCCGGCAAACCGGCAGCGCGTAATAACACGGTTGCGGACGTCGAAAAATTATCACAGTAGCCAAGTTTCGTCTCAAATAAAAATTGATCGACATAATCCTGATTTTCTTCCGGTACGGCGACTTCTTCCGTATTGTATTCGAAGTTTTCCTGCTCAAAATAACTTTCGATCGCCTTCGCTTTGTCCCACGGACTGTCTTCGTCCGCGACGATCTCTTCCGCGAGATCGCGGACACGATTCGGTAACGTATCCGGTAACTGTAAATACCGGTCCTGCTCCATCTCCGACAATGTAATCGGCTCATCCGTCTGGAGCAATTCTTCCGTAAACAACGGATACGTGTATTGAATCTGATAATTTTGCTGGCGTTCCGCATCATCCAGGTACGAGACCTTTTGATTTTCCGGATCAATCAACAGATTTTGCCGTTGCTTATCCACAGTCAAACGGACGTTGTCACCGTTATATGGCACGAACGGCAGCTCCCGTGACAGTTCAAATGTCGCCCGTTCTTCCCGTGTCTTGACATCATCTCCGAAGTGCGAGAAAAATCCCCGCGAATCGATTTCCGGTTCTGATTTCGACAACACCCAACCTTTTCCGGTATAGATGTCTTTTGTCTCGACACGCCAGTAACGGCTGCCTTCACTTTCGACCTGAAAGACTTCCCGGTCGTCCATTTGGAACGGACCGCCGAGCTGCTCGTCATTGTTGCCGTATCCGACTTTTTGAATCCGGCTCGACGATGTGCCCTCACTCTCGAAACCATCGGTCCAGTCATACCAGCTATCCTGCCATGTCGCCGTAATGACCGGGCTTTGAACAGCAGCAACCACCGTCGCTCCGATGATCAGCAACGCACTGAGCGGACGGACGTAAGACGCCGTCGGACGTTCGCTGACTTCTGTCGCATACAACAGAAACAGTGCCAGGACGATCGGATAGATGATGAACTGTTCTCCCGAGTAATCCGTCCATGTGTCGCAATAGGCAATGAAGCCGATGACGCCGAGCGCCAGCCCGAAAACAAAGCCGCGGTTTGGAAACGTCCGCCGCGCTAAATAGCCGATCAAAAAACTGATCAGTCCAATCGAGAAGGCAAATGCCGGACGTCCCGGTAACTCTCCGTTGATGACACGATTGATATCACCCGCGATTTCACGGAACAAGTTCCACGGTGCTTCTCCGGGGATCAAAATAAAGTAAAACGAAACGAGTAACGCAAGCAGACTGCCGAGTAAAAACCAGCTGCGCCGCAGATGCGACAGCAGGAGTGGGGTCAACAGAAGCGGCAAGAACGGAATGACACTCTCAAATGTCGTCAGTTCGAGTAACGGCGGCATGAAGCTCGCAAATAGTAATCCTGCAAGCAGATTCCAAATCAGGCGTCGTATCATCCGGTCGTCCTCCTCTCTGGTGTGTAGACATGAACGCTTGCTTCCTGCCGGACTTTCGAAATCCACATTTCATTGTTGGATTCGAGATCCGGTGTGATGAACAGGACATTTCCGCTCAGTCGTAACGCTTTTGAAGAGTATTCCCAGGATTCGATGAATGACCGGGTCCGGCTCGGTTGCGCCGTCATCAGATAGTGGGTCAACTTCGCGCCTTCAAGCGGCAACGATAAGGACTGCACACCGTGCCCGACGAGGTGAATCCGGTAATTCAGATGACGTTTGTTCAGTTGATCCGTCGCGGCAGCCAGCATGGAAATACTTTTTTCAAAGTTCTCATCACTGACCGTTCCTTCGTCAAATACAATCGTCGTTTCGCGTTCCTGTTCCCGTTCAAACGTTTTCGTCATCAATCCCTGCCGTTTCGCGGTCGATTTCCAGTCAATCTGATTCATCCGGTCCCCGCTGACGTATTCGCGGACACCGACGACCGTAAAGGACGATTGCCGGAGATCAAGGGAGACGGGAGAAATCCCGCCGTCGCCACGGTCATCTTCGTGCGGCAGTTGAACCGCCAACCGGGCAGGTTCGACTGCCAGGTACGTTTCGACCGGATAGAGCTTTTTCCGCATGAACAAGCCGAACGGATCGCGTATTTCCAGTACACAACCGGGGATTTGATACAGTCCACGGCGGATCGATGGAATCAAATAATCAATGTGTTCGACTTTCCGGTAATGTGCCCGGAGCGGATGCCGGATATTCAGCGGTTCTTCACTGAGTGCATCCGGAACGGCTTCCGTTACGTCGACGGCCCCGACGAGGAACGGATATTTCCGTCGTACTTGAAGCGACACCGGAATGTCGGTTCCGGCAATCAGCATTTTATTAGAGACTTCCCGCGTCGCCATCGCTTGTGTGACGGGCCAAATCAAAAACAGTGTCCAGTACACGGTCAATCCTGCCATGACATAAACCAACAGCGATGCGACATTCCCGCCGTCAATCCGGGCATAGACCCATAAAGCGGTGAGTGTGATCAGCAAGACGGCGTAACGCCAACCGATTTGCCATCTCGTCATAAGGACTCCACATCCTGCTGAATCGGCACGGCGACTTCTTTTTTCACTTGTTCGAGAACTCGTTCTGCCGTCTGTCCGTGATAGCGCGCGTCTGCCGTTAAAATCAGGCGGTGCGAGAGCACGGGTGTCAACAGTTCTTTGACATCATCCGGTAAGACGAATGACCGCCCTTCCATGTACGCCCAGGCTTGCGCCACTTTCATCAGGGCAATCGAAGACCGCGGACTGGCTCCGAGATAAAGGGATGCATGTGTCCGTGTCGCCTGGACCAGATGGACGATATATTTTTTCACCGGTTGCGAGACATGAACGTCTTTCACCGCCTCTTTCATCCGTAACAATTCGTCACGTGTGATGACGGACTCAAGCGTCTCAATCGGTTCATCCCGTTCGAACCGCGTCAATAGCTTCATTTCTTGTTGAAAGTCGGGATATCCCATCTTGACCTTAATCAAAAACCGGTCGAGTTGGGCTTCCGGAAGCGGATACGTTCCTTCGTGTTCGATCGGATTTTGAGTTGCCATGACAAAAAAGGGATTAGGAAGCGTGTGAATTTCTCCATCCACCGTGACATTCGCTTCCGCCATCCCTTCGAGTAAGGCTGATTGTGTTTTCGGTGAGGTCCGGTTGATTTCATCTGCCAGGACGATGTTTCCCATCAAAGGACCCGGCCGGTATTCAAACTGACTCGTCTTTTGGTTATACATCGAAACCCCCGTCAAATCAGACGGCAGCAGATCAGGTGTGAATTGGACGCGTTTAAATGTCAAACCAATCGAACGGCTGAATGCACGAACGAGCATCGTCTTTCCGACACCCGGTACGTCTTCGAGTAACACGTGACCTCCGGCAAGTAATGCTGCTAAAGATTGTGTAATCACGTTCTCTTTTCCGATGATTACTTTTTCTACGTTGTCGATGATCGCTTGAATCTCCTTCGTATATGTTCGCATCGTCTGGCCCCTTGCTGTTTAGTAGTTGAATTTTCTGACTCTTTATATCTTCTCATATCTGTCGATGCTTTTAAAGGCATAGGGATAGTTGAATACGCACAAAAGGGGGCGCCGCTGTTCGCGACTCCCCCTTCCTGCTTTCAGGAACGATCACATATCGTAAACCGTTCTTGAGCCGTGCAATCTGCACGTAAAACACGAATCACTTCGTGTCTATTGTCATGTTGCGTCCGTCAAGTCCGGTGATCCTCTTCTTCTCGAAGCGACATGCGATCGTTCCCTATACATTGATAATCATTCATGTGCATCACCATCCTTTCATATACTGAATATTACCGATTCTATTCGAAGTTAAACCCCTTTTTTTAATTTTTTTTGAAACGGTAATAGGTCGAAGCCAAGGCAAGTGCCAAAACGGCACCTTTGATGATGTTCAGTGAATAATACGGTACCGACAACATGACGAGCCCGTTCTCAAGAATTCCGACGAGACAAGCACCGACCAGTGTCCCGAGCGCATTCGGCTTGCCTTGTCCGGCAAATGAAGAACCGATGAAAGCTGCAGCAACAGCCGGCATCAAATAACCGGATCCGGCATTAATTTGGGAGGAGCCTACTTGCGACGCCAGCAAAATCCCGCCGACGGCCGCCAGTAATCCGGCAATCAAATATGCGATTGCCCGGTACCGGTTGACCCGGATTCCTGTCAGATGCGCTGCTTCCGGATTTCCGCCGATGATGTACAAAAAACGTCCATGCCGGGTATGGTTTAAAAAGACATGCGTCACGGCGACGACGACGAGCATGATCAGGATGATCCACGGCGCCTGACTGATTTTTAAAAACGACTCCGGAATCAATCCGACCGTCGGTGTTCCGTCGAGACGGGGCATACCGGCACTGATCGATCCGCCGCCGGTATACGTCATTGCGACGCCTTCAAAAATGAACATCGTCGCAAGTGTGGCGAACAGATCCGGAATCTTAAACTTCACAATCAACAGAATGTTGACAAGTGCGACCGTCAAGGCAATCAAGAGGGCCAAACCAATCGAGACGCCGAGCGGCAGACTGTACCAGACAAAAAACGATACAACGAGTGAACTGGCGAAGGTTGCGGTTGAGCCGACGGACAAGTCAAACCCGTTGACCGTCAATGAAACCGTCAATCCAATGGCGATGATGGTCACAATCGAGATACTTCGTAAAATGTTGACGAGGTTCGTCCCTTGTAAAAAATTCGGTGCCGTCATGGCAAAGAACAGAATAAGTGCGAGAATCGCGAGGACGATGCCCCAGTCATTCAAGAAACGCAACACCGGTTTTCCCGGTGCGGTTCGTGGTGTGTCCGGCTTTGCCGTCGGTTCGTGCAATACATCATTCATTCTGCTGTCCTCCTGTTGCATACCACAATAATTGTTCTTCGGTCGTTTCCGCAGTGGTCGTCTCAAACACGATTTTCCCATCATACATGACATAAATCCGGTCGGTCACAGCCAGCAGTTCATCCAGTTCGCTCGACGCATAGATGACGGCTTTCTGTTCTGCAGCCAATTGATCAATCACTTGGAAGATTTCCGCTTTCGCCCCGACATCGACGCCTTTCGTCGGTTCATCCAACACCAGGACGGATGCGTCTGCCAGCAACCATTTTCCGATGGCGACTTTTTGCTGGTTCCCGCCGGATAAATCGGCGGCACGTTGCTCGGTACTGCTGACTTTAATCGACAGTTGCTGCACGATTTGTTTCGCTGCGGTGCGTTCTTTTGTCTTCTGTAAAAATCCGAACCGGTTGACGAATTGGTTGAGACTGGCTGCCGTCATGTTTTGATCAATCGGATCCGCGACTAAAATCCCTTCTTTCCGCCGTTCTTCCGGCACAAGTCCTATACCGAGCCGGACTGCATCATAAGGCGAACGGACGTGTCGTGTTTCTCCATGCAGACGAATCGATCCCGCAGTGACAGGAAGCGACCCGAAAATCGTTTTACACAGTTCCGTCTTACCGGCACCGACGAGTCCCGCAATGCCGATTACTTCTCCGGCACGGACCGTTAAGGAAACCTGGTTGAGCTGTCCGGTGACCGTGATCCGATCGAGTTCGAGTGAGGGTGCGCCTGCCGGACGCGCTTCCCGTTTCGATTGCCGCAGACGCCGGCCCAGCATCTGTTCGACGACGGTTTCCTTTGTTTGTCCGGCAAGAAGCTGACGTGACACCAACTTGCCGTCCCGCATGACAGAAATGGATTCGCAAATCTCAAATAGTTCCTGAAGCCGGTGGGAAATGAAGATGACGCCCAGTTGTTCCTCCTCTGCGAGCTCACGAATGATCCGGAACAGTTGCTCCGTTTCCCGTCCGCTGAGCGGGGCGGTCGGCTCATCCAATATCAGGAACCGGCTTTCCTGGACTAAGGCTCGGGCAATCAAGACCAGTTGTTTTTCGGCCAGTCGCAGTTCGCTGACCCGTTGCCGGACATCAATTGATGCTTTCAGTTTCCGTAAAGCACGTTCGGCTATTTCCTCGTACCGCTGCCGTCTGATGAACCCTTTCAGCTGTCCGTTCGTCAGCACATCGAGGCAGATATTTTCCGCCACGGTCAAATAACCGACTAGTGCCGTATCGACTTCCTGATAAACGATTTCAATCCCGGCCCGTTTTGCGGCAGCCGGTGAATCGATTGTCAGCGGCACACCGTCAAACCAAATCGTTCCGTCATATGAATCGTACGCTCCGGCCAACACTTTCATCAGCGTCGATTTACCGGCTCCGTTCGCTCCGACGAGCGCATGAATTTCCCCGCGGCGCACGGAAAAATCCACCTCATCCAACGCTTTGACGCCCGGGAACTCGATTGAAATCCCACGCATCTCGAGCCGGTTGGTCACATCGGACTGTGTCATTTCGAAGCGTTCGCTTTCCGCAGTTTTTCCATCCAAGGTTCGTTGAATTTCTCAGACGTGCTCCAGCCTTTGATGATTGTATCGAGATTGTACATCGTCGTATCTGCTTTGAGCGCCTTTTGCTCGACTAATTTAGCATCCAGATCAAAGCTGTCCGGTGTATTTTCGCCGGCCAGTTTTTTCGCCAGCAGACGCATATCCGTCTGTCCGATCAAGTGTGGATCGACGGCACTCGTCGACACCCAGTTACTGCCCTTTTCACGCATCAGATTGATGTCCTGGTTCGAAACGTCGATTGAAATCAACGGGATTTCCTGACGTTTGTTATCCTTTAGGGATTTATAGGCTCCTTTGGCGACTTCATCCCACGCTCCCCAGACGGCATCGATGCTTCCTTTCGGATATTTGGCGAGAATCGCGTTCATCTTCGTCGCAATATCGCCTTGGACATCCTGGAAGTTCGTTGGTCCAACCGTTTCAAGAGTCTTGATTTTGCCGTCGGCTTCATACGTCTTATAGATTTCCTGACGGCGGTCTAGCGGTGCAAATCCCGGACCAAACCACAGTTTGATGACCCGGACCGGCTGATCGTCTTTGACTTTCGTTACTTCATCGAGTGAAAGTTGCGCCAGTTTGTGATCATCTTGGAATGTCTCTGTGATGCCTTTTAACGTCTGGTCTTTTTTCTTCGTCACCGTATCAAACGTCACGACCTTAATCCCTTTGTCGATTGCCGGTTTGATCATGTCGTAGGCATAATCTTCTTTTCCGTGCGAGATGATCAGTCCGTCATAATCCTGCTGAACGGCCTGTGCCACCAGTTCCTTGAACTTGACGTCATTCCCTTCCGAAATGAACGTGTTAACTTGAAAACCAAGTGCTTCCCCTTCTGACCGGGCACCATCCAAGAACTGTTTCGTATGGTCGTCGGATGCCAGATTGCGGATGACGGCAATCTTGACGTCTCCCTGGACGCCATCCGGTACACCACTGATTTTTTTTGCCGGTGTCGCTTCACTATTCGCGCAAGCAGCCAGCAAGACCGCCGGTGCAAGTACCGCAAATGCTAATTTTTTCATCTCGATCTCCCCTGTCTGATTAACGTATTTGTTGTCCGATTGTCTGCTCGATCGTTTCGACGGACGGATGCTTGATGACTCCGAGTTCCGTAATGATTGCCGTGATCAATTCGTGCGGTGTCACGTCAAACGCCGGATTAAAGACTGCCACACCGGCCGGCGCCGTCACTTTTCCGGCCAGTTGCGTCACTTCACGGGCATCGCGTTCTTCAATCTCAATCTCGTCTCCCGACAAGCTCGTCAAATCAAAGGTCGAAAGGGGTGCCGCGACGTAAAACGGAATCCCGAAAGCACGGGCCAGTAACGCCAGTTGAAACGTTCCGATTTTATTGGCTGTATCGCCGTTCCGGGTAATCCGGTCCGCTCCGACGATGATGGCCGTGATGTTTTTTTCTTTAATCGTATGGGCGACCATATTGTCGGTAATCAAGGTCACGTCAATTCCGGCCCGTTGCAGTTCCCACGTCGTCAGGCGTGCTCCCTGCAGCAGCGGCCGCGTTTCCGATGCATAGACGGATAATGGAATACCTTGCTCCTTGGCGAGATAAAATGGGGCGAGTGCCGTTCCGTAAGCCGCTGTCGCAATCGATCCGGCATTACAAATCGTCAGGACCCGGTCACCGGACTCGAACAATTCCAATGCATGCACCCCGATTTGACGGGATGTCTTGGCATCCGTCTGATAAAGTTCCAATGCCTTTTGCTCGAGACGTACCGGCAGTTCTTTCAGCGTCGTAGCTGAAACGATCAGCTGATTCAGCTCATCGAGGACATTTCGCAGGTTGACCGCCGTCGGACGGGTTGCGAGTAACTGTGCCGACACCGTCAACAGTTCCTGTTTTACTTCAGCCAGCGTCCCTATCGTCCGAAACGCTTCCTGCACAAGGATGAAGCCGCCGAACAGACTGATCGCCGGTGCGCCACGGACCCGCAATTGTTTGATGGCGTCGATCGCTTGCGCCAAATCATGGATCACCTCGTATCGTTCTTCTTCCGGGAGCCGGGTCTGATCCAAGATCGTCACCGCCCCGTTGTCATAGATGATGCTTTGGACGAATTGGCTCATCGGCTGAGTTCCTCCGTCAAATCAAAGTTCCGTAAATCAGTGAACGTCTTGCATTCCGTCCGGCGTTTGATCAGAGCCGTCCCCAAACGTAACGCATGGCGTTTCCGCTCGAGTCGTTCCCCCACGTCCGTGATGTTCTCGAGGTCCGCGACCGGAGCCAGTCCGATCGTCCGCCGGATCAACTCACATCCGGCAAAGCCGAGTGCATCCTGTAAAATCGTGCTGAGCACATCGTCGACAAGACCGTCCGCCGAGCGGAACGGTTCCACCGCTTCGCGTTCCCATAACGCTTTGAACGTCGACGCAAAGGTCAGCCAAAACGTATCGATATCCTTCACCCGTGATTCCCGTAACTCGGCATAGTTCGGATACGCGGCAAAGCAGAGATGGGCGATGAATTGTCCGACATCAAAACCAAACGGTCCGTAAAATGCGAATTCGGGGTCGATGACTTTCGTTTCATCGGCCGAAGCAAAAATACTTCCGGTATGTAAGTCACCGTGCAATAACGCATCACCTTTTGTGATGAACAGGGTTTCCAGTTTCGCGACTTCCCGTTTCAGTTCCGCGTCGTTCCAAATCCGGTCAACTTCCGCTTCGAGACCTGCTTCAATCGCATTCGTTTCCGCATCATAAAACGGATCCGTGAAGATCAATTTCTCCGTGATATCGCACAGATCCGGATTGTAGTACTGACGGGCAATCTGTTTTTTTGCGACCGGTCCGACGGCAAAATCCGATGTATAAAACAGCGTCCGCGCCAGGTACGAACCGATGTGTTCCGCGAGCAGCGGATACTGTTCCCCTTCGAGCAAGCCGGTCCGGACGATCGTCAGATGTGACAAATCCTCCATCACCGTAAATGCTTCTTCCTTGCTCGCATGGTAAACATGCGGAACAAACGGAACGGCAACTTTTGCGAATTCTTTTAAGGCCGATTGTTCAATCCAGGCCCGTTCGAGCGACAGCGGCCAGCTTTCCCCGACGACTTTCGCATACGGCAACGCCTGCTTTAAAATCAGCCGTTTTTCTCCTGCTTGAATCCGGAAAACGAGATTTAAATTCCCGTCCCCGATTTCCTCTGCCGTCACCGGTTCATTGCCGATCAATCCGAGTGTCCGGACCCGTTCAATCGCGTCCTGTACTGTAAATGCTTGGTATCCCATTTTGGTTTCCTCCTTGGTGATCACACGAAAAAACGCCTCTTTTCGTCAAAGAAAAGAGGCGCAGTAGAATACTCCGTCCTCTTATCTCTCAGACGAATGTCTGTTGGATGTAGCACCGTGCCGGATGGTCGGTTGCTGCGGCGTCTTCGGGCCAATTCCCTCTGCCAACTCACGATAAGAGTGATATGTAGTTGTCGTGTGATTTGATGTTGATTTGAATACTACGTGCGTTGCTGACCGTCTGTCAATTCCAATTTTTAGTGAAACGGATTCAAAAACGGAACCGTCTATAGAAGAAGTATTTTCAAAAAAATAAATTTTCAAAATATAGTTTGACAAGTGACGAATCTCATGTAAAAATTGCAATTAGATTTCACAATTTCATCCAATTCTTATCAAGAGCAGACGGAGGGACGAGCCCTACGATGTCGCAGCAACCGACCACTTGGCACGGTGCTAATTCTTGCAGCTATTACGCTGACAGATAAGAGTCCACGCGCAATTTTTCATGGTCTCTTGTCATTGACGAGGGACCATTTTTGTATTTTTCAATAAGGGAGAGACAACTCATATGGCGTATATTACCGCAACATACCAACTCGGGACGACCGATCAATTGCCGAAACGGGCAGAGCAGATCGCGCTCGGTCTGACGGTCGGTTCGTGGACCGATTTAAATCACTTGGAACAACAACAGCTCGAATCCTTCAAAGGACAGGTCGTTCATACAGAAGAACATGACGGCAAAGGTTACATTACGATCCGTTATCCGGAACACAACGTCTCGCGCGACTTTTCCGCCATCTTAACGACGGTCTTCGGTAAACTGTCGCTCGACGGACAGATCAAGTTAACCGACTTACAGCTTCCACCGTCATTCACGAACGACTTTCCCGGTGCCAAATTCGGGATTGAAGGAGTCCGTCAGTTGATTCAGGTCCATGACCGTCCCCTGTTGATGAGTATATTCAAAGGAGTCATCGGACGGGACCTCGTCTTTTTACGGGAACAGCTCGCAGCTCAGCTCGCAGGCGGCATCGATCTCGTCAAAGATGATGAGATTCTATATGACAATCCGTTGACGCCGGCACTCGACCGGGCACGAATCGGACGGGAAGTCCTCGACGCTCATTATGAACGGACCGGCAAACGGGCGCTGTACGCGATTACGTTAAGTGGTCCCGTCTTTCGTTTGAAGGAACAGGCAAAACGCCTGATTGAAGCCGGTGCCACGGCTTTCTTGCTCAACACATTTACATACGGACTCGATGTCCTGCGCGAGTTGGCTGCTGATCCGGACATTTCCGTCCCGATTTTTAATCATCCGGCCTTAAGCGGTGCCTTGATCGCAAGTCCTGAATACGGTATTTCGGCTCCTGTTCTGCTTGGAACGTTACCCCGACTGGCCGGTGCTGACTTGACATTGTTCCCGTCTCCCTATGGTAACGTTGCACTCGCAAAAGATTTAGCCCGCGGGATTGCCGTTGAAGCGACGCGGATTGGAGAAACGAAGACGATTCTGCCGGTTCCGTCCGCCGGCATCCATCCCGGCCTCGTCGCTCAGCTCGTCCGTGATTTCGGTACCGACTCGGTCATCAATGCCGGAGGCGGCGTTCACGGTCATCCGCAAGGGGCAGCGGCCGGTGTCCTTGCATTCCGTCAGGCGCTCGACGCCGCACTGACCGGAGAATCGCTGACAAGTGCCGCAACGCGGCAGGAAGAATTACGGGTCGCCCTTGACGCCTGGGGGATCACGAAATGACGACTCGGATTTTATGTGACTTCGACGGCACGGTGACGGAACACGACAACATCATCGCCTTAATGAAAGAGTTTGCCCCGCCTGAAAGCTTTGAACCGTTAAAAAAAGGTGTGCTCGACCGGTCGCTGTCGATCCGGTCCGGGGTCGGACAGATGTTCCGATTGTTGCCATCAGATCGAAAACAAGATTATGTCGATTTTTTGATTAGTCGGGCAGTCATCCGTCCCGGCTTCGACACCTTACTCGCCTTTGCCAAATCAAACGGAATCGACTTTGCGATTGTCAGCGGCGGAATTGACTTTTTTGTCGAACCGATTCTTGCCGGTTTACTGACAGATGAAACGATTTACTGCAACGGCAGTGACTTCAGTGAAGAGACGGTCCGGATTGAATGGCCGCACGCTTGCGATGCGGCATGCAACAATCAATGCGGCTGTTGCAAAACGTCAATCGCCCGGAAGTTGAAGCAGGACGGCGATACGATCATCGCCATCGGTGACTCCGTGACGGATTTTGAACTGGCGAAACAGGCTGATCACGTCTATGCCCGGGATTATCTGATTACACTCTGTGAACAGCACGGTATTCCCTATACACCGTTTGAAACGTTTTATGACATCGTCAAACACTTACAGACCACGGGGGTGCATGCATGACATTTTTGAAACGATACGAAGAACTCCGCGCGATCAAGCAGGAGTTCGCCGCACGCGACTGGTTTCCCGGCACGAGCGGTAACCTCGCCATTCGAACGAACAGCAGTCCGACGGAATTTCTTGTGACAGCCAGCGGGAAAGATAAACGCCAGGACACGCCGGACGATTTCGTCCATGTTGACGCGACCGGTCAATTGATCGGCGAACAAAACGGACATCCTTCTGCTGAGACCTTACTTCATGTCGAAGTTTTTAACAGGACGACGGCCGGCTGCTCGCTTCACGTCCATACCGTCGACAACAATGTCATTTCAGAACTCTACGGAGACCGCGGGGAAATCCGGTTTACCGGTCAGGAAATCATCAAGGCACTCGGCCGCTGGGAAGAAGACGCGGAAGTCGTCGTACCGGTCATCGCGAACCATGCGGATATCCCGACTCTTGCCGCAACGTTTGCCAGGCATGTAAAAACGGAAAGCGGTGCCGTCCTGATTCGCAATCACGGGATCACCGTCTGGGGACCGACTGCCTTTGAAGCGAAAAAACAGTTGGAAGCCTTTGAATTTTTATTCAGCTACACGTTAAAACTGCAAACGTGCCGACAGGCGATTCATTAAAAGGAGGAATTTAAAATGGCAACAGTACTTTTCCAACAGACAAACGAACGGTATACGGATCAAAACGAGGTGTCCGCGTTTCTTTCTTCACGTGGTGTCCTGTATGAACAATGGGATGTCTCGAAGCTCCCGACAGAACTGGTCGACACCTATACGTTGACGGACGCGGACAAACAAACGATTCTCGATACGTTCGAGCCGGAAATTACGGACGTCTCGGAACGCCGTGGCTACCAGACGGCCGATATCATCTCACTGTCCGATGCGACACCGAACTTGGATGAGTTGCTCGTCAACTTCCAGAAAGAGCACCACCATACGGATGACGAAGTCCGGTTCATCGTCAGCGGTCACGGCGTGTTTGCGATCCAGGACGACGAAGTCGGCTATTACAACATTGAACTGAACCCCGGAGATTTGATTTCCGTTCCCGTCAATACACGGCATTACTTCACACTACAGGACGATCGCCAAGTCGTTGCCGTCCGGATTTTCGTGACGACGGATGGTTGGGTTCCGATTTACGAAAAAGATCCGATCGAAACAACTAACTAAAGGATTCTCCTGAAAACAGATGGTCCGGTTTATCCGGCTTTCTGTTTTTTTAGTGTTCATTCCTATCTTACAAACATACCGCTTGTTTTCGTTTCCTCCTATATAATGAAGAAAAGACTCTTTTGAATTGGAGGTCACGTGTATGATGATTCGTCCTGTCCAGGAAGCTGATTTACAAGACATTCTCGCCATCTATAACGAAGGCATCGAAGATCGGATCGCGACGCTTGAAACGGATACCAAGGAATTATCTTTCATGCAGGACTGGTATCAGGAACGGACACCCCGCTATGCCGGGTTTGTAGCGTATGAAGGAACGACAATTCTTGGCTTCATCTCACTTGACCCCTACAATCCGCGCCCCGTCTATCAATCGGTCGGTGAACTGTCGGTCTACATCACCCGGACCCACCGCGGACAAGGCATCGGGCGTCAGCTGCTCCATGTCATTGAAGAACACGCGATTACGCAAGGGTTCCACAAGTTGATTCTGTTTACGTTTCCGTTTAACAGACTCGGTCAAAAACTGTACATCCGGTCCGGCTTCCGGATTGTCGGAACGTTTAAGGAACAGGGTATGCTGAACGGATATTACGTCGATGTCCTGGCGATGGAAAAATTGCTTCCGAAAACGATCGATGATCAAATATGATTAACACGGCGGCTGAATGGGAAATGAACGAACAGTGAAACATTCCCAACCCGAAAGGAAGACTGCCCGTGGATATTCAACAAATCCGTAATGCGACACTCGTCGTCACTTATGCCAATCAAGTATTTTTAATCGATCCGTTTCTCGGTGAAAAAGGAACCTTACTGCCGTTTGGTCAAACTCCGAATGCCGTTCCGAACCCGCTCGTCGACTTACCGGTCGATATCGCGACCTTACTTGATCCGGACGCGATTTTCGTCACCCATCTGCATGCCGATCATTTTGACGATACGGCAAAAGAAGTGTTACCGAAACAAATTCCGCTTTATGCGCAAAATGAGACGGATGCGGCCACGATCCGCGAAGCCGGATTCACCAATGTCTCTTCATTCGAAGACGGACTGTCGCTCGGTGATATCCGTGTCTCCCATACGTCGGGACAGCACGGTGTCGGTGAAATCGGTCAACGGATGGGTACCGTGTCCGGTCTCGTCTTGAAACATCCGGACGAACCGACGCTCTATATCACCGGTGACACGATTTGGTGTGATGAAGTCGCGACGGCGATTGAACAACATGCGCCAGATATCATCATCGTCAACAGTGGTGCTGCACAATTCCTGACCGGCGAACCGATTACGATGTCCCAGCGTGACTTGCTTGCTGTTCATCAGGCGGCGGCTGAAGCCACGATCATCGTCTCGCATCTCGAGTCCGTCAACCATTGTCTTCTGCGCCGCGATATGATTGCCGATTTTCTGGCCGCTCATCATCTGTCCGCGCATTTCCTCATCCCGGATGACGGTGAAACCATTTCCTTCTAAACAAAATGAAGTCCGCTGTCCCGGTAGTACTGGACAGCGGACTTCATTTTGTTAATCGTTAATCGTGACTTGGAATGACGAGTCCGAGTAACCGGGCAAAGGTGATGGCCTGGCTTTCCGTAACGACGGCACCCGGTAAGAAACGTGGATCAATCGTGATTCCGGACAGATCGACGTGCCGCAGATCGAGTCCTTTTAACGCCGTCTCGACCCATTGGCTTTCCGATAAATCAACTTCATGGAGACGGAAATCGGTCGGTTTCATTTCAAAGAAATGACTTTCCCGCATCGTCGTCTGTTCCACTGCGACGTGACGTAACGCTGTCCGGATAATTTGAGCATAATTCGCCTGACAGTTTTTGATCGTTACATGATCAACCGTATTGGACTCAAAGTGAATTCCGGTCAGACGGCACTCCTCAAAAATGACCCGGTGAAAACGGCTGTCCTGGAACTGACATCCTGTGAAGTCACATTGTTCAAACCGGACGTTTTCAAATGAAGCCCGCTCAAAGACCAGTCCTGCAAACGAGACGTTCCGAAAACAGACTTGATTGACGTCGAGCCGCTCTGTCAGCTCGACCGGTAATGTCTCTTTTTCATACAGCGTTTGGTACAGATACGGGTCATCGATTTCGACATCCGCAAAGGTTTCCGGTGTCAATTGATGTGGTAACTCGGGTAATTGAATGATTTGTTTTTTCACGTACTTCCCCTTCTTTCCTTCTACATCACTTTTCTCTTTTTTAGTGTAGCAAAGATTGACTCTTTTTTGGTTTTTTGATTTGAGACCAACTGAGACCATGATATAGTCAAATCAAAAATAAGAACAAATGTTCTTTTTAGTACCAAGGAGTGTTTCCGATGAACCCGACAAGCTCTTTTCCCGATCAACGCATCTTTTGTGTCGACAGTGTCTCCTTCTATGCCAGTTGCGAATGCCGTTACCGAAGCCTTCCTCCTTTGACGACGAAACTTGCTGTCGTATCGGACTTGACCCGCTCCGGATCCGTTGTCCTCGCAGCCAGCCCTGCCTTAAAACAACTCGGCATCAAGACCGCCAGTCGACTCTATCAGATCGAACAATTGCCTTACCGGGAGCGAAAGCAGATTATACTAGTTGAACCGCGGATGCTCGCATATATGAAAACATCAATTGAAGTATTGGATGTCTTGCATCAGTTTGCCCCGCCCGATGCTATCCGGATCTATTCAATCGACGAAAATTTTATCGACATGAGCGGAACGGAACGGCTTTTTGGATCAGATGTTGAAACAGCTCAAAAAATCCAGACAGCAATTTGGCAACAGACCGGCATTCCGGTCCGGATTGGCATCGGTCCGAACAACGTCATCGCAAAACTGGTGCTCGACTTACGTGGAAAACGTGAAGGCATCGCACAATGCGGGTATGCAGATGTCTCTCGGTTGTTACATGATTTTCCGGTTCGCAAGATGTGGGGAGTCGGACGGATGATGGAGCAACACTTGTCGGTAATGGGCATCAACACCATTGGTGACCTGGCCGCAGCACGGGTGGAAGACTTACACGAACGGTTTGGAGTCCTCGGGGCAGAACTTTGGCACCATTCCTGGGGAATCGACAGTTCTCCGACCATCATTAATCCGATGACCTTATTCCAGACTGCGCCGGACGCTAAAAGAACAATCGGCCATGGAGTGACCTTGATGCGCGATTATTACCAGTACGAACAGATTCGTTTAGTTTTGGCTGAATTAGCAAGTGATGTCGCGGCACGAGTCCGTTTTTCCAATCAGGTCGGTTGGACGGTGCACCTGGGCGTCCGCTATTCGCGCCATGTCACGCGGGACGGCTTTTCGAAACAGCTCCGCCTGCCTTATCCGACATCCGATGAACGGCTGTTGTTACGTTACGTCCTCCAATTGTTCGAACCGAATTGGCTGGACGGTGAACCGGTCCGCTTTCTATCCGTCGCTCTTGGACAACTCACTCCGGATCAGGGAACACTTCAGTTGTCCTTATTTGAAGACAATACAAAGGTCTGGCGCCGAAAACGGTTATTAAAAGCCATCGACCATGTCAATTTACGTTACGGAAAAGGAACGATCCGGCTCGCTGTCTCCTTCCTCGATACAAGTGTCGCAAAACGCCGGCTCCGGTTCGTCGGCGGCCATCCCGGAGGTGATTTACATGACACGTTACCGTGACCGCGGAAATCTCAAGTGGCTTCCCTTTTTGATGCCGGAACACATCCAGTTGCTCAAAGCCTATTATCTTGAAACACATCATATCGATTTTCCAATCATCGATGAACAACTGCAGTATCCTTGGCAGTTCTTACTCGAACAAGCATTAATAGAAGGAATCGAGCTCGAAATCACGTACTATAGTGAAAGAGGCTATGTCACGACATCTGGTTTCATCGAGCAGGTGCATCGGGAACGTGCTTATCTTGTTTTGCATGGATCCTCATTGCTTGAGATTCCGCTCGGACGAATCATCCGGATCGAAAACGGGTAGAAGAGACAGAAGCTGCTGTACCTCACGCACTTATTTTAAGAATGGGAATTGAAAGAAGGAATGATTAGTATGATGGAATGGTTTACCGGACTTCCGGTCGTCCTGCAAGCCTTGCTTGCCGGTATGATGACCTGGGGGTTAACGGCACTCGGAGCCGCACTTGTCTTCGTCTTTACGACGATTGAAAAACGGGTCATGAATATGATGCTCGGTTTTGCGGCCGGTGTCATGATTGCGGCGTCGTTTTGGTCCTTGCTGGCTCCGGCAATTGAATTTACGGAAAATGATGGTGGAATTGCCTGGTTGCCGGCCGCAATCGGTTTCCTGGCAGGTGGTTTTTTTGTCCGCCTCCTGGATTTCGTAACTCCCCACCTGCATTTATCCGCTCCGCTCGAAACCGCTGAAGGTCCTTCGACCGGTCTGAAAAAGACAACGTTACTGTTTCTCGCGATTACGCTCCACAATATCCCGGAAGGACTCGCAATCGGTGTCGCTTTTGGTGCAGCCGCACTGAACATGGATGGTGCGACCGTTGCCGGTGCCTTGACACTGGCACTTGGAATCGGGATTCAAAACATGCCGGAAGGGGCTGCTTTGTCGATTCCGCTCCGCGGAGAAGGCATGTCACGCCGGCGCGCCTTTAATTACGGACAATTATCGGCGATCGTCGAACCGATTGCCGCTATGGTCGGAGCTGCTGCCGTCTTCTTTATTCAGCCGCTCTTGCCGTATGCCTTGGCGTTTGCTGCCGGCGCGATGATTTTCGTCGTCGTCGAAGAATTGATTCCCGAATCGCAGGCTGAAAACGGATCCGACTTGGCAACACTCGGTCTGATGGTCGGCTTCACGGTCATGATGATTTTGGACGTCGCACTCGGCTGATGTAACACGAATAAAACCTCTCCCATCTTTACGCGGGAGAGGTTTTATTGTGCATCCATTCTTATTTTCGTAAAATCCGCATCGCGTTTAAGACCGCGAGGACCGTTACACCGACATCGGCAAAAACAGCTTCCCACATTGTCGCAACACCAAAGGCACCAAGCAATAAGAACACGCCTTTGATACCCAGTGCAAATGCGATGTTCTGATAAACAATCCGGCGTGTCGCCCGGGCAATCCGAATCGCTTCGACGAGCTGTTTCGGTTCATCCGTCATCAGGACGACATCCGCCGCCTCGATTGCGACATCACTTCCGAGTCCCCCCATCGCAATTCCGACATCCGCCCGCGTCAACACGGGAGCATCGTTAATCCCGTCGCCGACAAACGCGACCCGGCCCTTCGCTTGATCTAAGATCGCTTCGAGTTGTTCCACTTTTTGATCCGGTAACAGTTCTGCCTTTACTTGCGTTATCCCGATTTGTTGCCCGATCCGTTCCGCCGTCTCCCGCCGGTCCCCGGTCAACATGATTGTCTGGCGAATCCCGAGTGTTTTTAGTTCACGCAAGGCTGCTACCGTCGTATCTTTAATACGGTCGGCAATCCGGATATATCCAAGGTAGCGGTCGTTTCGGGCGACATGCACATAAGTCCCGTCTTCGGTCTGATTGAGCGGCGTCAAGCCGAGTTCGTTGAACCACCGGGCATTTCCCGCCTGAATCTGATCCGTGCCGAACCGCCCGGCGACGCCGGAACCGGCTACTTCCTGATAGTCTTGAACAGCGGTTGAAACAGAACCGTGCCGGGCATACATCCGCTGAATCGATTTTGCAATCGGATGATTGGAATGTTGCTCAACGGTCGCTGCGACGCGAAGCAGTTCGTCTTCTGATCCATGAACGGCGTTCAGTTCGACGACTTCAAACACACCTTCCGTCAACGTTCCCGTTTTATCGAAGACGACCGTATCCAGTTGTTGTAACGCTTCGAGATGATTTCCGCCTTTGACAAGAATACCGCGTTTCGAAGCGGCACCGATTCCACTAAAAAAGCCGAGCGGAATCGAAATCACGAGCGCACAGGGACAACTGATGACAAGGAAGACCAGTGCCCGGTAAATCCAGTCGTTCCACATCGCTCCGTTCACGACAAGCGGCGGCACGATGGCAAGAAGTGTTGCAATGACGACGACAATCGGGGTGTAGACCCGTGCAAATCGTGTGATGAATTTTTCCGTCGGTGCTTTATGACGTGACGCATTTTCGACTAAATCGAGAATTTTAGCGACGGTCGACTCACCGTACCGTCGATCGACCTGAATCAACAGATGACCGTCCGTATTGATCGTTCCGGCTAAAATCGGCTCGGTCGGGCGGACACGACGCGGGACTGATTCACCGGTCAAAGCCGTCGTATCAATGAAGGCTTCCCCTTCAAGAACGGTTCCATCCAGTGGAATCTTCTCCCCTGCTCGGACAAGAATCCGCTGACCGATGTTCACCTGTTCCGGACTCACACGTCGTCCATCTTCAAGCGTCGCAATATCCGGTCGGATGTCCATCAACGCGGCAATTGATTTTCGCGACTGATCGACGGCACGGTGTTGGAAAAACTCACCGACTTGATAAAACAACATGACGGCGACGGCTTCCGGGTATTCTCCAATCAAGAAGGCACCGGCTGTCGCAATGACCATGAGGAAGTTCTCATCAAACACTTGACCGTGCCGGATATTTCTGACAGCGGTTCGAAGAACATCCCAACCGATTAAAAAATAGGCAATCGTAAAAAATAGAAGGTCAATTGATCCCGGAACAAAAAAGGCACCGATGAACGATATCATCCCGATACTGTACTGGATTTTTTTCGTACGGTTTAAAAATGGACCATGCTCGTGCGGGTGACTGTGGTCATGTTCCGCCTGTTGATGCGGATCAACCGCTTCTGCGGATACTGTCCGTATCACTTGTACATCCGGTTCGAGTTGCTGAATCCGTTCGACGACTGCCTGATACGTCTCGTCGTATGCGGCATCCTTTTCATACGTCAGATAAAGTTTCTGACCGGCAAAATCCAAATCTGCCTGTTCAATGCCTGTTACGTTCGCAACACCCCGCTCCACTTTCGCAGCACAATTCGCACAATCGATTCCTGTAATCTGAAGACGTTCTGTTTTCGCTTCCATTTCTCCACCTCATTCAAACGTTTGTTTGATTATAAGAACAGCTTACTCTCTTTTTTCTTTTTCAACAAGTCACATTTGTCTCAGACTTGCGCCCGATATTTTGATTAGTTCTATCTCAGAAGAATAAAACATGATATGTTTTTAATTAGAAAAATATAGAAGGAGAATAACATGACTATCATTGAATTACTTAAAGCACTTTTACTCGGTTTCGTCGAAGGAATGACGGAATTCGCCCCTGTCTCCTCGACAGGACATATGATCATCGTCGATGACATGTGGCTTCAGACAACAGATTTCCTGGGCAAGTACTCAGCGAACACCTTTAAAATCGTTATCCAGCTCGGCTCGATTTTAGCTGTCATCGTCGTCTTTTGGAAACGGTTGTTCAGTTTAATCGGTCTTTACAAAATTGAAGGTGAACATGATGCGTCGGGTACACACAAATTAAAGTTACGCCACGTCCTGATTGGTCTACTGCCGGCAGCCGTTCTCGGTTTGTTGTTCGAAGACTTCATCGACGAGAACCTCTTCTCGATCGACACCGTCATCATCGGTCTTGCCGCCGGCGCGATCTTGATGATTGCTGCTGATAAGTTCGGACCAAAAGAACCGAAAACAACAACGCTTGATCAAATTTCGTACCGTCAGGCGGCCCTTGTCGGTCTGTTCCAGTGTATCTCGCTCTGGCCAGGCTTCTCACGGTCCGGTTCAACAATTTCCGGAGGGGTTTTCCTCGGTATGAATCACCGGACGGCAGCAGACTTTACGTTCATCATGGCTGTTCCGATCATGTTCGGTGCAAGTGCCTTGTCACTCGTCAAGAACTGGGAATATATCAATGTCGGAGACCTTGGTTTTTATGCAGTCGGCTTCATCGCTTCGTTCGGTTTTGCACTGCTGTCGATCCGTTTCTTCCTGAAACTGATCAACAAAATCAAACTCGTTCCGTTTGCGATTTACCGTCTTGTCTTAGCAGCCATTCTTGCAGTCGTCGTCTACATGTAACCTTAAAATCATCAGCGATTCGCTGATGGTTTTTTTATTTCTTGAAACTTATTGCAACAGATTAGGGTATAGATAGTTGAGATACAGAAAAAAGGAGTGGTCATCGTTATGGCTCGTAGAAATCGTGGAGGTTCCAAGTTACCTCTCATCATCGGAATTGCTGTCGTCGTCCTGATTGCATTTTTAGCAATCGGACAATACAACAGTCTCGTCAATGTCGAAGAAGATGTTTCAAATAAGTGGTCGCAAGTCGATAATCAAATCAAACGCCGGGCGGATTTAATTCCGAATCTCGTCGAAACCGTCAAAGGTGTCGCCGGTCAGGAACAAAAAGTGTATGGTGATATCGCTGAAGCACAAGCCGGCTTAGCACGTGCTGCTTCAACAGAACAACGGATTGAAGCCGATCAACAAGTCACCTCTTCGCTTCGCGGATTAATCGCATTGCAAACGACGTATCCGGACTTAAAATCAAGCGAACGGTTCCAGTCGTTGATGGATACACTCGAAGGAACGGAAAATCGTCTCGGTATTGCCCGTAAAGATTATAATGATGCCGTGACGGTCTATAACAAAAAACGTCGCAGCTTCCCAACTTCGCTTTATGCTTCGGCATTTGGTTTCGAGAAAAAACCATATTATGAAATCTCAGAAAGTGACCGTGAAAATCCGACGGTCGACTTCAATAGTGATTCGAAATGATTTGGCGACGAACGCGCCTGCTTTTTACCGCGTTCCTCGTCTTCTTCCTTCTGACTCCGACTGCCGAAGCCGTGTCAGAACGCACGGGCGCAGCATTCTTCATCCAGGATGATGCACAGCTGCTGACCGCGTCGGAAGAAGCGGAACTCGCTCGTCTCGGGCAAGAACTTGAACAATATACGACGGCACAGGTCGTGCTCAAGACTGTGCCGGATTTAAAAGGACAAGATTTAAGCACGTATGCCAATGAAACGTTCCGGGCTCAAGGCATTGGACAGGCCGGAAAAGATAACGGAATTCTCGTTGTCGTGGCACCAAACGAAAAAGACCGGAACTTCCGGATCGAGGTCGGCTATAAGCTCGAAGGCATTCTGACCGACATCACAGCCGGACGCATCCTCGACAAGTACGCTGTTCCGTACCGGGATCAAGGTGATTACGGCAAAGCAGCGTCCGAAACCTATAAAGCGGTCGTCAGTGTCGTGTCGAAAGAACAGTCGCTTGAATCGCAGGACCCGGTCAAGAAAAGTGCGGACGACGGTTTGAGTACATGGGCAAAAGTCCTGATTGGCGCCGGTCTCGTTCTCTTGTTATTCCTCGATATGAAGTTCACCGGCGGGATGTTCTTCTTTGCCATCATCAACATCTTTTCCGCTATCATGCGTGGTGGTGGAGGCGGTGGCGGTGGCAGCCGAGGCGGCGGCGGAAGTTCCGGCGGCGGCGGTGCGGAAAGGTAAGGACTGCTATGACTATTTTTTCAGGTATCGTTGTATTTTACGGGATCATGTCCGTCATTGGATTCGTTTCGATGTGGCGGGATAAACGTAAAGCGCAGCAACACGAATGGCGGACGCCGGAAGCGACCTTGTTGATGATTGCTTTTTTAGGCGGCGCACTCGGGACGCTTTTGGCAATGCAACTCGTCCGGCATAAAACACGGACCGCTAAATTCCAACTCTTTGTACCGTTAGCAATTTTACTGCATGCTACGCTTTGGATTTTGTGGATTCGATCGTAATCCTTTAAATTATGTACCGATTAACCGATAAAAAAGACAGGATGGTTCATCAAAAGATGAACTGGACCTGTCTTTTTTTTTACTTTGGTCAATAGAAGGACAAATAGTTGATATCAGGTTTATTTATAGATTATCTTCGGGTAAAGACTTTAACTAATTTAATAAATACATCTTTTACAGACGTATTTTACCAAGAGAGGTGGACACCCATTCATGTGGCATCCTTGCGCCGAATGTACAACAACAATCCGTTTTATCGAGGCCGGTTCTTTACATATTCAATCGCCTACGCCAGAAGTATTTTCTTACAGTTCATTCGAGCAGTTGGAACAAATCCTTAGCTCTACGTTACAGATTGGGGATTTTCCGGTTTCCTGCCGGGCGAACGGATCACGTCTCGTGACACCTGTACTTGCAGCTTCTGTTTTGCTCGAACAGTTAAAGAGCCGACAAGCCATTGATTTCATTCAAAACGGTATCATGACGAGTCATCTGCAACCAATCTTCAACATTCAAGACAACTCACTTTTTGCGAATGAAGCGTTACTTCGGGCTGCTGATCAATCGATTCCGATGTCCCCGGGTCTGCTCTTTTCGACCGCTTCCAAAATGGGGCTTCATTCCCGGCTCGATCAACGGGCGCGTGAAGAAGCGATCCGGGCAACACATCTGGTCGGTGGAACGCAAAAAACCTTTATCAACTTCCTTCCTTCGACCATCTACAATCCGGAGTACTGCCTGCGTCATACGTTCGAAATCGTCGAACGGTATAACGTGGATCCAAGCCGGCTTGTGTTCGAAGTCGTCGAGACGGAAAAAATCGAAGACGTCAATCACTTGAAACATGTTTTCGAACAATATAAAAAACAAGGTATCCAAGTAGCACTCGATGATGTCGGCGCCGGCTTCTCGACGCTTGATATGTTGTCGTTACTCCAACCGGATTATGTCAAAATTGATCGTGCCTTCATCTCAAACTGTGACACTGTCACAGAAAATGAAGCCTTTTTACGAAAAGCGCGTCATTTAACAAAAGAGATGGGGATTCAGATTCTTGCGGAAGGTATCGAACGTCAAGAAGAACTCGACCTCTGCCGCGAACTTGGATTTGATCTCGGACAAGGTTATCTGCTCGGCCGTCCCGCACCGTACTCAGAACTGGCAAAAGCACAGTGATCGTATAAAGCCCCTCTCCTCGAAACCGAGGAGAGGGGCTTTATCTTATATGTCCATCAAGATATGAGTACTGCTTCCCGATCATTTTTTATTAGGGCCGAAAGAACGGTCGCCTCCGACCAATCCGTCGCAATCAGTTGACAGAGCGGTTCCTGACCAATTCGTTGCGCCAAGTCGGCTCGCTCCGCTTCCGTCAATCCAAGCGCTGTACTCGTCGTCGGTTGTTTGTTTTCAATCAAATACTGTCGCAACTCTTTATAGGACGCTGTTTCACCTAACAATAACTCCTGAATCAACAAGCCGTAACCGACTTTACTTCCGTGTAAAATCCGATGCGTCGACGGGAACGGAGATAACGCATTATGAACGCCGTGACCAATCGCCCCGCGTGTTGCTTCGTCACCGAATCCACCGACACTTCCGGCCAGTGGAATAACCGTCTCCACCAGATGTTGAATCGGGGACGAATACTCCTGAAATCGTTCTGAACTGATCGGTGTCTGCAAAATTAATCGTTTACAGTGCTCTGCCATCCGTAAGGCCGATTCAACGACCGGATGGTCAGAAGTCGATCCGCTCAGCGCCCGGGCTTCGTACCATTTCGCTAATGTATCGACCAGTCCGGCAACAAAATAATCATATGGACTAGCTGCTAAAATCCGGTGATCGAGCAATAATGCTTCAATGACGACAGGAATCGTGTCAAAACGAAGGTACCGCCCCCGTTCATCATACATGACACTGAGAGGTGTCCACGGGGCACAGTTCGAGACGATCGTCGGAATGACAATCAACGGGCAATTTCGTTTGACCGCAACTTGTTTGGCCGTATCAATAACGGATCCGCCGCCAAGAGCGATGATCATTTCGTACGTGGCACATCGTTCTGCCAGCTTAGCTACCTGCTGATCGGTACAGTGTCCTGTAAACAGCAGCTTCGGCAGTTCCGGCAAATACTGTGCGGACGATTTTAATGCCTGTTCACCGTGAATCAGCACCGCTTTTCTCCCCCGTAACAATTCTGAAAGCCGCTCGACGGCTTGTTCTTCGTGTATGTATTGTAAAACGGCTTGACGAATCATCCTGATCCCTCCCATTATTTGTTAACGCTCAGTATACGGATTTCCTGGCGCCAATTCAACCCTTCCTTTGATTCGATTTTCGAAAGGGAAAGGCGTAAACTGGGTAAGACAGGATTATCATCTTAAGGGGGAATTCAAATGGAATTTGTTACGCTGAACAACGGGCTGGTCATGCCGCAACTCGGATACGGTGTGTTTAAAGTCCCGGAACAGGAAGTATATGAAGCGGTGCGGGAAGCTTTACGGGTCGGCTACCGTTCCATTGATACGGCAATGATTTATGAAAACGAGGCCGGTGTCGGTCGCGCCTTAAAAGATTCGGGGATTCCACGGGAAGACATCTTTTTGACGACAAAGGTCTGGAATAAAGATCAAGGTTATGAGCAGACACTGGCCGCGTTTGAAACCAGTCTCCAAAAGCTCGGGGTCGATTACGTTGATTTATACTTGATTCATTGGCCGATGCCGGACGAGGATTTGTATATGGATACGTGGCGTGCTTTAGAACAGCTGTATCGGGACGGCAAAACAAAAGCGATCGGAGTATCGAATTTCCACATCCCGCATTTAACACGGATATTGGAAGAAGGAACCATCGTCCCTGCCGTCAACCAAATCGAACTGCACCCGTTCTTAAGTCAGGAAGCGATTCGCGCATTTTGCCAAAAGAACGGGATTATCGTCGAAGCCTGGAGCCCATTAATGAAAGGCCGCGACGCCTTAACAGACCCGGTCATCACAGACATTGCGGCACGTCACGGTAAGACACCTGCTCAAGTCGTTCTCCGTTGGCATCTTCAGCATGACATCATCGCGATTCCGAAATCCGTTACGCCAAGCCGGATTCAGGAAAACTTGGACATCTTTGATTTTGTGTTATCACCGGATCACATGCGACAAATCGATCAACTCAACCGGAATGAGCGGACAGGCTCGAATCCGGACGAGATGCATAAAAAATAAGACGAGGCTCACATCAATGTAAACATCGTCCCACACAAAAAGGCTGACATGAGCGTCAGCCTTTTTGTGTGCATTAACGGTCCAAATCATTTCCGTGATCTTGTTTTGCCAAATCATCGGAATGATCCGCCGAACGGTTCGGACGGTAGACGTCGTTTTTTTTCTCGTCCTGTTGTTCTTCGTGACGGACTTTTTGTTCTTCCCACTCCGGACGCTTAAAATCATCGTCCCGGCGCATCGCGATATCCGGTTCACGATCTTCTTTTAACTTGGCATGATGAATGGCCTCTTCGTCTTGCGGCATCTTATCGGTACCGGCACGATGCAAATCAATCTCCGCGTGTTCTTCTTTTGAGTCTTTATCGACATCAAGCGGATTGCCCGATCCGAGTTGGGCATTTGAATTGGCATCGTCCGACGTATGCGTTTCTTCGTAACTGCCGTAACGTACTTTGACGTCAGGATGTGTATTGTCCGTGTTTAAGTGGGGATCGAACTGAATGTCCTGAACTTCCAGTAACAGAACGAATCCGCCGCCTTCGACTTCCGTCTTATGGACCTCGACTTGATCCGCCGGTAAATCGAGTGAACCAAACAGATCATTTACTTCCTGATCACGTCCCTGGTTCCCGCGAATCCGGTCGATCCACGACGGTTTCGTCGTCGCGATTTCCGCGTCCATCTGACTGCGGACCAGTTGAAGATTCGACTTTTCTTTAACGATGATATAAAAATCTTCTTCGCGATGACCTTGCTGATGCAACTCATCCATTTTAGAAATCAGTTCTTCTTCTTTATAAAACGTTCCGATATACTGTTTCGTTTTCATACCCATCCATCCCCTTATGCACGATTTTAATGACGTACTTGTCTTATAAGGAGTATTTCCTTTTTTCAGCTAAAATATGCCACCCAGTCGGCTCGAACAGGAAAAGTAATCTAAATGATATGTTTATTCTCCGACCAGCTTCAAACCGATCGTCGCACTGAGAATTAAACCGATACAAACAATCCGTTTCCAATCCTTCGCTTCGTTGTAAAAAATCATGCTGAGAATCGTCCCGCCGGCTGCTCCAATTCCGGTCCACACCGCATAAGCCGTCCCCATCGGCAGCTCGTTCATCGCCAAAGTGAGGAATAAAAAACTGAGACCAAAACCAGCGAACATCAACAACAGATTTTTGGTGTTTTTTTGCTGATTAAACGTATTGATCAGGACGACACCCAACATTTCAAATAGTCCTGCCAGAATCAAATAGAACCAACTCATTGTTGTTCCCCCTCCCCACTGACTAATTTCAAACCAATCACGCCCACTAACAGGACTGCAATCAACATCAACTTGATGATGGATGCCGACTGACCGAATAAAACGATATCCGTTACGACCGTACCCGCTGTTCCGAGTCCGACGAACACCGCATAGACTGTTCCGACCGGCAGATGATTACTGACCTTGATTAACACCGTGAAGCTAACGATGATGCTGACAATCGTCGCTCCCCACTCGAGTGGGGTCGCAGCGTGTTTTAATCCGATGACCCAACCGACTTCAAAAAAGGATGCCAGGATGATGCTTAACCAATATTTTGCCATGTTGTTTCCTCCTCTGTTTCGAATCAAACAAAAAAGCCCGGGAGCAAGCGCCTAAACGCTTTACTCCCGGGCTTTTATCCCTCCGTTGCATAAGGTGTCCCTTATGTTCCTCCCTTGGTCCAGCCGAACGGAACCCTAGAGGATTACTATTCTGTTCATTCGATACCAAGACTTTAGCACGCCCGATTTTGCCTGTCAAACAGGAAAATCCGGCTGAACAGCCAATATCTTATAAAGAGTCAACTATAGAGGAGGAGTCCATCATGCGCTACAAAATCAATGAGCAACTACGGATCCGTCGTTTTACTCCAGAAGATTTAGAAGCTGTCCATGCCTATGCCTCAAAACCCATTGTCAGTCAGTATCAATCGTGGGGACCCAACTCCGAAAGTGACAGCAAACAATTTATTCATGACGCACTTGAAAGTGAACTTGAGAATCCGCGCCGCCGGTATGTCTTCGCCGTCACCTTCCCGGATGATCGTGTGATTGGAGCCGGTGAACTAGTGATCACCGATACCGAACACAAAACGGCGGAGATCGGTTATATTCTGTCGCCGGATGAATGGGGAAACGGCTATGCGACATCCGTTGCCGCATTTTTACTCGAATTCGGATTCGAGAAACTGGAGTTACACCGGATTACAGCCACGTGTGACCCGCGAAACGTCGCTTCAGAACGTGTCCTGCAGAAAGTCGGGATGACGAAAGAAGGTCAGCTTCGCGAAACGGTATATCTCGAAGACCATTGGCGTGATTCCCTCATTTACGGCATGCTTGATTGGGAGTGGCAGGTCGATCACGAAGACGATCAAAAATAAACCAGACCGGTACCCCTTATCCAGGAGGTACCGTTTTTTCGTCTCCTCTCCTCGTATCATTTGGTTGATGATTGACTTTTTTTGATATCTTTTTACACCAATAAAAATGAACATGGTAAACTTAGTTTTAAATGGAGCGAAAATTAAATTTCTATAGAAATGGAGTTTTACATACGATGCCTCTTTCAAAAAAATGGTTCACGACACTTGCCGCTTCCGTCATGCTGTTCAGTTCTTTCCCGATTAATACGCTTGCAGAAGGCGACGTTTCGCAAACGGTCGTCGATGAGCAAACTGAAGTTTCGACCGGCAAATTGTTTACCCAAACCGATACCCCGGTCTTCGAAACACCGGAAAGTAAAGAACCCGTCGCTACCCTGCCCGCAACAACTGAAGTCGAGACGTTCGGAGTCGAAGGTCTCTTCACACGTATCCTGCTCGATGGAGTCTATCGTTTTGTAAAGACAGACCAATTAGCGGATACCCCTACGTATCCGAAAATCGACAGCCGGTATACGAATAAAGTTACAGTCCTTTATTCAACGGCGGATTCGTCAACGGCGACCACTCAGACACTCGCTCAAAATAATAAAATTGATACCTATGGTCAGGTCGGTCTCTTCACCCGGATTAAACAGGATACCGGTTATCTGTTCGTCCTGACAGCGGATTTAAGTACGACCCCTGTGTACTCGATGACAGGTGAACGGTTCGTTCAGGAAAAAACGTCGGTTTATCCAACAGCTGATGCAGTTGGAACACCGCTCACCACGTTGAAACAAAACGATTCCATCAAGACGTTCGGGACGTCAGGGACTTTTACCCGGATCGAATGGAACGGTACATATGCTTTTGTCTTAACAGCTCACCTCGGAACGAAACCGGTCGTCTCGTATGAAGCAACCGGCAAAAAGTACAGTCAGCAACTTGCCAACGTCTACCCAACCGCTGCGGCGACCGGGAAACTGCTTGGGACATTGGCACAAAATCAATTAGTCGACATCTACGGTGTATCCGGTGCTTATACACGAGTCCGCTTAAACGGTGTCTATGGATTTGTCCTGACGGCTCAGTTAGGAGATCTGGAGGTCTTTGCACAAACAGCCCGTTTGTATGTCCAGTCTCCTACTCCAATCCGCCAAGCACCCAATGCATCGAGTCCCGTCTTAAAAGAACACCAGACGAATACCCTGCTGACGGTCTACGGAAAAAGCGGCGCCTACAGCCGGATCTTATTCCGCGGACAATATGCATATGTCCTGACGAGCGCACTTGCTCCTTTAAAAGTCTATGCCAAGACAGCCCGTTTGTATGTACAGACACCATCAGCGATCCGTTCCGCCCCTAACACGTCCAGTCCTGTCCTAAAGCAGCATCAGACGAACACCCTGTTAACAGTCTACGGAACGAGCGGCGCCTACAGCCGGATTTTATTCCGGGGACAATATGCGTACGTCTTAACGAGTACACTCGCCACAACAAAAATCTATGCTAAGACAGGTCTCCGGTATGCAAGCAAGCCGACATCGATTTTTAAAGACACGACGGCAAAAACGATTGTCCGTACAATGAAACGGGCGGAATCCATCGATATTTATGGCACAAGCGGCGCGTATACACGTGTCAAAATCGGATCGGTGTACGGTTACGTCAAGACAACGGATCTCGTCACGAAAAAACCAGACTTGTATGATGTCACCGGAATCCGTTACGTTCTCGATGATAAAGTGGTCGTTCACCCAAAAGCCAGTCTGACGGGAAAAATCGGCACCCTGAAAAAGAATACGCAACTGTCGATTTACGGCAAAAGCGGCTACTACACACGGGTCAAGATTGGGACGACGTTTGGCTTTGTCGACTCGAGCAGACTCGGCTTAAACAAACCGGTCGCACCGTCTAAAGTCGGAACCGTCTTTTATGTTCATTTTGATCAGACTCCGCTGTTTTCGGCCGATGTCGCGTACAGCCGCCCTGCCGCTTATCTCAATAAAGGCACGAAGCTGATCGGTCTGAAGGCAATTGACGATGATTTCTGGCACGTCCGCTTACCGAACGGTACGACAGGTTATGTCATCAATCCCTACATCGGGACGACGAAACCGGATATGCGTTATACCCAACAAGCGATTAACCGGCAAAAAGTTTATACGGTCAAAACAACGACGTCTTATTTTGCGACGCCGGCTAGTCCAAAAAGCACTGGATTGATCGAACAGGGAAAACGGGTTTATCCCCGGTACCGGGTCGGCAATTTTTATGTCATTCAATCCGGCTGGTCACCTGTTTATCTGCCGATTAGTGCCGTCAGCGTCAAGACGGATACACGGATTGCACAGAAAAACACATCTCGCGGAGAAAAGTTGATTCAAGCGGCCGCCAAACACCTCGGTACACCGTACACATGGGGTTCGCAAACCTCAGCCAACGGCGGGTTTGATTGTTCAGGACTGATTCATTATGCAACGAACCAAGCCGGGAAGTACGGGGGACGGACCAATGTCAGCGGCTACTGGTACGGCGCCTTCTTTACAAATCGCCGGACGACGATCAGCAGTGGAAAACGGTCGGATATCGTCTTTTTCGAAAA
Source organism: Exiguobacterium sp. RIT594 (assembly GCF_003339585.1). Lineage (GTDB taxonomy): Bacteria > Bacillota > Bacilli > Exiguobacteriales > Exiguobacteriaceae > Exiguobacterium_A. The sequence goes on along the minus strand of NZ_QPKF01000004.1, from coordinate 130,543 downwards.
TACCTACACGGACGGACCGTCACACATCGGGATCATGCTCGACAATGAATATTTCATTCATGCGGGCGGATCGCAACTCCAGATCAATTCGATTTATGAACCACGCTGGCGGGAACATTTCCTCGGCTTTAAATCGATGTAACAACGAAAAGGGCGTATGGATCCTTGCGGATCCATACGCCCTTCTTTCCTTGTTTCAGAATGTCATCTCGATGTATTTCGTCACTTGACGGTCCTCCAGGTACAGCTCGATTTGTTCCCGGTATGCTTTATAGTGGTCCGATGCAATATGGGCTTCCAGTGCTTCTTCATCCTGATAGACTTCATAGAGCATGAACTGATGTTCATTTTCAATCGATTGATGTAATGTATAACGCAAGCAGCCCGGCTCGTTTTGTGCTGCTTTGTAGACTGTGCTTAAAATCGGAAAGACTTGATCAGCTAACCCTGCTTTGACTGTAAGAACGGCATTGACGATAATTTCACCCATATGTTGATTCCTCCTCTGATTGATTACCTCTATCTGTACCCGTTTTTACTCAAGACATACCGAAAAGGATGATTTCGATGCAAGAAAATTTATTCACCTACTTAACTGAGTATGAATCCGAAATGATTCGTTTACGCCGCGACTTTCACCGCCATCCGGAATTATCGTTTCAGGAAGTGCGGACTCCTGCTAAAATCGCTGCTTTTTACGATGAACTCGGTATTCCGTACCGGGCAAACGTCGGCGGCAGCGGGATTGTCGCGACACTGAAAGGAACACGTCCCGGAAAAACAATCGCCATCCGGGCCGATTTTGATGCGTTACCGTTACAGGAAGAGACGGAGTTATCGTTCCGTTCGATCCGCCCCGGCGTCATGCATGCCTGCGGACACGACGGTCATACGGCGATTGTCCTCGGACTGGCCGCTGCTTTTCATGCCATACAGGATGAACTGGCAGGTAGTGTCGTCTTCATTCATCAACACGGTGAAGAAGTGTTCCCCGGCGGTGCCATCCAGATGATTGAGGACGGTTGTCTCGACGGTGTCGATGCGATCTTCGGCACGCATCTCGAAAATGATCTTCCGGTCGGATCAATCGGTTATCACAGCGGTCATACATTATGTGCCATCGATGAATTTGAGATCGTCGTTCACGGTCAAGGCGGTCATGCCCAGGCGCCGCACCGGACACAGGATGCGCTCGTCGCCGGTGCCCAGCTTGTCTGTAATCTCCAGCATCTCGTCAGCCGGCGCGTTGATCCGTTTGAACCGGCTATCGTTGCGATCGGCTCGTTCCACGCCGGGACGGCACCGAACATCGTCACCGGCGAAGCCCGGATCGTCGGAGAAATCCGGACGTTCAATGAACAGCTCCGGCACCAGTTACGCCAACAGGTCGATCTCGTCGCGCGAACGACGTGTGCTGGAATTGGCGCCACGTATTCCATTGATTTCACGACCGGTTATCCGTCGCTTTGGAATCATCCGGATGAAACACAGCTCGTCCGGGAAGCGGCCGGCTTTTTACCGGAAGCACAGGTTCGCGAGATGAAACCGATGATGGCAGCGGATGACTTTGCCTATTACCTCGAAAAAGTACCGGGCAGTTATTTCTTCACAGGCTCTGCAAAGACGGATGGACGGACGATTTATCCGCAACACCATCCGAAGTACGAAATCGATGAGCAGTCCTTGCTGATCGGGGCGAAAACGTTAGGAGCGACCGTTCTTCGTGCCCTGCAAACATAAGGATTGACTTTCCACTTTTATGAATGGTATTATCATCCCAATGATAACGAACTTACATCAACTTCATATAACACTTATCAAGAGTGGACCGAGAGATCTGGATCGATGACGTCCCAGCAACCTGCGCACAGCAAGGTGCTACGACCAGCAAAGCGAAAGCTTTGGTTGATAAAAAGCGGCGACTCCTTTTGCAACCAAGCAAAGGAGTCGTTTTCGTTTTCTCACTGTCAGACATGACAGGATGACGGCTCAAGAAGCCAAGGGAAAGGGAGAGATGACATGGAAAAAGCAACATTTGCAGGAGGATGTTTCTGGTGCATGGTGACACCATTTGAGGAACTGCCGGGGATTCACAGTATCGTATCCGGCTATACAGGAGGACATGTCGACAATCCGACATACGAGCAAGTCAAAACCGGAACGACCGGACATTCCGAAGTCGTCGAAATTACATTTGATCCGGCCCTGTTCTCATACGAACGGTTACTCGAACTGTACTGGCCTCAAACGGATCCGACCGATGCCGGCGGACAATTCCAGGACCGCGGTACACAGTATGCTCCGGCGATTTTTTATCATACGGAACAACAACGCCTTGCAGCGATTGCGTCACGTGATGCGCTGGCTGCAACAAACCGTTTCAAACAACCGATCGTCACCCGGATCGAACCGGCACACGCCTTCTATCCGGCGGAAGAATACCATCAGGACTTCCACAAAAAAAATCCGGCCCACTACAAAAAAGACCGGAAAGCCTCCGGCCGTGATGCCTTTATCGACGTCGCCTGGAAAGAAGAAGTATCCGTCTGATTTAAATGAAACGTCTTTTAAAAGAGATCACCCTTTCACGCACTTTACTGTAAAAGTTGCGTGAAAGCCGTGATCTCTTTTGAGTGGTTGACGATGTTTTTAAGAAATCGCTTTGATTTCATCTGTTTGATTTGACTCGTCCACGACCTGATAACGTTTTAAGACGAAAATGCCGCTCAACATGACGGCCAGGCCGATGATTTGACCAAACGATAACTCGACTTTCGGTAAACCGAACCAGCCAAAGACATCGACACAGAGCGCAAAACTGAGTTGCGAAATCAGGACGACGGAAATCGCAATCGACGGTCCCAGCAGTTGAATTCCCCGCATGACACAAAATACGACCCCGACACCAACGAAACCGCCAAATAGATAAAGCGGTTCGACCTCTGTAAGCGCCGCGACCTCCCCGCCCCGAAAGAAAACCAATGCGAGCAACGACCCGAGCAGTCCGACAAAAAAGACTAGCGTCGTCGTCGCCCAAGCACCGAAGGCATGACTCATCCGTGCATTTAAAACGGTCTGTAAACTGATCATCATCCCTGCGACGATGGCACAAAACATTCCGAGTCCCATTCTAATTCCTCCTCATATTCCATTCAGGCAAATGAAAAAATCAAGACGCCGGTCAACATCAAGCCGACACCAACCCACTGCCCTGTATTACTGCTTTTTTTAATGACTCCGAACCAGCCGTTCAAATCAATCACAAAGGCACACAAAATCTGGGCGACGAGCAACAGCGACATCGCCCATGTCATGCCGAGTAATTGAATCGACGTCAGTTCCGTCACGACGACCAGGACACCAAGCAATCCGCCGCTTGCGTAAATCAGCGGCAACGTGCGAAAACCGCCGATTTTCCGGTCCCGGACAAATCCGTAAATTAATAAACAGCCGATCAGACCGACGAAATGAACGATCGTCACGGATAACCATGGACCAACCGCGTCACCGAGCCGGGCATTAAAGATGCCTTGCAAGGCAATGAACAATCCACTGAATAAGGCAAACACGATTCCTTGCATCTTCATCCTCCTTTTTCTCTAGTTACGAGTAGACCCTATTCTGTCATCTTTTTAAAGGACAAATGTCCTGAAACACAAAAAAAGCCGACCTGATCGGTCAGCTGCGCTTGTATTCACGTTACTGGAGGGCCCGGTATGTCCGTTCGATCCGCCCGAACGCATCGTCCATCATCCGGTTAAACAGTTCCGCAACGGTCGGAACATCATCAATCAAACCGGAAACGAGACCGGCATTGACGTATCCTGCCGTCTCGTCGCCTTCCAGTGCCCCTTTGATATGAAACGATTCGTTCGTCTGTTCTTGAAAGGCAGCGAGTGATGTCGGCTGCAACGCCTCGACGTACGGTCCGTTCAACACCCGCCGGACTTGTCCGACTTCTCGGCCAATGATTCGTGTCCCGAGATCATCCGCCTGCACAAGGTGTTTTTTATAGTGCTCATGGACACGGGATTCCTGAGTCGCAATCAACCGGGTTCCGAGCTGCACGCCTTCTGCTCCGAGCATCCAAGCTGCTGCAAGACCACGTCCGTCGCCGATGCCGCCCGCGGCAAGGACGGGAAGCGTGACATGATCTGTGATTTGCGGAATCAGGGTCATCGTCGTCAACTCGAGCGGTGAATTGATTCCCGCAGCCTCGACTCCTTCCGCTACCAATATGTCCACTCCGGACTGCTCGGCTTTAATTGCCTGTTTGACGGAAGCAACGACACCAATCGTCCGGATTCCCGCCTCCCGTAACTTCGATAAAAAAGGAGCCGGATTACCGGCTGACAAGGACACGACTGGAATCCGTTCCTCAATCGCTAACTCAATCAACTGTTCGGTATAAGGTGAGACCCGGATGGCGATATTCAAGGCAAACGGACGCGACGTCAAGCTTCGTGTCGCGTCAATCAATTGTTTGACCTCGACAGGCGTCATCGTTCCGCATCCAATCGTTCCGAGACCTCCGGCATTCGAGACCGCCGCCGTCAGTTCGGCATGGCTGATGTTCCCCATACCCCCTTGAATGATCGGCACATCAATCTGTAATGTGGTACATAGACGAGACATGGTCTCCCTCCGTTTCCGTTGTTAAGAATGGTATACTAAGTAGGACTGAATTTTAATTCATTTTTAGAAAAGAGGCGTCCTTATGAATATTCCGTACCGCGATGTTTCACCAAAGCTAGCCACACATGTTTTTGTCGCCCCCGGTGCTTTTTTGATTGGTGACGTAATCGTCGGCGAAGAATCGACGATTTGGTTCAATGCCGTCCTGCGCGGCGATGAAGGACCGATTACGATCGGCAAACGTTGCAGTATCCAGGACAATGCGACCATCCATCTTTATGAGGGTGCACCGGTCATTGTCGAAGATGAAGTGACGGTCGGTCACAATGCCATCTTGCACGGTTGCAAAATCGGTCGGCGCTCGATTGTCGGAATGGGAGCAACCGTCCTCGATCATGCTGAAATCGGGGAAGAATGTATCATCGGTGCCAACACCTTAATCCCGTCCGGCAAAAAATTCCCGCCTCGTTCGCTCATCATCGGGTCACCGGGTAAAGTCGTACGTGAACTCACGGCAGCCGATCTTGAGATGATTCAGGAATCGATCGATTCGTATGTCGATAAAGGGTATGCCTTCCGAAAACAGCTTGCTGACAATTGACGATCGGCACGAAAACGCTCATCTCGTTTCTTCGGGATGAGCGTTTTTGTTTTAGCGTTCTGCGAACAAGGGATGTTGCGAAGCATCATAATCGGCACTTTTTTGCGTCACATCATGCGTTTCACGAAAGATCGATTCAAAAAACCGGCTCGCCGGTTCCGCGAGCAACCGGTAGTATTGTTCAAACAGTAAGGCGGCATGATGACCGCTCCACTCATCCGGCAACAACTCTTGCGGCAGACCGGGATCGGTAAACAAAAACTTGCGGTATTCATGAACAAGGGTCGTCCGTTCGACAAAACACTGCTCCTCATCCATCTCGCCAAGCTGAATCCGGCTTTGATGGACGATATAACGCCGGCTGTATTCGGCGATGAACCGTTCATACCGTTCTTGCAACTCATCCAGTGGGAAAGCGCGTTCGACCAGCGATTGATCCGGTTGCGGTCCATGATATTCGCCGACGAAAAAATCGACATACTCGGTGATACCGTAGGCGTCAATCAATCGTTCCGCTTCTTTTTCGAGCGGGTTCGGTGAAATCCAGACCCCGTTCGATAAATTCCCGAAACCGCTCCACGACAACTCTTTTCGTAATTCATCGCGGATTTGCCGTTTGTCTTCCGGAATCGTATACATCAAGGTCCGCCATTTCCCGTCCCAGACATGAGGCGTCGATTTATAGATCCGTCGCGCGGCTTCTTCCATCCGCTCAACGCCGCGCGGGGTCAACGAATAAAAACTTTTTGTCCCTTGTTTTTGCGATGTCAGCCAGCCTTGTTTGACCATCCGGGAAACGGCAACCCGGACGGCCTGTTCATTATGACCAAATTCTTTCAGCAGGCGAATCAGACTGCCGACCCAGATTTGATTGCCGTAATGGCGGATGTAATCTCCGTATACTGTAAAAATCATCGATTGTGTATTCGCACTCATGTCATTCACTCTCTCTTTAATATAACGTTTTTTTGTGTACCGTTAGTATACGTGTTATTTCAGAAGACGACCATCCTCATTTCCCTTGAAACTGCGGTGTCCGTTTTTCAGCGAAGGCACGTAACGCCTCCAGCCGGTCTTCCGTCGGGATGACCACTTCATAAGCTGTTGTCTCAATTCCCAAGCCTTCCGCGAGCGTATGATCCAGTCCTTGATCAATCGCCATTTTTGCCTGGCGGATGGCGACCGGTCCGTTTTGTAACATCTCATCCGCAAACGAAAGACAAACTTCCATCAATTCTTCCCCTGTTGCGACGACCCGCGAGACGATTCCGTACTGTTCAGCGGTCTGTGCATCAATTTTCTTAGCAGTGAAAATCAATTCCTTCGCCCGAGTCTCTCCAATCAACCGTGGCAACCGTTGTGTCCCGCCGGCACCGGGAATGATGCCGAAACTGGTTTCTGTCAATCCGACCAGTGCTCCTTTGACGATCATCCGGAAATCACAGGCGAGCATCCATTCGAAGCCGCCCCCGAGCGCATGACCATTGACGGCCGCGATCGTCGGTTGCGGCAAATTGGCGATGTCGGTGAAGACGTCACGAATGGCTTCGACGTTGCGCCGGACTTCCGTTTCGTTTAATGTCACCCGTTCCTTCAAGTCAGCGCCGGCGCTGAACGCCTTCCCTGTTCCGGTAAAGATGACAATCCGGATGGTCGGATCGTGACGGACGGTCGTGACCAGCTGTTGCAGCTCGACGAGCGTCGGATAATCAAAACAGTTCATCCGTTCCGGCCGGTCAATCCGGATGATGGCGACGTGATCCGATCGTTCCAAATGAATCATGTGAGTCCCTCCCGTTCAACGACGAGGGCAATGCCTTGTCCGACTCCGACACACATCGTCGCGAGACCGTATGTCTGATTCGTACGGCACATCTCGTGAATCAACGTCGTTAAAATCCGTGCCCCACTGGCACCGAGCGGATGACCAAAGGCAATCGCTCCTCCGTTGACATTAACTTTTTCCGCTGGTAATTCGAGTTCTTGCATACAGGCGACGCTTTGCGCCGCAAACGCTTCGTTGAGTTCAATCAAATCCAGCTGGTCGACCGTCAATCCTGCCCGGTTCAGCGCTTTGCGCGTCGCATCAACCGGTCCGATTCCCATGACAGCCGGTTCGACGCCGGCAACGGCACTGGCCCGGTAATAGGCGAGCGGCGTCAACCCGAGACGTTCCGCTGTTTCTTCACTCATCAATAACAAGGCAGCTGCCCCGTCGTTGACACCGGAAGCATTCCCTGCCGTGACGGTGCCGTTCGGAAACAGGCTTTTAAGCGTGCCCAGTTTTTCACGACTCGTGTCGGGACGTGGATGTTCATCCGTCTTCACTTCGACGACCTGTCCTTTGCGTGTCGTATACTGCACCGGAACAAGTTCTGTTTGAAAACGATGTGTCTCCATCGCCTGTTTCGCCCGTTGCTGACTTAAATAGGCAAAATCATCCTGTGCCTCCCGAGAGATACCATAGCGGACCGCTACATGTTCCGCTGTCTCCGGCATCGAGTCTGTTCCGTACATATCTTGTAGTTTTTCATTGACGAACCGCCACCCGATCGTCGTATCGTAGATCGCCGGATTCCCGCGGGCGAAACCGGTTTCCGGCTTGCCCATGACGAGCGGAGCCCGGGTCATGCTTTCCGTTCCGCCGGCAATATAAATCTCCCCTTCGTTCATCGCAATCGCCCGGGCTGCGGCGATGACAGCATCGAGTCCGGAACCGCACAACCGGTTAACGGTTGTTCCGGCAACTTCGACCGGCAGACCGGCAAGCAGGCCAGACATGCGGGCGACATTCCGGTTGTCTTCTCCCGCCTGATTGGCATTTCCAAAAATCACTTCTTCGATTAAATGCGGATCCAGCTCCGGATTTCGATCAACGAGCGCTTTGATGACACAAGCCCCTAAATCATCCGGCCGGACGTCTTTGAGTACTCCGTTATAGCGGCCGATTGGTGTACGGACCGCATCCATGATCGCGACACGTCTCATCGGCTCTTCACCCCGCTGTCCGAATAATCATAGACGCCGCGCCCGGTTTTCCGTCCGAGACGTCCTGCTTTGACGTATTGTTCGAGGAGCGGTGCCGGACGGTATTTTTCGCCTAACTTTTCGTGAAGATACCGTAGATTGTTTAAGCGGGTGTCGAGTCCGACGAGATCCCCGAGTTCGAACGGTCCCATCGGATAGTTCAGTCCGAGCTTAATTGCTTTATCAATTTCTTCCGGTGTGCCGAGTCCTTCCTGCAACATATAAAATGCTTCATTGCCGACAAGGGCACTGATGCGTGACGTGACGAATCCGGGAAACTCCCGGATGACAACTGTCTCTTTCCCCATTTGTTGCGCAACGGTTTCACAAATCGACACGGTCTCTTCTGACGTTTCAAGCCCCCGTGCCAGTTCGACGAGCGGCATCCGGTGAACCGGATTAAAGAAATGCATCGCCATGACCCGTTCCGGACGTTTCGTAAACGAAGCAATCTCGGTCGGGCTCATCGTCGACGTATTGGTCGCAAAAATACAACCAGCCGGCGCATAACGGTCCAGTGTCTCAAAGACTGTCCGCTTAATCTCAAGCCGTTCCGGAACGGCTTCAATCACAAGATCTGCGTCTCTGACAGACTCCTTTAAATCCGTTGCATAACGCAAACGGTCGAACAGTTGCCCGACTTCTTCCGTCGTCATTTTCCCTCGGACGATGGCTTTATCGGCAACCTGTTCCAATTCCTGTTGTGCGGACGTCAGCAACTGTTGCTCGACATCGACCAATGTCACGGCAAATCCGCTGGCTGCTGCTACGTATGCAATCCCTCTGCCCATCACACCTGACCCTACGACCACCATCTGTTGAACCATCATCTGATTTTCCTCCTTTAAAAAACGTGCGGACGAACGTCCGCACGCTTGGTTTTTACAGTCCGAACGGATTAAGTGGACGACTGCCGTAATACGACAGGATACTTTTCGTTTCCGTATATAAATCAAGTGTCTCGATGCAGAGTTCGCGCCCGAAACCAGATTGTTTGTAGCCGCCGAACGGTGTGCCCGGGAAGGCTGAGAACGGACAGTTGATCATGACGATACCGGCTTTGATTTGATTCGCAATCCGCGTCGCGCGTGCTCCGTCTTTTGTCCAAATTGCCGACCCAAGTCCGAACTCCGTGTCGTTTGCTAAACGAACGGCTTCTTTTTCATCCTTGAACTTCATCACGACGACGACCGGTCCAAAGATTTCTTCCTGGACAACTTTCATCTCGTGTGTGACATCGGCAATGATTGTCGGTGCATACCAGAAACCTTCTTCAAAACCAGCCACTTTCTCGATTTGACCTCCCGTCAAGATCGTAGCTCCGTCCGCTTTTGCCGACTGGACATAACCGTCGATGACATCAAGCTGTTGTTGATCGATGATAGCCCCGACATGCGTCCCTTTATCAAACGGATTACCGAGTACCAATTGTTTTGTTTTGGCGACGAATTGTTCCATGAACGTATCGTAAATGTCTTCATGGACATACAGGCGCGACCGGGCTTCGCATGACTGTCCGCTGTTGTAGAAGATACCGAACAGTGACCCGTCGACGGCTGCCGTGATGTCGGCATCCTCAAACACGAGGTTCGGTGATTTACCGCCGAGTTCCAACGTGACGCGTTTTAAGCTTTCCGATGCCCGGCCCATGATATCTTTTCCGACCGGTGTCGAACCGGTAAAGGCGACTTTGTCGACATTCGGGTGCTCCACCAAGTGGTTGCCGATTTCGCGGCCCGATCCCGGAATGACGTTGACGACACCTGCCGGTACACCGGCTTCGAGACAAATCTCGCCGAGGATGATGGCTGTCAACGGTGTCAGTGTCGCCGGTTTGACGACAACCGAACAGCCGACCGCGATCGCCGGTGCAACTTTCCAGGCGGCCATCATCAATGGATAGTTCCATGGAATGATTTGGGCGCAGACACCGACCGGTTCTTTTTCTGTGTAGTTATGGAACTGTCCCGGCACGTTATTAACGGCACCGCGGTGACCGACGATGGCGCCGGCATAAAACTCAAAGTCTTCAATCGCTTGCGTGATCTGCCCTTGTGCCGCGGCGAGGGATTTTCCGGTATCGAGAATCTCGAGTTCCACCAGTTCATTGAAACGTGAACGCATGATCCCGGCAATTTTGTTCAGGACTTGCGACCGGCGGCCGACCGGCCACATTTTCCACTTCCCGTGATCAAACGCTTCGCGTGCCGCCTGTACCGCACGATCGGCATCTTCTTTTGACGCTTTGGCGACTTCGGCGATGACTTCGCCGGTTGCCGGATTATAGGTCTTGAAGGTCTCCCCTGATGTCCCTTCGACTTGCTCGCCGTTGATGACCAGATGATAGACGGAACGTTTCATCTCGATTGTTTTTTCATGTACCGTTGACATAGCTCCCACTCCCTTTAGTTTCCTTTGAATGCCGGTTGACGTTTGTCAAGGAAGGCTTTCATCCCTTCCGTCTGATCATTCGTCCCGAATAGTAAGTAGAAATTTCTTCGTTCATGATCCATGCCGTCTTGCAACGACAGGTCACCTGCCTTATCGACTGCATCTTTGATCAGTCGCACGGACATCACCGGTTGTGCCGCAATCCGTTCAGCAACTTTCAAAACACTTGCCTCGAGTTGATCTGCTTCCACGATCCGGTTGATGATTCCAAGACGTTCCGCTTCCGATGCCGGCATCCGGTCTCCCGTCCATAACCATTCAAGGGCCCGGGTCCGCCCGATCCGTTTCGTCAGGCGTTGGGTCCCGCCGGCGCCCGGCATGACACCGAGTCCGACTTCCGGGAAACCGAACTGGGTCTCCGGTGTCGCATAAATCAAATCACATGCCAGTGCCAGTTCAAAACCACCACCGAGCACAAATCCATGAACCGCCGCAATCAGCGGCTTATGCAACCGGCTGATCCGGTCCCAATCGGCAAATGGATCGAGTAATTCCATCGAAATCGGCGTTGCGTCGACCATCTCATCGATATCGGCTCCGGCTGAAAAGGATTTTCCTTCCCCGTTCAGGACAATGACTGTAATCGCTTCGTCCTGATCAAACCGTTCCATCGCTTCGACGATTTCCCGGATCATCGTCCGGTTCAAGGCATTGTAACGTTCCGGACGGTTCAGTCGAATCCGGCCGATTCGCCCTTCGATACTTGTCTTAACGTACTGTGGCGTCAGCATGGACTTCTTCACCAATCATCAGCGTCACAAGATCTCCTGCAAAGCCCATCAAGTCTTTTCCGGATGCTTTTCCTTCGAGTGAACGCATGCCGGCCTTCATCGTTTCATGGCTTTCGTAGACCATTTCACACATCAAGTAGTATTTACCGTCTCCGCCCATCGGTGAACCGACGATTTTCGTGACCGTCATCTGTTGCAGACCGGGAATCTTGGCCGTCAGTGGGCCATGGACATTAAAGTAATGTTCGTCAAACTGTTCCTTGTTTTCCGGATGTGTATAAAGCGCGATTAGTTTTACCATAATGATTACCTTCCTTCACATGAGAGTAGAGACGGGTTTCATCGCCTCGAATGGATTTTTGCATGATTTACAATATAAAATGCTGCGGCAAGCCGTTGGACCAAACAGATTTTCAATCGAGACGAACGTCGATCCGCAGTACGGACAGTCGATTTCCCATTTCCCGTCGACGACCCGCGGCGGGGCAATCCCGAACGACTTCAGACCGGCAATCCCTTGTTCCGTAATCCGGTCCGATGTCCAGGGTGGATCAAACAGAAAAACGACATCGACCGTATTGACCTGAGGCACTTGTAACAACGCGAATTCGGTATTCTTTTGGATGATATCAAGCGCCGGACATCCTAAAAATGTCGGGAGCAATGTAATCCGGACATCGTATCCGAACGGTGTCTCCGTCCATTCCGTCGCTTCGACCATCCCGAGATCGAGGATGCTGACCGCATCAATTTCCGGATCCTTGACCGTATCAAGTGCTTCCCGGATGTCCTGTTCTAAACTTGTCGTCATCTGCCGTTCCCCCTTCACCATACCGCTGACTGATCGAGCAGATACACTTCCCCGAGCGTCGATAAGGCATCGTTCAAATCAGGCGAATGTTCCCCGTTTCGTCCGTTGTAGGTCATGTTCATTTCCGGCAACGTGACGTTCAGATCGACGAGGACCGGTGTCAGTGCCTGATACCAACGATCCAGTAAAATCCCTTGACCTTCAATCAAGCGCATCTCGTCAATCATCTCTGCTGCTTCCCCGTAGTCAAACAGATCACCGAAGTCAGCGAGCACCCGTTCGAGGGCTGCATCCATCTTCTGACGGGCGGTTTCCGTCGATTGATACAACTGCGTGAACCACGTTTGCCAGTGCAACAGATGATAATACAACTCCATGTTGACCTTGACGGCGAGGGCCGCGAGCGGCGCATAACTGCTTTTTTTCAACGAGTCGATCCGAACCTTTTTCGCAAGCGTATAACAATAGTTGCGGACCACGGCATAGGCCCAGTCGTATTCCGGGTTTTCCATATAATAGCCCGGTCCGTTGACCCGTTCGACGAGGACCGAGTTTTTCCGTTCATGCGCAAGCCGGACGTGAGCGAGTGCATCAGCCTTTCCTTCGCCGATTTCTTCGAGCAGCTGATAGTACATCGCTGCATGCCCCATCGAATCCTGGGCAATCGAGGACGACGCGACATCTTCTTCGATATGCGGGGCGAGTCCCAACCATTCCGATCCGCGGTAGGCGTATAAAAAGTCGTCATCCGCTAATTGATAGAGCAGTGAAGCCAACGCCAAACGTTCTGCTTCCGTCATTTGGAATCGCCTCCTTGCCAGGACATGATTTCTTTTTCGTCGAGCATCTGTTGTTCATAATGACGCCATTTTTTCTTCAGGTAGCCGTACCCTTTCGTCGTCCGGTAATCTTTGTTATCCAGCCGTTGCAGCATTTGTTTTTCATCCGGTGTCATTCCCCGGATGTCTTCCCGTTTGACGACCCAGATGTCGACGACCGGCTCCCGGCGCATGAAGTTTTCCTGCGCCATCAACAGGGCCATTTCTTTATTCGGTGCCAGTAAGCTGAATTGATGCGTAAAAGCGGCATTCGGCGTCCGTTTACTGAAAATCTCGAACTCCTGATAAAACGTTTCCGTCATGGTCTCTCCTCCTTCAGCCGATCGTCTCAGCAAGTGCCTCGCGTACCCACGCATTGTTTTGATACGAAGTTTGGCGTAAGGCGAGCCGTTCCTTCGAACGGGGGCCGCCGCCTTGAATGATTTTCTTGAATTCCGTCCAGTCCGGCTGGGCGTAAATCCACTGTCCTGTCTCCTCGTCGAATCGTAATGTCGGATCCGGAATGACAAGTCCGAGCGAACGGATGCGGGGAACGTATTTCGTAAAGAAATTTTGACGCAACTCTTCGTTCGTCTTCGTCCGGATTTTGTAGGCAATCGTCACGTCCTGCTTTGACGTGCCGGTCGTCTCTTTCGTCGCCGGACCGAAGAACATCAAGAGGGATTCCCACCACTCATCCAGGGATTCCTGAATCATCGCTTTTTGTTCCGGTGTCCCTTCCGCCAGTGCCATGATGATCGACTCACCGTGCTGGGCATGGAAGACTTCCTCTGCACAAATCCGTTGCAATGCCCGTGCATAAGGACCGTAGGAAGCCCCGAGCATATTCGTCTGAGTAATGATGGCTGCTCCGTCGACGAGCCAGCCGATCGTTCCGGCATCTGCCCACGAACGGGTCGGCATGTGGAAGACGTTATGGAATTTCAGGCGTCCCGTAAACAAATCATCCATTAAGTCGGCCCGTGTTTTTCCATACGGCTTCATCAGATCCTCGACGACCCGAAGCAGAAGTTGACCGTGCCCCATCTCATCCTGGACTTTTGCCATGATGCCGAGCTTCCGGCGTAACGACGGAGCTTTTGGCACCCATTCCTTTTCTGGTAAAGCCCCCATGATTTCACTGATGCCGTGCATGGAAATCAGCTTAATCAGCGTGTCGCGGTAGAAATCAGGCATCCAGTCGTCCGCTTCGATTTTTTCTCCGTTTTCAATTCGTTCTTTAAACCGTTCCAATTTTTCTTCTTCAGTCATGACAGGTGGTTCAAAAAGATGCGTCGCATCGTACATTTCAGTTCCTCCTCTGCTTAAACAAACTTCTTCTCAGACGCTGCGCGACGGTCGATGATCCGGACGGCCTTCCCTTCAGAGCGCGGAAGACCGTATGGCGGGTGACAAACGAGGTCAACCGAGATCAGACATTCTGTTTTCATCGCATGACAGACGATCCGCTTCAACTCTTCCGCAACTGTTCCCGGTTCAAGTTCGATGTGCAGTTCCAATGCTTCAAGCCCGGCCCGTTGAATCCGGTGAATTTGATAGTGCGGTGTGACACCCGGTTGTTGCAGCAGCACCCGTTCGATTTCGGACGGAAAGACGTTGACGCCGCGGATGATCATCATGTCATCCGTCCGCCCTTTGACCCGCGACATCCGGGTCGTCGTTCGGCCGCAGCCGCACAGTTTTGTCGTGACGGATGCCAGGTCTCCGGTGCGATACCGAATGATTGGAAGCGCTTTCTTTTTTAAACTTGTAAAAACGAGTTCCCCGACTATTCCTTCTGGCAGCGGTTCACCCGTTACGGGATCAATGACTTCTGTGATAAACAAATCATCCATCAGATGTAATCCGTTTTGTTCCTGACACTCCATCGCGACACCGGGCCCCATGATTTCACTGAGACCGTAGATGTCAAAAGCCCGGATTCCCCACTTGTTTTCGAGGGTTTGCCGTAATTCTTCCGACCATGGCTCGGCTCCAAAAATCCCGTACTGCAGGCTGCTCGTCTTCGGATCCAGTCCCTTTTCTTCCATCCGTTCCGCAAGATGCAACATATAAGAAGGTGTTCCGCAAATTCCCCGTGGCTGAAAATCTTCAATCAATGTAATCTGCCGGTCCGTATTGCCGCCGGAGACCGGGACAATCGTCATGCCGAGTTGTTCGGCTCCGCCGTGCAGACCCAGTCCGCCGGTGAATAAACCGTAGCCGTAAGCATTGTGCAACAAGTCGGTTTTTTCAGCACCGATGGCGACCAGACCACGTGCGACAGCGGTCGACCAGTCATCGAGGTCACTTTGTGTATAACCGACGACGGTCGGTTTTCCGCTTGTTCCGGAAGAGGCATGGATCCGGACCGCTTCCTGTGGCGGAACCGCAAACAAGCCAAACGGATACTGTTCCCGCAAATCACTTTTGTATGTGAACGGTAACTTTTGAATATCCGCCATCGTTTGGAATGCCTCCGGATTCAGACCCCGTTCCATGAATCGGGTCTGATAAAACGGAACATGTTCCATCACATGACGAACGGTCTCACGTAAACTTGCAAGCTGTAAGCGCGATCGTTCTTCTGCTTCCATCGTTTCCAAGATTTCGTTATACAAGTGGCACCCCTTTCCGCGTCCGTATAACACAATAAATAAACGTCCGTTTTAAAATGGTTATACCATTAAACTACGATACGTTCACAATGTTGTCAATCCTTCATTTTGTTAAAAGCTCCCAACTTGCTTGATTCCGGTCTTTTTTTCAATTGAAAGTCTGAACAAAGACCTTTCCTATAGAGAAACACTAAAAACGATATTTCTTTTTGGAAAATATTCCTGAAAATGTTTGCTCATTTTGTAACTGATTGATAAAATATCGTGTGACAAGTGTTATACTATTTTTGGTAAGACCAGCTGTGGTCACTGGCAAGGGGGAAACGGTATGAAAAACGGTTTGTCGCTCGGCGACTCTGCTGTCATCGAGGCGATTGTCACAGAAGAAATGTTCGCTCAGTTTGAAGGTGTGGTCGTCCACCCGGCTTACTCGACTGTCTCGATGGTCTATCATATGGAATGGGCCGCTCGAAAACTCATCCTCCCCTACCTGGAAGAAGAGGAAGAAGGAGTCGGTGGTGCTGTTTCCTTGAAGCATTTAGGAATGGCGACACTTGGATCCACTATCCGGATTGAAGCTACTGTCAGCGAACTCACATCCGACCGCGTATTAGCCAAAGTCGAAGTCAGACACGGCGATCGTGTCATCGGTCTTGGAGAAGTCAAACAAATCATTTTAACGAAGCAGCTGATTCAGGAAAAGTTGACGCCGCGTGTTTTTTAAAGAGCAAAATGAAAGCGCTTACTAAAGTCAGGAGGATGCTTACTATGAATATGTTAAACCCATCCACGGATCCATCACCATCCATCATGGAGAAAATTTCCGGTCACGAACAAGTCGTTTTTTGTAACGATCCGATTTCCGGTCTGCAGGCGATCATCGCCATTCACGATACGACACTCGGACCCGCCCTCGGTGGTTGCCGCATGGCACCGTATTCGACTGTCGACGAAGCACTCGATGATGTCTTGCGGCTGTCACGTGGCATGACGTATAAATGTGCAGCAGCCGACGTCGATTTCGGCGGCGGGAAAGCCGTCATCATCGGTAATCCGGCGACGGACAAAACCCCCGAACTGTTCCGGGCCTTCGGACGATTCGTCGATTCACTCGGCGGACGTTTCTATACCGGGACGGATATGGGCACGACGATGGATGATTTCGTCCATGCCAGCCGGGAAACGTCACGGATCGTCGGAATTCCGGAAGCTTTCGGCGGCAGCGGGGATTCATCGATTCCAACGGCGGAAGGCGTCATTTACGGCTTACGGGCAACGGTCGAAACGTTATACGGATCGGATGATTTAAGCCGGGCCAGTTACGCTGTCCAGGGACTCGGAAAGGTCGGCTATAAAGTTGCGGAACAGTTGTTGTCTGCCGGTGCCAACCTGTACGTGTCCGATTTGAGCGAATCCGTTCTCGCTGCTCTCGTCGAGCAAGCGGAAAAAACGCCGGGAACGGTCCGTGTCATCGCCGCTCATGAAATTCATCTGACGGATGCCGACATCTTTGTGCCTTGTGCCTATGGCGGTGTCATCCAAGCAGCGAACATCGGACAGCTCCAGTGTAAGGCCATCTGCGGATCGGCCAACAATCAACTTGCCGACGATGCTCTGGCACTCGAATTACAGCAACGCGGTATTTTATATGCGCCCGATTATATCGTCAACGGCGGCGGTTTGATTCAGGTTGCCGACGAATTATACGGTGCGAATCATGAACGTGTCCTGTTAAAAACCAAGCACATTTATGATGCGGTCCTCGAAGTATTCCACGAGTCTCATGCGGAATCAATCACGACACTCGAAGCAGCGAATCGGATGTGTAACAAACGGATTCAAATCCGCTCACGCCATAACAATATCTTTACGAATACGATCAAACCGAAATGGAACATCCGGAACGACTAAATGGAGGTGACACGAATGAAAACCGAATTTCCGATTTACCGAATCCTTGATGATGCAGGACACGTCCTCGATACATCTAAAGCTGATTTGCTGACAAAAGACTTGAGTCTCGCACTCTTCACACATATGAACCGGATCCGGACATTCGACCGGAAAGCCATCAATCTGCAGCGTCAAGGACGGCTCGGAACCTATGCGCCGTTTGAAGGACAGGAAGCGGCACAGGTCGGCAGTGCATATGCATTGCAGGACAAGGACTGGGTCTTCCCGACATACCGGGATCACGGAGCGACGCTGACATTCGGCGCTGACATGGTCCGGACATTTTTATATTGGAACGGACGTGTCGAAGGCTGTGTCCCGACGGATGAGTTGCATATCTTCCCGCCCGCTGTTCCGATTGCCACACAAATCCCGCATGCAGTCGGTGCAGCCTGGGCAGAAAAACGAAAAGGATCGACCCACGTCGCCGTCGCTTACTTTGGGGACGGAGCCACATCGGAAGGTGATTTCCACGAAGGCATGAACTTCGCCAGCGTCTTCCAGGCTCCGGTCATCCTGTTTAATCAAAACAATGGCTATGCGATTTCCGTCCCGATTCAAAAACAGATGCATTCGGAAACAATTGCCCAAAAAGCACTCGCCTATGGTATGCCAAGTGTCCGGATTGACGGCAATGATATCTTCGCCGTTTATTTCACGATGCAGACTGCACTGGAACGGGCACGCTCCGGTGGCGGACCAACCTTGATTGAAGCGGTCACGTGGCGATTCGGTGCCCATACGACAGCAGATGATCCGTCGAAATACCGGGATCAGGACCGTTCCCGGGACCGGATCGATCCCCTCACCCGCTTGGAAGGTTTCATGAAAGAACAAGGCTTCTACGATGAACAGGAAATCGAAGCCATCCGGACGCGGCATCAAGAAGAGGTCGAAGCCGCCGTCAAGACGATGGAAGCCTTTCCGCCGCCTGACGTCAATGATTTGTTCGATCATACGTACGCAACATTACCGGACGATTTAGTCCGTCAAAAAACAGATTATCTGACCGCAAGGGGGAATTAAGATGGCGACACCGATCAATCGACAAACGGAGATGACGCTCGTCCAGGCTGTTACCGATGCCTTACGGACAAAACTGACGGACGATGAGACGACGCTTGTACTAGGTGAAGATGTCGGGAAAAACGGGGGTGTCTTCCGGGCGACGGACGGTCTGCAGGAAGAGTTCGGTGAGGACCGGATCATCGATACGCCGCTGAGCGAAGCAGGAATCGTCGGAACGTCAATCGGTCTCGCGGTCAACGGATTTAAGCCGATTGTCGAAATCCAATTTCTCGGCTTCATCTATCCTGCTTACGAACAAATCATGACCCACGTCTCGCGGATCCGGATGCGGACGATGGGACGTTACGGCGTGCCGATGGTCATCCGGGCTCCTTATGGTGCCGGTATTCGGGCGCCGGAGATTCATTCCGACAGCACGGAAGCCCTTTTCACTTCGATGCCGGGCTTAAAAGTCGTCTGTCCCTCCACTCCGTATGATGCGAAAGGTTTATTGATTGCGGCGATTGAAGATCCGGATCCGGTCTTATTCCTCGAGTCGATGCGGAGCTACCGGGCCTTTAAGGAGCCGGTTCCGAGTGAAGCCTATACGATTGAAATCGGGAAAGCAAAATGTGTCACCGAAGGTCAGGACGTGACGCTGATTGCTTGGGGAGCGATGGTCCAAGTCGCACAAAAAGCCGCAACGGAAGCTGCGACCCGTGGTGTTTCCTGTGAAGTGATTGATTTACGGACGCTCTATCCGCTTGATCGTGAAACGATTGCGGCCTCCGTTCAAAAAACCGGACGGGCTGTCATCATCCACGAAGCACAAGCTATGGGGGGTCTTGGCAACGATTTGCTTGCGTTGATCAACGATACTTCGTTCTTATATTTACGGGCCCCAGTAGCCCGTGTCACCGGGTTCGACGTACCTGTTCCATTATTCGCCCTCGAGGACCATTACATCCCGACGCCGACGCGTGTGCTTGAAGCGATCCAGCGTACGGTCGATTTTTAAGGAGTGAACGTGATGATTGAAGTAAAGCTGCATGACGTCGGTGAAGGGATGACGGAAGGTGAAATCGCGAACTATCTGGTCCGGGTCGGGGATCGTGTTACGATTGACCAGCCTGTCGTCGAAGTGTCGACCGATAAAATGGTCGCTGAATTACCGGCACCGGTTTCCGGTGTCGTTACGGACCTCATCATCCCTGTCGGTCAAACCGTCTCGGTCGGTACGGTCCTATTATTGATTGAAGCCCTTGAAACAGAAACGGCCGTAACTGCGGAACAACCGATCCGGCAGACGACGGAACAAATCAAAGTCCGGCCGCCTGTCGTCACACCGGCTGTTCCGTCAAATAATCGGCGTGTCTTGGCTACACCGTACACGCGTAAAATCGCACGTGAACATGGAATTGATTTGGAACAAGTTCCGCCTTCTGATCCGTCAGGTCGTGTGACAGAGGAAGATGTCCGGCGGTTCCTCGATACCGATACTTCCGTCGAGAAAACCGATGTCGTCGAACAGACAAGTACACTTTCTGCTAACCCGGTCGAAACGATTCCGTTCCGTGGGATCCGGAAACAAATTGCGAAAAAAATGACGCAATCCCTCTTTACGATTCCACACGTTACGCATTTCGAAGAAGTGGATATGACCCGTTTGCTCGCTTTGCGCGAAGAACTAAAGACGGCCGGTAAACCAATCAGTGTTAACGCCTTTTTCATCAAAGCCTTGATTGTCGCACTCCAGGACTTCCCGGTCTTTAACGCAAAACTCGATGAAGCCAACGAACAAATCATCCTCGAGCAACAGTATCATATTGGTGTCGCAACCGAGACGACGGACGGACTGATTGTCCCGGTCGTTCGTGACGCAGACAAGCTGACGATGCAACAGTTGCATACGCGTGTCGCGGAACTGTCGGCCCGTGCCAAGACAGGCGACTTGCGGGCTGCCGATCTGAAACCAAGCACGTTCACGATGAGTAATGTCGGTCCCCTCGGAAGTACGGGAGCGACGCCAATCATCAATTACCCGGAAACGGCTTTAATTGCCTTCCACAAAACAAAAAAACGGGTCTGTGTCGACGACCACGATCAAATCGTCATCCGCTCGATGATGAATCTCTCGATGTCCTTTGATCACCGTGTCGCCGACGGCGCGACGGCTGTCGCTTTTACGAACCGGTTCGCCGGATTAATCGAACACCCCACTACTTTATTGATGGAGCTGATTTAAATGGTCGTAGGTGAACTGACACAAGAACGTGATTTAGTGATTCTTGGTGGCGGTCCAGCCGGTTACACCGCTGCGATCCGTGCCAGTCAATTGGGCCGCAAAGTCACCTTGATTGAGCAGGCACAGCTCGGTGGACTTTGTTTGAACAAAGGATGTATTCCGTCCAAGGTCGTCGCTCATGCCGCAGATATCAAACAGCAGATGAATCATATGTCTGCTCTCGGTTTTTCTTTCAATCCGACACATGATTTCAGTCAATTGGCCGAGTACCGGGAGCGGACCATCCGTCAATTACGAACAGGAGTCGAATCGCTCTGTCAGGCCAACGCGATTGAAGTCGTTCACGGAACGGCTTCCTTCTTAGCGGATGATCGGATCGGTGTCGAGCTCGGGCATCAGTTTGATACGTACCGGTTCAACGACGTCGTGATTGCGACCGGAAGCCACAGCATCGAACAGGACTCCCCTTCTGTCTTAAATGCCGAACAGTTGTACCAGCTGTCCGAATTACCTGAACGTCTCGTCATCATCGGACAGGACTATATCGCGATTGAGGCCGCGATGAGTTTTCAAGCTCTTGGGACGTCGGTCACGTTGATTGCAGATACGTTCGGATTGGATCCAAGTCTTGAGAAAGAATTGCGACGTCTCTTTAAAAAACAAAAAATTCAATTAGTCACCGGTACCGTGACCGCCATCGAAGCAGACGGTGAGGTCACCGTCACGGTCGTCAAACAGGGACAGGAGACGACCTGGTCCGCTCCATTTTTATTCCAATCGTTACCCCGTGTCCCGCACACGCTGGAACTCGGACTCGAGCGGATTGGTGTGACGTTAGCAGAGGACGGAACGATTCCCGTCGACCCATTCGGACAGACTAACCGTCCGCATATTTATGCGATCGGAGATGTGACAACGGGTCCGGCGATTGCGACACGGGCCATCCATGAAGCGAAACGGACGGCCGAACATTTAGCCGGACAACTGGCCGATCCGACGGTGCCGTATTATCCGACCATCATCCGGTCCCTTCCGCCAATCGTCTCCATCGGCTTGACGGAACAGGCGGCAACGGACGCCGGTCATTCGATCCGGACCGGCCAATTTGCCCTTAATGCCAATGGGGCAACGATGATTGAAGCGGGAAGTGGTTTCATCAAGGTCATCTCCGATGCGACCACGACCCTGATTCTCGGTATTCATATGATTGGAGAAGGAGCCGTCGAACTGGCCGGCGTCTTCTCTCAAGCGCTTGAACTGCATGCGAAAGAAGAAGACGTCCGCTTTCCGGTCATGCCGCATCCAAGTCGGAATGAAGCCTGGACCGAAGCCGTCGAATCCTTACTCGGGCAGGCGATTCATTTACCGCCTCGTCAGCAGGACGTATTAACGAAGTCGTAAGATCAAACCGGACCGTTCCTTTTTTGGAGTAACGTCCGGTTTGTTGTCTGGATTTGTACTGTGAAGGAGGTCAGACGATGGAAGTCTACTTTACACGGCTGAACTGGAACGAAACATCGTTTCCGATTGCCGCGACGGAAAACGGACTCTGTTACGTCGGTGCGTTAAATGAACCGTTGGAGTTATTTGACGACTGGGTCCGAAAACAATTTCCCCGGGCTGATCTGATTGAGCATCCGCCTATCATGCAACCATACCAGGAACAACTTCTTGAATACTTAAACGGGGTACGGACCCGGTTTTCCCTCCCGCTGCATTTGATCGGTACACCCTTTCAATTGGAAGTCTGGCAGGCTTTATGTCATGTTCCGTACGGCGTGACGGTGACGTACTCCGATATCGCTAAGCAGATCTATCGACCGGGTGCGACGCGCGCTGTCGGAACAGCCATCAGTAAAAATCGTGTCCTGATCGTCGTTCCCTGTCATCGAATCATCGGAAAAAAAGGAGATCTGACGGGTTATTGGGGTGGTCTGAACATGAAGCGACAACTTCTCGCGATCGAACAGACTTCTTCTTCTCAACCGCACTAACATAGCAAAAGAGAACGAACTCGATATCAATCGAATCCGTTCTCTTTTTTTATGCTGAGTTTATGCCAAACCGGTACGTCGTTTCCCAGTTGTACGTCTGATCCGGCTGTACCAAAATATCCGGGAAATCCGGTTCGTTCACCGCATTCGGATGGACCTGTGTTTCAAGACACAGACCGAGCGAAGGACGAGCACCGACACCGCGAATCTCGTAATTCGTCTCGAGTTGTGTCCCCGTATAAAGGATGACGACTGGTTGATTCGTCGTTACTTCAAGAGATCGGCCACTAGATGCGTCTTCCAAGCGAATCGGCTGTCCCGATAAAAGAAACGGATGATCATATCCATGTCCCGCGGCTACCGTTTCCGGATGACCGGATTCCGCGCCGCTTCGAATCTGCCGTCCCGTTCGAAAATCAAGGGGAGTCCCCATCACGTCCCGCAACTCACCGGTTGGCAACAAATCTGCTCCAACAGGTAAATATGTTTTACTCGGGATCGTCAAGTGATGATCAAGGATGTCCCGTTTCAAGTTTCCGGACAGGTTCCAGTACGTATGATTCGTCAGATTCAACGGTGTCGTCTGATCCGTTGTCGCGTGCATCGTCAGCGTCAATTCGAGACCGTCCAGCTGATAGATGGCATCGAGCGTAACGTTCCCGGGGTACCCTTCCGTTCCGTCCGGACTGAACAACCGGAGGTGAAGCCGGTCCGTTGCGGCTTCGACGATTTCAAAAAGTGTTTGATCAAATCCTTTGATGCCTCCGTGCAGATGATGCGTGCCATCATTTGCTGCCAGTGGATAGACGGTTCCTTCCACTTCCATTTGCGCTTGTCCGATACGCCCGGCGACCCGGCCGACGATGGCCCCGAAATATGGAGAATGGTCCCGGTACTCCTTTAATGTGTCAAAACCCAGGACGACACTCTCGATCCGGCCATCCCGATCCGCAACACGAATGTCATTGATGATACCGCCATAATTCCAAATCTCGACTTCGATTCCAGGTTGCGTCAGCGTATGACGAATGAGATCGGTTTCCTGAATGAATTGTGTCTGCTTCGTCATCGTCGATCACCTGCCACTTGTCGGCTGACCGTTTCAAGGAAGCGGTCAAGTCCCGCCTGTCCCTCCGGCGTTTGTTTAAAGACACCACAGTCTTCAAGACCACGGACAAATTTAGCCGCGACCGCCTGGCGGACATAGTCCGTCACGTCTTGCCCGTTGTATGCTGCTTTCAATTCGGTTGCCCATGTTTGGTGGGAAGGAGCCGTCGAAGCGGCTGTGCCTGTCACAAATTGTTCGACTTCCTCGAGCTCACTTAACAGACGGGCCGGTAAAACGGCGAGTCCCATCACTTCAATCAAACCGATGTTTTCACGTTTAATATGGTGAATATCGGCATGGGTATGGAAGATTCCGTCCGGATGATCCGTCGATGTCCGGTTGTTTCGTAAGACAAGATCCAGTTCAAAGCGATCGCCACGCATCCGGGCAATCGGTGTCACCGTATTATGGCGGACACCATCCGTCGCTGCGAGAATCTGATGATCGGTATCTTCGTACGTCAGCCACGTCCGGTAGACGTCGTCCGCCGCATCGAGTAGTGCGTCAGCATCGGTACTGCTCAACCGAACGACCGTCAACGGCCAATGTAATGTTTCACCGGCCACATCCGGATAATCCGGTAGGACGAACTCTTGGAGCGTCTTCGCCCGGTCCATCGCAAATTCATACCGTCCGCCCTGATAATGATCATGCGTCAAAATCGATCCGCCGACGATCGGCAGGTCTGCATTGGATCCGGCAAAATAATGCGGGAACTGGGCGACGAATTCAAGCAACCGCGCAAAGGCTTGACGGTTAATGACCATGTCCCGGTGCTCCTGCGACAAGATGATGCTGTGTTCGTTGTAATAGACGTACGGTGAATATTGTAATGCCCAGGGTTCACCGCTGAGTGACAGCGGCACAATCCGGTGATTGGCACGGGCCGGATGATTGCTCCGTCCGGCATATCCGACGTTTTCGACACACAAGAGACAGGTCGGATAGGTCGATTCGACGACCTCCGTTTGTGCTGCCGCGATTTCACGGGGATCTTTTTCCGGTTTCGACAGGTTGATCGTAATGTCGATTTCCCCGTAGACCGTATCCGCTTGATACTGGATGTTTTTGGCGATGCGTTTCGTCTGGATATAATTATTCGCTTGACTGAGCTGATAAAAATAGTCAGTCGCCTGTTGCGGATGTTCAGCGTACAACTGACGGAAAGTCGAAGTAATTTGAGACGGGCGATCGACGAACACATCCATCAATTCTGCCGCCAGCCGTTCTTTTTCATCCAGCCGCGGTGCCAGTTTCCCGGCCGTGATCTGGTGTTCAATCATCTCGTCCAAAAGATCAGGAATCGGACGCGTGTCGACTGTGCCCGGATCCACATATGCAGCTTCTCCGAGCAACGATAAGAGCCGGTTTCGGGCATATACCGTATCTTCCGGTTCAATCAACCTATGACGGACCGCCTGCTCTGTTAATTGTTTGATGAGTTCATTCATCGCCTTCACTCTCCTAACTCTCTCTTTACCGTACAGGTGTTTTGTAACCTTGCGGACGCTGTTCGTGCCAGCGCCATGCATCTTGAATGATGGTATCGATCTCCGTCCGGCTTGGTGTCCAGCCTAAAATCGTTTTGGCTTTATCGGATCCGGCAATCAATGTACTCGGATCTCCGGCACGTCGTGCGACAACTTGTTCCGGAATCGCATGTCCCGTCACGCGGCGGGCAGCTTCGATGATTTCCCGGACCGAAAAGCCGCGGCTTGAACCGAGATTAAAGACATCACTCGTGTTGCCCTGCTTTAAATACTCCAGCGCAAGCAGATGGGCATCGATTAAATCCTCCACATGGATATAGTCGCGGATACACGTGCCGTCTTCCGTCGCATAATCATCGCCGTAAATCGAAATCATCGGCCGTTGCCCGTTGGCGACTTCGAGGACAAGCGGCACTAAATGGGTTTCCGGTGTGTGATCTTCTCCGATTTCACCCGTTGCACGTGCGCCGGCAACGTTAAAGTAACGGAGCGCCACATACTGGAGACCGTAAGCGGTTTCACACCAACGCATCATCTTCTCCATCATCAGTTTCGTTTCACCGTAGGCGTTTGTCGGGTTCGTCGTTGCCGTCTCAAGAATCGGCATCTGTTCCTGCTCGCCGTATGTGGCCGCGGTGGATGAGAAGACAATCTGCTTCACATCATGCGCCATCATCGCTTCAAGCAACACTTGTGTGCCGTAGACGTTGTTGTCGAAATAAGCGAGCGGATGCTCCATCGATTCCCCGACTAACGAGAAAGCTGCAAAATGAACGACCTGATCGATTGTTTCCGTCTCAAACACGGTGTCAAGGAAGGCACGATCCCGGATATCCCCTTCGTAAAAACGGGCTTTCGGATGAACGGCTTCCCGGTGACCCGACTTTAAATGATCGACCACGACGACATCCTGACCGGCATCCACCAGTTGATAGACTGCATGTGATCCGATATAACCTGCTCCACCTACTACGAGTACTGCCATTTAAATGACCTCCTGTTCGACTTCTCGTGCTCCATCACCAACTGTTGCCGTATAGAACGATGCCGGATAACCGATTGTCGTCTCGTACGTTTGACCGACTTCCGTCATGAATGCCTCGATCGTTTCGTCTTCGACGATCGCAATCGCGCAGCCGCCAAAACCGGCACCTGTCATCCGGGCACCGAGAACTCCCGGTTGCGCCCACGCCGCTTCGACCAATGTATCCAGTTCTTTCCCCGTTACTTCATAATCAATCCGTAACGAACGGTGGGAAGCATTCATCA
This sequence comes from Exiguobacterium sp. RIT594, assembly GCF_003339585.1. Classification (GTDB taxonomy): domain Bacteria; phylum Bacillota; class Bacilli; order Exiguobacteriales; family Exiguobacteriaceae; genus Exiguobacterium_A. Next base: position 103,784 of record NZ_QPKF01000004.1, on the reverse strand, counting down.
GTTGACCGAATGCTTCTAGTCTCTCTTCTTTTAGAGCATCGAGTGCCTGCAACGTCCGCTCATTTTCGGAAATCGCGTGACGTGCCCGCCGTTGCAACCGTTCGTTCTCAAACGAAACCGTTTCGAATTCATCCATCGACCATTGACCGAGTGAAGCGTACGGACGGTACTGTTGCAGATAAGCGAGCGCCGCTTCACATTCCGAGCGGCGTTCGTTGTATTTCGAATCGGCCAGCTCACGGCGCTTATTCGTATTCATGATGATGATCGTATAGCCGGATAAATCGAGCGGAGCATACGTATAGTCAAGTGTCTCACAATCCAGTAACAGACCGGATCCCGCTTTGCCCATCCCGATGGCAAATTGGTCCATGATGCCGCTGTTGACACCGATGTAGTGATTTTCAACCTGTTGACCGTATTTAACGAGTTCGATCCGGTCGATATTCAGATCGTAAAGTTTATCGAGTAAGACACCGATGACGAGTTCGAGTGACGCGGACGAAGACAGTCCGGCACCGTTCGGGATATCACCTTTGATTAAAATATCGCACCCTGTATCAATCCGGTAACCGGCTTCCCGTAAGACATGAATCATTCCTTTGGCATAGTTGGCCCAGCCATCGGCAGATTGATGTGTCAAGTCATCCCCTGCGACTTCGATGATACCGTCAGCTTCAAAGTTCAGCGAATAAAACCGGAAGACCGCATCATCGCGCTTGCGGGAAACCGCATGCGTTCCAAGCGTCAAAGCACACGGAAAGACATGTCCACCATTGTAGTCTGTATGTTCTCCGATCAAGTTGATCCGGCCCGGTGCAAAAAAGCGGTGGGTCGACGGTTGACCGAATTGTTGTTCAAAAATCTGTTCTAATGTCTGGTCTGTCATGCGATCGGCTCCTTTGACTCTGAAGTAGGAAGGCTGCGGTGAACCGGCTGAATGTGTAGACAACGGGCTTCATAATCTGTCGTATAAGTAATCGTCAATCCTTGTTGCATCAAGTAGGCACCGCTGAGCTGAAGCCCGTCGACCTGATACAAACCTGTCTTCTCAAGTCCGTTCAGACGGAAGTGGTACTGGTTTGAGCCGTGCTGACGCATCGGCGCTACCGCCAGGACAACCGTTTGATCGTTTGACGTATATTGCATGAGGGAAGCCGCCACGCGGTCTGCCGACAACCGGTACTGACGTCCGAATTGAACAGTTTCCCGAATTGTTTTATACGTCGCAATCCACTCGGTTGCTTCCGTTAACTCTTCCGCTGTCCATTCGCTTAAGTTGCCGCCGATGCCAAGTGTTCCTTGCATCGATGAGACGAAGCGTGTCGCAAGCGGTAAGTTCCGGCCGTTCAGCCAGTTCGGACCATCCGTCACCCAACAACTCATCATTTTCGCATTATAGGCAAACGAGAAATCATGTTGGATCGTCAACCGGTCCAGTGGATCCGTGTTATCACTCGTCCAGACCTGTTCCGTCCGTTTGAGAATTCCAAGATCAATTCTTCCGCCGCCTCCGGCACAAGCTTCAAAATCCACTTCCGGGTGACGTGTCCGCAACTCGTCAAAGATCCGGTACAAGGCATCGACATGACGCTTCCATAATTCCTGTTGTACTGCCGGTGTAGCGTCTTTTAGACCCGGTTCTGAAAAAGCACGGTTCATGTCCCATTTGATGTAATCAATCGCGTGTGTCTCAAGCAACTCATCCATCATCTCAAACACGAATTGTTCGACTTGCGGTAAACCAAGGTTCAGAACAAACTGATTGCGTGATGTCGTCCGGTGTGCACCGGGACTATGGTAAATCCAATCGGGATGCGTCCGGTAAAGGTTTGAATCGGGATTCACCATTTCCGGTTCGACCCATAAACCAAACTGCATGTTTTGTTGTTTCACGTACTCAATCAACGGGGTTAAACCGTTCGGAAATTTTTCCGGATTGACGACCCAGTCACCAAGACCGGCCTGATCGGAGTTTCGTTCACCGAACCAGCCATCATCGACGACGAACAGTTCGCAACCAATCGCCGCAGCCTGGTCGACGAGCGCCCGTTGTCCGTGTTCAGTCACGTCAAAATAGGTCGCTTCCCAGGAATTGTAGAGGACGGGCCGGACCTTGTTCCGGTCTGATTCCGGCATGATGATGTCACGCTGGAAATCATGCGCCCGGGCACTCATCCCGGAAAAGCCGTCTGCCGCATACCCGATATAAAAGTCCGGTGTCGTAAGATGTTGACCGGATTCGAGTTTCCAGCTGAAATCAAACGCATTCATCCCGCCGGACACTTGAACGAATCCAAAGGCATCCTGCTCGAAGTGCATCGACCAGTTACCGGAATAGGCAAAATGTCCGTAAATGACTTCCCCGGTTGATTCGGTTGCCCCTTCTTCAAGTGCAAACCAGGGATTCGCCTGGTGACTTGTCACACCCCGCCGGCTATCAATCGTCTTACGTCCCGGCGTTAGTGGCGTTACCTGTTTTTGGAATTCGCCTGTCCATGTCCCGGTGAAGTGGTGCACGTTCAAGTTCGGTCGTTGCAGAATTCCCATCGCAAAGGATTGGGCTGTCGTCAACCGGACCGGTTGTGTTCCGGTATTTTCAATCACGAGCGACCGTCCGATCATATCGTACGCTTCGTACAGGTCGTATTTGATGCCGACCCGGAGTTCTTGTAACGAATCAAACAACCATAACGTCAATCCACTGTCGGATTGTTCGGCGCGTTCAAAAACGAACTGACTGATTCGTTGTCCGTCCTCCCGTTCTGATTTTAAAGTCGGTTCCGTGTAGACCATCTCACCAAACGGAATGAAGTCGTAGACTGCGACACCATCTGGTGATTCAAATGAGCTGTGTGCAAGAACCGGATTCGGTAAGGCTTCATAGTCGGATGGATACGGCAGACGTGCTCCAAAATACGTATGCAACACTTTACCGTGCTGTCCGATCGTCACGACATGCGCGACGTGTTGTCCTTCGAGGACGAACCGCTGATTCGGCAGTTCAAGAATGGCCATGGTCGTTCTCCTCCTTACGTTGTCAGAATCAGCGTCTCGAGCGGGGCGAGTGTCACTGTTCCACTATATGTCTCGTTCGTATTCAACTCTTTATAGGCAGCATCGAGCACAACGTCCCGGCTTGCTTTCGTATCGTGGTTCATCAGGAAGACGAAATCGCGTGTCTCCCCGTGACGGCGGACGACCTCGACTTGATCCGGTGCTTCAAACGTCTGAACACCAGCATCGAGAAACGCTTGCCGGTAAATCGTATCGATCATCGCATCGTCGATCGATGCGCCGATATAGGTAATCGTTCCTTTGTATTCGTTGCGTGTCACGGCAGCAACGCCGTCATAAAACGTATCGCGGTAGACAGCAAGTGGTTCAGCTGTCGTCGGTGTAATCAAGTCACACCAGAGCCGGGCCGGTGAACCGTGTCCGGCGAATGCTCCGATGCCTTCAATCCGGTTTTCCTGTACAGCCTGCAACGATTCGTACTCATCGATTTCGATTCCTGCATACGGTGCGAACTTCCCTGGTAACGTTAACGGCAAGACATTGTTATGCGGGTCCTTGACGCCGGTCCGGTACGTGAAGATGACGTGTCCGCCCTGCTCCATGTAATCAATCAGTGCTTGGTCAAATGTTGGATTCGTCAGGAAATACAGCGGAACGATGATTAATTTATATTGATCGAGGCGGTCGCCCGGGAACACGATATCCGTCGATGCTTGACGACGGACGGCACCGCCGTAGAACCGGACGAACTCAGTCCGGAAATCAAACGCATCGCTGTGCGGTTGATGTGTCCAGGCCCAGACATTTTCCTGATCAAAATAGACGCCGACTTCTGCTTGATAGCTGCTCGCATTGATCTCGTCACCAAACGTATTGAGTTCGGTCATGATCTGTTTGACTTCGTTGAATTTGCGTTTTGGTTTTCCATCGTGATCGATGATACCGTGGCAAAATTCTTCCGTCCCGAACAAGGCAGCCCGGAAGCGGAAATAGACGATCGCTTCGGCACCGCGCGCGACAGCCTGATACGTCCACAACCGGATATGTCCCGGGCGCGGCAAGTAACCGATTTTACTCCAGCCTTGCGCTCCGCTGAGCTGCTCCATCACCCAAAAGCCTTTCCCTTGTTTTGAGGAGCGGCAAAGGTCATGATCGCTCGCCATCTTCTCGAAACGGTTCGGTTCCGGCAAACCACCCCAGACCGGATAGTTATCAAAGGCGACATAATCGAGATCCTGTGCCATCTGCTGTTGATTGACGGCCATGTCACTGTAAACGAGGTTATGTGTAATGAAGGCGTCCGGATGAATATGTTCCCGGAGTGCATCGACTTGCAGTTTGTTGTAGTGGTTATATCCGTCGGCACAGAAGCGGTCGAAGTCGACGAGTAACGACGGGTTATGTTCCTGGTAGACTTTCCGCGGCACCGGGATTTGCTCCCATGCCGTATAGGTCTGACTCCAGAAGACGGTTCCCCATGTTTCATTTAACGCGTCAAGCGTCTCGTAGCGGTTTTTCAGCCATACCTGGAATGCAGCCCGGTCGACGTCACTGTATGAACGGTCGGACTTTTCATGACCGTATTCGTTGTCCGTCTGCCAACCGATGACACGCGGATGTTTTCCGTACCGTTTCGCCATTTCAGTCGTAATGGCAACCGAAAACTTTTGATATGTTTCACTGTGAACCGTGTAGTGACGACGGGCTCCGAAGCTGATTGTCACGCCATGCTCGTCTGCCGGAAGAATCTCCGGATACTTGTGACACATCCATGCCGGCGGTGTCGCCGTCGGTGTCCCGAGGACGATATCAAAACCGGCGGCACTCAAGCGTTCGATGATATCGTCCCAAAAGCGGAAATCGTAAACTCCTTCTTCCGGCTCCATCATCGTCCAGGCGAATTCCGCCAACCGGACGACGTTGACACCAAGTTCTTTCATCAAACGGAAATCTTCCTCCCATAACGCACGTGGAGTTTGTTCCGGGTAATAATCGACGCCTAAATACATTGTGCTCCCCCTGACTGAAAACAAATTATTTTACTGCACCTGCCGTCATTCCTTTTTGGAAGAAACGTTGGAAGAAGATATAGAAGACCATTGTCGGTAAACTGATTAAGACGAGTGACGCATAGATTTTCCCCGGGTCACCGCCGAGTGCATCTTTGAAGAAGCTTGGTGCCATCGTAACCGTTTGATAAGCCGGATCCGTCATGAACGTCAGGACCATCAAATACTCATTCCACGAGTTGAGGAACGCATAGATCAATGCTGTTGCAAGAGCCGGTTTCGCGAGCGGCAACATGACTTTGAAGAAGACTTCAAGAATCGTTGCGCCGTCAATGTACGCGGCTTCCATTAATTCGTTTGGCAATTCGTCAAAATATCCTTTGATCAGCATTAAACCGAACGGGAGGAAGAAGGCAACTTCTGCCCCGATCAAACCCCAGTGGTTGTTGAGACCGTCAAACGAACGTAACGTGAAGAACAGCGGCACAATCATCGAAGCGACCGGTAACATCAGACCGGCGAGTACCATGTTGAACAGCAGACGTTTTCCGGCGAATTCGAGTTTTGAAAACGCGAATGCGGCAAACGCGAGAATCGTGATCGAGATGATGATCATGAAGAAGGCGACGAAGAAACTGTTAAAGACGAACGTCGGGAAGTTCGGGTTTTGCAGTGTGGCGATATAGTTTTCAAATCCGTTGACACGTAAGCTCTCCTTGAACATGACAAAGATCGGAAACAGCCAGACGATCGAAGCAAGCATCAGGACGAGGTTGATTACCCAACGGCTTTTTTTAGATTCTACATTCATGGGACGTTCCTCCTTAGTTATCCATTTTCTTTTGAACACGTAACTGGATGTACGTAATCAGTAAAGCGATTGTCAGCAAGATGATGGCAACGGCACTTGAAAAACCGACTTCTTGTTGCAACATCGATTTACGGAACAGGTACGTCGAGATGAATTCCGTTGAAGAACCGGGGCCACCGGCCGTCGTGATCCAGACCAGGTCAAACGTCTTCAGACCACCGATTACACCGAGAATCGATAACGTGAATGTCGTTCCTTTTAAGTTCGGGAAGACGATACTCCAGAGCGTCCGGAAGAATCCGGCACCATCGATTTTAGCGGCTTCAAAGATTTCTTTTTCAATCGTCAGCATCGCCATGTAGTACATGACCATCGATGAACCTGTCCATTGGAAGATGTTGATGGCAATGACCGAGTACAACGCGATATCCGGATCACCCAGCCAGTTTTGTTCTAAGCTGCCGAGACCGATTGCCCGGAGAAATTCGTTGATGTAACCGAATTGGAAGTCATAAATTTGCGAGAAAGCGGCACCAAGTACAACCGGACTCAGGACAACCGGGAAGAAGAAGACCGATTTCATGGCAGTCCGTAACGGTCCCTGTGTGTGCAGGAAGTACGCGAGAACAAGACCGATAAAGGCTTGAATCGTAACCGTTAAAATCGTGAAGATGAACGTGTTTTTAAGCGAGAGATAGAAATCCGGATCACGGAACATTTCCGCGTAGTTTTCAAACCCGACGAAGACTTTATCAAACGAAATTCCGTCCCATGAGAAGAAGGAGTTATACGCGTTATAGAAAATCCCGTAATAGATAAACGCGACGACAAACAGGACGATGGGTCCGACGAACGCCCAACCGACCATGTTTTGCTTCATTTTGCCTTTTCTTTTCTTTTTCGGAACGTTTGAACGGGGTGCTGGTTTCAGCGTTTCCGCTTTTGGTTTGATCGGCAATTCTTGTTGCTCTGTCTGCATAACGATTTCCCCACTTTCTTGATCTTAAAAATCAGGAAGTGGCACGCAGGGCGCACCACTTCACTGTATCGTTCTTATTTTTTCGATTGATCGGCTGCATCCTGAACACGTTGGAGTGCTTCTTTCGGATTTTGACCCGTCGCGATGTTTTGAAGTTCCTTACCGAGGATATCGTTAAGTTTTGTATCACGAATACCACGGCTTGCTACAGCTTTAGAAAGTGTTTCGTTCAGCATTTTGTACGACTCTTTTTCCCCTTCAGATGTGAAGGCTGCGTCTGAATCAATTTTGACATCCTTGATTCCCGGTGCCATTTCGAACTCGCCCATGTAGACTTCCTGTCCTTCACCTTGGCTCATGAAGGCAACGAATTCAGCTGCACCTTCTTGTTGTTTTGATTCTTTGTTGACGGCAAGCGCCATGTCGATCGATGCGATGATTGGTTGTTCTGTTCCACCTGCAAGGTTTGGAAGTGGTGTGAAGCCAAGCTCGTCTTTGATTTTCCATTTGTCTTTTTTCTCAGCTGTCGTCATCGAGTGCGCTTCCCATGAACCGATGACCCACATCGCTGCCTTTTTATCGAAGAACTGGTTCATCCCGTCATTGTATGTCGCAAGTCCGAGTGCACCTTCTTGGAAGACTTTCTTTTCAAACAGATCTTGCCAGATTTGCGCTGTCTTGACCATCTCGTCGTCTGTCCATTTCGCTTCGCCGGATAAGACCTTTTGGATGTAACCCGGTGCTACCTGGTGGCTTAAGACGTTGTAAACATCGATATCGATCCAGGCATCTTTTGCTCCGAGCATCAATGGAATGACTTTATCGCCCGACGCTTTGATCTTCTTGACCGCATCGACTGTTTCTTTGTAGTTTTTCGGTGGCGTCACGCCGTATTTATCAAGCATCGTTTTGTTGTACATCAAGTAAGCTTGACCTGTAAAGCCGATTGGAACTGCATATTGTTTGCCGTCAATCGTCGTTTGATCAATTCCGAGCTCAACGAATTTATCTTTCCATCCTTTGCCGGCTGCTTTATCCATGTAAGAATCGACCGGTACGACACGGTCTTTGTATTGTTGAATCATTGGTTCTTTTAAGCCGATGATGTCTGGTCCCTTACCAGATAACATCGCGACTTGAAGTTGCTTTTCGTAATCTTCACTGTACCGTTTGAATTCGACGACATATTTGTCCTGTGATTTATTGAAGGCATCGACGACTTCCTTACCGGCTTCAGGCTGAGGTGCCCAACCCCACCAGGAAATGATCGTTTTGCCGTCTTTGGTTGTGGCTTGTTTTTCATCTTCGCCGCCACAAGCAGCGAGAAGTGCCGATAATGTCAGAACTGATGCGGCTGCAAGTACTTTGGTTTTTTTGAATTTCATGTGAGTGATCCCCTTTTGTATGTGAGTGGTCAAGCGTACTTTCTAAGCTGTTGCCCTTCAAGCTGTGCGTGTTGACACCATTGTTCGATGACTTCCATGCCAATCGGCATCCGTTGGAGTTGAATCAAGACCCGTGCAATCAGTCGTAGACGATAGTCGAGCGTGTCCACTTCCGGTGTCACGAACAGATAAAATTCTCCACCGAGCGTCAAACAACCGGCTGTGCGCATGTGTTGCATCAACACCCGTAATTCGATGTATCCGTTCTCATTTTTTCGAAGATGAAGTTCTGAAGACCGAATCGTCAGTACCCCTTGTACGGACGACATTCGAAATTGAAAGACTCCATCTTGTCGTGGCCGAACGAGAACGCCGTCCTGATCTGCAGACCGCTTATCTCCCGGCTGTTGTTCCGTCATATCTCCTGTCAAACGGTTCACGTAAAAGCCACGGATTGCTCCGTAACGCCCGAAAGCTTCACGGTAGGAAACCCATAAATCCTCTGTTTCCATCTGCGCGACGCCCCCTTCTTTCTGTTTCAGCTTAACCGGTCCCTGCCGGTCTGCATCCACCTCCACTAGTTGATGAAAACTTAGTAAATTAAATTTATTATCTAACTTTAAGAAAACTATAGCACATCCGGTTTTGTTTTGTAAACGGTTTCAAAAAATATTTTTTTCGGCATTTATTCCCATCAAAAAAGCTTGTTGAATCCGGTAAATAACACCGTCATCCAACAAGCTGATTTTAAATCGTTTGAAAAATACTGTTTGTCGCGAGTGCTGCTGCACTGAGTGCCCCTTGTTTTTCACTCCAAGGAACCATCTTGACGTCGGTTTCACGTGAAGCGGTCGTCAAGGCCGTGTGCTCGACCCGTTCTTTAATTTGATCGACAATGGATGGTGCCAGTTCGAACATCGGGCCCCCGAGTAAAATACGTTTCGGATTGATCAGATGAATCGTATTCAGGACACCGATTCCGATATACTCGCCCGCCCTGTGATATGCTGCCGTCGCATGCGGATCCTGGTCCGTCAAGCGTCGCCGGAGTTCCGTTAACGTCTTGACTTGCGGATCAACAGCTTCAAAATCACGTAATAACGCTTTCTCACCGGCTAATGCTTCAAGGCAGCCGCGGTTACCGCAGGAACAGATTGGTCCGTCCAAATCGAGCCGCATATGTCCGACCTCACCGGTAATGTGATTTTCGCCGTCAATCAGTTTCCCGTCCAGGACATATGCTCCCCCAATTCCTTCTCCGGCATACAAATAGAAAAATTGGTCGACCCCGACGCCTTCTCCGAATAACAGTTCAAACGAAGCGAGTGCCCGGACATCATTTTCAATGAAGACCGGATACGCAAAACGCTGTTCCAAATGTTCTTTTAAGGCGACATCATGGAGGTGAAAACGGGGAGCAAACAGAATGACCCCGGTCTCCGGATTAACCATCCCGTGAACGGATATACCGATTCCATGAATCGTTCCGACCTGATCGGTTGCGTCAATCAATTGTTGACACAATTGAACGACAGCTTCCATTAATTCTTCATTCGTATCAAATTTCCCCATCGTTTCCACTTCGTGAATCGTATTCCCGCTTAAATCCGCGATGACGCCGATAAAACGGTGACTGGTTGCATCGATCCCGATGACGTATTGTTCTTTCGCCACCAATTCGAGTAAAATCGGTTTCCGTCCTCCGTTTGAGACACCGAGTTCACGCTCCATCACGAGTTGATCCGCAATCAATTCTCCGACGATATTCGAAACGGTCGGTTTCGTCAATTTTGTCTGTTGTGCCAGTTCCACTCGTGAAATCGGTTGATGCATCCGAATCAAACGTAATACAAGTGCCCGATTGTAGGAACGCATCCACTTTGAATTTCGTGGCATCTCTTTCACCATGTTCGTCCCGCATCCCTTCCCTTTTTGTCTCTATTCCTATTCTCGCATATTTTGTAAGGGATTTCATGATTAGCTAAAGATTCGTCCTTTTTAACTTTTCTCAGAAAAAATCCCCGGTATCCTCATGGTAAAATTAAGCTTCATCGTATGGCTGCTCAATGACAAGGATACGGCTTCCATCCGGATTTTCTGTCAGTTCCATTTCGATAATGGCTTTACCGACCAGTAAGACAATCGGCAGATTCGAATCCGTTTTCCGGAAAAATCCGACCCGTCCCTGATACGTATCCATATAGTCTGCAAATAAAAAGGTACCGTTAATATGAATCTCATCCTGATTCGGATTAAACTCAAGATGAGGAACCTCAAACCGGGCTTCTCCATTCAAATACAACAATGGTTTTTTCCCGATCACTTCGCTTGATTCCCGCCGCATCTCAATTGCTCCTTCCGTCTCATAGTACAATCGATCGGTTCCTCTCGTCGCAATGACAATCGGATTTCCCTGATATAAAACGATTTCTAAAATTTCATCTGCTTGTTCCACGTAGTAACCTGTTGCATCCGCTGTCGCAAAACCTATCGTATAGAGTTGCATCCAGGCGACGATATCCGGTACTTCGACCGGTTTTAAAAAGAGCGCGGATACGAGATGCGCCCCTTCAGAAGTCATCACAAGATTGACATAAATATCTGCCAACTGTATCGTCCGTACTTGGGTCGAAGGATACAATTCATCATAGTTTGATACCAATACCGCTTCGTAATAGTCATCCATCTCTCGTAGTTCAAGTGGTGGCATTCGACGATCAAAGTCGGCAATCTGGATGCGTTTCATTGTTGAAGTGCCTCCTTTTAAGTGAGTTTTCTTTGTGCCCTCAGTTAAGGATTACCCAATATCTGGTTCGCTTGCACTCCCCTAAAACGAAAAAAATCACCCTGAGCTACAGGGTGATCAGTCATTTCACAAAAAATTGATACAGCAGGTATAAGGCAAAGCCAATCACTACAAGGATCGTGAAAATGTTAGTTGTTCCAAAAAATACACGATTGGCCGTTTCATTCCGATCTTCAGGCTTACGATCCATTACGAGAACCCCTTTGCTAAAATCCGTTTTTTTCCATCTTATTACTTAAGGAATTCTCGAATGAACGGTTCAGCACCTGCTGTTTTAATTATTTTTTCGCACCATTCGCAAAAAATACGAGTGTTTCTTCTTCGTCTGTCGTCAAGTCCCGTCCGACCAGATCACGATACAGCCGGCGCATCTCCGATATATGTCCTTCTGCTTGTTTTGTCACTTCGATGATTTGGCGGAAGACGTGTACCTCTTGCTCAAACGCGTCTTTCGCCATCGCTTCGCCGTGAGACCAGACATAATAATCCGCCTCGTATTCAGCAATCGTATCTAACAGCCGCGTTGTTTGATTGACTGTATAATTCCACTTGTCGGAGAAAATATCCGCATACATGGCATCTCCTAAAAATAAAACCCGTTCTTCCGGAATATAGACAAGAGCACTCCCTGGTGAATGGTCATTCTCGACTTGTCGTAACAGACACGTCACGCCCCCGAGGTCGATTTCAAGTTCTCCCGTGAAACGAATCGTCGGCAAGATGACTTCAATCTCCCGGTCCTTCCCGAACTCCAGTTTGATCGCATCCGCACAAAACGGAATTTCAATGCCTTGACGAATCCGTTCCTCGAGCGCCTCATCCGTCCATTCGTAGTCCAGCATTTTCTGCATTTCTTCGACTGTCCGGTGCGTTGCGATCGTCGGTACCGCCATCTGTTTTATCCCGAAAATATGATCCCAGTGCCAATGCGTCAATGCGACGAGATCCGGACGTCCGAGCCCCTGATTCTTCATCTCCTCTAAAAAGAGTGTCGCGTGCTGACTTGAGTTTCCGGCATCAATTACTAGACTCCGGTCGTCACCCGTAATGACGGCAACGATCGGCCGATCCGTTTCACTGACCGGCGTTTGATACCAGATCCGGTCCGTTAATTGTTTAAACTGTTGCATTTCCATCGCCTCCTGTTTGTAGTATAACGAAAAAGTCCATCCGGATGATTTCCGAATGGACCAGTCGAATCGACTTACTTCTTATTTTGCTTTTGACGGAACGGCCACCAGACACCTTTTCCGAACGATACCGTGATTGCCGGAATCAGGAGCGGTAAGACAATTAATCCGTACAGAAGCAGACCCGTGATGACGATTGTTGCAATCTGAACCAGACTCAGGACACCCGACGGCATCATCGCACCAAACGTTCCGGCAAGGATGATGGCAGCCGTGATGATGACAGATCCCATTTTCTTCATCGAAACATACATCGCTTCATTCGTCTCGAGTCCATTAATCGTTTCTTCCCGGAACCGGTCGAGCAGGAAGATCGAGTAATCGATACCAAGAGCGACGAGCATAACGAATCCGAAGAACGGAACGGCCCAGCTGATGCCGTCATAACCAAGACCGTTGACGAAGATCAGTTCAGCAATCGATACCGACGTATAGTACGTCAACAGGAGCGAACCGATCATAAACAGCGGCATGATCAATGAACGGAACATGATCGCAAGGACGATGAACAAACTGATGATCATGATGACGACCGTCCGTGAAAAATCGGCTTTAGACGTATCATTTAAATCACTGTTGATGCTTGAGATACCGCCGTACGCAACTTGTGCCTGTTCAAGCGGTGTATCTTTCAGTGTGCTCGCTGTCGTTTTCTTGATGGCAGCAACCGTTTCGATCGCTTCCGGTGAATACGGATCATCATTCAGGATGACTTCGAATTTCAGACCGGTTTGATCATCAATCGTATAACGGTCAATGACAGGTTCGAAGTCTTTACTCGCTAAGGTATCTTTCGGAATGAACATCCCGGTACCGCGAATCGTTTTGGAGTTCCCCATCTCTTTCAGGAAATCGGCAGCTTCCGTTAATCCGTCTTCGATTTTACCAAGTCCTGCATTGGCAGATCCGACACCATCCGCCAGTTGGGTTAATCCGGTACCGAGTTGATCGGCTTGTGCACCTTGTGTTTCAATCCCGGTTGCCGCTTGTGCGATCCCCGTTTGAATTTGGGTCAATTGACCGGATAACGCTGTCAATGTCCCGACAGTTTGCGGAATGTTTTCCGCAGATTGTAACCCTTGACCAACAAGCGTTAACTGTTGATTGATTTGACCGAGACCGTCTGCGGCCTGCTGCAGCTGTGCTGCTCCTGCCGACGCTTGATCTCCGGCCGGAAGCTGACCACTGATAGTCTGTAAGTTGTCTTCTACAGTCTCAAGACCCTGCCCGACTTCACCGAGTCCATCTTTTGCATCCGTCAGACCAGATGCAACCTGTTTCAGTTGTTGATCGACATATAAATCGTCAATGACATCACCCGTCGGACGTGAGATGGAGCGGACAGCTTTGACGCCATCCAGTTTGACCAGTTCGCGGCTCAACTGTTCCGCATAAGGAACCGTTTTTTCAGTCACGATGTTTTGGTCGTCCTTCAGGATAATATTGACCGGCAACGACTCGCCGGCACCAAAACCGTCTGAAATGGCATTTAATCCTTTGACCGTCTCATATTTTGCACCAATCTCATCGACGGTGTTGAACGATAGATCGTCATCATAAGTGAACAGGGTCGGGATCGTCACCACAGCGACGATTGCCATCGCAAGTAATGGACGACGAATCGATAATCCGCCGTATCGGGCCCACAAACGACTGTCCTGATGGCTCGCCGCATTTTTTGACGGCCAGAACAATTTCTCTTTTAACGTCGCCATGAAAAACGGCACCAGTGTAAAGAGAACCAGTAACAAGACCGCGATTCCGACCGCAACAGCGACCGATGATTTAAAGATCGGGAAATCAGCGAAACCGATTGCCGAGAAGCCGACAAGGACGGCAAGACCACTGATGAGAAGGGTCCGTCCTGCTGTTTTATAGGTGTTGACGATGGCTGTCTCGACATCATGTCCGGCAGTCAATTCTTCTTTGTACCGGCTCAGAAGCAGGATACAGTAATCCGTCCCGATCCCAAAGAGAATCGCCACAAGGAAAATCTGTGTGAAGTTCGAGACGGGGAATCCGAACCAATCAACGAAAAAGGCGACAAATGATTGACTCATTAAATACGTGACACCTACCGCAAATAATGGAACGAATGGTGTGACAATCGAACGGAAAACAATTAGCAACAGTCCAAAAATCAGACCGACTGTGATTAATTCGGTTCGTTTTAATCCTTCTTGTGAGCTTTTGTTCACATCGGCATTGATGAGTGATTCACCCGTCAGATAAATCGTCCGGTCATCCGGTAAGAGATCACTTCGGATATCTTCAGCGAGTGCCGTGATTTCTTCCTGCGAACCATCAACGGTAATCGGAACGAGGACTGTTTTTTTGTCTTTTGAAATCAGTTGTCCTTCCGTTTCCTTACTCTCAAACGGATTCAGGACTCCCGTCACCGGTTGATCCAGTTTCTCTAAATCTTTAACGATTTGACCGATTTCCGTCCGGTCTTCTTTCGTGACGGCTTCCTTTAACGGAATGACCAGCGAAATCGTTTCTTCACTTGCACCGGCTGCTTTTAAAATATCCGCTGCCCGTTGTGAATCCGTATCACTCGCGAGCTGAATGGCACCCGCATCTTCTGCTTGTTTTGATAAGTTTGGTGCCGCTAAAAATAATCCGACTGTCGCAAGCAACAAGACGATTACGATCGGCCAACGCCATTTGACGATTTGTCGCATTCCCGTTCCACCTCTTCTGTGTCTGTTTTTCTGAATTAATCTTCAATCTTTAAAATAGCTTTGACTTTCCGGAATGTCTCGATGAACTGTTTGATTTCATCATCGTCGACCTTGCCATCAATCAATTGTTCCAAATAACTGTAAATCGCTTGGTCCGACGCTTCGACGACTTCTTTCCCGGCTTCCGTCAAAATAATCCGTTTTGTCCGGTGATCATCTTCCGAACGTTCGACTTCGACCAGGCCGTGTTCATTTAACTTTTTCAGACGATTGGAAATCGCACTTTTATGAACTCCTTGAATGACGGCAATCCGTCCGGAAGCAATCGGTCCATATTTATCGACCAGCTTCAGCAAATGGAGTTGTTCTGGTGAATAGAGACGCCAAACCGGTGAATCAACTGATTTCAGGACACGTTCCGTCCCGTGAATCATCACCTCTTCAAATAATTGAACGGCTTCCCGCAGATTTTCTTTCATGATTAGTTTACCCCCTAAACTCATATCAGTAGTTTAGCCCCTAAACCAGATGGCGTCAACTCCAAACTGTCACAATTATTCTGACATGTAAATCCAATTTTCGTTATGATGGGAGAGAGGATTTATCTTACTGAAGGAGGGCTAAACATGACCGTCTTATTTTGGATTGCTTTAGTAATCTGTGTACTTGGACTTATTTTTACAGTAATGGTCGGACAGAGTCGAAACGAAGAAACGTACAGCAACAGCCAGACAGCCAAAAACATGTCCTGGATGTATTTAGTCTTGTTGCCGGTCATTTTGATTATCTTAGGCATTTTTTATTATTTATTAACGTAAAACAATATGACTGCAAACAAACAGGCTGCTTCGATCAGAGATCGAAACAGCCTGTTTGTATTTTGGTTCACTTGAGTGTTTTCGGACGAACGATATAGATATCACACTTCGCATAACGGGTAATGTTTTCAGAGACACTCCCGATCATGATTCGTTCCATTGCATTCATTCCGACAGCACCACAGACGATCAGCCCTGCCCCGACACGCGGTGCGATGACTTTCGGAATCAGCGTTTTCGGCGACCCGCTTTCGATGACCAGTTCAACTTCCGCTACGCCTTCCTCGACCGCTCGTTTTTGATATTTATCAAGCAGTTCCTGGGCGTACTCCGTGACATTTTGATCGATGAAGCGCTGGTTCGCACGGACATTCGCAAAGGTTTGAATATCGATGACATGTGTGATGACGAGTTTTGCTTGATCGAGTTTCGCGAACTGAACGGCTTTTTCAAAAGCTAAGTCTGCTGTTTTGGAGCCGTCGACTGCTACTAAAATCGTGTGATAATGGCTATCCATCGTCGTTCACCCTTTCCACTCTGGCACGGTTACAACATCCGGTCGTTTTCGTTCTCAAGTGCCCGGTTTTCATGGTCAAGCTTCCGCTCAGCCTCAATGCCTTCCGGTTCACTCTCTAAAATACTTTGGGGTTCTGGTTTAGGGCGTCTTGCCCCTTCTTCATCCGCCAACAGAACATAAGCCCCGTGTTTGACGCTTGCTACATGTTGTTCCATGTCACCTTCCGGCAAACCTAAAGATTGGAACGCTTCACGGGTTTCTTCCTCTGTTACCGGCTTCCCTGTAAACCGTTCGAATAATGTCCGTTTTCCCGAAACGAGCTGGGCTGCCGATTGTCCGCGCAACATCGCCATATCGGTTTTATCCTGCAGGACGATGTATAAGTCTTCTTCCAGATATCCGGCAAAGTGTAAGTCTTCAATCTGACGAATCAAATCCGTCTCATTATCATATGTTCCGATCAACTGCTTTTTCCCCATTGGTCATTTCCCCCTTTTATACTTCTATAAGGGATATACCCCAAAAAACCAAAAGCAATGACACCAACTGCCGCTTTCTTAAGAAACCGGTCTTTTTTCTTTCGCAAACAACCGGTCCCGTTTCCGAAAGACAAGAACTACCGCCACCAGGACTGCTATGACGCTCAGGACTGTCATGCCTTGTTGAAAGTCCGTTAAACGTTCATTAAAGAACAGACCGACATAATACCAAATCATGACAAGACCAAAGACCCAGTCGGTATGCACAAAAATAAAAAATACGATGCCGCAGGCAAATAAAATTAGCATGACTGTCACCCATTCGGATGTCGTCAGCCCAAACAAATCTTCAAACCGGAAGTCACGCAGAATACGAAATGGTAAAATTAATATCTGGATACTCGACCAGGCAAGAAAAACGGAAAAGGGAGAACGCATCCACGGGGAACGGTTCGGATGATGTTGTACTTTCATATAGATGATACATAAACTGATAAACGAAATCGTCGTCAATACAAGTTCCCATGGAGGACCGACGATGCTACTCGCTCCGTATCCGAGCATCGTCAATATAAACCAGCCGCTGATATCAAAAATTAATGTCCGGTCAGCCGGATACGCTTGGACAGGCCGGATACACCAAATCAGCAAAGTCGTATAGACAACACCAAACACCGCATCCGTAAACGATGCCGGCACGATGGCAAGAGGCTCTCCCGTCGGCGGTTCATACCAGACGACACGTGCTAAAAGGACAAATAAAAAGCTGATTAAATTTAACAGGCGAAGTCCGGTCAATGCTTGCATTCCTGTACACCTCCTCAGGTATTTATTTCCCGGGTGTTACATGAAGAAAACAAAAAAATACCGTTTCACCGAAACGGATTTCGTGAATAAAGACTTACAAAGGGAGCGATATCTTATGGAACCTTTCATTCAACCATTTCAGTACAATTTCATCCGTGGTCAGGTCGATGCGATGATTCAGCAATTGGGTACCGTCCATGATCCGGACGTCCGGGACGCCGTCATTTACAGTGCCTCTAAAAAAATCTTTGATTTGCTTCCGGTTTTGACTGCCGAACAGGAGGCATTATTGATGGTCGTTCGAACCGTTCAAACTGAGACGGATTTCGCCCGGTACCTCGAGGATATCCAACCGTTCGTCCAATCTTTCCCGTCGATTACCGAACAGCAACTGCAGCAACTGTTTCGAAAAACGAAGAAGTTACGGCATCCGCCTCTTCACTCGATCGATTTTCTTAAGACAACCTATTTAAGTTGGAACGATACCGGGAATAAAAAGAAATTCTTCGTCTATCCTTTGAAAGGAGAATGGGTCGGAATCGAAGGCACGTATCTTCCGACGATTCAAAAAGGCATCTGTACCATCTGCAATCAATACAGTGATGTCACCCTTGTCTCCGCCCGGACGAACCCATCCGCTGATCAATACCGGGCAATCGGAAATTATATTTGTATCGACAGTGACCATTGCAATGAGCAAGTGACTGACCCGATCGCTTTGGAGAAATTACTGAGTAAGATGAAATGAGTCAAAAAAAGTCCCCGACAGTTGTCAGGGACTCTTTGCTTGATTCAGACTTCCACATGAAATTGATTTTTTCCGCGCCGCTTCGCTTCATACATCGCGACATCCGCCTGTTCGATTAATGCCGTCCGGGAAGTCGCATGCGTCGGATAGACAGCGCCGCCAATGCTTGCCGTCATGAAGACAGGCGTGTCCTTCAGAATGAACGGTCGTTCGAATAACTGAACCAGCTGTCGGCCACATGCTTCGATGTCCGATTCGTCTTTGACATCAAATAACAGTAAAACAAACTCATCCCCGCCTTGTCGGGAGATGACCGTATTATGCGGCAATTTTTTTTCAAGACGGTTGGCGATATCAATGATCAACTGATCTCCAATTTGATGGCCGTATGTATCGTTCACTTGTTTAAAATGATCAATATCGATGAAAAACAGACCGACAAATCGTTGATGAATTTCCGCCCGGCGAAGTTCCTCCTTGAACAAGCGGGCAAACAAATACCGGTTCGGTAAATTCGTCAGTGCGTCATGATACGCCATATGCTCCATCTCTTCCAATGCCTGTTCGAGTGCTGCCGTCCGCTCCTCGACTTTCGCCTCAAGATTTTCCCGCAACCGCTGATTGTCCATCACGATCCGAACCTGCCTTGAAATCAATAAAGGAATGGCAATCATTAAACCAATCGTTAAACCATTCCAACTGACGGCTTGACGTGCCATTGTCACAAACAAAATCAACAGGAAGACATACGGTGTCACGAGACGAATCCCGTCCAGAATCCGCCGGTTGACGTTAAATCCAATCGGTCGTTCATCGACATCAAATAACAGTCCTGCCCCGCCAATTAATAAGACGGTCGCAATCCAAATCGGATCCAGCCACATCAAAGAAATCGGAAAACTGGTTCGATCCAAAATGACGTATAATAAATCCGCAATCAACTGCAGATGAAAACCAATCAATATCATCAGAAGCGGGATACTGTTTCCACGTTTCATGACACCAAAGAACAGGATCAGCATCCCACCCAGTAACAACAGATCTCCTAATGGATAACGGAGTAATAACAGTGTTTCCATGCTGAACAGTTCCGCCTGTTCCAAATACGGCGTGACGAGATAATGCCAGGAAATCGCCCCTGTCACAATCAAAATGATGAGTTCATCAAATAGGAAAAATCGTAAATTCACTTCTGAACGGCGACTGATTAAAAAATAACAAAAAGCCAGCAAATAAAATCCGATTTGCAGACTGAATATTAAATCAATTCCATCAAACATTCCGGAACGTTCCAAGTGCTGTTGGGACACGATCAATTCTGCCGTTTCGCCAATCGCCAGCGACATATTTCCGAATAAGAGCAGTAAAAATAGACGTTGCGTAAAGGGACGATTCGGATGACGCCGCGCCGCCGCTACCAACATGATCGTCGAAAGGACCGCGCCTAGAATCATGAACAGGCTGTTCCCTGTTCTCGAAAGATCCGATGATGTGCCGATGATTCCTAACCATAACAAATGAGACATCACCCATCCGCCGATGATGGTATAGATTAGTTTATGCATCGTCCACGCCCTTTCTTTTGTCCTAGTTCGTTTGTCCTATATGTTTATCGGCAAATCTTTCTGTTTTTTAACTATCTTTTCATTATATTTAAATATTCACTGAACGTCTTGTGTTTTTTCTCAGCGTTTGAAAAATTATTGTAAAACAAAAACAGGTACCGGTTGCTGAAGCAATCCGATACCTGTTTGGATTAGACATTTTCCAATGCGTGCAACGGCAGGGCGACCGTAAAGGTACTTCCCTTTCCGACAGTCGATTCGACATGAATCACACCGTCATGTTCTTTGACGATTTCCTTACAAATCGAAAGACCAAGTCCCGTACCCCCGATTCGTCGTGTATCTGAATTATCCACACGATAAAATTTATCAAACAGATGGGCAAAGGCATATTGTGGAATCCCGATACCGTGATCGGTAATCTGAATCGTCGCATTTTCCTGATCCGTGCTGACTGTAATGTCAACCTGTCCACCGTCCGGTGAATACTTGATGGCGTTATTGACTAAATTGTTCAGCAACTGCTTAATCCGTGTTTCGTCTCCAATAATCGCCGGTCGTTCTACACTCAACAAGTGAAGCTGAATATCGTGAAGTCCGTTTGACGCCTTATAGACACCAATCACTTGATCGACAATCGAATACAAATCAAGATGAGCCATTTGGTAACGTTGTCCACCCGATTGCATCCGTTGAACATCGAGGAAATCGGTCACCAAATTCGACAGCCGTTCCGTTTCATTATGAATCGTCGACAAATATTTCTGTTGTTTTATCGCATCAATCTCCCGATTGAGCATCAATTCCGTGAATCCGTAAATCGAAGACAAGGGAGTCCGCAATTCGTGAGACACCGTCGAAACAAGTTCGGTCTTCAGACGGTCTGCTTCTGTTTCCCGGGTAATATCACGGATGACGAGGATGACCCCTTTCCAACCACCTTCAATATCGATTCGTTCTGCATATACTTCAAGATGTGCGGAATTACCACGGACATCAAATTGAACTTTATCCGGAGAAACTTCCCCGGACCGGATCAAGTCCAAATAATCGTTAAATCGTTCGACATCATCGACGATATTACGCATCACTTCAATCACATAACTGGCCGACGATAAAGTCCGATCCCTCGTAAATTCGGATTGCAGCTCCGGTATCAGTTCGAACAACGGACGGTTGACGTATAATTCATCATTTCCGTCTTCCAGATAAATAATCGCTTCCCGGATTGAGTCAAGTACCTGCTCGGTCTTTTGTTTTTCCTGCTTCATCTCGTCATATGAACGTGTCCGAAGCAGTGATAAGGTCATCTGCTGCGAGAACTCACGCATATCCATCAACTGTTGCGGCTGGTATGGAGACTGATAACGAACCATGTAGACGGCAGCCATCAACTGTTTCGTCGATGGATCGTAAATCGGCAAGGCAACTTCATGCGTACTGAAGCTGTATGGTGTGTCGTTTGTCCGCGAAACCCGTTTTTCCGACTGAACGACTTTTGTCCCTAACCGCATCCGGTTCAATAAGGAATTCTCATCATCCAGTAAGGATTGAACCTGTTGTATCTTCATGCCGTTCGTCGTCGCACCGATGTAAACGCCATCGTCATACAACAACAAGGCTCCGTATTCGGATGAAGTGATATCCAACATTTTTTGAACAATCGCCGGGTACGATTCGACTGTTTCCCGGACAGCGAGTGCTTCCGTTAATTCGCTGCGCATCTTCAGCTTCTCTTCGTTTTGTTTCGTCGCCTGATACGCCTCTTCGAGTTCTTCTTGTTGCGATTGCAATTCTTCTTGTTGGGCCAGTAATTCTTCACTCTGCGCCTGTAATTCTTCGTTTTTATTTTGCATCTCTTCTTTATGCAGACCGGTTGTCACAGCCATCTGATTAAAGGAAGAACGCAACATGCCAATCTCATCTGCCCGCCGCTCCATAACATCCATCTCAATCGGCTCGTTCCGCGACAGCTTTCGATTGTCCTCAATCAGGCGTAATAACTGTTTCGTCATTCGTTTCAGGAATGGATGAACAAACAGTAAAATAAAGATAATCAGGACAAAGATACTCGAAATCCATATCCATTTCGTTTTTGCGACTTCACTCCGCAGGTTGGCAACGGCCGTATCCTGCTGTTGTTGTAAATTATTCCGGTATTCATTTAATGCCGAAGAGGCTTTTTCAATATCCGGTTCGACATCAATCGAACCGTCCGCTGTTTGTTTTAATTGACCTTGTTCCACCAATCGTTTGGCAATCGGTAAAGAGAACAGACTGTCACCCTGTAAAAAATCTTCATTGATTTGATTCGCCTTTTTTTCATTTACGTACGACTGGGTCAAAGGAAACAAGGCCCCATAATATAAGTTGTACATATTCGTCATTTGAGCGGCAAATTCTTCTTCTTCATCCGTTTTGGCTTTACGGGTAAACCAATCCGTTTCACTTTTGATTTCAGTCCGCAGTTCCTGGATTTCATCAAAACGTTCCTGGTTACCGAAAATAACAAATCCCCGCAAACCAAACTGGACATTCTGCCAGTTATCCCATAAATGATCCGCACGACGATTTTGTTCGCTGATGACTTCCAAGTTATCGCGTGATGATTCGATTCGATTTTCCATGTAACCATAAACCCAAAAGGAAGTCATCGAAACCAAAAACAGTAAGACATAAAATACTGCCAGTAATTGCCGCCCGATTCGTCTCCGAATCCAATTAATCATGAAATATCCTCCTCATCATCCGATTGGAATGATGCTTTTCTAAAAATAATAGAATCAATTAAAAATAGCATATTTTCAAAAAAAATACTTTAAAAGTAAGACAACCCCTCAAAAAAAAAAAGCAGCCTTTTTCGTTTTACCCGAAAAAGGCTGCTTTCAAGACTTATTTCTTCGCTTTTTTGACGACAACTGCTGTTTTAGGACTCGTTTGTTTCAAGTCATTTTTAAGGTAGACATACAGCTTCGCTCCTGCTTTTTGTTTCGCAATCTTTACAGAGAACGTTCCTTTAGAAGTGACCGTTCCTTTGGCAATGACTTTTTTCTTCGCATTTTGGATATACACATGCGCTTTTTTCTCACCTGTACCGGTTACTTTCGTTTGACCGGCTGTCACCGGCTTCACTTTTGGTGCTGCCGGTGGAGCAAGGACCGTAAGGACAGTCGCTTTGCTTGAACGGTTGGCAATATCTGTTACCGTGACCGCAAGACGGGTGTTTGGTTGCAATGCTTTAACTTTGACCGTAAACTTCCCTTTGCTGTCGACAACGCCTTTTCCAACCACTTTGTTTTTCGCATCTTTAATCGTAATCTTACCGTTCGCAATCGCGGTACCGGTTACTTTCGTTGCTCCGACCAACACACGGTTGACTTTCGGTGCAGCCGGTGCTTTCCCTGGCAAGACTTCCGTCCGTTCCGATGTCACGTCAAGACCGTTCGCATAACGAATCGTCAAGACAGATGTTTTTTCCTGACGGGGAATCGCCACACTGTATTTACCGGCTGTTGCTGTTGTTTTTGCCAACATTTTTGCCGTATCTTTTGTATCCGTCAACTTTTTCGTCGACCAAACTTCAACTTTTGTACCCGTTTTAACTTGTCCGCTGACAACAAGCTGGTTGTCATAAACCGGGTTTACTTTTCCGTTTAGGTGCAATTGCGAGATCGCACGTGTGATGTTGACTTTTCCATATCCCGATACCGGGCTGACGAATGCCGGGAAGTCCGGTGTCATTTCTTTTTCATATCCCGGTGGATACTCATCTTCCATATCGTCTTCATCATCGTACCAATCATTTGGATTCTCAAAGGCAAGCGGTTCAGCACTTGTCCGTAAGATCGACTCGATTTGTTTTGGTGTCAATTTGGAATTGAGTGACGCCAGAATCCCCGCAACTGCTGCGACGTGCGGTGACGCCATGCTTGTACCGTCCATATAAACGGTATTACCGTCCGGAACAAGACTTGCAATTTTTGAACCTGGTGCGACAACATCGAGTCCGATGCCGTAGTTCGAATAATCAGCAACCATACCGAGCGGGTTTGTCGCTCCGACGGAAATGGCATATTCTGAACTGGCCGGGAAACCAACGGACATATCGTATTCGTTACCTGACGCTGCGACGACCGTTACACCGTGATCTGCCGCATATTTCATCATATATGCCATCGTCCGGCTTTCCCCGCCGCCAAGACTCATATTGATGATTTTTGCTCCGTGATCAACTGCATATTTAATTCCGAGTGCAATCGCATCCGTTTCCCCTTCACCGTTAGCGTTCAAAACCTTAACAGGAAGAATTTTCGCCGACTGATGGATACCGCGAATGCCGTAATCATTTTCAAGAGCTGCTGCAATGACACCTGAAACGTGTGTGCCGTGACCGTTATCGTCGAGTGCATTTCCGTTCCCGTTCACATCGACGTAGTTCTTTTCCTGGGCAATATCAACTTTCCCTTGTAAATCCTTCAGGCGGTAATCGACCCCTGTATCAATAACTGCAATCGTGACTGGTTTTAACTTTTGACCGGCATTATTTGCCAGGAATTTTTCGAATCCGATTCCCGCATCCGGGAACTGTTCGACGCTCGATTTTTGGTTGAGCGACCATTGGTAGTCATAGTTGATGTCACCAGTTGCACGGTATGTCTGAACTTCTTCGACATACTCAACAGCACTTGATTTTTTCAACGATTGTTTCAGGACTGCTGCCGACTGATTTTTAACCGTCGGATCTTCCGTGACGATGACAAACTGACCTGTTTTACCAAGCGATAACTTCTCAACGTCTGTTGCCTGTGTGCCGGCAATTTTCATCGTCCGCTCAGTATGACCCGGTTTCAGCTTAACGATGAACCGTGTTTTGGCTTCTGATTTTACTTGAATACCGAACGGTTTAAACGCTTCTGTTAAGTCTGAACCACCGATTGTTTCAATGTTCGCCGTCTTCGCGACTTGATTGATTTCCGTTGCGATGACTTCCGGTGATGCGTCACGCGTCAACGCGTATAATCGGTTGACCGCTGCTTGATCGGTTTTCGTCAATGTGTACGCCGTCCCGTTGACAAGAGCAGACATGGCCGGCTTCAGTGATTTTAAGTCTTCGTAAGCTTGTGTCCGTTTATCTTTGTTGAACAACAACGTTTTGACGACGTATGGTGAGGCTTTGTAGTACAACGACGTTAAGCTGCGTCCTTGTTCCGACTGGCTCAACACTTGTTTTTGAATCGCATGCATCAAAGCAAGCATCGGCTTTTCATCCGATGTTTGTTTGAGTGCTTCTTCCGCCATACAGCTCATATCACTGATTGGCTCGTATTCGACCGCCAGTTTGACATTGTTGTACGTCAAGTTAACGTGAGCAGGTTTGACCGTCTTACCTTCTTCGATTTCCGGATAATAATCGACTTTGACGTAGTACGGTCCGTCCCATGCATAAGGAACAGCCAGTTTCGTGACGTCCTTGTCACTTGGTTCCGCATATCCGCGGTAACGGTCAAACGTCTCATCCTTTGATGCCATCTCTTGACTCGGGTAAGCCGTTACTTCAATCGGCTGATCCGTATCAATCGACAATTCAAAGTGTGTCGCCGTTTTTTCAATTCCGGCTTGATGTTCGACCTTGTACCAGTATGTATTCTTTTCATTTGTTCCTGTTTCCAAAACTGTTTCCTGTCCTGCTGTTAATAAGACAGCTTCTGACAATTCGCTTGCCGCTGCTGTTTTAACAGCTGATGGTCCGATTCCGAGTGTCAGAATCAAACAGCTCAGCATGAGCCAAATCGTTAACTTTTTCACAACGTTCCTCCTCAAGATATGATCTTACATTGTGTTTAGTATAAACAATATTTGGATAAAATGGATAGTTATTTTTAAAGCGGTCACCTTACAGTTTCGAAAGAAAAGGGACTTCTCACGAAAGTGAAAAATCCCTTTTTAGCTGATTATTTAAATTCGGAAGCATACTGACCGTAACCTTCTTTTTCGAGGTCGGCTTTCGGCACAAACCGTAAAGCGGCTGAGTTCATACAATAACGTAAACCAGTCGGCTCAGGACCATCGTTAAAGACATGTCCAAGATGCGCATTTCCGTGCCGGCTTCTGACCTCCATCCGCTTCATCCCTAATGCAAAATCACTTTTCTCAATGATATTTCCTTTTTCTAACGGTCGACTGAAGCTCGGCCAGCCGGTTTTCGAATCAAATTTATCATTAGAAGAAAACAGCGGTTCACCGGAAATCAGATCGACATAAATCCCGTCCGCTTTCAAATCGTGGTACGGATTATCAAAAGCCGGCTCTGTCCCGTCTTCCTGGGTGACCTTATACTGAATATCCGTCAATTTCGCTTTGATTTGATCATCGGTCAATTTCGAATACTTTGGTATATCCAGTTTGGGCTGATCATTCCAATACTGATTAATGAATTCATCACGTCCGGATGCAGCGCGGTAGAATTTATATTTCTTTTCGCTCTTCAAGTAATAATCTTGATGATACGCTTCCGCCTCGTAAAACGGACCGGCTTCAATCAACGGTGTGACAATTTTTTTGTCAAAGATGCCGCTCTCGGCCAAATTTTTCTTCGACTGTTCCGCAATCTGTTTTTGTTCCGCATTCGTATAGAAGATTGCCGTCGTATATGATTCGCCTTGATCGACGAATTGACCATTCGGATCGGTCGGATCGATTTGGCGCCAGTACACATCCAGCAGTTGTTTATACGAAATGACATCAGGATCGAACGTAATCAGAACCGCTTCCCGGTGACCGGTTGTCTCTGCGGATACCTGGTTATATGTCGGATCTTTTACATCTCCACCGGTATATCCGGAAATTACGGATTTGACCCCTTTTAACTCTTCGAACGGCGGCTCCATGCACCAGAAACATCCTCCGGCGAGAATCGCCGTTTCTTCTTTTGTATACGACAACTCTTTGCTTCCACTCGATTTTGCCTGTTGTTGCTGGAAAACAAAGTAGCCGCCAATCATGATCGCAATCAATGCTACGACTGATACAATCGTCAACATTCGTTTCTTCATCTCCCTCCGCCTCCTTTTTTAAGCTTACGTCGTTCACCCGCGGGCAGATGTCTTTTTTCTAATGTACCTTGATTTCACACAGTTTGTCGCCCGGTCTGCCTTCATTCCGCACATTCAAAAAAGACGATTCATCCTGTCAAAAGAGGGAAATAAATCTAAGACATCTAAAAAACCGGGAGGGGTATTTATGTTTGATTACACGGTCAGTTCCAATCATTCAACGGAAGAAACGATTGAACGTCTGAAGACAGCACTTGCTGAGATTTCGTTCGGTGTCTTATGGGAGTTTGATTTGGCGAAGAAATTCGCTGAAAAAGAATTACCGTTTGACGACCAGTATCATATCCTTGAAGTTTGTAACCCGAAAGAAGCCCATCGTGTCTTGTCGGCGGAACGGCGGGCCGGCTACTTTTTGCCGTGTAAACTCGCTGTCTATACGGAAGATGGACAAACGAAAATCGGCATGCCGCGCCCGACCTCACTGATTGATCTGGTGGAAGAAGACGAATTAAAACAAGTCGCACTCGATGTTGAACGGCAACTTGTCGATGTCATTGAAAAAAGTCGTTTGTAGCTTCATCAAAAAAAGCGATACTTTGCTGACGTACAAGCAAAGTATCGCTTTTTTGTATTCTTTCATAAAATATCCACCCAGATTTTGACGGCTGTCGCTAAAATCAGGACAGCGAGAATGATTTGCAGTATTTTCGTGTTCATCTTTTTCCCGGCGATTGCGCCGAGCGGTGCCGCAATCAGACTGGCGACGACCATGACAGCCGCCGGTCCCCAATCGACCTGCCCTGTCGTAATCTTTCCGACCGTTGCGCCGATTGACGAAATAAAGGTAATCGCGAGCGACGAAGCAATCGTCATCCGGGTCGGGATTTTTAAAACGACGAGCATAATCGGAACAAGTAAGAATGCTCCCGCCGCACCGACGATTCCGGCCCCGACTCCGACGATGAACGCGCTACTCGCCGCAATTGTTTTGTTGAACCGAACCTGATCGAGCGGAATATCATCCAGTCCTTTTTTCGGAACGAACATCATGACCGCTGCCGTTAACGCCAATATTCCGTAGACGATATTGATGGTATCTTCCGCCAAAATATTTGATCCGTAGGCACCGATAAAACTTCCGATTAAAATGGCGCCACCCATACTTACGATTAATGACTTGTTGAGATAACCGCCTTTCCGGTAAGCCCAAACGCCGCCAATCGTCGCAAAAAAGACTTGAATCGCACTGATTCCCGCCACTTCATGGGCCGAAAAGGCAGCGAATCCGAGCAACGGCGGAATGTATAACAGCATCGGATATTTGATGATTGAACCGCCGATTCCGAGCATCCCGGAAATGTATGATCCGACAAAACCGATCAGGAAGATGGTTACGATAAATCCGATTTCCATTCGATTCACTCCTTTAAAAAAGGAGGACTGTCGCCAGCCCTCCTTCAACTTGAATTACCCTTTTTGGATCCAGAATTTTAAAACGCTGGCATCTTCTTCGTGTTTGACGAGCTCATGGCCGCCTGATTTTGCCCATGCCTGTAAATCGTTTTTAGCACCTTTATCGGTTGCGTGGATTTCAAGAATCTGACCGGATTCGAGTCCCGCGATTGCTTTTTTTGTTTTAACGATCGGCATTGGACATGCAAGTCCTTTTGCATCTAATACGAGTTCTGATTTCATAATTGTAATTCCTCCTGAAGTGATTTTTTTAGTTTAGCGAACGGCACAGCGGTTTGGACCGACTTCCATCTCACGTTGTGCTTCGAGATCCGGTGTCTGTTTCCCCATGTTCGTCTCACGGATTTCCTGGTACGCATTCGGTTGCGGCGGCAAGTTTTCTGTCACCATTTTCCGGAATGTTTCTTCGTCTTCGATGTTCAAGCCATGATTGTTGGCAAGTAATACATCCAGTTTTTCTGCGACGCTGCCGTCTTCGTTTAATTCTTCGATTAACATGAAGTGAGCAGGCAGAACAATCAGATCTTTCGACAGTTCACGGTACGTGTTGTAGAGCGAGTCTCTTAAGTCACCGACCCAGTCTTCTGCGAGACCGGCTAAATCAGGACGCCCGATTGAATCAATAAACAAAATGTCGCCCGTCAGGAGATAACGATTATCGACAACGAACGAAGTCGATCCGATCGTATGTCCCGGGGAATAAAGTGCCCGTACATCAATTTGTGTATCTCCTACCTGAACGTGGCTTCCATCTTCGAGCGCTGCATAATCAAACGTGACGTCTGTAGCGTCTTTTGGTGGCAACCAATATGTCGCACCTGTTTTTTCCGCAATTTCACGACCACCTGAAATGTGATCGGCATGAAGATGTGTATCAAAAACATGTGTGATTTCAAGCTGATGTTCTTTTGCATAGTCGAGGTAAACATCTGTCATGCGTGTGGCATCCACGAGGACGGCTTCGCCTTCCGAGATGATCATGTAAGACAGGCAGCCTTTCCCGATCCGGACGAACTGAACGACTTCGCCACGATCTGCACCGGTTTCATTTAATGATCCAAGTGAGATCGGCTCGAGGTGTTCGCTCCAGGCTTTCATTCCTCCTGCGAGATAAGAAACCGTCCGTCCTGCTTCTTCCAATAAATCCGCGACAAAAATAGACGATCCTTCTTTCGCACAGACGACGAGCACGTCCTGATCGGTCGGCAGTTGGTCTAAAATGTCTTCGACACCATCAAGTAAATCAAAATAAGGAACGTTCAAGTAGGAAAACTGTTCGCCTTCAATCTTCCAGTCCTGGAATGCGTCTTCATTACGGACGTCCAAGATAAACATTTTTTCGCGGCGAATGATTTTTTGCGTCACTTCTTTTGTTGTCATTGCTTGTGCCATGTGTTGTATTCCTCCTGATAATAATTTACGAATTAAACGGTTTGATTGGTATCATACTTCCAGTCACTCATACCGGGAACGACGTTTTGAACGTTGAATCCTTTAGCATCGAGTTGTTGGCAAGCCAAGTCACTGCGGTTTCCTGTCCGGCAGACCACATAAATTGTTTTAGACATATCGAGTTCTTCCATACGTTCTTCCAGTTCACCGAGTGGAATGTTGACGGCACTCGGGATATGTGAAAAGGCGTATTCAGCTGTTTCCCGAACATCCAGAATCATTGTATCCACGTTGCCGCGAACAGCTTCGACCGTCTCGTTGTTGACGACTTTTTGAAATGCCGGTGCTTCCTGATCATTACCGGAAGCTTTTCGGACGTAATGACGAAGAACATCGCCGTCTTCAATCGTTCCGAGGTATTGGTTGCCTGTACTGTTTGCCCAGGCCCGAAGATCAGCCGTCGATCCTTTATCTGTCGCTTGAACCTCTACGACTTGACCCGGTTCCAGTGTCTTCATCGTTTTTTTCGTCCGAACAATCGGCATCGGACATGCTAAACCACGTGCATCAAGTACGATATCTGTTTTGATTGTCTGCAAAAGTATTCGCTCCTTTTACCTCTAGGGGTATAATTAAGATTAAAAAAATTAGTTGGTTTTACCTTCGTACGCCATCATACCGCCATCCATATTGATGACATCAAATCCCTGTCCTTCGAGATATGTTGCGGCACGGCCACTTCTTGCACCAGAACGGCAGACCATGACATATTGTTTTTTCTTATCGAGTTCGTTCATTTTAAACTCCACAAGACCGAGTGGGATATGAATCGCATTTGGAATTTTACCTTCTTTGACTTCATCCACTTCACGAACGTCGATGATGTTAAGTTGTTCTCCGTTCTCTAGCTTTTCCTGTACTTCTTTTGCTGTGAATCGTTTCATTTGTTATTCCTCCTCGTGTTTTTTAACGCCAAGCATTCATTCCGCCTGACACTTCCGTTACTTGCGTATATCCGGCTTTTTTTAATTGTTTGACCGCTTGTTTACTGCGCATTCCGCTTTGACAGATCACGATGACTTCTTTGTCTTTCGGAATCTTGTCAAGTTGTGACGGCAATACTTGAAGCGGAATGTTCTTAAATCCTTTAATGTGATTTCCTTTGAACTCACCCGGTGTCCGGACATCCAAATAAAATCGGTTACGATCGCCTAAATGCTGTTTCAGTTCAGTTGCTGACAGTTTATTGACACCTTTTGTCGGTGCAAACATCCGGTAAGCGAGAAAGGCAACAATCACCAGAAATACGATGTTCAAGATATCCACTTGCATCAGTCCTCCTCGAAATTAGATGAACAGGTTGACGTTTCCGTCTTCAGCATCCGCAAGATACGCTGCCACGCCGGCATATTCGATCCCATCATGCAATTCTTCCTGCTTTAAGCCGAGCAGATCCATCGTCATCGTACAAGCGACCAGTTTTACATCCTGCTCTTTTGCCAGTTCGATTAAATCCGGAAGCGGCATCGCATTGTGTTTTTTCATGACGTTTTTGATCATCTTTTGACCGGCACCACCGAAGTTCATTTTGGAAAGTGGCATCTTGTCGGCACCACGTGGCATGAATTTACCGAACATTTTTTCAAGTAATGTTTTATCCGGTTGAATCGGTTCGTCTTTACGCATTGCGTTTAATCCCCAAAATGTATGGAAAATCGTCACTTCGTGATCGTAAGCTGCCGCACCGTTTGCGATGATATATGCTGCCATGACCTTATCGTAATCTCCACTGAACAATACAATCGTTGTTTTTTTAATCTCTGACATCTGAAAAATTCCTCCATCTATTTTACCCCTAAGGGTATTAATCATTGTAAAATTTTTTATCTGCTTTTCAGTAATAATTGAACCGCTTCTGCTACAGCCTGTTCATGGTTATCGGCGGTTTCGTCATTCGTGACACACTCAATGAGATTTTCACTGACGACGAGTCCAATGACACGATCAATCGCGCTCCGTGTCGCACTCAGTTGAGTGACAACATCTTTACAGGACGCCTCTTCTTTCATCATCCGGGTAATGCCGTGAAGCTGACCTTCAATCCGGTTCATCCGATGAATGATTTTGTCTTCGTATACTTTTTCCATGTGAAGAACACTCTCCTTTTTTACCGTGTGACCTGTGTCATATCTGTTGGCTACATTCCATACAATAATACCTACAGGGGTATATGTCAACGAAAAAGTTTTCCTGATCACTTTGTCTTAAAAAATTCATCCATCCACTTTTGAGAAAGACGGGGCACTTCCCCTTTTAATGTAATGAACTGAAATGTCCGTTCTTTCATAATGACACCCTCATGGATTTTAAAATCTGCCGACTCCAGTAATGCCCCTGCCAAGCGTTCCGAGAGGATTGAAATACCTGTCCCATTCAGAATCAATTGTTTGATCAACCGATTGGAATGAACAGTAATCACCCGCTTCGGAGTAATTTGCTGATGCTGTAACCAGGACTCGAGCGCCAGGCGGGACACTGATCCGTCTTCCCGGTAAATCCACGTAGCCTGATCAAGCGGCAGATCTCGCCGGCCGATGATCCGTAAGCGGTCCGAGGCAAACGGGACCGCTTCGATTTGCGACAGATGGATCGTTCCTTCTACTAATCCAAGATCAATTTCATAATGGAGCAAGGCCTGTTCAACCTGTTCCTGATTCATCAACTGCACATCGATCGAGACATCCGGATAGGCCAGGAGAAAGCGATGAATCATCTCTTCTAACATCGTTTCGTAAATCGTATGCGTTGCAGCAATCCGTAGCGTGCCCTTAGTGATTCCAATCCGTTCGTCCATCTCCTGATCGAGACGGGTCACCTGGTGCAACAGTTCCTTGGCATGACGGTACACCACTTCTCCGGCTTCTGAAACTTTGACGGTCTTGTTGAAAGAATGCCGGTGAATCAGCTGTTGGCCAAATCGTTCTTCGAGATGTTTTAAATGAAGACTGACAGTTGGTTGTGAAATGTAGAGTTCCTCTGCTGTTTTCGTAAAATGCTTCGTTTCAACTAATGTGACAAACGTTTTTAGCTCGTTCAGGTTCATTTTTTTCCACCTCATCTATTTTTCTGATCGTTACTATCAGTATAATTCATTTTTCTAATGAACGGATTTCCCAGTATAGTCAGATGTAGCTACTACACTGGAAAGAAGGGTTTATTTTGACGATTGGATTATTTGTTTTACTCGGTGCCGTCATTGGCATCTTATCCGGATTTTTCGGAATCGGCGGCGGCATCATTTTGACGCCTCTATTATTGATTCTGGGTTATGCCCCGAGCACCGCGATTGTTTTAAGTCTGTTGTTAACACTGGCTTCCACCATGACAGGAACCGTTTCACATCTCCGGCTCAAAAATGTTCATCTACGCGACGCGTTGACGGTCGGAATTTCCGGGATTGTCGGTTCAGCGGTCATTACGCCGGTCGTTTTTTGGATGGAACAGCATACAGGCGCAGACGCCGTCATATCAGGTCTGTACGTCGTATTGCTTGTTTGGTTCGCCATTCAATTTTTAAAACCGGCCAAACGAACTGAAAGTGAACATCACATACTCGATGCTCCCTTCTTAAAATTAGTTGTGATTGGTTTTGCAGCCGGAATTTTATCTTCTTTAATGGGTGTCAGCGGTGGATTTTTATTGACTCCTCTCTTGATGCGATGGGTCGGTTTCCCGCTCAAACAAGCGATTGGAACAAGTATCGCTTCCGCGACACTGATTGTTCTCGGTGGGGTCACGAGTTATTTCATTTCCGGTACGGACGCACCGCTTTATCTCGGCGGTGCTTTGATTGCCGGTGCTTTGATTGGTTCCCCGATCGGTGCCTCTTTCCTCAATCTGTTTGACAACCGGTTCGTCCGGAAAAGTCTTGGTCAGTTTTATGCCGTCGTTGCACTGAGTGTCATCACAAAAGTATTGGGGTTCCCGACGCTGTCTTTAATTATCTTAGGTACGTTCACCATCAGTCTGCTCGGTATGTTTCTTTATCAAAAATGGACGCAACGTCAAACAAAAGACCGCCCTTAACGGACAGTCTCTTGTTTGATTTTTTCAGGTTTTAAGACTTTCGCTTCCTTCTTTTGGCGCATCCGTTCGGCGTTCATCAACCCACCAAGCATCAGGACGACAGAGGACAAATAGAACCACGTCATCAGGACGATAATTCCGGCCAGCTGTCCATACAGGCGGTCGTAACTGCCGAACTCCGCGTAGTACGAGAAGAATTCAGAAACGGCCTGCCAGGCGATTGTCGCAAACAATGCACCCGGTAAGACTTGACGGACTGTCAACCGGACACTCGGCAGAACACGATACAAGAGAATGAAGAAGACGAGCAGGAACAATGATCCGAGTCCCCAACGGAATAAAAACCAAATCCAGGAGTAGTTCGTGACAACATCATTGACGATGGCAAAATGCGTGATGAAACGCCGCGTTAACTTTTCAGCAACCGGAACGAGAAGCGACATCGGTAAAATAACCATCATGCCGACCGTAAAACCGAAGTCCTGCAGTAACCCTCTCCAAAACGGCACTTTCCGCGTGACTTCCAGCGCATCATTCAATGATCGAACCAATGACTGCACCGACATCGAAGCGAGCCAGAAGGCTGCCAGGAAACTGATCGAGGCAAGTTTCAATCCCCCGTCATCAAAAATCCCGACGACGTTTTTCCGGATCAATTCATATGTTTCCGCCGGGGCAAACGGACGGATTAAATCAAGGACGTCTCCTGATGTGAACGGTAAAAAGGATACTAATCCAACTACAAATAACAAAAATGGGAATAAGGACAACATCAGATAATAGGCGAGTTGAGCCGATTTATCAAAAAAGGCTTCGCCAAAAAAGCGGGCAAATACAGGTTTTAATAATGACATAACAATTTCCTCACTTTCGAATAGTTCTTTCCCCTATCCCCCTTTCAATACACTTTCTAAACTTTTAACGTCTTTTGAACTTGTAAGTAAGTGTTTAGCGATTATCGTTTGGCACAACGCGCAAGCAAACGGTACACTGAAGCAAGAACAGTCGTCGTGTTGGATGAAAGAAAGGATTTACGCCGTGTCTACTTTACTCACAGAAGCCGAAAGCTTTTTCCATGACTATATAGAACAATACCCGCAAGACAGCTATCGTCTGCACGAAGTCCGCGAAGAAATTTTGCGGACAGGTACGTATACGCAAACGCTTCAAGAACTGACTTATGGAGCAAAACTTGCCTGGCGGAACAGCAACCGCTGTATCGGGCGCCTCTTTTGGGAGCAACTTCACGTCATTGATGCCCGGGATGCCCTGACTGTGGAATCGATCCGCGACACCTTGTTTCATCATATGGAGTACGCGACCAACGATGGACGGATCCGTTCGACGATTACGATTTTTGATCCCGACCGGGTCCGCATCTTGAACCATCAATTAATCCGTTATGCCGGTTACGACACCCCGGACGGTATCATTGGTGATTCGGCATCGGTTGCATTCACCTCGCTTTGTGAGTCGTTCGGATGGAGTGGACAAGGAACCGACTTTGATCTTCTGCCGTTACTGGTCGAACTCGACGGACAGGTCAGTCTGCATCCGATCCCGGACGAACTGGTGCTTGAAGTCACGATTCAACATCCTGATTTTAACTTGTTCGCAAACCATACCGTCAAATGGTACGCTGTCCCGATGATTTCTGACATGCGGCTTGAGATTGGAGGCATCTCCTATCCGTGCGCCCCGTTTAACGGCTGGTACATGGGGACGGAAATCGGTGCAAGAAATTTGGCCGATGTCGATCGATATAACCTCTTGCCGCTGGTCGCGGAGCAGCTTGGACTGAACACATCCCGGGAACGGTCGTTATGGAAAGACCGGGCACTCGTCGAACTCAATTATGCCGTCCTCGATTCGTTTGAACGGGCCGGCGTGACGATTGTCGACCATCATACGGCGACGAAACAATTTGCCCGGTTCGAAAAAAATGAAGCGGCTTGTGAACGGGACGTAACCGGAGAATGGTCCTGGCTCGTACCGCCCATGAGCGGTGCCGCGACGCATGTCTTCCACAAAGACTTCGATCCGGCCGTCAAGCGTCCGAATTTCTTTGCCCGTTCTGCGCCTGCGGAAGAGACAAATATTTCAACCGGCTGTCCGTTTCACCAGGGGGTCCCTCGATGAATTATGTCGAGACACTCCGAAAGCAAATCGGACAGACCCCGCTGATTCTCGTCGGTGCCGTCGTTCTCGTCATCAAGGACGGACACATTTTGCTCGAGCAACGGAATGAAACACAAGCCCGGTTCGGACTGCCGGGCGGTCTGATGGAATGGGCGGAGTCAACAGACGAAACTGCACGCCGTGAACTGTTGGAAGAAACAGGTCTTGTCGCTGAAGACTTGACGTTACTCGGTGTCTATTCCGGAAAAAACTATGTCACGACGCTTGCGAACGGTGATGTCTTTCAAAGCGTCACGCTGGCTTACGTTGCTTCCGAAACGACCGGAGCCTTACGCATCAGTGAAGAAAGTGTTGCGTTAACGTATTTCCCTTTGGCAGATTTACCGGAGCAAATCGTCGGCTCGCATCGGGTGATGATTGAGGACTATTTGAGACAGCTGTAATCAGGCAGTCTCTTTCTCCGTACAGAATCAATCTATTGGAGGATACGAACGTAGTTTGATTTTGGTTTTCTAATTTTAATTGCTCAGTCATACAAAAACGTAGTTTTCTACAGATTTGAGGATGTTTTATGATGAACAAAATCATGCTCGTCATGCTTGGTGGCACAGGGATCTTATTCGTAATCTTTGCCGTCATCGTCATGATCAGCTTGTGGATGTAACAAAAAATCGGGATGGACAGAGTTGCCTTAGAGGCCGTTCTGCACATCCCGGTTTTTTAGACTTCGATTGGTTTTTGCATGATGAATTGTTTGAGGTCCCGTTGTTTCCAACCGGCTTTCCGTAAGTCTTCCCACACCTGCTGATTCGTCGACTGCAGATGGTAGTGTTCGCCTGCCAATCGGCGTGTCGCTTCGGTTGCAACACGGGCGACCTCTTCCTCTTCTGTCAAAATGGTAAAAATTAATCCGTTGACTGCGGCAATGAAAGCACCATCCAATTCATAATAACGGGCTTTCGCCAGTTTCATAACGCCCGGATCCTGTTGCCAAATGTATTCGCCCTGCTGTATGTACCGTCGTTCAAAAGCCACTTGATCAATTTCAACAAGCGGTTCAACCTGTCCCGGTTCTTCTTTTTGAAAATAACCGAGTTCACTGACGGTTTGATAACCGAAACTCTTGTATAAGGTAATCGCCGGCTCATTTCCTTGAATGACTTCAAGCATCAAGCAATCGATATTCAAAGATTTGGCATAACTCAGCTGTGCTTCATACAAGGCTTTGGCAATTCCAAGACGCCGGTACTGCGGATCGACTGCCAGTCCCCCACAACGCATGACCGTTTTTTTCTTGATCGTCTTCAGCCCGTTTAACCAAATCGCAACCGGTCGTTCCCCGTGGTACGCGATAAAGGAATGCTCCAACTGGTTTCCATCCCGTTTTAGAATCCGTTCTTCAAATACTTCGTGTGACAAACCCAGAGGAATTATATAATCGCTGAATCCTTCCTTCATGACTGAATATGCGGTCTCTGTATCAGGTGCCCGTTTAATATGAATCATTTCGGATCGCCCCTTTCTTTACAACCGTTCGCCTTTTCCAGTGTTCATTCCTGCCGGAAGTAAACAAAAAACCATCCAAAAATAATCCTGGATGGCATGAGTGTTTATTGTTGTAATTTTGAACGTGATCTTCCGTATCCGAAGTAGACGAGCAGACCGATCGCTGTCCAGATGAAGAAAGCAATCCATGTGAATGTTTGAAGGTTCAACATCAACATGATGCAGGCAAGGACGGAAAGAATCGGTAAGAATGGAACCCATGGCACTTTGAACGCCCGCTTCAAATCAGGACGCGTTTTCCGTAAGATGACGACGGCAATTGAAATCAGAGCGAATGCTGCGAGTGTTCCGATATTGATCAATTCTGCCAGTGTACCGAGTGGAACGAATCCGGCGATCAAACCGGCAGTCGTACCAAGAATCCATGTTGCTTTGACAGGCGTATGTGATTTTTCATTCACGTCTGAGAAGATTTTCGGCAATAATCCGTCACGGCTCATCGCGAACAGGAGACGAACCAGACCAAATGTCATGACGAGGATAACCGTTGTCATACCAACGATCGCACCTAAGTCGACGAAACCTGCGACCCAGTCCTGACCTGCTACTTTTAAGGCTAACGAAACCGGGCTGTCGACCCCTTCAAATTGTTTGAATGGTACGATTCCGACCATGATGGCGGATACGACGACGTATAGTACGGTAACGATGGCAAGTGATCCTAAGATTCCGATCGGCAAGTTACGGCCCGGATCTTTTACTTCTTCTGCTGCTGATGTAACAGCATCAAAACCGAGGTATGCGAAGAAGGCGATGGCTGAAGCCTGTAAGACACCACTGATACCGAACGGTGCGAACGGTGTGTAGTTGCCCGGTTCGACGTACCAGATGCCGACGACGATGAACAAGACAACGACCGCTACTTTTACAAGAACCATGATATTGTTGACACGTTTTGTTTCTTTAATACCCATTGAGAGCAACAGCGTGATGACCATCAAGATCAGGAACGCCGGTAAGTTGAAGAATGTTTCGCTTCCCGGTACAGCACCTGGTGCTGCTGTTAACGCTGTCGGCAGACTGACACCGAATCCGGATAATAGTGATTGGAAATAACCGGACCAACCTGTCGCTACGGCACTTGATGCCAAACCGTATTCCAGGATGAGACACCAACCGATGATCCAGGCAACCAGTTCCCCGATTGTGGCGTAGGTGTACGTGTACACACTGCCCGAGACGGGAATCATCGATGAGAATTCGGCGTAACAGAGAGCCGCTAATGCACAGACGATAGCAGAAATAATAAAGGCAACCGGTAATGCGGGTCCTGCATACAACGCTCCTGTTCCGGTCAGGACAAAAATCCCTGTTCCGATAATTGCACCAATCCCAAGTAAAACTAAATCAAAGCCTGATAAATGCCTTGCCAGTTTGGAATGGCTCTTTTGATCCATCATCACACTGACATCTTTCTTACGAAGCAAACTCATAAAACACCCTCCGAACTTTCTCTTTTTTCTGAATATTCAAATCATTTTTCTAATTGACCTTTTCATCATAACAAAGGATGTCAGCTTTTATAAGCAAAAGTTTCTGTTTTTTTTCACAAATTGGTCAAACCAGTTTTGTTATTTTACTACAATACAAATATGTAGATATGCATTAACGTACTAAAAACTCCTCCACCGCTCGGTGAAGGAGTTTTCGTTTTGGTTACGGACGATCATTCGGGTGATCTAAGTTCGGACCACGGTTCGTGTCCGGATCGATCGGGTAATCGTCTTGTTGTGCTAAATCATTTTCAGGAAGTGCCCCTTTTGGTGTACCGTGTGTCGGGTTCACGTTCGTAGAAGATGATGGTTTAGACGCTTTTGGTGCTTGATCTGGTGTGACGTCATCTGCTGCTTTTGACGCTGCACCTTTTGCTGCTTCTTTTAAGCTTGGCTTCGTCGAAGCAGACGATGTGTTGTTTGACGGCAGGTTCGATGTGTCGATATCTGCATTCTCTGCTTTTTTCTGGAGACGGTCGAGGTAACGTGATGCATTATCACGGCCACCTAAGCCAAACGCGAGTCCGAAAGCAAGAGCAACAGCACCGAGGATCAAGATGAACGCTGAGTTGACGATTGTAGCGGCAACACCAAGTTGATCAAGTGCCATGAAGACAGCAAGAGCAAGGATGGCATATTTCGCGACGCTTGAAAGAACTTTTAAATCCGAGTTAGCAAACAGGCTGTCCATTGTACGTTTCACCAAGTTGCTGATGATGATACCGATGGCCAAGATGATGATCGCTGTCAAGACGCTTGGAAGGAAAGCAAGAACCGCGCGACCGAGATCAACCATGAAGTCAAGGCCGATTAAGTTGAAGGCTTCAACGACGAACAAGACGACGATGACGATTTCAACGAGTGATCCAACGATTGATGATGGTGATGTCGATGCATTGTTTGCATCCCAGTTACCGATTTTTAAGTGGCGTGTTAAGTTGTTGAAACCAAGACGTGACAAGAGATCTGCAACGAATTTCTTAACGAAACGACCGACATAAAGACCGACAAGGATCAAGACGACACCGATAATGATGTTCGGAATTATACCAAGAACATCATTTAACATGTTGATGGCTGGTCCTGTAATACCTTTGATGTTGAGCTGGTCAAGTGCCGAAATCGTGATCGGGATTAAGATCAGGATGAAGACGACTGTCCCTAAGATTGAAGAAAGTGATTTTGTATCTTTTTGTTCGTTTGTACCGATGTTGAAGCGTGAAGCAAATTTGTCTGTACCGACTGCGTGCAGGAAGTTCGTGACGATATCGCGAACGATTTTCGCAACGAGGAATCCGACGAAGAAGATCGCTGCTGCAGCAATCAGACGTGGAATGAAACCAAGGAACGACGAGAGTAATTGGCTGAACGGCTCAGAAACACTTTCGATGTTGAGCGCACCAAGTACACCTGGTAGGAACAGTAACAAGACAAGATAGAAGACGATTTCGCCTGCAATCTTCGGATAGTTCGAAAGATCCGTTTGACCTTGAAGCATTTTGTTCGAACGGACTTTTTCGTTCGACATCAACTTCGTTCCGCCTTTGACGATGATCATGCGGAGTACAACCGCGATGACGTAAGCAAAAAGAAGAATCAATGCTGCTTTCAGGATATTCGGGATCGCTGCGAGCAATGTGCTCATCGTATCCGCAAGTGGTCCTGCGATGATGTTCAAGTTCAAGATGTTAAAGACTAGGATAAGAACAAATACCATCAAGACCCAGAAAATGACTGTCCCGATAATTTTTTCAGGTGTCCACTTTTTCTTTTGTGGTGGTGTACCTTCTTTTTGTGGTGACAACTTATGAACGACACCAGATTTTTCTAATGCCTTTTGAATACCGTTTGCGATCAGTTTCGCAATCAGCCATCCAATCAGAAAGACGATAAGTGCTCCTAAAATGTTTCCGAGAGTCCCTAGAATCCCGTTGACGTCAAATGACGTCGTGTTCCAAAAGTTGTTCATCCTGCCACACTCCTTCATCTCTAAATAGTATATTTCCGACACTTCTTTAATTTCCCCAGCTAAAGGAATTGCTAAACCACTTTTAACCTGAAAGTGGCATTTTGTGAATAGTATTTAAAAAAATGGATGATTCTGATTAGAACCATCCATTTTGGAAAAGCTATTTTTTTTTAGTATCGTGGTGTCATTTTTCTGTTAACGCCTGTCGGTCAAGAACCGGCTGAAGAGCAGCATACCCGCCGTCAATATTGATGACATTCTTCATGCCCAGTGATTGTAAGACACTGACTGCCATTCGTGACCGGACACCGGAGGCACAGTGGACTGCAACCGGACGATCGACCGGAATTTCTTCGTAACGTGAGGACAGTTTACCAAGCAAAATCCGTTTCGCCTGCTCATAATGGCCCGCATCCCATTCTGTCTTATTGCGGACATCGAGGACAACCACTTCACCGGCTTCCGCTGCTTCAACCGCTTGTTCGGCACTCCAGTCCGGATACTGTTCCGTCAATTGTTCGGGTGACAAATCCGCTATATCCACCAATGTGACGAACCGGTCGAGACCAATCGACTGTAAATCGGTCTGGATGTCTTCCAGTAAACGAGACTCGGCAATCACGGCAATATCATGATCAAAGTCCAGTAGCCAGCCGGCCCATGTGACGAATTTTGAATTGTACGGAATGTTGAGCGCCCCCGGCACATGTCCCGAAGCAAACGATTTTCCGCTGCGTGTGTCAACGACCTGCATCGTATTGACAAGCGTTTCCAGTTCAGTCGCATCGGCGACACGTGGTTTCGAAAGCGTAGGCGTGGCGACAATTCCTTTTTTGTTGACCCGCTTCATCATCGCAAAATAGTTCGGCGGTTCCGGTTGGTCTGTCGTCAACTCTTTGACGAATGCCGTTTCGTCTTCGACTTGAAGAGCCCAGTTGGTCTGTTTTTCATACCCGACTGTCGTCGTCGGAACCGCACCGAGGGCTTTCCCGCACGCACTGCCCGCTCCATGACCCGGCCATACTTGAACGAAGTCCGGTAATTCTTTGAATCGTTTAAGTGATTCAAACATCTGTTTTGCGCCGACAGCCGTCGTCCCTTGAATACCGGCTGCTTCTTCAAGTAAATCCGGACGACCGATATCGCCTACAAAAACAAAGTCTCCTGTAAAAATGCCCATCGGAACCGTTTGATCGCGGTCATACAGTAAAAATGAGAGGTGTTCCGGCGTATGTCCCGGCGTGTGCATGACTTCAAATGTCACGTTCCCTACTTTAAAACGATTTCCATCCGTCACAAGTTTCGCTTCGATATCAGCTGCAAATTCGTATTTCCAGTCGGCATCACCCTCGTCAGACAGATAAGCCGTCGTATCAAACCGTTCAGCAAATTCCCGTGTGCCGGACACAAAATCCGCATGGATATGTGTTTCTGCTGTCGCGACGATGTGTAATCCTTCTTTGGCCGCTTCTTTGAGATATCCTTCGATATTTCGCGCCGGATCAATGACGATTGCTTCCCCTGTCTTCTGACAACCGACCAGATAAGAAGCTTGGGCTAATTTTTCATCGTAAAAGTAACGTAATAACATGGAAGTTCCCCCTTCGGATAAGTGTGATTGATTATTTCGAGACGTCGCCTTGCCAGCTCATCATGCCGCCGTCGACATTCGTGACAT
The DNA here is from genome assembly GCF_003339585.1 of Exiguobacterium sp. RIT594. GTDB lineage: Bacteria > Bacillota > Bacilli > Exiguobacteriales > Exiguobacteriaceae > Exiguobacterium_A. The sequence continues at coordinate 61,120 of NZ_QPKF01000004.1, read as the reverse complement.
CAAAACCGGCTTGTTCGAGATAGATTGAAGCGTTCATACTTCTTCCCCCGGCTAAACAGATGACGTGTAACGGCCGATCTGCATCCAGTTCATTTGTCCGTTCCGCCAGTTCGGATAACGGAAGGTTTTTCGCCTGCCGGATATGACCGCCGGCGTATTCATCCGTTTCACGGACATCAATCAGTTGAATCGTTTTTTCTTGTTGCAATATCTCTTCTAATTCGTTTGTTGACATGTTTTTCATCTTGTTGGCTCCTTTACTGAATAAGTTTCTGCCATTAATATACCCCCTTAGGTATATGAGTGCAAGAAAAAAGATTGCACAAAAAAAGACAGCATCCGGATCGGATACTGCCATTTCCTCAGACGACTTCTTTTTCCGAGAACTGACTGTTGTAAAGATCGGCATAAAAGCCGTTCGCTTCGAGCAAGGCTTCATGTGTGCCCTGTTCAATGACCCGCCCTTGATCCATGACCAAAATCAAATCCGCATCTTTAATCGTCGACAGACGATGGGCGATGACGAAACTTGTCCGTCCTTCCATCAATCGTTTCATCGCCTGTTGAATAAATATTTCCGTCCGCGTATCGACACTTGACGTTGCTTCATCGAGAATCATGATTGGCGGATCGGCGAGGACCGCCCGGGCAATCGTCAACAGTTGCTTTTGCCCTTGTGAGATATTCGATGCTTCTTCATTTAAGACAGTATCGTAACCGTCCGGCAAAGTCCGGATGAAGTGATCGGCATGGGCTGTTTTCGCGGCTTCGACGATGTCGTCTTCTGTTGCCCCGGTTTTTCCGTACGCGAGATTATCACGGATCGTACCGTTAAAGAGCCACGTATCCTGCAGGACCATGCCGAACGTCGTCCGTAAATCTTCGCGTGACATCTTCCGTGTATCGATCCCGTCAATCCGGATGACACCACGATTCAACTCGTAAAAGCGCATCAACAGATTGATCAGCGTTGTTTTCCCGGCACCGGTTGGACCGACGATCGCCACCGTTTGTCCCGGTTTGACGTCGATGTTCATGTCTTCAATCAACAGCTGTTCGCCGTAACCGAAGTCGACATGCTCGAACGCAACGGCTCCGTCGGCTTTTGTTAAGTGATGCGTCGTTACTTCCTTGACTTCCTCTTCTTCATCCAACAACTCAAAGACCCGTTCGGCAGCGGCGACCGTCGACTGAACGATGTTCGCGATATTAGCCGTTTGGGTGATTGGTTGTGTGAATTGGCGTGTATAGGTGATGAACGCCTGAATGTCCCCGATTGAGATGCTGCGCTGGGTGACGAGAATCCCGCCGACGACACTGATCAGGACGTAACTGATATTTCCGATGAACATCATCATCGGCATGATGATCCCGGAGATGAACTGGGCTTTTCGTCCCGCTTCATATAATTCTTCATTAACCGTATCAAACTGTTCGACCGCTCTGCGTTCATGACCAAACGCTTTGACGACCGGATGACCGGTATACATCTCTTCGACATGACCGTTCAGTTGTCCAAGTGTCCGTTGTTGATCGGCAAAGTATTTTTGCGACCGTTTCAAAATCGGACGAATCGCGAAAATCGAGATTGGCAACGAGACAAGTGAAATCAACGTCAACAGCGGACTGATCGTCAGCATCATGATTAAAATCCCGACAATCGTCACGATCGACGTGATGAACGACGTCACACTTTGTTGTAACGTACTCCCGATCGTATCGATGTCATTCGTGACCCGGCTGAGTGTCTCCCCGTTCGGACGACCGTCATAATACTTGAGCGGCAAGCGTTCAAGCTTCTGATTGACATCTTCCCGTAAGTCATAGACGGTTTTTTGCGCAATCCCGGACATCAGATACTGTTGCAGGTAACTGAACAGACTGCTGATGACATACAGTCCGGCGAGTAACAGCAAAATCTGTCCGATTTTCGTAAAGTCGATTGCCGCTCCCGGTACGCCCTGGAACTTGGCGTATGCCCCTTCAAACAGTTCCGTGATCGCCGTCCCCATGATTTTCGGTCCGGCAATCATGAAGATCGTACTGAGAATAGCTGCGACAAAAACCGCTATGAGAGCGTTCCGGCGTGGTTTCAGATAACCGAGCAACCGTCGGAACGTCGCTTTAAAGTTTTTTGGTTTTTCGCCCATCATCATCATGTTCCCGCCGCCGGGACCACCACCCGGTCCACCTGGAGGACCACCGGCAGGACGTTTTGTTGTACTTGTACTCATGCGATCTCCTCCTCTGACAGTTGGGATTTGACGATTTCCTGATAGACTTCGTTAGTTTCATACAGTTCATCATGCGTTCCGATGCCGGCCACACGTCCTTCTTCGAGGACGATGATTTGATCGGCGTCCATGACGGTGCTGACGCGCTGGGCGACGATCAGGACGGTCGCGTCCTCGGTTTCCTGCTTCAAGGCTTTCCGTAACGTTGCATCGGTTTTAAAGTCAAGCGCCGAGAAGCTGTCGTCAAAAACATAAATGTCCGGTTTGCGGACCAGCGCCCGGGCAATCGACAGCCGTTGTTTTTGACCACCGGAGACGTTCGATCCCCCTTGTTCAATCATTGAGTCATACCGGTCTGGCATCCGTTCAATAAAATCTGTCGCTTGAGCGACGCGCGCCGCATGCCGGATTTCTTCGTCCGTCGCGTCCTCTTTCCCGAACCGGATGTTATCCGCAATCGTCCCTGTAAACAGCAACGCTTTTTGCGGGACAAAGCCGATTTTCGAACGTAATTCTTCCTGCGGGACGGCTTGACTGTCGACACCGTTGACTTGGATACTGCCAGCCGTCACGTCATAAAAGCGCGGAATCAAATTGACGAGCGTTGATTTCCCGGAACCGGTTCCGCCGATGACCGCCGTGATTTCACCCGGTCGGGCGGTAAAACTGATATCCGATAAGACCGGTGCCTCGGCTCCCGGATAGCTGAACGTCACCCCGTCAAACACAAGCGTGCCGCGTTCTTTATCCGCAGAAGCGGTTCCGGCGTCGACCATTGTCGGCTCCATCTCGAGGACTTCATTAATCCGTTTCGCCGAGACCGCTGCCCGGGGGATCATGACGAACATGACAGACGCCATGACGAGGGCAAACATGATTTGCATGACGTATTGAATGAACGCCATCAAATCCCCGATCTGCATTCCGCCGTTGTTAATCCGGATACCACCGAACCAGATGACACCAACAACCGTCAAGTTCATCACGAGCATCATGACCGGCATCAAAAAGGCCATGATTTTATTGACCTTGATCGAGACATCCGTTAAATCCGCATTTGCTTTTGTTAACCGGACTTTCTCCTGGGATTCCCGGTTAAAGGCCCGGATGACACGAATCCCGGTCAGATTTTCCCGTAAAACGAGATTCAAGCGGTCAAGCCGTTTTTGGACTTGGCCGAACAACGGGACCCCTTTCCAGAGAATCAACAGAATCGAGACGACCAACACCGGCATCGCCGCAACGATGACAAGTGATAATTTAGCATCTTTCGAAACCGCCATGATCAGTCCACCGACGAACATGATCGGCGCACTGACGACCATCCGGAGCATCATGATGACGACCTGCTGAACTTGGGTGATATCGTTTGTCGTCCGTGTGATCAATGAAGCCGTTCCGACTTGATCAAACTCCTGTAACGTAAAGCGTTCGACGTGGTTAAAGACTTTTCGGCGGATATCGCGGCCAAGTCCCATCGCAGCTTTCGAGGAATAATAACTGGCAGCAATCGCCGCGAGTGCGCCAAGTCCGGTAATCCCGAGCATGACAGCCCCGATTTTCCAAATGTACGCCGTATCCCCTGTCACGACCCCTTTGTCAATGATGTCGGCCATCAAAGTCGGTAAGTATAAATCCGACATCGACTGGGCGAAGACAAGGATCAAGACGGCCAAGACTGCCCATTTATAGGTCGTCAGATTTTTGAGTAACTTAATCATCTGTACAGCCTCCGTTTCCTGGTGCCAAAATTTCTTTTAGTCCTTCTGCAATCTGCGCATGCGTCTGCAACATCTGCTCAAAGACGGCAGGATCGATTTGATCGAGGATATGCTCGAGCCGTTGTTGCATCCCCGCTTCCTGCCGTTTGATCGTCTCGACGAATTGCCGTCCGTGATCACTTAAACGTAAGACGACTTCCCGTCGGTTGTCCGGATTCGTTTCCCGGATGACCCACTCCGCTTGCACCAACCCTTCTATCGATTGACTGAGGGTGCTTTTCGGTAAATGCGTATACGCGGCAAGTTCCTTTTGTGTGATTGGACTTCTTGGGGCAATCGTCATCAAGCTGTGAAATTGCGGTAAACTGAGTCCATTTTCCTGCGCTGTCTGATGCGCCGCGCGGACAAGATGACGCTGCACATTCCAAAACGACTGCATCATGGCCGTTGAACGAACCGGCTCTTTTTGCTCTGTTTCCATCCTTCCACCTCCATGTTCCATATTGAATCGTTCCATATCGAACGATTATCTATGTAAACTAAATTACGCCCATTTAGACTGAATGTCAACGCAGAAACAATGTGAAAATGCACATATTTGCAATGAGGACATGATTCATCTCACGTATAATGAAAGAGAAATAAAATTGTGAGAATCGTGAGGAAGGAGCGGATAACCATTATTGCATCCATTAAACGTCTAATTGATCAGCAATACGCACATCCGACAGGACGGTTCGGAACCTATATCGGGGAAAAGATGGTCAGGCAGCACCAACCTGAAACAGAATGGACAATCGAGCTGTTGACTGTCCAAAAGGATGACAGCATTTTAGAATTAGGTTGCGGTGCAGGTTATGCCATCGAACGACTTGTACATCAAACAGACGCAAAGCAGATTACCGGTATCGATTCTTCTTCTGCTATGTTGCGGTCGGTACAAAAAAGAAACAAAGAGGCGATCCAATCCAAACGGGTCCATGTTCTTTACGGTGATCTAAACAAGTTAGCTTTTCAAAGTGAACAATTTGATAAGGTATTTACGATACATACACTTTATTTTTGGGAAAACATCTCCGGCACCTTGGCTGCTCTCTATCACGCCTTAAAACCAGGCGGTCATTTTGTTATCACCTTTTGTGATGGTAAGAATGATGTCATTTGGGCCGGCGTGAGAGATCTAGTCCAAGACGAACTCCTTCCTGCCGCAAGAAAACACGGATTTTCCGACATTTCATTCATCGAAGGTCCTGTTTCAAGGCAATTCCGTAACGTTGCAGTGAGGGGCCATAAACCTTTCCATTAAAAAAAGGAACAGTCGTCAGAGGACGATCGTTCCTTTTATCTGCTTCATTCCGGCTCAACGTGGACATGAATATCGTAGACACCATATTCATCCGTCAGCGTATCTTCGACTTTCGTCGCGATATCATGGGCTTGATGGACGTTCAATTGCGAGTTGACGAGAATCACGACATCAACGACTTCATTATTCCCATAATTCCGTCCCTTGATTGACTTGATTCCTTTGACACCTTCTAAATCAAAAATCACATCTTCATACATCTTCAGCTTCTGTTCATCAAATCCATCCGACAATTCGTGGGACGCTTCCGAGAAGATATCCCACGCCGTTTTACAAATCAGGTATCCGACGACGATTGCCGTCGCGGTATCGAGCCACGGCATCCCGAACTGGGAACCGATAATCCCGATTGTCGTCCCGATACTGACCCAGGCATCGGATAAGTTATCTTTTGCAGCCGCCATGACCGCTTTACTGTTAATTTTTCGCGACAGGTTCCGGTTGTAACGATAGACGAAATACATCACAACGGCGGAACCGATTCCGACATAAGCCGCGACGATGTCCGGTGACTCCTGTTTTCCTTCGAACAACGTCGAAACGGTATCGATCAAGACCTGTAGTCCGACAGCCATCATAATGAAGGAAGCGACCATCGAGGCAATCGTCTCACTTTTCCAGTGTCCGTATTTATGGTTGTCATCTGCCGGACGTCTTGAAATTCGTAACCCGATCAAGACGGCAATCGACGCGATGATATCGGTCGTATTGTTTAAACCATCCGCTCGTAACGCCGCTGAATCCGCCGTGTAGCCGACAACCAATTTAACAATTGATAAAACAATATAGGCAATGATGCTAATGATCGCACCACGCTCACCAAGCTTTAAATTATCATATTTTTGCTGATCCATTTCTGTCGCCCCCACTCGCTCTGTCGATTAGCAAACCTCATCGTAACAGGTCAAAATCAAGTGGGTCTATAGAAATCATTTTGCTTAAAACTAGTTAATTAACAAAAGACCAATAGTTTTTACTTAAGGCAAATCATATTTAATCGTTTATTGGTGCTTCTTGTGCAATTTGCGCATACTTTAGTTATTTTCTTCTACAACATTTTTGCAGAACGCGGACCTTATTCAATCATAATCCGTGCATCTTGTGCTTGGAATCAGTAGACTAAAGATACACACCAACAACAGGGGGAACTAACACATGAGTAACTACATTAAGAGTGAAGATACATTCAAAGAGTTAATCGCAAGCGAAACACCGGTCATTATCAAGTTCGAAGCCGACTGGTGCCCGGACTGTAAACGGATGGACTACTTTATGCCGGACGTCGAATCACAATTCAGCGAACTGCCGATCTATACGATCGACAAAGATGAATTCCCGGAAATCGCATCAGACAATGTCGTCATGGGGATTCCAAGCTTACTCGTCTTCCAAAACAACGAGAAACTGGGTCACTTGCACAGTGCCAACGCAAAAACACCGGAAGAAGTAACGGACTTCCTCAAGAAAAACTTCAACTGAACAGACGAAGACCCGCTTTCCGAAAAAATCGGAAGCGGGTCTTTTTTTAGCGTTCGCAGGCAATACCGTCTTTGTCACGGTCGCTTTTCGTATTAAGTTTGTACGTTGCTAAGCTGACATACGCTTTGTATTTCGTTTCTTTATAGATAGCTTTACCTTTTTTGTCGTATCCTGTCCGGTTTTTAAGTCCAGCTTTCTTCGAAACGCCGCCTTTGTATTTCTTCTGCATCTCCGTACAGTTCTTGAATGCCTTCGCTTTTGTTGCCGCATGGCTTTCAGCTGAAGTCACGCTGATCAAAGAAAGGCTGAGTACACCTGTCATGATGAGTTTTACTGCTTTGTTCATGTCTATTCCTCCTTGTTTTTTAAATTCCAAATATTAGTGATAATTTGATTATAGCGATTTTTATTAGAATCTGTTTTTAATTTTTGATTTTTAGAGAGATGATTTGTCAGACAGTTTCGATGAACGAAAAAAAAGATCTATCGCTTCGCGACAGACCTCCCTTAAAAATTAGGTTGAATGATCTCTTTTCTGCAAAATAAATAACGATCAGTACCGCAACCGCTTCGCTTCAAGCTTTTTGTAGCGAACACTTAGACCGGTCGCAAGCACGATATAAGCAAATCCGGTAAACATCGCAAAGTGTCCGTATGGAGCATCCAACCAGGCATTGAAGCCGAACAATGGGACCGCAAATAAATAATAAAACGGATATTGAATGCCGGAGACGATATCAAACCAAAGCTCGCCCATCCAGTACCGTTCAAAAAACGTCACCAAGTAGACGACGATACCGGCAACAAACCCAAGACGCAGGTAATTAAAGACAAACAAAATTGTCTTTTCTTCGCGGACGAGCATTACCGAACCAATTAAAAAGACCAGCCAGACAAATGAAGACACGATTTGAAGCAGACCAATCGTACCGTCGGGATGAATACTCGCCGGCCAGGCATTGACACCAATTGTCGCAAGCAAAAGCACGATAAATAAAGCGATATACTGTTTTGTCGAACGAACCATGATGGTGTTCCTCCTAAGTATGAAATTGCCTTAGTCTTTCTTTCTCTAAATTGCCTTTAAATCCCTTTTAATACAAAAAATAAACATCTAGGGTAATCCTCGTCTACAGAAATGAGGATTACCCTGGATGTTTTTATCATTCATTTTACTTTACTTCTAACTTCACATCATCAATCGTCACGTCATGTGCCGCGAACGGTGAACCGGTTGCCTTTCCAAGCAGGAATTTCAGTCCGGCTGTATCATCCTGACCGAGCGTAAAGTCAAACTGATATGTTTTTGCTTCCATGCCGAGTTCGACGATTTCACTGAAGTAACGTGTATACGCTGCGTTTTCAACGGTCACTTCAAGTGGTCGGGCAACTGTCGACGATGCTTTAAACGTCAGTTGGTACGTTTGCCCTTTGACGAGCTGTAAGTTACCTTGCTCAAGCAGAACGCTCCATGGTTCCTGTCCTTCTGACGTGATGGCGAGTTTCGCTGCGTCATTGACGTTCGAAACGACGGCTTGCGCGTCATAATGGACATACGAACTCCAGAAGTTCAGTCCGTCCGCAAACGAACCGTTTTTGAGCGGCGACCGGTCGACTTCGACCGGTGTGACATCAACCAGCTCCACGTCATCCAGTGTCACTTCACCTTTTGCCGTCCCGAAATTGAACTGGAGTCGGCTGTTTAAATCCGTTGCCTGTGTCATCGTAAACGGTACTTCGACTGTCGTTGCCGCTTTTGTCACCGGTACGTCATGCGTCGGCAGATAAGAAACCGTTCCGTCCGCATTCGTCAGCTTGACTTGCAGTTCTTTGATCCGTTCGGCTTTCGTTTTAAACCGTAAGACGTACTGATGATTTTCTTTTAATTGGACGCCACGTTGTGTCAATGTCGCGGCCTGTCCTTTTGCCGGATTGGTCTTGAACGTAAAGTCACGTGTCACCGGGTCAACCGTTCCCGTGCCTTTGGTCTGACCGGCATCAAACTGCCAGTACGTCAGGCGGTCCATCGCCCCTTGGTCAAACGTCCCGTTGTAGATCTGATTACCGTCCGGTAAAGCCGGTTTTGTTGCCGTTTCATCGATTTCACCGCGTGGCACCTGCTCGACGCGGACATTACCGATTTTGACGCCGGCTTTCGCCAGACCAAGGTTGAATTCGAGACGTGCCGCAAGATCCGTTTCTGCTGCCATATCGAACGCAAACGTATGCCGTTTGACGGTTGGCGTCAAATCAATCACTTCTTCATTCGAATATTTTGTGTAGCCGCGTTCCGCCCCGCCGCCGACTTTCGCGACGATCGTCCGTGCTTCTTCACTGCTGGCGTCAAAGCTGACTTCATAGCGTCCGCCTTGAGCGAGGGAAATCTTTTGAATCAACTGGTGAGCATAGTTTTGGGCGCCCGGTTGGTCGATCGTGACATTCGCAAAGCGGGTCCCGTCCTGCTCCGTCACGTTGACCGATCCCTTGCCACCGAAGTCCGGTAACGTCACATAGTTCCAGTACGTCGGGTCAAGGACTTGTGCGCCGTCGGTGATTGTCTTGATCGCTTTTTCGTACGCTTGATCATAGACGAGGTTGCCGTCTGCTAACGGCTGTTTCGCCCCGTCCGGTAACGTCACATCTTCATAAACCGGCTCGACCGGTTCGCGATAGTCGCGGTTCTGTAAATCATAGACGCGGACATAATCGACTTCCATTTCAGCCGGGAACTTCGTCGTTGCATCGACTTCGCCGTCAAACCAGCCGCCGACCGCGAGATTCATCACGAGATAGAAGTTTTGGTCGAATGGTGCCGGATAACTGTAGTTGGTTGCCGTGTTTTTGCCTTTGCTGTACCAGTCGTTTTGTGTTTGATAAAGGTTGCCATCGACGTACCAGCGGAGTTCGCCCGGCTCCCACTCGACCGCATACGTATGCCACTGGTCAATCCGTCCGCCGTCCGGGAAATGATAATCCTTACCGGTATATTTATTGTTCGGCCAGTTCTCGCCATAGTGGATTGTCCCGGCAACTTTATCCGGCTGACTGCCCCAGGCTTCCATGACATCAATTTCACCGGACGAGGCCCAGGCACCGTACTTGTCTTGCTCCGGCAACATCCAGAACGCCGGCCATAATCCTTTGCCGGTCGGCAATTTGGCTTTGATTTCATAACGCCCGTATGTCTTGCTGAATAAGCCTTTTGTCTTTAATTTAGCTGATGTATAGTCGTACGTTCCGAGGGCATCCGTTGTTTTTTCTTCCTGAGCCCGGATGACGAGTTTGCCGTCCCGGATAAAGGAATTGTCGGTTTTGTTCGTGTAGTATTGTTTTTCGTTGTTGCCCCAGCCCGGACTGATAACGCTTCCATTTTGATCCACAATCCAGTTCCCGGTATCATACGTCCACTTCGTCCGGTCGAGCTGTTGTTTCGTGAATTCATCGGACCAGACCATTTTCCATTTCGTATTATCTTTTTTGTCCGCCTTCTCGGCATGACCGGTCCCGGCGTATGACAGGACGAGTCCCGTTCCGAGGGCAACTGCGAGCCATTTCTTCATCTGTAATTCCTCCTTCTTAATGAAAAAAACAGGCAAGACGATCAATTCGACCTTGCCTGTTCGACGACGTTACGCTTCTTGCGGAAGTGCTGCCTTATGCGTCCGGATGACATTCGCATACCAATGCGCGCTGTCTTTCCAGATTCGTTCCTGTGTATCGAAATCGACGTAGATGATGCCGAATCGTTTGTCGTAGCCGAAACTCCATTCGAAGTTATCGAGCAGCGACCAGAGATAATAGCCGGCGATGTTCATGCCTTCCTCATTTAGGTCAGACACGGCTTGCAAATGCTGTTCGACGTAATCGATCCGGTTTTGATCGTGAATCTGTCCGTCGACGAGCTGATCGTCAAACGCAGCGCCATTTTCCGTAATAAAGATTGGTAAGTCCGTGTATTCGTTACGAAGGCGACGGATCAGGTCTTTGAACTCACTTGGAGCGATATCCCAGCCCATGCCGGTCTTATCGTAATCCGAATACGCGTCTTTGTGTAAGAAATCATTTGCGGCACTGAACTCAACCAGGTTCCGGCTGTAGAAGTTGATCCCGAAGAAATCACATGGCGTCGAAATCGTCGCGAGGTCTCCCGCCTGGATGAAGTCGTACGTATGAACGTATTTCGAGAACAGGTTCATCATGTCGATTGGATATTGTCCTTTGAAGATCGGATCAAGGAACCAGCGATTCGCATACCCATCGGCATTGTTCATCGCAATCTGATCGTTGACGGAATCCGTTTTTGCGTACTTCGGTGCCAAGTTCAGCGTGATGCCGATCGGTGTCGTGGACTGGAATTCCCCTTTCAACAGTTCAACGGCTTTTCCGTGTGACAACAGCATGTGGTGGACGGCACGGACGGCTTCGTTCATATCCGTATGTCCCGGCGCGTGTTGTCCGAGGTGATAGCTCAAGAAGCCGGCACACCATGGTTCGTTGTGCGTGATCCATGAGTCGACGATCCCGTCGAGCTCTTCGAAGCAGACACGGGCGAAGTCGAGGAACCAGTCGACCGAGTCACGGTTGACCCAGCCGCCTTCGTCGTACGCCCAGACCGGAAGATCCCAGTGGTAGAGTGTGACAGCCGGTTTGATGCCTTCTTCCTGCAGACGTGTAGCGAGTGTCTTGTAAAACGCCATGCCTTCCGGATTAAACTGCCCTTTGCTCGGGAAGATCCGTGGCCAGGCAATCGAGAAGCGGTACGTGTCGACGCCTAACTGTTTGATGTGCTGGATGTCTTCTTCAAACCGGTGGTAATGGTCGCAAGCGACATCCCCGTTGTGCTTTTCGAAAACTTTTCCGTCCGTATCGCAGAATGTATCCCAGATTGACGGGGTACGGCCACCCTCGTCGTGTGCGCCTTCGATTTGGTACGAGGACGTCGCCGTCCCGAAGACGAAGTTCGGTGCAAATTTCATAGATGTAAGCTCCTTTAATAGTTTATTCTTTGACGGCACCAGCTGAGATGCTGCTGACGATGTATTTCGAGAGGAACAGGAAGGCGATCATGATCGGTACGACGGAAATCGCGATTCCGAGATACAGCGAGCCGAGGTTTTCCGCGACTTGTGATCCTTTGAGGAAGCCCATCAAGACCGGTAACGTATACTTTTCCGGTGAGAACAGCAGGACGAGCGGCATGATGTAGTTGTTCCATGAACCGATGAACGTAAAGATCGACATCGTTGCGATCGCTGGCATCATCATCGGCAAGGCAATCGTGTGGAAGATACGCATTTCGCTCGCACCATCCATCCGTGCTGCTTCAATCAAACTCGGGTGCATGACCGTCTGTAAATACTGACGGACGAAGAACACCGTGAACGGACTAGCAATCGCCGGAACGATCAACGGGATGAAGCTGTCGAGCAGTCCTAAGTTCTTGCTGAGTTCGTAAAATCCGATCAATCCGAGTTGGCCCGGAATCATCATCATGACGAGCATGAAGACGAACAGGACGTTTTTTCCTTTGAACTGGTAAAACGCAAATCCGAATGCTGTCATCGCCGAGAAGTAACCCGATAAGACGGTCACGAGAACGGCGATGATGAGACTGTTTTTAAAGCCGGACCAGATGTTGACGTATGAACTTAAGGCGGCATAGTTTTCAGCGAGCGAGTTGCCTGGAATCAATGAGAAACCGGATAACACTTCTTCGTTCGAGCGGGTCGCGTTAATGATCATCATCAAGAACGGAATGATACAGGCGATTGTCAACGCGATGAGCGCGATATAGATGACACTCTTGCCGAACCAGGCTTTTTTCTGTTTCGGCGGCGGCGTCAACTTCAGCGGACGTTCTGAACGATCCGGTTGATCCTCCGTTTGTGGCACGATCCGACGTGCTTCTGCATTTCGTTCCATCGGTCAGGCTCCTTTCGGTGAACGTTCTTTTCGGAACATCCCTTTGAAGACGATAATTGAAAAGACGAGCGTGATGGCAAACAATCCGTATGCGACAGCAGCGGCGTAGCCATAGTTGTTGTACTTAAAGGCTTGGTTGTAGAGATAAAGCACCATCGTGTTCAGGGCACCATCCGGCGCACCGACACCGTCCGTGATCAACATCGGTAAATCGAACAATTGCAGTCCGCCGATCAGTGACGTGATCATGATGTAGAGCAGTATCGGTTTTAAGAGCGGCAACGTAATCCGCGAGAAGATTTGCCAGCGTGTCGCACCGTCAATCAGTGCCGCTTCGAAATAATCCTTCGAGATGCCGGATACGCCGGCCATGACGACGATGAACGAGTGACCGAGCCACATCCAGGTCAGGATGAGGGAGACGGAAATTTGTGCCGTAACCGGTTGTGTCAACCAGTTGATTGGCTCGGAAATCAAACCGATTTTCATCAGCATCATGTTCAGTGAACCGTGCTGCCAGTCGAGCAGGATACCGAACAGCAAGGCAACCGAGCTGATCGTAATCAAGTTCGGCAAGTAGAATGTCGCGCGGAAAAAGGCGAGACCCTTGAGCTTGAGCTGTAAATCCGAGAACAGTAAGGCGAGCATCAACGCTCCGCCGATTTGCAGGATGAAATTCAGTCCCCAAATCTTGATCGTATTGAAGAATGCTTCAATGAAGTACGTATCTCCGAGCAAACGCGTATAGTTCGCGAGTCCGACGAGTTGTTCGCCTTCTGCGCCTGTGTAGTTCGTAAAACTGTAATAGAACGTCAGCGCGACCGGATAGATGCTGAAGATCAAGAAGACGATCCAGAACGGTGCGATGAACAGATAACCATGGCGGTCGAGTTTTTTCACAGGTCAAACCCCTTTCTTAAATAAGAAAAGGTGAAGCGAGGATCGCCCCACCTAGACTCCTTATTCCGGTACTTTAACGTCCGGATACGCATTTTTGACTTTTTTGTAGAATTCAGCAAGTGCTTCGTCTTTTGATTTTTTGCCTTGGACATACTCCATGACCGACGCACCGTACAATGTGTCGAGCTGTTGGTCGTACTTCGTCACGATTCCCGGTGTGATCTTGTCTGCTTGATCAAGGAAGAACTCGTAGTTGTTCTGTCCGCCGAGGAACTCATCTTTGAAGTCGGTTTTGATTTTGTCCGTAACCGGTTTGTAAGCGAGGACGTCGCCTGTTTCTTTCGCCCAGTCTGTCAGGAACTCTTCGTCTTGCGTCATCATCTTAACGAAATCATATGCAAGCTTTTGTTTCTTCGAATCTTTGTAGACTCCTAACCAAGTACCGCCCCAGAAGTATGGGCTCGGTCCGCTTGTGACAGCCCAGTCACCGGCTGATTTCTTCGCGTTTTCTTTTAAGACACTGTGTAAGCCCCATGTCGGAAGGACATATGAGAAGATTTCTGTTTCAGTTTCTTTGCCGTTTTCTTTGACTTTGACCGGTTTATCCATTCCGGCGAACCATGATGGAGACCATTCCGGCGCAAGTGCTGTGTATTGTTTTGTCCGTAATTCTTTTGCGTAATCCATGTAGTTTTTCTTGTCTTCCGTCACGACGAGTTCCTGTTTGTCGTTGACCCAGGCTTCCGGCTCATTTCCTTGTGCGAACCAGCGGATCGATCCTTCGTCCGGGAACATTTTGTAGCCTTTGCCTTTCATCTTCTCAGCGACTTCGAAGACGCCGTCCATCGAGTTCATCATCGCACCGATTTCTTTTGGATCATCTGTGCCGAGAACTTTTTTCGCGATGCTTCGTTTGTAGTAGACGCCACCTGGTGTCGTTTGCCATGACAAGGCACGAACGTTACCGTCTTTGTCTTTCCCCATGTCATAGACGTACGGGATATAATCATCTTTGACTTCGCCTGCGTTAAACGGTTTTTCCGAGAGGTTTGCCCAGTAGCCGGCATCGACCCATTGTTTTAAGAAGGCAATCTCACCTGTGAAGATATCCGGTGCACCGACGCCGCTCTCAAGTGCCGGTTTTAATTTTGTCGGGTAATCCGCGATCGGAACAATCGTCAATTCGACTTTGACACCGTTTTTCTCTTCGAACTTTTTGATTGGTTCTTTTAACTCATCCGTAAACGACCAGATTTTAAGAACTTCCTTGCCGCCGCTCGTTTTTTCCTCTTCGCCGCCTGAACATCCTGCTAAAACGCTTGCTGTTAATGCGCCGATTGTTAATACGCTGACAAACTTCTTCTTCATGTCATCCCATCCTTGTCTGGTTTTAGTAGTCCCCTAAGTAAGCGGTCTCATTTATTATTCAAAAATATCGAAAGCGCTTTCGTAAATGGTCTGAAAAAAGTTCCGAAAGCCCTTTCGGAAACGTACAAAAAAATATAGTATGGATTTCGAAACCGCTCTCGCGTTTTCTCGAAGACAACCTGCGAGAGCGATTTCGAAAAAGTGATTATGCTTTGACAGGTCCCGTCGACTGGCGGACGATCAAGTCGACCGGAATGATATCCGTCGTCATGACCCGCTTTTTGTTGACGATTTGTTCAATCAAAAGGTTTGCTGCATGCTGCCCGATCGTGTCCGTATCTTGCCGGACCGTCGTCAGCTTTGGTGTAATGAACTTGGCCAGTTCGATGTCATCATAGCCGACAACCGAAAGATCTTCTGGAATCCGTAAACCGACTTCATGAATCGCGTCGATTGCACCGATTGCCATTTGGTCACCTGCAACAAAGACAGCCGTTGGTCGTTCCGGCAGTGCGAGTAACTCTTGCATCGCCTGTTTTCCTTCTTCAACCGAAAAGAATCCTCCGCTGACGATATATTCATCAGGAATCGGTAATCCTAAATGTCCCATTGCTTGTTTGTACCCTTCGATTCGTGCCGACCCTGCGTCAGTCGTCGTATCCCCCGCGATATGGGCGATTAGTCGATGACCGAGCTGGTATAAGTGATTGACAGCAAGTTCGCCACCGGTCAGATTATCCGAGAAGACGACACTACAATCGGTGCTGTCCATATCAACGACAACGATTGGAATCGTACTTTGAATCAATTCCTGAACGTGTTGGTCCATTTGATCGGAACAGATGACGACGATGCCGTCGACCGCCCGATGCCGGAAATGCTCGAGATAACTCATGTCCCGATTGCGTAAATTCCTTGAAGCGAAGATTAAGTCATAACCTTGTTGCTCTGTTGCTTTTCGGAAACTTTCGATGATCGCGTTAAAGAACGGATGCATCATCCCGACGCCGTGTGCTTCCGAGAACATGACGCCGATTGTCCAGGACCGTTTCGTTGAGAGCGACTGGGCGTGGGCGTTCGGCAAGTAGCCCATATCGGCTGCTGCCTGAACGATTTTTGCTTTTGTCTTCTCACTGACGTCGGAATAGTTATTTAAGGCTTTTGAGACCGTGGTGATCGAAAAACCGGTTATTTTCGCTAAATCATAAATTGTACCCATGTAACCACTCCATTTCACCGAAAGCGCTTTCGATAAATTTAGTATAGACTGCGATTTGGAAAGATACAACCATTTTTTTAGAATTTAATCGGAATTCGCAAAATAAATGATACCGCTTTCATATTTCATCCCACAAACCTTTAAATAAGAACAAATGTTTGGTATAATATAAGTATCAGCCAATCGTGCTTAAAATTGAGAGGAGCATCTATATGCCGATTACTCCCTACCTTGTGTTCAATGGCAATACCCGTGAGGCGATCCATTATTATGCCAACATCTTTGGTCAGGACATCCCCGACATCATGGAGTTTGGTCCCGGCAATGGTCCGGACGGTCAACCGTTCGCACCAGACGTCCAATCGCTTGTCCTGCATTCACAATTGATTGTTCATGGTACACGCGTCATGTTTTCCGACGCCATGCCGCACGATCCGGTGACGATCGGACAAAACGTCACGCTGGCTCTGCATCTGTCGGACGTCCAAGTCATTCACGAGACATTCGATAAGCTGGCGCAAGATGGCAATGTCATCATGCCGATCCAAAAAACGTTTTGGAGTGAAGCCTACGGCATCGTCGAAGATCCGTTTGGTGTGCAGTGGCAGCTCAATCACGAAGTCAGTGAAGTGACAGCATAAGTGCTCGCTACGTCATGCTTCCCCTTTCACTCGCTTTCCTCAGGCGAGGCACAAGCCGCGCCTCCTTTGTCCTCCGGACACGGACTCGGGTCTTGTTTGCCTCTGACAGCGCAGATCCCTGCGCTTTTTCCTGCAGGAGTCGAGTGACGGGTATGCATTCTTGATAAAAAGTAAGATCTGACGGATTTCGTCGGATTTTACTTTTTTTTAGATCATACCGATTTTTTTCACGATGTTATAGAATGGTTAAAATCAGATGTCCCATTATCTACTGTGTAAGAAAGGAGGTGTCTCAAGAAATGAACGAGATCCTTTTACAAAAACAAGCGACAATCAAACGTTGCATCATTAGAATGAACGAAGTCTACAATAATGACTCCAAAAATTTAAGTGATTTAACCAGACAAGATAGCATCATCTTAAATTTGCAACGGATATGCCAAGCTTCTATTGATATGGCGATGTATGTTGTAAGTACACGAAAACTGGGATTACCTAAAGCGAGTCAGGATGGACTTAAACTATTAGAGAAAGCACACTTTATCAATTCTTCCATATCTACTAGCCTAATGAATATGATGGGATTTTGTACTATCGCAATCCATGACTACCCGTCACTTGATTTAAATATTCTCCAGGCTATTTTAGAGAAGCACATAGATGATTTCTTAACATTTGCACAGATTGTTATCCAGTTGGAAGACTGACAGATTTTCATGCTTCATCCCCCTTCTCAAATAAACATTTTAAAGTAAATAACCTAGTATATTCAGGATAAGCCCAACCAAATTCCCTTTAAATAACAATTATTCATTCATCATGCTATATTTAATAAGAACTACTTTTTACATACCTTGTAACGTCACTGGAAGGATGGACACATGTTTTGGAGAAACTTTATTTTGAAAAGTACCGGTTTAACTACGCTGATTTAACGCGTAGTCGAACGCTCTACATAGACAATTATCCAATCGTTTATCTGTTGTATAATCGGTCAAAAGCACAAGCTTACGTCGGACAAACAGTTCAAAAAAATCAACGGTTAAAAGCCCATTTAAAAGATCCTCGTCGGAAGCAGCTCGACGAATCGATTTTAATTGGGCATGAACAGTTTAACCAATCGGCTACTTACAATATCGAATCCAATTTGATTAACTTTTTAATTGCGGATGGTCGCTATACATTGCAAAATGTCAGCCAAACCGTCTCCCGTCAGATGCACAACTATTTCCGAAAAAATTTTTTCAATGAGACGGTTTTTGAAAACATTTGGCAACAGTTACGCGAGGAGCAAATTGCGGAAGGAACACTCGATCAGTTACGAAACAAAGACGTCTACAAACTCTCTCCGTTTCGTGAATTGTCTGAGCAACAACTGGAGGTCAAAGAGGAAATCTTAAAATTTTGTAAAACCAAAATCACCGAAACGGGGCACCATGTTTTTATTGTTGAAGGCGACGCCGGAACAGGAAAAAGTGTCTTACTCAGCTCCTTGTTCAATACGATTCAGGATTTATCGAAAGAAACAGATTCCGCACTGCATCAGACAGATAACTATCTGCTCGTCAACCACGGCGAAATGCTCAAGACGTATAAATCGATTGCCGGCAGTCTACCAAACTTAAAGAAAAAGCAGTTTCAAAAGCCAACCCCCTTCTTAAATACATTAGATAAACAAAAGCGGACTGCTGACATCGTGCTCGTGGACGAAGCCCATCTGTTACTTACAAAAGAAGATGCCTACAACAATTTCCACCAACAAAATCAACTACATGAAATCATTACACGCAGTAAAATCACGATTCTGATCTTTGATCCGAAACAGGTCCTCAAGATTAAAAGTCACTGGGGACGTATGACATTGCAAGACATCGTCGGTCCTTTTTCGACAAAGACGCTGCAATTATCCAATCAATTCCGGATGCAAGCGAGTCCGCAGACATTGCACTGGATCAATCGGCTGGTAGAACGCGAGCTCTTACCGATTCCGAGTGATTCAAATTATGATTTACAGATCTTCGAGGACCCGGAAGTCTTTAAGCAGGCGATTTTCTCGAAAAACGAACAGCACGGACTATCCCGAATCGTCTCGACGTTTGACTACCTGCATAAAAAAGATGGGGCCGACTACTTTGTTGACGAAGGCGGAATCAACCTTCCGTGGAATCGTACTTATCCCCATACAACATGGGCAGAACAACCGGAAACGATTCAAGAAGTTGGGTCGATCTATACCATTCAAGGCTTTGATTTAAACTACGTCGGTGTCGTCCTCGGTCCGTCGATTCAGTATGATGAAACAACTCAACAATTGAAGCTCGATCCAACGTCATATAAAGACACCGGAGCATTTGTTTCCCGCCAAGACTTGAGTCGGTCAGAAAACGAACGTGCCAAGGAAGAAATCATTTTGAACTCCCTGAACATCCTGTTGAAGCGTGGCGTCAAAGGGCTTTATCTGTACGCAACCAATCCTCAATTACGCGCACGATTATTACAACTAAAGGAGACATAACTATGAACGAAATCAAAGCGTTAGTACAAAAAATCGATGACTTCCGTGACGAACGTAACTGGCGACCACACCATAACCCAAAAGATTTAGCGATTTCTCTGTCCATCGAAGCATCCGAGTTACTCGAAGCCTTCCAGTGGCGGACCAGCGAAGAAGCGTGGGAAGAAAATCAGGAAAATATTAAAGAGGAAATTGCCGATGTGTTGATTTATGCATTGACGTTGTGTAGTGAGTTGAATGTAGATGTAGAAGAGATTGTGGTAGATAAGATTAGGAAGAATGAAGAGAAGTATCCATTAAAAAACTAGATGTAGATTGTCTTATTAGGAGGTAATTCTATTGGGATGGAGACTAGACATTGCAGAAGCAAATGAGGAATATTTGACAGAGAGTGATTTATGGCGCCTGACACAGCAATTTTTAATGAATGCAACGTATACAACTACCTATAAACATATACTAATGAAATCACTATTAGAGTGTACAACCGAAATCGATGAAACAGGAAAAATAGATTTCTTAGAAATTTCCAAACATGTCGCAAAGATTTATTGGAACTTAGTGATTACGAATGAATTACGTCAAGTTAATATTAAAACTGGAGAAAGCTCTATAGAAAAAGTACTAAAAAATTTTCAAATGAAATATAGTATCCCTTCAGAATGGAATTTTGAAAACTTATCAGAATCTCAGCAATCTGAGCTCAGTAAAAACATTAATATAGTCTATAAAAAGTATGTCTACGGTTCATTTTATTCATCTTTTAACGGCACTATTTATTCTTTTAATAAAAAAGAAGAATGGGTTAAATTAGTTCCTATTTACATTGTCTTTTTCGAAAAATATAAAAGGATTTTGATGAATGTTACAAATTATCAATTATCCATTTTTTTAGAGAAATATAATTCAAGTGAACTGATGAAAAGTATCTTAAGTAAAGTTGAATTTGTGTCAGCACGACAGTCGCTAGGTGAGTTCAAAAAAATCCTTTTACAACACGGTCAGACTAACTGCTTTTATTGCCGCAAACCGCTAAAAAAAATCCATGTAGATCACTTCATTCCGTGGTCCTATACTCAGAACGACGTGCTTTGGAATTTCGTACTATCCTGCCCAAGTTGTAACTCAAGTAAAAATAATCGAATTGCAGAAATAGAATTTTTATATAACCTAATTGATCGCAATAAAAAATTGACTCATACAACTTATATGAAAAATTATACTGAAAAGAAATTAAACTATACATATGAATACGCTATTCAGAATGGATTTAATATATGGACTCCAAATAAAAAACTCTAAACTTTATGCGTGTAAGCAAAAGTTTAGAGTTTTACTCGTTAACATTAAAGATGATCTTTATAGAGAGTTTCTGTTACTAAACGGTTTCTATAGTTCTCTAAAGACTCCTCATCCTTGAAATCATATAACAATTCAATATATCGATCTATAGCGTTGCTTCCACTATTCTTAATCAATATTTCATACAGATAAGAAACTCCACCCGCAGCATAATTTTCGATTCTTTGAAGCTCTTCTTTACTAGGCTCACCTTCTCCAAATTCATCATAAATAATTGAATTGATTAGAAGCTCATCATCACTTGAAAAAACGGATTCGTTGAAAGCTTCTGCATTTTTCCCTCTTTTAAATGAAATAATTTTTCCGGTTTCACGCCCTATCATTAATCCTGCCATAAAAATATCCTTAAACGTATTGAAAAAACCGAACTCTCCATCACGATGTAATTCATCGTATTCACGTTGTTGTTCCAAACTCCGGGATAGTCTCATTTTAGATTCTCCCCTCCAATATTTGTGTATATTCTAAATTATTATTGTCTTCAATGTAACGGAGTGTATATTCTTTACCTGCATGCTTATTTAACTGATTCTCTACTTCACCGTCCCATTGAGAGGTAGATACAATGACGATTACTTGATCAGATAGCTGATGTATACCTTCTGCAACACGTTTTCTGTGATCCGCGTCTAGTGCACCAAACGGAGAATCCATCACAAGTGGATATACGGCTTTCATATTCGCACCTTTTATTTGAAGACCACCATTCGGTTTTTCTGCTTTTTTACGTTGCATATCAACGATAGCGCCAATAAATGCAAGACTTGTTAATTGGCCTTCTCCTTGAGACATTCCCACTTCTTCATGTCCACTGTCAGTAACAATCAATTCATATTCATTTGTCATTGTTACGTTGTAGTTTTTCCTTAGGAATTTAGAGAATACTTCTTTAATTTGAAAGGCAAGACGTTTTCTTATATCTTCTTCCTGAAATTTGAGAAGGCGGTCAATCACGCTTTCAAATTTCATTGCTGTATTCGAGCTATTTTGAAGATTTAACTCCTTTAAATTTTCTCTTTCTTTTTTAATGATCTGTTTTTCGAGCAAATCAACTTTTAGTGTTAACTCTTCCCGTTGTTTTTCGTAATAAATAATCATAGCTTTTTGTTCTTGAATAGAACTTTCAAGTTGTGTAAACTTCTTTTGCAAATCAACTAGTTCTGGATTGTTTCTCGTACTTTTACTTATATTTAGCTCTGCAATTTCTTGTTGCACTGTCATGATATCTTTTAGTTGCTGATTTCTTTGATTTGAGTAAGCACGTACTTGTTCAAATATGCCATTTCTTTTTTCTTTAATAATACTCATTTTTTTATGCAAAACATTAATCCCATTATCTTGTGAATAAATGGACGACTTTCTCAAATGCATAATATGCTCTTTTTCGTGTTCCGAAATGGGACGACCACAGATACAAATTTCTTCTTGTTCAAGCTTTTCTAGGAATTCTTCATCTATATAAGACTCAATTCGATCATCGTTTTCAGATTTTAGTTCAATTTGTTGAATTAATGGTAGAGCAATGACAAGATGACCATTACTACTTAATAACTTTGCTAACTCAGTTTCAATCAAAGTTAAATTTTTTTGTAATCGTTCTAGTTCTTTTTTCTTTGAATCATACTCAATTTGTAACGCACCAATTTCTGCATCTGCTTGTAGCTTCTCGTCAATCACTTTAATCTCTTCTTGTAATGCTACTGTGTTGTCTCTAGTATCTAAAAGTTTTTTTTCTATTAACTCTTTTTCATTGTATAGAATTCCCCTTTTATTTATTAACTCTTCATATTCTCCTCCATTTTTCTGTGCAAGCTCTCCTTGAAGTTTATTTTTAGCTGATCGAAGATCTTTTTTAGCTGATACAAATAGATCGAGGCCCATCATTAACTTAATTGAATCTTTGATTTCAGTTTTAGCTCTTTGTTTACCTAAATTATCGATTCTCTCTCCGTCAAAGAAGAAAAAAGAACTTAGTTTTTGTGGAATAATTTTATCGATTGTATCGGTAACACTTTTTATGATTTCACCTTCCCCTAGTTCATTAATTCTTTTCAAAAGCACTTCTGATTTTTTAAAGGGTGTATAAGTAACTCCATCAAACTTATGATTTAAAAATCGTTCAATCTCAAATTGATGATTTCCATCGTTAAAAAAGAGCTTCACTGAGGTACTAATTTCGGATAGTCCAACTAACATAGATTCTCGGGCAAATCTTCTATTTATAATTTCGTTCGGATTGGGTAAGTTGAGAGGTTTTCCATATAAAACCCACAAGAAAGCATTAATTAATGCCGTCTTTCCAGATCCATTTTCACCATGTATAACTGTTACATTATCGGTTTCTCCATAGGCAAAACTTAAAGACTGTTCACCATAATACTGTCTGAAATTATTTAATACTATTTTTTTTATAATCATTAGTTATACAACCCTTTCAGAAGACGTACAATTTCTGCTACAATCTCTCCGTTAGTTCCACTTTTTGTACTTAAGTAAATATCCTCTAAATTTAGGATTTTTGAGAATACTAATTTTTCTTCATTTGTGAAATCATCAAATTCTTCTTCAAGAATATCTTGTAATGTTCTTTGTTCATCCATTCATACTCGCCCCTTACTTATAAATGTTGTAAGTTATATAAATTTTTCAATTCGAGTAATGTCTGTGAAGCTTGCGGCCCGTTAATTGCTAAAGAAGCAAACTCTTGAACTCTCCTTAGCTCTTTCTCGAGTAAACTCCGTTCAATATTAAAATCTGCATCAGGCAATTGATTTGTATCTGAAATTTCCTGAGAAATAACAATAAAATCATACAAAATAGCAAATTCTTTTCCACGCGCTTTCCTCAATACTCGACCTCTTCGTTGAATAAATTCTTTAGGATTAGAACTACTTGCTAAAATATATGCAGTTCGAGTATTAGGAACATCAACACCTTCATCTAAACATCTAATAGCAATTAGTGCTTCAATTTCACCAGAGTCAAATTGACTAAGTAAGTCTCGTCTTTGTTTATTATTTTCGTGAGATGTATAACTGCTGCTGTAAACTCCTAATTCCTTCCCCATCATTTGAACAAGTCGATCCACTTGTCGTTCGCCTTCTTTTTTTTGATCACCACAATAAACAATTGTATGTCTCATATCTCCATCATTCTTTTGCTTTTTTAATAATTTTTTAAGTAACTCTTCTTTATTTTCAGCACTGTTGATTAGTCGAGCACGCTTTATCAAAAGTTGTTCTAGATATTCATTTTTAGTGTCTTCTCCTTGAGAAGCAAATAGCTTGGCGATTTTTTTACTTAACTCCATATATTCTTCTCTTTCCGAATCAGTTAAAACTACAATTTGCGGATAGTAATAATATGGAGTTAAATAGCCTGCATGAATGGCGTCGCGTAACTCATATTTAAAAATAGGTTCACCACCAAAATAGGAAAAAATAGCATCTGTTCCTTCATCATCATTCCATCGTCTTGGAGTAGCAGATAAAGCTAATCGATATTTAAAATGACTTGGTAACGATTCAATAGATCTTGAAGTTCCTATATTATGTGCTTCATCAACAATAATTAAGCTTTCTTTTGAAAGTCTTCCCAGTTGTAGTTGTACATCTTTCGACATTTTTAAAGTTTGCATTGTTGTAATAAAACATAGTACATCTTGATTTCCTATATTATATTGAGTGATTTCACTACTTGTTAAATCAAACCATTGCTTTCTA
The DNA here is from genome assembly GCF_003339585.1 of Exiguobacterium sp. RIT594. Classification (GTDB taxonomy): domain Bacteria; phylum Bacillota; class Bacilli; order Exiguobacteriales; family Exiguobacteriaceae; genus Exiguobacterium_A. The sequence continues at coordinate 36,671 of NZ_QPKF01000004.1, read as the reverse complement.
TTTTGATAAATACGTACTGGTTGTAGTCCAAATTCTTCCGCATTTTTCGCCCATTGATCTACCAAATCAATCAATGGACATACAATAATAATAGCTAATCGTTTTTTTGCTTGGAATAATTTGCATGCAGCTGAAAGAGCTGTTAATGTTTTTCCTGTCCCTGTGGCCATCTCAAATAATCCCTGATAATTGTTATCTTGCCAGCTTTTAATTGCTTGTTCTTGATAAGGATGAAGAGTCAGCCACTTTGGTATTTCATAGGATGTAGATTGCATAATTTTCTCAACTCCATCATCAGAAAGAAAATTTTTGTTATACTTTGATTGTAATCTTTTTAGCAAATAATTGTTATTTTTTCTATTGTTAGTCTCAATAAATAATAAATCGATTTTATATAAGGAGTAAAAGCAATGAGTGAAAGTACTTTTGATTTTTTAAAAGAGTGGAACGAAGATGCCTTTAAATTAGCACTCGACATGGAACGCCAATATTATATTGATTCGGACGCTGCGTTAACATATTCACGTAAATTTATTGAAGAGCTCGCAAAAGATATGATTTGGCGAAAAAAGTTAGATCAAGGATCTTTAGTAGAGATGATTCGATCACTTCAGGGAGCACATACCCTATCAAGCAAATCAATTGATGATTTGCACTATATACGAAAGCTTGGAAATAATGCTGTTCATAATCATTCAACGGAAAGCAGCATTCATTTGACTCGTGTACATAAAGCTATGTTTGATATTTCAGTCGATTATTGTGCACGACATTTTGATATGCCAAATATTCCTCACTATACGTTACCGTCTGTTCCTGTAACTTCATCACCAATGGACGATCAAAGTATGAAAGAACTTTTTATGAGATTACTTGATGATGTTGGTTTGACTGCTCCCCCCGCTATACCTGAAGATCATATACAAGTTGAAGATATCAAACGACCTGCTTTTTCTTATTTAAATGAAGAAGTTAATGATAATTATCTCTTCACTTATATTTCTCGCTTACAAGAAACGTCTAAAGATGCAGTAGAAAATGGTAACGATCCATTAAATGAATTAAGTAATTATTTGCATGTTGATCGTAAGATCCAGATAGAACTTGTCGAACAGTTGACAAATAGCCATGAAAATCGCCTCATCCTACTATGTGGAAATGTAGGTGATGGGAAATCTCATTTATTGAGTTATATACAAAAGAAACACCCTGATCTTCTTTCTGATTACAAAGTCTACAATGATGCTACAGAAAGTTTTGACCCTACGAAAAATGCTGTTGATACTTTGTTGGAACGACTTAAAGATTTTTCGGATCAATCTTTACAAAACAACTTAAGTTCATCAAAAATGATTCTTGCTATCAATATTGGAATGCTTGCTAAATTTCTTGATCATACAAAAGAAGATTCCGAATATACTTACTCATCACTTCGAGAATTTGTTGAGCAAACAAATGTTCTTAAACCAGGAAAAACCATTAGCATATCTTCGAGTTTTTTTACATTATTTAGTTTTTCAAGTTATCAATCTTATGAGCTAACTGAGAATGGTCCGAAGTCTTCATTTTACTCTGATCTTCTTGAAAAAATTTGTTCTGACTCTCCAGAAAATCCTTTTTACGATGCATATCGAGTCGATAGAGAAAATGAAGTTGATACGATTTTACATCGTAACTACGCATTGCTAAGCCAAAAAAATATACAAGATCAAATTGTCCAAGTGTTAATTGAGTTGATTGTAAAGCATCATGAATTGATCTCTGTCCGTGCCTTTTTCAACTTAATTTCTGACTTACTGATTCCTGTGAACTGGAACGAATTAAAACATGTTTCTGTTAAACCTTCTATAATGCTCGAAAATGGTTTACCTGAGCAGTTATTTAATCGTCCAGAACGCTCGAAATTATTGACACAAATAGCCCAACTCGATCCTTTAAGAACACGTCATCGCACTGTTGATGACTTATATCTTTCACTTTATACCGGTGGAGATGTAGATGAAATATTAGAACACTTAGACGAAAATGCTCAAGCCTTTTACTCGCCAGCTCAAGTAGATAGCATTCAAGAATGGACAGGTCAATTGATTAGATTGATGGTTTTAAGTAATCCAGAATTTGCAGAAACAATTCAAGATTCAGTCTATCGAAATTACCTTCATTTTCTCTACCAATACAACAAAGGAAATACTCGACTTTTGCAGCCGCTCTATGAAATAAGTAGCTCAGCTTACTACAAGTGGTTTGGCTCTCCAAAACCTTATTATGTATATACAAAAAAAATTACAAATCGTCATCGTCTTGCTTTTAAAGCTGAAATTGAAGGTAATCCAACGAAGATTAAATCAAGTACAGAAAGTGTTCTAAGTAAGTTTAGCCCGACTATCCTCTTACACTTCAATAAAAAAGGTAACGAGACTAACTTAGCTGAACTTGAAATCGACTATCCACTATTCCAATTATTCATGGATATTCAGGATGGATATCGTCCTACTAAAGAAGATGATCACCGATCTATTAAATTTTTAGAGTTCGCAGAGAAGATTCATGAAATGTGTACATCCCCATCAGAGGTAATGATTGTGACTGAAGACTCTAAACAAGCATATTTACTAAGTCAGGATCGCTTCGGCACTAAAACCTTTAAACACATGGGAACAGCGGAGGATTAACATGGAACTGCAAAGAGGAATTATTGAAAAAAAAGTTATTACAAGTAAAAAGAGAGATTTGAATGCATTCCATCAAATGTTCCCTTTTAACACTAATGCTACCAAATTAAAAGTTGATGAAACTTTTAAAGAAAATTGGACAGGAGAATTTGCTTCGTTTGCTCGTTTAATCAGTGGATACAAAGGTGAGTATTCAGTTGGAACTCAAACGAATGATTTCGAACCACTTTTAAATGAGATGTCTATTGAGCCTAAAGATCATGATGAATTTATTGCTTTACTAAACGAATTAGTAATCACAGGAGAAACAAAGCAACAACTCCAACATCCAAATATGTTATTGCACTTAGAACGAGTGGATTTAAAAAATCGTACTTTTAAAATTTCAGATTATCTTTATGATTTGTGCAAAGATCATACATCACTTCAGAATATGTTTAATCCTAATGAAGAGAACGATGTCTTACAAAATATCACTAAAAATTTTAAACCACTTCCTGAAAAAAGAGAAAAATCGCTTCCAACATTCGATCATAAACTACCCTGGTTAGGTGAACTGTTTACAGATGATTTATTATTTTTAAGAAATCATCCAGATTTCTTTATCAAATATGCTGACTTAGTAACCTACTACTATACATTCTTCTTACTGAGTCAAAACATTATTAAACTTTCATTACTTGAACAGGCTGATTATAGCAAAGGAAATATAGAGCAACTTTATTTCACACTCGATTGGGAACCTACTGTTTCAAGTAGGCGCGATGCTGTGCGCAAGGGATTTAAATACTTGGAAGAAATGGCTGGTAAATTATTTAGCACACAGCTCACATTGGCCCAATTGAGTTGCAATACAAGAAATTTAGAATCAGAAACAATGATGGAATTTCCTACAATCAAATCAATATTTGATCAACTTTCAAGTGAAGAACAAGGTATGTGGTTAGAAGAAGTAGATGCGCAATCTACTTCCATCATTGAAAAATCAAAACTTCAACGTCCAATTACAAAAAGTGAAACATTTTCAGATTCAGTTAAGCAATTAATTTCTGTTATGACAGTTTCTTCTCCTGAAGCTCCTCAAGGACGTTATGGAAATGCTGTTACTGAAATCGCCAAAACTCGAATTGTAAAACAACGTGGACGAAATGGGAATGTTTTTTCACTTAATCAAGAAATGCTCACTATGTTCCTTATAGTTATTGTTCGATCTTCTAAAATGCGCCTTCAGGATGTTTATTCAGAACTTGAAAGAAGAGGAGTTTTCTTGGATCGCTATAGTCGTATTGAATTTGAAAATACGTTAGAAAAAATGAACTTACTCATTAAAATGAGTGACAGCGGGGAGGCACAATATGTCAAATCAATTTTATGACTATTTATCATTACACATTAATGACTATTTTGTTCAGCATCCACCTAATAATGGTGATAAATACTTTATTCGTTTTGACCATCAAGAAGAAGTAACACAGTTCCTTGCGTCAGTTCAAAATAAAATCTCACCAGACTTTTTAAGTCCTTTTAAATATACACATGAACAGCAAACTCCCTTTCATTCTTATTCTATTCGCTATGGCAATATAAGATTGATACTAGCTGCTCAAACATCTGATGTAACAGCAGATTATTTAGTATTGTTACGAAATTTAGTAAGTCAACAACAAGAAGGATGGAAAAATACTGCACTCTTAATGTTACTACCTCATCAACTAGATAGTATCGAAGGTGGAAGTCGAAATTTACAAAAACAAGGAATGCCTCTTCATGTAAAAGCCTTGATTCATTCTTTAAAAAAAGATGTAGGACAGAAGCTTTTCAATGAGTCTGATCAAGCACTAATGTCGTTCTATCTATCTCAATTTATTGAAGAACATGGTGATACTGGTAATATAAATTTCATGGATTTTGAACCTATCCTCGACGTTTTAGCAAAAGGAAAAGTTTCCACAGATGATTATGAAAAACTTGGGTTTTTTAAAGATGATTTAACTCAATATGTAGGAACAAAAAATATTGAATTGCGACTTAAAGAAAATCAGGAACTCTACCAAATCATTCAAGATTATCATCTCTACAATATAGAAAAAGTTCTTGATAAAAAGTTTACGGTTGAAGGGCAAAAAAAACTAAAAGAAACTGATTGGAAAGAGCTGAGTTATGCTCAAGTAAATTCATACGTTGAACAAACAAAGAAAAAATTTGAGCTTGTAACTGTTTCAGCAAAGCAACATAACAAGAAAATTAGTGTTTGGGAATTACCTAAAAGTAATACTGCTGCCGGTCGAAAGCATCGTCATATTATTGTTTTCAATCCGGAGGGGCTGAATCAGATGACGCTCACACTGGAGTTTGATATCGATGGCGATCACAAAATGCCAAAAAGTATTAAATCTTCTGGTGCTCGTAGCAAAAATATTTCGGGACAAGCCAATGTTTCATTTGAACATAGTGGAAAAAAATTAAGAATTCTTTTAGATGAAATTGAAAATCAACCGTTTAACTTACATGCCGAATATCTTCATATTACTGGTCTTAAGAATAACTTTTATATAACTGTTCTTCCTTTTAGCGAAGACGTACTTGGAAATTACAAAGCATCTTATTCTAATGGTTGGACAGACGATTCCCCATTTCTTTCTTTAGAAGATCCAGATGGTATCATTCGCATCGGAGATCCTAACTTTGTACACCCTGAAGAACGTATAGTAACAAGTGATAAAGAAATTATTCGGGTAACAAGTGAAACAAATACCGTTTTTTCTTTTGATCCTGAGTTAATGGATGGCGATCAAATTCTCAGAATCAATCTGCAGATTGATGAATTTAACCCCATTGAGTTGCTTATTTCTGATTTACCAAATAAGCCTCATCCCATCACTGGAATGCGTCTTTGGCAAATGAAACGAGAAAAATCTTCTTCTGTTCTTGTTTCAGGAAAACGTCTGATTATAGGGAATGAGCAGTTTTATGATCATTCGGAATACCGTTCATTCGTAGAGCAAGAAATTCGTTGGGTTAAAGACAGTATGTTTACTGGTATCATACAGAATGGAGAGCTTTTTTCTAATGAAGAGTACGAAATACAAAATCTTTTATTACGTGAAACGTATAATCGATTTATTAATTATTTCAAAGGAATCAACAGTGTCCCCTTTTACGAGCAGGTTAATGAAGAATATTTAAGTGTTGCTATTCCTTACCTGAATGCCTATCTTCAGTTTGTACAGAATCTCAAAACAGATGACAAATTGATGGAAGACGGATTAGGTACTGATCGTTTAGGAACCATTTATTCAATTGATCAGAATCAGGTTTTCCTAACTCCTTTTCATCCATTGAATGTTGCTTATCAAATTGAACTTTATCAGCAGTTAGAAAATAATCATGTGAATTACTCTATCATCAATCGTTTGCGCCCTGATGCGCTCTTACCACTTTTGAGTTATCAGCCTGATGGCCAAAATCAACAATGGTATAAGCCAGAAAGTCAAAATGTTGCTCCAGAATGGATTTTATATAAACCGCTTGATGAACTCACTATTGTAGATGCTGAAAAGTTTCTTGATAAAGTTATATTTGATAAAATGAATCAATTTATTAATCATTTTGATTTTCTTTTTAACACTGAAACAAAAGCTTCTTTGAAACTAAATATAATTGAAATTTCAAGTGGACGTCCTATTTTAAAAGGTATTGTTTCTTGGATGTTCAAACAAATAGAAAAACATGGTGCTGACAAACTAATTCCTGTAGAAGTTCGCTTATATAATCATCATCACGAATCTGGACATAAAGACTTAGATGACTTCTCTCAATATGATTTCTTCAATGACCTTGAAAATCAATTCGATGACCTTCGTTCTTTGATGAAAAAAAGTAGTAATTACTTATTTGAAGACTTAATTCGAATTGTTCGTGCTAACTTAAAATTTTATCGATTCAGCCAAAGTGATAATTTTGAATATGCACATATCAGTTTTTATAAAATGAGAGGAAAAGAAAACATTTATCCAGACCGTGCGGATAATATGAAGACTGGTATGGCTTTAGGTGGACTCTATTCTACTTTATCAGCAACAATAAATAAGACTTCTTATTTAAGCGGATTCGGAACAAAATTATATCCAATTGACTCAGAAGAAATTTTGGCGAAAATTGCATATTCTGTGAATGAATTTAATTTCAACATGCGTGATGCAGGAAACAATCCTTATTCAAAAGGAACAGTAGCAGTTTCTTCGATGAAAGTTTTACCAGATGATACGTTTAATGAAATCTATGAACAATCTCATTGGGTAACATTTATAGAACCTACAGTAGATTTAGGATATTTTCATGGTAATAAAAATACAAATCAAGATTTACTAGTTATTCATTACAGTGATCAGTACACTTCATCATTCCGTTATGATGCTATCACCGTTACAAATAAAGCTGGTCAATATCAGTCAATCGTAAAAGAATTCTTTAAGTCGAATCAAATGATTCATCATGAACCAACGGATCAGCACATTGTTCAGGCCATTAAAGCCTTTAATACAATTAATGGTGAATGGCTTCTTGAAATGATTCGCCGTGGTATTGAGAGTCCTGAAAAACGAAAACACTTTAGTCGAGAGAAATTTAGCATTCTTTCAGCTGTTCGATATGCGCTTGCTTTGTTCGATCATCCTGCAATTACATGGGTTCCGATATCACTTGAAGAAGTCCTTAGAGTTGCTGGTGCTGCAGGATTTACTCGCGATAGTGTATTTTCAGCAAAATCATTAAATCGTTCTGGAACTCATTCTGATGACTTACTTTTAATCGGTCTTGAAGAATCTTCAACTGGATTAAAACTGCACTTTTTCCCTGTTGAAGTGAAAATCGGTATTAATGATGAGAGTGTAATAAAAAAAGCAATTGAACAAACAAAACATACAAAAGATCTTTTCCGTACTAATCTTTACAATCAAATTGGGGATACGTTTGAAAATGACTATTATCGTCTTTTCTTCGCTCAACTCTTCCTGACAAATGCTAAAAAGATTCATGAAAGTGAACTTTGGCCTGAACGGACAAACTATGATTTTGAAAATAATCGTCAATCAGTCATCACGTCTTTATTAAAAGGAGATTTTATAATTGATGATTCTCTGGAACCTTACCTCGGAGATGGAATCGTACTTTCCTTCAAACATGATGTCCCAAGTGCTTCTCTCGTAAAACGAGAGGATCACACATTAGTTCATTTGCCAGAAGCATTTGGTATTAGAGGAGTACTTCAACCAATTCAACAAATTAAAGATCATATCGATAAAATTACAAGTGATATCAAAAAAGAAGATTTAATCGAATCTTTATATACGACTTAACAAAAAATCAGCATCGGATAAACCGATGCTGATTTTTTATAATTCTAAAAAGACATCTAACTCTTTTTCTGATTGATAAGGAGATAGTGAAAAACGAATAGTTGAACGTAATTGTTCCATGGAACAACCAATTTCTTGAAGTACATGACTTGGTTTACTTGAACTACATGCAGACCCTGTTGAAACCGCCATAACTGGTGCAAGCTCTTTGCAAAGAATCTCATTGTTCAAGCCTTTAAACTGAACACTTAAGATTCCAGGGATTTTGTTTTGTTCATCATTGTTGAAATGAATGACATCACCAAATTGTTGAATTAGCAATTGGCTAAGCCTCGCTTCAAGTTTCGTTAATTGCTGGAGATTTTCATCTAATCTTGAATGAGCTATTTCTGCTGCCTTTCCCATTCCTACAATTAATGGAACTGCATGGGTTCCACTACGATAACCGTTCTCCTGGGCACCTCCATGTAAAAGAGGAGTTATCTTCAAAGATAAACCCATGTCGTCTTTGCGAACGATTGCTGCACCAATTCCTTTAGGTCCATAAAATTTATGTGCTGATACTGATAGAAGCTGCACGTAGGGTAACTCCTCTAAATTAACTCTTACTTTCCCAATTACTTGAGTCGCATCTGTATGAAAAAAAGCACCGTATTGATTTGCGAGTTTAGATGCTTCTTTGATTGGATTTAATGAACCTAGTTCATTATTACCCCATAAAAGCGTTACCAATACGGTTGGTTTCTCTAGTAAAGCTTCTTTCAAATCTTTCAAATCAATTCTTCCGTATGAATCTACTGAAAGATATACGACATCGAACCCTTGAGTCTCAAGGTATCGAAGTGTTTCTAATACAGACGGATGTTCTACAGTACTAGATATAATTCGTTTACCACGATTAGAGTGCGACATCGCAATTCCTTTTAGTAAAAAGTTGTTACTCTCGGTTGCTCCGCTTGTAAAGATTACTTCATCAGCTTTACTATTTACTAACTCTGCTACAGCTTGTCTAGAACGATCTACCGCTACTTTTGCATCAACAGCTTGAGCATAGTATTTACTAGAAGGATTACCAAAAACATCTGTCCAATACGGTAGCATCGCATCTACAACGTCTTGATGCGTTGGTGTTGTTGCACTGTTATCTAAATACAGCATACTATTCTCCTTCTCTACTCAATTTCTAATATCTTCATCCAAAACTTTTGAGGATTTCCTGAGTATTGATAGATTTTAAATAGTTCGTCGGCTCCTCGATCAATATGAGCGTTAAACAGATCAGGAAAATAATGTTCTTCTTCAATTGCTTGATTTGCATGCTGTAGAATCATAGATTTATATGAAAAATCGTGTTCTCCAGTCAATGTGGCTCTGGAAATCTCAAAATTTGAAATTTCTTTTGTATTCACTTTTGGTATTTGTTCATTTTTTAGGGAAAGTGCAACAGCTATCCTTGCCAATACGTTAGGTGTAATATTCGTACTTGCTTGTAGCTGTTGAAATATTTCTAGTGTTGTCTTGGATAATTTTAAGCGATGATTCATGATATTTTCTCCGTTTCATTAAAGCGGAAGTAACTTGGTACTACCTTGATCGAACGTTCAGTTGTATCGAAATTCAAACTGTATTCTCTATTGATGACAGGCTTCAATAATTTATAATTTGCTTCTGTCACTTCAGAGTCTGTCGATAGAATCAATACTTGCTCACCAAATGCAGGAATGAGTTCAGTTAAAAGATTCTCACGATGTTCCACATCCAAACGTCCCAAAAGTGTATCGAAAATAAAGGGTAATTTGTTTCCTGATACATCAAATACTGCCCAAACTAGTGACATGAGTAATAACTGTTTTTCTCCTGCCGATAATGTAGATTGAGGAATTCGTTTTTGATCCTCAGAATATAAAGTAACCTCATACGTCATTGAATTAATTACAAGACGGTGCAAATAACCTCTTTTTCGGAAGAGACGATTAATCATTTTTAGTGCTTGCTTTTCAATCAATTGAATCCCTTTTTGCTGTTGCTGATTTTGGAATTCTAAAAGTAATGCGCGCATCGCTGTAGCATTATGCATAACACTACTTGATTGGTTAGCTTCTCTATCGATTTCTTCACTCAATTGATCATATTCTTCCTGTAAACTGACACGCTCTCCTTGGACTAAAGCCCATTGTTTAGTTGTTACTTTCAATTCTTGATTTTTTTCGGCATATTGCTCCTGTAACTGCTCAAGTTCAGATAACATCCCCATAAAATCTTCAACACTATCACTTTGAACTATAAGTTTTTGCTTAATTAATTTAATTTGTTCATCCATATTTTGTTGATCACTTATTTTTTTACGATAATAAGAAAAATCAAGATTTTTAATCCCTTCAAATACAGACTCAATTTGAGCTTTTTCACCAAAGGAAGCACGATGAATAATTGATTGACCCTTCGGTTGAATAGCTGTTAAAGATTCTTGAAGCGCTTCTTCTAATTGATTTGAATTAGTTTTAATACGATGTGATAACTCACTAGCTAATTCTTGAAGCATTTCTCTTTTCACATCATCAATACTTTCAATCAATTTTTCTTCTTTCAACTGTCCTCTTACTTTTTCAATTAAATTACGATTTAATAGGAAAGGTAAATTACCATTAATAAGTTCTTGAACACTTGATTTATTCTCTTTTTTCTTACGTTCTAATTCGTTCAATTCACTTTTTAATTGTTCTTCTTCTTCTTTTAAAAGACCACCAAATGATTTCAATTCATTTTTCTGAGAAGTGACAGTTAAACTAATTTCTTCTAAATTATCAGATAGAACATCATATCTTTTTTGTAGCCTATTATCTTCTTGAATCAAATTATTCAATTCTAGTTTCAATCTTTCAAGCTTATTTTGCTTATTCGGATCAACTGAATTTTTAGTTTCCTCATTGATAACGCGATTAATTGTGTCTTCCAACAAGAAAGGAACTTCTAGTTTTAAAGCACTTTTAATTAAGCGCTCTAAATGGTTAGATAGTTCATCTTGTTGAATGATTCTGTTGATTTCTTCTCCATCAAATAGGCACACATCATACAAATATGGAGGAAGCGATTCACAGAAACGATTGAAGATTAAGTCCCTTTTCTCATCACTAACCGGAAGACTTGCACCATCCTTATAAATTGAAAAGAACTCTCTTCCACCTGTTTCTGTAAAGTTCCACTCTCTCACAAATCGGATTTCTTCCCTGACAGAAGATTCTACCTGTTCAAAAGTTAAATCGATTTTAAACCAAGGCATTGATATCTTTAAGCCTTCTATTTTTTCTAGTTCATCATGATTCATTAAGCCTTTAATTCTTTTAAAATATGTTGATGAAGCGGTCTTCATATCATAGGCAAGTGGTCCAAATAGCCCTAACTTCATTGCAGATAAAAATGTTGTTTTACCTGCACCGTTTTTCCCACCAATCAATGTCACATTTTGCTTACTACGTTTACTTGAAAAATCAAAAGTTTGTTGTTTATAAGCACCAATATTTTTAAGCGTCAATGACTTTAGTTTCATTCTCTATCTCCCCTTCATGGTACAACTGAAGGTAATCCTGCTTGAGCAAAGATGTCACTTCTTTTTGGAATCCACGTTTTACTTTTAAGCTTACATACTCGTTTCCAACGTGGAATAATTTTTTTACAGTATTTAAGTCAAGTTGATGTTTTTGAACTAGTAATTCTAAATCCGACATTTGATCTGCGGTCATTAATGGTCGATCATCATGCTCCCAATCCAGTTCTGTACCAAATACTTCTAGATAGATTTGTGGTAATGAGTCGTTCCAATCACCTTCACGTAACCACATTCTTCTGATCATACGAAGCTCTTCTTCTTGAATAAGCGGAATATCATGTGTAGTCGGTGCATTTAAGTCACGTTGTACTTCTAATAATTCTTTTAGTAGTAATTGTCGTGCCTCAAGTGTGAATGGTCCTAGACCTAATTGCGAATACGTAGCATTTCCTTCTTGATCCGTTTGACGAATGAAAAAATCTCGATGTTTTTCTGGTCGACTTAGATCAATTTGATTATTTACGATATATGAATTTAAGTTGTACTCATCGACAACCTCAGCAGTTTCTACATTGTCTGATTCTACATCTTCAGTAGAATAAAGTTTTGCTTGTCTGCCACCTTTTTTCTTGATTGAAAGATACGTGATACCATCTTTTTCATAGCTTTCCACACCAATCAAATAGAATTTACCATTCATCCGACGATGCATTCTTAAATTACGATCATCCCGCACATGGACTAAACGATTTCTATACTTTAGTAGAGGAGTCATCCATTCTTCACCGCTATTAATAAATCCTGTTAATGATTTGTCTTCAGAAACCACTGGACAAACCCAACATCCAAAGCGACTGTTCCCACATGATCCGGCACTTTCTTTGATAGATTGATCGACTACTAAAGGACATTCACCACTGGAATTCATGTACATTTCCTGTAATTTTGCATTATCTTCTCCCCATGGTGAAGGGTTAGACAAAAGATATCCCCATACATCATCTAAACCAAAGTCTTTTATAGGAGCAAAAACAAAAGCATTGTTTAAAGTTGTGTGCTTTAACAATTCTGTACCTTGAATTTCATGTTCTTTGATTGAGTTACCTCGACTCTGACTTTCTTTAGAACGGACACCTAAAACCATAATAACTTCGCCAAAACGATTCACTTTATCTTTAATAAAGCGATCTGCAGGATCAATTTTTAAGCGATCAGTACACCATCTAAATGTTTGATTAGGTGTTGGATATCCTCGACCAATAATATTTGACCAGAATGTTTTTTCTGTTAAGGGTTTTACTTTTTGAGTTTCTAACGGTAAACCTACTCTTAATGCAGTATCTTGCATCCGTTGTAAAGAACCGTTAATCATTGCTGCAACAAGTGGATTCTCTACCATCGTATCTGAGGAAATTACATAGATTTTTTTATGCCACTGTTTTGGCGACATTTCTAGCAATGCTTCAAAAATGAGCTGTACTGTTAATGTTGAATCTTTTCCCCCACTGTAACCGATAACCCACGGTCTCTCATCTTGTTCATATACGCGTTTAATTAGTTCTTTAGATTGTCTTGCTAAAGGATTGTCTTCTTTTTTTGCCAGTTGATTACTAATAATCCCCATTTTAAATTAACTTCCTTTCTACAGAAAACTCCTGCTCCATCGACTTTTCTTTATCATTTAAATCTATATTTAAAAGTTGTTTAATTCGGATTGACGTCAGAGCAATTGTTCGGCGATTTTTAATAATTCGTCCGGAGTCATCATAAGCTCTTCCTTTCCAATCTTTTTCGTTCGTCCGACTCCAATCAATACCTGATAGCTCTCTAATTCCTAATAACCACGAATCTGGTCTCTGAGCAATTAATGTTCTTCCCACTTCTGCTACGGCTTCAATAAATAAACCTTGTGCCGTAATTGATTGAAGTCTCAATGTTCTTGGAGAAATATTTCTTTTCAGTACTTCTTCCCATTCAGGAATAGTCTCACATAATGTACTCCAAAACAAATTAATAACTTCTACATCTTGTTCAGTAATTGGTTCACCTTTTGATTTTTCAATCAATCTCAAGTTTGCGTTGTAGATATGATTAATCGAGAGTAATTTTGGAGAGTTTTTTGAAAGTGATGTTCTTTCTTTTTCTGTATACCTAGCCAAAAGTGGAATCTCATCCAGCAGATTTTTAGTTACCATAGATAGTTGATCACGGTGGTCATACAGTATACCAATAGAAGATGTAGTATTAACGGCATGACGATTCAAATCTGAAAATATTTGTTGTGATCGCTTTAAACCAGCATCTTGGAAAAATACAACTGATATTGTTTCATTCCCAAGTTCAGGTGCGAGTTTCAATGCTTCTTCAATCGCTGCTCTTCGATGCTGGCCATCATTTATCAAAAATCTGGACTCTAGTGAAATAGAAAGTTGACCGAGGTTTTGATAATTAGGATGATCATTAAATGGTTCAAAATTCATCTCTCCATCTACTGATGCTGTCAAAGAAGAGAAGACATAGTCTTCTGGATGATGAACAATGTATTCTGTTATTTCTGGAATGCGTCCTTTGTTAATAATTCTCTGAGCACGATATTCAACAGGTACTTCTTCCTCATCAAATAAAAAAATTTTAGGGATTAGTTTTAGTGGACACATTACTACAAAGTATTCTTTATTTGCTTGGTAACCCTTTAAAGCTGGAAAATTATAATTAAATGTAGCATTCATGTCGTATATAATCCCCTTTCATTACGTACGTAACTTTGATACAAGTATAAAAAAATAAAGGTTAATATTCAAGTGAATATAACCTTTATTTGTATTTTCTTTAATCAACATTTATTAAAAAGCTATTTAGTTCAAAATCTTTATTTTAAAATCTTTATTTTAAAATCTTCTAAATCTCCACTGTCATGGTGATTTTCCCATATGAGATACAATGATTCGATTCCGTGTTCTATAAACATTCTCATATGCTTTTTAATTTCAGAATCTGATAAAGAAATTCCTGCTTCGTTAATAATTAAATGTTTAAAAATCATAAAATCATCACCCGAGATTATCGATCCCATCTCCCAATCACTACTTTCGCATCCAGGAGGAAATTCTTTATATAGCCCTTTGCTGTTAGCGATACCTGTAGATAGCCCTAACTTTACAACGAATGGTCGTACATCCTTTGAATTTTCATCAAAAGAATCCACAAATTCTCCCATCAAGTCATCTATTCTTAATTTAGTCGTTTTAGATATCTTTATTCCCTTAGAATCCATTACAACACCCCTTTCGTGAACTCAAAATACCCTTCACGAATTACTGTATATTTCTCATCTTGGTTATAATCCAACATAAGTTGTTTTGCAGTGTTCTTCTCCATTAACTCCATATATTCTTTCGTGATTTCTGTGTCAGTTGATAAAATTACAACTTGTTTACTTAGTTTTCTATAAAAATGTGTTATCAAATTATTTCTGTGGTGACTATCCAATCTTCCGAGAGGCGTATCAATCACTACAGGTAAATCTAAATCAGAAGCTTTTGTCATTGCCCATATAAATGCTGAAGAAATAATTTGCTTCTCACCTGCTGAACGCTCTTCAATCGGAATTTCTGTTCCTACTTCGTTTTTAATTCTGATGCACATACTTTTCTGATCAAAATAAGCATTTCCAAATTCATTTTGTTTTCTAAATAAGGCAGATAACATTTCTTTGAATTCGAAACTAATAAGAGCAACTTTCCAATTTAACACCTGCTCTGTGTAATGATTGACTGCTTTTTGAATTCTTTTAGAGAACTCGTATTTTTGTTGTAAATCAGAGTCTGTTTCTGCGTTTTCTCCAAGGCGTCTTAATTCGTTCACTAATTTTGTGAGTTCTTCTTTGATTTGATTTACTTTATTTCTTCTAACACGTCGAGTTTTTTCTTTATCACCCACATCCCGGTTTAAAACTTCAATTTCCTGATCTATCTCGGAGACGTCTATTGCTGAAGGTGCTAAACTAACTCTACGATTTAGATTTTTCAAATCGTTTTCATATTTTGAAATATTTCGGATCAAATTCTTAATTTGATCGCCTTTTGCATTTGAAGTTAAGTTAGACAACATTCGTTTCGTATCATTTGTCACATCATGGAGAATTTTGATCTCATCAACTTTTGAAATATTGTGATCTTCCATCCAAATTAGTTTACCTAGTTCTTGAATTTGGATTAGTTGTTTCTCAGTTAAGGCAGGTGTTAAAGGTTTTGATAATAACTGCTTCATAAACTCATCATATGGTTTCAACGCTGCTGTTGAGCGAATTAATTTTTCCTGTGAGAGCTGTTCTTCTTTCATTCTCTGAGATAGCAAATGTATTTTATCTTTTAAAATAGTTGGTATAATATTTTTTTTATAGAGAATATTTAAGTTGTTTTTTTCATTTTTTAATCGTTCTTCTAACTGACTCACTTCTTTTAAAATCACATCACGCGTATCTCTATTTTTCATTAAAATATCAGTTTTTTGTTTACGTAGTTCAGCTAGTTTTTTATTACGTCCACTTAAATATATATCTACTTTATTTAGCTTGGTTTCTGCTTCTTCTAATTCTTCTCTTAATGTTTTGATTACCTTGTTAATCCGATTCACTTTTGCGGCATCGGCCATTTGTGCAAGTGACCGCTCATAGTCTCTTACAATTGAATCAATATCACCTTTGAGGTTGTCATAAAACATTAAGCCAATCATACGGTTAATAGCATCTTTAAACTTAGTCGAGTTTCTAGAAGCAACAAGTGTGCTAATTTCTTCTCCGTCAAATATAAAATATGGTGATGACTCCAATGGAAGCCACCCATCAATTAATCGATTAAAAGTATCCATGTTTTCTTTAGTAATAATGTTATTACTAACAGGTCTAACCGAACCATTTCTTTTCTTAATTAAAGTTCTTGTCTCACTAATCATTCTTTTGGCATTGTCATATTGCCATGTTAACTTTATTGTATGGGTATAGTCGTTATCGACAGAAAGTGTTAACTCAGCACTTGATTCGCGACCGCCTTCAGAAAAAAAACGATTATTGATCGTATTAGCAAATTGTTCCTTATACTCAAGATCAGTCATATTCCTTTTTCCATATAACAAGACTCGTAATGCTTTTAAAATAGTAGTTTTGCCGGCACCATTCATTCCACCTACTAAAATAATATTTTCTTCTGATTGTGTAGGCATTTTAAAGTTCAGGGTTTGTTTTCCGTAATATGTCTTATAGTTATTTAATTTTAATTCTATAAAATCAACAGCTTGTACTTGTAATTTCAGTGCAGAATCGCCTGTCAAAATTTTCTTTTCTTTTGAATACAGAACAATTTCATCTCTTATTCGTTTCCGTCTTTTTGCATCAGACCCTTTTTCAGAGTAGTGATCAATTTTTGCACTTTGTAATATTTTATATAGTGTATTTGGAAAAATATTATTAGTAAGAGCCGCTTCTTTTAAAATATCGACTTCAGTTTTAGTTTTTAACGAATCATCGTACATTATTATTAACCTCCGTTATCTTTACAAAACGACTAAGCTTGATTAAATTAATTAAGAATTACCTAAACAATAAATCATGAATTTTCAAACTGTATTTATTAATTTTATCACGCGTTTTTACTTAGTAGTTAATTACCATCTTGTATTTTCCATCCTAAAAATTAAAGGAGGATTTCCCATGGGAATTTTTAAAAAAATCGAAACAACCAACGCACCTGCTGCGATTGGTCCCTATTCACAAGGCTTTATCGCTAACGGTACGTTATACGCATCCGGTCAAATCCCAATCAATCCCGCGACGGGTGAAATGGTCGTCGGTGGCATTACAGAACAGACGGAGCAGGTCATGAAAAACGTTAATGCCATCTTAAAAGAAGCCGGTCTGACACCGGATCGTATCGTCAAGACGACGTGTTACTTAACGAGCATGGATCATTTCGCTGCGTTTAATGATATCTACTCGGATTACTTTGCCCCGCATAACCACTTCCCGGCTCGGTCTTGTATCGCCGTCAAAGAATTGCCGAAAGGTGCTTTAGTTGAGGTTGAGATTTTAGGATTAGTTTAATGACTTGCAACACGTCATGTTTTTAGTGGCGTGTTTTTTTATTGCTTCTTTATTTCCTTCATCCGCTTTTTCGCCTCCAGTGACATTGCCACCACTATGGCAATCAATTGTGGAATGAGCATCAACAGACTGACGAGCAGAATCAGTTGTTCGGCCGTCAACGGTTTGAAGTAACCGTCAAATCCATAGGCATCTGTTTGACCTGCAAAATAAACAGAGATGGAGTAAGACAGAACATTACCGGTCATCACAAACAGCAGATGACTCCACCGCTGACCGATAAAAGCGAGAAACGTGAATCCGACAAGTAACAGTAGATAACCGAGTAATGTCCCTGTCTTGAAGTCTTCGAGCAACGCCAGGTAGACGAATGGAATACAATAGCCGGCTAAGACAGCTAACCCGATCCACCACTTCTTCATCCAAACTCCCCCTCGTCCCTTCCAAACTGACGGTACAGCCAATCCCGAAGCAGTTCCCAGTGTTCCGGATAGGCGTTACTGCCCTGAGATGCTCCGTTTCCCTCTGATCCCGTCCAACTGATTTCCCAATATGTCCCGTCGAGAATCAGCCATTCTGTCGTGTATTCCGGTTGCCAGTCGATGACCCCGGCCTTCTCTAAACGTCGTGTCAGCTCCTGCTGTTGCCGTCGGGACAAGAGAACGGTCGTTTCTTCTCCTGTTCCCTCCTCTAGTCGTAATTCCTGAGTCGCGGCCATCCACGTAAATAGTTGTTCTTCTCCCATGCCGGACTCCCGGTAACGGAATTGTTGGATTGGATTGTCGCTCATTTTTATCCGTCCTTCCTCGTTTACTCCTGTTATTTCCAGTATAATTCATTTTCCGTTTTCTACCTATCTCAAAAAATGATTAGGTTCTGCTGATGGACCTATTTCTAATCGGCAGTTGCTTTTTCATCTTTTCGATTTTATACTGTCATCAACAGTTAAGTGTTAATAACAGTTCCAAATCATGATTAATCAGGAGGGATTTACGTTGAAACATACCGGTCGCCACACAGGCGCTTTTTTACTCTTATTCCTTGCGAAAGGTCCCACCTATGGCGGGGATCTGCTCCAACGCTGCGAGCAGGAGTTGCCGTTTAACCCGATTGACAGTGCGATTCTCTACCGGACACTCAAAAAACTTGAAGAAGAAGGTTTCGTCACTTCCATCCTCACCACGTCTCCCCAAAACAAGATGGTGAAAATGTATCAGATGACATCGTCCGGTCGGGCACAACTCGACCGCTTTCATGAGGACATCGAACAAAAACTTCAAAATCTACTGTATTTCCAGACGCACTATGCAAAACAGGTAAAATCCGATGGTTAACAGCATCGTGCTGTACGGAATTGTCATTCTTCTGTCCAGTTTTTCCTTCTACAAGGACAAACAAAAGACGCAGGCGGCATTTGCGAAAGCCTGGAAAATCTTTACGAACCTGTTGCCGGATCTCCTGGCCATCCTGTTGTTCGTCGGTTTGTCGTTATCGATTCTGTCGCCTGCGCAAATCTCGGCCTTACTCGGACAGGATGCCGGGTTTCTTGGTATTATACTGTCGCTCGTCATCGGTGCGATTGCTCTGATTCCGAGCTTCGTCGTCTTCCCGCTCGGCGCGACCTTACTTGAGAACGGTGCCGGATTGGCACAAGTTTCGGCTTTAATGGCTTCACTGATGGCCGTCGGAATCATGACGATTCCGCTCGAGAGCCGCCTGTTCGGCAAACGTTTTGCTTACGTGCGCAACCTATCCGCACTTATGATGTGCCTGTTCTTTTCATTACTCGTCATGGAGGTGCTTGGATGAAACGGATCAAAACATATGGCTTTTTCCTCACAATGTCCGTCCTCTTGCTCGGACTTCTGCTCGTTGATCCTGTACGCGGTCAGCATGCCGCCCGGCTCAGTTTTAACAGTCTGCTCGATATGCTGCTTCTGTTGCCACCGATTCTGGTCTTGGTCGGTTTACTTGATCAATGGATCAAAAAAGACACCCTGCTAAAATACATGGGACCAGATGCAGGGGCTCAAGGATATGTGTATGTCTTATTACTCGCTGCCATCGCAGCCGGTCCGCTCTATGTCGCTTTTCCCGTCGCCGTTCTCCTGCTCGAAAAAGGCGCCAGCGTCCGATATGTCGTCTTTTTCCTCGGAGCGTTCACGACGGTCAAGTTACCGGTCCTGCTGTATGAAATCTCTTCGTTTGGTCTTGTCTATACAGCGCTTCACATCGGTTTTGGTCTGCTGTTCTTTTTCATGACGGCCCAACTTTTTGAACGGTATCAGACCGCTTTGCAGATGAAATCATTTTAAAAACAGGAGGTTTTTCATGATGGATCAACAGCTGTTTCTCTTCGGTGGCGGTCCGCCGTTCACGCCAATGCTTTGCGAACAATTCGTCTCTTGTCTCGACCAGTCGGGACCGGTTGCTTTACTGTATGTCCCGCGTCCCGACTCGTCCTGGGCAGATTATGCCCCGATCTATACGAATGCGTTAACAGCAAATGGTGCAACAGATTTTTTCCACTTTCCATTGTCTGCGCGTCCGGCACCTGAACAACTCGAACGGTTAGCAGGAAGTGCCGGCATCATCATCTCGGGTGGCGAGACGGAACGCTACCAACAGTTCATCGTCGGCACACCAATCGGTACCATCATTCAAGAACGGTTTCAGCACGGCGTTCCGGTCGCCGGATTTTCAGCCGGTGCCTTACTGACACCAAACGAATGCCGGATTCCTGCGATTGATCAACGGGACGGTAAATCATTAGTCCTGAAGGGTCTCGGACTGTTACCGGACGCCGTAATTTCCGTCCATTACGACACATGGCAGGAAGAGACGAACTTGTACGAGGCGTTTATAAAAACGGAGAGTACCTTCGGCTACGGTTTACCGGAACGAAGCGGCGTTTATTTGAAGAACGGTCAGTTGATGCAACAGGAAGGACCGGAAGCTGTTCTTCTCAGACAAAAGGGGGGAAACATATGACAACGATCGTAACAGCCGTCAAAGGTATCGTGCAGTACGACAACCGGATCTTAATCGTCCAACGCGCCGCTGCCGACTCCGGTGGCGGAACGTGGGAATGTCCGGGTGGGAAAATTGATTTCGGCGAGTTGCCGGAAGACAGTCTGGCACGGGAAATCGAGGAAGAAACCGGACTGACGGTCACTGTCGACCGCATCGCTTATGCTTCGAGTCTCATGACGCATCCGGACCGCCAAGTCATTTTGCTGGTCTACTTCTGCACCGCCACGACTCGGACCGTCGAATTGTCCGATGAGCACGACGCCTACATGTGGGCAGATGAATCGACACTCCGCCAACAGATTGCACCCAATATCCTCGCTGATTTTGAGCGGTATCAGATTTTCCCGCAATTGATTTCCTCTTAAAGACAGTTCTTCCTATGGAACTGACCATTTCATTCCAGTCATCCGTCCGGACACGTCACTTTTAAGTGGCGTGTTTTTTGGTGTGAAACGACCGTCTCTTGAAAGACTATTTTTGATAAATTACCTGACACTATCTATATCATGTAGTTAGATATTTAAAATCAGCTTGTATTCAGGATAAAAGATTCCTAAAATGAACAAGTATGTCATGCCATTTAAGGAGTCTACCTATGAAACTATCCTTTACTTACTTTGCGTTACCACTGGCTGCCCTTCTCTTAACGGGATGTGCCGGTGAAGAAACAGCTTCGCAAGAACCAAAGACCGACCAATCAACCATTCAGAAGGATTCACCGAAGCAGGCGGAAACGGAAACAGAAACCAAACCGGCCGAAGCAGACCAAACCTCTGAGAAACCCGTCACGAAAAAACCGGTGAACACCGAAACGGCTACTGCTGAGGCGACAGCCAAGTCTTCGAAGAACTCCGTTTTTTCGGGCTATACAAAACTGAACGTCGACGGGGGCGATCTGTCGGGTGACCGGGAACCGAATGCTGTCGTCAATATCGGATTCGGCAATCGGAAGTATTGGGCGTTTACGAACGAACATGCCCAACTCGTTAAAGTGATCGCGAAAAAAATCACCTTACAAAATGATTCCGAGGAAACGACGTCATCCGGTCGCTATTATTCAGACGAAGCGAAGGTCCCCGGTGTTGAGAGTCCGCAACTCGACGAAGGCCACGTTATCGCCGATTCACTGGGCGGGGTCTCAAACGCCTACAACATCACGCCGCAGGACAGTACGCTCAACCGGCACGGTGATCAAGCTTATATGGAAAACACTATCCGCAAGGCCGGTGAGGTGACAGACTTCGAAGCAATCATTACGTATCCGGATACGAACACACAAATCCCGTCGCATTATCACTATACGTATACGCTACGAGGAAATAAAATCGTCGATGACTTCGATAACGTCAATCCGGATGAAGTCAATGCCGAACTCGGTCTGACCGAAGACAAAGAAGAACCGGTACAAGCTCCTGCCGATCCGGAACCAGCTTCGGACGCGACAAATGACGTCTCAACCGTCGACGCGAACGGCAACGGACAAGTTACAATCCAAGAGGCGAAGGACGCCGGTTTCGCGATGCCGATTACAGATGACCATTGGCTTTATCCGTACATGCGGGACAATGACCATGACGGGATGGTCGGCGAATAACCGATAGGTAAAACAAACAGGCGGACTCCGGGGAGCCCGCCTGTTTGTTTTGGATTATTCTTCGCTGTAGCCGACGACCTTGTTACGTCCCGTCTGTTTCGCCTGATACAATGCCTGATCGGCTTTTTGGACGACTTCAAACGATGTCTCGCCTTGGTCCGACGAGGCCGCCCCGATTGATAACGTGACATGGAATGCCGGATACGCGCTGAAGACAAAATGCTGATCGGCACAGGCAGAACGGATCGTTTCGCCGAGCCGTCCGGCTTCTTTGAGCGGTGTGTCCGGTAACAGGACGACAAACTCTTCCCCGCCGTAACGTCCGACGAGCGCCTGATCCGGACAACAGTGTTCGAGCAGGTGGCTTAATTGTCGCAAAACGACATCCCCCCCGTCATGTCCGTACGTATCGTTGACCGATTTGAAAAAGTCGATGTCGACAATCAGAACGGAAAACGCATAGCCGTGTTGATCATAGTGAGCGAGTGTCTCATCCAGTTTCCGCCGGTTGGCGAGATTCGTCAGCCCGTCCGTCAAAGCAAGCTCCTGCTGGGTCTGGACGAACTGGAAGTGTTTGCGCAGTTCCTGCAGGAAACGGTACGTGACATAACCGCCCAGTAAAATGAAAATGATATAGACCAAGGCGATTTCAAGAAACCGGTTAAATGTCTCCGTTAATAGATAGAGGGCAGGTAAACTGTAACCAATCCCGATACCAATCAAGACTAAATAATCTTTGAGTGTATGCGACGCAAATCGACGGTAAATGCTTGCCGTGATGAGTAAAGCGATACAAATTAAACCGGTCAGGATCAACCCTTCGTAAGCCCCCGGCGGCGTAACGGCAAACCGGGCGCCAAGAATCGCGAGCGTCGTAATGCCGGCACTGACCCAGCCGCCGTAATAAAACGCCGTGACAAGCGCAACGAGCCGTAAATCAATTTTTGCACCATCATAGGTAATGCTGTTCAGAACAAGCAGGACACTGATAAACCCGGCAATCAACCCGACCAGAATACGAAGCTTGACCGGTGACGCCGGTGAAATGCGTTTGACGTGTCGGAGTGGTAAAGAGGCAAATAACAGTGACGTGATCAATAACGAAAAATTCAACAGAAACTGATTAAACTGACTCAACATGCTGCACGCCCCTTATGTAAAACTAATTCCCTACACGTTATAGTTCTTTATCGGACTAATTCTTACCTGTTTCAAGCACTCTGACAGGTTTCCATTTTTTTCATCAGGGAATCAGTTCAAAGAGACTGTTTCTACTTCATAAGGGGGTAATCGCATCATGGACATGAAAGAGGAAAAAAAGAAAAGCAAGATGCCGTTCTTCGTCATTCTCGTCATCATCATTTTTGTCGCCGTCGCCGCTGCCCTGATTATTTATGTCACATCAGAACCAAAAGAAGAAACCCAACAGCTCTTACAGATGACGACCAGTTTCGTTTCGACTTACCTACCACATGCCAGCTGACAGCAGACATCCTCGGATGTCTTTTTTTGCGGACTGAACCTTTACAAGAACGCTACGTTGCCTTCATAAATTATGCCTCATTCCTTTCCGATAGGAAGCATGGAGGCGATAAAGCGAATGAAGCAACCTACACAGAAAAAAAGATTATTGGCCCAACAATTAAACAACTGGCTGATCCCAATCGTCGCGATGGGTCTGTTACTGATCAGTGCTTTAAGCGTTGAAGAACTCTACCGCGCGTCGACGAAGTCCGTCAGCGAACGGCTTGAACGCGAAATGACGATGCTCGATGCCAATATCCGCTCCATCTACTTGGCGTATCCGGAAGACGAACAGGAACGGACACGCGCCATCAAACGATTAAAAAATCAACAGCTCGCCGATATGGCACGGGACGAGTACGATGCGGCCATTCAGTCGCTCGCAACCAAAAACGTAGCTATCCAACCGTTGGCGTTGACGGCACAACAAAAAAAAGATGTGACGCAACAATTGAAGAAAACACGCGTCATGACGTTTACGAGCAACGACCGGTTTATTCTCGCGATGTCGATTTCGGAAGTGAATGATGTCCTGTTCTTATCGGTCGATCAAGCACGATTGGTCGCACCCGCTAAGGCACTCGCCTTGAAACTCGGTGTGCTCGGAATCGTCGTCCTCTGTTTCGTCAGTCTGTTGATCCGTGCCCGCATTAAAAAGCAACTCGCTCCGCTGTCGGTCTTGTCCTTAAAGATTGAAGAAGCCTATGCACGGCGGACCTATCAGCCGATCAGCATCAAGACGACGACGTTTGAATTACAGCAATTGACGTTTCAATACAACCAACTGATGCAGCAAATCGGGAACTTGACGCAAGAAATTTCGATTGCGAGCGAACGACTGGAGGCAACTCAACCCGGTTTTTCGTCCCAACTCGCATCGATTGATGAATCTATCGTTGACGTCCATCAAGTGGCGACATCGTTGACGGACCAGTCGACGCAGATGGAACAGATCATCATGGAATCCGGCCAACTGTTGACGACCTCGATTGAAGCACTCGCCACGATGGACGAGTCGATCCAAACGAGCCATCAACGGGTCAGCTCCTTTAATGACGAAGCGACGACGAGTCATCGAATCCTCGACTCATTGCAACAGGATACAACGTTGTTACGGACCCTGTCTGTCAACACGTCACAGTCACTGGAAGAAGCGACCGGACGCAATCAACAAATGCATGCCTCGATCCGCTATATCCAGCAGGTGGCGGAAGCGACACGCCGCTTATCGCTCAACGCCCTAATCGAAGCAACACGCGCTGGCGACGAAGGCCGCGGTTTCGTCATCGTCGCCAAAGAGGTCGAGTCACTTGCGCTCGATATCAAGCGGAGTATCGATCACATCAACCAGGCGAACCGGGATTTGACGGCTAGTATCGGGCAAATCGAACAAGATGTTGTCCAGATGACGACCCAAATCGAGACGACACACGAACAACTTGAACAGAGCACCCGCCGGATTGCTTCCGTCCTTGATCATGCCCAACAGATTGAAGCCGCGCTCGTCCAGGTCGAGACGGACCGGACGCTCGTCTATTCGGTCCAACCGCGGATTCGGGAACATTTTCAACTGATTGAAACGATTCTGTTTGAACTGACCCACTACAGTCAGTCACTTGAAGCAAACATGCCGGCCAACAGTGTCCGCCAACAGGAACTGAAACAGCACGGTCACATCATCGGCGAACAAATCGAGTCTCTCAACCGGACGATTGTCGGTCCGTCCCAGTAAAGACAAACAGACCCCGTGCCTCAAGCACAGAGTCTGTTTGTCGTTTAACTAATATATTGAGCTTCCTTTTTGTCGATGATGTTACGGATCCGATTTTCCGTCACCTGATACGCCATCGCTAACCGGCGAATCGACTGTCCTGCTTGATAGCGGTAGCGGATGTCCCGAATCTGTCGTGGCGACAAGTCAATGTGTTGACTCAGTAGCGACTCGAACTCGTCAAGGAGCGATGCATACGCTTGACTCACGGACGGTTTGACCGTCAGATTGTCGATCTGGTCATTCAGTCGATTACCGTCTGCCCGGATAACCCGCTCCTGCACCGCTTCACTATCAATAAATGTTTTCGCGACAAGTTCTCCGACATAATACCGTTCGCCCCGTCCTTGTTTGTATAACGTGACTTTCCGGTAGCCTTCTTGATTGATTCGTGGGCGCAAGACGACACCTTGCCGCCGTTGTTTGACACCCCGACTCGTCTCGATGATCCGGTCGAGCGAGCGGACATTCCCCGCTGTTGAAACCTGATACATCCCTTCATAACCGTCTACCATCTTCCAGTGTTCCATATAATGAATGACCTCCATTCGGTCGAAAAAACAGCAACATTCCCTACTGTCATTATACCATTTAACGAACAAACGTTCTAATATGAACACTTTGTTTTTCTGTGCTAGTATTAACAAAAAAAGGAAGAGGTGCCAGAGATGAAGTTTGTGATGTTACTCGGACCGCAAGCCGTCGGCAAAATGACGATTGGTCAGGAACTCGAACAAAAAACGGGCATGAAATTATTCCACAACCATCAGACGATCGACCTGTTATATCCGTACTTTGACTTTACGAAGCCGGCGCACCATAAGCTGAAGGACTTGATCCGGCGGGAGATGTTTAAGGAGATGGCGGTCAGTGACCTGGAAGGCGTGATCTTTACGTTCTTGTGCCTGTTCGGCGTCGAAGGCGGAGGTATCGAATTCATCGAAGAGACCGTTCAACTGTTTGAAGAAGCCGGTGCCGAAGTCTTCATCGTCGAACTCGAAGCTGCGCTGTCGACCCGTCTTGTCCGGAACCAGACCGAGAACCGCCTACTACATAAGTTTACGAAACGGGACATTGCCGCGTCGGAAGCCAACCTGCTTGAAACAGCCGAACACTACCGGACGCATTCACTTCCGGGGGAACTGCCGTATCCGAATTACTTAAGGCTCGATACCGAGGGACGCTCAGCCGCCGATAGTGCCGACGCCATTTGCCGACACTTTAACTGGTCAACGAATCTGGTCGAACGATGAATCAATCCAAGCAGACGTATTTTCCGGTTTTCTTAACGCTCGGTTTGCTGCTGTTCAATATGCTGACTTCCTACCTGCTGAGCGGACGTTTTTTTCCGAACCTGAGCCTGTGGGTGCCCATCGGTCTCAACGTTTTGGTCGGACTCGGATACATCGTTTCACTGGTGCTTGGTCTCCGGTCGACAAATAACTACGTCAAATGGTTCAGTGTCTTCGCGAACATTGCTTTTTTACTGTCATTATCCGTCATCACCTTTTTGCTGTTACTCGCAAACGGCATCTCAGAACCGTAATCCGTACACGAAAAACCGTCTCTTCAGAAGCACGTTTTCTGAGGAGACGGTTTTATTTTTGCTCATTCAAAAGAATCGTCGACTCCACTCGACTTCTACAGGAAAAGGAAGCGTGCTTCCGTCAGGAACAGGCGAGACCCGGTCGTCCGAGGACGACCGCGGCTTGCGTTCCGCCTGAGAAAAGCGAGTGGAGGAAAGACGATTCTTGGCTTACTTTGTTTCATGATTTTCCTCACTTCAATGCGTCAAGTCACGCCAAAAGACCGGTCCGTCAGCATGAAACCCATTTCGGAGCCAAACCACTGCTTCTCCATCCCGTCCGGTCACGAACGGCAACAACAGCGTCCGCGCCAGATACGCGACGATGACCTTCAATGCTTCTTCGATGTAGCCCGCCCGGTCGGTCGGATCAATTGCGTCATAGCTGAGTTGCTGACCGCTGAACTGAATCGTTGCAATCTGTTGTTGCGTATCCCGTTTCTGCAGTGCCCAAATACAGCCGTCCGCTGTATCGGTTGCCTCAACAGATAACCGGGATGTCGTAAAGTCCGGATGGCGACCGTTCATATTGTTTCCTCCTTCGTGACATCAAACTCCGTCGTCGCATAGGCTTCTCCGTTAATCAGAATCGTCAGCTGGTGCGTACCCGGATAATGAACGCGCGTCGTCAAGTTCCGGAACGACTGCCGTTTCGCAAACGCCTCCCGTCCCGTCACCTGCCGTTCGCTGATCCGGAAGACTTTTTGACTCGTCCCCCGCTTTTTGACATAGTCGATCGCATATTCGATTCGCAACACTTGCGGTTCGGTTGTCGTTACGTGAAAGGAAAAAGCCAGTTCTCCGCCAATTGCCAGTGTCGGTGTGACCGTCAGTTCGTCGACCGTCACCGTTCCCCGCGTAACGAGTCCAAAGGCTTTTAAGACATCCCGGTGGCCTTGTTTCAACAGAGTTCGTGACGCGTGGCGTAAAATCCAATCCGTATGCGGATGCGTTCCGAGCCGCTCCAATCGTTCAATGACGAGTTCCGGATGGGTCTTCGCGATATCATTCAAGTGATTGGCAACACTTTTCCGGACATATAACGCATCGTCTTCGAGCAGTGCATCGAGAATCGGCAAGACCGGTCGCGGATCCGCAATCAGCGATGGAATCATCTGTCCCCACGGTAAACGCGGACGGGTTCCTTCTGACGCCAAGCGCCGGATGTGCTCGTCATTCGAGTGACTCCATTGCGTCGCGACCTCTAAAAATCGTTTTTGATCCGCCAGCAGAAAACGGCGGACAGCGAATTCCGACGTCGAGTGCCGGGTCAACCGTTCCAGTGCTGCCATCGCACGGTCCCAGGCATCACCCGGCGCATAGACTTCAATATAATCCGGGAAAACGATGCCCGGCAGTCCCGGAAACTCCGGAGCGATCGTTTCGAGATGCGTCGCCGCCTGCTCAAAGTCAGCCGGCAAATAACGCTTAAGCTCAGTTGCAATCCGGCGGACCCGTTGTTTAAACGCCAGCTCCTCCCAGTCCCCTTGTTGAACGACGTCTTTAAAGTCCGGTGCCTGCACCGCTTTCCCCAATCGATTCAGCCAGTCATCCGTAAACACATCTTTAATCAAACTCATACGTGATTCAATCCTCTCTTCGTCCGTTCTAATTTTAATAAGGCCGCTTTTCGTGCCAAGCCGCCGGCATATCCACCGAGATCGCCGGTCAAGCGAATCACCCTATGACAGGGAATCAAAATCGCCAGTTGATTGGCGCCGTTTGCCCGGGCGACAGCACGGACAGCAGCCGGATTCCCGACACGGACGGCCAGTTCCTGATAGGAAATCGTCTCACCCGCAGGAATCTGTTGCAACTGTTCCCAGACCTGTCGCTGGAACGGCGTCCCGTACAAAACAAGCGGAAGATCGAATCGGTCGCGTTCGCCGGCAAAGTATGCTTCCAGTTGAACTGTTACCTGCTCGAAGATTGGCGTGTCACCGGGAATGATGACCGCACGGGCTGAGAGCCGCAGGCGTTCGACTTCCCGTTCCAGTCCGCGACGATCGACAAACTCGAGTAAATGCAGTCCTTGCTCATCGGCAATCGCAAGCATCGGTCCGAGTGGCGTGTCGAGCCACTTCGCCTGCAGATACGTTCCGTCCCAGCGTTTCGGTGTCTCGCCCATGATGCGGGCAAAGGCATCGCGGAAGCCGCTGCTTGATTCATAACCACTCGCCAACTGGGCTTCGATGACCGGTTGTCCTTTGCGGATTTCCTTCATCGCCAGTCCCATCCGGCGGGAACGGGCATATTCAACGAACGTCATCCCGAACCGTTTCTTAAACTGCCGCCGGGCGGTCGAGGCATCAAGTCCCAGTTCCCGGAAGTCGGCATCTTTGAACCGCTTTTCAGGACTCGCTTCGACGGCGGCAACCAAGCGGCTGATGACGTCACTGTCACCGGGATAAGCGAGCGGTTTACAGCGTAAACACGGCCGGTACGAAGCGAGTAACGCTTCTTTCGCCGTCTCAAAAAATTCGCAGTTCTGTTGCTTCGGTTTCCGAGCCGGGCAGGTCGGCCGGCAAAAAATCCCCGTCGTCTTGACGCCGACAAAAAATGTCCCCTCGTACGAGGCATCACGACGGACGAGCGCTTCATAATAATCCGTTTCCGGTAAGGTATTCATCACGTGTCCCTCCCCTTCTTTTCCTCAGTATACCGAGTTTCCACTCCTGCATGTCGCCGAAAATCAGGCACGGATATTTTCTTCAGAAAAACTATCTTTTAATTTTTAAAATGATCGCTCTGTCACTTCTCCGGACGCAACAAAGCCACCATTCCCGGATTCCGAAGGTGACTGTGCTAAGGCGTATATACCAATCCAATATAAATGAGGCTGACACCAAGCAGACTGAACAGACTGCCAAGCAGGAACGGCAGGCGTTTCTGATAGGCCAACAGCAACAGTCCGATACTTCCACCGCCTGTTAAGAGAAGAACGATGTTCGACCAAAGAATCGGCTTGACTGCTCCAAGAGTGTTCAAATCCGGCGGTTCCAGATTACTCAAGGTCGCTGTCGCAAAAAAGATACAACCGAGGATCAGACTCTCAAAGCGCAAACCACGCCGCGGATCAAAGGAAGGTTCCTTCTGTAACCGCCGTTTGACGAGTGTCCCGTTAATGAATGCATAACCAAGCAAAGGAATTAACAACAGGTGTTTCCAGAGCAAAGCCTGGCCATACGGGACATTCCAGGCATTGCGGTACTCGCTTAACAGAACACTTTGACGCATCAGGAAGAAGCCGGTCACGATGACTCCTAAAAACGTCAATTGGGCGAACGGACTGAACCAGCGTAAAAACGACAACCAGTGGTTAGAGTCCCGGGCACACCAACCGATGACGAATACGACTCCAACCCACAACGCCATCAGGCTAAAATGACTGGTCTGTAACACAAGCCCCAGCAGGCCATGCTTCGATGCGGCGTGACTGGTTCCGGAAATCCCAAGAAAGAGCGGGATTGTTATACCAAGCAGCAACCACCGTTTGATGAGCAGGATTCGTTTCATGAACACGATGATGAATGCCACGAGTGCTGAAAAATACACCATCAAAAAATACTGACCGATCCGGACTTCAAACAGACCCGCCTGTAACGCTTCACGGAAGGATAAGTCCATCTCCTGCTGAAAATAAGAAACTACACGCCATAACGGAAAGCCGGCTCCTGCAACGATGCTGACGAGTGCTGCACACGCAAGACCATCCAATTGACCGACTGCCGGTTTTTTATCTTCTGAAATAAACAAAAGCAACAGCCGCCCTGCCCAAAGTGCCCCGCCGATATAGATGAGCAGTTCACTGACGATGCCGTTCATGACCGTTTTTGGCGACGGAGCAGGAAGAACGTGATGACGATTGCTAGAACCAAAACAGCCACGAGCCAGGGTAAGAAGGTCGGAAACAGCCCCGGTTCGACGGTTTCTGCGGATTCAGTTGGAACGATACTCGCTTGTTGCGGTTCCGGTGCCGCCGGCTCGACGTCTTTATCGTCAGCAGGATCGGTCGAAGAAACCGTTTCTTTCAAGTCGAATCGAATCGTTCCTTCGACCGGGTGTCCGTCTTCCGAAATCAATGTCCAGCGGATGAGATACGTTCCGCTCTCAAGTTTTTGTTGAACGGCTGCACTCCATTCATTACCGATAATCAAGGGCTTTTCAAGCGGAACCGCGTCACCTTGAGCTGTTTTCAGTTCGACCGTACTGGTTTTTTCAATCGCCGTATCGAAATTCAAACGAATTTTTTCCAAGTCGCCTTGTATGACTTCACCTTCTGACGGATTTGAATTCGTTAGACTCGTGTGAGCTGAGACTGAAAACGGCTGAACGACGAACAAGACCAGAATAAACAGCACAAACCATTTGATCTTCATCGTAAACTCCTCCTTTGACCGAAAATGTGTAGAAAAAGACCCGCTGTTTCCAGCGGGTTCGGTTGTCCGATTAGTGTTGTGAGCGACGTCCGCGAAGTCCGAAGAATCCGAGGATCGAAGCGGCTGCGATTCCAAGTAATGACCAAAGGATACCGTTTGATGTGGATGATTGTGATTCAGCCGTTCCACCAAGACCGGTGTTCGGCATACCGGCCGGTGCGCCTTTGAATTTATCCGGGAACTGATCGACGATTGCTGTCGCTGTTCCTTCACCGACTCCGTACATGTGACCGTATGCTTCACGGATTGCCGGGTACGTTTTGTCGTAGTCTTTTTCATTATAGCTGTTGAAGGCCAGTAACAATTGATCGACGTGGACCTTCAGTCCTTCTTCGAGATCTTTTGATTTCAGGCGACCTTCCGTTGCGGCATCAAGGAAAGCAGCTTGCTCGACACGGTATTCATCCAATTCTTTTACGGCCATGTCACGTGCCTGATCGTCTTTCGCACCTGTCGCTTTCACGTAATCCACAAAGTAGCCGATGTGACTCGACCAGATTTTCTTGAATTGTTGCGCGGCTTCACTGCCGTAGACAGAACCGATTGACGCTGTCAGATCGTCTGTGTTTTCACCAAGTGCTCCTGCTGCCGCATCAAAGTCCTTCGCTCCGTCGATTCCTTTTTGCATCGCAAGGACAGCGAGTGCCGCATGTTCCGAGAAGTTCCGGTTCAATCCGGCACGGAGGTCGGCAGCCGGTGTATCGACTTTCGTATTTTTGAATTTATCCGGATACTGCGTAACGATGGCGCCCGATAATCCTTCTCCGACCATGTACATATGCTCGATCGCTTTTCGCATGTTGCTGTAGGCGGCGTCATAATCACCGGCGACGTAACTGTCGAATGAGGTCAACAATTGCGTAATGTGGACTTTTAATCCGGCTTCTAGATCTGCTGCTTTCAAGCGTCCTTCTGTTGCTTGATCGAGGAAAGCGGCTTGTTCGACGCGGTACTCATCCAGTTCTTTTAACGCTTTTTGTTTAGCGTCTTCATCTTTAGCGCCTGTTGCTTTGACATAATCCACGAAGTAGCCGATATGACTTGACCAAATCTTTTTGAACGCTTCGCCGGCTTCATCCCCGTAGACGGATCCGACTGCTGCCGATAAATCATCCGTATTTTGATTCAACGCAGCGGCTGCTTGATCAAAATCTTTTTTGCCGTCAATACCTTTTTGCATGGCGACGACTGCTAAATAAGCATGTTCAGATAAAAGCTGATCAAGCGTCGCTCGCAAATCCGATGCGGGAGACGAGACATCTAGTGATACTTTGCCCGAGCTGTGGGACATCTTGCTATGATCTTCATGACCATGGGCACTGACGCCTGCTGCTGGAATCAATAATGCGGCACTGAGTGGGACGGCGAGATACGACTTTTTCATCTTCATCTTATGAACACCCCTTTGATTTTTTAAACTACACACAGATAACGTAAGCAGTTCACAAATAGTTTTCTTTTTTCACATTTTTTATAAAAAAATATTTTTCTCTAAAAAATATAAGGCGTTTTGAAAACTTTTCTCTTTAACTATTTTATTTTTTACTGACTCGTTTTTCGAAAGAGCGTCCTTATGTTAGAACAATTTGATTAAACTCTTCTTAAGATCGCTTTTTAAACTATTTTTCATCAGGAACAGGAGTGAACGTATGAAACGAATCATCATTGGAGCGTTACTCGCCTCCGTCTGTCTCTCTCAGTCGGTCGTCTCGGTCGACGCCAAGACAAAACCAAAGAAAAAGGCAGTGACTCAAGTCGATCGGGATCAAAATAAGATTCCGGATTCCTGGCAGAGTAAGTATCATTTAGGGTATGGAAAAACCGTAGCGACGGCCGATCGTGACCGTGACCGTCTGACCAACCTCCAGGAGTATCAATTGCAGTTGAATCCGACCAAAAAAGATACAGACGATGACCGGCTGGCTGACGGGCAAGAAGATGCGGACCGTGATCGCGTGACGAATCAACAAGAGTATCTTGCCAAGCTTAATCCCTTAAAAAAAGATACGGATCAAGACGGGATTTCCGATGCGGCAGAAGATCAAGATGCTGACAGCCTGACGACGAAAGAAGAATTTATTGTCGGCACACAACCGATCCAAGCTGATTCTGATCGGGATGGTCTAAAAGACGGGGAAGAAGATCGAGACAAAGATCAACTGAATAACGAGAACGAATTCGAACTGGGATCAGACCCGACACATGCCGATAGCGATCATGACGGTGTTCGCGATGATCAGGAAGATGCAGATCAGGACGGCGTCCAAAACAGTCAAGAAATCAAACGAATGACGATCAAGTTGACTAATACGAACAAACAAAAATTCGAATGGCGTTACAGCAGTGAACATCACCGGAACGAGTTACGCGTCAAGGATGAAATCGGCATCAAGGATGTTGCTACTTTACGCGAACGATTAACGCTGACTGCCTCGATGACGAAAGAAGAACTTGTAGTACAGGTCTCTCAAGCTTTACAGCTTGCGACGCCAATCAAAAGTCTTCAGGTCGAAGTCAAGTTCGTGAATGGACACGAAATGGAATCAGAAGATGAATCCTCGGATGATGATGGACAATCCGATGATTCTGGAGATGACGACGAGTCGGATGATGATTCAGACGATCAAGGGGATGACCACGGATCTCATGGAGATGATGATTAACTTAATCCATTGCACATGAAAATAGGACGACGGATTTTTATCCATCGTCCTGTTTTGCTGTCTTATTTTTTTAATGATGATGCCCACTGCTTCCACCGGCAGGTTTGGCACCGCCCTGTAAGATTTTTAAATCGTTGGCGGACAGTTGACCGACAATGAATTGCCGTGTCGGCATAATCATCGCTCCGTTACTGCTGGCATGGACCTTGATGTAATACAGACCTTCCTTCGGCAATTTCTTTTCAATCGAGTAAACTCCCGGTTTCGTTTCATCTGCCGGTTCCATACTGTACCGAAGTGTTCCATCTGCTTTCCAGATTTCAAAATGGACATACTCCGCTTCTTTAACTGCTTTTTGATCCTGCCACAGTGTCGCTCCGAATCGGTACTGTTTTTCCTGATCGGCTTTCAGTACTTTCGGAATTTCAAATTTTACCGATAAAGGGATGGCAACAGCGTATTGCTGGGCCGCGTCCGATGTGACCGCACACCCTGCAAGACCGCTACTTGTCACAATCAGTCCACTTAGTAAAATGCCTTTGATTGACTTACGCATTCAAAAACCTCCTTACAGCCGGAATCCGTCGGATGATGAAGAAATCGGCCAGCCAGACAACGATTAACGACAGACCGACCAAAGGGAACAGTATGCCAAGCACAATCAAAACGAGAATAAACCACTTGATTGATTTCGCCGGCGGTCCTTTTGGTGCGCCCATCCCTTTGCCCGGTTTCCGTTTCAACCATAAATAGAATCCGCTGACCGCGACTAAAATGATTCCGAGACAAATCGCTAAACTGATCAATTGATTGATCAGACCAAATTCCGTTCCTTTGTGCAAGGTAATCCCGAGCGCGACCGCTTTACCGACAAAACCATAGTTATCAAAACGATAATCTGCCAAGACGGCTCCGGAATATTGATCAAGATGGATTGTGGCTTCCTTTTCTGCTTTCGCAGGATACGCCGACAACGTATAGACGCCTGTCGGATCACTTGGAATACTGATGGCATAACTCGGATCCATACCTTGTTGTTTCGCAATCGACACGATATCGTCAATCGACGCCGGTACAAGCCCCTCGACGTTTGATTTCGGCACGTCGAGTGTTTCCGCTGCCCACGGGACTTCTGCGACATCTTTTGTTTGAACAGCTGACACCGGTGCCTCGCCTCCCCAAATCGATGGCGGATATCCAAGCCCTTGGTTTGTAGCGACAGATTGAAAACTTGTTCCCCAAAAGCCGGACCACGGCAGTCCCGTCAAAATCAGGAATAACATCCCGGCTGTAATCCAAAATGCCGGTACAGCATGCAAATCACGTCGGAAGATTTTTTTCCCTTGGCGTAGTCGTGGAATCAAGACACCGGACCACCCGGTTGATTTTTTACGCGGGAACCACAAAAATAGCCCCGTTACGATTAAGACAATCGCCCAACAGGCAACAAGTTCAACGATCCGGTCCCCAATCGTCCCGGCCATCAGTTCGCCGTGGATTTCTTCGACTTTATTCATGATCCGGTCATCATCCGCCAGTTCGCCGATAATTTTTCCGGTGTACGGATTGATAAAGACCGTCGACGAGGCCTCTTCCGTCGCAATCTTCACTTCACTCGACCGCGCATCGGTTTCTCCGGGGCGGTACTTCGTAATACTTGCGTCCGGATAGTTTGCTTTGACAGCATTGATTTGTGCCGTCGCTGAAATCCGGTTTTCTTGCGGTGTCACTTCATAATACTTCTGATATAAAACATTCTCGATTTGTGGTTTGAATAAGTAAATCGATCCCGTCACGGCAAGCATGACAAGAAATGGTGCAAAAATCAGTCCGGCATAAAAGTGCCAGCGCCAAACCGTCCGGTAAAATGATGATGCGGAACGGTTTTCCGTTTTCTGTTCTGTTCCCCTCGTCTCGAGTTGATTCATGTTCAATCCCCGCTTCTTCGTTAAGTAGATGTTCTCATGACAATATGTAGGATGAGTTATGATGGCACACGTGTTGTCATGAGTCTGCTGTCTTATTCTACGTTTTCTTTTCTCTCCCCACTCCTTCAGTGATTTCAGTTTGCCGTACATCCGTGAAAAATATGTCCAGCTTGTGAACGCTCATTAAGTATAAGCGGTTACACAATTCGCGGACCGCTGACACTATGGCGATTTTTTGCCAATCCGGTGATATCTCTGCGTGTTAATTAAGTAGTTGATTCGTTAAATTCCACACAATGATTTCGTACATATAATAGGAAAACACTTAATTTCTTTGCAAGTTAGCTAAATGATTTTGAATTTTTTTCATATTTTTTAATCTTTTTTAAATCCAATTCCAATCCGGGCGCGTATGCTGTTCAGAACGATGCAGACAACAACTACCAAATATACAAAAACAA
>NZ_QPKF01000003.1 GCF_003339585.1 Exiguobacterium sp. RIT594 | reverse complement strand
AAACGGTGGTTCTGGAGCATACGCTCAAGGGCCGCCGCTTTTTTATGGACTTTTTTTGGTTTTTTCACATATATAATAAGGAAGGAATGTGATACTCATGGCAAAAAAACAAAAAATGCGCGTTGCCGTAGAAGAAAATGAAACGATCAGTGATTGTCTGGATCGGATCGATGCCATGGGTTATCGTCCGACCGTCCGACGGGAAGAACCGATTTTTGGACTGGATGCGAATGATGAACCGTATCCCATCCGTCAGCAAATCATTTTTGACTGCAAACCGAAGCTCGAAGCTGAGAATGTCTGAATCGAGGTCTCTTCTCAAAAACACGACTCTTTCGTAAACGAAAGGGTCGTGTTTTTTTGTCGTTCGTGTTGAATGCTTTTCAGATTTCCGAATGCTGGACTAAGTGAGCAGAACAATTCAAGCGTAAAAGCGAACGATAAATTTTCAGATAATTAAATTGTTCGCCTTTGGTTGACGAACGGACCGAAGTCTTGTTAAGATGAAGGCGTGATAGGAAGATTGAATATAACACCTCGTATAATAGCAGGGATATGGCTTGCAAGTTTCTACCCGACGACCCTAAATCGTTGGACTATGGGGTATATGGATGTTCGTCGATAATTCTTTGGCGTACCTTTTTATACCCTAAGCCACCCTTTTAGACGTGGTTTGGGCTTTTTTTATGCAAAAAGGAGGAGACGCAGATGAGTAAGGTGGAAATCGGGGTCATCATGGGCAGTCAATCAGATTGGGTGACCATGCAGAAAACGTGTGATGTACTGGATCAGCTGGACATTGGTTATGAAAAGAAAGTTGTGTCGGCACACCGGACACCTGACTTGATGTTCCGTTATGCCGAGTCTGCCCGGGAACGAGGGCTCAAGGTCATCATTGCCGGGGCAGGCGGAGCCGCTCATCTTCCGGGAATGGTTGCTGCAAAAACAACATTACCGGTAATCGGTGTCCCAATTCAAAGCAAAGCACTTCAAGGCATCGATTCCTTACTCTCCATCGTCCAAATGCCTGGTGGTGTTCCGGTCGCGACGGTTGCAATCGGTGATGCTGGAGCCAAAAATGCGGGTTTACTTGCGGCTCAGATTCTTGGAACGGTTGACGAACGGATTGCCCGGGCTCTTGATCATATGCGTGTCGAACTGGAAGGAGACGTCATCGCTTCCGAGGTGCATCTGACATGAAACGGATTGGTATCTTAGGTGGAGGTCAATTAGGTCGGATGATGGCTTTATCGGCACGCCAAATGGGCTATTCGCTCATCACACTTGATCCAACTGAAAACGCACCGTGTGCGCAAGTAGCGGATCAACAGATTCAAGCACCGTTCACGGATGTCGAGGCCGCAAAGCGACTTGCTGCTGAATCAGACGTCGTGACCTATGAGTTTGAGAATATCTCACATGAAGTAGCAGAAGCAATCGGCAGTAAACTGATTCACGGAACAGAACTTTTGTTTCGGACCCAACACCGGATTCGGGAGAAAGAACTGATTGAACAGCTCGGTTACCAAGTAGCACCTTATCAGGCAGTTGAGACGACCGAAGATTTGCTGGAAGCCAAACGGCAGTTAGGTCTCCCGTTCGTCTTGAAAACAGCCCGCTTTGGTTACGACGGGAAAGGCCAGACCGTCATTCGGACAGAGCTGGATTTACAAACAGCGATCGAGACCTTTGAAGCAACCGAATATGTTGCTGAAAAATGGTTACCGTTTGACCAGGAAATTTCCGTCATCGTCACGCGAAGTCAGCTCGAAACGAAGGTCTTCCCGGTCAGCGAGAATATTCATCAGGACAACATTCTTCATTTGTCAATCGTTCCAGCCCGTATTTCGGACGATTTGGAACAACAGGCGATTGAACTGGCGACGCGTCTCGCGGATGATGTGAATCTGATTGGCACACTGGCGATTGAACTGTTTGTCGTCGGGTCCGAACTGATTGTCAACGAACTGGCACCCCGTCCGCATAACTCGGGTCATTATTCGATCGATGCGTGCGAGACGTCACAGTTTGAACAGCATATCCGCGCCATCTGCGGACTGCCGCTTGGCGAAACCCGCTTGACGACACCGGTCGTCATGGCGAACATCCTAGGTCAGCATATCACGGCATTAGACGAGGCATTACCGATGTTATCCTCGCGGACGAAAGTCCATTTATACGGAAAACAGGACGCAAAACAGGGGCGGAAGATGGGGCATCTGAACATCTTGGCTGATTCGGTCGAAGAAGCATTGGCTGAAGTGGAGCGCCTGCAGATATGGAAGGAGACGGTTAGATGATCGAACGCTATACACGTCCTGAAATGAAAGCGATCTGGACAGAACAGAACAAATTCGAAGCCTGGTTGAAAGTTGAGATTTTAGCATGTGAAGCCTGGAGTGAACTCGGTGTGATTCCAAAAGAAGACGTCCAGTTACTCTGGGAAAACGCTTCTTTTGATGTCAACCGCATCAATGAGATCGAACAGGAGACACGCCACGATGTCATCGCCTTTACCCGTGCTGTTTCCGAGACGCTTGGCGAAGAACGTAAATGGGTCCATTACGGGCTGACGTCAACGGATGTCGTCGATACGGCATTATCGTACTTGCTGAAACAAGCCAATGATATCTTGGCGGCCGATCTCGATCGTTTCATCGAGATTTTAAAAGTCAAAGCCAACGAACATAAATATACGGTCATGATGGGACGTACACACGGCGTACACGCCGAGCCGACGACGTTTGGTCTGAAGCTGGCCCTTTGGTACGAAGAAATGAAACGCAATAAAGTCCGGTTCGAGGCAGCACGGGAAACAGTCGAATACGGCAAGATGTCGGGAGCGGTCGGAACGTTTGCGAACATCGACCCGTTCATCGAAAAATATGTCTGCGAGAAGCTTGGGACGAAACCGGCACCGGTCTCGACACAAACGCTTCAACGTGATCGTCATGCCCACTACATGTCGACGATTGCCTTAATCGCGACATCGATCGAGAAGATGGCGACGGAAATCCGCGGTCTGCAAAAAACGGAGACCCGTGAAGTCGAAGAATTCTTCGCTAAAGGTCAAAAAGGATCATCGGCGATGCCGCATAAACGGAATCCGATCGGTTCGGAGAACATGACTGGTCTTGCCCGGGTCATCCGCGGCCATATGGTGACAGCGTACGAAAACGTCTCGCTGTGGCATGAACGCGATATCTCCCACTCGTCTGCGGAACGAATCATTTTACCGGATGCGACGGGATTACTCAACTATATGCTGAACCGGTTCGGTAACATCATTAAAAATCTGACGGTGTTCCCGGAAAACATGAAACGCAACATGGACCGGACGTTTGGGGTCATCTTCTCCGGTCACGTCTTACTCGCCTTGATCGAAAAAGGCTGGTCACGTGAAGCGGCCTACGACTTCGTCCAACCGCGGGCGATGCAGGCATGGGAAGAACAAATCATGTTCCGCGATGTCTTATGGCAGGAAGCGGATATTCAACAACTCTTTACAGAAGAAGAACTCGATGCTTGTTTTGATCCGACGTATCATACGAGCCGGGTCGATGAAATCTTTGAACGGTGTGGCTTGAACTAATCAACCTGAGACGGGAGTCTGACTCCCGTCTACATCTTAGGATCATGGGGGACGAAATCGATGCAACCACTTTATGAAGGAAAAGCAAAACGATTATACACGACGCAGGATCAGGATGTGCTCCGCATCGTCTACAAAGACGAAGCTACGGCATTTAATGGAGAGAAGAAGGCAGAGTTTGCCGGTAAGGGAGAACTGAACAACCGCTTGACGAGCCACTTTTTTGAGGTCCTCGCAGCGGCAGGAATTCCGACACACTTCATTGAACGGACATCGGAGCGCGAACAGCTCGTACGTCGTGTCACGATCATTCCACTGGAAGTCGTCGTTCGAAACGTCGTCGCCGGCAGCCTGAGTAAACGGCTGGGCATCGAAGAAGGAACGGTTCTCGAAACACCGATCGTCGAGTTTTATTATAAAGATGACAGCTTAGGCGATCCGCTTGTCACACCGGCACACATCAATTTACTGAAGATTGCGACTACGGAGGAGCTTTCCTTGCTTGAACAGGAAGCCAACCGTGTCAACGACGTCTTACGTCCTTACTTTGATGAAAAAGGAATCACACTCGTTGATTTTAAACTCGAGTACGGTAAAACACCGGCGGGCGAGATTCTACTCGCAGATGAAATCTCACCGGATACATGCCGGTTATGGGATAAGGAAACAGGCGAACACCTCGACAAAGATGTCTTTCGCCGTAATATCGGATCACTCATCGACACATACCAAACACTATTCAATCGCCTAGGGGGAAACGGACAATGAAAAAGGTTACAGTAGCGGTCGCATTACGGGAAAGTATTTTAGATCCACAAGGTGTCGCGGTCAAAGGCGGTCTTACCCAGCTTGGTTTTGCGGGTGTCGAAGAAGTCCGGATCGGTAAACGGATTGAGTTGCTCGTTGCGGACGAAACAACGGACACGATGATCCACGAGATGTGTCAAAAACTTCTCGTTAATACTGTGATGGAAGATTATCAGTTTGAGATTGAAGAGGTGACACCGGCATGAAGTTCGCAGTCATCGTCTTTCCCGGATCAAACTGTGATTTAGATATGTATCATGCGGTCAAAGACGCACTCGGCGAAGAAGCGGAATACGTCTTCCATACGGAAACGTCCCTTGAAGGATACGACGGTGTCTTGTTACCGGGCGGCTTCTCCTACGGCGACTATCTCCGGTGCGGAGCGATTGCTCAATTCTCACCGATCATGGAAGAAGTGAAACGCTTTGCGGCAGAAGGCAAAACAGTCCTCGGTGTCTGCAACGGGTTCCAGATTCTTGTTGAAGCCGGACTTCTCCCCGGTGTCTTACACCGTAATACGGGACTGAAGTTCATGTGCCGGACGGTTGAACTGAAGGTCGAAAACAATGAGACACGCTTTACATCAGACTACGCTGCGCAGGAAACGATAACGATTCCGATCGCGCACGGAGAAGGCAACTACTACTGTGACGATGCCACGTATGCGATGTTACAGACGAACCGTCAAATCGCCTTTACGTATACGGATAACCCGAACGGATCACGCGGCGACATCGCCGGCATCACGAACAAAGCCGGGAATGTCCTCGGCA
Source organism: Exiguobacterium sp. RIT594 (assembly GCF_003339585.1). GTDB lineage: Bacteria > Bacillota > Bacilli > Exiguobacteriales > Exiguobacteriaceae > Exiguobacterium_A. The sequence continues at coordinate 215,683 of NZ_QPKF01000003.1, read as the reverse complement.
TGATGCCGCACCCGGAACGGGCAGTTGAGCTGCTGACCGGCGGAACGGATGGACTTAAGTTATTCACTTCACTCGTCAAACAGGGGGCATATCATGTTAAAACAACAGTCTGAACCAACGATGGAGCAAATTCAGGAACAACGGATCTACGCAACGATGGGACTGAGCGACGCGGAATATGAGATGGTCGTCAACTTACTCGGACGCCAACCGAACTATACAGAAATCGGCTTGTTTTCCGTCATGTGGTCGGAGCATTGTTCGTACAAAACGTCGAAGCCGGTCTTACGCCAGTTTCCGACGACCGGACCACGCGTTCTGCAAGGTCCCGGCGAAGGGGCCGGTGTCGTCGATATCGGGGACAATCAAGCCGTCGTCTTTAAAATCGAGAGTCACAACCACCCGTCAGCCGTTGAACCGTACCAAGGGGCAGCGACCGGTGTCGGTGGTATCATCCGCGATATCTTTTCGATGGGAGCCCGTCCGGTCGCCCTGATGAACTCGCTTCGGTTCGGACACCTCGGCACACCGCGTGTCAATCAACTGTTTGAACAAGTGGTCGCTGGAATTGCCGGATACGGGAACTGTGTCGGGATTCCGACGATCGGCGGAGAAGTCGGCTTTGATCATTCGTATGAAGGCAACCCGCTCGTCAATGCGATGTGTATCGGCTTAATCAATCACGAAGACATTCAAAAGGGTCTCGCGAAAGGTGCCGGCAACTCGGTCATGTACGTCGGTGCCGCAACCGGACGCGACGGCATTCACGGGGCGACCTTTGCTTCGGAGGATCTTGGGGAAGATACAGAAGCGAAACGTCCGGCTGTTCAAGTCGGAGATCCGTTCATGGAGAAATTATTGATCGAAGCGTGTCTTGAAATCGTCGGTCATCCGGCGCTCGTCGGCATGCAGGATATGGGAGCTGCCGGACTGACATCCTCGTCAGCCGAGATGGCTTCGAAAGCCGGTATGGGGATCGAGATGCATCTCGACGACGTCCCGCAACGGGAAACCGGCATGACAGCTTACGAAATGATGTTATCAGAGTCACAAGAACGGATGTTGCTCGTCGTCGAACGCGGACGCGAGTCGGAAATCGAAGCAATCGTCAGCAAATGGGGACTGCATGCGGTGCACGTCGGAGAAGTCATCGACGAGAAAGTATTGCGTCTCGTCCATCACGGCAAAATCGTCGCTGAAGTGCCGGTTGATGCACTCGCGGAAGAAGCACCTGTTTATAACAAACCGTCACGTGTTCCGGCTTATTATGAAGAATTTCAGGCAATGGATGAAACGTTGCCGATCGTCGAAGATGTCGTCGAAACATGGCGTGCCTTGCTCAAACAACCGACAATCGCTTCCAAACGTTGGGTCTACGATCAATACGATCATATGGTCCAGACGTCAACCGTCGTCGCACCGGGTTCTGATGCCGCGGTCATCCGCGTTCGCGGAACGAACAAGGCACTTGCGATGACAACCGACTGCAACAGCCGGTTCGTGTACCTCGATCCGTTCGTCGGCGGACAGATTGCCGTCGCCGAAGCAGCCCGCAACATCGTCGCCAGTGGTGCGACACCGCTCGCCATCACCGATTGTCTGAACTTCGGCAATCCGGATAAACCGGAAGGCTTCTGGCAGTTGCAACAAGCGACGGCCGGAATGGCAGAAGCGTGCCGTGTGCTCGAGACACCGGTCATCGGTGGGAATGTCTCTTTATACAATGAATCCGCCGGCAAAGCAGTCCATCCGACGCCGGTCGTCGGGATGGTCGGTCTTCACGAACAGACCGAATGGATTACGACGCAACACGTCAAGCAAGCCGGCGACGCTGTTTACCTGCTCGGAGAAACGACAGCAGAGTTCGGCGGCAGTGAACTGCAATACCTGCAATTCGAAAAATCATTCGGGAAAGCACCGCACATTGACTTAGCCGTCGAACAAGAGCGGTTACTGGCCTTGCAAGCGGCGGTTCAAGCGGGACAAGTCACAGCGATTCATGACGTGGCAGAAGGCGGTCTTGCCGTTGCCTTAGCCGAGATGACATTCGGGACGATGCTTGGTCTTGATGTGACATTTGATGGTCCGGCACTAAATCTGTTCAGTGAATCGCAATCACGTTTCGTCGTGACGGTGAAGCCGGAACAAGAAGCCGCCTTCGTCAAGCAAACAGGAGCGCATAAAATTGGGTACGTTACCGATCAAGATGCTTTGCAAATCAAGACTAACGATACACTCATCGAAGCAACACGTTCAACACTGCAAGCCGACTGGGAAGGGGCGATCGCGTGTTATATGACATCAAAGGATTAAATGAAGAGTGTGGGGTATTCGGGATTTTCGGACAACCGGAAGCGGCGCAACTTGCGTATTACGGACTCCATAGCTTACAACACCGGGGACAGGAAGGGGCGGGAATCGTCGCAAGTGACGGCAAACTGCTCCTGCCGCACCGCGGACAAGGGCTCGTCACGGAAGTTTTTTCGCAGGAAACACTGGATTCTTTATCCGGGCACCACGCCATCGGACATGTCCGCTATTCGACAGCCGGAGGAAATACGCTCGAAAATACTCAACCGCTCCATTTTAAATCACGGACAGGCGACCTGGCGCTTGCGCACAACGGAAACCTCGTCAATGCTGACTCGTTAAAACATTTACTTGAAGCGGAAGGCGCTATCTTCCAAACTACGAGTGATACGGAAGTCGTCGCGCACCTCGTCAAACGGAGTAAGTTACCGACGCTTGAAGACCGGATTGCCGATAGTCTGGCCCGACTGGTCGGAGCGTTCGCGTTTCTGTTCTTGACGGAAGATACGTTGTACGTCGCCGTCGATCCACACGGTCTGCGTCCGTTGTCGCTCGGGAAAACACCGGATGGCGGGATTGTCTTTTCATCCGAGACGTGTGCGTTTGATATCGTCGGCGCCGAGTTCATTCGGGATATCGAGCCTGGGGAGCTCGTGACGATCACAACGTCCGGCATGTCATCACGTCAGTATATGGAACCACATGAGCGGGCGATGTGTTCGATGGAATACATCTACTTTTCCCGTCCCGATTCGATGATTGATGGGGTCAACGTCCATACGGCACGAAAAGCACTTGGCAAAAAGATGTTCGAAGAAGCACCGGTCGAGGCAGACGTCGTCACAGGTGTGCCCGATTCCAGTATCTCGGCAGCGATCGGTTACGCGGAAGCGAGCGGTATTCCGTATGAAATGGGATTGATCAAAAACCGTTATGTTGGTCGGACATTCATTCAGCCGTCGCAAGAACTCCGCGAGCGTGGCGTCAAAATGAAGTTATCGGCTCTACGGGGTGTCGTCAACGGCAAACGCGTCATCATGGTTGATGATTCCATCGTTCGCGGGACGACAAGCCGTCGCATCGTCGGACTGTTACGGGAAGCCGGGGCAACCGAAGTCCATGTCCGGATTACAGCACCGCCGATCACGAATCCGTGTTATTACGGGATCGATACATCTTCCAAAGATGAACTGATTTCCGCCCGCTTGACACCCGACGAGATTTGCCGGGAAATCGGAGCCGATTCACTGGAGTTTCTGACGGTCAACGGAATGGTCAATGCAATTGACCGACCGTTTGATGGTCCGTTAAAAGGTCAGTGTACGGCTTGTTTCACAGGCGAATATCCAACACCAATCGGTGCATTAGAACTGGAAGCCAAACTTTGAACAGATGGGGGAACAAAGCATGAGTAAACAATACGAAGCAGCAGGTGTCAGCCTGACGGCAGGATACGAATCCGTTTCTCGAATGAAAAAACACGTGGCCCGCTCGATGCGCAAAGAAGTCATGACGGGACTCGGCAGTTTCGGTGCAATGTTCGACCTCAGCCAATTGAATTTGAAAGAACCGGTTCTCGTCAGCGGGACGGATGGCGTCGGAACCAAGCTGAAGCTTGCTTTCGCCCTCGACCAGCACGATACGATCGGGATTGATTGTGTCGCGATGTGTGTCAATGACATCATCGTCCAAGGTGCGGAACCGCTTTATTTCCTCGATTATATCGCCCTCGGGAAAGCCATTCCGGCAAAAATCGAGCGGATTGTCGCCGGTGTTGCGGAAGGCTGTGTCCAGTCCGGCTGTACGCTGATCGGCGGGGAAACGGCAGAAATGCCGGGGATGTATGCAGACGGTGAATACGATATCGCTGGATTCGCAGTCGGTGCCGTCGAAAAGCAAAAATTGATCACAGGAGAACACGTTCAACCGGGAGATGTCATTCTCGGTCTTGCTTCATCCGGTGTCCATTCGAACGGCTTCTCGCTCGTTCGAAAAATCGTTGCGGAAAGCGGTCTTCGCTATGAAGATGAGCTGATGATGTTCGGCAGTACGATCGGCAATACATTGTTGATGCCGACCCAGATTTACGTCGAAGCGGTCAAAGCGGCCCTTGAGACAGAAAAAATTCAAGCGATGGTCCATATTACGGGCGGCGGTTTTTACGAAAACGTTCCGCGTGTTCTTCCGGAAGGATGCGGGGCGACGTTTGATCCGAAAAAATGGCCGACGTTACCCGTCTTCGATTGGCTCGAACAAGCCGGAAACGTTCCGCGTCACGATATGTACAATGTCTTCAATATGGGCATCGGCTACATGATGATCGTCAAACCGGAAGATGTCGATGCCGTTACGGCACGACTTGCCCGTGAAAACGAGACCGTCTATACGATCGGGACAGTGACGGGTGAACCGGGTGTCCGAATTCTTGGAGTCGACCAATGAAGATTGCCTGTTTTGCCTCGGGAAGTGGCAGTAATGTCGAAGCATTGTTCGAAGCGATTGAAACAGGACGTCTGCAGGCTACGATTGAACTCGTCGTCTGTGATCAAAAACAAGCAAAAGTGATTGAACGGGCTCAGGCCCGCGGCTGTGATGTCTTCGTCTTCACGGCAAAAGACTATCCGGATAAACCGTCGTTCGAACGGGAAATCGTTGCGGAACTGGAGCGGCGGGGCGTGGAACGGATTATCTTAGCCGGATACATGAGGTTGATCGGAGACGTCCTGCTGTCGCATTATGCCGGACGGATCGTCAACATCCACCCGTCGCTGCTCCCGGCGTTTCCGGGAAAAGATGCGATCGGGCAAGCATTTCGTGGCGGAGTCAAAATCACAGGTGTTACAATTCATATAGTCGATGAAGGCATGGATACAGGACCGATCATTGCACAAGAAGCGGTTCCGATCACAGAGGATATGACGCGGGAAACGCTCCAACAGGCGATTCAGCAGGTGGAGCACAGATTGTACCCGCAAGTCATCGAAGAGTGGATGAAAGAGGAGGCAAACGTATGAGAGCGTTAATCAGCGTATCAGACAAAACAGGTATCGTCGAACTGGGACAGGCGATGCATGAAGCCGGAATCGAATTGATTTCGACAGGCGGAACACATCAAGCCCTTGAAGCAGCAGGACTTCCGGTCATTGGTATCAGTGAAGTCACACAATTCCCGGAGATGCTCGACGGCCGGGTCAAGACCCTCCATCCGATGGTCCATGGTGGACTGCTCGGACGGCGAGACCTTGAAAGTCATCGGGAACAGATGGCGGAACAACAGATCAAACCGATTGATTTTGTGGTCGTCAATCTCTATCCGTTTAAAGAAACGGTCATGAATGAAGACGTCTCGTATGCGGATGCCATCGAGAATATCGATATCGGCGGACCAAGTATGATCCGGTCAGCTGCCAAAAATCATGCTGCCGTGACGGTCGTCGTCGATCCGGCAGATTATCAGGCAGTCATCCAGGAAATTCATCTTGGTGGAACGACATTCGAAACGCGTCAAAAGCTGGCAGCCAAAGCATTCCGTCACACAGCGGCGTACGATGCGTTGATTGCCGATTACTTCCTGACGCAGACGGGTGAAAAGTTCCCCGATCAATTGACGATTACGCTCGAAAAAGTGCAGGACTTACGGTACGGAGAAAACCCGCACCAGGAGGCTGCCTTCTACAAAACCCCGATCTACCGCGGGGCTTCACTCGCGTCCGCGAAACAGCTCCACGGGAAAGAATTGTCTTATAACAATATCCAGGATGCCAATGCAGCACTGGAGATTCTCGATGAGTTCCGCGAAGCGGCAGCGGTCGTCGTCAAACACATGAATCCGTGTGGCGTCGCCGTCGGTCCGACGATTGATGAAGCGTTCCGTCGTGCCCATGCCGCCGATCCGGTCTCGATTTTCGGCGGGATCGTCGCCTTGAACCGGGAAGTCGATCTTGCGACAGCAGAACAGTTAAGCGGAATCTTCCTTGAAATCATCATCGCTCCATCCTTTACGGAAGACGCCTTTGCGTTGCTAGCAGCGAAGAAAAATCTCCGGTTACTCGAACTGGACGTCAAACGGGTCCAAGCGATTCGTTATACGGCAGTCGCCGGCGGGATGCTCGTGCAAGACAGTGACGATGAGACACTCGATGACGCGTCAGCACGTGTCGTGACAGACCGGAAACCGACAGCCGCTGAATGGGAAGACTTAAAACTCGCTTGGCGTGCCGTGAAACACGTTAAATCGAATGCCATCGTCATCGCCAAAGATGAAGTGACGGTCGGCGTCGGTGCCGGACAGATGAATCGTGTCGGTTCAGCGAATATCGCGATTACGCAAGCCGGCGAGAAAGCGATTGGGGCTGCAATGGGCTCGGATGCGTTCTTTCCGATGGGCGATACGGTCGAGGCAGCAGCAGCGGCCGGTATTACAGCCATCATCCAACCGGGCGGATCAATCCGTGATCAGGAATCAATCGATGCCTGCAACAAACACGGCATCACGATGATCTTTACGAACGTGCGTCATTTTAAACACTAAGCGGAGGCGAGCCGAATGAAAGTATTAGTAGTCGGTAAAGGTGGACGCGAGCATGCGCTCGTATGGAAATTGGCACAGGATGTCCGGATCGAGACAGTGTACGCAGCACCCGGTAATATCGGGATGACGGAAGCGGTCTGTGTGCCGATTCGGGAAGACGCGATTGAAGAGTTGGTTCAGTTCGCACGGGATGAGCAGATCGACTGGACGATTGTCGGACCAGAAGGACCGCTTGTGCTCGGAATCGTCAATGCGTTTCAAGCAGCCGGCTTACAGATTTTCGGACCGTCCCGCGAAGCAGCAGCGATTGAAGGCAGTAAACAATTTGCGAAAGCTTTGATGGACCGGGCCGGTATTCCGACGGCGGACCATGCCGTCTTTACATCAGCGGATGAAGCGATTGCTTACATCCGTCGCCAGGGTGCGCCGATCGTCGTCAAAGCGGACGGACTGGCAGCCGGGAAAGGTGTCACGGTTGCGACGACGCTTGAACAGGCTGTTCAAGCGATTGACGAAATTTTTGGCGGCGACTTTGGTCAGCAGAGCAGTGTCGTGATTGAAGAATGTCTCGTCGGTGAAGAATGTTCGCTGATGGCTTTCGTGCATGAAGAAACCGTCCTTCCGATGGTCTTGTCGCAAGATCATAAACGGGCTTTTGACGGAGACACCGGTCCGAATACAGGCGGGATGGGGGCATACAGTCCCTTGCCGCAATTTGACGAAGCAGCCGTGACGGAAGAAGCGATGCAACGTGTTCTCCGTCCGCTGGTCGAACAGATGGCAAGCGAAGGCATTCCCTTTACCGGTTTCCTGTATGCAGGTCTGATGTTGACGAGCCGCGGACCTTCCGTCATCGAGTTCAACGCCCGTTTCGGTGATCCGGAAACGGAAGTCATCCTGCCGCGGCTCGAGACGGAGTTGCTTGACGTCATTATTCCATTGATGCAGGGTGACGTTCCGGAAGTCGTCTGGTCGGATGACGCGGTCGTCGGTGTCGTCATTGCGGCGAACGGTTATCCGGAACAACCGGTTACGGGTCAGCCTGTTTCAACCGATACCATCGGGTCAAATCTCCTTGTCTTCCACGCCGGCACGGCTGCAGGGGATGATGATATGATACTTTCGGCCGGAGGACGTGTCCTCGTCTGTGTCGCGAAGGCAAACGACATGAAGCAGGCCGTAGCAAGCGTTTACCGTGGACTTGATTCATTTGACCGGACCGGCTTCTTTTACCGGACGGATATCGCCAAAAAAGCATTTCGCACGATATAATTTCTTACTTTCCATAAGCCGGTTCTGCTCACATCAGTGTGAGAGGACCGGCTTTTTTGACGGGTACGAGACAAAACGTGACTTGTCTTCCGTGGCAGTTTTGTGTTATTTTGGCGAAATGACTCGAATTGACGACGAATAAGCTTGAAACTTTTCCGGTAACATTTTAGTATAAGAACTATAAGAAAGCGTTTTCAAATATAAAGGAGGTCGAGCTTTCATGAAAAAAAATTGTGGACGGTCCCCATGGACGAAAACAGAAGTCCGCACGCATCAAGCGGTCATCAACGGAAAGCTTGCACCTACACTCGTGATTGAAAATGCGACGTACTTAAATCAAGGACTCAAAACATGGCGGACAGCCAACATCTGGATCAGCGGCGACCGGATTATCTACGTCGGACCGGACATGCCGGAAACGGCGGATGAAGTCTACGATGCTACGGGAAAATTCATCGTCCCGGGTTACATCGAACCGCATGCTCATCCATTCCAATTGTATAATCCGGCGACACTTGCAAAATTTGCGGCAGAGCGTGGAACGACGACACTCGTCAACGATAATATGCTGCTTTTATTAGAGCCGACGGAGCAAGCGTTTGCGCAGGTCGACGCACTGGCGGACCTTCCAACATCGATGTACTGGTGGGCGCGACTGGATGCCCAAACGGAACTCGATGCCGACAGCATTACGATTGATAACCGGCGGATTCAAGCGTGGCTGAAACATCCACAAGTCATCCAAGCCGGTGAATTAACGGGCTGGCCGCGTCTGTCGCAAGGCGACGATGAGCTGTTGCAATGGATGCAGGATGCGATGAAACTTGGCAAGCCGATTGAAGGACATTTTCCCGGAGCTTCCGCTAAGACCTTGACGAAAATGGCACTGTTCGGCGTGACGAGTGATCATGAAGCGATGACGGTCGAAGAAGCGCTGACCCGGCTTGAACTCGGTTATACGACGACGATCCGCTACTCGTCGATTCGTCCGGATTTACCGGACATCTTTGCCGGTCTCGTTGAAGCTGGACTGCAAAATTATGAAAAAGTGCTGGTGACGACCGACGGATCGACACCGTCCTTTTATAAAGCCGGATTGATGGATGAGACGATCCGATTGATGCTTGCGGCAGGGATTGCACCGGAAGAAGCGTACCGGATTGCCTCGTATAATGCAGCGCGTCACTTTAACCTCGATCATCTGCTCGGCAGTATCGCACCCGGACGGATTGCGCATTTAAACATCCTTGAAGCAAAAGATAAGCCGACACCGGTCGATGTCATCGCCCGTGGTACTTGGGTGCGGAGAAATGATATTCCGTGTTATCCGGTCGAAGCACTCGATCGGGCGATGGATTTGATGCCGGCTTCGCAAGTCGGGCTTGAGTTGACGGAACAGGACTTTTCGTTCAGCATGCCGGTTGGTCTTGAAATGGTCAATTCGGTCATCATGAAACTCTATCAGGTCGAACACGATACAAGCATGCAAGTATTGCCTGCCGGATGCAATGAGTCGTTTTTGATGCTCGTTGATCGCGAAGGAAAGTGGCGCCTCAATACCGTGCTGAAAAACTTTGCGACCCATGTCGGGGGGCTCGTCAGTTCGTACTCGATCAGCGGCGATATCCTGCTGATCGGAAAATCGAAACGGGATATGCAGATTGCCTTTGACCGGATGAAATCATTCGGCGGCGGAGTCGTTCTTGTCGAAGACGGGGAAGTAGTGGCAGAAGTTCCTTTGACCTTAATGGGGCAGACGTCCGATTTACCGCTGGAAGATCTGATCGTTCAGGAAACGGCGCTCCGTGAAGCATTGTTCGCCCGCGGCTACCAGTTTGAAGATCCGATTTATACGCTCTTGTTCCTGGCGTCGACCCATTTGCCGTATGTCCGGATTACGCCGCAAGGAATTTACGAAGTATTACGGAAAAAAGTACTTTTCCCGGCAATTTTGCGATGACGCTTGAAATTTAAAACGTCGCACTTTAAACTGTTAAAGAGCAACACATGGGAAAGGGAGTTAGACGATGCAACTCGATAAATTGCGTGGAAAAGAACTCGATCAATTATTTACAGCCATCATGAAGATGGATTCATTAGAAGATTGTTATACCCTGTTTGAAGACTTGGCGACGGTCAACGAAATTCAGGCCTTGGCACAACGTCTTGAAGTCGCCCGTCAGTTACGCGAAGGCAACACGTATCACAAAATCGAAAAGGCGACAGGAGCTTCGACAGCCACGATTTCACGTGTGAAACGGTGCCTGAATTATGGTTCCGGCGGCTACGATTTGGCGCTCGCACGGTTAGGTCTCGTAGAAGAGGAAGTAGCGGATAACTAACCGGTTATCCGCTATTTCTGTGAAGGAGGACGAAGCCGGATGGATTTAGCGTATCAACAAAAACTGCAACACTTCATTCGAAAACTGACGCCGATCCAGTCACTCGTCATTATTTATTTTGTTGCCGTCATCATCGGTGTCCTGATGCTTGGGTTGCCCTGGTCAACGAAGGGCGATTACAACTGGGATTTTACGGACCTTGTGTTCATGGCCGTCAGCTGTGTCAGCGTGACCGGATTGACGACCGTCTCCGTCTCGGACACATTTACGACGTTTGGTTACTTCATGATCATGATTCTCGTGCAGGTCAGCGGAATTGGTTTGATGTCGCTGCACATCGCGATGTGGGTCATCCTCGGCAAGCGGATCGGCTTTCGGGAGCGGCAACTGGTCGTCCGTGACCAAAATCAGACGACGATGCAGGGAGTCGTCAAATACATTCGTGAAGTCATTTTGATCATCCTGTCCATTGAAATCATTGGAGCCTTGATTTTAGGCTTGTATTATACGAAATATTTTCCGACGCTCGGTGAAGCGATGTTACAGGGATTGTTCGGTTCGGTCAGTGCGACGACCAATGCCGGATTCGATATTACCGGAGAATCACTCCTGCCGTTTCGGGGAGATTTATTTGTCGTCTTCATGCAAATTCTACTGTTGACGCTCGGTGCAATCGGCTTTCCGGTTTTGGTTGAAGTCCGACGGTACATCTCGTACCGGGCGACACGCCAATCAACGCGTCAACCGTATCACTTTTCGTTATTCACGAAACTGACCGCCTCGACGTTCTTCATTCTGGTTTTGTTCGGAACAGCCAGTCTGCTGCTGTTTGAATGGAATCAATCCTTTAAAGGGTTGCCGGTCGGTGAAAAGCTGGTTGATGCCCTGTTCCAATCCGTGACGACCCGAAACGGCGGGCTGACGACGGTCGATATCACGACCTTCTCACAAGCCTCGATTTTCGTTTTATCGATTCTGATGTTTATCGGGGCGTCGCCTTCCTCCGTTGGGGGAGGGATTCGGACGACGACGTTTGCCGTCGCCGTGCTCAGCGTCGTTGCCTTTATCCGCGGAGAGTATGGGATTAAGATTTTTGGGCGTGAGATTGGACAGTCGGATATTTGGAAAGCGTTTGTCGTCATCGTCGTCTCGACCGGCGTGACGATGATCGGATTGATTGTCTTATTGATCTTTGAAGATGCTCCGTTCCTGGTCCTGTTTTTTGAAGCCTGTTCGGCGTTTGGAACGACCGGATTGTCACTTGGGATTACGAGTGAATTATCCGACGTCGGCAAGTGGACCTTATCCGTCTTGATGTTCATCGGACGAATCGGTGTCATTTCGTTTGTCTTACTGCTGAAGGCGAATCAACCAAAACGGAATTACAATTATCCAAAAGAATCGGTCATCATCGGTTAAGGAGGTTGCGTCATGCAACGTGCGTTTTGGATCAACTTTGGTTATATCTTCATGGTGCCGGCTTTGCCGTTTCTGGCCATCGTCAACGGGCGGGCGCTCTGTTCGCCGGACTCCCCGTTACTGGACGTGCCGGTGCTTGGTTTTTTCCTGGCCGAACCGTGGGCGTTTGCCGTTTTGTATGCTTTTTTGGCCCTCGGTCTCGCTGCACTGTTGACGAAGCGCCGAGTCCGGACTTGAATGGCTTCTCCCATCTCGCTCTGCGCGGGATGGGTTTTTGTTTTATACTGGGGAAAGAGAATGAGAAGAGAGGATGGAACGAACATGTTGTTACCTTATAATGAATGGCGTCATGTCTTTAAACTCGATCCGGCAAAGGAGATTGAGGAAGAAGTGCTTCAGGCGGTTGCGACTTCGGGAACGGACGCCATCATCGTCGGAGGTACCGATGATATCACCCTCGATGCGACACTGGATTTACTGATGCGCTTGCGGCGGTATCCGGTCGCTGTGGCACTTGAAGTATCGGAACTCGAGGCTGCGACGATGGGATTTGATACGTATTTGACGCCGAGCGTGCTCAACAGCGGAACGCTTGAGCACGTGATTGACAAGCAAGTCGAAGCGCTGGAAGAAGTCGGGCACATGCTCGCGCATCAAGATTTGGTCGGGGAAGGGTATATCGTTCTGAACCCTGACGCCAAGGTCGCTCATGTCACGCAAGCCAAACCGCTTCATCCTGATCAAGTGGTCGCTTACGCACAACTGGCGGATAGCGTCTTCCGGATGCCAATCATTTATCTCGAGTACAGCGGTATGTATGGTAATCCGTCACTCGTCGCTTCCGTCAAACGTGTCCTGAAGCAAGGCCGTCTGTTCTATGGCGGTGGAATCGATTCCGTCGAACGGGCACAGGAAATGTTGACACATGCCGATACGATCGTCGTCGGCAACATCATCTATGAGAATTTAGAAGCGGCACTTGCGACTGTCGCAGCAACACGATAAAATATAAGAACAAAAGTTCGGAATATAGAAATGAGGCTATATAGATGTTTAATTTAAGTGAACAGCTTGTCAGCGGATTGAACCCGGAACAAGCAAAGGCAGTCAAACATACCGATGGACCGCTTTTAATCATGGCGGGAGCAGGCTCCGGGAAAACCCGTGTCCTGACACACCGCGTTGCCTATTTGATGGCAGCGAAACAGGTCGCTCCGTGGAATATCCTGGCGATTACGTTTACGAATAAAGCGGCACGTGAGATGCGTGACCGGATTTCACGGCTCGTCGGCGGTGTTGCCAATGACATCTGGGTCTCGACCTTCCACTCGATGTGTGTCCGGATGTTACGGCGTGACATCGAAAAAATCGGTTACAACCGGAACTTTACGATTCTTGATTCAAGCGATCAGCAATCCGCGCTGAAGCTCGTCTTAAAAGAACAAAACCTCGATCCGAAAAAGTGGGATCCCCGGTCGATGCTGTCGATCATTTCGAGTCAAAAAAATGAACTCCGCAGTGCCGAGTTCTATGCATCGATTGTCACGAATCCGTATGAAAAAACGGTTGCTGAGATTTATAAAGGATATGAAGCGGTCCTGCGCCGCAACAACGCGCTGGATTTTGACGACTTGATCGGGAAGACGACCGAACTGTTTAAACAAAATCCGGACGTCTTAGCGTTTTATCAACGAAAGTTCCAATACATCCATGTCGATGAGTACCAGGATACGAACAAAGCCCAGTATGATCTCGTGAATCTCCTGGCAGCAGCCCATCAGAACTTATGTGTCGTCGGGGACTCGGATCAGTCGATTTACCGCTGGCGGGGAGCAGACATCGCGAACATCCTATCGTTTGAGGAAGACTATCCGACAGCGAAAGTCATCCTGCTCGAACAAAACTACCGTTCGTCGAAACGGATTCTCGATGCAGCGAACCATGTCATTCAAAACAACAGTACCCGCAAAGACAAGAAACTCTGGACGGAAAACGCAGAAGGCGAAAAACTCGTTGTTCATACGGCGGAAAACGAACGCGAAGAAGCGTTTTATATCGTCCAGGAAATCCGGAATGCCTTACGTTACGGCATGAAACTGAACGATGTTGCGATTCTCTACCGGACGAATGCCCAATCGCGTGCGATTGAGGAAACGTTGCTGAAATCGAACGTCCCGTACAAGATGATCGGCGGCACGAAGTTCTATGACCGTAAAGAAATCAAGGATGTCCTGGCGTACTTACGCCTGATTTCGAATCCGAACGAAGACTTATCATTTGCCCGGATTGTCAATGAACCGAAACGCGGTATCGGAGCGACGACGATTGATAAATTACGTGATTTTGCCGACCTGCAGGGTGTGTCCTTGATGGAAGCGATTCGTGACATCGAATTGTCGAGCATTGCCCCGAAAACGGCAGCCAAACTGACGGATTTCCGGACAATGATTCTCGGGTTACAACAAATGCAGGAATTCATCAGCCTGTCCGAACTGGTCGAAGAAGTCCTTGAGAAAACCGGATACCGCCAAGTCTTAAAAGAAGACAAAACACTGGAAGCACAAAGTCGTCTCGAGAACATCAACGAGTTCATTACCGTTGCACAAAACTTTGAAAAAGAGACCGAAAAAGCCGATCCGGAAGACCAAACGATTATCGCGTTCTTAACGGATTTGACGCTGGTCGCCGATGTCGATTCACTGGATGAAAGTGATCCGGGCGAACAGGTCACCTTGATGACATTACACTCGGCAAAAGGACTCGAGTTCCCGATCGTCTTCCTGATCGGGATGGAAGAAGGATTGTTCCCGCACAGCCGCTCCCTGCAGGATGAAGACGAGATGGAAGAAGAACGCCGTCTTGCTTACGTCGGAATTACACGAGCCGAAAAACGATTGTATCTCTCGCACGCGCGGATGCGTTCGCTGTATGGCCGGACGAATGCCAATCTCGAATCCCGTTTCCTTGCCGAATTACCGGAGGAAGTACTGGAGCGGACCGGTAAAAAACCGAAACCGTTACCGTGGGAAGACCGTCCGGTACCACAAGGAAAAGCCGTCATCGGTCGTTCGGTCACGAAACCGACGGCGATGAAGACGTCAGGCGCGGAGTCACTCGGCTGGAACGTCGGAGACAAAGCGGAACACGGAAAATGGGGCCGGGGAACAGTCGTTCAGACACGCGGAGCAGGAGACAGCCTTGAAATCGATATCGCCTTCCCGGAAGTCGGTGTCAAACGGTTGCTGGCGAAATTCGCACCGATCAAAAAGGTATGAGTGGAGGCGTCAAGATGATAGAACAGGCACGAATCGAGGAATTACGCCAAAAGTTGAACCAATACAGTTATGAATATTACGTGCAGGATCAACCGACTGTTCCGGACAGCACCTATGATCAATTGTTACGGGAACTGACGGAACTTGAAACGGCACATCCGGAACTGATTACGCCAGATTCACCGACGCAACGTGTCGGTGCTGCGCCGCTCGATGCCTTCGAGAAGGTGACCCATGATTTACCGATGCTATCGCTCGGCAATGTCTTTGACGAAACAGAAATCCGGGAGTGGGTCGCCCGCATCGAACGCTCACTCGGCCGTTCGACGACGTATGTCGCCGAGTTGAAGTTTGACGGACTTGCGATTTCCTTGAAGTACGAAGACGGACAACTTGTCCGCGGTGCGACGCGAGGAGACGGAACGGTTGGCGAGAACATCACACAAAATCTGCGGACAATCAAAGCCTTACCTCTTCGGTTACGTCGAAATGAGACGGTCGAAGTCCGGGGTGAAGCTTATATGCCGAAACAATCATTTGAACGTCTGAATGCGGACCGGTCAGCACGTGAGGAAGCCTTGTTCGCCAATCCGCGTAATGCAGCAGCCGGCAGCTTGCGTCAGCTCGACTCGTCGATTACGGCATCGCGCAATCTGTCCTTGTTCGTGTATGGTGTCGGTGTCAATACACTGAGTGCCCGTTCGCACAGCGAAGCGATGCTGCAGCTGGCTGAACTCGGGTTACCGACGAACAAAGAGATGCAGACGTGTGAGACAGTCGACGAGATTTTAGCCTACATTGCCCACTGGACGATGGAACGTTCTAATTTACCGTATGAAATCGACGGTATCGTCCTGAAAGTTGACCGGTATGACGATCAGGAAGAACTTGGCTTCACGGCGAAAAGTCCCCGCTTTGCGACGGCGTATAAATTTGCCGCGGAAGAAGTCATGACGACAGTCGAAGAAGTTGATTTCAGTGTTGGACGGACAGGGAAAGTCACGCCGCGTGCCCGGTTCGCGCCGGTCGTGGTTGCCGGATCCACCGTCAGTTATGCGACACTCCACAATGCCGATTTCATCACAGAAAAAGATATCCGACTGCACGATCAAGTCATCATCAAAAAAGCCGGAGACGTCATCCCGGCAGTCGTCAGCGTCGTCGTTTCGGAACGGACAGGGAACGAACAGCCGATCGAATTCCCGGCTCATTGTCCGGCCTGCGAGTCGGAACTTGTTCGGTTGGAAGGCGAAGCGGATATTCGTTGTGTCAGTCCGGAGTGTCCGGCCCAGCTTGTCGAAGGCATCATTCACTTCGTCTCGCGTCAAGCAATGAATATCGATGGTCTCGGCGAAAAAGTCGTGCGTCAATTGTATGAACATGAAGCCATCCGGACGCTCGCCGATTTGTACCGCCTCGACCGGGATGAGTTGCTGACGTATGAACGGATGGGTGAAACGTCGGTCGATAATCTTCTGACCGCGATTGAAGCCTCAAAGCAGAATTCCTTGGAACGACTGGTGTTTGGCCTCGGAATTCGATTGGTCGGTCAAAAAGCGGCTTACCTGCTCGCAGAGCGCTTTGATTCACTGGACGGGATCGCACAGGCGGAGTATGACGACATTTTAGCGATTGATGGGATTGGCAGTAAGATTGCCGATTCCGTCACGAAGTATTTTGAACATCCGGAAGCGCAAGACCTGATTAAGGATTTAGCAGCACTCGGACTGAACCAACAGTTTCTTGGACAACGGGTTGATCAATCGAATGCACCGCTCGCCGGGAAGACGATTGTGCTGACCGGAACACTGGAGACGTTAAAACGTTCAGAAGCCGGGAAACGGCTCGAGTTGCTTGGTGCGGACGTGACCGGCAGCGTCAGTAAAAAGACGGATATTTTAGTGGCCGGAGAAAAAGCCGGTTCGAAGTTAACGAAAGCCGAGTCGCTCGGAATCGAGATTTGGAATGAAACACAATTGCTTGAAGAATTGGCGAAATACGAAGGATAATCAAACATCCGTCAAACGGATGAGTTGAATAAAAACAGGGAAGGCGCCATGCATCATGCGCCTTCCCTGTTTCATATTGAAGTGTACGGAGAGTTACAACGATTCGGTTTTAATTAGAATCCCTTGTTTAATCAAACGATTGGTTGCCGTTTCCGGCGGATCACACGTAATCAGTGTAAGGGTTGCTTGTTTGACGTCCTGATTTAAGACGGACAAATCCGTTGGTTTGACAAGTTGTGAGGTCTTCATTTGATAGGTATACCGATGACTTTTTGTCGTAACGATGACATGTGCACCCGTTTTCAACTCGGGCAGACGGTTGAAATGCAGTCCTTTCGTGAAACTGCGGTGTCCCGCTAAGGCGTAATTCCCTTTACCGGGCGCGCCGGTTCCTTTCAGATGACCGATGCTTTGATCAAGAATGGTCGTCGAAGCACCTTCTAAGATGACCTGTTCAAAATCAAGTGATGGAATCGTCAGTAAGCCGCTACCGTTTGTTGCGACCGGTTTCTTCGTTTCCTTGGCATCGACCGCCTTTAAATTTTGTGTCCATTGCTGTTTTAGTTCGTCAGCGGCCTGTTGTTTTTGATGATTGGTATACATCGGCCAAAGAATGAGCAGGATGCCGGCAATCAAAAGAAGAAGACCAAGAAGTCGTCGTTTCATAAAAAAATCCTTTCATCTGCTGAAAAGCAGGATATACTTTTTTGAAAATCAGGGAAAAACTACACCTTCCCCGATGGAAAACTATTCTGTTATGATAGAGAGAACGATTTTGAAAACATGGGGTGCGAAAACAGATGAAATCTAAAAAAATAGTCGCGTTGACGTTGACGAGTACATTATTCCTCGGCGCGTGTTCGTTTGATTTATCACAAAAAAGCGATACAAAAGAAGTCATTACAGAGAGTGAACAAGGAAAAGAAGTCCAGGCTGTCGTCAGTCCGGCGATTGATACGACCGATTCCTATTACCGGACCGTCTTACCGTTCCGGCCGAGTGTCGCCCGTGGGATGACACAAAAACGAGTCAGTTCACGCCTGGAGCTGGATGAAATCGAGACCGGATTGATGCGTCACTCGACTCAATTTTTTGCTCCGGATAAATACTATTATCAGGAAGGACAACTGCTCGAGGCCGATCAAATTGCCCAGTGGTTGTTACGAAAAGGAAAAGCCGGGGATGGTGTCAGTGATCCGAACGGCTTGAACCCTGCCTACACGACCGGAAAGTCTTACAAAGAAAAAAACCAAAAGTCTCCTTTGATTCTATCGCACATTTTGGAACAGGACTACATGTTGGAAGAAGATAAAAAACTCGAACTCGGCGGGACATCCGTCGCTTTAGTCTTAAACAGCGAATATGTTTTCCAGGATGAAAACTACGGTCCGACTTATACCGTGAAACTCGACGAGAAAAAAGTCATCGCAGAAGGAAAACGGATGGCAAATGAATTGGTCAAGAAAATGCGGAAAACGGACGGTATCAAAACGACACCGATCCACGTCGCCTTGTATTTACAGGAAAGTGAAGGGTCACCGGTTTCCGGACATTATGTATCTTCCGCCTTTATCGGGCGCGGCAATCAGATCAGTTCGAACGACTGGAAAAACTATGATGAAAAATATTATTACTACCCGTCTGGTGCCGCGACGAACGATGTCCGGGATGATGCCGCGAAATTTGATTTGTTCAAAGACCGCCTCGAAGACTATTTCCCGAACTACACCGGTATGATGGGAGAAGGCTTTTATCAGGAAGGTGAACTGAAGAAGTTGGAAATCAAGATTCCGGTTCAGTTTTACGGAAAAGCAGAACTCGTAGCGTTCATTCAATACGTGACCTACTTGCTCGAAAATCGTTGGGAATACAATCGGAATGTCCCGACAACGATTACCGTCACGAACTTGAACGGCGATACGGAAGCGATGTTATTCATCGAGCCGGATACGAAAAAACCGATTGTCAAAATCCGTTGATTTCATTTGAACAGACAGACTCCTTGCACAAGCAGGAGTCTTTTTTGTTGAGTCTAAGCTGACTTTTAAGCACAACAAAACAACGATTTACTATTGTCAGATTTCTTTAGATTTACGAAAGCCGTCTTGAAAGCGCATAATAGAAAAGAAGCATCATGCGAATCAGCAGAGACACGCTGGATTCGCCTGTTTTAATCCATGGTAAGGGAGCGGGTCGCATGAAAGGTGGTATTTTTTCACAGATTAGCGCCGTCCACGAAGAGTTGCCTTCTTCTTCGCGGAAAGTCGCTGATTTTGTTTTAGCGCATATGAATGAAATCGCGGGAATGACGATTCATCATTTAGCCGAGGAATCGGGAACAAGTGCCGCAGCGGTCGTCCGTTTTTGCCGGGCACTCGGTTTAAAAGGATATCCGGAACTTCGGATGCGGATTTCAGCGGATACGGCACGAACCGATTTAAAGGGGTATCATGATATTGAAAAAAATGAACGGCCTGCTGACTTAGTGGAAAAGACGGTCAGCAACAGCATTCAAGCCTTACAAGATACGGCGAAACAATTGAGTGAAGACCGGATTGCCGAAGCGACGGACGTCTTAGACCGGGCACGGGCCATTTACTTTTACGGAATCGGGGCATCGAACGTCGTCGCGCTGGATGCTGCCCAAAAATGGACACGCGTCGGGAAACTGACGATTCAGGAATCGGATCAACATCTCGTCGCAACGATTCTTGCGAACGCCAGTCCGGATGATGTCTTTTTTGCGATTTCCTACAGTGGTGAAACCGAGGAAGTCGTCGAGTTAATCCGGCTTGCCAAGATTCGCGGGCTGAAAGTCATCAGTTTGACGCGGTTCGGGGATAACCGAGTCAGCCAGTTGGCGGATATCGCCTTATGGACGTCACGGGCACCGGAAGCGCCGTTACGCAGTGCGGCCTTAAGTTCGCGTCTCGCCCAGTTGTTTGCGATTGATGTGTTGTTTTTATCCTATGCTGCCGTCCATTATGACGATACGATTGAACGGCTGCAGTATACACGGGAAAGCGTCAAGATGTTGCACAGTAAAAAATAGGGGGCGTACATAATGAAACAGACAGTGGAAGAGATGGTGGAACAGTTATTTCCAGTGATGGTCGAGCGGCGTCGGTATTTACATCAACATCCGGAGTTGTCGTTTCATGAGGTCGATACCCCGCAATTCATTGCGGATCGATTGACGGAGCTTGGGATTGAAGTCCGGACCGGTGTCGGTGGACGCGGTGTGGTCGGAACGATTCGCGGGGGGAAACCGGGAAAAACGGTCGCATTGCGGGCAGACTTTGATGCGTTACCGATTCAGGATGAGAAAACCGTCGATTACCGGTCGACTGTGCCCGGTGTCATGCATGCATGCGGGCATGACGGTCATACAGCGACGTTACTCGCCGTCGCCGAAATTCTGGTCCGTCAGAAAGAACAGTTGGCAGGGAACGTCGTTTTTATTCACCAACACGCTGAAGAAGTCGTTCCGGGCGGTGCACGGGACATGGTTGCCGACGGATGCCTCGACGGTGTCGATGTCATCTTCGGAACCCATCTGTGGTCGACGACGAAACTCGGAACGATTGGTTACCGGGTTGGTCCTGTCATGGCAGCAGCTGATAAGTTCGAGTTGACGTTGTTCGGACGCGGAGGACATGGCGCGAAGCCACACGAAACGATTGATGCCGTCGTACTCGGGGCGACCGTCGTCAAAGAGTTGCAAAGTATCGTCAGCCGCCGACTCGATCCGCTTCAGCAAGCGGTCTTGACCATCGGCACACTGCATGCCGGGAATACGTTTAATGTCATTGCCGACAGTGCGGAACTGACCGGGACAATCCGGACATTTGATCCGGAGGTCGCCGAGCAAATCGTCCACGAAATGGAACGGACGATTAAAGGCGTGTGTGACGCGGCAGGGGCGACCTATTCGTTTACGTACGAAAGAGGATATCCGGCGGTCGTCAATCATCCGGAAGAAACGAATCTTTTGCGGACGGTTGCGTCTGACATCATGGGTGCGGATCACGTCTTTGAAATTGCTCCGACGATGGGCGGCGAAGACTTCGCGTATTATCTGCAACAAGTACCCGGCACCTTTTTCTTCACAGGAGCAGGCGACGAAACCTTTTATCCCCATCACCACCCGAAGTTTGACTTTGAAGAGCAGGCGATGCAGCATGCAGCCCGTATTTTAATCGAAGTGACCTTACGTTACCTCGAAGAGTCCAGTAATTGACGAAAAGACACCCGTTCTCCGGCAGATGATGACCGGAAAACGGGTGTCTTTTTCATGTGCTGTCTTATAAGATTTCCTGAACCCGACCGACTTGTCCGTCTTCGAGACGGACTTTGATTCCGTGCGGGTGATTCGGCGACTTGGTCAACAGGTCCTTGACGATTCCTTCCGTCCGTTTACCTGTCCGCTGGTCTTGTTTTAATACGATACTGACGTGTTGTCCGATTTTAACATCGGCGCGTTTTTTACCATCCATGTCTTGATCGCTCCTTTTTCATAATGCTAGTTGTCAGTATATCATGGTTTCCCGGAGCGAAACTTGTTTGAGGAAAATGCGTAAAGTGAAAAGAACAAAAGAATCGTCAAAAAAAGTTTGACTATATTTGACCAATTGGCTGACCAATTCTATAATTAAGATACAGAACAAAAAGTTAAGGGAGTGATCAGCGTGGCGAAAGACTATTATCGAACGCTTGGTGTCGAGAAGACAGCATCGAACCAGGAAATCAAACGCGCATACCGGAAGCTTGCGAAACAATACCATCCGGACGTCAATCAGGAAGCGAGTGCGGATCAGCGTTTCAAAGATATCCAGGAAGCGTTTGATGTCCTCGGGGATGAAGAAAAACGGGCACAGTATGATCAATATGGAAGTAACTATGAACGGATGGCTGGAGCGGGGTATGGACAGTCAGCCGACTATGACGATCTTTTCCGCCAATTCAACGGGCGTCAATCCCGATCGACCGGATCGGCAGGGCAATCGTTTGGATTTGAAGATATGTTCGGGTCATTTTTTAGTCAAGAACCGGAAGAAACGGACGAAGAACTCGAATTGACGGTTCCGTTAAGTCATCTCAGTCAGAATGACAAGGTGACGATCCGACTGGCGACAGGAGCCATTCAAATGAGTCTGCCGAAAGATTTATATGACGGGAAAAAAGTACGATTACGCGGGAAAAGTTCGAAACGCAACCGTAAAGGAATTGCGGGAGATGTGTACGTGACGATTCATCTGAAGGATGATGAGCAATTCCGCCGGCAGGAAACCGACGTCATCTCGACTGTCCGTGTCTATCCGACGGTATTTGTTCTCGGGGGAGAAGTCGTGGCAGATACGTTGGAAGGAAAACGTGTCAAATTAAAAATCAAGCCCGGCACAAAACCGGGAGCCCGTCTGCGGATCCCGAATCGGGGACTCAGTAACCGGGAGGGACACCGCGGTGCCTTGCTGGTTCAACTGGAAGTCAAACTGCCGGAAATGGAACCATCGTTTTATGAAGAGTGGGAAAATCGTTTATCTGTGAAGGAGTGACGGGAAAATGGATTTCGAAAAATTAACGGACCGGGCACATGAGGCCATCGTATCGGCACAAGCCATTGCCAAACAGCGTCGACACAGTGAGATTACAGAGTGGCACTTGTTGCTGGCTTTGCTTTCACAGGAAGAAGGCATTGCACGGATTGTTTTTGAGAAACTCGATCAACGGATCGACCAGTTGGAGATAGGCGTCAATGAAGCACTCGGACGGTTACCGGCGCTTGGTCAATCCTCGACGCCGCGAATCAGCAACTCCTTATTGCAGGTGTTGACGGAAGCAGAAACCGAAGCCCGTTTGATGCAGGACGATTACGTTTCTGTCGAGCACTTATTGTTAGGTCTTGTGAAACAATCGAGTCCGGCGACACAATATTTGCGGAGCCAGGGTGTGACCGAACAGGTCTTGCGGGAAGCGATTGTTGAAATGCGGGGCAATCGGAAGGTGACGACAAAAAATCCGGAAGCGACCTTTGATGTCCTGAAGAAATATGGACGGGATCTTGTCGCGGACTTCCGGTCCGGTAAAACGGATCCGGTCATCGGACGGGATGACGAGATTCGCCGGGTCATCCGGATTCTCAGCCGCAAAACAAAAAATAATCCCGTCCTGATCGGCGAACCGGGGGTCGGTAAAACGGCAATCGTCGAAGGACTGGCCCAACGGATTGTCCGGGGCGATGTACCGGAGAGTCTCAAAAACAAACAGTTGTTCAGCCTCGATATGAGTACACTTGTCGCGGGTGCCAAATACCGTGGCGAATTTGAAGAACGTCTCCAGGCAGTCTTAAATGAAGTCAAGGAAGCCGAAGGACAGATTCTGTTATTCATCGATGAATTGCATACGATTGTTGGTGCCGGAAAAACAGAAGGCGCGATGGATGCCGGAAACATGCTGAAACCGATGCTTGCCCGCGGCGAGCTGCATTGTATTGGTGCGACGACTTTAGATGAATACCGGAAATACATCGAAAAAGATCCGGCACTCGAACGCCGCTTCCAACAAGTGCTGGTCGCGGAACCGGATGTCGAAGATACGATTTCGATTTTACGTGGGCTGAAAGAACGGTTTGAAATCCATCATGGTGTCCGGATTCATGATAATGCCCTGGTTGCGGCAGCCATCTTGTCAGACCGGTACATCACGGACCGTTTCATGCCCGATAAAGCGATTGATTTAGTCGATGAAGCATGTGCGATGATTCGGACCGATATGGAATCGATGCCGGCGGAACTGGATTCACTCGTCCGCCGTGTCATGCAACTTGAAATCGAAGAAGCCGCACTGAAAAAAGAAACCGATGAAGCCTCCCGGAAACGACTCGAGACCCTGCAACAGGAACTCAGTTCTGTCCGGGAAGACGAAAGTGCGCTCCGGACACGATGGGAACGCGAGAAAGACAGTTCCCAAAATGTCCAGCAGTTGCGGGCAAATCTTGAAAAAGCAAAACTGGCTCTTCAGGAAGCTGAAGGACGGTATGATTTGAATACAGCCTCGGAAATCAAATACGGACAGATTCCGGCACTTGAAAATCAGTTGAAAGTAGCGGAAGAATCAGCGGAACACGTCGCGCATGAACTCGTCCGGGAAGCCGTGACGGACGAAGAGATTTCCGATATCGTGTCGAAGTGGACGGGAATTCCCGTCAGCCGTCTCGCACAAGGGGAACGCGAAAAGTTACTGTATTTAGAAGATACGTTGCATGAACGTGTTTTTGGTCAGGATGAAGCAGTCCGGCTGGTCTCGGATGCTGTCATCCGGGCGCGTGCAGGAATCAAAGATCCGAATCGTCCAATCGGTTCGTTCCTGTTCCTTGGACCGACAGGGGTCGGGAAAACGGAGCTTGCGAAAGCTCTTGCAGCCGCCATGTTTGACAGTGAAGAACACATCGTCCGGATCGATATGTCCGAGTATATGGAGAAACACAACGTTTCCCGTCTGGTTGGAGCACCTCCCGGTTATGTTGGTTATGAAGAAGGCGGTCAATTAACAGAAGCCGTCCGCCGGAGTCCGTATTCGGTGCTGTTGTTTGACGAAATCGAAAAAGCACACGGGGATGTCTTCAATATCTTACTTCAAGTACTGGACGACGGCCGTTTGACCGATGCGCAAGGACGGGTGGTCGATTTCAAGAACACGATCGTCATCATGACATCGAACATCGGATCGCATATTTTACTCGAAGCAGCAAAAGACGGTGATATTGATGCGGCCGAAGAAGAAGCGGTCCGCCAAGAGCTGAAAAAGTATTTCCGGCCGGAATTCCTGAACCGGATTGATGACACGATTCTGTTCCATCCTCTCCACCGGGCGGAAATCGAACGGATCATCGACAAGGCCGTCAGCAAGATGGCAGAACGTCTGTCAGGTCGTGAAATTACGATTGATGTCACAGAGGCGGCGAAAACGTTAATTTTCAATGAAGCGTTTGAACCACAGTACGGTGCCCGTCCGATTAACCGGTATATCCAGCGGACGATTGAAACGAAACTGGCACGGGCTCTGATCAGTGGATCCATTCAGGATGGTTCGCATGTGGCAATCGATACAGACGGTACAGAACTCGTTATCCGCTAAAGTATAGTTCAAAAGGTCGTCTCATCCTCTGACAGTCAGGGGAGAGACGACCTTTTGAATGAGAAGGAAAACTAAAAAGAACAACGGCATATCTCGTGACGAAAAAGCATGATAAGCTAATGAAAACGACAGGAAGAGGGACTCCGATGAACGTAACGCAACAACAACTAGAAGAGTTAATCGCTGAATGCCGCCCCTATACCGTTCTCGGGCAGGTGGCGAGTTATATACCAGAACTGGCAAAGTCGGAACCGACCCAACTCGGAATCGCTGTTTGTAATGCAGACGGCAGTTTTGTATCAGCGGGAGACGCCGAAACGATGTTTACCCTGCAAAGTGTGTCAAAAATCATCACGTTAGCCTTTGTCCTTGAGACATTTGGTGAAGATTACGTGTTCTCGAAGGTCGGCATGGAACCGACCGGAGATGCATTCAACTCGATTGCGAAGCTGGAAGAGACGATTCCGACGAAACCCCTGAATCCGATGATCAACGCCGGAGCACTCGCGGTGACGAGCATGTTACCGGGGGAAGATGCTGCTGACAAGCTGAACCGGTTACGCCAATTCATTGCCGATCTGCTCGATATCGAACTCGATATGGTCAAATACGATGCCGAGGTCGCGAAGTCCGAATTCGAGACGACCGACTTAAACCGGGCTCTGCTGTACTTCATGCGGTATCATGGAGTCATCGAAGGAAACGTGGAAGAAATCATCGATGTTTATACGAAACAGTGTGCGATTTTGACCAATTGTAAAGGACTCGCGATGATGGGGAAAATCTTAAGTCAGTCCGGAAAAACCCCATCCGGTAATCAAGTCATCTCCCGACGGAATGCACGGATTATCCGGGCGATCATGACGACGTGTGGCATGTACGATGCGTCCGGTGAATTTTCAGTCCAGGTTGGATTACCGGGAAAAAGTGGAGTATCCGGTGCCATCGTCGCCTGCGGTCGAAGTGACTTCGACATGGCGGACCTTGGAATCGGTATCTTCGGACCGGCACTTGACCTGAAAGGAAATTCGATTGCCGGAACAAAGATGCTGGAGTTGCTCGTGCAGCGCCATCCTTAATCAAACGACAGTTGATCGAGCAGCTTCGAAAGCTTTTTCTCAAGCCGGGTGATTTCTTTTTGTTGCTGCGCAAGCTGATCGTCAGGAACACTGAAGAGACGCCAGCGATCGAGACGGTTATACGTATCATTGATGTCACCTAATTGGGTTTGAATTCGTTTTAACCGGTCGACGGACGATTTCGGGAAGTCGGTATACGGACGTAAATACTCGACCGTGTAGCGGTAGAACTTCGTTGCGAGCCGTAACTCATGCATCATCTGAATCCGCTTATTTCCTTCCTTATGCTGAACTTTTTCATAGTGAAGTTTCTTTTTATCGAATCGTTTTTCAGCCGTCTGAAGAAGATCTTTTTCATCAATCCGTTTTAATTGTTTTGTCAAGCGACCGGCTAAAAATCGACGGACGGAGCGGTCCAGCTCGTCGGAAATCAACAGGTGCATCGTTTCGAGTAACGTAGCCCGTTTTCCTTGCAGTTGTAAGGCCAGGTGTTCTGCGAACAACTGTTCAATCGGAGACGTGACAGCTTGTTGACTGAGTTGAACATCAAGATCCCGGACTTGACCGAAGGCAGCCATCAAACGTTTCCAGATGAGATAGATCGGCTCCTCCGTCTGATCAACCAGCTTTGCGAATGTGATTAATTTACGTAAACGGATCCGCGCCTGATGGACGTCTTCCGGATTTTTAAATGTCTGGGCTTCCTTTGCATAATGGTTAAAGGTCGACCAGGTTTCAAGTAATTCAAAAGTTAGATTTTCCGCATCACGATGATTCAAATGAATCCCTCCTTAAATAATTTACGTAGAACAAAGAGTGAAACTGGATGTTTTAATAAAAATAGGGTGCAGGTTGCCCTGGAATGTGGTGGAACAATGTTAGAGACAACTACGCTATCGGGAAAGATTCAACAGTTCATGAAGATTTTCTTTCCGATTCTGGTCACACAGGTAGCGTTTTACTTAATTAGTTTTTTTGATACGGTCATGGCCGGACGATATGGGTCGGCTGATTTAGCGGGCGTCGGCGTCGGAGCCAGTCTGTGGGCACCGGTTTACACAGGATTGACGGGTATTTTATTAGCCGTGGCACCGCTTGTGTCCCAAGCAATGGGGGCACGAAAAGAGCGGGAAGTGAAGCGGATCGTGATTCAGGCATTGTATGTCTCCGTCGTCATCATCGTTTTGACGGTTCTGCTTGGACTCGTGCTTGTGAATCCGATTTTGAACCAGATGGAATTATCGGATCAGGCACGTCATGTTGCCCGCATCTATCTCGTCATGTTAGGTTTTGGAATCATTCCGATGTTCGTCTTCTTTGTCCTGCGCACCTTAATTGATTCGTTAGGCAAATCGAACATCACAATGACGTTATTATTATTCTCTTTACCCATTAATGTGGCTTTCAATTATCTGTTTATCTTCGGAAAGTTTGGTTTTCCGGAACTGGGCGGTATTGGAGCAGGAGTGGCAACAGCCATCACATACTGGATTTTATGTATCGCGGTTATTGGTGTCGTCTTGAAAGGTGAACTATTTCAACGGCTCGGGATTCTCCGTCGTTTTTATAAACCGGATGTAACACGAATCAAAGAATTGGTTTTGCTCGGTGCACCGATTGGATTAGCAATCTTTTCGGAAGTCAGTATCTTTTCAGCCGTGACTTTGCTGCTTGGCGCCTACGGCGATGTCGTCATTGGAGCTTATCAGGCAGCCATCAACTTTGCTTCGTTCGTCTATATGATTCCACTCTCGGCCGCATCGGCCCTGACGATTACGGTCGGGTTCGAGATGGGAGCCAAGCGAGTCAAGGATGCCGTTCAGTACGTGTGGATCGGCTTATTGCTGTGTCTCGTCGTCTCGCTATTTTCAGGGATATTGCTGTACGTTCAAAATGAACGGATTGCGGCACTGTACAGCAACGATCCGGCAGTCATCAAAATGGCGGCTCATTTCATGATTTTAGCGATTTTCTTTCAATTATCCGATGCAGTCGCGGCACCCACTCAAGGGGCACTTCGCGGATTCAAAGATGTCAACGTCACGTTTATTTTGACGATTACCGCGTACTGGGTCATCGGACTGCCACTCGGATTTTATTTTGAGCGGTTTACGGAACTTGGACCGGACGGGTATTGGTGGGGATTGATCATTGGACTTGCCGTCGGAGCCAGTCTCCTCTTGCTCCGTCTGATGCATCTTGTCAGAAAATCAAAGGAGGTCGTGAAATGAGATTCAATAAACAACGTGTGTTGACAGTGGCGAAAATCATTTTGCCGATTATCTTGATTGCGTTCATTTTTTATCAGGGACAAAACGAATTAAGAAGTCTCTCGTTAAAGGAATCGATTCGGGCGATTCAGCAAATTCCGTCCTGGAAGTTTATTTTATTGATTGTATCGGGGCTTGCAGCGGTCGCGACGATGTTCTTTTATGATTTCTTCTTATTGCGTTCGCTTCAAGTGAAGGTTCCGATCGGATTGATTTTCCGGGCATCCTGGATTGCCAACTCGTTTAACGGCATCATCGGTTTCGGCGGACTTGCCGGAATGGGCGTCAGAACCGCCCTTTATCGACCATTCGTCGAAGGAACCCGGTTATTGAAAGCGATCGGTTGGATGGCACCGACACTGATCAGCGGATTATCGATTTTATCGGCATTATCCTTATTAAATGTCTTTCCGGCGTTTGAAGTGTTGGATTTAAAGAAATGGTTATGGCCGGTCATCATCGGTGTTGCCTTTTTCTTTCCGGTCTATCTGTTGTTTACTTTCCGACGGGGGAGCAGTAGTATCCGTCCATCGTCAATCGCCCTCTATTCGCTTGTATCGCTTGCGGAATGGTTCAGTGCGGGAGTCGTCGTCTATTTTATTTTGGCGGCCCTCGGGACGGATGTCAGTTTTTCTAAAGTCATCGGCGTTTTCATCATCGCCGCGACAGCCGGTCTGATTTCGATGGTACCGGGTGGATTCGGTTCGTTCGACTTGGTCTTTTTGATCGGTATGCAGCGTGCCGGCGTCGAAGAAGGGATCGTCCTTACCGGATTGTTGATTTATCGTCTTGTGTATTATTTGATTCCATTCGTGATCGGGGTCATTTTCTCGGCACGTGAGTTCAGTGGTCCGGTCGTCAAAATGATTGAGGATAAACCGATTGTCGGCCCGTCGGTTGAAGTCGGCGGCGTCATCTGGCGGCTTCAGTTACGTTTTTTAAGTAAAGTCCGACATTTTACATTGGCCTTGATTACGTTACTCGCCGGCATCGCGATTTGGGGTCTGGCGATTTTGCCGCCAAACTCGACACAGTATGAATATTTGGAAGCCCGTCTGCCGCATGAGTTGTTGTTGCTTGCGAACAGTTTCTTTTTGATGGCCGGCTTGTTGTATGTCCTGCTTGCCCCGTCTCTGTACCGACGGACGAAGCGTTCACTGTATATGATTTATGGTGTTTCGGCTTTTGCTTTGATCGGGATGGCACTACGCGGATTTAACTTGATTTCCTTGTCTGTCGTGTTGATCGTACTGGTTTTAGTGACGATGTCACGAAGTGCCTTTCATCGTGAACGGACGCTGATCACGACGACTCGACTGATCCGGGCCGCTTTTGCCGGTTTTTTATACCTCGGTGGATTCATCTTTTTCGGATACGCCTTTTACACACTCGGTTCGGCTGACGGGACAAAGGTTTATCCTGCCCATGAGATCTTCATGTTTGCCGCGAGTGCAGCGATTTTTGCACTTGTCTACACACTCGTCTTCATTCGTTTGTTCAATACCTTTAATCAGCCGGTCTTGGGTGAAAAGTTAGATCTGCAAAAAGTTAAGGATGTCTTGACGGAAGAAGGGGGAAATTATTTAAGTCACCTGGCTTTTCTCGGCGATAAACGCTTTTTCTTCTCCGAATCCGGACGTTCATTTATTCAGTTCAGTCAGACCGGAAACCGGATTATGATGCTTGGTGATCCGAGCGGAAATCCGGAAGAACATTCCCAGTTGATTGCCTGTTTCTTACGGCGTGTCGAGGATTTAGGTTATATCCCGAACATCTATCAGATTCAGGCACAGAACATGTCGTTGTATCATGATTTCGGCTTTAATTTCTTTAAGCTTGGTGAAGAGGCGATCGTCGACATGACGACCTTTACCGTTTCCGGGAAAAAACGGGCCGGCTTACGTTCCATTAAAAATCGTTTTGAACGGGAAGGGATGACGTTTGAAGTCGTATCGCCTCCGTTTAGTGAAGCGTTATTGGATCAATTACGTGACGTCTCGGATGAGTGGTTGGGAGGGAAATCCGAAAAAGGATTTTCATTAGGATATTTCAACGAGTCTTATTTGAATCAAGCGCCAATCGGCATCATGCGTGATGCCAATCAGCAGATGCTCGGCTTCATGACGTTCATGCCGGCTTATCAGGAAGGTGTTCTCTCGATTGATTTGATGCGTTTTCGTCCGGATGGTCCGAACGGAATCATGGATGCCATGTTCATCCGTTTGTTTGACTATGCAACTGAGCAAGGCTACCACACCTTTAATATGGGAATGGCTCCACTCTCGTCCGTTGGTGAGGACGAAACTTCATTTTGGCAGGAACGTGTAGCTGCCGATGTATTCAACAACATCCGGTATATGTACAGCTTTACCGGGTTGAGACGCTATAAGGAAAAATATGATCCGAAGTGGGAAGGACGTTACCTCGCATACCGTAAACGTCAATCATTAACGATTGCGATTTTAAAAGCGACACGTCTGATTTCAAAGAAAAAAGACCGGATTTTATTGCCGTAAGTAAAGAAGATTCTGGAACAGACTCCGGAATCTTCTTTTTCATATTTGATTAAATGTATAAAGGTCTATACAACTAGAATCAACAACGGTATACTAATGGTGAAGAACCAACACTTGTCGGAATCAAAAAGAGAAAGGAAGAAACAAGATGCCAAGCATGATTCATGCAGAAATTTATACGGGACATACTGTCATTCAAGACGGATTCATCCGTTTTGAAGAGACTATCCAAGAAATCGGGAAGATGTCAGATTATACA
Organism: Exiguobacterium sp. RIT594; assembly: GCF_003339585.1. Lineage (GTDB taxonomy): Bacteria > Bacillota > Bacilli > Exiguobacteriales > Exiguobacteriaceae > Exiguobacterium_A. Next base: position 184,265 of record NZ_QPKF01000003.1, on the reverse strand, counting down.
CCACGCGACGAAGTCGTCATCGATCTTAAAGGAAAACGACTGATTCCAGGGATGATTGATGTTCATATCCACGGTGGATATGATGTCGACACGATGGATGCGAATGCGGAAGCGATGCACCGGTTGAGTAAAGCGATGCTTGCGGAAGGTGTCACGTCTTTTTTTGCGACGACGATTACCCAAGACTGGGACCAGATTACGCGGGCACTAGAAGTCACACGGGACGTCATCAATTCCCGGCAGACCATGATTGAAGGGATTCATTTAGAAGGACCGTTCATTAATCCGGACTATGCCGGAGCCCAACCGTTGGAATACATCGTCGAACCGGATGCGGATCAATTTTTAAAATGGCAACAGGCATCCGGAAATCAGATCAAACTGGTCACATACGCTCCGGAGCGGTCGGGTGCCCGTGACTTTGAAGCGGTGGTCCGAGAGACGGGTGCGATTCCGTCTGCCGGACATACCGATGCGACATTCGATCAAAATCATTTAGGTAATGTCAGCCACGGGACGCATCTCTATAATCAAATGCGCGCCTTGCATCACCGGGAACCGGGGACAGTCGGATATTGTCTCCTCGAACGATCGGTATACGCGGAAATCATTCCAGACGGGATTCATAGTTCGAAAGAGATGGTCGAATTCGCTTACCGGATGAAAGGACCAGACCGTTTGACAGTCATCACCGATGCGATGCGAGCGAAGGGATTGTCGGACGGAGAATATGAACTCGGCGGACAGACCGTGCACGTCAAGGACGGAGCCGCGCGTCTTGAAAGCGGGAACTTAGCAGGCAGTGTCCTGACGATGGATCAGGCGTTACGCAATATCATCACCTTTACCGGCTGTTCACTCGAACAAGCAGTACAGATGACTTCGATCAACCAGGCAGAAGAATTTGGCTTAACACATAAAGGACGACTCGAGCAGGGCAAGGATGCGGACTTTGTCGTATTAACGGCAGACTTGAAAGTCGAACAAACCGTTCACCGCGGAGAAGTGCACCGATTTACAAACGGAAAGGGGTAACAACTGATGAAATGGATGATTGTAGAAAAAGCAGAAGAATTGGCTAATGTCTCGTATCAACTGCTCAAACAGGAGATTGTAAGACACCCGGAAGGATTGACGATCGGACTGGCGACAGGCAGCTCTCCGCTCGGTGTATATGAAGAATGGCGCAAGGATCAAGTCGATTGCCGGCATGTGACGACCGTCAATTTGGACGAATACGTCGGACTGAGTCCGGATCACCCGCACAGTTATCATACGTTCATGCAGGAGCATTTGTTTGATGCGGTCGACTTCAAAGAATCGTATGTACCGATTGGAAATACAGTTGATCCAAGTCAAGAGAGTGCGCGGTATGAAGAACTGGTTCGGAAACTAGGAATCGACATTCAACTGCTCGGCATCGGTTCGAACGGTCATATCGCATTCAATGAACCCGGTACACCGTTTGATGCCAAAACACATGTAACCGAGCTGACCGAGTCGACCCGGATTGCCAATCAACGTTTTTTTGACCGGTTGGAGGATGTGCCGACTGAAGCAATCACGATGGGCATCGGAACAATCATGGAAGCGAAGAAGATTTTATTAGTCGCTTCAAGCGAGCGAAAAGCAGAGGCGATTCGCGACATGATGGAGGGTCCGGCAACGACTGCTTGCCCGGCGACGATTTTACAACGTCACGCCGATGTGATGGTTGTCCTTGACGAAGAAGCCGCAAGCTTGTTATCGGAGGAAGCAAAACGTACAGGCCGAGCTGCCTATACCAACTTCATGAAATGAAACAACAACTCGTCTTTGATGAGACCGGACTGCTTTAGACCGTTCTTCTCAAGAGGCGGGTTTTGTATTTAATTTTGCTTTAGCTGTTCCATCGCAAAAACAGTGAAATCACATCATCTTAATCGAATCGTAAATTGACATTTTAATAAAAGTCGGGATAATGGAGAATAGTGAACTTTACAGAAAATTTACATGAAAATGAGGGCTTACAGATGCAGACGAGATCAGCAAGAAAGAGGCAACCGAGTGCTGGCAAGATGTTCATCAAAGTGATTGCTGCCTTGTTATTACTTTTGACCGTCATCGGTTCCGGTTATGCGGGAGCGGTTTTCATAAAAACACAGGAAACACTGGCGAGAACACAAATCAACATTCCGGGTTCGAAAGTCAGTTCGAAATATGATGATGTCCCGTCCGAATCTTTTTTGATTTTAGGAACGGATGAGACGAAAGCCAGCAAAGAACGCAAGGAACCGGCACGATCAGATGTCATGATTGTCGGTGTCTTGAATAAAAAGACAGAACAATTGGTACTGACGAGTATTCCGCGGGATTCACTCGTCAACATTGATTATTCCAAATATGATGTGCCATACGGGAAAACAGGTATCGAGCAGGATAAAATCACCCATGCGCATTATTTCGGTTCGATGGACAAATCGAGTTCATACAACGGAATCAAACTGGCGCGTGAGACGACGGAAAATCTGCTCGGCATTGAAATCAACCATGTCGTTAAAGTTAACTTCCAAGGATTCGTTCAGTTGATTGATGCACTGGACGGAGTCGATATCGATGTCCGTTATGCGTTCAAGGAACAGGATTCGGCGCGTAAAGCAGGAACGATTACCGTTCCGAAGGGTATGCAGCATTTGAGTGGAGAACAGGCACTCGCTTACGTTCGAAATCGCCATGATGATCCACTCGGTGATATCGGTCGAGGGCAAAAGCAGATGCAGGTCATTCAAGCTGTTGCGAAAGAAGCCGCAAGCTTCCGTTCGCTTGGTGCGTACCGTGATATCTTAGACGCTGTCGGAGACAATGTCGAAACGAACTTAGGACCAAATGATTATCTTCGTTTAGCTGATTTTACGACGGCTTTACGTAATACGACAGAATACCAGCTCGCAGGTGAAGGATACATCGGCATCAGCGGGAAATGGGAATATCATCTGGACCCGAATCAACTTGATCGTGTCAAAGCCAATTTGACCAAGGCGATGCAAGGACAAGAAGTTTCACCCATAAAAGAAGAGACAAGCACACCGGAAGAAACGGATTCGACGACAGTCGAGCAACCCGTTCAATAACTGTTTCAGACGGATGAGCCTAAAAAAGCACACGTTTCAGATACTTTCTTGAAAAGTATCTTGAAATGTGTGCTTTTTTGCTCGAAAAAAGAAAGGGGATTTCTTCTGATTTCAAATCAGTCTCAGCGTTGCCGTTCCATTTCGACCGTGAACGTATACCGGTCGCCGCGATAAGCAGAGATGACATATTCAAACGGTTGATCGGTGGCAAGGAAAGTCAGCTGCTCGACGGACAAAACCGGTGAACTGACCGACAGACCGAGATGTTGCGCTTCTTCTTTTGTCGCGAGGCGTGATTCGAAAGTCTGACTGGCACGGCCAAGGTTGAGTCCGCTGGCTTCAGCAAAGGCATAAAGGGACGTGATGGCGACGTCCTGATTCAATCCCGGCAACAACTGTTCCGGGATGTAGACCGTTTCGAGCGCAAGCGGTTGTTCGTTTGCAATCCGTAACCGTTTTAATTCATAGATTTTGGCTCCTTCACGAATACCAAGTTTATTCGCGATTGTCATTTCAGCAGCAATCGTCTGGTAGGACAACAATTCACTTGCCGGTTCCAATCCAAGATGTTCCATCTCTTCAGAAAAACTGGTCAAACCAGATAGTTGCATGACGATTTTTTTATTGGCAACGAATGTACCGCGTCCTTTTTGACGAATCAGATAACCGGCGTTGACGAGGTTCGAGATGGCTTGACGGACAGTCATCCGGCTGATTTGATGGGCCTCGGCGAATTCGCGTTCTGAGGGAATCAAATCGCCCGGTTGTAATAGACCTTCTTCGATTTGTTGCTTTAAGGCAGCCTCAATTTGGTAGTAGATTGGAAGTGGTGAATTTTTATTGATGTGCTGAATCACGGCATTTCGTCCCTTCGCGGTCGATAGTCTTTCATCTAGTGTACTAGGAAATGAAGATGTCGACAAACGATTGTAAGTGATTTGTGTCATAATAGAAGCAAATTCAGTACAAAAAAGGTGGAATGAAGATGCGTTCAGAGCAAATTTATCCGGACGTCCGGACCTTCGAATCAATCGTGACGGGTACGAAAGAAGAGCAGGGACACTGGGTGACACTGCAACAAAGTTACTTTTATCCGGAGAGTGGGGGACAGCCTGCCGATCGTGGCACACTGAACGGTATTCCCGTATTGGATGTTCAACTTGAAGACGGACAGGTCTGGCATCGCCTCGAAAGTCCGCTTCTTAAATCCGAAGTACAAGGTGAAGTCGATGATGTCATTCGAACGGACCATGCAGCGCAACATACGGCGCAACATGTCATTTCCGCGATTCTTCAGGACGAGTTCCAAATCAAGACAATCAGTTTCCGGACCGGTACGGAAGAATCGACACTTGATCTCGATCTTGACGCATGGGACGACGCCCTTCAAAGTCGACTGGAGGAACGGTTGCGGACGGTGATTCAAGCCAACCTCCTAATCACGGCGACAGAGTATACAGAAGAAGCGGCACTCCGGTTACCTTTACGAAAGACCCCTCAAGTAACCGGGAAAATCCGCGTCGTTCAAATCGGTGAACTCGATTATAGTGCCTGCGGAGGGACACATCTGGCCTCGACATCGGAACTGGAACTGATTTTATTCACAGGACTGGAGAAGGTTCGAGGAAATATCCGCTTGGCATATGTAGCGAAAGACCGGGCGTTTCGATTACTGACGACGGAACGGCGTGTTTTAGCAGAAACGGCCCGTGCATTATCAGCTAAAAAAGATCAGGTTCATCTCGTCGTCGAGGAACTGAAACAGGAGCAGGTGCGTCTGAACCGTCAAATCGGACAGACTGAAGATGCTCATGTCAAAGCGGTCTTAAAAGAACTTCTGGCGACGGACGAACCGGTCCTCACCGTGCGACATGATCAGGAAGACATCCGTTTCTCGGAAAAACTTCTTAAGGCATTGGCCGAAGCAGGGCGGACAGGATTCATCTGGAACGAGACAGCTAAAAAATTATTCATGTGCAGCACCGGCTCGATTCATCTTGGACAATTTGCCAAAACTCATCTTAAGCAGTTTAATGGACGTGGCGGCGGAAGTGAAAACAACGCCCAGGCAGTATTCCAAACGTATGAAGAGGCACAAGCTTATGTAGAAGCATTAAAGGAGGAATTACATACATGACAGTGATTCAAGTGAAAACAGCCGAACAGCAACAAGCGGTCCGAATGATCCGGGAACGGGTTTTTGTCGAGGAACAAGGGGTTCCCCGCCATTTGGAATATGATACACACGATGAAACAGCGATTCATCTGCTCGTCCTCGATGAGCAGAATCGTCCTGTCGCAACGGGGCGGACGCGTCCGTATGATGAGCAACGGATGAAGGTCGAACGCGTCGCGACCCTTGCTGCGACAAGAGGAAAAGGATACGGTGGCGAACTGATGCAGGCGATGGAACGGATTGCCCGCCGGGAAGGGCGGACGATTTTGACACTCGGTGCCCAGGTCCAGGCAATCCCATTTTATCAAGGGCTTGGTTATGCAATTGTTTCCGATGAATTTGACGATGCGGGCATCCCGCACCGGACGATGGAGAAAAAAATTTAACGCTGATTTTTTAAGAAATCCTGAAAAAAGGGTTTCTTTTTTTGAAAGTCTATGTATATATATAATCCATAGTGAATTTTTATACAGACAGATACAGTCGAATTCAAGGAGGAAATAAGAATGACAAAACAAAAATTGATTTTAGCGTATTCGGGTGGACTGGATACTTCAGTCGCCATCAAATGGTTGAGCAAGGATTATGACGTCGTCGCATTATGCATGGATGTCGGCGAAGGAAAAGATTTGTCAGTCATCAAAGAAAAAGCGTTACTTGTCGGAGCAATCGAATCGATTGTTCTTGATGTCAAAGACGAATTTGCAAATGACTTTGTTTTGCCGGCCCTTCAGTACGGTGCGCATTACGAAGGAGCGTATCCGTTGATTTCCGCTTTATCTCGCCCGTTGATTGCTGAAAAACTGGTCGAAGTGGCGCATGCCCACGGAGCTACAGCAGTCGCCCACGGCTGTACCGGAAAAGGAAACGACCAAGTCCGGTTCGAAGTTTCGGTTGCTGCTCTTGATCCGTCGCTCGAAGTCATCGCTCCGGTTCGTGAATGGAAATGGTCACGTGAGGAAGAAATCGCTTATGCAAAAGAAAACAATGTTCCGATTCCAATCAATCTCGACAGCCCGTATTCAATCGACATGAACTTATGGGGACGCAGTAACGAATGTGGCGTTCTTGAAAATCCATGGACAGAGCCGCCGCAAGATGCATACGCCTTGACGGTCGCACCGGAAGACGCACCGGATCAAGCGGAAGAAGTCATCATCGGTTTTGAAGCAGGTGTTCCGGTTTCGATCAACGGGACAGCGTATCCGCTAGCGAAACTGATTACCGAACTGAATATCATTGCCGGTGCACACGGCGTCGGACGGATTGACCATGTCGAAAACCGTTTGGTCGGCATCAAGTCCCGTGAAGTGTACGAGTGCCCGGGTGCAACAGTCTTACTCAAAGCCCATGCAGCCCTTGAGACCATCACGTTGACGAAAGATGTCGCTCATTTCAAGCCGATTTTAAGCAAACAATATGCAGAAACGATTTACAACGGATTATTCCATGCACCGCTGACAAAAGGCCTTAAAGCCTTCTTGACGGCAACGCAACAGGACGTGACCGGTGAAGTCCGTGTCAAACTGTATAAAGGGAACGCAACCGTCACAGGACGTCAGTCAGCGGTTTCGCTCTACGACGAGAAACTCGCAACGTATACAAAAGAAGATGCCTTTGATCACGAAGCAGCGAAAGGATTCATCAAATTGCACGGTCTTGCGATTGCGACACATGCCAGTGTCCATCGTCAGGAAGGCGTGAAAAAATGACGAAACTATGGGGCGGACGTTTTACGGAAAGTGCTTCCGCTCAAGCGGAGGCCTTCGGAGCATCGATTTCGTTTGATCAGAAATTAGCAGCCGTTGATTTGCAAGGCAGCCTGGCCCATGCACAGATGTTGCATGAACAAGGGATTCTTGAGAAAACCGAGTGGAAACAAATCGAAGCCGGGCTGAAACAGTTACAAACGACACTCGATCAGCACGTCTACACGACGGTTGACGAAGACATCCACATGAATCTCGAGCGGTTATTGACGGAGCAGATTGGTCCCGTTGCCGGGAAGCTGCACACAGCCCGCAGTCGAAACGATCAGGTTGCGACCGATCTTCATCTTTGGATGGAGCAGCATGTTCTCGAACTCCTGACCAGCATCCGTAACCTGCAATCCGTCATTACGGAACAGGCGGAGCAACATGTCGAGACGGTCATGCCGGGTTACACCCATCTGCAACGGGCACAGCCGATTTCACTGGCGCACCATCTGCTCGCTTACTTTTGGATGTTTGAACGGGATGCCGATCGATTGACGGATAACTTAAAGCGAATCCGGATGTCGCCGCTCGGTGCCGGGGCACTGGCGGGAACGACTTTCCCGATTGACCGGTTCAAGTCAGCCGAGTTACTTGGGTTTGAACAGGTCTATCCGAACAGTTTGGACGCGGTCTCGGACCGGGATTTTGTCATCGAATATCTCGGAATCGCTTCGACGGTGATGATGCACTTGTCACGTTTTTGCGAAGAAATCATCATCTGGGCATCACAGGAGTTTTCATTCATCGAGTTATCTGATGCGTTTTCAACGGGATCGAGCATGATGCCGCAGAAAAAGAATCCGGATTTCGCGGAACTGATTCGCGGTAAAACAGGACGTGTCTACGGTAACCTGATGGGCTTCCTAACGACGATGAAGGCTCTGCCGCTCGCCTACAATAAAGATATGCAAGAAGATAAAGAGGGTGTCTTTGATACCGCTGATACGGTGTTACAATCCGTTCAAATTTTTACAGGCATGATCGAATCCGCTACGTTTAAGACAGAAGCGCTCAAGAAGGCGACGATGCAAGACTTCTCGAATGCAACGGAACTGGCAGATTATCTGGTCACAAAGGGGATTCCGTTCCGGGAAGCACATGAAATCGTCGGGAAAGCCGTCTTACATTGTGTGCAGAGCGGCTGTTTCTTAAAAGATTTGACGCTGTCGACGTATCGGACGTTCCATCCGGTCATTGCGGAAGATGTCTATCCGTTGCTCGATCCGGTTCAAGCCGTCGCACGACGGGGAAGCTACGGCGGGACCGGTTTTACAGCCGTCCGGGAACAACTCACATTAGCGAAGAAGCACCTTGAAAAATGATGAAATTCAAAAAAGTTTGGCAAATCACTGGATTTAACAAAAAATGTTTGCTATAACTGTAACTAACAACCGACAGATAGAGGCGCGGATGACATCAGTAGCAACACTTACAAAGGCAAGCATGCCAAGTGATGTGAAAGGGGAAATCCGCCGAAGTGAACAGGAAAATGCTTTTTCTTGATTGCTGGTACAACGGTTAAGATCCGTTGTACTGCCGAAACCCACGTTTCGGAGCGCTATCTTACGTAAAAGAACGAATGACACTGTCATCGTTTGTCCGATCGTGATAACGACGGGCCGTAGGAACGCTCCTACCGGCCCGTCGTTTTTTTCTGTTTCGGGACAAAAGGAGATAGGATTGTGACAACTGTACTTAAATTTGGTGGTAGTTCGGTTGCGACTGTCGAACAGATTCAGTCAATTGCGAATTATTTGAAGAATCGGACGGATCAAGGGGAGAAATTAGTCGTCGTCGTATCAGCGATGGGGAAAATGACGGATTCATTGATTGCGCAGGCGCAGGCGATTACGGACCGGCCGGAACGACGCGAACTGGATCGACTGCTTGCAATCGGAGAAGAACAGACGATTTCGTTGCTCAGCATCGCGCTGAATTCACTCGGGACAAAAGCCTTGTCGCAAACGGGAGCCCAAGCCGGCATCAGTACGATGGGGCTGCATACGAAAAGTAAAATCAAACAAATCGACGGCGAACTGCTCCGGAAAAAACTGGAGACCTATGATGTCATCATCGTCGCCGGTTTCCAAGGGGTCAATGAACTGGGGGATGTCACGACGCTCGGACGCGGCGGATCAGATACGACAGCCGTTGCACTGGCAGCCGTCCTTGATAAACGTTGTGAGATCTATACGGATGTTGACGGTGTCTATACGGCAGATCCACGTATTCATGCAGCAGCGCAGCCGATTCCACACATTTCATACGATGAGATGATGGAAATGAGTGCGCTCGGCTCTAAAGTCATGGAGATGCGCAGTGTCGAACTTGGTAAAAAATACGGCGTCCACATCTTCGTCGGAAAAACACTAGAATCGAAAAGAGGGACTTGGATCATGGAGGCAACGGAAACGATGGAACAGAAAGCAGTAACGAGTGTCAGTGTGACGAAAAACGTCCTGACGGTATCAATCAAACACGTTCCACAGACGAATTCAGCGGTCGCGGATATCTTTGAACTGTTGTCAGGTCGCCACGTCAATATCGATATGATCAGTCAGACGACGTTTGACAGTGACATCTTCCTCTCCTTCTCTTGTCCGCTCGACGAAGAAGAGTTTTTGGAAGAAGCCTTGCAGGATATCATCAACCGTTTCCCGACCGTCAAAGTCGACCGTCATAACCAGCATGCCAAATTATCGGTCGTCGGAATCGGCATGCGGGATGCAACCGGTGTCGCTTCAAAATTGTTTGCGATTTTCCGTGCGGAAAACATCACGTTTTATCAAGTCACGACATCAGAAATCAGCATCTCATATACGATTGCCCAAGCCGACATCGAACGGACCGTCGCAGCAATCGCAAAATCATTCGACCTGTAAGGAGGAAATCATATGTATCATGTCGCAGTCATTGGCGCAACCGGCGCCGTTGGTCAAAAAATGTTACAAGTCCTGGCGGAACTCGACTTTCCGGTTCGTCAGATTTCAGCATACGCTTCAGCCCGTTCTGCCGGAAAAACCGTCCAGTTCAAAGGACAGGACGTGACGATTCAAGCCTTATCGGAACAGATTACGGAAGACGGGATTGATGTTGCGCTGTTTGCAGCAGGTGGAGCCATAAGCGAACAGTATGCGCCGCTACTGGCTGCATCAGGTACACTGGTCGTCGACAATTCAAGCGCCTTCCGGATGCAGGCGGATATCCCGCTTGTCGTACCGGAAGTGAATCCGCAAGCAATCGGACCAAATGACCGGTTGATTGCCAATCCGAACTGTTCGACGATTCAATCGGTCGTCGCCTTGGCGCCGCTTCAACAATTTGGTTTGAAACGTGTCAACTATACGACGTATCAAGCCGTTTCGGGTTCCGGTCAAAAAGGAATCGAGGATTTAGCCCGCGGCAGCCGCGGTGAAGAACCGGTCAATTATCCGCATCCGATTCATGATAATATCCTGCCGCATATCGATGTGTTCTTACCGGACGGTTACACGAAAGAAGAACAGAAGATGATTGACGAAACACGAAAAATCTTCCAGCTACCGGAGTTACCGGTCAGTGCGACGTGCGTCCGGGTTCCGGTCACGAATTCGCATTCTGTCGCGATCAACGTGACATTCGAGCAGGAGACAAGCGTTGCCGCCATCCGCGCCGCATTAGCGGAAGCACCAGGCGTCGTTCTCGTCGATGATGTCAGTCAAAACCAATATCCGATGCCGCTTGATGCCAGCGGAACAGATGACGTCTATGTCGGACGGATTCGTCAGGATCAAAGTCTCGCCAATACATTCCATATCTGGTGTGTCGCCGATAACATCCGGAAAGGGGCCGCTTCGAACGCTGTCCAAGTCGCGCGTCAAGCACTTGAAAGTTCAATCCATTCTTAAGAAACGGGGAGGAATCGATATGTTTAAAGGAGCAGGAACAGCACTCGCAACACCGTTTAACTCAACTGGTGAGCTGGATTTAGCGGTATTTGAACAACTGATCGAACAACAACTCGCGGCAAACATTCAAGCATTGGTCGTCGGAGGGACGACTGGCGAAGGCTCAACGCTGACGAATGAAGAGTTTGAAACATTACTGGAAACGGCAGTCCGTGTGACAGCCGGACGTGTACCGGTCATTGCCGGGACCGGTACGAACAATACAGCGCAGACGATTGAAAAAACACAGACGGCAGCCCGTCTCGGAGCTGACGCGGCGATGCTTGTCACACCTTACTACAACAAGACATCACAAGCAGGACTCGTTGCTCATTTTACGGCGGTTGCGGATGCAGTCGATTTGCCAATCATGCTCTACAATGTTCCGTCACGGACAGGGGTTGCGATTTCCGTCGAAACAGCCGTCACACTTGCGAAACATCCAAATATCCAAGCGTTTAAAGAAGCAAGCGGTGACGTCAGTTTCATGGGTGAATTGATGACCGCTTTACCAAACGACTTTGCCGTTTTCTGCGGCAACGATGATCAAATTCTTCCTTATATGGCATGGGGGGCACAAGGTGTGATTTCCGTCTTGTCGAATCCGTATCCAGCTGAGACGCAAGCCTTGGCAGAAGCATTACTGGCAAACGACTACGACACGGCACGACAGATTCAAAGTGATTTGATGCCTGTCATCTCCGCCTTGTTCAGCGATGTCAATCCGATTCCCGTCAAAGCAGCCCTCGAAGAAATCGGACTGGCAGTCGGAGCACCGCGTCTGCCGCTCGTCCGTCAGTCGGAAGCGGGACATGCCCATCTGCTTGAGACGATGCGGAGTTATAAAGGAGTGGTTGGATGAAACTCGCCATTCACGGATACGGCGCAACCGGACATTACGTTCACGAACTGGCACCGGATGCTGTCGTCGCCGTCATCGACAAAACGAAAACGGCGGATCAGGTCCCGTCTTACGGTACGCTTGCCGAAATGACGGAGTCGGTCGATGCAATCATTGATTTTTCGCATCCGAGTCTCTTGCCGGACTTGCTTGACTACGGGATCAAAACGAAGACACCGCTCGTCATTGCGACGACGGGTTTCTCGGAAGCGGAATTACAGACGATTCGCGATGCTTCGACACAGATTCCGATTTTCCAATCGTATAACATGTCGTTTGGAATCGCGATGATGCAACAGTTGTTAAAAACACTTGTTCCGCTCGCCGGAGCATTCGACATCGAACTGCTTGAGAAACACCATAATCAAAAAGTCGATGCACCAAGCGGGACGGCGGAACTGTTACTGCGGACGATACAAGATCTGCGGGATGTCACACCCGTCTACGAACGGGAATCGACACGTGAGAAGCGGGAAGCAAACGAAATCGGGATGCACTCGATGCGGGGCGGAACGATCTTCGGGGAACATGAAGTCTTATTCGCCGGCGTCGATGAATTGATTGAAATCAAACATACGGCATTGTCAAAGAAGGTTTTTGCTTCAGGTGCGATCAAGGCAGCGGAAGCGCTCATTCAAAAATCAGCGGGACTCTATACACTGGAGACGCTTTACACACAGGAGGATTCACATGTTATTAACTGATGCTTATGAAATTGCAAAATTCATTAAAGATGCTCAAAAACAAACACCGGTTAAATTGTACGTCAATGGTGATTTGGCAGGACTGACGATTGAAGGAGCGACGGCATTCGGAACGGATCAATCCAAAATTTTCTTCGCCGATGCAGGACTTGCGTCGACTTTCTTAGAAGAGAATGCAGACCGGATTACTGAAGTGCACGTCGAATATGACCGCCGGAACAGTGCCGTACCGATGCTTGATACACGTCATTTAAATGCCCGGATCGAACCGGGTTCATGGATTCGTGATCATGTCGTCATCGGCGACAATGCGGTCATCATGATGGGTGCAATCATTAATATCGGTGCATCAATCGGAGATGGTACAATGATTGATATGAACGCCGTTGTCGGAGCACGTGGCACAATCGGTAAAAACGTTCATGTCGGCGCCGGCGCCGTGGTCGCAGGGGTTCTTGAACCGCCTTCAAAAACACCGGTCATCATTGAAGATGGTGTCTTAATCGGAGCGAATGCCGTCATCCTAGAAGGTGTTCGTGTCGGAAAAGATGCCGTCGTCGCAGCAGGCAGTGTCGTCACAGAAGACGTTCCTGCAGGCAGCGTAGTGGCTGGTACGCCAGCACGTGTCATCAAACAGAAAGATGCAAAAACAGCAGAGAAGACGCAACTGGTGGATGATTTACGTTCACTCTGATTGACGTCGAAGAGGAGGAAAACACATGGCAGTGGATACACAGTATGGAGAAGCAATTTGGTTAGACGGGGTTTTTCATGATCCAAAAGAGGCAAATACGAGCGTCATGTCCCATGCGATTCATTACGGAAGCGGATTTTTTGAAGGTATCCGTGCGTATGCGACACCGGATGGTCCAGCGATTTTCCAATTGACGGAACACATTGAACGTCTGTTCCGCAGTTGCGCGTTCTATCACGTGACGATTCCTTATACAGTGGAAGAACTTGTTCAAGCGACGATTGATCTTGTCGCCAAAAACGGCTTTGAGTCTTGTTACATCCGCCCGTTTGTTTTCCTCGGTACACCGTGGCAGGCATTAATGGCAAAAGATACGACGGTGCACGTCGGGATTTCTTGTTGGGAACTTGGTGAATACTTCGACAAAGGTGCCGGTATCCGGGCAAAAGTCGCTTCGTATCGCCGCGTTTCGTCGACAATGATGCCGATGCAGGCAAAAGCTGCCGCCAACTACATGAACTCGCAACTCTTAAAAGGAGAAGCGCTTCGCGACGGATTTGACGAGGCGATTGCTCTTGATATGAACGGGAATGTCAGTGAAGCGAGTGTTGCCAACTTGTTCATGTTGAAAAACGGGACAATCTACACGCCTTCACTCGATTGTTCAGTATTAGACGGCATCACACGCCAAGTCATCATGCGTTTGGCACAGGATCAAGGCTATCCGGTCGTCGAGCGTCATATCGGCCGTGATGAGTTATACGTTGCAGACGAAATCTTCTTAACAGGTACGGCTGCAGAAATCACAAGTGTCGGTGAAATTGATCATATCATCATCAACGGCGGAACACGGGCTGTCGCAGATGAGTTACTTGATCTTTACCGTCAAGCAGTCTCGGGTCAATTGCCACAATATGCATCGTGGTTGACTTACGTGACACCAGCCATCGCAGAATAATGAGTTCACGAACTATCGTTACCATCGATCGGGAAGCGGTGCGGCATAATGTCGCATCGGTTTTCGCCCGGTCCAATAAGCAGATTTTTGCCGTCGTCAAAAACAATGCTTACAACTTAGGAATGATTGAAATGGTCGCTACATTGATGGAAGCCGGTGTCCGGCATTTCGCAGTGGCAGAAGTCTACGAAGCAATTGAAATCAAAACGAATTTTCCAGACAGTTATGTCCTGGCGATGAATCCGGCATCGCACTTCAAAGAAGTCCGAATGCATGGAATAGCGCTCGGAATTCCTTCGCTCGATTGGCTGCAACGCCATCAGGCGGATTTATCGGGAATTGAACTTCATCTAAAAATAAATGTCGGGATGAACCGTTTTGGTGTCAGTTCGCTCGAAGAAGCGTTAGCAGTGCTTGAAATCGTACAGGAGCAGGAACTGATATTGACGGGTCTCTATACGCATTTTCCGCTTGCCGATGAGCCGGGAGCCGATCATGACGGTCAAGTCGAACGATTCCTCGAAATCGGGAATCCGTTACAGGAGAAACACACATTCATGTACATTCATGCGGAAAACAGCGCGACGATTGTCAAACATGATCCGCGGCTGGCTTGCTGTAATTATGTCCGGCCCGGCATCTTCCTGTTCGGTTACTCACCGATTGAAAAAATGGATTGGCTCGTGCCATCGCTCCGGATGACGACGGAAGTCGTTGAGATTCGTCAAGTGGAAGCAGGGGAACATGTCGGCTACGGTACGTCGTATACGGCACCGACAGCGATTCGTGTCGCCGTTCTGCCGGTCGGCTACGGGGACGGGGTCGTTCGCGGGCGTTCCTCACTGCCCGTCATCATCAACGGGAAACGTTATCCGATTATCAGTAAGTTATTCATGAGTCATACGTTCATTGCCGTGGATTCGACGGTTGAAATCGGAGATAAAGTGGTGTTATACGGTGATGGTATTGAAATCGATGATATCACCCGGACCGGGACAGCCAATAATTCGGAGCAGATGTGTGCCCGTTCGTGGCGTTTGACACATCGTTATTTATAAGGGGGAATTCAGATGTACGGAAGCCGATATTTGACGGAACAAAACAATGCACTACAGATTGACGGGGTGGAAGCAACAAAACTCGCCGAACAATACGGGACGCCACTCTATATCATGGCAGAACGTGAATTGACGGACCGTCTGGCGACTGTACGCGATGCCTTTTTAGAAAAATATCCGAATACGTATGCCTCGTTTGCTTCTAAAGCCTTGACGATTGGTGCCGTATATCAGCAAGTCGTCAAACACGGTCTTGGAATCGATGTCGTAACGGGCGGTGAACTGTTCATTGCCCGCAAAGCCGGTGTGCCGGCGGAACGGATTTATTTCCACGGTTCGAACAAGTCGACACAGGATTTACGGTATGCCGTCGAAGAAGGTGTCGGTAAGATTGTCATCGACCATTATGAAGAGATTGCCCAGCTGAATCAAATTGCCGCAGAAGCGTGTCAAACCGTTCAGGTATTGATTCGGATTGTGCCGCAAGTCATTGGCGGGGCACATACGAAAATCCAGACCGGTGGTGTTGATACGAAGTTTGGGTTCTCGACGCATGATGATTCATATCTGGAAGCCGTCGAAGCTGTTTTAGCAGCGGAACATCTAGTATTGCTCGGTATTCATTGCCATGTTGGTTCACAAATTCAGGAAATTGAACTGTTTGAACGGACAGCCCGGACGATGATGGGATTCGTCGAAACAATTCGTGAACGGACATCCTTTATCGCAAGTGAAGTCAATCTTGGCGGCGGATTCGGGATTGCCTATACGCAAGACGATCAACCGCTTGATTTTGAACAAACGATGGAGCGGGTCATGTCGATCATCGATGAAGAGACGGCACGTCTTGCGATCGATAGTCCACGAATCGGGATTGAACCGGGGCGGTGGGTCGTCGCAAATGCCGGAACGACGCTTTATACGGTCGGTGCCATCAAGGAAGTGCAAGGTGTGCGAACGTATTTATCCGTTGACGGCGGAATGGCGGACAATATCCGTCCTGCTTTATACGGGGCGGTGTACGAAACTGTCATCGCGAATCGGATTGAAGGAGAAACACGTCATGTGACCGTTGTCGGTGCAGCGTGCGAATCAGGAGATTTAGTCGCCGAATCGGCTGATCTGGCCGAACCCGTCAGTGGAGATACATTAGCGGTCTTCGGGACAGGAGCCTACAACTATTCGATGGCAAGCAATTACAACCAATTTTTACGACCGGCTATCGTTTTCGTTAATCAAGGTGAATCGCGTGAAGTCGTCCGTCGCCAGACGTACGACGATTTGATCCAATGTGATTTGGGTCTGGAAAATATTCCGTCGTCTTAAGAACTGAAACCATTCAAAAAGCGTCCTCGTCGTAAAGACCAGGACGCTTTTGTGTTACTTCGGAATGACAAGGACTTGCCCGACGGAAATCAAATTGACGTTAGTGATTTTATTGGCACTGGCAAGAGCGGTGACCGTCACGCCATACTTCGTTGCAATGGAATATAACGTGTCACCGGCTTTGACAGTATAGGTGACGGTAGTGGTTGGAGGCGGGGTTGTCCCTGGGATGACAAGGACTTGCCCGACAGTGATCAGATTGTAGTTTGTGATGTTGTTGGCTTTAGCGAGAGCGGCAACTGTGACATTGTAAAGGTTTGCGATTTTATAAAGCGTATCGCCCGATTTAACCGTATACGTTTTACTGCCGCTTGGAGGCAGTTTCAGTAATTCGGAGATCGTGACGAATTTATATCCTTTGGCTTTGAGTTGCGAAATCATCGATGGAAGTGCAACCGGTGTGCCGGGTGCACCAGCCCCTGTATGCATCAGTACGATGGATCCCGGGACGATGTTTGGAACGACACGCGCCAAAATGGCTGTTGAACTGATGCCTTTCCAGTCAGTAGTATCGATGTTCCATTGAATTGTTTTCGTGTATCCGGCATTACCGACAGCGGCAAGGACAGCACTGTTGCTCGCGCCAAACGGTGCGCGGAAAATCGGTTTAGTCGTCCGTCCGGTCAATGACTTGATTAGCGTTTCAGTTTTTGATAATTCGCTCGTCATTTGGGTGGCGGTCAATTTCGTAAAGTCAGGGTGCGTGTAAGAGTGATTTCCAAGCTGATGTGTCGGAGTTGCAGTAGCGATGTTCTTGATCAATTGCGGGTGGTTTTTAGCACCGGTACCTGTCAGGAAAAAAGTTGCTTTGACATTGTTGGCTTTTAAGATGCTCAAAATCTTAGTGATGTTTCCGCCATCTGCTCCGTCATCAAACGTCAATGCGACGACTTTACTCGTCGTCGATCCTTTTGTAACAAACGTTGAACTGGCTGCATCCGCTGTTAAACCGTAACTAAAGAAAGGAAAAAGCGATATTAACACTATCATGATGATCCGAATCCATTTCCCGTGCATGTGTACTTCGCCTCCTTTTTCCAGGATGACTGCGTCTCACTTGTCTCTACTTATCTATTACCCTTTTTGAGTAAAAAAACTAAAAAAGAGGGGAATAATTCCCGAATTATTATGAGTTTAAACGGAATAAACTCAAATAATTGTTTAGTCCTGAAATGAATAGGGAACATATGGTATATGGGAATAGTAAAAAGGAGTGGAAATGAATGATTGAATTTAAAAACGTCGGGAAGCAATTTAAAGACAACGTTGTCTTAAAAGGTCTGACTCTTGAAATCAAAGAAGGCGAGCTGGTTGTATTCATCGGACCGAGTGGATGCGGAAAAACGACATCCTTAAAAATGATTAATCGTTTGATTGAACCATCGTCAGGAACGATTTTAGTCAACGGGAAGGACATCATGAAGACTGATACGATTGAATTACGTCGTCATATGGGATACGTCATCCAACAGACCGGTCTCTTTCCACATATGACTGTACGGGAAAACATTCAATTGATTGCCGGACTTGAAGGGAAAGACCACGATCAGATGGATATTCGAACGGAAGAGTTGCTGCAAATGGTCGGTCTTGATCCAAAGCAATTTATTGATCGTTACCCGAGTGAACTCAGTGGTGGACAACAGCAACGTGTCGGGTTTGCCCGAGCCTTGATGAATGACCCGGACGTCATCCTGATGGATGAACCGTTCAGTGCGCTTGACCCCGTCACACGAAATGACCTCCAAGAAGAGTTATTCAACCTCCAGGAAGAAGTCAAGAAGACGATTGTTTTCGTCACACATGATATGGATGAGGCGATCAAGCTGGCCGATCGGATTTGTATCATGCGCGATGGGGAAATCGTTCAGTTTGATACACCGGAAGAAATCCTGCGTCATCCGAAAGACGAATACGTCGAATCCTTCATCGGGAAAAATAAGATTTGGAGCAGTCCGGCGTTCATTAAAGCAGAGGACATCATGATTGAAGATCCTGTTTCGATCAGTGGGAAACGGACCCTGTTGCAAGGGATTGAAATCATGCGGGGACGTAAAGTCGACAGCCTGTTAATCACAGACCGCGATCGTATCCTCCAGGGAATCGTCAAACTGAAGAACATTCAAACGGCTCCTGATAAAGGGGTCCGGATTGAAGACGTCATGGAAGGGGAGTTGGTTGCTGTTGATGAGCAGGACTCCTTGCTCGATGTACTTGAAGTCATGAACCATGAAGAGACAGGCTATCTGCCGGTAACAAATAAATCAGGACAATTACGTGGATTAATTACAAGAAGTAGCTTGCTTTCCGTCTTGAGTGAGCAGTTCATTCAGGAGGAGGAAGTTCAATGAATGGATTTTTAGATTATGTTCAAAATAATACCGGTCAAATTTTTGACTTATTGCTCGAACACTTACAGTTAACCGTGTTTGCCGTTGTCATTGCTGTTGTCCTCGGAATTCCAATCGGGATATTAATCACCAGGTACCAAAAGTTCGCCAAACCGGTCCTTGCGTTAACAAGTGTCGTCCAAGCCGTACCGAGTCTTGCCTTACTCGGATTCCTGATTCCATTTATCGGAATCGGTTCAACACCAGCCATTATCATGGTTGTCTTGTATTCATTACTCCCAATCGTCAAAAATACGTATACCGGATTATCAAGCATTCCGGGAGATATGTTGGAAGCTGCAAAAGGAATTGGACTGACCGAACGACAAGTTTTAGGAAAGGTTCAAATTCCGCTTGCTTTACCCATCATGATGGCTGGAATTCGGATCTCGGCCGTGACGGCTGTTGGTCTAATGACGATTTCTGCCTTTATCGGTGCCGGTGGACTCGGTTATCTGGTCTTCTCGGGTATCCAGACAGTCGATAATAATCAAATCCTTGCCGGAGCAATTCCTGCAGGTATCTTAGCCCTTGCGATTGACTTCATCGTCAGTCGGATCGAATATTCTGTCGCGCCAAACGGCATTCAGCTGGCAGACGGTCGAATCAAGAATAAAGCCCGCAAACGCCGGAAAGCGATGTCGGCCGGAAAGAAAATTGCCATTGCAGCGATTGTTTTCCTATTGATTGGCGGAACCGTCGCCTATTCGTTCTTAAAAACGGATAAAATCGTCATCGGTTCAAAAAACTTTACCGAACAATTGATTTTAGGAAATATGTTAGCCGATTTAATTGAAGATAAAACCGATTTAGAAGTCGAACGCCAACTCAATCTCGGAGGCACAAAAGTTGCCTATGGAGCGCTTGAAACGGGTGAAATCGATGCCTATGTCGAATATACAGGGACGTTATTGATTGATGTCCTGAAACAAAAGCTGGAAACAGATCCGGAAGCCGTCTATAAGAAGGTCGGAAAAATGATCCCGGAAAAGAGCCAGGTTGATGTTCTGGACCCAATTGGTTTTAACAATACGTACGCTCTTGCGATGACAAAAGAAGACATCAAAAAATATGATTTGAAAACGGTCTCTGATATGGCAGGCGTCAGTAATCGCCTCATTTTAGGATCGACGATTGAGTTTGCGAACCGTGAAGACGGCTACTTGGGATTAAAGAAAAAGTATCCGGATATGAAGTTTAAAGATGTTCAGCCGGTCGATGGTGGATTACGTTATACGGCCTTGACGAACGGAAAAACCAATGTCATCGACAGCTTCTCGACAGACGGCTTATTGAAAAAGTTTGATCTGACGGTCCTTGAAGATGACAAAGAATTTTTCCCACCGTATTACGCCGTACCACTTGTCCGTCAAGAAACGCTCGAAGAACACCCGGAACTGAAGGAAGTCCTGAACCTGTTAAAAGACAAGATCACGGATAAAAAGATGCAAGAACTGAACTTTAAAGCGGATGTCGAAAAAGAGCGTCCGGAAGATGTGGCACGTGATTTCTTAATTGAAGAAGGATTAATCAAAAAGTAAAACAAAAGAGAGCCGAGGCGGGAATCCGCTTCGGCTCTTTGTTATGCGCGCTGACGCGCTATATCGTTTTGGAAAATAGGTAATCCTGATAGATCATTATTTTTTGATTCGACTAGCGAGCCAAGCGCGAACTGTATTTTGCTGAATCATACATGTTCTTCCTCTCTTGATTGAATTATTCCTAAACTCAAGGACTTTTGCTCGGCATCGTTAACAATACGTGCTTGTAACTCTTTCGTCAACCCATCTGTTTCATATACGGGTAAAGTCGGTAAACCGTAACTCGGATTATTTGTGGATGAAAACAAGTCAGCCATCAACCGTTCTTCGAACAATGGTGTCATTTTAAATCCTCCTCCGTCGTGATTCCTGCCTTACATCTACAGTGTACGGGAAAGATGTAAACAGGATAGAAGAGAATTGTTAAAAACAGGTGAACTTTGTAAACGTTTTCACATTGTCGTCAAATCTTCTTGAATCGGCTCACAGTCAGCAGCATACTGTTGACCACGTTTGACGTATTTCCGAATGGTCCGTTCCATGATGAACCGGTCATGGTCGTTGATCTCACGAACGATTTTTGCCGGAACACCCATGACCATCGAGTTCGGAGGAACGACCATTTTAGGTGGAACGAGACTCCCTGCTGCAACGAATGCACCTTGTCCAATTTCAGCTTCATCCAAAACCGTCGCTGACATGCCGATCAAGGCACCTTGACGAATGATTCCCCCGTGGATCATCGCCATATGTCCGATCGTGACATCATCTTCAATGATCGTCGGATAGCCTTCATACTGATGAATCATCGATCCGTCCTGAATATTGACACGTTCGCCGATTTTAATCGGTCCCTCATCTCCACGGATGACCGTGTTGAACCAAACGGTCGAATCCTTACCGATTTCAACTTCCCCGATGACCTTAGCTCCGTCCGCGATATAGACACTTGGGTCGACGTTTGGAACCAATTGACCTACACGATATTTCATATCTGTTCCTCCATTTCATTTTGAACTGTACGTTTTCATCTTGACGGCTTGAAAAATAAATTGCAACTGCTTCCAAACTAATTGTAAGATGGTAAAAATACCGTTCACAACAGGAGGAAACAGGATGAATCAGACAGTTCGGGCACGACTTATTACAATCGCCGCCAAAAAAGAAAAAGCGGCGGTCGTCTATCAAGGCATTCAAGTCATCGATGTGATGACCCGCGAGACGTATCAAGCGGATGTCGCAGTGGATTCCGGCTATATTGCCGCCGTAGGGGACGGATATGAAGGAATCGAAACGATTGACGGAACAGGTAAATTCATTGCGCCGAGCTTCATCGACGGACACGTCCACATCGAGTCATCGATGGTGACACCAAGTGAATACGAACAGGCGATTTTACCGCTCGGTGTAACGACCGTCATCGCCGACCCACATGAGATTGCAAACGTAAAGGGAGCGGAAGGGCTCCAGTTCATGCTGGACGATGCAGAAGGACTGTCGCTTGACGTGCGAATGATGTTACCGAGCTGTGTTCCGGCGACATCATTTGAACATGCCGGAGCGTCGCTCGATGCAGCGGCACTCGAACCTTTTGTTAAGCATCCGGGAGTGCATGGCTTAGGGGAAGTCATGGACTATCCTGCTGTCGAACGGGCTGATCGTGATATGCTGAAAAAAATTGAACAAATCGAGAGTGCCGGCAAACTGGTCGATGGCCATGCCGCAGGACTTGGCGCACGTGAATTGAATATCTACGGTGTAGCAGGTATTCGGACGGATCACGAAGCAGTCAGTAAACAAGAGGCGATTGAGCGGGCACGTCGCGGATTATACGTCGAAGTCCGGGAAGGATCGGCTGCCCGGAATCTCAAGGAAGTGCTCGACGCAGTCACGGAAAGCAATGCCGGTCGATTCCTCTTCTGCACGGACGATAAGCACCTGGACGACACGTTACGTGAAGGAACGATCGACTATAATATCCGCTACGCCATACAGCACGGGATTAAGCGTGAAACAGCCTATGCGATGGCTTCTCTTCATGCAGCCAATGCGTATCAACTAAATGACCGTGGAGCAATCGTACCGGGACGCCGTGCGGACTTTGTCATCTTGCAGGATGCCGATCAAGTGATCATTGATGAAGTGTTTGTCAGTGGAGAGGCGGTCGCCCGAGCCGGTAAAACAATCATCTCATCCCAAAAGATAGCGGTACCGTCGACATTGCGCGGCGAACTGAAAACGAAGCCGATCACGGATCAAGTTTTTGAACTCGTATTAGAAAAACCGAAAGCGCATGTCATCGGAATCATCCCGAAAAGTATTGTCACGGAACATTTGATTTTGGATGTGCCTTTACAGGACGGGAAATTTGTCCCCGTCCCGGAACAAGACTTATTGAAAATCGCCGTCATCGAGCGTCATAATGCGACCAACTTCTCAGCAGTCGGCATCGTTAAAGGGTTTGGCATGAAGCGAGGTGCCATTGCGGCGACGGTCGCCCATGATTCGCATAACCTTGTCATCGTCGGAACATCGGATGCCGAGATGAAACTTGCGGCAGAGCGTCTGATCAAGGCGGGTGGAGGTGTCATTGCGGTCAACGGGACAGAAGTTCTGGCGGAGTTGCCGCTTGAAATCGCTGGATTGATGACGAGTCGTCCTTTCCAGGAAGTCGGAGATACCCTCGAAGCGCTCAATGATGCACTTGATGTACTCGAAGCCGACCGCTCCTTTAATCCGTACTTGACGATGTCGTTCCTCTGTTTGCCTGTCATCCCGAATCTGAAGTTGACGGACAGCGGATTGTTTGACGTTAAAACGTTCCAACATATTGCAGTACAAGCTTAAATGAAAAGGTAAAGTTCACGAAAGGTGATGATGTGGACTTTACCTTTTCTTAATAGTTTTCCGGTTGAATCATTATTTGATCCTTGTTATAGTAGGTCTTATATCTTTGTGAAAAGTGTAGCTTGATGAAACTTTTCAGGAGGATACTCCGTAGAAAAGAAGAGAACAATCAGAAAGGACAGATTCAATGGATAAGTCATATTTTGAAGGTCATGAAAAGTTGATTGCTGATGTATACCGTTCATTTATCGACCAGTTTCATGAGTTACCAAACAACCGGCGTACAAAACGTCAGTTACGAAATCTTGCGTTTTCAGTGATTCGACAGGCTGGTCCGACCTATCAGGAACGAACCGTCTTATACGCATTTTTTGCTGAATTTTTCCGGGCGGTCGAAGAAGGACAGCGGGAAGAAATCGAATTTTATAAACAAATCGCACAGTAAAGACCCCGATCGGCTCCGGCAGAAGGGGTCTTTGTTGTATACAAAAACCGGTCACCAAGGGAATCCTGGTAACCGGTAGGAAGATACTTATTTTACTTCCATCCATTTGAAGCTCATGTCTGCTCCGAATGGGTGACGATATAGTTTGTCGATGTTCGCACGTTGCAAGTATGCTTCACCTTTTTGGTAGATTGGAGCAATCGCATAGTCTTCTGCCAAGAGCATTTTTTCAGCTTCTTGAAGCGTCGACCAGCGTTTTGCTTCATCCGGCTCTGCTTTTGCTTCTTTAATCATCTTATCGAACTCTTTGTTCGAGTATTCCATGCGGTTAAAGCTTCCGCCTGTTAACCACATATCGAGGAACGTCATTGGATCCTGGTAGTCAGGGCCCCAACCGGCAGCAGAGATGTCGTAATCACCTTTAGACTCGAGGTCCAGGAAGTTTTTGAACGGTTGCTGCTTGATGTTGACAGTAAGACCCGGTAAGTTTTTCTCGAGATCCCCTTTTAAGAATTCAGAAACTTTCTTGAAGGCATCTTCATCACGTGACAACATATCGAGTTCTACTGTTTTGACACCGAGTTCTTTTAGGCCGGCATCCCAGGCTTTTTTCGCTTCTGTTGCATCAAAGCTTTGGAGATCCGGGTACTTGGCACGGAAATCTTCGCCATCCGGTGTGAATGTAAAGTCTTTTGCGACGATGAAGTTAGCCGGTTTTGAACCGTCATTTAAGATGACGTCTGTAATTCCTTGTTTTTCAAAACCAAGTGCAAGCGCTTTACGGATGTTTTCGTTTTTAAGTGCTTTATTTTTTTGGTTGAATCGGAGGAAGTTGATCCGTGCATCTGGACGTGTCTTGTAGTTGTCCGATTTTTCGTATTGTGAGACGAACTCCGATGTGATAGGTGCGAAGTCGACGTCTTTCGACTCGAACAGGTTGACACCAGTCGAAATTTCTTTAACGACTTTTACATCGATTTTTTCCATTTTGACGTTTGCTTTATCCCAGTAATCCGGATTTTTCTTATATGTCCAACCGGCATTAGATTGCCACTTATCCAAGATGAATGGTCCGTTGAAGAGCATCGAGTCAACGTTTGTCGCAAACTTGTCGCCTTTTTCTTCGACAAACGATTGCTTGAGTGGTAAGTAAGTAGGGAAACTTGTCAATCCGAGGAAGTATGGAGCCGGAGCTTCCAATTGCACTTCAAGAGTTTGATCGTCTACTTTCTTGACACCGAGCGAATCGAGTTCGGCTTCACCGGCTAAGATTTTGTTAGCATTTTTTAAATCCTGAAGGATGTATGCGTACTCTGCTCCTGTTTTTGGATCGAGTGCACGTTTCCAAGAGTAGATGAAGTCGTCTGCCGTGACAGCGGAACCATCCGACCACTTGGCATCTTTACGGAGTTTAAATGTATATGTTTTCTTATCATCTGATACTTCGACACTTTCTGCGATTCCGGCAGTCGGTTTGTTGTCGCCGTCAAGACGGTAGAGACCTTCAAAGACGTTGTTCGTAACGATGATGGATGTTGAGTCCGTTGTTTTTGTTGGATCAAGTTGTGGCACGTCCGTAGTCGAGATGAGTGTCACCTCTTGCTTTTTTTCTTTTGAGGAAGAAGAGTTTCCATCTGATTCATTGCTTTGGCCGCAAGCTGCTACTGCGAGCAGCGCCATGCTGGATAGTCCAGCAAAGGCAATTTTAGTTTGTTTCTTCATGTGAAAGATGACCCCCCGATTAGATTGAAATGATTTCAGAAAAGTGTGAACATAATGTAAATTTAAGTGAAAGCGAGTAAAAATGCAACACAAATTTTCTGACAATTTCTATTGATCAAGGTCTATATGCTCAATTCCGAGTGTTTTCAAGTAGTCATAAAGTATGAATATCGTCAGTTTATGAGGAGAATACATCCGTAAAGTCAACTGCCGCGCATGACCGCGTAACCGGATATTAGTAATGCGGACTCCTTTTTTTTCTAATGCTGTTTTGACCGTTTGAGCATCCGTATCCGCTGCGAGAGTCAGGTGGGCAACGATGACGTTAGCTTCGAACCGGCTATTGTTGACCCGCTTCATGACCCAAGTCAGTCCTTCCAATGAAAAAAATAAAAAGAGGACTAAAAACGTTGCTTCTAGGATAAAGCCAGCTCCGAGTGCAATGCCAATTCCACTGGCTGCCCAAATGATGGCAGCAGTCGTCAAACCACTGACGATATCGTGCGGACGTCTTAAAATCACGCCGGCGCCGATGAAGCCGATTCCGGCGACGACTTGAGCGACAAGACGCATCGGATCCATTTGGACATTGGGGGCAATCGTACTGTACAGCACGACAGACTTAATGGATACGATGGTTAACAGACAACTGATCAGGGTAATTACGAGGCTAGTACGTATACCAACAGGCTTATTTTTGATTTCGCGTTCGAATCCGATGATGATACCGAACAGTGCGGCTATCATCAATTTAAAAAAGTCCTCTAGTTGGAACGAATGGATCCAATTCATATTGATCAAATCCTTTCTTTACAATGGCTTTGATTTTGTTATAATGAATTTTGTGTCTTTCGAATGAATATACGTTTGATATGAATAGATATACAAGAAATAAAGGACGTGTTAGAGGATGAATCAACAAAAAATCGGCTTTTTTGCTTTAGCCGCAATGGTCATTGGATCGATGGTCGGTGGAGGTGCCTTCAATCTGCCGGGAGCAATGGCTCAAAAAGCGAGTGCAGGTCCGATTCTAATCGGATGGGGAATTACTGGTCTTGGCATGATTATGCTGGCGCTGGTCTTTCAACACTTGGCAAACAGTAAACCGGAACTTGAAGGCGGCATTTACGCATATGCCCGTGAAGGATTCGGACGATTTGTCGGTTTTAACAGCGCCTGGGGATATTGGGTCTCGGCCTGGATCGGTACAGTTGCCAACATAACGTTGGTCTTTAATGCACTCAGTTACTTTTTCCCGATTTTCTCATCAGAAAATCGTGTATTTTTGTTAGTGATGAGTATCGTTGTCGTATGGGGACTGTTTTTCATCGTCTCAAGCGGGATTAAAGAAGCGACACTTGTCAACCTGATTACGACGATCGCAAAGCTCGTTCCCATTTTGATTTTTATTTTACTGGTAGCAATTGCTTTTAATGTGAAGACGTTTAACCTGAATTTTTGGGGAGAAGGAACGGAATTAGGCAGTATCTTTACGCAAGTCAAAGGAACGATGCTTGTGACGCTTTGGGCCTTCGTCGGGATTGAAGGGGCTGTCGTCCTGTCGACACGCGCCAACAAACGGAGTGATGTCGGGAAGGCGACAGTCGTAGGGCTTGTCGGAGTACTTGTCATCTACATCCTGATTTCCGTCTTATCGCTCGGTGTTTTGAACCAGGAACAGTTAGCAGGATTACAAGAACCAACAATGGCTTATGTGCTCGAAGCTGCCATTGGTCCGTTTGGAGCAACATTGATTATGGTCGGACTGATCATTTCGTTATCCGGAGCACTGCTCGGATGGACGATTCTGGCGTCTGAAATTTCCTACCTCGTTGCGAAAGACGGTGCGTTTCCAAAGTTCTTTGCAAAAACGAACCGGAAAGGGGCGCCGGTCGGTGCGTTGCTGATTACTCAAATTGCGACCCAGTTCGTTGCAGGTATCGCCTTATTTTCTGCACAGACGTATTTAGTCTTATCCAGTATTGCCGGAATTTGCGCATTGTTGCCGTATCTGTTATCTGCCGTGTACAGTGTCCGTTTTTCACGGGCAGAACGTAATACGAAGATGCTGATCTTCTCGACGATTGCCGCTGCCTATTCACTGTGGCTCGTCTACGCTTCAGGGATTTGGTATATCGTCATCGCAGCCCTCGTCTATGCACCGGGTATCATCGCCTACCTGATGGCAGAACGGGAACAGAAACGGGGCGGTATGTCGCGTTACGAAATGATTGCGAGTGGAATTTTAATTATCTTAGCTGCCGTTGCAGTTTACGGGATGATCGGTGGACAAATTCAATTGTAAGACAATG
Source organism: Exiguobacterium sp. RIT594 (assembly GCF_003339585.1). Lineage (GTDB taxonomy): Bacteria > Bacillota > Bacilli > Exiguobacteriales > Exiguobacteriaceae > Exiguobacterium_A. Next base: position 156,338 of record NZ_QPKF01000003.1, on the reverse strand, counting down.
GACGGATCTCATCGGTGGACTTCAAAAACCGTCTTTATACGAAAAACAGGAGCCGGAGTCTAGTCCGGCTCCTGTTTTTTAGTTGTCCTTATTGTCCGGTTCTTCAGGATTGGATGAACCAAAACGCAGTTCTACTTCCTCAACAGACAACGGTTCGGAAAAAATGAATCCTTGCATCTGCTGGCAGGCGGTCGCTTCCAGATAACTCAGGGCAGTCGTCGTTTCGACGCCTTCTGCGACCAGATTCAACTTTAAGTTTTGACCAAGTTGAATGATTGAGTCGAGCAACCCGTTTTCTCCTAAATCGATGCCGTCAATGAAGACTTTATCGATCTTGAGTTCATCAATCGGAAAAGCACGCAAATATTGTAAGGAAGAATAACCTGTTCCAAAATCATCAATCGATAATCGGAAACCAAGCGCTTTGATCAGTTGCATCCGTTCAATTGTCCGCTGTGTCTGTAAAATTGCAATATTTTCCGTCAGTTCGAGTGTCACGAATCGGGGATCGATCTTTTTTTGAGACACGACATGCTGTAAGGTCCGGACAAACGAATCGCTTTGGAACTGATGCGGTGAAATGTTGATGGCCATCGTCAAATCAGGTGCAATCTGTTTCTGCCAAAGTGCGAGTCGTTCGCAGGCTTCGATGACAACCCAGTTGTTGATCGGAGTAATCAAAGCCGCTTCTTCGGCAAGGGGAATGAACTCATCCGGAGGAATGCTCCCGAGTGCCGTATGATTCCAACGCAACAGCGCTTCAAAACCATCGACATGCTTGGTTTTCAAGTTGATGATCGGTTGATAGACCAAATGAAGGGCTTGATCCTCTAAAGCCGTAAATAATGAGCGTTCGAGCTGTAATTTCCGGGTGAACTGCTCATCCATTTCATGGGTCAAATACTGGATTGTTCCTGTGCCGATTGATTTTCCGGCATACAGGGCCATCTCCGAACGACGGTACAAATCTTCAAGTGATTTGGCTTCCGAAGGATAGACGGTAATTCCGAACGTACAGGAGATGATTAAGGAATGCCCATTAATATAATAGGGACGTTGCAATACTTGTTGCAGTTTCCGGGCATATTGGAACAAGGCATTCCGGTCTGTGACTTCGAGCACCACACCAAACAAGTCACTCGTCGGATGGAACGTTAACAGCTGTTTTGCATGTTCGGACAAACGTTTGGCTAACGCTTGTAAAAGTTGGTCGCCGACATGTGTCCCGAAGGAATCGTTGATGACTTTAAAACGATCAATATCAAATAAGATGAGTGAGATCGGGAGATCATCAGATGCTTTGGAGAATAAGACCTGACCTTCCCGAAGGAAGCCACGTCTATTCAGCAGATGGGTCAATTCATTATGATGGACTAAAAAATCAAGTTCCTGTTCGAGATGTTCGGTTTCCGTAATATCGGTACCAATGAAAAGATGTTGGAAACGGACACCGTTTACGTCATAAACCGGAATCAAAGTGGCATGAAACACTTTTTTAGACTCATCCTGTGTCGATATGGACAGCTTCCCGGACCAGGCTTTTTTCTTCTTGATTTGAGAGCGAATCATGGGAAGGACGTCTTCAGACGAATCTAGTAATATCGTCCAAGGTTGACCGAGCAACAGGTGTGGGCAAAAACCCGTAACATCCGTCAAATTGGTATTGGCGTATTGAATCGTTCCCCGTGCGTCGAATATTGCGACACAAGCGATTTGATCAAACGCATAGCGTAAGTCCATCAATCCTTGAAATAACGGTTTGGTTGCATTCTGTTGAGTGGAAGAAGGCAGCTGACAGAAAAAAGCACCAGAAGGTTCGTTTTTTTCATCAAAGAGCGGTGAGACGAGCAACGTCGATGTCGAACGGTCACCTGATTTATGAAGAAATGTTGTATTCGGTAATTGCATCGATTGCCGCTTTTCTAAAAATGAATACCAGATTTGCCGGCTGAACGCAGCATCTTCCGGGTCAAGGAGCGGGACCAGTTGTCCGGTAACTTCTTGTGCCGACCAGCCCCAGCAGGATTCGGCAGCCTCATTCCAAGAATGGACGGTTAAATCGACGTGTAGGATAAATGCAGGTAAAGGAAATCCTTGCATGACAGTTTCGTAGGAATTAATGGTCGAACGATCCATTACGGACGCACACTCCTTTTAAATGATCAGAGATGACGGTTCACTTGTCTTGTCTATTCCCAGTATATTCAATTTTCATGCGAATAAATCCTGTATTTCGATTGAAGATTATCCGTGTGAATCTGTTATAATCAGAATGAAAGCGTTTTCTAAGTGAAAAAGGGGGATTTATCATGAATCAAACAGAGAAAATCATTACACAGACAGAGAAATTCGGGGCACACAACTATCATCCGCTTCCAATCGTCATCTCGGAGGCAGAAGGGGTGTTCGTCAAAGATCCGGAAGGCCGCGAATATATGGATATGCTTAGTGCCTATTCAGCTGTGAACCAAGGACACCGTCATCCGAAAATCATCGAAGCCTTAAAACGGCAAGCGGATAAAATTACGCTGACATCGCGCGCGTTTCACAATGACCAGTTGGGGTTCTTTTATGAGAAGGTCGCGCAATTGACAGGAAAAGATATGGTCCTGCCGATGAATACGGGAGCGGAAGCGGTCGAGACGGCAGTTAAGGCAGCACGTCGCTGGGCGTACGAAGTCAAACAAATTCCTGGAGATGCCGAAATCATCGTCTGCGAAGGGAACTTCCATGGTCGGACGATGACGGCTGTTTCGATGTCAACAGAAGCCGAGTATCAACGTGGATTCGGACCACTCTTACCGGGCATCAAAACGATTCCATACGGGGATTTGGAAGCACTGAAAGGCGCCATCACGGAAAATACAGCTGCCTTCATCGTTGAGCCGATCCAAGGTGAAGCGGGTATCCTGATTCCGTACGAAGGATTCTTGAAAGATGCCCAGGACGTCTGTAAGGAACAAAACGTATTACTCGTCTCGGATGAAATCCAATCAGGACTGGGCCGTTCGGGTAAATGGTTTGCTTCGGACTGGGACAATGTAACACCAGATATGTACATCTTAGGAAAAGCACTTGGTGGCGGCGTGTTCCCGATTTCTTGTGTGGCTGCGAACCACGATATCCTGAGTGTCTTTAATCCGGGATCGCATGGTTCGACATTCGGCGGGAATCCATTGGCCTGTGCGGTATCTGTCGCTTCACTCGAAGTTTTGGAAGAAGAGAAGTTACCGGAACGTTCACTTGAGCTCGGAACATACTTTATGAACCGTCTAAAAGAAATCGACAATCCGATGATTAAAGAAGTTCGCGGGCGCGGACTGTTCATCGGTGTCGAATTGACAGAAGCGGCTCGTCCGTATTGCGAAGCATTAAAAGAAAAAGGATTGCTCTGCAAGGAAACACATGAGACGGTCATTCGTTTTGCACCACCACTCGTCATTACAAAAGAAGAATTAGACTGGGCATTCGAACGGATTGAACAAGTCCTCGGCGTCTCGGTTGCACAGTGACAGTCCACTCCCTATCGGAAAGCGATAGGGAGTTTTTCGATTGATGGACCCTTAAGACTTGGAGCAAATGAGAGCAGAGAAATGTTTGAATCTGTTTCAGGTGGGAACATACTACTATGCGTTAAAAAAATAGGGGGTAATGAACATGTCAAACGATAGCGGATTAAGCAAAAAAACGGATGGTTTAGTTGATAAAGTTGCTGGAAAAGCGAAAGAAGCGCTCGGAAAAGCAACAGGAGATAAATCAACAGAACGTGAAGGCAAAAAAGATCAGCTTAAAGGCGATGCTAAAAAAACGGTTGGGAATGTTCAACAGAATCTCGAAGATACAAATCGTCGTTAATCTGTACCCATTAAGGTCCCTTGTGTAAAGGGATCTTTTTTTATGAAAAAAATATGTATAAAGGTCTAGTCATTTGGATGTGTATGTGGAATAATAATAAATGTTAAAGCGTTTTCATCGCCATGTCATTATTTGTTTTTATTTAAGAAAGGGTGAAGTATATGTTGCAGTTTCTTCAACGAATCGGTAAGGCCTTAATGCTACCGATCGCCGTTTTACCAGCCGCAGGAATTGTCCTTCGACTTGGTTCAGCCGACATGTTGGACGTTCCATTAATGGTGGCCGCAGGTGGTGCGATTTTTGATAATCTTCCACTAATTTTTGCGATTGGTGTCGCGATTGGATTATCCATTGATGCAAGTGGAGCTGCCGGTTTGGCAGGTGCAGTCGGATATTTGGTCTTAAAAACGGGTGTCGACTCCATGAACAAGGATTATTCAAGCGCTCAAATTCAGGCCAAATACGATGCGATTGCCGCCATCGTCAATGATTCCTCGACGAAGGTGGATGGAGCGACCTTGAGTTCCATTGCCAATCAGGCAGCCTTAGGTTCCATGGTCAATATGGCTGTATTCGGCGGAATCATTGCCGGTATTGTCGCCGGTTTGTTATACAACCGATTTTACGACATTAAGTTACCGGATTGGTTAGCATTCTTCGGGGGACGCCGTTTCGTTCCAATCATCACTTCAGCGGTCATGCTGGTCCTGGCATTCGTCTTTGGCTACTTATGGCCGTTCATTGAAGATGGGATCAATAATGCGGGAGAATGGATGGTCAGCCTTGGGGCGGGAGGAGCCGCACTGTTTGGATTCTTCAACCGTCTGTTGATTCCTGTCGGTCTTCACCATGTCTTGAACAATATTTTCTGGTTCGTCTTCGGTTCATACGAAAAAGCGGATGGAACGATTGCAAATGGAGATATCGCACGGTTCTTCGCAGGAGATCCGACAGCCGGTATTTATCAAGCAGGATTTTTCCCAATCATGATGTTCGCATTACCGGCCGCTGCCGCAGCGATGGTCATGGCAGCACGTAAAGAAAACCGGAAAGCAGTCGCAGGAGCAATGATCGGTTTAGGATTAACGTCGTTCCTGACAGGAATTACGGAACCGATTGAGTTTTCATTTATGTTCTTGTCACCGGTCTTATATGTCATGCACGCCGTGTTGACGGGTGTTTCGATGGCAGTCGTCAATTTACTCGGTATCTTGCACGGTTTCTCCTTCTCGGCCGGTTTCATTGATTATGTCCTGAACTTCGGAATCGCGACAAAACCGTTGCTTTTACTGGTTGTCGGTCTCGTGTTCGCCGTCATCTATTACTTCCTGTTCTACTTCATGATCACGAAATTTGATCTGAAGACACCGGGTCGTGAAGATGAAACACTTGTGACGGATGCAGGACCTGTTACAGGCGTATCGGATGATAAGTACGAGCAACAAGCAGCCCGGATTTTTGCGGGCTTACAAGGAACGGACAACGTCACAGCGATTGATAACTGTGCGACACGGCTCCGTCTCCAAGTAAAGGATTCGACAATCATTGACGAAGCTGCGATTAAAGCGGCCGGCGCAAAAGGTGTCATGAAGATGGGGGCAAAAAACGTCCAAATCATCATTGGTACGGATGTCGAATTCGTCGCGGATGCGATGAAACGTCAAAAATAATATTAAAAAAAACGACCTTTCCTGATTGCTCAGGAGAGGTCGTTTTGACGTGGAACAGAAGTGGTCGACTGTTTCAGACTGCTGACATAAATCGGATAAAAAATCCCGATCAGGATGATGATGATTCCGATCCACTGAGAACCGGAAAGATGCTCACCGAGTATGAGGACCGAACAGATGACCGCAGTCGGCAGTTCTGCTGCACCAAGCAGTGAGACGCTGGCCGGGCTTAAGTGCGGAGCACCTGCTGCGAATAACAGCGGTGGTAGGATCAAGGCGAACAGACCAAGTGGAAGTGCGTACCAGATCAGTCCTTGTTCGAAATTGGCTGCAGTCAAGAATGTCGTCGGTGGATACATAATCATGACGAACAGAAGTCCGCCCGTCATCATATAAAAACTCTTTTTAATGACCGGGACATGGTTTGCGACCCGGCCGCTCGCAAGCAGGAAGATGGAGAAACTGACGGCTGCTCCAAGTCCAAACAACGTACCGCGTACGTCAAGAGCGCTGGTGTAAGCCGCGCTGGCTAAAATGGCACCTCCGATCAACAGAACGGCAGATAAGAAGTGGGAGCGTGACGGCAGACGTCTTGCCAAAATCGAATCAATCACGACACCAATCCATGTGAATTGGAAGAGGAGAATGATGGCGACAGAAGCAGAAACAGTTTGCAGGCTTTGGTAATACAGATAGCCGGTCGTTCCGCTTGAAATCCCGATTGCCATCAAAGTAAAAGCGGTTTTAGGATGAAGACGAAGATTTTTCGACAGCAGAGCTAAGATGAAAATCATCAGCCACCCGAAGAAGAATTGGCTTCCGGAAACAGCAGCCGAATTAAATCCTGCCTCATAAGCCAGTTTGACGATCGTCGACAGAACGCCGTAACTGATGGCGCCGATTAAGACGAAAAGTGTTGCTTTTGAACGGTTCATACAGATTCCTCCATGTTTTAGAACGCACAAAAAAGGTTGCAACGGGGCCTTGTCCAGGTTTTTTGGACAGGGTTTGGTTGCAACCTGTGTGAGTTATTTAATGTTGAGTCCAGCCTTTTTGTAAAAGGTTGGCTTTAATTCATTGTAGCGGACGGTCAATTGATTAAAGGTTTTGAGTGCTTCTGTCGCTTGACGGGAAGTCCGGTTTAAATCAGCTGTTGCTTCATCAATCTTAACGAAGTTCGGTTTTTCGGTCAAGTAGGAAAGCACTTTCTTTTCTGAATCAATCGTCGCCGCATAACGTTTCAAAAACGTATCAAAAGCCTTCTCCCGCTCTTTAAAGATATTGATAAGGGCTGTCCCGTCTTTTTTAGCGGCAGGCAACGAAGATAGGGTACTTGTTAATTCCGCAAGGTCTAACTCATCAAAAGCACGGGTACGGATTGTTTGTTCTTGTTTTAACAATTTGACACGGTTTTGATTCAGAGCGGTCAATTCATCCCGTTCATTTTGTGCCCGTTTAATATCATCGGCCCCGGCTTCGAGGACGGCTTGGTAGGTATTGACGGAAATTTCATCTTGGCGTGTCCGTTGCTCGGCGACGACTGCTGCTTTTTGTTCGGACTTCGCTTGTTCTTCCAACTGCTCGTATACCGAAGCAGCCGGATCACTCGAGCAGGCACTGAGAACCAAGAGACCGAGACAGGTCAAACAACTGGTGAGGATCATCCGTTTATTAATCATGAAAGGAACTCCTTATAAATTAGAGAATTTTGCGAAATTATACGGGACATGAAAATCTTCATCATAGATGGAAAATTGATAGCCTTTTTTCTTTAATCCGGCGACAATCGCAGGCAATGCCCGCAATGTTTGTGGTTGTTCATGCAACAGGATGATTTCGACCGGGCCTTCCGCACGGCTGATGACAGTTTTGGCAACTTCCTTGGCACTATCTTTGTAGTACCAGTCCATCGAATCGATTGACCAGTCCCACACCCGAAGTTTCGCCTGTTCGATCTCTTTTGCCATCGACTTGGTAATACCAGGTGTTGATCCGTAAGGAGGACGTGTCAACAACGGGCTGTGATTCGTCAGTTGGTTGATTTGTTTCTGTACCCGCAGCATCTCGGGAACATACTGCTTTTTCTTATACAACGTGTCGTAATCATGAGTTTCACTGTGTGGTCCGATGTAATGTCCAGCCTTTGCCATCGAGCGGACGACATCCGGTTGCTCATCGATGTTACTTCCGATCAAAAAGAAAGTCGCTTTAACTTCTTGTTCTTTTAATGATTTCAAGATGTCCGGAGTCAAAGCGGTCGGTCCGTCTTCAAATGTCAGATACGCCACTTTTTTAGTAATCCCGTTCCATTTCTCGACGCGTGCCTTGTCCAGGTTCGGAGTCGGAACTTCCTGTAAAGATAGGACGGTTTTTACGCTCGCTTGTTGTTGTGTCGAAGTCAGGTACTGATAAACGATGTAACCGCCAATCGGAAGAAGAATCAGCGCCAGCACGATCAAAAGCTTAGCGAAATACTTTCGTTTGGGTTTTCGGTATCTTGGACCAAGTCCGATGGGATTGCCTGAGTTGTATGAATCCATTGATGTCTGAGCTCCTTTACGGAAAATCTTATGAGTTAAATGTAACATTTTGTCTGTTTCATTTGTAACAAAAATATTACAAAAAGATGACTGGAGAACCTGTAATTCAAAAAAAGTTGATTAAGATAGAAATAATGTTATATTTTCAAACAAAAAAAGAAGTCCATCCGCTACGGTAGACTTCCTTCTTCAAGCAAATTTGCGATTAGTGTTCTGTAACAGCACACTCATCACATTCTGTTTTATACGATTCGCATTGTTCATCCATTTCTTTTCCGCAATGGGAGCAGGTTTTGACCGGAAGCTGACGGTAAAACTCGGGAGAGGTCTCTTGGTAAAGGGGTTGTTCCATGATTGTGTTCCTCCTCTTAGTATATGGATGTACCAGCAAATAACACTGAATTTATTTTATTGTACTAGTACAGAAGCGGTATGTCAATCTTTGTTTTATAACAGAAGAATTTTTAGCAAGTCTTGTCATATGACAGGTAAGCGTAGAGGATGATACGATAACATAGTAAACAGATGTACTTAGAGGGGGATCATTATGAATCAAACATTATCTGACACACTATCGATTTTGACAGAACGCCGGTCAGTTCGTCATTACGATGAGACATTCACGCTTTCACAAAAAGAAGTACAAGAATTGGTTGAATTGACGACAGCTGCGCCAAGTGCCTGGAACCTGCAACATTGGCATTTCGTTGCCTTCCATTCGGAAGAAGCGAAACAACGATTAGCTCCAATCGCTTACAATCAGCCGGCCATCAGTTCTTCTTCCGTCGTCATTGCCGTACTAGGGGATTTACAGGCAAACCGAAACTATAATCCGGTTTATGGACCAGCTGTAGAAGCAGGAGGCATGACGGAAGACTTGTTTGACTCGATCAAAGGACAAGTAGAAGGGGCTTATCAAAGCGAGGCTTACGCGAGAGATGCAGCCATGTCAAACGCAAGTTTAGCTGCGATGCAACTGATGCTGGTTGCTGAAGCAAAAGGACTCTCGACACTCGCGATGGGCGGATTCAATCACCAACTCTTTACAGAAACGTTTATTACAGATGAACGTTATGTCCCGGTCATGTTGATTGCTGTCGGGAAAGCAGTCGAAGACGCGAAAAAACGTCCGGCGCTCCGTTTACCGGTCGATCAAGTGACGACTATTCTATAAGTAAAAGAGAGGGGCTGAATCAACATTAAGTTCAGCCCCGTTCATTTTTATTTTTCATATTTTTTTAGAAAAGTACTTGTCAGATGGTTAGTTTCTTGCTATATTAATACATGTCCTAGCAAGTACATAACGTACTGCATCATGATTCTGTAGCTCAGCTGGGAGAGCGCTACCTTGACAGGGTAGAGGTCGCTGGTTCGAGCCCAGTCAGAATCATACCAAAAACCCGTTCATCCTTGGATGAGCGGGTTTTTTTTGTTTTAATCATTGGCTTGAAGTTCATCTTCTGTCACCCATTTATGATTTTTAATCGTTTTTCCACCGGTTGTCGGTTTAAAATCGACCATATACACGGTTGTCTGATCGGCTTGATCAATGGTCGCTTTTGCACCATCCATCCCTTTCATGTGATCAGCCGCTAAAGTCACCTCATCACCTGCTTGCAACGGTGAAGCCGGAACCGGGTTGAGTTCTTCCTGAATCACCCATTTATGATTACTGACTTTTTTACCACCGTTCGTTGGTGTATAGCTGACTTCATATACTGTTGTATCAAATGAATCGACGATTGTTGCTTTTGCGCCATCCATCCCTTTCATATGATCAGAGGACAGAAGGACGTCTGATCCGTCTTTAAACTTCGGATTTTCAGCTTGTTTCAGTCCAGCGGGAATTTTCCCGTCACTTGAATGCATCATCCCTGCATGGGAATCGTTCTTATTATTATGCATATCGTGTGAATTAGAGGAATCGGAATCAGATCCGCAGGCACCTAAACTTAGGACAGCAGAAAGAGCGAGTGATGTAACGAGTAGTTGTTTTTTCATAAAAATTGACCTCCTGTAGTAATTTGGTTATGTGACTACTATACCCGTGTTTCGTGCAGAAACCGTGCAGAAAGAGTGACAATTCAATTACCTGACTGAATGAGTCATTGGAAAAGTGTATCGTAATAGTGAAGAAAAAGGAGGAGCAGGGCATGCGGCATATTTCATACTACATTGGTCTACTTTTTTTGACTGCCATTCTTGTTATCGGCGGCATTCTGTTCAGTACCCTCTATTTAAACCTTGTGAATCAAAGGACGAATGAAGTGGTCCTCGGTTTGCTGAACCGAGGGAACACGCACCGCGATGTCCTCGAGGAATCATTTCATGCGGAAACATTGGAACATGTCAGTTTGATGGAATCAGCATCCGAATTTACCGTCGTTATCACGAATCAAAAAGGAAAAATTTTAAAGGCTTCGCATCCACTTACTCCTAAAATGAAAGTAGAGCTTATCCATACGGAATTTCAAACACAACGAAAAGATCGGATTTTAAGAGCTCAAGCGGAAACGAAGGGTTTTTTAATGACAGATAGTCCAATCACGATTTCAGGTGTTCATCGTGGGCATGTCTTCATGTTTGCTCCGGAAACGTTAATTCAACAAGTCGTCAACCCGTTAAGACAACAATTCATTCAAGTTGGTATCATTGCCGTCCTTCTGTCGCTTACGACTGTCGTGCTGTGTACACGATTGATTTCAAGACCGCTCATTGAGATGGAGCGTGCGACGGCCAAGTTGAAAGAAGGAAACCTTGACGTGGATTTACCGGTAAACCGCTCGGATGAGCTTGGGGCACTGGCACGCTCCATCACACAGTTGGCAAAAGATCTCGATTTTTTGAATCGTGAACGGACAGAATTTTTAGCAAATATCTCGCACGAACTTCGAACTCCGCTGACCTACATGAAGGGTTATGCGGATATATTACATCGTCCAAACTTGCCGGAATCTGAAAAAACAGCTTATCTGTCGATTATCAAAGAAGAAAGCGATCATTTGAGCACATTGATTGAACAGCTGATGTTACTGGCACGTTCCGATACGAATGCATTTTCAGTCGAACGGGTGCCGCTTGCGCTCGATCAATTGATTATCTCGACGACAGAGAAAATGCGACCTGCAATTGAAGAAAAAGGTCTACAGTTGCATGTATCGGGGGAACCGGTAGAGATAGCAGGAGATGAAATTCGGCTCAAGCAAGTGCTGGTAAATGTATTGGATAACGCTAAAAAATATACAGCAATCGGTGAAATCGTCGTCCGATACGGCAGGAATGAAACAGGACCGTATTTTCAAGTACGTGATACAGGAAGCGGCATCAGCCAAGAAAGTTTAACCCATGTTACAAAACGTCTGTACCGCAGTGAACCGTCACGATCACGAAGCCGGGGCGGATCGGGGCTTGGTTTGACGATTGCCTTGGCAATCGTTCAAGCACACGATGCGACATTAGATATCAAGAGTGAAAAGAATGCCGGGACGAGTGTGATGATTCAATGGAAGGTGTGAAGAAATGGCTCGAATTTTAATCGTTGATGATGAACAACGGATGCTTCAATTAATGAAGTTATATCTGGTACCCTATGGTCATACATGTCATTTAGCCGACTCGGGCGAAAAAGCGCTCGACATCGTCAAGACCGTTCCCGTCGATTTGGCTTTACTCGATGTCATGATGCCCGATATGGATGGATGGACGTTGTGTGAAAATATAAGACGGATGGCTGATTTTCCAATCATTATGGTGACAGCGCGGAATCAAATGGAAGATGTGCTACGGGGGCGCAAAGTCGGTGCAGATGACTATGTGGCAAAGCCGATTCATGAAGGAGAATTATTAGGACGAATCGAACTGTTGATTGGTCGAGAAAAGCGGGAGCAGTATGCATTTCATGGACTACAGTATGACGTCGCAGGATATCATTGTACATTCGACGGACAAAAAATCTTACTGACGAAAACAGAATTTCAACTTTTAGGAAAACTCCTGACGTCCGTGAATGGCGTCTTATCAAGAGAACAATTGGTTTTGTCGCTGTGGGGCGATGATCAATCGATTGAACCACGAACGATTGATTCTCATATGCGTCATCTTCGTGAGAAATTGCGCCGTTCCGGTTTTCCAATCGATGAGTATTTGGAAACTGTCCGAGGTGTGGGTTATCGTTTGCTGGAGCAGAAAAAAGACAACTAAAAGGAGAATTGAAATGACAACGACAATTTATTTAGTCCGCCATGCACATTCGACCTATTCTACAGACGAACAAGCGCGTCCTTTATCGGAACAAGGGAGATACGATGCGGAGCAACTGATGACACTTTTTGACGGTATTAAATTGGACTATATCTATGCGAGTCCCTATCGACGAGCGATTGAGACGGTCCAGCCTTTAGCGGAACAATCAGGATTAATCATCCAAGAAACCGCAGCTGTTCAAGAACGTTTATTGGCGCCGGGAGAACTGCCCGACTTCCAACAGGCTGTCCGGTACGTCTGGGAACATCCGGATGAAAATCCGTATGGAGGTGAATCAAACGTTACGGCACAACGGCGTATCGTGCCTGAAATCAAACAATTACTAGAAAAACATAAAGATCAAACCATCGTCATTGGAACACACGGGAATATTATGGTGTTATTAATGCAACATTTTGATTCGGCATATGGATATGCGTTCTGGAAAACGCTAAAAATGCCGGCTGTGTATCGAATGACATTTAAAGGCGAAACCTTCCTTCAGATTGAAGAAGTTTGTCAGCATAACTAAAAAAACAGGAGATTGTCCCTTCGGTAAGGGGACCTTCTCCTGTTTTTTTTAGTTATGCTTTTACATTTTCATGTTTTTGGATTAAATCAGCTGTCAGCTGACCCGATAAGGTGACCATCGGGACTCCGCCACCCGGATGAGTGGAACCACCGACGAAGTAAAGCCCTTCGTAGAGATCACTCTTCGATGGAATCTTAAATCCACCGTTCTTTTTCCGATCGGCTGCCACACCATAAATCGAGCCGCCGTTCGGACCATATAGGGATTTCAAGTCTTCTGGTGTAAAGCGGTATTCAAATTCAATCGATTCGCGTAAATCAGTCAGTCCCATCCGTTCCAATTTATCGAGGACGACTTCACGGTACGCATCCCAATCGGTTTTTCCATCTTGTTTCGTCAGTGGTGGCACGTGTGTCAAGACGAACAAATTATCTTTTCCTTCAGGAGCCTGTGACGCATCGGATTTAGAAGAAACACCGACATAAATCGTTGGATCTTCCGGTGGAACCCCATCCTTAAACATTTGGGCAAATTCCCGTTCCGGATCATCAGAGAAGAAGAAGTTATGGTGTTTCAAGTCTTTATATTCACGGTTAACCCCAAGCAACAGGACAAGACCGGAAACGGACGGCAGGAATGACTGATTTAACTTTTTAGCCTGTTTTGGTCCTTTTTTCTCTGAAATGAGATGTTGATAGGTCGGAATGACCTCGAGGTTCGAGACGACGACATCAGCTGGATAAAATGTACCGTCTGTCGATTCCACGCCGACGGCACGTTTGCCTTCTGTGACGACACGTGCGACGGGTGTGTTGACGTGAATGGTCACCCGAAGTTCGTCAAGAACTGTCTTCATGGCACGGGCGATATTGTACATACCACCTTTGACATAATAGATACCGAGACCCATCTGAACATAAATCATTTGATTGAAGACAGCAGGAGCTTCATAAGGGTTGGATCCGACGTACATGACCATATAATTAAACAGCTGCTCCAGGTATTTGTTGTTCAAATGTTTTTTTGTACCGCTTGCTACTGTATTGAGTGGATCCATCTTAAGTAATTCAGACATCGTATGGTATTTTTTTAAGTCTTTTAAATCTTCGAGACTGTATTTGTAGAAACTGTCTAAACACAGGTCATACATCTTTTTAGAATAACTGAACAATTCGACGAAATCCGCTTGATCGGAAACTTTTTTAAATTCCTCAAGCATTCCCGGGAGATCGCCTTTGACGTCAAGTTGTGTACCATCTTCAAAGAAAGTCCGCCATTGCGGTTCGATGCGTTCGATTTCCAAATAGTCGTCGAGTCGACGGTGGACGCTCGTAAACAATTGTTCGAGTACCCAAGGCATCGTCAAGATTGAAGGACCGGTATCGAACGTAAATCCTTGGCCGCTGCGTTGGTTTAATTTCCCGCCAACATTTCCATTTTGTTCTAGCATCGTGACTTCATAACCGTCTCCCGCAAGGCGGATTGCTGCTGACATACCTGCTAAACCTGCTCCAATAACGACTGCCTGTTTCTTCAAAAAAATCACATCTCCTTATGTTTTAGTAAATAAACGGAATCAAACGTTTTCTTTTGCGGGCCCAGTCCGTGTAAGCAGGACCAAATCCTTTGGTTAACATCTGTTCCTCGATTCGAATGCGGTGAAGCAAAGCGATGAACATCAGGATTCCGGCACATAACGCGACAAACAAATTCCCGAAGTATAACGGGAAACCTAACGTGATAAAAAACAGACCGGAATAGAGGGGGTGGCGTAATGCCCGATAAGGACCCGTGCTGACAAGCCGGTCGCCCGGATTGACAGCAACATGGCGGGTAAACTGATGCTTGAGATGATAAATCCCCCAATAGCGCAGAACGACACCGGAAGTCAAAAGGAGCAATCCGATTTCACGTGACAAGGGAAGTCGAATTGAATCACTGAACAGAACGGAAAAAAGGATCGTGGTGATTAACGTAGCTAAAATCCAATAAAAACTTTGCCGTTCTTCCAGTGGAGAAGGTTCCTTCTTACGGTTTCGGAACAGAAACAATTCGAATAACCAAAGAAGAGAGACGGCAATGAACACTTTATCTAAAATGGTCATAAGATTCGCCCCTGACTGATACTAATCATTATTTAAAGAAAACGCATACAAGAAATCTTTACCCGAAAGGCTGAAGATTCAATCCTTGTGTCGGACAATTCAGCTTCTTTTGGCAAACTGAGAATTAATTCATTTTGATTACACCTGTACAAAAAATGGTGGCGTTTTGAAATGAATGTTATTCTAAAATTAAAGACTAATTACCCTGTTTTGGAAAAAAGGAGTTTTAAGAGATATGAAAAAATTAAAGCAAACGGTGATCGGGTTACTGGCGATTCTCCTCTCACTCGTCAGTTTTTCACTGGCCGCAGAAGCATCCAGTTACCGCCAGGCGAAAACACCGCTCAATCTTCGAAGCGGGGCTTCGACAACAAAAGCAGTCGTCGCAGTGATTCCGACTACTGTCTATGTCAATGAAATCAGCCGACTCGGGACATGGTCAAAAGTTCGTTATGGAACACAGACAGGGTATGCCAGTACAAAATATTTACTGACCGATCAACAAATCGGTGGGTTACGCATCGGCAAGACATTAATCGTTAATCCAAATCTTCCGTTACGTTCGACGTATGCGCCGGGAGAAAGTACAGTTGCACGGGCCGCATTTGAAAAAATGAAACGGGCTGCCAAAGCGGAAAAGATTACGCTGGTCGCATTCAGTACATACCGTTCATATGCGTATCAAAAAGCCTTATTTGAAAAATATGTGGCACGGGATGGTTTTGAGAAAGCCAGCACGTACAGTGCCCAGCCGGGAAAAAGTGAACATCAAACAGGACTGGGTTTTGATATCGGAGGCGCCGATTCATCAAAATATGCCAAGTTCAGCTTCTCAAGTACAAAAGAAGCAAAATGGCTGGCTGCCAATGCCCACCGTTTTGGATTCCATCTCCGTTACCCGCTCGGAAAAGAATCATGGACAGGCTACACATATGAAAGTTGGCATTACCGTTATGTCGGAGCAACGCTTGCGGCGCAGCTGAAAATGACCGGATTGACAATGGAAGAATACTATCAATTGGCACCGGGTAAACCAAGTACACCGTAACAGGTTTCACTTCAAGCTTTAAATGGTAAAGAGATGGTGTATTCCTCATCGTCAGCAGCAGCGGTCTGTCTTTTTTCGAAAGAGGTGGAAAGTTGTGGCGAAAAAAGAAGAAAAGCACCATATCATGACCTTTACATTTGAAGAAGAAGCGACCTCGTATCAGGTATTCAGTGAATTAAAGAAATATCATGCGAATAGCCAAGTCGATTTTGAACAAATCGCTGTCATTAAACGAAGTGAAAGCGGAGCTTTTTCCTTTGAAGATGCTGTCGACTTGAGCGGCTCCAACAAAGCTTTTAAAGGTTCTTTAATCGGTATGGCAGTCGGGATTCTCGGGGGACCGTTCGGTATTTTATTAGGTTCGATGACCGGGATGCTGATTGGCGGATCAAAAGACTTAAAAGAGAATCAAGCTGTTCAAGAAACATTCAAACGGACACTTGGTGTGATTCCACCCGGTAAGACAGGAATCATTGCAATCGGGGAAGAATTCGAACCATCCGTACTGGATGGACTGGTCGCGAAACATAATGGAACGATTGATCGGACAGATGAATTGCTCGAAAAATAATCAAAAAAATCCTTCCCTCATCAAGAGGGGAGGATTTTTTTAGATTAAGATTGACGTTCTTTTTTTACTTTTTTGAAGAAGAAGAGCTCGTAGACGACCGGGACGATGATGAGCGTCAAGAGTGTTGACGTCGTCAATCCGCCGATGACAGTCAAGGCGAGACCTTTTGAAATCAGGGTACCGGATGACGTTGTCAGCGCGAGCGGGACAAGCGCCATGATAGTAGCGAATGCCGTCATCAGGATGGGACGAAGTCGTGTCTTACCGGCCTCAATCAAGGATTCCCGAACCGGAAGTCCACGTGTGATGTTCTGACCAATCCGGTCAACAAGCACAATCGCGTTGGTCGTGACGATTCCGATCAGCATGAGGAATCCGATCATGACACTGACAGACAATGGTTCGTTAGCTAGGAACAGTGTAACGAGCGAACCGATCGGAACGAAAATGAGCGATGACAAGATGATGAACGGAATCCGTGCTTTTCCGAACGTGATTAACATCGTCAAGTAAACGAGACCGATGGCAACGACGATGGCAATTCCGAGAGACTGGAAGATTTCAACCGTATCATCATTTCCGCCGCCACTTGTTAAGGAAACGCCGTCCGGCAAGTCAATTTTTTCGACAGCAGCTTTGACGTCACTGGAGACCGTTTGGACGTTATCGCCTTTGACTTGACCCGAAACGCGGGCATAGACTTTACCGTCCAGTTTTTGAATCGATGTGAAGGTATCGACTTCATTGACGGTTGCGACATCTTTTAAGGCGACAGGACCGGCAGCCGAGAAGAGCTGGACATTTTCAAGATCTTCTTTCGACGTCAAGTCTTCCTTGTAAGACAATTGGACGTCCTGATCTTTGTCATCAAGGTTCAGTGTACCGACCGTGACAGGTTTAGTCTGGTCGTTGACCGTACCAAGAATCTGGAAGCCGGATAAACCACGATCACTGGCTTTTTCAGAATCAATTTCGACAAGGAATTGTTTTTGTTTCTCGCTAAAGTTATTCGTAACATATTTCAAATCATTGTTTTTGTTCATATTGTCTTCCACCAGTTTAGCTGCTTTTTGGAGCGCTTCTAAATCAGTCGAGAACAAATCAACATCTACATTATTATTGGATGGGGGACCACCTGTCGACAGTTCAGCAACGCTGATTTTGACGTCGACACCATCTTCTTTTGCGATATCATCCATTTTGGTTTCGAGGGATTTGATCGTTTTTTCGACATCAGCCCCGTCTTTTAAATTCAAGAAGTAGCTGGCTTTGTTGTCAAGTCGCAATCCGGTCGTGAAGTCACGTGCTCCGACGGATGTCGTGACATCAGCAATGGCGTTTTCCTGATCAAACATTTTTTCCATGTTCAGCGAAACATCACTTGTTTTCTCAAGCGACGTTGCAGCAGGAAGCTCCAGTGAAGCAGTCAATGTTTTTGAAGCTTCATTCGGAATGAACGTAAAGCCGAGTTGCGGTACGATGGCAAGCGAACCACCGAGTAACAAGAAGGAAACAACTAAGATGATCGCTTTATGCGACAATGATTTTTCAATCAGTGTGCCGTACCACCGTTGTAAGACGCCTTCTTTTTCTTCCGCCGGTACCTTTTTAAAGGCGAACTTCGCTAAGATCGGTACAATTGTAATCGCGACAAGCAGGGAAGCGAGTAACGAGAAGATGATGGTTAAGGCGAACGGTAAGAAGAATTTACCTGTGATACCGCCGACAAAGCCGATCGGCAAGAAGACGACGACGGTCGTAAGCGTCGAAGACGTGATGGCTTTTAAAATCTCTTTTGTTGATTGTTCGATGACTTCATCTGTCATACCGCCATCTGATTTTCGGACCCGTCGGAAAATGTTTTCAATGACGACGATACTGTCATCGACGACCCGGCCGACAGCAACTGCCATACCACCGAGTGTCATGATATTTAATGAAATATCCTGCCAGTTCAAGAAGATGGCCGCAATCAAGAGCGACAGCGGAATTGAGACGATTGCAATGATCGTCGCCCGAATATTCCGTAGGAACAAAAGGACAGCCAGTGAAGCGAACAAGGCCCCGAGTAATCCTTCTTTGACAAGCGTAGCGACGGATTCTTCGATGTCTTTCGCAGAATCAATACCAATCGTATAATCGATTTGGTCATCATATTTGTTTAAGATTTTTGTGACGCCGTCAGCAATTTCAACCGTATTAGCGTCTTGTTTTTTGGTAATCGCCATCGAGAGAGAATCTTTTAAATCATAACGTGTTTTTTCACTTTGCTTCGAGACTGCTTCGATGGTAGCGATGTCTGAAAGACGAACCGGTTCAGCCGGTTCCGCTTGTTCTGCCGGAGCACCCGTTTCGCCAGCGGGAGGTCCTGCTTGAGCAGGTTGGCCCTGGCTGCCGGAAGGAGCACCGGAAGCAACGCTTGACGTCAATTGGAGATTTTTTAATTTATCCAAGTTTTCCAGTTTTTCTTCGACCCGGATCGGAATCTTCGAATCACCTTCTGCGAGCTGACCAGACGGGAAGGAAACATACTTGGCATTGATTTGTTCTTTGATGCTTGATAACGATAAGCCGGCAGCTGTCGCTTTTTTATTGTCGACCGTAATCTGGACTAAATCATCTTTGTAACCACCAACAGAAACACTGTTGATGCCCGGAATTTTATTCAGTTCCGGTTCAATCTCATCCTTTAAAAGGGACTCAATCTCTTTTCCGTCTTTACTAAAGAAGGAAATGTTGTAGATTGGGAACGATCCGAATGAGAACCGGTTTAACTTCGTTGTCGCTTCTTCCGGAAGGTTAGCATCCTGGATCGCAGCATCGATTTGTTGTTCGACCTTGTCCATATCGGTATCAAATGGGAATTCGATATTGATGATCCCGATACTTTCATAAGCAGAGCTCGTGATTTTTGTCGAGCCCTCGATCCCTTTCAGTGCTGTCTCGAGTTTTGAGACGACCTGTTTATCGACATCATCCGGAGATGCGCCTGGATACACAGCTTCTACTGAAATTTGAGGAAATTCAATTTCAGGAAACTGATCCACTTTAAGCTGAGAAAACGAATATACGCCGCCTAAAACTAATAAAATAGCAATAATAAATACAGCGACAGAGTTCTTTAAACTAAACCTTGTTAAAAAATTCAACAGTTACCCCTCCTTTATTTTATATGTGCTTATTTACATAGTAGAGGACGAAACGAAACCCTGCAACTTTGAACTGTAGAGCAGAAAGAAAAAATATAATAAAAAAAATCAGAGAAAAGTCTTTACAGTTTTCAATATGTTGCTATAATAAACATATACCCAGGACACACGATCATGATTCTGTAGCTCAGCTGGGAGAGCGCTACCTTGACAGGGTAGAGGTCGCTGGTTCGAGCCCAGTCAGAATCATACCGAACTCCCGTTCATCACACGATGAACGGGAGTTTTTTCATGTAAAAAAGCTGTTCCTTCATTATATGAGGGAACAGCAACGTGAGCACCTATTGAATTTCTAATCGAAGGTCGCCCATCTTTGTCCAACCGGCCATCGTCGTCATGCGGTAAAAGACGAGTGTCAAGACACCGGGAAGGACGACGCCGGTTGCAAAAAAGATCAGGAACGCATTAAAACCCTGATTAACGAAGATGTTGAGTGGGGCAATCATTGAATTTAATCCGAGACCCGCAAGTTCATAAGGGACTTCAAGTGAAAGAACAAGTGTGGCGATGGGTGCCGAGATCATCGCGGCCAGGAACGGAGCGACGACAAGTCTTGGATTCTTAACGATGTTCGGAAACTGAACCTTTGGTGTGACGAAGAACGAAGCGATCAAACCGCCGGGATCTGTTTGACGATATGCCATCAATGTAAATCCGACAAACTGAGCTGAACAACCGATTAAAGCAGCGGCACTGGCGACCGGGTCGAGTTGAAGGGCGATTGCGAGTGCAGCCGATGAAGCGGGTGACATCAATAAGACACTAAAGATAAGAGCAATAACAAGTGATGTTGCAATCGGTGAAGACTCGACGGACGCAGTAACCATTGCGCTGAATCGTGTGAGGAGAGGTGTTGTGACGGCAGCGGCACCAAGGCCGGTAAAACCGCCGGCGAGAACAGCACTGACCGGGATGACCATCATGTCGAATTTTGTTTTCCCTGTCATCCGTTTTCCGACGAAGACGGCCACAGCAGCTGCGAGTAACGCACTGATTGGTTGCCCCGGTACGAGGACAAGACCGGCATCCGTCGGTTGAAGTGCGGCTCCGCCAATCGTCGCGGCAATCATCGCACTGAATAAGACTAAGGTGTTTCCGCCAAGCTGATAAGCAATTCCGGCTCCGAGTGCGGGGGCGAGTAAGACTTTGGCGACGCCGCCGATTGTCAGTAACATTTCAATATGTAAGAGATTTCCGAACGTCTCAATCAATAATCCTACCCCTAACGTCACTAACACGGCATTTGCCATCCCGGCAGATACTTTCACCATTCGATCCATCGCATATTCTTTCAACTCACTCATCCTCTCTCTATTTCGCTTTGCCATGAAAAAAACCTATCCGGTATCGGATAGGCGCCAGTATTCCTGCGGGCGCCTCATTCGATGCATCGAAAGGAGGGCCCAAAATCAATTCCGAAAATCAGCGGAAAAGGTTTCAGTCCCTCGAGCATAGAATAATCAGTCGGCCAGCAATGTGGTTTACATACATAAAGTGTATTCCCCTCTCCGTGAATTTTTCTAAGCCTAACACGGGTAAGATGAATAATCAATATTTTCTGACAATTTATTTTTCGTGATTTTTGAACTTAAAATCAGGGGAAAGATAAGAATGGCATAAGATGAACATTGGAGGCGGTTTCATGAAATTTGCAGTCATTACGGATATTCACGGCAATGCAACGGCATTAGAAGCAGTTTTAAAAAGAATAACGGAAGAAGCAGATGTCTCAGAAATTTTCTGTCTCGGAGATTTGATTGGCATCGGACCACAAACGAATGAAGTCATCGAAATTGTGCGATCGACACCACACATGACGACCATCAGCGGAAATCATGACGAAAATGTCCTTGCGTTGATCCATGGTCAAAAATATCCGGATAGTTACCGTCATGCGAAAAACCATCATCAATGGATTGCCGATCAGTTAACACCGGACAATCAACGTTTTTTGGAGCAGCTCCCAAGAACCGTCCGAAAAACATTTTCGGAACAGGAAGCATTGTTTACACATTATGCGTATCTGGATGAAACAAAAGCGATTGGAGAGGAACCGTTGGCAGATACGGTGGACGGAACAGAACAATCCCTGCCCGAGCTCTTTAAAGGCGAGCAAGCGAGTCTGATTTGCTTTGGGCATCATCATCCGAAACAGTTGGTCCGGGCGATGGGGATAACTTACCTGAATCCGGGGGCGCTAGGCTGTCAGCCGGAAGCTGTAGCACCATTTGCGGTAGTCGAACTGAACAGCGGAGAGTGGAACGTGAATGTCATTGAAGTGAAGTACGATGACCGACCGTACCTTGAAGCGTTTAATGCGGCACCGATGCCGGAAAAAGAACTGTTGCGTAAACTGTTTTTAGGCGGAAGAACATGAAAAAACGATCCGCTTGAATAAGCACGGATCGTTCGATGGATGACACATGTGATTATAAAAAACGGCTTACAAGAACGAGCATTAAAGGGACGGCGATAAGTAAAATCCCGATGATCCGTTTCGTCCGGCTTCGTTTCCATTGAAAGGCAAGCGCAAGGAAAGGGGATACAAGAAATCCGATAAATAAGGTGATCAATGTTAAAATGAAAAACAGAAAATCTGTTTTGGAGCTGGTGCGGGTGTACGATTTCCACATATCAACGAGTGATACAATGA
The DNA here is from genome assembly GCF_003339585.1 of Exiguobacterium sp. RIT594. GTDB lineage: Bacteria > Bacillota > Bacilli > Exiguobacteriales > Exiguobacteriaceae > Exiguobacterium_A. The sequence goes on along the minus strand of NZ_QPKF01000003.1, from coordinate 133,913 downwards.
CGTAGACCAGCAAAGCTAACGTGAACAGAAAATTGGACAGTAAAAGCTGGGACAAATAAAACACTCCATTCAAGTACGAGTAAGGATCGATCACACAAAAACAGCCTCTCCATTCATCGAGAGGCTGTTTTCATTATAACAATTTTAACATTGCTTGACTGATTGTTTTTAAATCAAGCGGTTTCCCGATCAGCGGCCATTCAGAAATCAAGGCAATATACGTCTTGAACAGTAAGAACGCAGTTACTTCGACCGGAACGGCCGGAGAACGTTTTTCAAGTTCCAACCGTGTTTCCAGCAGATTCTTTATATATTCGACGATATGCTGCTCGATTCGAATCCGTAGCTCCGACATCTCCTGAAGTTTCAGTGTCTGGGTTTCTTGTGTGATTTGTAAGATAAACAGATGCTGCTGTTGATGATTGACAATGGCATCAATCATCGCCTGTTTATTTTCTTCGACCGAAGCTGTCGTCGTATAGGCATTTTCCGCTTCTGCCTTCATCTCCTGCAACACCCGTGTGACGAGGGATTCAAACAAATCAAGTTTACTTTCAAACAATTGATAGACGGTTGGTTTTCCGACATGAGCCCGTTTGGCAACCCGTTCGATAGTCGTTCCTTTATATCCGAGTTCTGAAAAGCAGGCCAGCGCCGCATCTAAAATGAGATGTTCTTTATCAGACAGTGTCATGGCGTTTTCTCGCTTTCGTTGAGAGTAAGATGCGTTTTCCACCTAATGCACCAGCGAAGCTGATAGCGAGAGCAGAAAACAGAATCAAACCAAGAATCTGACCGTTTGTGATGAGTGTATCGGTAACTCCGATTCCAAGTGCCTCACGGAAACCTGTGACCGAGTAAGTCATCGGCAGGAAGCGGTGAATCGTTTGGAAGAAGCTTGGAGTCATTTCGACCGGGAACGTACCGCCGCTGCCGCCGATTTGAAGCAGCAGAAGTAAGAAGGCACTGAACTGTCCGACACGACCGAAGAGCATGGTTAACGTAAAGAGTAGTGTGATGAACGTCATCCCTGTCAAAGCAGCGAAACCATACAGTGCAGGGGTGCTTGCAACATCGGCATCAAGTACATAAATAATGGCGACGGAAGCCGCAATCCCTTGTAACGCACCAATCGGTAAGATGATCGACAGTTTTCCGACGAGGAACCGCCACGTTAATGTCTCACCATGTTCAGGACGGATCTGGTAAACAGAAGAGAACATCAAGGCACCGGCAAACAAGGCGATGCTGAGGATGTAAGCCGCAAGACCTGATCCGTAGTTGTTGACGGTCGAATAATCATGTTCTTTTAAGACAACCGGTTCAGCGAGCATGTTGTCCCGGGCGTTGGATGGTTTGACAGTCGCATCTTTCGCGCCTTTACCGAGTTCGGTTTTCAATGTGTTGGCACCATCGGCAAGTTTCGAGTTTCCATCTGCCAAGCGTGAAGCGCCATCCGTCAGTTGACCGGCACCGGAAGAAATGGCGACGGCACCGTCTGACAGCTGACCGAGACCAGAAGTCAATTGACCGGATGCTGTACTGGCATCGTTCGCACCGGTTGCCAGTTGCTGGGCACCAGCCGTTAATTGGGTGCTTCCGACAGCTGCTTTATGCACGCCGTCTGTATAGGCCGTCAAACCTTGCGTGAGCGTGCCTTGTCCTTGTTCGAGACTTTTTGCACCGGCAAGTAGTTGAGTTTGTCCTTGCTCTAATTGTTTTGAACCAGCAAGTAGTTGGGTTTGTCCTTGTTCCAATCGTTTTGAACCGTCAAGCAGTTGTGCGAGCCCACCATCGAGTTGCGAGACAGCAGAAGCAATACTTTGACCACCAACCGCAAGCTGATTGATTTTTTCTGTTGCATCATTCGCTTTAGCAAGGCTTGCATCAAGTGTCGATTCTTGCTGTGCTAAATTTTGAACGTTTTGTTCCATCGTTGCGATGGATTGAAGCAAAGCACCTTTTTCTTCTTCCGTTAAAGTTTCAGATGAAGCAATGACTGCCTTGATACTCGCGACATTTTCTTCAAGTGCTTCACGACGAGTACTTAACTCTTGTTTTAACGTATCCGCCGCATCGTTGACTGCTACCAGCGAGGCATTGGCTTCTTGAGCCCGGGCGTTCAGTTGATCGAGACCGGCTGTGAACTCCGGCAGGTCGTTGTCGAGCTTCGACGCACCGGCCGAGGCTGTTTCGAGACCTTGACGGAGTTCCGTCGATCCGGCAGCTGAACTTTCGAGACCTTGACGAAGTTTCGTCGATCCGGCAGCTGAACTTTCGAGACCTTGGCGGAGTTTTGTCGATCCGGCCTGTAGATCGGCTGAACCTTTCATTAACTTTCCGCTGTTGTCATCGAGTTGATTGAGGCCGCTCGATAATTCACCGGACTTCTCTGCCAGTGTTTTTGTTCCACCGCTTAACGTGTTGAGACCGCTTGTAAGCTGGACGGAACCGTCCGCGGCTTTTGTTAAATTCGTGGACAACTCATTTGTCCCGCTCGTTAATTTACTGAGATTTGTTGTCAGTGTTTTGGCGCCATCTGTCGTTTTCTTCGCGCCGTCCTCCAGTTTCGCCGAACCTTCGGATGCATCTTCGAGTCCTTTGGCGATTTTTTTAAGGGATCCGAAAATCGCACTGCTGTATTGTTTCGTGACGGATTTACGGATCTTTTCGTTTAATTGTTTGGCAGCAGCGCTGGAAATCTGCGTACCGGAGTAGTTTTTGGCTGGATTCAGATAATATTCCAACTCAATTTTTTTCGGATGATCATCGAGTAAAGTAGTCGCATTATGAGAAAACTTCTTTGGGATGACGACTGTCATGTAAATATCACCGGCGCGAAGCTTTTTAGCCGCATCTTTACGTGAGAGATACTGCCAGTCAAAGTCATCATTTTTTTTCAGTTTTTTGACGAACTGATTTCCGATATCAATTTTTTCTCCTTCGAACTTCGTCGCCTTGTCTTCATTGACGACTGCGACCTTAATGTTTTCTGTCTTACCATACGGATCCCAAAAAGCAGATAAAAAGATCGAGTTATAAAGAAACGGGACGAGGATAAGTGCAAGAATCACGATGATCATCATCGGGCTTTTTAATTTTTTCCATTCTGAACGAAACATAAATCAAATCTCCTTCTTGAAACTAAAAACTAATTTAAGTTTCTGGTTTTGATGAAATTTACTTTACGCCTTTTTATGAAGGAAAGCAACTACTTAAGTCGATGAATTGCTGAGAAAAAGAATTGTTTCTCTTTTGTAATCATTCCAGACGAAAAAACACCCAACCTAATGAAGGAAGAGTGCATTTCAGATTAAGGGAGTAATAAGATTTTTCCGGTGCTCTGACGGCTTTCCAAGTAATCATGAGCCCGTTGTCCGTCCGAGAGGGAGAAGGTAGTCGGAGAAGCGATTTGCAGTTGACCGGATTCCAACCAACTGAACAATTCTCCGGCCCGACGGATACGTTCTTCACGAGTCGTCAGAACGTTCCATAGGTCACCACCGGTCAGTGTTTTCGAAGTATCCATCAGGAAGCGTGGGTCGACAGAAACCGGATCACCGCCGGCCATGCCGTAAAAGACGACTGTTCCATGGATTTTCGTCACTTGAAAACTGTTCATCAATGTCGAGCCGACCGATTCGTAGACGACATCGACGCCACGCTGATCCGTCAGTGTTAAAATCTGTTCGACCCAGTTATCCGAATACAAAAAGACATGTTCGGAACCGGCTTGTTTAGCGATATCCGCCTTTTCCATCGATGACGTCAAACCAATCGGGATGGCTCCGTGTAATCGGACAATCTGTGTCAACAATTGACCGACGCCACCGGCTGCTGCATGGACCAACACCAAATCTTTCGGCCGGATCGGATAACTGTCCCGTGTCAGGTAGTGCGCAGTCAAACCTTGTAATAGAAGGGAAGCTGCTGTTTCATATGAAACAAAATCCGGTAAGGGAATCACTTTATCAACGGGTGCGGCAACGAATTCGGCATTCGCGTTTGGGACATCGGCAAAGGCGACACGTTGCCCGACTTGAAGATCAGTCACAGCAGCACCGATTTGTGTAATGATGCCTGAACCCTCGTAACCGAGCAGGTAAGGCGGCGTGCCTTCCAAATGATAATTGCCTTTCCGGCGGTAGATGTCGGCAAAGTTTAATCCGATGGCCTTCATTTCAATTAATACTTCATTCGACTTGATTTCAGGAGTCGGATATTCTTCGTAATGCAGTACACTTGAATCTCCGAAGGTACGAAATGTAAGAGCTCGCATGGTAAATACACGTCCTTTTTAGTAGTTGTCAAAGGTAGTATAATTCACTTAAGCAGAAAATCCTCTTCATATGCGTTAGAGTAAGGGAAAAGAAGGTGAGACCACATTGAAACAAGTCCTACTCGGTGGGATTCATTTTTATCAAAAAGTGATTTCGCCGATGAAACCGGCGACCTGCCGATTTTATCCGACCTGCTCGCATTACGGAAAAGAAGCAATCGAGAAGCACGGTGCCTTAAGAGGCGGTTATTTAACGACCCGTCGTTTGTTACGTTGTCAACCGTTTCATCCGGGCGGACTCGACTTTGTACCGGAGACATTTGACTGGAAGGCGCCGTTACAACGGGAAAACCCGGCAGAACATCAAAAGTAATTCAAAAAGAGTCTGAGCTCGTTAAACGAGTTCAGACTCTTTTTTGAATGTTACAAATCACCGGTTAAAAATTGTGCTTTTCCTAAACCGAAACTCCAGTCAGCTGCATCATTCTCGACGATTGAGACCATCAGATCAGCAGGCGAGAGTCCGCATACAGCTTGCAACCGTTCAGCCAGTAAACGATAGAGTGCCTGCTTTTTCTCTTCTGTCCGTGTTTTACTTGTCACACTGATAACGACGACTTGATTGGAACGTGTCAACCCGAGTCCGGTATCCTCAATGATCATTTCGTTCGCTTTATGTGTATGAACGATTTGATAACGATCCCGTTCCGGTACGTCAAAAGCTTCAAGCATCGCCTCATGGGCAGTATCGAGTAAAAGTTTCAGTTCTTCATCCGAGCGTCCTTCAATGACATCAAAACGCAGTAATGGCATATTCATCGTCCTCTCTAATATGTAGAAGTACGGGAAACCCCGTACTTCATATTTAAGCTTAGCTTATTCAAAGAATGGTTTGTACTGACGGCGTTCGTGCATGACAGACAACCACTGCACAGTTGAGAATTCTTCAAGTACCCATTCGCCGTTGAAGCGGCCGAGACCTGAATCTTTTTCGCCGCCAAACGGCATATGCGGCTCATCGTTGACGGACTGGTCATTGATGTGGATCATGCCCGTTTCAACCTGAAGTGCAAATTCTGTTGCCCGTTCGATTGAAGAACCGTGAACAGCACCACTTAATCCGTAAGGAAGTGAGTTGGCGAGTTCAAGTGCTTCTGCATCATCTTTAAACGGAATGATGACAGCGACCGGTCCGAAGATTTCGTTTTTAGCAAGCGGCATATCATTTGTAACACCTGTGACGACCGTAGGTGCGATGACGTTTCCGTCTGCTTCACCGCCGACGCGGACTGTTGCACCCGCTGCTTTTGTTTTTTCAATCTCTTCCATGATGCGGTCGACTTGCGATTGGTTAATCAATGGACCGACTTGCGTACGGCCATTCGATGGATCACCAAATTGAAGTTCTTTGACACGGGCGACGTATTTTTCAACGAATTCATCGTGAATCGATTGAGCGACCAAAATACGGTTGGTTGACATACAAATTTGACCTTGGTGGTAGAACTTGCTGTAAACTGCTGATTCAACGGCACGATCAAGATCAGCGTCATCAAGTACGACGAAGACGTTGTTTCCACCGAGTTCGAGTGCTGTCTTTTTCAAATGTTTCCCTGCGAGTTCGCCGATGTGACGACCGACTTCGGTAGAACCAGTAAACGAAATCAAGCGTGGGACCGGGTGCTCGACGATCGAATCGCCAATTTCTGACCCGCGACCGACGATGACGTTTAAGACACCTTTCGGTAAACCGGCTTTTTCAAAGAGACTGGCGAAAATCAAGCCGCCTGAAACCGGTGTATCGGTTGCCGGTTTAACGACGACAGCGTTCCCGATAGCGATGGCTGTGGCGATGGAACGGACGGCAAGGTGGAACGGGAAATTCCAAGGACTGATGACACCGATGACACCGAGTGCTTTCCGGTAAATCCGGTTTTCTTTACCCGGTACGACAGACGGACGGATTTCGCCATGCATCCGCAGTGGGAAAGTAGCCGCTTCTTTAACGATTAAGACCGAAGCAAGAAATTCACCTTCTGCTTTAATCCGTGTACTGCCTGATTCTTTGATCAGCCAATCAACAATCGTTTCTTTCTCTTCATACATGACTTTTAGGAATTCTTCGATTAAGGCTTGGCGTTTAAGTGCCGGCACTTTTGCCCACTCTTTTTGTGCGACTTTGGCAGATTGGTAAGCATCATCCAAGTCATCGTTGTTAGCTGCTGAAATCTCAAACAGCGTTTCGCCCGTGAAAGGGTTCGTATTCGTCATATTGCTGTCACTTGCGCCTTTGCGCCACTGACCGTTAATGAAAATTTTAGTGAAGTCTGTATTGAGTGATGATTTTGTATGTTGTTGCATAGTTTTCATCTCCAATTCGTTTTGATAACACTTAAGTTATTCACGTTATGTGAAGAAGTAAAACACAAACCGACACTTTCACAAAGTGAATCGACTCGGCGGATTTTTAAAAAGATGAGGCGAAGACGTTTTACTAGATGAGGAAACAGGAATTAAAAAATATATCGATATATTAGAGTGGAGTGGATGAAATGTGCAGAAGCTGAAACTGGTGTACCGGGAAACGAATTGGTGGTGGCCGCTCCTTTATGGAGTAGGGGGAGCCGTATTGACGGCGGTTGTTCTGATGGTGGATTTGTATGCAAAAGAACTGTTTCCGAATGACTGGAAAACAACACTCGGTTTGGCTCAGACCATTCACAGTGCAGTCTTTACCGGATTATTGACGATGATGACATTTACGTTCTCGACGATTTTGGTCGTCCTGACAACCTATTCTTCACAATTTTCTCCCCGCACCTTACCGAACTTTATTGAAAATCGACAAGTTCAACATATTTTCGGGATTTTTATCGGAACCGTCACATATTCGATTACTATGCTGTTCTTCATGCGACCGTCGCTGAAAGACAGTGTCGTCGCTTCTGCCGTCGCCGTCATCGTTGTATTGATCGCGGTCATTGCCTTTGTCGCATTCGTGCATATCGTCAGTCAATCGATTCGGGTCACGACGTTACTCGATCGTTTACATGAAGAAGGCTGTACGCTGATTGACGATCATGTGGAAGCGATAGACGGAGGTCAGTATCAATTGGTACCGGCAAACCAGTCAACGTATTCATTCGCACTTAACGCTCCGCAAACCGGTTATTTACAGGCGGTCGATTATGAATTGCTGATGAAGTCAGGTGAGCACGTCGCAATTGAGGTGACGATCGGAAGTTACGTCACGCAAGGACAACGAATCGGTAGTGCCGAAAAAGAACACGTGGAGCAAGGAGTTCTTATCGGGCCGACGCGTTCGGCCGAACAAGATTTTGCGTTTGTGATTCAAAAGCTGTCTGAGGTGGCGCTTCGGGCGATTTCACCCGGTATCAATGATCCGAATACAGCACGCCATGCGATGCGGCAAATCGGTGATTTATTCAGACGATATACCATGCTTCCGGACGGCGACCTCCTGGTCAACGGGGAAGGGAAGGTGACAGTCAAGCGGCTCGCGTTTTCTGAACTGTTGTACTTGACGTTTTATCAACTGCGGCATTACGGCGAAGAAGATATTTCAGTCCTTTCGACGATGCTTGAGGCACTTGAAATCATGAAACGGAATGCTTTACCGGAACACAGAGCGAGCATTGACCGGTTCATTCCGTTTGTCTGCTCGCAGGTCGACTGGCCGGCATTAAACGACTGGGACCGTCAACATTTGGAACAGGCTCAAAAAAGGGCACTTTCATGAAACCAGTCGAAGCTTTTTAACGTAATCAAGAAGAGAAAGAACAGCAGAAAGTAGGAGATTGGCATGACCATCATATTATGGAGTTTGATTGCAGCTTGTTTTTTGGCTGCGTTCGCAGGACTTGTCTATCCTGTCATTCCAAGTGCACCTTTGCTCATCATTGGATTTTTGATTTATGGATTTGGATTCGGTTTTACCGAGTTGACCGTCAGTTTCTGGGTCATTCAAGCTATCTTCGTTGTCCTGTTATTTACGTTGGATTATTTGGTCAGCTCTTATACCGTTGACCGTCGTGGCGGTTCACAGGCTGCAAAAATCGCGACGACCGTCGGCTTGATTGCCGGTCCCTTTATTCTGCCGGGGATTGGATTGTTGATTTTCCCGTTCGTCTTTGCGATTTTAACGGAAAAAATCATCAGCAAGAAAACATGGAGGGATTCTGTTTCAATCGGAATCGGGACCGTACTGGGAATCCTGTCGAGTGCCTTGTTAAAAGGAATCGCGATGTTATTAATGATTGTCGTATTCATCATGTACGTCGTGTGACGAAAAAGAAAGATTATCTGCAAGTACACATTTTCCGAGAGTTCCGTTATAGTATGAATATGAAAAAGTAGAGAAGCTTGTTCATTAAAAACAAGCTTCTTTTTGATGGAGAAGACCGATAAGAGGATTGTCGGCTTAATTTAAATGGAGGTGAATCCCCTTAGTTTGGGGAAACGATTGGACAGTACACACGCAGTGGAGACATTCGATACAACAACGATTATCATTCGGCTTTTGATTATTGCACTATTAATTGTGTTGACCGCTTTTTTTGTCGCAGCAGAATTTTCAGTTGTCAAAATGAGAATGTCCCGAATCGATCAATTGATCACAGAAGGCAGTAAAACCGCGAAGACGGCTAAGAAATTATTAGACAACCTGGATTATTATTTATCTGCCTGTCAGCTTGGAATTACCGTGACAGCCCTTGGACTGGGATGGTTAGGGGAGTCAACGGTCGGTGCGATTCTTGCAATGGTATTCAAGGAGATTGCGCTTCCGGAATCGGTCTCGACGGTTGTTTCCTTTACGTTAGCTTTTTCCGTCGTGACGTTTTTACACGTCGTCCTCGGAGAACTTGCCCCGAAATCGCTGGCGATTCAAAAAACAGAAGCCATTACGATGTTGCTTGCCCCGCCGCTTTACTGGTTCGGGAAAGTCATGAAACCCGTCATTTGGTTGCTGAACGGATCTGCCCGTGTGTTCTTGCGTTTGTTTGGAGTCGAACCGGTTGGTCATGAAGATGCCCACTCGGAAGAAGAAATCAAAATCATCATGACGCAAAGCTACAAGAGCGGTGAAATCAATCAGACGGAACTTTCGTATATGCAGAATATTTTTTCGTTTGATGAGCGGATTGCGAAAGATATCATGCTTCCGCGAACGGACTTGATTACGATTTCGAACGATGCGTCGATGGAAGATATCATCGCCCTTGTCGAAGAGTATCAATTCACGCGATATCCGGTTGCAGAAGAAGGCGACAAAGATAAAATCTTAGGTTTCATCAACGCGAAGCAGTTGTTTACGGATCATATGGCGAACAAAGGGAAAGCCTTGAGTTATTATGTACACAACCTTCCGATTGTCTCGGAATACTCGCCCTTACAGGATGCGATGTTGAAGATGCAGGTCGAACGCACACCGATGGCGCTTGTCATCGATGAATATGGCGGAACGGCCGGTGTCATCACGATGGAAGACATCCTGGAAGAGATTGTTGGTGAAATCCGGGACGAGTTTGATAAAGACGAAAAAGCAGATATTGAACAGATTCATGAGCGCCTGTACCGGATTTCAGGTCGTGTCCTGATTGATGATTTAAACGAACGCTTTAACCTTGGAATTGAAGAAGAAGATATTGATACGATTGGTGGCTGGGTCATGGCGCAGGATACGGAAGTATCGAGTGGTCAGGAATTCCGTTACAAAAACCATACGGTCAAAGTCATGGAAGTCGACAACCATCAAGTGAAATCCATTTACTTGCAGTTACCGGAAAAAGAACCCGTTACAGAAGAAATCGTTTGAATGTAAGGAACAGGACTACACTTCGGTGTGGTCTTTTTTTGTTAGAAAAAATACCTTTGATTGTTTATTCTTCTCCATACAGTGGTAATACAGTTTATGTGGCCAAAACAAGCTACCAAAATTAGCGGATAAAGGGGTTCTTATTCATGACGAAAACAATTCTTACTTCACGTGCAACTGCAGTAGGGGGACGCGATGGAAAGGTCGCCTCTGACGATAACGTAATCAATTTAGACCTTGTGATGCCGGGTACGAAAGGCAAAGAAAATATTCCTACTTCAAATCCAGAACAATTATTCGCAGCAGGATACGCTGCATGCTTTGACGGGGCATTCAACTTGATGGCCCGCCAAGATAAAAAACGTGTCGAGACACGTACGAATTCCGAAGTCAGCTTACTTGAAGACGAAGAAGCAGGCGGCGTCAAAATCGCTGCTAAGCTTGTTGTTGAAGTAGTTGGCGTAACAGAAGAAGAAGCAAAAGACTTACTCGAAAAAACACATCAATTCTGCCCGTATTCAAAAGCAACACGCGGTAACATTGATGTTGATTTATCGGTCAAAGTAGTAGAATCCTTAGAAAACTGATTTGTTCTGAAGAGGGAGGGAAGTAAGATGTCTCCAAAAGAAACGGATCGACCAAACGAAAAGTTTGAAGATGAACGAAAACGTTTGACAGACAAGGAACTTGAACTTTCACCCGAACAGCAAAAAGAAGTTTTAAAAGGTAAAGATCAGATGCCGGATGATCCGGTGTCGCCAAGAGATCGAGGACTAGATAAGTAACATAATTTTTTATTTGGGGGATGAATGAAATGAGTAAAAAAGTAGCTGTTGTACTTGCAGATCATTTCGAAGATGTCGAATTTACCGGACCTGTCGATGCATTGAAAGAAGCAGGTCATGAAGTAACAGTCATCGGAACAGAAAAAGGTGCAGAATTAGTCGGGAAACAGGAAGAAGCGAAAGTGAAAGTCGATGTAACAATCGATGAAACGTCTTCTTCGGACTTTGATGCATTATTGATTCCAGGCGGTTTTTCACCGGACTTACTCCGCGAAGATGATCGTTTCGTCACATTTACGGAAGAGTTTGATTCATCTAAAAAACCGATTTTCTCCATCTGTCATGGTCCACAATTGATGATTAACGCGAAAATCGTCAAGGGACGTAAAATGACAGGATATAAATCAATTCGAGTTGATTTAGAAAATGCGGGTGTGACGTATGAAGACAATGAAGTGGTCGTCGATGACAACTTCGTGTCAAGCCGTCAACCGGATGATATCCCGGCATTTAATCGCGAAATGCTAGCAAAATTAGGATAACCGCTTCAAGTGAAAATGAGCGTTCGTTGACTTAAGTCAGCGAACGCTCATTTTTAGTTCTCTGGATAATCGCAAAGTTCGGTAATGACACCATGCGAATGACGGGGATCCATATAGATCAGTCGCCGGCCGAGCGGCGTTTGACGGTACGTATCTTCTAAAAATGTAATGCCTCGTTCTTTTGCTTCCAAAATGGCTTGATCCAAATCATCGACACGATAAGCAATATGATGAACGCCTTTTCCACGTTGTTTTAAAAAACGGGCAATCGGACTTTCCGGGCTGGTAGGAGTCAATAATTCAATATGCGCATCTTCAAATTCGATGACAGCAATATTGGAAGCAACTCCAGGTGTCGGATTGCTATACTCACGGATTAATGTTCCACCCAAAATAGTTGTATAAAATGTGATCGCTTCCTGCATATCCCGAACAGCGATGCCGGTATGATCCAAATACATAAAACAGTTCCTCCTTTACTTCGATAGTCATAGTGTGGCAAACTCTTCCCCAACACGCAATGTAGAAGGTTTAATTAAGGCATCTACACAAAGGCGAAAAGAGAACTTATCAAAAATGACATCTCACTGAAATATAATAGAGGGAAAATGAATGCTATAATCAAAAACGTTCTTATAATTTTTAAAAAGTATTATTAAATTTAAATAAAATCATTCGATTACTTATATAAACCAAACAGAAAAAGAGGGAATACTACATGAAAAAAACGTTCGCGTCGCTCATCGTTTCCGCACTTATTCTTTCATCGACTCCTCACTTTGTAGCAGCAGATGACTTAAGTGAACAAAAAGCTAAAAATGAACAAAAACAACAAGAAAATGCTAATACTCAAAAAAACTTAGAATCGTCTGTGAATCAAGAAGGACAAAAAATCTCGAAGACTCAGCAAGAAGTGAATCGTCTAGACGAAGCATTAAACGAAAAAATGTTCGCAGTTGAAACAAAAGATCGTCAAATCAAAGCAACTGAAGCTGAAATCGTTGAACTTGGGAAACAGATTAAAAAGTATAAAGCGAAATTAAAGCGTCAGGAAAAGCTGCTTGGTGACCGCCTTCGTGTCATGCAAGAAAATGATGGGAACTCCATTAAATGGGAAGAAGTCATCTTTGGTTCAAAGGATGTCGGAGATCTTGTCAGCCGTGTATTAGCGGGGAAATCGATCTCGCAACAAGACGATAAAATGATTACCGACTATCAAAACACACAAAAGAAATTAGCAGCTGCTCAACAGGAATTAAAAGATAAAAAAGCCAAACTTGTGACGGAGAAACAAGAATTAAAACGTCAACAAGCCGAACTTGAACAACAACTGAAAGAACGAAACAAACGCTTAAAAGAACTCCGGAAACAAAAAAAGAAATTTGAAACGCAGTTGATGGATGCAAAAGAAGTACAACAGATTTTGATTGCACAAGAACAAGCGATCGCCGCTGAAAAAGCAGCACGCGAACGTGAAGCGAGAATCGAAAAAGAGCGTCAAGCACAGGCGGCACGTGAAGCAAAAGCGCGTGCAGAAGCACAAGCGGCACAGGCAGCAGCAGCTCAAAAAGCAGCAGCTGAACAACAGGCGGCAGAAGCGGCCGCTGCTAAAGCAGCAGCACAAGCAGAACAAAAGTCTTCGGCACCTGCGACTTCAACAAAACAATCTACACCATCTGTGACTGTGCCAAAAGCAGCACCTGCAGCACCTGCACCAACACCAGAACCAGCGGCACCAACGCCTGCACCATCATCTTCTTCTATGTTTATTCATCCAACAAGTGGATCAATCACACAAGGATATGGTTCAGCAAGCGGTTCGAATGGTTACTCTTTCCACAATGGAATTGATTTCGGCGCTCCAGTCGGTACCCCGATTGTTGCAGCAGCAACAGGGACGGTCATCACTGCATCAAGTGGCGGTCCGTACGGTAATCATGTCATGATTGCACACCAATTAAATGGAAAAACATATACAACGGTTTATGCGCATATGAGTTCGTTAAAGGCACATGCCGGACAGCGTGTCAGTCAAGGACAACAAATCGGAGCCCTTGGTAGCACTGGGAACTCAACAGGCCCACACTTGCACTTTGAAATTCATGTAGGTGGTTACAGCTACAGTGCTTCAGGACCAGCGAATTCTGTAAATCCAATGTCGATGTTATAATAACGAAAAAAGACGATTGCTACGGCAGTCGTCTTTTTTTATGTTTTTATAAAAACTAAAAATGTTATATTACGATAAAACGCTTTCAGTTGAAACACAAATGAAATTTTACTGAAACTATTACGGTGCTATAATCAATCTCAGACAGAAATACTTTGAATTAAATACTTTTCAAATAAGAAATCATACATAAGCGAGGAAACCAAACATGCTAAAAAAATTGTTCGCAACGGTATTGTTAGGGGCGTTACTTGTATCCACTGTGCCGACCTCTGGTCAAGCTGCAACGATTAAAGAAAAGAAATCTCAAAATGCGACAGAGCAACGTCGCTTGGAAAAAGCCATCAAAAAACAAGAAGCTAAAATATCAGTAGAGCAACGCGAAATTAATAAAATTGATGCGGCCATCAACGAAAATATTTTCCGGATTTCGGAAAAAAACAAGCAGATAAAACAATTGAATCTCCAAATTGAAGATCTTGAGGCAGAAATCGCCCGTTATGAAATCATGCTCACCCGACAGGAAGAGTTGCTTGGTGACCGCTTACGTGTCCTTCAAGAAAATGATGGGAATTCCATCAAATGGGAAGAGGTCATTTTTGGTTCGAAAAACTTGGGTGATTTGTTTAGCCGTGTCATGGCCGGGAAAAAAATTGCAGAGCAAGATGATAAAATGATTTCTGCTTATTTGGAAACACAAGAAAAGCTGGCAGACATGAAAAAAAATCTTATTGCGAAAAAGACAGAACGTGTTCAAGAAAAAGAATCACTGCTCGTCCAAAAGAAACAGTTAAAACAACAGATGAAAGAACGGAGTGCAACCCTAAAGAAATTACGTAAAGGGAAAACAAAGTTCACGACCAAACTGTTGAACGCAAAAGAATTACAAGCAACTCTAGAGGCTCAAGAAAGAGCGATTGCGGCAGCAAAAGCAGCAGCGAAAGCAGCAGCAGAAAAAGCGGCTGCTGAAAAAAAAGCAGCTGAACGTGCTGCAAAAGAGGCAGCAAAATCAACGCGCGAGTCAAGCGAAGCGACGGTTCTTCCGACTCCTGTCAGCAGTGTGCCGACGGGATCCGCGAAGTTCGTTCGTCCGGCTTCAGGCGGTGTTTCACAAGGTTTTGGACCGGCTAGTGGAGCGAACGGCTATACGTTCCATAATGGTGTTGACTTCAGTGGCCCCGTCGGCTCACCGATTCGAGCTGCGGCTTCCGGAACAGTCATTACGGCTGGAAGCGGCGGACCTTATGGGAATCACGTCATGATTTCACATTTCCTTGACGGTCAGGTGTATACAACAGTGTACGGTCATATGAATTCGTTATCGGTTTCAGCAGGTCAGACGGTCACTCAAGGTCAAACGCTTGGTACTCTTGGCAGTACCGGGAATTCGACAGGACCGCATCTCCACTTTGAACTGCACATCGGTGGATACCAATACAGTGCGACAGGACCGGCTAACACGGTCAATCCACTTGGATACCTCTAAAAACGAGCTTCGGCTCGTTTTTTTTATGGTGCTGTGATACAGTGAAAAAGAATTTAAATTACGAGCAACTAGGGGAGCTGGAGGAGTCCGGCTGAGAGGAAAACCATTCTGTTTTCGACCCTGTCACCTGAACTGGATAATACCAGCGTAGGAAAGTTGAGATCGAAGACATGAAGACTTCAATCAGTGGAACTGGTTGTTCATGGCGTCGTCTGCTTTTTTACAGCGGACGGCGCTTTTTGTTGTCCGTTTTCTCCTTATTTGCTCACAGGAAAGTGAGGAATTGGAATGAAACACGTATTGACGATTGCTGGATCCGACTCCGGAGGCGGAGCTGGAATTCAAGCAGATTTAAAAACGTTTTCGGCACTCGGTGTATACGGAATGAGTGTCATCACGGCGATTACGGCACAAAATACACTGGGTGTTCAAGCGGTTGAAGACGTATCGCCCGAGCTTGTGGAAGCACAGTTGACGTCAATCTTTTCCGATATCCGTGTCGATGCCGTCAAGATTGGAATGGTTTCCAATCAGGACACGATTCAAGTGATTGCCCGACAACTGGAAAAGTATCATCTGCCGATTGTTCTTGACCCGGTCATGGTCGCAAAAGGGGGCCATAGTTTGCTACAACCGGATGCGGAACAGGCATTGCTCGAACAGCTTTTACCGCTTGCGACCCTTGTGACTCCGAATATTCCTGAAATTGAGCGGATGATTGGCGGAACAGTTCATTCGCTTGCCGATATGAAACAAGCGACGGAAAAACTGGCTGAAAAACGGACAGGTGCTATTTTGCTCAAGGGCGGACATTTGGAGGGCCAGAATGCCAGTGACCTTTTATATACAGCCGGGCGATATGTCGTCTTTGAACAAGAGCGGATCGAGTCCCGTCATACCCATGGTACAGGCTGTACATTATCTGCTGCGATCGCTTCCTATCTTGCACTCGGTCATTCACTGGAAAACAGTATCCGTTATGCAAAACGTTATGTGACGGAAGCCATTCGTCACGGTTTTGCTCTTGGACACGGAATTGGACCAACACATCATTTTCATGAACTTTGGAGGGATACACATGTTACGACGCATTCATGATAAAAAACCGTTGATTCATCATTTAACGAATACTGTAACCATTAATGACTGCGCCAATATGACACTGGCACTTGGTGGCTCTCCTGTGATGGCAGATGACCTGCTGGAAGTGGAGGAGATGGTCGGGCACGCAGATGCCGTCGTAATCAATACAGGGACGATTAATCCGGACATGCGCCAAGCCCAACTTTTAGCAGGGAAAACGGCTAACCGCTTGGGGAAACCGGTCATCTTGGATCCGGTAGGCGCAGGAGCGACGACATTAAGAACAGCTTTTATGAAGCAGTTAATGGATGAAATCAGCTTTACGGTCATTAAAGGAAATGCATCGGAAATCAAGACATTACTCGGACAGGCCGCTCGTACGAAAGGAGTGGACGTTGCAGAAGGAGAATCACTGGATCTTCAAAGTGTCCATACCTTTGCAGGTGAAACGAAACAAGTCATCGTCGTCACCGGACCGGTTGATTTTGTGACGGATGGAGTCCGTCAACATCATCTGGATGTCGGGACGAAACGACTCGGCCAAGTGACGGGAACTGGATGTATGACCGCTTCTTTGATTGCGACCTTTTTAGGAGCAGGATACGATCGTTTCGATGCAGCTGTATTTGGTACGCATGTCATGGGGAAGGCAGGAGAAGCAGCCGGAGATTGTCCTGGTATCGGAAGTTTTCGGACCGGATTGTTTGACGCGGTCAGTCTGATGACGGAAGAAAGTTTGCCGGAGGTGCAGATGAATGGACAGTGAATACTTGATTTATGCCGTGACCGATCGACGTCTGCACCCGCATCTTTCTCTGGTGGACGCTGTCGAAGCATCGATTAAAGGCGGCGTAACGGTTGTTCAATTACGGGAAAAAGACAGTTCCGGTAAAACTTTTCTGGAATCAGCTATTGCCTTAAAAGATCTGACTGCACGTTACGATATTCCGTTCATTATCAATGATCGGATTGATATCGCTTTACTGGTCGGTGCCGGTTTGCATATCGGTCAAGATGATATTCCTTTAACGGAAGCACGTCGATTGTTACCGACGGCGACGATCGGGGTTTCCGTTTCAACGGTCGAACAAGCTGTGGTGGCAGAACGGGAAGGTGCAGATTATTTAGGGGTCGGTTCACTCTTTCCGACAGCAACGAAACAAGATGCGACATGCATGGCACGGGCGACGTTGGAACAGATTCGGAAAGCCGTTCGTATCCCGTTGGTGGGAATCGGTGGTATTACTGAGACAAACGTTCCGGAACTTGGTTCTCTAGTGGACGGATATGCCGTTATTTCAGCTTTATTTGCAAATGAAGACATTGAACGAACGACGAAAAAATTTAAGACGACCGTGAAACAAGTGCGTCAGAGCGCCTCAAGCAGGGTATAATTCACGTAGAGGTGATAGTCGTGAAATGGCAGTCTGTTCGATTTCGAGGACGCTGGATTCGCTATAAAATCGAACCGCAAATCATTCGAATCGATAATCGCGGGAAATATCATTTAGGTGCAGCTCTATTTCCTTTCCCGAATCGTTATTCGTATCAATTAGCTGTGTTATTAAAGAATAAATACCGACAACAGTATAAACGTTCCTTACTCATCCAAACGAGCTCGATCGCAACGGAAATCTGGGGACACACACATCTGGATATTTTTTACCGGATGATGTTACCTCTCCCGTTACCCCGCTTTTTACGGAACCGCTATAAAGAACGTTTGAAAAGTACAGGCGTGATTGATATCGGTGTGCGTGCCGTCGATTCAAACCGGATTGTCTGGGATATCGGAAACTTTTTAGGTGGCTGGTTCTTTTACGCAATCTCAAGACGAAACCGTGAGAAATGAAAAGATGATTCAAACAGGAATGTCCAATGAAAAAGTCTGCTTTCCGTTCTAAGCGACGGGAAACAGACTTTTTTGAGTTTCCGATTTTTGGAACAGTAGGCACTAGTTGAGTCCTGAAGTGATTTTCTTGCAATTCATTTGAAACGATGGTGGAATGAAAGGGAAAGAGGTGATGACGGTGGATGCACCACGTTGTGAAACGATTGCCATTGATCAAGTACGTGCAGAAGAGATTGGACAAGTCGTCGATACGATTCCAACGACAGACATTGGAAAGTTGTTCAAAGTCTTGTCAGATGCCACACGGTTACGGATTGCTTACGCCTTGACGGTGGAAGAGGAACTTTGTGTCTGTGATGTTTCGGCTTCTGTGGATTGTTCGATTGCAACAGCTTCTCACCATCTCCGTACCTTGTTGAAACAAGGACTGGTGAAATACAGAAAAGAAGGTAAAGTCGTCTACTATTCGCTGGACGATCATCATGTATCGTCGCTCGTTCACTTAGCAATGGAACATGTAAATGAAGGCAAGGCGTCTTCTTGAGTGTACTGAAAAACACAACAAACACGTATCGTTCTCATGGACGATACGTGTTTGTTGTGTTTTCGTGAAGTGACTTGGACCGGTGAAATAAGATGATGGTCGTTGCAATCAACAAAAAAGCTAAAATCGACAGGCTGAGGGACATCCGTTTATACTCTGCCGTCATTTCAGTAGTCAATTCCAGTTTTTGTTCAAGATCACGATATAATTTTTCTTTGATTTGTGACAAGTCTTCAAGAATCGTTTGTGTGGTTTGAGTTGTTTGTTTGGCTAATTTTTTAGCCCGTTGCGGATGATCTGTTTCGTAAACGGTAAAAACTTCTTGAATCTCTTCCTCCCACACATTGTTACGTAATAGTAAATCTTTAACCGCACCGGGTGTCTGATTGGATGAATTCAGTACACGTCGCAAATCATGAACTTTAGAAGTGGAAAAGTAATATTGTTCAATGTAACGGTCATCTTCATATAACAACAGGCCGCGAACGGCATTTGCCCGATCGCGATTATGTTCGATCAATTGGTCGACTCGTTTAATCATTAGAATATCTTGTGTATGCATCTCTTGCGTCAATTTAGAAATCGTACGATATCCGCTTAAGGCATACAAAAGTGGAATCGAGGCGAACAGACTGACAATCAGGATGAGGATGATACGGTGCCGCCATAGTTGATTCATACAATCCATCCTTTTTCTACAAAACGTAATGTCATTATCTTAACCACTATTTCCCAAAAAGTGAAGGATTCTTCAAAAAAATATGGAACATTTTCTTTGATTTTGCGTATTATACACAAAAAACCGCTACAACGAGTGTAGCGGCTACAGAATGTTAGACGATTAAAAAGAATAGGAATGTTCTTTATAGTTTCCGAAGACCGTATGGATTTCAGAAAACGTCACAAAAGCGTTTGATTCGACAGAGGACACAATTTCCTGGAGTTTGAGAATCTCATTATTCTGGACGACGACATAAACCATTTTTTTCGTCCGTTTCGAATAACCGCCCCGTGCATCAAGAATTGTTACGCCACGTCCAAGTTCTTTTGTGATCACTTCATTGATTTCATCGGCTTTTTCACAAATGATGATACATTGTTTAGAAGCGGAATAAAAACTATACACCGTCTGAAGTGCTTTCGCCCGAACGAAACTCATGATTAACGCATACATGACGTGCTTCAAATCAAATACGAACCAGACGAGTACATAGATGACTAAATCCTGCATTAAAAAAATACGGGGAAGCGGCCAATTGTGAAAGCGGGCATAAAAGAATTTTCCGAGGATGTCGAGTCCGCCTGTCGAGGCGCCGCCAAAGAAAATTAAAGCCATCGCTAAACCAGAGACGAGTCCGGCAAAGATCGAAGCAACCAGTGGATCATTTAAGGATTCCGGAACGATTTGCGTTGGAATCCAGTCAATTAAAAATGATGAGGCCAGGACGATGAGACCGGATAAAAACATAAAACGTTTTCTCAAAAAACGAAATCCAAGTAAAAAAAGTGGAATGTTTAAGACAAGTTGTGTCAAACCAATGGGTGTGTGGAATAATTCCTGAACAATAAGTGTGATTCCCATGATTCCGCCAGATCCGATATCATTTGGCGACAAGAGAAGACTGATGTACAACGAGTACAGCAATGTCCCAATCAAGAGAAAACCAATTTTCTCTGTACGTTTTTTCTTTGCAGGTTGTTTAGTTTTCATTGTAAGTGATGAGAAATCTCATGCTCCTCCTCCATAAAGTATCTGCCTGCAAGAGTACGCTGATATGAAGATTAATTCAACCCCTGATTTGAAAAAAGAACAATAAAATCAGCCCGTTTTAAGAAAGGAGAGCATTTTTTTTGAAAAAAATCATACTGTTCATTCTGTGTATCGGGATCGGACTGTCGGCAGGTTCGTGGGTCGTCTGGAATCAACAGCAGCCACCGGAAGAAGAAAGTTTTAAAGATGGTCATGTCATTGCACGTCATGTCGGGACATCAGTGTCCAATACCGCCGCGATTGAAGAATTGGTCAAGCAGTTGCCGTTTTCCGAAGCGCTGACCCGTGTAACAGTGGATGGTACGGCAGTCAAGCTGACATACAAACCTACCGAAAAAGAACAGGCGGACTGGACAGGAAGCAGCGGGAAGATGACCGAATCCGGCAAGGCCTCATTTTTGGAAAGTCGTTTATCCAAGGTGATCATGCATCATACGTTAGCACTTTTTTTGAGTGTATCTGATTTATCCGAACTTCAAATTCGTTATCGGGATTCATTTTCTGATGTCACGTTCGATATGGACAGACAACGTGTTGAAGCCTATACACCCCGGGATATTGAACGTGCCAGTTCTTCCGCAAACCGGTTTAATCGTGTCGTTGTCGAGGACTATGTACTCGTAAATTCCAGGCGGGCTGTATTCTTTGAAAAGTTCCAAGAATCGTTGCGGATTCTTCCAGGAAAATAGTTGTATTCACCAAGAAAAAGCACTTTTCACAAACTTGACACAATGGTATCGGTTACATCCTGTTCTTTTGATAAAACGCTAAATAGGGTCTATTCATGACTTGAACATCTTATAAGATGGAAGTATGATAATAAATGAACAGACATTGTGAAGTGTTGAACAAAAGAAAGCGGGGTTTCTACAATGAATGAAGTAGAAGCATTAGAAGGATTACGGAAAAAAGCTGTAAAATCGACACAAATGCTGCGGATGCGTCCGCTCGAATATTTGGTTCGAGCGATGTTAGCAGGAGTATTCATTGGTTTTGCCATCATATTTACACTTAAAGCAATCAACGGTTTATATTTAAATGAATCACCGGTTACGACACTGGTCGGTGGGTTAACGTTTGGTGTCGCGCTTGTCTTGATCGTGTACGGGGGAGCAGAATTATTTACCGGAAATACGATGTATTTCACGACGTCGACAATGCGTGGTTTCACTTCGAAAATGGATACGTTTAAAGTATGGACATTATGTTTCATCGGAAACGGTCTCGGTGGACTCGCTTTCGCTTTACTTTTCTCACAAACAGGGATTATTCAGGAGCTTGGAATGGAGAACTGGCTGTTTGCTGTTTCCGAGACGAAAATTCATCATACGACATGGGAGATCTTTACACGAGCCATCTTCTGTAACTGGATGGTCTGTCTAGCGATTTTCATTCCGAAAAACATGAAAAATGAACTCGCACAAATCATGATGATGATGATTTTGGTCGCTGTATTCTTTGCATCTGGTTTTGACCATGTCATTGCCAACATGGCATTGTTCTCACTTGCTTTAGTCGTCCCGCATCCGGAAGCAATTTCCTTTGCCGGCGCGATTCATAACCTGGTTCCGGCATTGTTCGGAAACATTATCGGTGGAGCACTGTTCATGGGAATGGTTTACACATGGCTCAATAAATCGAAGCTTGAAGTAGATCAATCGAACGAACAGGCCGCAACAATCAATATCGCTTCAAAACAAAAAGCCTAAAATGGTAAGTTCTATGCGTTTAAGAGCAAAAAAGAAGGGTCCGATGAAAAATCGGATCCTTCTTTTTTTGATGTTTGCCATTAGTGCCTGTTGTCATTCAAGGTGTTGAAAACGATCAACATCTGCAGCCAGTTCTTCATAAATAGCCTCGACGATTTGAGCATCATCAAACAGTCCTAAAATATTTTCGTCAGGTAAAGCGTCGACCGGGGACGTGAAGTAAAGAACAGCGGTCAATAAAAGTTGCTCCTGTTCCGGTTGCATCTCGAAACGTTTGTTGTACAAAGCGCGTAGCATGTCGAGCAACTGCTTGAGCTGGAAGTAAAGAACAAGTTCTGCTTCGCGTTCGACATCCGAGCCGTCCTCAGAGGCAAGATCTGTCGTCAATCGGGCTAATCCGAGTTCCCCTTGAATCAATAAGTCTTCTTGCGCTTTCGCGTTTCCGACAGCTGTTAATGCTTGTCGGTGGAAATAGGTATAAGCGGATTTAAAATCTCCTGGTGTAAATTCCATCATCAACACTCCTTCTGTATCTCTAGTTTCGCCTTATTTCTTGCAAAATTGCAACTATTTCGTGAAAATAAGAGTAATAGTTGAAAGGGGATTACATAATGCCGACTCAAGAACAATTAAAAAAGTATGCTGCACTTGCCGTACGTACAGGAATCAACCTGCAAACCGGTCAACAACTCGAAATTCGGGCGGGAATTGAAAATGCACCGTTAGTCCGTGAAATCACGCGTGTTGCTTATGAAGTGGGAGCTTCAAATGTCTACGTTCAATGGTCAGATGACGAAATGACGAAAATCCGTTACTTTGATGCACCGGAAGATTCATTTGATGCGTTCCCAGAATGGTTAAAAGCCCGTTTTGATCAATTGGCAGAGGAAAAAACAGCCTTCTTGTCCGTTGTCAGTGAAGATCCGGATTTATTGAACGGTGTGGAATCAAGTCGAATTGCACGAGCGAACAAAGCCGCTGGTGTTGCATTGGCTAATTGGCGCAAGTTTGTCATGAGCGATAACGTCAGTTGGTGCGTCATTGCAGCGCCGTCAGATGCCTGGGCGGCAAAGGTATTCCCAGAGTCGGAAAACGCTGTAGAAGACCTATGGAATGCAATCTTGAAAGCGACACGTGTCGACCAGGACAATCCGGTCGCATCTTGGGAGCAACATGATGCCAACCTGCGGACGAAAGCTACCTTCCTGACAGAAAAGAAATACAACAAGTTGCATTATTCAGCACCAGGTACAGAACTGACGATTGAATTGCCGGAGCGTCACGTCTGGCTCGGTGGAGGTGGACCGAACGCGGATGGCGTCGACTTCATCGCCAACCTGCCGACGGAAGAAGTTTTCACGTTACCGAAGAAAACGGGCGTCAACGGTCATGTTTCAAGCACAAAACCGCTCAGCTACAGCGGGAACCTGATTGATGAATTCACGTTATGGTTCGAAGACGGAAAAATCGTCAAAGCTGAAGCGAAACAGGGACAAGCAGCGCTTGACGAACTCATCTCATTGGATGAAGGTGCCCGTTATCTCGGAGAAGTGGCCCTCGTGCCTCACCATTCACCGATTTCAGATTCTGGTATTTTGTTCTACAATACGTTGTTTGACGAAAATGCTTCATGTCACTTGGCGATTGGTCGTGCCTATTCCACTTGCCTTGAAAATGGACCAAGTTTGTCGAACGAAGAATTAGCGGCACAAGGTGCAAACGATTCAATGACACACGTCGATTTCATGATTGGTTCAGGTCAAATGTCAATTGATGGCGAGTTATCGGACGGTACACGCGAACCACTGATGCGTGACGGTAACTGGGCAATCTAAGGTTGAAGGTAAGAAAAGAGGAGCATCCCGACATGTTGATCATGTCCGGGTGCTCCTTTTGTTTGGTTGGATATGATAAAAAACGATCAAGCTTCTTCCCCGATGATTTTCACTTCGGGCTCGAGTAAGATGCCGAACTTTTCTTGAACGGTTTCCTGCACGTGGCGAATAAGCGAAATGTAGTCAGTCGCTGTCGCGTCTTGAATGTTGACGATGAAACCGGCATGTTTTTGAGAAACTTCTGCACCACCGATGCGTGCACCCTGTAATCCGCTATCCTGAATTAATTTACCGGCGAAATATCCTTCCGGCCGTTTAAAGACACTCCCGCAAGAAGGGTATTCAAGTGGTTGTTTTGTCTCCCGTTTATGTGTCAAATCATCCATCATTTCTTTGATCAGAGCAGGATCGCCTTCTGTTAGTGAAAAACGTCCTTCTAAAATGATGTACTCTTTTTTCGAAAAACAGCTCGTCCGGTATCCGAGCTCAAGCTCTTCCTGTGAGATATTCAATAACTCACCTTTACGTGTCAAGACGGTTGCGCTGTGGAGACAGTCTTTTACTTCTCCGCCATATGCTCCGGCATTCATGATCAGGGCTCCGCCGATCGTTCCCGGAATACCGCAGGCGAACTCGAGCCCGCTCAAAGCATGGTCGTAGGCGATACGTGAAGCCTGAATAATCGCAGCACCGCTTTGGGCAATCAGTTCGTGACCTTCAACCGAAATATCCGTTAACTTTTCAAAAGATAAAACGATTCCGCGGATACCCCCGTCACGGACGACGAGATTCGAGCCGTTTCCGAGCATCGTCAACGGGAGGTCATTTTCATACGCATACCGGACGGCGAAGGCAGTTTCTTCGTATGTCGACGGGATGAGGAAAAGATCTGCCAATCCACCCATCTTCGTATACGTATGATTTTTTAAGGGTTCATTAATCAAAACAGCTTCTTTTGCAATACCTTCATATAATCCAGCTAATAATTGCTCAGTCATCATGTCTCAGTCCTTTTTCATAAATTCCATTCAGCCAAAAAAACGCTCAAAATATATTTTACACTAATTCCGTGATTGATGTTTAGCATACTGTTCCCAAAATACAGAGTTGACAGATAAAAAGCAAGCTGTTCATGAAGAATGTAATCGAATCAACATGTAGATGTTGTTTTCTTTTTATAAAAATGAACGGATTAGGAATGAATGAAAGTAAAAAAGGGAAAAATAAAGAAAAGACTGTCATGCGGAAAGCGGGGGATTCAAATGGAGAGTGAACGATTGGAAATGCGACCGTTTGTGGAAGAAGATTTTACTTTTTATAAAAGTCTTGTGCAAAATGAACAAGTCATGCGGTATATCAACGGCGGTGTCATGCTGGAAGAAGATGAGGCGCGAAATTGGTTCGAACGTCAATTCGATCGTTATGAGGATGAGCGGCAAACAGGTTTTTTACTGTTGATCAAAAAAGAGACGCATGAACCTGTGGGGTTTGCCGGATTAGTTTTACAACAAGTCGATGGAATCGATGAATTAGAAGTCGGTTACTGGTTGACGCCCATTCATTGGAAAGTAGGGTATGGCCGGGAAGCGGCCAAACGATTAATGCGTGAAGCGTTCGAGCGGGGACATGATCGTCTGATTTCAATCATTCACCCAGAAAATCATTCTTCGCAAAATGTCGCTCGTGCGAATGGGTTACAATGGGAGAAAGATACGGTCTTTAACGGAATTCCCGTTGTCATTTATTCTTGCCGGTTATCCCGGCTGTTCAGAGGTTGATTTTTCAAAAGTACAGAGGAGCGGATCAGGTATGTATCACACGAAGTGGATGGCATTTGATGAATTGGATGGTGCACGCTTATACCAATTATTGAAATTAAGAACGGATATATTTGTGGTGGAACAAAACTGTCCGTATCCAGAACTCGATAACCGTGACCAGGAGGCATTGCATGGTCTAGCGTACGATGGGGAACGTTTGATTGGCTGTTTGCGTATCTTGCCGAGGAAGCCGTCGGGCGCAGTCGCAATCGGTCGGGTGGCGGTACAAACCGATTACCGGTCAAACGGTGTAGCGAGAAGACTGCTGAATGAAGCGATTGCCCACATCCAAGGACAGGATGAGACTTTGATTGATCTTCAGGCTCAGGCACATTTAAAACAGTTTTACGGTTCATTTGGTTTTAAGGAAATATCGGACGTCTATTTGGAGGACGGAATTCCCCATCTGGACATGCAGATGAGCGTAAAGGAAGTTTCAAAAAGACTTCAGGAATAGGACGGACGAACCGATGAAGAGAGCAGGAAGAACTTTGTCTGGAGGTGAGTCAGTCATTGAAAAAAGTACTGGTCATTCTCGCGTTAAGTTTGATTGGCGTGTTGTCGTTTGCTGTCGGAATTTCCTATGCTGAACTTCAAAGCAGCCAGCGCAGTGCGGAAGAGCAGTTAGCGAAGATGTTGCAGGCCCGACATGATATCGATAAAACGTCACTACTCGAAGTGAAGGCCTCTTTTTCAATTCAACATCGTCAAGTGATTAAAGTACGTCTGCGCGGTGAACCGGCCATTACTTATGAATTCATTCAGCCTAAACAACAGATTGAATACAGCGGTTCGATTGGAACCAGTGTCGAAAAAACCGGAAAACAGGATGAAGCATTCCGGAATTCACATCTTCAGGTCAGTAAAAAATGAAAATCTTGGTCGCTTCCTTTTCCGTAGAAGCCACCAAGATTTTTTTTGAGCCTTTCAAGACGATTCAATATTGCGTACACTACGAAGAGAGACAACATGCAGGAGGACTGGAATTATGAAAAGATTTGTTAAAAACGAAGCAATCGCTCCAGCGATGACTGCTTTTCTTACACTTGAGCGTGAAACCTTTCAGACATACAATCAACTACTGACAGAACAAGAACGAAAAGCCTTGAATTTTATCGGACGAGCCGTTGCGTTGCAATCCGATAAACACCTTACTTTAGCCCTTGAGACGCAACAGCCGCTGATTGAGGTGGATCGCCTGTTGATAAAGTTGGCAGAAAGCGGTCAGGGAGCGTCACTCTTTCAACAATTACTTACGAAGGGACTGGATTTGAATCAAATCATGACAGTGGAAGGCCACCAATCGCTTGTCAGACAGCCGTTATCTTTTCCGGTAGGTCTATATACCGTCTATGATCACGTCTTGTTTCAACTTGCCGTCGATTCAGGGTTGGACCTCGATTACACAACGGTGTTGCAACGGAGTGACCGTTTTCTTGAAACGGATGAAATCAACACACTCGATATCGTCTTATTGTTGACGCACGAACAAGCACTGGATGAACAGAGTCTTTCTCTGTTTAAAAATCCTGCGACCGTCGGCTTGGTTGAACGTCTTCAACGGGCAAAATTCGAAAGTGTCCGACCAATCATTGATCATACGCGTTACGAAGTAGCATTTCAGTATGCCAAACATTTCCCTCTCTTTTATGCCATCGTCGGTCGCCAGACTGAACAATTTCCGAAAATGTTAGAGGATGTTTTGATGGAACCGAATCAGCAAGAAATCGTAAAAGATGCCTTGTTGGCGTTCCATAATCATCAGCCGGGTCTTGCGGCAAGCATGGGAAGCGGCTATTACGAAAGTTTATTTGTCATCGGCAGCCAATTAAAACAACAGGCAGGCGTTGATTTTAAGGAAATCGACAATCAATATGTACTCCATGAATACGTGGACATCGTTCGACGGTTACGTGACTAACGAAACCGGTTCAGAGGAGTAACGGTGCCAATTCGAAAAAATTTGAATATCACAAAAAGCAGTCGGTTGATACAGACGAAGCGCTTCTTGATGTGTGGAACAGCAATAGACTTCAAACGATAAGATGTTTTTCTTGAATAACTTCGTTTGGAAGGTGTCTAAAATCCGGCGCCCGTAACCTTGATTTTTTAATTGCGGCAAACACGCAATTTCCAAAAGGCGGACGACTTGTTTATGCTGCTCCATTAGAATGGTTCCGACAATCGTTTTCTTGTCATAGACGAGATAAGGCAAAACACCTTGATCGATTAAATAATCAAGATGGGCAGCGTCGTAAGGAAAAAGAAATTCAGAATAACGGATGGCATCGTTGCGAATCGTCAAGAATAAATGCCGATTACGTGAGGAGAGAGGTTTGAACTGGACGGAGGCAGGTCGATCGTGTGTCAGACCAATCAGCCGGAACTGTTCACTGGATAAACAGTAACCTAAAGTGTTCCAGGTCGTGACAAATCCAAAGTCGTAAGGCGGTATGATTTGGACATCGATGTGACGGGGAGAAAACGAAAGTGCCTGTGAATGGACATAATGTGCGAGACGTTGGAAGGCCTGTAAATCGGTGTAGGAAGCATTTAAGAGCTGAACAGAATGTTCGAAAACATGAAATCCGAGCGTAGCCTGTACACAGTCTTCATTCCAAATCGTCCATTGCTGATGTTCGGTCGGCGGATAGGAAAATGATGAAGGGGGAGACGGATTGGTGCGGAGTAAACGATGGACCAAACGGCGTTTTGAATGAGATAACTG
Source organism: Exiguobacterium sp. RIT594 (assembly GCF_003339585.1). Lineage (GTDB taxonomy): Bacteria > Bacillota > Bacilli > Exiguobacteriales > Exiguobacteriaceae > Exiguobacterium_A. The sequence goes on along the minus strand of NZ_QPKF01000003.1, from coordinate 105,473 downwards.
ATCATACGATAAAATGTTCAACACGTGCACGTCCTTTCAGAAAAAATGAAAGCCAGTACATGAAGTATAACAAATCAATGGTTTTAAAATGGTTTAAATTGAAATTAAAGGTAAATAATTGGGTGGTGATGAGATGACGAAACTGCTGATGGCGTTAGGCCTTTTTTGGATCTTGATCGGGATGAATCCTGTTCAGGCACAGGAGATCGAAAAAAAAGAAACAACCGTCCGGGAATCCACGACGTACGGCAGCTACGGGACGATGGATGAGATTATCACGGATCAAAAAGAGCCGACTTATGATGGCTTCGACTCACCAAATGATATGGCCTTTTTATTCGCCTGCATTGCGTTACTTGCAACAGTCGGATTAGGAATCGTGAATGCAACAGACTAAAGGAAAACGACGATAGGTTCTCGGGGATTACCGGAGAACCTATCGTCGTTTTTTACCGGACATTTTTTTAAAAGTGAATATGTTTTCGACGACCAACCCGTTCGATTCGGTCGTGTTCGTCATTTAATCCGGCCTGTTCAAGCAAATCCAGATAATACCGGAAGGGGGTCGAACGATGTGAAAAATAAGGGATATATTCTGTAAACAGCATTGCTTCAGCACGTTCGAGTTCGCGTAAGGCGATTAAGGCATGCAGTTCAGCAAAACGTATCTCTTGATATAACACGAGAATATCCGCGTCGATTCGAACTTTCATCTGGAGTTTCTTCGCATGTGTGTTCAACAATGCGACATAGGATTCCCGTTCACTCACATTCGTACAATGTGTGAGGACGGCAAGGAAGAGGTCACTTCGCTCCGTGTCGACATCGATTGGCACCTTGACAGCTGTATAGATGGCTCGTTGCATCCAAGACTGGTCTGATGCATCCAGTTTGTAATAACCGACAAGTTCCTCGAACAATTCCACTTGCGTCACTTTAATCAACCGGAAGGGATCATTACTTAAGAAGAGCGGTTCTTCTCCAGCAGCTGAGGAGAGTAAAAAAAAGAATTCCTCAAAAGCAACCCGTGTTCCATTTTTCCGACCGATATAATGCCGTAAATGTTTGAGCAGGCGTTTCGCAGTCACATACCAGTTTTTTTGTTCGCGTATGGAGACGAGCTCGTTTGGTTCCAAATAGTGCAAATCATAAGCAAGCTGGATGAATTGTTCCGTTTGCTCGATGGTTTGTTCAACGGTCGGTTGGTCGTGTTCTTTTTGTAGTCCTTTATACTTAGCAAACTGGGATAACATCAAATCAAGGTCTTTTTCTTCGATGACTTGTTTAGGGAGCTGGCGATAGATTTCTACGATGATGTCGCGAAGGGTCGTATCGCCATATTGTTCAAGTAAAAGACGGAGCTTACGAATTCTCATGATCGCCCTCCTTCGACAAAAAGACACAACACTAGTTCTATCCTTTTCCCGATTTTTTTAAGAAGTAACCGGCAGCGGGCGGAATTAACGGACGATTGTTTTTGAAGATGGATATCTAACATTTGCACTTACTTAAATGTTTGCCTATCGTTAAGAGAATCATTAATCAAAGGGAGCGATTATTCATGAATGAAACAATCGAACAATTACTTAGCCACCGGTCTATCCGTAAATTCAAACCCCATCAATTAGATCAAGAGACAATTGAAACGCTCGTTCGTTCTGCGCAGTCGGCTTCTACGTCTTCTTATCAGCAGGCCTATGCCATCATCGGCGTCGAGGACGAAGGACTTAAACAACAGTTGGTAGACGTGGCGAGCGGTCAATCCTATGTCGCGGAAAACAGTTACTTTTTCGTTTTTTGTATCGATTATCATAAGCATATCTTAGCAGCAGAAATCGCATCAGGTTCCGTCGATCGAACGGTCGAAACGACGGAAGCGCTGATTGTCGGCGCGGTCGATGCCGGTTTAGCCGCCCAAAACTTAGTCATTGCAGCGGAATCATTAGGATACGGAACAGTCTACATCGGTTCGCTACGCAATGACGCTGCCAAAGTGAGTGAATTGTTGGCGTTGCCGAACCATGTCGTTCCGTTATTCGGTGTCGCAGTCGGGATTCCCGATCAGCAGCCGGGGAAAAAACCCCGCCTTCCGATGGATGCGGTCTTCCACCGGAATACGTATACTAATGACGACACGATGCGCCGATTGTTGTCACAGTATGAAAATGAAACGTCTGTATACTATGGCGAACGGACGGATGGACGTCGGACAGAAGGCTGGGTCTATCAGATGGCTGCTTCGATGAAGGATCCGAAACGGACATATATGCGTGACTTTTTACAAAAGAAACATCTAGCCCGAGATTGATACGGAGGTAACCTATGGAAGAATTTCATTCAGGACGTTCTCGTCTAGAACGTAAACGTCAGGAAGAGTTGCGTGAATCGGAAAAAATAGAGCAAGAAAAAGGATCACGGGAATCCGTCGATGCACCTCGTGAGAGCGGACGATCTGCCAGTCAACGTTATTTAGACGAACCGTTGGGACGATCGCGCGCACATGAGGCTGCTCCTGAAAAGGCATCTAATGCAAAACGTCTGCAATCGGGCGCCGGAACCATCGTACGTTCAGGAACCCGGTTAATTAGTTTAGCGCTGAATCGTTTTAGCCAACGCCGTGCATCAAGAAGCCGCAGAACGAAAGAACCAGTACGTGAAGCAGGTTCTGATCAACGATTGAAAAAACAGCCGGTCCCAAAAAAGAAACGTCGATTCAAATCAAAGCTGATCGGTTTCTTATTACTGGTCCTGATTGCGGCCATCGTCTTCGGATCACAACCGTTTACGTTTCTTCTAATCGGAAGTGATGCGCGACCGGGAGAGTCCCTGCGCGGTTCGAGATCGGACTCACTGTCCGTCATGCAATTCGTACCGCTCTCGCGGACCATTCAATTGACGTCGATTCCGCGGGATACGTATACGCCGATTGACTGTGAAAACGGGAAAAAAGATAAGATCACCCATGCGTTTGCTTACGGTGGCGAAGACTGTACAACCAGTGCAGTCAGTGGACTTCTCGATCAAGAAATCGACAGTAAGATTGTCATTTCATTTGACAGCTTCATCGGATTAATTGATGAAATCGGAGGGGTTGATTTAATCTCGACAGGAACCTTCTCGGAACAAGATGCGAGCGGAAAAGCCAATCAATATTCCTTCCAAAAAGGGAAAGAATATCATATGGACGGAGCGATGGCGTTAGCGTATTCCCGTCACCGTAAAACGGATACAGACGTCGCACGGGCGAATCGTCAATCGGAAGTCATTCAAGCAGTGGCGACGCATTTGATGAAACCGACGGGCTGGTCCAGTATTCCCGGAGCGAACCGCTATATGAAAGAAGAAATGAATTTGGATGTCAGTGTCCGTCAGATGATGGCAGCCGGTTTATCGCTCGCCTTGTTTTCAAAACGGGAACACTTTGAAGTTGAAGGGGTCAGTGAGCGGATGAATGGTATCTTCTACGACTTCCCGAAGGAAAAAGAATTGAAGGAACTACGTGCGAAACTCGATACGACATTTTATGGGACACTAAAAAACGATTAATTTCTCAAAACGGGTTTGTTCTTTCTCGAACAGTGGAAATTAGTAAAGGTGACTAATCTATCGAGGAGGGACCTATCATATGAAAGTATTAGTTGTAGGTGCATCAGGTACAATTGGAGCTCGTGTCGTCAAGTCGCTCGCAAAAGGTCATCAAGTTACGGTCATTGTCCGTCATCAACACCTGGTGGAACGATTTGAGAAACTTGGTGTCAAGGCGCACTATGTCGATATCGAAACAGAACTCGAAAAGGTCATCGAACAGGGTGTTTCCGGTCAGGACGCTGTCATTTGTGCAGCGACAGCTGGTGTTGACGGAGAACCGACTGAAATCGAACTACTCGACCGGACGGTTGCTTTAAAAACAATTGATGCTGCGAAAAAGGCGCGTGTTCGTCATTTCGTCCTCCTCAGTGCCTACGGTGCGGATCGTCCCAATCAGTTTAAAAAAGAAATGTATCCGTTTTACGCTGCCAAAAATGCAGCGGAAGAACAGATTGAACATAGCGGACTCACATATACCATCATTTGTCCGGTTAACATCGTTGACGGCGAAGGGCGCGGACTAATTGAAGCAGATGAAGACTTAAAGGATGTCAAGGAAGCGACAATTTCCGAAACAGATGTTGCTTCCATCCTGGTCGCTGCGGTCGACAATCGCGCCGTCTTCAACCGCCGTCTGGAAGTGAAAGAAGGTAAAACGGCATTAAATGAAGCGCTTGGTGGAGATGAAGCCGTTGGAAGCGTCAAAGACAACCGCCAAGTGAAAAAACAATTACCACGTTATAATTAACTGAACGATATAATAATGCATTGAATGTGTAGGATGTTAAAAAAGACCGGACGGATTCGAGAGCCGGTCTTCCTCAGGAGACAGGAGCTGGAGAATATCCAGCTCCTGTTTTTTTGTGCAGAGAAACGAATTGGGGTATGTTCGATATAAAAATAAGAACCGCGTCAGTCTACCTTTTTTGTCACAAAATAAGTGGACGATTCTGCTACACTGAATACATAGAGGAGTGACGAAATCAGTGAAAAAATATGTAATGTACCTGATGGCAGCAGTAATCATTTCAGGGATTGCCTATACGAGTTATAGCGCGTACCAGACCAAACAAAACCAACAACAAATCCAGGCGAAACAACAAGCAGAAGGTGGACTCGAAACAGGAATGAAAGCGCCTGATCTCGAAATAGAACAAGACGGTCAACCGATTCAATTGTCTGATTTGACGAATCAACTCATCGTCATCAATTTCTGGGCGACCTGGTGTCCTCCGTGTCAGCAGGAAATACCGGAGTTGAATGCTTTCGCCAAGTCAACATCCATTCCGGTGTATGGGATCAATGTGACGACCGCAGAAAGACGATTGAGTGATGTGGAGCAATTTTTGAAGAAAACCCCTATTACGTACTCGGTACTTTACGATACAAAAGGACAATCAGAGAAAACGTATCAACTGGTGGCGATGCCGGCTACTTATATTATTGATCAAACAGGAACGATTGTCGGGAAACATGTAGGACCGGTCACGGAAGAAATGTTGAAAGAAATGGTGCGTAAGATCGGAGGATAACCGGATGGAATTATATTGTGCGGTATGTACGTATCGTCAAGTCATTGAAATCGGTCAGCAAGAAGAGTGGAAAGGATTTCCGTCCGTGTTGACGTATGGTATGGATAATTACGCATCAGCGTTACCTTTTTTATTTGTTCCGCCGTATCAAGAGCCGTTAGTCAGTCGTCAAAAAATTGATGACCGGATTCGGGCAGATTTGATTCGAACGTACCATGCCCACATCGATGAAATTGAGGACGGGTGGGTACCGCATCAATATGATGTATTTCAGTGTCCGACATGTCAACAAATCTCAACACGATTTTGGTGTGCCTTGTTTTTGAGGTCGTCAATCATTGAACCGATCCATCGGTGTGAACAAGATAACTCGGTGTTGGTTCGACTTTCTTTGGATGAAATCACACAAACGTCCTGTCCCAACTGTACGCAACAGACGCTCCATATCCGTTAAACGTACAAAAGCCATCTGTCGCAAGAAATGACTATTCGAGACGAGATGTCTGCTAGTCATTTTAAGCGGTCAGATGGCTTTTTAAGTGTCAGCCCATTTGCCGAAACGAAAACGTTTGAAAGGAAGACTGGGTAGAGCTTGTTGCATCAATTGAGTAATTTGATCCGTCGAATAATATTGTGTCACCAAGCCTTGCTTCAGTAGGCAAATAGCGACGGGGGATGAAACTTGAACCGTTCTCCCAGAGAAGAACAGCATATTTGCCATCAAGCCGTTCCAGTGTGCCACGTTTGATCATAATCGAACTCCTCCTACAAAATTACATCGAACGCATCCTCAGGGTCAGGTGCAAGTTTCTCTTTTTATAATTCGCTGTAATTTTTAATCTTATGTTTGGTATATTCCCATTTCCTTTTGACTTTACACATATTTATTTGCAATTGCTGAATTCTGTACAATATTTGTCAAACAAAATGAACATAAATATATTTTTAAATCATTTCCCGATAAAAAAAGCAGAACTGAAAAATCAGTTCTGCCCGATGAAAGGTATGATTTAAGCCACCAAATCTTCGGCAACCTTTTTAGTCGGACGAGTAAAGGCAAACAGAAACGTGAAGAACGGGGAAAGCAATAAGAAAAAGGCGAACGGTACGTACGCAGTAACGGGAACACCGAGCGTGGAGGCGAAGAAGGCACCGGATACGCCCCAAGGAATCAACGGATTTACAAGAGTTCCCCCGTCTTCGAGAGCGCGTGAGAGGAAGCGCGGATCAATCGAACGATCTTTAAAAATCTGTTTAAATGCTTGACCGGGTAACAAAATCGACAGGTACTGTTCACCGGCCATAAAATTGACTCCGATTGAAGCAAGAGCAGCCGACGAGATAATGCTGCCATCCCGCTTTAGTCTTGAGACCGTGTTTTCGATGATGACATCAATGACACCAATCCCGCGAAGGACGCCACCAAAAGCCAGAGCAAGCATGACAAGCGAGACGGACCACATCATCGATTGGAGACCACCTTTACTGACGATACTCGCGACAGTGTTGTTGTCTGTTTCAATCTTTAATCCATTTTGAATGACGCTCATCCATTGTCCGACGTTCCAGTTACCTTGAGTCAATCCCGTCAACAGCAGACCGCTTAGGACGCCGGCGATTAAAGTCGGAACGACAGGAGTTTTGCGTAATGCAAGAATCATCACGAGTAAAGGAGACAGCAGTGTCCAAGGTGAAAGGTTGAACAGACGTGCCAACTCTTGTTGCGTAGACCCGATGGTTTGCGAATCAATTGCACCATTTCCCTGTCCGAAGATGAAGAAGAGAATGAAAGTGATCGTAATAGCGGGCACTGTCGTTCCCATCATAAAACGAATGTGATCAAAAACAGAGACATTAACGATTCCGGGTGCAAAATTCGTTGTATCTGATAATGGAGACATCTTATCTCCGAAACAGGCACCGCTGATGATGGCACCGGCGGCAAGGGCAGGATCGACACCAAGTGCTACTGCGATTCCCATCAAAGCAACACCGACCGTTCCGATTGTTGTAAAGGAACTTCCGGTAAACGTGGAAACGATCATTGTAATGATTAAAGCACTTGGTGCAAACCATGTTGCAGAAAGTGTTTCAAGTCCGTAGTGGAGGAGTGTTGGAACAGCTCCGCTCATCATCCAGACAGCAATCGTCATACCGACAAGTAACATGATCAAGATCGGTTTGATTGCTTCACGAATACCATTGATCATATGTTGTTCCAGCTGTTCGTATTTAAAACCGCGAAAAGCGGCATACGCTACGACAAAAATCAGACTGGATAAGATAGCGAGATGTGGTTCGGCATTGGCACCGAATATGACAGATAATAATATGATGATACTAACTCCTAGGACAGCTGCGGATTCACGAAAGGATATACGCATGCTTCCACCTCCTTAATTCTATGTTGCGTTTATGCTTGTTTGCTTTTACGTGCGAAAGTAAAGAACAGTTGTTATGTTAAAGGATATGAATTCATTCGTCAACTATCTGAATTTCATCGGAATATAGAAAAATGTGACGATTTTTTGTCGTAAACGCTTTCTTTTTCATTAGAAATCTTGCACAATAGGAAATAAGAGATGTCGATTTTGTGAACAGGAGGGAATACATATGTTTACTGCAATTTTTGTCGTAGTCGTTGCATTAATGGGAGCCAGTGTTTATGGAATTGATCACATGGTCGCTCAGAAAGCGGAAAAAAGATAACGTGATTTTTAGATGAAAAAAGGCTTTGATCAGTCACATCGACTACGATGTCATTGATCAAAGCCTTTTTTTATATTTTAAATAAATAAAAATACATTTGACAGTATAAATATACATATGTTTAAATCGAGTTATCATTTAACGGCAAAGGAGTTTCCACCATGAAATGTACGATTGTAGGTGCGACCGGATATGCTGCGATTGAGCTGATACGGCTGATTGAATTACATCCTCATTTAGAAATCGTTTCCTTGATCAGCGATTCGCAGACCGATCAGGAGATGAACCAGTTATACAGTTTTATGAATAAAAAACAGTTTCCGATACTGACAGCCTTCTCATTGCAACAGATTAAAGCAGACGAAACTGACCTGTTGTTTTTAGCAACGCCAAGCGGAATTTCTACGAAATATCTAAAACAGTTACAGGACTGGAAAGGAACGGTCATCGATTTGAGTGGAGACCTACGCCTTGAAAAAGCATTATATGAAGAATGGTATCCCCATGAAGGAGTCGATTCGGATCTTCAAAAAAAAGCAACCTACGGACTGACGGAATGGAAGCGGGATCAGATTAAGGACAGTCGTTTGATTGCCAATCCCGGTTGCTATGCAACGGCCGTCTTACTTGGGTTACTCCCGTTATTAGAAGAACACGTAATTGATCCTTCGCAAATCGTCATTCATGCGAGCTCCGGATTATCAGGTGCAGGAAAAACGTTGACGGAACAAACGCACCATGTCCGGTCGAGTGAGAATATCAGATTGTACAAAATGAATCATCATCAACATATTCCGGAAATTGAATCCATTGCTGAAGAGATTACCGGACAGAAAATCACCGTATCACTCGCGACGTATCTAGTACCACTCAATCGCGGCATCATGGCGACGATGACGTTACAGCCTCTCGTCGAAAAAACGGAAGCGCAGTGGCGAACATGGTTCAGTGAAAAATATAAAGAGGAACCATTTATCCGCGTCGGACAAACCGATCCGGAAATCAAATCGGCAGCCGGAAGCAACTACTGTGATCTTTCGGTCTACCTGGATACACGTACAGGAAGACTGACGGTCGTATCCGTCCTGGACAACATGCAAAAAGGGGCAGCCGGGCAAGCGATCCAAAATGCCAACTTGATTAGTGGATATCCAGAAACGCTAGGTCTGACACAACAGCCATTCTTTATATAGAGGGGACCATGACTATGTTAAATATACAACTGGCATCACCATTGACCGTGACGACACCAAAAGGATTTAAAGCGACAGGAATCCATGTCGGACTCAGACGTAAACGGAAAGATTTAGCCCTTTTAATATGTGAAGCAGGTGCCGATGCTGCAGCGGTCTATACGACGAATCAGGTCCAGGCTGCCCCGATTACGGTGACGAAACAGGCGATGGCAACATCAGGCGGAAAGGTCCATGCTGTCTTGGTCAACAGCGGAAATGCCAATGCCTGTACAGGTCAGCTCGGTCTCGAACATGCTTATGCTTCGCAACAGGCCGTTGCCGATCAGTTTCAATTGGCACAGGAACACGTTGTCATTGCTTCGACCGGCATCATCGGACAGCCGCTCGAAATCGATACGTTACTTCAAGGAATCGAACAGTTGCAACCGGATGAAGGAGAAGCCGACGATTTTGCACTGGCTATTTTAACGACTGATACAGGTACGAAGACAGCCGGACGTCAAATCTGGTTAGGGGGCGAGTTGGTTTCTGTCTGCGGAGTTGCCAAAGGTTCAGGAATGATTCATCCGAATATGGCGACGATGCTTGGTTTTTTAACAACTGACGCCTCGATTGCTTCGCCGTTATTACAGGACATCTTGAAATCTGCAGTTAACCGGACCTTCAACTGCATCACCGTCGATGGTGACAGCTCGACGAATGACATGGTGATGATTCTTGCAAGCGGGGCTGCACAAACACAGCCGCTTCAACCGGGAACAGACGAAATGGGACAGTTCCAACAAGCGGTTGAAGAAGTATGCCAGGACTTAGCGAAACAAATTGCGCGTGATGGAGAAGGGGCGACGAAGCTGATTGAAGTCAATGTCCATGGTACGGCGAATGAATGGACTGCCCGGAAAATTGCCAAACAGATCGTAGGATCTTCACTCGTGAAAACAGCAATTTTTGGTGAAGATGCGAACTGGGGCCGCATCATCGCAGCTGTCGGCAGTATCGATGAACCGATTGATGTCGGGCAAATTGATATCCGGATCGGTTCTCAGTGGGTGCTGCGTCACAGCATGCCGATTTTATTCGACGAATCGTTAGCTTCCCGTGAACTGGCGCAAGAGGTGGTTGAAATCGAAGTGAATTTAAATCAAGGACCCGCCAGCAGTCATGCTTTTGGTTGTGACTTGACGTATGACTATATCAAAATCAATGCGAGTTACCGGACATGACGAAACGTAAATTAATCAAACTGGGTGGAAGTGTCTTCGAACAATTGGATCCGCGTTATTACGAAGAATGGAATCAGTGGCTTGCTAAGAAAAATGAATTGATTATCCTGCATGGCGGCGGACCAGCTTTATCGGCCTATTGCCGGGACATGAATATTAAAGCGGAATTCAACAACGGGATCCGGGTGACGACAGAGCAGGTTTTGCTGGGAGCGGAACGGGTGCTCGGAGGAGAAGTGCAATCAAAAATCGTCTATGCCCTGAATGAAAACGGGCTGCCGGCAATCGGCCTGACGGGAATTGACGGAGCCAGTATTCGCGGAAAACAGCAACCGGCGTTCGGAGCAGTCGGAGAAGTGACGCAGATTAATCCGAAATTATTTACGACATTGATGGCATCGGGATTCATCCCTGTCGTCACCTCCCTGATTACAGGGACGGAAGGAACGTTGAATTGTAATGGGGACACATGTGCGATTGCTGTAGCGAAAGGGCTCGCTGTCGATGAATTCGAATTATTGACAGACGTATCTGGTGTCAGGCTGAATGGAACGTTTCAGACAGAGGTGACGGTTGCAGAACTGGAGGCAGGAATCGGATCGGCGGAAATCAACGGTGGAATGATTCCGAAAGTCGAAGCCGTCATCGAAGCGGTCCGACAAGGGATACATCAGGTCAAGATTCGTTCCGGACACGACGTGACGAGCCAAGGGACACGGATCAAGGAGGAAACCAATGAGCGCTTTACTACCGACGTATTTACGTCATGACATTGAATTAGTCGAAGGGAACGGATCGTTCGTGCAAGACAAGACAGGCAAAAGCTACCTGGATTTCATGATGGGAATTGCTGTCTGTAACACCGGTCATCGTCATCCTCATGTGGAACAGGCATTACAGGAACAACTGCAAAAATTATGGCATACGTCTAATTTATTCATCAGCAGTAAACAGGAACGAGTCGCGGCGATGTTGACCGAAAACAGTCATTTGAGCCATGTCTTTTTTTGCAACAGTGGGACAGAAGCGAATGAAGGGGCATTTAAGCTGATTCGGAAATGGACGCAGAAAAAAGAAATCCTGACGTTCAGTCAGTCTTTCCACGGAAGAACCTTCGCCATGATGGGAGCGACGGGCCAAGACAAGATTAAAGCCGGGTTCGGAGAGATGGTTCCGGATTTTAAGCATCTGACTTTTAACGATTTCGACAGTCTTGAAATGATTACGGACCAAACTGCTGCCGTCTGGCTCGAAGTCATCCAAGGAGAAGGCGGGGTAATCGTAGCGGAGGATGCCTGGTTAGCAAAATTGATGGAACAAGCGCGAAAGTTTGATGTGAAGGTAGTCATCGATGAAGTACAGACAGGTATCGGACGCACCGGATCGCGTTTTGCCTTTGAACAGACGCCGTTAAAGCCGGACATCATTACCGTTGCAAAAGGACTCGGAAGTGGATTCCCGGTCGGAGCCATCATCACGACACCGGAAGCGACAGCCATTTTCACACCGGGTACCCACGGATCGACATTCGGAGGGAATCCATTGGCAATGGCGGCGGCAGAAGCGACACTGGATTTATTGTTAAACGATCAGCAAATGAAACAAGTTCGACTAAAAGGACTTTATTTGATGCAACAACTCGCTCAATTACCGAAAACGATGGTTCGGGATATCCGCGGACGCGGACTGATGATTGGGGTTGAATTTCATGAACCGGTCTCACCGCTGATCTCGGCGTTGCAACAATCCGGAATGCTCGTCGTCAGTGCGGGACCCAATGTCATTCGATTGTTACCATCTTTGTTCGTTACGGAACAGGAACTCGATACGGCTGTCGAAAAAATCAAGTCAGTATGTCAACAGGAGGTCATGATGTGAAAGGGTTAGGGGCATTAAAATTAGCGGATGGGCAAGTATATCCCGGTGAGTTCATGGGCACTTCGTCCGTTCAAGGAGAAGTCGTATTTTTCACGGGAATGACCGGTTATCAAGAAGTGTTAACCGATCCTTCCTACCGGGGACAAATCATTGTTTTTACGTATCCCCTCATCGGACAATACGGTATTTCAGAGCAGGATTCAGAAAGTCGCCAGATTCAAGTATCGGGCGTAATTGTTCAGACATTGGCGAACAACGGATTACGATCGGACCTGGCTGATTGGTTGGCAGCATCGGATGTACCGGTTTTGACTCAAGTCGATACGCGGGCACTGGTCCATCATTTGCGCAATCATGGTGATCAAATCGGTACGATCACAAACGACGTCTCACTTGTTCAAAAACAATCGAACTTGATTGCGGCCGTCTCGACGAAACAGCCGGAAACTTACCAAACCAGTCAGGAAGCCGGACATATCGTCTGTCTCGACTACGGGGTTAAAAAATCGATGATTGAGGCGTTACAGGTACGTCGGATGAAAGTGACGGTCGTTCCTTTTGATACACCGAAGTCAGTCATCGACGCATTGAAGCCCGATGGTCTGCTTTTCTCAAATGGACCGGGAAATCCGAGTCAGCTCGATCATTTGATTCCTGAAATCAAGGAACTGGCGCTTGCCTATCCGACGCTCGGCATCTGTATGGGGCATCAACTGATTGCCAAAGCCTTCGGATGTCGAATCGAAAAGCAACACCACGGTCACCGCGGGGCAAATCATCCCGTCCGTCAGTTGAAAACCGGACGTGTCTTCATGACATCACAAAATCATGGTTATGTCGTTCAAGCTGACAGCGTGCAAAAATCTGAACTGAACGTCGCATATGAACATATCAATGACGGCTCGATTGAAGGACTGTTTCATCCGACGCATCCTATTTTGACCGTTCAGTTTCACCCGGAAGCTCATCCCGGTCCACTGGAGGCGATGGTGATATTCGATCAATTCGTAGCGAGCATCTTAAAGCAGGAGGTAGCATATGCAGGAACCTAAAAAAGTCCTGGTCATCGGATCAGGTCCAATCGTGATTGGTCAAGCAGCGGAATTTGATTACTCGGGTACACAGGCATGTCAGACACTTCGGGAAGCGGGATGCGAGGTCATGTTGATGAATTCGAATCCGGCTACGATCATGACGGATCCCTCAACAGCGGACCATATCTATATCGAAGCAATGACGCTTGAAAAAGCGACTGCCATTATCAAACGTGAACGCCCGACCCATTTACTAGCAACAGTCGGCGGACAAACCGCCTTGAATCTGGCACTCTCGCTCGAAGAAGCAGGAGTACTTGATCAGTATCAAGTCAAACTGCTCGGGACATCCCTTGAAACGATCCGGGACGGGGAAGACCGTGAACGGTTTAAACAGCGGATGCTGGAACTGGATCAACCGCTCCCGATTAGTCAGACGATCGAGACGTTAGAGGAACTGGAAGGGTTCATGGAAAAAGCGGGCGTCCCGCTTGTTGTCCGTCCGGCGTTTACGCTCGGGGGAACCGGGGGCGGGATTGCTCAAACAAAAGAAGAAGCCCGTAAACTTGCGGCGAATGGACTTCAGGCCAGTCCGATTTCACAATGTCTCGTCGAAGCCAGCATTGCCGGTTATAAAGAAGTCGAGTACGAGGTGATGCGGGATGCCTTTGATACGACAATCATCGTCTGCAATATGGAAAATATCGACCCGGTCGGCGTGCACACGGGAGATTCAGTCGTCTTCGCACCGATCCAATCAATATCTGACAAAATGAATCAAATCTTACGGACGGCCTCGCGGGAAATCGTCTCTGCGCTCGGTGTCGTCGGTGGCTGCAATATCCAATTTGCAATCCATCCGACAGAACAGACCTACTATGTCATTGAGGTCAACCCCCGGGTCAGCCGTTCTTCGGCTTTAGCTTCAAAAGCAACGGGTTATCCGATTGCGAAATTAGCGACCCGTCTTGCACTCGGTGAGCGTCTCGATGATTGCATCAACCCGGTGACAAAAGAAACGATGGCCAGTTTCGAACCGGTCCTGGATTATGTCACAGCTAAAGTTCCTTGTTTCCCATTTGATCTTTTCCCTGTAAGTGACCGCACACTCGGTACACAGATGAAGGCGACCGGAGAGAGTATGGCGATGGGTAAGACACTCGAGGAAGCCTTACAAAAAGCATGGCGCGGTGCCGGAATCGAGCAAGCCCCGTTGTATCCGGGCTGGATGAAGCAGGCCGATACGGAGGTCTTGTGGCAGGAAGTTAATCAAATCACGGATCGCCGGTTATTGGCCATGTTGGCATTGCTCGATCGAAAAGCGGCGACGCACGAAGAACTGGCTGAAAAAACACAGATTCAGTCTCTGTTCCTCACGACGCTCGAGACATTGATTTTGATGCAGGAAACGTTGGATCTGGAATCCAAAGCGTCGCTTCAACAGGCAAAACGCTTCGGATTTACCGACCAGCAGATCGCACAGATGACCGACGTTCCACTTGAAGTCGTGCAACAGCAACGGAATACTTTTTTAATTCAACCAAGTTTTCAAATGATTGACACTTGTGGAGCGGAATTTTCAAGTATGACGCCGTACTTTTACGGCAGTTGGTCCGGCCGAACGGAAGTCACGCCGTCCAGTCGGAAAAAAGTTGCCGTTCTCGGCGCCGGACCGATTCGGATTGGACAGGGAATCGAGTTTGACTACTGCTCGGTCCATGCCGTCCGTGCCTTGCAGCAAGCAGGTTATGAAACCATTATGATCAACAACAATCCGGAAACCGTCTCAACCGACTTTGAGGTCGCGGACCGTCTTTACGTTGAACCGTTGACGATTGAAGATGTTGTCCATGTCCTGGAAGCAGAACAATGCCAGCAGGTGCTTGTCCAGTTTGGCGGACAGACCGCCATTACGCTGGCTGCGGAACTCGAACAGCTGGGTTACCAGTTGTTAGGAACGACGGCCGATACGATTGACGAGATGGAAGACCGTGATCGTTTTTATCAGTTTTTGGACCGGTTACAGATTGACCGCATACCGGGCCAGGAAGTGTCGAACGTGGAAGAATTGGCGGCCATCGTACAAAAACTTGGTTATCCGCTGATGATCCGTCCATCGTACGTCATTGGCGGAAAAGGAATGCACCGCTTAACGACAGCAACCGATTTAGAAAAACTATTGCCGGAAATCGCGTTTCCGATTTTGGTGGATGCCTACATCGAAGGACACGAGTTCGAAGTCGATTGTATTTCAGACAAGACGACAACCTACGTACCGGTCATCATGGAACAAATCGAAGCCGCCGGTGTTCATTCGGGTGATTCAACGATGATTTTACCCCCGGTTTCAGCTCCGGCAAGCTTACAGGATGAAATCGAACGGATTGCGCAAACGATTGGTCAACATCTGGATTACCAAGGTGCCTTCAACATCCAGTTCGTCGTAAAAGATCAAACCGTCTATGTACTCGAGATTAATCCGCGGGCTTCGCGTACATTGCCGATTGTCTCAAAGGTGACGGGACAACCGTTGCTCGAGTGGGCGGTTCAAGCCGCCATCGGGATGAAAGTTGAAGCCTTGCCGGCAACCCGGTTGACGTTACCGTTTCATGCCGTCAAGACGCCGGTGTTCTCGACATTGAAGTTGCGTGGGGTTGATCCGATGACAGGTCCTGTCATGCGTTCGACCGGGGAAACATTGCAATGGACCGAAGCGGGACTTGCCAAAGAACGGTTCGTCTTCGATCAGACGACGAAAGCCGCGATGTCGAAACGCACACGTCGTATCTGTGGAGCGGAAACCCACACGTGGTCGGACGGAGCGGAACTAGAGCTGGATACCGAATTTGATACGTGTCTTGTGTTCTTCTCGAAATCAGAATCAGAACGGGAACAACGGGAAAAAGCACTTGCTCAAGGAGCGATTGTCATTACTGAAGAACATCTTGCCCAATACTTCGAATCCGTCCAAACGATACCGATGTGTACCGTGAAACGGTTATCCGAATGGACGACACAAAAGGAGCGAATCCAATGACGACGACACAACGATTAAAACATTTACTGACACTGGAAGAACTGACAGCAGAAGGACTGACCGATCTGTTGGAACTGGCGAAAGACGTTAAAACTTCTCCAGCAACTTATGCCCAAACACTTGCCGGAAAAAAAGTCGCGTTGCTGTTTGAAAAAGCATCGACGCGGACACGGATTTCTTTTGAAGTCGGTGTCGTCGAATTGGGAGGATATCCGGTTGTCTTAAACGGATCGGATATGCAGATTGGTCGCGGAGAGTCCCTCAGCGATACGATTCAAGTCATGAGCCGTTATGTCGACGCCTTGATGATTCGGACCTTTGCCCATGAAACAGTCGAGACGTTAGCGGCACACGGGACAATTCCAATTATCAACGGATTGACGGACCTTCATCATCCGTGTCAGGTGTTGGCTGATTTACTGACGGTCGAAGAACATTTTGGTCAACGTCAAGGCAAGATACTCGCTTATGTCGGGGATGGAAATAACATGGCCCACTCGCTGCTTTTAGGAGGGGCGTTAAGTGGAATGACAGTTCGAATTTGCAGTCCAGCCGCTTACGCACCGGATCAAACGATTATCGATCAAGCGAAAGTACTGGCACAAAAGTCAGGCGGCCGGATTGAACAATATACGGATCCTGTTCAGGCGGTTACGGATGCAGATGTCATCTACAGTGATGTATTTGCCAGTATGGGACAAGAAGAAGAGTCGGCAGATCGTCTGAAAGCATTCCAGGGATATCAAGTCGATCAAACATTGTTGAGGTCCGCCGCTGACGATGTGATTTTCCTGCACTGTCTTCCGGCGCACCGCGGGGAAGAAGTGACGGCAGAAGTCATTGACGGCAGTCACTCACTTGTATTTGACCAGGCGGAAAACCGGCTTCACGCGCAAAAGGCCTTAATGATTGAATTAATCGGAGTAATGAACTGAAACAAAAAGACAGGCTGTGTTCCTTATCTGGAACGAACAGTCTGTCTTTTTGTTTTAATCGTATTGACGCCGGGCGAGCTGCTCGGCTTGTTCTTTTGTAATCTGCCGTTTATTTTTTTCGTGCAACCGCCCCATGAAGGACGTTTGTTGCCACGAGGGCGACCAGTCGGACTCCTTGTGTGCACGTAAGGCTAAGATGTAGTCATAACTCAAATGAAGCCGTTCAATCATCTCTGTGCGAACGTCACAAATATGACCATGTCCCGGAATAAGCAGCTTTACTTCATACTCATAAATGAACGACTCAAGTAATTCAAGCGTCGTTAAATATTCACCCGAATCGTGTTCAATCAAAGGAATTTCGACGTCGGAGGCATAGTCCCCACAGACGAGAATATGGAGCGGCATCACTACGAACGATAAATGGGTGGATTCATGACCGGGAGTCAGGAAAAATATCAGTTTTGTTTTACCGATCGTCAACGTCGTTTCGGATTCCTCGATGACGTGTGTAATATTCGGAAAAAGGACAGGGGACTCGATATAGTATTCGTCATTAAAATTTTGGACCTCTTCCAGTGCTGCCGTCCGGTCTACGTCCACGAAGCGGCGAGACGCAATCGCGATCGCATCTTTGAAGGCATAGGCACCTAATATATGATCGAAATGGGCATGTGTGTACACAATATAAAGAGGACGATCGTGTCGGATGATTTCCACATCGCGGCGGATTGTTGCGATTTCATCCGGTAACCAGCCCGGATCAACGACGATCAGACAGTCGGATGTCTCAATCAAGGTCGAGGTCGTTTTCATTAATGTACTCTGGTAGACCGTGACACCGGGCATCTTCATTTGAATCATGACAGTCCTCCTCTTTTCGTGTGGTAACGTTTTATACGGAACTATACCCGAAAGATGACCGAATGTATCCTGGAGACAACAAAAAGACGGCTTGCAAATTGCAAGCCGTCCGCCCTCGAGGGCATAAAAGTCGTTGACCTATGTGTCGTTGACCTATGTTATGTCATAAATTGGAGCGGGTGAAGAGAATCGAACTCTCATCATCAGCTTGGAAGGCTGAGGTTTTACCACTAAACTACACCCGCAAAAGTGACTACATGAAATATAGTAGCATAGCAAAGCGTTTATTTCCATAACTTTTATGAAAAAAGGTAATTCTTTCGATTTTATGTGTACAATAATAAGAGCTAAATCGTTTACATAAGCTTCCTGTAACGAGAGTGAGTGGCTGAAGATGGAAAGAGGAGCGAATGACTGGTGAACAAAGTTCGAGTTTGGAGCGAACAGCTGATGGGAAAAGGATGGATGGCGACATGTCACCATCAAATCGATCGTTATCGCTTCACGACAGGAGAGTGGTTTCTTAACGCAAGCTTACTTGCCTTTTCAATCGAACAGGATGCAGATATGCTACCGGACGTGCTTCCGAACGAATTGAAGATCCCATTAGTATCTGAACGGATGAAACAGATATTGGAGCGGCTGACACCGTTTTCCGTCCAATGTCTCCGTGTCCAGCTGAAGACACGAACGGGACTCATCAATTACTATCTCATCAATATTCTAGCGGTAAGACGGGTGGAACATCTACATAAGACGGAGATTTTCCGCACTCTTCGGAAAAAACAAGTCTACTTCATGACGGAGCGAATCGTCAGTACATCGCTTGGTCCCCACCACATCTTGCGGGATGAACGTACGGAACGTATTTTCCTCTCGGATACGCTAGCACGGTGTTTCCAGCAACTAGCCGTGACAGGCATACATTTTGACGAGATAAATCGAATGGAGGAAATTATATGAAACAGTACACGGTCGATAATTGGATTACACTGCAATATCCAAAAACGTTTGAATATCAAGAAGAAGAAACATTTGTTAGTTTTTATTCGACGGAAGAAAATGCGATGGGGACGTTACAGTTATCCATCTACGAGTCGGATACAGAAGAACTGACACCTTTTGAAGCGGCAGAACAGGAAATCAACTTATTGGTGGAAGAGTTTGGTATTGAACTGACTGGACCACTTGAAGCACGTCGGAATTCTTCCAAAGAAGCACTTCTTGCTGTAGACGGGAAAGAAGAAGAGGTCTTCATCCGGATTTATGCATATTCAGACGGGGAACGACTTGTTCTATTAACGTATTCTGCAGATCGCGAGTCACTGGAATTGGAAGAAATTGAAGCGATGATCTTATCATTGAACTGGATTCACTAATACAAAAGCGAGGTGCCCTCAATTGAGCGCACCTCGCTTTTGTTCATTATTGATGTCCTTGTTTCCGCAGTGAAGAAAGCGGATGTGAGCCGATCTGCTTGTTCAGCCAACCTGCGATATCCGCAAAAACACGGATTCGCTCAAACTCGTGGAATAATTCATGCCGCAATCCACGGTAGACCGTGAGTTGCACCCCTTCGACACGAACCCGGTTATAGGCATCAAACAGGGCATGGATTCCTTTGCCGTCGAAGGCGACCGGGTCATCTTCCCCGGCTATCAGCAGTAACGGTAAATGACGCGGATGTTGATACAGATAAGCCAATGAGTTGACGGATTTGGTTGCCGACAGTAATTCGTTAAAAAAGCCGAGTGTGACGGTTTGCCCCGATAGCGGATCTTCATCATAACGTAAGACCGATTGAGGATCGGAGGATAACCAGGCATTCGAAGAGAGTGCCGGGAAGAAACGTAAGTTATACCGTCCGAAAATGAGCTTACTGAGTCCTTCTGCCGGATGGTGAGAAGAAGTTTGTTCGATCAGTCGTCCGACAATTTTTTGACTGACGGTGCCGAGTAAACCATTGTCCGTCGGAGGACCGCTTGCAATGACTCCTGCCAACTCGTGACCGAGTGTTTGGCCAAGGCGTCTTGAAATGAGTGAACCGAAACTGTGACCAAACACGAAAATCGGTAAATCGGGATAACGCTCTTTGATATCGTAAACCAGTTCTTCAGCATCCTGCATCAATTGCGCAAAACCATGATTTGGCTCCAAATGCCCAAGAGAATCCAGTTGTTGTGCACGTGCGCCAAAACAACGTACATCCGGAATGATCGTATGGTAGTGGTGGGCATAAAGGAACTCGGCAAACTCTTGGTAGCGCGCACCGTGCTCCATCATTCCGTGAAAAACAATGACGACCCCTTTCGGAGCATTAGCTTCTAACAGATGCATCGTTGTCGTGTAGCCGTCTGATGCAATCCAGTGTGTATGGTCGATTGTCACATCTATCATCCTTCCCTGATTAAGAAAGTCCGTAAATTGTTCCGTCTTCAGAAATTCCCATCTTATTGGCAGCTGGTGTTTTTGGTAAACCCGGCATCGTTAATACATTCCCGGTCAAGGCGACGATGAACCCCGCACCGACGGATGGTTTGATTTCACGGACAGTAATCGTAAATCCTTCGACCCGTCCGTACTTGCTTGGATCATCCGTCAATGAGAAAGGTGTTTTTGCCATACAGATCGGCAGATGGCCGAGTCCTTGTTCGGTGCAACGCTCAAGCTCACGTAATGCCTTTTCTTCGAAATGCACATCTGCTGCACCATACACTCGTTTGGCAATCCGTTCGATTTTTTGTGTCAGCGGCAGTTCGGCCGGATAAAGCGGAGTAAACTGACTCTCTTCCTCCAAAGCCTCAAAGACCTGCTCCGCCAGTGCTTCTCCACCGGCGCCCCCTTGGCTGAAGACTTCGCTTTCAGCGACGCGGATCTTGCGTTCGCGGCACCATTCGAGCACCGTCTCGCGTTCCGTATCGGTATCGCTTGCGAAACGATTCAAGGCGACAACGGCCGGCACGCCGAACAAATCCATTGTTTCAACGTGCTTCTCGAGTAAAGCCAGTCCTTCGACCAAAGCGGATAAATTTTCTTCCGCCAATTGATCCTTTGCAACCCCGCCATGCATTTTCAACGCACGGACAGTCGCAACGACGACAACCGCATCCGGATGCAGATTGCCGATCCTGGATTTAATGTTAAAGAATTTTTCAGCTCCGAGATCTGCTCCGAATCCGGCTTCCGTGACGACATAATCACTCAGCTTCAAGGCAGTACGTGTCGCAATCAGCGAGTTACAACCGTGGGCAATATTTGCGAACGGACCACCATGGATTAGAGCCGGTGTGCCTTCGACCGTCTGGACAAGATTTGGGCGGAAGGCTTCTTTTAAGAGTAATGTCGCAGCACCGGCAGCTTCGATATCCTGAACTGTAACCGGTTGTTGATCGTACGAATAGGCGACGACAATCCGGCTGATCCGTTCTTCTAAATCGGTGATGGAATCGGCGAGGCAGAGAACGGCCATGATTTCCGAAGCGACCGTGATATCAAACCCATCTTGACGCGGAACGCCATGGGCCGGTCCACCGAGTCCAATCGTAATTTGTCGCAAGGCCCGGTCATTGAGATCGAGGACACGTTTCCACGTGACCCGACGCGGATCAATTCCTAAGTCATTCCCTTGATGAAGATGATTATCGAGCAGAGCACTGATTGTATTGTGAGCTGACGTGATGGCGTGCATATCACCCGTAAAATGAAGATTAATCTCTTCCATCGGCAAAACTTGGCTGTAACCACCACCGCACGCTCCGCCTTTCAGCCCCATCGTTGGTCCAAGCGATGGTTCGCGTAAACAGATCATCGTCTTATGATTGAGGCGATGCAATGCTTGACCAAGTCCGACCGTCACTGTCGATTTCCCTTCGCCGGCAGCCGTCGGATTGATTGCCGTGACGAGAATCAGTTTTCCATCTGTCTTCGTCGCCAATCGTTTAACTAATCCGTCCGTCAACTTCGCTTTATATTTTCCGTACGTATCATAATCCGCATCGGATAAGCCGATATGTTCAGCAATTTCGGAGATGGGGCGCAGAATGGTTTGTTGGGCAATTTCTAAATCAGAACGAATCGTTTTTTCCATGGCGTAATCTTCCTCTCAAGATGAATTTCTCTATATTTCCTTAATAGTAGCGTATCTGAAACTGACACGCCAAATAATCGTTCAATATATTCCACCCAACGTGTCAAATGGTTGCGTTTTCATTTTATGGAAAGTTGCGTAGTCTAGGGATAGAGGAGGGATGAGCAATGGCAGTAAGCAATAAGAAAAAAGTAAAGCGCGGACTTGAATTTTGGATGTTTGTCGGACCCGTCTTTTTGGTGTTCGCAGTGATTGTTCTCGTACCTTTTTTTAATGGTGTCATGTATTCATTCACGGATTGGAACGGAATTACCGGTGAATTAAATTGGATTGGATTTGATAACTATGTCCGCCTCTTTACAGTGGACGAACAGTTTCAGCAGTCCTTTTGGCTGACGACAAAATATACCGTCGTGGCCGTGATTTTAACGAACTTAGTTGGGTTTATCTTAGCGTTTTTACTCACACAAAATATTCGGACACGAAACTTCTTACGGACGATTTTCTTCATGCCGAACTTAATTGGTGGATTGATTCTTGGATTCGTCTGGCAGTTTATTTACGTTAAAGGATTTGCCTCGATTGGCGAATTGACAGGTTGGAGTTTATTCGAACTTCCTTGGCTCGGTGACGCCCGAACCGGTTTTTGGGGCATTGTCATCGTCTCGATCTGGCAAGGCGGGGGATATATCATGGTCATCTATATCGCTGCCCTGCAAAATGTCCCGCAGGAACTGATTGAAGCAGCAAAAATTGATGGAGCCAATCGATTATCCACGTTGCGGAATATTACGATTCCGCTGATTATGCCATCCGTCACGATTTGTCTGTTCCTGACGATTTCCTGGTCCTTTAAATTATTCGATACGAACTTATCACTGACAAATGGTGGTCCGTTCAAATCGACAGAAATGCTTGCGCTGAACATCTATAAAGAATCGTTTACAAACAATAACTTGGGTCTTGGTTCTGCCAAAGCAATCATCTTCTTTGTTGTCGTTGCTGCGATTACCGTCACCCAAGTCTACTTGACGAAAAAACGGGAGGTGGAAGCATGAGTACCGCGCAACCTTTACCGAAACCGGAACTGAAGCCGGAACAACCGGCACCGAAAAAACGTGGCCGTTATTCCGTGCGTCTCGGAACTGTCGAAATTGCCGCGTTGTTAATGGGTTTACTGTATATGATTCCATTTTATTATGTCGTTTCGAACTCGTTTAAAACGCAGGGAGATATCTTTACGAATACATCGGGACTTCCGAAAGAATGGATCACCTCGAACTATACCGATGCCTGGGAAGCGATGAACTTCGGAAAAGTGTTTCTGAATTCTGTCATCATTACCGTTGGTGCGAATGCGATCATTGTCATTTTTTGTTCGATGGCCGCTTGGAAACTCGTTCGAACGAAAAGCCGCTTATCGACGATTATCTTTTTCTTGTTTGTCGCCGCGATGATCATTCCGTTCCAATCGATTATGATTCCGTTATCGAAGCTGTCGGGTGATCTCGGTCTACAAAACAGTTATTGGGGTCTGATTTTGATGTATCTCGGCTTTGGTTCCGGTTTGTCGATTTTCTTGTATCACGGATTCATGAAATCGATTCCGGAAGAGATTGAAGAGGCAGCCATCATTGATGGTTGTTCGCAGTGGGGGGTCTTTTGGCGGATCGTCTTCCCGTTGCTCAAACCGATTACGGTGACGATCGTTATCTTAAACACACTGTGGATTTGGAATGACTTCTTGTTGCCGTCCCTGATGTTACGTGACGTCGAACTACGGACGATTCCGCTCGCGACGTTTTATTTCTTCGGTCAGTATACGAAGCAGTGGGATTTGGCACTGCCGGGACTGATCCTCGGAATTATTCCGTTGTTACTCTTCTTCTTTGCGATGCAAAAACAAATTATTCAAGGAATTACGAGTGGTTCAATCAAATGAATTGTAAGCGCGTTCTCGCTTCGGCGGGAACGTTTTTATATGACGCAACCAGTCTGATTAGTCAGATTATTTTATTTTTTTTTGAAAAAAGGGCTTTTCAAATGCTTGCCGGATGGTGTACGATGTTCTCAATTCAATTGTAACAACGACGTTGAAGGGAAGAGTAACATCTTGTAAAACCGGATTAGCGAGCTGGGGGCGGTGAGAGCCCAGTCGGAAACAAGTTGCGAAGAACATCCCGGAGTCGCTACCCGAACACTGAAGTCAGTAGGCGTAGCCGGAGTTGCCTGTCCGTTATCATATGGCCGAAGATTGAGATGATAATTGATCATCAGTCTTTTGAGTGAACAGCTGAGCTGTTAACATGGGTGGTACCGCGGAACCGAGTCTTTCGTCCCATATTCTTGGGAGAGAAGGGCTCTTTTTTATGGCTTCTTTTTCAAACACACAATTGAGGAGGAAGAATACCATGACAACACTCGTATCTATGAAACAGACACAGGAAGCCATCACACTTGTAAAAAAACGCTTTGAGGAGCAATTCTCGGCACAACTCGGATTAACACGCGTCGAAGCGCCGTTATTCGTCGAAAGCACACTTGGAGTCAACGATCACCTGAACGGAATCGAACGTGTCATCCGCTTTGATGCAATTGACCATCAGGCAGAACTCGAGATCGTTCAATCTCTTGCGAAGTGGAAACGCCAGGCACTCCACACATACGGATTCTCAAAAGGAGAAGGCTTGTACACGCTGATGCATGCCATCCGTCGTGATGAAGTACTGGACGAAACCCATTCGATTCACGTCGACCAGTGGGACTGGGAACGTGTCATTACAAAAGAAGATCGGACGATTGACTACTTGCAAACGACGGTTCGTGCGATTTACGAGTCGATTCGCCAAGTGGAACGTGAAGTCGAAGAGAAACTCGCGATTGAAGCGATTTTACCGGAGACGATCCATTTCATGACGACACAAGAACTTGAAGATGCATACCCTACACTTTCGACAAAAGAGCGAGAGACGGAAGTGACGAAAGAGTATGGTGCTGTCTTCTTGATGCAGATTGGTGGCGCATTGGCATCCGGAGAAAAACATGACGGTCGAGCAGCTGATTATGATGACTGGACGCTCAACGGTGATATTTTAGTTCACCATCCGGAAATCGGAGCATTCGAACTGTCGTCGATGGGTATCCGGGTCGACCGCGAAACATTGCTGGCGCAGATCGAAACGACAGGCGAACACACGAAACTTGATTTCCCGTTCCACCAAGGTGTATTGGCAGAGAAACTGCCGCTGACAATCGGCGGAGGTATCGGACAATCCCGGATGGCGATGTTCCTCTTGAAGAAACGTCATATCGGTGAAGTTCAAGCATCGGTCTGGTCGGAAGAAACACGCGCGTCGTACCGTGAACAAGGTGTGCACCTGCTGTAAGAACGAGTGATGTACTAATAGATCTGATTTAATACATCCTACTGGCCATGACTTATGGACAGTAGGATGTATTTTTATGGACTAAAACAAGTTCATCCGACCTCAGACGGATGAAAGACGTGTGAAAACACGTTATAATGGGCATATGAACTAATAAGAGAGAGGTGAAGACATGTCAGCGATACTCATTACAGGATTAGTGTTTGCCCTACTTTTCGTCGTGTTTCTTTGGTTTAACATCAAAGGATTACGGACGATGTGGCGTGATTACAAACGCACGGGATCAATGATGGCACTTGGCTTCTTTATCGTCGGAATCATCGGGATCTTTACAGGAGTCTGGACGACGCTCGTCGTCATCATTTATTATCTTCTTCGTCCTGCACGAGGCTGATTTAGAGGAGTGGTTGGATGTTAGAATGGTTGTTCTCAGCCGGAGAGTCGAATCTCTGGCTGTTTTTAGGAATTATGATTCTTGGACTCGGGACGGAATTAATCCCGGCTGAAGTCGGATTGCCGGTACTCGGTCTTTATGTATCAAACGGAACGATTAGTTGGACGGCAGCCGTCTTGATCGGTTTTCTCGGCAGTCTGATGGGTGCGACATTATTTTATTTTCTCGGTCGTTACGCCGGACGTCCGATTTTGGTTCGTTACGGAAAATGGCTAATGATTAAGGAACGGGAAATCGTTCAAGGTGAACGAATCGTATCGAAATATGGTTCCTGGTCAGCCTTGTTTGGCCGCTTCTTCCCGGTCGTTCGTTCTGTTGTTTCCATTCCGTGTGGTTTGTTTAATTTGTCTTTCAAACGATATGTATTGGCCTCAAGCATCGGTTTGTTCCCGGTATCTTTCTTTTACGTGTGGTTAGGAGAAAAGTTTGGGGTAGAACGGGCAGAGTCGATGTTGAAAGGACTCGAGCAGGAGTTATGGTGGATTCTTGGTATTATCGTCGTCGGAATCATCGGATACATTGTGTATCGCCGTGTTAAATCAAAGCGTTAAAAGAGCTGACAAAAAAGAGCTGACAGCGACGTCAGCTCTTTTTTGTCAGCTCTTTTTGCGGGAATAAAAAACGTTTGAGTGTTTTAATCCGGTGTTTTGGTGTTAATAGAAGCAATTGATCCCGGCCTTCAAAAATTGTATCGCCGCGTGGTGTCACGATTTGATCGTTACGGATGATGGCCGTAATTAAAAATTCCTGCGGCAGATCGATGTCCGAGATGGCTTTCCCGACAAACGGATGAGAGTTCGGTATCGTCAATTCGATGATTTCAGCATTCGGTTTACCAATCGACATGAACTCAATGACCGTTTGAATCGTGGATGAACCGGTTTC
This sequence comes from Exiguobacterium sp. RIT594, assembly GCF_003339585.1. Classification (GTDB taxonomy): domain Bacteria; phylum Bacillota; class Bacilli; order Exiguobacteriales; family Exiguobacteriaceae; genus Exiguobacterium_A. The sequence goes on along the minus strand of NZ_QPKF01000003.1, from coordinate 78,665 downwards.
GTTTAAATGAAGCCGGTCCGCCAAGAAGGTCAACATACTCCCTTGGATTAACGTTGATAACAAAACAGTGAAAAAGACGATGTTGAAGATCATGCCGGCATTATCGATTCCAGCAACGAGCGGATAAGTTGCGAGAATGATTGGAACAGCTCCTTTTAAACCGGCAAACGAGACAAATACTTTTTCCTGCCAGGAATAGTTAAAGGGAAGCAAACTGAGCCAGACGGAAACCGGACGGGCGATAAAGATTAAAATCAAAGCGAGGGCAATCGATGATAAGATCACCTGTGGATCAAGCAACTGTTTCGGAAATACGAGTAACCCGAGAACGATGAACATTCCGATTTGCGCCAAGTGCGCCATGCTCATTGTGAAACGGACGAGCGTCTGACGATAGACCAACTCATGGTTGCTGATATAAATCGCTGTCACGTAAACAGCGAGGAAACCGCTGGCGTGAATCGTGTCGGCAATACCGAACGAAAGAAAGGCAAATGACATCAAGAGAATCGGATAGAAGCTCGAGGAACTGAGATCGATCCGGTTAAGTAGCGTCGAAGCAATCCAACCGATGAACAGACCGAGCAGTAGACCAATTACCATTTCCCAGACTAACGACGTTAAGCCGGAAACGAGTGAGGCCTCTTTAGGGTTCGTCACGAATTCCAGGAAGAAGACCGTCAAAAAAACAGCCATCGGATCATTTGTCCCGGATTCGAGTTCTAATGTTGAACCGACCTTTCGCCGGACGGATTGTCCGCTGAGAACTGAAAAAATCGCGGCAGCGTCCGTCGACCCGACGATGGCTCCTAATAAGAAGGCATTGGCCCAACTGAACCCGAGAATGTAGTGGGACGCGACGGCAACGATTGTCGTCGCGATGAAGACACCAAACGTGGCAAGAGACAGAGAAGGCGAGAGTTCCGTCTTCACTTCTTTCCAAGCCGTTTGAAGACCACCCTCAAATAAGATGATGATCAGCGCGACCGTACCGAGCAACTGTGCCAGTTCGGCATCATCGAACCGAATGAAACCGGTGATGTCACTGCCGGCAATCATACCAAGGGCGATGAAAATCAAGAGCGCAGGAATATTCAGGCGACTGGATAATTTCGTCGTCCAGACTGCGGTGAATAACAATAAACCAATCAATAAAATCGTGAACTGTAGGGACATTGCATCAAACTCCTTCGTGAAGTAGTATCTACTTTTATCATACACTAATCCCGACTTTTTTTGTCGGATAACGATTGTTCAATATTTTCCACCGCACCGGACAAAATTATCCGTTTTTATTGCAAGCGTTTTCATTTATTGTAAAAGTGTAGCACGATTATCAACTCGAAAATCAGGGAGGTATCCGAATGCGTAAACGTAAATGGGCAGCACTACCAGTTATGACGACCGCAATGGTCGTAGCACTTGCAGCATGTGGTGGCGGTGGAACACTCAATAGTGATGACTCAAAGGACAGTGGCTCTTCTAAGGACGGGAAGACCCTCAACGTATTCCAATTTAAAGCTGAAATCGCAAAAGACATGGAAAAGATGGCAAAGGCCTATGAAAAAGAAACAGGCGTAAAAGTTGTCGTTCAAACGGTTGGTGGCGGATCGGATTATGGTGCAGCCTTGAAATCGCAGTTTGCTTCAGGAAATGAACCGGATGTCTTTAATAACGGTGGATTTACAGAAGCGAAAACATGGCAAGACAAATTGGAAGATCTTTCGGATGAAAAATGGGTCAGTGATTTGACAGACCTATCAAAAGAACCGATGACAATTGACGGAAAACTGTATGGTATGCCGATGAACTTGGAAGGTTACGGTTTCATTTACAACAAAGAAATCTTCAAGAAAGCCGGTATTACAGAGTTGCCAAAAACTTTAACGGAATTAACAGAGGCGTCCAAGAAACTGAAAGCGGACGGGGTTACACCATTCTCGATCGGATACGGAGAGTGGTGGATTCTTGGAAATCATTTGATGAATATCCCGATGGCCCAACAGGATGATCCGGATCAGTTCATTGCCGATTTGAACTCTGGTAAAGGAAAGTTCGAAGACAATAAACAATTTAAAGAGTTCATGAACTTGTTTGATTTGACGATCGAATACGGAAACAAAAATCCGTTGACGACGGATTATAATACACAAGTTTCTCAGTTTGCTGAAGGGAAAACAGCAATGATCCAACAAGGAAACTGGGCACAACAATTGATCACGGATGTTAATCCTGACATCGAGATGGGCTTCATCCCGATGCCGATCAATGATGATAAAGAAAAAATGGACCGCCTTCCGGTCGGTGTTCCGAATAACTGGGTCGTCAACAAAAATTCGAAAAATAAAGAGGAAGGTAAAAAGTTCCTCGAGTGGATGGCGACATCTGACACAGGAAAAGATTACATGGTCAACAAGTTCAAGTTCATTCCGGCTTTCAAATCAATCGAAGCAGCCGATCTTGGACCACTTGCTGACGATATCATCAAGTACTCTAAAGAAGATAAAACTATCTCATGGAACTGGTTCAAATATCCGGACGGCGCCGTCAACGAATTTGGTGCCATCATGCAGGCATACGTAGGGAAACAAAAAACATCAGAAGAGATGTTACAAGACTTTACGAAGACCTGGGAAAAAATGAAGAAATAATGAAAAAACGTGTTGTTTCCAAGAAAAATTGGAAACAACACGTTTTTTTATTAATGAAGGAAAAACAATTGGATAAAGAAAAGAACAGCGAACAGATAAATCAAGAAGTGAACGCGTTGCTTTTGGACAGCTTTCATAATCGGATAGATGATGAATCCGAAGGCGATCCCTGTTGCGATACTGCCGGATAGCGGCATGATGATGATCACCATGAACGCGGTAAAGGCTTCGCTGAAATCTTCCCACTGAATCTGTTTGATGTTTTGTAACATCAGAGCACCAACAAGGAGTAGTGCTGGAGCCGTAATGGCCGGAACGCTCGAAATCGATTGAACGATTGGGCCGAAAACTGCTGACAGCGCAAACAAGATTCCGACTGTGACGGATGTCAACCCGGTTCGTCCGCCGGCTGCGACACCGGAAGCCGATTCGACATAGGCCGTGGTTGGGCTTGTTCCAAACATAGCTCCGGCAATCATTGCCGTTGAATCGGATAACAAGGCACGTTCACTGTTTTTCAGGGAACCATCCTCTTCAATCAGTCCAGCCTGTTCCCCAACTGCGACCATCGTTCCGGTCGTATCAAACATCGTGACGAGCACAAACGAAAGCACACCACTGAACAGTCCGTATTGAATGACGTCTTGAACGGCAGTGAGCGGATTCGCGACAAGAATGCCTTCCGGTAAAGTCGGCAAAGCAATCAAGGTTTTCGAGAACGTTAACTCACCGGTCAAAAAAGCGAGCAGTCCGGATAAAATCATCGCGTATAAAAGCCCACCCGGAACACGTTTCACCGTCAGAATGGCGGCTACGAGCAATCCGACCAGCGTAATCAGAGCTTCCGGTGACGTTAAGGAGCCGATTGTAATCAAGGTTGCAGGGTCTGCGACCAGGATTCCGGACATTTTTAAACCGAGGGAAGCAATGAACAAACCGATTCCTCCAGTGATGGCCAATTTGAGTGTGGTCGGAATGACTTCAATCAATTTAGTACGCAAAGGGGACAGGGATAACAAAAGAAAAATAATGCCGGCAACGAAGACGACCGATAAAGCTGTTTGATAAGGTATTTTTTCACCAATGACCAAGGTATACGTAAAATAAGCATTTAATCCCATTCCCGGTGCTACGGCAATCGGTAAGTTAGCATAGAAGCCCATTAATAACGTTCCGATCAGCGTAGCGATGATCGTCGCCGAGAACGCTTGATCTTGTGGAATCCCTGCTTCCGATAAAATAGTCGGGTTGACGAATAGAATATAGGCCATCGTGATGAACGTGATAAAACCAGCTTGAATTTCACGTTTGACCGTTGTATCGTGTGCGGATAGTTTAAACATGAACCAAAGACCACCTTAATCTTAAAAGTTTGTTAAAAACGAACATTAACGATGTTATATCAATATTCATTCGGAATCAAGTGTTGTTTTTTTAGAAATCCAATTTGAAGGGAATCGTGATAGCAACAAACAAATAAAAGACATACATGTAAGCGGATACAGCTATGCTATACTACTTATTAGAAGAAAAAGGATGGAGGAGACGGCGATGAAGAGCATCCGAACACGTTTGATCCGACTTGTCGTCTTAGCGATTCTGATTCCGACGACGCTTGCTACATCAGCTTCTTATCTCTATGTACGGAATCAAAATGTGGAGCAGGCGGAACGTTCAAGCTTGAGCGCCTTGAAAAGAGGAAGCAACCAAATCAGTCATTATATGGAAGATGTAAGACGATTACCGACAAGTTTGTATGCGAATCGCTCCTTGCTCAATATTATGAATGTCGGGGCAGATGCTGAGCTCAGTGAATCGGAAGGTGTGATTTCACGGGCGCTTCTCGGACTCTTTTTATCCAGACAAGATATTGAGCAGCTTCACTTCGTCATCTTAAAAGGAAACTCGGAGTACTCGGTTTATAACATGAAGACATCCAGCCGGGGGAAATTTGATTGGTTGCAGGAGACCGACTACTTTCGTTTGATGAAACAAAAAAACGGCTGGTTGATTGATCCGGCGCATCAGATTACTGCCTATAATACACATACGATGATTTTGGATGACAAACAGATTGTCAGCTTCCGTTACCGGATCAATCGTGTAGAAACAGATGAACCGCTTGGATTTCTTTCTGTCGACATTCCGACAAGTGTCTTTGAGCAGCAATTAAAGCTGTTTGAAAACTTCCCCGGTGAATCGCTGTGGCTGTTGAATGGAAATCAATTGATTGCCAAAACGGGAAAAGAGCTTCCGGTCACGAATGACCGATTTACAGGCAAAAGTGGCAGCATGCGGGTCGGGGACTCCTTCATCGTGTATGCCAAAACGATAACACAAGGTGTTCCTATCACACTTGTTAAGACGACGCCGTACGCCTCTGTCGTCAAAGGGGCTAATGAAACAGCCCTGATTTTAATTTTGATCGGGATTGGCTCGTTAGTCTTGATGATTATTGCAGCAAGTCTCGTGGCGCTTGAAATCACAAAACCGATTAAACAGCTGACGGCAAACGTATGGCGTGTCGAACAAGGCGATTTATCAGCGCAATTCATTGCGACGACCAATGATGAGATTGGGTTGCTGAATCGGCAGTTCCAGCGGATGATTCAACGAATCGACCGGCTGATCAAACGGGAATACCGTTTGGCGCTTGAAAATCGGACAAATGAATTGCGGGCCTTACAATCCCAGTTGAACCCGCATTTTTTGTTTAATGCCTTACAATCCATCGGGACGACGACGTTACAGGGCGACCGGAAAATCGCGTATCGTTCGATTACGGGTCTTTCACAGATGATGCGTTATTCCATGAACAATGAACAGACGATTGTAACGTTGAAGCAGGAAGTGGATCATCTCCAATCCTACATGCGTCTTCAACAGCAACGTTTTCCCGATCGTTTCCGCTATATCGTCGATGTGCCGTGGCACATGAATTCGATTGAAGTCCCGAAGATGATTTTACAACCCTTTGCTGAAAATTATTTTAAGCATGCGTTTAATCAACAGGTAGATGCAACCGAAAACTATCTCGCCTATAAAGTCAGAAGTGACGGGGATCAACTGATCATCCAAGTTGAAAATAGCGGGGCAGTCATGGAATCGACGGAACTGAAAAGTATTGATCAAACGATGCGGATGCACCGCCGGCCGGAAGACCGTCAAACATCCGGTATCGGTTTACACAATATCTACGAACGTCTATTAATCTTTTATGGAGAGGAAGCCAGTATGATCCTGCAGTCTCCAACTGAAGGTGGTTTTAGAATCGTCATTCGAATTCCCGTTGAACAGGAGGAACTATGATGAATGTATTGATCGTAGACGATGAAAAACATGTGCGTGATGCCGTTAAATTGCTCGGAGAGTGGGATACATGGCAGGTGGACAACATCTTTGAAGCGGATGACGGCCTCGCCGCCAAACGTTTTTTGGAACAGGAAAAAATCGATTTAATGTTAACAGATGTCGAAATGCCGGGACTCGACGGATTAAGTTTACTTGAATGGACAAAAAATCATCATCCAAAGGTCGTCACGATTGTATTGACAGGGTATGATGATTATACGTATATGCGTCGTGCGATTTTGCATCAATCGTTTGATTACTTACTCAAACCAATCGATCCTGATATTTTAAACGATGCTGTCGCCCGTGCGATGGAGTTGATAGGTCCTGTTCCGGAACAAGGAGAAGCGATTGATCAGATTGCGAAGTACATTGCGACACATTATGCGGAAGAACTAACGCTTCAACTCATGAGTGAACGCTTTTACTTAAGCCGGGAATACATTTCAAGACGATTCAAACAACGTTTTTCGGTCAATCTATCGGATTATATTCAAACGATCCGTTTAAATCGGGCGAAGGAATTGTTGGGTGAGACGGATGCTCGAATCTACGAGATCGCGCTTGAAGTCGGATACCATGATGATAAATATTTTCGGAAAGTCTTTAAAAAGCAGTTTGGAATGACTCCAAATGAGTTCCGGGAGTTGTTGTCGGTTTAGTCACTATTTAGAGGAGGAATCGTACATGAGCGTACACATTAACGCAACAGAAGGTCAGATTGCAGAAACCGTATTACTTCCAGGAGATCCACTTCGTGCAAAATACATTGCCGATACATTTTTAGAGGACGTCGTTTTGTATAACGAAGTTCGCGGAATGTATGGTTTTACAGGAACGTATAAAGGTAAAAAAGTTTCTGTTCAAGGAACAGGGATGGGTGTCCCGTCGATGTCGATTTATGCAAACGAATTAATCCAATCATACGGAGCTAAAAACCTGATTCGAGTCGGTACTGCCGGCGGGATCACGCCGGACGTCAAAGTCCGCGACGTCGTCATCGCGATGAGTGCGTCACACGATATGGCACAAAACCGGGTTCGGTTCAACGGGCTGGATTATGCACCGACAGCATCGTTTGACTTATTGCACAAAGCTTATATGACAGCGAAAGAGCACGGCATCGATGCGAAAGTGGGTCAAATTTTTACGACGGATCAATTTTATCAAGATGATTTCCACCACTTCAAAAAATGGGCGGACTTCGGTTGCCTCGCAATCGAGATGGAAGCGGCAGGTCTCTACACACTCGCTGCAAAACATAAAGTCAACGCCTTGACGATCTTAACGATTTCCGATCACTTGTTGACGGGTGAAGAGACGACATCGGAAGAACGTCAAACGACGTTTAACGACATGATGAAAGTCGCACTTGAAACAGCAATCCAACTGTAAACGAAAGGCGGAGAAAAGACTCTCCGCTTTTTTTATTTGCTCTGACAGCTATGGTAGAATGAGAAGGTAGAAATGAATGAGCTCAAAGGGGGATTTACGGATGGGATTGACGACAACGGGATTAGATGTAGCACGCCAGGTCGAAGTACAACGGGGTTTCTTTAAGACAGGTGCCACACGAAGCATTGCTTTTCGTTTAAGTATGTTGACGTTCTTGAAACAAGCAATTGAAACGCATGAAGCAGCCATTTACGATGCCTTGAAAGTCGACTTGAATAAAGGGCGTCAAGACGCTTTTACGACAGAAATCGGTTTTGTTTACGGCGAAATCAATCGGATGGAAAAACAATTGCGCCGTCTTGCGAAGCCGCGCCGTGTGGGGACACCATTGTTGCATTTCGGATCAAAAAGCGAAATCCGTTTTGAACCGTATGGAAACGTGCTGGTCATTGCACCTTGGAATTATCCTTTCCAACTTGCCCTTGCCCCTGTCGTAGGCGCGATTGCAGCGGGGAATACCGTCGTTTTGAAACCTTCGGAATTGACGCCAAACGTCTCGCGTGTCTTACGGGAAGTCTTTGAGACAGCGTTTCATGAGCGTTTTGGTGTCGTGATCGAAGGCGACGCGGAAGTGAGTGCAGCAGTGCTTGAAGAAAAGTTTGATTATATTTTCTTTACCGGCTCGACCCGTGTCGGTAAAATCGTGCATCAAGCAGCAGCCAAACATTTGACACCTGTCACACTTGAATTGGGTGGCAAGTCTCCGACGATTATCCACAAAGATGCAGATTTAAGACTCGCGGCAAAACGGATTGCCTGGGGAAAATGGTTAAATGCCGGCCAAACGTGTATCGCTCCGGATTATGTTTTCGTTCACCGGGACGTCCAGGAAACATTTCTTCGTTTGATTGAAGAAGAGGCGTTCTCCCAGTATGGAAACGGAGTGGGCGTGGGATCTTATGTCAAAATCGTTTCGGACGGTCACTTGGAACGATTGACAGGATATCTCGAACAAGGAGACATCGAATTCGGCGGACAAGTCGATCCGGAAACAAGAAAAATGGCTCCGACCGTCATGACGAACGTTCCACATGATTCAAAATTGATGCAAGAAGAAATCTTTGGTCCGATTTTACCGGTTCTTGTATATGATGAAATTGAAGATGTCATCACCTTTGTCACAGACCGTGATAAACCGCTTGCCCTTTATTTATTTACAGAAAACGAATTCGTGAAGGAACGTGTCTTGAACCGAATTTCCTTTGGCGGAGGCTGCGTGAACGATACACTCATGCATGTCGCACAGCATAATTTACCGTTTGGTGGTGTCGGTGCCAGTGGAATCGGTGGTTATCACGGCAAGTACAGTTTCGAAACGTTCAGCCATCAAAAGGGTCTGGTGCACAATACAACGAAGTTTGATTTGCCATTCCGTTATATGCGTTCAAATACTGATTCCAAATGGATGCGCTTTTTGTTATGATGGTTGAGGTTTGATTTATATGAAATTCTATAAAAAGTAAATTTTTTGTTAAATTAAGGGGTATAAGTTTTGAAACGTCAATTACGTCAGTGGATCAAGAAAACTAAACTGGTCGAAACGGGATTGCATCTCGTGATGCGAGGGTTTGCGTGTTTGCCGGTTCATCCAAATCGTTTTCTGTTTGAAAGCTTTTTAGGGAAACAATACAGTGACAATCCACGTGCGATCTACGAAGCGCTGAAAAAAGACCATCCGGAATGTGAGTTGATCTTTAGTAAAGATCGACACCGTGCCTTTGATGATCCGACCATACGGACCGTTAATCGGATGACGATTCGTTGGATTTATCTGCTCGCCACGTCACGGGTCTGGATTTCGAACAGCAGGCTTCCTTCCTGGTTGTTCAAACGCAAAGGGACCATCTACTTACAAACGTGGCACGGGACGCCGCTCAAAAAACTGGCGCTCGACATGGATGAGGTACAGATGGCCGATACGACGACCGAACGCTACAAGCGTGACTTTGCACGTGAAGCATCCAAATGGGATCTGTTGATTTCACCGAATGCTTATTCCAGTCTGATTTTTCGACGGGCATTTGATTTTTCCGGTGAATTGCTTGAAATCGGCTATCCGCGTAATGATGTGTTTTACAAGACGGAACGGCATCCGGAAATTCGCGAACGGGTCTATTCCCGTTACAACATAGACACGACTAAGAAAATCATTTTGTATGCGCCGACATGGCGAGACAATGAGTATGCGGCGAAAGGATCTTATTCCTTTCAGTTGCCGTTTTCGCTGGAACAGTTTGAGAAACGATTTGGTGCTGAATATACGTTATTGATCCGGATGCATTATTTGGTAGCGGATCAAGTCGATACGGCGGATTATCCCTCTGTCCGTAATGCTTCGGATTATCCGGATATTTCAGAACTGTACATCGCGGCAGATGCTATGGTCACGGATTATTCATCCGTCATGTTTGACTATGCCCATTTGAAACGACCGATGATTTTTTACACGTATGATTTAGAACATTACCGGGACCAACTGCGCGGATTTTATTTTGACTTTGAGCAGGAAGCACCGGGTCCGCTCGTTTTACAACAAGCACGGCTATTTGAAGAGATTGACCGATTGCACGAATGGAGCGATCGATATGGTCCGGCGTTTGCCGCATTTGAAAAGAAATTTTGTCAGTGGGATGACGGAACCGCATCTGTACAAGCCTATCAACGTCTGTTAAAATCTGTCAGCAATCAGCATAAAGGAGAATCATCATGAAAAAAGTCATCACGTACGGCACATTTGATTTACTGCACTGGGGACATATCAACATCCTCAAACGGGCAAAGGAAATGGGCGATTATTTAGTCGTCGCGATTTCGACGGACGAGTTCAATCGCTTGAAACACAAAGAATCGTATCACAGCTTCGAAAACCGCAAATTGATTTTGGAATCGATTCGCTATGTTGACGAAGTCATTGCCGAAAATAACTGGGATCAGAAAATCACGGATGTACAAGAGCACCAAATCGATACATTCGTCATGGGTGACGACTGGGCCGGCGAATTCGATTTCTTGAAAGAATATTGTGAAGTCGTTTACCTTAGCCGGACGGAAGGCATTTCGACAAGCCAGATCAAAACGGAGTTAGGAAAAGGTTGATGAAAAAAGACCACACCTTGGGTGCGGTCTTTCTTCATGGAAAGGAGGGAGTAACGTGAGAGAGAGTATCGTGCAAATCTACTTGTTGCTTTTTCGGATCTTTTATCGAATCTTCTGCCTGTTGCCTGTGAGACCGGTGACGCTCTTTTGGGTCACTTACGGTGATAATGTGAAACCGATTAATGATGCGCTCCTGACGGAATTCCCGGAAGAAAAACGGTATCTGGTGTATGATAAAAAATTTGTGAAAGATCCGGAAGCCTGGTCGGTGGAATATGCATTGCCCTATCGCAGACTTCGTTTTATTCGGCTGGCGTACCTTCTTGCAACATCGAAGCATCATTTCATCGATAACTATATCGGCGAATACAGTGTCGCCCCGATTCGTCAGGGAACAAAACGGATCCAGTTATGGCATGCTGCAGGGACGCTAAAGAAATTCGGTTTGACGTCATCAAAGAGTTTGATGGTACCGAAGCATGTCCTGCGACGTTTCAAACGGGTATACCAGCGTTATGGTGATTTCATCGTACCGGGAGAAACTTGCGCGAAACAATTCATGGAACCACATGATCTTCCACGGACAGTCTTCAAAACATTTGGCGTGCCCCGGACAGATTATTGGTTTAACGAACAACATCAACATACCAAAAAAAAACTTCAGGATGCTTACGTCAAAGAGGAACGTCGTATTCTACTGTATGCGCCGACCTACCGCGAATACAATGGAATGGAAGGACAGACTGTCCGCCAACTCGAACAATTGACCGATCAGGGATGGACAATTCTTGTCAAATTACATCCAACGGTCCGTTCGATGTTCACACATCAAAAAAAACATGTGCACTTCGTTACGGACGAATATTCAATCAATGATTACTTACTCATCACCGATGTATTGATCACCGATTATTCCTCGATTCCTTTTGAAAGTTGTCTGCTCGATGTTCCAACCATTCTTTATACCCCAGATATCGACACCTACCGGCAAATTCCGGGTATCGTCGATTCTTATCCGGACCCGCTACCGGTTACTTACACGAATCAATTTGATGTTATATTGAACTGGATTACTTCGGATGCAGCGCTAGAAGAAAGCCGGACAGCGATGGAAAAATTCAAAACAGTCTGGTATACGGAACAACCGGGACAAGCGACGCGTCGGATTGTCGATCATTACTACCGGGAAGTACGTTGAAGTAAAAAAATGATCTACGTTTTTAAACGAAACTAGAATCATTTTTTTAAAACATTTTGTGAAAACATGAACAATGTTTGACAATCTTTTGAAAAAACGTTTTTTTGACGTGTGATGTTCTATACTAGGAGCAGAAGGAATCAAGGAAAGGAGAATGCGAAATGCTTGCTTGCGGAACAACAGAAGCCAATACGTTTGTCTTATCAGCAGAGACACGAATGATACTGGAAGACTTCATGACAGAGGTGACGTTTAAAAAGGATTCAATCGTTTGTTGGGAAGGTGAGTTAAACGATAAGTTGTTTTATGTGAAGCAAGGCGGTGTCAAACTGTCTAAACTGACGAAAAAAGGCAGCCCTTTAATGATGTTTTTATACTTTAAGGGTGATTTGTTCGGTGAGTTTGATGTCGGCGAAGCATTTCCAAGTTCTTATAGCGTTGAAACGATGGAAGACAGTATCCTTGGTGTCATTTCGAAAACGAAGCTTGAGGAATTGATGAAGCAGGACGGTGTATTTGCCTTAGAAATCATGCGTTGGCAAGCCTTGATGCGAAAGCAGTCCGAAACGAAACTGCGTGACCTGTTATTGTTTGGGAAACAAGGTGCACTGGCCTCGACCTTACTCCGGTTGATTGCCATGCATGGAAAACAGGTTGGGGAAGACTATGTCATTTCCAAACGACCATCCGACAGCGAACTCGGTCAGTTGATCGGGGCGCCGCGCGAAACGGTCAATCGCATGTTTTCCCAGTGGAAAAAAGACAAGGTCATTTCATCGACGACGACTAAAATCATCGTCCATGATGCTAACTATTTGAGAGATTTATGCCATTGTGAAGGATGTCCGGTAGGCGTATGCCGGATTTAAAAATAAAACGAATCCTCTTGTCCTTGAGACAAGGGGATTTTTTTGAGAGCTTCTTCCTAAAATGTGAACTTTATGTGTGTTTTTAGAAGGGAAAGCGCGAAATCGTCACAAATGGTGTGACATTTATCACGGTCTCAAGCGGTACGTCTTTTCTAGAATGAAGACAGGACATCAAGTTGAAATGAGAAGGGAGACAGGCATCATGAGCAGTAAACCAGAACCGAATTTATCAGGCACAATCGTCGCCGTTTTTATTGTTGCTTCCGTCATCATCGGGATGTGGGGATCGATTTTTCTATTATTTAGTTCCAGATAAGGAGGAAAGGCAATGCACATTCATCGTTTGGAGAAAATTTGGTTAGTATTTGGTTGTGTGATGTTAGCCGTTTTTTTAGTCATCATTGGTATTTCTGCTTTTGCATCCGGCAATCAACCGCCGTCTGACGCTACATTAATTGATCCGACACAAGTGGATCAGACCAAACCATTTGATAAACCGGGGTTGAAAAAAATTGACGATAACCGCTATGAAGCAGTCATGGTGTCGCAAGCGTTTCAGTTCACGCCACAAGATATGGTAATTAAAAAAGGGGCAACGGTAGACTTTCTCGTGACGTCAAAAGATGTCGTTCACGGTTTTGAAATCGTAAAGACAAATGTCAACATGATGGTCGTACCCGGTCATATCAATTCAATCGAATATACCTTTAAAAAAGCCGGAGAGTACTTGATTGTCTGTAATGAGTATTGCGGAAGCGGTCACCATATGATGTCGACAAAAATTAAGGTGGTGGAGTAAATGAATGCCATTTCGAGAAAATTAAAAGAGTTTGAGATGGAGCGGGGAATGCCGGCGACGGCAATTGGTTTAAAAGAAGCGAAACTGGCCTTTGCCCATGTCAGCTTTTCGCTCGTCGCCTTGTTGATTGGCGGGTTATGCGGCTTACTCCAAACACTCGTCCGGACCGGTGTGATTCCGGAAATTGCAGGCGTCGGCTATTATGAATTATTGACTGCCCACGGGTTGATGCTGGCGATTGTATTTACAACCTTATTTATTTTTGGCTTACTATTTTCTTTTTTAGGACAATCGTTTGGCCGTTTCGAAGAATTTCCAAGACGGCTCGGTTGGGTCGGATTTTGGTTTATGATGCTTGGTGTCGTCCTCGTCACATGGATGGTCCTCGCAGGGGAAGCTTCTGTTTTATATACCTTTTATGCACCATTGAAGGCTCACCCGGTGTTTTATATCGGACTTGTCATCTTTGTTGTCGGGACGTGGATTTCTTCCGGTGCGATGTTCCGGATGTACGCGGACTATAAACGGGAGCATAAAGGTGTTCATCCACCGCTTCAGGCATACATGAGTATCATGACGGTATTGTTATGGGTCGTCGCGACACTCGGAGTCGCTGCTACGATTTTGTTTCAACTCTTACCGTTGTCACTCGGTTGGACGGATAAAGTCGGAATTGAGTTGTCACGGACGCTCTTTTGGTACTTTGGTCATCCGCTTGTATATTTTTGGCTGTTGCCGGCATATATCGTCTGGTACACCGTGATTCCGAAAATCGTCGGCGGAAAGATTTTTTCAGATGCATTGGCCCGGATGTCCTTTTTATTATTTTTACTGTTTTCCTTCCCGGTCGGATTCCATCATCAATTGCTGGAACCGGGTATCTCAGCATTTTGGAAATACATTCAGGTCGTCCTCACGTTTTTGGTCATTATCCCGTCACTCATGACAGCCTTCTCGATGTTTGCGACTTTTGAACTGGCAGGGCGGCGTCAAGGTGCAACTGGACTGTTCGGCTGGATCAAGAAGATGCCGTATCGAGATGTCCGCTTTTTAGCACCGTTTGTCGGAATGTTATTTTTCATCCCGGCGGGAGCAGGTGGAGTCATCAATGCGTCGCATCAATTAAACATCGTCGTCCACAACACACTGTGGGTGACCGGTCATTTTCATATCACGGTCGGAGCTGCCGTTGCCTTAACGTTTTTTGGAACGGCCTATTGGTTGGTACCCTTGCTCAGAGGACGGACGATGACGAAACAACTCAACCGAATCGGACTGATCCAAACAGTGTTATGGACGGTCGGTATGCTGTTCATGTCGACAGCGATGCATATTTCAGGGTTACTCGGTAACCCGAGACGAACTGGTCCGGCAGCTTACTTCAAAGATTCGCTTGTTGCCGACTGGATTCCATATCATGTTGCGATGGCAATTGGCGGAACGATTTTATTCCTTTCCATTTTGTTGTTCTTATTTGCGATGTTCCAACTCGCCTTCCGGGCACCGAAAGGCCTGGAAGAGTTCCCGGTTGCTGAGACAGAAGAAGCAGCGATGCAGACACCACTGTTCTTCGAGAATTGGAAGCTTTGGATTTTCGTGACGTTTGCGTTAATTGCATTTGCCTACACGGTTCCAATTTGGCATATGATTGAGAATGCGCCGCCTGGAGCACCAGGCTGGAAATTGTGGTGACAGAACGAAAACAAATAAATGACCGGGTTCCTCTGAGATACAGGAGGAACCCGGTCATTTTCATTGAGTATGAGAGCAATTATAAGTATAGAAAAATGCTGAAGATTACTTAACGATGTTGTGTTTAAACGCATAAACGACAGCTTGCGTCCGGTCAACGACATCAAGCTTCGACAAGATGTTCGAAACGTGTGTTTTGACAGTCTTCAAAGAGATGAACAGTTCGTCGGCAATTTCCTGGTTCGCCATTCCGCGTGCCATCAGTTGCAAGACTTCCTGTTCGCGTTCTGTCAAATCATCATGGAGATGGCTCGTTGGTTTTCGTAAACGTTCCATCATTTTCCCCGTGACTTGGGCCGCCATGACGGATTGACCACTCGCTGTTTTGCGAATCGCTTCTGCAATTTCAAAGGCACTTGCTGTTTTTAAGACATAACTCATTGCACCGGCCTCAATGACAGGATAGACCTTTTCATCATCTAAAAAGCTGGTGACGACTAAAATTTTGGCGTCTGGCCATTCTTTTCGAATCAACCGTGTTCCTTCAACGCCATCGACCGGCTCCATGACTAAATCCATTAAAACGACATCCGGACGATGTTTCAATGCAAGCTCAGCACCTGTTTGTCCGTCCGCTGCTTCTGCTACGACCTCGATATCTGGTTGAGTGGACAAAAAAGCAGAAACACCCGCACGGACCATTTCGTGATCATCGACTAATAACACACGTATCATACTTGCACCATCCGATCTTTTCTTAATTTTACTTCAATTTGCGTCCCTTGTCCCGGAACACTGACGAGGCGAATCGTTCCACCCATCTCGGCCGTCCGTTCCCGCATCGAATTGATGCCGTAAGAAGCGAGTTTTTTTTCATCGACGATAAAGCCGACACCGTCATCATTCATGCTTAAGATGACTGTATCATTGAATTGACGAAGTTCGATGTCCATGTGTGAAGCTTTGGCATGGCGCAAGGCATTGGTCAGCCCTTCTTGGACAATCCGGAACAATTCGTTTTCGATCGGACGGGGCAATTCGATGGCTTCAAGCTTCCAACTCAGCTCGGTGGACTGCTTTCTTGATAACTCTTCCAACAATTGAGTCAGGCCTTGCTGAAGGGTCATCCCTTCGAGTTCGACCGGGCGTAATTGTAGCAACAGGGAACGCATCTCGGACTGTGCCGTCTGGGCCATCGTTTCGACCAAATCGATTTGTTTCGCAGCGGTTTCCGGTTGCGTCAGAATCGTCTGTTTCGCTGCTGTCGTCATCATTGAGATGGCATACAGCTGCTGTGAAACAGAGTCGTGCAAATCACGGGCAAGCCGTTTTCGCTCTTCTGTAATGGCCTGGACACGGACTTGTTCGATGTGTTGGGGACGGGTACTGATTTTTTGAACGGTTTCGACCTGTTCATCGATCCGTTTCCCGATCCGCGACAGACGTGTCAGCGTGTGGAAATAAGGACCGTTGACGATTGTCACTTCTTTTCCTTGCTCCAGTTCAATGATGGCTGTTGTGACTCTCTTGAAATCGCGCCGTAAAAAGAAGTAGTGGATACTGCCAACTGCTAACGGTAATAAAAGCGATAAACCGATGACGAGCAGAAAAACAGGAAAGTCCTGTTGACGGACGAAAAGTACATGCCAATCGACTTGGCGTGTACTTAGAAATAATAACGTCGTCATCACAGCCGTAAAAAAACCGGTCATGACCTGGAGTGCGATGACACCAAGCGGAAATTGATCACGTTTCATATCGAGGTCACCTCCACGTTCCCGATACCTAGCATGACATGAATCCGGACTTTTCGGACAGCCTCGTCATATTCGGGGGCACGGTACTGGATTCGGCGATTGAAGAAGGTCGGAATACGACGGACATCTGTCTTGACGCTCCCGAAACCAATCGATGTATCGAGCGTGTAATCGTAACCGGACGGTAACAGGATTCGGACATCACCGACAACACCGCTGACGACGATCAGTGTCTCGCCTTCCGGAACATAAGCATGCGTCAAGTCGATTTCGAGATCACGGACGATGAATTGTTCGCTCAAATCTTTTAAGACATAGGGAAGTTCCTGTTGTGTCGCAAACGAGTAGGCCGGTTGAATCTTAATGCCTTCCTCTTCATACAGACTCGGCGAAATTTTTGAGAAGAAAAATTCCCGGACAGAGTGACGGGTGACGAGAATGATTCCGAGATACAGCAGAATACCGGCGATGACGAATCCGATTGCTGCTGAACTAAGGACGACACCGGCTAAGATGATTGTACCAACGATGTAAAACAGGATAGCCAGTTTTTCATGGTTTCTTTTTCGGAAATGAATCCCGACGTAATACAAGAGGAAGGGGAAAAGCACTCCGAATAATACATTTCCCGCGCCTGTCATCAAATCATAGAATAGTCCGAGAGCAAACAGGATCGACACGTAGCCGACTAGTTGTTTTGTACTTAATCGTCGCACGGGCAATCTCCTTCCTGACATGACAAAGGGAGGCAAGAATGCCTCCTTCGTCCGAGTACTTATTTTTGGAAACGACGTTCGAGATCGGCAATCCGGGCATCGATATCATCTTCTGCAATCGGCGCTTCCTCTTCCTTCGTTTCAGGTTCGTTTGTGGTGAATGGATGTTGTTCTTGTTTAATAGTAGCATTTGGTTCGCGTTCTAGCACCTGGTTCATCTTCGATTTTAAATTCGAGACGTTTTCATGCATCATCCATTCATACCGCTTATTTTGTAAGTCTTCCAGCTTCAGTTTTAATTCCAGTGCTTCCCGTTCGAGCTGATTGAGCTCACGTTTCGTTTCGGCGATCAGTTCTTCAAAGAAGCGGAACTGTTCCCCGTAATGTTTCGACTCGATGGCCGCCCGTTCTGCAAGTTCTTGTTCGCCGGCTTCTTTGGCGATTTCAACTTGTGTAAAACGTTTGTCTGCGAGTTCCTTCGCTTCATCCTGTTTTTGTGTCAGTTCAACAAGCAACGTCCGTTGACGTTCCAGTAAACGGTCGATTTCTTTTAGGTCCGATTCGGTTGTCCGGATGTGGCGGACCAGCTTTTTAGCAGGTGCTTCTCCCTGATCGGCGGCTTTTTTTACTTCTGTCATCATTTGATTGGCAAACTCATTTAATTGATCGAATACGTTTTTCATCAAAAATTCCTCCTTGGATGTTAAATCTACAAAGTATCGGTTCGTAATGTACTGTACTGTCCATTTGTTAGCGTTTTTGATCGAGATCTTTCCAATCGGCTTCAAAGTGGGACGATGCGGCCTTGCGACGGCGGGCGAACAGTTGATTCAAATCAACACGTTGCAGTTTCATGCGCATGTATCCGATGTACAGTGCCAGTGCGGCAGCGATCCCGACAACAGCCCAGATGTTTGATAGGGCAACACCGATTCCGATTGCTGCGAGCAGTCCAAATCCGATTTTCGCGAAAACGCTTGATGTTTGGATAAACTTACTGATGGCGTAAAAAGCGAGTAGCGCGCCGAGCCCGAGTCCGATCATGTGCGGTAATGTACCGATGACGACAGCGAGAAGGGCGAGACCGGCAAGTGCCATCAAGACCTGTTTTCCTTTTGATTGCTTCATGATGAAGCCTCCTTTTTCTTGATACTCTTATCTTAACGGAGTGAATAGACAATCACGACGCCCTTCGGACCGGAATCGTCTCCGACTTGAGGCGGAGAAGGGAAGTCTGACTTTAAAGAGTCTGCTAGGTCAGCAGAAGAGAATATGGTAAAATTCGACTATAAGAAACGAGAGGAGTGGTGTTTTTATGTATGCAATCAGCCACGTAAAAGAAAACCAGATCGGAACACAGGGAGGGGTTTCCCTCCCTTAAAACAGAGGAGGAAACCATTTGAACGAATGGGGTAAACTACCGACTCATGTAGTCGGAACAAATGAACAGTTAGGCCGTGTGACGGCAGTCTTTCAAAAACAGTACCGTGTGATGACGACTGACGGGGAAACGTTAAGTGAGTTATCCGGAAAGCTGCGGTTTGAAGCATTAACGAAAGCTGAACTGCCGGCAGTCGGGGACTGGGTGATTCAGAGCGGACGGGAAGCCGGTAAGGGACGGATTGAACGTGTTTTGCCGCGTAGTACGCAATTTTCCAGAAAAGCAGCCGGAACGGAAACCGAGGAACAGGTTATTTGCGCGAATGTCGATCTTGCATTGCTCGTCATGGCGTTTGGGCACGATTTTAACGTGCGTCGCCTGGAACGGTATTTGACGGTCGCGTGGGAAGCAGGGGTCACACCTGTTATTGTCTTGACGAAAAAAAGTCTGGCGACGTCGGTTGACGAATTTTTGTCAGAGGTGGAGACAGTTGCTTTTGGTACGCCGTGTTTTGCTGTTGATTCGCTGACCGGAGAAGGACTGCATGATTTACGTGAAGCATTGCAACCAAACGAGACGATCGTTCTCGTCGGATCGTCCGGTGTCGGGAAGTCAACGCTCGTCAATGCATTGGCGGAAGAACAGTTGATGGAAACGGGCGGCGTCCGCGAAGATGATGAACGGGGCCGGCATACGACGACACACCGGGAGCTCAAAAGGTTGTCGAATGGATTGTTACTCGTTGATACACCGGGTATGCGGGAGCTTGGACTATGGGACGGGACGGACGGACTGGCGTCGACCTTCTCGGATATCGAGGAGCTGGCGGAATCATGCCGTTTCCGGGACTGTCAGCACGTAGAAGAACCAGGCTGTGCTGTCCAAGCCGCTTTGGCAGATGGAAAGCTGTCGCGCGAACGGTGGGACAGTTTCCTGAAGCTGAAACGTGAAGTCGCTTATGCAGAACGGAAACAAAATGTGGCCCTTCAAGCGGCTGAAAAAGAAAAGTGGAAAAAAATCCACAAGCAGGCACAGGCGCGGACGAAACTGAAGTATCAAAAACGATGATTTAATTTAAAATGAAAAAGGAACGACGCTTTTCTGATGAACCAGAGAGGCGTCGTTCCTTTTGTTGAAAACGATATTTAACTACGGTCGAAATCAATCGTACCCGTCAGATCATCAAGACGTTTCAAATCGTTTTGAATCGCGTTGATATCACTAGGCTGCTGTTCGCGCAATTGTTTTGTCCCGACCGGATGAACGGTCGCATGTTCATGTGGATCGAGCGAGATGGTCCGGTTCGAGAGACGGTCGTTAAAGTAACGATCGTGTGAGACGAACAACAATTCACCCGGAAAGACATCGAGGGCGCTTTCAATCTGTTCGCGGGTCGTCAAATCAAGGTAGTTGGTCGGCTCATCGAGAATCAGCAGACGAGCACCGGAAAAATAAAGGCGTAAAAACGCAATCCGGCATCGTTCTCCCATACTTGCTTCGGCGATTGGTTTATACACCTGATCCCGGCGAAACAGAAAACAGGCGAGAAGCGTCCGGGCATCGGTCTCAGAAATCGTCGTCTCCTGCAGCAACGCATCGAGCAGAGAACCGGAAACCGGTAAATCCGAAAGTGCCTGTGAAAAGTAACCGACTGTCAGAGCAGGATGGCATGTCACCGTTCCTTCCGTCGGGTTGAGCTCCCCTTGAATCACCCGGAGCAAAGTCGTCTTCCCGGAACCATTCCGACCGATGACGGCGATCCGGTCACCTTGTTGCATGGAAAAACTCAGTTTTTGAAACAGTGTCCGCTCCTCGTACGAAAAGGAAACGGCGTCCAGTTCAAGCAACTGCTTGGCGGAAAACGGTGCTGCTTCAAAGGCTACATGAACGGAGGACGGGGATTCCGGTTTAGCGACACGATGATTGAGTGTCTGCTCGAGTTGTTTTTCTTTTGCCTTAAATTTTTTAGCTTGTTTTGCTGCTTTTTTCTTGGCATAAGGATCGCGTTCACTGGCGTGTGCGACAGCTTGTTGATGCCAGTTTTGGTACTGATTGATCATCCGTTTGAGTTCCTTGCGCGTTTTTTCCTGTTTTTCATACTCGTGTTCCTGCGTCAGACGTTCCTGTTCTTTTTGCTGACGATACGCTTGGTAATTTCCTTTGTAGCGTGTCGTCTGACTCGGGGTCAGTTCAATGACCGCCTCGGCGGTCGCATCGATGAAAGCCCGTTCGTGTGAGACATACAGGATGGTAAGCGGCGTCTGATGCATCCAGTGAATCAACCAATCGAGCGTGTCAGCATCCAAGTGGTTGGTCGGCTCATCGAGCAGAATGAAATCCGGTTGTTGGACCAACAGGCAGGCCAGTTGGATGCGGGTTTGTTCGCCACCGCTCAGTGTATCAAAGGGATGTGACCAGACGTGTTCCGGCAATTGCACCTCTTTTAACGCACGAGCGGCGTCTGTCTCGAGTGAAAAAGCATCGAGATCGAACGCAGCCTGGTAGACTTCGAGTGACGATGAGTGAAGAATCGCTTCCCTTGCTTCGTATCGTACTCGGTCAGCCTGTTCGACGAGCCGGATGGCCGGTGTACTGGAAGTGAGATGTTGGGCGACATGGCCAACGTTCGTATAGCCGCGGAAGATGTTTCCGTCCGTCGGCTGAAGCTGTTTTAAAATCAGCTGGAAGAGTGTCGTTTTACCGACACCATTGGCACCGACCAAAGCGACATGTTCACCGGGACGGATAGAAAATGAAACATGTTGAAACAACGTCTGTTGCGGAAGATCAAAGCGTACATCATGAAAGGATAAGATTTCAGCAGGCATATGTTCAGCTCCTTTTGGGTTCATTTCAGTATTGATGAAATGAAAACACACCATCCGAAAGCGAGCGGATGGTGTGCAGGAGGGCAGATCAAAGAAGGTATGTTCCGCATGACGGAAATACCGAAAATGAGCAGACTCGTAGCGTCAGTCATCCGCAACTCATTGCGAAAGTGATGAATTCTTTCATCATTAGACAGTAGCGAGTAAATGCTTCATTTCGGTATTGTACCTCCTGTTCATAGACTATGTGTTCAGTGTAGCAACTTGTCGTCAGCAAGACAAGTAAGAATCGAGCAATTCTTGAGCCGCAGCGGCTTCTTCCGGATTCGGTGGCAGAACATCCGCCAATGGATAGTCGAGACCGAGTGCTTCCCATTTGTAAACGCCAAGCTGGTGATAAGGGAGTACTTCGATCCGTTCGACATTACCGAGTGTCCGGATGAATTCGCCGGTCTGGCGCAGGAACGTCTCCGTCATCGTCAAACCGGGCACGAGAACGTGACGGATCCAGACGGGAATGTTCCGTTCTGCCAAGCGTTTGGCAAAGGCAAGCGTATTGGCATTACTGCGCCCCGTCAGAATCCGGCAGGTCGCATCATCGATATGCTTAATGTCGAGTAACACGAGATCCGTGTAATCAAGAATCCGGTCGATATTTTTAGGAACGACCGAACCGGCTGTATCGATGACGGTATGCATGCCTTTTTGTTTTGCTTCCCGAAGTGCCGCTTCCAAAAATTCCGGTTGGGCAAGGGGTTCTCCACCGGAAAATGTGATACCACCGCCTGTTGCTTCGAAAAATGATCGGTAACTTTCCGCTTCTTCAATGATTTCCGTTGCCGAGACGGAACGACCACATCCGAATTCCCACGTATCCGCATTGTGGCAGTATTGGCAACGTAAAGGACAGCCTTGCGTGAAGACGATGAAGCGAATACCCGGTCCGTCGACCGTGCCGCAGGATTCAACAGAATGAATCGTTCCGTGTGTCATAGCCATTTCAGTCCTTTCTTTCAGTTAAAGTGCACCGTGGAACGTCCGGTTGATGACGTCAATTTGCTGTTCGCGGGTCAACTTGATGAAGTTGACGGCGTAACCGGAAACGCGGATCGTCAATTGGGGATAAAGTTCCGGATGTTCCATCGCATCGAGTAATGTTTCCCGGTCGAAGACATTGACGTTTAAGTGATGACCTTTTGAAGTGGTTCCGCCCATGTAGCCGTCAAGCAGTCCGACTGTATTACGGATTCGTGTCGGTTCATCTTTCCCGAGTGCTTTCGGGACGATGGAGAACGTGTAGGAAATGCCGTCAAGGGCATGTTCATACGGTAATTTCCCGACGGAAGTCAACGCGGCGACGGCTCCCTTCGTATCCCGGCCATGCATTGGATTGGCTCCCGGTGCGAATGGTTCACCAGCCCGTCGTCCGTCCGGCGTATTACCGGTTTTTTTGCCGTAAACGACATTCGAAGTAATCGTCAAGACGGATTGAGTCGGTAAAGCATCACGGTACGTCGGATGTTTCCGGATTTTTTCCATAAACAGTTTGACGAGATCAACCGCCATCTGATCGACACGGGCATCATTATTTCCGAATTTAGGGAAGTCACCTTCGATTTTAAAATCAACCGCGATTCCATCCGCATCACGAATCGGGGAGACTTTAGCGTAACGAATGGCGGACAGGCTGTCGGCCACGACGGACAGTCCGGCGATACCGCAAGCCATCGTCCGTAAGATTTCCGGGTCGTGCAACGCCATTTCGATGCGTTCGTAACTGTATTTATCATGCATGAAGTGAATGACATTCAATGTATTGACATAGAGTTCCGCCAACCAGTCAAGCTGACGGTCGTAAGCAGCCATGACCGTTTCATAATCCAGGACATCATCTAAAATCAAGTTCGTCTTTGGAGCAACTTGAATTTTAAGTTTTTCATCGATGCCGCCGTTTAACGTATAGAGCAATGCTTTTGCTAAGTTCGCCCGTGCTCCGAAAAATTGCATCTGTTTCCCGATTTTCATGGCGGAAACACAGCATGCGATGCCGTAGTCGTCGCCGTAAATCGGCAACATCAAATCATCATTTTCATACTGGATCGAACTGGAGAGAATCGACATCTTGGCACAGAATTCTTTAAAGCCGCGCGGTAGTTGTGTGGACCAGAGGACCGTCAGATTCGGTTCTGGAGCCGGACCTAGATTGACAAGTGTCTGCAGGAAGCGGAACGAACTTTTTGTCACGTTGGAGCGACCGTCCTCACTCATCCCGCCGATTGATTCCGTGACCCAGGTCGGATCACCGGAGAATAAATCATTGTAGTCCGGGGTCCGGAGGAATTTAACGATCCGCAGTTTCATGACAAAATGATCGACCAGTTCCTGGGCAGTCTGTTCCGTCAAACGTCCTGACTGCAAATCACGTTCGATATAGATATCAAGGAACGTCGAGACGCGGCCGAGTGACATCGCTGCCCCGTTTTGTTCTTTGATTGCAGCGAGGTAAGCGAGGTACACCCATTGGAACGCTTCCTGGGCGGTTTCAGCCGGGCGGGATAAGTCGCAGTCATATCGTTGACCGAGCTCGGTCAGTTCCTGTAACGCCCGAATTTGTTCGTTCATCTCTTCACGGTCCCGGATCATCGATTCGGATAAGAAGCCGCCGCGGTCTTTCAAATCTTGTTTCCGTTCTGCGATCAAGAAGGCTGTACCGTACAGCGCAACACGGCGGTAGTCTCCGATAATCCGACCGCGTCCATAGGCATCCGGAAGACCTGTGATGATACCCGCTTTACGGGCAGCGCGCATTTCAGGCGTATAAGCATCGAACACGCCTTGATTATGTGTTTTACGATATTCACTAAATGTTTTTGTGACGAGAGGATCGGCTTGGAAACCATAGGCTTCTAAAGCATCATTGACCATTCGAATCCCGCCGTTCGGATGAATGGAACGTTTGAAGGGTTCGTCGGTTTGCAGACCGACGATTTGTTCGAGTTCGCGGTTGAGGTATCCTGGACCATGTGACAGAATCGTTGAAGGTGTCGAAGCATCGACGGCATAGACGCCACCACGTGAACGTTCTTCACTTGTTAAATTCATGATTTGTTGCCACAGTGTTTCCGTAGCCACGGTGGGTCCTACAAGAAACTGATCGTCTCCCCGGTATTCTGTCCGGTTTCGACGGATGAAATCAGCTACGTCAATTTGATTGTTCCATGCGCCTGTTTCGAATTGTTGCCATGCTGGTGTTTTTTCAAGTAACATCACGAACACTCCTTTGTTTTTAAGGTGAACAGTCCAAGATACATCCCTTATGTGAATAGTGTAACAAACATTAGGCGGGAAAAGTTTTACATCCCGGTGAAAGCGTAATGGACTTGAAAAACGTTGGTACATAAGGAATCCGTTAAATGTGTACCAGTGATTGGAACATGATAAAAAAACAGGAAAAGGGCGAATTAAAGCCATATTTTAAAATCTGTATCACTATTTTGATACGCATCTGAACAAGACAGTTCGAATCGTGATAAAAGTCACACCGGGTTATCTTGTATTTTTATGACGTATCGTTGACAATGAAAAAGGGAATATAGACCGTGGAGGTGCATAAAATGGATTTTTCGATTTTGGAAGACCGTGCCGATTATAGAGCAGGTGATTGGGTGACGTTAAAAGTATCGACTGAAGGAACACCGCGAACGGGAATGATTACGGAGTTTGAGGAAGACGGCTTTTGGATTCGTTTTGAAGATGACTTTGATTTTGAAGACTTCATCGGATACAAAGAAAAATACTTGGCGAAGCTGATTCGTCGCCCGAGTGATGTCCGATCCCATTACCCGGTGCTCGGTCAGTTTCCGAAACTGGCGGATGAACTTCAGGACCGGGTCATTCAAGGGTTTGATATTTTGACGGAAGAAATAAAGAATGACCAGGAAGTGGTCTATCACATCCGGCTCATCGACGCAGGGAACGAATATACACAAATGTTACGTGGTCTGCGTGACGAAACGACCGATCGATTCGAATATGTCACAGAATGATGCAGAAGAGAGTAGGAGAATACACGTTATGGACTTTATGAAACCTTTTATTACAGAAGCTTGGGAACGCGCCCGCTTTGAAAAAATGATGCCGGTTCAAGAACAGGCAATCCCATTACTACGCGAAAGAAAAGATGTTTTGGTCGAAGCACCGACCGGAACCGGGAAAACATTAGCATATGTCATTCCGGCCTTAGAATTGATTGATGAAAATGAACCGCATATCCAAGTCGTGATTACAGCACCGACACGTGAACTGGTCATGCAAATCCATCAAGTCATTCAACTGTTTTCACAAGGAAGCGGCATTAAATCAGGTGCCTTCATTGGTGGTGTCGAACTCAAGCGCCAGCATGAACGCCTGAAGAAAAAACCGCAAATCATCGTCGGAACTCCGGGACGGCTCGTGGAACTGATTGATTCTAAAAAAATGAAGATGCATAAAGTAAAATTGATTGTCTTAGATGAAGCCGATCAAATTTATGAGAGCGGCATGAGCGCTTCGGCAACACGAATTGCCAACAGTGCGCTGCGGGATCGGCAGCTGGCTTTTATCTCGGCGACATTGCCGGAACGAACAGCCGAGTGGGGAAAAACGTTATTTGCGAACGAGCCTGCACGGATTAAAGTGGAACGTGTCATGAGTACGCAAGTGAAATTTGGTTATATCGAAATGTCACGCCGTCTTAAACCGGAATACTTGCGTCGCCTGGCGAACATGCAGGGAGCGAAAGTATTGACGTTCATCAATAACCGCTCATTCCTTGGACCGTTAAACGGTGAACTGAGCAAGTTCTCATTGAAATACCGCATTCTGGACGCTGAAAAAGGAAAACGGGAACGGATGGAGACACTCCGTTCGTACAAACGGGGAGAGTTCCCGTTGCTCGTGACGACGGGCCTCGCAGCTCGTGGACTCGATATCGAAGCGGTTACCCATGTCGTTCATTATGATTTACCCGAGTCATTCGACGATTTCGTTCACCGTTCAGGACGGACAGGACGCGGGAATGCATCCGGTATGGTCCTTGCGCTTGTCACCGATCACGATTTGAAACACCTGAAGACACTGGCTAAACAAATGGGTGTGGAAATGGAAGAAATGGAAATTTATCGTGGCGAAGTGATTCCGAAACGGGAAGTCACTGAACCGGAAACAATCAAACGACCGGCGAACCCACACCGGAAAGGACCGACACGATGAAAAGTGAGCGAAAAATAATCCCTTTTCCAACGACCGTATCGGAAGCGGAGATGAATACGGCACTTAAAACGATGTACCAAGAAGCCGCAACGGCCAGAAGTACAGACTGGGTGGCATTCATCGAAGAAATCGCAACAGAAGGACGTTGGTACTTGAAAGACGCCGAACTGTTCCGTGATTTATTCGTCGACTGGGCGATTTTCTATGAAACGGATGAACAAGGGAAAACGCCGCACGGCCGCTTTTTAGAACAGGTCAAGGACGACATGTCACCGAGTTTATACCGTGCTCTAAGAGGTTTGGCGGATCCGGTTCCCTCGTTGTTTCTCGTTGAGGAAGAGCGGGTCGTCGACATTATGTCAAAACAGACCTATCAGACGGATTTAGCAGAAATTGAAGTCGAGCCGGGAGATCTGCTGGTCGGTAAACTTCTTTATATTTCAGGAAAATGGCGTTTTGCGATTGCATATATGAAAGTCGCCAAGGCATTAGTTCCGGAAGTCCGGATTCTTTTGGCGGATTTCGTCGACGAAGTAGGGGAAGATGCCTTGCTGCGCCAGTATCCCGAATTTTGTGCCGAGTTGATTGATTTATTACTTGATATTGAAGAAGGAAACATCGCACCACGTCCAGAATAATCAAAACCGGCCTTTCCGAATGTTTACGGAAGGGTCGGTTTTTTTTAGACAGGTACATTCATTCAATCTCCGAATGATAAATTCCAATCCCGTTTTTATCTTGATGTTTCACGCGATACATGGCTAAATCGGCCTGTTTGAGCCATTGTTCTAAATCAGTTTCCGGATCGTGGTGTGCGACGCCGACACTTGCAGAAACGCGTAACAGTTCTCCACGATACTGATAGGGTTTCGACAGCTGATTTAAAATGACTTTACAGCGTCGTCTTAAAGAAACTTCATCCTTCGCAGAGGTCAATAAAGCAAATTCATCCCCGCCAAGCCGGTAGACAGATTCGCCGGAGGTTAATTCGGTCGAAAGACGTCGCGCGACTTCTATCAGAATGTAGTCTCCGGTCTCGTGGCCATACGTGTCATTAATTTGTTTGAAGCCGTCCAAGTCAATCAAAGCTAAATAATTCAAGGCAGATGTTTTTTCATTAAACGTTTTTTCTAAAAAACGGCGATTACCGATGTGCGTCAAGCCATCATGATAGGCATGGTATTCGATTTGCTGCTGTCGGGCCATTCGCTCTGTCACATCATGGAGAATCAAAAAGTGACCAACGGCAGTATCGGCTATCTTGATAGGAATCGGAATCAATTCGAATTGTTGATTCGCTTCATTTTGATAATGATTTTTTTTCGTTTTCAAGGCAGTCTGAACATGTTGTAATTCATCAGTCCAATGATCGATTGTCATGGCGGAGAGACCGAAAATCCGTTGGGCAGCCCGATTCGCAAAAATGGGTTCTTGACGCTTATTAAAACGAACGATAGGGTCTGGATGTCCGAGGAATAATGGGATGACTTGTTGTTCGCTGGCTTTAATTTGTTCCGTGCGTCGGTCAACCCGTATCGCCAACTGCTCATTCCGGGTATCCAATTGATGGACGATGGATGTATGTTGCCGTGTGATGAAAATTTGGCGAACAATCAATAACAATAAGATGACAAAGACATCTCGTTTTTGTCCGTCTTCGTCGAGGAAATAATGAAGAAATAACGGCAAAGATAACAACGGTAGCCAAGCCCGTTGGACGATGGATGATTTGTTGGTCCCTTCAATGATGTGATCAATATGCCAAAGGATGGCCGCACTTTGGGCCAGACGGATAAGAATCGGTGAGAAAATCAGATACTGCATCGTGAACGCCGGAAAGTAGACGGATGATATTTCGTAAATTCCACGAATGAAAATTGATAAAAAGAGTAGAAGCAAAGTTGTTCGTGATACCCAATGCGTGTCTTGGATAAAGAAAAAATAAAAAAAGACGAACAGACCGAGTGACGTATTGACGATGACGACAAGTGAATAAGGAAACGGATTGACTGCAGGATTAACCAGTTCATTCAGAATATGAAACGCAATTAGCGCGAAAAAAATGACCAAAATGATGGCATCCATAAAAGCCAAGAGGTGTTGACCAAAACTTTTTTTGGAAGCAATCCGGTAAAAAATAGCATATAAAAATAAGTAGTGGGATAAGGAAAACAAGGCCAGGCTGTAGAGTCCGGAAAAACTTTCGGGCGGACTGAATAGATGAATCGTTTCTAAGATCGATCCGATGACGGATAAACATAAAGAACCAAGCGCAAGCAGCCAGAAATTTCGTCTTGGAACGATAAGGAGCTGCTCTTTTTTATAGGCGACCAGGATAAAAAAAGCAATCAATGCCAACGATAGGTATTGTAGGATTTGCTCGACGATAAGATTTGGAATCGATTCGTTTGCAGAAGCAATGACCATCAATATCGTGGAAATAATCAGTAAGGGGGGAAACCATTTTATGAAATAGGGAGATTGATGCACGAAACTGCCTCCTCACATGAATTGGTGTATCTTTTTCTCATCATACACTGCTTTTGTCCGGTTCATGTGATTCAAAAAAAATCGTATCCGTCCGTCGTGTTGACGAAAGGATACGATTCATAAAAAGACGGGATTACTTTTTGTAGCTTTCGTACGCTTCCACTTTTTCGGACAGGTACGTCCAGTATTCCATCAACTGGTCGACTTTTGCTTTCGCCTGTTCGATTTGTTGATAGAGATCATTGACCTGACCTAAATCACTCCCGGAGGAAGCCAATTGTTGTTCAAGAGACTCGGCATGAAGTTCGGCTTCTTCAATTTGAGACTCAATCGTTTTCCAGTCGAGTTGCTCTTGATAACTCAATTTCTTAGGTGCTTCGGCAGGTGGTGTCTCAACAGGTGTAGCGTCTTTGACGACAGGCGCAGTTTCGATAGTCACAGACGGGAGTTCCCGTTGCTCCAAGTAATCAGTGTATTGACCATAATAAGATACGATTTCGCCGTTTTCGAATGCCAATAACCGGTTCACGACACGATCAAGGAAATAGCGATCATGACTGACCGTGATGACCGTTCCGGGGAACGAATCGAGGTAATCTTCCAATACGGATAACGTTTCCGTATCCAAATCGTTGGTCGGCTCGTCAAGGAACAGAACATTCGGTTCATCCATCAGGATGGTCAGCAGTTTTAACCGTCGTTTTTCACCGCCGGATAACTTACCGATTGGTTTATACTGTGCTTCTGGTTTAAACAGAAATTGTTCAAGCATCTGACCGGCTGTGATTTCTTGACCGTCTAACGTCGTGATGACTTGGGCAATCCGTTCGACTTCTTCAATGACGCGCCGGTTAGGGTGACTGAATTCTGCGAACTGGCCGTAGAATCCGACTTTGACGGTTTCACCGTGAATGATGTCACCGCTCGTCGGTTCCAGACGTTTGGCGAGGATGGATAATAAAGTGGACTTGCCGCTCCCGTTACGGCCGACGATTCCGTATCGTTCCTTCCGACCGAACAGCCAATTAAAGTCGCTGAACAGCGTCCGGTCGCCAAACTGATGGCGGACATCAACAGCCTCGATGACTTTTTTGCCGAGTCGGGTTGAGCCGACCTGAACTTCAAGTGAGGCTTCGTCCTCTTCATACGAAAGTTCCTGCAAGGCATCGACCCGCTGGATCCGAGCTTTTTGTTTCGTTGTCCGTGCTTTTGCGCCGCGTCGTAACCAGGCGAGTTCCCGGCGGAGGATATTTTGGCGTTTTTCTTCCATAGAGGCTGTCCGTTCCCGGCGTTCTGCACGCTTTTCCAGGAACGATTCATAATTACCGACATAGAAGTAGGCTGTTCCATTCGCGATTTCCATCATGTGGTTCGTGACACGGTTCAAAAAATAGCGGTCATGGGTGATAAGTAAGATTGCCCCGCGGTATTCCTTGATTTGGGATTCGAGCCAGGTAATCGTCTCGGCATCGAGTTCGTTGGTCGGCTCATCGAGCAGCAAGAGATCAGCTTCGTCGAGCAACGCTTCAGCCAGCCCGACACGCTTGCGTTGTCCGCCTGACAACGAACCGATAGTCGCTTCAAGATTCGTGATACCGAGTTTGTTTAAAATCATTTTGAGACGGGATTCTGTATCCCAGGCATTGGCAGCATCAATTTCTGTTTGAGCACTGATGAACCGTGTCAATAACGTTTCATTGCTCGGATCTTGTTCAAGCGCCAGACGCGCGACCTCATAATGACGAAGTGCGTTGATGGTAGGGGTATTACCAGATAACAAGACTTGCATGACCGTTTGATCTTCCGGATAATCCGTTGACTGGGACAGCAGACGAATCCGGTAATCATTCGGATGTTGAAGCTCACCTGCGTCCGGTGTTTCTTGTCCGGCTAATATATGGAGTAATGTTGATTTTCCGGTACCGTTGACACCGATAATTCCAATCCGGTCACCGGGACTGACGGAAAACGTCACGTCTTCGAATACGATTTTATCGGCAAATTCTTTTTTTAGTTGATCGACTTTAAGTAACATGTCAGACTCCTTCTACAATTTCCTTGATTTGTTGTTCGACGAGAACGACTAATTCTTTTTGCGACATTGATTTAGGATCAATCGGTTTTAGAATCGTAACATCGACGGTCGCCGGACGAATGCGTCCGGTTTCCTCCATGACACGATAACTGCCCGAAATCGCAATCGGAACGACAAGTGCACCACTTGACGTAGCCAGTGTAAAACTACCGGCCTTGAACTCGGCGACAGGACCGCCCTTAGAACGTGTGCCTTCCGGAAAAATAATCATCGACTGACCATCTTTGATCGTGTCGATTCCGGCCCGGATGGCCTTTAACGATTGTCGTCGATCTGTGCGGTCAATCATGACACATCCCATCAGATTCATCCAGACATTGACGATGGGAATCTTATTCACTTCGATTTTTGAGATGAACGCTTTTGGTTTATCAATTTTCCCGAGGAGAATCGGAACATCAAAATTACCTTGATGATTAGCGATGAAGACGACCGGTTGATCGGTCGGGATGTTTTCTTGACCCGTCATCCGAACTTTGACTCCGGCAAGCCGGAGTAATGAGTTTGCCCAGGCATGAGCCACTTTTTGTGTATAGGCGTAGCGTGCGGCGTGCGTTCGACGTTTTGCCCCCGGAAGAAACGGTAATGTAAGGGGTAGAACCAGTCCAAAATGAATGAACCAGATGATTGTGCGTAACATAGTGGCATCAGACTCCTTTTTTTGCTTTCAATGATTATTGTACAAAAAAAGACCGGGTATCGCACCCAGTCTTCGTCATTATTCCCAATAACGAGGTTCCGACTCTTCTTCGGTTTCTCCAAGTTCAAACGTCAAACGACGGGTCGTTGGGTCAATCGAGAAAGAAGCGTTAGTATTATCAATCTGTTTGATTTCCATCGACTCCTCGTCAAGGATCAATGTCAGTCGGACCTTATCTTCGTGATCGACAAGCAGGACGCCGTCTTCTTTTAACCACAGGTCGATGACAGGCGAGTAACGAAGGGTCCAACCGTTGGATAAGGGAATTTCATTCATAATGACTCAGTTCCTCCTAGTAATACGAAGTTAAAGCGGTTCTTTATTTATCATGCTGTTCTGTCGCCGATAATGCAAGTGGTGGAAGTGATTCCCCTTGACCGTAAGACAGTTGATACGATTGTTCCCGCTTTTTCATGCGTTCATACTGCTTTTTGACTCGCCGGTGCTGCACATATTCATGATAGGACTGATGAGTTGTCCGAATGAGCTGTCTGAAGGAAGAGAGCGATAAGCAGATGGCGAGTGTAAAAACGAATACACCGATTGAATCTGTATAATAACCGGTCGTATAACTCAAATATGTACTGATGAGACCTGTAAACGTCGTGAAAAGATAAAACCACATGACATGCCCTCCTTGTTTAGATGATGTACATCTTTTAAGGAATTCGTGACGAAACCATGATTTCCTGTATCGCCCTGTAAAACTTCGGGAAAAATAAAAAAATCCACACGCTTCGTGTAGATTTTATGGAGTGTCAATATGTTGAAGTGCAGGTGTCTTCGGAGACAGGTCTGTACTGTTCGAACCTTCTGCAAAAACGATTCCGATCGTTGCCAGGAATGCGAAAAAAGCAAATACCAATGTTTTTGTGAAGCGTCTTGCGAAAGAACGCGATTGAATGTTATGAAACATGTTTTTCCCCCATATTTAACTAAACTAAACCTTCTTTTTCCTATTGTTTTATCATATCTCTTTTTTTCAAAAAAATCACTCAAATCAGAACCGTTCACAAAAATGTCATATTTGATCACTTTTGCTTCATGTCGGAGAGGGGAGGAAAAAGAGTATAGTATGATAGGTGATACGCAGGAACAGATGGAAACAACAGAAGGGAGATGACCACTCATGGCATTACGCGCAGGACAGGTTGTCACATTAAAAGTAGAACGAGAAGCAGAGTTTGGTGTTTTCTTGAGCAACGGGGAAGAGGACATCTTACTTCATAATAATGAACAAACAAAAAAGCTCGAACTTGACGAAGAAGTGGAAGTCTTTCTTTATCAGGACAACGAAGGGCGTCTCGCTTCGTCGATGACGATTCCGGAAGCATCGTTTGAAGACTATGTCAAAACGACGATCAACGGTACGCGTTACAATACAGGTGTATTTGCAAACATCGGGATTCAAAAAGACGTATTAGTATCGCTTGATGATTTGCCGCAACGCCGGACATTTTGGCCGGAAGAAGGAGATCAACTCTACATTCGTCTGAAACATGACCAGAAACTTCGTTTACTCGGAGATCCGGCTCCGTATGCTTATTTCAACTTACAGGCAAAACCGGCACCGGAAGAGTGGAATAACATGGACGTTGAAGGTCTTGTTTTTGCTCAGCGGGATCCTGGTGTAAACGTCTGGGTCAACGAACAGACGATTGGTTTTCTCCATGAACAAGAGATGGAACGCTGGCCGCGACTTGGAGAAGTTATGAAATTACGGGTGACAAATGTGAAGCCAGATGGTACAGTATTACTTTCAGCAAGACCACGTGCTCACGAGGCAATCGACATCGATGCGGATTTGATCATGAATCATCTGCTTGAACATGACGGTCAGATGGCGTATGGTGATAAGACACCTCCTGAGACGATTGATGAGGTATTTGGCCTAAGTAAGGCTGCCTTCAAACGTGCTTTAGGTCGATTGTTGAAAGACAAAAAAATAGAAAAACATGAAACGGGTATTCGGTTAACGAAATAAGTTGACCAACTTAAGCCTACGTTTCGAATAAATAGTTAGGAATTCATCATTTTGGTGGTTGCGGCTGGTACTTACCGGCGACCATTTCCAAATAAAACCCCATCACTAGTGGGGGCAAGCGGCGCGAATTCGAGCGTTGTACGGTCCGGGCATCATGCCTTTCCCTCGCCCTTATGGCAACGATTATGATGGTGACTTCCCTAAACATTATTATACGCAGAAATAGCCCCTATCTTTAAGGAAGAGGTTCTGCTATAATAGGTAGTCGATTGTATTCGTTACGGTAGCGTCTGTTTAGTGGCAGACGCTTTTCATATGACAAAGGAGAGTATTTAGCATTGACAACATTTCGTGAATTAAATCTTAGTGAGGCACTTATCAAAGGTGTCCTAAAAATGGGCTTTGAAGAAGCAACTCCAATCCAAGCAGAAACAATTCCAGTCGGTCTTAGCGGCGTTGACTTAATCGGTCAAGCACAAACAGGAACAGGGAAAACAGCTGCATTCGGTATTCCAACGATCGAGCGTCTTGACGCAAAATCGCGCCATATCCAAGCATTGATCCTTGCACCAACTCGTGAGCTTGCGATTCAGGTTGCAGAAGAATTAAACCGCATTGGTGAAGTAAAACGTGTTCATGCATTACCAGTATACGGTGGTCAGCAAATCGACCGTCAGATTCGTGCGCTTCGTAAGAACCCACAAATCGTCGTCGCTACACCTGGTCGTCTAATGGACCACATGAACCGTAAAACATTAAACCTCGACCACGTCCAAACAGTTATCTTGGATGAGGCAGATGAAATGTTGAACATGGGCTTCGTGGAAGATATCGAAAAAATCTTAGGTACACTTCCGCCAACTCGTCAAACACTTTTATTCTCTGCGACAATGCCGCCGCAGATTCGTAAAATCGCAGATCGCTTCATGACGACTCCGACTCACATCAAAGTAAAAGCAAAAGAAATGACTGTCGAAAACATCGATCAATCATTCATCGAATTAAAAGAAAACCAAAAATTCGACGTCCTTTGCCGCTTGATTGATACGGATTCTCCGGAACTCTCAATCATCTTCGGTCGTACGAAAAAACGTGTTGATGAGATGACAGAAGGACTTGTCCAACGTGGATACACGGCGGACGGTTTACACGGTGACTTAACACAAGCAAAACGTGACCAAGTTATCCGTCGTTTCAAAAAAGGAACAATCGATATCCTTGTAGCTACAGACGTAGCGGCACGTGGTCTTGATATTACAGGCGTTACACACGTTTATAACTTTGATGTCCCGCAAGATCCGGAAAGCTATGTTCACCGTATCGGCCGTACTGGTCGTGCTGGTAAAACAGGATCAGCGATTACTTTTGTTACACCACGTGAATTCGGTCAGATCAAAACGATTGAACGTGTTACAAACAAAAAAATGTCGCGTCGTCATGCACCGACACTTGATGAAATCCTGGAAGGTAACCTGAAACTTGCTGCACAAGAGTTAATCAAACGTGTAGAAGCAAAAAATGCTCAAGAGTATACAACACTCGCTCAAGAACTTCTTGAAGAGTATGAAGCAGTTGAATTAATCTCAGCAGCGCTTAAAGGATTAACGAAAGAGCCGGATGCAACGCCAGTTCAAATTTCGTCAATCGAACCAATCCGTGTGAAACGTTTTGGTAGCGGTGGTGGTAACGGTGGCGGTAACCGTCGTCCTTATGGTAACAAAGGTGGATCAGGTTCTGGTTCTTCTTCTAACCGTAGCAGTGGCGGATACCGTGGCAGTAACCCACGCGGTGGGGAGCGCCGTGAAGGCGGTCGTCCTTCTGAAGGAAACCGTAGCAGCAGCACATCTTCTTCTTCAGATCGTCGTGAAGGTGGATACGCTGGTCGTAACCGCAGTGAAAGTGATCGTAACCGTGGCGGACGTAAACCACGTTTTGAAAAGTAAGAAGGTTGAACCGATTTGTCACAGACAAGTCGGTTCTTTTTTATGAACTGTCATGATAAAATGAGCAATGAAAGATATAGAGAGGGCGGAATTTTGTGTATATTATCTACGCTTTGGCATTTATTTGTCTCATTGTGCTAGTCGTCGCGACAAAACAGATCAGTGAGCGGACGACGAAAGGGCACTTCCGTTATATTCCTTTGGCGACTTTGTTATTTGGCGGAATTATCTTTCTTGTCTTGGCGATTGGAAAAGGTGGGGCAACCGGTATTCAATACGGCGTGCTGAGTATCATCTATTTAACGGCGACATTTGGTGTCTATTTGTACATCGCAGTCAGAAAAGATACGACCTTATTTTAAAGACAGGACCTCTCTGATTACAGAGGGGTTCTTTTTTTGATAAGATGGAACAAGAGAAAAGGGGGGCAGAAGAATGGATGCCTTAGATGTCATTGTTCATCCCGAACAAATTGAAGCTTGGTTTCAGCCGATTGTCGGAGCGGCGCCTTTTAAAGTGGAAGGGTATGAAATTCAATCCCATTTCCGGGGGGAACCATTAAAACCGTTTTTTCAAGAAGACGATGTACCGATCGAGTATCAACTCGAAGTGATGAGTCATGTCATTCGACATGCCTTTCAAAAAGTACCGACGGATGCGCATTCATTTGTTTTAATCCGCTGCCGACCGGCCTGGCTGTTTGAGAACGGCGGGGAAGATTTTTTAAGCATCTTGCGTGATGCACAAATCGATTTTCCGGAAGACCGGTTGTATGTCACATTAACGGATGTGCAAGTCGATGATTTTGATCGACTCGGCCGGATCGTCGCCTATTATCAAAACTCCGGTTTGAAGGTCGCATTAGACCGGGCAGAAGCGACCAGTCTGGAACGAGTCTTTTCGATGTCACCGGATATGTTAATTGTCGATTTGGCATCGATGATTGAGAAAAAGACCGTGTCGGCCAGTTATCCGCATTTACTGCAGACGATGGAACATCTCTGTGATCAACTCGGCGCGCCGTTGCTGTACAAAAATATCAGCCATCTTGGTCAGTTGCGTTATGCCTGGCAGCACGGCGGACGATACTATATGGGAAATTTACTCGGTGAAACAACACCGGACTGGGTAACGACGTGTCCGGGAATGGAGATTCTTCTTCATGAGGTCCCGATGTTTTATAAATATGACCGGGAACAGATGAACCGGCTGTTTCAGCTGGAGCAGGACTGGACGATACGTTTTAACGAATATTGCCAGTCGATCAAAGCAGAGGAAGATCTCGACAGTTGGCTGTTGATGCTTGCGAAAAAGATGGAACCGGAGTTTATCCGCTTTTATATCACGGACGCGAACGGCTTCCAGCAGTCATCAAATATCAGTAAAAAAAGCGGGGACTGGAAACGGTATTCGTTTTACCAAGGGTACAATTGGAGTTTCCGGCCGTATTTCATCCGAACGACGGTCGCAATGGAACGACGGCATACCGGTTACTTATCCGACCGTTACGTCGACTTCAGTTCAGGTGAACAGACACGGACCTTCAGTATGCCGCTGAATAATGGGATGTTCTTATTTGCTGATATTTCAGCAGAGTATTTATATCAAGAACGATTGAGTGAATGAGGAGGAAATGAATGATGTTGGATTATGATTACGATGCACTACGTGAAATTGGACGGATTGTCGCGATTGCACGCGATGAAATGGCAAATGCCGTTAAACCAGGGATTACGACAAAGGAACTGGACGAGATCGGGGCACGTATCCTGAAAGAACAAGGAGCGGAATCCGCGCCGATCGTCATGTATGATTTTCCGGGAGCAACTTGCATCAGTGTGAACGAAGTGGCAGCACACGGTATTCCGGGTGCCTATATCATCCAAGAGGGAGATATCGTGAATGTCGACGTTTCAGCCGTGAAAAACGGTTACTACTCCGATACGGGCAAAACCGTCATCGCAGGACAAGCCCGTCGTCCGGAAGATGTCCGCTTAGTTGAAGTTTCGTTGTCTGCCCTTGAAAAAGGATTAGAGAAAGTGAAAGCCGGGACAAAGGTGAATCAAATCGGCAAAGCGATTTATGCCGAGACACGCAAGAGCGGATTTACCGTCATCCGGAACTTGGCGGGCCACGGGTTAGGAAAGACTTTGCACGGCGAACCGGAGTCGATTTCGAACTACTTCAGCCGTGAGGAAAACGACTTGTTAAAAGAAGGGCAAGTCATTGCCGTTGAAACGTTCATCTCAACAGGCGACGAATTTTGTATGGAAGACGAGAAGGACGGTTGGACATTATACACACCAAATAAAAGTTTGGTTTCTCAATTTGAACATAGCGTCATCGTCTTAAAAGACGGATATGAAATCTTAACAAAAGTTGATTGAGTCAGGATGCATCAATCGAGTACAACAAACAGGAGTATCAAGCCCCTCGATTCGAGCGGGAATTGATACTCCTGTTTGGTTAGAGCATTTTTTTTGAGACGGCTAATCGTTCAAGGCGTTCGCGGGAAACCGGATGTTCCGCATACCGGATCGATCCGTTTTCGACGATATAGTCCTGTTCGAGCAAATCTTCAATGAAATATTGATCGGTTCCAGACATATCAATCGGATAAGCAAGTCCCGGTAAAGTGGCGAATGCCAACGTTTGGCGTCGGCCAATCCCGCTCTCGAACATGCCGCCTAACCAGTACGATGGCGCCATACTTCGGACATCGAGCGCTGCTGTCAAACCGCCGAGGCGAGCCGGCTTGATGTTGATGATTTGAGCTGCCTGCAGTGTCCGCATCAGAAAGGCATCCTGTGTCGTCTGAATCGATTCATCGAGACAAAGCGGTGTCGTGAGTAATGAGGCAGCCTGCTGATGACCTAACCAGTCATCGGCAGGAAACAGCTGTTCCATCATCAGCAAAGAGAACGTATCCCACTCTTGAAGGAGTGGTAAATCCGACAAATCAAAACTTCCGTTGGCATCAAACATCAACGGAGCATCCGGAAAAGTCTTTCGAACCTGTTTAAGAATAGCTGTATCCGTTGGAGCCAGTTTCAATTTAATCCGCTCGAATCCATCAGTCAATGCCTGACCTACAGCTTCAATTGTCTGATCGGCCGAGGAACGTCCGAGTGCTTTTCCGCACGGAATTGCCAGTGTCGCATCACCACCCAAATAGGTCGCAAGGGAGGTATGTTCCGCTTGTGCAAACAATTCATGAACGGCCCCGTCAAACATCGCTTTCGCCATCTGATTTCCTTTGATCGGCTGAAAGCGTGCAGGGACGTCAGCGGGTGACGATAAAGGTTGTGCCGCAAGCAAACGGTAAAGGAGCGGTGACAGTGCACGAAGTGAGTCTTGTGTTTCTGCCGTATACCAAGGTGTCTCAAAAGCGACACCTTCTCCGTAGCCGATTCGACCTTCTTGATCGGTCAACCGGAGAATCGTTGTCCGTCGTTTTGACAACGTGGAGATGGCGGTCTGCATCGGCTGACGAAACGTCAAATCCACATCAAATAGTTCGGCGCTGCGAAGGGTGATTGCCGTCATAGTGACTCCTTCAGCTGACGCCGAATCAGTTTGCCGTTGGCGTTACGCGGTAATGTATCACGGTAAAAATAAGTGACGGGACATTTATATTTGGCCAGTAAACGTCCCATTTCTTCGCGGATATCGGTCTCTGGCATCGTACTGACGATGAATGCGACCGGCACTTGCCCCCAGATCGGGTCAAAACGTCCGACGACACCGGCTTCCGTAATACCTGAGATTGATAATAGGGCAGCTTCGACTTCGGCCGGATAAACATTTTCACC
Source organism: Exiguobacterium sp. RIT594 (assembly GCF_003339585.1). GTDB lineage: Bacteria > Bacillota > Bacilli > Exiguobacteriales > Exiguobacteriaceae > Exiguobacterium_A. The sequence goes on along the minus strand of NZ_QPKF01000003.1, from coordinate 38,598 downwards.
ACCGGAAATGATCAAATCACTTCTACGATCCAATACATACAAGTAACCATCGGCATCGATTCGTCCGAGATCGCCGGTCTTCAAATAGCCATCCGCTGTAAAGGCGGCTGCAGTCGCCTCTGGATTAGCAAAATAACCGTTCATGACAGTCGGGCCTTTGACTTCAATTTCCTGGTAACGGTTGATGCGGATTTCCGTCGGAGCAATGGCTTTACCGGCAGAACCAATCTTTCGAATCGCTTCTTCCGGCAGGAGCGTCGCGACCTGGGAAGCAGTTTCAGTCATGCCGTACGTTTGCATGACGGGAATATCACGGTCTAACGCGCGGGTCAGAATCGGTAAAGGTACGGGACCGCCGCCGGTCAGGACGACACGCAAATCAAACCGGCGCAGTCCGGCTTCAAGCAAACGATCCAACATGACTGAGACGAGAGAAATGTGTGTGATGTGTTCTGTCTTGATCCATGTAATGGTCTTGTTCGGTGAAAAATGAGGTTCAAGGATAAGCGGAACACCATAGATGACGGAACGGTAGACGACAGCTAAACCGCTCATATGAAACAACGGTGTGACAACAAGGAAACGGTCATCCGGATAAGAGCCGGTATGACGGGCTGCATTCATGGCGCTCGAAAAGTGATTGAGCATCGTTTGTTCGACCGCTTTAGGCCGTCCGGTCGTTCCGCTCGTAAATAACATCGACTGAATATAATGTTTCGGCATATGACGCACGAGAACTTCGGGCGCCGGATGGACTACTTGAAACGGGAGCCGTTTGACCGGTGCATCAATCGGTCGGTCTGAGATGACGAACCGGACATTGGCTTGTTTAAGTTGCATCTGCACTTCCGTTTGACTCAAGCGGATATTGATTGGAACGATCGTCAATTCAAGCAACTGAGCGGCGTGAACGGCGATAATATAACTGCTGCTGGAAGGACCGTATAATGCGATGCGATCACCACGGGAAAGCAGGGGAGCCCAGGAACTTGCCAGTTCATGCGCTTTTGTGTAGAGTGCGGACCAGGTCAAACGTTCGCTGTCCGTGATGAGAGCAAGATCATCCGGTTGTTCTTTAGCACGCGTGTAAATCCAAGGGTACACGGATTACCACTTCCTTTCTCGATGATGATAAGAAAAAGGTTCAAACGTCTTTCGACATTGAACCTTTTTTGTATTATGGGAATCGTGGGAACTGTCCGAAGTCAGGATCACGTTTTTCTTTAAACGCGTCGCGTCCTTCTTTTGCTTCGTCTGTTGTGTAATACAGTAATGTTGCATCACCGGCAAGTTGTTGGATACCTGCAAGGCCGTCTGAATCGGCATTAAATGCAGCTTTTAAGAAACGAAGTGCTGTTGGTGAATGCTGAAGGATTTCAGAACACCATTGAATTGTTTCTTGCTCTAGATCAGCCAGTGGAACCACCGTATTGACGAGACCCATGTCAAGTGCTTGTTGGGCATCGTATTGACGGCAGAGGTACCAGATTTCACGTGCTTTTTTATGACCGACGACGCGGGCGAGGTAACCAGAACCATATCCAGCATCGAATGATCCGACTTTAGGACCCGTTTGACCGAATTTCGCATTGTCCGCTGCAATCGTTAAGTCACAGACAAGGTGAAGGACATGTCCGCCGCCAATTGCATATCCTGCAACCATTGCGATGACCGGTTTCGGAATGACACGGATCAGGCGTTGTAAATCAAGAACGTTCAAGCGTGGAATTTCATCCTCACCGACATATCCACCATGCCCGCGGACTTTTTGGTCGCCGCCTGAGCAGAAAGCAAGATCGCCTTCACCAGTCAAGACGATGACACCGACATTTTGATCGTCACGTGCACGTGAAAAAGCGTCAATCAATTCGTGGACGGTCTTCGGACGAAAAGCGTTACGGACTTCAGGACGGTTGATCGTGATTTTAGCGATTCCATTCCATTTTTCGTACTTGATGTCTTCATAGCTCCGGGCAGCTGCCCATTCTGGAACATATCTCATTTTAATTCCCCCATTTAATTAATTAAGAGTAGTTTCTCTACTATTGTAACAAACTTTTCCGGTTGGTCGATATGTGGGGCGTGTGATGCACCCTGAATTAAATGAATTTTTTCGGGTAAAGCAGCTTCGACAGCAATTTTTTTAAATTTACTGTCCTCGGTACCGACAATCCAGTCAATCGTAGAAGAGTCGAGTAAGTGCCAGACCGGAGCCATATTGCCTGTTCCTTGAGCAATTAAAGAAGCGGCCAGTCCTTCCGGTGATTGTGCCAGTCGTCCACGGCGGATCGACTCCTGTACTTCGACCGGTAAATGACGTTGACTTGCAAAAAGCGGGAGCGACTCCCAGTAATCAATGAAAGCTGTCAGACCATCCGTCAATAAACGATCGGCGAGACGGCGATCGGCTTGACGACGCACCCGTCGTTCATATGCCGAGCGGATGCCCGGTGTCGTACTGACGGCAATCGTCTGTTTCACCTGTTTTGATGTCGCAGCAAGCAGAAGGGCGATTCGACCGCCCATGGAATAGCCTAAAACCGACCAGTCTTCATCGCGGGTCGCGAGTAGGACTTTCAAATCTTTCACCTGTTCCGTCAGGCGCATCCGTTGGTAAGGAGCGGCGGCTGTCCGACCATGTCCGAGCAAATCAATCCGATAGACGGTATAGTTTGATTGCAACCGGCTTTCGAGCAGATCCCATGTGGCACTGCTCCCGGTAAAACCGTGTAACAGCAACAAAGGTGGACCGCTTCCTGTCACTTCGACATGGTATTCCTGATGCCGCAGTTTCATCGGAATGCGTCCTGCAATGCCTGATTCGTCTGCTCCCAAATCAAGCGGTGGAGACGGACATTTTCCGGACGATCGGTGACGATTTCCAAGACACGTGTCGCAGTCGCTTGTTGCTGCAACGTCGACTTGAGATGCGTAATCGATGAAATCCGTTCATATTCTACCCCGTAGCCGGCAGCCAAGTGGCTGAAATCAACGTCTTGTGCCGTTCCGAACAAAGGTTCAAACAAAGCGGGATCAAGATTTTGTTGCGGTAGAAAACTAAAGATACCGCCGCCGGTGTTATTCACTAAAAGTATCGTGATCGGGACAGTTCGTGCCATCATCAATCCGTTGATGTCATGTAAGAACGCAAGATCACCGACCAGGAGGTAACGATTGTCGGCTTCATATGTTGCACCGAGGGCACTTGAAAGAATCCCGTCGATGCCATTGGCTCCTCGATTGGCGAGAATGCGCAGTGACGTACGTGTCGGTAAAAACGTATCGAGGTCGCGGATCGGCATACTGTTCGAAACAAATAGACTGCCTTCCGTTAAATCATTTAATGCCCGGACGACGTTGTATTCCGTCAGCTGGTCTGTATCCAAAGAAGAAAAGACGGTCTGGACGATGTGCTCTGCCCGTTGAAGGGTCTCGAGATAAGATACATCATGCGTGATGACGGGGACAGTCTTCAGCTGGCTCGGGTGACCACTTAAAAAGTTGGCCTGCAACTGGGGATCACGCCAGTTTCCGGGATGCCCGATTACTGTCGTCGGAATACCTTTTGACCAAAGAAGGTACGGTTTTGAGGTCGGCATCGCACCGAATCGTAAAATATGATCCGGTCGGATATCATCGTGAATCGCTGCTTCTTTTAACCAGGTATCGTAATAGCCGAAAACCGTATCGTTAGAAGAACGGCGACCTTGACTCAATGGATCGGCGAAAACCGGAATCCGCGCACGGTCGGCATAGTCAAGGATGATTTGTGTATCCGCAAGAGAAAGTTGAGGTCCGATGACAATCAAAAGACGCGGAATTGATAAAATTTCAATCCATTTTTGTGTATGTTTTTCTACTGCCGGTTGATGCGGTTGTCCGACTGGCTGACCCGTTTGCAGTAAATCCAGTTCTGGAATCAATGGTTCCCGAAGTGGAATATTGATATGGACCGGACCAGCAGGTTCCGCGAGCGCAAGAAGGACAGCACGTTCTGCTACGTGTTGTACATAGGGTAGGGCAGTTTCTTCCGGTATCGGCAGGTCAAAGGCGTGCCGGACCTGCTTCCCGTATAGACCGACTTGATCAATCGCTTGGGGGGCACCGACTCCACGTAATTCATGGGGGCGATCCGCCGTCAATACGATTAACGGCAACTCGAAGATGTTTGCTTCCGTCACGGCAGAATAATAATTCGTGGCTGCCGTTCCGCTCGTACAAATCAAGGCGACCGGACGCAATGTATCTTCCGCCCGCGTTAAACCAAGGGCAAAAAAACTAGCCGACCGTTCGTCAACGAGGACGTGGGTACGGCTAAACGGGTGAAGAAAAGCAGCGATGGCAAGGGGAGTCGAACGAGATCCGGGACTGATGACGAAATCCCGGACTCCGCCTTTTACTAAATTATCGATTAATGCATGCATCCATTTAGTCAACATAAATATCATCCTTTTCTATCGTACAAAGATGCGACAAGGCCTGTAACATCGGTGATAGTTTTGTATCGGTTTCTTCCAGTTCACTTTGGAGAACAGACCCTTCGACAATCCCGCAACCCGCATAAAGAACAGCCGAGCGGTCGGTAAACAGACCGGACCGGATGGCGACGATGAATTCACCATTTTCCTGCCCGTCCATCCAACCGACGGGAGAACCGTACCAGCCACGTTCGAACGTCTCGATTTCGCGGATTGCAGCGACGGCCGCCTCCTTGGGTTCTCCGCCCAGTGCAGGTGTAGGGTGAAGCTTCTCGATCAGCTGAAACAGACTGACTTCAGGTGAAAGTGTTGCATTGATCGGCGTATAGAGATGCTGGATATGGCGATTCTTCAGCAACATCGGTTCATCCGGTTTGTTAATTGCTGTCGAAAGTCCTTGAAGTGTATTTTCAATTGAATCGACGACAATCGCGTGTTCGACACGGTTTTTGTCATCCTGTAACAATGATTGTCCCAGTGCAGCATCTGTCGTCTCGATCGCGTGTCGAGGAGCGGAACCTGCAACGGCGGCAGTCTTGAGCTCTAGACCTGATTTTAAAATCAACCGTTCCGGTGTCGCACCAAGGAAAGCTTCATCTGTCGTCGGTTGAAAGAAGAAGATATAACTGCCCGGCTGCGAAGACTCGAGCTCCTCGACGAGTCCTGCCAAGTCGATTGGTTGATCGAGCTCATAGACGACCTCACGGGCTAAGACGATTTTTTTGAGTGATGTTTTTAAGAGTTGTGCCGCTTGATGAAACGAGGCTTCAAAAGCATCATTTCCGTCACGCGTCAGACGAATCCGTGTCACGAATGGAGTGGACTTCGGTTTGTGCAATTCTGCATATTCGACAGCCAACTGGTTGAGAATCTTTTCTGCATTAGATTGCGGTTCAACGAACGCAAAAACCGTTACCGTCGTCCGTCCATTCTGTTCCAAGTAAAGATACTTCGGAATGGTCATCGACGCTTCTCCAAAAGAAGACCAACGATATTCAGTATGCTTCAGTTCGGAAAAAGAAAAGCCGCAAAAGGCAAATAAATCGGTGCCGACATGATCCCGATTCAAATTTGACCACATGGACTGCATCCGTAAGAAACGATCGTGTCCTGCCGTCTTTAGTTGTTGCGTAATGCCAAAACCGATAGCACGCATGGACCGATCAGGTGTCGTAAAGTAAAAGCGTTCTTCTGTTCCGAATGACAGCGTGCTGACATCCTGCGTCTCGACATTCCACGAATACGAGGCGATAATAGACCGTTGATATGCATTTGCATGACCAACAGCACGTTCAATACATTGTTTAAGCTCATGTTGAGCGTAAGCCATACCGCTCATTGCCCCCTAGTCTAAAGATACTGTGATACGTTTCACTTATTCTAAGTGTAAACTTTTTATCTGAAAAAAAGAAGGAATAAGCTATCTAGGATTGAGCATTGACAGTAAAAAACGAAACCCGATACACTTAGACAGGAAAGGGGTTTATTATATGAATAAATCAATCGCTGTATATTGGCGAATGACACGACCGCATACGTTGACGGCAAGTTTTGTGCCGGTCGTCGTAGGAACGGCTATCGTGGCACCACGGATCGAATCGTTACGGATGGATCTGTTTTTTGCCATGTTGATCGCATCGATGCTGATTCAGATTGCGACGAACTTATTTAATGAATATTATGATTACAAGCGGGGACTCGACACGGAAGAATCGGTGGGAATCGGAGGGTCGATTGTCCGCGACGGTTTTAAACCGGGAACGATTTTAGCGTTTGCCTTCTCGTTATACGGCATCTCGGCCTTGCTTGGTATCTACTTGTGCCTTGAAACAACATGGTGGTTGCTCTTGATTGGAATCGTTTCGATGTTCGTTGGTTACATCTACACAGGAGGGCCATTACCAATCGCTTATACACCATTTGGAGAAATTGTCGCCGGTTTTTTCATGGGGTATGTCATCATCGCGATTTCAGCTTATCTGCAAATCGGTTATGTTCCGACAGAAGCGGTCGCCATTTCGATTCCGGTATCCATTTTAATTGGATCGATTCTGCTCGCTAACAATATTCGTGATTTAGACAATGATAAAGTCAATGGACGAAAGACGATTGCCTGCTTAGTCGGTCATCAAAAAGCAGTCTATGTACTGATTGCCTTCTTTGCCGCTGCCGTCCTGTCGCTCTTGATTGCCGTCCTGGCCTTTAACGTCACATGGTGGGCGCTGCTTGCTCTATTAAGCATTCCACTGATGATTAAAGCCGTGAAACTGTTCTGGCGTGATCTGCCGCCGCAGGAATTGATGCCGGGTATGGCACAGACAGGGAAGGTCAATACGATCTTTGGATTATTGCTTGCAATCAGTTTGACGATTGCTAATCTCTGATGGAGACGATAGCGTTTTTTGAATGGAATCCCGGACGATCGACAGATCAAACTGTCATCGCCGGGATTTTTTTTTGTGGAATCATGAATTGTCTGATTGGTTGTAACAGTTTTGAAATTTTACTATAATGGAAGCAATGTGCCTAGAACGCGTATAAAATCCTTCGGGTTCATGAAATTTTTTTAGAGGTGGAACAGGAATGAATAAAATTGCGGTAATCGGAAAAGTATTCGTCGACATAAAAGGAACTTCGTTTGCACCCTTGCATAAGGATGCGAAAAACGTCGGGGATATCACCTTCTCGAATGGTGGTACAGGACGGAACGTAGCACAAAATCTCGCTGTTCTCGGAAATGATGTTCGTTTTATCTCGACGGTTACGAACGATCAGATTGGTGTCGGGGTACTCGAAGAGTTAAAATCTTACGGGGCCAACGTCGATCATGTAGAGATGCTCGAAGATCATGGAATGGGGATGTGGCTTGCAGTCATGGACAATGAAGGAGATTTACAGACGTCGATTTCTAAACAACCAGACGCTAAACTCCTGGAAGAAGCCATTCTTCGTCAATCTGTCTATGCTCTTGACGGAGTGGATGCAGTCGCAATCGATTTGGATTTATCGGTGACAGTTCTCGAACGGTTGATTCATATCTGCCGCAAAATGGAGTTACCGCTTTACGGTGTCTGTGGACATTTGAGTGTGATTGAGCGTAATCGCCACCTGTTACAAGGATTTACGGGCTTCATCTGTAGCCGTGAAGAAGCTGAGATTTTATCGGACCTATCGATTGTAACGGTAGAAGACGCCATTCATGTAGCGAACGAACTGGCGAAAAAAGGAGCACCCTTTACGGTTGTCACAATGAGTGAGTTAGGTGCTGTCTATGTGGACCGCCGGACAGCGACTTCTGGTCATGTCGGGACGAAGAAAGTGAAAGTAGTTGACTCAACAGGTGCAGGAGATTCATTCTTTTCTGCCGTGCTTTCCGAATTGACGGAATCCAAGCGGGCAGAAGATGCACTTAAACTTGGAATGAAGGTTGCCGCACAAGTCATTGCATCCACGGAAAATGGATTGATTCCAGAAATGCTTGAGACCATTCGTTGAGTCCTCAGATGATGAGGAGGAGTGAAAATCAATGCCGATTCAAAGAAGTGCCATTATTCTAATCAATGAAGCAGATGAAGTTGCCTTGATTCGTCGGGACAAGCCGGGCGAGACCTACTATGTCTTTCCGGGCGGCGGACGGGAAGCAGGCGCGACATTAGAAGAAACCGCCATCCGGGAGGCGCATGAAGAGCTTGGAGTGGACGTGGAGCTCGAAGGAGTTGCCGCCATCGTGCATTTTAACGGATTGGAAAATCCGTATTACTGGGCAAAAATGACCGGTGGTGTATTTGGCACAGGGACCGGAGAAGAATTCGAGGATCTGTCGTCTGGATATACACCGCTCTGGATCAAACGCGAAGAACTGATTCATTTACCGGTTCGTCCGACATCGCTCGTGCAAGAATTGACGAAGATGACGGAACGTTTTTATGATATCGAGCTTATAGATAATTGAGGTTTTAGTTGAAATAAACAGGGAAAAAGTATAGTAAGACAATGAGGTGGTCCTGGACTGCCTCTTTTTTATGAAAGGGAGATGACGATGGCGCATACACGTGATCCTAAAGGGTTAGCCCTTAATCTAAAGCAACGCATGTCCGATCACAACATTACGGATTACGCAGGAACGTTAGCTTATTATTGGTTCTTATCGATTTTTCCAGGCATTATTTTTGTTATTTCAGTATTATCATTCTTTGACATTGATCAACAGACGCTTGAATCACAAATTCGTGATTTGGCGCCGGGTGGATCGGTCAATACGTTTACGGATGTGATTTTCCAAGCGATCAAGGAACCGCAAGGTGGTCTCTTGTCAATCGGGGCGATTTTAGCGATCTGGTCGGCTTCGAAAGGCGTCGATCGTCTGATTACGACAGCCAATCATGCCTACGGTGATTTTTCACCCCGTGGATTCGTCGCAGCCCGTGGAATCGCATTGATCCTGACCGTTGTTCTTGGAATCGGAATGCTCTTGTTGATTGTCCTGAACGTTTTAGGTGGGCCGATCATCAGTTACTTAGCCAACTTTGTCCTACCGATTGATATGGGGCAAAAAATCCTGCTGACGGTCTTGCGATATGCCATTTCGACTGTCTTGCTGATTTTGATTTTGTCGATTTTCTACCGTGTTGCACCGAAACGACCGATTTCGTTTAAAGAAGCCATTCCCGGAGCCGTCTTTGGTGTTATCGTATGGCAATTATTATCGGTTGGATTCGGATTTTATGTCTCGAATTTCTCAAACTATAATCAAACATACGGTTCGCTTGGGAGTGTCGTCATCGTATTATTATGGTTGTACTTTACAGGATTGATCATTTTACTCGGCTCTGAACTGAATGCGTCGTGGGAACGTTTCATGAAAAAAGCAGATCCGAAAAAGATGGAAGAAAAACGATTAAAAGAGCAGGCGGATCTGGACTCGATTCCAACGAATACATTTGGTTGATTTCAAGCTCCATCTATTCCTTGAACGTCACACAAAAAAAGCATCTACTGTCGGTAATCGACGGTAGATGCTTTTTGATTGGATTATGCTGCCGCTTGTTTTGAAAACGGAGCAGGAGTCTTGTAGGATGGCGTATCTTTTTGTAAGAGGCGTAATCCGTTCAAAATGACAAGAATGGTCGAACCTTCATGACCGACAACTGCGAACGGCATGATGAGGAACTGTGACAAATTCGAAATGATCAGCAGAAGAATGACACCGATTGCGAGTGTAATGTTTTGTTTGACGACACGATTCATCTTACGTGCTTTGTTGACAGCATAAGCGAGGCGTCCTAAATCATTTTTCATCAGGACGACGTCGGCTGTTTCAAGAGCAGCATCTGTTCCTTCGCCCATTGCGATACCGACATGTGCCAGTGCAAGAGCGGGAGCATCATTGATTCCGTCTCCGACCATGGCGACGGTTTTTCCTTCGGTCTGATACTGCTTGATATACCGTACTTTGTCTTCAGGAAGACATTCGGCTACATAGTCTGTCAGGCCCGCTTCCTTCGAAATCGCAGCAGCAGTCACAGGGTTGTCTCCTGTCAACATGATTGTCGTAATGCCAAGCGCGTTTAATGACGCGATCGCTGTCTTGGCTTCAGGACGAATCGTATCCCGTAGTGCGTACAGCGCGATGATCGATTGACCGTTACTGACATAGACGATGGTATTTCCTTGTTCTTTTAACGTTTGCTCCATCGATAGGAAAGGATCGGTCAATCCTTCGTGGAACGCATATTTTCCGATCCGGTACGTCTGACCGGAAACCGTGGCTTCGATTCCGTAGCCGGTCACGTCTTTGAAAGCGGATGGTTCAATGATATCCGTTTTTAAGTGTGTAACAATCGCTTGTGCCAGTGGATGATTCGATTGTGCTTCAATGGATGCGACCGCTTGTTTGACGGCGAAGACATCCATTCCGTCAGCATAATGGCTTTCCGTGACGATAGGTTTCCCGGTCGTTAATGTCCCGGTTTTATCAAAGACGATCGTATCGACTTGTCCAAGTGTCTCGATATGTGCTCCACCTTTAAATAAGACACCGTTTCGAGCAGAAGCGGCGATTGCTGCTAGGGCAGCCGGTGTGATTGAAGCGACCAAAGCACAAGGAGAAGCGACGACGAGTAAAATCATGGCCCGATAGATACTTGTTTCAAATGTCCAGCCAATTAAGTAATGGGGGACGACCATCATCAAGGCGACGACGAGTAAGACGATTTTAACGTAACGGCTTTCGAACCGTTCGATGAATTGTGCGGATGGTGATTGTTCGCTTTGAGCGTTTTGAACCATGTGAATGATTTTTTGGAACAGGGACTCGTCCGCGGCTTTTGTCATCTCGATTGTCAGCACACCATTCATATTGACGGTTGAATTGTATACGGTATCGCCGACCTGTTTTTCGACAGGAATCGATTCGCCTGTAATCGAGGCCTCTTCAATCGCAGCTTGACCGCGGATGATGGTTCCGTCGACAGGAATCCGCTCACCGGGACGGACGTAGACGAGTTCTCCGACGATCAATTGGTCAAGACCCACGACTTCCAGTTTACCGTCTGAGTTCAACCGAGTAGCTTCTTCCGGCTGTAAGGACATTAAACTTTGTAATGCCCGTTCGTTTTTATTCATCGTGTAGGTTTCGAGGGCACCGGATAACGCAAAGATGAAAATCAAGATGGCACCTTCCATCCAGTAGCCGATAGCCGCTGCACCGATGGCAGCTAAAATCATCAATAATTCTACATTCAAGGTTTTGTCATGATACGTTTCCGTTAACCCTTCTTTTGCTTTTGCATACCCTCCGATTAAATAAGCGGAGAGATAAAGCGTGACATAACCTGTGGCTGGGATGTTGATCTTTTCAAGTGTGTAGGCAATTAAAATCAATATTCCGCTAAAGAGTGCTAAAATCAATTCGTGATGTTCCTCCCAAGCATGACGGAGAGCGGAACGCTGATGGACATCAGTAGTAGTAGAGGTAGTCATATGGAAAAGCTCCTTTCAAGTCTAAATGAGAAAAGAAATCATTATGTTAAAACAATGAGAATGTTAATTACCAACGGTTTCTCATGAATGATAATGAGTTTCATTGTCGCTAGATTATAATAATTATTATCTGTAAAGCTACTATACCATGTCTATGTCAAAAGGAACAGGAAAGGAATTAGCAAAAATGAAAAAAATCTTGACTGATCGATTTGGTATGGTTGTACTCGCTTTAGTGACGACCTTCCTTTGGGGAAGTGCGTTTCCCTTCATCAAAAAAAGTTATGAGCTGCTTGCCATCACTTCAACGGAATACGGGGAACAACTGTTGTTTGCCAGTTACCGCTTTTTTATCGCCGGCGTCTTATTGCTGATTGTCAGCGTCCTGATTTTTAAGCAACCGATTACATTAAAAAAGCGGACACTCGCGTACAGCCGGCTCGGCTTCTTTTTGACGTTTCTTCAATATGTGTTCTTTTATATCGGACTTTCCTTATCGACCGGGGTTCAGGGATCGATCATTGCCGGATCGACTTCATTTTTTCAAATGTTGCTCGCCCATTTCCGGTATGAAGATGACCGGTTAAATCGATTCAAAGGACTGGCCTTGTTTTTAGGATTTACAGGTGTGATTTTAGCCAACTGGCCGCAAGGGTCAGCCGGTGTATCGTTTGGGAGTGGTGAAGTCTTACTGATTCTCGCCATGATTTCCGGCGCATTCGGAAATTTGATCGCTAAGGAATATTCGGCCAGTTATCCGGTCGCACCGATGACAGGTTGGGCCATGGTCATTGGATCAATCGGCCTATTCATCGTCGGAGCGGTCTTGAATGGAGACTGGTTCCCGTTTAGCTTCACGAGTACGACGGTCTGGATGCTGATTTATTTAGCATTCTTGTCAGCGACAGGGTTCACCTTGTGGAATCTCTTAATGAAATACAATCCGGTCAGCCGTGTGTCATTGTTCATGTTTTTTGTACCGATTTACGGTGTGACGTTATCTGCGCTCATTCTCGGGGAATCCATTCCGCCGCAAGCCTTTATCGGTCTGCTGTTTGTCGTTGCAGGAATTCTTGTATCAACGTATCTTCCGATTTGGTTTCAAAAGCGGAGTTGACGAAGGTTCTGAATCGTGCAAAAATGGTCTCAATCAATCTGTTATTTTTAATCGTTCGTTGCTAAGCCGACTCGTTCGGCTTTTTCTGTACGGTCATAAAACCACCGATTCGGCCTTGCTGCAAAGGCTAGTGCAACTAAAAAACGAGAGGAGATGAGAGAAGTGGAACGGAATGAGATCGTTCGAAAGATCATTGCCAACCGTCGTCCGCGGGATGAGTTTGCCCGCTTTGTCGTCACTTGTGTCAGTCAACAATTAAAGGAGACGCACGGAGATGTCGGTGTGGAAATCGTTGAGGCGGAAAGAGGGTACGACTCCGTTTGGTCAATCAACGGTCGAGAGGTCGTCGTCTTGCTGGAAACGGAAGAATTGAAACGCGCAAAAGAACAACCGTATGCAATCGACGATAAGCTCTGGCACAGTTTTCGGCAAGAAGGAATCGTAAAATAAAAAGACGGTCGTTCCGCATGGGACGACCGTCTTTGCTTGTTTACAGCAACCGGGATACAGGTTTTGAGCGAAAAAGAAGGTAAGCGAGTGTCGCGAGAACGAGGACGAACAAAATAAAGTAGAATCCCGGCGGTAACATGACGAACAAACTACCAGAAATCGGGCCGAGAATCGAACCGAGACTAAATGAAATTCCGGCAAGCAGATTCCCGGTCGGCAGGAGATGATTTGGCAGCTGTTCTGTCATATAAGCGACGCCTAAGGAATATGTCGAACCGAGCGCCATACCGCTGATTGCAAAAATCGTAAACAATGCGCCGTAGCTTTGAAATAAAAAACAGGCTGTTAAAAACGCAAAAGCTCCGATGCTGAGGACAGTGATCAGCGTCCGCCGTTTTCCAAAATGATCGGCGAGACGTCCGAGGGGTAACTGCATCAATAAAGAGCTGACGACGAATGTCGTAATCAAACTGCTCGTTTGAGATAGTTCATAGCCGTTTCGTGTCGCGAATACCGGAAAGCTGGCATTCAATGTCGCTTCTAAAAAGCCGTATGTGAAGCCGGGCAACAACGTAAACCAGGCACTCGTCAGGACAAGACGATAACGGGAAGCCGCAGACTGAAGCTCTTCCGGCATGACATCAGACGGTTTCTCGTTCGGTACTCGTCGTAAGGCAATCAGGACGAGGACAGTCAGTGTTCCGGTCAAGACGAACGGCAGCCAGCTGATCCAGTCGACGAGTGGTGCCGCAAGTGGCCCAAGGGCAAAACCGAGTCCGAATGCCATGCCGTACAAAGACATCGTCCGACCGAGTTTATGGTTCGGTGTAATCGATGTGACCCAAACTTGAGAACCGTAATGGAGAGTCTGATCTCCGAAGCCGACGGCGAATCGCAGTACCATCCAAGCAAGAACACTTGGAATCAGCGGGAAGGCGAAGACGGCAACTGCCACTAACGCAAGACCGAACGAGATGACCGGGACATAACCATGACGCCGCAACGGTTTTTCCATTAAAGGAGCTGCGACAATGACGCCGATATACAATACAGCAGCACTCAGTCCATTTATGTAAGCGGGTGTTCCTTGACGTTCGAGCAAAATCGAAAGCAGCGGAATGAGTAGTCCTTGGGTGAAACCAGAAATGAATACAATCGAAAGAATCAAAGCAAAGCGACGCGACAAAACAAACAACTGCCTTTCCTTTTTTCTTTAAGCATAACATGCCCCGGCAGTACGCTTGTACGCCGGGGCATGTTCATTCTTATTGTTCTTTTTGTTCGGTTGGTTCAAACCGTGTTGGACGTGGCATATGCAAAAGATGTTCGTCCCAATCCGTTTGGTCGAACACTTCATCGTGTTCGATACTGTGAGACGCCCGAATGCCAATCATCATGATTCCAAGTACCATACTGAACATTCCGATAATCGCGACAATCCCGACGAGCCATTCCATTTTTGAAACCCCCTTCGAACAAGGAAAGTGTGTCAACTTTGTGACAGACTTTTCCCGTTTTGAAAGAGACTCAAACCTGGTCAGAGACGGCTGGATTGCTGTAGGAAATCCACTTCCGGATAGTAGGCATTTTTGACGAGCGCATTTGGACCGAGGCACTGAACGGCAGGGCAGTGACAGGATAAACTTTGATTGAGCTCTGTTTGTTGCCACATCGCATACGCCTCGTTGAAAGAAGTGTCCTGAATCGTTCCGAGTGAGGCCAATTCATCCCCGAAATCCGTTACGATGATTTCACCATCAAAGATATTGACGTTCAGGCGTGATCGGCCGTCAGGGTCATTACGGACGGAAACATTTGGTTCCTGACGTAGACGACGGTGGAGTTCTAAATCTTCTTCTTTCATCGAGCAGGCATAAAACGGCAGTGTCCCGAACAGCATCCAAACGTCCGGATCCCGGACATCAAGCAGACGATGGATGCCGTCACGGATTTCATCCAGACTGGCGGCTTCAATCATCGAGGCGAAATCGGCGGGGTACATTGGATGCACTTCATGCCTGACGCATCCCATTTCGACGATTTCCTGGTGGATGGCTTCGAGGTGCGGCAGTGTTCTTTTGTTAAGCATCGTCTCGGCAGAAACAAGGACACCGCGTGCATTTAGAATCCGGGCATTTTCTTTCATCTGTTCAAACAGTTTCGTCCGGGCTTCACGCGACGGTTTCCGTTCCATCATCGCAAATCCGCCATCAATGAAATCGTCTGCGGTTCCCCAGTTATGAGAAATATGTAAGACGTCAAGATACGGGATGATCAGCTCATACCGGGAAAGGGGAAGTGTTAAATTTGAATTAATTTGGGTTTTAGCTCCCCGTTCGTGGGCATACTTAAGTAAAGGCACAACATATTCCCGGACCGATTTCATCGACAGCATCGGTTCACCGCCTGTAATCGAAAAGGCGCGCAGGTGTTCAATCTCATCCAATCGTTTGATGAGCAGTTCGACCGGGATAGTGGGTGTTTCGCTGTTCGACAACATATAGCCGACGGCACAATGTTCGCAGCGCATGTTACAAAGGGTCGTCGTCGTGACTTCGATATTCGTCAGCCGGGCTTGTCCATATTGTTCGATATCACGGTACGCTTCCCACGGATCATTTTTGATGGTGATGGGTGATTTAAATGACATGATACATGTTCCTCCTTTTAGTGCTCCATTATGTATCGTATGCTAAATCTATACAGGAATAAAGAACAAGAAAGGAAGTCAGAATAATGGGAAAAGCAAGAACTGATAAACTTGGACAGATGAATGTGCTAAAATCAAGAATGCAGCTTTTATGCCATACGATCGATTCATTGGATGAAACATCAGATATTGAGGATTTGGAACGTTTAGCCGTCTCCTTGGATCAGTTGAAAGCCAAGGTGCTTCGTTATGCAAAAGACATGAAGGAACATGAGGAATCAGAAAGCGGTTCGAAATGACCGCTTTTTGATTTGGATCATGGAAAGGATGAATCAGATGACAACTAAAATTAAATTACAGGTAGGCGAAGTTCGTTCCGTAACCTGCTTACGCATGGGAATCAACGGAGAAGGAATCGCGACACTCGAACGGCAAATCGTCTTCATTCCAGGTTTGCTGGTCGGAGAAACTGCTCAAATTGAGATTACGGAAATCCATAATAATTTTGCGAATGCAAAAATCTTAAAACGTGATGTCCGTTCACCGGACCGCGTGACACCGTTATGTCCGATTTACAGTCAGTGCGGGGGATGCCAGCTCCAACATATGAGTTACGAAGGACAACTCCGTTATAAAGAAGACATGGTCCGAAATGCCTTTACGAAATCAACGAAATTGAACGTCGAGAAATCGGACATCCGCCCGACCATCGGGACATCAGAATGGGAGTACCGGAATAAATCACAGTTTGCCGTCGGTAAAGAAGGCACACAAATCGTCAGTGGATTGTATTCGGCGAACTCGAACCGTCTCGTTGCAATCGACGAGTGTATCGTTCAAAACAAAGAGACACTACGCGTCAACAAAGCCGTTACGAAAATTTTGAATGACTACAACGTTCCGGTCTACAATTCGGCCAAACAAGATGGCGTCATCCGGAACATCGTCGTTCGGACAGGCATCAAGACAGGTGAAATTCAAGTCGTGTTAGTCGCGTTTAAAGACGGCTTTAAGGATCTTGAAGGTTTGTCACGCGATATCTATGATATTCCGGGTGTGATTTCCGTCGCGCTGAATATTAACGATAAGATGACATCACGCGTTTTTGGAGAACAAACGGAAATTTTACGCGGTGTGGAACGAATCGAGGAACAAATGGGCGAGTTTACGTACCAACTGTCACCACGTGCCTTCTTCCAGTTGAATCCGGAACAAGCGGAGCGGATGTACGGTGAGATTGTTAAAGCGGCAGCCTTGACGGGCGAAGAACGTGTTGTTGATGCTTATGCAGGTGTCGGCTCGATTGGTCTTTGGATTGCAAACGGTGCAAAAGAAGTCCGTGGAATGGAAATCGTCGAGGAAGCGGTCGAAGATGCGACGGCACACATGAAACAATACGGATTTAACCACGCGCATTACGTGGTCGGGAAAGCAGAAACTTGGATTCCGCGCTGGGTGAAAGAAGGATGGATTCCAGACGTTTTCATCGTCGATCCGCCTCGTTCAGGATGTGATACGCAACTGTTGAACGCCATGATTTCGTCAAAAGCGAAAAAAATCATTTATGTTTCCTGTAATCCACAAACGTTGGCACGTGACTGCGATCATCTGATGAAAGCCGGCTACAAAGTCAGCTATATCCAGCCGTACGATATGTTCCCGCAAACGGCACATGTCGAAGCCATCGTTGTACTAGAGAAAAAGAAAAAGAAAAAGTTTTAAACAAATCGAACGGATATATGAAGTGATTTCTATATGAAAAGAGGAAAGCGGCTCCTGAGCCGTTTTCCTCTTTTGTTTCGTCTGTATTTCTTTTTTAAGTTTGCTGCAACCAATTTTCATCCTGTTCTTGAAAACGCCGTTTGAGATCAGCGACCCGTTCTGCCGGTAAAGGTCCTTTTTCCAACAAGCGGATATTTTGGACCAGATGTTCCGGATTGGCCGTGCCGATGATGGCACTTGTGACACCGGGTTCAAAAACGGTAAATCGGAGTGCGGTTTCAAGCCAAGACGCTTCTTCAAGTGGGAAATCGAGCTGCTGTGCCCGTTCCCAGTAAGGTTCGACATATTGCCCGGCCGGTCGGGACGCAAACCGCCATGGTGCATTGGCAATCGGACGTTTGGCGATGATACCTTTTTGTTGCTGATGAATCAGCGGGATCGAATCATTCAATGCCCGCTGATCGTATAAATTAACAGACGTTTGAAAACTGTCGAATCGTCCCGTCGTGATGGCATAGTCGAGATCTTCCCGGTCGCCTGAATACGCAATCAGTCGGACTTTTCCGGCCTGTTTCGCCCGCTCGAGCGCCTCGATGACGTCATCTTGAGCGAGTATCTCTTTACTGCAGGAATGCAAATGGACGATATCGATAAAGTCTGTTTTCATCGTCAAAAGGGCTTGATCAATCCCGCCCGCAACAGCTTGGAATGTCCAGTCTTGCGTACGCGGGACATCATACCCGACCTTCGTCGACAGCACGACATCATGGCGGTGCTGCTTCAAAAAGTCACCGAGCCGTTGTTCGGATAAACCGTAACCGCGGGCGGTATCAAATAGACGGATGCCTGCATCCAACGCTTGATGGAGGATATAGCTTGCTTGCTGATCGGATAAATCATCGGAACCGATATGACCGGCACCAAATCCGAGAGGGGAGACTTGGATGTCAGTGTTGCCAAATGAACGTAATTCCATGCTGTGTTCCTCCTTTGTTTACTTCTCTACACTATACGAAGAAAACGGTTGCATCAATCGATATCCCTCGATGGATGCAACCGTTTTTTATAAAGATAAATCAGATAAAACACCAAAAACAGTCCGACAATCAGCCACGGGATCATCGAATCCTGTTCAATCAATTCATTGACGGCGAACGCTTCGAGAACCAATGCGGGAACTTTCCCAATCGTACTGGCCGTTAAAAAGACAAGTGCCGAGACACCGCTTGTTGCACTTAAAAATGTGACGAGTCCGGAAGGAGCGAACGGCAACAGCCGCAAAAAAAGAATTGTCCAAAAGGCATCCCAACCAGTTTGCTTCGTTAATCTGCCAAGCCACTTCAAGACGAACGGGGATTGAATCAACGGTTCGACACGCCGGAAACCATAACGATAGACGTAAAAGGCCACTCCGGCACCTAAAGCTTCGCCAAGAAAAGATAAAAGCAGTCCATCCCAAAAACCGAAATAAAGTAAATTCGCTGCCGTGACGAAGGCACTTGGCACAACGCCGAACAGACTGATGACGATACTGACTAAAAGACTGATTGGTACAGCAAACATATCCGCTTGCTGCAACCAACCAATTAGTGTTGCTTCGATAATAAAACGTCCTTTCAGGCGTAGAGCAATCAATGCTATTCCATTAACCAATCAAAAACCGTGATATTATGAGAACCCGTCGTCCTCGTCCGGTAACAACGGTAACGTGATCAGGACGGTTGTTCCCTGATCGAGAGCGGATTCGAATGAAATGGTTCCGTCGTGCCGGTCAATGATGTGTTTCGTGATGGCAAGTCCAAGACCTGTTCCGCCATCTTTTCGTGTCCGTGATTTATCGACCCGGTAAAATCGCTTCGTCAAGCGCTCCAAGTGTTCCGGCGGAATGCCTTCTCCTTCGTCCCGGATTGTACAGACGGTATGGTCACCTTCTGTTTTCGTCGACAGATAGATATGCCTTGAAGCAGGGGTGTAGCGTAAAGCATTGTCCAACAGGTTTCCGATGACTTGTTCCAAACGGTCATTGTCACCGAGAACGATTTGACTTGGATCAAAATCGGTAACGATGGACACGCCTTTTGCTTTCGCAATCGGTTCCATCCGGTAAACGACATCTTCCAGAACTTGGCTGAAAACAAGCGGTTGCTTCGTCATCGGATACGAGTCTCGTTCCAGTTGTGCGAGATCAAGCAAGTCATTGACGAGGCGTTGCAACCGTTCCGTTTCCCGCTCGATGATCTGATAATATTGATCCCGCGTTTTTTCATCCAATGCTTTGTCTTGCATCATTTCCGTATAACCGCGGATATAGGATAGTGGTGTCCGTAATTCATGACTGACGTTCGCTAAAAATTCCTTCCGCTGTTCATCCACTTCACCGAGAGATTCCGCCATCTTATTTAAGGTTTCTGCCAGTTCGCCGATCTCATCATCCGATTGGATCGGAATCCGGTAAGCAAAGTCCCCTTGAGCATAGACGGTGGAAGCCCGTTTCATATCAATCAGCGGACGAATGATTGTATCGATGATTTGACGGCCGAAAATCACAAGATTCAGCACAATCAATCCAATCATAAAGAAGATCATCAGACGAAGCGGGCGGAACGGTTCACTGATTTGACCGAGTTCCAAATATAAAATCAGTGTCCCGACAAGTCGGTTGTTCTCAATGATCGGGAAACCGGTCATTAAGATATCTGTTCCTTCGATCGGATGGGTCCGGCTTGAGACGACGGTTTCACCATTGCGCAATTGTTCGATATCCGCATTTGTCAGGAACCGGAGACCGGCCGGATTTTTCTTCAGGAAGTCGATGAAAAAGACTTTGGATTCGGTCAGTTCATTCGTGTAGGTCATCCCATCGTAAAAAGCACCGGACAATCCTTCTGATTCATAAATATTAATCAGTTTTTCACCCCGGTTGAGCAACAGGTCTTCCTGCGTTTGAAGGTAAAACCGGTCATACAGATAAAAGGTTAATAAGACGAATAAGACGGCAGAAAAAACGCTTGTGAACCAAATCGTAATCCAAATCCGGCGGCGAATGGTATACCGCTTAATCATACTTCCTCGAATTTATATCCGATGCCCCAAACCGTCTGGATCGAGCCGCCGGCTTCACCGAGTTTCAGGCGAAGTGTTTTAATGTGAGTATCGACCGTCCGCAAGTTTCCGATGTAGTCTGCTCCCCAAATCTGATCAAGCAATTGTTCGCGGGAAAAGACTTTGTCGTTGTTTTGGACGAACAAATGAAGTAAATCGAATTCCTTGCGTGTTAAGCTGATTGGTTTTCCGCTGACATGGACACTGCGGCTTTCTGTATCGAGTTCGAGTTTACCAATCGTCAATGTCGCCGACTGATCGACCGTGAAGCGATGCGATCGACGCAGTGTCGCTTCGATACGGGCCAACAGTTCACGTGGGCTGAACGGTTTCGTGATATAGTCATCAGCACCGATTTTCAGACCGTGGATCCGGTCGAGTTCGTCAGAACGAGCCGTCAACATGATAATCGGGACATTCGAGAATTCACGAATGCGCATGCAGGCCGTTAAACCATCCATTTCCGGCATCATGACATCCAACAGGACAAGATGGAATGTATCGCGTTGCATTTGATCGAGCGCTTCTTGACCGTTCGAGGCCGTCGTCGTCTGATAGTTTTCTTTTTGAAGATTCGAGACAAGCAAATCACGCATTTGTGCTTCGTCATCTACGACAAGTATTTTAAAGGATTGTTCTGGCATCAGTAATCACTCCATTTCATATAGGAAGAGGTGATGGCTTCTTCCGACAGGTGAATTTTCCTTATTATCATACCATTTGAAGCTTTCGATCCGCATCAAATGTACGAACAAAAAAGCACAAGAGGCGGGTGCCTCTCATGCTTCGAGTTGTTGTTCGTAGACCGTTTCGAATTCGCGGCCATGGATATACATTTGAAAACTTGATTTTGAGACTTCGTACAGCGTGAATTGAGTTTCCCCGGTGTTCAGCTGTTCGAGTAACGCTGGTCGTAATTCATCGGCACAAAAAGCATAAGGCAGTTTTTCCGCTGCTTTTTGTGAACGGATGTTAGTCTTCCGGATTTTCATAAAGACACTTTCAAACTCGAGGTCAAAAAATAGTTCTGCAAAGAATGCTTCCTTTGCAAGATTGTTATAACCTTTCCCATGATACGGTTTACCTAACCATGTACCGAGAAACCCATACTGTCCTTCGATATCGAGTAAACTGATTGTACCGATTGGTTGGTCAAATTCGTCTAGGATTGTGCGTGAGACCAGCTCACCGCGTTCTTCCTCTTCGATTGCCTGCTTTGTAGTAAACAGAAATTCATCAAAGTACCGTGTTTTTTGGCGGACGTACGGATATACGTCTTGATGCTGCATCAGTTCGAACAAATCAGCGCAGTCGCTCAGCTCCCGTTGCTTGAGCATACTTCCATTCCTCCTTCTTAAGACCGCTAGAATGATTGTCGAAAGCTACCTGTCTGACTCGTTTGAACCGCGCATGGTATGCCTTCTTCAGTTGTCGGATAAGATAATATTACCTTCTTTTTTTAAAAAAGCAAGCAAATAATTTTTGTGAAAAAACATACGAAAACAAGACATTTCTTGCAAACGAAAAAGCCTCACTTTCATAACAAAAAAAGCCTATGATTTTCAACGGATTTCCGTTAAAATCGTAGGCTTTTTCTTAAGACATCGATGTCAGATGGGTATGTTCAAAAATAACTTTTCCGTCAATCATCGTCATGAGCGGCTTCGCCAGATAATCGAGCGGGAAGTGACTCCAAAGAACAAGGTCGGCATCTTTTCCAACTTCAATGGAACCGACACGATCCGCAACGCCAATCGAACGGGCCGGATTAATCGTGATGGCACGAAGCGCGATATCAACCGGCAGTCCTTCACGGGCGGCAAGACCGGCACATAAATTTAAATATTGAACCGGTGTGTACGGATGATCCGTCGTGATTGATACTTCAAGACCATGTTCATGGAGAACACGGTACGTTTCCCACGTTTTGTTTTTGAGTTCGATTTTTGACTTTCGTGTAAAGGTCGGACCAACGGTGACATGTTCAATGGGTAATTGTTGCAGTTCTTTGGCAACGAGATGACCTTCTGTACAATGTTCGATTCGGACATCAAGCTCAAACTCTTCTGCAAAACGAATCGCTGATAAAATATCATCGGCGCGGTGGGCGTGGACACGGAGCGGCATTTCTTTTTTGAGGACCCGTTCAATCATCCGGTGCGCAAATGTATCTGCGGTCCGTTGCATCTTCACTTCAAGAAACGCTTCCCGCAACATACCCATGATTCCCATTCGTGTCAATTCGCCGGCACGACCGGCACTATGGACACGTTTTGGATTTTCACCGAGCGCAATTTTTAGTCCGGCATACTTCCGTAAAATCATATCATCGATGAACCGGCCATGTGTCTTGATGACGCTTGTGACACCACCGATGATATTCATGCTGCCCGGCATGACCTGAACCGTCGTGACACCATGTTCGATCGCTTCTTTGAACCCTTCGTCGAGCGGATATACGCCGTCGATTGCCCGCAGGTGGGGCGTCATCGCGAAAATCGTCTCATTGGCATCATTTCCGACTGTACCGGTTCCTTCATCGTACAAACCGAGGTGGGTGTGGGCATCGATGAAACCGGGAAGCAGGAAGCGGCCTTCTGCTTCGATGACACGTTCGTTCTCTTCGGCATCCAGCAATTCATTGATTTCATGAATTTTTCCATCTTTAATCCGGATATCGCCATAAAAATTATCTGATGTGATGGGAAAGATATGTGCATTACGTATTAAAACATCCAACATTTTTCAACCCCTGTATTAGTTTGTGTGCTCGAGATTCTGAAGTGCATCCTTTAGTTCAGCATACCGAAACTTGTAGCCGTTTTCGAGAGCTTTTTTTGGAATGACACGGGCACCTTCGAGAACGATGACACTTTTTTCTCCGAGAGCGAGCTCGAGGGCAAAGCGTGGAGCCGGTAACCAGTGCGGACGGTGCAACACTTTACCAATCGTTTGACCAAACCGGCGCATCGTTTCCGGATGAGGAGCTGTAATGTTGAGCGGACCGTTGACGGATGGTGTCGTCAGTGCGAACAGGAACAGTTCGACAAGGTCGTCGATATGGACCCAGGAGACCCATTGTTTCCCGTCGCCCATTGTACCGCCGCCGAATAACGTATAAGGCAGGCGCATCAATGGGTAGGCACCACCTTCTGTACTGAGAACAACACCGATTCGCGGATGAACGAGACGCACACCGCTGTCTGCAATCGGTTGAGCGAGATTTTCCCATGCAACGCAGACATGGCTGAGGAAGTCGGCAGTCGGAGGGAGAGGCATTTCTTCCGTAAACGTTTGATGACGGTCCTGACCGTAAATTCCGACGGCAGAAGCCGATAAGACGACGTCAGGTTTTGAGTCAAGGGCCTGAACAATCCGGACAAGCTCTTTCGTTGAATCAATCCGGCTCTCCAAGATGACGCGTTTACGTTCCTCTGTCCAGCGCCCTTCATTGATGGAAGCGCCTGCTAAATGGATAAAGGCATTTACATCGTTTAAGTGCTGTTCGGGTGTTGCTGTATCCGTCAGCCATTCAACGTAAGAGACAGCACCTTCTGTTGCCTTCGGTGAACGGGTTAAAATGACAATCTGGTGGCCTTCGTTAAGTAGTCGTTTTGTTAATGCCTGTCCAATCATTCCGGTTCCGCCTGTAATCGCGATTTTCATACATAAGTCATCCTCTCGTTCAATCTATATGAATACTTGTACATATGTTCCCGTTTGTCCATTTCACTCAAACCTCATTCAACATGTTATCGTTGCAGGAGAAGATGAAAAAGGAGGAACCGACTTGAAAATCACACGGATCTCAACCCAAAAGAAAAATACGGAACGTTTCAATATCTACATCGAGCGCGAAGGGAAGGAAGAATATGCGTTTGCCGTTGATGCCGATATCCTAATCAAATACAATCTGCAACGGGATAAAGAGCTGGACGATGATTTCGTCAAGGAAGTGCTGACGGCGGAGGAACAACAAAAAGCGTACCGCTTATCGCTCAACCATCTGTCATACCGGATGCGGGCGACGAGTGAAGTGGAGTCGTACTTGATTGAGAAAGAGACGCCGGAACACGCCATCAAGCATGCCATCAAACGATTGACTGACCAAAAATATTTGAATGATCAACAATTTGCGGAAGCATATACCGCGACAAAAAAAGCGACGACACCGCAAGGACCGGGTAAAATCCGCCGGGACTTAGAAATGCTGAAGATTCAAAAGACGTATATTGATCAGGCATTGACAGCATTCACGGAAGAAGAAGAGCTGGAAAAGGTGTTGAAGTTTCTTCGGCAAAAACAAAAAGAACTGGCCCGCCGATCGGTTCGGGAACTGAAGCAGAAACTGCAACAAACCCTGATGCAACGCGGATTTTCATCGGAGGTCTCGAAGCTCGGGATTCAACAAGTATTCGAAGAGGTGGAAGCGGACACAGAAGAATCGGCCGCTTTGTACCAGGCACGAAAATATTATCCGAAGTATCGGAATCTGGAACCGTTCGCCCGGGTTCAAAAAACACAACAAGCATTGGTTCGGAAAGGATTTCCGTATGCACTCGTTTCGGAAGTGATTGAACAGGTGAAGCAGGAAGAAGCGGACGAAATATAAGTTTTCACTTCATTTTAAAAGATTAGACACAAAATTGACAATTGTTCGATAATTATGCTATTCTACGCTCAGATTAAGAAAAGGAGGAACCGTCAAATGAAACAGCCAATTGTAAACGTATTTATTAAACAGCTGAATATGGCGGAGACTCTCGAACTCGTATAAACACTACTTTCAGTGTGCGATTGACAGGGAATCCGTTCCCCGAGCACGCAGACCATATCGTCGATTCACATCGTCTTCAGAAAGGCAGATGGATTCTCGGACTGCTCCGGAAATCCGTCTGCCTTTTTTGCGTGCTTGGAAACGTGTAACACCATTATGAACGACAAAGGGGGGAGCCATCGTGCGATTATTTCGCCAACTCAGTTGGTTTCTGAAAGAACATAAAAAATCGTATTTGATTGCCGTGTTACTACTGATCGTGACCGGCTTCATCGACTTGACACCACCGTGGTTGATCGGAAAAGTGATTGACGGACTACGTTCCGGATCAATGGACCGGACGACACTGATTCAGTATGTGGTAGGTCTGACCGTTATTTCCATCACGTCTTTTATTCTGACGTACTTGTGGCTTGCGAAATTATTCGGGACAGCCTTTTTACTCGAACGGACGTTGCGCAGCCAATTCTTTACGCATTTATTAAAGCTGACGCCAACTTTTTACCAACGTAACCGCACAGGGGATTTAATGGCGCTTGCGACCAATGACTTGAAGGCAGTAGAACGGACAGCCGGCTTTGGTGTCCTGACGCTCGTCGACTCGTTAAACATGACGGCGATTACACTTGTCGTCATGGGAGTGGCAATCGATTGGAAACTGACGCTTGCCGCCTTATTGCCGATGCCGATTCTCGCTTACGCGATGAATAAACTCGGCAGCCAGATTCATGGACGGTTCATGACGGCGCAGGATGCTTTTGGCACGATGAACGATCAGGTCGTGGAATCGATTTCCGGTCTGCGGGTCATTCGTTCATTCGTTCAGGAAGACATCGATGTCAAAAAATTTGATGCTGTTACGAGTGATGTATTTGATAAAAACATGCACGTCGCAAAAATTGATGTCTTATTCGAGCCGATTATCAAATTACTCGTCGGAATCAGTTATCTGATCGGCTTATCGTTCGGGACGTATCTTGTCTTTACGAACGATATCACGCTTGGGCAACTCGTCGCCTTTAATATTTATCTCGGGATGTTGATTTGGCCGATGTATGCGTTCGGGGAATTGATTAACGTCATTCAGCGCGGAACAGCGAGTCTTGATCGTCTGCAAGCGACGATGCGGGTAAAACCGTTGATTACGTCAACACCGGTCACGGATGTGGATGTTCCGGAAACAATCGTGTTATCTGATTTGACGTTTACGTATCCGGGAACAAAACAGCCCGCCTTAAACAAGATCAATGTGACGATTGAACAAGGAAAGACAATCGGGATTGTCGGTCCGACCGGCGCCGGAAAAACCACATTGTTGCGGCAGTTTTTACGCGAATATCCGCTGGGGCGCGAGATGTTGCAGGTCAACGGGATTCCGTATGAGGACGTCGCCTTGGAAACGGTCCGCGGCTGGACCGGTTATGTCTCGCAGGAACATCTCTTATTCTCGAAAACAGTACGGGACAATATTTTGTTCGGTGCCGGAACGGCAACGGAAGCTGAATTGCAGGAAGCGATTCGTCTGGCATCGTTTACGACGGATATTACGATGCTCGATCAAGGTCTTGAGACATTGGTCGGGGAACGGGGCGTCACGTTATCCGGGGGTCAGAAACAACGGCTGTCGATTGCCCGGGCGATGTTGAAAAAACCAAAATTATTACTGCTTGACGATTCGTTATCCGCGGTCGATGCGAAAACCGAATCGCACATCATTGAAGCGATTCGAACCAACCGCGAGCAGGCAACGACATTGATTGTCGCGCACCGTCTGTCTGCTGTTGCCCATGCGGACGAAATCCTTGTCCTGCAGGATGGTCAGGTGACCGAACGGGGCACGCACGAACAACTGATGAACCATAGAGGATGGTATGCCGAACAGTTCGAACGGCAAAGTGAAGAAACGTAAGGTAGGAGGTGTCGAACGTGAAGGAAGAAGAATTGTATTTATTAGATCCCGTTCGTCGGAAAACGACGATTCGATCGCTGGTCCGTTATGCGATGTATGAAAAACAAGCGATTTTCCTCGGATTATTTCTATTGATTTTAGCAGTCGGAGCAGAACTGACCGGACCTTATATTGCGAAGGTCATCATCGATGAGCATATCGTCGCGATTGAAAAGGACTGGGTGGAAGTAAAAGATGGAGGACGGGTCGAGTATGACGGGCGTCAGTTTGCGAAGAAGCAGGACGTCCCGTCCTCTGCCGTCATTCAATCCATTTCGATTGTCCAGTCAAAAGATGGTTATTATTTTGTACCGAAACAGGTCGTGAGCGGTGGCGAACGCAGTGTCGAGGATGGGACGTTGACCGTCACGCGGGGCGATGAGGTATTTCGTTACGCAAACGTCGCGAAGCTCACACAAGGACAAGTATATGATTTTTATGCTTCCGACTTAAAAGCGGTCGGCTGGCTGTCCTTGATGTATATCATCCTGCTGTTAATCGCAGCCGGTCTGAACTGGGTGCAACAAATCCTGCTTCAGCGGTCGGCGCATAAAATCGTTAAACGGATGCGGCTTGATGTTTTTACACATTTACAACGGTTGCCGGTCCGCTATTTTGACCAGACACCGATCGGAAAGATTGTCAGTCGCGTAACGAACGATACGGAAACGATCCGCGATTTGTACTTGGGTGTGCTCGCACGGGTCTTTTCAGGACTGATTACGATGGCCGGAATCTTAGTGGCGATGTTTTTCCTTGATGTCCGTCTCGGACTCGTTTCGTTGCTGATTATTCCGATTGTCTACTTCTGGATCCAGTTATTCCAGAAACTCGCAACGGAAAATAACTTCAAAGTCCGGTCGCTTGTCGCGGATATGAACGGTCAATTGAATGAGAATATCCAAACGATGCCGATCATTCAAGCGTACGCGCGGGAAAAAGAAGTGTTGGCGGAATTTGAGCAGAAAAATGAAGAGAACTATCAAACCCGCTCCAAGTTATTGCGGCTCGATGCTTTAATGTCGCATAACTTATCGTATTTCTTAAAAAACCTGACGCTTGCCTTGTTAATTTGGGTGGTGGCCGGAAAAAGTCTGACCGACGGAACGTTTTTATCGCTCGGTATTTTATATGCCTACATCGATTATGTCTCCCGTCTCTTTGAACCGGTGACGCAAATCATGAATCAACTGTCACCGCTGCAGCAAGCACTCGTTTCAGCAGACCGGATGTTCCAATTGCTTGACGAAAAGGGGGAGGATGTCGGAAAAGGACGTTTACCCCGTTTCGCCGGTCGTGTCGAGTTCAAGCAGGTCGGTTTCAGCTATGATCCGGGTCATCCTGTCTTACAGGAAATCGAGATTGACGCCCGTCCCGGCGCGACAATCGCTCTCGTCGGCCATACCGGCAGCGGGAAAAGTTCAATTATGAATTTACTGATGCGTTTTTATGATCCGTCATCCGGTCACTTGTTGATTGACGGACAAGATGTCACGTCACTGCCGAAACAGGCGGTTCGCGATCACATGGGCATCGTCCTGCAGGATCCATTTTTGTTCACCGGAACGATCCGGTCGAATATCACGCTCGGGAACCCGGCAATTTCTGAAGAACGGATCCGGGAAGCGATCGTCGCCGTTGGAGCAGACCGGTTCATTGACCGGCTTCCTGAGGGACTGGACGAACCTGTCATCGAAAAAGGGGCGACCTTATCTGCCGGTGAACGGCAGTTGATCAGCTTTGCCCGGGCACTGGCATTTGATCCTGCCATTTTAGTCCTCGATGAGGCGACGGCGAGTGTCGATTCCGAGACGGAAGCGATGATTCAAGAAGCATTGTTGACGTTGACGAAAGGGCGCACGACATTCATCATTGCCCACCGTTTGTCAACAATCAAAGATGCCGACGAAATCATCGTTCTCGATCAGGGACGGATTGCCGAACGCGGTACGCATGATGAGTTACTCAAAAAACAAAAAATCTATGCCAAGATGTATGCACTGCAAAGTAAACGCAATCTCGAGCTGAAATCAAGTTAACTCCATCATTTTTCTTCTCCTTTTCGTATATACTAATGACGAAGAGGGGGAGTTTTTTTATGGAGACACGTATGAGTCAGTTATCAAAATACGAGTTAGAGATGCTCGTGACGAAATTGAATGAGCAGAAACGTAAAGCCGAGCAACACGGCAACATGAGTGAAGTCGAGGTGATTATCCGTAAGATTGCGATCGCCCAAAGTTATTTAGTCGACGCCAGCCGGTTTGAGACAGGGCGTTTTTACCGGATTGCTGGGGAAGAGGCGCGATTCGAACTGCATTTCGTCAACGGTGTGATGGGTTGGGGGCATTTTGAAGGGACAGTCAACGAAGTGGCGATTCCGCTCGCGTTGATTCAAGAAGAGGAGGAATGACAATGGATCAAAATCGTACAGAAGCATTAAACGAATTGGCGGAAGAATTACAGGAAGTCAATGAGACGCTGACGCCGCTCGAAGCCTTGACGTGGGTCGAAGTCTTATGGGAAGATTTCGAAGCGACGCTCGCACGGGCGGGAGAAAAATATCAAGGTGAAGCGGTTGCCGTTCGTTTCGTTCAGCAGCAAATCAAACAACATGGTCCGATGCTTCATCGTTTCAATACGACAAATGAGAAGTTCAAGCATTTGATGATTGGACGCGACGATCAGTCATTCAATTAAAAAAAGGACTCGCGGTTCGGAATGATATCTTCCGAGCATGGCGAGTCCTTTATTCATAAAGCAGGCACGATTAATTTTTTCTGCAACGTACGCTCACTGAAGACCCATCCCGTGTAGGAGCTGACGATTTGGCGTGAAGCTGCATCAATCCGGACGACAGCAACGAACGGATAAACTTCTTTCGTAAAGTACCGCAAATTCGTAAATCGGTATTCAACGATTCCGTCTTTTCGGGAAACGGTATACGTATGAATTTTCGAGAACTCAAGAAAAGCTTGTAAATCGGCGTTCTCTTTAACAATCTCATACAGTTCATCACCATGCGGTTCATTTTTGATCCGGAAATTGCCGCATTCGACGACGGTACCGGAATTGATTTTAACAACTGCATATTCATTCCGGAGACGTGCTGCGACATGCCATTCATCCCATTTCATGCCGGGTGAGATGAACAGCTTGTGAGCACCGCCATAATAACGGGCTGCCGTTGCCAGGGCATCGTTTCGCAATTTGAACTGCACCGCGTAATAAATGATGACGATCGCAATCAGAATTGGGAAAATGACGATTGTTGCACGGGTCAATAACCAAATGCCGAACGCGCCGTAATACATCGTAAACAGATAGGGGTCAAACGTATTGATGACACCCCACCCAATCCAGGTTTTCTTAAAAGGATGAAGCGCCTGCGTGCCGTAAGCATTAAACAGATCGACGAAGACATGAAGGGCGACAGCAATCTGTGCCATCAGCCATAATGAAGTAGGTGGAACGCCGAACAGGGCGCCGATGACAATCGACAGCAGTAACGGCCAGGCAATTAAAGCAATTAAGCCGTGGGACTTACCACGGTGTTGTCTCAGGTAGGCACTATTGCCTTTAAATTTAAATACAGTATCAAAGTCTGGAGCATGGGAACCGACCAACGCCGTCGTCGTGACAGCCGCAAACAGCGTAGCGCTTGCGGCGACATCCGGTTCAAGTGTGGAAATGGCGGCGAGGCAAAGTCCCATTCCGATATGCGTCCCAGTATCCAATGCGAATTCGCTCCTTATCAAAGTATTCAGGATCATAAAACAGTAAATTGATTTTAAGGTTAATTGAACTTACTATAACGTATCAAATAGAAAAGAGGTAATATTTTGACTCTTGTTACAGAATATTTCACAAACTTTAATAAACGGCATTTTACAACGGAATTAGTCCAGTGGTTTTTGCGCGAACAACGACAGTTGCCGTGGCGTGAAACGAAAAATCCCTATCATATCTGGATCAGTGAGATCATGCTGCAACAGACAAGGGTCGATACGGTAATCCCTTATTACCACCGGTTCACGGAACGTTTTCCAACCCCTCATGATTTAGCGGCAGCCGACCAAAGTGAAGTCTTAAAATATTGGGAAGGCTTAGGGTACTATTCCCGGGTTAAGAACCTTCAAATCGCCGTTCAGGAAGTTGTTGAAAAATATGATGGAATCGTACCGGACGAAAAAGAACGGTTTGAAAGTTTACGGGGGGTCGGTCCCTATACGACCGGTGCTGTTCTTTCGATTGCTTACGGTCATCCGGAACCGGCTGTTGACGGGAACGTCATGCGTGTATTATCCCGGGTTCTCGGGATTTATGACGATATTGCGGTGCCGAAAACACGGAAAGTCTTTGAAGCGGCTGTTCATGAATTGATTGATCATGCGGACCCGTCGAGCTTTAATCAAGGATTGATGGAACTTGGTGCGATGGTCTGTACACCAAAATCACCGATGTGCGGACTTTGTCCGGTCAATGATGTCTGTTTTGCTTACGACCGGTCCGTTCAGGCAGAACTTCCCGTCAAAACGAAAAAAGGCAAAACACAGACGATCCGGTATGATGCCCTTGTCTATGAGGAAAATGGACAAGTCGCAGTCATGCGACGCCCGGATACAGGACTCTTGGCCGGTATGTGGCAGTACCCTTTGATTGAATCGACGGAAGAACAGCCGGGAATCCGCGTCGGCAGTGTTAAACATATCTTTTCGCACCGGATTTGGGACATCACGGTGTACCGTGTTGCGACACAACCGGAAGGGACCGTGTTAATGGATGAACCGACATATGAAAAACAACCGATTTCCGTTGCCCAGATGAAAATTGACCGTTTGTTAAAGGAGGAGCTCTAATGGATCATTTTTATACAGAAACGAAAGTACCGGCGACGAAGGAACAAGCCTGGTCCTTTTTAAGTGATGCCAAAGCCCTGACCGGGATGACGACGTTCCCGAAAGTACAGACGAACGGGGATACACGGACATATGCCGGCAATACGATTCAGCTGAAGGTCGGCCTTCCACCGATTTTCGTGAAATGGGACTCAATCATTCCGTTGGTCGGGAACGATTTATTCGTCGATGTCGGAATCAAAGTTCCGTTTCCCTTTACGGCCTGGTGTCATATTCACCGTGTGGAGGAACGACCGGACGGCGTCTATATGATTGATGACTTGGTGTATAAATCGTATTTACCAAAATGGTTGGTCGATGGTTTTATTCTGAAACCGATGTTTCAACAGCGAAAACAGGCAATATTACATCATTTTTCAAGTTAAATACCAGTCATTTTCCTGAAAAAGTAGCCTTTCGTTTTTCATGTGTTCTGAAAATGGGTATAATAAGCACGAGGGTATAGAAAAAACTGAATAAAAAGCTTCAGAAAGGAGTAGCACATGAGTCGATTCCCAAAAGAAAGTAGCAAGATTGAGATTCAAAGTTTCAAACATAACGGCAGCTTACACAGAGTTTGGGAAGAAACGCTCGTGCTTAAATCGACGGAAGAAGAATTGATTGGATTCAATGACCGGATTATGGTCAGTGAATCGGATGGTCGTCAGTGGCGGACACGAGAACCCGCGATTTGTTATTTTTCGACAGAACTCTGGTTTAATGTAATCTGTATGATTCGTGAAGACGGAATCTACTATTACTGCAACTTAGGGTCACCTTCGACGTTTGATGAAAAGGATCGAGCAGTCAAGTACATTGATTATGATTTAGATATCAAAGTCTATCCGGACATGTCTTACATGATTTTGGATGAGGACGAGTACGAAAAACATCGCCGGGAGATGAACTATCCGAAAGCGATTGATCGTATTCTGAAAGACAACGTTCAGATTTTGATTCAATGGATTCGCAGTCGCAAGGGTCCATTCAATCCAGCTTTCGTGGAAACGTGGTATCGTGAATACGAAACAAGATATCGGAGATGATGGTTCGCCATCGTCTTTTTTTAGTGGAAAGAAGGGAAATACATGGGTAAAGCAAAACAAAAACAGTTAAAAGAGAAGGGTTCCATCCGGCGGTACATGGAATTCGTCAAACCGTATAAAAAACAAATTCTCTTAACGGTGTTCGTCGGGATCATCAAGTTTTCGATTCCGTTAGGATTGCCGCTGCTCTACAAGTACATCATTGACAATCTCCTGGATGAATCGACGACGGTTCCCCTCGCGGAGCGCAGTAAAGAGCTGGCCTATTTGATCGGGGCCGGATTCTTCGTCTTCCTTGTCATCAAACCGCCGCTTGAATACATCCGGCAGTATCTGGCCCAGTGGTCGGCGTCAAAAATTTTATTTGATGTCCGGAATCGTCTGTTTGATCATGTTCAGAAATTGTCACTCCGCTTTTATTCAAATACGAAAACAGGTGAAGTCATCTCCCGGATCATCAATGATGTCGAACAAACAAAAGATTTTGTCGTCACCGGACTGATGAATTTATGGCTTGATATGATTACGATTTTGATTGCCATCGCCATCATGTGGACAATTGATCCGAAACTGACGCTCGTCGCCATCATTCCGTTGCCATTTTACGCACTCGCGGTTAAGTTCTTTTACGGACGGCTCCGCAGTCTGACACGGGACCGGTCTGCAGCGCTCGCTGAACTGCAAGGACACTTGACGGAACGGGTCAACGGAATGGCAGTCATCCGCAGCTTTGCGCTTGAGCCCCATGAAAATCAGGCGTTCAAGAAACAAAACGATGGTTTCTTGACGGCGGCCTTACGCCAAACGAACTGGAATGCCCGGACGTACGTCGTCGTCTCGACGATTACCGATTTTGCACCGATTTTGATTTTCGGTGCAGCGGCCTTCCTCGTTCTGAACGGACAGGAATCACTTGGGACGATGGTCGCCTTTATTGCCTACATCGATCGTCTGTATGCACCGCTCGGTCGTCTCGTCAACTCATCGACGACACTGACCCAGTCGATTGCCTCGATGGACCGGATGTTTGAATTCCTGGATGAGCCGTATGACATTACGGAAAAAGCCAATGCGAAAAATCCGGTAGCTGTCAAAGGGAACGTTCAGTTTGAAAATATCAGTTTCTCTTACGAAGAAGGCGGCGAACGGGCGATTGACCGGTTGACGCTCGATGTACAGGCGGGAGAACGGATTGCTTTCGTCGGGATGTCGGGCGGCGGGAAATCAACACTGGTCAGTCTGATTCCCCGTTTTTACGACGTGTCCTCCGGGCGAATCACGCTTGACGGCGTCGACATTCGTGATTTGAAGTTACGTGGTCTTCGCGATCAAATCGGTATGGTCATGCAGGAATCGATTCTGTTCAGTGAATCGGTCGAAATGAACATTAAGATGGGAAATCCCGAGGCAACGGATGAAGAGGTCGTTGCGGCAGCAAAAGCGGCAAATGCCCATGAATTCATCGAACGTTTGGCGGACGGTTATAAAACACCGGTCGGCGAACGGGGTGTCAAATTGTCAGGCGGCCAAAAACAACGTCTGGCAATTGCCCGGGTATTCCTCAAAAATCCACCGATTTTGATTTTGGATGAAGCGACGAGTGCACTGGATTTGGAAAGTGAATCGATGATTCAGGATTCGCTTGCCCGTCTCGCGAAAGGACGGACGACGTTTACCGTCGCCCACCGTCTTTCGACCATCACCGATGCCGATAAAATTGTTGTCATTGAAAACGGTCAGATCACGGAAATGGGACGTCATGAAGAATTGATGCGAAAACGTGGCGCCTACTTTGAACTGTATGCAATTCAAAACCTAGAGCTAGTTGAATGAAAAAAGGCTGTTCCGCGAAAAACGGAACAGCCTTTTTGTATGAAGAATTGATTTAAAGTTGGGCGAAAGCACGGTTGACAGCAACGATTGTTTCGTCGATGTCTGCGTCCGTGTGCGCTGTCGTCAAAAACCAGGCTTCGTATTTCGAAGGAGCAAGGTTGACGCCTTGTTCGAGCATTAACTTGAAGAAACGGCCGAACATTTCACTGTCGGCACGTTCGGCACCCAAATAGTCGATGACCGTTTCGTCCGTGAAGTAAACCGTCAATGCACCTTTAAGACGGTTGATCGTAACCGTGACGTCATGCGTGTCAGCAGCCTCTAGTATTCCTTGTTCGAGTTTTGCACCGAGACGGTCGAACTCTTCGTATACACCGGGCTGTTCGAGCAACTCGAGGCAGGCGATTCCAGCTGCCATCGAAGCTGGATTTCCGGCCATCGTACCTGCTTGATAGGCAGGACCAAGCGGCGCAACATGTTCCATGATATCTTGGCGTCCGCCATACGCACCGATCGGCAGACCGCCGCCGATGATTTTTCCGAGCGCTGTCATGTCTGGGCGGATGTTCAAGAGTTCTTGCGCGCTGCCGTACATGAAACGGAAAGCCGTGATGACCTCATCATAGATGACAAGAGCACCGTGTTCATGGGTGATGTCGTTGATTGCTTCGAGGAAACCGGGTTGCGGCTCCACGATTCCGAAGTTTCCGACAATCGGTTCGACAAGTACACAGGCGACTTGATCGCCCCATTCTGCCATGATTTGACGGTAAGACTCGATATCGTTGAACGGTGTCGTAATGACTTCTTTGGCTGTCGCTTTTGTGACACCGGCCGAATCAGGTGAACCGAGTGTGGCAGGACCGCTACCGGCTGCGATCAGCATTAAGTCCGAGTGACCATGGTAGCAACCGCTGAATTTAACGACAAGTTCACGTCCTGTATAGGCGCGGGCGACGCGGATCGTCGTCATGACGGCCTCTGTTCCGGAGTTCGTAAAACGGACCTTTTCCAAAGAAGGAATCGCTTGTTGGAGTTTGTGCGCAAAGTCGATTTCGAGACGATGGGGTGTTCCGTATAACAAACCGTTGCGCGAAGCGTTCGTGATTGCTTCCGTAATATGTCGATGACCGTGACCGGTGATAATCGGGCCGTAAGCTGCTAAGTAATCGATGTAACGATTGCCGTCGACATCATAAAAGTAAGCTCCTTCTCCACGCTCCATATAAACGGGAGCACCACCTCCGACTGCTTTATAAGAGCGGGATGGGCTGTTCACACCTCCGACGATACATTGTTGTGCTACTTCATATAATGCTTCGGAAGTCGGGCGATTTGCATGAGTTGACATGATGATTCCTCCAATCATTGATACGTGAAAAATATCACGATATGATTGTATCATGTCCGTCAAACGTGGAGCAGAGCCGTTGACGGAAAGAGATAATGTAGGTAGACTAATTATAAAGATTACAATCTAATAATCAATGAAAGATAGAAATGAGGGGATGACGTGGCGAACGAAATGCTAGATGATGCAGTACGCTCTTTACGTGAATCAGGCGTTCGGATGACACCACAACGTCATGCGATTTTGGAATATTTAACGACGGGACATACACATCCGACAGCAGATGAAATTTATCGTGCGCTCGAACATCGTTTTCCAAATATGAGTGTGGCGACAGTTTATAATAATCTACGGGTCTTTAGAGAAAAAGGGATCGTAGAAGAGATGAATTATGGAGATGCTTCAAGCCGTTTTGATTTCGTTACGACGCGTCATTACCATATGATTTGCGAAGGATGCGGGAAAATCGTTGATTTCAACTATCCTGTTTTAGATGACGTCGAGACGGTTGCGGCGCATTTAACAGGTTTTAAAGTAGATCGTCATCGTCTTGAGGTTTACGGGACTTGTCCGGAGTGCCAATCAAACGTGCATTAAAAAAACGAGCTTCCTTAACGGGGAGCTCGTTTACTGTGTTTATTGTACTTTTCATCAAATTCTTTTCCTTCCAGGTTACGGTCCATCGTCAGAGGTTCGTCGCAGTGCATACATAAATCGACTCGCCCGAGGACTTTCGTCTCCTTGCCGCAGTTTGGGCAGGTGACGACGGCTGCTTTCGTCGAAGTGAGCCCGATCAAGAAATAGAGCGCCGTACTGGCAAGGACCATGACGAACCCGACAAGCATGAGGATGACCATGATGATTTCGAATTGTTTTAACAAAAGACCGCCATACATGACAAGCATTCCACCAAAGACAAGGAACATTGCCAAGTTGCGGGCGCGGTTTATTTTATTCTTGCGTTGTTTTTTCACATGAATTCCCCCTATAGTCAGTCTAGCATATTGTTGGATCGAGTCAGAAGCAGGAACGATTGATTTTTTGTCGAAAATGGTAACGGACGAATGATCAGAGTAACGAGTATGGAGTAGAGAAGGGTGAGAAGGAAATGGAACAAGCAACACGAACGATTTATTCAGAATATGCGGCTTATCCGGAGACACAAGGAATTATCTCTGTTGAAAAAAGGCAACCGAGAGACTCTTTGACCGATCAATTTGATGTTTTACTCTTAGTAATTACCCGAGATCCTTCTATCGAGTGGACAGTGAAACATTATCGTTTGGATACACTTCGGGTTTCATTACATCTTGTGCATGAACAAGTCCTTTCCCGTTGGTTGATTTTAAATGCGAATCGCCGCGCTGTCCATTGGGTGTCGGAAGGGACCATCGTTTTTGAACGGAATGATTATTTGACGGATTTAAAAAAACAACTGCTCAATTTTCCGGAAACGGAACGCTGTTTACAGATGTCGCTATCATTCGCAAAACTACTGCGCCGTTTTCAGGACGGAAGAAATCTGTTCAGTCGCGGGAATTATTATGATGCCTATACGCATGTTCATCATGCACTGCATCATTTGGCCCGGTTGTCGGTGTTGGAAAAAGGTGCGCATCCGGAAGTCGTCGTTTGGGAGCAGGCGCGACTGGACGATCCGGATGTCTACAAATTATATGAACAACTTCTGTTAAGTGAAGAAACCTTGGAACAACGGATTCATTTAGCGCTGATCGGACTAGAGCATTTACTGCAATCGAAAGTATTGTCCGGTGGCAGATACTTATTCGAAGTCATGCGAGAGCACGACCATCCTTGGACGATGCAAGAATTGATGGAAGAAAGCCGTTTGACAGAATTGAAAGTTGATTTAGGTAGTTTGATTGATTTCTTCATCCGGAAAGGGTTGGTCCGGATTTCGTACCAACGCACGAAAGGACTTGGCGTTGAACTCGTGACATATGAACCGGTCGTTTGACAGACCGGTTTTTTGTTTTTTTAAATTAAATAGAGTAAGCATATATAGAAGAAAAAAATAATAACAAGAAAAATGATGAAAAAGCATTGACGTTATTATCTCGAGATAGTATATTAATACATGTCGACAGGCACACGCCATTGACGCGATGAAAAAAACGAGAAAAAAACGGTTGACGCATAAGTTATTCCGTGATATCTTATTAAAGTCGCTGAAAACGACACGACGAACTTTGAAAACTGAACGATGAGGCAAAAAACGTATCTT
>NZ_QPKF01000024.1 GCF_003339585.1 Exiguobacterium sp. RIT594 | reverse complement strand
TCCGATCTCTCAATTGAACAACCCATTTTGAATGGGCCTATAGCTCAGCTGGTTAGAGCGCACGCCTGATAAGCGTGAGGTCGGTGGTTCGAGTCCACTTAGGCCCACCATTCAATTTTATAATCTCATGGGGCCTTAGCTCAGCTGGGAGAGCGCCTGCCTTGCACGCAGGAGGTCAGCGGTTCGATCCCGCTAGGCTCCATTTGTCTTTTCCTGACGGAGAAGGCACTCGCACCTTGAAAACTGAAGACATCAACAAGACATCAAA
>NZ_QPKF01000023.1 GCF_003339585.1 Exiguobacterium sp. RIT594 | reverse complement strand
GCACCAGTCGTACCTGCTGCATTGTTGTCGCTCATGCCGCCGTTACCTGTGTTCGGCATTGAACCTGGTGTACCATCCATGAATTTCTCAGGTGATTGTTTGACGATTGCTTCACCGAGGTTTTCACCGACACCGTACATGTAAGCATATGACTCACGGAATGTGTCAGCTGATCCTTTGTAGTCGCCTTCGACATACTGCATGAACGTATCTTGGACGTATGTTTCATGACCAGAGACCGCTTCCTGTGCTGCTTTTGTCGGAAGGTTTTCTTC
>NZ_QPKF01000022.1 GCF_003339585.1 Exiguobacterium sp. RIT594 | reverse complement strand
TTTTTATAACCATGTCATTAGACGTGTGTTCTTAGAATACCAAAATGCTAGATCAAGGTATGAAGGGCGTACGGTGGATGCCTTGGCACTAGGAGCCGATGAAGGACGCGACGAACAGCGATATGCTTCGGGGAGCAGTAAGTATGCTTTGATCCGAGGATTTCCGAATGGGGGAACCCACCATCCGTAATGGGATGGGACATGTTACATGAATACATAGTGTAGCGTGAGGCAGACCCGGGGAACTGAAACATCTAAGTACCCGGAGGAAGAGAAAGCAAATGCGATTCCCTGAGTAGCGGCGAGCGAAACGGGAACAGCCCAAACCGGAGAGCA
>NZ_QPKF01000021.1 GCF_003339585.1 Exiguobacterium sp. RIT594 | reverse complement strand
GGGGTAATTGATCAAACAGTTAAATTTAAATGGTACCGAGGGCCGGAATCGAACCGGCACGGGGAAACCCCCGCAGGATTTTAAGTCCTGTGCGTCTACCAGTTCCGCCACCCCGGCAGGGTGTTAAAAGGTAGCATCTACACTTTTTCAAGGTCGATGATGATATTTAAGGTGAAAATGGTGCCGGCAACAGGAGTCGAACCCGCGACCTACTGATTACAAGTCAGTTGCTCTACCAGCTGAGCTACACCGGCAAGTGTAATAAAAAATGGTGGAGGATGACGGGATCGAACCGCCGACCCTCTGCTTGTAAGGCAGATGCTCTCCCAGCTGAGCTAATCCTCCATATGT
>NZ_QPKF01000020.1 GCF_003339585.1 Exiguobacterium sp. RIT594 | reverse complement strand
TGTTGCTGCGCCAAGGAATGCACCGAAGTCATTTGAGAACATTTTGAGCATGTCTTGTGCGTCGCCCATCATTTTCTTGTCGTCGTTGATGGCTGCTGTGACAAGGTTAGCTTGCGCTTCGATGTGGTTTTTTGTCCAGACTTGCTCGAACTGATCCGCACCCGCTTGACCGTAGACGGATTTCATTGCCGCTTTGAAGTCAGCTGTGTGCATGTCTTCTGCCCAGTTCGCTGCATCGTAGTCTTTCGCTTGATCGACGCCCGCCGTCATGCTGATGTTGGCAAGTGCAACGTGCTCAGCTGCGAGGCTGTTGAGTGTTGAGCGGAGGTCAGCTGCTTTTGTGTCCGCTTTCGTGTTGTCGAACTTCTCAGGCATTTGTGTTGTGATCGCGACTGAGAGTGCTTTCGAGATATCATACATGCGGCTGTAG
>NZ_QPKF01000002.1 GCF_003339585.1 Exiguobacterium sp. RIT594 | reverse complement strand
GAAACAATAAGTCAACAACTTTTTGAAAGAAGTTTTTCTCTTGTTTCCGGCAGTGCGCTCGTCCTCTTAAGGACAAGAAATAATATACCATGGGATTTATTATTGTACAAGTGTTTTTTTATAAAAAAAGAAAAACTCTTTTTTCCATCGAATTTATGACGAAAAAGAGAGCGTTTCTTCTATATATAGTACACATGAAGCTGGCCTTTAATCCATAAGCTGAATGATGTTCAGTTGCCGTTCCTCCATCAAGTCTTTAACAATACGCTGATTATGTTCTTCATACGTAATCACCGGGCGGTCAAATACACTGTTTTTTCGGAGGACCGTTGCAATCTTCCCGTTACTCATCAAGACGCGATCACCTGATTCTATCGGTAATAATAACTGTCCAAGAAGCATGACATACTTCGAATCGTACTGCATAGGTCGCGCTTTTAAATGACAGTACGCATCATAGACCTTATAAGCTTCACGATACGGGCGCCAACTGGTCATGGCTGCAAAGACATCCGCTACGATGAACAGTCTCGTATGATCCATGATTTTATCCCCTTTAACTTTCAAAGGATATCCGGAACCGTCCAGCCGCTCATGATGTTGAACGATCAAGCGTTTCACTGTATCGGAGATGATGTTCTCTTTTTGTAAGGCTTGGAACGCCATCGCAGGATGACGGTGAAAGATTTCTTGTTGCATCGCTTCATACCGCTTTGTGTGACGCCATTCCATGATACGGGCCAATCCACAGTCCGCAAAATAGGACGCCACCCATAAATCATGAATCATCTTGCGCTCTTTTCCGGCTGCTTCCGCAAGTAATTGAGCAATCGCTCCCCGGTAAATCGCATGTCGCACGGTGTACGCTTCTGTTCCTCGCTCCAGGAAGTACGGTAAGATATCTTCCCGTCGCACCAGGTCCGGCATGGATTCCTTCACCCATCTCAACGCATCATAGACATTTGGAACTAATCCTTGTTCCCAGGAAGTGAATACCTGATTGTAGGTTTCAATCAACGAATCAAATAGACTGTCTTCTGCTATCTCTTCCAGTGCCTGATCGGTCATCGATGCTTCCATCATCCCTTCAGGCCGTTCCTCGATATCTACTTCTTTAATCAAAAATCGTTTGATTCGTCGTAATTCATCTGCTCCAATCTTTTTTCCAGCTTCAACGATTGGAATATCCGTATGTAAAAACAGAGACTCGGTTATCCGGTCACCAAGAATAAGTCGCTCACTTGCCACGCGCATCGTTGTCTCGTTCCTTCCCTTGAGTGATTTTTTAGAAAAACAGCAGAGTAAAGACAAGATTGTCCCCACTCTGCTGTACGTCGTTCTACTTTGTTTTATTCTTCTGTCTGCTCAGCATCGCTGTTCATCTCAGAAGTTGAAACGGTCTGTTCTTCCAAACTCGTTTCGCCTTCTTCTAATACAGCATTTTCTTCCTCGACAGCATCTTCTTTTTTCAGTTTTGCAACTGTCGCGACACGATCGCCTTCTTCGATTCGAATCACTTTGACCCCTTGTGCGTTACGTCCGACACTTGAGATGTTTTGTGAATCGGTCCGAATGACGATGCCGCTTTCCGTCATGATCATGATGTCATCATCGACATCAACAATCCGGAGCGCAACAATTTGTCCGACACGGTCTGTCACTTTACTGGCAATCAATCCTTTACCGCCACGTGACTGGGTGCGGAACTCTGTCATTGGTGTCCGTTTCCCGAAACCTTTTTCCGTAATGACAAGTACATCCTGCTCATCACGGGCCAGTTCCATTCCGATGACGATAGCGTCTGCCGATAAGTTCATCGCTTTGACGCCTCGAGCACCACGTCCCATTGAGCGAACGTTCGTAATTGGGAAGCGGATGGCTTTTCCGGTATTCGAGACAGTAAAGACCTCATCTTCCGTCGAAGCAAGACGAACCGATGTCAATTCATCATCTTCAAACAGACGAATCGCAATCAATCCATTTTTATTGATCCGGGCGTAAGCAGATAACGGTGAACGTTTGACCCGACCTTTGCGTGTCATAAAGATCAACGATTTCTGTTCATCCTGCATCACTTCTTCTGCATCGAGCGCTTCTTCCGGTTCTTCAAGACTGTCCGGTGCCTCTTCCGAAGTGACTTCGACATCAATGATGTTCTCGGTCGCTTCCGCTGCCTCTTGTTCTTCAAGGTAACGTTTGAAGTTGACCGGAATCATCGTTTCGACCTTCTCATCGCGTTCGATTTGAATCAAGTTGATGATTGGTACACCTTTCGAAGTCCGGCTCATCTCCGGTACTTCATACCCGCGAATCCGGTAGACTTTTCCACGATTCGTAAAGAAGAGAATCGTATCATGTGTCGAACACGACAACAGACGGGTTACATAATCCGTATCGTTCGTGCCGATTCCTTGGACACCGCGTCCGCCACGGCGCTGCGCGCGGTACGAATCCGTCGTCAAGCGTTTGATGTAGCCGCTGCTCGTCAACGTAATGATGATATCTTTTTCCGGAATCAAATCTTCATCTTCGAATTCGATGTGGTCCATCCGAATTTCAGTCCGGCGTTGATCGTTGAAGCGTTCTTTCACTTCTTCGAGTTCTGTCCGGATTAATTCAAGCAAGACTTCATCGCTTTCGAGGATTGTTTTAAGTTCCGTAATCAATTGCATGATTTCGTCATACTCCGCATCAATCTTCTCACGTTCAAGTCCCGTTAACCGTTGCAGGCGCATATCAAGAATCGCCTGTGATTGTTTCTCGGATAAGGCAAACCGGTCCATCAACTGTTCCCGGGCAGCATCCGCAGTCCGATTGGCGCGAATGATCTTGATGACTTCATCGAGATGATCAAGGGCAATCCGTAAACCAGCTAAGAGATGTTCCCGTGCTTCTGCTTTCTCGAGATCAAACTGCGTCCGGCGACGGACGATTTCTTTTTGGTGCTCGAGATAGTGATACAACATTTCTTTCAGCGTCAATGTACGCGGACGGCCACTGACGATTGCCAGCATGTTCACACCAAATGTCGTCTGCATCGACGTTTGTTTATAGAGGTTGTTAAGAATGACACTCGCGTTGGCATCACGGCGAATCTCCATGACGATACGCATACCGCGGCGATCGGATTCATCACGTAAATCAGTGATACCTTCGATTTTCTTCTCACGGACGAGATCGGCAATCTTTTCAACGAGACGGGCTTTGTTGACCTGGTACGGCAACTCCGTCACGATGATCCGTTCACGATCTTTTTTCGTCTGCTCGATTTCGGCTTTTGCCCGAACGATGATCGATCCGCGTCCGGTTTCATAAGCACGTCGGATTCCGCTGCGTCCCAAGATCTCACCGGCTGTCGGGAAATCTGGTCCTGGAATATGCTGCATCAGTTCGGAAATCGTGATGTCCGGATTATGCGACAAGGCAAGGACACCATCGATGACTTCACCGAGTTGGTGAGGCGGAATGTTCGTCGCCATCCCGACCGCAATCCCGCTCGAACCGTTGACAAGTAAGTTTGGGAAGCGGGATGGTAACACTTCTGGTTCCCGTTCCGATCCATCGTAGTTATCTTTGAAATTGACGGTATTTTTATTGATATCGCGAATGATTTCCATCGCGATTTTTGACATACGGGCTTCCGTATATCGCATGGCAGCGGCTGAATCGCCGTCGACAGAACCAAAGTTTCCGTGACCGTCGACGAGTTCATACCGGTAACTGAAGTCCTGCGCCATCCGAACCATCGTGTCGTAAACAGCAGAGTCACCGTGCGGGTGATACTTACCGATGACTTCACCGACGATACGGGCAGACTTCTTATGCGGTTTATCCGCGCGGATACCAAGGTCATTCATCGCATATAAAATACGACGATGACCCGGTTTTAAACCGTCACGGACATCCGGT
The DNA here is from genome assembly GCF_003339585.1 of Exiguobacterium sp. RIT594. Lineage (GTDB taxonomy): Bacteria > Bacillota > Bacilli > Exiguobacteriales > Exiguobacteriaceae > Exiguobacterium_A. The sequence goes on along the minus strand of NZ_QPKF01000002.1, from coordinate 255,615 downwards.
AAAGCACGTGCGACGATAACGCTCATCGCATAATCCATGAAGGATGTACGCATTTCTTGACTGATGTTGATATCTTTAATGATCCCTTGTTGATCGGACATTCGTATGGCCACCCTCTCTATTCAACGTTAAATATCCAAGTTCTTCACATAGTGGGCGTGCGACTGGATAAAGTCACGACGTGGTTCTACCTGGTCTCCCATCAAAATGTCAAAGACCTCATCTGCTTCGATCGCGTCCTGTAATTCGACACGCAGCATTTGACGACCACTCGGATCCATCGTGGTTTCCCACAGTTGCTCCGGATCCATCTCACCGAGACCTTTATAACGCTGAATGTCGTATCGTGCGTTTTCCGGAAGTGCTGCTAATGCTTCGTTCAACTCACGTTCGTTGTGCACGTACGTGATGTTTTTCCCTTGTTTGATTCCATAAAGCGGCGGTTGGGCAATGTAGACGTAACCGTGCTCGACCAGCGGACGCATGTAACGGTAGAAGAATGTCAATAACAGTGTCCGGATGTGGGCACCATCGACGTCGGCATCGGTCATGATGATGACTTTGTGATACCGAGCTTTTTCGATATTGAATTCAGAACCGATACTTGTTCCGAGCGCCGTAATGATCGTCCGGATTTCGTTACTGCCGAGGATCTTATCAAGGCGTGCTTTTTCGACGTTCAAGATCTTACCTCGGATCGGTAAGATGGCTTGGAAATGACGATCACGTCCAGATTTCGCTGAACCACCCGCCGAGTCACCCTCAACGATGTAGATTTCGGAAATCGTCGCATCACGTGATGAACAGTCGGCAAGCTTTCCTGGAAGTGAACTCACTTCAAGGACTCCTTTGCGTCGTGTTAATTCACGGGCACGTTTCGCAGCCATCCGGGCACGGGACGCCATCATTCCTTTTTCGACGATTGCACGGGCACTTGTCGGGTTCTCCATCATGAACTGTTCAAACGCAGACGAGAACAACGTATCCGTTGCCGTCCGTGCATCCGAGTTCCCAAGCTTCGTTTTCGTCTGTCCTTCGAACTGTGGATTCGGGTGTTTGATCGAGACGATTGCCGTCATCCCTTCACGCACATCTTCCCCGGACAACGTACCGTCGGCTTCTTTCATCAGACCGAATTTTTTCGCGTAATCATTGATGACACGTGTCAAAGCCGTTTTAAAACCGGTTTCGTGTGTTCCACCTTCATGTGTCGGGATATTGTTCGTGAACGAGTAGATGTTGGCTGCAAAACCATCGTTATATTGCAATGCCACTTCAACTTCAATCCCGTCCCGGTTACCGTGTACATAAACCGGTTCTTCGTGGACGACTTCTTTCGAACGGTTTAAATGCTCGACGTAAGACTTGATTCCGCCTTCGTAATGGAAACTGCGCGTAATCGGTTCATCCGCACGATCATCCGTAATTTCGATCGTCAGTCCTTTATTTAAGAATGCCAGCTCACGAAGTCGTGTCGCAAGCAGATCATAATCGTATTCGAGTGTTTCCTGGAAGATTTCATCATCCGGGAAGAAACGAATCATCGTCCCGGTTTCTTCCGACGTGCCAATGATATCTAAATCCGCAGCAGGTACACCGCGGTGATACGCCTGGTAATACAGTTTTTCATTCCGTTTGACGAAAACTTCAAGTTTCGTCGAGAGTGCGTTAACGACAGATGCCCCAACACCGTGAAGACCACCGGATACTTTGTATCCGCCGCCGCCGAATTTACCGCCGGCGTGAAGGACTGTCAGGATGACTTCGACTGCCGGACGTCCCATTTTTTCCTGGATATCGACCGGGATTCCCCGTCCGTTATCTTCAACCAAAATCGAATTACCCGGTTCAATCGTAACTTTGATCGTATCGCAATACCCTGCAAGTGCTTCATCGATCGAGTTATCGACGATTTCCCATACTAAATGGTGAAGCCCCTTCGATGCAGTCGATCCGATATACATACCCGGACGTTTCCGAACGGCTTCTAGACCTTCAAGCACCTGAATCTGATCGGCACCGTACCCTTGTTCTAATTCCATATCTTCATGATTACTCATCGGTTTTCTCACCTACTATTTCTTTGTATGATGTCTCTTCCAAAATGACGGCCCCCTGTTTCACGTGGAACAACTTCGCCTGTTTGATCGTTTCATGTGCGATTCCATCGACACTCGTGGTCGTCAGAATGGTTTGCACTTTTTGTTGCATCGTATCGAGCAAATGGGTTTGACGATGATCATCGAGCTCGGATAAGACATCGTCGAGAAGTAGCAACGGATATTCCCCCACTTCTTCATGAATCAATTCAATCTCTGCTAATTTCAAAGAGAGTGCTGCTGTCCGTTGTTGTCCTTGTGAACCATAGGTCTGGACATTCCGACCGTTGACTTCCATTTCGAAGTCATCCCGATGCGGACCGAACAGGGTCACACCTCTTCGGATTTCGTTTGTCTTTATTTTACCAAACTTCTGCATGTAAGAAGCAGTCATTCCTTCAACATCGAGCAAATCATTGCTAAATGTATCCGAACGGTAAATAAGGACGAGCTGTTCCTGTCCACGACTGATTCCTTCATGAATCGGACGTGCCCACTTTTCGAGCTGGGCAATGAAGCGATGACGGCGCTGAACGATTTTAACGGCAAGCGTAATCATCTGCTCCGTCAAGACATCGAGGAACGTCTCATCTCCACCTTTGATCGATAACTGTTTCAGCAATGCATTCCGCTGTTTGAGAACTTTTAAATACTGACTGAGTTCATGTAGATAGACCGGACTGACCTGACCAATTTCCATATCCAAAAAGCGACGTCTGATTTGTGGACTGCCTTTGACGATGTGTAAGTCTTCTGGTGCAAACAGCACGATATTCAACGCACCGACATAATCACTGAGCCGGCGCTGTTCGAGATGATTCAGCTTCGCTTTTTTACCGCGACTCGAAATCGCGATTTCCTGCGAGTGAGATCCTCTTTTTTTATGAATCCGTCCTTCGACACGAGCTGTCTCGGCATCCCACTGGATCAATTCTTTGTCATGCGTCGTCCGGTGAGACTTCGCAAGGGCAAGAACATAGATCGCTTCCAGGAGATTTGTCTTCCCTTGCGCATTCTCTCCAATCAGCACATTCGTCTTTTCGGAAAAAGATAATTCCAACGACTCATAGTTGCGATAGTGACTGAGCCGGACCGAATCTAGTCGCACGTTAGTTTCCCTCGTTCTTAATGATGAACTGACCGTAATCTTCTACGTCAATCACATCTCCATCCCGTAATTTACGACCGCGTCGCTGATCGACTTCACCGTTGACAAGAATGGGTACCTCGGCGAGGAACGGTTTAGCTTGTCCACCGCTCGAGATGATATCAGAAAGTTTCAGGAACTGACCTAATGTGACATATTCTGTTGAAATCTTGATTTGATTCATGGTTTGACTCCTCCTACCTACATATTATAAATGACGTACTCTTTATTGTACTAAAAAACTTACGATTTGGCAAAATGAACGAACGTATATACGGATTTCAAAAAAAGCCCAAGGAACATAGAGGGTTCCTTGGGTATGAATCATGCTGTCCGAACAGGAAGAATCAGTTGCAGGACGTTGTCTTGGTCAACCGGATGCAGGATGAACGGTCGGATCGAACCGGTGAACTGGATTTCGATATCCGTCGCATCGAGTGCCTTTAACGCATCCATCATATATTTCGAGTTGAACGAGATTTTCAGTTCTTCTCCTTCAAGCGATAAGATACTGACTTGTTCCGACACTTTACCGACTTCCGGTGAGTGCGAAGAAATTTCGACTGCCGTCGTGCCTTCTGCTGCGAACTTGATGACGTTGTTGCGGTCTTCCCGTGCAAGCAGTGACGCACGATCGATTGCTTGAAGTAATTCCTTCGCATTCATGCGGACTGCCGTGCGGTACTCTTCCGGAATCAAACGGGATGTATCCGGATAGTTGCCATCAAGCAGACGCGAGAAGAATAAGACGTGTTTCATCTTAAACAGGATCTGTTGATTCGTAATCGTAATGTCGACGTGACCATCACTAAGTAATTTAGATAATTCGTTTAAGCTTTTTCCAGGTACGATGACGTTTTGGAACGAAATCTCATTGTCCGTCTCAAATTGTGCCCGTCGTAACGCCAGTCGGTGACTGTCTGTCGAGACGCATGTCAAGATGTCCTTGTCCGCCGAGAAGTTAACACCCGTCAATACAGGACGTGTTTCCTGTACAGCAACGGCAAAACTCGTTTGACGGATCATTGACCGTAACAAATCAGCCGGTAAACGGAACTGTTGTCCGCCGTCAACTTGCGGTAAGCGCGGGAATTCATCAGGATCAAGTCCGTTCAGATGAAATTCTGCCGTACCCGATTGAATCCGTGTCATGAAGTTTGGTGAAACTTCAAGGATCACTTCGTCTGTCGGTAACTTCTTGACGATATCCCCAAAGAAGCGGGCATTCAAGACGACACTGCCTGCACGATGGACCGTGACATATGAAGTACCATTCTCTTCCGCATAGATCGTCCGTTCGATTGAGATTTCCGTATCGCTTCCTGTCAGCGTCATACCGTCTCCGTGGGCTTCGAGTTTGATTCCCGTTAAGATCGGAATCGTTGTCCGGGATGAAACAGCTTTTGCTACATCTTGAATTGCTTGGATTAAAGTATCCCGTTGAATTGTAATATGCATATTGTCGTTAAGCTCCTCTCAAAATGGGCGTTACATCATCATAACATAATAATATATTTTTTTAATAATAGTATTAGGGGCTGTGGATAGTGTGGATAAGTCGGTGGATAACTTGGTATAGAGCCAAAACGCGTGTGGATAACTTGTGGATAACTAGCCTCTTTTATCCACAGCTTATCCACAGGTTTACGAATGTTTCAATTCATGCTTGATTTGTTCGATGACTTTTCCCGTTTCTCCATCCGATTTGACAAGTGTACTGATTTTTTCGTGTGCATGAATGACGGTCGTGTGATCACGTCCCCCAAACTCCTCACCAATCTTCGGCAATGAGCTTTCTGTCATCTCCCGCGACAGGTACATGGCAATCTGCCGGGGGAAAGCAATCGACTTCGTCCGTTTTTTAGCTTTTAAGTCATCAAACGGCAGATTAAAGTGTTTACTGACCGATTCCTGAATATCACGAATCGTGACTTTCCGTGGTTCACTCGCAGGCATGATATTATGCAATGCTTCAGCGGCAACATTCGGATCAATGGTGCGTCCGACCAGGTTGGCGTAGGCAATGACGCGGGTTAAGGCCCCTTCGAGTTCCCGAATGTTCGTATCGATCTGGCTCGCGATATAGAGCATGACTTCATTGGAAACATCCAGTTGTTCCGCATTCGCTTTTTTACGAAGAATCGCAATTCGTGTTTCGAGATCCGGTGGTGTGATGTCTGTAATCAAACCCCACTCGAAACGGGAACGCAACCGGTCTTCAAGCGTCGGAATTTCTTTAGGTGGACGGTCACTCGAGATGATGATTTGTTTCTGATCGTTATGCAAGGCATTAAACGTGTGGAAAAACTCTTCCTGCGTCTGCTCTTTTCCGGCAAGAAACTGAATATCATCGATTAATAGAACATCGATGTTGCGATATTTATTGCGGAACTGAACCGTTTTATTATCCCGAATGGAGTTGATGAAGTCGTTCGTAAACTGTTCAGAGGAAACGTACGCGATTTTTGTCCCCAGCTTCTGGTCCTGAACATATTGACCAATCGCATGCATCAAGTGCGTTTTCCCCAGTCCGACGCCACCATAGATGAAAAGCGGATTGTACGCTTTAGCCGGGGCTTCCGCTACAGCTAACGAAGCAGCGTGTGCAAAACGATTCCCTGATCCGATGACAAACGTATCGAACGTATATTTTTCATTCAACTGTCCGAGTTCACTCATGACCAGTTCATCAGAGGACTTACGGGCCTTTTGTGTTTTAGTCTTCGCCGGTGCGACTTCGATCACTTCTTCTTCCTCATTTTGACGATCGAGCATATGTTTTGCTTGACCTTCCTCGATGAACTGAATATCAAGCCGGCTTCCTGTCACTTCTTCGACGGTATCTTCTAATAGAGATAAGTACTGACGTTCCAACCAGGTGACGGTAAATGCGGCTGGTGCCGAGACGATTAACGTCGTGCCGTTGAGCGTGACCCCTTCGGTAGACTTTAACCACATGTCGTAACTCGCTTTTGGGGTACGTTGTTCTTCCTCGATTACAGATAATACATTGTGCCAAAGTTCGGCAGCGTTTTTCATAAATACCCCCCTTTTTCTATCATGATATAAAAAACTATACACAGCTTTATGCACAGGACAAAGTTAATGAAGGAACACGACTTATCCCCAGAACATAAAAACTGTGGATAACGTTATCCACAGGGGCTGATTTCTGTGTATAAAGTTATCCACAGGTTGTGTATAACTTGAAGAATCAATTTGTCTTACGTTCTTGTTATGCACAATTAGTGTATCAAATGAAATGAGGTCTGGCAATGCTTAGAACGATTTATCCACAAGTAAATCCACATATACACAGGCAGTTACCCACAGGCTGTGGACAGTGTGGATAAACTGTGGATAAGGTGTGTATAACTTTTCGAAAGAGGAAGCGTTCAGAAATAGTTATGCACAAAATGAAAAAAGTGGCTTTAAAAATTCTAAAAACAAACCTTGACGTTGATTTTAAAAAATACTATTGTAGACAAAGTGATGAGTTATCCACGGAAAGTGTGGATAGTGTGGATAAGTCTGTGGATAGTTTGAAAAAGGGATTGTTTGATTCGTTTTCCATTCCATCCGATCGACAAATCGTATCGTATGATATGAAACCGACTGGGGAATCCTATTTTCACGAATCCCGTCATTTTTTGCTGAAAATGCTTGTGATAATTCTTCTGAACTTTCATTGACAAGGTCACTTTTGCTTTATATAATGTACAAGACTGCCTTAAAGTAGAAAACGATGATTTTTATAGAGTAATTTTTAAAGGAGGTGCAGACTAATGAAACCAACTTTCAACCCAAACAACCGTAAGCGCAAAAAAGTTCACGGATTCCGTGCGCGCATGGCAACGAAGAGTGGCCGCCGGATCTTGGCTGCTCGCCGTCTTAAAGGCCGCAAAGCCTTGACTGTATAATCGAGCGATGATGAGATCACTTCTGGCGCTGCCTGAAGTGATCTTTTTTTTGTAGTTTTAAGGGATGTTCGTGCTTTTGTCACAAGACCCCTCTCGCAGAGCGGGTTTGTTCTATGATATGATGAAAGACGACGAATTTTCGTGATGACAGGATGGAGTGTGATCAAGGTGAAGAAGGAATACCGCGTCAAGAAAGACAAGGAGTTCCAAGCGGTGTTTACTCGGGGAGCCTCTGTCGCAAATCGGCAATTTGTCGTATATGCACTAAAGAAAGAGCAGCAAACTCACTTTCGGATTGGTTTATCGGTGAGTAAGAAAATCGGGAATGCCGTCGTTCGCAACCAGGTCAAACGGTATGTGCGTGAAGCATGTCAGCTTCATGAAGACTCGTTAGCCCCGAATTATGATTTTGTGATCATCGCACGCAATCCGGCTGCGAAGATGACTGCTCAAGAAGTTGCTGACAGTTTACGCCATGTCTTTAAACGATCCGGTGTCTGGAAGCGACAGGTAAAATAAACGTGTAGTATATCCTGTTGATTTGTAGCGGCCACTCGCCTGCTTCTATATATAGATAGAACTTCGAGGACCGACCACGTGTAAACATTACTAGGAGGAATTATGAACAAGAGAACTAAGATTTGGCTGACTCTCGGATTGATGTCCGTACTCGCGGTCGTTCTATCCGGTTGTACACCTGGGACATACGGAACAGGTGAACCGATTACTGGTGACACAGAAGGCTTCTGGAAACATTACTTTGTTTGGCCGATGGCTTGGCTCATTCGTGAAATTTCGCATTTCTTTAATGGGGATTACGGAATCGGAATCATCGTCACGACGTTACTTGTTCGTCTCGTCATCTTGCCGTTGATGATCAAACAAACGAAAAGTATGGGTGGTATGCAAGTTATCCAGCCAGAAATGATGAAGCTTCGTGAGAAGTACAGTTCGAAAGATCAGGAAACACAGCAAAAACTGCAACAGGAAATGATGAAGCTGTACCAAGAGCACAATGTCAATCCGCTTGCCGGCTGTTTACCGATCTTGATTCAAATGCCGATTTTGATTGCCTTCTACAACGCAATCATCTATACACCGGCGATTTTCCAACATACGTTCCTCTGGTTTGATCTTGGAAAACCGGATCCGTATTTCATCTTACCGATCCTGTCTGCTATCTTTACGTATCTGCAGCAGAAACTCTCGATGGCGGGACAAGATGACAATCCACAGATGAAAATCATGTTGTACGTCTTCCCGATCATGATCTTCGTCATGGGTGTAACGTTACCATCTGCCTTGTCGCTGTACTGGGTCGTCGGTTACATCTTCTCGATCATCGTCACGATTGCCATCATGAAGCCAATGCGTGAGAAAATCAAAGCGCAGACGGAAGCAACGATTGCTTCAAAACGCGAACAAGAAGCGGCGAACGCTGCTCCTGCTCCGAAAAAACCGAAAAAGAAACGTTAACAATAAGTAAGAGCGATACTCCGTTTTACAGAGTGTCGCTCTTTTTCTTTTGCGCTATTTCGTGTATAGTTGTCACGTTATACCCATTTAAATAGTCCTGAACATTAAATATAGAAAAGATTGCAGAAAACGAGGTGTGAATAACTGATGATGGAATTTGATACGATAGCCGCGATTTCGACGCCGATGGGTGAAGGTGCAATTGCGATTGTCCGTTTGTCCGGTCCTAAAGCAGTCGAAACAGCCGATCGCGTCTACCGCGGTGCCAACCGATTGAACGAAGTCCCGACACATACGATTCATTACGGCAAATTGGTTGAACAGACGACAGAACAGGTCGTCGATGAAGTGATGGTCAGTGTCATGCGGGCACCGAAAACCTTTACGCGGGAAGATGTCGTCGAACTGAATTGTCACGGCGGAATCGTTGCCGTCAATCGGGTACTCGAACTGATTCTCGAACAACCGGATGTCCGGCTCGCAGAACCGGGTGAATTTACGAAACGGGCTTTCCTGAACGGTCGGATTGACTTGTCACAAGCAGAAGCCGTCATGGACTTGATCCGGGCGAAAACAGACCGGGCGATGACGGTTGCCGTCGGTCAAATCGAAGGACGCCTGTCAAAACTGGTCCAAGATTTACGGGAACAATTGTTGCAGACGATTGCTTCGATTGAAGTTAACATCGACTATCCGGAATATGATGCCGAAGAAATGACGCAGCAAATCGTCCAAAAAGATGCAGGCGAGGTCCGCCGGATTCTAACGGAACTGTTGTCGACAGCGCGACAGGGAAAAATCCTGCGGGAAGGCTTGTCGACAGCGATCATCGGACGTCCGAATGTTGGAAAATCGTCTTTGCTCAACACATTGGTGCAAGAAGCAAAAGCCATCGTCACCGATATCGCGGGGACGACACGGGATACGATTGAAGAATACGTCAACGTCCGCGGTGTCCCGCTGAAGTTAATTGATACGGCCGGCATCCGGGAGACGGAAGATATCGTCGAACGGATGGGTGTCGAGAAGTCCCGTCAGGCCCTTAACTCAGCGGACTTGATTTTACTTGTCTTAAACGGGAACGATGCATTGACGGAAGAGGATGTCTTGTTATTCGAAGCGATTCGGGGCATGAACGCCATCATCATCGTCAATAAAAGTGATTTACCGCAACAGATTGATCTCGAGCGCGTAAAACAGTTGGCAGATGACCGTCCGATTGTCACGACGTCCCTGCTGGAAGAAGCCGGAGTCATGGATCTTGAAGCGGCCATTGCGGCTCTCTTCTTTGAACAAGGGGTCGAGGGGCAGGATATGACGTACGTCTCGAATGCCCGTCACATTCAACTCATTAAACAGGCGAGCCAAATGATTGAAGATGCACTTGGTGCGGCAGAAGCATCGATGCCGATTGATATGGTCCAGATTGACTTACGCCGGGCGTGGGATACACTCGGTGAAATCAATGGCGATACGGCACAGGACAGTTTACTCGATAAATTATTCTCACAATTTTGTTTAGGAAAATAAATGTTGTCAGGTTGTTGATTTTTAAAAGGAGGAACCACAGTTATGGCTTATCAAGCAGGCGAATTCGATGTCATCGTCATCGGAGCCGGTCATGCAGGAATTGAAGCATCTCTTGCAGCCGCCCGTATGGGTTCAAAAACCGTCATGTTGACGATGAATCCCGACATGGTCGGATTCATGTATTGTAATCCGTCAATCGGCGGTCCGGCAAAAGGAATCGTCGTCCGGGAAATCGATGCCCTCGGCGGAGAAATGGCACGGGCAATCGACGCGACGTATATTCAAATGAAGATGCTCAACACATCAAAAGGTCCGGCTGTTCGTGCACTTCGGGCACAGGCGGATAAATTCGAGTATCAAAACCGGATGAAAAAAGCACTTGAAGACGAACCGAATCTGTTGTTACGTCAAGCACTCGTCGAGCGGTTAATCATCGAAGACGATACGTGTGTCGGCGTCGTGACGAATACAGGAGCCGAATACCGGGCAAAAGCGGTCATCATCACGACCGGAACTTTCATGCGTGGGAAAATCATCATCGGTGAATTGTCGTATGAGAGCGGTCCGAACAACCAGATGCCGTCAGTCAATCTTTCGAAACATCTGGAAGAACTCGGTTTCGAGCTCGCCCGTTTCAAAACGGGTACACCACCCCGGATCGACGGGAAAACGATTGATTATTCGAAAACGGAAATTCAACCGGGTGATGCTGTCGCATTGCCGTTCAGTCATGAAACGACACAGATGATCACGGAACAGATTCCATGCTGGTTGACGTATACGACTGAATATACGCACCAATTGATCGATGCGAATCTCCATCGTTCCCCGATGTTCTCGGGAATGATCAAAGGAACGGGTCCCCGTTATTGCCCGTCGATTGAAGATAAGGTCGTCCGGTTCAGTGATAAACCGCGTCACCAGATTTTCCTTGAGCCGGAAGGCCGTGATACGGAAGAAGTCTATGTCCAAGGACTGTCAACGAGTCTGCCGGAAGATGTCCAACACGATATTTTACGGTCGATTCCAGGACTTGAGAAATCAGAGATGATGCGTCCCGGTTATGCGATCGAATATGATGCAGTCGTTCCGACGCAACTCTGGCCGACACTGGAAACAAAACGGATCGCCGGACTGTTTACAGCCGGACAAATCAACGGGACAAGCGGCTACGAAGAAGCAGCCGGACAAGGCATCATGGCCGGAATCAACGCGGCACTGAAAGTTCAGGAAAGAGATCCGCTCATTCTGTCCCGTTCACAAGGGTATATCGGTGTCATGATCGATGATCTCGTCACAAAAGGAACAAACGAACCGTATCGTCTGTTGACGTCACGTGCCGAATACCGGTTATTGTTGCGTCATGACAATGCCGATTTGCGTTTATCGGATATCGGATACGATCTCGGATTAATCAACGAGACACGCCATGCGAAACTGGCTGAGAAAAAAGAAGACATCCAACGGGAAATGAAACGACTCGAAAAAGTCGTCATTAAAGCAACGAGTGAAGTGAACGAGCGCTTGACGGAAATCGGTGTTTCGCCGTTGAAAGAGGCATTACATGCGATCACGTTACTGAAACGTCCGGAAATCACGTATGCGATGATTGCCGACATGACACCGCCACCGGTCGCTTTGTCTCCGGAAGCAGCGGAGCAGGTCGAAATCCAGGTCAAATATGCCGGTTACATCGACAAACAGCTTGATCAAGTCGAACGGATGATGCGGATGGAGAAAAAACGGATTCCGGAACGTCTCGATTACGATGTCATCAGTGGTCTCGCAATTGAAGCAAAACAAAAACTAAACCAAGTGCGTCCGCTTTCGATCGGACAAGCATCACGGATTTCAGGGGTCAATCCATCTGATATCTCGATTTTGCTTGTTTATATCGAGCAAGGCCAATACGCATTGACTGCGGAGTGAAGAGAATGAACCAACAGCAATTCGTAACCGCATTAGCGGAGCAAGGATTAGACGTCTCAGACCATCAATTGCAACAGTTCCGTAAATACTATGAACTGCTTGTCGAATGGAATGAGAAAATGAATTTGACGGCGATCACGGATGAAGAAGGCGTTTATTTGAAACACTTTTATGATTCGATCACAGCGGCGTTCTATTTTGACTTCACAAAAGTCGAAACCGTCTGTGACGTCGGTGCCGGCGCCGGTTTTCCGAGTCTGCCGATCAAAATCATGTTCCCGCATCTGAAAGTGACGATCATCGACTCACTCAACAAACGGATCGGCTTCTTGAATATGCTCGCAACAGAACTTGGACTTGAAGGCGTTGCCTTCCACCACGGACGTGCCGAAGAATTCGGGAAAAATAAACAGTTCCGGGAACATTTTGATGTCGTGACAGCGCGTGCCGTTGCACGGATGTCGGTTCTTGCGGAATACTGTTTACCGCTTGCTAAAGTTGGCGGTCAATTCGTCGCTTTAAAAGCCGCGAAACTGGGTGAAGAACTGGAAGAAGGCGCGACAGCCTTGAAGGTATTGGGTGGAAATTTGCGGGAAAGTTTCCAATTCCAATTGCCAGGAGAAGAAAGTGAGCGTAATATCGTAATTGTCGATAAAAAACGATTAACACCCGGGAAATATCCGCGTAAAGCAGGTACACCGGCAAAAGATCCACTGGGTTAAACACCGTTTCACGTGAAACGATGACTGATGAAGGCGAGGTACACCAACGTGAAGAATGCAATTGCCAAACTGCTCGGTAAGGGAGGACAAACCGTTTCCCTAGAGCTGGATCCACAAGATACCGTCCGTGAGTTAAAGTTAACGGAATTGGTCGCCAACCAGTTCCAACCGCGGACCGTCTTTGACGGGGAACGGATTACCGAACTAGCGACCACGATTGAAGAACATGGTTTACTGCAACCGATTGTCGTCCGAAAACAAGGCGAAGGATATGAAATCATCGCCGGCGAACGCCGTTTTCGGGCTGTTCAATCGCTCGGATGGGAGACGATTCCCGCTATCATTAAACAGATGACAGACGAGACGACGGCTGCCCTCGCACTCATCGAAAATCTACAACGTGAAGAATTGACGCCAATCGAAGAAGCGGAAGCATACGCGCGGTTGCTTGTCATGCAAGAAATCACACAGGAAGTGTTGGCGCGCAGACTCGGACGGAGCCAGTCGACGATTGCGAATAAGCTTCGTTTGCTTCGGTTACCGGAAACGGTTCGTGAAGCCCTGAAACAACGGAAAATCACGGAACGTCATGCGCGGGCCCTCCTGCCGTTAAAAGCAGCTGACTTACAGCTTCAGGTTTTGGTTGAAATCATTGAACGGGAATGGAACGTCAAAGAGACGGAACAACGGGTTGAACGGTTGTTGACACCAAAAGTTCCTAAAAAACGTCATAAAAGTTTTGCCCGGGATACACGAATTGCCTTGAACACGATTCGTGATTCCGTCGATATGATTGAACGGACCGGTTTGACGGTCGAAAAAGAAGAAGTGGATTGTGAAGAATATGTCGAGGTGCGGATCCGCATCGTGAAGGCACGTCCGTAAACTAGCGGTCGTGCCTTCCGCTACGTTTAGGAGAGATTAGCATGAATGAAATACCGATTGGAGCCATCCGACCGAATCCGGGGCAACCGCGGAAACAGTTCCACGAGAAAGCGTTGGCAGAACTCGCCAACTCCTTGACACGCCATGGAATGATTCAACCGATCGTCGTTCGTCCACGTGAGGGGTTTTACGAAATCATTGCCGGTGAGCGACGTTATCAAGCTGCAAAACAAGCCGGATTTAATCGTGTCCCGGTCTTGATTATTGAAGCGAACGAAACCCGTGTCATGGAACTGGCATTGATCGAAAATATCCAACGTGCCGATTTGAGTGCGATTGAAGAAGCGATGGCGTACGCCGAGATGCTCGAAGAGTTTAACATCACACAGGCAGAGCTTGCGAACCGGGTCGGAAAAAGCCGTTCCCACATCACGAACAGTCTCCGTTTACTGCAGTTACCGGTCGAGGTCCAGCAAGCCGTCATGGAAGAACGGTTATCGATGGGACATGCACGGGCCTTATTGTCCTTAAAACATCCACTGAAGATCGAGCGGATGGCGGAACGCGTCATGCGTGAAAACTGGAATGTCCGGCGCCTCGAGCAAGAGTTGCGTGAAAAAAAGCAGGTACGTCCGGTAAGTAAGCAGTCGACCGAACTGGATTTCATCGAAGAGACGTTACGGGAACGGATGGGAGCGACTGTCCGCATCAAGAGGACGAAACAAGCCGGAAAACTCGAAATTGATTTTACGGACGAGGACGATTTAAACCGAATTCTCGAACTGCTTTTACCTGAAGAAGATTAACAGAAAAGGATCCATTCCAGTATGACACTTGGAATGGATCCTTTTTTGAAACTTACTGGATAAAAGAAAGGAAAAATGCTGTCCTTAAATTGAACGTGGTGTGAAGGAGATGGTCGTACGTGTTGTTTCAGCTGCTAATTTCGTATCGAGCAAGGCAAAACTATCAGCGACGAGTTCAGCCAACTCATAAACCAGATGGAGGCGTGTATTTTGAAGGATCATCATTTCCATGAAGCCGCTGACATTGACGACAGCTTTAATATTAAAATCACCGACAGCCGGTAGTTCCTTTTGGACACCGGCACCAGGAGCAAGCGGACCTTCCGAGAAGAAGACATGACCGACACTTGACAGGCGCCCGAGACAGGCATCGATGGCGATGACGAGCGGACGATAGTGCGTCGTTTGAATCGAATGAATGGTTTCGGCCAGATTCAAGGCGTGGACCGGTTTCGCTAATGTCCCGTAAACATGCATGTTCGCTGGCCGGTTTTTTTCCAGAAAGGTTCCGACGAGCGGTCCGAGTGAATCGCCGGTCGACCGGTCGGAACCGATACAGACGAGGACGACGGGACGGTTTTCCTTCATGGTGCTGACTTGTTCATGTAATTGTTCTGCCAGTCGTTCCTTGGCGAATGGTTCCGTATATTCTAAAAAGAAAGAATAGGGCTTTTTTTCGTGAGAATGAAAACGGAAATTCATCTGGATCATCCTTTCTTCTCCTGGTGTCAGCATCCTGGTGTCGTGGTGAGAGTGAAGGCATTCTGTAATGATTTTCCTTTCCCGGTTTTTGTGAAAATCTAACGTCAAAATCGGTTCTTTGGTTGAAAGTCATTTAAAATCACGTATACTGTCGTAATAGAGAGAAGTCGAAAGGATGGAGAGAATGGCTACCAATAAAGACGTACAGGATTCAGTCGCTCAAGTGGATCGGATTTTTGCACAAGTTATGGACGCAGACATGTGGATCCGCTTTGGACTGAAATTGTTGATCGCCCTGATTATCATCGCCGGTTTTTATGTACTGATGCGTATTTTAACAGGTGCGGTTTCGCGATTATTTACGATTCGAAAAATCAATGAGCATGATTCGTTGGCGCAACGCCAAAATGAAACATTGTTGAAACTGCTCCAAAATGCTATCCGTTATGTTCTTGGTATCGTCATGCTCTTGACGGTGCTCAGTCAGTTCGGGATCAACATTACAGGCCTTGTCGCCAGTGCCGGTATCGCCGGTCTTGCCATCTCGTTTGGGGCAAAGAACCTGGTTCAGGATATCATTACCGGAGCCTTCATCATCTTTGAGCGACAGTTTAAAGTCGGTGACTTCGTTCGTGTCGGTTTGATTGAAGGAGTTGTCACAGAACTCGGAATCCGGACGACGAAGTTAAAAGGATTGAATGGAGAAATCCACATCATTCCGAACGGACAAATCTTACAGGTGACGAACTTTTCCGTCGACAACAGTTTTGCTTTAGTCGATGTACAAGTATCGTATGAAGAAGATTTGGAACGGGTCGAGCAGGTCTTGCATCAAATCGCTAATGCGACGACGGAAAAATATACAGATATGTTCATTGAGCCGATTCAAATGCTTGGTGTCCAAACACTTGGACCGTCAGAAGTCGTCTATCGCCTGATGGCAGAAGTGCCGCCGATGCAACACTTCCAGGCCGGAAGATTGATCCGGAAAGAACTCAAGCAAGGACTCGAACTGGAAGGAATTAAGATTCCGTATCCACGGATGGTCATGATGAATACAGAACAAGGGAATGGTGGTCAAGCCGATGATGCCAAAAACGTACAATCTTCATGATTATGTCGAAATGAAAAAACAACATCCTTGCGGAACGAACCGTTGGCAAATTATCCGTGTCGGGATGGATATCCGCATTAAATGTCAAGGATGTGGCGCCAGTATCCTGATGCCGCGCCGCGACTTCGATAAGCGTTTGAAAAAGGTTTTACCTGAATGAAGACGAGCAAACCCCTGGTGACCGGAAAAGGTCTTCAGGGGTTTGCTGCTGTTCCGGTAATCAAATAGAAGACTGCTTGGAACTACAGCAAAACGTACATGAAACAATCTTGTCTTTAAAAAAAGAAGACGCATCTCCTTGCTTAAAAAAATTGAACTATCTATAATTGTGAAAGATGTGCTGACGTGGTGTAATCATTCTACCCACTGCGGCCGCTAGCACGGATTTCCTAGGAAATACCGAAAAGGAGGAATTCCAAGTGGGATTAACAGCTGGAATCGTTGGCTTACCAAACGTAGGAAAATCAACACTTTTTAACGCAATTACACAAGCAGGCGTCGAGGCGGCGAACTATCCGTTCGCAACCATCGATCCAAACGTCGGTGTCGTCGAGGTGCCGGATGCACGTCTTCGTAAATTGACAGAACTCGTCAATCCGAAGAAAACGATCCCGACCGCATTCGAATTCACGGATATCGCCGGAATCGTCAAGGGAGCTTCAAAAGGAGAAGGGCTAGGAAACAAATTCTTGGCCAACATTCGTGAAGTCGACGCCATCTGTCAGGTAGTCCGCTGTTTCATCGACGAAAACATTACACACGTTTCAGGAAAAGTCTCACCAATCGATGATATCGAAACGATCAATCTTGAATTGATTCTTGCCGATCTCGAATTGGTCGAAAAACGAATCCAACGTGTCCAAAAACAAGTGAAGTCACGCGATAAAAATGCAGCGGGTGAACTCGAAGCACTTGAAATCGTCTTGGCATTACTGGAAGACGAAAAACCGGCACGTCTTGCCGAGTTAAATGAAGATCAGGCAGCGATCGTCAAGCATTTCCAATTGTTGACGATGAAACCGATGCTTTACGTCGCAAACGTCGGTGAAGACGAAGTCGCAGACGCCGACAGCAATGAAAATGTCCGTCTCGTTCGTGAATTCGCAGCGAAAGAAGGCGCAGAAGTCATCATCATCTGTGCGCGGATCGAAGAAGAGATTGCTGAGCTTGAACCGGAAGAACGCCAAGAGTTCCTTGTTGACCTTGGAATCGAAGAATCGGGTCTTGATCAGTTGATCCACGCAGCTTACAACACGCTTGGTCTTGCGACGTACTTCACAGCCGGTGAAAAAGAAGTTCGTGCCTGGACGTTCAAAAAAGGCATGAAAGCACCACAATGTGCGGGTGTCATCCACTCGGACTTCGAACGTGGCTTCATCCGTGCGGAAGTTGTTGCTTACGAAGATTTAGCAGCTGCCGGAAACATGGCGACCGTCAAAGAACAAGGCCGTTACCGTTCTGAAGGGAAAGAATATGTCTTCCAAGACGGCGATGTCGTCACATTCCGCTTCAACGTTTAAGCGAAGCGAACGAATGGTTATTGCATAAACCAAAATACTTTGATAGTATTAACAAATGTGAGTAATGAATTATTGCTCCTTGCTCGATGAATCGAGCCGCCAGTCCAAGAGGAGGTGACAGATATGCGTAAATACGAAGTACTTTACATCATCCGTCCGGAAGTTGATGAGGAAGCACGAAAAGCTCTAGTTGAGCGTTTCAACAAAGTCCTCACTGACAACGGTGGTACAGTTGAAAAAACAACTGAAATGGGTAAACGTCGTTTTGCTTACGAAATCAATGATATGCGTGAAGGTTTCTACGTTCTTCTTAACGTGACTGCTGAACCAGCAGCTACAAAAGAACTTGACCGTCTCATGAAGATCAGTGACGATATCGTTCGCTTAATGATCACAAAAGACGAGAAATAAGCTGAAACAGGAGAGTGATTCTGATGATTAACCGCGTCGTTTTAGTCGGTCGGTTAACTCGTGACCCTGAAATGCGTTATACGCAGAGCGGGATTGCGGTAACGCGATTCACACTCGCTTGTGACCGTCCGTTTACAGGACAAGATGGGAAGCGAGAAGCTGACTTCATCGATTGCGTCGTTTGGCGCAAGCAAGCAGAGAACGTTGCTCAGTATTTGAAAAAAGGGAGCCTCGCAGGAGTTGAGGGTCGCCTTCAGATTAGTAGCTATGACGATAAAGATGGTCAACGTCGTTATCGTGCAGAAGTCGTCGCGGATAGTGTTCGATTCCTAGAATCACGCAATGCAAGCCGTTCTTCCGATAGTGATAGCTACTCTTCAAATTCAAATACAGGTGGAAACGGAAATGCTGCAGGATGGGGTTCACAGCAACAGCAGAACAACTCTTCCTCGCCAGCACCCGCTTCATCTTCATCGAATTCGGGCTTCGGCGCTGATCCGTTCAGCGGCGGCAGTTCGATCGATCTTTCAGACGACGATCTTCCATTCTAATGGGAACGTCGGACTGAAAAATTTACTCTAAAAAGGAGGTTAATCACATGGCACGTCGTCCAGGTGGAAAACGTCGTCGTAAAGTATGTTACTTCACGTCGAACCACATCACTCATATCGATTATAAAGACGTAGAACTTCTCAAACGTTTCATTTCGGAACGCGGTAAGATTCTTCCACGTCGTGTGACTGGTACTTCAGCGAAATACCAACGTCCACTTACAATCGCAATCAAACGTTCACGTCAAATGGCTTTAATTCCATACGTAGCTGACTGATTACGGTCCAGCGCTTTTCCTTTTCGAAGGAAAGGCGCTTTTTTTCGCTTCGCTTTCAACCGGTCCGCCTTTTCGGTTATAATATACAAGTTACCGAATTTTTCATACGAGTATATTTAGTATACAAGGAGGACGCGATGGGGTTAGGTCAGCAAGTATCACCTGAGCGAGAACAGCGCTTTTTTCGCTTCGTTCCGTATCTATTAATCGTGGCTCTACTTTTTGTCATTGCCGTCGATCACCCAATCATCGCAGCGGTTGGAGCCGTCTTGACGACGGTGCTGTTTGTCCTTCATATTCTGGAGGAACGACGTGCAAGGAAGTCGTGGGAAAGCTACGTCGCCGGTATATCGATCCAGGTCGAAGATACCGGTCAAGATGCTTTGACGAACATGCCAATTGGAATTTTACTTTATGATGAAGAAGCACGTGTTACCTGGTTCAATGATCCGATGCGTGAGATTTTTGAGGACCTTGCCATGGGACACGTTCTGACGGATCTTGATCCCTTATTCGTTGAAATGATTGGCGTCGATGAGGATCAGGCGACGCTTGAAATCGGCGAATCAGTTTACCGTGTCTTTTCAAACAGCGAAAACCGAACCTTCTATTTGTTCGATATGACAGAAGAAGCCCAGGTCGAACAGCAACTGGTCGATAATCAGACGGTCATCGGTGTCATTTATCTTGATAACTATGATGAGATGACACAAGGAATTGAAGATCAGCTTCGCAGTGAGTTGAACAGCCGTGTCACCCAGTTGTTAAATCACTGGGCCGCGGATCACGGCACGTACATCAAACGGACCGCTTCCGACCGTTATTTCATTGTGACGACGGAAGAGAATTTACGAATTTTGGAACGATCGAAATTTACGATTCTTGATACCGTCCGGGAAGAAACAAGTCAACGTGGTGTTCAGCTGACATTGTCGATCGGTATCGGATGTGGCAGTGATCCGATTCCGGCACTCGGTTTGATGGCCCAATCGAGTTTAGATCTGGCCTTAGGCCGCGGCGGTGATCAGGTCGTCATCAAGCGGGACGGGAAAGTTCGTTTTTATGGCGGGAAAACCAATCCGACCGAAAAACGGACACGTGTCCGAGCGCGCGTCATTGCCAACTCGTTGCGTGATTTAATGCAGGAGTCGAGCCGTGTCCTCATCATGGGGCACCGGAATCCGGATATGGATTCCCTCGGCGCCTCAATCGGGATTTTAAAACTCGCCGAGATGAACGATAAAGAAGCCCATATCGTTCTTCCGGAAGCTGAAATCGGGCAAGGAATCCGGCGGATGATGAATGAAATCAGCCAGGAACCGAAACTTGAGACCCGTTTCGTGAATGCGTTCCAAGCGGATCAATTGATTGATGATCAGGCGCTCTTGATTATCGTCGATACCCACAAACCTTCCCTTGTCGTCGTACCGGCCTTGCTGGAGCGTTTTGAACGGATGGTCGTCATCGACCACCATCGACGGGGAGAAGACTTTATTGAAGAACCGGTTCTCGTTTATCTCGAACCGTATGCGTCATCGACGTCAGAACTGGTCACAGAGCTGATTGAGTATCAGCCGACGAATCAGAAACTGGCGATGCTTGAAGCGACAGCCTTGCTTGCCGGCATCATCGTCGATACGAAAGGCTTTACGCTACGGACCGGTTCCCGGACGTTTGACGCCGCTTCCTATCTGCGTTCGCAAGGAGCGGATACAGTCTTGGTTCAAGAGTTCCTCAGTCAGGACCTTGAGACGTACGTCGAACAATCGCATATCCTCGAGCGGACGGAAGTGTACGCCGCCGGGATGGCGATTGCGACGGCTGAGCCCGGCGTCATCCATGATCAGGTCCTGATCGCCCAAACGGCGGATCAGCTGTTATCGCTCCAAGGAATCCGCGCGGCGTTCGTCATCGCGGAATTGCAGGACGGCAGAACGGCCATCAGTGCCCGTTCGCTTGGTGAAGTAAACGTCCAGCTGATTATGGAGACGCTTGGCGGCGGCGGTCATTTAACAAATGCTGCGACACAGATGACCGAGTCGGTCCTGACCGTCGCAACAGAATTACGAAAAGCGATTGACCACTATTTAGAAGATGAGACAAAAGGAGAGGAAACAGAATGAAAGTTATTTTCTTACAAGATGTAAAAGGCCAAGGTAAAACAGGAGACGTCAAAGACGTCGCTGACGCATATGCAAACAACGTGTTGTTCAAAAAGAAATTGGCACGTCCGGCAACAACGGGAAACCTCAAGCAACATGAGGCCCATGAACGTAAAGCGGCAGAAGAAGCAAAACAAGCGTTACAGGACGCTCAAGCATTAAAAGAAAAGATCGAAAAAGAAACGATCATCGTCTCAACGAAAACAGGTGAAGGCGGTCGTGTCTTCGGATCCGTTACAAGCAAACAAATCGCGGATGAATTGAAACAGATGGGCTACAAGATTGATAAACGTAAAATCGAACTCGAGCACCCGATCAAAACACTCGGTGTGACGAAAGTTCCATTGAAATTGCACAATGAAGTCACAGCAACGTTAAATGTCCAGGTTAAAGAAGCGTGAGTAGAAAAGGGGACCGGTGATGAGTGATGTAATGCAAAATACGCCCCCCCAGAGCATTGAGGCGGAACAAGCCGTCCTTGGGGCGATCATGATCGATGCGGATCGACTGATCAGTGCGTCCGAACGATTATTGCCACAAGATTTTTATCGTGCGGCCCACCAACGCATTTTTGAAACGATGCTTGTGTTGTCGGATCGGGGAGAAGCAATCGACCTCGTGACTGTTACGGCGGAACTCAGTACGCTTGGCATCCTCGAGGAAGTCGGCGGATTGCCGTACCTCGGTGAACTGGCGGAAGGTGTTCCGACCGCCGCAAACATCAACTATTACGTCAATGTCGTCGATCAAAAGTCGACTTTGCGCCGGTTGATCCGGACCGCCAACGAAATCGTCACGGACGGTTACGAACGGCAAAACGAGGTCGACGTCCTGCTGAATGAAGCAGAACGGAAGATTCTCGAAGTCTCACAAGGAAAAGGCAGTGCCAGCTTCATTCCGATTTCGGACGTTTTGACGAGTGCGTATGCGACGATCGATAAGTTGCATAAACAAAGCGGCGAGACGACCGGGATTCCGACCGGCTTCCGTGATCTCGATAAAGTGACGGCCGGATTCCAGCGCAACGATTTAATCATCGTTGCTGCCCGTCCGTCTGTCGGGAAGACGGCTTTCGCCTTGAACATCTCACAAAACGTCGCGACCCGTGCCGATGAGAATGTCGCCATCTTCAGTCTTGAGATGGGAGCGGAGCAGCTTGTCATGCGGATGCTGTGTGCAGAAGGCAATGTCGACGCGCAGCGCCTCCGGACCGGACAGCTCGAAGATGAGGACTGGGGTAAGTTATCGCTCGCGATGAGCAGTTTGTCCCAAGCGGGGATCTATATCGACGATACACCGGGTATTCGTGTCAACGACATCCGGGCGAAGTGCCGCCGCCTGAAGCAGGAGCACGGTCTTGGAATGATCATGATTGATTATCTCCAACTGATTCAAGGGAATGGCCGTTCCAGCGATAACCGGCAACAGGAGGTCTCAGAGATCTCCCGGTCCTTGAAGTCGCTCGCCCGTGAACTCGAAGTTCCCGTCATTGCGTTATCGCAGCTGTCACGGGGTGTGGAAAGTCGGCAAGATAAACGGCCGATGATGTCCGACATCCGGGAATCAGGAGCAATCGAGCAGGATGCGGATATCGTTGCCTTCTTATACCGCGATGATTACTACAATAAAGAAACGGAAGATGCGAACACGATCGAAATCATTATCGCGAAACAGCGGAATGGTCCGACCGGTACCGTTAAACTCGCTTTCCGGAAAGAATTTAATAAGTTCGTGGATCTCGAACCGAATAATTCCTATGCACCACCCGCCTAAATGGCTTAAAAACGCTTCCGTCTTCCGAGACAGAAGCGTTTTTTTAATCGTTATGTTTGAATATCTTGAAGAGAAAGGAAAAAAACGAATTAAAACCGTCTTTTAAACGAACGAAAAAGAATTGTAACATTTAATTGTTCGGTATTTGGTTGACTTCTGTTTTTTTCCGCGTTACACTTAGTCGTGGTTTTGAATCGTACGTGGAGGTGGATGAGAATATGTCATCAGTAGTAGTAGTCGGAACACAATGGGGCGACGAAGGAAAAGGAAAGATTACCGATTTTCTTTCGAAAAAAGCCGATGTCGTTGCTCGTTATCAAGGTGGAGACAATGCCGGACATACAATCGTATTTAATAATGAGACGTATAAGTTACACTTGATTCCATCAGGAATTTTTTACTCAGACAAGAAATGTGTCATCGGGAACGGCCTTGTCGTCAACCCGAAATCGCTCGTCAAGGAATTGAAGTATCTGCACGATCGTGGTGTTTCAACGGATAACTTACTGATTTCGAATCGGGCGCATGTCATCTTGCCGTATCATCAGTTGCAAGATCAACTCGAAGAAGAAGCAAAAGGCGACGCGAAAGTCGGAACGACGCTTAAAGGAATCGGACCGTGCTACATGGATAAAGCAGCACGAATCGGAATCCGGATGGCTGATTTACTCGACAAAGAAACATTCGCCGAAAAATTAAAAATCGTTCTTGAGCAAAAAAACCGGATGTTCACGAAGATGTATGATGCGGAAGCGATTGCTTTCGATGATATCTTCGAAGAATACTACGCGTACGGTCAAGAGTTTGCGAAATATGTCTGCGATACATCAGTCGTCGTCAACGACAGCCTCGATAAGGGCGAAAAAGTCCTCTTCGAAGGGGCACAAGGTGTCTTACTCGACCTTGACCACGGAACGTATCCGTTCGTCACGTCATCGAACGCATCAGCCGGCGGTGTCGCTTCAGGTGTTGGTGTCGGTCCAGCCCGGATCGATCACGTCGTTGGTGTCTGTAAAGCGTACACGTCACGTGTCGGTGATGGTCCGTTCCCGACAGAACTGTTTGACGAAATCGGTCATCAGATCCGTGAAGTCGGTCGTGAATACGGAACAACGACAGGCCGTCCACGCCGTGTCGGTTGGTTCGATTCAGTCGTCGTCCGTCACTCACGCCGGACAAGCGGTTTGACAGATCTTGCATTGAACTCAATCGATGTCCTGACAGGCATCGAGACGCTTAAAATCTGTACGTCGTATGAGTTTAACGGCAAACAGATTGATGAGTATCCGGCGAGTTTCCGTGATCTCGAAGCATGTGTCCCGGTTTATGAAGAGTTACCGGGCTGGAAAGAGGATATCACGCACATCCGTAAGTTTGAAGATTTGCCGATCAATGCGCAGAACTACGTCAAACGGATTGCAGATTTGACGAACATCTCCCTCGTGACATTCTCAGTGGGACCGGGTCGTGAACAAACGGTCGTTCTCCGTGATTTGTACGAAGAAGCTTAATGGTTGAAAAGTGGCAGTTCCGGATTTGAAATCTGGAGCTGCTTTTTTTATCTGTAATCAAGCGAAATCATTCACAAAATAAAGTGAACGAGCGTATACTAAAGGTAATGTTTCACGTGGAACGCATGATGTGAACGTATGATGAAGTCAACAGAGTGGCGTCGGGAGTTTCCGTCGCCACCTTTCTATATGCCTGAAAAACAGGTAAAATAGATTGAATAGAAATTATTAAGGGGGAACACCCAGTGACGGAACGTAAAATCCTCGTCGTCGATGACGAGCAACCGATTGCCGATATATTAAAATTTAAATTAGAAAAAGAAGGTTATAGTGTCGCCGTAGCAAATGATGGAGTGGAAGCACTCGAGAAAGTCGAAGAGTTTAAACCTGATTTGATTTTGCTCGATATCATGTTGCCCTTGATGGATGGAATGGAAGTTTGCCGGGAAGTCCGGAAAACATCAAAAGTCCCGATCATCATGTTGACGGCAAAGGATTCTGAAATTGATACGGTCCTTGGCCTGGAACTTGGGGCAAATGATTACGTGACGAAACCATTCAGCTCGCGCGAATTATTGGCACGGGTGAAGGCACACTTACGAAACGTCAATACGGTCGAAGCGACACCGGCCAATGCAGGACCGGGTCCATTGAAAGTAGGAGAACTGTATATCGATACGAATTCTCATACCGTCACACGACAGGATCAAAAAATCGAACTGACACAACGTGAGTTTGAACTGTTGCATTACTTGGCGAAAAACATCGGTCAAGTCATGACGCGTGAACACCTGCTCCAAACCGTGTGGGGGTATGACTACTTCGGTGACGTCCGGACCGTTGACGTCACTGTGCGCCGTCTGCGTGAAAAAGTCGAAGATAACCCGAGTACACCAATCTATATCATGACCCGGCGCGGTGTCGGCTATTATCTCCAAGACGGGGAGAATGAATAACGATGTTAAAAGGAACGAACTTCTTCAAATCGATCCAGTGGAAACTTGTCGTCATTTATGCGTTGTTGATCTTAGTCGCGATGCAAGTCATTGGGGTTTACTTCGTTCGTTCTCTTGAAAAACAGTACATTACGAACTTCTCAAAATCTGTTGAAGACCGGGCCGGACTTGTTGCGTACAATGTCGGGAAGGAATTCGATAAGACAGGCGATGATGAGGCCTCCAAACGGCAGTTGTCTGAATCTCTTGGACAACTGCTGTCTGAGTTTAGTAGTGGCTCGACGTCAAGGAACGATATTCTCGAAGTACAGATCATTGATCAGGACTCGATCATTCAAGCGACGTCCGACGAGGACAATCAGTCAGCAGTCGGACAACGGGCGACGAATTCACTGATTAAAAAAGCACAAGCCACGAGTTCCTCCCGTGTCGATACCGTTCTTGATCCGACGACGGAAGACAAGATTCGGATCTTTGCAGTCCCCGTCACCTCGGAACGGACAGGTGCAACGACCGGGATGATTTACGTCCGGGCTTCGATGGAGTCGATTTATTCTCAGATGCAGCAAGTCACACGCATCTTAGCGACGGGGACAGTGATTGCACTTGTCATCACCTCGATTCTCGGTGTCCTGTTATCAAGGACGATCACCCGTCCGATTTCGGATATGCGGCGCCAGGCAATCGAGATGCGGCGCGGGAATTTCTCGCGGAAGGTTAAAGTCTATTCCGATGACGAAATTGGTCAGTTGGCACGTTCTTTTAATGAACTGACGGATGAATTACTCGAAGCGAACGCGACGACGGAAGCCGAAAGGCGGAAATTGACGAGCGTCCTCGAAAATATGACGGATGGTGTGATTGCGACGGACCGGACGCTACGTGTCATCCTGATGAACGACCAGGCGAAGGATATCGTCGGTGTCGATGAATCCGGTATCGTCGGGACGAACTTAAAGGATTTACTAGCGCTCGGAGACGACTTTATGATTCCGGAAGACGGGACGATGCCGCCCCGTTTGCTTGATTTCAGCAGCGAGGACGAACTGTTCCTTGTCCGGGCTTTCTTCTCTCCGGTCAAAAAGCACAGTGGACCGATTACCGGGATGATTATCGTCCTGCATGACGTCACGGAGCAGGAACAGGTCGAGCAGGACCGCCGTGAGTTCGTCGCGAACGTCAGTCATGAACTCCGGACACCGCTGACGACGATGCGGAGTTATCTCGAAGCATTGGCGGAAGGTGCGTACCAGGATGAAGAACTGGCGCCACGGTTCCTGGAGACGACACAAAATGAAACGGAGCGGATGATCCGCCTCGTCACCGATCTGTTGCAACTGTCGAAAATGGACAGCAAGGAATACAAGATGAACAAAGTCCGATTTGATTATATTCAATTCTTAAATGATATTCTCGATCGTCATGATATGACGAAACCGGAACGGATTCAGTTCCGCCGTAAGATCATGAAACGGAAAGTCTACATCCGCGGGGATCAGGATAAGTTGATTCAGGTCGCGGATAATATCTTAACGAACGCAATCAAGTATTCACCGGAAGGCGGTACGATCACCGTCCGGACGATGTTACGGGCGAAACGGATCGTCATCAGCATCAAAGACGAAGGAGTCGGGATTCCCAAAGCGAACCTGCAGAAAATCTTTGAACGCTTCTATCGGGTCGATAAAGCACGGGCCCGGAAGATTGGCGGGACCGGACTTGGTCTTTCGATTGCCAAAGACGTCGTTTCGGCACACGGTGGTGACATTTGGGCAGAAAGCGAATGGGGACGCGGGACAACGATTTACTTTACGCTTCCATACGAGGTGATCGAAGAGGTGGATATCGGATGACGAAACAGCGACTGAAATCCATCGCTTTGATTCTTCTGGTCAGTGCCTCAATCGTGCAAACCGCCATGTTATGGACGTATCATCCGAGCAGCGAGTCGATTGAACAGGAACAGGTATCGTTTAATGAAATCGATGCCTCAAAGACGGTCGAAGGCAACCAGTTGGTCAATCCGGAACTCGTCGTCTATTCGAACGGCGAAAGTGCCTATCAGACCCAAATCATCGGTCGGACGATCCTGAACCGGATTGGTGCTTCGTTTGATGTCGGTGTCCTGGTTTTGACCGATAAGGCGTCAGATATTCCCATCAGCAAACGGAGTGTCGAGATGATTTTCCCGACGCCGATCAGTTCAAAGATGCTCGAGGAGTTGCTCGGGGAAAAACAAATTGCGATGTCAGAGCCGATCAAACGGTTATATCTGCTCGATTATGAAGGACCGATCCTTCGACTGGAGTCGATGACGGGACGATTTAAGGATTTTAAATTAATCGGGGATGAGACGGTCTTAAAACGTCTATTCGCCTATGATAAGAAAAAACCGATGACGAAAGTCGAGCTCAAGGGCGGTGACTACACGTATGTCCCAAGCGGCGCGACGAAACTGGAAGAAGTATTCGTCTACGATGATATTTCGCAGGATCCGAAGCCGCTCAGCCGGATCGAGAGCGCGTTCTTTACGGAAAACTCGAACGTCCAACAAATCAAGAGCCGGGATGACCTGGACGTTTTGACGGACGGTGTCAGTGTTTCGACCTACGACCGGGATTATAATGCGTTCCGTTTTAATACGTTGTCTCCGAACACCCAAACCTCGTCCGTCGATTACAGTACAATCGTCAGTTACATCAACATCCACGGTGGATGGCTCGATCCTGTGACACAACGCAGCGGTTTCCGCTATTACTTTGATCAGATGTCGAAAGCGGAAGAGGAACAGGCGGCGACATTCCGATTGTATTTGAACCGATACCCGATTTTCGGTGAAACAGGACCGTTACTTGAACAACCGGACTTTGATCTCGCGACCATCAAAGTAACGTTCGAAGAAAATCAAATCCGTTCGCTCAGCCGCAGCATGATTCGGGCGGATCGGAAGTTGTTGCTCCGGGAAACGACATTGCCATCCATCGATCAGATCGAAAAGCAGCTTCAATCCGCTGATCTGCTGGATGAGATGTCCGCTATCCGGATGGGATATGAGATGACTTATGAAATTGAAACAAGTCGCTATGCCTTGTTTAAGCCAAATTGGTTCATCAAACGAAACGGGAAATGGACCACGGTCGATCAAGCTACCGGAAAAGAGGGATAATGTTTCATGGATTGGAGTAAAGCAAAAACGTTACTGATTTTGACGTTCCTGATCCTGAACGCCTATCTTGCCGTTCAGTTGATGGACCGAATGATTGATCCCCGAATCGTCACGACGAATGCGGACGGGAAAACTGTTTTGAAAGAACGAAAAATTGATGAAAAGAAACTGCAGACGGTCTCGAAAGAAATTGGTTATTTGACGGCGGAAGTTGATACGAGTTCATTGGCTCCTAAACCAGGCTCTTCGATCCAAGATGCCGTCACATCCGTCAAAAATCAAATCGAGTGGTCGGTTCGTCTGACGAAGCCGTTCCCGCTCGAAGCGAAAGCAATGCGGGATTCGGCAACATCGTTTGTCCAATCGTCGGCTGCATACGGGACCGACTACACGTTTTGGAAGTATGACAGCAAACACAATGAGATGACATTTGTTCAGACGTATAAGGAACAGCCGTTATACTCGACACCGCAACAGTCGCGTGAGGATGATGCGATGATTGGTCCGTCACTGCTCGTGCTTCAGTTGAACGAGCAAAAGGAAGTCGTCAGCTACAAACAACGTCACTTAAACAAAGTCGTCCGTCAGGCACAGGATGTCACGTTATTATCGGCGAGTGAGTCCGTCATTCAACTGTCGGAGCAGGGATTATTTCCCGCTTCGAAACGAATGACGAGCCAGAAACTCGGTTACTTCTGTCTCGTGACAGAAGGAACGAAATCGGTGCAGATTTTACCGCCGACGTGGCAGATCGAACTGAACGGAGAAGAACTGTATTTCGTCAACGCAATCGACGGCGGAGTCCAGACCATCGAACGGCTTGATACCGTTTCAGAGAAATGAGGAATGCACGATGAGCCTACACTACAGCGTCCTTGCCAGTGGCTCGACGGGGAATGCCCTCTATATCGAAAGTGAACAGACCCGCCTGCTCGTCGACGCCGGCCTGACCGGAAAAGCGATGCTCGCCCTGTTCGACCAGATTCACCGGTCGCCGGATCAGATTGACGGTTTGTTCGTCACCCATGAACATTCCGATCATATTAAAGGCGTCGGCATCATGGCGCGGAAGTACAACATTCCGCTTTATGCGAACGAAAAGACGTGGGCGGCGATGGAAGCAAAGATCGGCAAAATCGATCCGGCGCTGAAGTTCCTCTGGGAAGTCGGTGAGGTCAAACAGTTCGGCGACATCGAAGTCGAATCGTTTAACGTCAGCCATGACGCGGCCGACCCGATGTTCTTCCAGTTCGCCCATGAAGGAAAACGACTCGCCCACATCACCGATACGGGTTACGTGTCGGACCGGATGAAAGGTGTCATCCGCGGAGCCGATGCCTACATCTTTGAAGCGAACCATGATATCGGAATGCTTCAGATGGGGCATTACCCCTGGAGCGTCAAACGGCGGATTCTCGGCGATTACGGACACGTTTCAAACGAAGATGCCGCGATCGCGATGAGCGAAGTGCTCGATGACCGGACGAAACGGATCCACATGGCCCACTTGAGTAAGGACAACAACATGAAAGAACTGGCCCGGATGAGTGTCTCACAGACGCTCGCAAGCCGCGATGTCGATCTCAGCAAAATCCAGTTGCTCGACACGGATCCGGTCATTCCGACACCCCTCTTGAAGCTTTGATTATGGGAAATTACTGAATATGCTCAAAAGACCCCCACATTTGGCTAACTCGCCACGTGATGGGGGTATACTTGTGTAAAGAGAGTCTAAAAGGAGGCGTGTGTCGATGGATCGACCAGAAGAACCACGGAATGAATCAGATCAGCCTTACGCATCGACCGATGAGACAAGCGGCTTTCCGCCACGGCGGCCCAGTGAAGACGAGCCGGTCAGTCCCTATCGTGAACCATATGAAGAAGAACCGCAGGAACCAAAACGCCGCGGCGGCGGGAAAGCCTTTTTTGTCGGCCTGATCGGCGGAATCATCGGTGCCTTATTGATTGCCCTGATTGCCTGGCCGTTCGTCCGTGACGAAATGACAAGTCCGACGCCGGTCTCAAACGCGACGCCGGAACAGGCGGCGACGAAAGCAACGGAATCGGAAAACGATATCGTCAGTGCCGTCGGTCAGACGAAGGAAGCGGTCGTCAGCGTGACGAACCTGCAAAGCTCGTTCCAGGGTGCCGATCAGGAGACCGGAGCCGGATCGGGTGTCATCTATAAAAAAGACGGCAACAAAGCGTATGTCGTGACGAACTATCACGTCGTCGAAGGTGCAAGCCGGTTGTCGGTCACGTTGTCTGACGGAACGGCACTGGAAGCGAAAGTCCTCGGAGAAGATCCGACGTACGATTTAGCAGTTCTCTCGATTGATGCTTCAAAAGTGACACAAGTCGTCAAACTCGGAGATTCGGATACGTTACGTGCCGGGGAGACGGTTCTTGCGATCGGGAATCCGCTCGGAATCTTTGCGAACTCGGTCACACGTGGTGTCATCAGTGCCCAGGAGCGGACGGTGCCGGTTGATACGAACAAGGACGGGCAGCAGGACTTCAACACCGAAGTCATTCAGACCGATGCCGCGATCAATCCGGGGAACTCGGGCGGAGCGCTCATCAATACGTCCGGTCAATTGATCGGCATCAACTCGATGAAGATTGCCGAAGCGAGTGTCGAAGGGGTCGGTTTTGCGATTCCAATCAACGAAGCATTGCCGATTATGCGTGATCTCGAACAAAACGGTGAAGTAATTCGCCCGCAACTCGGGATTCAGATCCGTGACGTTCAGGAATTCCCAAGCGGGTTCCGGGAAGATCGTCTGAAGTTACCGAGTGACGTCAACCGCGGGATTGTTGTCGTTGGTTTGACGAAAAACAGCGGAGCAGCAAAAGCAGGGATGAAAGAAAATGATGTCATCGTTGAAATCAACGGCAAGGACATCAACTCGTTTGCCGATCTAAAAAGCGTCCTGTACCGGGATGCGAAAGTCGGCGACAACGTCAAGGTGACGTTCTACCGGGGCGGCGAGAAGCAGACACTTGATGTTAAACTGTCGGCGCAAGCGGCGACGGTGCAATAACAGATTCAAATCAACTACTCGTTTACGTGCGGGTAGTTTTTTTGTGTACAGAAAAGATGGTGTCTCCGGTTCTCATCGTGATTCGCTGTCAAGCGCTTTCCTCAGGCGAGGAACAAGCCGCGGGATTCTTGCCTGCCGGCGTCGATGCCCGGGTCTCGTTTTCCTCTGACAGCGCGGGCGAGCCGCGCTTTTTCCTGTAGGAGTCGCGTGCAGCGGACACGATGAAATGGAGGAGGTCGTCGAGCAGTGAACGGAGTGACGTCCGAGCTGTGGATAACTTTTTTCGGTCGGAGAAGTCAATTTTTGTTATACTGGTAGCGGATAAATGTGGACAACTTAAAAGGAGGAGAAGACCTGTGGATAAATATGTCTGTTTAGAACATGTCGAGTTAGCGCTCGACGAAGTAGTTGATGAAACGGAAGAGTACCCGATTTTAGAAGAGGTACCGGCAGAAAAAAACGTCACGTGTGAGTACTGTGAACAGCCCGCGACATATCTTGTGTCAAGCAAAAAATAATTATCAACATGTGGACATGTGGATAACTCTGTGGATAACTCCTGAATTTTCTGTCAGAAAGCGAGAAAAATGATGCAAATTACCATTATTACGGTCGGAAAGTTAAAAGAGAAGTACTTGAAGCAAGGAATTGCCGAATATACAAAACGGCTAGGTGCGTATTGTTCGATTCAGGAAATAGAGGTGCCGGACGAAAAAGCACCGGAACAATTGAGTGACGCCGAGATGCAGCAAGTGAAGAAAAAAGAGGGCGAACGGATTTTAGCGAAGATCGGACCGGATGTTCATGTCTATGCACTTGCTATCGAAGGAAAGCAACGGACGAGCGAACAGTTTGCGACAGAACTCGACCGACTGGGGACGTACGGCAAAAGTAAAATCGCGTTTGTCATCGGCGGATCGCTTGGTCTCGCACCGGAAGTCATGCAACGGGCGAACAATACGATTTCTTTCTCGAAGATGACGTTCCCCCATCAATTGATGAAGATGATTCTGTGTGAACAGATTTATCGGGCATACCGGATTAATCGGAATGAACCGTATCATAAGTAAGTTCAGTCAATACGAAAGACCATATCAAATGCTGTGACGCACTTGATATGGTCTTTTGTATAGCATAGCTTTTCTGACAAGAGATATGATCAAAAAAATGTATTGGAGGTCACTCATGAACTGGATCGAACTAAAAGAGGAATCGGAAATCAAGGAATTGCTCGAGCACTATGCTTATTTTCATGATGGCTGTCTGAAGGAAATGTACATGTGGACCGAAACATATGTCGAGGAGAATCTGAACATGAACGCTCCTGGCGAATTAGATACAAACGTCAAACTGTTATTTCAACGTCAATTTAAAAACCCGTCTGTAATTGAATTGTGGTTTGAAAGTGTAACCAGAATACATATCCTTCCGACACCGGAAAATTTCGCCTCGATACTGTTTGAGGCTGTTATTTTAAAACAGAATAATACTTACTACTGGTCAGATGATATTGATTTTGATCCAAGCAATATCGAACACAACGTAAGCTTTATTTCAGCTAAGAAACTTAGATGGAGAGAACGAAATGATTGGGTGGGGAAACAAAATCGATATGGAGCTATCGAATAAATCGATTTGATCCATGTGTAAACTTGGATTCATAGCGAACCTCTTCATTGATATAACGGTCAGTCCACCTTCTTCTTTTTCGTTAATATTGCTACGACTACACCAAAAGTGACCGTAACCAAACCGATAAAACCCTGTGGGATATGTCCGTACAACAACATGAAAATACCGGCACTGCTCAACGCAACACCTGATCCAATCAACACTTCTCTCACTAAAAAGACTCCTTTCGAAATCAAACTGTATATTTCCTTCACTATAACGAATATTTTTATGAAACAGCAATGAGCCGATTTATAAAGATAAGTCATGAAAAATAAAGAAATGAGTGTCCACCTACATCAAAATTTCTCCTTATGTGTATTAAAAATCAAAGACACATGTAGAACTGACAGCGAGGTCAATCCTACATGTAGGAAATTCAAATTTTTTATGTTCATTCTAATATCGTCGCCAACATCCGTTGCACGACTTTGTGGTCGCGGACATCATTCAGCTGATAATCCTTTCCGGGCAACGTGTAAACGTCGGTTGAGCCGATATGGGAGATGATGAGTTCGAGTTTTCCATCTTCCGGGCAGGTCGTCCGTAATTCCAGTTCGCCGCTGATGACGCCGAACCGGGGTGGTTTCCATGTCGACGGATCTTGGTCATCCTTTGAACGGTTTGAGCTTGCAGAGACTGCAATCAATTGCGGACCGTTGATGTAATTATGAATGCTTGCCATGAATGTTGAAGAAGCAGAACGTTATAGAGTAGTCTTGATGCGCTTCTTAAAATTCTGAGACGTATTCTTGTTCCTGTGTAACGTTCACATATCATTGAAATAGATGCTGTTACATAATATACAGTATGTTTAGAAAGAATAATTTGTATATAAGTTGTTCGTGTTTATAAGATTAGAGATATTGTGGATAAATCACTATTCGCAGCAAATAATAAAAATGATTGTAAATTTAAGGAATGAAACCGATAATCATTATGAAATGCTATCTTTTGTTAGTATATAAATTAATTTAAGAATCGGGGGAAATAACGTGTTACCTATTTCTAATTCAGAGTTAGACCGTATTAAAGCAGAGTGTAATTCAATGGTTAATAAAAGAGCGTCGGCTTCAGCCGCAGCAGCGGTTGTACCTATTCCCGGAGCAGATGTAGGAGCAGATGTCGTCATTATGATGGAGCTTCTTCCTGCAATTAATCGGAAGTTTGGATTATCCCCTGAGCAGATTGATCAGCTCGATTCTGAGATAAAAGGAAGACTCGCGATTATCATTTCTTCAGTCGGCAGCGAACTAGTTGGTAAGTACATTACCAAAACAGTAGTCGCACAGTTACTGAAAAAAATGGGTGCTAAAATGGCAATTAAACAGGTCACAAAGTACGTTCCATTTGTGGGTCAGGCCGTCTCAGCCGGAATTAGTTTTGGTGCAATGAAATACTTGGGAAATGCACATATCGAAGAATGTTATGCGGTATGTAAAAGAGCGATGTAATCCAATCAGTATCAAGAAGTATGAATTGAAGAGGTGATATGATTCATGGCAATCACATCACCTCTTTTTAACGAGAGTTTAGGCATGTGCTCTATGCTCGGGATTTAATGATAAATATTTAAGGAGATTTTTAAAGATGAAAAAAATAGTTATAAACATGTTGGTGCTTTTAGTGGTTCTCGGAGTAATCGGTGCGGGAGCCGTTTTCTATTTCAAACCTTCTCTCATTTCTACAACTAAAAGCTCTGACACTGCTCTCGTAAAAGAACGGTTAGTAGAACTGTCTGAATGGACTACTTTAAAATATGAATATAGCAAGGTCATAATCAGTCGAAGCAGTAAAAATGTACCTTTAATCGATATTAAGTTAGCAGAGGCAATCAAACTAATTGAATATGACGGTTATTTAAAAGCGGGGACGGACCTTTCTAAATTACAGTTATCTTACGGCGAAACAACTAAGCAACTATTTGTTAAGGTTCCAAATGCAACGATACTTGATAATGTAGCGGATACAGATACAGCCAGGGTAACTGACGTCAAAGGTGATATTTTTTCTGATTATCAATCCCAACAGATTTTTGATGACATCAACAAAGAAAAAAGAAAAATTGAAGAGAAAAAAATCAAGCAAGGTTTTTTGAAAGAAGCAGATTTACGAATAAAAAAATTATTAACATCTTTCCTTAAAACAAATGGGTATAACGATGTGACGATTGAATTTTACTGAATGAATTACACAAAACGGTCATGTGCGATGGCCGTCTTTTTTTGAATGATTAATAAAAATAACATAAAAGGTTAATTTAACCATTTAAGATTATAAAAAAGGAAGGGTGAGAACACCATGAAAAAACGATTATTAGGAAATACCGGAATAGAAGTATCAGAAATCGGTTTTGGTGCATGGCAATTAGGCAATGAAAAAGATTGGGGTAAAATGACTGATGCAGATGCGGTGCATTTAGTCGAACAAGCAATCGATGAATAATGTATATTTTTTGATACAGCACCTAATTATGGAGCCGGAAAAAGTGAAGAATTAATCGGGGAAGCGATCAAAGGGAAACGCAATCAAGTCATGATAAGTAGTAAATGTGGTCATCATTCAAATGGAGAACAAAATTTTGAACCGAAACAGCTCTTAGTATCAGTCGAAAACAGCTTACATCGATTACAGACGGATTATCTGGATTGTCTTTTACTACATAATCCACCGTTTTCGACATTGACGAGCGAATCTCCACAATTTGAATTACTCGAACGATTAAAAACAAAAGGTAAAATTCGAGCTTTCGGCGCTTCGGTCGATACGGGAAAAGAAATGAGAGAACTTTTGGATTGTACAAACAGTCAAGTGATTGAAGTGATGTTCAATATGTTTCATCAAGAACCTGCGATGGCGATGAAATCAGCCCATCAACAAGGAGTCGGAATCATCGCTAAGGTTCCGCTAGATTCGGGTTGGTTAACTGGAAAGTATAATCGTCACAGTACATTCAGTGGAATTCGGGATCGCTGGAGTGGCGAAGACATCGAGAAAAGAGCTACGTTAGTTGAAAATGTCCGCCGAATTCTCGGTCAAGACCCCTCGATGGTGCAGGCAGCATTACAATACATTCTTTCATACGAAGAAATATCGACGACGATTCCTGGAGCTAAAAATAGTAAACAACTGCAGCACAATATTTCTGCATCTGAAGGCGAGTTGCCGATGAATGACCTCGAGGAGATACGGATTTTGTGGGAGGATGAGATAAAAAATGCAAAGTTATCGTGGTAAAACGGTCTATACGATTTAAAAACATTCTTTTTTTTGCTAATTTAATATTTTAATGGCTTAAATTAGAATTAAAATATTAAAAAGTAAGAAATATGGTAAAATTGTTATATAAAATTTATTAAAGGAGATATTTTTATTATGAGAAAATTAATGATTCTCGTTAGCCTGATTGTTGCTACAGTGATATTAGTAGCATGTGGTGACAGTGAGTCTTCCTCCTCTAACTCTAAGGACACCAAAAAAACAGAGAATGTAAAAACGAAAGGTAAATTAAAAGAAGAAGATTATGAAAAATTATATAGTGACCCTAAAAAATATAAAGGTTACGAATTAGAGATTACCGGCAAAGTATTTGCTGAACCTGAACAGGATGAAAAAGGTACATACATTCAGATTTGGGCTGATCCAGAAAATGCTGAAAAAAACACATTAATAGCTATAAATGATCCGAAATTTAAAATTAAAACAGATGATTATGTAAAAGTAGAGGGAGTAATCAAAGATGAATTTGAAGGAGAAAATGCTTTCGGAGGAACTATAACGGCACCAATCGTCTTAGCTAAAAATATTGAAGTTGTTGATTATTTAACTGCAGTTTCTCCTACATTAAAGGAAGTCGAAATGGATAAAGAAATCAATCAGTATGGAATTAAGGTCACTTTAAAAAAAATTGAAATCGCTGAGAATCAAACGAGAGTTTATATAAAAATTAAAAACGATACAAAAGAAAAAGCTTCATTCTATCCTGGATCGGCAAAATTAATTGTGGGGAACAAACAACTTGAGGAAGAGTATATTGATTCTGAAACTACTGGGCTTCAAGAAATTCAAAACGAGATATTACCTAGTATAGAAACTGAAGGTGTAATTGTTTATCCTGCAATTAATTTAGGCGAAAAACAAATTAAATTAAACGCTGAAGTGTCTTCAGAGAATTATGATTTGGAATTTAAATCATATATTTTTGATGTATCGATAGATTGAATAGCGCTTAAAAATAAAAAAAGAAGCTAGGATGAATGTTTTTGCATTCTTGTCCTAGCTTTGTTTATTTTAAGAGCGCTCAAGCACCGTCGCGAGCATCCGGTGCACGACTTCGTGGTCGCGGATATCATGCAGCTGATAATCCTTGCCGGGTAATGTGTAAACGTCGGTTGAGCCGACGTAGGAAATGGCAAGTTCGAGTGTGCCGTCTTCCTGGCAGGTTGTTCGCAATTCCAGTTCGCCGCTGATGACGCCGACTTCATTCGTCATCACGCCGTGTGTGGCGGTGAAAGTAGAGGTTTTCGTTTCCATCGAATCGACTCCTTCTTAGTAGGTACACGTGTTCAGCATCGTTTGCAGTGCTGTTTTTTCAGAGGATTGGAGACTTAAGCCCCAACGGCTTTTCGTGTTGATCCACATCTTCGAGTATGCACAGCTGGCGCCGGCACGAGTTGGTTTCCATGTCGATGGATCCTGGTCACCCTTTGAACGGTTCGAGCTTGCAGAGACGGCAATCAATTGCGGACCGTTGAGGTCGTTTGCGAATGCCTGACGTGTCGTTGTCGTCCAGCTGCTTGCACCCGAACGCCATGCTTCCGCGAGCGGCACGACATGATCGATGTCGAGATCGGACGGGTTCGTGAATGTCAGTCCATCATAATAACTGTACCATGAGCCGGACGTGACTGGACAACTGCCGACGTAAGAATCCGCATCGCGTTTCAAGACGACTTGACGGGTGTCACAGCCGCTTCCCTGGCTGCTCCAATGCGGGAAGAGATCACGGGAGTAACCGGTCATTGTACTTTCGGTCTTGACTGTCAGTGAGTTGAGCTCAGATTGAGCCGTCGCTTTTGACGGGATGCCGGACGGGAGTGCGGAAACGGGTGAGAGGTCGAACTGAAACGCAGTGAGAAACAAAACAAACGATACGGCGAGTAGCTTGATTTTCTGGAACATGAACTGCCTCCTCTTATGTAAGTGTGATGAGAGAATCCTCTCACCTAACTCAGTATGCCACCGAACATTTTGGATAGGGTTAAAATAATGTAAACATTACAAAAGTTGAATACTTTTTACCGAAAATATTTTTTTGGAATTAAGCCTAAAGTAATAGAGAAATAAATTACCTAAAAAATTAAAATCAATATCGGATAAAAACAAAGTGAATGATTTAAAATTACAGAGACTTTTAACATAAAAAAATTCAACTCTTGTATAGTAAAGGGGTACCTCTGTTCGATTTGGACAGGAGGCACTCCTTTTTTAGGAGCCACGAGGAATTCAAACGCCAAGGAGCTGAAACGTTACCATGAACAAACAAGACATCAGTGATATCCGTCGCCATTTTAAGGTCGACTCGGAACTACTTAAAATCAACGAAATTTATAATGTATATATCCGCAAGGAAACGAGTGAAATCTTCTATGAAGAAAGCCGGCCGTTCGCTTTTCTTGAACTCGAGCAGCAGGAGTTGTTCCTTGCGAACTTCAAGAAAGTCCTAACCGGGAAACTCGACATCAAGCTGTTTGAAGTCAAGTTCCAACAGCCGGAAGAAGGCGCGACCGGACATACGCAACAACTGTTGTATGAAGGGCTATACACGGAAGAGACGGAAGACTGGACGGAGCAGATGCAACAGATTGCGCTGAAGATGGTCCAGGACGTGCAGTACGAAAACGATATCGTCGTCACGTTCATCCGGGGACAGTATTACAAGACGACGAAACGGCAGGCAGACGAGACAGAAGTGGATAAGAACGATGAAGTCTACACGACACCGTTTATTCTCAGCAGTCTCAATCAAACGGAACTGCCGAAACAGTCGCTTGTCTTCGACTACGTCGATCTCGAGTTCAAGTCGAACCTGCTAATCAATCCGGTCATCAAACTGGCGTCACCAATTGGTGGCTTTTTATTCCCGTGCTTCACGGATAATGCGGCGGACGTCAACCGTGTCCTGTATACGGCAAGCAAACCGAATAAACCGGACCTGCTGTTCATCGAAAATGTCCTGAACGGTGATCAGATCGTGACGGCGGAAGAAGACAAAGCGGTATTTGAAGAGATCGTCAAACTGGTCATCGGCGAATCAGTCGATTCAAAAACGCTCGCGGGTGTCTATGAGGAAGTCAATCACTTGCTCGTCGTAGAAGACGAAAAGGAAGACGAGCCGGAAGATATTCCGATGCTGGACGTCAAAGAAGTCGAACGGGTCTTAAAAGCGAGCGGCATCGAAGACGTCAGTACGGAACAGGTCGAACGTGCCTTTAAGACGGTCATCGATGATACGGCGTACGAAATGAAGGCGAGTAACATCGTCCCGAACTATGAAGCGAAATCGATTAAAATCAATACGAAAGTTGCAAATATCTCCGTCAGTGCTCAAGACTTGAAGTACATTAAGCAGGTCAATTACAACGGCAAACAATGTCTGTTGATCGAAGTCGAGGAAGACACGGTCATCGACGGATTCACGCTCGTTTCAGAAGAAAATATCTTAAGCTAATTTAAAAAAGCCACTCGTTTCACGTCATTCCGACAAGGAAAACACGTGAAAGACAAGTGGCTTTTTTTGAATCATCCAGAATGATTGATTAATCGGATAAAGATGCGTATGATTGGTTTTGTAAGCGGTATCTTTTAAGAAAAAGAGATATCGAACATTTTTTTAGTTATTTACGAAAGCGGTTTCGATACTTATTTTTACAAATGAATGACCTCTTATAAGCACGCTAGTAATTCGATAAAAGG
Organism: Exiguobacterium sp. RIT594; assembly: GCF_003339585.1. Lineage (GTDB taxonomy): Bacteria > Bacillota > Bacilli > Exiguobacteriales > Exiguobacteriaceae > Exiguobacterium_A. The sequence goes on along the minus strand of NZ_QPKF01000002.1, from coordinate 215,267 downwards.
AGGAAGAAACATGGGACAGGAGTATCAGCAATTGGTCGACCGGTTAGCGCAAAAAAAGACCGGTGAACAGCAGAATGGTGTCGACGTCGTCATCAAACCCGTACCGGACCGGACAGAAAGCGGCGTCCTCGATCCGCGCGTCTTGGAAGTCATGACGCAGCAACAACAGGACAGTTCACCGGCCGGTCCTTTTTCACTCGAAGCAGCGCGGGCCGGGATGGGGTGGGTCAACACCGACCTGACGATGACAGACATCACGACGGAAGACATCGTGATTCCAAGTGCGGAACAACCGATTCCGGCACGAATCTATCGTCCCCGGTCGACGGAACTGTTACCGGTAGTGGTCTACTTCCACGGCGGCGGCTTTTTCGGCGGAACGCTTGAACCGGTCGAACATCCTTGCCGGTTATTGGCGGAGCGGGCAAACGTTGTCGTGATTTCAATCGATTACCGGCTTGCACCGGAACATCCATTTCCGGCCGGACTGAACGACTGTTTTACAGCTGTTACATGGGTCCATGAACAGGCGGAAGAACTCGGAATCAATCGCGCGCAGCTAGCTGTTGCCGGCGACAGCGCCGGCGGGAACTTAGCGACGGTCTGTGCCCTGCTTGACCGCGAACAACAGACAGAGATGATCCAGTACCAGGTCCTGCTCTATCCGGTCATCAATCTCGCGGCTCTGCCGACGGATGATTTTACTTGGCGGCTCGATGCCTACGAGATGAACGAAAACCGGAAGCTGCTTGAAGGAATCGTCACAGCCCTTGAAGACACGGATGGACTGTTGAACCGGTTGTACCTGCAAGGGACGACGGACGTCCAGGATCCGCATGTCTCCCCACTGTTCAGCGATAAGCTGGCCGGACTGCCTGAAGCATTGATCATCACGGCAGAATACGATTATCTCCGTCTTGAAGGAGAGGCATACGGACGAAAACTCGCACGGGCCGGCGTCAAGACAAAACGGATTCAGTACAACGGGATGGACCATGCCTTTATCGAAAAGCTCGGACAGTATCCGCAAGCGGAAGATTGCATCACAGAAATCGCAAATGGTCTGAAGAAACGGTTTGCGACTACACAACCAACAGGAGGATGAATCGATGACGACATATACATTAGATTGGAACGCCTATACGGCACTGGCGAGGCAGACGGTCGCAGAAGGGGCGGTCCTGCTGAAGAATGACAAGCAGACGTTACCGCTGTCAGCGGGAACAACAGTTTCGGTGTTCGGACGCAATCAGTTCAACTATTATAAAAGCGGAACGGGCTCGGGCGGGATGGTTAACGTCACACACGTGACAAGTCCGCTCGAAGCGTTGCAAGACCATCCGGATGTGAAGGTAAACCAGTCGTTGCTCGACGTCTATGAAGCTTGGCTAAAAGATCATCCGTTTGATAAAGGCGAAGGCTGGGCGGCGGAACCGTGGTCGCAGGAAGAAATGCCGGTCACGGACGAAGTCGTCACAGACGCAGCGTCGCAATCGGACGTCGCCATCATCATGATCGGTCGGACGGCCGGTGAAGACCGCGATAATACAGCGGATCCCGGCAGTTATCTGCTGACGGACGTCGAGTTGACACTGATCGAAAAAGTCGCGGGAGCATTCCCGAAGACTGTCGTCTTATTAAACGTCGGCAATGTCATCGACATGCAGTGGGCGCTTGATTTCAATCCGAGTGCGATCCTGTACGGATGGCAAGGCGGGATGGAAGGCGGAAACGCGTTGGTCGATCTCTTGACGGGAGCCGTTACCCCATCCGGAAAACTGCCGGATACGATTGTCCGTTCCCTCGATGCGTACCCGTCAACACCGTACTTCGGCCATGAGGACCGGGCGATCTATAAGGAAGACATCTACGTCGGGTACCGTTACTTCGAGACGTTTGCGAAGGATGACGTCCTGTATCCGTTCGGGTTTGGTTTATCCTATACGACGTTTGATGTCACGACGGAAACGGTCGATATGACGGAGCAACAGGTCACATTGACCGTCACCGTCACGAATACAGGGACACGCAGCGGGAAAGAAGTCGTGCAGGTGTATCTCGAGAAACCACAGGGACAACTCGGCAATCCGGCACGCGGACTCGTGACGTTCGCGAAGACACAACAGCTGGAACCTGGTCAACAGGAGACGGTAACGTTGACGGTACCGCTGACGGAATACGCAAGTTACGATGATGCCAGTGTGACGGGGCATAAATCGTCTTACGTCATTGAAGCAGGAGCGTATCACCTGTACGTCGGCACGGACGTCCGGACAGCGACGCACGTGGCGACACAAACGATCGACACGTTACGTGTCACCGAGACATTAAGCGAAAACATGGCTCCGGTCACGGCGTTTGATCGCCTGAAGCCGCACAAGACGGAAACCGGTTATGACGTCACGTATGAAGCGACACCACTGCGGACAATCGATCCGGAAGCCCGTCGTCTCGCCGAACGACCGGCAGCACGCATGTATTCGGAAAATCGAGGTCTGACACTGAAGGATGTCTACGAAGGTAAGACGTCGCTAGACGTGTTCCTCGATCAGTTGACGGATGAGGATCTGGCAGCGATCGTCCGCGGCGAGGGGATGAACTCACCGCGCGTCACACCGGGAACAGCGGCTGCTTTTGGCGGCGTGACCGACCGGCTGACGGCGTTCGGGATTCCGGCGGCCTGCTGTGCTGACGGTCCGTCCGGAATCCGGATGGATATCGGAACGAAAGCCTTCTCACTGCCGAACGGGACACTTGTCGCCTCGACGTTCAACGTCGATTTAGTTGCGGATTTGTTTGAAATGACAGGGCTTGAACTTCGGAAAAATGGTATCGACACGTTGCTCGGACCGGGGATGAACATCCATCGTCATCCGCTCAACGGCCGGAACTTCGAGTACTTTTCGGAAGACCCACATTTGACGGGAATGATGGCTGTCGCCCAGCTCGACGGGATGCACCGGGGCGGCGTGACGGGAACGCTGAAGCATTTAAGTGCCAACAACCAGGAATTCCATCGCCATGATCTCGATTCGATCGTCTCGGAACGGGCCTTGCGGGAGATTTATCTAAAAGGATTTGAACATGCCGTCAAACAGGGACAGGCCTATGCGATCATGACGACATACGGTGCTGTCAATGGTCTGTGGACGGCTGGATTGTACGATCAGAATACACGGATTCTCCGTGACGAGTGGGGCTTTGACGGTGTCGTCATGACCGACTGGTGGGCGAAGATCAATACGGAAGAAACGGAAGCCAACCGGCAACAGACAGCGACGATGGTCCGTTCTCAAAATGACCTTTACATGGTCGTTGGAGAACCGGGGGCGAATCCGTTTGAGGATGATACACTGTCATCGCTTGCGGACGGGACGTTGACACGGGCAGAATTGTTGCGGAGTGCGGCGAACATCTGTCAGTTCATCCTGCGGTCACCGGTCATGGAGCGCACACTTGGTCAGGAAGCGACAGTCGACGTCACCGGATTACCGGAAGAGGCAGATGATTTGAACGAACAGGCCGTGACGCATCAGCAACTTCAAAGCGGTGTCCCGATCGTGTTTGATGAACTCGACACGTCGACTGGAAGCAGCCATGTCTTCGCCGTGACGGCGGAAGAAACCGGCATGTACCACGTCACGTTTGAAGCCCGGTCGTATGCCGGGGAACTGGCACAGATGCCGGTGACGTTGTTTGCGAACAACATGCCGGTCGCGACGTTTACGTTTAACGGGACAAACGGCGAATGGGTGACGCAGACGAAAGACGTCTTCGTCTTTAATCCGCACAACTACTTCAAGCTGTACTTTGCACTTGGCGGGCTTGAGCTCAAAAACATCACCTTTACGTTAACGGAATCGTTCCATATGAAAAACGGGTAAACTTAAACACCAGGCAGTCAGTTGCTGCCTGGTGTTTAACGCGTTTTAAAGGAGGACCCGATGCAATTCTCAAAAATGAAAAAGCAGATCTTATCGTTCGTCGCGCCGTCACTTCGACCGCGTCTCGATTTATATGCCACAGTCGACCGGCACTTTCATGACGGCGAAGCCCGAGTCTGGATGACACTGGACGGGGAAGAAATTTTCCGCGCGGAGGATTTGCGGTTTACGTTCGAAGCGGACTGTCGTTATGAGCTGACGAAGGCTCAATTGCCGGAAAAACCGGAGCGAATTACACTGGAGATTTTTCAAACGGATTGGTTCAACACATCGCGCGCATTATATGAGCAGATTGAACGTGATTTGGAGCAAGAAGGGTGGCATGCCAATTACGACGTGCAAAAGGATTTGCTGTTGTATCCGACGCTCGCGATTGAAGAAGCGTTAACGCATCCCCATGCCTTCATCCGCGGTTTCGCGTTGCTCGACCGGCGCGTCGGGAAACGGCGCTTGGAACGAGTAACATGCGATACACCGTTTGAATTGACCTGTTTGAAGATTCGATTGGAAGCGGAAGTGAACTAACGCCAAAAAAAGAGCAAGGCGCGATGCCTTGCTCTTTTACATGTTCAATTCAAATCCTTAAATCGAAAACGAATTAACAGCGTGAATGCCTTCTTGTTCGACGAATTCGTCAAGCAATGCCCGGACGTCATCCGTTGAGTTCGTGTCCATCAAACGGGCGCGCAGTTCGCTCGCCCCGCGGAAACCGCGGACATAAATCTTGAAGAACCGGCGGAGCGGTTTGAAGAGACGCGGCTCGAATTCAGCTGAATACTGATCGTGTAGGTCGAGTTGCAAACGTAACAAATCAAGTAATTCTTCGCTTGAATGGTCTTTCTTTTCGACTTCGAACGCAAACGGGTTATGGAAAATCCCGCGTCCGATCATGACGCCGTCGACACCGTACTGTTCGACGAGTTCAAGACCATGTTGACGGTCGTTGATGTCTCCGTTGATCGTCAAGAGCGTTTGCGGTGCTACTTCATCGCGGAGTTTCTTGATTTCCGGAATCAGTTCGAAGTGGGCCGGGACTGCACTCATTTCTTTACGCGTCCGCAGGTGAATCGACAGGTTGGCGATGTCCTGCTCAAGGATATGACGTAACCAGTCGTGCCACTCCTCGACTTTCGAATAGCCGAGTCGTGTCTTGACGCTGACCGGCAGACCGCCGGCTTTTGCTGCTTGAATCAGTTCAGCGGCGACATCGGGACGGTTGATCAGTCCTGATCCCTTTCCGTTGACGGCGACGTTCTGGACCGGACAACCCATGTTGATATCGATTCCTTTAAAGCCCATTTCCGCCATTCCGATACTCATCTCACGGAAATATTCCGGCTTGTCGCCCCAGATGTGGGCGACCATCGGCTGCTCATCTTCCGTGAACTCAAGGCGTCCGCGGACACTCTGTTTCCCTTTTGGGTGACAGTAACTTTCTGTATTCGTAAATTCAGTGAAGAAGACATCCGGTCGCGCTGCTTTCGCGACGACGTGACGGAAAACGACGTCCGTGACATCTTCCATTGGGGCAAGTACAAAAAATGGTCGTGGCAGGTCCTGCCAAAAGTTGTTTTTCATCGTATATAAAACCCTTTCCTTAAGGTAATTCGTTTTGCTCAATTAAAATTTCATCAACTATACACTTTAAGCGTAATAAGGAAAAAGTGCAAGCGGATGGTTCAGGAAAGAGGCTGTTGCGGATAATGAATCAACGAGGTGGCCGGTGTGACTTGTCCGTTTGATTGTTTGTAGATGATGTGGTCTGCCGACAGCTCGGTCGGCGACTTCAGACCGGCAGCGGCAGTCAGATTATATAACCCTTCCCGGAGCGAGATGATGTAGTTCGTCACGCGGAAACTTTTTTCATCGACGATCAACGCTTGCTGGAGTTTCGGATCGGTCGTCGCGACTCCGACCGGACAGTGGTTTGTATGGCAGACTTGCGCCTGGATACAACCGACGTTAAACATCAAGCCGCGGGCGATGTTGACGAAATCGGCGCCGAGCCCTAAAGCGACGGCAATCTTATCGGCACTGATCAGTTTGCCGGAAGCAAACAGTTTGATCCGGTCACGGATGCTGTGAGCAACCAGTAACTGATGCAGATACGGCAGCGCCGATTTGAGCGGTAAACCGGCTGCATCCGCAAGTTCCTGGAACGAGGCACCGGTGCCGCCTTCGCCGCCATCAATCGTGATGAAATCCGGGTGTTTACCGGACGTTGCCATATAAGTGACGAGGTCGTGCAGATCGTTGAGATTCCCGACGACGAGTTTGATGCCGACCGGCTTTCCACCGGTTTCCCGTAATAGTTCAACAAAAGCAAGCATCTCTTCCGGCGTCTGAAATTCGTTGAAACGGTTCGGGCTGTCGATACTGACACCGGCTTTGACGTTCCGGACGGAGGCGATTTCCGCCGTGACCTTCTCGCCTTCAAGGTGACCGCCCCGTGTTTTCGCACCTTGGGCCAGTTTCAATTCAAAAGCTTTGATTTGTGTCAGCTCACTTTTCTTTTTGAATTCCTCTAGCGAAAAAGCACCGTCTTCCGTCCGGACACCAAACAGTCCCGGGCCAATCTGAAAGATGATGTCGACGTCACCCTTCAAATGATAGTCGGACAGTCCGCCTTCTCCGGTGTTCATCCAGGTTCCTTCCGCCCGGCCGAGACCGATCGACAATGCCGTAATCGCCCGGTCACCGAGCGCACCGAAACTCATCGCCGACTGACCGATCAGTCCGAACACTTGAAACGGCTGACGGCATGTATGTTCCCCAATGATCGGAGCGTCAGCGGCGGGAAGTAAAAACGGTGCAATCTGCTTTTCGACCAAATGTTCTTTGCGGGTCAGGAGATTATCCTGATCGAGCTGATAGAGGTGAGTCGTAATTTTATGCTGGTTATCGATCCTCAGTTCCTGACGGTTCGTCGGAAAAAGCGCATTTTGCAGATAAAAGCCGGCTGCTTCAAAATCACGTTCGGAACCAAATCCCATCGTTCGCGTATTATATTTACCGGCCAGCACAGCTGTTTTGTAATCGTTCCGGGAAAACGGTTTGTCTTCATTATTATTTAAGAACAAATACTGGCGAAGTTCAGGACCGACTTTTTCAAGGATGTAACGGATTTTTCCGAGCACCGGAAAGTTTCTTAAGATGGAATGCTCTTGTTGTCTGTGATCGATATTCCACAGATAGAGCCCGAGCACCAATGGAACGAAGATGATGAGTGAAATCAATGTCAGGATGATTGTTAAAATGACGGTATCAGTCGACATGGGAGTGCCTCCTTTAGGAGCGGGAGCGGCGGGACGATGAAGAGGGAAAACCAAATACGTGAGTCGAATAAGATAAAACAAGACCGTTCTATCCCGATACCACTTGCCAAAAGAATACAAACCTAACGAATCAGATGAAGGAAAGGATGATTTCTTATGCATACACTGTACATGAAACAGAAAGTATTCAGTTTACGGGGACGTTTTTCGATTCAAGATCAACAGGAACAGGACGTTTATCTTGTCGAAGGCAGCTTTATGAAGCTGCCGAAGACTTTTTCCATCTCGACGGTTGAGGGGGAGGAAGTCGCCGTCATCACGAAAAAAATGCTCAGCCTGTTGCCGAAGTTCTTTATCGAAGTCGACGGGGAGACACTGACGATCGAGAAATCATTTACGTTCTTTAAAGACCGTTATACGATTGATACGGCGGATCTTGAAATCGACGGAGACTGGTGGGACATGGACTTTGAAATCAAACGTCACGGCGAAGTCGTCGGAAGCGTCGAGAAAAAATGGTTCACGTTTGGTGACAGTTATGAAATTCAAGTCTTTGATCCGGACATCGAGAAGATTTTGATTGCGCTTGTCGTCGCCATTGACTGTGTCAAAGAAGATGAAGAATCCAGTTCGTGATAAGAAAGCACTCGGGAGAGGAAACGGATATGAAACAGCTTTTGATGAAACAGTCGTTTGAATGGAACCGCCGATTTACAGTTGCGGATGAAACCGGACAAATCGTGTATGAAGTAAGAGGACAATTATTCCAGATGCAGAAAAATTGGCAACTCGTGCACGAAGGGTCCGAAGTCGGCCGGGTGACGAAACAGACGTTCAGTATGTTACCCCACGTCCTGATTGAACTGGACGGGCGCGTCGTTGCGACGATTCAAAAAACCGGATTTGTGATGTTTTCGAATTACCGGATCGACAGCCGGGAGTTGCACGTCGACATCAACTGGGCGACGATGACATTCAGCGTCATGTATCAGGGGAATAAAATCGGGCAAGGCAAAAGACGCTGGGTCCGTTTCGGTAAACAATACGAATTGACACTGCTTGACGAGACGGCAGAACAACTGTTTTTGAGTGTCGTCCTAGGTCTTGACCGGGCGAAAGCCGATAAGACGGTTTCGACGCTGTTTTCAGATGACTGGACAAGGGGGAAGAAATAAATGGAACGATGGGATATTTATACGGCAGACCGCGTAAAAACAGGCCGGACCTGGCCGCGGGGGACAGAATTAAAAGACGGCGATTACCATCTCACTGTACATGTCTGCCTGTTTAATAAGCAGGGACAGATGTTGATTCAGCAACGTCAGCCGTTCAAAGAGGGCTGGCCGAACATGTGGGACCTCAGTGTCGGGGGAAGCGCGACGGCGGGTGACACGAGTCAAACGGCAGCTGAGCGTGAATTGTTCGAGGAACTCGGACTATCGCTGTCATTCGAAGGACGGCGGCCACAGTTGACGGTGCCATTTGAAGTCGGATTTGACGACTATTACTTAATTGAAACGGAAGTCGATTTGACGACCTTGACGTTACAGGAAGAAGAAGTCCAAACCGTTAAATGGGCGACGGAAGACGAAATCATTACCGGGATCCGGGAAGGCGTCTTCATCTCCTATCATGAACCGTTGATCCGGTTGCTGTTCATCCTGCGCCATCAATACGGTGCTCACCAAAAATAAACAATCCCCAGGTCGCCGGCGACACTGGGGATTGTTTGCAATCAGGCTGTTTTTTTCGAAGCCGGCACCGATTGTTTCGGTTTGGTTTCCGGTAAAAAGAGACTAAAGATGAGGTACGTCGAACAGCTGAGGAAAAAGACGACCATCGAAGCCGTATAACCCATCTGACCAAGCGTGTAACTCCAAATAATCGTAAAGATGGTTTGGGTCGCATACGCAATCGCCCAGAACAGGCCAAACAAGACGGTAATCTTTTGTGGTGTCATGCCTTTCATCTCGTGGGCCAGGTTCATGAAAATTGGATACTGAATGTACATCGCAAACCCGGAGACGAAAGCAAAGATATACGAGACGAGCGGTGAGATATTGCCAAATGCAACCGTGACGATGAAGCTGCCAATCATCACGAAGCCGCTGATCAGAAGAATCGGTTTTCGTGGTGTCCCGCGGCTGCCGATTTTCAGACCGACAAAGGTCCCGATAATGCCGGCGCCGGAGACCAGCAGATTGACGAGCGATCCGTTTAACTCGGTATACGTGTCAAACACCGGTTTGAGTCCGACGAGCGACAGAATATACAGTGTCAGGAAGCCGCCGAACGCGATCGCATACTTCCATAAGAAGCTGTCTTTAATGGCGTCCCGGTAACCATAGGCGGTAACGACTTCGTTTTGATCGCTTGCCGTATTCAAGTCAAATTCTTCACTGAAAATCAACCAGGCGAGGAACAGAACTGCTGTCAAAGCAGCAAAAATCGTTAACGTCAGTTGCCAGTTGTTCGTGAATTGTGTTGCGAAAAACGTAAACAGCAACGAGACGATAAACGCACCGACATTATACGAGACGGTATTGAGCGCATTGATCCGGAGTTTTTCCGTCGGGTTACTGATGTAGCGGGTGACGACCGGATTCATGTAGACGATGACCATCGAGCCGCCGAGCCCCATGACCATCCGGGCTGCCGTGTACGCCCAGTAGTTCGGCAGATAAATGGCGACGATCGCCATCATCAGGAAGAACAGTGCCAGCATCGGTGCCTTCTTGGGTCCGAGCTTCATCAGAATCAATGCCGCCAAGATGTTCGCGAAGACGCGGGCGGTCGTGATTGAGTAGTTGACGAGTTGTGAAATCAACGGGTCAACGGTCCGGTCTCCGAAAAAATGAGCCGTGATTTGCGGGGTTAATGAGGAACCGGCGACCCAGTTCATGGCGAACGTCGCATAGGCGAACCAGAGAACAGCCATCATTAAATACCCTTTTCGTGCGTGACTTGCTTGTGTAGACATAATGTACCCCTTCTTTTCTTAAGCCGATTCGCTGTAAGACAGGAATTCGAACTACTTCACTTTGTTATCAATTGGTTAAATGTAGTCGAGTTCGAAGGGGAAGTAAAATAGATAATTCTTATGTTTTCCATAAGTTAAAAGAATAGATGAAAAGTTATCATATGCATTTGGTGAATACTTGAAAAAATGACGTTTTTCCTTCAGTCTGTTTGCGTATTGAAAGGCAAGCGTTCGCAAGTCAGACCGTCAGAATTTTTGACGAGACGATAGATATCCGGGTTACGCAACTGTTCCCAGTCCGGATAGCCGAAATTTGAATCGATGGATTTTAACAATAGAGCCATCGCGTTTCCGTGCGTCACCAATACGGTGTGACGGGCAGGATGAAGAAATGCCTCATGGAGGACGGATGAGGTCCGTTTCATTGCTTCACGACTGGATTCACCACCGGGAAATCGGAGATTGAGATCGGAAAATGTCGCTTTTAAGTCAGACCGCCAGTCATTTAACGAAGAAGTACTGAGTATACGTTCCTGCAACTGATTCTCCAATTCGATTGGACAATCATACATAGTGGAAAGCGGAAAAACAGTGTCATATGCGCGTCGAAATGGACTCGATATAATCCGGTCGACCGGGATGGACTTAAAAAAGTCAGCGAGTAATAGCGCTTGTTTTTGACCTTGTGGCGTCAACGGAGCATCGGCTGCTTGTCCGGTCGCTTCACAATGACGGATAAGATAATAGGTCTGCAATGTAAGTACCTCCTCGAGATGTAACCATATGAAAGAGTTCTGGTAATAGAATGGAAAATCCTCTTTCAAGTTATGAAAGAAGAAATGAAAGAATTTGATAAAACGGTTGACAAACGATCCTAAGATTACTAGTATTAGAAACAATTCAGGTGATTATGTCACCTCAGCAACCGAATAAAAAGAGAAAGCTATGATTGTCATGGGTCACACTATGGCAGGAGCAGCTTCTGGAGAGACCGTGTAAACGGCGCCGAAGGGTTCACAATCTCAGGCAAAAGGACAGAAGAGTACTAAATCTTTATTTTTTGTGTTGGCTTTGCCGACCGGAAAATGATTATTTGCTATTCTGATGATTTTTTTGAGATTGGACACCCGTCCAGTCTCTTTTTTTGTTGGACTGACAGAACAGTCTGACCGGGGGAAACAGAGAGATCATCAAAGGAGGAGTTCAGGTTTGGAACAGCAAGGATTAAAGCGGGATTTATCGAATCGTCATGTCCAATTGATTGCGATTGGTGGAACGATTGGAACGGGGTTGTTTTTAGGATCGGGGAAAGCGATTCAGCTGGCCGGTCCATCGATCGTATTTGCTTATCTGCTTGTCGGGATTGCGATTTTCTTCGTCATGCGGGCACTCGGAGAGTTACTGTTGTCAAAAGCCGGTTATCAGTCACTGACGGATATCGCGGAAGATTATCTCGGACCGCGCGCCGCGTTCGTAACCGGCTGGACGTATTGGTTCTGCTGGATCATGACGGCGATGGCCGACGTGATTGCCGTCGGTGTTTACGTTAAATACTGGTTTGATATCCCGCAATGGATTCCGGCCGTTATCGCTCTGTTGATTCTGCTCGGCTTTAACCTTCTGACGGTCAAACTGTTCGGGGAACTCGAGTTTTGGTTCGCCTTGATCAAAGTCGTCACGATTTTGGCCTTGATCGGCGTCGGAATCGTCCTGCTCGTCATCGGCTTTAATACGGATGCGGGACCTGTCACGGTCAAGAACTTGTGGCAGCATGGCGGGATGTTCCCGAACGGTGTCACCGGATTCCTGTTGTCGTTCCAAATGGTCGTCTTCGCCTATGTCGGTGTTGAACTGGTCGGTGTCTCGGCCGCTGAAACGGCTGATCCGAAAAAGAACATTCCGTCTGCAATCAATAAGATTCCGTTACGGATCCTCTTCTTCTACGTCGGTGCCTTGCTTGTCCTCTTGATGATCAATCCGTGGACCGGGCTGAATGCAACGGAAAGCCCGTTCGTCAAAACGTTTAGTCTGATCGGGATTCCGGTCGCGGCCGGAATCATCAACTTCGTGGTCCTGACATCCGCCGCATCCGCTTGTAACAGCGGAATGTTCTCGACGAGCCGGATTCTTTATAATCTCGGGAATCAAAAACAGGCACCGGCATCGTTTTCGAAGCTCAATAAAAATCACGTGCCGGCGAATGCGCTGTTCGTTTCGACATTGGTCGTCTCTGGTGGAGCCTTGTTGAGTAAATTACTTCCGGGACAAGCGTTCAGTATCGTGACGACGATCAGTGCGATCTGTTTCATCTGGGTGTGGGGCGTCATTCTCGTCTGTCACTTGAAATACAAGAAGACACAGCCGGAATTGCATGCCGCATCGACGTTCAAAGCGCCGTGGACACCGTTCGTCAACTACCTCGTGCTCGGTCTGTTCACGCTGATTTTAATCGTCATGCTCGTAGCGGACGAAACGCGTCCTGCGCTTCTCCTGACACCGGTCTGGTTCATCGGATTGTTTGTCCTGTATCAGCTGCGGACGAAAAAACATCAAAAAGCAGAACGTCACAGTGCGTGATGCATCAAGTAAATAAACAGAGACCCGATTCCCTGCTAAGTAAGGCAGGGAGCCGGGTCTTTCTTGATGTTGATGAAAAGCTCAGCGATGGAACTGTCCGTCCGCCAATTGCTTTTTCAAGGCGGTCGCCTTTTTACGAATCGCCTGCTGATCGCTTTTATCCCGTTTTGCCCACTGCCGGTACATCATCGACATCCGTTGGTTGCCGGAGAACCGTTCTTCGTGCCGGGCGATGAAGTCCCAGTATAAGGCGTTGAACGGACAGGCATTGTCACCAAGCGCGTCCTTCTGGTTAAAGGGACAGTTCCCGCAGTAATCGCTCATCTTATGGATATAGTTCGCCGAGGCAATATACGGTTTCGTCGATAGCAGACCGCCGTCGGCATGCAAAGCCATCCCGAGCACGTTCGGCAGGACGACCCAGTCATAGGCATCGATATACATTTCGTTAAACCAGTCCGCCGTCTGTTGCGGGGAAATCTCAAACAGATTGGCAAAGTTCCCGAGCACCATCAGTCGCTGAATGTGATGATTGTGCGCCGTTTCAATGACAGGTCGGAGCGACTCCGCGACACACGTCATCTTTGTTTCGCCGTCCCAGAAGAAGTCCGGCAAATCGCGGTTGTGTTTCAGGACATTGACCTGTTCGTACCCAGGCATCTCACTTAAATACACAGCCCGCATGTATTCGCGCCATCCGAGAATCTGCCGGATGAATCCTTCGACGGCATTAAGCGGTGCCTCCTGCTCTTCCAGTGCGGCCGCTGCCGCTTTGATGACTTCGTCCGGTGACAGTAAGCCGATATTGATCGACGAAGAGAGCAGCGAGTGGGATAACGTATCTTCTCCCGTCAGCATCGCATCCTGATAGGTCCCGAACGTCTCAAGCCGTTCCTCGATGAACCGGGCGAGTGCGCGCTGCGCTTCCGCTCGGGTGACCGGCCAGTGGAACGTCTTAATCTCCCCCGGGTGATTGGCAAACGACGTGTCGACCTTTTTCATGACATCACGTGTAATCTGATCCGGACGGAACCGGATCGGTGCTTTAAAATCCACGCCGTCCTTCGCCGGTTTCCGGTTATCCGCATCAAACGACCACTTTCCGCCGACCGGCTTATTCCCGTTCATCAACAAATTGCGTTCTTTGCGAAGCTGCCTGTAAAAGCGGTCCATCTTCCATGGTTTGTCCCCAAGCAGTGCGATGGCTTCGTTCTGCGTCAATAAAAAGAGCGGAACATCCGAACAGACATCGACGGTGATGGATTTCGGGAGAGCGTCCTGAAATTTTTTCATGACACGGCGCATCGGTTCGTCTGTAATGGCTGTGTAGATGAGGTGTGTCGGTTTGTACTGCTTTTGGTGTTGCTTCCACGCTTCATCAAACGAATCGGCTTCCCGGTAATCGACCGTAAATCCTTTGTCCCGGAGTTCGTCTGCGAAATGACGCATCGCTGAAAAAATCAGCACCAGTTTTTGTTTATGATATGCCTTCCAGGTTGAGCGGGATGTCGCTTCCACCATCAGGATGATATCTTCTTCTGGGTCGGCTTCTGTTAGAAGCGGTAAGCTTTGACTGAGTTGATTACCGAAAATCCAGCGTGTCGCCATAAATGGTTCCCCCCTTTTTCCTCTATAAGAGTATATAGCCGCTTTTTCTGAAAGTATGTCTCAGGATGTGCATGATCGCTGCAAGGGAAGTGTATTTATTTTTAGCTGGAGGCACCGGATATTTTAATTTATGAATGACCTGTGATAGGGTTATACTGGAAAGGTAAGTTGTCGTCATACGAGCGCTTTCAACTGGTATGACAGGTCCATAATATCAAACGGGGATAGGAAGGATATCATGAGCAGTATGCCTAAACAAACAGATGTTATTTTAATTGGTGCCGGAGTCATGAGCGCAACACTAGGGGTCTTATTAAAAGAGCTTGCGCCAGACATGAACATTAAAGTATTCGAGAAGTTAGCGAGTGCTGGGGAAGAAAGTTCAAATGAATGGAACAACGCGGGGACAGGTCACGCAGCACTTTGCGAACTGAACTATACGACGGAAAATGCCGACGGAACGATCGACATCAGCAAGGCCGTCAAGGTCAACGAGCAGTTTCAGTTGTCGCGCCAGTTCTGGTCGCACCTCGTCAAAGAACAAGTTTTGCCGAATCCGAAAGAATTCATCATGCCGATTCCACATATGAGTATGGTCGAAGGAGCGGAAAACGTCACGTTCCTGAAAAAACGATTGGAAGCGCTCTCAGCTAATCCGTTGTTTAAAGGAATGGAATTTTCGGAAGATCCGGAGCAACTGAAACAATGGATTCCGTTAATCATGGAAGGCCGGACATCACCGGAGCCGATCGCAGCAACAAAAATCGATTCGGGTACAGACGTCAATTTCGGTGCGTTGACACGGATTTTGTTTGATCACTTAAAACAACTCGATGTCGAAATCAACTACGGTCACGGGGTCGAAGACTTGAAACGGGTCGACGGCGGTTGGGAAGTCAAAGTCAAAAACGAACGCGACAACCGGATTGAACACCATACAGCGAAGTTCGTCTTTATCGGCGGTGGTGGCGGCAGTCTGCCGTTACTTCAAAAAACAGGGATTCCGGAGTCGAAACAGATTGGCGGATTCCCGGTTAGCGGCTTGTTCCTCGTCTGTAAAAATCCGGAAATCGCCGAGCGTCATCATGCGAAAGTCTACGGGAAAGCGAAAGTCGGCGCACCACCGATGTCTGTCCCGCACTTGGATACACGTTACATCGACGGTCAAAAATCACTCTTATTCGGACCGTTCGCCGGCTTCTCGCCGAAGTTCCTCAAGACCGGATCAAATCTTGATTTGATCACATCGGTCAAACCAAATAACGTCTTGACGATGCTGGCGGCTGGCGCAAAAGAGATGGGATTGACGAAGTATTTGATCGAACAGGTCTTACTGTCGACGGAGCAACGGATGAACGAACTGCGTGAGTTCATTCCGAACGCGAAGACGGAAGACTGGGATGTCGTCGTTGCCGGTCAACGGGTTCAGGTCATCAAAGATACACCACAAGGCAAGGGGACACTTCAGTTCGGAACGGAAGTCGTCAGTGCGGCAGACGGTTCGGTCGCAGCCTTGCTCGGCGCATCACCAGGCGCTTCAACAGCCGTACCGGTCATGCTGGAAGTGCTGGCCAAGTGTTTCCCGGATCAACTGCCTGGCTGGGAAGCAAAAATCAAAGAAATGATTCCGTCGTATGGGACGTCACTCGTCGCGAATCCGGAACTCTTTGATCAAATCCATGCCGAAACAACAAAAACACTTGAATTAACGGAAGCACAGCCGATTCGTTAAGAATATTCATCGGCAATAAAAAACCCCGTCCTCTTCAAGAGGACGGGGTTGCTTGTTGTGCATCAGCCGCGTTGACGGAAGAAACGTGTTTTCTTTAGGGCAATCCCGACTGGAATCGCAACAAGAATTCCGACGACGTTTTGGATGAGGTTACCCGGAATTGAACCAACTGGAGCTGTCCAACTGCTAAAAGCAATTCCTTCATGGACAAAGTACACAGCGAGCATTACAGGAACCGATAAAATCATCCCGAGTAGATTAAATTTGACGTTGTTTCCGTTTCGTCCGCCCGACCATGCGATCCAACCGACGATTAAACCTTGAAGACCACGTGCGATAAACGTTCCGGGGAACCAAATCATGAAGCCGGTCAAGATATCGTAGAGTCCCATTCCAACTGCGCCAGCAATCATTGCTGTCCGGGGTCCGAAGAGAATCGCAATCAGGAATAACATTGCTGTTCCGAGATGGACAAATCCGCCGTTTGGAGCAATCGGTAACTGGATTTTAACTAGCAGAGTTGTGATCAAAACAAGTGCAATCGACATTGAAGTGATGACGAGTTGCCGGGTACGAGTGCTTGAATACGGTGCTGCTTTTTGCATGTGTCAGACCTTCTTTATGATAGATTTTGAATACTCTCAATCTATCAGATAGCTGGACTAGCTGAAAGTGTCAATTTTGAACAATTTATAGGGGTCAGCTTGAATCTGAATCTTTACTAATTAAAGTATCGACTTAAAAGAGGATTTCCCGTGACTTCTACGGGAGAAAGCCGGGTCTCGCCTGCCCGAGAAAAGCACAGGAAGAATCATCTTTTATAACGCACGTCTCATCTTCAACTCAAAAAAAACGCCTTGCCGAAGCAAGACGTTTCCATGATCAGTTACGAATCATATAATCGAAAGCACCGAGTGCTGCTGTAGCACCTGATCCCATCGAGATGATGATTTGTTTGTAAGCACTATCCGTACAGTCGCCGGCTGCGAAGACACCCGGGATGTTCGTTGCGCCATGACGGTCAACAAGGATTTCACCGAACTTGTTGCGTTCGATCGTTTCGCCGAGCCAGTCTGTGTTTGGCACAAGACCAATCTGGACGAAAACACCTTCGAGCTCGACATGGTGCTCAGCACCTGTTTCGCGTTCGACATACGTGATGCCGTTCACTTTATCCGTACCCGTGATTTCCTTTGTCTGGGCGTTGGCCACGACCGTGACGTTTGGAAGACTCGCGAGACGGTCTTGTAAGACCGCATCCGCTTTCAGTTCCGGTGCAAATTCAAGCACCGTTACATGTTTGACGAGACCGGCCAAATCGATTGCGGCTTCAACACCGGAATTCCCGCCGCCGATCACCGCAACGCGTTTTCCTTCGAAGAGTGGACCGTCACAGTGAGGACAGTACGCAACCCCTTTGTTCTTGAATTCAAGTTCGCCCGGCACACCGATGTTGCGCCAGCGTGCTCCTGTTGAGAGAATCAGACTCTTCGTTTTCAAGATCGCACCGTTTTCGAGCTCCAGTTCAACAAGGTCTTTTTTCTCAAGACGTGTTGCCCGTTGGAGGTTCATGACATCGATGCCGTACTCTTTGACGTGTTCTTCAAGACTCGCCACGAGTTTCGGACCTTCCGTATACTTCATGCTGATGAAGTTCTCGATGCTCATCGTATCCATGACCTGACCGCCGAAGCGTTCCGCGACGATTCCCGTCCGGATGCCTTTACGTGCCGCATAAATCGCAGCACTGGCACCGGCAGGACCACCACCGACGACAAGCACATCATACGGGTCTTTATCGGAAAAATCAGAAGCGTCGACACCTGTGCCGAGTTTCGCCAAAATTTCTTCGAGCGACATCCGACCGTTTCCGAACGCTTCGCCGTTGACGAAGACTGTCGGGACAGCCATGATTTCTTTTGCTTCGACTTCCTGTTTAAAGGCACCGCCATCAATCATCGTGTGGCTGATGTTCGGGTTCAGAACACTCATGACGTTTAGGGCTTGAACGACATCCGGACAGTTGTGACAGCTGAGACTGATGTACGATTCGAAATGATACGTTTCTTTGATACCTTTGATCTGGTCGATCAGTGCGGCGTCGATTTTCGGCGCGCGACCGCTGACTTGGAGTAACGCCAAGACGAGGGACGTGAACTCGTGACCGAGCGGAATCCCGGCAAATGTAATCCCGCTCTCTTCCCCGACACGGTTGACGCTGAAGCTTGGTGTCCGCGGCAAGGCCGCCTGTTCGATGCTGATGCGTGGTGACATGCTCGCGATTTCTTCGACGAGCTCGCTCATCTCAAGAGAAACGGAGTCTGTCCCGGCGCTGACCGCGAGGACAAGATCTCCTTCCAATAAATCGAGGTATTGAGCGAGTTGTGCTTTAATATCTGCTGCTAAAGCCATCTCAAATCCGCTCCTTAAATTTTTCCGACGAGGTCAAGGCTCGGTGTAAGTGTTGCAGAACCTTCTTCCCATTTAGCTGGGCAAACTTCGCCTGGATTGTTGCGTACGTATTGTGCTGCTTTGATTTTGTTGACGAGTGTGCTTGCGTCACGGCCGATTCCGCCAGCGTTGATTTCAACTGTTTGGATGACACCGTCTGGATCGATGATGAACGTCCCGCGGTCTGCAAGTCCGTCTTGCTCGTTTAAGACTTCGAAGTTACGTGAGATGACGTGTGACGGGTCACCAATCATGACGTACTCGATTTTACCGATTGTTTCTGAAGTTTCGTGCCATGCTTTATGTGTAAAGTGCGTATCTGTTGAAACCGAGTAAACTTCAACGTCAAGCGCTTTGAGTGTTGCGTATTGGTTTTGAAGATCTTCGAGCTCAGTCGGGCAAACGAATGTAAAGTCTGCTGGGTAGAAACAAACGACACTCCATTTTCCACGAAGGTTGGCATCTGTAAGATCGACGAACTCTCCGTTGTGGAATGCTGATGCACTGAATGGTTTTACTTCACTTCCGATTAAAGACATGATAAAAATCCTCCTGTTGGGTTCTATTTAAGAATCTGTTCTAGTAGAAAGAAAAAACTGTATCTATCACACTAGAATAATTCTAATCTAATACTAATTTCATATAACCGCTCTGTTTTGTCAAGGTATAACCTGCAATTTCCTATTCTGATAAACAAAGTGTGAACAAAAAAAGAACTCCTATTTCCCTAAATGAAACAGGAAATAGGAGCTGTATAAGTTATTGCCATTCCGTATGGAACGTTCCTTCGCGATCGGTCCGGGCATACGTATGGGCGCCGAAATAATCACGTTGGGCTTGCAGGATGTTAGCGTTGGAATTAGCCGTCCGGTAGCTGTCGTAATACGTCAGCGACGTGCTGAGACACGGAGCAGCGAGTCCGGATAATGAACTTTCAGCGACTACCTGACGCAGTGCTGTTTGATAATCTTGCACCTTGTCCGCGAAGTACGGCGCGAGCATCAGGTTCGCAAGCGACTCGTCCTTTGCAAAGGCATCACTGATGACATTGAGGAAATCAGCACGGATGATGCAGCCGCCGCGGAAAATCAATGCGATTTCTTCGAGACGCAGGTTCCAGTCATACAGCTCGGATGACGTCCGGTACTGTGTGAAACCCTGCGCGTAAGCAGCGATTTTCCCCATGTAAAGGGCTTGGCGGATCCGTTCGATCCAAACGTCTTTGTCGAGCGTCTCGCGGGCTTCCGGTCCACCGAGGACGGTAGCTGCTGCGACACGTTCTTCTTTGACGGCTGAGAGATAGCGGGCGAAAAGGGCTTCCGTGATGATCGAAGAAGCGATCCCGTTATCAATCGATTGCATGCTTGTCCATTTTCCTGTCCCTTTTTGACCGGCTTGGTCCAAGATGACATCGATCAACGGAAGACCGGTTTCATCATCCTTTTTGCGGAGAATATCGGCTGTGATCTCGATCAGGTAACTTTTCAGCTCGCCTTCATTCCAAGACGCGAAGACATCCGCGATTTCTTCAACGTCGAGTCCAAGACGGACCCGGAGGAAGCTGTACGCTTCCGCAATCAGCTGCATGTCGGCGTATTCGATCCCGTTATGGACCATCTTGACGAAATGGCCGGCCCCTTTTGGTCCGATGTAGACGCAACACGGATCACCGTTCACTTGTGCCGCAATCTTCGTCAAAATCGGCGCGACTTGTTCGTATGATTCTTTTGTACCACCCGGCATGATGGCAGGGCCGGTCCGCGCACCGACTTCACCGCCGGAGACGCCGACACCGATATATTCGATGCTGTGCTGCTGCAATTGAGCAAAACGGCGTTCCGTATCATGGAAGTGGGAATTCCCGCCATCCATGATGATGTCGCCTGCTTCAAGATGCGGAATCAGGGACTCGATGACCGAATCAATCGCACTTCCTGCCGTAACCATGACGAAAATTTTTCGTGGACGGGCAAGGGATTGGACAAAATCTGCGACCTCGTAATAAGGATGTAGCGACAATCCTTCGTTATGTGCCATTAAGTCATCCGTTAAATCACGGGTGTAGTTATAGACAGCGACGTCTTCCTGATGACTTGCCATGTTGAGGGCGATGTTGCGCCCCATGACGCCCAGTCCGATGACTCCGATTGAATGTAGCATAGTATACCGACTCCTTTTTTAGACGACGAGACTGAGCAGGAGGACGAATCCAAGTCCGAAGACGGAAATGATTGTCTCAAGCAAGGTCCACGTCGCGAAAGTTTCTTTCATCGTTAATCCAAAATATTCTTTAAACATCC
Source organism: Exiguobacterium sp. RIT594 (assembly GCF_003339585.1). GTDB lineage: Bacteria > Bacillota > Bacilli > Exiguobacteriales > Exiguobacteriaceae > Exiguobacterium_A. Next base: position 194,400 of record NZ_QPKF01000002.1, on the reverse strand, counting down.
AGAACCCGGCGTCGTTGACGTGTGAAGCGATCAAACTGCCGGCTCCCGTTGCGAGGACGACAAGTGCGAGATTGACATCCGATTGACCAAGCAACGGAATGACGAGCCCGGCTGTCGTCAGTGAAGCGACGGTTGCCGAACCAAGTGAAATCCGTAAGATGGCGGCGATGATCCATGCGAGTAAAATTGGTGATAATGTCGTATCTTCAAACATCTGAGCGACGAACTTACCAACACCGCCGTCAATCAGGACCTGCTTAAAGGCACCGCCGCCGCCGATGATCAGTAGCATCATTCCGATTTGTGTGATGGCCGTCGTACAAGAATCCATGACGGTTTTAATTGGAATCTGACGCGCCAGTCCCATCGTGTAGATAGCGAAAAGCAAGGAAATCAGCATCGCCGTCGATGCGTTTCCGATGAATTGAACGGCAGATAAAACACTGTTACTTTCCCAACCAAGCGTTTTTTGCAATAACGTTAAAATCGTTGCGATCGACATCAGGAGGACAGGCAGCATCGCTGTGAAGACACTGATACCGAATCCTGGTGTCTCGTCTAAATTAAATTCTTTTTGTTCCCCGAGTGAAGCGATGTTGCCGGTTTTCTTGAATGAATCCGGAACGATCCGTTTCGCAATTTTTGTAAAGATGGGTCCTGCAATGATGACGGTCGGTACGGCTACAATAAAGCCGTATAAGAGAACTTGACCAAGGTCAGCTCCGTATTCCCCGGCAATAACGGTCGGTCCCGGGTGAGGCGGCAGGAAACCGTGAGTGACCGATAACGCAGCGACCATCGGAATCCCGAGATAAAGGATCGAGACGCGCAACTGACGTGAAATGGCGAAGACGATTGGAATCAACAACACCAAGCCGACTTCAAAGAATAACGCAATCCCGATGATGAATGAGGCGACAACGACAGCCCATTGGATGTTCTTTTCCCCAAACTTCGCGACAAGCGTCATCGCAATCCGTTGCGCACCACCTGCGTCGGCAATCAATTTTCCGAGCATGGCACCAAGTCCGAAGATCAAGGCGAGGTGACCAAGCGTTCCGCCGAGACCGGCTTCAATCGTCGTGACGATTTGATCAAGCGGCATTCCAAGTAGTAAAGCGACGACGAACGAGACGATGATTAAAGAAACGAACGTGTTTAATTTTAACCCCATAATTAAAACGAGTAACAGAATAATCCCGATAGCAACAATGACTAATGGCATGTGACTTCCCCCAAAAACTTAAATTAAATTTCTTTTTGAATCAGACCCCGTTGATACGTAGCGATGCGTCGATAATCCGTTTCCAGGACACGTGCCAAACTGATGAAGATCGGCAGTAACTGACGGTATTCGTGCATTGCTTCCTCATTTGGCACATGGCGATGTGTATCGCCGATCATGTCTGCTGCCACTTCGAACGAATCGACTTCCCCTGTCGCATACAATCCGAGAATACAGGCCCCGAGACATGAACTTTCAAAACTTTCCGGAATGACGACTTCCGATTCGAAAATATCCGCCATCATTTGACGCCACACTTCAGAACGGGCGAACCCCCCGGTTGCCTGAATCCGTGTGACCGGACCATCCATACATTCGATTAACGCCAGGAAGACAGTGTACAAGTTATAAATGACACCTTCGAGGGCGGCCCGAATCATATGTTCCTTTTTGTGTGACAGCGTCAAGCCGAAGAAAGAACCGCTGACATCCGGATTCCAAAGCGGAGCCCGTTCGCCTGACAAATACGGGTGGAACAGTAAACCGTCTGATCCGGGACGGACGCGTTCGGCGATTTTCGTCAGGACGGCATATGGATCAATACCAAGACGTTTCGCGGTCTCGACTTCCGCCGAGGCCAGTTCGTCACGAATCCAGCGTAAGACCATGCCGCCGTTATTGACCGGTCCACCGATGACCCAATGGTTCTCGGTTAAGGCGTAACAGAAGATCCGGCCTTTTTCATCCGTTTGCGGACGGTCGATGATCGTCCGGATTGCGCCGCTCGTTCCGATCGTAATGGCGATTTCGCCTTTCCGGATCGCGTTAACCCCGAGATTCGACAGGACGCCGTCGCTTGCCCCGATCAGGAACGGTGTAGAAGGATCTAGGCCAATTTGTTTGGCGTATTCCGGTGCTAAATCGGTAAAGGACGTTGTCGTCGAAACCGGTCGCGACAATTTGGTTGCATCGATGCCTGCGACCTGTAACGCTTCCGCATCCCAGTCGAGATCATGGATGTTGAATAAACCGGTCGCTGAAGCGAGTGAATGGTCGATGACGTATTGTCCAAACAGACGCTGGAAGACAAATTCCTTGATGCCGATGTATTTTTTCGTCCGCGCGGCAATGTCCGGATGTTCTTCGACGAGCCAGCAAATCTTACTGAGCGGCGACATCGGATGGACCGGAGTTCCGGTGCGGTGATAAATCGAGTAACCGTACTGTTCCTTGATTCGGTTCGACCAGACTTCGCTCCGGCTGTCGGCCCACGTGATGCAGGCGGTCAGCGGTTGATCGTGTTCATCTATCGCAATCAAGCTGTGCATCGCACTGCTGAAGGCGACGAACTTCGGTTGCTCGGTCGGATGTTGTTTCGTCATCAACCGGATGCTTTCGAGCACGGCATGGAAAATCTCTTCCGGATCCTGCTCCGCCGTCGAGCGATTCGGCGTGTGCAGCGGATAACCGACATTCGTTTGTCCGACGACTTCCCCTTTTGTCGTAAAGAGTACGGCTTTGGTGCTCGTCGTCCCGATATCAATCCCTAGCATGTGTTCAGTCATGTGGTTCGACTCCTTTCGTCATCAGTTGTTGCGATTTCCATAAATCCTCAACCTCTTGCACATCATCGAAGTTCTGATGCAGCGAAGCAATCATTCGTTTGCGGTCGCCGGTCTCGATTGCTTCGATGTAGAGTGCATGGTTCTCGAGAATCCGGTCAAAATCTTCGATATCGTCTTCGATTCGTTGACGCATCGACAGCAGGATGAAGCTTTCCATGACAGGTTTGAGATTCTGCCACATCATGCTGACGTATCCGTGGTCAATTGACCGGATAATTGTTTCATGGAACAGAACATCCTGATAGGAAAATTCATCTGCGTCTTTGTATTTGACGGCAATTTTCATCATTTCGAGCACCTTGCTCAGTTCACGAACCAGGTCCTTTCGATCCATCTTAACGATCCGCTCGAAGACGAACGTCTCGATTAACAGACGGACATCGTAAATTTCCTGGATGTCTTGTTTGGACAGTCCGACGACAACGGCGCCCATCCGTTCCAGCCGGATGATGCGTTCTGACGCCAACACCTTCAGGGCATCCCGGACAGGAGATCGGCTGACGGAAAAATCAGCAGCCAGTTTGTTTTCGGATAGGACCGTACCGCTCTCGATCTTGCCGGAAATGATCCGCATCCGCAGTTCATGGGCGACACGATCACCGGCGGATGCTTTTGATAACCATTTAATCGGGTATAAAAGATCAGACATAAAAAACACCCTCTTTGTCGAATAAGTATACTTGTATACAAGTAGTATAAACGAGGAAAACTAAAATGCAAGCGCTTTAATTAAATTGTCATCTTTATCAAAATTACGACTTTTCGATGTGATAGGCTAGAGAACGAAAGCGTAGAACAGATCGTAAGACATCAGTCAGATGGAGGGATAAAATGAAAATTTTAGTAGTCGGTGCCGGTGCCGTCGGTGGTTATTTCGGGGCACGATTGGCGGAAAAAGGGGAAGACGTCACATTTTTAGTCCGTGAACGCCGGTTTGAGGAATTGCGTGCGGGACTTCATGTCAAGAGTCTTCATGGAGATATTACCTGTTCTCCGCGTCTGATCCGGACCGGAGAAAAAGGAACGTTTGATGTCATTCTTTTATCGACCAAGGCCTATCATCTGGAGCAGGTGTTAGAGGACATCGAACCGTTCGTCGCAACCGATACATATATTTTGCCGTTGCTAAACGGAATGGCCCATTTAAAGCAACTGAAGCAACACTTCGGAGCGGAACGTGTGCTGGGCGGACTCTGTTTCATCGAATCAACGCTTGATGGAAAAGGACACATCGTACAGACGAGTCCGTCCCACCATCTGTTATTTGGTCCATTGCCGGGAACGCGGACAGACCGCTTGGAAGAATTGAAACAGCATTTGACCGGAACAGCGGCTCCGATCAACTATTCAGATACGATTACCCGCGATATGTGGAATAAGTATCTGTTCATCACGACGTTTTCCGGTGTGACGTCACTTTTCCGTTCAGCGATTGGTCCGATCCGTTCGCAGGAGGAAGGGATGGCGATGATGCGCCGCCTGGCAACGGAGGCTAAAGCGGCGATGGAACGTCAAGGTGCTGTGTTCAGTGATGGGATTGAACAGATTCAACAGCAACAGATCGCACAAATGGCTGAAACGATGAAATCCTCTTTACAACGCGATATGGAGAAAGGTAATGAAGTCGAGTCAGCTCATTTGTTCGGCACCCTTCTTTCGAAAGAGGAAGCGACACAAGTGATGTTACCGGCGGTTTATGCGAATCTCGAAATTTATCGTATGTTGAGAAAAGACGTTTAACTAGTTGTTATATAGGGAATAAGTGTTAGGTTGTACTAGTGACTGAATAACTTCATAATCCACAATAATGTGTAATTTTCAGCTATTCGTTGACTTGCTGAATTGCATTCAACTATTCTTGAGAAGACAAGATGGTTAAAAACCAAAATATATTTTTATATTATTTAAAATGAGAACAGAAGTGAGAGGGGAATTATTTTACATGAAACGTATTATTATCCGTGCGGGTATGACACCGTTTGAACAGTTCGACGCAGAATATTTGATGAAGCATAACTCAATCGGAGGGAACGTCGGAAACCTGATTTATCAATACAGTATTTTCCGCACTTTGATGACAGAAGGCACGACGATTACACCAGATTACTACTACTATGAAGAAGAGCGTGCAGATGAAATCAATGCGAACTTCGATTTATATGTCATTCCACTCGCTGATGCATTCCGTAAAGAATTCGTCCCGACACTTCGTAAATATACAAAATTGATTAAAAAACTAAAGATTCCGGTCGTCGTCATCGGTGTCGGTTTACGCGCACCGTTTGAAGCGAACTTAAACGACGGTTTCTCATTTGATGAAGACGTTAAAGCGTTTGTCAGTGCAGTTCTTGAGCGCTCAAGCATGCTTGGACTTCGCGGCGAAATCACATCAAAATATTTAACGCGTCTTGGTTTCCGCGAAGGAATCGATCACAAAGTCATCGGTTGCCCGTCGATGTATGCGTTCGGTCGTGATTTGAAAATTCGTGAAACGAACATCACAAAAGATTCAATGATCGGTGTCAACTCATCACGTCTTGCACCGCAAAACGTCCTTAACTTCATCACACGCGGAATGGAAGAGTACCCGAACCATTACTTCATCCCGCAATGGATGAAAGAGTTACGCTTGACGTACACAGGGACACATCCGATTGCTGACTTATCGGTCACGAACTATCCGGTCAAGATGTCGGATCCGACTTACATGAACGACCGTGTCCGTTTCTTCCTGAACGCACAGACATGGATCGACTTCTTGAAAGAAGCTGACTTCAGCTTCGGAGCACGTCTTCACGGTAACATCACGGCAACACTTGCCGGAACACCAAGTATCCTGATTCCGAAAGATGCACGGATGCGTGAATTAACGGATTATCACCAATTGACACACATCTGGGCAAATGACATCACAGACAGCACACGCTTGTCGGATGTGATTGAGTCGGCTGACTTCCAAAGCCCGACACGTGTTCAAGCACGTAACTTCGATAACTTCGTTGATTTCTTGAACACAAATGATTTAGAGCATATCTACAAAGAAACGAACTATCCGGAGAACGTTCCGTTTGATCGCGAAATGGCCAAAGCAGAGTTGCTCCCGGTCGTTAAACCGATCACAGGAATCAGTATCGAAGAAGCCGTTTCACGTTTTGAATCATACTTCCCGGCAGAAGAGCAAAAAATCGTGGCAGCTCAAAAACGCGATAAAGCGAAAATGGCTGAAAAAGATAAGAAAATCAAATCGCTTCAAGGCAAGTTGAACAGTCAAACAAAAGAAATGAAGCATCAACAAGGCACATTGAACCGCAAAGCGGTTCGGATGGCATTGAAGACAGCTGATTTGTTTGCGAAGAAATAAGCGACAGACGTCTTATACCAATTTGGTATAAGGCGTTTTTTTTTACATGATAAATTCTGAATTGTGTTGACAATTCAAAACAGGGTTGGTACTGTTATGAAAAATTACATTCTTATCCAGAGAGGTGGAGGGACTGGCCCTTTGAAGCCTCAGCAACAGGTCGAAAGATACTGTGCTAATTCCTGCGGGTGTTGTACCCGATCGATAAGCTTCCTTTGATTGTCGACCGACGCACCCATGTATGTGGGTGCGTTTTTTTAGTTTAACGAGAAAAAGAGGAGTGTGGAGGAGTAATGAAAGAAGGAACGTTTCGTCGGAAAATGGAATCCCGGCATATCGTCATGTTGTCACTCGGCGGTGTCATCGGGACCGGATTATTTTTAAGTACAGGGTATACGCTCGAGCAGACAGGACGGGTCGGAACGATTTTATCGTACTTGGTCGGAGCGCTGGCCGTATATCTTGTCATGCTCTGTCTAGGGGAGCTGGCGGTACATATGCCGGAGACGGGTGCCTTTCACAGCTACGCCACAAAATATATTGGATCCGGAACAGGCTATACCGTCGCCTGGCTTTACTGGCTGACGTGGACGGTCGCGCTCGGTTCCGAATTTACGGCAGCCGGTTTATTGATGCAACGCTGGTTTCCGGATGTTCCGGTCTGGCTGTTCAGTGCTTTATTCGTCGTCATGATTTTAGGCATCAATGTCTTGACGGTCCGCTTGTTCGCGGAAGTTGAATTTTGGTTTTCTGCCGTCAAGGTGCTGACGATTTTAGTGTTCATCGTCTTAGGAACAGCAGCAATCGTCGGGTTCTTGCCCCTTGCGGATGGCTCACAAGCACCGCTTCTCGCTCCGTTGACGGAGGGGGGCCTGTTTCCGAACGGAGCGTTCGCCATCTTGATGACGATGCTCGCCGTTAACTTTGCCTATTCCGGAACAGAGTTAATCGGGATTGCAGCAGGTGAGGCGGTCGATCCGAAACGGACGGTTCCGCTCGCCATTCGAACGACCGTCTTCCGGCTCGTCTTATTTTTTGTCGGGACGATCATTGTGCTCGCAATTCTGTTACCAAACGATTCAAAAGGAGTGCTTGAAAGTCCATTCGTTGCTGTGTTTGAACGGATCGGTCTTCCGTTTGCAGCAGACATCATGAACTTCGTCATCCTGACCGCGATTTTATCGGCAGCGAACTCCGGTCTGTACGCCGCATCACGGATGCTTTGGTCTTTATCCGATCAACGGATGATTACGCCGTTCTTTTCTAAATTAAATGCGAGCGGAGTGCCGACACGTGCCGTTCTCTTCAGTATGCTCGGCGGTCTGCTTGCCCTGTTCTCCAGCGTCTATGCACCGGGTTCCGTCTACATTGCGCTCGTCTCGATCTCGGGACTGGCAGTCGTCGTTGTCTGGATGAGCATCAGCGCCTCACAGTTCATGTTCCGTAAGCGTTATCTGCAAGAGGGGCATGATCTAAACGATTTGGTTTACCGGACACCCTGGTATCCGGTTGTACCGATTCTGTCGTTTTTAATGTGTTTGGCTTCATTGATCGGAATCGCCTTTGATCCGACGCAACGGGTCGCCCTCTATTTCGGGGTTCCGTTTATTGCGGTCTGTTATATTGTTCATCATCTGACGAAAACATCATGGAAACGGAGTGTGGAAGATGTCAAAGAACAACAATCCAGTTGAACGACTGTTAAAAGAAAAACCCTATATTTTATTGGACGGAGCACTGGCGACGGAACTTGAACGCCATGGGAGAAATCTCGATGATCCGCTTTGGTCGGCCCGGGTACTGCTTGAAGAACCGGAACAGATTCACCGCGTCCATGCGGATTATTTTAAAATCGGGGCGGATTGCGCCATCACGTCCAGCTACCAAGCGAGTGTCGCCGGCTTCAGCAGCCGGGGGATTAAAGAAGAGGAAGCGATCGAACTGATGAAACAAACGGTCTATCTGGCACAGCAGGCGCGTGCGGAAACCGGACCGGCAGCGGATCACGCTTTGATTGCGGGATCGATTGGTCCTTACGGTGCCTATCTCTCGGACGGATCCGAATACATCGGTCATTACGGAGTCGACGATGCGCAACTTGAAGCTTTCCACCGTCCTCGTCTGGAAGCGTTAATCGCGGCAGGGGCGGACGTGTTGGCATTTGAGACGATTCCCTCCTTGCAGGAAGCGAAAGTGCTGTTCCGGCTGCTCGAGGAGTTTCCGGAACAATCGGCCTGGCTTGCCTTTTCCCTGCGTGACGCAACACACATCAGTGAAGGAACACCGTTGAGTGAATGTATCGAAGCGTTAGGAGATCATCCGCAACTGGCGGCGATCGGCGCGAACTGTTTTCCGGCATCGATTGCGACAGAGTTCATCATGACATTAAAACAACTGACCGATGTACCGATTATCGTCTATCCGAATTCCGGTGAGCAGTATGATCCGGTCAGCAAGACCTGGTCCGGTGAAACAGTGTGTACGGCTTTCGAAGACATTGCTCCGGAATGGTATGCCGCAGGTGCCCGGTTAATCGGCGGATGTTGTCGGACGACACCGGAGCAGATTGAGCGGATTCAGCAAAAGGTGACAATCGGTTAACTGGAAGTCGTATCTAATGAAGGACAAAAAAAGAGAGCGGAATTTTGCATCCATCCTCTTTTTAGACTGATATTTCGTATTTTCAGAAACTCACCGTTCCCGTAATGCCTGATTAAACTGTTTCAGCAACCGACCGAACGATTCGGCATCTTCATCCGGCCAGTCATGTAATAACCGTTCGATGCTTGTTAAACGGGCTGTCCGGTAAATTTCGAGCTCTTGTTGACCGTAATCTGTGATGTTGTAAAAGAAGGCCCGGCCGTCTGTCGGGTCTTTTATTTTTTCGACTAATTTTTTCTGATCGAGCGCAGCCGCTTGCCGGCTGACGGTCGAGACGTCGAGTTGCAACTCTCGGGCAAGGGTTTTGACACCGACTTGACCGGAGTCGGATAACTGGCGCAAGAGTAAATAGGAAGCACGGTCCAGGTTCCGATTATCGGCCGTTGCCGTCGTCAAACGACGAATAAGAATCGCCAGTTCCAGTTCGATTGTTTCCAGGGATTGATTCGACATATTGTCACCTCTCATTAGCATTCATTGCCCTCATCATTACGCACGGGCTGTCCTCTGTCAATCAAAGGCAGGCTTCTTGACAGGGTTATAGTTGTATTATACAATCATAAATGTTATTTAATTGTATCGTGAAACTTGTTGGTATGAACTTATTTTATATTACAGCGTCTGATGAAGGAGAATTCTGATGAAAGCTTATCAATCGATGAAAGAAACCGTCATTACGGTCAATGAACAGGATACGATCCGGACGGTAGTAGAACGTTTTATTACATCCGGTATCAGTGGGGTTCCGGTCGTCAACGGAGAGAAGGAAGTCGTCGGCTATATCAGTGACGGCGATATCATGCGGGCCATCGGCAAACATAAAGACATCATTGTCGATACGTTTTTATATGTCGATGTCGTCAAAGGCGATGATGAAAACTATGAAGAGCGCGTCCGTCACATCCTGACACGTCCTGTCATGGACATGGCACGCCGGAAGGTCGTGACAGCGACGACAGAAACCGAGATGGAAGAAATTGCAGCGACACTCGGTTCAAAACGAATTAAAAAATTACCGATTCTAAAAGACGGCAAGCTCGTCGGAATCATCAGTCGCGGTGACGTCATCCGTCATTCGTTTAAACAGTTTATTTAAGAAAGAAGGATTTATATGGCTCTTGCGGAAAAAACAACGACACTTGCGCCTGAAACAGTTTTATCGGAAAGCAAGCATGGTTTACTGCATCAACCGATTGCTGTTTGGGCGGTATTCTTTGCCAGTATTACGGCATTCATGGGGATGGGGCTCGTCAATCCGGTTTTACCGACGATTGCCGAAAACCTCGAAGCATCGAAAAGTGAAGTGACACTCTTATTTACAAGCTACAACGCCGTCATGGCGTTTGCGATGCTGATCACCGGCGCAATTTCTTCACGGATCGGTCAAAAAGGAACATTGATGCTCGGGATTGCCGTCATTGCAACCGTTGCCGGTTTTGCGTCACAAGCTGACAGCATCTGGACACTCGTCGCGTTACGCGGCGGCTGGGGACTCGGAAATGCACTGTTCGTCGCGACAGCACTCGCAGCGATTGTCTCCTTGTCATCCGGCGGAACAGCGAAAGCAATCATCTTATATGAAGCGGCAGTCGGTCTCGGGATTTCAATCGGTCCATTGCTCGGTGGAACACTTGGTTCAATCACATGGCGTGCACCTTTTATGGGTGTTGCGACGATCATGGTCATCGCGTTTCTCGTGTTATTATTCCTGATGCCGAAACCAGTCGCAACCGCAACACCGGCGAAAAAGATTTCGTTGATTGCGCCGTTCCAGGCAATGAAACACCGGTCTTTACTGACGCTCGGTATCGTCGCCGCCTTGTATAATGTCGGATTCTTCACGATCATGGCCTATGCGCCGTTCGTCATGAAGCTCCCGGCAAAAGGACTCGGCTTCGTCTTCCTCGGTTGGGGAATGTTGCTTGCGTTGACATCCGTGTTAACCGCACCAAAATTAAAACAATGGCTCGGAACAATCAAAGCAATGGTACTGATGCTTCTCTTGTTCGCCGTCCTGTTGTTGTTAATGGGGATCTTTACCGAAACACCAGCTGTCGTCATCGTCTGTGTCATTCTTGCCGGGGCAGTACTCGGGAATAACAACACCTTGATTACGACGGCCGTCATGGATGCAGCACCGGTCGAACGTTCGACGGCATCCGCTGCATACAGTTTCTTACGTTTTCTCGGGGCAGCCATCGCGCCATTCATGGCCGGTAAATTGGCTGAAATCTATAATGCCAACCTGCCGTTTTATGTCGGTAGCGCGTTCGTCTTACTGTCTGTTGTCATCATCGGGGTCAATCTCAAACACATTCGTCACATCGATACAGCAGATAGCGGGCATTAAATTGAAACAGTAAACGAAACGTCCTTTCTTTCGCTAAATCAGCGGAAGCAGGGACGTTTTTTTGGGGAGCTTAGTATTTCGGATAGGTTGTTTCGAGAAAAGCGACCGAATGGACAATCAGTTCTCTTAAGACAAGCAGGTCGACATCTGCTAATTTAGTGATAGAGATGCAGCTTTTACCGCTCGTGTGTTTGCCGAGGCGCGCGAGGTACTGGTCCCGCTCAATACCAGTCGCAAGATAAAGGCTGATATTCGTCTTGCGCGGCGAAAACCCGACGAGAAACGAGTCGCCTTCGTGACCGGACGCATAACGGTAATGGTAATGTCCGCATCCGACGATGTTTTCTCCCCACATGACGGCCGGTTGCCCCGTCATTTCTTCGAAAATCTGGCGTAACTGTTCGCAGTCCGTTCGTTTCGTGACAGGTGTAATCTGACTTAAAAAGGCATCAACACTCTGATCTGTCGGCAACGTCTTTTGTGATGTACTCATCGGAAGTCTCCTTTCGTAAGAGGACAAACTATACCGGATTCGATATAAAACCATTCCCTGTCTGGCAGGCATTCATTCAAAAAGAGGTGATTTCGTTGAAACATATCATCCCGTTTACAGGATATGAGGAAACGCTGGCGTGGCACATCACGGAAGTGAATCAAGCGTCGGCTGTATTAAAAATCGAAGTTTGGCATCAGGCTAAAAAAATTCATCAGATGACGTTGTCGTTTGAAGAGTATGACCGGTTTGCCGGTGAGTTCCGGATGGTACACGAACGGTTTCCGGGAAGCGTTTCTTTTAAAAATAGTGAGTTTGTCTTTGAATTGATTTACGACCGGCTTGGGCATGTTCAAATCGAATGGTGTTTCGCCGGTGAATCGAAACACGTTCTGCCGTCCGATCAAAGTTACATCGGACAAGCCCTTGCTTTGATTGGTGTCTATACTTAAAAAGGGGCTGACTCAAAAGTCAGTCTCTACAAACAAAAGGGTGGCAGATTCTAATTCTGCCGCCCTTTTTTCGTTTAAACAGAAATCACTGTTTCATGCAATTCCTACAGGAAAGGGCGTGAAAAGACGAGAGATTCCTTTTTGAGTCAGTCTCTTTTCAGACATATGTTTTCAGGGCAAGACGCTTACACAATTCGATCGTTTCCGCATATTCCGACAGCGGAATCGACTCATCAATTTGATGCGCCAGTCTAAAATCGTGGAACGAAGCCACTGCAATCGGGAAGTTCCGGGCCGCCTGACTGAACATGGCACCGTCTGTCCCGCCAGGAATCGCGACACGTTGCGTTGGCTGCTTCCGGATGGATTCCATCGTTTCCGCGACGATCTGTAAGAACGGATCGTCACGGTCCGTCTCGCAGGAAGGAATGTCTTTGATGATTGTCACCTCCATCGAGAAGGTCTCATCTTGTTGAGACAGCCGTTGGTTGACGGCTTCGAGCGCCTGCAGGACCTGCTCCCGTCCAAAGCCCGGTATCGTTCGAATGTCCATATAAAAGGAAGCCCGACTCGGAATGACGTTCGGTCCTTCGCCGCCTGTGATCGACGTAATAGAAGCGACGACCGGACCGAGCTCCGGATGGCTGTGATCGGTAATCGTAAACCGGTCGGATTTGATTTCTCGAATCACACGATACAAATCATCGATGGCGTTTTGACCGAGCTGTGGCGAAGAGCTGTGAGCGCTTTTACCCGTACACGATATTTCGACGCCGACAACCCCTTTTTGCGCATAGCCGAGATAACCGCTTGTCGGTTCCGTAATCAACAGAGCGTCCAAATCATCGGCGTCACCACGGTCTGTTAAATGACGGGCACCGGTCATACCGTTTTCTTCATCCGATGTAATCAGCAATTTCAAGTGGTTCGGCAAGTCATCGTGTTGATTCAATTCGATCATCATACTGACCATCGCCATCACACCGGACTTCATGTCAGAAGCACCGCGTCCGTAGATCCGTCCGTCTTCGATTGCACCGCCGAACGGATCTTTTGTCCATTCACTGATTTTAACCGGTACCGTATCGAGGTGACCCGAGAAACCGATCGTTTTCGGGTGAACGGCAGTAGCACCGGCCTCAATCGTGGCGACGAGACAAACCCGTTTCGGTGACACCTCAATCCAGTCGGTTTTGACTCCGTGTGATGTCAGTAAATCATAGACGTACGCGGCCACGTTCTCTTCCCCGTCGAGTGGATTTGTGCTTGGAATTTGTAAACAACGCTGTAAATAAGTAATCGGTTCTGTAAGCATAGATTCTCCCCCTTTGTTTTACTTTTCCCGTTCAAAAGTAGTTCAGTGAGGTAAACTAATGGCCAAAACATTTAAGCGCACCGAATTTCTTAGGCTCAAACCGTTCAAAAATGAACAAAAAAAGCACGGCTCCACAAGTAGGAACCGTGCTGAACAGAAAACCGTAGCCGTTTATTCCGCGTCTGTTTTCCATTTATCGTCGATTAACATTTCACCCGGCCACGTATAGGCCATAATGCCGCCGTCGGCCGTAATGTCTTCGCCGGTGACGTAAGAGCTGTCATCTGACGCAAGGAACAGAGCAACCGTCGCCATCTCACGCGGTTTTCCGAGACGGCCGAGTGGAGTAATCCAGGCGTTGGCGTCGCGGAACTGTTTGCCTTGTTCTTCTTCTTTTCCACCGACGAGTGTATCGATGAGCGGTGTTTCAATCGTCCCTGGAGAAAGCGAGTTGACGCGGATGCCGTCACGGGCATAATCAATCGCCATCGCCCGTGTGAAGTTGGCAATGCCGCCTTTTGCGGCATTGTAGCCGGAACGATTCAAGTCGGCTGCACGTCCCGACATCGATGACGTATTGATGATTGATCCGCCGTTCTTCAGCATCAATGGAATGACGAATTTACTCGTTAAGAATGTTCCGCGTAAATCGACGGCGATGATTTGATCAAACAGTTCGATCGGATATTCATGGACTTTCCCGCCTTGTTGGTCAATCCCGGCATTGTTGAACAGGACGTCGACCGTTCCATATGTAGACTCTAGATGGTCGGCAAGTTGTTTGACGCTGTCGACTTGTGAGACATCGACATGAAAGGCTTCTGCGTTTCCGCCGGCTTTCTTAATTTTTTCGACCGTTACTTGTGCTTTTTCAAGATCAACGTCCGCGCAGACGACAGTCGCACCCTGTTCGGCAAAGACGAGTGCCGTTGCCTGACCGATTCCTGTGGCTGAGCCGGTAATGACGGCTACTTTGTTTTCAAGTCGTTTCATAAAAAATCTCCTCCTAAAAAAATAATGTCCGTTGTTGTGCTTCACCTTATGAAACATTCCCTGCGTCCATCGTGCTAAACCCATCAAACTGTCTAACGTTTTGGAGGAAAGGGAACAACTCAAACAGGAAAGCGCAACAGGAAGGGAATGAGAACGCTGACATCCGGACAGTTAAAACGAGCAAAAAAACTCTTAACGGAAGCCGTTCAGTATCAGATCGAGTTGAAGAATGGACGGGTGAAAGAAGAACTGATTGAGGGAACGACACCGGTCTTATGGTTTGGTGATGCGACTAAAAAAAGCTGGTTGACGGTGGCGACGAATCCATCCGCCGGACAGTTTTTAAAAAAGGATGGAACGCTGCGGTTTGACTCGACGGGACCGTTCTTTTTACTGGATCCGGGCATGTCTTTAGAGACGTATCTAACCGATGACAATCTGGAACAAAGTATCCGTAAGTTTAATGACTATTTTAAACAAAAAGATATCTACAAAACCTGGTTCGGAAAAGAACAGGGTGGAAAACTGGAAGGATTCTTAAACGGACTGGGTGCGTCCCTGTACGATTCCTCTCTCCAGTCCGTCATCCATACCGATTTCTTTCCGCTTCCGACGAAACGGTATATGGGGACGATTTCGATGCGGCATGAACTGGAGCAATCCGTTTTTGGACAAACCTTTTTCATGAAACTACTGCCGCTGTTTTCCCTGCACGGCATCATTTTACTCGGTCGGGAGCATACGGACCGGTTTCGAAAGCTTGATTCAAGTACAGTCTGGGAAAATCCCTTCTCTTTACCCGATTATCCGGACGCTGTCGTCGAATTCGGATATTCGGCTGAACTTGGTTTGCCTGTCATCGGACTTCATTTTAAACCGAGCGAACAGTTCCTCGGTCTCGGCAGCCGCGTCGATGAAAATGGACGAAGTCATGGGACGTATGGCTCGGCGAACGGGCTGCGGGAGATCGGGCGACATGTCCGCGAAAAACTCGATGCATTCTATAAGGAAGAGGATTGACAGTCGTTTTCGTATCCGTAATAATGGAAATGAATTAGCACTCTTATTGATAGAGTGCTAAAAATGAACAGGAGGTATCGAAAATGGAAACGAAACAATTTAAAGCCGAGTCGAAACGATTGCTCGAAATGATGATTCATTCCATCTACACACATAAGGAAATCTTTTTACGTGAGTTGATTTCGAATGCCAGTGACGCCATGGATAAGATTTATTATAAAGCGTTGACGGACGAGACAATCACGTTCGACAAGGATGCCTATAAAATTACGATTGAACCGAATAAAGAAACACGTCAGCTGATTTTGCGCGATACAGGAATCGGGATGACAAAAGACGAGCTCGAAGAAAACCTCGGAACGATTGCCAAAAGCGGATCGCTCGCTTTTAAAGCGGAAAATGAGTCGAAAGACGGCCATGACATCATCGGACAGTTCGGTGTCGGTTTTTATTCCGCATTTATGGTTGCAGATACGGTGACGGTCGTGACGAAACCGTTCGGCAGTGACGTCGCCTATAAGTGGGAGTCACGCGGAGTCGACGGCTATACGATCGAAGAGGTCGAAAAAGAGACAGTCGGAACAGAGATTACGTTGCATATCAAAGCGAACGAAGAAGAAGAGAACTACGATGAATACCTAGAACCGTATCGTCTCCGGAGCATCATCAAGAAATACTCCGACTTCATCCGCTATCCGATTGAGATGGAGGAGACGGAACAGCGTCCGGTCGAGGGATCAGACGAAACAGAGTCAGTGACGGTCATGAAGACGGTCAACAGTATGGTACCAATCTGGCGCAAGAACAAACGGGAGCTGACGGATGAAGATTACCGCAACTTCTATCAGGAAAAACGATACGGATTTGACGCACCGATCAAACACATTCATATCAGTGCCGACGGGGCCGTCCGTTATCAGTCCATTTTGTTCATTCCGGAGCAACCGTCATTTGATTATTATTCGAAAGAGTTCGAGAAAGGACTCGAACTGTATGCGAACGGCGTTCTGATCATGGAAAAATGCAGTGATCTCTTACCGGATCACTTCAGCTTCGTCAAAGGAATGGTCGATTCGGAAGATTTATCGCTCAACATCTCGCGTGAAATGTTGCAACACGACCGGCAGTTAAAATTGATTGCGAAGAACATCCAAAGCAAAATCAAGACACAGCTCGAAGCATTGCTGCGTGACGACCGCGAAAAATACGAGACGTTTTACCAAGCATTCGGTCGTCAGCTGAAGTTCGGCATCTACAACGATTACGGCATGCAAAAAGATACGGTGAAAGATCTTGTTCTGTTCCATTCGGCCAAGGAGAAAAAACTGGTGACGCTCGCCGAATACGTTGCTGCGATGCCGGAAGATCAGAAGTACATCTATTACGCGTCAGGTGAAAGTACGGACCGGCTGGATAAGTTGCCGCAATCCGAGCTCGTGAAAGACAAAGGATTTGATATCCTGTACTTCACGGAAGAAATCGATGAGTTTGCGATTCAAATGCTCCTTAACTATGACGGAAAAGAATTTAAGTCCGTCATGAGCAGTGATCTCGGGATTGAACAGACGGAGCAGGCGGAAACGACGGAAACACAAGCCGAGATGTTTAAAGCGATGCAGGAAGTACTCGCAGGACACGTCAAAGAAGTCAAAGCTTCGACCCGACTAAAATCACATCCGGTCTGTTTCGCGACGGATGGTGCAGTATCGATCGAGATGGAAAAAATCCTCAAAGCGATGCCGAACAACCAGGATGTCGCAGCGGTCAAAATCCTGGAGTTGAATACATCACATGACGTCTTCCAGGCGATTGAAACAGCGTATACAGAAGACCGTTCGAAATTTGAACGGTACACGAAGCTGATGTATCAACAGGCGTTGTTGATGGAAGGGTTGCCGATTGAAGATCCGGTTGCCTTTGCAAATGAAGTCTGCGCCTTGATGATCTGACATAAAAAGATCGTATAAAGAAAGCCGGACCCGATGAATTCATCAGGTCCGGCTTTTTTGGATGGCTTGTTTACTTCGTCTTACTCCGAGCGAAGTTGCGACGGCACTTCACCGCGGCGTGACAGAACATTCAACATGACGAGGAAAATCACGAAGGCGACGAGTGCACCGAGGAAGCCGAATACGGATGAACCGGTGACACCAAGAATGAGGTAACCGACAGCGGATACTGCTGCGCCGATCAACGCGTACGGTAGCTGTGTCGTGACATGGTCAATATGATGTGAACCGGCACCGGTCGAACTGAGAATCGTCGTATCGGAAATCGGTGAACAGTGGTCACCGAAAACGGATCCGGCAAGAACAGCTGCAAGTGTCGGTAACAATAGACTTGGATCAACTGCCATGATCAAATCGGCTCCGATCGGTAACATGATCCCGAACGTTCCCCAGCTCGTTCCGGTTGAGAACGCCATGACACTGGCAATCAAGAACAATAAGAACGGCAGGTAAGAAGCAGGAATCGATTTGCTGACGAAACTGGCTAAATAATCCCCGGTTTTCATATCGCCGATAACTGCGATGATCGTCCAGGCGAACAACAGAATGACGACAGCGGGCCACATCGATTTTAGCCCTGCCCAGATGCTGATACGGTAATCACGTGCCGGAATTTTTCGACCGATCAGCATCAGGAACGCAACGATTAAACTGATGACGACACCGGAAACAAGGGAACGTGTCACGTCCGTCGCTTCAAAAGCACCGATTAATGTAAAGGATCGGCCGTCCGCCGCAAGGGCTTGTGCACCTGTCCAAAGGAGTGCTGTGACAGTCGCGATGACTAGGACGATGATCGGAACAACCAGATCGCGGACTTTTCCGCCGTCGTGTTCCTTGACTTCTTCCGCCATTCCCATCGGTGTCCCTTTGTTGGAATCAAACAATTCGCCTTGTAAAGCCCGCAACTCGTGCGTCCGCATCGGTCCGACAGCAATTCCCGTATAGGCAATGTAGAGCGTCAGTAACAAAGCAAAGATAGCATAAAAGTTCAATGGCACAATCATCATGAAGGCACTGAACGCCGAGTAATCCGTAATCGAATGCGTCGTTAAAATACCGGCAATGATTGAGATGATGAAGGCACCCCAACTCGATAACGGACTGATGACACAGACCGGTGCAGCGGTCGAGTCGATGATATACGCCAGCTTCGCACGTGAGACGCCACGACGGTCCGTTAACGGACGACTGACGTTTCCGACAGCAAGACTGTTGAAGTAATCATCGATGAAAATCAAAATCCCTAACCCGAAAGCAGCGAGTCTTGCACCACGTGCCGTCTTGACATGCGTCGTCGCCCATTCACCGAAGGCATGGGCACCGCCGGATGTTTGAATCAGTGTCGACAAGACACCGAGTAATAGTAAGAAAACAAGTAATAAGACATTCCATTCATTTAACGCACCGTCTGCCCAAAACAGGCTGAAGATGTTTTTCCCGAGATAAACTGCAGTATCCAACGGATTGAAGCTGTGAAGCAGCAAGGCACCAATCAAAATCCCGACACCGAGTGAGATGACGACTTTGCGTGTAACGATCGCTAAAACGATGGCGACAAGTGCTGGTACGAGTGCGACGATAGAATCTGAATAATTGACCATGGTTGTGGTTTCTCCTCCTTTTTTAGAAGATGAGACCCGTTGCACAGAAAAAAGCAAGGGCACCGGCAACAAAGCCGACACCCTTGCTGGATGCGTCTTTCTTAGCCGAATTGGAGTGCTCCATACAATACGCGTATGGCAATCGAACGGGTCTTTCCCGGTTCGACCAGCATCGTCATGTCTGACACATGACGATACTTCGGCGGTCTCACCTTTCTTCGATCGTCTTCGTTGTCATCCTCAGACCAAATACTCATCAAGACCGCGCCTCTACCTCATCGATAAAATAGTCATATTCTTTTCATAATAAAATTTTATCGCATTCCAAAAAAAAAATTAAGGATGTTTGTTAGGTATTGAAATAAGAATTCAATTGCTTCATCAAATAGTCTTTATTTTCTTCAAACTGTCGCTTCCGATGTCCGTTTGCTCCGGAAGGATGGGGGAAACCGAACAAAACGGTATGTTTTTTGATTCGTCCCTGATGAAGCAATGTCCGGACCGTCGATTCGACGACGCGTCCGAACGGGACCAAAATGACAGGGTCGGGTAACTGATTTAATTCCGCCGCAAAATGCTCATAAGCGTAATGTTGCAACAGTGGTGTCCGGTCAATCTTCGGTTGATGTCCCGTATAATTTTTATCCCGGTAAAAAACAGGATGTCTCAGAATCGAAGTCGTGTGTAACAGTTCCTGATTTGTATGAAATAACGTGGCGGTTGAAGAAATATTCAGCAGATGATGCAGTTCCAGTTCGTCTAACATCGTTGTCAAATTACGGCGCATCGGACCGGCAAAACTGGCACTGTATTTGACGATTTTCGATGTTTCTTCGATTGTCGCGCCATGATGGAAGGCATCAGCCGCTTCTTCATAAGCAATTCGCATCTGTTCGAATCCGGGAGTAATCCCGATGAAAACGACTTTCGCGGAAGGATTGATGTATTCGCCGATCGGTGAATAATAAACGGATAAATCCTGTTCCTGTTGTAATAAAAAACTGTCCACACACAAATCCTGGCGGGTCAGAGGCCGATCAATCGGTAAAGACCGGATGGCCTGTTCAAAAATCGATAATGAATTCAGCATAATAAATCCTCTCTCTTTCTGTATGGGATTTATGATAACAAATAATGGTATTACATACAATTTAAACCCATATCAATATAGTGAGGGGTCTCTTGAGAATAAAAAAACCTTGCGACCAAATTGGAGGCAAGGCGGTTCTGACATGAATTATAAAGAAGTCCGTTCTTTGACAGAAGCGACTTCATACGTGATGATTTCACTGCCGAGCATCGGCGATTCTTCCTGTTTTCCGTCTGTTGGTTCCGGACGTTTATGAGAAGCTTTAAAGTCATCGCTGTTGCGCCAAGCTTCAAAATGCTTCATGTCTTCCCAGTACATGTTGACATTCATTTCATCATGTTCTTCGAGTCCTTGCGTCAAGAGTACTTCAACACGAACAAATCCTTCCATCGTATCAAGACCGCTTGGACGGGTGAAACGTGGTGCCATTGCGGCGGCCATTCCTTTTTTGACTTTAATCCGATTCGTAACGACGATCATTGGATTATCCCCCTTATAGAATGAAATGTGTACATTCATAGTATAGTACGATGAAACCAACAATGCTTGAAAGAAGGAATCAATTATGAATGAAAAAGAGTACGAAGAACGGTTGCGCATCGAGACGATTGATGTTCAGCATCTTTACAATGCGTTCAGCCATTACAATCGCTATGAACCGACGCCTTATGCTGCGCTGGAAGAGTTATGTGCCGTCTATCCTTTCGATTACACGGATACGGTCATTGATTTCGGCTGCGGGAAAGGTCGGTTGAACTTTTATCTGCATGACCGGTTTGATTGTTCCGTCATCGGTGTTGAGATGAACGGACAGTTTTATGAAGACGCTTTGAGGAATCAAGCGGCTTACATGAAAAAAATGAAGCGACGTCAGGGCAGCATCCGTTTTGAACATACGTATGCGGAAAGCTATCCGATTCCGGATGATGTCACGAAATGTTACTTCTTTAATCCGTTTTCCGTCCAGATTTTCATGAAGGTGGTCGACCAAATCTTGGCATCCGTTGAACGACGTCCCCGTCCGCTCGATTTAATTTTGTATTATCCGGCAGACGAATACCGGTATTATTTAGAACATCAGACCATTTTCGAACAGGTGGAAGAAGTCCGTCTGAAAGAACTTTTCGAAAAAAATCATGACGAACGGTTCGTGATTTATCGGGTGGATCTGTCCCAAGAAGTACCAAAACGGGTATAAGGTACTAACGGCAATCACCAGAAAAGTGAGGCGATTCGGATGATTCATTTGCAACACGTGACGAAAGAATTTGCGCCGAAACGAGGTTTATTTGATGTCAGTTTCATGGTCGAACCGGGCATGGTGTTCGGCTTTATCGGACCGAACGGAGCCGGGAAATCAACGGCAATCCGGCAATTGATGGGGCTGATTCAAGCAGACTCCGGTCATGCGACGATCGGTGGATATGACTGTTGGAACCAATCACAGGAGGTAAAACGAATTGTCGGTTATTTACCGGGTGAGATTAATTTACCGGGTGATTTTACGGGTGAACAGGTCCTGCATTTGATGCAGCAACTCCATCAAAGCCAACCGGAACGTCAATCGGCGTTGCTGGAACAGTTTCCCTTCGAGACGAAAACGAAAATCCGGAAGATGTCGAAAGGGATGAAACAAAAGTTGGCATTAGTCGGCTGCTTCATGAAGGATGCCCCGGTCTATCTGCTCGACGAACCGACGAGCGGGCTTGATCCGTTGATGCAGGAACGTTTTTTAAGTTTGATTGATCAGGAACGGCAACGCGGGAAAGCGATTTTAATGAGTTCGCATCATTTTCCGGAGATGGAAAAATCGTGTGACCGGGCAGCGCTGATTAAAGAGGGGCGAATCATTATCGAGTCGGACATCCATGAGCTGGTCCGTTCGAGCCGAAAACAGTACACGATTGAATTTGGTCTGGAAGCACATGCTGAACGGTTTGCACTTCAAGTTGGAAGTCAACGGTTTCAAAATCATGTTTCCTTTTTTACAAGTAACGAACGGACGCTGAATCAAATCATCCGTCTTTTAACCGAATATGATGTCCGGGCGATTCAAACTTCGGCAGATGATTTAGAACATGTCTTCTTGCATTATTACAGTGAGGAGGAACCATCATGATGACGATCGTTTGGTCGTTACTCAAGCATAACGGGAAGCCGATCACAGCCTATGCAGTCGGGACGAGTCTGTATTTATTGATGCTTGCCGCACTCTATCCGTCGATGATGAAGACGGGACTGCTCGAAGCAAAGCTCCAGGCACTGCCACCGGAAGTGTTAAAAGCTTTCCAATACGATAAAGTGACCGGTTTTGATAACGTGCTCGACTTACTCGGCGGAAATTATTACGGACTGATTTTTCAAATCATCGCGTCCCTGTTCCTGTTATCGCTTGCTGCACGCCTGCTCGCACGGCCGATTGATAACGGAGAACTGATTTTATACCTGGCTGCTCCGATTACGCGTCACCAATATACGGCATCGGCGATGATTGTGATGCTACTCGCCAGTACATGCCTGGTGTTATGCAATACGTTTGTTTTAGTAATGGCTGACTGGTTTGTTTCCGGGGTTTCGATTGACGGTATGACACTCGTCCGCTTTCAAGTGAATGCACTCTTCCTACTGTATGCCATCGGTGGATTCACGTTGTGTATCGCCACCTTATTTGATGATGAACGGCGTGCCTTTTCGATTGCCGGCAGTGTCCTTGTGCTGTCGATTGTCCTGACGATTGGAGCCGGTCTCAGTGAAAAAACGGACTGGATGCGTTACGGCTCGATTTTCAGTCTGTTTAACACCCAGCAATTATTAGAAGGAACCCATCACTTCTTTTGGCATCTCTTGATATTAGCGGGTATCAGTGTGTTGTTCCATATCGGTGCGTTTATAAGTTTCCGTAAGCGCAGTTTGTCGATTTGACACAACTGGACCGGAAAATAAGCCAAAGCGGACGTGGAAATTTACAGAAAGTGAACATTTAGGATTTGAACGTTGCGTAAGCGGCTGATTTTTACTAAGATAAAGGAATGTTATAGTTCTGGAAAAAGAAATGAGGTCTCTCTAATGAATAAACCGTCCATTTATGGATTAACACTTGAGCAGATGACTGAATGGTTATCGCATCAAGGTCACAAACCGTTCCGAGCAAAACAAGTTTGGGATTGGTTGTATCGTAAACGTGTCACTACTTTCGCAGAAATGACGAATGTCAACAAGGATTGCCTTGAGTTGTTAGATCAGAGTTTTGCGATTAATTCGATGACGGAATCCGTCAAACAGGAATCGGCAGATGGAACAATCAAGTTCCTCTTCAAATTATATGATGGCAGCTTGATCGAAACGGTCTTGATGCGTCACAAGTACGGTCTGTCAGTCTGTGTCACGACGCAAGTCGGCTGTAACATCGGCTGTAGCTTCTGCGCAAGTGGCTTGATTAAGAAGAGCCGTGATCTCTCGGCTGGAGAAATCGTCGAGCAAATCATGAACGTTCAGCATCACCTCGATGCTGTCGGTAAAGAAGAGCGTGTCAGCCACGTCGTCGTCATGGGTATCGGTGAGCCGTTTGATAACTTCGACAACATGGTCGATTTCTTGAACGTCATCAAAGATCACAACGGTCTTGCAATCGGTGCGCGTCACATCACGGTTTCGACAAGTGGACTCGCAGATAAAATCTACAAATTCGCAGATTTAAAACTTCAAGTTAACTTGGCGATTTCACTTCACGCGCCAAACAACGAACTCCGCACACAAATCATGAAAATCAACCGTGCGATTCCGCTCGAGAAATTGATGCCTGCCATCGATTACTACGTCAAGACGACGAACCGGAAAATCACGATCGAGTACATCCTTTTACGTGGCGTCAACGACCAGAAAGCCCAAGCGATCGAGCTTGCGAAATTGTTCGAAGACAAACGTCATTTGACGTACGTCAACTTGATTCCGTACAATCCGGTCGACGAGCACGGTCAATACCAACGCAGTACGTCGGAAGATATTTCAACGTTCTACGACACATTGAAAAAGAACGGTCTCAACTGTGGTGTCCGTCTTGAACACGGTACGGATATCGATGCCGCATGTGGTCAGCTCCGCAGTAAACAAATCAAAAAAGATACAGTCGCAGCAAAATAAGCAAGTGGAGCTTCCCGTCACTCTGACGGGAAGCTCTTTTGACGTTCTGTTGAAAGTAGCGCATAATGAGAGGTCACGTCTGATTAACAAATCCAACTTAAACATAAACTATAAAAATAAATGAGGTATTCTTATGTCTAAAAAACCATTCACTGATTTTCAACTCAGTACGCCGATTCTAGAAGCGATTGAACAGCTCGGTTATCATACGCCGACCGATGTCCAACAAGCCGTCATTCCGGTAGCTTTATCGGAAAAAGATATCATCGTCAAATCACGGACCGGCAGCGGGAAGACGGCATCGTTCGGAATTCCCCTTTGCGAACTCGTTGAGTGGGAAGAAAACAAACCCCAGGCGTTAATTTTAACACCAACGCGTGAGCTGGCCCTGCAAGTCACGGAAGATGTCATGAACATCGGTCGTTATAAACGAATCAAAGCGACAGCTGTGTTTGGGAAACAACCATTCCGCGGACAAGTCGCAGAACTGAAACAGAAGACACATATCGTCGTCGGGACACCGGGACGGGTGCTCGATCACTTGGAGCGCGGCACGTTATCACTTGAAAAAGTGAAATACCTGGTTCTTGACGAGGCGGACGAGATGCTCAACATGGGCTTCCTCGATCAAGTGGATACGATCTTAAAACAATTGCCGAAACAACGGACGACCATGCTGTTCTCTGCGACGTTCCCACAAGACATCCATCAGCTGAGTGACCGTTACATGCAGTCACCGAAGGAAGTCGAAATCCTGACAAAGGCAACGGAAATTGCAGAAATCGAACACAGTTATATTACGGTAACCGATAAAACGAAATTTGCGGTCCTCAAAGATGTCACGGTCGTCGAAAATCCGGACCGGTGCATGATTTTCTGCCGGACGAAAGAACATGTCGATTTCGTCGCCCAGGGGTTGGCATCAATGGATTATCCGGTCGAAAAAATTCACGGCGGAATGGAACAGGATGAGCGTCTTGCTGTCATGAAAGCCTTCCGGGCAGGTGAGTTCCGTTATCTCGTCGCAACAGACGTCGCAGCACGTGGCATCGATATTGAAAACATCACACACGTCATCCAGTACGACATGCCGGTCGAAAAAGAAAGTTATGTGCACCGGACAGGCCGGACGGGACGGGCAGGAGCGCTCGGAAAAGCAATCAGTTTAGTGACCGAGTCCGATATGCGCCGTCTGCGTGAAGTCGAACAGTACCGTGGTGAGGCCATTGAAAGACGCCAGGCACCGACTGAAAAGGAACTGATTCGGACAGCGGATGCGTTTGAAGAGAAAATTACGACGGCTGATGTCCGGGCTTCGAAAACGGAACAGCTGAATGCCGATATCATGAAGCTCTATTTTAACGGCGGGAAGAAAAAGAAACTTCGTGCCGTTGATTTCGTCGGAACGATTGCGAAAATCGAAGGCATGACCGCGCAAGACATCGGAATCATCACGATTCAGGATACCGTCACGTACGTGGAAATCCTGAACGGAAAAGGTCCGCTCGTCTTGCGGGCGATGAAGACAACAAAAGTCAAAGGCAAACAGTTGAAAGTGTACGAAGCGTTCAAAAAATAAATGGCAGCAGCCGTCTAAAGAGACATCACTCTCTTAAGACGGCTGTTTTTTGTGTCAGGTGTTGTCCGAGATAAAGACCGCTTGCAGCTGCTTGTGACAGGGAGTGCGTCACACCGGAGCAATCGCCGATGGCATACAGTCCCGGAAGATCCGTTTCAAAGACCGGAGACGTCGACAGTACCGGGGCATAAAATTTTCCGTCCATACCGTACAGTAACGTATCCGGTGAAAGTGGTGTCTCGAGGAGGTGTTCAAGACGGTCCAGGAATTCCAACAGAACGGTAATGTCGGTTTCCGGTACTTCCTCCATCAGATGACCGGCAGTCGCTTCTAAAGTCGGTCTGATTTTATTTTCGGCAAGATCAGCTGAGGAAGTCATACGGGCTGAACGCAAATCCCCCAGTCGTTGCACGACGATCCGGTCTGTTCCCTGATTGATCCGTCCGATGACGGAAGCGGCATAGTGATTCGCTTCTGCAAGTGTCGCAAAATAACGCG
Organism: Exiguobacterium sp. RIT594; assembly: GCF_003339585.1. GTDB lineage: Bacteria > Bacillota > Bacilli > Exiguobacteriales > Exiguobacteriaceae > Exiguobacterium_A. The sequence goes on along the minus strand of NZ_QPKF01000002.1, from coordinate 167,985 downwards.
GTAAAAACAGCGTGAAGTTCAAGTTGGTCGTTCCGGACTCCTGTTCGCGGAAATTCTGACCATCCGGCATGACGAGACCCTCCTGATGTTTGCGGATGATCCGTCCTTTCGGATTCATACAGTACGTGACCGCCGTTCCGGCTGCTGACGCATAGGCCAGCTTCGTTTCGAATGTATCCTGTAACAGTGTCCGGAATGCCGTTTCCTCCATCTCAATCCGAATCCCGAGGTCGAGGCGTGTTTTGTTTTGAGTGAGTCCAAGCGTCTGCAGTTGTGCCTGCATCCACTCCGTACCGGAACGTCCGGTCGCGAAGACGACACGTTGACTCGAAAATGTCTCGTGTTTAGTCGTAAGCAGAAACCCGTTATGTTGTTTCTCGATCGTTTCGACAAACGTCTCAAAGCGAAAGGTAATCTGTTTCTGAAGAACGGCTTCGAGCCGTCTTAAAATACGTTCCGATAATCCTGTCCCGAGATGGCGGACCGTCGTTTCGATCGTTTCAAGACCGGCAGCGCGCGCCCGGGTTGCGAGCTCTGGATTGGATGTCGAATAGGTATCGACCTCGTCCGCGCCGTAACGACACAAGAGGGCATCGACTTGTTGCATCAGTTGGAGCATCTTCTCCGGTCCCAGTTTCTCTGCGAGTTCGCCGCCGAATCCGGCAGAATAGTTGTATTTTCCTTCCGATTTTCCGAGTCCGCCAAAACCGAGGTAGGCTTCCTGTGTTGTCCGTTGCTCAAGCGGTTTTCCGGCATCAATCAACAGAACCGTCTGACCTTGTGCCATCAGTTCGTGTGCCAGAAAGATTCCAGCGACACCGGCACCGATAATCGTCACATCATACATCGTTTGACCAGCTCCTTTTCGTCAGTATACAAAAAAACCGGATTCCTGTTGAGGAATCCGGAGCTTTCAAACGATTATTTCCAGTCTGTGATGTCGTTGATCGGCAAACGAACCGATGGGTACCCGGCGTCAACTGCTTTTCCGATGGAAAGGAGCATGACAGGAAGGTAACGGTCTTTATCCATACCGAATGCTTCAGCGATTTGATCTTTTTCGTAACCGCCGATCGGGTTTGTATCGTAACCGTGTGCACGGGCGACGAGCATCAATTGCATCGAGACGAGGCCTGAGTCGATCAGGATGCTGTCACGAAGTGTATCTGTATCTTCCGGGCTGTAGAAGCCTTTGATGGCAGGGACTTGACGATCGCGGACTTCTTGCGGCATTAATCCTTTTTCAACAGCCATATCGTAGATGGTATCGATGCTGTCGACTGCATTCATATCTCCGAAGACGGCGATGACAGCAGATGATGTCTCGACTTGAACCTGGTTGAATTTAGCAAGTGGAGCAAGCGTCGCTTTTCCTTCTGCACTGTCGATGACGAGGAAACGCCATGGTTGCATGTTGACCGAAGATGGAGCAAGTGTTGCTTCTTCAAGGATTTGTGTCATTTCTTCTTTTGAAATCTTGACGTTTGTGTCGTAGTTGCGGATTGAGCGGCGTCCTTTAACGATTTCCATAAAGTCTGTAGTTGTTTGAGTTGTCATAGTAATAATCTCCCTTTTGTTTGTTCTCTTTTTTTGATGAATATGAGTACTGCTTATTTCCAGTCGGTGATGTCGTTGATTGGCAGACGGACCGACGGGTATCCTGTGTCGACGGCTTTCCCGATTGAAAGAAGCATAACCGGTACGTAACGGTCTTTTTCCATACCGAAAGCTTCAGCGATTTGGTCTTTTTCATAACCGCCGATCGGATTTGTATCGTAACCGTGTGCACGGGCAACGAGCATTAATTGCATCGAGACGAGACCTGAGTCGATCAAGATGCTGTCTTTCAGTGCACTGGCCGGTACGCTTTCATACATTCCTTGAATGGCAGGAACTTGACGATCGCGGACTTCTTGCGGCATCAGTCCTTTTTCAACAGCTGTATCATAGATGTTTTCAAGTTGATCGATTGCTTTCATGTCACCAAAGACAGCGATAACTGCAGATGATGTTTCGACTTGCACCTGGTTGAATTTAGCGAGCGGAGCGAGTGTTGCTTTTCCTTCTTCGCTGTCGATGACGAGGAAACGCCATGGTTGCATGTTGACCGAAGATGGAGCGAGTGTTGCTTCTTCAAGGATTTGTGTCATTTCTTCTTTTGAAATCTTGACGTTTGTGTCGTAGTTGCGGATCGAGCGGCGTCCTTTAACGATTTCCATGAAATCAGTTGCAGTTTGTGTAGTCATTTGAAAGTCTCCTTTTTAGTTAACAGTTGTTTTAGGTAAGGTAAGGGCATTTGTTTCAATTCGTTGGATCATTTGTGCCAGCTGGTGTTGTTCATCTGCCGTGAATCCTTCAAGCAGTTGCTCGAGGAATTCATCTTTTTGCTGACGTAACCGGGTGATTCGTGTGGCGCCTTCTGACGTCAACGAAACGAGAATGACACGGTTATCGGTTGCGGAACGGACACGTTCAATCATGCCCTTCGTTTCCAGGTGTTTTAAATGTCGTGTCACGGCTGCATTATCAACGTTGACACGTTGTTGCAACTCTTTTTGACTGATGGTCGTATCGACCTCGAGTTGCGCTAATAAGTCCATCCGGGTTTGGCTGAAGCCGTCCGTACAGAGATCAAATTTTTGAGCAATCGTCTTATTGACGGAGACGAGCGCATAAATCAGTCGTCCTTTTTCGGTACAGGAAATACTCACGTTCATCACATCCTTCCCTTCGTTCGAAAAATCCTTGACGTATCAAAGATTGATATGTAAATGAATATAACGTGTCTGCTTGCATGCTGCAACTAATATGCTTCATCCACAAAAAAGATACCATTTCAGATGAAATGGTATCGAGTCAGACGACTTAACTGATTTTTTGTTGTTTCCGGGGAATCGTTCCGGCATCAATCGCAGCAATCATCCGGCGGAAATGCCCTAACCAAAATTGCAGGAACGGACCAATCAGGAAAATCGATAAGATCGTTCCGAAGAACACGGGTCCTCCGAGCAGCCAACCGATACCGCAAGCGGTGATTTCCATGAATGTCCGCATCATCCGGATGGATGTACCGAACCGTTCAGCGAGCGTCAGTGTCAGTCCGTCCCGTGGTCCAGCGCCGTACCCGACAGCAACATACAACCCCGCGCCCATCCCGATGATGAAGATACCGGCAATCAGCCACAGTGTATTCTGCCACAGAGAAGAAAAGGAGGGCAGGAGACCGGAACCGAGAACCAGATTCATGAACACGCCGACAAAAATCGCGTTGACGAGTGTGCCGACCTGCGGTGTAATCCGGTCGAGCAAGTATTTGACGAACACCAGTAACAAGCCGACGAGAAGAATAATCGTTCCGACGGAAAACGGCGTTTTATTTTGCAGACCAAGGTGCAGAACGTCCCAGGTCGAGACGCCGAGTTGTGCCGTGATCATCATCGATGAACCGACAGCAAGTAAAAAAAGACCGAATAAGAATAATGCCCATTTCAGAACGGAACGGAACAGCCAGGATGTTTGAATGGTCTGCTTCATGGATGGGAGACACCTCGTTTCAAAATCAAATTGATTCATTAACTGTACCATGTTTGAGGAAAGAAACTAAAGCGAATCCGATATTTTCCATCTTGAGATGGAGGGAATCCGTTCTGCTGATCCGTATACTAATGAAAAGGAGGTCCGTCCATGCAAAAAATCCGTCATTTTTTCCGTTTTACATACCTTGAGGCCATCTGTTGTGTGTTTCCGGTCGCGATTTTCCTGGCACTTGCTGCCTCCCGTTATCTGCCGGCGGAGCCGATTGCCCGCTACGATTTGCTCCTGATCTGGTGTCTCCTCGTACAAATCGTTTTACTTGTCACGCGTTATGAAACGAAAGAAGAGTTTAAATTGATTTTAATATTCCATGCGATTGGACTCGGACTGGAGCTGTTTAAAGTCCAGGTCGGCTCCTGGAGTTATCCGGAAGACGCCTTCAGTAAAGTGTTGGGTGTTCCGCTCTATGCCGGTTTCATGTATGCGAGTGTCGCCAGTTACATTTGTCAGGCATTTCGCCGTTTTGATCTCCGAATTACGCAGTTTCCCCGGCCACTGTTTGCTTTAGCGACCGGTCTGCTCGTGTACGCCAACTTTTTTACCCATCATTGGTTGTTTGATTTTCGTTGGATTTTGATGGGGATTGTTGCTCTCGTCTTTTATAAGTCCTGGGTCTATTTCCGCCTGGATGAAACGGTCTACCGGATGCCGCTTACCCTCTCGTTTGGATTGATTGCCTGGTTCATCTGGCTGGCGGAAAATATCGTAACCTTTTTTAAGGGATGGGTGTATCCGAATCAGCAGGATGGATGGGAGCTGGTCGACTTCGGGAAATTATCGTCCTGGTTTTTACTTGTCATCATCACGATTTTGATTGTCTCTGTCGAAAAATACCGGCTCGGTGATCCGTCAATCGAAATAAAAGCCTAACCATATCCAAAAAATAACCAGGTCTTTTTTTGACCAACCTATACGAAAGTCCCTTGCTATAGTTGAAAAAAAGCAAAGGGGTTGTTGAAGATGATGCAACAGATTGTGGAACGGGCGAAGACGTTAGTCGCTGGTAAAATGAAAGTAGTCGACACGGTGGAAGAATGGGACTTACTGCTCGAGGAAATCCGGGGAATCGATGAATGGGTGCAGATGTCGCGTTACTATACACCCTCCGCAAAACCGGACATTGTGTGGAACGAACCAGAAGAAGACGTCAGATTCGAACAACCTGTCGTTCCTCCTGCACAGATCAATCCTGTCATCGAACAACGTTACGCCTATACGTTTGTCCGTGAATTAAAAGGTGGTTCTTTACGGGAATGGCCGAACAGTCATATCTCGGAAACAGAAATCCGGCAATGGAACCTTGAACATGGAATGGAAATCCGTGTCCAAGTCGTACATCAGGACTCCCGCCGGACGACACTTGAAGTGATGGCTGTTGTCGCAACTGACCGGATGAAGCCACTGTCTGAACGAATCGTTTTTGAAAAATGTATCGTTAAAAATCATGGCATCATTGAATCGACGGTCGAAGGACCATTAAAGGATGAGACGGGTAAGTCCTTTTATTATGCGACACCGGTTGAAGACATGCGCTTTTTCCATCTGAAAGAAGGACAGCTCGTCGATCTCGTCATGTGGAAAGGTCGTCCGGAAACACTGACGATTGCCTGGAAGTATCCGTTCCAATATGAAGAACCGACAGTACAACTGTTAGAAACGTCGAACAGTCCAACCACACCAGGGCCTTCGTCAGTTGAACCGACTCATGGATCAGCCGTCAAAAAGTCGGGACGCTATCTGAAGCAAATGAAACGAAAGTCGAAAGTAAAACAAGAGCAGAAAACGCGCCGGATTCGTGAAAAGAAATCCCGACCGTTGACACCACTCGTCACGACGTCCGTACCGGGGCAGCCCATCGACTTCCTCGATAAGGAACCACTTGATTTTGCACCATTTGAAGGCATGCGGCTCGTCATCGTCGGCAATGAACAGCAAGCACCGGTCTACCGGACGTTTTTCGAAAAAACAGGAATCGAGCTGATTCATCTGTCGGGTGATGCCCAATCTGCGAAAAAGATTGCCAGTCTCGCGAAAAAGACCGATGCGATTGTCGTCGTGACGAGCCGGGTATCCCATGCGGCTTCAGCACACGTCATCGCGCAGGCGAAGAAACATGATATTCCGTTTGCGATGGAACGGCTCGACGGACGACGTTCGTTGTATACGGCATGCCAGCGCCAACTTGAAAAAGCACGCTTAAATCAGTTGAAAACAGGAAAATCCTGAAAAAAGGTGAAACTCCTCTCTTCATGAGCCGTAAATAAGGATAGAACTTATTTTGAGGAGGATCATATTCATGTCATCACAATTAAAAAAATCAGCAAAGGAAGCATTAAGCGGTCGTTGGGGCTTTACGGTCTTGATGTTTTTATTATTCGCAATTCTGCAAGTCATTCCGGAACTACTGTCGTCTGATTATGACGAACCTTTCCAGACGATTGACTTCCTCGGATTGATTGCAACGATCTTATTACTCCCACTTGGTGCAGGATGGGTCTGGTTCTCACTTTCTATCGCACGGGGAGAACAAACAAAAATCAGTGATTTATTTGAGCCCTATAAATATTTCATAAAAGTTGTCCTGCTTTCAATCGTCCAATTTGTATTCTTGTTCCTATGGGCATTGTTATTGGTTGTACCGGCCATTATCAAATCATTTTCGTATATGTTGACTTACTACATTTTGCGGGATGAACCTTCGATTGGTGTATTGGAAGCAATCACCCGGTCACGTCAAATGATGGATGGACACAAAATGGAAGCTTTCCTGTTGATTCTATCGTTCATCGGCTGGTTTTTCCTTGGATTGATTACGATCGGAATCGGATTCTTGTGGATTATTCCTTACGTCAGCGTCACGCTTGCAAAATTCTATGACCGGATCCGCGGCGAAGAAGCACCCGTCGAACAATCGACGTTTGTTGCCCCATATTAAGACCATGAGGATGAGAGCCTGGCTCTCGTCCTTTTTTAATACTGTTATTAATTCCGATTGGAAAACAAGGTTTAATGGTTGCTTTACTCTGCTAAAAAGTGTACGATAATTCCAATAATTCTTATCAAGAGAAGTCGAGGGAATGGCCCGAAGACACTTCAGCAACCCCGCGAGCAGCGGAAGGTGCTACTTCCTAAAGGAATCTTTTCCTTTACAGATAAGAGCAGACATGATTAATCCGTCGCTCTTTTCGATTTTCGAGAAGAGCGACTTTTTTTATAAGGGGGACATAACGGATGGAGTATGGATTTTGGTTACCGATTTTTGGCGGATGGTTACGGAATGTCGAGGACGAACAGATGCCGGCGACGTTCGACTATGCCAAACAGGTCGCACAAACAGCAGAACAAATCGGGTTTTCGACGACACTGATTGCCGAATTGAACTTAAATGACATCAAAGGACTCGAAGCACCCAGTCTTGAAGCCTGGACGACGGCAGCGGCGATTGCCGCGACGACGGAACGTCTCGAAATCATGACAGCGGTCCGTCCGGGGTTCCATAATCCGGCGACGACCGCGAAGATGGCAGCAAACATCGATCAGCTCAGCAACGGACGCTTTACGTTAAACGTCGTCTCGGCCTGGTGGGAAGAAGAAGCCCGGCAGTACAACGGAATTTTCACGGCCCACGACGAACGCTACGCACGGACGGAAGAGTTTGTCACGATCATGAAAGGATTATGGGCAGACGCTTCCCCGTACAGCTTTGACGGCAACTACTATACGCTTGAGAAGACACAACTGCATCCGAAGCCGGTTCAACGCCCGGGTATCAAATTGTATGCAGGTGGAGAAAGTGAAGCCGGCAAACAAACCATCGTCAATCATTGTGACGCTTATGTCATGCACGGCGGAACAGTGGAAGAAGTGTCCGTTAAGATTGAGGATATGAAGGCGCGCCGACAAGCGACAGGGCAACCGCCGCTTGAAAGTTTTGGACTGGCTGCTTATATCATCTGCCGCGATACGGAAGAAGAGGCGGTGCAAGAGTGGCAACGGATTACGGACGTCAAGGAAGATGGTGCCGGGTACGCCGGATACGACGATTTCGTCAGCAAATCCCAACTCGAACAACAGGTGAAACGGAATGACTATTCGGTCTCAAACCGTGGACTTCGTCCTGATTTAATCGGGACACCGGAACAGATTGCCGAACGGATTCTTGCCTTTGAAGACGTCGGCGTTACTCTGTTGCTCCTGCAATTCTCACCGCAACTGGAAGAAATGGAACGCTTCGCGCGCGACGTCATGCCGCTTGTCGAAGAAAAACGAAAGGTAGGTCAAACCAAATGACAAAAATTCATATCTTACACGAAAACCAGGAATGGACGGACCATTTAATTAAACGACTCGAGGAACTGGAGTTGCCGTATGAACAGTGGCATCTCGATGAAGGACAGGTCCCGCTTGATGAAATCCCGCCAAAAGGCGTCTTCTACAGCCGGATGAGTGCGTCTTCGCATACGCGCGGGCACCGCTACGCGCCGGAACTGACGGAAGGGGTGCTCGCGTGGCTCGAGGAACACGACCGGACGGTCTTCAACGGAACACGTGCGTTGCGACTGGAAGTCAGTAAAATCAATCAGTATACGGCTCTTCGAAAAGCCGGTATCCGGGTTCCGAAAACGACGGCTGCCGTCGGACGTGATCAGATTGTTGAAGCGGCGAAAAATATCGGCGTATCTTCGTTCATCACAAAACACAACCGTGCCGGAAAAGGGCTCGGCGTCCAGTTGTTCCACTCGATTGAAGCACTCGAGACGTATCTTGACGGTCCGACGTTTGACGAACCGGTCGACGGAATCACGCTGATTCAAGAATATATCCAGGCACCGGAGCCATACATCACACGCTGTGAGTTCGTCGGTGGAAAATTCGTTTACGCTGTCCAAGTTGATACATCAGAAGGCTTTGAACTGTGCCCGGCGGATGCGTGTGTGATCGATGACTTATTCTGCCCGGTCGGGGAAGAAGCACCGCAAACACCGATGAAATTTAAAGTCGTTGACGGATTTGATGATTCAATCATTCAAAAGTACGAAGCATTCCTGCAAGCGAATCAGATTGCGGTCGCCGGGATTGAGTTCATCAAGGATGCGGATGGAACGATTTATACGTATGACGTCAACACGAATACGAACTACAACTCGGATGCGGAAGCGGCCGCCGGTAAGTTCGGAATGCTCGAACTGGCGAAGTTCCTTGGTGCTGCCCTCGAACATCAAACGGTAAAATAATCATCACGGACCGATTCAAATAAGCCAAATACCCTGTCTGTGTGCAGTTTGAAGTTAGAACTGCACGCATCAGGGTATTTTTCAGTAAAGGGAGGGGGGGTTCGGATGGTAACATGGCACGAAGAAAAAGTCCTCGACGTTCCAATCGAGCAGGCTTGGCATTTATTTGATCACGATCGGTTGCAACGGTTAATTCCGGGTGTCGTCCAGCACGAAGTGATCGAACGCAAACCGGGTGTCGTCGGTTCGACGTATAGGCAAACGTACATGCAGGGGAACCGGTTAGAGACGTACATCGTGACGGATCTTGCGTATACAAGCGAACCGGACTTTAAGCAAAATACGATTGGCTTTACTCTTGCGAAAATCTTTCAGCTCGAGATGACGTTTACACTGAAACGGCTCGACGAAACGAGCTGTCAGCTGATTTATACCGGCAAAAACGAAGGCGCCAACTTTGTCGGGCGAAGTCTGTTGTCACTCGGAGGCGAACGGGAGACGGAAAAAATCGTGCAAGGGTTACTCCGTCGTGTGGAACAGGAAGCCGGTCAGTTGCGTACGTAATCGAAAGAGCCGTCTTGAATCGTCAGACTAAAAAAGCAGGGAGCGGATTTAACATCCACTTCCTGCTTTTTGTTAAGTTCTTATGTGGTTTAACGGTGAGAATACGATTTCTGACCCGTCGGGAGACCGGACAAGTAACCGACACCGCCTGTTTTTTGAATGCCGATGCCTTCCTGCATCGCTTGTTCGAGTTTCTTCGGATCAACGGCTGTAATCTGCTTACCGTTGAGTCCTTCACCCGGATGCTGGTAGTTGCTGAGCAGGTAGCTGTATCCGCCGACACGATCGAGTGAACGCAGTCCTGTCGCTTCCGCTCCAACCGGAACAGAGAGAATCCGTGACAGTTTTTTCGTCTTCAAGTTGTAGGCCCAGACGAAGTTATTCGTGTGCAACGAGCTGTCTTCACCGATGAAGAGTGTGTTCGATGTTGCGGAATAAGCCAGGTTATCCGGATTTGAAACAAGATTCGGATTCGCTGTGTTACCGTAGGCATCCGGCTTCGCTAAATCCTCACCGATGACGAGGGCTTGCATATTCGTCGGAACATAGCGGCTGTCGATGCCTTTAGAACGACCGAGGTCGATTTCAAACGTCACACCGGATTCGCGTTTTTCAAGCTGAATATCATCCTGAACGGCACCATCTTGTTTTTCCGTACTGCCGGAAACATAGGAGAGTGCGATATAGGCTTTTTTGTCCTCCGCATTAACCGTAATCCCTTCCATCTTGTTGAATTCAGACGTTGCCCCAAGTAACGCACCGTAACGACGGGATTCGAGGAAGGCTGCTTCTTTTTCCTTGCCTGGTTTCAGCTTCAGATACTCCACCTTTTTGCTGGCAGCTGTCTTGACTGCTTTAAAGCCGGGTGTTGGAACGTCAGCTGTTTCAAAAATGTCACTAAACTTCGTTCCTTTGTCGATTAAGCGTTTCACTTTTTTATCGGATGCATGTCCGAGTTTAATCCATTCGAGATCCCCGGCACCGCCTTCTGTTGCCTTCGTTTGTTTGAACTTGGCAGCGTACAGCGTTCCTTGTGAGAAGTCTTTCTTTTTATCGGCGACGTACATGAACATCATCGTATTATTGCCGTCATCTCCGAAGATGGCTGTTTTTTGGTCAGGCAGAATCTGCATCATTTCGTGTGAGAAACGACCGGTGCTGTAATGTTTGACGACGGAGGACTTTCCTTTACGGTCGACCGAGATTTCCGGTGTGAAGCCGTAGAAATAAGGATTCGCTTTTTCTTTTGTTCCGAAGTAACGTTCGGCGAAGGCGTTAACTTCTTTATAAGCGGAAGAAGTCGGATCCGACTCGAACGCCCGGGCATCCGGCTCATATTCTTCCGAACCGAGATGTGTGCCCCATGGTGTCGTCGAACCGTTACATGGTGTCCAGAGACCATTGACGTTCTTGAAGTCGATTTTACTCGCTTTCTTGACCGCAAGTTTCCCGGTCTTTTTATCCTGTACGACTTCTGTCAATGTCATCGAAGCGGGCAGTCCCTTGACCTCATTTCCGGCGTTATCGATTGAATCATACTCGAAGTGTGAGACCATATATTTTTTGCCGTGGACTTCAAGCAGGCTGTTTGAGTCCGGTGCGTCAGAGACGAAGTCTTCCGGCTTGTCCGGGACGCTCCGATCGATGATTGGATCACCATTGACGTCAATCGGTGTTCCGGCGGCGATCATCGCGCCTTTATTCTCAACGATTTTATCTTGTGATAAGAACAATTGATTGTAGTCGAGCGGTTTGATTTCGGTTTTGCCGTTTTGATACGTGACCTTAACTTTGGCTTCCGTATATGTTTTGACCATTTCATTAACTGTATTTGGTGCATCCATCGATAGAAACTCGACTTTCTTGATATCCCGTGCTGCATGGGATGTATGGGCATCAGCGAATGTTGGAATCAGACTCGATGACAGGACAGCTGCGGATAGACCGACGATAAGTGTTCGTTTCATGATAAATTCCCCCAAGTTGTTTGTTGTCTTGCTACTTTCTCATTTAATCAGTTGATTATGAAGAGGATGTAAACATAACAGGACAGTTTCGTTTCACTTGGTTAATCTTTCATTTACAAAAGGAGAGACGGTGTCTTGTTCAATGCAGCCAAAACTTCGGAAACTTGTATATCCTCTTTCATCTCAGCAAGAGGATGCCAGTCCATCCCGGATAGGACTTGTTGATCAAGCGGTCGTTCGGGATCCTGACCGAGGAAAGGAACCGTGGTATCAATACGTTCGACGAGAAAGCAGACTTCTTTTCCGGACGAATCGATTTTCGTATACAACGGGCGGATGACACGGACGTTCAAGTGAACCTCTTCCTCGACTTCCCGCACGACGGCCTGTTCGAACGTTTCATCGGTGTTGAGACCACCGCCCGGTAAGGTCCAAAAACTTTGAGTTTCCGTCGTAAGCCGGACCATTAAAATCCGACCGTTCTCAATCAAAGCTGCACAGGCACGGTGACGCAAATGATTTCCTCCTCTGTTCGGACTGATACATCTAGTGTACAAAAAAAGAGACCCGATCCGTTAGGACAGGTCTCTTGTTGATTGCATTAGTTTGTTGCGTACAACGTAGACAATTGTTGTTGAACAGACTCGTTGTTGAGGTATTCATCGTATGTTGTTTCTTTATCGACGATACCGTTTGGTGTCAATTCGATGATCCGGTTTGCAATCGTTTCAACGAACTGATGGTCATGCGAACTGAAGAGCATCGCGCCTTTGTAAGCAATCAAACCATCGTTAAGTGCCGTGATCGATTCGAGATCCAAGTGGTTCGTCGGATCGTCGAGGACAAGAACGTTTGAGCCGCTGAGCATCGCTTTTGATAACATACAACGGACTTTTTCTCCCCCGGATAAGACAGACGCTTTTTTCATGACTTCTTCACCGGAGAAGAGCATCCGGCCGAGGAAACCACGGAGGAACGTATCGCTCTCGTCAGCCGGCGAATACTGGCGCAACCAATCGAGAATCGTTTTGTCCGAACCTTCGAAGAAAGCGGAGTTATCTTTTGGCAGATAAGATTGTGACGTCGTGACGCCCCATTTGAATGTTCCGCTGTCCGCTTCCATCTCACCCATCAGAATTTTGAAGAGTGTCGTGATCGCGATGTCATTTTGGCTGATGAAGACGGCTTTATCCGTTTTGTTTAACGAGAAACGGACATTATCAAGGACTTTGACACCATCGATTGTTTTCGAAATGCCATCGACGATCAACAGATCGTTTCCGATTTCACGTTCCGGTGTGAAGCCGACGAACGGATAACGGCGTGACGACGGACGGATGTCGTCGAGTGTAATTTTATCAAGCAACTTTTTCCGTGATGTCGCCTGTTTCGCTTTAGAGGCGTTCGAGCTGAAACGGGCGATGAAGGCTTGAAGTTCTTTGATTTTTTCTTCTTTTTTCTTGTTTTGGTCGCCTGCCATACGTGAAGCAAGCTGACTTGATTCGTACCAGAAATCATAGTTTCCAATATACAGTTGGATTTTCCCGTAATCGAGATCGGCCATATGCGTACACACGTTGTTGAGGAAGTGACGGTCGTGGGAAATGACGATGACCGTATTTTCAAACCCGATCAAGAATTCTTCAAGCCATTTAACGGCTTTCAGGTCAAGACCGTTGGTAGGCTCATCGAGCAACAGAATGTCTGGTTTACCGAACAAGGCTTGGGCAAGCAGGACTTTAACTTTCTCTCCGCCTGTCAGTTCAGCCATTGTTTTCGTATGCAGGTTTTCTTTAATACCGAGACCTTGTAAAAGCATTGCCGCTTCCGACTCCGCTTCCCATCCGTTCATTTCTGCGAACTCACCTTCGAGCTCGGCAGCACGCATGCCGTCTTCGTCTGAGAAGTTTTCTTTCATATAGATAGCATCTTTTTCTTTCATGACTTCATAAAGGCGCTTATGCCCCATCATGACGGTTTCGATGACTTGGAATTCTTCATATTCATAGTGGTTCTGGCGAAGGACACCAAGGCGTTCGCCCGGCGTGATGATGACGTCTCCTTGTTGTGCTTCGATATCACCGGCAAGAATTTTAAGGAATGTTGATTTACCGGCACCGTTTGCACCGATGAGACCGTAGCAGTTGCCCGGTGTGAACTTGATGTTGACGTCTTCGAATAATTTACGGTCCGCAAAGCGGAGACCGACGTTTTGTACTGTAATCATATAGAGATGAACCCTCGTTTCTAGTGTGTGATGTGCTGTTACGAGTGTACCACAAAATGATACGCTTCGTTTCAAGGACAAAGTTCTTTACATCTTAGACCGGATTGCGCAATTTAGCAACCATGCTTTTAAACAAAATGAAACATTTTCCAATCTGAAGCGTAAGAGTAGTTACAACATTCATGAAGGAGGAGGACGGCGTGGCAACACTTTTCACGTTATTATTTTTTGCACTGATCGTCTTGCTGGCCATTGAACTGTATAAGTATATTCAAGATAAAATTGATAAAGGAGATTCTAAATGAGAGAAATTAAACCGAAAAAACGTATCCGGCCATCGATGATCATCGCCGGTGTGATTGTCGTCGCCCTTCTTGCGATGACGCCATTCATCGTCGAACAAATCGAACCGGGACAGGTCGGGGTCGTCTACAAACCGTCAAGCGGTGTCCAGGATGAAACACTCTCGCAAGGATGGCATATCGTTTCGCCGATTACACGCGTCACCGAGTATCCAATCCGGACACAGACGAAATCGCTCGACAATATGACACTGGCAACAAAGGACGGGAAAAATATCGTCGTCGACTTTACGTACAGTTTTTCGGTCTCACCGGATCAGGTGACGGAAGTTTTTAATAAATTTGGTCCGATTGAAATTGATGAGATTGCAGCCGGTTACTTAAAACAACGCCTTTATGATGCGTCCCGTGAACAGATTTCGAAAGTCACCGTCCTTGAGTTATTCGGGGAACAGTCTGGAAATGTCTCGACGAGTATTCAGACACAGTTTGCCGAAGATGTGAAAAAGATTGGTTTCATCATCGAAGACGTGGCACTTGGAGCACCGAAACCGGATGCGAAAACCCAGGAAGCGATTGATGCGCGTGTCAAAGCGTCACAAGAGCTGGATAAAAAGAAGACAGATCTTGCGATTGCGAAAGCAGAAGCAGAACGATTGCGCGTAGAAGCAAAGGGAGCAGCGGATGCCCGACTCATTGAAGCGCAGGGTCTCGCGAAAGCGCAAAAAGAATTACAAAAAACGTTGACGGAAGAAATGATTCAGTATGAAGCCGTCAAGAAATGGGACGGAAAATCACCACTCGTCAGTGGATCCGGTAGCATGGTCCAATTGCCGATTCCGGATCAGCAAACAACAGCAGAAGAAAAGTAAATATTTGTTTTGATAAGGGTTATCTGTTGTCCGGATAAACCGTATGAATCATGAAAAAAAGCAGATTCTCATGTCGAGAATCTGCTTTCGTTATACCGTCTTATTTAGCTGACTGAGCGAATCGTTCAGCAATTGCCACCACGACTTCCGTTGCCTTCACCATATTATCAACAGAGATGAACTCAAACTTTCCGTGGTAATTTTCGCCACCGGTGAAGATATTCGGTGTCGGGAGTCCCATGTACGACAGTTGCGAACCGTCCGTCCCGCCACGAATTGGTTTGATGATTGGTGTGACACCACGTGATTCCATCGCCGCATGGGCGATATCAACGATTTCCATGTGTGGTTCGATTTTTTCACGCATGTTGTAGTATTGATCATTTAGTTTGATTTCGACACTGCCTGCCCCGTATTTCTTGTTCCATTCTTCGACCAAAGCCGTCAGGAAGTGTTTCCGGGCTTCGAATTTAGAACGGTCAAAATCACGGATGATGTACTGGACCGTCGTTTTTTCGACCGAACCTTCAAACGAAATCAAGTGGTAGAATCCTTCGAATCCATCCGTGAATTCAGGGGCTTCGTCGCCCGGCAACCGGTTCTGGAAAGCCATCGCGTGTTTTTGCGAATTGACCATCTTATCTTTTGCCGTACCCGGGTGGACGTTCGTGCCATGGAAAATGATTTCGGCAGCAGCGGCATTAAAACTCTCATACTCGAGTTCACCGAGCGGACCTCCATCGACCGTATAGGCGAATTTTGCATCAAAAGCAGCGACGTCAAAATGATGCGGGCCGCGCCCGATTTCTTCATCCGGTGTGAAGGCGACACGAATCCGGCCGTGTTTGATTTCCGGATGGGTGATAAGGTGATGCATCGCTGTCATGATTTCGGCGATGCCGGCCTTATTATCTGCACCGAGTAATGTCGTACCATCTGTCGTCATCAACGTATGTCCGACGTAGTTTTTAAGTGCTGGGAAATCCTTTGGTGACAGGATGACAGGAAGTGTCGCATTGAGGACCAAGTCTTCTCCATCATAATCTTCGACGATTTGCGGATTGACGTTTGTTCCCGTGAAATCAGTTGCCGTATCCAAGTGGGCTAAAAATCCGATTGTCGGAATATCCGCATCGGTATTGGCAGGAAGGGTCGCCATGACATATCCGTTTGCATCAACGGTCACATCACTCATGCCAATTTCCTTCAGTTCGTCAACAAGCAGACGAGCGAGCGTCCATTGTCCGTCTGTTGTCGGAACGGTCGTACTTGCGTAGTCAGACTGTGTATCGATTTTCGCATATGTAGTCAAACGACGAATCAAATCATGTTTCAAAGAAAAAACGTCCTTTCTGAGTTAAGGTAGCTTCATCATAGCACGAAGTACGATTGTTAGAGTATTCTGAAACAGGATAAACTGATTTGAAAAAAGGGGGATTTTTTATGAAAGCTTATGTCGTCGAACAGTACGGAAAAGACGCTGCACTAACAGAAAAAGACGTCACACTCGGTCAAACAGGAAATTATGATTTGAAAATAAAAGTCGAAGGGACGAGCTTGAATCCACTGGACACAAAAATGTTTTTTGGTCATGTGGCGGCAGCTCCTGTAACTGGAATTCTCCAGGGCGATGTTACGGGGACAATCATTGAAATCGGAGAGAGTGTGACGTCTTTTTCCGTCGGCGATCACGTCATCGCATTTGGCGGTGGACTCGGCAACCGGTCCGGCGCACTAGCGGAGGAAATGCTGGTTCCTGAACAGATGGCTGTACTCAGACCGGATAATCTAGATATTGCTGCAGCAGGTTGCCTGCCTGTCATCAGTCTGACAGCGATGGAAGTGCTGAAGGAACGGGCAGCCGTTCAATCCGGTATGCGATTATATGTAGCAGGTGGAACGGGTGGGGTCGGCCATCTTGTCGGACAACTGGCTAAACATTATGGATGTGACGTGACAGCGAGTGCTTCAAGTGATGAGAAGGCAACGTGGTTAGAACAACACGGTATTCGTCCCCACCGGTACCGGGATGAATCAGCTGAACAGTTATTAGCGCGTCACGGTCATGACGGATTCGATGTCATCATTGATACCGTCGGCGGAGATCATTTGCAGGAGTCGTTCATCCTTGCAAAGGAACGCGGGAAAATTATTTCGATCGCCACCCGGACTACACAGGATTTGACACCGATGCACAGTAAAGCACTGACGCTGGAAGCTGTTTTTGTTGCGCTTCCGTTGTTGAAGGGAAAAGAGCAGGAAATGTTACGTCAACAAGAGCATCTGGCAGAAGTGGCACAACTCGTCGCGGATGGAGTCATCGATCTCGTCATCGAAGAACAGGTGCCGCGTCAGCTTGATGCATTGAATGCAGCCTACCAAACCTTTGATCAGCGGTCACATTTTGGAAAAGTAAGCATCATTTGAGATGAAAGCTCATTTTCCTAAGAATAATGATTCGATGTTCATTTTACTTTTCCTTTTAATCCCAAAAAAATTCTGCTGATGGTTTTTTCATCAGCAGAATTGTTAATTATATGATTATTTACGCCGGACCAAGACGGATTTTGAAGCTACTTCTTTTAAAGAAGCATGTTCCGGGAAGTCTTCTAAAGGAGTGCTTTCCCAAACGATTTCATACGTTTGACGTAACTTTTTAAATGCTTGATCGACCATCTTCATAAAGCGGGCTTGGTCGAATAAGGGACAGTCTGTCGTAATCAGCAATAAACCGCCGCGATGTGTCATGTGGATCGTTTGTTGAATCAAAGCAGTTAAATCGACTTCTGCCCGGAAATGACGGGCTTGTGTTTTGACGAATGTCGGCGGATGCACGATGACGAAATCAAAGCGTGTTTTCTTATCGGCTTGATCGATATAGTCAAACGCGTCCTGTACAAGAATCGTCTGTGTCGTTGTATCCAGCTGATGCAATTCAAGCTGTTCGATCGTTTTATTGCGGCTCCGTGTCGAGAAATCGACGCTTGTTGTTTCGGTTGCACCACCAAGCAGGGCAGCTGCCGTTAACGTACCGGTATCCGAAAACAGATTCAGGACACGTCGGTCTGCAGCGTGTTCTTTGACGATGGAACGGAGTTCGCGCTGCTGAATATCGAGACCGGTGCGCATGCCGGCATCGAGATGGTACAGCAGAGGGATTCCGTTTTCCTGCAAGACTTCCGGGAAATCACCGCGTTCACCGGCTAAGAAATCGTCGCCTTTGACGGGTTGTCCATCAATCTGGAAAGCCCGTTTTTCGTAAATACTCTTAAAATGAATAAGGGATTCAAGGGCAGACATGATATCAGATTTAAAAGAATAGATCCCTTCGTTTTCAAACGTAATCAGATAATGGTGATCAAAACAATCGATTGTCAGGCCGCCGATTCCGTCTCCTGAACCGTTAAAGACCCGGAACGTATCAATCAAATCACTCTCAAAAAAATCATTTCGACGATCGAGGGCAACCTCGATTTTTTCTTTGAAGAAGGTTTCGTCGATGTCTTGCAGTTCATCAGTCGTCAGTAACCAACCGATCCCTTTTTCCTGCTTGCCAAAATAACCCGTCGCAAGGTATTCTTTATCTTCTGTTGTCAACCGGAGCAAGGCACCGGCTTCTTTAAGATGGTTGGTCTTTTGGAACAGTTCTTTATACAGAAGCGGTTGTCCGTCTTTGATTTGTTCGATGGCTGTCGCTTTGACGACAACCGGATAGATTTCACGTGGCACACGATTTCCTCATTTCTAATTGTGGATAAGTAGTAAAAGTATAGCATATGGAAAGTTATCCACATGTGGATAATTTGAATAAAAAAAGATTGACCCAAATAGCTGTTAGTGTGTGGATAACTTTTGTAAAAAAAGAATCGCTTCTTTTCCATGCGCTTTCCTCAGGCGAGACATAAGCCAGAATTCTCGATTCCATGGAATCGAGAATCGGGTCTTATTTGTCTCTGACAGCGCAGATTCCTGCGCTTTTTCCTGTAGGAGTCGCATGAAAGAAGTGATCCTTTTTCACGAGTTGTAGTTTAGGATAGACATAAATGATTGATTAAAGAGAGGATGAACAGCATGTCAAAAAAGACAATTTCCGTTGTAGGTGCAGTAGTGACTAATTCAAAAAACGAAATTCTGTGTGCTCTTCGCAGTCCTGTCATGTCATTACCGAACCTTTGGGAGTTTCCGGGTGGAAAAATCGAACCGGGTGAACGTCCTGAAGAGTCTCTTTACCGCGAAATTCAGGAAGAGTTAAATTGTACGATTCAAGTAGGCAATCACATTGAAACGACACGGTATGAATATGAAAAAGTGATTGTTGAGTTATCGACTTTTCAATCAAGGATTGTATCGGGTGCACCGGAAGCACTGGAACATGCCGAATTACGCTGGGTACCCGTCAAACAGTTAAATTCTTTGAACTGGGCGCCGGCTGATGTGCCAGCTGTTGAAAAAATTATGAAAGCTTTTTCCACGAAATAGATTCTTCGCTAGTTAAAGGTTCTTTTAAAATCCATTCAACATTAATCGGTTTAGATCCGTGACTGTGTTTATGAATCAGTTCACCGAAGTACGTAAACGGTAAGGACCGGCCTTGTTCTTTTTCAGCCTTGCGGATAAACAGATGAATCTTGATTCCGCGTGCTTCGTGGTGGCGGTACAACTCTCCTGCTTTTCCGTTAGCTGTAGCAATACTTTGGGATTGCCAATGGAAATGATCTTTATCAATAAAGTAGTCTTGATAATTCAACTGATCTTCAATCGATTCATTTTTGTGTAAATTCACGAATAATACATAATCGTCTCCGGCTTGTGCGACTCCTTCACGCCATGAGCCTTCCTGGCTTGGAGATTGTAATAATCGTTGGATGACAGAACGACTGTATGTCATTCTCGAAATCAGCGATTGAGAGCTAGTCAACCAGTTTTCGCCTCCGGAAAGTTGCTCAAATGAGTGGAGACCAGCTTGAATCAGCTCCTGCAAATAGTCGACTAACTCTGGTGACGATGCTAAAACCCGGGTCATCTCTTCCGAGAAGGCATATTCACTAGCGGCAGATTCAACGAGCAAAATAATCCGATCGTGTTTTAAAGAAGTAGACCAGCGATTAAACAAATGCTGAATCAAAGGCAAACGATGTGTTGAGGCTTCCGGTGAAACGGCAAAGCGGGTTGCGGTCGATTGAATGACATCATCAGCGGAAATGCTTTGCTGGGTGAGCAACAATTGAATCATCAATAAGCTGAACGGTTCGCGGATCGGGAACCAACTTTCGATATGTTGAAGAACACGTCGTGTATCCGGATTAAGCAACAAAGCCACTTCTTCATCGGTTGCTACTTTTTCCAGTTGTTTTAATCGCAGGACACTTTTCCATTGTTGAATAATCGTTTCAATGGCCGGTGCATCCGGATGTGTCACCAAATCGTTTAGTGATGGCGTGTCGCCGATCATAGTCATTAGACGTTGATAACTTTCACGTAATTGTTTACTGGCCGAGAATTCAATTTTCTTCATTTGTTCGATGATGAATGCCTCTGTCACATGATCTAAAATCGCTAAGGAACCTTCGGGCAAAATCGGAAAATGATTTTGAACCGCATTGGCGACATGATAACGGTCGATCGAATGGAAAGATTGCTGGCCGGATAACACAAGTGGTGCTACAAAAGCACGTTGGCTGTTGCCGATGAAATCTAAAATTGTGACGTATTCTTTGGATTCATGTTTCCGTAAGCCGCGACCGAGTTGCTGAATAAAGATGGTTGGAGATTCTGTTGGACGTAAAAATAGCATGACGTTGATTTTGGGAATATCGACACCTTCATTAAAAAGATCGACTGTAAAGATAAACGATAACGGATCCTGATCATTTTCCAGCCGTTGAATGGCTTGTTCCCGTTCTGCTTCCGTTTGTTTACTTGTGATAGCCAGTGACTCGATTTGGTGCTTGTTAAACTCAGCAGCCATGTATTCGGCATGATCAATATTGACACAAAAACCGAGTCCGACCCGAGCTGTACCGCTGTGACCGAATTTAGTCATCATCTCAAGAATATATTCCGTCCGAGAAGAACGTTCGAGTGCTTCGACTAAATCTTTTTCGATATATAAGCCATTTTTTTGAGGAATGGCTTCATAATCAATGGCGTCATCATCTTGAATACCAAAGTAATGGAACGGTGTTAATAAATCTTGGGCCAACGCATCGTACAATCGAATTTCGTATGCAATATTGTGGTCCACTAACTTAAAGATATTTAATCCGTCCATTCGTTCCGGTGTTGCCGTAATTCCGAGTAAAAATTGTGGTGTAAAGTAGTTGAGAATTTTTTGGTAAGACTCGGAAGCAGCATGGTGAAACTCATCGATGATGATGTAATCAAAAGTGTTTGGATCGAATTGTTCCAAATGAATTTCTTTTGAGAACGTTTGAATGGTCGCAAAAGTAAATTGTGTATCAAGATCTTTTTGATTTGCCTGGTACCGCCCGAATGTGGCATGGATATCTGTGAAAATTTTCTTAAATGTTTCTTCCGCTTGAGATAAAAGTTTTCCGCGGTGAGCGACAAACAGAACACGTTTAGCTGCGAACTGTTTGACGTCGAAAGCCGCCAAATATGTTTTTCCTGTTCCCGTTGCTGCGATGACCATGGCTTTTGTTTGTTGTTTTAACCGTAAACGGTGTAATTGTTCCAAAGCCGGAAGCTGCATCTCATTTGGCTGAATTACTTCGTATTCAACAAGCGATTCTGCAACGCGGTCATTGACGATAAACTGTTTGATTTTCGGAGAGTCTAAATGGTGTTGTTCATATTGATCTAAAATTGCTGAAGTGCAGGGAATGGCTTCGTTACTGCTCCAGAGATTATTAAAAAGAGTTTGCGCTTGAGAAACTAAAGACGTGAGAGGAGAATGGGGAATTCGAACATTCCACTCCAGTCCGTTGGTTAAAGCAGACTTTGATAAATTGGATGAACCGATAATCGCACTATGTAAATTAGTTTCCCGCGTAAATAAGTAAGCTTTTGGATGGAAAGCCTGATTTTTTTTAATCGGTTCGTAAATTTTAATCTCGATATTTTTAAATTGCATCAGGGTACGCAATGCCTTGGCTTCTGTAATGTTCATATAAAATGAAGTTAAAATACGAATCGGTTTTTGGATGCGTTCCGCTTCTTGAAGTGAGGGGACCAATGCCTGAATCCCGGAATGGCGTGTAAAGCTGACCATCCAGTCGGCGGATTGGGCTGTTGATAATTCACCAATCAAATGATGCAACAGTTTTTCCTGATTTTCTTGACCCGGTGCAATCAAGTCCCATGCTCTTAATGATTTTTCATATTGTACAGGTGTCGTAGTAGAGGATGTTAGTTCACGATGCAAGGGCGCAACCAAAAGCGGTTCGTCTAATGCAGAGAGCCAACGGTTTGTGGTTTCAATCATTTCCCCGGTCAGTTGGTTTTGTTGAAGTTCAACAATCGATTTATAGAAGAGCTCGTTTAAATGGGTCAGTAATTCAGCGGTATAATCTGCCGGTTGAATCGGAGAGCTTTTTTCAAAAGGATGAGATTCAGTATTTTGACTGCGTAATTTTTCTTGAAACGATGACATCTGATGACCTCCAGTAAATTCCAAACTAAGTTCAGTATACGAAGGAATTGGAAATTGTGCAGCAAGAATCTAATCAAAAATAAAAGACCTCATTTCAATAAAGAAATGAAGTCATACTGTATCAGCATACATCGAAAAGAATCCTCAGACTTCCAATTCCACGATCGCCTCTAACGAAACTTTCACATTACCGGCCAGTGCCCGCGTAATCATACACGAACCTTCCGCTTTTTCAGCCAGACGGCGTGCTTTTGTCAGGTTTGCTTCGGTTGTCTCTGCCGGTAGAATCAAGATTGGTCGGTGAATGATGGCGTCATAGGTGAAGACACCATTCGTGACGTCGACGATTCCTTCCGATTCCATCGTGAGAGACACTTTCGGAATGTTGTTGCGTTCGAGCATCGCGGCCAGGGTGATGATGTAACATGTCGCTGCCGCACCCAGCAACATCTCGTCCGGATTGGTGCCTACACCGGGACCGTCCATTGCGTCCGGAATCGAAATCTTCGTTTTTAATTCGCCGGTTTCGATTTGACCGATATCATTGCGGTTGCCGGGCCAGTCTGCTGTCAAGTGAAAATGGTGTTTCATAGTAATCGCCTCCTGTTTCTTCATCATACGAGCCATTCTTCAATTTTTCGCCTAATCTGCTCAAAGCAAAACCACGCCAAGTCAAACTGGCGTGGTTTTGTTGTGTCAGCTGAAGATTTGATCAATTTGATGAATCTCGTCTTCCGTTAATTCGACATCAAGTGTCCGGATGGTATCCGTGACTTGCTCAGCCCGTTTCGCACCTGGGATGATGGCGTCGATGCCGTCCTGTGTTAAATACCAGGCGAGGACGATGTGCGCGACTTCAGCATTTTTTGCTTCAGCAATCGGACGCAACAAGTCGACTTTTGCCAGATTGTCTTTGAATACATCCTCCTGGAACAATGGATCGTTTTTCCGAAGATCATCAAACTTCGTTTCGGCATCATATTTTCCGGCAAGCAGACCGGCAGCAAGCGGGAAGTACGGTACGAATGAAATGCCGTGTTCCCGGATATACGGTAAAATCTCTTTTTCGGCGTCGCGTTTAAAAAGATTGTACTCGCCTTGATAGACGTCGACATGACCGTCCTTATTCGCTTCTTTTAACTGCTCGAGCGAGAAGTTTGAGACACCGATTGCCCGAATTTTCCCTTCGGCTTTTAATTCGGCAAGCGCTGCGACCGCTTCGTCTTTTGGTGTCGTCTCATCCGGGAAGTGAATATAATACAGGTCAATATAATCTGTCCGCAGACGTTTCAAGCTGTCCTCGACCGCTTGTTTCAAAAATTCAGGTGAGTTGTTCATGACGACCTTACCGTCGATGAGTTGATGTGCCCCTTTTGTCGCAAGAATGACTTCCTCCCGCTCCACGGTTTCACTCCAGACTTCTCCGACCAGTTCTTCCGAACGTTCCGGACCATAAATATAAGCCGTGTCGAGGAAGTTGATACCGTTCATCAAAGCGACGCGGACGAGGTCACGACCGGCCTGCTCATCGAGATTCGGGTACAGGTTATGTCCACCGACCGCATTCGTTCCGAGACCGATTGGATTGACCGTTAAATTGGATTTTCCGAGTTTGACTGATTTGTTCATGACTGTTCCTCCTTAGACAATATCAAGTGGTTCTTTTTTAGTAGGTGCCGGGAATGCTTCATCGAGTGCTGCGTATTCTTCGTCCGTTAACTCGACTAATGCGGCTTTTCCGTTTTCTTCGACATGCTTAGCCTGTCCGGCTTTCGGGATGGCGATGACGTCACCGCTGCGAATCGCCCAGGCAAGAAGAATTTGTGCCGGTTTGACGCCATGTTCTTCAGCAAGACGTTCGACAGTCGGATGATCCAGCAACTGGTCCCGTAAGCTGCCGCCTTCTGCGAGCGGGCAATAGGCCATGACCGGAATGCCGTGTTGCTTAAGAAGCGGCATCAACTCATATTCGATGCCACGCGAACCGAGATGGTATAGCACCTGATTGACGGCGCATTGATCACCTTTATCGAGCGCGAGGAGTTCTTTCATATCGTTGACATCAAAGTTCGAGACACCCCAACGACGGATTTTTCCTTCAGCCGTTAATTGCTCAAGGCCGTCGACCGTTTCCTGAAGCGGGATGCTGCCGCGCCAGTGCAATAGATAAAGATCCAAGTAATCCGTACCAAGATTTTCAAGTGTCTGTTCACAGGCTGCACGCAGCTTTTCACCGCCGGCATTATGTGGGTAAACTTTTGAGACGAGGAACACTTCATCACGTCGCTCTTTCAACACTTCGCGAATCAATTGTTCGGAAGCGCCTTCTCCGTACATTTCAGCTGTATCAATCAATTCCATCCCGCTGTCGAGTCCGACATGTAAGGCTTCGATTTCAGCCTGACGCTTACTTTGGTCTTCTCCCATCCGCCATGTCCCTTGGCCAAGTGCACGAACATGCGTCTGATCCGGAAGCGTGACGGTCTTTTGTTTCAGTGCCGCCAGTATGACGGTCCGTTCTGTCTCATTCATCTCAGTTCCTCCTTTAAAAAGCACAATAGTAGGGTTTACCACGGATAGAGCAGAAAAAAACGTCCGCCTTCCGAGCAAACGGAAGACGGACGAGATTACCAGTGCTCAAGTAAAGGTCCTTGTTGTCCATAAACGGGATCCGTCTCGGGACGTTCGACCTGGGCGATTCGCTTCAAGTTATCCGGGCGTTCACACGGATCACCGGTCAACGTATCGTAGTCTTGCCCCTTCGGATAGGCACCAACGACTTTAAACTTACGGCTTGTGTGTAAAGCCTTGTGACCCGTACCGGCAGGAAGGACGACGACATCGCCTGCGGTCAAGGTGAAGGTCTTCCCGAGTGGTCCCCCTAGTTGGAGACTGGCGTGTCCTTCAAGAATACCGATGACTTCGTGGGCGACACTGTGATAATGGTGAAAATCAAAAATCCCGTCCACCCAGCTGTTCTGCCAGTTGTGGGTATTAAAAGTCTCTTCAATAGAAGAAGGATCGTCAAAAGCGTGACGGTAAATAAGTACAGGTAAATTAGGATTATTGGGTATCTCGCCGTCATCATCGAAATAAAAAGTCTCGACGTTCATAGATGAACTCCTCTCTGATGTCAAAATGATACATTTTTTTACCCGAAATATAACTTCCTTAATCGTCCGAGCATCTTAATGGAGAATGGGAAAGGAAGGTGCTACGATACTTGAGTTAATGAAATTTTAAAGGAGGCTTTCCAATGATCGCCATTGAAGCAAAATTAGAAGTACAACCTGCCAAACGCCAGGAATTTTTAGAAGCTACCAAAACATTGATCGAAGGGTCACGGTTAGAAGCAGGTAACATCAGTTATGATTTATTCCAAAGTATCGAAGACGAGAATGTCTTCATGATGATTGAAAAATGGGAAGATCAAGCAGCAATCGAAACGCACAACACAAGTGCCCATTTCGGTCAGTTCGTGGCATTTGCACAAACAGCGCTTGCGAAACCGCTTGATGTTCAATCATTTAACGCGTAAATCACATCCGAAAAACCTGACTGCGGTCGGGTTTTTTTGTTTTTCTCATTGATTTAATATATTACAAAAAAATTAAATGACGAAATAGACTGTTATTTTTTCCATAAATAGGGCATTATCTCTTAAGAGAGTCAAAATTTAAAGGTAGGTCAGGAGGCAAATGGATGAATGAACGGAAACCACAGGCAGATGCTTCGGAGCGCTCCTTCTTCAAGATGCCTCACACGTACGCGATTATCATGGGGATTCTACTGATTGCTGTCATTTTGACGTATACATTACCAGCCGGTCAGTTTGACCGGGAAAAGCAGGACGGACAAACGGTCGTCATTGATGGTACGTATCGTGCCGTTGAATCAGCGCCGGTCAATTTCTTTGGTTTGTTTGAAGCCATTCCAAAAGGGATGGAGGCAGGGGCTGCCATCATCTTTTATATCTTTTTGGTTGGAGGCGTCTTCGGAATCATCCGACAAACGGGTGCTATCGAATCCGGCATCAATCAACTGATTAATCGGTTTGGTCAAAAAGGACACATCATGATCCCGATGACGATGTTCGTCTTTTCCGTCGCCGGTGCGACAATCGGAATGGCGGAAGAAACCATCATCTTCGTCCCGATCGGTATCATGCTGGCGCGGGCACTCGGCTATGATGCGATGACAGGGGCGGCGATTGTCAGTCTCGGGGCAGCCGTCGGTTTTGCCGGAGGGATGTTGAATCCGTTTACGGTCGGAGTCGCGCAGTCGATTGCTGAAGTACCGTTATTTAGTGGGCTCGGTTACCGGACTGCAGTTTATCTTGTCTTTTTAGTCGTCACGATTCTATATGTCATGAACTATGCACAGAAGGTCAAAAAAAATCCGGAAAAGAGTTTGGTACATGATTTGGAAAAACACCGAAAACAAGAAACGGCGACCACTTTTTCCCGATTTTCGAAAAAACATCTGTTTGTTCTAGTGGTGCTTGTCGGCGGAATCACGCTGAACGTTATCGGTATTTTTGAGTGGGGCTGGTATTTGACGGAATTGACGGCGTCATTCCTGATTATTGGTCTCCTTGCCGGGATTGTAACGATGGGTGTCAACCGGACATTCGAAAGTTTGATTGATGGGGCCAAGGCCGTGACGTTCGGTGCCTTGATCGTCGGTTTCGCCCGAGCGATTGTTGTCATCTTAGAGGACGGACGCGTCATCGATACCGTGATTTACGGCTTGTCGAACGCCGTCGGACAATTACCGACTTCTTTAGCTGTCATTGGTATGTACATCGTCCAGTTGATTACGAACTTCTTTATTCCATCGGGAAGCGGACAGGCGGCGACAACGATGCCGATCATGGCGCCACTGGCTGATTTGCTCGGAATTGAGCGGCAAGTCGCGGTCCTCGCCTTTCAGTACGGTGATGGATTGACAAATATGATTTTCCCGACCAGTGCCCACTTGATGGCGTTCCTGGCAATCGCCGGTATTCCATATGAAAAATGGCTACGGTTTGTCTGGAAACTGTTTGCGATCTGGATTGTTCTTGCGTGTGGTGCCTTACTGCTCGCGGTAGTTCTCGGAATTCAATAATCACACCCGACCTTTCGTTCAAAGTGAACGGAAGGTTTTTCATAAGCAGGAAACGGGAATTCTTACGACGAACGGATATGTATGACAATCAAGGGGGATTTTAGACAGATGACTTATTCAATCGTTGGATATTGTGAAAAAGAACAGGCTTGGGGTGTAGCGGTTCAGTCGAAATTTTTAGCGGTCGGCAGTGCCGTACCTTTTGCAAAAGCCGGTGTCGGAGCGATCGCGACTCAGTCGTTTGCCAATACGACATATGGTCCGGAAGGGTTGCGGATGATTGAAGAGGGAAAATCAGCCGACGAAGTCCTGAAACGTTTGACGGAGGCAGATGAAGGTCGGGCCGATCGGCAAGTCGGAATCGTCGATGCGTCAGGTAAAAGTGCGACGTTCACGGGAGATGGATGTAACGATTGGGCTGGCGGGATTGCCGGAAAACATTTCGCGGCACAAGGAAACATCCTTGTCGACGGCAATACGGTCAAAGAAATGGCGCGGGTGTTTGAGACGACGGAAGGACCATTGGCAGAACGGTTACTGCGGGCGCTTGCTGCCGGTCAAGCAGCGGGTGGAGATTCGCGGGGCATGCAGTCCGCCGCACTGTTAGTCGTTAAAGAAGGTGGCGGTTACGGTGGTTTCAATGACCGTTACATTGATTTACGGGTTGACGATCATGCGAGTCCGATTCAGGAACTGGAGCGGATTTATCAGTTGCATACGCTGTATTTGCAACCGAGCAAGCCGGAAGAAATCAAGCCGATCGATGATGCACTCGAATCAGAGTTGATGGATAAGCTGCTTGAACTCGGATACCGAGGTTCGTTTGCAGAAGCCTTCCGGACTTATCTGCATACTGAGAACTTCGAGATGCGGGAACAACCGGACCGTTCGATTGATACCCGGGTCCTTGCATACCTACGGACACAATGAAAATAAGGCTGTTTCGACTTTTGTCGAAGCAGCCTTATTTTAGTGGGTTAGCCCGATGTAGCATGTGTCCGGACCGGTACTTTGTAGCCGGTTGCAATAAAGCGTTCCAGTTCAGGTTCAGACTTGGCGTTCAGACCGACTGTCCCGTCCCCTTTGATGGCGACGTTCGCCAAGCGGACATGTTCGATGTTCGGACCAATCGTGATACCGTGTTTGGCTGAATCTTCAATCCGGACATCGATTAATCGGATATCTTCGGCCCGGTTATCGCCGCCGAATACCTGAATATCCGTTTTGGCTTGTCGGAATCCGCTCATCTTGACCTGGCTCAGCGTGACATTCCGTGCTTTATATTGAATCCCGATCATCGGCTGTTCCTGATAATCATAATACGGATCACCGAGGACCGTGAAATCATGAATGACAACATTTCGGTAGGCTGAGACGATGAGAGCTCGCGGTTTTGAATTTTGATACAGTGACGTATATTGTGGTGTCTGGGCAATCAGCCGGGTCGCAATGATATTGTATGCCGTTTGGGACGTCGGGTCTGTTGCTTGATGATGTCCGATATGACGGAAGTTGAACGACCGGTGATCATCGACAGACAAGTGACCGACGATTTTAACGGTCGAAGCGGCGGATGATGTCGCATGGGCCTTGATTTCAAGTCCTCCGAAACAACGGGTCGTCGCATTGTTGAACAACCAGACGTCACGGGAACCGTCATCAATCTCAATCCCGTTTGAGTTCGAGAAACCGGCCGCATGGGCACGGCCGCTCGGATCGCGCATAAAACAATTTGAGATGAACAGATGATCACTGTGATGGGTCGTGATTCCGTCGTCGCCAAATCCGGATCCCGTCAGACCATCGAACCAGATGAACGAACTGCTGAGATTAGCCCGTGCCCCGTCGCCGTTATAGTTGTAGTACGGCGTTGAAATATCAAAGCAGTGTAATCCCGGATCGACCGCATCGACGTCAAAGACCCACCCGTACGTCACGTGTGCATAGGTCAAGCAACTTGAATGATTGCCCCACGTGCTACTTTTTTTGGCGTCGCCGATCCGATCGATGTTCCAATCCAGCGTCATCCGTTCGACGAGCAGGTGATGGTTACCGAGTAAGTAATTTTGATTCGTGATCAACCGGCGTCCTTTCGGTGCCGCGTCATGCAGTTTTAAAATCGTCTGTCCTTTGCCGTCCCCGGTCAAAATCGTATAACTCGGTAGCCGGATGCCGCGGACAAGATAGGTGCCGGCTGGAACATGGACTTGCCGATGCCCGTCTGCAAGTGCTTCTTTGAAGGCGAGTGTATCGTCCGTTATCCCGTCCCCGACCGCTCCATATGTCCGGACGTCAACTTTTTCGACGTTACTGATCAATTGCTCGAATTCATATGTCAGCCGTCCGAACCAACTGGGCCGGATTTCATCCTGTTCGCTGACGAAGGCTTTCGTTAACGGCAAGATATGTTTATCCCGGTCCGTTAAAAACAGTGGCGAAATCAAGGACCGGAGATACCGGCTTGGATGCGGTGTGCGGCGCGGCGCGACAAACGGACTGTCTTTCATCAGTTGTTCCGCCCGAAGGACAGCCTCACCGTTTGATTTTGTTTCGGTATATTCTGCAATCAGTTGACCATTCTGATACGGATCATGTGTTTCATCTAATCTCAACATGTAGAAACCCCTCTCTAAAAATCACTCTTTTCCTTTTCCCGTCCCGTTTAGGATTGAAGCCCATTTCTCTAAAAAACAAAAAATTCCGATAATTAGTGTTGAACTCGTTTATAATGGATAAAAATGACATTAGAGAGGTGGAAGTATGCGATTTCGGAGTCGTCTATTGATTTTAATTGGTGTAGTCATATTGGGGCTCGGCATCATAAAACCGTTAGCTGAGACGGGATACAGCGCTTTACAAAACGTTGAAGTATTTCCGGGGGGCGGTGCACAACAACAGTGTGTCAGAGATTGTAAATCCGAACCGTTGACGTTTTGGTGGTCGTACCTGTTCAAGAAAAAAGAATTACCGCCCGTACAAGTTAAATATGGATATGAGACGGATGAAAAAGGTGATGGTGGGGGGGAACCACGAAAAGAAAAATTCATTTCACTTGGATTTCATTCGTTTTCAAAAGGCGAAGGCGAAGAAGCTGAGAGCGGATTTCCCTATCTGTTGGTTGCGATTAGTCTTGCAGGTTTGACCGGACTATTTCTGATTGTTCGGCGTTTCCGGAAACGGAAGAAGTGGGATTCTACTGAAGAGGAGGTAATCCCACGTCCGGTTCGAATAAAAAAACGCCTGGGAGAATCGAATCCAGAAGACGAACTGCCGCCATTACCGGTCGAACAGGTCCGGCAACAGGTCGTCCTGTTTAACCGTCATCTTCCCCAAAAACTGAAGCGTCGCGAGACCGAGTCATTCCGGGAATGGTTTGCCCGGATCGGTTTCCAACCATCCCCTGAGTTGCGACAGTTGTATGAAGCGGTCCGTTATGATCCGAATCAATCGCCTGATGTGACAAAGGCCGTATTGACCGACATCGAGCAAGACTTTTCCGCTTATCTCGGACAATTGAAGTGAAACTTTTCCGACCGGTAAGGCGTACAGGTTAAAAGAACGTTATCAGGAAACGGGGGGACTGAAGAGATGTACTTAGCAGATGCCGTGAAACTCAAAAGTATCTTACGGAAACAGCTCGAGCAGCTGGTCGAGGAAGTGGACCGGATTGCGTTCGTTGATCTTGAAAAAGGCGAGGATTTACCGACCGCTCATGATCGGACGCTACTCGATGTCGAGTCAGCGATGGATGAAGTCCGGCGGGATATGCGGACACTCGACCGGTTAGTCTATGCGGCAAATTTATCGACGATGATCGAGACGACGGAAGGTGAAATGCCGCTCGTCGAAGCGATTGAACTGGCAACGCAACTCCGGGCAAAGGCAACACAGTTCCAAGAACTTGCTGCTCGTCCGAAACGCGAATTCCAATACGGATTTGAAGGAACAACCGTCATTCGGCATGCCCTGTACGATCCGGATGCGTACCGGATTAAAGCGCAGGAAATCGAGCGGTCGGCGCACCGGATCTCGAATGCGATCAATGCTGCCAATTACCGGACGGAGATTGATTTTGACGGTACACGTTATATGTAAGCCTTGATCAGGTGAGACTCCTGATCAAGGACGGCGCTTCTGACACAAACCTCTTCCAATCGGGAATCTCGACGGCCACGGCACACCAATGACCCATGACCGATGACATGTTTACCTGTCACCCGTGACTACCTGCGGAAAACCAGTTTCTTTTCGTCAGACGCCAAAAACCGCGAATGCTTCGGCATCGCGGTTTTTTGTATGAACAAAACGTACATAAAAGGTATGCCGATGACTGTGTTCGGGTATAGCTTACTGGAAGTCATTCATGGAAGGGGACTTGGATATGAAAGATACATTTAAAGCATTTGTTGTTCGGGAACAGAATGGAGAATTTACAGGAACACTGGAAACGAAGCGCATTGCCGACTTGCCCGAAGGAGATGTCTTGATCCGCGTCGACTATTCCTGCATCAATTATAAGGATGCGCTGTCGGTTAAGGGCAACCGTGGAGTGACGAAAGAATATCCGCATACACCGGGAGTCGATGCAGCAGGGCATGTCGTCGCGTCAACTGATCCGCGATTTCAAGAAGGCGAAGCGGTTGTCGTCAACGGTTTTGATTTCGGGATGAATACGTCCGGTGGTTTTCAAGAATACATACGTGTTCCGGGAGACTGGATCACACCGTTGCCGGACGGATTCACGACCTTTGAAGCAATGGCTTACGGTACAGCAGGATTAACGGCCGTTCAATCCGTTGACGAACTTTTGCAACGGGTCAAGCCGGAAGATGGGCCGGTTCTCGTGACCGGTGCGACCGGGGGTGTTGGCAGCATTGCCGTTGCGCTTCTGCTGAAACTGGGATTCGTCGTCCATGCCGTCACCGGCAAAGCGGCGGAAGCTGATCGTTTGAAACGAGAAGGCGTGGCAGAAGTCTTGTCCCGGCAATCGTTTTTGGATGAGACGACCCGTCCATTGAAAAAAGGTATATATGCCGGCATCATCGATACGGTCGGAGGACCGTTGCTTGCCTCCGTCATTCGGTATGTTCAATACGGTGGACTGGTTACGACATGCGGGAATGTCGGAGGCGCCGAGATGACGTTGACGGTGTATCCGTTTATCTTACGGGGGGTTCGGTTGATCGGGATTGATGCTGTTCAACTTCCGATTGCTGAACGGGTGCGTCTGTGGCATCAACTGACGAATGACTGGAAACTGCCGATTCGCGAACGCGTGGAGACGAAAAGTCTACGGGAGATTCCAGACGTCGTCGCGTCACTTCTTGACGGAACCCACCAAGGCAGAACTGTCATCGAAATTTAACCACTGCCGGCACAGCATTCGGTGGTATAGTGATTAAAAAAGTGTCTAGGTCAATTCAGGAGGAACAATAGATGAGTCAAAATGAACAACAAACGGAACAAGACCGGTTATCCCGAAAAGAACGCCGGAAGCAGAAGCGGAATCGCCGGAGCGTGGCACTTGGTGGTATTTTAGCAACCGTTCTGATTGTCGGCGGATGGGGTTATATGGTGTCGACGAATGATGCCAGCCAAGCGACGTCGACCGTCGAGTCACCGAAAACGACCGGAGGCGAACAAGAGAAAGAAGCGAAAGACACGAAAAAATCAGCGTCGGCTGAGCAAAAGAAAAAAGAGAAGAAAGCCAAGAAAAAGACGGATCAACCAGAAATCAGCCAAGCTGCATGGGTCACGCGTCCTTTTGCGGATGTCTATCAGGATGCCAATCGGAGTAGCGTTATCTATAAAGCTGATTTAGGGGATGTCTATGAAATTTTAGATGCGGAGAACGGGATGGTTCACTTGAAATTGAGTGATGCGGTCGAAGGCTATATTCCGGAAACAGATGTCCGGATGGATGTTCCGTCGTCAGTCAAAGACAAGACATTGCTTGAGACATTATCACAAGTCGTTGCCAATCAACCAATCGAGAAGCCGGAACAATACCTCGGGCAGCCGCTCGAAAAATTCGAAGCGAAGTACGGTAAGCTCGGGAATACGCAAAAAGATGCCGTCAACACGTATCACTTCTCAAATACGGGTTATCTGCTTGTCGTATCCGACGGAATCGTCGAAGCGATTGACTGGACGAATGCATCAGCCTCCGGTCTGTCGGCTTTAGGGGAACCTGTCGTTGAAACGAGTTACGGTACATGGTACCAGGGTGAGAAATTACAATTGAAAGCTTTCCCGGACAACGGATCAACGCGACTTCGTCTCGCGCGTGACCCAGGGAAATAAGCCGGAACGGTCTGTCTTTGACAGATCGTTTTTTTTCGTAAAAAACCTCCCGAGTCATGGACTCAGGAGGTCGAAAATCCTTGGGAGGAAGTTTTCTTAGTAGACGCCGACAGCATCAAATGATTTCGCTGCTGCTGTTGCTTCTGCACTTGTTGAACCGTAAAGGTCTTTCGCTGATTGAACGACTGCTGCGCGGAGCGAGCTGAAGTTCGAGTTCGGAGTCAAGTAAACGTTGAGGGCACGGTAGTAGATTGCGCCGAGTTTCGGTACGCCGACACCAGTGACTGTGACACCAGTGTGTGTTCCACCGTTACCGAGAAGATAAGCGGCTTTGTTGACGATACCTGAGTTCGTGTGGACACCACCGTTATCCTGTGTACCTGTGTAGCGTTTTGAGTAGTGGTCCGGATCGCCGTAAGCAGCCGGGTTAGACATCGAACGGAGTGCGTCGCCGCTGACACCAGGTGTATAGATGTCTTCTCCTACGAGCCAATCGAAGTTCGATCCGACTGAGTATTCAGCAACTGTTCCCATGATATCGGAAACCGCTTCGTTGATGGCACCCGACTCATTTTGATAGACGAGTCCAGCTGTGTATTCTGTGACGGCATGCGTCAATTCGTGGGCAACAACGTCAAGTGCGCCAGAGAGGTATGTGAATGTTGAACCGTCTCCATCACCATAGACCATCTTCGTTCCATCCCAGAACGCATTGTTGTAGCTCGTTGAATAGTGGACTGAAGAGTTAAGTGCAGCACCTGCGTTGTCATAACTGTTGCGGCCGTACGTGTTTTTGTAGAAATCATACGTTTTTACTGCATTAACTTGCGCGCTGACAGCGGCACGGTCGTATGTTGTATTGAATTGGTTATCAAGATCCGCCCAAAGCGAACCTGGAAGCGTGTTACGGTTTTTTGCATCGTACGTGTAGATCCCTTTACCGCGTGTCGAATCTTGTAAGTAGTAGTAAGAACCGCTCTTCACTGTGTTGAAAGTGGCAGTAGTTCCGAGAACCGTAGTACCTGTACCGACAGAAGTCGTTCCGGTAACTGTGTTGACCGGTTTTGCGTGAGCGAGTTGGTCGTATTTATTAAGAACTTTACCTGAATTCGCATCGATGAAGTAAGTCCAGCGTGATGGCTCTTTGCCGGCGAGGACAGTTGATGTGACTTTGTAAGCATAGACCGCGTCGTCTTTGACTGGATAGATGACGAGTTCTGCTTTAGGAGCCACTTCGAATTCTGTTGCTTTGATGGCTTTTTGATAAAGTTTAAGTGCTTTTTTCTCAGAGAGTGATGCTTTTTTAGCGAGACCAGGTTTCCCTTTGACGTTGATTGCATCATTTACGACTGCTTTCAAAGTACCGTCTTTCGCAACGTTACCGACGACGACACTACCGAAGACCGGGACGCCATCCACTTCTTGTTGGAGACGTACGATGTTAGATGATCCATCTTTTTGGACATCTTGGACAGAGAAATCACCTTTTTTGTTGACGTACTCTTTAACGATTGATGCAGCTGGTTCTGATGATGCTTTCGTCAGTTTACCGGCTTGAAGACCTTCTGCTCCGACGACTGTAGGAACGACAAGTACACTTGCGACAAGCGATGTAGCGAGAAACTTTTTCAAAATAAATCGCCTCCTTGTTTGGGTTGAGTCTAACTATGCCAAAGAAAGGATGAAACGAGAATAAGTCGTTCGCATTAATTAGAATTTTCTGAATATAGTACTTAATACCCGGACTGAATAGTTAAGTGACAGAAAAAAATAAGGAATGACAGAAAAAAACCGCTCAAGAGAGCGGTTTTAAAGGATACGTTGATAGAGATGATGTGTATTGTCACGTGTCTCGTCAATTTTAAAATTCAGCGGATCCAGTGTAATACCTTGCTTCTGCGCAAAGCGCTGCATCTTCTCAAACGATTTCCAAATCTCAATGTCAGGCCCTTCATGTTTCCAAAAAATATAACGGGCAGGAGGAATGTGATGTCCTTTCATCCCTTTAGGAATATGCTCAAGCGATTCTACCGGAAGACCGATACACTGCATATGTTTTGTCCCGCGTTGTCCAAGTGACAAATCAAGTGGATAACTTCCCGGTTCAGCGGGAATTTCATGCGAGCGTCGTGAAAATTCACGCCACAGTTCCGGCATGAGTGTATGCAATTCATTTTCTTCGCATGTCAAACCAAGTCCGACAACATACAATTCGTGACGATCGACAATTTTAGGGTGCATAAGAAACTCCTTTCATGAAAATCAAGAGGCAGTGATGACAGGAGGTCTCTTCAAATCAAGAAACAGTTGTGTAAAGGAAGCATCCCATTGTGTCCCGCTGCCTTCTTCCAAAATGGCGAGTGCTTTTGCAACGGGCATTCCTTTCCGGTAAGGTCGATCGGATGTCATCGCGTCATAGGCATCAGCAATCGCCATGATCCGTCCGAAGACAGGAATCGATTCTCCCGCCAAACCTTCTGGATAACCTTTCCCATCGTAACGCTCGTGATGGTACTTTACCCCAGGAAGAATCGGTTGTAACTTCTCCGGGAGATGAACTTGCGATAAAATATGCACGCCGATGACGGGGTGTTGTTTGATTTTATCGAATTCCTCACCAGTTAAGCGTCCTTCCTTCAAGAGAACATCATCCCGGATTCCGATTTTTCCAATGTCGTGTAAAAGAGCAGATTTACGCAACAGCTCGACTTGATCGTCGGCCAAGCCGGCGGCCCGGGCAATCTCAACCGAATATTCCGCAACACGTAAGGAATGTCCGGCGGTATAAGGATCCCGGGCATCCAGTGTCGCAGCAAACAAGGTAAACAAACTATCGAGTAACTGCTCATTTTCCTGATCACGTCCTTGGATACCTTCGACCATCAAGTTAAAGCCGCCAACCAATTGAGAGAATTCATCGGAAAAAGGATTGTTGATCGTATTCAGCTGACCCGACTCAATCTGGGCAACTCCTTCTTGCAAAGCCAAAATCGGTTTTTGGATATTTTCATATAGAAGCAAACTGCAAAATGTCGCAAGACAAAGGATGACGATTAAGATTAAGGTCGACCAACTCCAGTAGGAGCGCAGGCTCTCGTTCTCTGTCAGCTGGACGGCAGAAGCGAGAACGAACAATAAAATCGGGAAGACACCAATGATCAGTGTACTGATTAACATTTTTTGCCGGAGGCTGATGAAGTCCTTTTTGGTCAGGATAAGCTCACCATGACCATATTGTTGCGATTGAACCGTTAATTCCGCCAACATAGATTCCGTTACACGATACGTCAGGAAAAATTCGATCAGGGCATGTAGAATCGCGACGAGAACGGCACCAAAACAAGCAAGACCGATCAGGTAATATGGCATTTCGAGCCAGCCGAAATGAATGGCGAGTGCCGTTAAGGAAGATGAAGGAATCGACAATCCTAGGAAATGCGGTCCGAGGATCCGTTTAATGGTCAGCAACGGAAAACGGTGAGTCGTCCGAAAAGCAGCAGTAAGTTGTGCTTGGCTTGGAGTCGATGTCTGGAAGAACTGATAGAGCGGACGCATATGTTTTCGATAGATCGTATATTCGAAGCTGAACATTAAAACAACAGAGAGAAACATGATTGTCAGCAAAATTACACGTTCTCGTGCATCGAATGTCAACGTTTCGAAAATAAATAGACAGCCGACGCCGAAAACAGCGACAAAGGATCCAATCAAGTAATTTTTCAAAAGTTGCCGTTCGAATTTTTGGAGAGGTGTCATGAGTTGCCTCCTTTTTGAATTAAGTCATGTATGTAGCGTATCGCGATACGTAACCGACAATCTGTTCTCTTTTAAAAAATGAGGGGAACGATTGATGAACGGTTTATTATTAATATCGGTCAATTTCCGTAAAAATGAACTAAATTCCAAAAATAGGTATAGTTACAAAGTACTAATTGTTCTAAAAGTAATTGATTAAGCAACTAAAACAATATATGATTTGAATATTCAGAAAAGTTATCTCAGTCATGCTTTTCACTACTACATAGGGGGTCAGTTCACGTGGGAAAAAAGAAACAGCTTAGCTTAGCCGTCTTATCCGGAATCACGGCAGCCGCATTTGCCGTTGGTCCAGTTTTACCTGGTGGGAAGGTAAAATCTGTTGAAGCTGCTGAAAAAGCAGTAGCCGGTGCACCGATGGATTTAAACACGGTTGATCAGGAACGTCTATTGAAAGTGCTTGAAAAACGTGGGGTCGTCTCAAAAGCAGCATCTGCAGCAGAAAAACAAAAAGCCGTTCAAAAGTATCTTGATAAAAAAGCAAACGGGAAACCGGAAGCCGATCATGATCATGAGACGGAAAAAGAAGCGAAATTTGATCAAAAAACAAAGGATTTCTTGACGAAACAGAAAGATCAACTGGCGAAACAACTCGCTAAAAATCACAATAACTACAAAAAAGGTAAAAAAGATGGGTTTGTCAAAGTCGATAAAGCCAAACAAGCAGCTTACAATGGTGCTACCCGGACAGACAAAGTACTCGTCTTACTTGTCGAATACAGCGACTTCAAGCATAACAACGTCGTCCAAGAACCGGGATACATGTATTCGAACGACTTTAACCAAAAACATTATCAAGACCTGATGTTCGGGGATAAAGAATTCGAGCTGTTCAACGGCGATAAGGTCAAGACGTTCAAACAATATTACGAAGAACAATCCGGCGGCAGCTATTCAGTCGACGGGAAAGTATCGAACTGGTTAACAGTACCGGGGACGGCAAAAGATTATGGTTCAGACAATCCGAAAGGCGGCAATGATAACCTTCCGGGGGCAAAAGGACCACGCGGTCTCGTTAAAGATTCGTTGAATGCAGCTGTAAAATCCGGCATTAACCTGGCAGAGTATGATCAATTTGATCAGTACGATTTAGACGGTGACGGCAACCAGAATGAGCCGGACGGTCTCGTCGATCACTTGATGATTCTTCATGCCGGAACAGGACAAGAAGCAGGCGGCGGTACACTCGGCGACGACGCAATCTGGTCGCACCGTTGGACACTTGATGGAGTTTATCCTGTTGCGAATACAACTTCAAATTCTACAAACTGGGGCGGCAAGATGGCAGCCTTCGATTATACGGTTCAACCGGAAGACGGTGCAGTCGGCGTCTTCGCTCACGAATTCGGACACGATCTTGGACTTCCGGATGAGTATGATACACAGTATACAGGTCAAGGTGAGCCGGTTGCTTCATGGTCGATCATGAGTGGCGGTAGCTGGAACGGTAGAATTGCCGGAGCAGAACCGACAAGCTTCTCACCACAAAATAAAGAGTTCTTCCAGAACGTCATGGGCGGGAACTGGGCGAACATCCAGAACGTTGATTTCGATTCACTTTCAAAAGCGGGAACGGCTTCATACCTCGATCAAAGTGTCACGAAATCAAAAAATCCTGGAATCATCAAAGTGAACTTACCGAAAAAGCCGGTTAAAGGAATCGCTCCAGCTTTCGGTAAAAAGTATTACTACAGCACAAAAGGGAATGATCTCCACACGTCAATGACGTCACCGGAGTTTGATTTGACGGCTGCGACATCTGCGAAGTTTGACTACAAAGCATACTTCGATGTCGAATTCGATTATGACTTCTTGAAAGTCACAGCAACAGCTGGCGGCGTATCAAAAGTAATCGATGTCATCGGTGACGAGGATACGGACGGCGATCAACGCGCTGAATCTTCAAAAGGTGCATGGGTCGACAAATCATATGACCTCAGCGAATTTGCCGGTAAAAAGGTTACATTGACGTTCGACTACACAGGGGATGCCGGTCTTGCCCTCGATGGTTTTGCGCTTGATAACGCAAAACTGACAGTCGACGGAAAAGTCGTCTTTGAAGACGATGCAGAAGGTACTCCGAAATTTAAATTGGACGGTTTCGTGGCTTCGGATGGTTTCAGCTATGCGGACAACGCATACTACCTCGAATGGCGGAACTATGCAGGCTCAGATAAAGCACTTGAGCATGCACGTGGCGTGAAATACAACACGGGTCTCGTCGTTTGGTATGCCGATAGCAGCTTCACAGACAACTGGGTTGGCGTTCACCCGGGTGAAGGATTCCTCGGTGTCGTCGATTCGCATCCAAAAGCAATCGTTGGAACACTCAAAGGACAACCAGTCGTCACAGGAAGCACACGTTACCAAATCGCGGATGCGGCTTTCAGCTTCGACAAAGCACCAGCATGGCTCATCGACTCGCCATCACGTGGTCTTTACGATTACAAAGGTCTTTCAGGCGTGACGACGTTCGATGATTCTAAATCGTATATCGATCAATTGATTCCGGATGCAGGAAAACTGCTCCCGAACAACGGTCTTAAAGTACAAGTCATCGGTGAAGCGAAAGATAACTCTGCTGGAGCAGTCTGGATCCACCGTTAAGAAAAAAGGAGCAGGTTCGGAGCAATCCGAATCTGTTTTTTTTAGTTCGAAAAGTGGAATCAATTGGTAAAATATTGGTCAGACAACTTGACTTTTAAAGCGCAATCATTTTATACTGACGTTAGCTTAATATTGTTATTGTCACTACTGATTCACATTGCGTCACGAACAATCTTTTCGTCGCTCCATGTATTTCGGGACAATAATGAATTTCTTTCATATGCGCGGCATATGTATTAAGTAATTTATTTTTGGAGGTTGTTCCCATGAACACAGGTAAAGTAAAATGGTTTAACGCAGAAAAAGGTTTCGGTTTCATCGAAGTTGAAGGCGGAGAAGACGTATTCGTACATTTCTCAGCAATCACTGGTGAAGGTTTCAAATCACTTGACGAAGGTCAAGAAGTTGAATTCGAAATCACTGAAGGCGCACGTGGAGCACAAGCTGCTAACGTCGTAAAACTTTAATCTTAACTTTTCAATCGTCCTTTTTCGAAAGGGCGATTTTTTTAATGAGTTAATATCTTGAATTCAAGATATATGTGCGCTATACTGACGATACAAACTATTCATTCAGAAAAGGACGTGGCAAACATGGAATTACTCGGTATTCATCATGTATCCATTTTAACGGGGATGGCAGAACGCAACTATCAATTTTATACACAGGTTCTCGGGATGCGTCTGATCAAAAAAACGGTCAATCAGGATGATACGACGTCATATCATCTCTTTTACGGAGATGCGGAAGGCAATCCGGGAACGGATCTGACGTTTTTTGATATCCCGCATTTAGGGACCGGTGTACCCGGTGCGTCAAGCATTTCGTCGACATCACTCCGTGTCAAAACAACAGCGTCCCTTCAGTTTTGGAGAGACCGCTTTATACAACAAAGCGTGGACCATGATGCGATTGTCGAACGGGCGGGGCGTCAGACGCTGGCGTTCCGTGATCAGGAAGGAACCCGGTTGATTCTTGTCGCAGAAGACGGCGAACAGGGGGTCGCAGGAGGTGTGCCATGGAAACACGATGAGATTCCGGCTGAACATGCCATCGTCGGCTTAGGTGCCGTGACGCTGACCGTCAATGATCCAGAACCGACGGCTCTTGTCTTAACGGAAGTCCTCGGCTTTAAGAAAATCGGCAGTTATCCATCGCTGGCCGGTGATTTTGCGGAGATTGATGTCTACTCGACGGGACAAGGCGGAATCGGGGCAGAAGTTCATCTCGAAGCTCGTCCGGATCTCGACCGGGAACGGCTCGGACGTGGCGGCGTCCACCATGTAGCGTTCCGTGTACCGAACAGTGAAGAGTATGACTTATGGGTGAAACGATTGAAAGAATACCGTCTGCCAAACTCAGGGAAAGTCGACCGTCACTATTTCCAGGCGCTCTATTTCCGCGAACCGAATCATATTTTGTTTGAATTATCGACGGATACACCGGGATTTGCAACGGATGAATCGGTGGAAACCCTTGGTGAGACATTAGCTCTGCCGCCATTTCTCGAACCGCAACGGGAGCAAATCGAAGCCCGTCTCCGCCCACTCGAAATCTGACAATCCTGTGACACAGGTCACAGACTGACGGGCGTCCCGTATACTAAAGACAGGAACCAGGAAAAAGGAGTGACGGGATGTTAGGAACTACGTTAGGTCAATTTCGATTGATTGCGATTTTAGAAGGTATTTCATTTTTAGTCTTACTGTTGATTGCCATGCCCTTAAAGTATATGGCAGGCATTCCGGAAGCCGTTTCGGTCGTCGGAGCCATGCACGGTGTTTTATTCGTCATGTATGCGCTATGGCTTGCTGTCGTTAAATTCAAATACCGTTGGTCGTTTGTAAAAGCAGGGATCGCCTTTATCGCTTCGTTCATTCCATTCGGGACATTTGTACTCGATCGAAAGTTAAAACAGGAAGCAACAAACGCGTAAATTGTGTATACTAGAAAAAGCACGGCTGTGGATAACTGTTTTTGTCGATTCGAAGCAGGTTATCCACAGCTTTTTTCTGTGGATAATTTTTAGGAGGATACTATGTCAACATTTGAAGCACTACACATTCAAGAACAATGGGTCAAGAAATTACAAAAACAAGGCATCAAACAACCAACGCCGATTCAAGAGCAGGCGATTCCGCATTTGCTCGCCGGTCGTGATTTAATAGGAAAAGCGCAAACCGGAACAGGGAAGACACTGGCGTTTCTTCTGCCAATTCTCGAACAAATCGATTTAGAGAGCAAAACGGTTCAAGCGTTGATCGTCGCACCGACACGTGAACTCGCACGTCAGATTGCAGATGAAACACACAAGTTAATCCGGAACATGGAAGATATCCGGGCGCTGGCTGTATACGGTGGACAGGATGTCTTCAAACAAATCCAACGTCTCGGTCGCATGCCACAAATCATCATCGGGACACCGGGTCGGATTTTGGATCACGTCGGTCGCGGAACACTTGATTTGAGTGAATTGAAGACGCTTGTCCTGGATGAAGCGGATCAGATGCTGCAAATCGGATTCTTACCGGAAATCGAAGATATCATCGCAGCAGCACCGGTTGATCGTCAGTTCGTCATGTTATCAGCAACGATGCCGGAAAAAGTCGAGCAACTCGCGAAAACGTATTTGCGTGATCCGATTGAAGTCCAAGTCGAGGCTGAAAAAGTAACGGTCGATGCGATCGAGCAGTTCGTCGTCGAAACGACGGATCGCCGGAAACAAGCGACACTCCGGACGATGCTTGACGAGATGCGTCCGTATGCCGCAATCATCTTCTGCCGGACACAACGCCGCGTCAGTAAGCTGAACGAAGAGTTACAGATGCAGGGATATGCGACGGATGAATTGCACGGCGGATTGACGCAAGGGAAACGTGAAAAGGCGATGGCGAAGTTCTATCAAGGAAAAACACCATTCCTGATTGCGACGGACGTCGCGTCACGTGGTCTTGACGTCACAGGTGTCACACACGTCTTCAACTACGATTTACCGGATGATGCCGAAAGTTACGTTCACCGGATCGGCCGGACAGGCCGTGCCGGTAACGACGGCGTAGCGATTTCAATCGTCACACCGCGTGACGGCCGCAGCTTCCGCGATATGGAGCGGGAACTCGGTGTCGAAGTCACACCGATTGTCGTCGAACTGTCGGATGAAATGATTCGTGCACAGCACGATCAAAGCAAAGGAACGAAAAAACCGGCGGAAGGCCGCGGTAACACACGCCGCTCGAGCAACCGCCGTCCGGGCCGTGATCATCATAAATAAGTAAGTAAGTAAGTAAGTAAGTGAAAATCCCCTTTTCTCCATAGATCATTTGGAGGAAAGGGGATTTTTTATTTGGCGTATACCATTTGTCCGCCGAGATGACCGGTATAAGCGAGTAAACCGCTTCCGACGATTGCGACGAGCAGGCTTAGCATAAGCATTGTTTTTTTGTTGGAACGGTAGCCGAGCAACAGGAGGACAAAGGCAATTCCAAAGGCAACGAGGCTGAACAAGGCGAAATTTTCATGATTCGAGATGGCCGCGTGTGTTGCACTGCTCAGATTGGTTTCTGCATATTCTTCTGCCCCGTCACCCGATAAATACGCTGCGACGCCGGACAGCAGACCGGCAAATAACGTGATGAGGACAAATAATTTTAACTGGACCCATTTGAAACTGAACAGTAATAAGAGTGTTGCGAACAGTAAAAGAGCAATCGGTGCATGAACGAGCAGGGGATGAAGCGGTACGCCACCTAACATAAGATAACCTCCTTGATAAGTAATGGAACATACTGTTACTTTAACCGGGTTATCTGACAGTTAGCTGACGGTCATTAAGAAATTGGAAAAAGAATCGTGAAGCGTGTTCCGGTTTCGGGTGTGGATTCAACAAAGATAGTGGCTTGATGTGCATCGGCAATCGATTTGGCGATGGCGAGCCCGAGCCCGGTTCCGGTACCATGGCGAGAGTGGTCACCGCGGAAGAACCGTTCAAATATCTTATCGTAATTTTCCGGTGGAATGCCGATTCCGTGATCAGCGATGGTTAATCGAACATCGGTTGACGTCTGTTGCAGGTAAACTTCAATATTAGCATCGCTGTAGGCAGCGGCATTTTCTAGAAAGATCGTCAACAGACGGATCAACTGGTTAGGATCGCTCTTGATCAACAAATTGGGCGCGACAGATAAGGCCAATGTCCGGTCGACTAACGTATGTTTAAACCGTTCAGAAGTCTGTGTGACGAGTGTACTTAAATCAATCGGGCTCATGGATCCGGGTTGACCTTCCCGGGCCAACAACAGTAAGTCGGAAACTAAATACTGCATCGAGGCCGTCTCTGCCTTCAAATCCGATAAGATTGTTTTTCCTTCCGTGCTGAGCGGCTCAGTCTCGAGTAACTCGATGCCGCTGTATAAAATCGTCAGCGGCGTCCTTAGTTCATGAGAAGCGTCTGATGTAAAACGGCGCTGTCGGTCAAAGGCTTGTTGGACCGGAACGACGGAACGACCGGCGAGTACGTAACTGAGACCCATCAAGACAAGGGTCGACAAAATCGTGATGCCGGCTAACATGGCGATCAGGCGCTGGAGTGTATCCTGTGTGGCAGAGATGTCTTT
The DNA here is from genome assembly GCF_003339585.1 of Exiguobacterium sp. RIT594. Classification (GTDB taxonomy): domain Bacteria; phylum Bacillota; class Bacilli; order Exiguobacteriales; family Exiguobacteriaceae; genus Exiguobacterium_A. Next base: position 123,165 of record NZ_QPKF01000002.1, on the reverse strand, counting down.
CATCAGGAGAATCGTGCCCTGTTCATCATTATCCCGTTGATAAAGCAGATAGTGCCGGTCGTCGAATTCGACTTTTTGAGTTTCTTCATCTGCGGTCATAAAGCGCTGAAGGGTCTTCGCCGGTAAGTCGTCAGGAAGCGATGTGAAGCGGACTGAACCGTCCGGATTCATAATCTGAAAGTAAATCGGATTGCGGATTAACCGGTCTTCGCCGTGCTCGATCCGTTCGAACAGATCGCGGTCGGACACTGACTTTAATTGGTTCAGCTCGGTTTGATCAAGCAGCCGGGCGGTCGTGAAGTAAACGCCGACTAAAATCAGAATCAACAACAGTAAAAACGTTCCGCTGAATAGTAGCGTCAGCCGTTTTCGAATGGTTTCAAGCATGAGGACCTCCGAGCCGATAACCGAATCCGCGAACCGTTTGAATCAAAGCCGGTGCACCGGCAGCATCGAGCTTTTTCCGGACGAGCCGAACGAGTGCGTCGAGTGCATTATCGGTGATATCTGCGCCGATTCCCCAAACGACTTCAATGATCAGCTCACGTCCCATGACCTGCTCCGGGCGGCGGAGCAACAGCGAAAGAAATTCGAATTCACGACGTGTCAGCTCAAGTAACTGTCCGGCATAGGAAATCGTCTGAGTCGTGATATCAAGTTCGAGTTCCTGATACGAAACAGTCGAGACGAATGCCTTTTTCTGACGCCGGCTCAAGGCGCGGAGGCGTGCTAACAGTTCGTTTGCCTGAAAGGGTTTGACGAGATAATCATCGGCACCGCTGTCCAGTCCATGTACCAAATCGATTTCCGTATCACGAGCCGTCAGCATCAGGATCCCGCCTTCGAAACGTTCCCCACGTAATTCAGTCGCCACTTCAATCCCGCTTTTATGTGGCATCATCCAGTCGAGGACCAATAAATCATAACGAAAAGTCTGGCATTGCTCGATGGCTTCGAGTCCGTCATGAGCCACATCGACCTGATAGCCGGCACGTTCCAAATGGAGCCGCAACATTTTGGCAAGCCGCTTGTCATCTTCTGCAATCAAAATCCGCATCCTTGTTCCTCCCGGTTTGTTTTTTCTTATTATCCCACAGTTGTCATCAGCTAGTTGTCAGTTTTTATCGATACAGTAAAGATAACAGGAAACGAGAGGAGAGGAAAAATGTGAAACCGAAACCGTTCGCGAAATGGATTGTGGGACTGAGCAGCAGTGTCTTTTTAGGACTTGCGATTGGTCAGTTGACCGTTGCGACAAACGATCAGCCGGCGAATACCATCAATACAGGAGATTCTTATTCGAACGAGACGACAATCCCGAGTCAGCCGTCTAACGGTGATGACGATGAATGGGGAGAGTCAGATGAAGACAACGGATATTACGACGAAGAGGATGACGACGATGACGGTAATTGGCAAAGCAACGATTCTTCCGGATTTAATCAACCGAGCGGCGGAAGTGACGGTCAGTCGAGTCATTCGAAATAGGAGGTGAAACGAAATGGAGCGGCAACTCTATTCGATGCATAATAACATTCGTTTTATCACGAACCAAAGGATCGAAGAAAAGGAATGGCAGGACATCGAGCAGTTCTTTCATTATGTGGACCGGCAATGGTCACGATTCAGTTCGTCCAGCGAAGTCAGTCAGTTGAATCAACTGCTGATTGGGCAGACGCTGACGGTATCGTTACCGCTTGCACGATTGTTACAACGGGCAATTCGTTATTTTGAACAGACCGAACATTACTTTTCGCCCTTCCTACTTGAACAGCAGCGCGCAAACGGTTACGACCGATCGTTTCCTTTCCGGCAGGCCGTTGAATCAGAAGCAGCCCTGCCGCCTGAAATCAGTCCGTTTTTAGTCGAAGGATGTGAAGTGACGCGGGTCGGTGGAGGAACGATTGACTTAGGCGGAATCGGCAAGGGAGCGGCGGCAATGATGGTTGCCCAACGTTTACGGAAGAACCAGCCACGCGGATTGATTGACGCTGGCGGAGACGTCATTGTCTGGTCTGATGACGAGCCGTGGAAAATTGCCGTCACAGATCCGAAGACAGAAACTGAGATTGCAGAAATCCGGTTACGACAAGGGGCTGTCGCGACCTCGAGCCGGATGTATCGTTCCTGGAAAGTGGGCGACAGGGCGAACCATCATTTGTTAAGTGGTAAGACAGGGCGTCCGATTGAAAGCCGATTCGTCCAAATCACGGCGTCTGCGCCACAACTCTATGAGGCAGAAGTGATGACGAAACTCGCTTTTCAGATGACAGAAGCCGAACGACAGGACAAACTGTTCAAGTGGTTTCCGAACGGACGATTACTATTGATGGATGAGTCAGGAAAAATGGTGGCGGAAGAGAAGGGAGGACAAGCCATATGGACTGGATGAAGTGGTTATTTTCAACGTGGACGATGATTCGTTTGAGCGGGTTGACCGGACATTTCTTTTTGACACTATCGGTGTTAGCCGGTCTACTCGGTTCATTCCCGGCATTGAGAAAACAAAAGGCACGTCTGCATAATATTCACCTGTACAGTGGCTGGGCCGGCTTACTCGCGATTGTGCTTCATGCGACGCTGATCGTCGTCGATACGTATGCCCCTCTGCGTTTGCTTGAAATTCTGATTCCGGGAACGGCCTCCTATGAGCCGCTTTGGAATGCCTTTGGAACGATCAGTCTGTACCTGTTTGGTTTTGTCTTGGTTACTTCTGATTTCTTGAAAGAGGCGCTCGGAAAAACATTATGGAAATTAACGCACTGGCTTGTCCTGCCGGCCTGGCTCTTGATGACGCTACACGGAATTTTCATCGGAACGGATACAGGAACACTTTTCACGACCATTTGGTATGCCTGTTCGACACTGACATTGTTTACACTGATTTTGTACCGTATGCAGGTCCGTCCGAAAACAGCAACACCTAAAAAGCGAGCGTCCTCACTAGTGAAATGAGGACGCTCGTTTTTTAGCGTTGTCTTAACCACGTGGTCCAAGCCTGAAAGGCATCTTCCCGATTGTCGATATAGTTGTGATCACTATCGACAATGATTTGTTCAAAGGCGCTGGCATCCTGAAGCAAGTCATGATGAAGTGATTTGATAGACGTCTCGTCACGTTCCGACGTCACAAGTAAGGCGGAACGTGTTCCGAGTTGTTCTTTCAGTGACAGCAGGTTCCACGTCGCATGATGTCGTTTTAGTTCGTCGAGCAGTATGTCGCCGTCGGTATGGGACAGGAACTGAGCTCCGCGGCTCAAGACACCTTGTAACGCCTCTTCATGTTCCGGATAAGAGAGTACCAGTTGACCGATCAAACCGAAGTTGAATGGAGAGATCCCGATGTAATGCGCAATGTCCGGAACATCGACGAACGCATGAAGTCCGGCAAAGCCGCCCATACTGTGGCCGACGATTGAAATCTGATCGGCTGAGATATCGTGTGCTTGCGTAAAGGCGGGAGAAATGACATGTTGCATGATGGCAGTCGCATCTTCAAGGACATGTTGGAAACGAAATGCTCCCGGACTGCCGATCGTTCCGCGGTAAGACGTCACAAGGACGTGAAAGCCGAGGTTTTGTAATTGAACCGCCCAGTCCATGTTTAATTGTTTTCCGGGGAATCCATGAAACAGGACGATGAGTGGTGCAGGAGCAGCGAGTGCAGGAGAGTAGAGACGGCAAAATAGCGACTCGTCTCCACCGCTCGGAAGTTCGAGTAATGATAAGTTGGCTTTTTTAGTGATCGTTTCCATGACATCCACTCCTTCAGAAAAAGTTGCATCTGCCATTTAGTTTGATACAAATCGTTGAACAAGGCAATGATTAAGTCTATGAATTAAATGAAAGCCCAAAAAAAGACGGAACGCGGGACTCGATCTAAAAATCGAGTCCCGGACTTCCGTCAGATGGTGTTTACCTTTAGAACACTTTTGTCGTCCACGATTCACAATTCCATAAATCCGTTGCGACGGCTTCGTAAAATTCAGGTTCGTGTGAAATCAACAGAACCGTTCCTTTGTACTCCTGAAGAGCCCGTTTGAGTTCTTCTTTTGCTTCGACATCCAAGTGGTTGGTCGGCTCATCGAGAACCAGAATATTGGATTCTGTGTTCATCAATTTACAAAGGCGGACCTTCGCTTTTTCCCCACCACTGAGGACTTCGATTTTCGATTCGATGTGTTTCGTCATCAGACCGCATTTCGCGAGCATAGCCCGGACCTGCTGCTGTGTCAGAGACGGGAATGTGCCCCAAATCTCTTCGATACACGTATTCGAATTCTTTTCCTTGATTTCCTGTTCGAAGTAGCCGATGTGAAGATTTTCTCCACGTTCGACTGTACCGGAAACCGAAGGAATCTCACCAAGCAGACTTTTGAGTAACGTCGACTTCCCGATACCATTTGCCCCGTGTAACGCGATTTTTTGACCGCGCTCAATCATCAAGTCAAGCGGACGGGAAAGCGGCTCATCGTAACCGATGACAAGTCCTTTCGCTTCGAACATCAACTTACTTGGTGTCCGGGCTGTCTGGAAATGAAACTCAGGTTTCGGACGTTCCTGCGCGAGTTCGATGACATCCATCTTATCGAGTTTCTTCTGACGGGACATCGCCATGTTCCGTGTCGAGACACGGGCCTTATTTCGGGCGACGAAGTCTTTCAGCTCGGAAATTTCCTGCTGTTGACGTTTGAAGGCCGACTCATGTTGCTTCTTCTTCGCCTCATGGACAGTCAGGAAGTTGTCGTAATCACCGACGTAACGATTGAGTCCTTGGTTTTCCATATGGTAAATCAAGTTGATGACACTGTTCAAGAATGGAATGTCGTGTGAAATCAAGATGAACGCATTTTCGTAATCATTGAGGTAACGTTTCAACCATTCGATATGTTGCACATCCAAGTAGTTGGTCGGCTCATCGAGTAACAGGATGTCTGGTTTTTCGAGCAACAGTTTCGCAAGCAGGATTTTTGTCCGCTGTCCGCCGCTCAGTTCCTGGACATCACGATCGAGACCGATCTCATCAAGACCTAAACCGCGTGCAATTTCTTCGACTTTCGCATCGATCGTATAAAAATCATTGTTCGTCAAGATGTCTTGTAAGACCCCGACTTCTTCTAACATTTTTTCGAGTTCGTCTGGTTCGACTTCGCCCATCTTTGTATACAGATCATTGATTTCCTGTTCGATGTCGAACAGATATTGGAATGCTCCTTTTAAGGCATCACGAATCGTGAGTCCTTTGGAAAGAACAGCATGCTGATCCAGATAGCCGACACGGACGTGTTTCGCCCATTCGACTTTTCCTTCGTCTGGTTCGAGCTGTGAAGTAATGATGTTCATGAACGTCGATTTACCCTCACCGTTTGCTCCGACGAGACCGATGTGTTCCCCTTTTAACAGACGAAACGAGACATCTTCGAAAATCGCACGATCGCCAAAACCATGGCTTAAGTTTGATACCGTTAAAATACTCATAGTTACTCCCTTATTTCATGAATTCAATTAGACGCCTGTCCGTTTTTTCTGGTTGTTCGTTTTTTTCGTTTTTTGGCTTGTCATTTGTTTTGTTTCTGTTCCGCGCAAACCGGTCGGACGTTTTGTCTGTGATTGTTTTTTTGCTTTTAATTGTTCAATCATTGCTTCTTGAAGAGACAATTTTTTTGGTTGTTCGCTCATGTGTGTTCACCTCGATTAATTCGTTCTTATCCTCTAGTATGCCAAAAAAAACCTGTCTTGAAAACGAACTATACTTAATTCTTTCATTAAATGATTTCTTCACCTAAATAAATCACGTAACAATTTCGGTCTAAATCGACTTCACAGCTGTCTCGTTCAAAGACGCCATGATCGGGTACGCTCAATTTATCTTTGACTAAAAAGCGCATGGCCTGGATATGATTCGGGACGGTCACCGTCTTGATGACCGGATGTGACGCACTTTCCTGGAAGCGTCGGAATTCGAGATGAATCTGGTGCGGCGGATAGACACGGTCCGCCGGATCACGGGGAGACGCTTCCACATGATCGACGATTAACTGATCGTATTCGCCATCCATTTCATTGGAACGCAACTCATATAAGTGACCTTCGATGATATGAAATTCGCAAAGTTGATGCGCAATGATTTCTTCCGGTTCAATGGCAAAGCGGCTATATTGATAAATCGATTTGAACTCATTTTGATCTTCGACATAATAGGCAAGTGACATTTGATTTCCTCCTCAAGTCTTCTTCGTTATTCTACTGGCCTTAACAAAAAAAGTTCCGGAACGACTTAGAAACTTTTTTGGTGGAAAAAGCGTATACTTAGAATAACAAATTGTGACGAGAGGGGTATGTGATGTGAGTTGGATGAAGCAGGCAACACTTGCAGCTACGTTATTAATCGGAACGACGCTCAGTGGATGTGGATCGGACAATGCAAAAGCGGAACGTCCGGATGATCCGGATTGTGATGATTATGAATATGATAACGATGAAGGTGTTTGGTATTGTGATGATTCAAGCTCGACACACTCGGGGTTCTTTTACTGGGGAGGAAGTTACTTTGCTTCGCGCGCCTTGATGCATAGTGCGATGCGAACGAAAGGATACACCCCCCGATCAAAGGACGTTAAAAGTTATAATGCCAAGACAAAAGGATTTGGGACGGGGTCATCGTCCGGCTTCTTCGGCGGATGAGGACACGACAGGAATTGTACGGGGATATCGACGCTTTTTGGGATGTGCTGGATGGAGAAATTTACGCTTTGGCGGAAGTAATGCCCGTTTCGAACGAGACGATTCAGGCATTGCGGACAGCGGCACGAGAAGCGTATACCATCTTTGAAAAAGTGATTCCGATTCTTTGGACGATGGATGACGACGGATTAATTGAACTTGGTTTTCCGAAGGATGCTTTACCTTTTTTACGGTTACAGACGATGCGTCCTTTATCAGTCATCAGCCGCTTCGATTTCATTGTCACAGAGAATCGGATTTCGATCATGGAATGGAATGCGGATACACCGACATTTATTAAGGAATCTTTTGAAGTCAACGATCGGATTGCGCAAAAAGTGGGTTTTAAGCCAATTAATGACGGACGAGCAAAACAGTTGGCGGACAGCGTTGATCGTGCGGTGAAGGCGGCCGGTCACAGGATTCGTCACGAACAGCCGCACGTCGTCTTCACGTCACATGGAGACAATATCGAAGACCGGTGGACGACAGAGTATCTGCAACAATTTGTTGCCGGTGCTACATACTGTCCTCTTGACGAACTTGAGATACGGGCAGAAGATGGGTTGTATGACCAACAGGGACGAAGAATCGATATTCTTTACCGGCAGACGTTTCCGATTGAGATGGCTCTACTCGACCGTGATGAAGACGGAAAAGAGCTGGGACACTTGTTGCTTCAGCTCGTCGAGATGGGATTGCTTGAAATCATCAATCCGCCGTCGGCATTCCTGATGCAGGCCAAGTCGGTCTTGGCTTTAATCTGGCTCTTGCATGAAACAGACCATCCTTATTTGACCGGGCGTGATCATGAGATTATTGCTCAGTATTTCTTACCGACCTATTTGAGTCCGGAGCCGTTTTTACGTCAGCAACAAGCTTTCGTCGAAAAACCGATCTTTGGACGAGAAGGGGATACGGTTACTGTCCGTCAAGGGGACGGGAATGTCCTGTTCAGCAACGAACAACGTTCATTCAGCAATCAGTCGGCCGTGTATCAACGGTATCAGGAATTACCGATGTGGTCATTAGAAGATGAAACAGAAGTCGCATATATGTTTGGTGTGTTTGTGCTTGGCGGGCGACCGAGTGCTGTCGGGGTACGGGCAGGTGAAAGGATCACGGGGAATCGATCTTATTTCTTACCGATCGGACAACGTGAAAATCAAGAGGAGGATGGATGATGAAAGCAGCTATTTTAGGAGCGACTGGTTTAGTGGGGCAAGAACTGGTCGATCAACTACTGGCGCATGATGAATATCAGGAAGTACATGTTCTCGTACGTCGTCCGATGAATCGATTTCATCAAAAACTCGAAGAATGGGTGATTGATTTTGATCATGTGACGGAAATCGAATTACCGGAAGTCGACCACGTTTACTGTGCGCTGGGGACAACGATCAAACAGGCTGGATCGCAAGAAGCGTTTCGTCTCGTGGATTATACGTATCCAATTGAAGTGGGACGGGAATTGCTTGATCTGGGAGCTACTCGATTTGCTCTGATTTCGGCACTCGGCGCCCATCCGAATGCGAAAACATTTTATAACCGTGTCAAAGGGGACGCGGAAAATGGATTACGCGTACTCGGTTACGATGCCTTACTTATTTTCCGCCCTTCGTTATTGTTAGGCGAGCGGGATGAATTCCGATTTGGCGAACAGGCGGCGGCCCGGGTGTCCACTGTATTACGTCCGTTGTTGCGGCGCAGCCCGTACGCGCCGATTGAAGCAGCGAAGGTCGCACAGGCGATGATTCATCATACGCTGCATGAACCACCGGGAGTAACGATTGTTGAATCAAAAGAGATGCAGACTTGAGTGAGCGGATTTTTCGTATCACTCTTTTTTGTGTACCGAAATTAATATTTGACTCCTCAAATGATTTACGGTTGAATGATATAGTGCTGTCTCATAAACAAAAAAAGAAGTGAGACAATTCAGGCAAAACAGTGTATTTGCGTTCAATTGGTTCGTTCATGCTTATCGTTTGGGGAAAGCGGGAAAAAGATTGGACAATGTGCACATATCGAAGGTAGACGAAAGGAGCCGTTCATATGGCAGAGTTTGATCGCGATCAGGTCTACAAGACTGTTCCGCAAAAAGGATTTTTCGGAAATCCAAAAGGACTGTTCACGTTATTCTTTACTGAGTTTTGGGAGCGATTCTCCTACTACGGGATGCGTGCCATCCTCATCTTCTACATGTATGATTCAGTTGCCAACGGTGGTCTTGGAATCGACAAACCGACTGCTGCATCGATCATGGCAGTATACGGTTCCCTCGTATACATGTCCGGTATCATCGGCGGTTGGGTCGCGGACCGGCTGCTCGGTACTTCGCGGACCGTTTTCTATGGTGGAGTGCTCATCATGCTCGGACATATCGTCCTCGCGTTACCGGCCGGAATCACGGCATTGTTCATCTCAATGGGACTGATCGTCATCGGAACAGGGTTCTTGAAACCAAACGTTTCGAATATCGTCGGTGATCTGTACAGTAAAACGGATAACCGTCGTGACGCCGGATTCAGTATCTTCTACATGGGGATCAATGCCGGTGCATTCCTCGCACCATTGATTGTTGGTAAAGTTTCAGATTCAGCAGGATATCACGCTGGTTTTGCACTTGCTGCAATCGGAATGTTCTTAGGTTTGATCGTTTTCGTCTTAACGAAGAAAAAGAACTTGGGACAAGCGGGGACATACGTCTTGAATCCGCTTGAAGGTAACGAACGGAAACGGTTCTTTACGATTGCAGCCGTTGTCATTATCGCACTTGCGGTTCTTGGTACGATTGCATCGCTGACAGGATTGTTGACGATCAGTCGCTTCACGCTCATGGTCACGTTCCTCGGAATTTTGATTCCGATTGCTTACTTCACTTTCATGCTGCGGAGTCCGAAGATTACGGATGATGAACGTTCGCGTCTGCTTGCGTACATTCCGCTCTTCATTGCAGCTGCAGTATTCTGGGCAATCCAGGAACAAGGTTCATATGTTCTTTCGATTTTTGCGGATGAACGGACAAATCTTTCGTTCCTCGGCTTTGGTCTGGAACCGGCCTTCTTCCAGTCCCTGAACCCACTGTTCATTATCGTCTTGGCACCTGTATTTGCAAGCTTTTGGGTGAAACTCGGTGATCGCCAACCGACGACAATGCAGAAGTTTTCGTTTGGTTTGGTATTTGCCGGCTTATCCTTTATCGTCATGATGTTACCGGGCTTGTTGTTCGGAACAGATACGACGGTCAGCCCGCTTTGGCTTGCGCTCAGCTTCTTCCTCGTTGTCATCGGTGAGTTATTCTTATCACCGGTCGGACTATCTGCAACGACGAAATTGGCACCGGCTGCCTTCTCAGCACAGACGATGAGTTTGTGGTTCTTGACGAACGCGACCGGACAAGCGGTCAACGCTCAAATTGTAAAATACTACGGAGCGGATACAGAAGTGGCGTACTTCGGAATTACAGGACTTGTTGCCATCATTCTCGGGATCATCCTGTTCGCTTTCGCACCAAAACTTCAAAAATATATGCGTGGTATTCGTTAAGAAATATTCACGAAAAAAAGACAGCTGGCTTGGAAGCATTCCTTCCAAGATCAGCTGTCTTTTTTTAATCATTCGTTCGGATATGACGCAGTGATTCAGCAAGCAGGGCGACGAGTGTTCCGAGTACGAGACCATTCGACATCAATGTCGTGACGAGTGGAGGTAAATCCGAAGTGGCGCCTTTCGGAAGAAGCAGAGCACCGATTCCGACGAGAACCGGTAAGCCGACCGTAATCATGGCGGTCTGGCGATTTAATTCTCGCGATGCTTCCGTGACCCCGATGATCGCCATACCGGCAACGATTGGAGCAACCATTGCGTATCCGACAGCGACCGGAATCTTTGCAATCAGTCCGACGAACGGCGTGACGATGCTGAGGAACAGACAAACAACGTTAGCAATCGCAAAGGCTTTCCGGTCCGTATTATCGGTTGAAGCGATGAAGCCGGCTGTCCCGGAAATCGCAACAGGACCGACCGTTCCGAACATTCCTGCGAAGATCTGTCCGATTCCGGCCGTGACGCCGGCTGTCGCGACTTGTCCTTTGACCTTCTCGCCGCGTTTTGCACTGATGATTCGTTCAATGACTTTGATGTTCGCCAAGACGTTTGTCATCAGCAATAACGAGATGATCAGGGCTGTCGGCAGTAGGCTCCAGTCGAGCTGAATGCCGCCGAACGGCATTAAATCAGGGAAAGTGAAGAATGGACCGTCGAACGTCGGCATTTCGGCACGACCAATCAAGGCAAACATGCTCCAACCGACGAGCAGGGTGATTAATAAGGCGTACTGACGCAACCGGTCGCTGCGTTCCAAGTAGAGTGAGATGATGACAGTTAAGACAGAAATGACGGCAGGAAGCACCTGAATCTTTCCGTCTTCGATATTCAGCAGTCCTTTCATGACGGAACCGGATAACTGAGCCGATAACAGCAACATGTAAACACCGATGACTTGTGGTGTAAACAAGGGTACGAGTCGGCGAAGTACCCCGGTCAGGGTAAGAATGATACAGATGATTCCGCTTAAGATGAGAAGAAAACCTAACGACTGTAACGTGTTGGAGTAACTTCCGTATAAGGTGATTCCGATAGAAGAGTAGAGCGCGAACACTCCCCACCAAATACCGGCAGGCCCTTCCATGATTGGCAGACGGTGACCGAATAATACTTGAATGAGACTTAAAATCGCAAAAACAAATAAGCAGCGGGATAAAAAGGCGAGGGTATCTGCACTTGACAGTTCAAATGAGGCGGCAATCGCGAGTGGCGGGGCAATGTTAGTACAAATAATAAACAAAAACCACTGAATCGTGGAGACAACAGTACGTGGCAAAACAAATGATTCCCCTTTCGAATAACGGATGCTTTTTTAATCTTAAACCAAATATTGAAAAAGAGATAGATACGCTTACATTAACTGAAAATTCAAAACAATACTTTCATATGTGATTTTGCACATTAGATTGGGTATCATAAAAGAGGAGGGATGAATATGAAAAGATGGTTAAAACGAATCAGCATCAGTTTACTGATTCTGGTAGGGATTTTAGTTGCAGCATTCATGATTTGGGCTCAATTTGATTACAATCCAACAAAAGAAGCAAAACCATATTTCGGTGAATCGGTCGGACAAGGTTACCAGTTCGGGGACGACACGAGTGAAACGGGCTTTATTTTTTATCAAGGAGCCAAAGTGGATCCCGCTGCATACAGCTATTTCGGTCACCAATTGGCACAAGAAGGATATTATGTCGCTCTGCCGAAACTGCCGTTTAATATTGCGTTGCTGGACTCTAAAAAAGGATTATCGATCATCGAAGAGCATCCAAAAATCAAACAGTGGTATTTGGTTGGCCATTCGTTAGGCGGAAGCGCCGCTTCAACGATTTTGGAAGACAGTCCGAAAATCAAAGGCATGATTTTCTTGGCCTCGTATCCGATTGATGCAATCGATACTCCGTCGCTAACCGTTTACGGTGGACGGGACGGGGTTTTACCGGTCGAGGATATTGAGGACAGTAAACAGGATGTCCGCTCCGATGCGGTCTTTCACTTGATCAAAGATGGCAACCATGCCAACTTCGGGATGTATGGCAAACAAAAAGGGGACAATGACAGTCCGTTGACGCCAAAAGAACAACAGGATGAAACGTTGAAGGTGATCCGGGAATTCGTATCTGCACAGTAAAAAAAGACCCGCTCTTCTGTCTGATTGGACAGGGGAGCGGGTTTGATGTCTTCTCATATATGTTACGTCAACCGTCGTGAAACCTCGTCAAGCGTCGGCAAGGCGGCCATGGCGCCTTTGACGGATGCCGCCAGTCCTCCGGAAATCGCAGCAAAGCGGCCGATATCCTGTAATTCGTTTTCATCCCAGTCAAACGAAAACGAGCGGATGGCACATTGATGAAGGAGACCGGACATGAACGCGTCACCTGCTCCCGTCGTATCAATCGCATCGACAGAAATCGCTTGAATCTCTGCCATCGAGCGGTCGGTATAAATCAGCGACCCTTCCGCGCCACGCGTTACAGCCAGTAACCGAATCGGATACTCTGCGAGTAGTTCGGCAGCCCCTTCATCCAGATTCGTCTGGCCGGTTAAAAAGGTCAGTTCTTCCTCCGCCAGTTTCACGATTTGAGCATCCGGTAAGACGGACCGAATCGTGGAACGGGCAGCATCTAGGTCAGACCATAACGATTCGCGTAAATTCGGATCGTAAGAGATCGGGACATTATTGTCTTTCGCGACTTCAATCGCCCGCCGTGTCGCTTCGACCGCATCTCCGGAAATCAACGAGATTGATCCGATGTGCAAGAGGTCCGCCTCGGCGAGCGAATCCGGAATGTCTTTTTCATGAAAACTCATGTCAGCACGATAACTGTTGATAAACTCGAATGACCGTTCACCGTCGGCGGCATTCGTAACGAGGACAAGACCGGTCTTATGCGTCGGATCAAAAACAAGATGATCCGTCTTCACACCGTAATGATGAAGTGTATCCTTTAAAAAGTGTCCCATCGAATCGTCACCGACGGAACCGAGGAAATAACTGTCGGCGCCGAGCCGTGCTAATCCAACGGCGACATTGGCCGGTGCACCACCCGGATTTTTTTGGAACGTTACATTATCGGCATCGAGCGGAATCAAATCGATCAATGCTTCACCAAGACTATAAATTTTCATAGGATGTACCCCTTTCAAAATCTGGCCGGATCCGTTCCACGTGAAGAGCCATATAGCCGACTTCGGATTGCGGCACAGTCGTCTGTAATTCTTGTTCCAACCAGGACGCCATGTTTTCCGCACAACGGAAAGCGTCCGTATAACGGGTTTGAACAGCGGATAAGATGACATCATCCATATCATGCAACGTTTGCCCTTGTTCGATCCGAGCTAAGACGAGCTTCATATGGGTGAAGAACCGGTAATAGGTCATCGAGGTCGTTTCAATCGTTTGACCGAAAAAGGCTTCGATTTGTTCCCGCAACTCGTTTAGTAACGTCGCCGTCTGCAGGGCGGTTGCCATGTTAGGATGCCGTTGCCGCGCATTATACAAGTGGAGAGCGATGTTCGCGGCTTCTTCTTTCGGTAAGGAAACGGCTAACTGTTGTTCAATATGGGCGACTGCCCATTCTCCAATCTGATATTCCGCTGTATACAGTAACCGGATTTCTTCCGCCAACCGGTTGTGGACGACCAGTTGTTCCCGGGCCAGACGGACGGCATGGGCGAGGTGATCGGTCAGACTGACATGAATGTAGTCATGAAAAGGTGTTTTCAGTTCGCCTTCTGCATAAGAAATAATCTGTTCCGACAAATCGATGATATCGAGTGGGGTCGTCGTCAGGATTTCCTTGAACTGTTCAGCATTCTCAAAAGACGGGATGAACATTTTTTCGATTTTCGTCGGATCAACGGGATCCTTCTTTTTCTTGCCGAAAGCAATGCCCGGTCCCATGATGATCCGTTCCTGACCTTGTTCTTTTGTGACGATGGCGTTATTGTTGAGTACTTTATGAATGATCAGTCTGACTACCTCCTTTCTACTTCCATTATACGGGTTATCGGCAGTCTAGGAAAACTGACAAATGCGACCCGAAGAGGATTCTCAAGGGGTCGCATCGTTTAATTAAGCAGCCAAATCCGTCTGTTTTTGTTTTCGTGCATCGAGACGCATCAAGATGACGGTAGCGACGAAGGCCGTTGCGACAGCAATTGCGAAACCAACGAGATAGTTGATCAAGTTGGAGGCGCCGAGCGGAGCGACGATGGCAATCATCGGAATACCGGTTAATCCGTAAGCGTTCGCTGCGACTTGTGTCAAGACGACATATCCGCCGCCAATCGCGCCACCAATCGCACCACCGATAAACGGTTTACCGAGTCGAAGGTTGACCCCGTAGATGACCGGTTCCGTAATCCCGAGAAATGCGGAAAAAGCAGACGGGAGAGCGAGTGCTTTGAGTTTGACGTTTTTCGTCATGAAGTAAACGGCAAGTCCTGCTCCGCCTTGGGCGACGTTTGCCATCGACCAGATCGGAAGTAAGAAGTTTTTACCGATACTCTTATCGGCAAGTAATCCCGCTTCAATCGCATGGAAACTGTGGTGCATCCCTGTGATGACGATTGTTGAGTACAGACCGCCGAACAGGAGACCGGCGACGACCGAGAATTGCTCATAGAAGAAGACGAGTACAAATGAGATCCCTTTTCCGAGCAACGTTCCAATCGGCCCGATGACGATCAGAGCGAGGAATCCCGTTACAAGAATCGTTACGAACGGTGTGACGAGAAGATCGAGTGTTTCCGGTGTCCGTTTACGGACCTGCTGTTCGATTTTTGCCATGACCCAAACTGTCAGGAGGACCGGGAAGACCGTTCCTTGATAGCCGATCAATTCAATGTTCATGCCGAGGAAATGCATCACTTCCGGTTCGCTGTTTCCGAGTGTCCATGGATTCAACAACGACGGATGGGTCATGATTCCACCGATGACGGCCCCGAGGTACGGATTCGCACCAAATTCACGGGCAGCCGAGAAACCGATCAGAATCGGTAAAATGATGAAAGCGGAAGACGAGAACATATCGAGCAACTGGACGATTGGCGAATCACCGCTGACCCAACCGAATGCCTTGATCATTCCGAGCAGTCCCATTAACAGACCGGCAGCGACGATGGCCGGAATCAGCGGGACGAAGACGTTTGATAATGAGCGGGCAAGACGGGCAAACGGATTCAATTTTTGCGAAGCTGCTTTTTTGACATCAAGCGGTTCTTCTCCGTCCGGCTTTACACCAGCGAGTGGGGCGAATTCAGCGAAGACCTTGTTGACAGTACCTGTTCCGAAGATGATTTGATACTGACCTGAACTTGAGAATGCACCACTGACACCGTCCAAGTCTTCGAGTGCCGCTTGATCGACTTTGGATTCGTCATGCAGGACAAGGCGGAGCCGTGTTGCACAATGGGCGGCCGTAATGATGTTTTCCCGACCTCCGACGAGTTCGAGGACATGTGCTGCAGTTTGTTTGTAATCCATGTTGATTTCCTCCTTTTAGGAAAGGCGTGCGATGGAAACAGGCCACAAAAAAAGGCAAGACCGAACAACACCTTCACGAACGAGGTGTTGAATCGGTCTTGCCAGCCGTACTGTCACAATCCGCACTATTTACTTGTTGCCCTCATCATAATGAGAAAAGAAAGCGGTGTCAACTGTTAAATCGGTTCTTTTTGAATGGAAATATCAACCTCGACGCCAAAGTGATCGGAGACGACCGGTGCCAAGATACCGTCAAAGACGACTCCGACGCGATCGACGTCGATTTTTCGGTTCGATAGAACCAGGTCGAGACGCAAGCCGTGTTGATTTTCTTCCCAACCATCAATTTTTCCTTCGACCGTCTCGACACCGACGGTTTCCTGCGCCAACAAAAAGACGTCGTGGAGGCCGCGTTGCACCATGTAGTCATAACCCGTTCCGCGTTCTAAAGCATCATTGTTGAAGTCGCCGAGGAACAGTGTCCATTCGAGTGGATCCATCCGTGCAATCAAGTGATTAAATTGTTCACTGAACGGTTCCTCCGCATCTTCCCACCATCCGAGATGACAGGAGTTGAACGTGATGTGTGTTCCATTGACATCAATCGTCGCCCGGACGATTTTCCGGGATTTCCAGTCCATCGTATCCTGACTCCGGCTGATGTAATAGGAATCAGATTTGATAATCGGATGTTTGGTCAAGAGAGCAAGACCTTCTTCGTAGGCATCATACCCGATATGCGAAAAATCCCAGACGAACGAATAGTCGAGACCTTGTTTACGTAATGCTTGTTGAATCAAGTAGACAAAATTATCTTCACGGATATTGTCATAGAGGATTGGTGTATCCATCAGCTGACTCACTTCCTGTAAAGCGATCACATCATAATCCTGCTGGATGATGTGCGTGACGATTTGATTTAATTTATCAAGTTGTTGTTCTTCCTGCCATGAGTGGCAATTTAACGTAAGTAGTCGCATCTGCTGTTCCTCCTGATTTTCAATAAAGAAAGGTGAAACTCATCATGAGCTTCACCTTTTCTTATTTACCCTAATCCATTTGGTTTATGCGCCGATTCGATCCTGGATATCCGATTTCAGGACATCCGCTTTAGGACCGTAAATGGCTTGCACGCCATTATTTTTTAGGATTAATCCAAGTGCACCATTGGATTTCCAATCAGATTCCGGTGCGACAAGACTTGGATCTTTAACCGTGACGCGTAAACGCGTCATGCAGGCATCGACTTCTTCGATGTTCGCTTGACCACCAAGTAACCCGATGATTTTTGATGCTTGTGATTGATCGGTTGTTGCAGCCGCTTCGTTCGTAGCTTGAGTGTTATCTGAAACGACGACATCATCCAAGTAGTTTCCGTTACGGCCCGGTGTTGCATAGTTGAACTTTTTAATAACAAAACGGAATGTAAAGAAGTTCAAGAAGAAGAAGAAGATACAGACACCGATAAAGCGGATCAAGTCACCGATCAGTCCCGCTTTTGCAATCAGCGGAATCCGTGTCAGCAATTCAATCGCTCCGAACGCATGGATCCGGAGATGCATGACGTCAGCTAACGCAAAGGCAACACCTGTTAAGACAGCATAGACGACGTAAAGGACAGGTGCGATGAACATGAACATGAACTCGATCGGCTCCGTGACACCTGTTAAGAAAACGGCAAGACCGGCAGATAGGAAGACCGGTTTATAAGCTTTCTTTTTGTCTTCATCAACTGACATGTACATGGCAACAGCAACACCGATTAAAGAAGCCAGAGAAGTAACGACTTGTCCTTCTTTAAAACGTGCCGGGACGACACTGTTGATCAAATCGTTGTATCCTTGTGTGTTACCGGCTTGTTTTAGGTTAACGAGATCGGTAATCCAGGCGAGCCATAACGGATCTTGACCTGCGACCGTCGAACCTTGCGCCGCACCCGTTAAGATTTTATACGTTCCACCGAGTTCCGTATAGTTCATCGGAACCGTCAACATGTGGTGAAGACCAAACGGTAAGAGCAGACGTTCCAGTGTTCCGTAAACAAATGGAGCAAGGATCGGTGCCGTATCGCGTGACGTCGCGATCCAGCGTCCGAAGTCATTCAGCAATCCTTGAACGAACGGCCAAACGAGTGATAAAACGAACGCGGCAACAACGGATCCACCGATGACGACGAATGGTACAAACCGTTTACCGTTAAAGAACGCAAGTGCATCAGGCAACTTGCTGAAGTTATAAAATTTGTTGAAGAGTACGGCTCCAAGGAAACCGGAAATGATTCCGACGAATACGCCCATGTTGAGCGCCGGAGCACCAAGGACAGAAGTGAAATAATCTTTCACGATTAAATCAGAACCAAGTAAAGAGGTGACGGTTGCTTTTGGATCAGCAAGCATCGTCGAATTGACACCAAAGATGGCACCGGTAACACGGTTGACTAAAATAAATGCAAGTAAGGCTGCAAATGCTCCGCCGGCCCGTTCTTTTGCCCACGATCCACCGATCGCAACGGCGAACAGGACATGCAGGTTAGTAATGATGGCCCAACCTAAATCTTCAACAATTCTTGCAACCGTTTGCATAAACACGATGTCTCCACCGTACATGCCGATCAACTTCCCGATCGAGATCATGATTCCGGCAGCTGGCATGACTGCGATGACTACCATTAAAGCTTTTCCTAGCTTTTGCCAGAAATCAAATGAAATCTTGTTTTTCATGTGGTCTCACTCCTCTATGTAGCTGTTATCTGTGTAATTAGTGCAAAAAATGTAAGCGATTAATGCAACCGCTTGCACTTAGAATTGTAAGCGATAACTTTTTAAAAAGCTAGTTCTTTTTTATGATTTTTTTGAAATTATATTTTAGTTAGTAAATAGTATGAAGGGAAGAAGTGTTGAAAAGTGAAATTCGGGAATAAATTAACAGGATTAAAGGTAGAAAGTCATGTGCTTAGAAAAGGAGATTACATCATGAGTGAAACGATAAGTCCTCTCGAAAATTATGGAGAGCGGATTCGTACATTACGTGAACGGCAAGAAATCAATCAGGAGCAATTGGCTGAACTGACAGAGACGACACCCGAAATGATGGAACGGATTGAGCAGAGTATCGCACACCCTTCATTTTCGATGATTGAACGTTTAGCAAAAGCACTTAACGTCCCATACGAACATTTAGTGCGGCATATTTGGCCTGCTCAAATCATCCGTCTTCACGAAGAAGGGGCAAAAATCATTGATTTACCGTCAAGTTAATTGCGTTAAAAATCCTCCACTGCCTAAGGCAATGGAGGATTTTTCGAGTCTTAGCGATTGTCGATCGTTTCAGGATATAAATCATGATTAAAGAGACGGTGTTCGGCCATCTGTTCATATTTCGTACCCGGTTTACCGTAGTTGTAGTATGGATCAATCGAAATCCCGCCGCGTGGCGTGAATTTCCCCCAGACTTCAAGGTAACGAGGTTCCATCAACTTGACGAGATCTTTTCCGATGACGTTGATGCAGTTTTCATGGAAATCCCCGTGATTACGGAAGCTGAACAGATAAAGTTTTAGTGATTTTGATTCGACCAGCTTCTCATCCGGAATATAAGAAATGTAAATGGTCGCAAAATCCGGTTGATTCGTAATCGGACAAAGGCTCGTAAATTCAGGTGCATTGAATTTGACGAAGTAATCATTTTCCGGGTGGCGGTTCGGGAAGGCTTCCAGCACTTCCGGCTGATACTCAAAAATGTAAGGGACAGACTTTTGACCAAGTAAGGACAAATCGTTTAAATCTTCTGGACGCATAATTAATCTCCTTAAACGCCGCGATCGTTTGCGAAAACGAGGGCATGTAGTTGTGGAAGAACCCGCGCATGATTAAATCGTTCATCAGTTGCGACGCGTTCCCATAAAGTTTTTAAGCCGGATAACATCCGCGGTGCAATCGTACCTTCTTCCGCAGGATCAGGATTACCGAGTGACAGATATAAGGTTTTTAAGGCATAGCGTTCTGAGATGGCAGCAGCAAAGTCAAGATCCGCCTCGTCAAAGATGACGATTTTAACGGCGCGTTGCTGTTCAGGCAACCGTTTGAAAAAGACATCAAGCCGGTCATAATCGACCGTCATGCCGCTCGAAGGCGGTTTCGGACTGATCGTGACGTCTTCGATATCGAGCACCCAGTTTTGCCAGTAAGAACCTTGAGTTTCGACCGACATCGTGATGCCACGGCTCTTCAAGGCATCGACGAGCGTACCGATCGATGCATGCAACAACGGATTACCACCGGAAATCGTGACATGACCATATGAACCGAGGGCATCGAGTTGCGTCAGGATTTCTTCTGCTGTCAGTAAATCCGGTTTCTCCGATCCGTCCCAAGTAAAGGCGGAGTCACACCAGGCGCAGGAATAATCACAGCCGCCGGTCCGGACGAACATCGTTTTTTGGCCGATTGAACGTCCTTCTCCTTGAAAGGTCGGACCAAAGATTTCAAGAACCGGAATCTTTGGTATTTTCTTCAATTGACTCATGACTCAAGCATCCATTCGCGGCGGACTTCTGCAAAAGCAGTCGGTGTTTCATACAGTTTGACGAACTCGACACGAAGACCGCGTTCATCCGGCAAGTGTTTGCCGAGTGTTTCAAAAATCCAGGCCGACATGTTTTCAGCCGTCGTATTCATGTAAGGAAGCGACTCATTCAAGTAACGGTGATCGAGTAACGGTTCGAGATGCTCTTTGAAAATTTTCTTCAAATCGCCAAAGTCGAGTGTCATACCGCGGTGATCCAGGAATCCGCTGATACCGAGATCGACGTGATACGTATGGCCGTGCAGGGCGCGGCACTTGCCATCGTAGTCATACAGGTGATGCGCCGCATCAAACGTCAATTTTTTGACGATCATGACACGTGATTTTGTATAAATAAGCGAGTCGCCGGTCGGGCGCTCGACTGTTTCGGGTGCTTCGTAGTTGAATTTCATGTGTGTTGGACCTCCTCGATGTAGGCATCTAAGCCTTTTTTCCGTAATTCGCAAGCCGGGCAATCGCCACAGCCATCTCCAATGATTCCGTTGTAACACGTTAATGTCCGTTCGCGGACAAAATCAAACGCGCCGAGCGAATCAGCTAATGCCCAGGTCTCTTTTTTGTCGAGCCACATGAGCGGAGTATGAATCACGAATGGATAGTCCATCGCGAGGTTAAGCGTCACATTCAGTGACTTGATGAAGGAATCACGGCAATCGGGATAACCGGAAAAGTCTGTTTCGCATACACCGGTAATGATATGGCGGATGCCACGTCCTTTAGCGAGGACGGCGGCGAAGGACAGAAACAGGTGATTTCGGCCGTCTACAAAGGTAGAAGGAAGCCCGTCTTCGTTTGTCGTGATCGATTGTGAGTGGTCAGTCAGAGAATTGCTTGTCAGTTGACTGAGGAGTGAGAGATCGAGCTCGTGATGTTTCACACCGAGTTCAGATGCGATTTCGCGGGCGACATCGAGTTCTGCGGCATGACGTTGCCCATAGTTGAAGGTAACGACTTCAACTTCTGAATAATCGGCGAGTGCCTGAAACAGGCAGGTCGTCGAATCTTGACCGCCACTGAAGACGACAAGAGCACGTTCATTTTTCATTGTGTACACTTCCATTCCTAGTTTTTTTGACGGAGGAGGTTACGAACTCCGGAGACACAGTCTCAACTATTCACACTAGCAGAAGGTGACACAAAAGTCGACTGACAATCGAGGATTTCGAAAGACAAAAAAGCACCCTTGAACGAAAGGACGTCCAAGGGTGCAGGAATCATAACGGGTAGTGGTAATACCGTTCTTTGACAAGCAGATCGCGGATGTTCGAGTCTTCTGAGATGACCTTCATCAAGCCGCCTGTTTGTGAGGCATGTGCCTGCAGGGCTTCGATTTTTTGATCAGTGTAGGCACTGACGTCATGGATAAACGTTCCTTCACCGAGTTCGTCACGTGTATTGTTGGCGAAAGCGACGGCCAAAAATTCAGGGCGCTGACTTTCGTCAATCGCACGAAGCGCCCGGACGACGGCACGTGCTGTTGCTTCGTGATCCGGATGGACGGCATATCCCGGATAAAACGAAATGACCCGTGTCGGTTGCGTTTTCGTAATCAATTGTCCGATTCGTTCAGCAAGCATCGCTTCATCTTCGAATTCGACCGTTTTGTCACGGAGTCCCCACATTTGTAAATCGGAAATCTTCATTTTTTCAGATGCGGCAATCAGTTCGCGTTTGCGGATCGTCGCCAGCTGTTCACGGTTCGTAAAGACAGGACGCCCCATGTTGCGCCCCATTTCACCAAGTGTCAGGCAGGCGTACGTGACGGGTCCGCGGTTTTCTGCGTGTTCAATAATCGTTCCAGCCGAGCTGAACGCTTCATCATCCGGGTGAGGGAAGATGACGAGGAGATGATCTTGTTCGTTGTACGCCATTATTCTACCTCCTCTGCGCCTTGCGCGAATGGAGTCGGACTGAGCTCGAAGGCAATCGCAAGACGTCCTTCAATGTCATGTCCGGCAATCAACAGTTGATCGCCTGCAAATTCATAATCGGTTAAACCTTCACCGTACAACCAACCGTGGGCGAGTTTCAGTCCGATCCGGTACGGACCGTTTCCGGTAATCAGACCCCGTTCGTACGTAATCTCAGCATTGCGGAAAAACATGCCGG
This sequence comes from Exiguobacterium sp. RIT594, assembly GCF_003339585.1. Taxonomy (GTDB): domain Bacteria; phylum Bacillota; class Bacilli; order Exiguobacteriales; family Exiguobacteriaceae; genus Exiguobacterium_A. The sequence goes on along the minus strand of NZ_QPKF01000002.1, from coordinate 100,653 downwards.
CACTGTGGAACGTCGGATCCTGGTGGGTCGCGTACGCCCCGTTCGTCGTTTCGACGTGGACATAAAGCGGTGTATTGGCATGCTTGTCGATATAGTCTTGTACAGCGGTTAAATCAAGTGCTTGCATGATGAATCCCCTTTCCTATACAGAAAGAAGTCCGCGATCAGTGCGCGGACTTCTTGAGCGATTAAGACGTTACTGTTCGGTGAGCAGCATGGTCAGTCGGGCCGACATATTCATTCAGGCGGAATGAATGACGAATCGCAGAAGTGATAAACGATTTCGCTGTCCGGACCGCTTGCTCCACAGAAGCTCCTTTTGCGAGTTCAGCCGTAATTGCAGCAGAGTAGGTGCATCCTGCTCCGTGCGTATACGGTGTCTCAATACGCTCGTCCTCAATTAGGATAAACTCTTTTCCGTCATAAAGCACGTCAACTGCTCGTGGATGGTCAATCTTACTGCCACCTTTGACAAGAACGTATTGTGCCCCTTTTTCATGGATCCGTGCAGCTGCCAGCTTCATTTCGTCGATCGTTGAAGGGGTTTTTCCGAGACCGGACAATTGACCTGCTTCAAAGACATTAGGGGTCACGACCGTTGCGAGCGGTGTCAGGACATCGCGTAAAGCATTCGCGGTATCGGGATTCAGAACTTCATCTTCACCTTTACACACCATGACGGGATCGATGACGACATTTTTGACACCGGATGACTTGATTTTTTCAGCAACGACTTCAATGATTTCGACAGTCGGGAGCATACCCGTCTTCATCGCATCTACACCAATTCCTCCAAGGACCGTATGGATTTGTGTCCGGACGAGTTCGGCATCGATTGGGTAAACCGCATGGTGCCAAGAATGATCGGGATCTTGAGCGACGATGACCGTCAGTGCATTCATCCCGTAGACTTCAAGTTCCTGGAACGTTTTTAAATCAGCTTGAATACCAGCGCCGCCACTCGTGTCAGAGCCGGCAATCGTTAAAGCTTTACGTTTTGTCATGTGGAATTCCTCCTAAATAAAATAAGCATATCTTCTTGCCATCAATCATAGCGAATTCTAGTCGAAGCGACAACTGCAGGGACTTAATTGAGACAGAAAATCCCCACCTAGCCGACTAGATGGGGAACGAAATCATTTAATGAATAGGAAATCTAAGATGTAGTAGATGAGTGCCGCCACGGCCATTGAAATCGGCAATGTGATGACCCATGTAATCAACATCCGTTGTGCTGTTCCCCATTTAACACCTTTTTTCCGGTGTGATGTACCTACACCAAGAATGGCAGAAGAAATAACGTGTGTCGTTGAAACCGGTAGGTGAATCGCTGTCGCACCAAAGATGATGGCAGCAGATGTCAAATCAGCCGCAACCCCGTTGACCGGACGGATTTTCATGATCTGTCCACCAACGGTCTTGATGATCCGCCATCCACCGACGGATGTACCTAGACCCATTGCGATCGCACACGATAGTTTAACCCAAAGTGCGACTTCGTGATCGGTTTGGAAACCGGAAGAGATGAGGGCAAGCGTGATGATACCCATCGCTTTTTGTGCATCGTTCGTTCCGTGCGTATACGATTGAAGTGCCGCTGTTGCAATTTGCATATGACGGAAACGACGATTCGTCTTCGCCAAGTTTCCTTTTTTGAAAACTACTTTAAAGATTCCATAGACGATAAATCCAAGTGTGAAGGCAAGAATCGGTGAAATGATCAGTGCCTGTACGATTTTTAAAATCCCTTTGGCTTCAATTCCGCCAAAGCCGACAGATGCGATGGCAGCACCGGCGATTGAACCGATCAGCGTGTGCGAAGAACTCGACGGAATACCGAAGTACCACGTTAAGAGGTTCCAAGCGATAGCAGAGAGTAAAGCAGCGATGACGACATAACTTCCGTGCTCAAGCGTCGACGGATCGACGATATCGCTGGAAATTGTTTTAGCGACGCCAGTAAACGTGATTGCACCTAAAAAATTCATCGTCGCGGCAAGAATGATGGCGTGACGTGGTTTCAAAGCACGAGTCGACACCGAAGTCGCAATCGAGTTCGCTGTATCGTGGAAACCATTAATGAAGTCGAAGCTAAGTGCGAGAATGACGATTATGGCGGTGATGATAAAAAGACTATCCATCTCGTTAGCTCCTCACTTATGCGTTTTTCATGATGATCGTTTCAATGACGTTTGCTGCATCTTGGCAGTAATCGGCAATTGACTCGAGCGATTCATAAATTTCTTTGTATTGAATGATTTTGATTGGATCTGTTTCGGTTGCGAACAATGCTTTGATTGATTTACGACGCAAGTTATCGCAGATGGTTTCCTGCTCTTTTACTTTGATGACGTGTTCACGCATCGGTTGGAGTTTACGTGCGACTAACAAATCCATTGATAAAGCGAGTTCATTGACGGCAATGTGGATTTCATCCACGAAACGAATCATATGCTCGTCTGCTTGTACGATATTGTAAATTTCGAAGATAGCTGAACATTCTTCAAAACCATCAAGGACATCATCAAGTGAATTAGCAAGTGCTAATAAATCTTCACGGTCGATTGGTGTGATGAACGCGTTGTTTAAATCGATGATCAATTGATGCATCAAATCATCACCAGCTGTTTCAAAATCTTTTACTTTATGGGCGAATTCTTTGACATCGGCAATACCGTTGATTTTAAAGTCGACGAAAAATTGTGACGTTTGTTGCAGGTGTCCTGCAATCTCGGATAATTTAACCGCAAATGGATCTTGTTTTTTACTGAACATTTCTTCTGCCTCCATATTAAGAACAAGAATAGAATAGTGAAGTAACTTCACGAGTTCGATTGTATCAGACGCTATTGTAAAAGAATACAACTATGTCCCGTCTTTACGAAATCTTAATAAATCTTAATACTAAGGGGATTGTTGAATTAATAAAGAATTAAAAATTGCGACAATAAGATGGAATTGATTATTAATCGTGTGGAAACTTGTGTTTTCTCTTGTCGATTGTAAGGGAATAGAAGAAAAGCAGGAGAAGGAAGAGCGGAAGCGAATAAGAAATTAAGTTAGAGCGTCATGTAAATCAGGTATAATCATGTAAAGGAAAGAGGAGGACGTTTTGTATGCTCGTTCAAAGTTTGTGTATTCCGAAACACCAGTGTGTCAAGATTTTAGAAACCGCTACGATTCGAGAAGCGTTGCAGACGCTAGAAGAAACAGGATATCGTTGTGTCCCGGTTCTTGATCAGACCGGTCAATTGTTCAAAGGGAACATTTATAAGATGCATATTTACCGTCACGGGATGAACGGTGGTAGCCTAGATGATAACGTCATGACGTTGATCAAAAACACGACGAAATTCATTTACACAGGCAGTAACTTCTTTGAAGTCTTTTTCTCAATTAAAGAGTTGCCTTACATCGCAGTCTTGAATGATGATGGACAGTTCTTCGGCATCTTACCACACGGAAAGATGCTTGGTATGCTCGAAGAAGCATGGAATCGTGATTCAGGCAGCTATGTCTTAACGGTTGCACTCAGTGAACAAAAAGGTGCCCTTGAAAAGATCGCTAAAATCGTCAATAAGTACTCAACAGTGGCGAGTTTGATGACACTTGATGCGAAAAGCAGTGTCATGCGCCGGGTCTTGATCACTTTACCGACGGACTGTGATGAGAAGACGAAAAAGAAAATCGTCAAGAAACTAAATGAAAAAGGACTCCGTGTCGTTGCTGTGGAAGACTTGGCAGTTCGTGTATAATGACTAGGAAATCTGAAGGGACCAGTAAGTGGTCCTTTTTTTGTTGGGAGGAATAACAATGAAAATTTTAATGGTAGGGGCAGGTTCGATGAGTGAATCCTTAGTCAAAGGATGGATTGATTCTGGCATCTCTCCTCAAACGATCACGATGACCAATCGAACTGACCGGACACGTCTGTTTGCTCTGGCGGAGCAATACGGTGTTCGGACGACGGCCGAGGAACAGGTTGAACAATTTGATGTCGTTGTTTTAGCCATGCAGCCGGACGGAGTTCTCGACTACATTCAACAACAGACTTGGACGGATCAACTGGTAGTGTCCGTCGCCGCGCATATTACACCGGCAGACATCGAGGCACACGTTTCATGTGGTGCTGTCTGTGCGATGCCGAATACACCCGTCGCATTTCGGACAGGGATGACGGGACTTTGGTTTGGTGACCTTATCTCGGATCAGAAAAGACAACAAGCGACGGCATTGTTTGAGCGAGTGGGTCAGACGGTTGAAACGAATGCGACAACGATGCCTTATTTGATGGCTGCAGCAGGATGCAGTCCCGCTTTCTTCTATGAAATCGTCGGCGCGATGACACCTGTACTGACAAAAGCCGGTTTTGATGCTTCTTCTGCTAGGCAAATCATTGCGCAGGCGATGAAAGGATCGGCGGAACTGCTGTTGCATGAAGAACGTCCGACAGCGGAACTGATTGATGATGTAGCGGCTCCGAATGGACCGACGGATCGTGGAGTACGTGTTCTCCGTGAACATCACCTGGCGCAAGCGATGTATGCTGCTTTGATGGAAAGTGCGCGGGAAGATCACTAAAAATAACTTGAAACCGTCTACCGGTGCTCGATTCAAAGCACCGGTAGACGGTTTTTTGTATATGTTTGGCTCAAGTGATATAAAGCGTTTCACGTGAAACATTGATTTAATCTTGCAAAGCGGGACAGAACTTCGTATATTTAAAAAAGAAACCGTCCAGACGGTACAGTAAAACGGAAAGGAGAAAGATGATGGTCAGTACAAAAGCGTTAGAAACGCGACGCCGAATCACGGATGCGACTGTTCAGGTCATGCTGACCCAAGGATTTCCCCAATTGACACTTGAAGAAGTGGCAAAACAGGCGAATGTCTCGAAAGGCGGGCTGTTGTATCATTTTTCTTCGAAAGAAGAATTATTGATGGGTGTAATCGAAGAACAGGAACGACGTCAGTTTCAGCAATATCAAACGTACCGGAAAGAGGGTTTTGGTCCGATGGAGGCATTCGTCATGCTGCAAGCGCGACGGGACGAAGAATTTTGCCTCGACATCGATACGGTATTGTTTTTGCTGTCCCTGTTAAAGGAAAATGCCGCTTTTGTCGAAGAACGAAAAAAGCAGGTCCATCACTTTTTTGATCAGTTGATGGAACAGGCAGATCCTGTAGACGCGATGATGATCCGGTTTACGTTAGACGGCCTAAAGATGTCGGAACATTTTCAGTTCGGTCAACCTGAACCTGACGTTCGACAGGCCTTGATTGAACGTTTATTAAAACAAGCACGTAAGATTGATCAAGCATCAAAATAACAAGATGGAATTGAAAAAGAAGAGAGAGAAGGCGGATTTTTACCATGAAGCGTATCATTCAATTTTCAGTCAATAATAAGTTTGCTCTTTGGTTACTGACGATTATCATTACGGTTGCCGGAATTTATGCCGGAACGACGATGAAACTCGAGACGTTGCCGGACATCACGACACCAACCGTGTCCGTGACGACGATTTATCCGGGAGCCACACCGGAACAAGTACTCGATGAGGTCAGCCGTGAACTTGAAAGTAAGGTCGAGAACCTTGGCGGAGTCGAAACCGTCCGCTCGTCCTCTTTCCAGAATGCCTCAAATCTACAAATCGACTACAGCTTCAGTACAGACATGGACGAAGCGGAACAAAAAGTCAAAGAAGCATTGGCTAATGTAGATTTACCGGAAGGCGCACAGGAACCCCAAGTTTCCCGTATTTCATTTGATGCCTTCCCGATCATCGGCTTTGCTGTATCGGACGAAAACCGCTCCTTATCCGATTTGACGAAACTGGTTGAAAACGAGCTCCAACCGAAACTTGAAGGAATCGAAGGAGCACAGACGGTTCAAATCGCCGGTCAGGAAATCCGCCGAATTGAGATTCGATTCGATCAGAAAAAACTGCAACAGTACGGATTGACGGAAGAGAACGTCAAACAACTGATTCAAGCAAATGATTCCCGCTTGGCTCTCGGATTATATGAATTAGGCGATAAAGAACAGGCCGTTGTCCTCGATGGAAAGGCAACGACAGTCACTGAACTGAAGAATCTCCGTTTGCCGTATACGCCACAAGCAACACCAGGCGCAGGGCAAGGACAGACGCAAACACCTGCATCAGGATCAGGTACAGGACAAGGGCAGGCACAAGCACCTGCATCATCTGCACCGACAGATGCAACTGCAGGACAAACGCCGGTTGCAGCAGCGCCGACGCAGGTTCCGACCGTCAAATTGTCGCAACTGGCGAAGATTGAAGACAAAGGAATCGAAGAATCGATTTCCCGGTCGAACGGGGAACGTTCAATCGGCGTCCAGGTGACGAAATCACAGGATGCCAATACCGTCGAAGTCGTCAATGCGGTCAAAGAGACGATTAAAGACTTTGAGAAAGACAACGACGGCGTCAAAGCATCGGTCACGCTTGATCAAGGGAAGCCGATCGAAGAATCTGTCTCGACGATGATCAGCAAAGCATTGATTGGTGCCTTGTTCGCGGTCGTCATCATTCTCTTGTTCTTACGGAACTTCAAATCAACAATCATTGCTGTCATTTCAATTCCATTATCCCTGCTGATGGCGATTTTGGTCTTGAAACAGTTGGACATCTCACTCAACATTATGACGCTTGGTGCCATGACGGTAGCGATTGGTCGGGTCGTGGATGATTCGATTGTCGTCATTGAAAACATTTACCGTCGATTGACGGATCCGACTGAACTGTTAAAAGGCAAGGCGCTCATCATTGATGCGACACGTGAAGTCTTCATTCCGGTCGCTTCATCGACAATCGTCACGATTGCCGTCTTCCTGCCGCTCGGATTCGTTACAGGATTTGTCGGTGAACTGTTCCTTCCGTTCGCCTTGACGGTCGTCTTTGCACTCTTTGCCTCATTGATTGTAGCTGTAACGGTTGTGCCGATGTTTGCTGATTCACTCTTTAAACGCGGGAAGGCACCAAAACCGGAAAAAGAAGACGGTGGAAAACTCGCCAACTGGTACCGTGGTGTACTGAATTGGTCGTTGAACCATAAGCTTGTCGTCTTTGGTCTCGCTGTACTGTTGCTGATCGGCAGTTTCGCGCTTGTTCCGACCATCGGCGTCAACTTCTTGAATCAAGAGAGTGAAAAAACATTTTACGTAACTTACAATCCAAAACCGGGTCAAACATTAGATGATTCATTGAAGGCTGCCGACTTGGCAGAAGGCTATTTTGAAAAGCAACGTGATGTGGATAATCTTCAATTTACAGTCGGTGGAGAAAATCCATTGAATCCTGGAAATACAAAGCAAGCTGTCTTCATTGCCCAGTATGATCCGGATACAGCTGATTTTGCAGATGTAAAACAACAGGCAATCAAACAATTGAATAAAGAGATTCCGACCGGCGAATGGAAAGAACAGGACTTCAGCGGGGGAGCGGCCTCTTCCGGTGTCTCATACTCGGTTTATGCCAATTCGATCGAGGATCTGCAAAAGATTACACCTGAATTCGTGAAAGCGATTGAAGGCGAATCGAAATACGTACGCAAAGTAACGACTGATCTAAAAGAGTCATATACGCAGTACACGTTCGAAGTCGATCAACAAAAAGCTGCTGAATTCGGTATCTCGACAGCACAATTGGCACAAGGAATTGCCAATGTGCAAGGCGAAGAAAAACCACTTTCTACTATAAAAGTAGATGGTAAGGAACTTGATGTCATCGTTCCGAACGAACAGACGACATATGATTCCATCAACGATTTACAAAAAACAGATGTCACGACGCCGCTTGGTGTCCGGAAACTGTCGGATTTCGTCTCCGTTAAAAAAGGGACGACACCGGATTCACTCAGTGAACGGGACGGCAAATTGGTCGCGACGGTCACTGCAGAATTAAAAACAGACAAAGCAACAGAAGCTTCACAAGCCATCGATAAAACAGTCAAAAAAATTGATCTTCCGACAGGTGTTTCGTATAAAGCAGGTGGTGTGACGGAGCAAATTCAAGAATCGTTCACGCAACTCGGACTTGCGATGGCAGCAGCAGTCGCCATCGTCTATCTTGTCCTTGTCGTCACCTTTGGAGGCGCATTGACACCACTGGTCATCTTGTTCTCGCTTCCGTTTGCGATCATCGGCGGGTTACTTGCCCTGTTGATTACAGGCGAAACGATTTCCGTTTCTTCATTGATCGGTGCATTGATGCTGATCGGAATCGTCGTAACAAACGCGATTGTATTGATCGACCGTGTCATTCATAAGGAAAAAGAAGGACTCGATACGCGGGAAGCCTTGTTGGACGCGGCAGGAACACGGCTTCGTCCGATCTTGATGACAGCTCTCGCTACGATTGGTGCCTTATCACCACTGGCACTGGGTCTTGAAGGCGGCGCCTTGATTTCGAAAGGACTTGGGGTAACGGTCATCGGTGGGTTAACGAGTTCAACACTCTTGACGTTGCTGATCGTTCCGATCGTCTACGAATTCTTTGCACGCTTTCGGAAAAAGAAGTCAATGGATTAAGCGGACTTAAGATTTAATCGTTTGAACAGGTTTCCTGAAACGGCTCTAAACTGCCGTTTCAGAACCTGTTTTTTTGTTTGTTACAGAAGTGTTACGGTAAACTAACCCTGTTAATAAACTGTAACACGATGGAAGAAATCAGCATGATAGGATAAAAACAGTAATTATCTGATAATTTAGTTTTTTACATAAACGTACTTACAAAGGAGACAGACGGATGAAAAGTTCATTTTTAGTGCGTATCGTTGTATTGGCAACATTACTCGTCAGCAGCTTCGCGGCTGTTCCACAACAAACGAAAGCCAGTACATCAAAAAAAGTTGTCGTAGCGGTCGATGTGTTGAATGTTCGGTCCAAAGCGACGACAACGGGACAAAAACTGGGTCAACTGAAACTGGGACAAACAGTAACGGTCCTCGGTAAAACAGCAAACAATTGGTATCAACTCCGGTATGCGGGGAAAAATGCGTATATAGCGGCTACATACACAAAAGCATTTAATGCAAAAGCGACGACAGGATTAACTAAAAATGGAGCAGCCGTCGTATCGGTCGCGGAAGGTTTAAAAGGACGTCCGTACGTATTCGGTGCGACGGGGCCTGTCAGTTTCGACTGTTCCGGCTTCACACGTTATGTTTACAACGCGTTAGGTAAGTCGTTACCGCGGACGGCAGCGGCACAATACGGCGCGACGAAACGAACGGCTCCCGTTGCCGGAGATCTCGTCTTCTTCACGCACGGAAGTGGAATTCAGCATGTCGGGATTGTGGTGGATGGATCGACGATGATCAATGCCAATTCCTATTACGGACAAGTCGTCAAAGAATCATTCCGGAGCGGCTACTGGGGATCGCGTTACGTTGCGGCCGGCTCTCTATAAAACAGCGAACCATTCAAAAACCCGCTCTTGACGCATTTGCGAGACAAGAGCGGGTTTTCATCTATTCTTTGACTTCAACAGCCGTTAATCCACTCAGCAGAGCAGTCGGGATTTCGATTTGGGGATGATCGCGCCAATTGTCGCTGATCGCGATGGAGAAGGCTTGGCGGCCGATCGTCTCATAAGGAACGGCAACCGTCGTCAGATTCAGGACGACAGCCAAATCACTGCCGTCGAATCCGATCACGGCTAAGTCTTCCGGAATCCGGTAACCTTGTTTGCGAAGCTCGAGAATGATACCGGCGGCCACATGGTCACTGGCGGTCAACAAAGCACTTGGACGACAGGATTGATTGGACCACTGCCGGGCGATGTCGGCTCCGTCCTCAATCGTCAACGCCTGTTGATAAATCCATGCCGTATCAGCCGGCGCTACGGTATCCTGATAGGCCTGCTTCCGGGCACGGCTGTTTGTACTGTCAGGGCGACCGAGACAAATCCCGATCTGAGTATGCCCGAAAGACTGAAGTGTCTTTAACCCGCTTTGAAACGCGGTATAATGATTGATATAAACGGAAGAGACATCTTCATGATGCTCACAAAACACAATCGGCCCGTATTGTTCGTATCGTAAAATCTCATCGACCGACAGACTGTGGGACACAATAATCAGTCCATCGACTTCACGTTGGGCGAGGGCTTGAAGAACCGTCTGTTCATGTGACGCAATATAGTTCGTCTGCCACGTCAAGAAACGGTAGCCTTCCTCAAAAGCGCACTGGGCAATCCCGTGCAGGATGGCAGCATGGTAGGGATGGTCGACGTAAGGCAGCATGACGCCGATCGTTTTGGTTTGACCGGTCGACAACTGGACGGCAGTTTGATTACGGATATAACCGAGCTTTGTGATGGCGTCCCGGACGGCCCGCCGTTTATCTTCCGCGACGTACGGATGATCATTGAGGACACGCGAGACTGTCGTCACTGAAACCTCTGCTTCACGTGCTAAGTCACGAATGTTGGTCATCAAAAGTTCCTCCTAGCTGTTGGATAATTGTTGATGGATCTGAATCCAGTCCTGTCTCGTGATCGGGCCTTCAAGCCAAGCCGAACGATCGAGTTGTTCCGAAATTCTTTGAAGCAGCTCGACTTGATGAGCTGGCGGCAAGTCCGGAAACTGATCGACCAACGTATGCTTACACAAATAGTAACCGGTCGATGTGTACAGCTGTTCGATCGCTAATTCGTAAGCAACATTTTTCTGAAAGAGACGAGACAGGAATTTTTGAAATGACATGAGAAGACCTCCCTTGTAGTGTATATCAAGACCGTAATGTATGGAACGCGTTTCACGGCAAGCAAAAACTGAGAGGTCCGTCATAAAAGTGGAAAATCCGGACTGGAATTGACCAATGGAAAAAAGAGGTCTATGATTGGTTCGAATCAAGATAAAGAGGGGCGAACGTAAAATGGAATCGACAGACTCGAAGCTGGCATTAAAAATGCTCGTTGTTCTATCTCGCACAATGCATGCAGTAGCGGAACAAGTGAAAGTAGACATCAAGACCCATCAGCTGAATTTATCGGAATTTGGTGTACTGGAATTGTTGTACCACAAAGGCGATACACCACTTCAACAAATCGGCGATAAAATCTTATTAACGAGTGGCAGTGTCACGTACGTCGTGGATAAATTAGAGAACCGGGGTCTTCTTGCCCGACGATCATGCCCGACGGATCGTCGCGTGACGTTCGGAACACTGACAGAGGCGGGAAGAGAATTAATGGAAGAAACGTTCCCGAAACATGAAGCGTTTTTAACAGACTTATTCAGCGACTTGTCCATTTCAGAAAAAGAGCAATTGATTGATCAGCTAAAACGTATTGGCCACCGGGCCGATCACTATACACATTCGGAAAAAGCCTAATCATCCTGATTAAGCTTTTTTTGTTGCTTTCTTTGAAATCAAACTAATTGACAAAAGAAAATGGTGTTGGTATATTTACTTACAGAAATTACTTTAGATAAAAGGGAGAAATAAAAATGACTAAATTACTTTATGTAACTGTAAACCCGAAATCAACAGAACATTCATTCAGCCTTCAAGCTGGTGAAGCTTTCCTCGAAAGCTACAAAGCAGCTAACCCGAACGCTGAAGTCCAAGTTCTTGATCTATATAAAGAAGATGTCCAAGAAATCGATACAGACGTACTCAGCGCATGGGGCAAATTCGCGACAGGCGAAGAGCTTTCAGAAGTTGAAATCGCTAAAGTCGGTACAATGACGAAACACCTGGAGCAGTACATGGAAGCGGACGAATATGTATTCGTAACGCCAATGTGGAACTTCTCTTTCCCAGCCCGTCTTAAAATGTACATCGACAGCGTTCTTCTTGCGGGTAAAACGTTTGCTTACACTGCAGAAGGTCCTAAAGGATTGATGGAAGGCAAAAAAGCACTCCACATTCAGGCAACAGGCGGCGTATACGCTGGTTCTGGCCTCAACTTCGGAGATGACTACCTCCGTCAAGCACTCGCTTTCACTGGTGTAACAGACTACAACTCATTGTTCATCGAAGGTATGGCAATGAACCCAGAAAAAGCAGAAGAAATCAAAGAAGCCGCAATCGCAGAAGCAAAAGAACTTGGTCGTTCATTCTCAACGGTCAACGCATAAGAAACGAAAATACCCGCTGTCCGGTCAACCGGATAGCGGGTATTTTGTGTTTACAGATGCGATTTTTTTCGTAAGACAAGAGATGCAAAAAGGAGCAGGTCCTTTAACTTCTCCAGTCCGCGCGGGTGACTGGAAATCCGGTACAGCCATTCGAGCTTCAACTTTCGGAAGACCTTCGGTGCCCGTTTGCTGTGACCTGACCAGACATCAAACGCTCCGCCGACACCGATGAAAAGACCGTGATCCACTTTGTCATAAACGGATGCGATCCATTCTTCCTGTTTCGGCGCCCCGAGGGCCACTAAAATCAAATCGGCGTCGGCTGTTTGAATGACTTTGGCAGCTTGTTCTTCCTTGCCGAATCCATGAAAGGTCCCAACGAACTGGATATCAGGAAAACGGATTGATAATTGTTGAATCAGCGACTTCATGACTTCCGGACGTCCACCAAGCAAGAAGACGCGTTTCTTTAAAGCATCGGCTGTCCGGAGCAGTTCACGAGCCGTCTCGATGCCGGGTAATGTCGCAGTGAGCGGTTGCCCCATCCGTTTACTGGCTGCCGTCACGCCGATTCCATCAGGCGTGATGAACGTTGCTTGTTGTAAAATATGCTTGTACGCGGGATCACGCAAAGAACGTAAAACCAGTTCGGGATTGGCTGTAACAATAAAGGCTTTTTCATTGTTGTGTAAAATCGTTTTAATATGGGTATACCAATTCGACGGTGTTGCGTCGACAAAAGGCAAACCAAATAACTGTGTTGTTTGAATCATCTTTATTCCACCTCATGTACCATCATAGCAGAATCAAGCCGGACGAACAGGGGCTTGAGACTGAAAAAAAGGAGCGAACGGGATGCATGCAGCCTGGCAGGAGATTTTAAAAGAAGAGAAAGAAAAAGACTACTTTATCCGGCTATGGGATTTCGTCAAGACCGCTTACCGGGAAACGACGGTCTATCCGCCGAAGGATCGGATTTTCCATGCCTTTGACGCGGTGGCGCCGCAGGATGTCCGCTGCGTCATCCTGGGTCAGGATCCGTATCATGGACCAAATCAGGCAAACGGGTTAAGTTTTTCCGTCAATGACGGGATTGCGATTCCGCCGTCTTTACGTAACATGTACAAGGAACTAGGATCCGATCTCGGATGTCCGTTGCCGACGACGGGTAATCTGGAAGCCTGGTCGAAGCAGGGGGTGTTTTTACTGAATACATCACTGACGGTTGAAGCAGGGAAAGCCGGTTCCCATGCGAAAAAGGGCTGGGAATCGTTTACGGATCGTGTCATCGAAGTACTTGGACAGCAGGAGCAACCGATTGTCTTCATTCTTTGGGGAAATCATGCGAAAAGTAAAAAAAGTTTGATTGATACCTCTCGTCACCTCGTCCTCGAGTCCGTTCATCCGAGCCCGCTTTCGGCGAGCCGCGGTTTTTTTGGCAGCCGGCCGTATTCGCAGACCAATGACTGGTTACAGCAACAAAACCGAACACCAATCGATTGGTGTCTTTCGTAAAACATGAAAAAACCAATTTACTCCACAAAGACGGAGTAAATTGGTTTTTTTGAATTGTTTAATCCATCATGAATTTTTCGATGACGAGGGCAATACCGTCCTCATCATTAGAAGCTGTCATGTACTGGGCTTTTTCTTTGACGGTATCGGCAGCATTCGCCATCGCGACACCAAGACCGGCCCATTCGATCATGGTCAAATCATTGTTGCCGTCTCCGCAGGCGATGACATCTGCCTGCTTGATTCCGAGACGTTCAGCGAGTAGGGCAAGACTTGTCCCCTTCGTCACACCGGCTTCCGTAAACTCGAGGAAAAATGGCTTCGAGCGAGCGACAGCAAGCTCACCGGCTAACTCAAGCTGAAGTTTTTGTTCGACTTCTGCTAAACGGTTTTCTTCCGCAAGCATCAAACATTTGACGACCGGTTCTGTAATGGCTGCTTTGAAATCCGGGACGATGATGACGTCCATTCCTGTCAGTTCCCCTTCAATTGTCGTGAAGCCGTTAGCGCGTTCCGTCAAAATTTCATGTCCGACATACGTGTGAATGTCGATGTTTTCCCGTTTACTTAAATCGTAGAGACGATGGACGGTTTCCGGAAGAAGGGTACTGGAGAAGAGAGACTCATTTGTTTTACAGTCGATGATGGAAGCTCCGTTAAAACTCAGGATATAACTGCCGTAGCGGGCAAGCTCCAACTCTTTTGCCAAATCGATCATCGCGTAAGTCGGACGACCGCTCGCAAGCACCACTTTTTTGCCGCGACGCTGTGCATCGAGTAACGATTGTTTTGTTTTTGGAGAAATCGTATGGTCGCTTGTCAATAATGTATCGTCAAGATCAAGTACAATCATTTCGTAAGCCATGAATATAAACCCCTTTCGAATATCTGTTACATCTTAACAAGTTGACTCTTCTTCCACAATATACTCTCGCTTGAAAGAGTGTGATAAAGTTTGAGAAGAGCATGTATGGAAAGGATTTAAGTCTGATGAAATATTTTGTAATTTTCTTATCGACCCTATATTTGGCAGGATGTGGTCTTACATTGCCTCATCCGGCTTCCTTACTTGAACACCCGGCGTTATCGGAATGGGAAAAATCATTAAAAACAAAAATTGAGACCGATTTGCCGACAGAAGCGGAAATCGTGGCTCCCCGGAATCAATCCATTTCAAGGCTGTATGAATTGATTGATTTGAATCGGGATGGACGTGATGAAGCCATCACCTTTTACCGGATCGAACAACGGGGGACATTTCAAATCAAGGTGCTGGTACATGAACGCCTGAAGAAAAAGTGGATTTTACGTGTGAGCCAGCCGATTGCGACAGGACGATCGATTGATCAACTGCATGTCATCCTCGATAAATCCAAAAAAGTGAATCAACTGATGATTGGTGTGACGAGTCTTGAAGAGAACACGGTCTATCTTCTGAAAGATTTGATGAAGCCGTCGATTAACACTACTAAAATCGATACATATGATCGATTGACGATTGCCGATTTGAATCAGGACCGACGTCAGGACATGGTATTGCTTAAAAAAGGACGGACGACGGAACTTGTGTATTATGAGGAAGCCTTGAATCCGACCAACCGGCAAAATGTCACATTGCCGGTCAAAGAAGGTGATTTATTTGCGGATCATGATCTGTTTGAAATTGATACCGTGAATCCGGCGAAGAAAAAAGGGATATTCGTTTCCTTTACCCGTGAGGCAAAAATGCATCTACTCGTCTTTCAACTTGAGCGAGCCCGGTTGACCTCGGTCCGTTGGGGCAAGACATCAGAAATCGTCGAGCCGATGTATACGTTCCCGAAAGATGTCGACCAGGACGGTGTCATCGAATTTGCGCATCAATACACGCCTGAAGGAAGCATCGGACGCGTGGCCGAAGAAAAACCGAGAATTACGGCCTATTACGCATGGAACGGCTCCGACGTGGAACCGTTTCTTGAAAGCGGCTTTGAGCTTCGGGAAGAGCAGTATATTGATCTCGAATACAATTTCGTCATGCGTTTTCCCGCAAACTGGGCGACACGTGAAACGATTGAGAAAAAGGACAATCGGGTCCGGTTCATCAACCGAGAGACCGGGACGATTGATTTTGAACTGGAGATCATTCCAAAAACTCAATATATCGCCAGTCATCGCAAGAAGAAAATTAAAGAAGGCATTGATTACGTGTATGTCATCTCTACCAATCAATCCTATGAAGAGTATGCTGCCAACGTAGCGCTCGTGGAATAAAGTAAAAGCAGGAGGAAGATAAGATGACTAAAATATTAGTGGCTGAGGATGAACATGCGATTCGCAGTTTCATCGTCATTAATTTAAAACGTGCAGGATATGAAGTGATTGAAGCGGAGAACGGACGGGAAGCATTGGACTACTTCGAACAGCAGACATTCGATATCCTGCTGCTCGATATCATGATGCCGGAAGTCGACGGATTCGCAGTTTGTGAACAAGCGCGCTCGAAAGATGAGGTCGTCGGCATCATCATGCTGACGGCACGGACGCGTGAAGAAGATAAAGTCATGGGACTGAGTGTCGGTGCGGACGATTACATCGCGAAGCCGTTCAGCCCGGCTGAACTGTTGGCGCGTATCCAGTCCCTGCTCCGTCGGGTCGAAACGCTCCGTCGCCGGAAACAACCGCGTGAACTCGTCTCAGGTCCTTTTCGCATTGACCTCGGAGCAAAGCGGGTCCAAAAGGCAGGGATTGATGTCGAAGTCACACCGACAGAATACGATTTATTGTGTCATTTCATTAAAAATGAAGATCAAGTCATGTCGCGGGACGAGTTGCTCGACGCAGTGTGGGGCGAAAACTACTTCGGAGACCGGAAGACGGTCGACGTCAACATTCGCCGCCTGCGTCAGAAAATCGAAGAAAATCCAGCAGAACCCCAGTTCATCGAGACGTTATGGGGACACGGCTATAAGTGGCGTAACGAAAAATGAAACGACAGATTTTGATGCGGTTCATGACGATTATTACGGTGACAGTGCTGCTCGTCATCGGAATCCTATCTTTCGTGACGTATAACTATTATTATGTGACGGCGACAGATGTCTTGAAACGGCATGCGAACGCAAGTGCCGTCTTATTTGCAAACAGTGGTCTGGCCTATGATTTTCAAGATTCAGAAGCAACGATTCATGATGTACTTGATTCGTATGCCTACACGGATGCGGAGATCGAAGTACTGGATGCGAAGGGGATTCCCCGTTATTCATCCACGGGTTTCGTCTCGAAGCGGAATATGACGAAACAGGAAGTGACACGTCTGCTGAGCGGGGGAACGATCACGAAACGTTACGATGATCCGGCAACAAATGAACATCTGCTTGAGGTGACGGAACCGATCGTATCCTTCGGACAGACGACAGGAGCACTGCGTTATACGACGTCGCTCGCTAAAATCGATCAACGGGTCATTGAAATTTGTCTGGCGATTCTCTTGTTGGGAGTCGTGATTTGGGGACTGGCCTACATTTATTCCTCCCGTCTCGTCTCGTCGATCGTTCGACCGATTCAGGAAGTCATCGGTGCATCCGATCAAATCGCCAAACAGCATTATGATGTTAAAGTTAATGAAGAATACACGTTCGAACTGGGTGAGCTTGCCCGGACGATCAACTATATGGGACAACAGATCAAACAACAGGAAACATTAAAAGACGAGTTCATTTCCGGGATTTCGCACGAGTTACGAACACCGCTCACTTCCATCAAAGGGTGGAGTGAAACGTTGTTGGCAGAGCCGGAACGATTGCCGGAAGAAGCATCGCTCGGGATGGGTATCATCCATTCTGAGACCGAACGGTTGATTTCTCTTGTTGAACAGTTGCTTGATTTTTCAAAACTCGAAACGAGCCGTTTAGTCTTATACCGGCAAGAAGTGAATTTGACGGAAGTCATTGAAACGGTGACGGCACAGCTCCGGCAAAAACTGGAGGAAAAAAATATTCGGATTATCCGTAAGTTACCGGCACAGGTAATCGGGTTGTACGACGAAAACCGATTGAAACAAGTTTTTTTGAATTTACTCGACAATGCCATCCGCTTTTCACCGGTTGACGGCGAAATTACGATTCGTCTTGTCCGTTCCGAACGTGTCCTCTTTTTATCCTTCAGCGATGAGGGTCCCGGAATTCCGAAAAATCATCTTCGTCACGTCACGGAGAAATTTTATCAAGTTCAAAAAGGAAAAGGGGGAACAGGATTAGGACTGGCGATTTGCCGGGAACTGGTTGAAGCGCATGAAGGAAAACTGTTCATCGATAATCAACCGGAAGGCGGAGCCATTGCGACGATCCTCCTGCCGGTCACGAAAGCATAACGGCAAAGTCAAATGAGAAGCGCTTTCGAAACTGAACTGGTAAAGTAAAATGAGAATCATGCTTCACAGCAAGACGAAACGAATGGAGGAATCAGTCATGGCACTTGGCGTATCGAACGGCAGATTAAGTCCGCTTACAGGGAAACCGAACGCGGTATCGACACAGACGGATAAAGAAGCGTTGAAAATGACACCTTTACCGTTCAACGGAAATCTAGCAGAATCAAAATTTCAAATCATGCGGGTTCTTCAAAGTCTTGACCGGGTGACAGTAGTCAAAGAAGATTCAACGTACATTCATGCGGTCTTCTCAAGTAAGGTACTTCGTTTTAAAGATGATGTTGAATTTTACTTCGATGAAGCTTCGCAAAAAGTCCATTTCCGCTCAGCTTCCCGTGTCGGCTACTCCGACTGGGGCGTCAACCGCAAACGGATGGAAGACATTTCGGCACGATATAAGGAGGCTTCCCGATGAAAAGTTATCAGTTGGTCGTAATTGGTGGCGGAGCAGCCGGAATGACGATTGCGGCCGGTGCAGCCAGTCTTGGTGCGCACGTCGCATTGATTGAACGGCATACACATTTAGGCGGAGACTGTTTGCATTATGGTTGTGTCCCGTCAAAAGCGTTGATCGAAGCAGCGCATGACGTCCATGTCATGAAGCAGACAGCAGCCAAGTACAATATGACTTTGAACGGGGACGCGGTGTACAGCAAAACAAAAGCAAGCGTCGATCGTGCCCGGAACATCATCCAGTCGCATGATGGAACGAAACGCTTCAAAGATCTTGGTGTTGATGTCTATATCGGTGAAGCCAGCTTCTTGAGTGCCAATGAAGTCGAAGTGGCGGGACAACTGGTTGTTGGTGAAAAATTTGCGATTTCGACTGGTTCTGAACCGATCATTCCGCCAATCGAGGGTCTTGATACGATTCCGTACTTAACGAATGAAACGATTTTTGAACAAACAGAACGCCCGGAACGATTACTTGTCATTGGCGGTGGAGCGATTGGTCTCGAATTATCGCAAGCCTATGCCCACCTCGGAACGGAAGTGACTGTGATTGAGGGTGCCAAATCCTTGATGCCAAAAGAAGACCGCAGTATGGTCGAAGTATTGCAACGCCAAATCGAACAGGAATTGACGCTCCATCTGGATACGACCGTCACGAGTGTCCGGAAAGCTGCAAAAGGAATCGAAGTCACGGTCAAATCCGGCGAAGAATCCCGTGTCATTGAAGCGGATGCCGTACTCGTTGCTGTCGGCCGGAAGCCGCGGATTGACGCGTTACGTCTTGATCGCGCAGGTGTTCACGTGGAGAAGGGTTATGTTCAAGTCGACGCTTCCCTTCGGACGAACCAACGCCATATCTTTGCTGTCGGTGATACGATTCAATCGTTACCGTTTACGCATGTGGCCGGTCTTGAAGGAAAAACAGTCGTCACGAACGCGTTGTTCGGATTGCGGACAAAACCAGATTACCGCGCCGTTCCATGGGTGACATTTACGACACCGGAACTGTTCCACCTGGGACTGACAGAAGAAGAAGCACGTCAAAAATACAGCGACATCAAAGTCTATGAAACCGGACTTGATGAAGTCGATCGGTTTGTCATCAACGGCCGGACGGAAGGTCGTGTTAAACTGATTGCCGATAAACGCGGAAAACTGATTGGTGCCCATGCCATTGGTGAGCAGGCCGGCGAATGGATGCAGGAAGTCGTGTATGCGATGGCGCGCAAAGATAAGGTCGGTCAGTTATCCCGTGTCGTTCATCCGTACCCGATTCGTGGGGCGGCGGTCCAACGTGCGGCTGATTTATACTGGCGTGAACGTCTGTTTGACGGTCCATTACCAAAATGGTTAAAACGATACTTTGATTGGAAACAAGGAGAATAATACATGCAACAATCTGCTAAAAAACGTAATTTCGTTCCGGTCGTCATTCTTTTGACGCTCGTCATCAATCTGTTGGTCGCGCTGTTGTTTTTTGCGCCGCCTTTACAAGTCGGTGACGGGTTTGACTGGACGCTGCTTCCTTTTTTAAATGCCATCTTCAACAGCTTTACCTTTATGTTGTTACTCGGTGCCTGGATTTCGATTCGCCGGGGCAACCGGATCAATCACCGCCGCTTCATCGGCGGTGCCATGACGACGACGACATTATTCTTGATTTCGTACGTGACGTATCATGCTGTCAGTGAATCGACGAAATTCGGAGGGGAAGGATTTGTCCGTCCCGTCTATTTCTTTATTCTAATTTCGCATATCATTTTAGCAGCGGTCATCGTTCCGCTCGTCTTGATGTCGCTCGCTCATGCATTGAATCAAAATTTCGAGAAACATAAGAAGTGGACGCGTTTTACGATGCCGCTTTGGTTATACGTCAGTCTGACGGGTGTCATCGTCTACGTGATGATTCGCCCGTACTATTAAAACAGCATATCAAAACAGGCCCATTCCGATTTTTCTCGGAGTGGGCCTGTTTCGGTCTTCGGATCGTCGTAGAGCAAGGGAGGTTACGGCTTGACCTTCGTTTCATCTAAGACATTTTGTGCCTTGATGTCAATCAGTGGACGGATCAAGACTTCAACACGACGGTTTTGGCTCCGACCGTTTTCCGTATCATTCGAAGCAATCGGTTGATACTCTCCGTAGCCGCTGACCGTAAACCGTTTTGGAGCAAGCTGTGGATTCCGCTGAAGGGCACGCATGAAACTGATGGCCCGTTCTGCGCTGAGTTCCCAGTTCGACGGATACTGAACGGTATTAATCGGAATGTTATCCGTATGACCCGAAACCTGGATTTGACGCTGTCCTGCTTTGACAAGCAGGGTACTCATACCTTGAGCGATTTGAATCGCATCCCCTTTTACATCGGCTTGGGCAGGAGAAAAGAGGGCCCGGTCACGGATCGTGAAGACAAGTCCTTCATTCGTGACTTCGACTTTGATATCTTTCTCAAGCTTCTGCTGTTTGATGTAATCATTGGCTTCTTCTTTGATCTTTTCGAGCTCAGCGATTTCGTAGCTTTGTGCTTTTGTTCGGGCATCCGTTTTTTTCGAATCCTCTTCTTCCTGTGAGGTCGATAGGGAACTGTTCGTAATCATGCCGGAACCACCGTTGAAGACAGAACTGAACGATTGGGACATGGCTTTTAGTTTGACGGCATCGACGTTACTCGAAGCGAACAGCACGATGAATAAAGCGAGCAATAATGTCAGGAGATCGGCGTAAGGAATCAGCCAGCCTTCAGAGATGTGTTCATCATGCGGCTTCTTTTTCCGTTTCATACGTCGCACGCTCCTTCGGTGTCAGATAGACAAGTAACTTATCCTCCAGGTTTTTAGGAGATTCTCCGTTCTGGATGGATAAGATTCCTTCAATCATCATTTCATAGAGTTGGATTTCAGTAGCTGACTTTTGCTTTAGCTTCGTCGCAAACGGGAACCAGAGGACATATCCTGTAAAAATCCCGAACAGCGTTGCGATGAAAGCACCGGAAATCGCGTGACCAAGCTTTTCGATATCGGATAAATCGGACAGCGCAGCGACGAGGCCGACGACAGCTCCGAGTACCCCGAGAGTCGGGGCATATGTACCGGCCTGCGTGAAGATGTTGGCATTCGCATGGTGTCGTTCGGTCATGTTTTCAAGATCGCGGGTCATAACGTCTTCGACATATTCTGACGGTTGACCGTCAATGACCATCATGACGCCACGGCGCATGAACGCATTATCGACTTCTTCCAGTGCCGTTTCAAGTGACAATAAACCTTCCTTTCGAGCCTGTGTCGAAAGGGTTAAAAATTGTTGAAGCAACGTTTGTTTTGTCATCAATTGCTGTTCAAAGAAGATGACTTTAAACAAAGCAGGGATGATTTTTAAACGTTCCTTTGGAAATGAAATCATGATTGCTGCCGCTGTACCGACAAAAATGATGACGAGTGCCGCGGGGTTCAGCAATGCAATCGGGGAGGCCCCTTTTAAAATCATTCCTCCGACCAGGGTGATGAGCCCCAGTATAATACCAATAATCGACACGATATCCATTTCATTTGTGCCACCTTTCCCATGTTGTCTGATCGTGAACGAAAAAATAAAAAGAGCAGAAGAGGCGTCTTCTGCTCGGAAATCCAAAAACCGAGAATCACGCGCCGTTTTCATCGATAAGCAATTGAATGCTTTCGTTTCGTTCGTCACGTTCTATATCGGTTAATACATCGTATTTTTTTAATGCAATATACAATTCGTTTAGAATTGATTGATCCACGTGCAACGATAATAACTCCTCGAATTGATAATATAGCTGTGCGGGCATCCATTGCGATTGGCGTTCAAGCCTTCGCGAGACATCTTCAATCGAATGGTCAGCCGTCCTAGGGTCCACTGTTTCCCTCAACCTCCTTTTATGATTAAACGTCGACTTTTATCTATTTTACCAAAAAAAAACGAAAACGTTTAGCAGATTGCAGATTTAATTGAACTATCTCCACCTACACTTCACTAAGAGATGGAAGATTCCTGAGTTATCCGACCTAGCGGTCGAAACCTGATCAGGCTAACCCCGTCGTCCCGACGGTTGAAGAAGCTAAGATGCGTTCTGCTTCTTGTTTGAGATTCTGTCCTGCATTCACATCACGATCGTGGTGGATGCCGCAAATCGGGCATGTCCATTCACGTAAACCAAGATGTTTCACGTCTTTGTGTTGATGGCCGCAACTCGCGCAGAGTTGGCTGGAAGCAAAGGTCTTTCCGACCTTCACGACGGTTTTCCCGTACCAGTCCGCCTTGTATTCTATCATAAGGAAAAACTTCGACCAGCTGACGTCCGAGATGACCTTGCTCAACTTCCGATTTTTCTGCATGTTCTTTACCTGCAAGGTCTCGATTCCGATGACGTCGTGGTTTTTGACGATCTCGGTGGATACCTTGTGCAGGAAGTCGGTTCGCTTGTTGGCAATCTTTGCGTGGATACGGGCGACCTTTCGTTTCTGCTTCTGGTAGTTCTTCGACTCGGAAAGTTTCACTTTTTTATTCAAGGCCATGCGCTGGCGACGAGAGAGCTTACGTTGCTCGCGCGCCAGTTTTTTCTCGAGCGAACGGAAGTAGCGATCGTTCTTGTATACCGTACCATCCGACAGGATGGCAAAGTTTTTCAACCCGACGTCTACGCCGACGGATGAACCGGTCTTCGGCAGTTCGTGGATTTCCTGCTCGACGAGAAGGGAAACAAAATATTTTCCAGACGCGTTGCGTCGGATTGTGGCGTTCAAGATACGGCCTGTGATTTGTCTCGAGTTGGCGAAACGCACCCACTTCAGCTTCGGAAGTTTGAGCTTGTTGCCGACGATTGAGACCTCAGGAAGCTGGTTCTTTTTCTCGATATTGGTCTTGTAGGATTGGACGGGATTGCGCTTCGATTTGAATCGAGGCCGTTCGTTCTGCTTCTTGAAGAAGCGGTCATACGCATCGGTCAGGTGCTTGACGCTCGATTGAAGCGAATGGCTATCGACTTCTTTCAGCCAGTCGAACTCTTGCTTCAGCATCGGGATTTCTTTCGAACAAGAACCGTAAGACAGTCCTTTTCCAGTGGTCTTGTACAATTCATCCCACTTCGCCAAGAAGTGGTTGAAGATGAAGCGCGAACATCCAATCGTCTTCGCGATCAGAATTTCCTGCTCTTTTGTCGGGTAGATTCTGAATTTGTAGGCCTTATGCTTCAACATGATTTTCACCACCTTGAAAGGTATTATACCCGAAAGGGAGGGGGGCGATTCACCTCCCACTTTCACTTCGTTTAGAAATGGGAGTACTTTCGCCTAATTTATATAGAACAAATGTTTTTGAGGGAGTATGATAGATGCAATTGGGTCATTTCATTTAGGAGGAGTACGAATATGTTTTCACATAAAAGACGTTCACGTCTTGCGAAGTTCGGCCGGCTCGGAGAACTGATTTACCATCAGTTATTCGATAAGCCGGCCCGGTTCATTGCGACCGGCTTTACCTTGACCATCTTACTCGGTGGTTTTTTACTGTGGTTACCGGTGTCTCAACAAGCAGGACAGGATGTGTCGTTCATCAACTGTTTGTTCGTCGCGACCTCGGCCGGGACTGTGACGGGGTTATCGCCGATTAATATTGCAGAAGCGTACAACTTGTTCGGGCAAATCATTTTAATGCTATTGATTCAGGTCGGAGGACTCGGATTCATGACGATTGCGCTTGTCCTATTAAGCGTAACGGGACGAAAGATTGGTATCCGGCAACGGATCATCATTCAAGAGATGTTTAATCTCGACAGTCCGGGCGGGACCATCCGTCTTACCCGTAACATCATCCTGACGACCGTCGTCGTTGAATTGATCGGGATGCTGTTGATTGCCCTCGACTTATTCATCCAATATAAGTATACGTTCGGCAAATCACTGTATTATGGACTGTTCCATGCCGTATCGGCCTTCAACAATGCAGGCTTTGCATTATGGGGCGATAACCTGGCCGGTTTTCAACAGGATACGACTTTCATCCTGACGATTGCTGCGTTATTGATGATTGGCGGACTCGGTTTTACCGTCATTGCGGATATTTCTGCGAAACGGAGTTTTAAGAAGATTTCCTTACATTCGAAACTGATGGTATTATCACTTGTCGTCATCAATGGACTTGGGGTCCTCGCGATGATGATTTATGAATGGGTGTCGCACCTCGGATCGCTTCATGACAAATCCTTTTTTGAAGCATTGCACATCGTCTTCTTCCAAGTCGTCACGACGCGGACAGCCGGTTTCCAGACAATCGATTTAACAACGATGGTTCCGTTATCAATCGGATTGATGATGGTCTTGATGTACATCGGGGCAGGATCTGCTTCGACGGGATCCGGAATCAAGGTCACAACGGCAGCTGTCATCTTAAAAAACGTCTGGACGTATCTGCGCGGACAACGGGAGACGGTCTTGATGCGACGGACGGTTCGGCCGCAGGCGATTCAAAAAGCTTATGCGATTGCCATATTTAGTCTCCTGTTCATTGCTTTGATCACGACGTTGCTTGCGTTGTCACAACCGAACATTTCTTTTGTCGGCTTGTTCTTCGAGACGGTATCCGCATTCGGGACAGTGGGTCTGTCATTGAATGTCACAGCGGAATTAAATGACTTCGGGAAAGCCCTGATTATGTTTATGATGTTGCTCGGTCGGGTCGGATCGTTGACGATTCTGTTTACGTTTGCCGCTCAACACGATCGCTTGATTCGTTATCCGAAAGAAAATATGTTGATTGGCTGATGTTCAACAACAGCCAAAAAAAGTGTCCTCCATCCCGTATTGACCGGGATGGAGGACACTTTTTTAATGGGCGCAGGATAGGCGTTCTGAAATCGGTCGGATAACAACCCGTGAATCGGTCATCCGATCATCGCGCGTCATCCGGTTATCTTCGATAATCTGCCACTTTGAACCATGGAGGATGTTCAAAGCTGTCGCGATTTCAAAAAATGAATGACTGGAATTCCCGTTTGCCAGATAAAGACCGGGTGTATAGGTCGTGACAATCGTGTACAGCGTCTGTGCCGTATCTTCTAGAAAGGCACAGGAAGGATACCACTGTGTACTGGCAGGAATCGGACCGGGAACAGCGTGGCGTTCCAAATAATCAATCATATTGTTGGAGCCGGCTGCCTGTCCGATCTGCCAACCGATCCGGACGATGTAGGCGTCGGGATTGACCGCTTGAATCAGACGTTCGCACGTTCGTTTGTAAGCCCCGTACTCATCCATTGCTGCCGGTACGACCGCAGGGTCGTGCGGTCCTTTTTGATCGTCGGAATAGACGGAAGCCGTACTTGTAAAAAGAAACGGAATGTTTCGTTCGAACGACAGTCGTGCAAGTGTTTCGGCGAATTCAGCCGGACCCATCCCGATATGCAGCAACAGGTCGGGTTGAACACGATCGATGAACGCTTCCATGACGGCAGGATCAGTCGTTGAGACGACAGACCGGTCCCAGGCGGTGATCTCGTAGTGATGGGAACGGAAGACGTCCGCGAGGACAGGAGCGACCGTTCCGTTCATACCTGTGATTAAAACGTTCATAGTGTTTCTCCTATCTGTGAATGTTTTGTTTTGTAATAGGCGACAAGGCGAGGAATCAGTTCCGCTAAATCTGGGCAGATGATACCAGTCCCGTCCAAATCACGCAATGTGTTACTCGTATCATACCGGGCAGGATGCACGAAGTAGTCAAGCGTCTGCCGCTGCATCTGCAAGCGTTTGGCGACGCGTGGTGTCAGCAGTGATGTGACGAGACGAAACGGGACGATCCCGCGTGGATAGGACCCGTAATAGACGACGTGCAGCATTTCGTAAATTGCCCGGGCACCATGCGGGAATGGGTCTGTCAGATGATAAGTCGTTCGAACGCCTGCCGGTGCATGACTGAGATACGTCGTCGCATTGACGACATAATCATAAGGAACCAGATTGACGAGTGCATTCGCTCGTCCGGCATAAGGTAACGGCGCAAATCGACTCAGTAACCGTAAGGCATTCAGGACGAAATAAACACCGTCCCATTTGGGTGTTTCACCGGTCTGTGAATGTCCGACGACAATTCCGGGACGGATGATCGTATAGGGTAACGTTCCGACTTCTTCACGGAACCGTACCTCCGCGATGTATTTCGTTTCTTCGTAGGCATTTTTAAAGTCTGCCTGGTGCGCTAATTCATTTTCGGAGATGGTTCCTGTTCGAAGACCGGAAACGTATGCGGTACTGAAGTAGACATAGCGCTCCAAGTGGACGAGGGTATGTGCAAGACGTGTCACATGAGACGTACCGGTGACGTTAATCCGAAAAGCAACATCGTAAGCAGTCGCCAAATCATACAAGGCAGCGAGATGGAAGAGATGGGTGACGCGATGGGACAGCTCCTGCCGAATCGAATCAGGCAACCCCAGCCCCTCTTTCGTGATATCACCTTCCATTAAAATCAACTGTTCTTCCTTAAGGGGGGTCGTCCGTAAAAACTGTTCTTTCTGCAAAACGGCGCTCGCATGTTCATGTTTAAGATGCAACAGATAAAAACAGTCAATTTGTTCTGGAACAAGGGCCAAGCGTTCGATCAGCTTCGTTGCCAAAAAGCCGGGAAATCCCGTGATTAGATAAGTTCGATTCATTTTTTTTCAAAATCCTTTCGTGGATCAAGCTCCAATACAATCGTGAACGTCGATCCTTGATTTAATTCCGATTCGACAGAGATGGCACCTCCATGGGATTCGATGATTTCCTTACAGATGGCGAGTCCTAAACCGGTTCCGCCGATTTTTCGGACGGCTGAATTGTCGACACGATAAAATTTCGTGAATAATTTTTCAAAAGCGGTTGACGGAATCCCGAGCCCGTAATCGGTCACGCTCAAGATGGCCTGGTCTGTTACTTTCTCCAAACGGACATCAATATGATCGGAGGCGGGCGAATATTTGATGGCATTGGATAACAGGTTAATGATGACTTGTTTGACTTTGTCCTCATCGGCAAAAATTACGATCGGATCATCATCCATTGTGGCGTGGATCGTATGTGTCTCTGCCGTCTCGCCGAATGTTTCAATCGTTTCTGCTAAAAGTTGACGTAACGAGAACGGTTTGAAGACATAGTCTTGTTTGCCGCCTTCCATTCGTTGAATGTCTAAAAAATCATTGAGAAGATTGGTTAACCGTTTGGCTTCTTCGTGAACGATTTGAATATACCGGGTTGTCTTTTCAGGTGTCGGTTGTCGGTAACGCAACAGCTCCATGAAACCAAGGATGGACGAGAGCGGTGTCCGTAATTCATGGGAGACGGTGCTGATCAATTCATCTTTGACGTGATCCATTTTCTGTTCTTCCGTCCGATCACGAAAGACGAACAAAAAGCCGTGACGAGAAAAACGATTGCGTTCTTTTTTGATGGACGTCGCATAAAATTCAAAGTAATGATGACTGGATTCGTCTGGCTGCTGCAATGTGAAGCGGAAGGAAATCTCGGAGTGTTTCCCTGCCAATAACTCTTCGACTTGCTGTAGCATGGCGTAACGTGTTGCTAAATCGAGATTCGGAATCATGCTGATCCGCTCCTGGATTTTACTTGGTGCGATACCCGGTACATCCAGTAGTTTACGTGCTTTGACATTCATATAGGCGAAACTGCCGTCTTCCTCCGTCAATAAAAATCCTTCATTGGAAGCTTGGAGAATCGATTGAGTAATATCCCGTTGGCGCATGATGGCATTTTTTTCACGTTCCAACATTTTTTCTATTTTTTTTCGTTCGCTGATGTCACGGACGACAGCAACGCGCATCCGGGTTTTGTCATGTGTGATTTCACGAGGGAACACTTCGATTTCGACAGAGGTGCCGTCTGCCCGCCGTCCGATGACTTCATAAGGTTCTTCATAATGAGTCGTAATTCGGCGAATGACGGATTCTTGAAACTCGGGTTGGATAAAGTCTAGAATCCGGTGTCCTTTCATCAGTTCAAGTCGGGTCCGGAAAATGATCTCGGCTGCCCGGTTAGCATCGATAATGACTCCATCATCGTGAAAGATGACGGCTTCAAGGACGGATTCGGCAATCAGGCGGAACCGTCGTTCACTTTTCACGAGATGCCGCTCGACTTGTTTTTGAGAACTGATATCTGTAATGAACAAGAAGAAACCGCCATTTTGAAGACGTGTCATGTACAAGCGACCATAAAACCGGGAACCGTCTGTTCGATGATATGTCCAGTCGTTTTCTGTATCCCGGCCGTGTAATAAGAGGATATCCTCGTCGGACAGGTTTTTGAGATTCAATTGTTCGAGGTGTTGTTTCCGGAGTCGGAATTCTTCCGGATCATGGATCGAAATCGGTGTCATCTCCCGAGGCAGTGCGGCAGGATCGACACCGAACATCGTCCCGGCTGTTTCGTTGATGGCCGTGATGCGGAAATCCGGATCCGTCACGAGAACAGCGGCATCGATGGTTGAGTCCAGTAATTGATGGAAATCAAGAGACTGGATTGTCACTAAAAAGAAATCCGTTTGTTCGACTGGAGAAATCGTCAACGTGTAAGGGAGAGAAACGACCTGAACCCGGTTTGAAATCGGGAAAAGTGTGTCTTCCAATAAAAAGAATGAAGAAAGCGATGTATCAGCTGATGACAGCCGGAACTGTTTATGAAATGCAGGATTCGCAAAGTCGATGATACCGAAACGATCCACTAGTACAACAGGCTCTTCAAGAGCACGCAACGTTGCATGAATGACTCTGCTGGAAGAAGGAGATGAATGTTCTGCCATGAGCTGCCTCCTTAAAAGAAATGAACGATAAACGGATGTGTGTAAAAAAGTCAGCAGGGTGACGTATTCTCTATATATTCTCCGTCTCGTTACGTCGTTCCTATCACCTGCGCAAGAGAAGCTTGAATTTAGTATGATGAATTCAGAGAACAATCCTGATTAAAGAGGGTATCACACAGAATCAGATGGACGGATTCAGAAGGGTGGAGACAGCACGATGCAAAAACAGACAAAACGAAGAATGATTGCCTTCTTATTCGCAGTGAGCGGGGGAGCCGCTGCTTATTTTTTTTCGAGTTCTTGGGAACCTTTAATCTTGATTGTCAGTATAGTAGGGTGTACACTCTTTTTAATCCTTTCATTCCTGACCCCGTCATTAGCAAACCGGTTGGACCGGATGGAAGGACGAGAGTTTGAGGAATGGTTGGTCGAGCTTTTTGAAAGAGCCGGGTATCGTGTCGAGTTGACACCGGCCTCACGTGATTTCGGAGCAGATTTATTGATAGAAGACGCACAAGGGTATAGGATTGCGATTCAAGCGAAACGATATGGTTCGGTCGTCGGACTCGAAGCCGTTCAACAAGTAGCGGCTGCCGTCCCGTTTTACGGGATGGATGAAGGATGGGTCGTGACGAACTCGACTTATACGGAAGCCGCCTATCGTCTGGCAGAACCGAATCGGGTTCGGTTGGTTGATCGGAACGAATTACTGGAATTTGCTCATGAAATTGGCTTTCGCTAATGTTGTCGAATGATTGTCGACAAAAGGGGGTTGTCAATTTGTTCAAACGGTGCAATAATCATTTTCGTTAACGAAATATCAGTCAGATAAAGAAAATCAAAATTATATGGAATGTCTAAATATACTGGGGACGAAATACCAGCACTTTTTAGCAGTGAGAGGAGAATTTCTGTTGCGCAAAGTTGTCTATGTGCAGGGTTGCGTTTTTTCGCAAGGTCATGCCGCGATTTATGATGAATCCCACCAAATGATTGGTGCGGTTCAACACGACGAAACCGGTCGTGTCCAAGTAATGAATGGTGAAGGTAGAGGGGTAGCGTTTGGTAAGTTCATCCCGACATGCAAGAAATGGGTCGTGATGAACCATGATGGTCAAGAAGTAGGTCAAATGCGTGAGAAATTTTCACTCTTCTCGAAGAAATGTGAGTACAACGTTTACGAGCGCGGTACGTACACGATTTCCTTCGACCTGACAAAAGGAAAATTCTCAGTACGGAGTTCAGCGGGAGAAGTCGTCGCAGAATTGCTGCAAGACGGCGATGAATACCGCCTTGTCAAAGATGCGGATAAGCTTTCGATGTACGAATTACTCTCGGTTCTAAAAAGCCTGACGAATAACGTCAACTATAAGTCACTTACAGCAGTTTAAAACAAAAAAGATGTCCGGCCATCGCTTTGATGGTCAGACATCTTTTTTTGTTAAGTTTGTAAGACATGTTGAAGACGTTGCTTTGCTTCATGCGTCAGGTGCGATATACGGCGTGCATAGAGGCAGAGCTGGAGAACGTGGACCGTTTCAGGGCGGTAAGCGTTAATACGCTCTAAGGACCGTCTCAAGCGTTTTTCCGTTAACTCGATTGGACCGCTTGTTTCCGCATGTTGAGTATACACAAGATAGAAATCGAGCGGACTGATCAAGTCATCTTCATCGATGTTTGGATTCTTAAAGACGATCGTCAATAATTCACGTGTTTCTTCCAGTGAAAACAAATGCTTTAAATCATCAAGTAAGTAAATGATGGCAGCCTGGTTAATGGAATACTTTTTACCACGGTGCGGAACACCGATGATGTCGCGGACTTCACGTTTCGTCCAATTTTGAATCGTCGTTGCCGACATATGTTCCCCGATCAACGCATTGGCAAGGTGGACGATTTCATTGATGGACAAACCGTTTTTGGAAGGGTCAAACTGTTTGAGGCGGGTCATTACTTTCGGCAGATCGGCTTCCTCTTCAGATACGAGTGTTCCGATTCCTTTGCCTTCTTTTAAACGAAGCAGGCAACTGGATAACGTTTGTACAGCTTGAGCATCATACATGCAGAATACTTCCTCTCTAGAACGTCATTTGACCTTATGTTAACAAATGGAGGTTCGAAAGAGCAAACGCCAATCGAACGAAGTACAATGAAACTATCAGAAAAAGGGGGATTCGTATGGAGTGGATTGCGGCAATTGGAACAATCGTCATCGTTGGAATCGTCTTAGCTCTTCTCGAATGGACGGGAAAGAAATTGCAGGTGCAACCCGAGACGATACGGAAGTGGATTCATATCGCGGTCGGGCACTGGGTATTCTTAGCACTCGCTTGGATGGAGCATTGGTATGTCGCCATCACACCGCTGCTTTTTTTCACACTGATCAATTTGATTACCTTGAAACGAGGAACCGGACGAATGAATCAAGTGGAACGGGTTTCGTATGGAACCGTGTATTATCCGATTGCCTTGGCCCTGCTGGTTCTGTTCTTTTTCGAACAGGAACCGATGGCGCTTGTCGCAGGAAGCATGGTCCTTGCCTGGGGAGACGGATTAGCCGCCCTCATCGGAAAACGCTTTGGGAAAACATTCTACACCCGTGGAAAAATCCGTCGTTCATTCGAAGGCAGCATCGCGATGTTTTTAGCATCTTTTCTCGTATTGACAGTGACATTTCTATTTTATGAAGAACCGACCTGGCTTGCGGTCAGTTACGGCTTTTTACTGGCCAACATTGCGGCCTTGATTGAAGCGGTCTCTTACCGGGATACCGATAATCTGTTGATTCCACTGACAATCGGAGCCCTTGTCGCATTCGCCTTGTAAATTACGGACGGTGCAACAGGCGACGCATGAAATACCGGGACCGGATTGTCAGGTAGAGCGGAATGGACCGGATTCCAGCATGACGATACGTCAAGTCGCGGCAAATCGTATTAAAAACGGACCGGTACATCCGATCTTTCGTCTGATCGTAGACGGCCGCCCACATGCTGTGCTCGACCATCAGGGAAAGCATGGAATCGAGCCGGAAGACGGTTGCTTCATCCGGTTCGCCGTCCAGTGCCTGATGGAATAACTCATAACGCATTTCCGCATTGTTGGCGGCAATCGCATGGAACACCATATCGTGGTGGTGTTCCGGAATCTCGAACAGCAGTGCGTAAAGAGACTCCAGCACATGTTCGTCATGCCCGGGCATCGATTGCATCATATCGATGGTCATCAAGGTTCCTTCTCCACCGGGACCGATTTTTTTCAGATATTGGAGGGCATGAGACGCGGCCTCGCCGAAAAATTCCCGCTCGTGATAATGAACGGCTAAATGACGGTGCACACTCGGCTCCTCCGGAAAAAGCGACAACGCATCCAGGAAATGCCGTTCAGCCTCATGCTGAAAATTTTCGACTTCACTCATCAAACCGAGCAGCAGGTGCGCCCGGACATGATCGCCGGTTTCGGCACGTGCCTGTTCGAGTTGCCGACGTGCGGCTGAAAAGTTTTGTTCGTGAAAGAAGGCATAGGCTTTAGCAATCCCGGGAAGCGGATGCCCAGGGTCCAACTGGTGCAGGCGTTCAATTTTTTGCTGAAACAGCTTGGGTTCGAATTCAGACGTCAAATGAGACAACAGATCAAGTTCTGCGAAGGGAATCGTAATCTCATTTGATTGTGCATGTAACGTATGGATCATGTGAAAACCACCTTATGTCGTGTGATATCTTCATAATAATGGAAAGAGAAGACAAGAAACAGCCCATTGCTGAAGCAACGGGCTGTTTCTTGTCTTTAGCAGATAGGCTTAAGCGTGTAGATGAAGCACATCTTCCACCGATTTGTACGTGTATCCAAGATCGCGGGCAACCGCTTCGTACGTGACGAATCCTTGGGCAACATTCAGACCTTTTTCAAGAGCAGCGTTTTCGGCAAGTGCGCGGTGCGTGCCTTTGTTCGCAAGCTCGAGTACATAAGGAAGTGTCGCGTTCGTCAAAGCGAGTGTCGATGTGCGTGGAACTGCACCCGGCATGTTGGCGACCGCATAGTGAACGACACCGAACTTCTCATATGTCGGATCATCGTGTGTCGAAATACGATCGACTGTTTCGAAGATTCCACCTTGGTCGATTGCTACGTCAACGATGACAGAACCCGGCTTCATCCGCTCGACCATTTCAGCCGTGACAAGTTTCGGAGCTTTTGCTCCAGGAATCAAGACGGCACCGACAACGAGATCACTTTCAGCGACAGCTTCTGCGATCGTATACGGGTTTGAAATCAATGTGTTGATTGAATTACCAAAAATATCATCGAGTTGACGAAGACGTTCCGGACTGACATCGATGATTGTTACGTCTGCACCGAGACCAACCGCAAGTTTCGCTGCGTTTGTCCCGACGACACCACCGCCGATGACCGTTATTTTACCCCGACGGACACCCGGAACACCTGCAAGCAGGATTCCCATGCCGCCATGTGGTTTTTCGAGGAACTGAGCACCGATTTGCGATGCCATCCGACCTGCGACTTCGCTCATCGGTGTTAAGAGTGGTAACGTCCGGTTTTTTTCGACCGTTTCGTATGCGATGGCTGTAATTTTTGAATCGACGAGCGCACGTGTCAACTCAGGTTCTGCAGCCAGGTGAAGATAGGTGAACAATGTCAGTTCCGGCCGGAAGTATTGATATTCCGAAGCAACCGGTTCTTTTACTTTCAGTGCGAGTTCAGCAGTCGCCCAAACTTCAGCCGCTGTCTCGATGATTTGTGCCCCTGCTTGCGTGTACTCTTCGTTTGTAAAGCCGCTCCCCATACCAGCAGTTGTTTCAATGATGACCGTATGTCCTTGACCCGTTAATGCTGCTACCCCAGCAGGCGTTAACGCGACACGGTTTTCATTATTTTTGATTTCCTTTAATACTCCGATGATCATAAATGCGATCCCCTTTCGCGAATAAACAAACAGTGTGTTACTTCTCCTTCAGTATACGAGAAATGAAAGCGTTCTACTTTATCGGCGATTTCAAAAATACAAGCAATCCTTTGTGAAAAATCACAAAGGATAACGGTCTGCTTTTAGGTACAGGTAAAGAAGGGCACGTTCCGGAAGTGACTCCATCCGAATACCGGCTTCTTCTTCGATTCTTCGCATCCGGTACAAAATCGTATTCGGGTGGACATGCAGGTGGGAAGCGACCTGTTTGACGTTTCCATCATAATGGAGGAACCACTCCAACGTTTCGCAAAGGGAAGCGGCATGCTTCTCGTCATAGGAACGCAAGCGTTCGATTTCTTCCAAGCGGACAGTCCTTCTGCGTAACCGTTCGGAAAAAATCGGCAACAGTTGAAACAGACCCAGACGTTCATATCGTGTAACCGTGCTGAGTTCAAACGGAAAAGCATCTTTTAACCGGAGAACGATGCCGGTTTCTTCATACCGTTCCGGAATCGACTGGACGCCGGTAAACACTTCACTGCTGGCAGAGATGAAGTTCGTGTAATTAAATCGTTCGGCGAGCATCTGCCGGAACGACTGGATGAACGCATCGAACTGCAGTCGTTCATGATGGGCATCTTGATCGTTTGTGCTGATCCACAAAATAAAATCAGTCTCATCGTACGCGTACAAAAGCGGTCGGACGGTTTGCTGGATAGTCAGCAAATAGCGTAACCGATCCGCGAGACGCGGCGTGATGGCTTCTGAAAACCGGATGACCATCAGACGGCTGATTCCGGGTGGCGCAACATGTAATTTAGAGAAGGTCTTTAAAATTTCCGATTCGGGCATGTCTTCATGCAGCAGTTCAAAAAAGAATTGTTCCGTTTTTTCTTCCTGGCGTTTCTTTTGCATATCGATCGCGAGCAATTGCCGTTGGGCCAGCAAAGCTCCCTTTTTTAAGTCGGATAACTCCGTTTCCGAAAAAGGCGTACTGCGGGCAATCGACCAAATGTACCCTAAAATTTCTGTATCTTGCTTGATCGCAATCGCGACACGGTCATTCAAACCGACACCTGTACGGGCTGAAATGATCAACGGTTCATCTTGTGCCGCAAGATTCTGAATGACTTCGTCTTTCCACAGTTGATCAATGACCGATTCAGGAACGCGTCGCCCGATAATCGTTGCAATCCGGGCCGGGTCCGTATCGGCAGTATGTGTACTATAAGCAAGCAACCGGTGATTCCGGTCCTCGATCGTAATGGGAGCACTCAGTGCGACACCAATCGCTTCCGCTAAATCCTCAAGGGAATGATACGTCGCTTCCAACATAAAAATCAGACCTTCTTTCTCTTTTAAAAATACTGTTGAAGTAAGTATATCTTTGGTTGTGTATAAGAACAAAGAGTTTTCCGATAAGTTGTAAAATTTAACAAATTATAAAGAGTGGATGAATATGAAAACCAGGCACAAAAAAACCTCCCGACAGTTAACCGGATTTACCGGGGAACTGTCGGGAGGCGAAATGATAGGCAGAATCAGCGTCGAACAGACCGTCTCCGGCTGTAAACGACGAGTGTCAGCAAGAAGATAAGACTAAGGGCAATCAAGACAATCAGTGAAGCCGTATTGAAATGAAGGACTTCGAGAAGAACGCTTGTTGCAACGGTCAGATAAAAAATGCCGAGATATTTTTTGACGAACGGGCTGTCGAAATGCGCCAATTGTTTGGCCCCGATCGGCGCACCGAGTAACGCTCCGATGATCAACATGACTCCGACGAGGAGATCGACATCGGTACTTGCAACCGTATAGTTGACGAGACCGGACAAGACGATCAGTAAGGCAGAAGCAATACTTGTTCCGACTGCGCGCTTCAACTCATATCCGGCGATACCGACGAGTAACGGTGTAATGATAAAACCACCGCTGACACCGAGCAACGACGAGATAAATCCGGCAAACAGTCCGATAAATCCAAGCGCCAGATAACGGTTTTTCCAACCGGTCTGTGATCCGGTCGTTGTTTTGGGACGTAAAAATTTATTGGCGAAGTACAGGAGCAAACCGATATACACGATTGAGATGACGAGATGGGCACCGTTTACTTCTTCTAAGCGAAGAACGATTGGCGTTGCGATGGTA
The DNA here is from genome assembly GCF_003339585.1 of Exiguobacterium sp. RIT594. Classification (GTDB taxonomy): domain Bacteria; phylum Bacillota; class Bacilli; order Exiguobacteriales; family Exiguobacteriaceae; genus Exiguobacterium_A. The sequence continues at coordinate 64,279 of NZ_QPKF01000002.1, read as the reverse complement.
GAACCGATGATCCCGACGAGACCGACGACCAGACTGTCACGCCAGACCACATTTTTAAGGCGCAGGTGCGAGAGGGTACCGGATACGGTTGAACCGAGCGTCAACATTAAGCTGGTCGCGATGGCGACGCTCGGGGCAAAACCGAGAATCAGTAAAAGCGGTGTTAAGATGATGCCGCCGCCGATTCCGAAGAAACCGGAGATGATACCAATGAAAAAGCCGAGCGGTAAAAAATAATAAAATTCCATTTGAGACATTCCTTTCACGTTCTTTCATACGGTTAGTATGGCAATCCATTCGCAAAATGTAAAAGGGAACGGCTCCTTCAAGGGTGTTGAAGGAGCCGTTAAGGGGATTATTCTTTTGATGCCGCAACTTCAGTTGCTGTATCAATACCGGTATTGGCTTTGACAAGAATACGTTCGAAGTTACCGGCCACTTCGTCCGATTTTGTAACAAGTGTTCCGACGATCGCACCTAGAAAACCAAGTGGAATCGAAACAATTCCCGGATTCGACAGTGGGAATAACGCTTCCCCGACGAATAAGGCTGAACCGTCGACTGCCCAGATATTTGGACTGAGCGCGACGAGAAGCAGTGAAGAGAAAAGACCGACGACCATACCTGTGACAGCTCCGCCAGTATTGAAACGGCGCCAGAAAATCGTCAGCAAAATGACGGGCAGGTTAGCACTGGCTGCAACTGCAAAGGCCAATGAAACAAGGAAAGCGACGTTCATTGATTGTGCAAATAACGCCAGTACCATCGAAACGAGTGCGACGGCAATGGAAGCGAGGCGTGCAGCCGTCATTTGTTCTTTTTCCGTTGCTTGTCCTTTACGCAGGATATGACTGTAAAAATCATGAGCAAAGGCGGAAGCAGCCGATAAAACCAGTCCGGCCACAACGGCAAGGATGGTCGCAAAAGCAACAGCCGCAACGAAGGCGAACAGTAAGTCTCCGCCAAGCGCCTGCGCAAGGAGAGGTGCCGCCATATTACCGGCTGCATTCGCAGCGATGATGTCATCTGCTCCAACGAAGGCAGCGGCTCCAAAGCCGAGGAAAATCGTTAAGATATAAAACGCACCGATGATCCAGGTCGCATAAACAACGGATTTCCGGGCAGTCGGTGCATCTTTAACCGTAAAGAAGCGGATTAAGATATGCGGCAAGCCGGCTGTTCCGAGAACAAGTGCCAAGTTTAAGGAAATCGTATCGAGCGGTAACTTAAACTTATTACCGGGATTCAAGAAGGAGTCACCGAGCGGTGTGGCTTGTTTCACTTCCGAGAACATCTTCATGATCGAGAAGTCGAATTTAGCAAATACCATGAAGGAAATGACGGCTGTACCGGCCATCAACAAAATCGCTTTGATGATTTGCACCCATGAGGTGGCCGTCATCCCGCCAAACACAACGTACACAGTCATCAGAATACCGACGATGATGACACTTGTCGTATATGGAATTCCGAGTAACAACTCAATCAAAGCACCAGCTCCGACCAATTGCGCAATCATGTAGAAAATGGAAATAACAATCGAGTTCATCGCTGCGACACCCCGAACTTTCGAGGCATTAAAACGGGCAGCAATCATATCAGCCATCGTGTATTTTCCTAAGTTGCGCAACGGTTCGGCAACGAGATAGAGAACAACAAGATAGGCAACGAGAAAACCGATCGAATAAAAAAATCCGTCGAATCCGGCCAGGGCGATCATTCCGGCAATTCCGAGGAAGGAAGCCGCAGACATATAGTCACCGGCAATGGCGATACCGTTTTGAGCACCGGTCAAGCCACCGTCCGCAGTATAAAAATCATTCGCCGTCTTTGTTTTACGGGCAGCGAAATATGTAATGACGAGTGTTAACCCGACAATCGCAGCGAATAGGGCGACAGCGGTATAGTTCATCGTGATTCCTCCTTGATCTGTTCGACCAATCGATCAAACGAACGTGCTTTTTTGTTATAAAGCGTACAAAACGTCCACGTCATGATGAACTGCAGGAAAGCAAATAACCAAGCCCCTGTGATATCACCAAGTAATGGCCGATTCAAGAAGGTAAAATAGCTGGTCATGATGGGAAGCGTAAAATAAAAAATGAGACAAAATACAATGGCCGGTAAGATGAATGCATTTTTTTCGCGCATCAATTGTTTAAACGATGCACTTTCTACGATTGTCTGGGCAGAGCGTGTCGTTTCCGTCTTCGCTGTTTCAGATACCTGGTGCATGAGACGCCTCCTTTGAAAATGAATTTAAATTCATTATAGAGACAGTTCCTTTGGAAAATCTATCCTAATTTAGAAGGGGGAATTCGAGATATTATATTAATATTGGTCTTACCATTTTATTGTAAGCGTTTTCAATGTTGAACAAAATGTGAACGTTATTTTAAAAACATATTAATATGAAAAAATGATTCAAAAGTCCTGCCTGGAAAAATAAAGGGAAATGAATAAAAAACGTTGAAATCCGCATAATTAAAAGACACACCCTGATGGAGGATGTGCCGACAGTTGGTTATATCATTTGTTATTGTCCCCGATTTCCTGTTCAAGATCACGTAGTGACTTCGAACGTCGTGCGAGGGCGCGCCGTTTGATGATTTCTTCGACGCCACGACTGACTCCCCAGATGGCAAGTAAAATCAGGAACAAAAAAACAAGACGGATCGGTCGTTCCAAAAACGTCGACCACTCCTTACCGATTAACGAGAAGATGATGACGACGATCAGTCGACCTGCTCCAGCGGCAATCAAATACGTCCGAAGCGACAGTTGAATCATTGCAGAAATGGCTGTAATGATAAAGGCCGGCATGAACGGAAGGGAAAAGAAAAAACCAAGCGAAATCGGACTCATATGGCGAACCCGTTCAATCCACTGTTGGGCGGCTTTATGTTGTTCAAGCCACCTCGTGACGGGGCGGCGAAATAAATAACGGATACAGGCAAAGACGACAAGAGAACCGAGCATACTACCGACCCAAGAGACGAGTACACCCATCCAAAAGCCATAAGTCGCTGCATTGGCGGAAATGATAAGAACAAGCGGGAGGAACGGAAAAAGTGATTCCAGAAAAGGAGCAATCAATCCGGTCGATGCACCACCCGGAAGATCCTGGAGAAACGTAATCATTTGTTCAATCCACTGACGGACGGTTTGGAGCATTCGGAATCCTCCTTACAAAATAAACTGCTAATTTCTATTTTAACTCTTTCCCCGTCAGAAAGGAAAAACTTTATCGTACCATCTGCTGAACTGGCAATTGTACAATTCAAATGAAGTTGGTATTATACTTAAATGGGTGCGTTTTGCAGGCGTTCCCAGCTAGCTAATAGCTATGACGCTTCGTTCGCCAACGTTCGTTTTACTGCAAAAAACTGACATGGGGGCCAATGAGGATTATGAAACCTTATCGCGTACTATTATTTTATAAGTATGTTCCAATCGACAATGCGGAACAATTAACAAAAGAGCATCTTGCCTATTGCAAAGAGCTTGGCATCAAAGGAAGAATCCTGATTGCTCCGGAAGGAATCAATGGCACACTGTCTGGAACAGTCGAACAAACCGATCAATACATGCAGGACCTGCTTGCCGATCCACGGTTTAGTGACATCGAGTTCAAAATCGATGAGGTCGACGAACATGCCTTCAAGAAAATTTTCGTTCGTTATAAAAGCGAACTGGTCACATGGCGCTTTGAAGATGAATTCAACGTGCCGGAAGAACATGCGGCGTATCTTGAACCGGCCGAGTGGAAAAACATGATGCAAAATGAAGATGTCGTCATTCTGGATGTCCGGAACAACTACGAATACGATCTCGGTCATTTTAAAAATGCCGTCAAGGTCGATGTCGATGCCTCACGTGAATTTCCGCAATGGCTCGATGAAAATGAACACTTGTTTGAAGGGAAAAAAGTTCTGACGTATTGTACGGGCGGTGTCCGTTGTGAAAAATTCACGGCATATTTCCGTAAACGTCAAAACAGCGACGACATCTTCCACTTAAAAGGCGGCGTCGTCATGTATGGGAAAGATGAAGCGACACGTGGAGAAGACTGGGAAGGGGAATTGTATGTGTTCGATGAACGCATTCAAGTACCTGTTAACGAAGTCAATCCAACGGTTGTCTCGACTTGTTATTACTGTGGAAAAGACGAAACACGATACGTGAACTGTGCAAATCCGGAATGTAATCGTCAACACTTCTGCTGTGAAGAATGTGAACCGAAAGTGATGCGTTCTTGTTCAGACGAATGCCGGGAACACCCGCGCAACCGTTATGTAAAAGAACAAATGGAAGAACTGGTAAAGTAATCAGGTATGAATAAAAGCAGGCTGACAACATCCGAATCCAGGATGTTGTCAGCCTGCTTTTTTTAGGATGAAAATAAGAAACGGAGAATATCCGGCATCCGTTTTGCCCATTCGGTTTCATGATGGACGGCACCCGGAATGACTTCATAAGCCGCGTGTTGAACTTTTTTCTGCACCGCTTTCGCCAAAACCTCGTTCGTATGCAGGTAGTCATTTTCTGTCATCGGTCCGCTGACTTCCTTCGTACCGACATCCATATAACAACGATGGTCCTCGGATAAATCCGGACTGCGCTCAATGAATTCCAGTAAAGAAGAAAAGTTCGCCCAACCGGCCGTTGATAAAGCAGCGACACGCGTAAAGACTTCCGGATAAGCAAACAAGCCGTACAGTGAAATGACACCTCCCATCGAACTGCCGATCATGGTCGTATCCGTCGGAATCGTCGCATACTGCGCATCGATATACGGTTTCAGTTCATGAACGATCCAGTGCATGTATTGTTTTCCATTGCCGCCAATCGTCTTGCGATGGGAAGGATAAGCGGTGCGCATTAACAGAGCTTCGTCCGTCCAAGGGGCATACTCATCGTAGCGGTCCATTCCATCATCCGGACTGTCGATGGCGACGATCATCGCATGTAACTGAATGGTATGAAGTGCATGATGGACTTCCCATCCTTTTCCGAAAGAGGCAGTCTCACCGCTGAATACATTTTGACCGTCGTGCATATAAATGACCGGGAGTGCTTCATCGACCGGGAGTTCAGTCGGACGATAAATCCGGATTGTTCGGGGCATTTCAAGTGTGGGAACCAGTCGTTCAATTTCAGTAATCGACAAGATAATCACGACCTTTCAAAGATTAGCGTAATGAGCAGTACAGTTGCGACCGTTGTGTTTGCCGCCGACATAAAGGGCGTGATCCGCTTGACGAAGCGATTCTTCAAACGATCGTTCCGACGGATATTCGACGGTATCGACGCCGAGGCTGATGGTGATGGATAAACGATGTCCGTCGACGACAAACGGCCGGTCGAGGACAGCATGTCGGACTTCTTCTGCAAAATCGATGGCTTCGTTCTGTGGAGCTTGATGAAGTAACAGGACAAATTCTTCTCCGCCGTACCGTGCTGCGAAGACGTTCTGCTTTTTCTGTTGCACGGTCCGGATCCTGCGACCGAGTTCACGCAGAACAAGGTCACCGACCTTATGTCCATACGTATCGTTAACATGTTTGAAGTGATCGATATCAAATAAAATGATCGACAAAGGGTAGCGGTCGGAGGTAAATTGCTGTGCCCCTTCCTCGTAAAACGCACGACTGTTGGCGAGCTCCGTCAAAGCATCAGTCCGGCTCTCAGCATACAGTTGGTAAGTTTCCCGTGAACGGTGCAACACTCGACAAAAAATACGTAACAAACGCGAAATTTCGTCCGCACTTGTCTCATCATAGGCATCCGCGGTTTGATGAAACAGGACGATCGATACATCGACATCTTCGTTTGTAATGGATGGAATCGCAATCATCGAATGACGGTCAACGGGTAAGTCAATTTGAATGTCCGTCCCCCAATCGCACCTTAGACCATGGATGAGTGGTGTTTGCAGCTGCTCGGCCTTCAGGGAATGGAATAAAGGCAGGACATCGATGATTGTTTTCGTCCGGATATTGTAAATGGTTTGCTTACGCTGTTGCTGAATCGATATCCAACCTTCCGAAAAATCAATCAGATGCGGCAGGTCGCGTAATAAGGAGTCAATCGTTTCTTGTTCAAACTGGGAAATCAGCAGATGTTCTTTGGCGTCATCAAACCGTTTGGCTTTTTCATTCGCTTCGATCGTTTCCCCGCGTTGCTGGAGCAATCGTTTGAATAAAAATAAGATCAGCGTCGAGACGGAAGCGGCGATGAGCGGGTTCTCATCATAAAACCAGATTCCGAGCAGAGCGCTTAAGATACTGATACCGTAGACAAGTGTCTGCAGACGGACAAGGCGTACCCAATCATATTTCAGATATAAGATACGGTTGACGAACCGGCATTGGAGATAGGAAACGATCATGACAGTCGTCAAATAGCCGAGAAGCGGAAGGAGTGCTTTCGAGTAAGTAAAGCCGGTTCCAATCGGTCCGCCGAGTACTAAATAGACGAGTGACGGAGAGGCGAGATAAACTAAATCAAACAGGGCGTTGATTGGATACAAGTAGAAAAAACGTTGACGGCGAATTTCTTTTTTATGAGAAAAAAACTGAAAGACGAAGATGCCGATTTGGCTGAGAAGAATGGACGGCCATAATCCGTAATTAAGAAAGATGAATAAAATAATGCCTTCCTGAAACGTATAATAAATGCCTCCACGACGGACGTTGTCGAACTGGAACAGGATGATGAGCGCTAGAAGATAAGTGGCATTGCCAAATGAGAGCGGAAAGTCGATGAGTGTCGGATGTGTCAGTAAAGTGAAGGTAAGCAGACCAGCAACGAGACACAAGGCAAGCCAACTGTTTCGTGCGACTTTTTGATAGTAGACCATGATGTGTCTCCCTCCTTTAACAGTCCTTCCCTACTTATACCCGTTTTGTGGAAATTATGATAACGGATTTACAAAAAAATAAGGTTGAGAGAATGCGGTGAATTGCGTATAATGTGAAAGATATCAAACAATCGATGACGAAGAAAGTAGCGATATGATGTAATCGACCAGCGAATCAGGGAACGGTGGAAGCCTGAACAGATTAGACCATCGTGAAACGCACTTCCGAGATGCTATCCGAATCCGTGTGATCAGGCCTAGCCGGGGGAACCCCGTTATCCCCGTTAAAGTGGGTGTCGTACCGTCGACACCAAGAAGAGTGGTACCGCGGTCATTCCGTCTCTTTGCGTGTTGCGCAAAGGGCGTTTTTTATTGGAAAAAAATAAACTGTTTGGAGGAAACAAAATGAGTTACAAGCAACAATACGCCCAAGTATTACATGATGTGATTGGTGATGCATTGTCACAAGAAGAGATCGAACAGTTGATTGAACAACCAAAACATGAGGATCACGGAGATCTGGCATTCCCGTGTTTCCAACTCGCAAAAGCATTCCGGAAAGCACCGATGATGATTGCAACGGAACTGGCTGAAAAAATCGATAATCCACTGTTCTCGAACGTGCAGGCAGCGGGACCGTACGTGAACGTCTTCCTAAACCGGGAAGTGGTTTCGCGTGAAATCATTAAACGTGTTTTAGAAGAACAGCAAGCTTACGGATCAAGCGAAGCGAACGGCAAAACGATCGTGACTGACTTCTCATCACCAAACATCGCGAAGCCGTTCTCGATGGGACATTTACGTTCGACAGTCATCGGAAATGCGCTGAACCAGATTTCACGAAAAAAAGGATATGATGTCGTCGGTATCAATCACCTCGGAGACTGGGGAACACAGTTCGGGAAATTGATGGTCGCCTACAATATGTGGGGCAAGGAAGAAGACGTCCGGGCTGAGCCGATCAAAGAATTGCTCAAACTGTACGTGCGTTTCCATGAAGAAGCGGAAGAAAACCCAGGCTTAGAAGATGAAGGTCGTGCTTGGTTCAAGAAACTTGAACAGGGTGACGAACAAGCAACAGCACTTTGGACATGGTTCCGTGAAGTTTCGCTCGTCGAGTTCAACCGTGTCTATGAAATGCTTGGTGTCAGCTTCGACAGTTTGAACGGCGAAGCCTTCTATAATGATAAGATGCAACACGTGATCGACTTATTGGAAGAAAAAGAGTTGCTCGTCGAGTCGGAAGGCGCAATGGTCGTCGATCTCGAAGCCGAAGGAATGCCTCCTGCCTTGATTAAGAAAAAAGACGGAGCGACATTGTATGCAACACGTGACTTGGCTGCTGCCGTCTATCGTCTTGAGACATACGGTTTCGAGCAGGCCTTTTACGTTGTCGGCGGTGAACAGGCCCTCCACTTTAAACAGCTGTTTGCTGTTCTGAAGAAACTTGGCTTTGAAAATGTTGACGGCATGCACCATGTTCCATTTGGTTTAATCATGAAAGACGGGAAAAAGATGTCGACGCGTAAAGGACGGATTGTCCTTCTTGAAGAAGTGCTTCAAGATGCAATCAATGTCGCGAAACAAAACATCGCCGAGAAAAATCCGAACCTTGCCAATGCCGAACAGACGGCACGCGAAGTCGGTGTCGGTGCTGTCATTTTCCACGATTTAAAAAATGAGCGCATGAACAACATTGAATTTGATCTCGAGCAAATGTTGAAATTTGAAGGAGAAACCGGTCCGTACGTCCAATATACGAATGCGCGGGCAAATTCATTGTTACGTAAAGGCGAATACGATGGATCAGCGTTTGCGGGTAGCGCAGACGACTATTCATGGGGTGTCGTGTCGATGTTGAACCAGTTCTCGGCAGTGATTGACCGGGCGTTTACACGTCGCGAACCATCAATCATCAGCCGTTACGTTCTTGATTTGGCTCAAAGTTTCAACAAATATTACGGACAGGTTCGTGTCCTCGAAGACGACGCGGAAAAACAATCTCGCCTCGCACTCGTAAAATCGGTTACGATTGTATTGACGGAAGGATTACGCCTGCTCGGTGTCGGCGCTCCTGAAGAAATGTAAGATAAATCAATTAAAGATGGGGTTATCATATGAACAAAGAGACAATGGAACGGTTACAGCACGCATCTACACAAATGAATCAGGAAGACTTGGCTTCATCCATCGCTTTTATTGCTGATTTTCATGGAAAGGTCGCGACATGGCTTCCAGGTGAATCAGTCGATTTCATCTTAGATTTCGTGACAGCACCAGGAGCCGATCAAATTGCTCCGATCAGCGGTGACGCACTCGATACGAAAAGTAACTTCGAGTTCTTCATGGAAAAAAAACAGACGCGCAAAAAACTCGGTGAGTTATTGGCGTTATGGAAAGCCCCCCGTACGAAAGAGACGTTGAATCAAATTGATGCCATCGGTCTAAAAAAATGGTTGGCGCGCAATGAATTTCGTTCGGAAGACAAGCCATGGGATTATTTGAACCGCCTTCATGTCCTGTTGTTCCTCGATCAAATGACTACGGTCATCGATGATCATCAATTGACGACATTGTATGAGCAACTCGTCCGGAAGACACCGGTACCGACGAGCTTCGTCCGTCGTCAAGGTGAAGTCCGCCGTGTCGTGAATCAGTTTGCTGATAAAACAGAATTTACACAAGTGGATTTAGTTCGCGCTTCACTTGTCCGTTTTCTATAAGCGAGATGACATCAAAATCCCCCGTACCCTTCACAAATCGTGAAGGATACGGGGGATTTTGTCATGTCAGACATTCATTTGACTTGATGAAAAGTGATGGTTTCGGCGGTTGTGTCGTACAGCAACCATTCACGTTCGACCAGAACCGGTCCGACGTTGATGGCGTAACGGCCACGTTTGATGGAAATCGGGATATCATGATGAATCGCCAGACGTTTACCCTCTTTGAATAGTCCGTGCACATGACTGTGTCCAAAAAATAAGAGACGGTCGGGATAAGCGGATGTATCGGGTGTCAAATCATAGCTCCATTTCAATTGGTCGCCGTGAATGAACAAAGCAGACGCGATTTGTTTTGTCCGATTTGATGTGCGCAGTTGATCGAGATAACTGGATATCCCTGCTGGAATCAAGGAAAACAACCGTTCTTCCTGATTTCCGAGCAACGTCTCAAAAAACAGCAACTTCAAAAAATCCGGATCAAGCGTCACGATTTGTTCGATTTCTTCAAATGTATACCGTTTAGCCCGCTTTTTTCCGATGTGACACTCATGGACATCTCCAAGCGAAAAGACAATGGCTTGCGGAGCTGTCTGTTGAATATCTGTCAACACAGCACGTGTATCGGATAATGAACTGTGCAAATCCGTGATGAGTGCATACTGCATCTGGCATCGCTCCCTTGTACTAAGAGTATACCCCGCGTTTCATGCGGCTCATCCTATTTTTAATTAAGCCGGGTCGACCGTGATCCCGCGCTCGGCAAAGACCACTTTTGCGACTTCGAGTGCATTGAGGACACGCGGGAAACCGGTGTAAGGGACAAGATGCATGATGGCTTCGACAATCTCATTTCCTGTCAATCCGGCAGTTAAGCCGGTATTAATATGAAGGGCAAGTTGAGGTTCTGTCCCTTGTGTGACGAGTGTAGCGATCGTGACGATTGCCCGGTCGCGATTGACAAGCCCGTTCCGGCTGTAAACTTCACCGTAAGCAAAATCTGTAATCCATTCACCGACTGCCGGTGCGATATCTTTTAACGATTCGGCGATTTTTTCGTGCGTCGATTGAGCTGAATTTGTATCGGTGAACTCGTTTAATTTTTTTAGTCCTACTTCGTGTCTGTTGTTTAAGTCTGTAGCCATGATGAATAACTTCCTTTCTGTTATGAACGATACGATTTATCTTAAAGGAAGAATACCCATGCTACAAATACATGATTTTTATACTTGTCATTCGTTTCAGGAATGGATTTCTTGAACGAATCGAATCCATTCTCGTGTCACATAAGACTGATAGCGCCCGGTTGGAACCGCGACACCAAGTTGCCACGGTACACGGACATCAAGTGGAATCGTCTTGACACCGTTGATTGTCATCTGTTGGGCTAAAGACCGCGGCAGAACGGTCACCGCATTGCCTTCAGCGACGAGTAAACACAGGAAGTCCCATTGCGAGCTGACATGGGCGATTGTCGGTTGAAAACCTGCCGCGTCGCAAGCCTGTAAAACGACATCGTGAAGGGAGAAGGTTTCATTAAAAAGAACGAACGGCATTTCGGCGACATCCGCCAGTGCAATCGATGAGCGGTCAGCGAGCGGATGGTGTTCCGGTAAGAATAAATGCAGTTCTTCTTCAATAAAGGGATACACTGTCAAATGTTCATCGGCCGGAAAGACTGTTGCAATCAAATCGACTTCACCGGCAACGACGGCTTTTTCAAGCGCATGTCCACCGGCTTCCGTAATTTCAATCGTCACCATCGGATACCGTTCACGGAACAGACGGAGCAGACGAGGGAAAAACAAGGAACCGATTAGAGGCGGTACACCGATTCGGAGTGTTCCTTTCGTCAAGTGCATGACGTCGTAGAGGTGGGACGGCAGATCTGCGAGCTGATTCAGTATTTTTTCGCCTTCGACGAGTAAGGTTTCTCCGGCGTCCGTCAAGACGATTTGCCGTTTACTCCGGTCAAACAGTTCGATATCGAGTTCTTCTTCTAAATGGCGGACCATTTTACTGAGTGTCGGTTGCGTGACATGGAGGTGATCCGCAGCCCGGGTGAAACTTTTGAAGCGGGCGACTTCCGTGAAATATTCCAATTGCCGAAAATCCATCTGATTCACTCCTATTCGTTTTTGTTATATCTATCATAACAAGTATTCATTTTTATTATTCATTGACTAAGCGTACAGTAAAAGAAACAAACGAGTAAAGAGGAGTAGATGAAGATGAAACAACTTGAAGGAAAAGTCGCATTGATTACCGGAGCGGCAAGTGGGATCGGTCTTGAAATCGCGGAAGAATTTGCACAGGAAGGCGCAAAAGTCGTCATCGTTGATTTACAGGAAAATGCAGCGAAACAGGCGGCAGAAGCACTTCAAAGTAAAGGATTTGAAGCCTTTGCCGTAGCAGGGGATGTCACGAGCGAAGCAGCCATCAAATCAAGTATCGAACAGACGATGTCACATTACGGACGGATCGATATCGTCATTAACAATGCCGGTATGCAACACGTCTCACCAATTGAAGAATTTTCGACTGAAAAATTTGATTTACTCCAAAGCATCATGTTACGGGCGCCGTTCCTGTATACGAAATATGTCTTCCCAATCATGAAAAAACAAGGGTTCGGACGTATTTTGAATATGTCATCGATTAACGGATTGATTGGATTTGCCGGTAAGGCCGCCTACAACAGTGCGAAACACGGTGTCATCGGTCTGACGAAAGTCGCGGCACTTGAAGGAGCGACGTCCGGCATTACCGTCAACGCGATTTGCCCGGGTTACGTCGATACACCGCTTGTCCAAAAACAACTGTCTTCGCTTGCCGAAACACGGAATGTGCCGCTCGATCGGGTACTCGAAGAGGTCATCTATCCATTAGTACCGCAACACCGTTTACTTCAAGTCAAAGAGATTGCTGATTACGCGATCTTCCTCGCGAGTGACAAAGCAGCCGGTGTAACCGGTCAAGCCGTTGTCCTGGATGGTGGATATACAGCGCAATAAGCATGAAAAAAAATCCCTTTCTCCAATCGGAGTAAGGGATTTTTTGTACTTAACGGAAATTGAGGAACTGGACGTCGACCGATAATGGTAATTCACGGACGATTTGCATGACTTGTTGCAAGTCGTCGCGCGATTTGCCAGTGACACGGATTTGATCGTCTTGAATCTGAGTTTTGACTTTGAGTTTGGATTCCTTGACGGCATTGTTGATTTTTTTAGCATCATCACGATCGATGCCGCTTTTGAGAATGACGCGTTGGCGGACCGTGTTTCCGGCTGCCTGCTCGACTTTTTCGTATTGCAGGTTTTTCGTCGGGACTTCGCGCTTGATGAGTTTCGCTGTCAGGACATCTTTGACTTGATCGAGTTTAAAATTATCATCTGAGATCAGAATCAAATCTTCTTTCTCGAGTTTCATGTCGCTTTTTGATCCTTTGAAATCAAAGCGGTTCGTGATTTCCTTTAAAGCGACCTGCATCGCGTTTTTGACTTCCTCGATGTTGATTTGTGACACGATATCAAATGAATTGTCTTTTGCTGCCATAAGAATCTCCCCTTTCGTTCCACAACCATTTTAACATATTTGTCCGCAGATGCTTTGACTTCGTGCCGAAGTTTCGCCAAAAGAAAATGGAAGAGAAACAGTCGAATCGTTCATCTGGATGAAATTTTGTTATAATGAAAACCATGAAATGAAAGGGGTGCATGGCTTTGAAGCAAACAGCAGATATGTTGACGCTCACACCAGAAGAGCTGGATGAGCGGTATGCCTATAAAGGATCGGATTTAGGAGCGACATTTGATGAAAAAACGATACGGGTCCGTTTATGGGCCCCGACGGCTGAACGTGTCGTGATTCGTTTGTACCGGACATTGCGGGCAAGAAAAGTTGAAGAACTTGAATTGGCGGCGGATCAGCAGGGGACATTCGTCGTCGAACTCGATCGTGCTGTGTATGAAGGTTACTTTTATACGTTTCAAGCCAGCATCAACGGACAGAAAGTCGAAGCGGTCGATCCGTATGCGAAAGCAGTCGGGACAAACGGTAAACGGGGAGCATTAATCGATCCGTCCACAATCCAACCCGAGCGTTGGATTGAAGAACGCCCTCTCTTCCATTCGTCACAAGATGCCGTCATCTATGAATTACACGTTCGGGACGCGACGAGCCATTCGGCGAGTGGGGTTATCGAGCGGGGCACATTCCGCGGATTGACGGAAGCAGGGACACGGACACCATCAGGCGGATTGACAGGTCTTGATTACCTGACGGATTTAGGTGTGACGCATGTCCAAATACTTCCGATTTATGATTTCGGTTCAGTGAATGAGGCAGCGCCGAACGATCCGGATAACTACAACTGGGGATACGATCCCGTCAATTATTTTGCACCGGAAGGATCCTATTCGTCGAATCCGGATGATCCGGCAGCACGGATCCGGGAATTAAAAGCGTTGATTCAAGCCTTGCATGACCGAGGTATTCGTGTTGTGATGGATGTAGTCTTTAATCACGTCTATGATGCGGAAACGGCACCACTTGGACAATTCGTTCCGGGTTATTTTTTCCGTCAGGCAGCAGACGGAACACTTTCGAATGGAAGCTTTTGTGGAAACGACACAGCATCAGAACGTTTCATGATGCGTAAGTTCATTCTCGATTGTGTAACGTACTGGGCAAAAGAGTATCATCTGGACGGATTCCGGTTCGACTTGATGGGCTTGCATGATATCGAAACGATGAATCAAGTCCGTCATGCACTCGACCGGATTGATCCGTCGATCTTGATTATCGGGGAAGGATGGGATCTTGACACACCACTCGCAGCCGATCAAAAAGCCAATTACTTTAATGCTCCGCAGATGCCGGGAATCGCTCATTTTAACAACGGATTACGTGATGGTGTCAAAGGTGACGTTCAGACACCGGCTGACCGCGGATTCATCAGCGGGGCTTTCGAGCGGACAAACGAAGTCAAACGGGGAATCGCCGGAAATGTTTCTTCACAAGGCTTTGCGGATGAACCGAATCAAGTCGTTTCTTACGCCGAAGCCCATGATGATTTAACGATTTGGGACAAATTGTCCGTATCACGGCCGGAAGATACGGATGAAGTCCGTCGGAAACGACAAATGCTTGCGAATGCCATTATCTTAACCGGACAAGGCATTCCGTTTTTACATGCGGGACAGGAGTTTTTCCGGACAAAAAACGGCATTCGGGACAGCTTCAACTCCGGAGAAGTTGTCAATCAACTCGATTATGAACGGGCAGAAGAGTTCCGGTTCGGCGTCGAGTATGTCAAAGGATTGATTGCGCTGCGGCGTCAGTATCCGATGTTCCGTCTCGAAAATACCGCCATGATCCGCAAACATCTCCGCTTCCTCGAAGAAGGAGAAGGCATCATCGCCTATGAATTGAAGCGGACATATGAAGGATATGTTGAACGTCAGCGGGTGTATCACAATGCGACGGAACACGATGTGACAATCGAGTTACCGGGCGGCGAGTTCGAAATTCTCGTCGAAGAAGGGGTTGTAAAAATTCACGCGCCCCGTCTGCATGAAGAAAAACAGCTTGTCGTGAAGGCTTTGTCGACGACAGTCGTTGCCGAACGGAAAGCAGACTATAAAAAATATGCAGTGGCAGGCGGCGCTGCACTGACGATTCTTGGTTTATTGTATGCAGCGAACAAACGGCGTAAACATAATAAATGACGAGTCTTAAGCAACGAGGCAATTAGACGAATCGGAGTTCACTGATGTGGGCTCCGATTCTTTTTTTTTAGAGCCGCATCCCGCAACGTAACAGTCATGTTGCGGTGTCATCATAATGACTTAATGATTTTTCATGTTTGCTGTTTTAATTCAGGGCTTCCGGGAACATACTATAAGTAGTATTTAGAGTGCTGGTTTTTTTGAAAGGATGTATTTTATGTTCGGCTTCAATGATATCTGGAAATTTTTCTTTTCGTTTTTTTTACTCTTACCAATCGTCACGTTAATTCATGAGATGGGGCATTACTTTTTCGCACGTCTGTTTGGCGGTAACATGGAAATCAATATCGGATCGGGGAAATCGTTGTTACGTGTTGGTCCCATCCGCTTGAACCGTATCTATTTCTGGGACGGCTGGTGTCAGTATGAGGCACTTCGTCATGAAAATAAATTTACGAACATTACCGTCTACGCCGGTGGAGCCATCTTTAATCTGGCGAGCATTCTGATTGTAAACGGCTTGATTTATGCGGGCGTCTTTGAGGCTTCGATTTTTACGTATCAATTCGCCTATTTCTCGTTCTATTTCATTTTCTTCTCGTTATTTCCGATTGATCATCCGAACGGTTATCCGAGTGACGGAAAAGCGATTGTTAATGTATTCCGTTATGGAAAGTCCGAATATAATCCACAAGCTTGATTGTACAAAGAATAATGCCCTTCTTTTATGCGGCCAGCGCACGAAAGAAGGGCATGTTTGCATCATTTATCTTCTGAAGATGTATCATCCGCAGAAGAAGAGTCGGATTGTTCCGTTTCTAATTCGACCAGTTTTTGTATCAAAATATGCCGTGGCATGTGCATTAACTGTTCGAGCGGCACATTGAGACGTTTCGAAAGTTCAACAGCTGTATCAGCAGACAGTTGTAGGGGTTTCATAGTATGTGTACCTCCTTTTTGTTTCCTTTAAGTATACAGGACATGCTCTTCGAGCGCATCGACAGTAGCTAGAAATGAAGAAGGTTGATACCGTAGGGAGTAGGAAGTGATGCGTATGTATAAACCAGCCGCTGAGCTGTTGTTCCATGAATCTGTTTCACTTTTTGACCGATTTGGCGATGATCTGATTTTATACCGGGATCAAGGCGGATTTACAAAATGTGATTTGGATTTGAGAATACGGTGGGAGACAGCATGTGCGTATGTTCCGTTCACGTGGTTCTTTGAGCCGGACGGATACCGTGTGTTCATCGTTTTTGAAGAAACTTCATTGTTTGGTTTACTCGATTTAAGAGACGGACGTCTCCAATATATGAATCGCCCCATCCTCTTTGCTGATGCCTGGTTCAGTAATCTGTATGAATGGCGAGACAATCAGATTTTTATGTACTCGGCTGAGACCGATGTCGTGCGTTATTGTTTTGAAAAACAGGAAGGAACTTTTTCAGATTATGACGAAGCTCCTCTATTAGGACGTTTGATTGAACGGGGGTATCATCCGCAGTATGCGTTCGAACGTCTGCTCGCACCGGGAACAATGATTTCCTATGATGTGAATCAATCACGTTATGTCATTTGGGATGCGTTTACGGAACAGGAACAGTTGATTCCGTTTTCCGAGTATGACGATTATTTGTTGGTCGACAGCCGGCAACATCTGTTTTCTGTCACGGATGCCAATCGATTTTATCTGTACGAAAAAGAGCAACTGAAATTTAAATTTGATGGGTGCCAGTCATCGATCCTGTTAAAGACGGTTTTACTGGATGAATCGGCGCAACGTCTGGCCATCGTCTCGACGTCGGCGAATTTCGGAAATACGTGGCTCCAGATTTTTCAAAAGACGTAAACACATCCTTTGTCGTAGCAGGCGAAGGATGTGTTTCTTGTATACAGAGAGGGAGATGACAGATGGAACGTTTTGGTCAATACGTAGTCCGTTTTCGAAAAGGCATCAGCGTTACCTGGGTGGTGCTGTTGCTGATTCTTGGTTATTTTGCGGTGCAACTTCCGGATCAGCTGAAGGGAAACGGCTTTACACGGGACGGGGAATTTCAACAAGTCGAACGCACGTTAGAAAAGGAATTTAAGCAGGATCCACACCAAATCATCGTATTGTTTGAAGGGGAAAAAGAAAGCATCCGACAGGAAATGGAGCGCCATGTTAAAGAATTTCGGAAGATTCAAGGCGTCGGACAGGTCGTCGGTCCACAGGAAAATCCGGAAGCATTAAAAAACGGGAAAGGTTACGTCTCGATCGGGATACCGGACATTGATCCCTCCTGGGTGAAGGCGGTGCAGGAAAAACTGGATCCGCAAAACGGCAATACGATTCGGCTGACAGGAGAGCCGTTGATCGTTGACGATTTGAATACCGCATCGAAAAATGATTTGGTCCGGGCAGAATTGATTGGCGTACCGGCAGCGTTACTTGTCTTATTTCTTGTTTTCGGGACGCCGCTTGCTGCCGTCTTGCCGCTCATCATGGGACTCGTCACGTTCATCTTCGGAGCCGGAACGTTGTATTTCATCGCCGGACAACAGGAATTATCCATCTTTGTCTTAAATGCCGTAGCGATGATTTCTCTCGCCCTCGGAATCGATTTTTCTCTGCTTTACGTCAACCGGTTCCGGGAAGAACGGACAGCCGGACGGTCGATTAGGGCAGCAGCGGAAGTCTCGGTCGCGACAGCCGGACGATCGATTTTATTTTCCGGGATTTGTGTGTTCGTCGGGTTGGCGGGTTTGCTCGTCATTGATGTCGACGTGTTTCAAGCAGTGGCGATCGGGACGCTGGTTTCGGTACTGGGTGCCGTCATCAGCGCCGTGACCTTACTTCCGGCCCTGCTCGCACTACTCGGTGGCAGTCTGGAAAAAGGGCGGATTTTCAAAGCGGACTCGGAGCAGGGGGAAGTCCGGTGGCGTAAGCTCGCCCGGTTCGTCATGAAACGTCCGGTTGCCATTACCCTTTTTTCGCTCCTTCTGCTGTTGCCGTGTTTAATTCCGTTGCGCGACTTGGAACTGAACATTCCGCAAGCAAGCGCGTTACCGGAAGATTATGAATCACGCCTCGCATTTGAAGCGTGGGAAAAAACCTTTGGCGACGATGGGACCGATGCCGTTGTCTTGCTGAAAGCTGATTTTCAAACGGAACAAGGTGTCGAAAAACTGGAAGCGTTGACGACACGACTCGAAGCAGATGCCGGAGTAAGCAGTGTCATTTCAGCGACGGCGCTGGCGGAAGCGAATGGACAGACTGTGACCCAGCTTGCTGCGAGCGAACAGGGAAAAGAACAGTTGGCGCCTTTGATTGCATTTGATCAAGGCATTGCTAGGATCAATGTTAAGCTGACGGGAGATCCGGGAGACAAGAGTTCGCAAAAGTGGGTCCGCGACGTGCGGGACCAAGGATATCAGGTCGGAGGACCGGCGGCCTTTAATCAGGAAATCTATGATGAAATCTATTCGAAGATGCCGCTCGCGTTAGGTCTTGTCTTACTTGCGACATTCATCATCCTGTTGTTTGCGTTCCAGTCGATTTTGATTCCGATCAAAGCCATCTTGATGAATTTGCTCAGCCTCGGAGCAACATTTGGTCTGCTCGTCATTTTATTTGAATCGGGCTGGGTGTTCCCGGCCGAAACAATCGGTATCTTAACCCCTGTGTTCATCTTCTCGCTTGTTTTCGGATTATCGATGGACTACGAAGTATTCCTCGTCTCACGAATGGAAGAATACTACGATGAGACCGGGGATAATGACCTCGCAACGGAAATGGGACTGGCGAAGACGAGTAAAATCATCACCTCCGCCGCCTTGATCATGATTGTCGTCACCGGTGCCTTTGCGTTTACCGGCGTCAGTCCGATTAAACAGCTTGGTGTCGGAATTGCTTTGGCGATTTTCATTGATGCGACGATCGTCCGGATGTTCCTTGTTCCGGCACTGATGAAGCTGTTCGGACACTGGAACTGGTGGTGGCCGGGCGGACGGCGAAAACGAAAATACCGGATCTGATCATCGTTCAGAACATCAGTGAAGCACATCATTAGTCATTTAAAGCAGGGCGGGCGTATACTGACGATATTCAAGTTAAGATTTCAGAGGAGGATATGCTTCAATGGCTAATGAAAAGATGTTTGATACGTTTACACTTCCAAACGGAGTGACCCTTAAAAACCGGATTATGATGGCGCCGATGACGAACTACGCGGCGGAAGAAAACGGTGAAGTTTCAGAAGCGGAGCTTGCATACTACGCAGCACGTTCAGGTGGAGTCGGTGCAGTCATTACAGCATGTGCCAACGTCACAGCAGACGGTCAAGGATTCCCGAACGAGTTTGGCGCAGAGCGCGATGAATTGATTCCGAGCCTGAAACGTCTCGCTACAACAATCCAAGATCAAGGCGCAAAAGCGATTCTGCAAATTTTCCACGCGGGTCGTATGGCACCACCGGAACTCGTCGGCGGACAAACAGTCAGCGCAAGTGCAGTAGCACCAGAACGTGAAGGCGCAATGACACCACGTGCACTGGAAGCAGCAGAAGTCGACGCGATCATCGAAGCGTTCGGTCAAGCGACACGCCGTGCGATGGAAGCCGGATTTGACGGAGTGGAGATTCATGGTGCGAACACGTACTTAATTCAACAATTCGTTTCTCCACATTCGAACCGTCGTGAGGACAAATGGGGCGGAAGTCTTGAAAAACGTCTTGCGTTCCCACTAGCCGTCGTCGATGCGGTCGAAGCCGTTGCAAAACAAGATCCTTCGTTCATCGTCGGTTATCGTTTCTCACCGGAAGAAGTTGAAAATCCGGGAATTACACTCGACGATACGATGCAACTCGTTGATGCACTTGGGAAAAAAGATCTCGACTACCTGCACGTTTCCGTCATGGACTTCTTTGCAGGATCGATTCGTGATCAAAACGAAACGCGTTCGCCAATCAGTCTCGTACAAGAACGTGTCGGTCAACACGTTCCGGTCATCGGTGTCGGTTCACTCCATACACCGGAAGAAGTCGAGCGTTCACTTGAAGTCGTGCCACTCGTCGCTCTTGGCCGTGAGTTAATCATGGAACCAAAATGGGTCGAAAAAGTAGAAGCTGGCGAAACGGAATCGATTCGGACAGAACTCGATCCGTCGGCACAGTCGGAACTCGTCGTGCCGGATGCACTATGGCAAGGAATCACGAGCCGTCCAGGCTGGTTCCCAATCAAACAAACAACAAAATAAGAAATACGAAAAGGAGCAGCTCAGAATTCTGAGTTGCTCCTTTTTTAGTGTCAGTAAGCGACTTCACCCATCCGGACACCACAAAAATGATGCAGTTCAACGGGATGATCCATGTTCGTCCGGTCGAACATATCCTGAAGTAATAATGCACAGATATAGGCATCTTCCTTCGCATCGTGATGCTTAAAAGATACACCTAAAAACTCCGCCATCGTATTTAGCTTATGGTTCGGCAACCACGGATACAGCTTCCGTGACAATTTGACTGTACAGCCATACTGAAATGTCGGCATTTGATATAAGTCATATTTTTGAACCGCTTTTTGGAGCGCACCCATATCGAAAGCTGCATTATGGGCAACGACGAGCTCGGCCTGTTCAATTAATTCAAACAAGCCGTGTGCCGCCATTGCTTCCGGTAAGGCCGGTGCATCCCAGACGTCACTCGGGCGAATGCCGTGGACACGGATATTACCGGCATCAAAGTCTTCTTCCGGATTAATTAAGACCTGCTTGCTTGTGAGGACTTTCCCATCGGATAAAACAGACCAGCCAAAGGCGCAGATGCTGCGGCTGTTCCGGTTTGCTGTCTCAAAATCAATCGCCAGTGTATAACGTTCCATATCATCTCTCCTTTTCAAACAGCATACCGTATTTTGATTCAGAATGCATGTTCGTCTTTTCGTTTAATCAAAAAGTCCGTCTGTCTTTAGACAGGACGGACTACTTTTTGGTTATTTAGCTTGTACCGCTTTTTCTTGGGCTTCAGGTTCCGTATACTCATCGGGCTTAAAGAGCATGATCCGGTCACGGTAGGCAAAAACGACAGCCGTCAAAACGGCCATTAAATCAGCAATCGGGAAGGCGAACCAAACCCCTTGTACTCCAAAAAAGATAGGTAAAATCAGGACGAGTGGAATCGTATATAAGGTCTGCCGCGAGAGCGACAGGAACAAGGCAATCCGCGCCTTGGCAAGTGACTGATACATTCCGTTGATGATCATCTGAATCCCGTAAACGAATGAAATTGCGAATAAAATCCGCATCGCGGTCGAACCTTCATTGAGTAATGTCGCATCTTCCGTAAACATTCCGACCCAAAAACGGGGGAACAGCTGGATTAACAGCCAAAGCGTGATCGACAGGCTCAACCCGTAGCGAATGGCCAGCTTGATTGCTTGTGACATCCGATCAAACTGTTTCGATCCGAAGTTGTAGCCGACAATCGGCTGCATCCCTTGGACGATTCCCATGATTGGCATTCCGACAAGTGCCATGAACTTATTGATGACGGCAAAAGTCGCGAGTTCCGTCGTACCGCCGTAGCGGACGAGCATATGGTTGACGGTGATGAATAAGATGGACTGTGACACTTGCATGATGAAAGACGATGAGCCGATCTGTCCCATCCGACCGACCAGTTTGGGATCAAACCGAAAGGCTTCGCGGTCAAGGACAAGACTTGTTTTTTTCGCTTTGGTAAAGAAAAATCTGAAAATCAGAACGGAACCGACGATTTGCGCGACGACCGTCCCAAGTGCAGCCCCTTGAATGCCCCAGTCGAGTCCGAAAATAAATAGGGGCGTCAAGACGATGTTGATGGCGACTGTCGTCAGCATGACACGCATCTGATAACTGGCACGTCCTTCTGCCCGAAGCATGGCACTCGAAGCCATCGTCAACATGAAGAACGGGGAACCGAGTAACAGGACACGGAGGAAATCAATACTGTACGGCATGATTTCCGGTGTGGCACCAAACACCTGTAACAACGGTTCGACGAAGATGAACGCCGTGATAATCGCAAGCATACTGACGACGAAAACGGTCATCAGGACATTGGCATAGGCACGACTGGCACCTGCCAGATTTTTTTGACCAAGCCGCTGAGAAGCAATAGCCGCACCGCCGATTCCGATTGAGTTCGAGATGGCCATCAAGACGAGCTGAACGGGGAACGCTATGCCGACAGCCGCGACGGCAACTGTCCCGATTCCTTGCGCCACAAAAATCGTATCGACAATATTATAAAGAGCAGTCACAAGCATCCCGATCATCGCCGGGAGCGACAGACCGATCAGGAGTTTGTTGATGGGTGCTTCTCCCAAACGAGCCGTATTTTTATTCATCATCAGGAGAGCCTCCTTTTTTTCAAAACAGGGATATGGATTTTCATTCAGATTAGTCGCTTCGACAACCGGATGCAAGTAATCGAATCAGGCAATGTGCAAAACGATTAAAAGACACTCCGCCGATTGAAGACGAAGTGCCTGTTTGACATAACACGACCGGTTAAGATGGCGTCGGAAGATATCCTTTTGAATATTCAAAAGCGATGAAGAGAACTGCACCAAGAGCCAGATAAGCGAACAACGTAATCGTCTGTTGTTTTTTCGGCATTTGATGGTATTCAACTGATTTTTCAGCTTCGAGTAACGGTTCAATCCGCTGGTCCAGTCGACGCAACAAGGCATCGTAATCATTAGCCGAATCATATTGGTAACGAAGCAAGTCATCGGCAGCACTTTTCGCTTCTTCCGGACTTGCACTCCGTAAATCCTGGAGGTCGTGTCGGAGTGACCAGGCGATCGGATCATAGGTCGAAACGGGTGCATCGTCCGGTTCGTCGACGGTCGAGTCCGTCACAGTCTCCGTTGCTGCCAATTGTTCCTGTTCGACTTTCGCTTGCAGGACACGGCTACGGGCAGCGCGGTACAACATTAAAATCGATTTATTGTCTTCGTATTGTTTCGCAAAACGGTATCGCTTCCAGACGGCACTTCCGCCGAGAAACGCGATCAATAACAAGATGATGCTGAAGTGTGTCACACCGTATGCAATCAGGGCGGCGAGACCGGCGACCCAGACGACAATCGGCAGACCGGCTAAAATCCGTCCGCCGTCAAGCGGGCTGACGGGCAACAGGTTGAACAGGTTCAGCAAGGCCCCTAAATGGAAGATGACAAGCCAGAAATCGTTTCCCGTCACGGCGTATCCGATCAAAAGCGGGATGAGGGAGAGTAATCCGGCAAGCGGACCGCCATATGCCAAAATCGCTTCTTGTTTCGGGGTCCGGAACGTATCCTTGATTCCGATGACAGCGCCCATGAACGGAACGAAAATCGCCGGTCCGGTCTTGAAACCAAGCCGTTTGGCTGCTGCGAGATGCCCCATCTCATGAATGAACAGGAGATAAAGCAATCCGACACCAAACCAGACGCCAAAAATTTGTGCATAAAACAATAACGAGATACCGAACGAAATTAGCGTCCCACCGAATTTAGAGAACTTTAAGAGAGCGAGCAGCACTTTACCTTTTGAGAGCAAAAATGCTCCGGCGACGGCTAAGCCTCCCCAACGTTTTTTATCCATCGTTCATAACCTTCTTTCATCATCTGACTCCTGTCTCTAGTGTACGCCAAAAGACGGGGGAAGGTTTCATTTCAGGTGTTCAATGGAAGGTGATGTAAAAACAACTTCCGCCACCGGGACGAGCTTCACTGCCGACGGACAGATGATGATGTTCCGCCAGTGCAGCAGCAATCGACAGACCAAGACCGCTGCCGGACCGGTCACGGGCTTCATCGAGCCGGTAAAACCGATCGAACAGACGCTTGCGCTGCTCCGCAGATAAAGAGGTTCCACGGTCAAGCACTTCGAGCCGGTCCGGTCGAAGACGGATTTCCGGATCTTTGGCATATTTGATCGCATTATCGATGAAAATCGTCAAAATCCGGACAAGTGCTTCATGATTCGCTGTGACGGTTCCGGTGGCATCGACTGGAATAGCAGTGTCATAGGCATGGTGCATCCGGTCCGCGACTTCCGTCCCGAGCTGCTTCAAGTCGACCGTCTCCGTCGTCGTTTCACCATAGCCGAGGCGGGATAATTCGAGCATCGGTTCAATCAGTCCACTCCGCATCGTGTGCGTTTCGTTCAGGATATTACTAATGGATTCTTCGAGGACATCAGGATTTGTCTTGCCCCAGCGCTTCAGCAGTTTCGCATACCCTTCGATGACGGTCAACGGCGTCTTCATCTCATGCGAGACATCCGCGACGAACTGCCGTTGCTGTTCCATCGTTTGATCGACACGTCCGATCATCCGGTTAAAGACTTTTCCGAGCTGTCCGATTTCATCATTTTGTTGTTCCGGAACGGTCTCAAGTGTGCCGGAGTCGGAAATCCGTTCCATCGTCTGACCGAGTTGACGAAGTGGACGTAACGTTTGATAGGCGATGAAGAAACTGCTGAGAAAAGCGATGATGACGGCGATGATCAAGACGATCGAGAAGGCGAAAATCAACGTCGAGACCGTATCATCCACCGTATCGTCTTCAAACAGATAAGCTTGATCCTGATGGACGACGCCAAACCAGTTACCGGATTTGAATGGTTCGTCGCGGTTTGTCGGAATGCCGGGGAGATCGCGTGCCCGGACATCGCCGTTGACCGTCGCGGAATCGTCGTCGTCTTCATCGTTCGCGATGATCCAGCGTCCGTCGTCACGGGACAGGACGACGGAATCTTCATGCAACGTCAACAAGGCCCGGGTCGAGGAATCATCTTCCATCAGCTCCTCGGCCTGCTCGAGTTGGGTGAAACGGGATTCAATCAAATGATCACGGACGACATACGTGACGACTAAAAAAGACAACAGCAATAAAAGGGTCGTGAACAATGTGACGGATAAGGCAAGTTTCGTCCGTAACTTCATCCTTTCTCCTCCCTTAAGACATAGCCGATGCCACGAACGGTCTGAATGAGGGGAGACTGGCTGCGGTCCATTTTTTTGCGTAAATACCGGATGTAGACATCGACGATATTCGTTTCTCCGAAATAATCATAACCCCAAACCCGATTGAGGATTTGCTCACGGGTCAAGACATGTTCCTTGTTTTCCATCAGATAAGACAACAAATCGAATTCGCGTGGTGTCAAATCAAGCGGGACGTCGTTACGAAATGCTTCATGCCGGTCTAAATCCAGTAAGACATCGGCATAATGAAGTTGATTGGTTTCGACCGCAGCCTGTGTCGTCAAGCGGAGTAAGCCCCGGATTCGGGCCAATAATTCTTCGATTTCAAACGGTTTCGTCACATAATCATTGGCTCCGAGATCAAGACCGGCAACCTTGTCATACACTTCGCCCCGTGCCGTCAATAAGATGACGGGAACCGGATTACCTTTTCCGCGAAGCCGCCGAAGCACCTCGAAGCCGCTGAGCTCCGGCATCATCACGTCAAGTAAGACGAGATCGATGTCGTTCTCAGCAGCTACTAAGCCATCTTTACCGTTGAAGGCGACCTGCGTCGCGTATCCAGCGTGGTTTAATTCCAGTTCAAGTAGGCGGGCGATTTTCGAATCGTCCTCGACGATTAAGATGGTCGGTGCCATAGACTTCCTCCTTACGACTGTTCGTCGATTTCTGTCACTTGCTTAGATCCGTTCAACTCCAGTTCGACTTGTGAACCAACCTGTACATCATTATCCTGTTCCATGTTTTGCGCACGTTCAAACGTCACGTTTTTACCGTTTTGTTCAATGACGACTTGTGTGTCCGTCACACGGACCAATGCACCGCGGATGTCTTGATCTTCCGCTGCAGCATCTTCTTGGCGGTCATCGTTCCGGTCGTCCCGATCATCTGCATCTTCACGGTCGAGCTCCCGGACAAGACCGTCTGCATTCAATTCCAGTTTAACGCGATCGCCAGCTTGTGTCTGTTCAAGTTCGGCCTGCTCGCTGAAGCGGTACGCTTGATTGGAACCGTTTTGCGTCAAGACGATTTGTTCATTGGACAACTCTTTGACGACACCGGTGACTTCATTGCGGTCATCGTCGGATGAATCGTTATCTCGACCATCCCGGTCATCATTCCGATCATCTTCCCGTTCGAGTTCCCGGACAAGACCGTCCTGATTGAGTTCAAGTTTAATCCAATCGCCGGCCGTAGCTTGTTCGATTTCAGCGGATGAAGCGAACGAATAGGATTGATCCGATCCGTTACGGGTGATCGTTACAGAATTGTCGGTTACTTCTTTTAACGTTCCTTCCATTTCCTGATCATCATCCTGTAATGCACTTGGAAGCGACTGTTTGACGTTACCTGAAACTTTTGTTGAGGCCGCTTCGACTTTCTGTTCCACTTGTTCTGATGTCGTAACCGTTGAATTGACGAGCGAGTGTCCCGGACCGGTGAACAGTAGGAAGGCACCTGCCCCTGTCAAAACGGTTCCTGTGATAGCAATCGAAGCGAGCCCTCGTTTTACAATATTCTTTTTAGGTTTGTCCGTACGTTTTTCGTTTGTCATGATAATTCCTCCTCCGTAGTGGTAGCTGCTTTTCTTATTCTTAGAATAGCGACCGTACGTGAGAGGAGACTGAGGATTAGATTAAAATTTGATGAGAATTCAAATCGGTTTGATGAAACGGGCCGGATTCCCGCCAACGACAGTGTTTGGAGCGACATCTTTGACGACGACACTTCCGGCCGCGATGACGGCATTGTCCCCGATCGTTACACCCGGCGTGATGACGGCACGTCCGCCAATCCAGACGTTGTCCCCGATGACGACCGGCTTCCCGAATTCATAACCGCTGTTGCGTTCGACAGGATCTAACGGATGCGTCGCTGTATAGATGTGGACGCCCGGAGCGAGCATACAGTTATCGCCGATTGTAATCGGGCAAATGTCGAGCAGGACACAATCGTAGTTGGCATAAAACCGCGAACCGAATGTGATGTTATAGCCGTAATCACACTTGAAGGACGGTTCGATATAAAAATCTGTCTGCTCAATTTGGAATAATTTCTGGAGGAGAGACTTTCGGGCAGGTAACTCGTTGATGCTGAGTTGATTAAATTGATGGCACAATGTCTGAGCCCGCTTTCGGTCAGCGACCAGTTCCGCATCACCGGCTAAGTACAACTGACCTTGAATCATTTTCTCTTTTTCCGTCATATGAATCATCTCCTATCCTATGTATACCTTCATTAGACTAAACCAGGCACGGAGAAGCAACTCATAATAAAAAAACAGCCTTGATGTCGCCATCAAAGCTGCCTGGTTGAAAAAATTGAATTAAGCGAGTTCGATTCCGCCTGTGACACCATAAATTTGCGCCGTCACATAACTGGCATCATCCGAAGCGAGGAAGACATAAACGCTCGACAGTTCGACCGGTTGGCCGCTCCGTTTAAGCGGTGTTTCCTGTCCGAATTCCGGAATGTTTTCGCTTGGTTGTCCTCCTGAAATCTGAAGCGGTGTCCAAATCGGACCCGGTGCGACCGAGTTGACGCGGATGCCTTTTGGTGCGACTTGTTTCGCAAGTCCGCGTGTAAAGCCGTTGATGGCAAATTTCGTTGACGCGTAATCGAGTAAGTTCGCACTTGGGTTATATCCCTGAACCGAAGTCGTCGTGATAATCGAAGCGCCTTCTTTTAACAGCGGAAGAGCGGCTTTAACGACCCAGAACAGTGAAAAGACGTTGATTTCATATGTTTTGCGGAGCTGCTCCGTCGACAGGTCCATGATGTCCTCGACGGCTTGTTGTTTACCGGCGACGAGTGCCAAAATATCAATTCCGCCAAGAGATTCGTGTGCTTCTTTGACGAGTTGTTGACAGAACGTTTCGTCACTGAGGTCACCGGCAAGTAAGTATGCCTTTTGACCGGCTGCTTCGACAAGTGCTTTGACTTCTTCCGCGTCTTGCTGTTCTTCCGGCAGATAATTGAGGAACACATCGGCACCTTCACGGGCATAAGCGATGGCAGCGGCACGGCCGATTCCGGAATCGCCTCCTGTGATCAAAGCTTTTTTACCTTTTAATTTACCGGATCCTTTGTAGCTTTCTTCACCACAATCAGGAACGGGTTCCATTTTTGCCTGGACAGCCGGCGCCTCCTGATATTGTTTCGGGAAGTCATCATTGAAATATTGTGTAAGTGGATTGTTAGACTGTGACATGAATTGATTCCTCCTGTGATAGTGGTTTCGTTTGCATAAGAAGTATGTTCCCTGTCACTTCACGTCTAAACGTCAATTGGTTAACCGAGTGAAGTTTTTATCAGTTGTCGAAGGAGACTGGGCAAAGCAGCCGCAACAGATTATCGGAATCGACCGGATGAAAAATAAAAAAATCGGAATCCACAGGTGTGGACTCCGATTTGAAGAGAGAGGGGGAAGGCAATGCATTAAACGCGTTCCGATGTCAGTTCTTTCATCCCTTGTAAAGCTGCTTGATTCAGTAAGTTCCATGGTTTGTTGTAGTGCGGTTGGAAGAAGAAGTCGACGAAAGCCAATTCTTCGAGCGTCATGTCGTTTTGAATGGCCACCGATAACGTGTTCATGGCTTGTGTCAGATCAACTTTTGAGATGATCTGCGCCCCGACAAGACGGTGCGTCGTTGTTTCATAGACGAGTTTCAATTGGACATTTTCAGCTGTCGGCATGAACTCAGGACGGTAGGCATCCTGAACCGTCGTACTCGTTACTTCCAAACCGAAGAATGGGGCGGCATCTTCCGTCAGACCGGTTGACGCGATATTCAAGTCGTACAGGCGAAGGCCGGATGTTCCTTGAGTCCCTTGGTAACGGATTGTCGGAGCAAGCAGGTTTTTCCCGACGAGTGTTCCCATGCGGACGGCATTCGTTGCGAGTGGAATGTACGCGTGTGTCCGGGCCGGATTGTAGTAGACAGCACAGCTGTCACCGGCGGCAAAGATGTTCGGATTACTTGTCCGCATATAGTCGTCGACGATGATGGCACCGTTCGGTAACATGTCGATTTGTCCTTTTAACAGTTCCGTGCTTGGTCGGAAACCAACACAGAGAATGACGAGATCTGTTTCAAACGTTCCTTTATCCGTGACGACTTGTGTGACGTTTCCGTCAACACCTGTAAAGCTTTGAACAGTCTGGTTCAGTTCCAAACGAATGCCGCGATCCGTCAATTCGTTTTCAATGATGTCGGTGAATGAACGATCCAGGTATTTATTTAAGATCCGGTCGGCGCTGTCGATGAACGTGACGTCTTTTCCGTATGCTTCAAATGCTTCGACCAGTTCAGCACCGATATAACCGGCACCAACGACTGTGATACGCTCTGCATCTGTCGCTTTTTTTATGATCGTTTGCGCATGGTGATAGTTTTTACAGAGCTCGATTTGATTGAGTTCAATCCCGGGAAGCATCGGGATGATCGGCCATGAACCGGTTGTCATGATCAATTTATCGTACGTATCATAAACGGTTTCACCTGTTACGAGGTTTTTGGCAACAATCGTTTGATTCGTGCTGTCGATTTCGAGAACATCATGTTTTAAGCGCATGTCTGCACCAAGCTCAGCCAGTTCATCCGGTGAAGAATAAAACAGCGACTCCGCATGCTCGACGACGCCACCGACGTGAAGCGCGATGCCACAAGAAAGGAAAGAGACGTTATCGTTTCGTTCATAAACGGTGATATCCAATTGCTCGTGCTGTGAAGTCAATTCTTTAACTGCTGCTGTTCCTGCGTGTGTACAACCGATGACTGCTACTTTCATGAGTAAAGTCCCCTTTTTGTTTTGTTTGTGATAAAAATCACATTCATTTGATATCCTTAGTGTATTACTTCACAAAGTTGTTTTCAAGTAGTTTGTTCAATGATGAGCATAAATTTGTCCGAAATGTGAATGATTGAGCAATGAGAGGTTGTCTGTATCGTTTCTGTTAAAAACGTGTAAAACTGTTTCAGTTTCTGAAGTTCGGGTTATAATGAAAGGGACAACAAAACGAAAGGGTGGAAACCGATGGACACCGAGAGGACCGATCATCTATTCAGCTTACCTGATTTTTAGCACCGCCAATCTTCATTGAACAGGAAGGTAATGGCTTGAAAAAAATCAGGGAGAGCGAAAATAGATGAATACCCAAACGGGACAATTACATCCTCTCCCATGGAAGATACGGGAGAGGACAACACATGAAACGAATTATGACCATCTTAGCCGGAACGCTGCTTATGGCGTTTGGCTACTACACCTTGAATGAACAATTTGGTTTGGCAGAAGGCGGATTTATCGGGTTATCATTGCTCGGACGCTACTTTTTTGACATCAATCCATCGATTTCGATGATTGTACTCGACATACCATTTTTTATCGGAGCACTCTATTTTAAGGGCAAACGGTTTGTCGGGGAAGCGCTGATTTCAGCAAGCGCCTTGTCTCTGTTTTACGAAATGTGGTACCGACTGGATCTGTTTCATTTTCCGGAACAGGCCTGGCCGGCAACGCTGATTGCGGCCGTCGCAAGCGGTATCGTGACCGGATACGGTCTCGGACTCGTCTTGAAAAGCGGCGCGGCAACAGGAGGCGACGATTTATTGTCGATGGGCCTCAGTAAGCTGACCGGCTTATCAATCGGGACGATTTTATTTAGTCTTGATGCCGTCGTCCTTGTCATCTCACTCGTCTATCTGCCGTTGAGCTTAACGTTATATACGTTGCTTGCCGTCGCAATTGCGGGGCGCGTTGTTTCAGTGATGACGCGTGAACCGGTTGAGGTAGCAATTCCAGTAGCAGAGTTGAAATGAACCGAATCAAACCCTCCTGACATCAGGAGGGTTTTTGTTTTAGGATAATAAGAGAAGAAGAAAGGAGCAAAATCAAATGATCAGACAAGCGACTGCAGATGACGCGGATCAAATCGCGCCATTGATTGAACAGGCGATTCATGAAATTGCCGAGACGCTGACCGGAACGCAGGAGAAGGCATTAATTTTGGAGAGGCTCGCGCTGTTTGTTACACAAACCGGAAACCGATTGAGTCATGAGAATATCCTTGTCAAAGAACTCGACGGACGTGTCGTCGGCATCGTCATCACGTATGCCGGATTTGATGCAGCACGGTTGGATGAACCGATTAAGCGTCAGCTCCGCGAGTGGACAGCACAGGACGTGCAAATTGATCAGGAGACGGAAGGGGATGTCTTTTATCTCGATACGTTATCCGTTGATGCAGCATACGGTGGAAAGGGAATCGGGTCTGAACTGTTGCAGGCAGCGGCGGACGAAGGCGAACGGCGTGGATTACGGGCCTTTACGTTAAATGCGGATCAGACGAATACGGGGGCGCAACGATTGTATAGACGTCTTGGATTCGTACCGGTCAAGACGATTGAAATCAGTGGCGGACAATTTGACTATATGGAACGACCGTATTCAACTTGAATGACGAGGAAAGTACTTCGAATCCGGTTCAAGATTCGTTTATACGCAGATAAGACTTCACTTTCCGCTTTTCCCGCAGGAGACTTCGTCTTGCTTCTCAACGCTGCGTTTCGAAAGAACAACAAGTACACATCGAGCATCTGTGGAGGAAATCAAGATTCGTTGACCGTGACTCCTACGGGAAAAAGCGTGTGTTAACGCGCTGTCAGAGTCAAGCGAGACCCGGCTCCTTGATCAGTAGGTCAAGAAGCCGCGGCTTGCGACTCGCCCGAGGAAAGCACGGGAAAACGAATCTTTTATCTCAGTGCTTCTTCATTCAATTTTAACCGGTACAACCGCGCTTCCGCATCTTCCGGTTCGAACCGGGGGTCACTCGTAAAGCGGAAAACTTCCGTCACTTCGATTGGTACATCTGCCGCCCGTAAGCGTTTGAGCAATCGTCCTGTCAGATAGACCTCCTGTGATTTTGGTTCCGCCCGCCATTTGCTGACGGATCCAATCGGGACAATCATAGCGTCAGGACGTGCCATCAAAAATTGACGTTCTTCTTCATCCGTAAAGATGGTCGCGGACGCCGGTAAACCGGTAATGGCTTCCGCCAGCTGAATCGTAGCCGGTGTACTAGTCGCTTGTTGATACAAAGCGATACTTCCGATCAGCAATTGAATACATAAAAACGGAACGAGCCAACGGACCGACAGATGGCGGACGAGTAAAATCACAAGCAGTAAGACGAGTGGTAAGACATGCCGCGGCTTGTCGATATTTTGCGCAAACCAGACCCAAAGAAAATAACCGGTTCCGGTAACACTCCACCAGAGAGGGAACGAACGGAAACGTTGGCAAAACAAGAACAATCCCGATCCGAGACCAATCCAAGTGGCAAATCCAAGACCATGCCATATCATTTGTTTGATTGTTAATCCAAGTCGTTCGAGCAGCGAGGCTTGATCCGTTTGTGCCGTCCCTCCCCAGTCCGAAAAATGACCTGTCACGAAACTGAGCGACAACTGAGCAAAGGAGGCTGGTCCGCCGACAGAGAAGGCGACCGGCAACAACCAGGCGAGCTGAGCAAGCAGGAGAACGGCGGTTTCCGATACAAATTGCCATGCATCACGACGTGACTGCCACAGTAAAAACAAGAGGATGATTCCAAAGAGAGCATACGACAGCCGGGTCGCCATCAGCAGACCAAACAAGAGGTACGGTAAAAGACGGAACTGCCCCTGCCGTGCGCGTTCGACACTCCAGACGAACCAACAAAGAACACCAAGGGCGAGACCGTCCGACATCCCGGTTGCGGACAAGACGACAAGGGAAGCCGTCGACACGACCGTAAAAGCAGCCAGCAGACGAACCGTATCGAATCGTCTGCGTTTGAACAGCAGGTACAGCGGAACCAGTCCGCTCGTGAAGCCAAGCATCGAGACGATTCCAAGGGCACGGACAGGTTCAAGCCCGAGTCGTGCGAGACCGGTCGCGAGTAAGATGAAAAACGGGTACCCGGGGAAATGTGGCTGTAAATTCGCCAAGTCATACTGTCCGACTGCTAACGTGAAGTTGGCGATGTCGTAGCTTGCGACAAACGGGCTGACCAGATAAAGGCGTCCGGCGGTGCACACGAAGATCAGAGCGACACACATGAAAAAAAGCGATCGTCCACGTTGTTGTGGATGACCGCTGCGAACCGTCACGAGACCTCCTTCAGTTTCTTGACGGTTTTTGGCGCGCGATTTTGACGCATCAACATGAAGCCGGCGAAAGCGAAATATCCCCACCACGCGATGACCTGCTCGATGGATGGGTTGTGGCTGTAGCCGAACATCGCCCCCATGAATGTTCCGATTTGACCGCTGATCAAAGTCGTATTGCCGGTGTCCCGTAAATACTGGACTTGATCGATATAGTGTTCCGGCATGAAAGCAACGATATTATAAAGCGCAGCCGGTGTTCCATCTGCATTCGTCAACAGACTGCCGAGCAAGCCGAGATCCTGGAACCGCCCAATCGTTTGCACAAGCATGCCCGCTGCAATGAATAAAATCAAGACGCCGGTCACTTGGAAAAAGCGCTTGACGGGAATCTTCATCGTCCCGGAAACGAACAGGTAACCGAAAATCAAGGCGAGCAGGAGACCGGAGACGGCACCGTAGCTCGTCAGGACTTTTTCGATTTCACCGCCGGAAATCGCTGCGAAGAAGAAAACCGTTTCGATCCCTTCCCGGACGATGACGAGGAACGAATGGACGATCATCGTAATCGCACTGCCGGTCGAGACGGCAGCCGCGACTTTCGCCTGTGAGGCCTGCTGGTTCTCTTTCGCCTCCTTGCCCATCCAAAGCACCATGTGCGTCAAGAGGAAAACCGAGATGATCATGATCCCAAGACGTAAATACGTATCGCTGCCGAAGCTTGCGAAACTCGTAAAGACGACCTGGAACAGGAAGGCGACACCTAAACTCGCGAGTAAGGCAAGTCCAACACCGGCGTAGACCCATTTTTTATATTGTGGTGCATTGAGCCGATCGAGATAACCGAGAATCAAGCCGACGATCAAGACGGCTTCGAGACATTCGCGAAGGGTGATTAAAAACGCCTGAAAATCCATGTGTCTTCCTCCTTATTGAGCGCGTCGTTTCTTACGCTGACCGATGATGACGATGACGATTAAGATGATGACAAGACTGATGGCGACCGTTTTCCAAATATCATCCGTTCCGAAAGACTGACCGAAAATCGAGTCCTCTTCATCGAAGACACCCGTCTTCTCTTCACCTGGCAAAACGAACAGCGGGGTGACGGTATCTTCAATCTGTTTAATGTTTTGATCAAATGTTTTTCGATCGCTTGCTTTTTTCCCGACTCCAAACAAACCGGGGTTTCCAAGCGCCGCAAGTGAATCATCAAAAGCAGTATACAATGAATCACTTGTCTTTGCACCCTCACTTTCCTTGACGTAAGGAGCGAGCACATCGTATGTGCCGCGTGCCTTCGCGAGCAACAACTTGGCCTGTCCGAAGTCATCGAATTGTTCCTGCGCGAAGTGCAGACGACGTTCGATGTTTTGACGCAAAGCGACCCGGTAGGCTTGCTTGGCGGCATCAGCATCTTCCTTGGCTAACGACGCATCGATTTTTTCTTTTGCTTCCGGGAAGTAGAGCGTAAATTCCTTATCGTAGGCATCGATGGTTTCTTTGGCTAACGTGTAGTCCTTTTGGTCAAGCTGTTCTTCAAACTGTTTATAAGCTTCCGCAAAAGCTTCTTTTCCTGGATCGCCGTAGCTGTAGGCGAATGCCGGCAACGGTGTAGTGAGCAGGAACAAGAAGGCGATGACGGTGATGAAAAGCGGTTTTCTCATCCAAGATGCTCCTTTCGTTCAAAACGTTCTTCAGACGACAGTGGGACGATCGGGCGACGCCATTCCCGGTAAATCGCAGGGAGGACGCGCTGGATATAGTTAAAGCGAATAAAGGATTTTCCGGCTTCGCGCACACGGTAACGAATCGGGACTTCCTGTAGCCGGAACCCTTTCCGGACAAGGTTCAGTGTCAGCACTTGAGCGTAGTTGTAGTCGTGGATGATTTCCGCGTGTTTACACGCCGCCCGGGAAAAGGCACGCATCCCGCTTTGTCCGTCATAAATCCGCTGTTTCAGCAACAGACACTGTAACCAGGTAAAGACATGATTGCCGATATAGCGGTACAAGCGCATCCCGTCGATGGTTCCGAGAAAACGGGAACCAAACACGTAGTCGGCCTCATCGAGAAGAATCGGTCGGACGACGTCGGGAATCTGATCCGCCGGGTATTCATTATCGGCGTCAATCATGACGGCGACAGTCGCACCATGGGCGTAGGACCGGAGCAGTCCTTCCCGAACGGCAGCTCCGAGCCCGCGATTTTTAGGAAAACGATAAACATGGGCTCCGTGTTGCCGGGCAATCTCGGACGTCTCATCAGTAGATCCATCGTCGATGACGATCGTCTCGACAGGCAGTCCATCGATTTCAGCCGGAATCCGTTTTAAGACAAGCGGCAAGGAAACTTTTTCGTTATGGGCCGGAAGAAAGACAACGATTTTTTTCATGAGGATTCCTCCTTAAAGGCTTCCGTCAGTAAGACACCGCGGCTGTCGTGCGGGATATCAGCACCAAGCAACTTCGTAATCGTTGGTCCAAGTGACAGGATATGCCGGTGTGTATCAACCTTCAGACCGGCATGGACATGTTTGCCGTACATCCAAAACGGAACAAACCGTTCGCCTTCATCGAGATGACCATGACCGCCGATCCCATCGGCTTGTCCGTGATCCGCCATGACAATCAGTGTTGCATCGTCGAGCTTACCAAGCCGGTCCAGTTCTTCACAAAATTCAGCTAGTAAGGCATCGGCTTCTTCGATTTTCTGAACGTATTCGGAATACAGGGTGCCACGGCTGTGACCGGTCTGATCGGTTCCAATCAATTGAATCGCCAGTAAATCCGGATCTTCGTCCCGGACGATCTGTTTGGCTCGGTCGATGATGTTGCGGTCCGCGACATCATTATGCATGACGGCTGTCACGGTATGAACGTCTTTAGAACCGAACGCATCGACGAGATGGGCGATACCGAGAATCTTACCGGTCTTGCCGACGTCACGCAGTCGATTGAAGGCCGTGTCCGTTTTGACACCGGTCGTGTTCCAGACCATGTTCGAATGGATTCCGTGTTCTTCCGGACGGGCGCCTGTGAACATCGAGCTGAAGCAGACGACGGTCCGGGCCGGATAGACCGTCTCCATGTTCGTATACTCCGTTCCTTCCTGGCGCAATCGCTCAAGGAAAGGAGTGTCTGCTGCCATATAACGATCTTTCCGCATGCCGTCGACAATCAGGACATAGACTTTCGACGAAGCGGGAACCGGTGCATCGACGGTCGACTCCGTCGGTAATTTCGGTTTCCAATCAAACAGATAATGATGCAGGATCCAAGCGAAAACGAACAGTCCGAGCGGGAACCAGAGATAAGACCAGTCAAGCGTCTGTTCGATTGAAGCCGTTTGCCAATAGGCAAGCAACAATCCGACTTTCGGCAGTTGTTCCTGGGCGTTTCCGCTGGTCGAGTCACTGTTTTTCAGCACGAGTTTCCAAAAACGCGTGAAGTTGAGCCAGTCCGTTCCGATCCGGAGATGGTAGTAAATCGTCCCCCAGAAAAAGACGGTAAAGAAGAAGTAGAGACCGGCACCGTACGCGAATAACGGGAGCAGACGGGAATCCGTTCCTTCTATAAACAGCCAGACAATCAACGGCAGCCAAAGATAGTTCCGTAAAAATAACGGGAAATCAAACTTCCAATATAAAACGAGCAACGGCAGTGTCACGAGGAAACCGAAGCCGGCACCGCTGAGTGAACCTTGAACTAAAAGCGTGTAGCTCAGGAAAACACCCAGTGTAAAAATCGGTGTGAAGGGTTTCCCTTCATTCAGTAAGTTCCACATCCGTGCGGCAACTTTTTCAAAGCGGGAAGCACTTTTCATGCAGGTCATCCTTTCGTGTTGTGCTTCTTGAACTGGGTAAACAGTAAGTGAACCGTCTTAAAATGACGGATGAGTACATAAACCGGCGCTAAAAACGCAAACGCGTATTTAAAGAGATGGGTCATCAAGGCAAGCTCATACGGATTCGGAACACCCGACAGATGCAGGACGGTTCCCATGGCAAGTTCGTATGTCCCGAGCCCGCCCGGCGTGAATTGGGCGATGCCGGACAGGACCCCGGCGCCCATCGCGACGAGAATGATGGGAAATGGAACGGTCACTTCGGCGCCTTCGAAAAGACAAGCGACGGCAACGGCTTCAAAAATCCAGGAGAGCAGACCGTATCCGATCAATACCGGCATCGCTTGGATGAATCTGCGAACGAGCAGTAAGAGGACGAGACCTCCTGAGAGTGCCAAGGCAGCGACCCAAACGGTTTGTCCTAATAATACCCCGGCCGCCACGAAAAGACCGAGTACGGATAGGTCGATCCCGCGTTGGGCGACCAAAATGGCGGTCGTCCGTTTGAGAGGACTGCCAATGGCACGGGCTGTCAACAAGCGGACCGCTTCCCCAAGCTTGACGGGGGACAGATGATTAACAGCCAGTCCGATGTAGAGACTCGTCAGATAGACGGCTGTCGGAGCCGTTTTTTCGTCAGCTGTCCGCCAGGCAATCGCCCGGACATAAAAAGCAAGTGCGTAGCTGACCGTTGCGGCCGGTGTCCAGTAAGAAGTCGTCAATGTTTGGATATAGCGCCAGGCAGTCGGCAGTTCCAAGCCGAATCGCAGAAGTAAAAAAAGAGTTGCCAACGTCAAGAAGACGCTCGCAACTCCACGGATCACCGACGTTCGAGATGCCATGTGATCATCCGTTCGATTCCATCAGCGAGCGTAAAGGAAGGAACGTAACCAAACGTCTGCCGGGCCGCCTCGGTATTACTCCAAGTCATCGAGACATCGCCTGTCCGTGCCGGTGCCGAAATGACCGGGACGTTAAACCGTTCACCGAGTAACATGGCGATATCGCGAACCGATTCCGGACGATTGGCACCGAGATTGAAGAGGCCGGTCGCGTTGGCGTCAAGCGCCTGTTCCATGCCCCGGGTGATGTCATCGATATAGGTGAAGTCACGGACCGGATCGCCGAAAACGGTAATCGCTTGACCGTCCAGTGCTTGTTCAATGAAGCGAAACAACGCCATATCCGGTCGACCGGACGGACCATATACCGTGAAAAATCGGAAGATCGTCATATTCAGGTCATACAGATTTTGATAGGTCCGGCAAAACGTTTCCGCAC
This sequence comes from Exiguobacterium sp. RIT594, assembly GCF_003339585.1. GTDB lineage: Bacteria > Bacillota > Bacilli > Exiguobacteriales > Exiguobacteriaceae > Exiguobacterium_A. The sequence goes on along the minus strand of NZ_QPKF01000002.1, from coordinate 25,690 downwards.
TGTACTTAGCTGCTGCGTAAGGACTCATCACATTTCCCGTCGCTTGATGTTCAAGCAAGGCGCCGGTCTGTTCACCGTAAACGGAAGAGGAGGAAGCAAAAAAGACATGCGGAATACCGTGGGTTCGAGCTGTTTCGAGGACAGTCACCGTCATCGCGATGTCATCTTCGATGTAGCGATGGGGTTCAGTTAAAGAACCCGGGACACCCGGCAATGCTGCTAAATGAAACAGGGCGGCAAACGAGTGGTTGGCACACCACGTTGCCAAATCTTCGTGGACGTTGCCGTCAAAGACGTCAATTCCGTTAGCCTGTAACTGTTTTGCCCTTGTCAGCTTCAATTCGACATCATAATAGTCGGTAAACGCATCGATGACATAGACGGTGTGGCCGCTTGCTTGAAGCCGTAGTGCAAGCGCCGCCCCGATAAAGCCGGCTCCTCCTGTAATTCCGATTTGCATAGCGCATTCCTCCGATTTTAAACGATTAGTTGAGCGGCTCTAACGCGTCAGTGATCTGATCACCTGTTTTTTCTGCCTTCAGATCACCTTTTTCGACAAGAGCATACCAGGCACTCGCATCTGCCAAAACTGTTTGTGCTGTTTCTTTGCCTAAACGATTTTCGAGTGTCGGTTTCATGGCAATGACGAACATGTTAGCTTCCATCGCTTCGACGCGTGCTGTATCGATATCTTTTTTCTCGAGTGCTTCTTGTGTTTCTTCGTGGTAGCCGTCAATCTTTTCCGTTAGTGCTTTGGCGAACAAGCTCTCGATTTCTTTGAACTTAACGTCTGCCGGTTTTGTTTTTGAGAAATCATAGCGTTCTTTTAATGTAGCGACGGCTTCTTCATCGCCGCCGGCAAGTGATTCTTCGATGGCCAGCAGGAATCCGTATCCTTCAGCTTGTTCCATCTGCAATTCTTTTTCGTCTGTGCCGGCTTTGACACCGTCTTCGATTTTTTGAGCGTAACCGAGAGCAGCGAGATAGAACGACCGGTAAATCGATTTATCCGTCAATTGTTTCGCGACATTAAAATCAGCGATGTTTTTTGCCGTAATCGCTTCTTCCTGCGCTGTCAATCCGGAGTTGATGGCTTGAGCGATCGAGTCTTCGTTTTTGAAGCCGTAACTGGCATCCCGTTTTTCAGCCGTCGGAATGAAGACTGTCTCTGACATATCTTGAATGTCGTTGAGTGCAGCTGTCGCTTCGTCCGTTTTTCCGGCTTTAACGGCTTCTTCCGCTGTCGCTTGTGTTGATTTTTGAAGTTTATAGAAATAAGACTGAATGCCTTTGTCCACGAGTTGACGGGCGACATTCTCATCGAGATCTTTAGATTCGACACCTGCTAATGCGGAACTGATGACCTCATCGATCTCAGGAGCAGCTGTCGTGACGCCGCCTTTTAATTTCGAGTCATAGCTCGTTTGAACCATTTTCCAGTCAATTGCTTGACCTTCTTTTGCTTTGTCGAGTTCCGCTTTGATGGAGCTGAAGATTGTCAGTTCATCTTTTAAGGTCGTAGCGGCGATACCAGCGTTTGTTTTCGTCTCAGATGTTTGCTCCGTTTTTTCTTTTTTAGGAGCCGTCGTCGTTTCTTCGCTGTTTCCACAGGCCGCAAGCAGTCCTGCAGTCATAAAGAGTGATGCTACTTTTAAGCGTTTTTTCATAATCTATTCCCCCAGAATAAGATGATTGTGTTAAAAATGATGTCGTTTTCACAAATCTAACTATAGCGAGAATAATTCTCATTGTCAATTGAACCTGAAAATGAAAAAAATGGCTCCCGAGTTGTCTCGAGAGCCATTTTTAAGCGATATTTTACTGAACTTGGTCATACAATTTCGTAAGATAAGCAAATACTTCGTCGGAAGCTTGGAACATCATGACAGAGTGTCCGAAGATTGCTGCCGGATTAAAGCCGTGATCGAGGTCAATCGTTGAAGCAATCGTGACATCACGGTCGCTGTCGAGGACAACACGGAAGTATTTGAATTCTTGGTTGAAGTCGTTGATTGCATTTAAGATTGGGAGATCTTCGACACCGTCTGGTACGTGTGTGATTGTACGGGCGAATAACTCGACATCCGTCGCCGTTTTACTGAAGACGATCATCATCATCGGTTCTGCGCCTGATGGTGTTTTTTCTTGCGTCATAAAGAAAACGTGTGTCTCGTTTTCACGTGCTTCCATCGGAATGCCTTTTTCGACTAAGAATGCTTGGAACTCTTCCAGATATTGTTGTTGCACAGCCGTTACCCCGTTTTCATTTGTTTCCGGCTGACTGTTTTGGTTGATCGGTGTGACTTTGTTATCGTTCGTGTCTTTCGAGTTACGATCCTGGTCCATTTTAAAATCCCCCTTATAAATACTGTAATCTCAGTTTCAAGCATTTTAGATGGAATTGCAACTAATGTCCGTTATCATCGAAGGAACAATTTTATTATAAAGTTCCGACAAGTTTGTGAATCAACGAACAGATAACTTGAAAAGCCATACCTGAATGGGTATATTGGTACACATAGAACACTAGAGATCATTGGAGGAGGAAGCCGGAATGAAAACGATCATTGTAGGTGGAGTAGCTGGTGGAGCAACTGCGGCGGCGCGATTACGTCGATTGGACGAAACCGCAGAAATCATTCTTTTAGAACGTGGAAAAGAAATTTCTTTTGCAAACTGTGGACTTCCGTACTATATCGGAGACGTCATTAAAGACCGGAATAAGTTGCTGGTTCAAACTCCGGAAGGGATGAACGCACGCTTCAATCTGGACGTCCGGAATTTATCGGAAGCGATCCGGATCAACCGCGAACAAAAAACGGTGACGATTCGTAAAGTGGATACGGGAGAAGAGTATGACGAAACGTACGATCAGTTGATTTTGTCACCCGGCGCAAAACCGATCCGTCCAGGCATTCCGGGTCTAGAGGAAGCAACAAATGTCTTTACGTTACGGAACATTCCGGATACCGATAAGATGCGTCAGTATGTCGACGAAGCGCGTCCGGCACATGCGACGGTCATCGGCGGCGGATTCATCGGTCTTGAAATGGCGGAAAACTTAGTCGAACGCGGAGCACGCGTGACGTTGATCGAAATGTCGGATCAAGTCATGGCACCGGTCGATCCGGAAATGGCAGCCATCGTCCATGAACATTTACGGGCGAAAGGCGTCGAGTTGATTTTAGCGGACGGTGTGTCACGCTTTGAAGAAGCGGGGAACCGTGTGGTCTTGACGAGCGGAAAAACGATTCAGACAGAAATGAACATCTTATCCATCGGGGTCATGCCGGAAAGCAACTTGGCTTCGGAAGCTGGACTGAAGCTCGGCATTAAACAAACGATTCAAGTCGATGAGACATTGCGGACATCCGATCCTTCCATCTTTGCGATTGGTGATGCGATCGAAGTCAAAGACTATATTACCGGGGAACCGGTTCATGTCCCGCTGGCTTGGCCGGCAAACCGTCAAGGACGTCTCGTCGCCGACATCATTGCCGGACGAGATGTCCGTTACACCGGGACACTCGGAACAGCAGTCGCAAAAGTGTTTGATTTGACGGTTGCTGCAACCGGAAACAATGAAAAACGTCTTCGTCAGTCAGGACGCCGTTATGAAGCGATTCACCTGCACCCCGGTTCACATGCCGGCTATTATCCGGGAGCGAGTCCGATTTCGATGAAACTGTTATTTGATCCGGTGGACGGAACGATTTTCGGGGCACAGGCGATTGGGATGACAGGTGTCGAAAAACGAATCGATGTCTTGGCAACGGCGATTAAAGGTGGACTGACAGTGCTTGATCTTCCGGATCTTGAATTGTCGTATGCGCCTCCTTATAGTTCCGCAAAAGATCCGGTCAATATGGCAGGTTATATTGCCTCGAATATCGTACTCGGAGACAGCGAAAACGTTCATTGGCATGAGATTGACCAGATTGTTGCGGACGGCGGATTATTGCTCGATGTTCGCGAACCTTCGGAAAATGAACTCGGTTCGATTCCGGGATCAGTCAACATCTCATTACCGACGTTACGTCAATCGCTTGACGAATTGCCGAAAGATCAGACGATTTACGTGACGTGCCAGGTCGGACTCCGTGGATATGTCGCGAGTCAATTGCTGAAACAGAACGGATTTACCGTCAAAAACTTGAGCGGTGGTTATAAGACGTGGGCGACGGTCAACCGTGACCGCGAAGCGAGAAGTCAAGTACGGGAGGAAACAGCTGTGACGACGATAAAAAGCGAGCCGAAACAAGTGGCGAAAGAACAGATTACGTTACTTGATACATGTGGTTTACAGTGCCCGGGACCGATTCTGGAGCTGAAAACGAAAATCGATCAATTACAGGACGGGGATCAAGTCTTTATTAAAGCATCCGATCCTGGATTCCTGCCGGATGTTCAAGCGTGGGCAAAAAAATTGGGGCATACTGTCCACACGGCGGAAATGAATAAAGGCATCGTTGAGGTCCTCCTTGAAAAAGGGAATGCGACGAACCAACCGGTATCATCAGTCGCCGCAACTGCCGATGATGCGACGATGGTCGTCTTCAGCGGTGATCTTGATAAAGCACTTGCTTCATTCGTCATTGCGCAAGGGGCACAGGCGATGGGGAAACAAGTGACGATGTTCTTTACGTTCTGGGGACTCAACGTCATTCGTAAACCGGATGCCCCTGCCGTCGACAAGGCACCGATGGAACGGATGATGGGAATGATGATGCCGAAACATGCTGGTGATCTCCCACTTTCGAACATGAATATGGGTGGGGCCGGTCAAAAAATGATGAAAAAAGTCATGAAGGATAAACAGGTCGATGCTCTAGAGACGATGATGGCGAAGGCTCAAGCAGCCGGTGTCCGGATGATTGCCTGCACGATGTCGATGGATATCATGGGCATTAAAAAAGAAGAGTTACTCGACGATATCGATTACGGCGGTGTCGCCAGTTATCTTGGAGCGACAGATGGTTCGAACCTGAATCTGTTTATCTGAGGCAATTCAATTACCGAGGGACTGACTCAAACGTCAGTCTCTTTTTTTTGTGTAAAATCTAACATGGGATGTGAGGTTTAAGGTGTAAAACTCACGTCATACGGGTTATCGGGCATTAAAATGAATTTGATTTTCTAAAATTATTTTCGTATCATAGAACACATGTGAAAAAAGGTTACATGATCGAACGTTAAAATAAGGGGGAACATCTGTGGAAAAACAACTGATGGATTTTATCGGTAGTATTAACGACTTGTTATGGTCGAGTGTCTTGATCATCTTGTTGGTCGGTTTAGGAATTTATTTTACGATTCGAATGGGATTTGTCCAGTTTCGGATGATTCCGGAAATGTTGCGACTGTTGTTCCAAGGAACGGATAAAGGGAAAGACGGTGTGTCACCGTTCCAAGCCTTCGCCATCAGCACAGCGGCACGTGTCGGGACCGGCAATATTGCCGGCGTCGCGACAGCCATTGCGCTCGGTGGACCGGGTGCGGTCTTCTGGATGTGGTTGATTGCCTTAATCGGTTCCGCTTCGGCATTCGTCGAGAGTACGCTCGCTCAGATTTATAAAGTACGTGACGAAAAAGCATGGCGTGGTGGTCCTGCCTATTACATGGAAAAAGCGCTCGGACAACGCTGGCTTGGTGTCGTTTTCAGTATCTTGATTACCATCTCGTTTGGATTCGTCTTCAACTCGGTCCAGTCCAATACGATTTCATTATCGCTTCAAAGTCAGTACGGGGTAGATAAAACGTGGATTACAGTCGGACTTGTCCTGTTAACGGCACTCGTCATCTTCGGCGGTGTCCGAAGCATTGCAACGGTTTCAGCCTTCCTCGTTCCAATCATGGCAGGCGGCTACATCTTGATTGCCCTCTACATCATGGTGACGAATCTAGAAGCGTTACCGAACGTCTTCGGTCTGATTTTCCAAGAAGGATTACTCGAATTCAAAACACTTGCCGGTGGAGCAATCGGGGCAGCGGTCTTAAACGGCATCCGTCGTGGTCTCTTCTCGAATGAAGCCGGTATGGGTTCAGCACCGAATGCTGCTGCAACGGCAGAAGTATCGCATCCTGTCAAACAAGGTTTGATTCAATCGTTTGCGGTTTTTGTCGATACACTGCTCGTCTGTTCTTCGACAGCGATGATTGTGTTAGTCAGTGGTGTTGCGACGCAGGATGCGAATGGAGCACCGGTTGCCGGAATCGATTTGGCGCAAGGGGCACTCGCTTCTCAGGTCGGTCCGTTTGCTACGGCATTTATGGCGCTCGCGATTTTCTTGTTTGCCTTCAGTTCGATTGTCGGAAATTATTATTACGGTGAATCGAATATCAGTTTCATCAACGATAATAAAAAGGTCATGATGGTGTACCGTGTGATTGTCCTTGGGATGATTGTGTTTGGCTCGCTCGTTCAAACAGCCGGACTTGTCTGGGCACTCGCGGATATCTTCATGGGCTTGATGGCGATTGTTAACTTATATGCGATTTTCCGTTTGTCCAAAATCGCGAAACTGGCACTCGATGACTATTTAGTACAACGTAAGAATGGTCAGGATCCCCGTTTCCATAAAGATTCGATTCCGAATCTGCCGGGGAAAGAAACACTCGAGGCCTGGCAGGATGAAAATCAAAAAGAAAAAGCCATTTAATACAAAAAGGATCAGAGTCATCTGGTCCTTTTTTGTCTGGAGAGATTTTGATAATCGTCATTAAAGCGATGCGAAAGTGGGAATACTAAACAAAAACGACCGGAAAGGAGGGGGAGGATGGAGAATGTTCATTATGTTCGAGTCGCGGATGCCGTCTGGGATTCGTTTGGAGATGATCCCCACATCATCATGGACTGGATTTTGTTTATCCATGAAACACAACCCGATCATGAGCAATTATTCGCACTCGAAGAGACGACCCCACTGTATCAGTTGATGAGCCAAATCGATATCTTCATTGACCAGGAAACCCACTATAATTTGGGACGGGCGATTGTCGGGGAAGAACTAATCGTCAATGAGGAGCATGCGGCGATCGTCGGCATCCTTCCTTTACCTTTACTCATCATCTCGACTGAAGTAATGCGTAATTTTGATCGACAGGCACTGGAAGTAATTTATCAGGAGGCCGGCCGGCAAGGTGATTTCGATGAGGTTTGGGAACAATTCGGGAATCTACGCGCCTATTTTCACCAGGCGGAAGAAGCGCAGGATACGATTCTCGTCTATTATGTATAGGGCTTTCCTTGTACAACTCCATTATATAAGGACATAGAAAAAGAGAGGGGGATGTGACATCCGCCTCTCTTTCCTGTATGTGTAAAGTCAGTGCTTAAAAGTCGATTTCGTCTGGATCCGGTCCGAGACGAACATCCGTTGCCAGACGATCAATCTTCTCGAGATCATCTGCGTCCAGTTGGAAGTCAAAGACGTCAAAGTTTTCCGCAATCCGTTCAGGTGTGACCGATTTCGGAAGCGCGACAATACCGTTATCCAAATGCCAGCGCAAGACGACTTGTGAAGGAGATTTACCGTGTTTTTCGGCAATTTCCTTGAAGTCATTGATTTCGAGGAATTTCCCTTGCATGAGCGGGCTCCACGCTTCAACTTGAATGCTATGGTCCTGTAAATATTCATGCAGTTCGTGTTGCGGAAGTTGCGGATGAAGTTCGACCTGATTGATCATCGGTGTCATTAATCCTTCTTCAGCAAGTGTATCAAGATGATGTTCTTTGAAGTTCGACACACCGATTGCTTTAATTTTCCCAGCTTCGTAAAGCTCAACCATCGCTTTCCATGCTTCGATATATCCTTCAACCGGCCAGTGGATCAGATAGAGATCCAGGTAGTCGGTCTCGAGACGTTCAAGTGACTCAGCGAAAGCTTCTTTAGTGCGTCCGGCACGAATGTCATCGTTCCATACTTTAGACGTTAAGAAGAGATCTTCACGGTTCACGCCGCTTTCTTTAATTCCTTTGGCGACACCACGTTCGTTTTTGTAAACGGCAGCCGTATCAATATGACGGTAACCGACACGAATGGCTTCTGCGACGGCAGCCGGTGCTTCCGTCTCTTCGTCGACTTGCCAGACTCCGAATCCGATTTGTGGAATCGTGACACCATTTGAAAGTTTTGCGTATTGCATGTGTATACTCCTCCTTCAATGAAACGAGAATATGGAATTGCTCGTTTAGTTTAGCATGAACAAGCAAGAACGTCTGTTTCAACGCTCAAGGAAGGAAAAAGCCGGTTAGAAAGCGAAAAGAGGAGGGTAAATCTATAAAGGAAACGAGGTGTATTTTATGAAACGATCTGTTAAAAACGTACCAAAAGGTGTGTGGGCCGGCCTTGCAGCCCTGTTGGGGACACAAGCGGCATGTTTGTTCCTCGGTGCCCGGAAGACGGGACGGAATCCATGGATCTGGGGAGGCGCAGGACTGATTCAGTTCCCGCTTCCGGCGATTGCGTATTTCATTCTTAACCGCCAAGATCAAAAAAAATAAGTCAAACACAAGACCCGTCGCGGCTGCGACGGGTCTTGTGTTTTTTACGAAATATTTTTTTTACGTACATCAGCTGTTTTCCGACGCGGGAAGCCGAAAAGAATCGCAAGAAATCCGCAAACGAACAGCAGGAACGGATAAAACAGATAGGGAATCAGTTCCGGGGAAGCCGTCTTCGTCAACTCCGCTGCAATCAGCAACTGGGCGCCATACGGGATGATTCCTTGGATACCGCACGAGAAGATATCGAGAATGCTGGCCGACTTCTTCCGGTCGATGTCATACGTATCGGCGATCTCTGCAGCGAGCGGTCCGGCGACAAGAATCGAAATCGTATTGTTCGCTGTCGCAAGATTCGTTGCACTGACGAGTGCTGCCATACTGAATTCTGCGCCGCGGCGTTGTGAGATTTTTCGAGTCAGGGTTTCTTTCAGGTAAGCAATCCCGCCGTTAAAGGTGATCAGGCTGACGAGACCACCCATCAGTAATGTCAAAATCGAGATTTCCGCCATTCCCATCAACCCGTCAGATATCGACAGGACAAAACCGCTTAATCCGAAGCTGCCGTCGAGCATGCCGATGATGCCCGTCAAAACCGTTCCGCCGATCAAGACGAGGATGACGTTGACACCAAACAAGGCGAGGATAATGACAGACAGGTACGGAATGAGTTTATAAAACTCAAACGCTTTTGCTTCGACGACATTTCCTGTACTCGAGACAAAGGCCAGGATGATGATGGTCAGGATGGCTGCCGGCAGGACAATCAAAAAGTTGGTTCTGAATTTGTCGCGCATATTGGTTTTTTGCGTCCGGACCGCAGCAATCGTTGTATCGGAAATGAAGGACAGGTTATCACCGAACATCGCACCACCGACGACAGCTGCTGCGGCAATCGCAACATTGACACCGGTTGCTTCATGAATTCCGAGAGCAATCGGTGCAAGCGCGGCAATCGTACCCGTTGAAGTCCCCATCGCCATCGAGATGAAGGCGGCGATGATGAACAGTCCGCTCATCAGGAGGGACGGCGGTAAAAATGTCAGCGACGCGTTAACGGTCGCTTCGATTGCGCCGATTGCATCGGCCGTTCCGGAAAAGGCACCGGCGAGTAAGAAGATAAAGACCATAATCATGATGTCGGGATTTCCTGCACCCGTTGCAATCCGTTCCACGGTTTGATTGATGCTACCTTTTGTTGTGACCGCCGCAAAAATCAAGGCAATCAAAGCCGCAATCAGAATCGGAAATTTGTAGAAATCATCGTAAAAAATACCGGCACCGATAAAAAGAACTAAAAAGACAAGTAACGGTAGAAGTGCCCATTTGTTCGGTGTAATCGTCTCGTTCATAAAACCACTCCTTTTCTACAAGTACAAAAAAAGACTCCTTCGCAAGAAAGAAGGAGGTCTTTACTGAAAAAGACGCTCTTCTTATCTCTCAAGCCGCAGCTTGCTGGATTTGGCACAGTACGATTTAATCGTCCGCTGCCGAAACATCATCGGGCCAGTCCCTCCGTCTCTCGCGATAAAAAGAAGTCATTTAATTGTCTGAAATACGTTTTCTACCGTAACGTATCTTTTACTGCATGTCAACACTACTTCACTGAAGTGCTTGTTTGAGCGTCGTCACATTTTCATTCATCAAGTCAAAATACGAGGCATTCTGCTGTTCTTTCGTGACGGACTCCAGGTTGTGGATCGTAATCGCTTCGGCTCCGATTTCCTGTTGGATGACGCGGGCGACTTTAGGAGAAACCGTCTCCTCGAAAGCGATATACTTCAAGTCATGCAATTTGGCTTCTTTGACGAGAGCAGCCAGTTGCTTTTGGGAAGGCTCGTCCGACGGAGAGATGCCGGCAATCGGCAATTGCGAGAACCCGTATCGTTCGGCTAAATATCCGTAAGCGGCATGTGTGACGAGCAGTTCTTTTTTAGATCCGTCAGAAACAGCTTGCTGCAAGTTTTGATCGAGCTCATCTGCCTGCGTATCAAATTCAGCCAGGTTTTTTTCAAACGTCGCTTTTTTGTCTGGTACTTCTTTTGCCAGTGCCGTCGAAATCGATTGGGCCATCATTTTGGCATTATTCGGATCAAGCCAGACGTGCGGATCGTACTTGCCATGATCATGTTCTTCTTCCGCGTGTTCGTCAGCATGATCATCGTGTCCTTCATGTTCGTGAAGCGTGGCGTTTGCTTCGAGTAAGTCGATTCCTTTGCTCGTCTCGACGAAACGGACATCATTGCCTTTCAGACTGGCTTTGATTTTTTTCGAGTACGGTTCAAGCGTCGTACCGGTTAAGAGGAACAGATCGCCTTGTGCGATTTCTGTCAGTTGTTTAGACGTCGGCTCGTACGAGTGCGGATCGGCACCGGGTGGAACAATCATCTTGACGTCGATATCGGTTCCGCCAATTTCCTTGGCGATTGCCGCGGTAGCGAATGTCGATGTATACACACGAAGCTTTTGATCAGTCGCATCTTGACTGGATTCGGAAGAACCGCAGGCAGCAAGAAAAGCAGCGCTGGCAAAGGCGACCGTGAAAGCTGAAAGTAATTTTTTCATATGAATAAACCCTCCAAAAAGTATTAAAACGTAATTATTCCGATTTGAACCTTTTCACTATAACGAATCCAAAACGAAGCGTCAAGTACAAGTCGGGGAAGACGTTCGACTTCTAAATAAATCGGGTAAAAGATTAATAAGATTAGAAATCGAGAGTAAGCTTTGGAGGTGATGAGGTGAAACGGGAAACTGCTTGGCTGATGGGAGGAGCGGCAATTTTAACGACAGCCGCAGCCGGGGCGAGCATCTGGAACAACTATGGTGCTTTATTACGCTGGACGGAACCGGCGCTTCCGCTGTCGGAAGTCCAACTCGCGCCACGGACGATTTTGTTTAAAACCGTCGATCAACAAGAACTGAAGTTGGATTTATATTATCCGCCGGGTGACGGTCCTTTCCCGGTCGCGATTTATGCGCACGGGGGAGCCTTCGTCAGAGGAAATCGGGATGACGTCTTTTGTTTTACGCCAATCGTGGAACGTTTCCTGGAACTCGGCATCGCCGTTTGCAGTATCGATTATCGCTTGTTTGAGGACGGCAGTTATTTTCCGGATAATCTGGAAGACGTTCGGGATGCACTTTGTTTCTTAAATCAGGAAGCCGACGATTTACGGATTATGCGGGGACGCATGGTGTTGTGGGGAGACTCGGCCGGCGCCGCGTTAATGCTGACGACGGCACTTGCCCCGATGGAATTCATCGGCGAACAAACAGCTGAAAGCCTCCCGTTGATCAGTGGTGTCATTGCCTTGTATCCTCCGACGAACTTCCTCCTGTTCAAGTTCATTCAAACGTGGATTGCCCATATTAAGTTTTACGGAGGAGGACGGGACGAGTGGCGGGAACTCATGACACGTGTCTCGCCGGTAACGCATTTGACAGCAGACTCGCCGCCGATCATGTTGTTGCACGGAAAAAAAGATCCGATTGTTCCGTTTACGCAAGCGCTCCACTTCGTTGAAAAAGGAGCCGATGTCGGAGCCGACGTCCGGCTGTTTTCCTTCCCGAACGGCACGCATTCCCTGGCGAGCTTTGCCCAGACCGAAAACCCGCTCAAAATCGAGCGGTTACTGGAACGGATTGAAGCATTTAGTTGTCAGGTCCTGGCGTTGCCGCCTCGGGAGACTCTTCACTAAAAAAGAAAACATGATACAATCAGTCATATTTCTTTTGAAGGAGACAGTGAGATGACAGAAATTTGTTTAGTGCGTCATGGTCAAACGGATTGGAATTTAAACGAGCGGATTCAAGGACGAGAAGATATTCCGCTCAATGAGACAGGGCGATGGCAGGCTGAAATGAGCGCTGCTTACCTGGCGGAAGAAAAATGGGACGTCTTGATTTCAAGCCCCTTATCGCGGGCGGTCGAGACGGCAGAAATCATCGGACGTTCAATCGGGCTGGATGTAACGGAGACGGATGAACGGTTGGTCGAACGGGAATTCGGTTTGGCGTCAGGACAGCCCGTCGCCGGAATCTATGAAGCCGTCCAAGCGAATGATACGGAACGTGTACCGGGACTCGAAACCGAACAGGAAATCCAACAGCGGGTGTTTTCAGCAATTGAAGAACTGACAGAAAAATACCGGGGACAACGCCTGTTGATCGTCTGTCACTCGCATACGATCAAAGCGGCATTATCCTCGATTGATGATAGCTTCAGTTACCGGACACCGCTTAAGAATGCATGTGCGAACTATATTCGTTTCTCCGACCGGTATGAAATTGACCGCATCAATGTCGCGGATCATATCGTAGATCAAACGATACGTCCTTAAGAGATGGTTGGATTTTCGTGGAGGTACTGTTTAAACGTTTCTTTTGCGATACTCGTAATATGTGCGCCGCGTTTCGAACGTCGGTCTTTGTATTCCTGAATCAAGGCTTCACCGGTGAAATGGTCCTCGACGACTTCGCGTAAGATGGATTCCGACAAGTCATTTTTCATCATGACCATCTTTCCTTTGAACAGATACGATACCCCTTCACTTAAGGGAGTTGATTCGAGCGGCGTCACAATCATCGCAGCCGGATCATTATCAGGTCGTGAGATCGTAATTTCAATCAAGGCCCGTAAATTTTTGGTGAACAACTCGTCGATGATCGGTTGATCATTTTTCAGGACGACAATTTCAGCGACCCACTGTGCCGTCTGATCCGTGCTGACAGTCAATCCATCTTTGATCGTAACGGGAATCGTCGTATCCCGGCCGGATTCATCCATTAAAATACGTAAGGTGCACAATTTAAAGGTTTTCAAGAAAACGCCTCCTTGTTGAATGAACAACAGATTTTCTTCAGTATACCGTGACCGGGCAAACGATGGGAAAGTTTTAGAGAGGATTTTTTAGTGAACTATGTTTAAATGGAAGTAGAAATTAGAAACAGGAGGACCGTTCATTATGCCGCAAGCACTGATAGGAGTATTAGGAATCATTGGCATCATCTTACTTGCCCATTACATCATCTCGTATTGGCATGCTGAACCAACAGACCGTCCGACACTTGCTTATCGTATAGCGCTCCTGATTGCCTGTTTGCTTCTCATCAGTGGAAGCGACCACTTAATCAGTATTTTTTATGCGGATTCCTTGGCAGAGTTCGGTCAACGGATTACGTATATCGTTTTCATCGGAGGTGCGCTTGGTTTCGCTTGGTACTTTCGTCAACAAATGGAACAAGCGGCAATCCAAATGACAGTTACACCAAATGAAACAGCCCACTTCAGCTGAAGTAGGCTGTTTTTATGTTCACTTGTTTATTTGAGACCGCTTGCTGTCCGTGTGTCGCGAATCATATCCAGTTTCAGTTTCCAGAGACGGTCGCTGAAGGTGATGGCATAGACTTCCGGCAGACGGAGGCGTTTGTATTCTTCCCATAGACGACCGATCTGCTGTTCATGGAAATGGCGGCTTTCCTCGATGGTCGGGACCGTGTATACCAGTTCTCCGTCAACAAAAATCGGCGTCAGCAACCGTTCGACGTTAAAGTTTTCGATGCGGTTGCGGAATGACGGATCGCGGACGTCGATTAGATCGATTGCCTCCAGATCAGTCGGGTCTTCATCCAGTAATGTCACGTAATCACCCTTGAATTTATTCGTGACGCGGTCGACAATCCGGTACACTTCTTTGATGTGTGGTGTCGTCGTCTTCGCTTTTGAGGAAGAGACTTTGATGACCGGAATGAGTTCGCCGTCGACTTCGCGTGCGACCAGCTTATAGACCATACCGAGTGCAGGTTGTTCATATGCTGTGATACCGCGTGTTCCGACGAGGAACGTATTCGCCTGTGCCCCTTGAATCCGTAAGTCTTGAATGACGTATTCGTCGAGATCACCGGATAAGACGATGTCGACATCCGGGAAACCGGCTTCATCGAGCATTGTCCGTGCCCGTTTCGATAAGTAGGATAAATCGCCGGAATCAATCCGGATACCGCGCAATTTATGTCCTTTTGCTTCAAGTTCCTTCGCGACGGTGATCGCGTTCGGCAAACCGCTTTTCAGCGTGTCATACGTATCGACGAGTAATGTCGCTTGATCCGGATAGTAGGCGGCAAACGTCCGGAACGCTGTTAATTCATCATCATGGAATTGGATGTCGGCATGCTCCATCGTTCCACCGCACGGAATACCGAAGTCTCGTCCGGCAGAAGCAAGGCTCGTGACATCAAAACCGGCTAAGTACGACGCGCGGGTTCCGAAGTAAGCAGCATCGATGCCTTGGGCACGACGCGCACCGGCTTCGAGGAATTTTGCACCGGGTGCCGATTGACGGATCCGCGCATATTTCGTAGCAATCAGGGATTCGTGGTTAGCGATATTCAAAATCGCCGTCTGCAATAATTTTGCTTCGAAAATCCGGGCTTCGATCCGGACAAGTGGTTCGTTCGGGAAAACGATTTCGCCTTCTTTGACGCTTGAGATGGAACCGGAGAATTTAAAGTTGCGCAATTCCTCTTTGAACTCGTCCGGGAAACCGATCATTTTTTGGAGATACGTAATGTCCTCTTCTGTAAAACGGAGGGTCTGAACATATTCGATGATATTTTCGAGCCCGGCGAAGACGACATAACCCCCTTCGAACGGGTTTGACCGATAGTAGACGTCAAAGACAGCGCGTTCATTATGACGTCCTTCCTGCCAATAAATATACATCCACCGTGGCAGATAAAGATCAGTATGAAGTGCAAGATTACGTTGTAACATGAAGACAGATCCCTTCTTATTCGCCGACGACATCTGCGCCGATCGATTGTTTGAAATGCGTAAGTGCCCAGTCATGGCCGGCCGCGTTAAAACTTGCGACGGCGTCGGCATGGACGACGATTTTATATCCCAGATTGTAGGCATCGACCGCTGTGTGCAGGACACAGATGTCCGTACAGACACCGACGAGGTGAACTTCCTGAATCGAACGTTCCCGTAACCGTAAATCAAGATCCGTTCCGGCAAAAGCACTGTACCGTGTTTTATCGATGACATGATCTGCGACACGTGCCATCTCAGCTACTTGTCCGAAAAGATCTCTGCCGTGAGTACCACGGATGTTGTGTGGTGGGAAGAGGACGGTTTCCGGATGGAAGGTGTCTCCTTCTTCGTGGATATCGTTTGCGATGACGACATAATCCTCAGATGAGAACTCATCCATCAGTGAAGCGATGCGTCCTTCAATGGCCTGTCCTGGTTTTCCGCACGTCAACTTTCCTTCATCGGCTACAAAATCAACCGTGTAATCAATCACGATAAGCGCACGCATGAGCGTCTGCCCCTTTCTTTTTTGGGAGATAGTGTTCTCCTTCACATTGTACTCTATCTGTGCCAGAAGACAAAAGGAAGAAATCGATCAGCGAGAGGTATAAGAAACCAGAAAAGTAGGGTATAAGGTATAGGACGAAAATAATGGTGGAGGAGGAAAATGGCATGAAAAGGTTGAATGAGTATGAAGTGGAAGAACGTCTGGAAGGACTGGCGGAATGGCGTGTCGTCGATGACGAGATCGTCCGTGTCTATACATTGGATTCATTCCCGGCAGCACTTGATTTTGTACAGGAGGTTGGTTCGATAGCGGAACATCTCAACCATCATCCGAGAATCATCATTGACTATAAAAACGTTACGCTTGCTGCGACGACCCACGATTCAGGCGGTCTGACTAGCAAAGACTTCGAACTCGCGGAGGCCTGTGATGCCATCTAAACTTTCCATAACATTCGGTAGCGGCAATTTTGTTGATCAAATTCGATCGCGTGATTCCCAGATTCGGGCAGCGAGTGGAAGCGGTGAGGCTCTTTTGTTTATTGAAACAGAAGGAAAGTCCCCGTTTCAAAGCGGCAACACGTATACATTACTCGAAACACGCGGTAATTTTGATGAACAAGGCAGTTTATTTTATTGGTCGATTCCGGCAGATCAGAACAGCGGCGATTTATTTGTCCATCATGTCATGTCGGATCCAAAAGTATTGGGTGCGGAATACGACAGTTTCCAAGCCGTTCGGATCGCCCGCGTCGAGCGCGGAACAGATTTGGTCCTGTTGATTCAGTTCAACAATGACACGGATGCTTCGCGTTATGCGAAATCAGTTGAACGACTGACCGTCGACCAGTATGCTGAAGAAGCAGGGAAGTCTTTTTCGCCTTCTCCGGTCATGAAACGGTATCAACTTTTACCACCACTTTAAGAAACAGTTAAATTAGTCTAGGGGGAAAAACAGATGAAAAAGAATTACTTTTTAGTAGCAACACTTGGCGGAGCACTCGTAGGTGCGACATTATCCATGCTTCATAAAGATACACGTCAATCGCAACTGGCTGCGGTCAAACGTACATTTGGCGGAGCGGGAACACAACTTTCAGCTGTCAAACAGGATCCGAAAGGCCGTTTTGAAGAACTTCGCGCTTTATATACAGATAATCAGGAAACGATTCACAACTTGATCGATGATATTAAAGATCTTGCGGAATCGTTACGTAAATAAGTAAATAGCAAAAGCGAGCCTGTCTGAATTTCGAAAATCGGAATTCAGACAGGCTCGCTTTTTTTTGTTCTTTTTAAATGAATCGTGCCAGCAGTCCAAACACGGCGAAAGCGACGATGACATAAAAGATGATCCGTCCGAGTTGTCCGGAACCGCTCGTATGAATGATGCGACCGCCTGATGCCGGGCGTCTTCCGGTATTGAATGGTCGCGTAAACGGTACGGTGCCTTTTCCGAAGATGAAGCCGGCAAGGAATCCGAGGACGAAACCATATAAGTGACCGAAGACAGAAACGTTTGAACCGAGCAATGTGAAGATTGCCGTGATGGCACTAAAGATATACACGAGACGTGCATCATCGGCTGAGATGACGGTCCGTTTGAAACGGCCGAGGTAGACGTAAAAACCGAGCAATCCTAAAATGGCGCCCGATGCCCCGGCTTGACCATAAAACGGTTCGTTGATTTTTGTGAAATACGTCAAGACGTTCGCGAGCGTACCGACTAAAAGATAGAAGGAAGCAAACTTCGCGTGACCGATCATCCGCTCTAGCGCAGGTGCAAAGATGATCAGGGCAAACGTGTTGAAGGCGATATGCCAAAAATCATAATGCAGGAACGTCGCCGTCACGACACGCCACCATTCCCCGTTCCCGATGAACAAGTTGATGGCTGCCCCGTAATTGAGCGGCGAAAAGCCAAAGTTGAAAAAGACGTTTAACTGTTCGATGACAAACAGGACAACTTGGATTAAAATGAACAACGAAACGACCGGATAAGAACGTGTGAACGTTTGTAGGTTTTCCGTTCGACTAAACATGACAACACCTCGCTTCCTCTTCATTCTATATGAAGATGGCGAAGAATAGAACTGTGGAGGCGTCAGGAATGATTTTCGGAATAGGACTCGATCTCGTAGAACTGGAACAAATCCGGCAGACGCTCGAGCGTCAACCGCGTATCGTTAAACGGATTTTGACAGCAGAAGAACAAAAGCGGTTTCATACGTTGTCCGACGGGCGAAAGCTTGAATATCTCGCAGGACGGTTCGCCGCCAAGGAAGCGTTCGTCAAAGCGGTTGGAACCGGCATCGGTTCCGAAGTCTCCTGGCTCGATCTCGAAGTGTTGAATGAAGCATCGGGACGCCCGGTCATGACGGGTCCGTTCGAGGGGACGATTCATCTTTCCATTACCCATTCCGATCATTATGCGGCTGCACAAGTCTTATTAGAAAAGAGGAGTTCAGATGTATCGACCAACTTGGATAGAAATTGATCGCGACGCAATCGCCCACAATGTACGTGAAATCAAGGCCAGGATCGGTCATCAAACGATGATGGCCGTCGTAAAGGCGGATGGATACGGGCATGGTGCCGTGAAGGTCGCGGAAATTGCTTTGGCAAACGGGGCAGATTTACTGGCCGTCGCTTTGCTTGAAGAAGCAATCGAATTACGGGAAGCCGGGATTCGGGCGCCGATTTTAATGCTCGAAACGCTTTTGCCGGAACATGCACCGATCGCTTCGAACTATGATGTTGCCGTTCCTGTTTTTTCAGCAGACTGGTTGCGGGAAGCGAAACAACATTTAACGGATGTTGATCATTTACGGCTCCATATTAAAGTCGACAGCGGAATGGGGCGGCTCGGACTCCAGACACTGGACGAGCTGGATGCTGTTTTAAAAGAGCTGGACTCGGACGTGATGGAGCTCGAAGGCATCTATACGCATTTCGCGACGGCTGATGAATTGAACAGCCGATTGTTTGACCAACAACAGACTGTTTTCCTGCGTTTCGTCGAACGTGTGCCGGGTATTCGGTACATCCATGCGGCCAACTCGGCCGGCGCCATCCGTTTAATCGGACAGGATCCGTTTAATGTCGTCCGGATCGGGATTGCGTTGTATGGGGCGATGCCGTCGGATGAAATGATTCCCTTCTACGATTTTTTAAAGCCGGCTTTCTCATTAAAAAGCCGTTTGATGCAGGTGAAGTGTGTCGAACCCGGTCAGACGATCAGCTACGGCGCGACGTATACGGCTCCGACGGATGAATGGATCGGAACGGTGCCAATCGGATACGCCGATGGCTGGTCCCGTAAATTCCAGGGATATTCGTTGCTTGTCGACGGCTACCCGTGTGAAATCGTCGGACGGGTCTGTATGGACCGGTTGATGATCCGCTTACCGCGCAATTATCCAATCGGAACAGAAGTCACATTGATCGGGCAAGGGGTACCGATTGATGAAGCGGCTCACTGGTTAGGGACGATCAACTACGAAGTGCTCTGCCAGTTTTCGAAGCGAGTCCCGCGCATCTGATTTTTGAAAAGACATCAATATGATGGTAAAAAAATGTTATTTGTTTGAATTTTGATTGTATTTTCTGAATTTGACTGATATATTGAAGTGGAAGTGAGTCGTTCGTTAAGGTTTCAGTGAATCTGGAGGTGCCATTATCTTGGTCCAACAACGGGAAAAGCAATTTGTTGAACGAAATGTAGCGAAGGAGACGATTGGGATGAAGTCGAACCATACGACCGAAGAACGCAAGCGTCAGCTACGTGAGGAATTGAAACGTGGTTACGAAGAAATGGCAGCGATCAATTTATCAATCGTTGGCGAAATGTTCCAGATTGAAACGGAGGCGGAGTTCTCGCTCCTACGTCAAGTAAGCGGGGTGTAAGCTTTGATAGTCAAACGTGGCGACGTGTTTTATGCAAATTTGTCACCTGTGGTCGGATCGGAACAAGGAGGCGTTCGTCCTGTCCTTGTCCTACAAAATGATATTGGTAACCGATTCAGCCCAACTGTAATCGTGGCTGCGATCACGGCACAGATCGACAAAGCCAAACTACCGACCCATGTGGAAGTATATCGAGAGCGACACGGATTAGAACGTGATTCGGTCATCCTACTTGAGCAGGTCCGTACAATCGACAAACGCCGTCTAACGGATAAAGTCACGCACCTAGATCCTGACACGATGATGAAAGTAAATAGTGCCGTCGCGATCAGCCTAGGCTTGATTGATTTCTAGGCACTTACATATAACAGCGAGAAGAGTCGATACGTCTGTATACGACTTTTTTTGAACATTTTTTTAAATTTTGGTTTAAAGATGTTCAAATGCGGGAATTATATCAGAGTGACCTTTTCTTTAAGAAGGGTCATCCCATACTATTTAAACCAAATAGATAGAGAGAACACATAGCAGATTTTCCTTGAGGAGGAACTTGAAGATGGATTTAACAATCAAAACAGAACAATTAGATGGTCAGACGCATCTCTATATCGCAGGAGAGATTGATACGTATACAGCACCGAAACTTCGTCAGGAACTTGTACCGGCAGTCGAAACAAACGATGTCGTTGTACATTTAGATGAAATTCATTATATGGATTCAACAGGTCTTGGCGTATTTGTCGGAGCGCTTAAAGCATCAAAGAAAAACGGCACATCATTTACACTTGTCGGTGTTTCTGAACGCATCCGCCGTTTGTTCGAAATCACAGGTCTTTCAAGCATCATTACAATCGATAGTGGTGTACGAGGTGGAACACAATGAAGAACGAACAACTTGAAATGACACTTCCGGCAAAACCGGAATATGTTGCGATTGCCCGATTAACAGTTTCAGGTGTTGCGAATCGGATGGGTTACACATACGACGATATCGAAGACATCAAAATCGCTGTTTCGGAAGCATGTGCGAATGCCGTCCAGCATGCGTATGAAGGAGAACAAGACGGATCGATGGCTTTAACGTGTAACGTTTACCCGGATGATCGTCTTGAAATTATTGTTAAAGACAATGGGGTAACGTTCGATAAAGACAGCGTGAAGCGTCAAAGTGAACCAATCACGGAATCGCATGATTTAGACTCTCTGCACGAGGGGGGACTAGGGATCTTAATGATCGAAGCACTCATGGATCAAGTCACGATCGAGAAAGCAAACGGCGTCACTGTCCATATGACAAAATATATGAATAGAGATGAGGTGGGTCAAAGTGCCAGCAAAGTCTCAACAACGCCATCACAGTGACGATGAAGTCCTTCGTCTAATTGACCTGTACCAACAAGATGATCAAGATGAAGAAGTTCATGCTGCTTTACTTGCCCGGTATTCCGATCTCGTTGAGGCGCTTGCCCGTAAGTTCTCACGTGGCCGTCCGATTCATGATGATCTCGTCCAAGTCGGAATGATTGGTCTGCTTGCCGCGCTTCGTCGTTTTGATAAAGAGTTCGGTCGTAGTTTCGAATCCTTTGCCGTTCCGACCATCATTGGTGAGATCAAACGGTTTATCCGGGATAAGACATGGAGCGTTCACGTGCCGCGTCGTATCAAGGAACTGGGACCGAAAATCAAGAAAGCCGTCGAAGAACTGACGACAGAATTGCAACGTTCACCGCGAATCGATGAAATAGCAGCTCGGTTGGAAGTATCGGAAGAGGAAGTCCTCGAGACACTTGAGATGGGTAAAAGTTATCAAGCCTTGTCCGTCGACAGCTCGATTGAAGCGGATCAAGAAGGCAGTACGGTGACATTACTTGACCTCGTCGGCAACCAGGAAAACGGATATGATTCGGTGGATCAAAAGCTGATTCTTGAAAAAGCGTTTGCTGTTTTGACGGACCGGGAACGCTCGATTTTAGAATGTGCGTATTACCGGAACATGAGTCAAAAAGAAACCGGAGAGCTCCTTGGAATTTCGCAAATGCATGTGTCGCGTCTTCAGCGTCGTGCGTTGCAAAAATTACGGGAAGCCATCAAAGTAGAACCAAACGAAGTATTTTCAAAAGACTGATGCGGAAGCATCGGTCTTTTTTTGTGTCCCATCGATTCTTCGGTATAATGACAGAGAGGTGAGGAAAATGGAGAAGAGAATCGCAACAGAATTGAACATCAGACCAGCCCAAGTGAAAGCCGTTTTACAATTGACGGAAGACGGAGGAACGATTCCGTTTATCGCCAGATACCGTAAAGAACAAACCGGTGAACTCGATGAGGTCGAAATCAAAGCAATCCTCGATCGCCATAAAAGCATCACACAACTGGAAACGAAACGAGAAGATGTCCTGCGGAAAATTGAAGATCAGGGTGTCTTGACGTCTGAGTTACAACAAAGTTTGATGGGAGCGACGACGTTACAACAAATTGAAGACTTATACTTACCGTTTCGTCCGAAGCGGAGAACAAAAGCGGAAATTGCCCGTGAAGCAGGATTAAGTCCATTTGCCGACTTTTTACGTTCGCCGAAAGCATACGATGAGGAGCAATTTAATCAATATGTAGCGGCGCATCCGGAAGGTGAGGCAATTGCCGGGGCACAAGCGATCATCGCAGAAGAATGGGGCGAGCAGGCGAGTGTCCGCGAATATATCCGGAAGACAACTTACCGGTTTGCAGATATCGTCACGAAACTAAAAAAGGACGCAGTCGACGAAAAACGTGTCTTTGCCCAGTACTATGAGTACAGTGAACGGATCCGGCAAATCGTGCCACACCGAATTTTGGCGATTAATCGTGCCGAGGCGTTAAAAATCGTTTCCGTCAAAATCGTCCTCGATGAACAACATGTATTACCGTACTTGTTGCGACCGTTCAGCCGATTGGCAGAACAAAAACGTCAGTTGGTCGAAGAAGCCGTCCAGACGGGGTATAAAAAATCGGTTTTCCCGGCAATCGAGCGGGAACTTCGGAATGAGTTGACCGATAAAGCGGAAAACCAGGCAATTGAAGTGTTCGGAAAAAACTTACGACAACTCTATATGCAACCACCGATGAAAGGGAAAGTGATGTTAGGACTGGATCCTGCATACCGGACCGGATGTAAGTGGGCAGTGATTGATCCGACGGGAGAAGTGAAGGAAGTGGGTGTCGTCTATCTCACGATGTCGGAACAAAAAGCACAGGAGGCACGTCAAGTCTTGACGAAACTCGTGAACCGGTACGGAATCGAATTGATTGCGATCGGAAACGGGACGGCTTCCCGCGAGACCGAATCCTTCGTCGCTGACTGGATTAAAGGACATGATCAAATTGCCTTTACGATTGTCGATGAGGCAGGGGCAAGTATCTATTCGGCGTCAGAAATTGCCCGCACCGAGTTTCCGGATCTACAGGTCGAGCAACGGTCCGCCATCTCGATCGCACGACGTTTGCAGGATCCGTTGGCGGAGCTCGTCAAAGTGGACCCGCAATCCGTTGGTGTCGGACAGTACCAACACGATGTCACGCAGACGAAGTTGAAAGAAACACTCGACTTTGTTGTCGAGACGGTCGTTAACCAGGTCGGTGTCGACGTCAATACGGCTTCGGAGTCGTTGCTCGGTTACGTCGCCGGGATTACGAAGGCAACAGCTAAAAAGATTGTCGAACGCCGCTCGGAACTGGGTGCTTTTGCATCCCGGAAGGAATTGTTGAAAGTCCCGCGTTTAGGAGCGAAAGCATATGAACAGGCAGCCGGCTTCTTGCGTATACCGGAAGGCAGTCATCCGCTTGATCGGACACCGATTCACCCGGAACAGTATAAAACCGTTGAATCTTTGTTTAAGCAACTGGATTTGCCGTTGCAGAGCGTAGGAACGGAAAACTTACGGACCCGACTCGGAGAATTATCCGTACCCGAAACAGCTCAATTGCTTGAAGTCGGTGAACCGACATTACGTGATATCATCGAAGCTTTGCAACGTCCGGAACGGGATCCGCGGGAAGCACTCGATAAACCGTTACTGCGTCAAGATGTCTTATCGCTCGATATGATTCAAGTCGGAATGGAGTTCCAGGGGACAGTCCGGAATGTGCTCGACTTTGGAGCTTTTGTTGATATTGGCGTGAAAGAGAGCGGCCTTGTCCACATCTCGAAGCTCAGTAAAAAACGGGTCAAACATCCGCTTGATGTCATTGCAGTCGGTGATATCGTAACCGTTTGGGTAACGAGTGTCGAACCGGAACGGGGACGGATCGGTCTGACGATGGTCAGTCCGTCATGACGAACGAAGAGTTGCAGCAATACGTCGAGCAACTCTCGCTCGACGTGTTTGCTTTACCTTTTAGACATATTGCATTTTTTAACGATCGCTTACGGACGACCGGGGGACGTTACTTTCTGACGGATCATCATCTGGATTTCAATCGGAGCTATTTAGCCGACCGTAATATCTTTCGCGGAATCGTCATTCATGAGCTGTGCCACTATCATTTACACCTGCGTGGAATGGGACACCGGCACCAGGATCAGGATTTTAAAGAGTGGTTACAACGTTACGGCGGACTGCGCTACAGTCCGCGTCTGGAAGAAACGGAAAAAAAGAATCATCTTTATGAGTGTGAAAAATGCGGGACATTATATAGAAGAAAAAGAAAAATGAATCCGGAACGTTACCGTTGCGGGCGATGTCGTGGAAAGATTTTTTACAAAAGTAGTTGACGTTCATTTCGGAGCATGATAAATTATAGAAGTCGTCAAAACGACCGCAACTAAACAACTTCTCGTCACTAAAAACTTTTTTAAAAAAGCATTGACGAAGAGAAAGAAAGTTGCTAATATAGAAAAGTGTTCTGAAACGAACGTCACGTTCCGCAATAGCTCAGTGGTAGAGCAACCGGCTGTTAACCGGTAGGTCGTAGGTTCAAATCCTACTTGCGGAGCCATTATCTTTGGAGATGTACCCAAGTGGCTATAAGGGGCGCCCCTGCTAAGGGTGTAGGCCGGGAAACTGGTGCGAGGGTTCGAATCCCTCCATCTCCGCCAGATCTCTTATGTGAATTTGTTACTTGAGAATAATTATCAGTTTTTAAATGGCCCGTTGGTCAAGCGGTTAAGACACCGCCCTTTCACGGCGGTATCACGGGTTCGATTCCCGTACGGGTCACCATTTTGGAGGATTAGCTCAGCTGGGAGAGCATCTGCCTTACAAGCAGAGGGTCGGCGGTTCGATCCCGTCATCCTCCACCATTTTTAATTTCATACTTAAGTTTCACAAAAATGTGGTCCTGTGGTGTAGCGGTTAACATGCCTGCCTGTCACGCAGGAGATCGCGGGTTCGAATCCCGTCAGGACCGCCATTTTTGGGCTGTGGCCAAGTGGTAAGGCACTGGATTTTGATTCCAGCATGCGAAGGTTCGATCCCTTCCAGCCCAGTTTTTCGTGTCATTAGCTCAGTTGGTAGAGCATCTGACTTTTAATCAGAGGGTCGCAGGTTCGAATCCTGCATGACACACCATTTTATTTTTTAAATCCTAATTTTATATTTGCGGTCGTGGCGGAATGGTAGACGCGCTAGGTTGAGGGCCTAGTGGTGGCAACACTGTGGAGGTTCAAGTCCTCTCGACCGCACCATATCGCACCCTTAGCTCAGCTGGATAGAGTACTTGACTACGAATCAAGGGGTCGGGAGTTCGAATCTCTCAGGGTGCACCATATTTTGTTTGCTTTTGACGGGCCTATAGCTCAGCTGGTTAGAGCGCACGCCTGATAAGCGTGAGGTCGGTGGTTCGAGTCCACTTAGGCCCACCATTTTCAAAACAAACGATGACGAACTTTGAAAACTGAACGATGAGGCAAAAAACGTATCTTCGGATACAAACAATGAATGAAGCGCAAGCTTCGTCAACGTGACTTCGGTCACAACAAT
>NZ_QPKF01000019.1 GCF_003339585.1 Exiguobacterium sp. RIT594 | reverse complement strand
CGTTGCTGCACCAAGGAATGCACCGAAGTCATTTGAGAACATTTTGAGCATGTCTTGTGCGTCGCCCATCATTTTCTTGTCATCGTTGATTGCTGCTGTGACAAGGTTAGCTTGCGCTTCGATGTGGTTTTTCGTCCAGACTTGCTCGAACTGATCCGCACCCGCTTGACCGTAAACGGATTTCATTGCCGCTTTGAAGTCAGCTGTGTGCATGTCTTCTGCCCAGTTCGCTGCATCGTAGTCTTTCGCTTGATCGACGCCCGCTGTCATGCTGATGTTCGCAAGTGCAACGTGCTCAGCTGCGAGGCTGTTGAGTGTTGACCGGAGGTCAGCTGCTTTTGTGTCTGCTTTCGTGTTGTCGAACTTCTCAGGCATTTGTGTTGTGATCGCGACTGAGAGTGCTTTCGAGATATCATACATGCGGCTGTAA
>NZ_QPKF01000018.1 GCF_003339585.1 Exiguobacterium sp. RIT594 | reverse complement strand
CACCCAAATTTGAGAGGATGAGACAAGATGAAAAACACGAAAAAATTCGCAGCAACAGCAATGGCAGCAGCACTCGTATTACCAGGAACGGCAGCATTCGCTTCCGGTGGCGGAGACGACATGAAACATGAGGAGAGCGCGAAGAACGTCACGGTCAAAACAAAAGCCGCTGACCTCCGTGCAACACTCGATCAGTTACTCTCTGAGCACTTCGTGCTTGCCGTCATGGACATGAAAAAACAATATGACGGATCAAAAGATGCACAGTATTACGAAGCAGCACTGAAACAGAACGCACTCGACATGACACCGGCGATCGCTTCGGTCTACGGCGACGAAGGCGCAAAACAATTCGAAAAAATCTTCGTTGACCACAACAAATACACAACGGATCTCGTCAAAGCGGTAAAAGCGGATGACCAGGACGGCATCAACGCGTCAAAAGCGGAAACAGAAGAGTTCGTCCAGGACCTCTCGAGCTTCCTCGATACAGCAACTGAAGGTAAACTGCCGAAGGCAGCAGCGGAAGAAGTCCTCCGTGCCCATGAAGCAGACGTCTATAAAACATTCCAACAATATGCAGCCGGTGACTACGAAGGATCGTACAACACGTTCCGTGAAGG
>NZ_QPKF01000017.1 GCF_003339585.1 Exiguobacterium sp. RIT594 | reverse complement strand
ATAATAAGTGCGGTCGAGAGGACTTGAACCTCCACAGTGTTGCCACCACTAGGCCCTCAACCTAGCGCGTCTACCATTCCGCCACGACCGCAAATTATGCTATTTGATGTTTCTTAGATGAAAAAATTGGAGCGGAAGACGGGATTCGAACCCGCGACCCCGACCTTGGCAAGGTCGTATTCTACCACTGAACTACTTCCGCATAAATATAAATGGTACGGGTGAAGGGACTTGAACCCCCACGTCAAAGACACTAGATCCTAAATCTAGCGCGTCTACCAATTCCGCCACACCCGCATAAAAAAATGGTGTGTCATGCAGGATTCGAACCTGCGACCCTCTGATTAAAAGTCAGATGCTCTACCAACTGAGCTAATGACACAAATAATATGAAGTTAAAAATAAAATGGGGCGACTGATGGGAATTGAACCCACGAATGCCGGAATCACAATCCGGTGCGTTAACCACTTCGCCACAACCGCCATATTAAGATGGTGCCGGCAACAGGAGTCGAACCCGCGACCTACTGATTACAAGTCAGTTGCTCTACCAGCTGAGCTACACCGGCAGGTGTAATGGTGGCTTTGGACGGAATCGAACCGCCGACACGAGGATTTTCAGTCCTCTGCTCTACCGACTGAGCTACAAAGCCATACTAAAAAGTTTCGGTAAATAAAAATGGCGGTCCTGACGGGATTCGAACCCGCGATCTCCTGCGTGACAGGCAGGCATGTTAACCGCTACACCACAGGACCGTGGTAACTTGACGACTTCTATAATACTATATCAATCAGTCAAAATTGTCAAATACTTTATTAAAAAAGTATGCCTGGCAACGTCCTATCCTCGCAGGGGGAAGCCCCCAACTACTTTCGGCGTTC
>NZ_QPKF01000015.1 GCF_003339585.1 Exiguobacterium sp. RIT594 | reverse complement strand
TGCTCTCCGGGGTTGTAGGACACTCTATACGGAGTCAAAAAGGAAGACAGTAGGTGAACGACCTGGAAAGGTCGGCCGAAGAAGGTGACAGCCCTGTAGCTGAAACTGTTTTCCCTCCAGAGTGGATCCTGAGTACGGCGGGACACGTGAAACCCCGTCGGAATCCGGGAGGACCATCTCCCAAGGCTAAATACTCCCTAGTGACCGATAGTGAACCAGTACCGTGAGGGAAAGGTGAAAAGCACCCCGGAAGGGGAGTGAAATAGATCCTGAAACCGTATGCCTACAAGTAGTCAGAGCCCGTTAATGGGTGATGGCGTGCCTTTTGTAGAATGAACCGGCGAGTTACGATAGCGCGCGAGGTTAAGCTGATGAGGCGGAGCCGTAGCGAAAGCGAGTCTGAATAGGGCGCCATAGTGCGTTGTCGTAGACCCGAAACCAGGTGATCTACCCATGTCCAGGATGAAGGTCAGGTAACACTGACTGGAGGTCCGAACCCACGCACGTTGAAAAGTGCGGGGATGAGGTGTGGGTAGCGGTGAAATGCCAATCGAACCTGGAGATAGCTGGTTCTCCCCGAAATAGCTTTAGGGCTAGCCTCGAGGTTGAGAGTTCCGGAGGTAGAGCACTGATTGGACTAGGGGCCCCCACAGGGTTACCGAATTCAGTTAAACTCCGAATGCCGGCAACTTATACTCGGGAGTCAGACTGCGAGTGATAAGATCCGTAGTCAAGAGGGAAACAGCCCAGACCGCCAGCTAAGGTCCCAAAGTGTATGTTAAGTGGAAAAGGATGTGGCGCTGCCTAGACAGCTAGGATGTTGGCTTAGAAGCAGCCACCATTCAAAGAGTGCGTAATAGCTCACTAGTCGAGTGGCGCCGCGCCGAAAATGTAACGGGGCTAAACATACCACCGAAGCTGCGGATTCCGTAAGGAATGGTAGGGGAGCGTTCCAAACCGCTGTGAAGCTGTACCGTAAGGAGCAGTGGAGCGTTTGGAAGTGAGAATGCCGGTGTGAGTAGCGAAAAGAGGGGTGAGAATCCCCTCCGTCGAAAGCCCAAGGTTTCCTGAGGAAGGCTCGTCCGCTCAGGGTTAGTCTGGACCTAAGCCGAGGCCGAAAGGCGTAGGCGATGGATAACAGGTTGATATTCCTGTACCACCGATCCACCGTTTGAACAATGGGGGGACGCAGGAGGATAGTGACGCATGCGGATGGAAGTGCATGTGTAAGTTTCGAGACCGTCTGATTGGCAAATCCGTCAGGCATCAAAGTCGAGGAACGATGCGGAGTCCCGTAGGGACGAAGGTCACGATTTCACACTGCCAAGAAAAGCCTCTAGTGAGGTGGAAGGTGCCAGTACCGTAAACCGACACAGGTAGGCGGGATGAGAATTCTAAGACGCGCGGGATAACTCTCGTTAAGGAACTCGGCAAAATGGTCCCGTAACTTCGGGAGAAGGGACGCTCTACATTGAGTAGAGCCGCAGTGAATAGGCCCAAACGACTGTTTAGCAAAAACACAGGTCTCTGCTAAATCGCAAGATGACGTATAGGGGCTGACGCCTGCCCGGTGCTGGAAGGTTAAGGGGATGGGTTAGCGCAAGCGAAGCTTTGAACCGAAGCCCCAGTAAACGGCGGCCGTAACTATAACGGTCCTAAGGTAGCGAAATTCCTTGTCGGGTAAGTTCCGACCCGCACGAAAGGCGTAACGATTTGGGCACTGTCTCAACGAGAGACCCGGTGAAATCATAGTACCTGTGAAGATGCAGGTTACCCGCGACAGGACGGAAAGACCCCATGGAGCTTTACTACAGCCTGATATTGAGGCTTTGTGCATGATGTACAGGATAGGCGGGAGACGTCGAGACCGGAGCGCCAGCTTCGGAGGAGTCACCCTTGGGATACCGCCCTTCATGCATAGAGTCTCTAACTCGCAGCCGTCATCCGGCTGGAGGACCGTGTCAGGCGGGTAGTTTGACTGGGGCGGTCGCCTCCTAAACAGTAACGGAGGCGCCCAAAGGTTCCCTCAGAATGGTTGGAAATCATTCGTAGAGCGCAAAGGCAGAAGGGAGCTTGACTGCGAGACCTACAAGTCGAGCAGGGACGAAAGTCGGGCTTAGTGATCCGGTGGTTCCGCATGGAAGGGCCATCGCTCAACGGATAAAAGCTACCCTGGGGATAACAGGCTGATCTCCCCCAAGAGTCCACATCGACGGGGAGGTTTGGCACCTCGATGTCGGCTCATCGCATCCTGGGGCTGGAGTAGGTCCCAAGGGTTGGGCTGTTCGCCCATTAAAGCGGTACGCGAGCTGGGTTCAGAACGTCGTGAGACAGTTCGGTCCCTATCCGTCGTGGGCGCAGGAAATTTGAGGAGAGCTGTCCTTAGTACGAGAGGACCGGGATGGACGCACCGCTGGTGTACCAGTTGTTCCGCCAGGAGCATCGCTGGGTAGCTACGTGCGGACGGGAT
The DNA here is from genome assembly GCF_003339585.1 of Exiguobacterium sp. RIT594. Lineage (GTDB taxonomy): Bacteria > Bacillota > Bacilli > Exiguobacteriales > Exiguobacteriaceae > Exiguobacterium_A. Next base: position 169 of record NZ_QPKF01000015.1, on the reverse strand, counting down.
AAATGCTGAAAGCATCTAAGCATGAAGCCCCCTCCAAGATGAGATTTCCCTTTGAGTAATCAAGAAAGACCCCTCAGAGACGATGAGGTAGATAGGTCACGGGTGGAAGCATGGCGACATGCGGAGCTGAGTGATACTAATCGGTCGAGGCCTTGTTCTAGCAGATGAT
>NZ_QPKF01000014.1 GCF_003339585.1 Exiguobacterium sp. RIT594 | reverse complement strand
CAATAAAGGACCGATCTGCATTTTGCAGGTCGGTCTTTTTGTGTTATGTGAAACTTCTGATTGTTCTGATTATTGGTGGAGTCATTGACATGACACCTCTCGCTTGTTACCATAACATCAATATTCTTTTATAGAAGAGAAAGCGAGTGGATAACATGTGGGAGAACAAATTTGCTAAAGAAGGCTTGACGTTTGATGACGTCTTGCTCGTACCACGTCGTTCAAGTGTCTTACCGCGAGATGTTGATTTGTCAGTAACATTATGCGAAGGGATTACATTAAACATCCCTTTGATCAGTGCTGGAATGGATACTGTAACAGAAGCTCCAATGGCCATTGCAATGGCACGTCAAGGGGGTCTCGGCGTCATTCACAAGAATATGTCGATGGAAGATCAAGCCGAGCATGTGGATCGTGTTAAGCGTTCTGAGAATGGTGTCATTACAAATCCTTTTTATCTCACGCCAGAACGACAAGTCTATGATGCTGAATATTTGATGAGCAAATACCGGATTTCCGGTGTTCCGATCGTCAATAATGAAACGGAGCGTAAACTGGTCGGTATCTTAACGAATCGTGATCTTCGTTTCGTAAAAGATTACTCGACCGTCATCGAAACCGTCATGACGACAGAAGAACTGGTTACAGCAAAAGTCGGTACTTCTTTAGAAGAAGCAGAACAGATTCTCCACAAACATCGGATTGAAAAGTTGCCACTCGTTGATGAGAACGGTGTTTTAAAAGGATTGATTACAACAAAGGATATTGAAAAAGTTGAGCAATATCCACATGCAGCAAAAGATTCATTTGGACGTCTGCTTGTTGCAGCAGCTGTCGGTGTCACAAAAGATGCATCGGTTCGTGCCAAGTTCCTCGTAGATGCAGGAGTTGACGCATTGGTCGTCGATACGGCGCACGGTCACTCAGAAGGGGTTCTCGTGAAGGTACGTGAACTTCGTGATGAATATCCGAACTTGCCAATCATCGCAGGAAACGTGGCGACAGCTGAAGCGACACGTGATTTGATTGAAGCAGGTGCTTCAGTCATCAAAGTCGGAATCGGACCGGGATCAATTTGTACGACACGTGTCGTTGCAGGAGTCGGGGTTCCGCAAATTACAGCTGTCTTTGATTGTGCGACAGAAGCCCGCAAGCACGGTGTCTCGATTATCGCCGATGGTGGAATAAAGTATTCAGGGGATATCGTCAAAGCACTCGCAGCAGGCGGTCATGCTGTCATGTTAGGTAGCTTGCTTGCTGGTGTCGAGGAAAGTCCGGGAGAAATGGAAATTTACCAAGGTCGTCAATTCAAGACGTATCGTGGTATGGGATCGGAAGCTTCGATGAAGCGCGGTAGCCAAGATCGTTATTTCCAAGAAGCCGACAAGAAGTTTGTTCCAGAAGGAATCGAAGGTCGTGTGGCGTATCGCGGTAAACTCGGTGACTCTGTTTATCAACTCGTTGGAGGCATTCGTTCAGGAATGGGATACTGTGGTTCTGCTTCACTTGAAGAATTACGTGAAGAAACACAGTTTATCCGGATGACAGGTGCAGGTTTACAGGAAAGCCATCCTCACGACATTCAAATTACAAAAGAAGCTTCAAACTATACGCGTCAATAACTCAAAACCCTGCGGCCAATGAAGGTCGCAGGGTTTTTTTGTGGATAACCTTGTGGATAAACTTACTGTAACTGCCAAGCTGCAACGAGCTCAGTAATCCCCTGATTCAACTGTTGTTCTGTCAGACTTGCAAATCCGAGAACAATCTGTGGATGAACTGTGGATAACGGCAGTTGGGCATAATCTGATAGACCATACACGTGAATGGAAGATTCATTCGCCCGTCGCAGTAACTCCTGTTCATCCATCCCATTCGAGACGGAAAGGACGATATGCAGTCCGGCACTTTCTCCCGTCAATCGCAGAAACGGAACATCCCGGAGAGCGTGAACGACGACATCGAGTTTCCGGCGGTAGATTTTTCGCATCCGGTTCAAATGTTTTTCAAAGTCACCTTCTTTCATGAAGCGTGCCAAAATTGTTTGATCAAATCGGGAGACACTGCACGTGTAGTACGGAAATTCAGTTTGATATCGTTCTAGTAAAGGGCGGGGCAGCACCATGTATCCGATTCGAAGGGACGGCATTAACGATTTTGAAAATGTACTCAGGTAAATCACCCGTTCACTGTCCATACTGTGCAAGGAAGGAATTGATTTTCCACTGTATCGGAATTCACTGTCATAATCATCTTCAATGATATAACGGCTATCCGATTCAGCTGCCCAGTTTAGCAGCTGCCGGCGTCGATTGACAGACAGAATACTGCCGGACGGAAACTGGTGGGCTGGTGTCACATACATCACATCGGCTGGACTTTGAATCAGAGAATGAATCGTTAAACCGTTTTGGTCGACAGGAATCGGAATGGTCTTTCGTTCATGACTTTCAAGGATTAAGCGTGTCGCATGATACCCGGGATCTTCAATGCCATAAGTCGTCGATTTTCCTAACAAAAAGATGATTTGCGGCAGAAGTTGTTCGACGCCGGAACCAATGATGATCTGTTCTGGAGAACAGACGACCCCCCGTGAATGATAAAGATACGTTGCAATCTCAAGACGTAACGCTAAATCACCTTGCGGATGTCCGAGGGAGACCAGTGATTGGTTTTGTTCATCGATGACATCCTTGGCATGTTTTCGCCAACGCGAAAAAGGAAAGGAGGAGCCGTCGATTTTACTTGGGTGAAAATCGTACCGCATGGTCGGTTTTTGACTTGTCCGTTGGCTTGTCGGCAAAGGTGTTGTTTTGACATACGCCAGCTCTTCGTATGCTAAGACGAAGTAACCTTTCCGGGAAACGGATTCGACATATCCTTCTGCGACCAATTGTTGATAAGCCAGTTCAATGGTCGTCTGGCTGAGATTTAAAAACTGACCAAGCTTTCGTTTTGACGGTAATTTCGTCCCATAGGCCAGGCGTCCTTCAATGATTTCCTGACGTATTTGTTGATACAGCTGTTCATACAACGGACGATTTCCCTCCCGTACTAACTCAAACGATAACATGTCCATAGATTATCTCCTTTTCACTGACCTGGTTAATTCATCATAAACTGATACTTTTAAAATAGTCAACGAAGAATATACTAAAAAGTATCACCGATTGAAAATACTATCAATGTCTAGGGGGAATTCATAATGATGGAGCGACAACAAGGATCAAATCGTGTCAAACGAGGGATGGCCGAAATGCAAAAGGGTGGCGTCATCATGGACGTCGTGAATGCGGAGCAGGCTAAAATCGCAGAAGCTGCCGGTGCGGTGGCGGTCATGGCACTTGAACGGGTACCATCGGATATCCGGCGTGACGGTGGGGTGGCCCGGATGGCCGATCCACTCATTACAGAAGACGTTTTGCAGGCCGTGTCGATTCCGGTGATGGCGAAGTGCCGTATCGGACATATCGTGGAAGCACGGGTTCTTGAATCATTAGGTGTTGATTTTATCGATGAAAGTGAAGTCCTGACGCCGGCAGATGAAGAATATCATTTGTTGAAATCGGCGTTTACAGTCCCGTTTGTCTGTGGAGCACGTGATTTAGGGGAAGCAGCACGACGGATTGCGGAAGGAGCGGCCATGATCCGGACAAAAGGGGAACCGGGGACGGGCAATGTCGTGGAAGCTGTTCGTCATATGAGGAAGATTCAAGCGCAACTTCAGCAGATTCTTCATTCGCAACCTGACGAATTGATGACACGCAGTAAAGAGTGGGGAGCCTCTTACGAAGTATTACAACAGATTCAAGCAGGAGGTCGTCTTCCAGTCGTCAATTTTGCAGCGGGTGGAATTGCGACGCCAGCTGATGCCGCCTTGATGATGCATCTCGGAGCCGATGGTGTGTTTGTCGGTTCCGGTATCTTTAAATCGGAACATCCGGAACGCGTCGCGAAAGCGATTGTCGAAGCCGTGACATACAAAGACGATTTCGAACGGATTGCCCATCTTTCGAGAGGGCTGGGCACGGCGATGAAAGGAATCGATGTGACGTCGATGCCGTTTGAAGAACGGATGGCGCCACGCGGATGGTAATTGGTATATTAGGTGTCCAAGGTGCCGTACGGGAACATCAAGAGATGCTTCATGCACTCGGAGTCAAAACGATCATCGTCAAGTCGGCTGCGGACTTGGACGGGATTGACGGTTTAATCTTACCGGGCGGGGAATCAACGACGATCCGCCGGTTGATTGATCGATATGGACTGCTCGATGTCTTGCGGGGTCAAATCGATACGTTGCCGATGTTCGGTACATGTGCCGGAATGATTTTACTGGCAAATGAATTGAGTGAAGGTCCTGCCCATTTACGAGCCATTCCGATGACAGTAAAGCGAAATGCGTTTGGGCGACAAGTCGACAGCTTTGAGACATCTTTAATTGTTGAAGGTGTAGGGCAGGATATCGAAGCTGTTTTCATCCGAGCTCCTTTTGTCGAACATGTTGGAGAAGGGGTACGTGTCCTGGCTGCAATCGGGACAGCCGCCGTTGCCGTCGAGACGGACCTCCATCTCGCCTGCTCCTTCCATCCGGAGTTGACGTCAGATCGACGTCTTCACGACTATTTCATTCAAAAAATCAGACAGCGGACAGCCGTTTCTGTTTGACCAAAAGCTAAGGAGAAACCGTCAGTTTCCGGCTGTCGGTTTCTTTTTTTGTGCTACACTGAAAAGATAGAACATCATTTGAAGGAGAGGACCGATGAAACGTCTTTTCACACTCTTCCTGAGTGTACTTATACTGACAGCTGGTTTGTCACCGATGACAGGCTATGCGGAAACACCGGACATTCAGGCGGAATCTTACATCATGGTCGATGCTGTGACAGGTAAGATTTTATTGGCTGAACAGGCTGAGTTGTCGTTACCGCCGGCTTCGATGACAAAATTGATGACACTTTATCTCGTACGTCAGCAAATTGAGCAGAAAAAACTGTCGTGGAATCAAACGGTTCGACCAAGTGGAAAAGTGTTGAAACTTGCGAAAACAGAAGGAATTGCCCGGTTACCGATTCGGAAAACAACGTATACGATTCGGGAGCTGTATGATGCTGCCTTCATCAAATCAGCCAACGATGCGGCCGTTTTGTTGGCAGAAGTCATGGAGGGAACGGAAAAACAATTCGTCGAACGGATGAATGAAACAGCGGCCGCACTGGGAATGAAAGACACGGAATATGCAAATGCATCCGGACTGGATGCTGTCGATGCGACATTACCGGGAACGAACTTGATGACGGCGATGGATATTTCGCTTTTGATCATCCGTTACATTCAAGACTATCCGGATGTATTAGATGTGACGAAACGTTCGTTCATTACAATCAATGGAGCGAAGGTGGAAAACTCCAATAAGATGTTGCCGCGTCAACCGTATGCGTACAGCGGAATGCGGGGAATGAAGACCGGGACGACGGATCTTGCCGGATACTGTTTTGCGAGTGTCGCTACACGCGGGAATTTAACGCTCGTTTCAGTCGTCATGCGAAGTAAATCGGATAAAGCCCGATTCGCCGAAACGAAAAAATTGCTCGATTATGGGTTTTCTTCTTTTGAACCGTTGACGTATTACGGAAAAGGAGAACAAATCACAGGCGCTTTACCGATCCGGGGGGCAAAACAAGCCCGTTATGATGTTGTGACGAAAACAGCTTTATACGTGACGGTATTAAAAAATCAGCCGAAACCCCAGACGCCCGTCTTTCAATTTTCAAAAGCCGAAGCCCCGTTAAAGCGGGGTGAAGCCATCGGGACGGTTCAAGTAGAGGACGCTGGACGGTACTTGCCCGGCTTTTCCATTCCTCAGGCTGTCGTAACCAGTGCTGAAAAAGTTGAACTGGCGAGCTTCCAGACACGTTTGTTCCGTGCGATTTCCGCCTGGTCAAAAAAAATCAGTCAAGCGATTCATCAACCAACCCTTGTCAACCGTAAAGGGGATAGTGTAAAGTAAAGCTAATCTCATAATGATGTCATGAACGGACCAAGTAAAAGCATTTATTCTGTTAAGAGAGCTAGTGGGTGGTGCGAACTAGTCAGAAGGATACTTTGAATCGAGCCGGATCACACACCTTGCGAACAAGGTGCGGGTACGCCCGTTATCGCGTCTTTAGAGTTGGCTAGTGATACTAGCAATGAGGGTGGCAACGCGGATCCAGGTGATTCGTCCCTCTTCGGTTTTAGGACCGGAGAGGGATGGATTGCCTTTTTTTATTGAAAAAAGGAGGAAGAAACATGATTGATATTAAAAGATTACGCCAGGATTTTGACGCGATTCAAGAAAAACTTGCCCATCGAGGTGAGGATTTGACGGATATGAACCGGTTCATCGCACTTGATGAGAAGCGCCGGGAATTGATTGCGAAAACAGAAGTTTTGAAAGCAGAACGAAATGAAGCGACAAAAAAAATCGCGGAACTGAAACGAAACAAAGAAAATGCGGATGAGGCGATTACAGCGATGCGTCAAGTCGGCGATGAAGTTAAAGCGCTTGATGAAGAATTGCGTGAAGTCGAAGCGACACTAAACCTGTTGTTGCTCGGGATTCCGAACATTCCCCATGACAGTGTACCAATCGGTTCTACGGAAGACGATAATGTCGTCATCCGCGAAGTCGGTGACAAGCCGGTGTTTGATTTCGAAGCTGTACCGCACTGGGATTTGATGGAGCAGTTAAAAATCGTTGATGTCGAACGGGCCGGAAAAGTAACGGGCAGCCGATTCGTCTTTTACCGCGGTGCCGGTGCACGTCTTGAGCGGGCATTGATCAACTTCATGATGGATTTACACCAGGATAAAAACGGCTATACGGAAATTCTTCCGCCGCTCATGGTCAACCGCGATTCTATGACAGGAACAGGGCAGCTTCCGAAATTCGAGGAAGATGCGTTTAAAGTCGAAGATACGAACTACTTCCTCGTCCCGACAGCAGAAGTACCGGTGACGAACATGCACCGGGACGAAATCCTGTCAGCGGATCAATTGCCGATCGGCTATGCAGCTTACAGCCAATGTTTCCGGTCTGAAGCAGGTTCTGCCGGCCGTGATACGCGCGGTTTGATCCGTCAGCACCAATTCAACAAAGTGGAACTGGTCCGCTTCGTCAAACCGGAAGAATCATACGAACAGCTTGAGTTATTGACAGGACAAGCAGAAGACGTCCTGAAATTACTCAAACTTCCGTATCAAGTTTTAAGCATGTGTACAGCAGATCTTGGTTTCACAGCTGCGAAGAAATATGACATCGAAGTTTGGATGCCGAGCCAAGGTGTGTACCGTGAGATTTCTTCTTGCTCAAACTTTGAAGATTTCCAAGCGCGGCGGGCACAAATCCGTTTCCGTCGGGAAGCGAATGCTAAACCGGAATTCGTCCATACGTTAAACGGATCTGCACTTGCAGTCGGACGGACGGTAGCGGCAATTCTTGAGAACTATCAACAAGCAGATGGATCAGTTGTTATTCCAGAAGTGCTTCGTCCATACATGGGCGGTCTTGAAGTCATTCAAGGATAAGTAGGAAGGGGGAGATTTCCCCCTTCTAATTTTTTAAAAAGTTTTTTTAGAAAAAGGCTTTACACAATAAAACCAAGATGCTATCATAATTTATGTCAGGAAGGCGCTTGTACAACACGATGCGCAATTATAAGTACGGAGGCGTACTCAAGTGGTTTAAGAGAACGGTCTTGAAAACCGTCAGGCGGCGAAAGCCGTGCGTGGGTTCGAATCCCACCGCCTCCTCCATTTCTTTTTTTTTACCTGAAAACTACATATAACTTGGAGGCGTACTCAAGTGGTTTAAGAGAACGGTCTTGAAAACCGTCAGGCGGCGAAAGCCGTGCGTGGGTTCGAATCCCACCGCCTCCTCCACTTCTTTTTTTTTACCTAAAATTACATGTAACATGGAGTCGTACCCAAGCCCGGCTGAAGGGGACGGACTCGAAATCCGTTAGGGGTCGCAAGGCCCGCGTGGGTTCGAATCCCACCGACTCCGCTTATATAAGCATCTCCCAGTCATGGTGAGGTGCTTTTTTATTGCTTCCATCGAGAGTGGCATGCTATGTTTTCCTACATCTTAGACAGAAAAAGGAGCAGCAATTATGACACTCACTAAACAAACGTTACTCACGCATTATCAGGACACGATGGATTTTGTTCGTGGTCTTGAACATATACCGGAAGAAGCATGGCGGACACCTTATGTGGAAGGGAAATGGACAGTCGCTGAAATCATCGGTCATTTATCGCCGTGGGACCGGTTCATTGTCGCGGAACGCTTGCCATATATTTTGGCCAATGAGCCGTTCCGTGTGAAACCGGACAGCGAGGCTGTTAACGAAGAGGCTGCAAAAATGAGCCGGGAACAACAACGTATTTTGACGATTGATGAATTTTTAGTCAGCCGTGATCGGTTGCACCGTGCCGTTGAACTGATTCCAGAAGACCGTTTGACGGATACATTCACGTCAAAAGGAAAAACGATTTCCCTTCTCGACTTTTTAGGTGCCATGATGCAACATGATTTGCATCACCGGGCTCAAATTGAACAAGTAACCGTAGCATGAAAAAAGCCCGTCGACCTAAACGTCGACGGGCTTTTGGATTAGCGGATTTTAGCAATGCGGGCAACTTCAAGTTGTTTGTCGATTTTTGATAAAATCCGTTCGATGGATTCCGGTTCGTTCAACAAATCGTATTCGTCAATTGATAGACGAAGGACAGGGCAGATCGTGAAGTTATTGATCCAGTTCGTGTAGCGTTCGTACATTTCTTCCCAATACTCGATTGGCGTTTGTTGTTCCATTTCGCGTCCGCGTAAACGAATCCGCTCGAGAACTTGTTCAAACGATCCTTCGAGATAAATCAGGAGATCCGGATGCGGGAAGAACGGTGTCATGACCATTGCGTCAAACAAACTCGAGTACGTTTCATAGTCTGTTGGCGACATCGTTCCTTTTTCGAAATGCATTTTCGCAAAGATACCTGTATCTTCGTAAATTGAACGGTCTTGAATAAAACCGCCACCGTATTGGAAGATTTTCTTTTGTTCCTTAAAACGTTCAGCAAGGAAGTAAATTTGTAAGTGGAAGCTCCACCGCTCGAAATCATGATAAAATTTGTCGAGGTAAGGGTTCGTATCGACTTTTTCAAGAGATGTCCGGAAACCAAGTGAGTCTGCTAGACCGTTTGTAATCGTCGATTTACCGATACCGACCATTCCGCCGATCGTGATGACGGCGTCTGCCGGGATGTTGTACTTTTCGCGTAACTTCGAGTTCATGCGTGGTTCGCTCCTTCATATAATTCATTGCGGATCTTTGTCAGGACGTATTCTAAATCTTCCGGACGTTTGACGAAGTCAAGTTCATCTCCGTTGAAACGGATGACTTTCACTTCCGGATGTTTGATTTGATAATCCGTGACGAACGTTTCGTAATCAGCTGCCAGTTGTTCGAGGTAAGCACGTGACATGTTTTCTTCAATCTCACGTCCGCGTAAAGCAACACGCTTCATCAACGTGTCGATGCTTGCATCTAAATAAATGACGGCATCCGGTTTAGGCATATCCGTTGTCAGGATCGAATAGATTTGTTCGTACTTATCGAGGTGCTCGACTTTCAGAGAACGATGGGCAAAAATAAGATTTTTAAAGATATGATAATCAGCGACGACAGAGCGTTGCTTACTGAGATAGTGACGTTCGATATCATCGAGTTGCTTAAAGCGATTACACAGGAAGAACATTTCCGTTTGGAAACTCCATTCTTCAATGTCTTCATAGAACTTTCCAAGAAAGGGATTTTCTTCGACGATTTCGCGTAACATAGAAAATGAGAAATGGTGACTGATGGCGTTAGCAAGTGAAGTTTTTCCAACACCAATGGGTCCTTCAACCGTTATGAACATATTCAATTACCCTCCGTTCAGCAAAGTGCAATTTATATTTTAGCACAAAGCAGGGGCACCTGCCGAAGTTTCCCGGAGAGAATTTTTGTAAAGATAGGAAGTGTGATGATGGAACGGCATGAATACTATATGCACCTTGCCATTGAGGAAGCAAAAAAAGCAAAAGCCATCGGAGAAGTCCCGATTGGTTGTGTCATTGTTAAAGGGGATGAGGTGATCGCGACCGGTTATAATCACCGGGAAACGAATCATCAGGCGACGGCGCATGCAGAGCTGTTAGCAATCGAAGAAGCCTGCAGCAAGCTCGCCAACTGGCGTCTTGAAGGATGCGAACTCTATGTGACGCTCGAACCTTGTCCGATGTGTGCCGGAGCCATCATGCTGTCGCGGATCGAACACGTCATCTTCGGAGCGGTCGATCCGAAAGGTGGCTGTTGCGGGACGTTGATGAATTTGGTTCAGGATGACCGGTTCAATCATGTGTCACAATTGACAGGTGGTGTCCTTGAACAGGAGTGCGGCGAGATGCTGACTGCATTTTTCCGGGAGCTTCGGGCGAAAAAGAAACAACAGAAACGGGCAATGGGTTGCAACGGGACCGATGAAACAGTATAATGAAAAAGCACTCGAAACAAGTGCCACTAAAATACGATAAACCATTTGCCGTGCTAGGTGGGGATGTAGCGGTTCCCTGTCACTCGCAATCCGCTATAGCGAGACTGAATTCCATATCGAGGGATAGGATTGGTGTGGTCTGCCTTACGTAAGTAGCGTTGACGTCTGAGTCCTGCGCAACAGATACCCATGAACCAGGTCAGGTCCGGAAGGAAGCAGCCTTAAGTGGTGCTCTCTGTGTGCCGCAGGAGTGCTTGGACTGAGCAGGCTGCGTGAGTAACGCATGTTGAACCTATTTCAGAATATGGTGCGCGGCAGTTTAATTTTAGATAACAAGTCTACAGCCGGTTCCGGTTGTAGACTTTTTTAGGTAGAATAGAAAGAGGATTTTGAACTACCTCCACCTACGCTTCGCTAAGAGGTGGAGGATTCCTGAGTTATCCAACCTAGCGATCAAAAATTTATCAGGCTAACCCCGTCGTCCCGACGGTTGAATATTGATCTTGTCCGTTTCTTTTATACGGATGCCTACTCTGCTTGGTTTTCGCTACTTCGATCATCCGCAAGGTGAACGTTGAAGATTTTACGTGACAGACGAACTTCCTGTCACAACCCTATATCTTCAGTTTTCAAAGAACATGACTATTTTTTTATTCCTGATTTTAATTGTTTTCAAACCAAGAGTGTCGGACAATTGGCGTGTCGCAAGACACGCCTTGCCCGAAGACGATTCATCCCCCACTTGCACTAGGGCCTTGCCCTGAACGTTTAGAAGTGGGAGTGTTCTCGTCTGATTTTGATAAATAGAGGAGGCGCAAACTTGGCCTATCAAGCATTATATCGGGTATACCGGCCGCAGCGTTTTGATGAAGTCGTCGGACAGGCCCATATCACCCGGACGATTCAAAACGCCTTGATGGAAGAACGGATGTCACATGCCTATCTGTTCTCTGGACCACGAGGAACAGGGAAAACCAGTCTGGCAAAAATCATTGCGAAGGCAATCAACTGTGAAAAAGCGCCTGTAAATGAACCGTGCAACGAATGTCCGACGTGTCGGGCAATTACAGAAGGATCAAGTCCTGATGTGTTTGAAATCGATGCCGCGTCCAACAACGGTGTTGATGAAATCCGGGAAATCCGGGATAAGGTCAAATATCCACCATCGGAAGCAGCATACAAAGTGTATATCATCGATGAAGTCCATATGTTATCAACCGGTGCCTTCAATGCGTTATTAAAAACATTGGAAGAACCGCCAGCGCATGCGATTTTCATCCTGGCAACGACGGAACCGCATAAAATTCCGGCGACGATTATTTCACGTTGTCAACGCTTTGATGTGAAACGGCATGAAGTGGATCAATTAATGGAACGGATGCAGTACATCTTGTCGGATCAAACAATCGGCTACACGGAAACGGCGTTACGGTTGATTGCCCGGGCTGCGGATGGCGGAATGCGGGATGCATTAAGTCTGCTCGATCAGGCAGTTGCCTTTTCAAATGGAGACTTAACGGATGATGCTGTATTAGAAGTGACGGGTGCCGTTGAGGATGAAGCATTGCTCGCGGTCGCCAATGCCCTGCAAGCCCATCAAGTCGACCAGTTGTTGCAGACGCTTGAAAAAATGCAACGTGCAGGAAAAGACTTGAAGCGGTTCGTTGAAGACTTGGTGTTTTTCTATCGTGATACATTGCTACTCAAGACCTCTCCGACAGCAGTTGATTTACTGGAACGGGCTCGACCGACGGAAGCGTTCAAAACATTCGTCGAGACAATCGAGACGGAAACATGTTTCCACGTCATTGAACAGTTACATGACTGCCAGCAGCAGATGCGTTTGACCAACCATCCACGTGTTCTAGTCGAAATTGCGTTCATTCAGATTGCGGAACAAGGACGGACGACAGGACAAATCATGCAAAGTTTGCAACAAGAGGTACGGGAACTGAAGGAACAGATGCATCAGTTGAAAGTGACCGGAGTCCCGGTTGCTGAAGGAAAGCCTGCCCAACAGCCTGCTAAGCGAAAACAAGCCCGACCGACAGTACGGATTGCCAAGGAGCGAATTCGGCAAATGTTGAGTCGTGCAGAGAAGACGCAACTTCTTGAGATTCAAGAACGTTGGGATGCCATTTTGAAATTGATTCTGAAACAAGATGGTCCGATTTATTCTTTGGTACATGAAAGTAAACCAGTCCTGTGTTCGGAAGATACATTATTGATTGAGTTTGATAACGGGAAAGGCTGGCATTTTGAACAGGTCATGACCAACGAACGGACGCGTTTCGTCATTGAAGAAGCGTTGTTTGAGGTCTGCGGTGTGAAACGTCAGATTCTTGCGATTCTCGATAATGACTGGAAAGAACTAAAAGCAGAGTTTGTTGCGAAACGAAATAGTAGTAATATAGAAGAGAAAGAAGTGGCAGTCGAATCTGAAGAAGATCGATTGTTGTCCGAGACGCTCGGGCGATTTGGTGATATCGTAGAATTCGAAGACTAATTTCAGTTAGAGGAGGAAGAATTATGCGTGGTATGGGAAACATGAACAATATGATGAAACAAATGCAAAAGATGCAAAAAGATATGGCGAAAGCGCAAGAAGAGTTAAAGGACTTGACGGTGACAGGAACGGCCGGTGGCGAAATGGTTTCTGTCGTAGCAGATGGTCATAAAAATATCATCGATGTCATCATTAAAGAAGAGGTCGTTGATCCGGACGACGTTGAGATGATTCAAGATCTTGTTCTAGCGGCTACGAATGATGCTTTGAAAAAAGTAGATGAACTCGTTTCGAGTAAGATGGGTAAATTTACACAAGGAATGAACATGCCGGGAATGTTTTAAACTGTAGGGGGAAACGAATTGCAATATCCTGAAGCAATCAGCCGCTTAATCGAAAGTTTTACAAAGTTACCAGGGATTGGTCCGAAAACGGCTGTCCGTCTTGCGTTTCATGTCCTTGATATGGAAGAAGACGATGTGCTGATGTTCGGAAAGGCACTGGTAAGCGCAAAGCGTGATATTTCATACTGTAGCATCTGTGGGAATATCACGGATAAAGATCCTTGTTACGTCTGTTCTGATAAACACCGTAACCGGACAATCGTTTGTGTCGTTCAAGATTCACGGGATGTCATCGCGATGGAAAAGATGCGGGACTATCAAGGGTTGTACCATGTCTTACACGGGGCAATCAGTCCAATGGAAGGAATCGGTCCTGAAGATATCAATGTATCGAGCTTATTGACGCGCTTGCAGGCGGATGAAGCCATTACAGAAATCATTTTGGCAACGAATCCGAACATTGAAGGGGAAGCGACAGCAATGTATCTTTCCCGACTGCTGAAACCGACGGGTATTCGTGTTACCCGGATTGCCCATGGTCTTCCGGTCGGTGGTGATTTAGAGTACGCGGATGAAGTAACGTTATCCCGTGCCATGGAGGGAAGACGGGAGTTATGAATTGGTTTCGGAAAAAAATCCGGAGCGAATATGATGAACGTTTTCTTCGGGAACTGGCGCAGGCACAAGAAAATTACTTGATGAAACGCCGTTTGCTTGAAATCAGTTACGATGATTACGGTGATCTCGAAGCTCAAATGAAGCTGGCTGAATCCGTTTATTACTTCTATATTAGAGAAGCGAAGAAACGACGTGTTTCGTTACCAACTGTTCGCTTATAATGAAACAAGAGGAAGGCTACCGCCTAGCAATGAGGTGGTAGCCTTCTTTTCTATTCTTTTTAAAATTAATTAAATAAAAGAGTTGTCAGGTTGTAATTATCGTGGTATATTAATTCTTGTCCTTAAGAGGACGAGCGCACTGCCGGAAACAAGAGAAAAACTTCTTTCAAAAAGTTGTTGACTTATTGTTTT
>NZ_QPKF01000013.1 GCF_003339585.1 Exiguobacterium sp. RIT594 | reverse complement strand
AATAAATTGATTAACTCTTATTTTATCTAATATGGTATTACCATACTAGATAAAGTAAGAGTTAGTAGTCTTGCTCTAAATAGAATGAATTATTTTTTTGCCATAAAACTATAACTAACTCTTTTATATCTCACGATTTAGGTTGATGGTAAGTGGTCAGTTGATATGATTGATAAAAAAAATAGAGGTGTTATGATTGACCGGAAACCGTTCGAGAACTATCACATTGGTAGCGATTTTGTTTATAATCGTGATATCCGCAATTGTACTCTTGATTCGATACCCAGATAAGTTTGAAATCATCTACGGTGCGGCTGGAGCTTCTATGGCAGCGATCGCCTTATACATAAGCATGCGAGCAGCCGACATTTCAGAAGCCGCACAGAAAGACTCCAGTAGATCCGCTGATGCGACAGAAAGATCCACGGAAATCGCGCAGCAAGCCAGAGAAGATTCAAAATTGTCAGCTGAAATTGCGCGCGATGCATTGCAACTCGCTCTTCAAGATTCGATGTATGCAAGGGAACGATTCCGAAGCGAAAGAGGACCGATACTCAACTTGCAGAAATCCCAAATGTGTATTCCGTTGATCATACCATTCATTCCTTCAAATTCAATCGATCCAGATGACCATACATCAAAATGGGATTATAGTACGATTATTCTCTCAAACGAAGGGGTAGGAATAGCGACAACGGTAGACCTTAGTTGGGATTTTAGCAATGCTGAAGAGTATGATCGTTTTAGTTTTTACACAAGCGAAATCATCAAACCATCCTACACTTTACAGGAGTTGTCGAGAGTAAAAGACATTTTTCCGGCCTATGGTTTAGAAGTGAAGTTTGTCGAGTTGGATGGTATCAGAAGCCTCGCTTTTCAGGGCACACCAGGCGACGTAGCACGAGAAGAAAAGCTTATGTTTAAAAGGACAAGACATGCGCAATCCGACGGTCTCTCAAGAGTCGGAGCACTGAAAAATGGAGAACAAATTACGTTTGATTTACCCTGGACTTACCTAGCCTTAGCGCAACAATTCTTTTTAGAACGACTCATGGTGATGAGCGAAGAAAAGCAATTAATTGAGGGTTCAGATAGTGACGTGGAAAAGTGGAAAACGCCAACTCCTCGTTTGCGAATTCGTATTGAATATGTAGATGCGATACTTGAACACTTGAATGATTTCAATGGATCGTCACGGGTAAAGGAATTCGAGATCACTTGTTCAGACAATGTCGATTTAGTTTATGTAGGTAAAGAAGATCGACCAGACCATTATTCGGAGCTTGCAATGCGCTGTCACTTCAACATCCAAACGATATTTGATCGACCGCTATCCACGTTATCAACGGGGGAGGAAACGATAGATGGAAGTACTAAACCGACTAAAAGATGACTAGGCGAACAGCGCTGATTGTAACGTGACAATCACAGTTAGCAAAAAAGAAATAAGAGAACGCCCTCCGCGATGGAGGGCGTTTTCTAGCGATGCGTGACAGCTTGAAAGAGCCGGGAGATTTTATCCTTGCAGTAGTTCATGTCGATGATGACTTCAAGCAATCGTGCGGCACTCCGTTCTTGCCGACGCGGCACTCGTTTTCTTTTTCTTGTTCAATCGACCAGCCCTTCTAATGGGTATGAAAGTTGGCTTCAGTGTACGATAACAATTTCCAGTTGGTACGTTGGGAAAATATATCTTATTTCGGATGGAAACAAGAAAATTCGGTATGTGACGACCGGGTTATTTCTCATAAGATACGAGATGTTCGTTGGCCTTCAAAGAGACTGCGTGCTGGATTGAAATCGTGCTCGTGTTTAACGGCGTGTTCCCGTAACGAGTATTCTCCAAATTCGGATTTGTTGACGATATTAATAGTAAGGCGAGTATCAACTTGTTGGTGTTGTTCTTCTTCGAGTTCGAATGGTTCCATGGGAGTAATCTAACCGATTGAGCTACCTTCCTTCACCCTACTAACCACAGTTATATGCGGACAAAAAAAGAATTGCCAATGTTTAAGTTGTATACAACCATATATGTACTTATATACACGTGTGTAGATATGCAATAAGTACAGCAGGTTCAGGCTCCTGATCGAGCTGAAACAAGCGATTTGACGGGCAAACAGTTTATAGAATCGTTCGTGCATGTGCAGGACGTGGACCATCGCTTGCGTGAGCTCCGGTTCGAGACCATGTACTTCGACATCGCATTTTGTGCTTCGGAGATCAGCAGTGCCTCGATCTCCGTCAGGGCGTATGACAAGCATTTCGCATAGATCAATCGCTGCTCGAAGAGCGACTTCGGATGATTGACGAGACTGTTTTACTTGCTGAAGGTATGAATGATGACGGGAAGATCGAAGGTGATGAGATCCTGAAGAAAAGTGGGAGAACGATATTCATCATATATCATGTTTCCCCCTATTCGAGGGCATGAGTACGGTAGGGCATGTACAACCATACATCAACACATAAGTACAAAATATATCAAAATATGTACTTATATTTTAAGCAAAGAAAAAGCACTCAAGGCGCTAGTGTAATGTTCTCTCGTCGCTCGATGGCTGGAGCATCTTCTTGAGTTGCGGGAGATGATGCTGATACCCGTTAATCGTGTTCTCCGACTTCTCGATGCTTTTGTTCAGTTCCGCGATCCGACTGTCGATCTGCTTCATGCGACTTGCCCTTTCCAGATCGTCTACGGGAACCAGACGGACGTATTCCTTGTCCGCGAGCAGCTGGTCGAGTTCTTCTTGATAGACGTGAACGTTCATGATGAGGACGAACATTTCGTCGGTTGTTGAGTGGTGTTGTGTCACCCTAATAATCACATCATAAGCGCTTCATAATAACCTGAATAATGACAATTAATTTTCCAATTACACAGTGTATTTCCTCCTTCACCACGTTAAATAATCAATTTTTTCCTCTTCGTAAACGTATTGATGTGTCGATTTCAGACGTGTTTTCGTATAGATTAAATCAGGTAATGCAACTGAGTGATTACACGCAATCAAATCAGTGGGAATCAGAAACTTTTATTTTATTTCAAGTACTTAATTCAAAATAAAAAAATTATGTGAACTACATAATTAGGTGAGAGTGCGTTCGCATCTAAGTATTTGGATAATGAAGAATATAAATGGCTCAATAGCAATAACAAAATGTCGTGAAATTATCATTTCACGCAAAGATGTGAAAAAAGTCTAAAACCTAAAAGTCAAAGAAGAATCTATCTGTCATCGGTATTTACAATGAAAACAGGAAAAAAGTCGGATTCCCGTTCATTTGCACTGAGTCGGGTGGTTAGTCGTTAGAAAGGATCTCGATGCAACTGAGAGCGAAATCACAAAAAGAGGTATTCGAATGGGGAATTTGGATATATTCGATTAATTTCTCACAAAAGGGGAAATCATTGAAGATGATTGTGTAGTATCATATGTGTGCCGAGATGAAGCTTGATCCATAATTACTCGAGGTCAACCCACAAAATGAGTTCGGAAAGGGGCTTGTTTTCTACATAAACGAAGCCGATGGGTCTGAAGCATGGTGCAAACGGCATGATGTTCGCATCATATATGGCACAAAAAGCGGAACATTTCCCGCAATACATCAAAATTATCCTGAACGGTTTGCAAGCGGAGTAGGGGTGATCGTTTATGCCGGAAAAACTCATCTGTCGCCTATAAAAATGCGTGAGGCACTCTTTTGGGCTAGCGCTCTCTTTGTTTTACATGGGCTTGAATACGCTGTGCGTAAATTCTAATTTCTCCACTGCAACAAGAACGGTATCAAGATCGTTCACCATAATACATGCAGAGCTTCAAGTACGGACAATGTGGCTGCGATTTGGAAAGAGATACATCTGTTTACCATTGTTCTTATCAAAAAATGCTAGCGGTATATGAAATAAAAATATTTCGCGATTTCGGTGGACTTCACGGGAGATGGTGGGGCAAGTCCTCGGAAAGATATTTCCACGTCGAACCGAGATAGACCCACAACCGGTCGGCTGGACTTTCTTCTCCGAATGTCGCCTGCGCATTTTCGACAGAAGTCTTGAGTGGCCTATCTTGTCCGGCTGATAGTTTGCTCATATCTCTCTCCTTAACCGTAATACTTATTCATGAAGTTTGCTAAAGTAGATCATTTACTTCAGCGAGTGCGCTCACTGTCGTCGCGATATCATCCTCGATAAATATGTTTTCCGCCAGGACGAGATAGGCGAAAAAATTCGAAGGAAAGCCTTGCCGACGACGATACCGTGAACTTAGCGCTGGTCAGATATCCATACATCGATCGCGCCCATCGACACTATAGAGTTCTGACCCCTGCCGTATCTCACTTCGCGATCCGGTACCATCTATTAAAATCGTTCCAGTCCGCATCGTTTGAAGCATTCAACTTGGCGATGTTTTCATCATCTATTTCCCAAACTTCGAACTGTGGTTTCCCTATCGAGACGTCCTTCGTATGATAGAGTATTTCCTATTCGATTACGAGTGTTGCGATCGCCTTTTCGAGACTTGCATCGTGATTCCTCCCGTTCTTCTTCATGTGTACATGTACTTACGTATGATCGTACTTATGTACACAAGTATATTTGTATGTAATCATACATGTACTCATGTATGGACGTATGGTTATACTCGTCCTAAACGTTAAATTGAAGCGGATATACTTTGGTTTCTCTTTAATCATGGCGATAAAGATGTCGTCCATACATGCGTCCGTCAGGGGAACAGGTCACCGGCTCAAAAAATCTTGGCTGTCAATTCCTCGCTCACCACCCAAAAAAAATTGGTTACGGAACTTTATCCGCGCACCTGCTCGACTGGCAATGTGTTTACAGTTATGCGTTTTCCTCGCGTGGTCTCATCTCTTTCTTTTTTTTCGAATTGATTATCATGTAGTAAGCAAAAGCATAAGATACATTGTTATCCGCGTCACGCTCATGATAGTCAATCCCATTGAAAGTTAGATATGATACGCCGACGCCTCATTGTAGATGATGAAGAACGTTTTTCCAGTTTGATTCGCCGGAATTCTATGTTCTTTTGCGATGGCATTTGTTTTGTAGAGTAGTAGCTCGCTTCGTTTATAATATTTCAATCGACGAAATTATTTCATGAGGACGCCCCGTTAATATCATGATCATGGAGTTCCGGATTGTCGTGAATGTTGCAGATCCGTTTAAAGCCGTAAAGAATAGAACGTGTTCGATGAACGACTGGACGTAACCGTCAGCTTTCTCTCGTTTGAATTTCATGAATCCGAAATACATACGATTCGCGTTATAGATGAGGAACATGTCAAAATGATATTTCTGACGCGACTCGTTTTTGATGCGGAAAATGTCACCGGTGTAATCTGGCGTATAGTTCTCAAAAATCATTTCGTATCGTCCTTCTAGTGGTGTATCTCTGACGATGCTCGCTCTTGTGGACAATTGAGATTGGGATGTTGTAATTGATGGCACGGAGTTTCGTGACTTTCCGGTGGACACCAGCCGAATGGATGAATACCTTTTTCGAATCGAATCAGATTTCCTCCTTGCCCTCTTCATATATAACGTATCCAAAGCTACCTTCTTGTTCTTTATAGGCTTCACGCCTTGCGTCGGTACCATCGTCGCAATGTAGATGATCCGCTTTTCAAAGATCAACTTGTATCTACACTCACAGTGGCGATACTTCAATTTACTTTGTTAAGAGTTGTAGACGTGCGAATTGTTTTCCGGTCATGTCTTTGATTTGCATGGATTCGAGTTGTTTGCGTTCCTTGCGAGTGATGAGATTTCCGAGTGTAGTGGCGACTGTGACGATGGCTCCCAAACGTTTTAGTTCTTGTTTTGTTGATTCGTGCATGATGATTTCCTCCTTTAGTGTGGTTGGTTTTGTTCACCATACTAATCACAGTTAACCGCCATAAAAAAAGGAAGAGACCGCGGCCCCTTCCATTTCAATCTGTCTGCTCGCGGTCATCGATGAATCCGTGGAGCTCAATCTCATACAATACTCCATCCTCATGATAACTCCGCATGGCCAGCTCAAATCCATTCCGGGTCAGCCGTTGAAGAAACGACAGCGGAACGGATCCACGGTAGGCGACGAAACCACAGGTCATCAGGACTTGAGTCAATACGCCGCGTTCATCCGTGTGTAAAAATGCATTTCCTTTTTTGACCACACTGTACGGTTCGTCATAGATGAACGTCCGATACGTCGGTTGCGGCATTCGGATTTCTCGTCCCCCTCGTGTCCCGTCTGGCAACAATACCCGATCATCGATGAAATGCGGCAAACTGATTTCGATTTCCGGATTCGGATGCCAATCATCAAACCCGAACGATTTCAGTTGATACTCGATGCCATTTGCTTCAAGCGTCTCGAGCAAAGCAAATTGGAACACGGATAGCTTCCCTTCCACGCAGATGAACCCCCGCTGTTGCAACAAGCGGAGCACATCGTCTCCTTGATGCAGCTTTTCGACGAGACCCTTTTGTTCCAACTCGGTGTAGCGGATGATTGGTTCTTTGACTGCTTGACTTTTCACTACGATCCCTCCCACCACCTAGTTATTCTCTTTTTTTCCCGTTCTCCCGCTATCTACACATGAAAAAGACGCGGAAGTCGATTCCGCGTCGCTGATTTATTTATCCCGGTCGTCGATGAAGTGAGGCAGGCTGAACTCATAGTCTTCCCCACCGCAAATTGCGTATGGAAGACGCGGAGATTATATTCCGTTCCGACTTCTCGCAAAGACTTCACCATTTTCGTGATCGCATTGATATTCTTACTCGACAGCTTCGCAAATCCGTACGTCAAAAGCGTCTTCATTCCGTCTTCTGCCGTTTGGGAGTTATGGACGCCGCTTCCTCCGTTCACCAGTGCTTTGATCTCCGTCAATGTAATCGGGCGCGCGGTCTGTTTTTGTTGCCGTGTCTTATGCTGCATCGTCATTCCCATCCGCTCCATTTCCAGTGATGATCACCGCGTTCGTTGGTGTCTCTTCTATTATACGAGGCAAGCAGCAACGGATTTCATCGGGTAAAAAAAAGCACGACCGAAGTCGCGCTCAATATTCATCGACTCGCCCTTCGTACCAGAGTTGACCGTAGAGCGGTTCGTCGGTGTAGCGGGCGTTGAACTTGAATTTCTTCTCGCCAAGCGTCCAGTAGAAATGCGGGAAACAACGTTTCTTCCAAATCCATGACCATTTGCCGATTTGATGAATCTTGGCTTTACCGCGGGAGCGGAGTTTTGCCTTGAGTGCTTCGCGCAGACAATTGCTGTGCTTCGCGTTGTTCATGATGATTCCTCCTTTTGGTGTGATTCACCTTACCAATCACAGTTAACGAGACGAATCATGGAACGGTCACAAAGTCTATCCGAGTGTCGCCAGCGTCGCAGGAAGTACGACGAGAAAATTGAGTATCGAACAATATTAACTTTTCGATACATCGCTTTATCAACAAATGTCCTATTTATCGCGTTTTTTGCAAGTACGGGTGTAGGGAGGATGCAAAATGGATTGCCGTCGTCGGCGTCGTTTTCTCTAGCAATACCAGCGTTTCGTTTTCGGCGTCACACCGAATGACCGCGCATCTTTTCAAATTTCATGACACAATGACGTACATGAGGAACGCATGCATCAAAAGGAAATCCACTCTCCTTTTGACCTCCTCTCGTTTTCCCGAATGGAAGAATTATTCCGGATGGCGCGGCATAGAATACAGGGAAGAAAAGGGTGTCCGCATCTGCGACATTATCAGACACCTTTTCCCGACTGCTCGAACGTCTGAGCGTGATATTCAAAAAGTTTGCGTCGTATATTGACTTTGAAACTTCTAATGGTTTCGATGAAAAAGTATCGAGGTGACAAGCCATTTTGGTCACGCGGCGGCCTTTTATTTCGGGTTCCCAGTCCGGCATTTGTATTCGCTCCGAAATGCGAATCGCATCTGACCGACTGACGAACAAGCAGCGAGCACCCCTTTCGGTCTCGTTAAAGCCGCGGAGCCACTTTGCTATAATCGGGATTCTTCGATTCCGTCACAATCATACAAACCCTACGCTGTGAATCTCGTTTCGAGCCGTTCGCGGTCACAGTTTTCATATATGCTCTAAATAGTTCTTGGAGAGACGTTGCCGGTTCAGCTGGCCGGTAGCGGATCCATTGATCCATTGGACGTCCGGTCATCTCTGATGGATCAGGGCGGATGACGCGGTGTCCATCGCAAAAAAAACTTGTCCAAAGTAGCGGACGTTTTACTTTTATACCCTACAATGAAACGGAAGAGCGCGATGTAATCGGTGGTCTACCTTGTCAAGTTTTATATTTTCAACATCGTGTCTCCCTTTTCGCCTTCTTCCTGCTATTAATAGTAGGGGGAAAAAAGGCGATATATCGGTTTCACACTCAAAAAGGCGCTTTGTTTCGCACCTATTTTAACCCCTGTGGTTCCGTAGTACAATGGGGAACACGTTCTGAGCGGAGTAACTTTTTTGGATGCCAAGATGGCTTGATATCGCCATCGAATCGGCAAACTAAAGTTTTACTTCTGAAAGAGGCAGCCGTTCGGAAATTTATGTAGTAGAATACTTTATCGGACAAATCATTTCAGGTGTCTGAAACGGGGCGTTCATACGTTTTATCGGTGCAAAGCCCGGATCGGCCGTCCGGCGCGGAGCCACCATATCTTTTACCGTCGCATGACCTTCTATTTTCGAGGTTCAGGAAATCAGAATGGACCACGTTTTTGCACACAAAAAAACTTTTAGCAGAAGGAGCGCTTCCCTCCCCGCTTTTTGATTTTTTTTCGTGGCTTACGGAAACCAAAGTCGTATCACTAAATGTTCTTTACTCTAAAAACCCAAGTGATACGCTATACCTACGTTAACGAAGCCTTTTATTCAAGCTATCCGATCGACTAAATGTTCGGAAGCCATACAAAAAACGCAGTATTCACGCGGAAAAGCGCAAAAATCGACATAAACAATGCACCTACGTTGCAAGAACAGGGGCAGACGCCGGCTGACGGCCTCTCACAGCCTCTGACCGAAATGGTTTTCATAATGTTGATCGATCATAATAAAGGTACAAGGAAACGCGGCGGCGACGCGGATATCCAGGCTGTTTCTCAACCGGTACCGTTGAGGAAGAGCGGGATTGCGGATCATGATTCCGGGGTATAAAATAGGAACATATGTTCTCTATTTTTCGAAACCCCGAGGAGTGATTCACAATGGCACGATACGTCGATCGCGGAAACTTGAAATGGATACCGTTCTTAATGCCGGAACACAAGGCCATGCTGCAGAAGTATTGCCGGGAAGTACATCAACTGGATGTCTCGAATTACGATGAGCGCCTTGATCCACTTATTGAAAATGTACTGAATGATGCCATCTTTAACGGAGGACTCCTCCGTATCGTCGCGCATCGCAACGGAATCGAATATAAGTTCGACACATACGTTGAGAAACTCAACTATGAAAAGGACACTGTTTTACTACGAAAAAGTAATTTCCAAGAAGAAATCGTACGCTTCGATCAGCTGATTGGTGCCTCGAAAGTCTTCTAAGTATATGCCCGGTACGCGACCATTTCCCTCGAAACGAGCGGAGTCGTCCGATGCCAACACGCCACGAAAATGTCCGATTTCGACATATATCTGTCGAAAATGGACAATAAATGAGCGAATTTGCTTGTTTTAGTAGTCGTATTAAGGGTAATATACTTATGAAGGATACGTGGTACTATCCGGACCCGCCTGGGGGCACACTTGTCTTTATGCTTATTACAAAGGACAAGCTGAGAAATAATACACAGGAGCATCTCACTGGAGAATGTCCAGTCGTACCGTACGATTAATTTTCGGGAGTGACCCTTTTTCAAGGGTCGCTCTTTTTTGTAGATTTCAATCTAAGGGGATTAATCGTGATGAACCAACATAAAAAACGTCCTGACTTCTTTGATCAGGTTACTTTGTTTGGTCTACTCGAAATGTACGAACAGCATTTCGCGAACAAGACCTATATTTACGAGACTGACAACAAAGTCTCACCGCTTCAGATTCATTTCAAATACAATCAGTTCGTTCATTTGACCGGGTTGCATAATTTCAAGCTAGGGAGAAACTCTGAAATCATCGCCATGATCAAGTCGGGTGAGCTGACGATCGCTACGCTTAAAGAGAAGAACCCGCAAGCGTATGAAGATAAAGAGTACCGCATCATGTTTTTCAGTAAAATGGTAGAACTGATGGCAAGCCCGAAAATTGGTGAAAGAACAAAAGGACCGGGCAAGGTCATGTTTTATTGTTATGACATCCAGTACAACTGGGTGTACTACCTGGGAGTCAGCAACGTCGACTCCGAAGACCCGGCCATCTTTTACCCGATGACGTTCATCGAGGACCAGGGGCCGAAAGCGAAGAACGCGGATCGTATTCAAGCGCCTTACAAATCGATGCGGATTCTTGATGCGAACGGACAAGAAATTCACAGCGTATCGTTCAAAAAATAAAACGAGAAAGAACGATCTTCGGATCGTTCTTTTTTTGTTCTCTTTCACTCGACCACGTTACGAATTGCGAAAAAAGGAGTATCCTCATGAGCCGACCCAAAGCATATGCTCCTGTTGAGGGATACCGTTATCAGCTGTTCTATAAACATCCTGAAGTACGAGAACTGGATCATCTCGATTATGCGAAAGATCAAACCGAACTGTTTTACATGTTGGAAGAATATCATCTATGTATGACACCGGGCACACTGCGTTACTTGCAGCTGCCCAAGCGGTATTGGTCAAAGGAAGGAAAACCCACATGAAACGCATCATCCGCATGATCAACCTGTTTGAACACTACGAATTGCCGTCTCACGTCCGTCCTGTCGCCCTCTAGCATCTTTACGAACAAATGATAGCCGTGCGTCCAGTTTGACAGCGATGACATGAAAAAGAGCGTAGAAGCCTTCCTCGATCGTTTCCTTATGAAAGCACCGCTTCTAGTGATCGATGTCGAGGAGTAAACCTTCGAGGTGCAGTTCGAAGATGCCGGATTTTCGTTTCTATCCGAAGACGAACGGCCAGAACGAACGAATCGAATCGATTCAACGCATCGTACGCCGATGAATCAGCGGGTCAGTGTTTCTTGACCGGCGTCTATACCGATTGTTATTTCTTTGACTATTTCGAAGAAAAAGGGGACACGTCGACCGCATCGCTCGAGCAAGATATCACACGAGCGGTCCTTCGGCTTGCAGAAGTTCATCTATGATATGAGTACCGACCTGAGTACGGAAGGGACGCTCGTCGAGTATGGACGGGATCATCACCTGCTTTATTTCACGAAGGATGGATTCCCGTATCAGAAAGTTCAACAAACCTGGCAGGTGATATCATGATGCTTGAAGGAAAGATTGATCGGCTCATCAAAAAACACGTCGTGACCTATCAGGAAGACTGGTACGATATGAACCTCCATTTCTATCGGCAATATCCTTATGGTCTCTTGTTACTCCGTCGTCACGGCGTCGAATATTTTTGTGGCGCGAAGTGCGAGGTCTATGAACGGGAGACATTCCACTATTACTTCAATCAGCAAGTGACCGAGCAAAGTGATCGCAATCACTTCTTCCGGATCGACGAGGAGGAAAATCTGAGAAGTCCCACCACTGCGCGCCAAGTTACTTTTGAACACATTCAAAGTAAACGAATGCCCGTACGTAAACATTCACAATCCATACAAACATACATGTGCATATATACTCACGTGTGTTTGTACACATTCCGGTATATACAAATCTACACCTGTCACAACTCGCCAAAATTGATTTTTTTAGGTACGATGAACGAGTCAAAACTGTAAAGGGGATATTAGCATGCCTGAGACGAGCAATCAAAAAGGTCGTGAACAATATCAAAACGAATACATGCAATCACGGGTCGTCATGGATCTGACGAACAAGGAAATCCGTCGCCTGAAGAAAAAAATCAAGAAGATGCAGGACAAGATCAAAGTGTATGAAACAACTCAGTCGAACATCAAAATGTTGCCCGTCGCGGAACTCTTGATCGAACCAATTAAAAAACATGTCGGGCAACGATTATTCCCAAAGAGTGAATGGCAGCATTTCTGGTATTTAGTCCCCGGTGATATTAAATACATCGAGAACTTCTGGATCGGTGACAATAGCGTGCATTGCCTCATCGTCTATCAAAATGATTCGTCTTTACCCGACCTATCGTATCTCGGTCACCCGACCGATAAGAAAATTGAAGAAGGTAGCGTCGCCATCGGATATCGAGAAGACCGCCATCACTATGACCTTCCGGAAGAGTACGATGAAATCACGGATATCGTCCTCGACCTTTATTCGAAGGAAAACTATGAGTTGTTCCTGGAACGATTCCCGACCGAAGTAAAACTATTTACGTGATGTCGTGTGTATATGTACTCACGTATGGTTATACTCAAGTATATTTTCATGGTTGTACACACAGGGAACACTGTCAGTAAGCAATTTTTATTATAAGAAAAGGGAGACAATCGATGCGCTACCAGTCCAAACTACGACCGGTCGTAGCGTTTTACTTTGGTGTCGACACGTGGTCAACATGGTTTTTCGAGAGCGGAGGACACGTTCACACGTGACTTCTGCATCATCCGGATGACGCCGCCCGTCTATTGTCCGGAAGGGGATTTCCTGATTTATTCTGAAGGACATATTTCGTACCAATCAAAGCAAGATTTTGAGAAGTTCCATGATGCGTTACCGGACGAGGAAAGTAGTTTACGGTCGATGGCGAGTTCGTGATTTTGTATAGCTATGGATTGCGTAGCAATCAACGAGCTACCATTATCAAGCAAAGTAATAGCGTTTCAAAGAGATCGTCGAGAAAGTCGTTCGACAAGGTCTCGACGTTCGCAATACGAAAAAAAAGCTGCCATATCGGCAGCTCTTCAGATTGTAGACAAACCCTCATTCGTAATTGAAATGAGGGTTTGTTGTATGTAATCCCTATTAAAGCATAGTGAAGACATGGATTCCCACCTATTCGAGCATTCAGAGATCGATCCGTTGACTTCTTTCTTTACTTACTGATCTCGTACAGTTTGATAAATTCTTATATGTTGAGGAAAACGGAAGAGAGTGATTTACTGGAATAGGGTATGATCCGGTCACTCCAATATCTGAGTTCAGGCATGCTTTATTCCTGCTTTTCTCTAGGATAACAGGTTGTCCTGCTATCTTATAACTCATTTCATCCGTTGGATGAAGAAATTGAAACAATCTCCTCAATTATTTTTTATCTCAGCATTATATTTTTAATCTCTTTTGTTTTTTATTTTAGATGTCCTTTTACGATCATGATTGTTTGCTTATCTCCGCTCTCTTTTGAAAATATGAACCGAAGGTAGCCAGCCAAATAAGCTTCTTATCGTTCTACAACTATAGAAAAGCCATAAGAGCAAGAGAAACCTCCGCTCTTATGGCTGTGTTCAGAAACGCTTACTTCTCAGAAAGCATGTAATGAAATCCGTTTTCTGACTTGATAGATGTAAACTCCTTACGCATTCTAGTTAAAATCTGTAGTCGTTCTTGAATCAGCGCAACGATTTCTTCATCTGTCAGGTCGAAATCTAGAAAAACACCGTAACTAAAAATATCCTCGTTAAACAAATCCAAAGCGCTAAAGTCACCAGTGCGACGTTGGAGCTGCTTTCCGAGTTCACGGATTTTACTGTCAACATCACGTTGCTGCGCTAAAGTAATTCGGTCACTCCAATATCTGAGTTTAGGCATGCGTTACTCCTCCTTTCCTTTAGGATCACAGGTTGTCCTGCCATCTTATAACTCATCTCATCCGTTGGATGAAGAAATTGAAACAATCTCCTCAATTATTTTTTTATCTCAGCATTATATTTTTAATCTCTCCTATTTTTTTATTTCAGATGTCCTTTCACGATCATGATTGTTTGCCTATCTCCGTTCTCTTTTGAAAATATGAACCGAAAATAGCCAGCTCAATAAGCTTCTTATCGTTAAGAAACAAGCCATAAGAGCAGGAGCAATCTTCGCTCTTATGGCTGTGTTCAGAATCGCTTACTTCTTAGAAAACATGTAATGAAACTTGAGTAGTATTTTAAACTGATGTTTTATCGAGTTCTTTGTGACTCTTTTTAGATTTTCTGCGATACCCAATTTATTTTTTTATTGTATTTGCGTTTGGTATGCGTATCGTATTTAGTAGCATTCGGAAAACGTTATGAATCGAGTGTTGTATCGAAAACGTCAGGTAACAATTGACCGTGTCTTCGCAGACGCAAAAGAAAAGCATGGTATGCGTTGTCCCCGTTACCGCGAAGTTAAAAAACGACGCTTCAAGCAATATTTTCTTTCATTGCCTTGAATCTTAAAAAGCTCGCGGATTGGTCTTGAGATCCCTGTGGGGTCTATATCTTATTCGTATTTTAGTCACCATTACATACAACAAACCCTCATTTCAATTACGAAATGAGGGTTTGTCTACAATCTGAAGAGCTGCTATATCGGTAGCTCTTCGTTTATTGTCCAGCTTTATCGAGAGCTTCTTCGATGACTTTTGCCATTGAAATTTCTTTGTCGAAAGCAATTTGACGAAGGCGTCTGTGTAATTCCCTTGGTACTTGTACCGTATGACGTTGCGTCGTTTGCGGTAAAAGTGGACTACGTTTACCAGTGCGTGATGTATTTTTCAATAAGTCTTCGTTCATACGTTTGCTCATGAGGTAACCTCCTCTTCAGAGTTAAATTGATTAATGCGACCGATCAGTTCAAGAGCGAACTCACGGTATTGTTTAAGAGCATCTTTGTCCCAGCGATCGCCATCTTCGTCGAGTAGACCGTGTTCTCCCCAAGACTTGATACGCTCGCGGTATAGGATTGTCGAATCGAACATTGCATCTCCAAATTGCTCCGCTGCTTGTTTCATGACTCGCGTATCACTACTTGCCCCCTTCGTGAAGATGACAGATAGAATACCAGCGATTTGAAGATCTTCATTGAAGTACGTGATTGTTTCAGCAAGATACGGTAAGAACTTTTGTGCTGCCCGGAGAGACGTACCATGTGTCTGCAAAGAAATCACGAGAAAATCTGAAGCTACGAACGCGTTGTTTGCGTTATCCGATAACGTCGGTGGAATATCGATGAAAATGAAATCGTACTCCTCACGTAATGGTTCAATCAATGCATGAAGGACACTTGCACGTGCCTTGAGTCCCCTGAATTTATTCAAATACAGTTGCAATCCGACTAGGTCAAAATCAGATGCAATCAAGTCGAGATTTTCACGGACATTGTATAAGGCAAGCTTCAAGTCTCCCGCTTGAAACGCTTCGAACACGGTCATATTCTCGTCTAGATTCAAATCAGGCATTAAGAACGCTGTCGCATCGGCTTGAGGATCGAAGTCAACGACGAGAGTTTTAAACCCCATCTTTGCAACTTCGTGAGCGACACCGACTGTCGTTGTCGACTTTCCAGATCCACCCTTGAAGTTCGAAATATTGATGACGATGGCTTGTTTCGACATGAAAAGAAACCTCCCTATGAAAAAATATTTTCATTCATAATACGATGAGTTATACACTGTGATTAAGTATTTAGCCTGTATGGTTGTACACATTACTTATTAAGAATACCAGTTCAAGGAGAACGACAGCAAGGTGAAAAATAGAGTACCGAGATATTACGAAAGAAATCAGGCATAATCCCATCGGATTATCAGTTAAATCTTAGAAAAACGTACGTCAATTATGTGTAGTATAACCAATAGATCGAATCATTTTATAACGAGTTTCTTCTATATAAAAACTAAAATTAAAAATAAACTATCGTTCTCCTGTATGGTTGTACTCATGTACTTATGTATGGTTAAATACATATACACACATATATATGTACTTACGTATAGTTAAACACTTTCATTCATGTACTTTCCGCTGTCTTGTACTCATATATAGATGTGTACATATACATTTCTACACATGTTTTCAACTTATACTTTTTAAGTTAAAAACGATGTCTCATGATATGCTAATTACAATGACTTAAGGAGGAGATGCATTATGGATTCTACATCATCCACACAGCATAGACAGCTCGTTGTTTCTCAAGCAGCGAAGACATTGCTCGAAAATGATGTCACTGAACAGCTTGCATCCATTGATATCGCTGACGTAGAAACATATGTCAATCAACTTTATGAAGAATACTATGAATATCAAAATGAAGAAGACGTTTATACTAAGCTCCGTTACTATTCGTTCAAAAAACTAAAACGTCGCTGGGTCCGCTCAGCAATTCGAAATTATCTTGAAAACAAGGGACCAATGAAAGAGCTGCGGGGACTCCACAAAATGTACCTCGAATTTTGGAATATTGCAGGGAAAGAAGGCTTCCATCGAAAGTTTTCTGTTGCTAGCGTTGAACAATTAATGCAAGAACACATACGTGAACTAGAAGAATGGGCTGAAAATAATAATCTCTTAATCCATACGTATCCACATTGGGGACAAAAGACTAAGAATCAACGAACAACGACCATGCGAACTGATATCCTCATGGTTATTGGTGAAGTGGCTAAGGAATTAAAACGTGCACAACCAAAAGCGCATGTAGCGACGTCTACCTCGATCACCGTACCGTTCTTCGGTCTAGCAGATCGTATGAAGAACACGACCGAGAAGTTTAACCAAGGGGAAGGAACTTTGACGGACCTTTCACTAGACTTGCATGATTACTCAGCCGTCGTACCTAAATACAAGCAGGGTGTACCAAATAACCTCTCCGTCCTCGTTAGCAACGAGTTCCTTGCTGAACTAGATGGAAAGGTGCCTGATCTTGATTCACGTGATTTTGAAGCGTTCAACGAAATTCTTTCTTATCGCGATCTGACTTTCCAAACGAATCGAAAGATTGTGTTCCCTATCTCAAAGTTGGTCAAGAAGATTTATGGGAATGACAGCGGGAAGAGCTATACCCTTACAACGCAGCGCCTCGTTAAGTTAGGTTACTATCGGGTCGCGGTACGTAATGAGGATGGTGACCTTTCCATCTTCGGTCTATTTTCGTCCGTCAAAATCAGTGGAGCATCTGCTATCCAGCGCGACACGCAAATCACTGTGACTGT
The DNA here is from genome assembly GCF_003339585.1 of Exiguobacterium sp. RIT594. Lineage (GTDB taxonomy): Bacteria > Bacillota > Bacilli > Exiguobacteriales > Exiguobacteriaceae > Exiguobacterium_A. The sequence continues at coordinate 567 of NZ_QPKF01000013.1, read as the reverse complement.
CTCGGAGGAGGTCTATGACGATCTGCTGAAGCAACAGATTATAAGCATCTACGGAGAGCAAATCGAACGATTGAAGGGCACGTTCGCCTATCATCTGTCGTTCGTCCTACAAAAAGAACGCCTCAACTCTTTCCAACTCAAGGAGGAGATGCCGGCGAAGCGGCACTGGCGACAGTTCACGCACTCTATCCGGTTCAATAAAAGTCGGAAAGCAGAAAACTTAAAGGAACTCGAAACGAATCTTGATCGAATTAAAGAACTCGATTTTATTATTCAAGACTGGCATCGTTCAGGAGATTATTACTTTCTTTACTTCCACCCCTTAGAACGTTGGGAACTTGATGATCGCAGCAATGTTCTTTCACTGTAAAAATAGAAACATTAAAATAGGTATAGAACAACTCAATCTAATCGTATTATTGCCAATAGTACATGGGTAGTAGCGTATCGACTGAACGTCAATAAGGAGAGGACTATGCAATCGTTAATACAAGCAGGACTAATTTTTTTAATTATACTTTTAATTCTCAGAATGAAGAAAAAGGGGACTTTAAAACTTACAAGAAA
>NZ_QPKF01000012.1 GCF_003339585.1 Exiguobacterium sp. RIT594 | reverse complement strand
TTTATTTGTATGATTTTATCAATAACATTAATTGGGTTTTGATGTTACCATTTTACTTAGAGATAGTACTTAAAGCATATAAAACTTTCTATAAGGGGGACTTTTCATGAGAAAAGTTATTATTTTATCAGCAGTATACTTAAGTTTATTTAGTGTTCTAAATTCTTCGGATAATGGGACTCAAAAAAATGCACTTGCAAATGATCATCTTTCTACTTTTAATCACTCAGGTAAAGAAACAATGAAAGTAGTAAGTGAGCAGGACTACCCTGGAGCAGGGAAAGCTACAGTGAAGGTAGCAAGCGAACAGGACTATCCTGGAGCAGGGAAAGCTACAGTGAAGGTAGCAAGTGAACAGGACTATCCTGGAGCAGGGAAAGCTACAGTGAAGGTAGCAAGTGAACAGGATTACCCTGGAGCAGGTAAAGCGACAGTGAAGGTAGCAAGCGAACAGGACCCTGGAGCGGGTAAAACCGCAGTATAAGTAATGATTGGGCAAGAAAACTTATATATATAATCATTTTGTTATTACATTTATGAAAAATAGGTATCAATCAGATCTGTCATCCAAGTTTGGAGTGCGTTTCTGTTTGATACCTATTTATTTTATTATTTATTGTATGATACTTCTTTTCTTTAAATTTTCTAATTGTGTGAAGTAGAACAATGCTTTTTTATAGTGATAGTTATTCTGATAATATGTTTGTAATCCTTCGTATATAGTAATTAGAAAGTGATAGTCATTATTTTTTGTGAACTCAGGAAGAATAGACTTTTCTATAAAATCAATGAAGCGACTATCATTCCATTTATTTTTATAGGAATGTTTTAATACAATGAATTTGTAATGATAATTCTTATTTTTTTCTGAGACACTTAATCTTAATCCCTCATCTATTGATGAATAAAATTCAAAATAGTCTATGGATGAAGATTTTACTAACGATAGACAAGACATATATAAAGAATTTAGTTTCTCTGCATTTTTTTTCTTATACGTATAGCTTTTTTTGAAGTAAGTTAATGCCTGATTGAAATTCTCCAATAAGAAATAACTATACCCTAAATTTTGATAAATTTTAGCTTCGAAGTCACTGGGGAGATAATGAGGTAAATTGTTTTTTAACATTCTCATTAATATATCTCGAGCTTCTTCAGGGGAAAATAGATCGTTATATATGATAGATAACAAAAGATTACACTCTAAAGCTCGTTGGTAGTTTAGCTGTTTTTCAAATCCTACTAGTGCTTTATGAGCATAAATCAATGCTTTTGTGGGGTTTAAAAGTCTGCTGTAAACTAAAGATAGTTGAAAGTAAAAGTCGTAATCTTCATTATTTTTTTTATCAGAAATTTTAAGGATTTTGAGATAGCACTCTAGCGCTTTATCGAGCATATTTTTTCGATAATAATATCTGCCTAGTTGTTTGTGGAAATCATACATATAACTTTCTTGTAGAAAAGGCTCAATACTATTGAATTTATTTAAATCGTAAGTATCTACAGTAGAATCATTAATTAACAATATGTATTGCAAATAATAAAGTTCGTATAGATTAAGTAAATCAAGATTATCTTCATTACGGATCAACTTCAAAAGTTCATGATGAATGATCTTGGATTTGTTAACATTTCTTAAATCTAAGTACTCTTTCCAGCGTAAAAGTTTTTCGCTTAAAGCGTTATTTTCCTCCTGCAATAAATATGAAGAGACAAAACCTAACTTTTTAGAGAGAAGCTCTAAAATTTCTAGACTAGGTTTAATTTTATCGTTTTCAACCTTGCTTAAGTAAGGGACTGAGCATATACCTAAAGACAGTTCACCTTGTGTGAGCTGCTTTTTTTTTCTGTAATATAGAATTTTTTTTCCTAAATGCAATTTCTTAACCCTCCAAAAACAAAAAAATATTGATAAAATCAACGTCATATCAATTCTTAATATAGCATAAATAGATAAAATTAATAAAATTTAACTTAAATACAACATTTTTTCATAATAAAAAGCCTTTAAAAGCATTTTTGTTAAAATAAGTGATTTGATTTACAAATTTTGATGTTTTATCTTTATTTCAGCGGATCACATACAGGTTCGTAACTTAAAGGGGGATTTCAAAATGTCAAAACAACAGTCAAACATCGAGCGTTATATCAAACACTACCTTGGAGAAACTGCTTCAATGTCTATCGTAGTTCAACCACTTCGTATGCAGATTCACCTCGAGAAAAAAGACGAAAAATAATTTAAGAGCAGTAAATCGAGTGAGATAGTTAAGATCTCACTCGATTACACTCTTAATAAAGGAGAAACTAAGAATGACAACTTTGGTAGAAAAAACGAAAACCAACAACTATATTTCTTTTTTACATAAAACTCATATTAATAATAATATTGAGGCTATTTTTCAATTTGCATCAAGCTTTAGAACGATGGATAAAGAACTATCTTCTAAAGAACTAACATTGAAAGAAAAATACTTCGAATCTGTAAACTTGCTGCAAGATGTTGCAGTACCATACGATAACCATAAGATCCACTTAACTTTTTTTGATAAGACCTTGCAATCTAAACTTCTTGAACTAGGAATGATTGATTCAGAAGATTTAGAAAATGATAATCATATTTACTCACCAGAAAAACAAGAGCAGATTAGATATCGTATGACTCAAGCTCTTAACTTAATAAATTCACTACATCCAGAACTAGGGAATCTAGTTAATCAACTAGTGGGGACATTTTTAATTTTGAAAAAGGACTTATTCGGTGGCGGTTCAGTCTCTAACGTGTTAGGACTAATCTGGCTTAATCCTCAAGAGGAATGGACAATCATTGATTATGCGGAAGCGATCTATCACGAATTTATTCATCAAAGTATTTTCTTGGATGATATGATCAACTGTATGTTTCCAAATGCAAATGATTGTGCAAAAGAGGAAGCGCTTGTCACTTCAACTATTTTAAAAATGCGTCGTCCTCTAGACCGATCATATCATGCAGCTGGTGTTTCAATCGGTATTATGCACTTGTATCATCTATTCAATGATAAATCCAAATCAGTTCAATTCGTAGATGATTTAAAGGTAACACTGTCTGAAATCTCTACTAAAACAGAGTTCCTAGGAGAACAGGGAATCATTGCTCTTGAGCAGATGAACAGTTTCGCTAAAAATGTTAATTACGATTTAATTACTGAATCTCTAAATAAATGAATTAGAGTGGTCAAGAGGCTTGCTATACTTTTGACCACTCTAATTCATTTATAAGATGTATAAAAAGAAGGGGTGGTTCGCATGTAAGCTTCATATGATCGAATAAATCCAAAAAGATCATAAGGAGGATTTCTCATGAAGAAATTTTACGCTTTATTAATTAGTCAATGGTTTGCAAACGCTGCAGACTCCTTATATATAGTTGCTTTGATTTCTTTACTCTACAAAGCCAGCGGAAGTGGTTTTTCAGCGGCTATATTTCCGATAATCGTTACTTTAGGAATGACAGTAAGCGGCTTTGTTTTTGCATTTCTAATGAAGAAGCGTTCAAAAGAATTTTTATTACTCTTTACGCAATTGTTAAAAACCGCAATCCTATTTTTTATTATTTTTAACGACGAAGCTTCACTACTTATTATTGGTCCTGCGGTATTCTTAATTTCATTTCTTGACGGTTTTGCTAGACCGATTCAGAGTGCTTATATACCGATTTTGCATAATGACTTAAACAAAGCAAATAGTATAGTTCAAGGATCAAATCAACTAATTCAGCTACTTATGTGGCCGCTAGGTGCAATAATAGTAAGTACTGTTTCTTCACTATTTTTATTGAAGGTTTCCGTAATACTCTACGTGATTTCAACAATAGTAACTGCTAGATTTGTGAGTTGGATGAAGTCTGATTCCAATGAAACTGATAAAGCTTTCGATTTAGAGGAACCGACTACAACATCTTCAATGTCTTTTGCTGAGAGTGTGAAGTATGTACTATCTGACAAGGTGTCCAGAAAGAACACTCTATTGGTAGCAACTGAATCGCTAGCAAGTACAGCATGGATTTCTGCTATATTTTTAGTTTATATCTCTACCCATTTGAATGTAGATGAAAAATGGTGGGGAATATTAAATGCTTTTTACATGATCAGTATGATTGCATCAAGTGCAATTCTTATTAAATTAAACACTAAAAAAACTGTAATATCATTCAGTGCTTCGGTTTCTGTCATTGCTACAGTTATGTTTGGCTTTGCTCCAAATGTATACTTCGCAATTTTAGCTTGTTTGATTCAAGGAGCCGCTCTTCAAGTTAGATCAATTCAAATCAATACCGTACTCCAAACGTATGTGCATCACAAAAGACTTCCATATGTATATAGTCTGCAGCAAACAGTTTATACAATTGCATTTTGTATAGGAAGTTTATTATTTGGATTATTATCCGACCTTATTGAGATAGAAGCAGTTTATGCAATAGCAGCTGTAATAGCTCTCATCGCAACGATACAATCCTTCAATTTAGAAAGATATCTAAACAAATTAACTAAATCAGTCGATAAAAATTTAGAAGAGCATATTGGTTAATTATAAAAGACCTTATCTTTATAGCAGATAAGGTCTTTATAATTGCTTAAGATTATGGAGGACAGATAATAAATATGGAAACAAATGATTTGAAAGAGTTAAAGGTGAATTTATTTTTTAATATCATTACAATTTTTTTATTAGTTTTATTACTGACAAGTACCTTATATGGGAAACCAATCGAGACTGATAAGCTGCTAGGAATCAGCAAGTTTTTTTCGTATAACAGCCATAGAATGTTAATGGATCAAACGTTTTGGGATTTTCTAGAGCAGATATTCCCCTTACTGATCACTTTACTCGCTATAGCAATCTATAACTTAGCAAGTGGAATATACATTTCTAATAAAAATTCAAGACCATTGCCTAAAATCATGAGAAAATTTGATGATTTGCACAATATAATTTCTAACAATAAAAGAATTGTGTACATTGGCGTAATTATCTGTGCGATAATCCTATTTTTTTTAATACAATACCCTAATATTATTTATTTTTTATTGCTTAGTTCCACTTGGCTTATAGCGGTTATTATATTTACTCAAACTTTCAGTGATAAGTACTTTTATGTAAGGTCGATGAAAAAAAAAATTTACAAGGTAATCGGAATTTTAGGAGTTTCTACAGCAGGACTTATCGTCTTATCTTTTTTTGATGAAAATAAGTTAACAGCAATCTCAGTGGGGATTGTGATTCTTATGGTGTACAAAATCGTCAATCTTGTATTAATAAAGAATGATCCTGTAGGATTTGTTAAGCTAGTCAAAAGTCTGAAAAGATGGATTATAATTTTTATCTTAATATTTTTGATCACGCAAGGAGTGTCGTTCTGGGAGATAGGTTTTTGTTTTTGTTTTCTACTTGCTGTTTTTAAAATATTCATTTCTTTAATAAAGTTAATTGGTTACTTACTAATTAACGAACACAAAATTGCTAAACAGGAAAAACAAGATAGTTTAAATCAAGAAGTTATAACAACACTCATAGCACTACTTCCAAAATCAGAACAACAAGTCTTAAAAGACATATTTTTAGGTCAATTGAACAATCAGGAATATACACTACACCTAGATGCAGGGTTTACGTTATTTATAAATGATTTAAATATCGACCCAACAACGCGTAAACGTATCGATATAGTGTACAAAGAAATGATTTTAGACCATTCTGAAACGTCGAAAAAACTAGGTAATATCGTTAAATATAGAAATCGTAGAAATATGCTTATTCCTATTCTAATTATTCTTACCATATTTGTAATTGAGGGATTGCTGAACTTTTATAATGTTCCCCATGGTCTTATGATCAATACGTTTAGGAAGGTAGTATACGCTGTTATTTTCTATAGATTCATCACAAGATTTATTGAGATTGGAATTGCTTTTTATTTGGATATAAAACCTACTCATAAGATAAAGAATACTGATTTATCGAGCAATGATAGAGTTGCACTAGTATTAAACAGTCTAATTGAAATCACTTTATTAGCTAGTATCTTGTATTTCGAATTCAAATTGATAGACGGAAAAATAAAAGGGTTTGATGATGTTCTTTTAATATTTGTAGAAAGTTTTAAGTATGCAACAGCTGTGGCATTCTTTAACGTTTCTTATCCATTGAATTTAGAAAATGGTATTCCTATGTTCAAAGATTTAGAGCTGTGGAGTATGTTAAATACTACATACTTTGTTCATTTGATTCAGCTATTGATGAGTGTTTTGTTAATTTCATTGTCTATTAATGCATATGGATCAAAAAATTTAACAAAATCCTCTTATCGTCTAAAACAACAAGGTAAAAACATCTTTATAATTGAAGTGCTATATAATGAAAACACGGAAAGAGAAGTATTGCCTCCTACTGACCCCTTGTTTTTAGAAAAAGAGCTCAAAAAAAAGTGGGAGGATAATGAGTTGGATACAGCATCTTATTCAGAAGTGTTAGATCTCATTGAGTTTTCATTAAAGAAACGATAACAATCTCAGTTATTTTGTAGTGCTATAACCATATAAGCTTTAGGCTCAAAATCTTATTAATTTTCGTTATCAACAAAAGCCGCTTTTACTCAATTATGAATTGAGTAAAAGCGGCTTTTCATTTGCATTTGGGGGTGAATTAAAGTACTAGCTTTTTGATCAGTGCAAGAAGTTATCTTTGATCTAAGAAGACTTAACCATCATATAGGTATATGATGAACATCTTTCTTGTGATTGAAAGCAATAAAAAATTTTCAGTTGCATGCGTGATATTGTAGGGCGCACCCAGCCATCTGTTAATGGCACCGTTATCCTGTGTGCTAAAAATGAGAGTTACGCCTTGCGTGCCCGGTGTATTTCGGTCTCCTGTTCCTTACTCTAGAGAGCCAGATAAAAAAGAAAAGAAGTTAAGAGTGAACTCTTTTATTTGTTATAGATATCGAAATACAAAGTGACGATTTATCGCTTCAATCCCGTCAAATATTCGACAGTCGCTGGATCTGAATGAGAGAAAAACAGACTTTCTGCTTGATCTAGCTGAGAAATTTGTTCCATGTCCGCTTCTGACAATTCAAAATCAAAGACATCAAAGTTTTGGATCATCCGCTCTTTCGTGACGGTTTTTGGAATGACAACGACGTTTCGTTGAAGCAAGTAGCGTAGGGCGACTTGAGCGACTGACTTCCCATAACGTTCTCCGATTTCTTTTAATGTTGGATTCGTAAAGAAATCATTTCTCCCTTCAGCGAACGGACCCCATGATTCGATTTGGGTGTTGTAGCGCTCCATTATGCGTTTTGCTTCTTTTTGCTGATTAAAGACATGTGTTTCCACTTGATTGACCATCGGTACGACTTCCGCATGTAGCGCTAAATCGATGAAGCGGTCTGGATAAAAATTACTGACGCCGATCGCTTTGAGTTTCCCCGCTTTGTAGTATTCGACCATGGCGCGATAAGTTCCGTAGTAATCATTGAACGGTTGATGAATCAGTATCAGATCGATGTAGTCCGTCTGAAGTAGGCGAAGGGATTCCTCAATTGATGCCTTGGTTTGCTCGTATCCTGCATTTGAAATACGGATTTTCGTCGTGATGAACAACTCTTCACGAGCAATACCACTCTTGCGGATCGCATTCCCAACAGCCTGTTCATTTCCGTAGGATTGCGCGGTATCGATCAAACGATATCCGACTTTGATCGCATCCGTGACGACACGTTCACATTCTGCTAAATCATTTACTTGATAGACTCCGAATCCTAACATGGGCATGTCAACTCCATTGTATAGTGTTACGTGTTTCATAGTAAGTTCCTCCTTAGTAAAGGGTTTATCATTTATAACTGCTGATGATGTGTGAATTAGAATCTTATCTTGTATCGATTAAGGACGTGGAAGGGCGCCGACGATGGCATGCGGAACATAAAAGGCTTCCAAATCATCGACTTCTTCTTTCGTTAATTGAATATCCAAAGCACCTACAGCACGTTCGAGATGATCGAGCTTTTGAGCACCAATGACGGGGGCGGTGACATGTTCTTTATGCAACAACCAAGCGAGAGCCAACTGATCTCGTGAAACGTTTCGCTCCTTAGCGATTTTAGCTAATCGTTCGACGATGCGACGATCCGCATCAAGGGTTGCGTCGTATTTTGTGCGCTGAATCGCATCTGTTTCAGATCGAAGCGTACTTTCTGACCAATCACGCGTCAATCGCCCGGAAGCTAAGGGGCTATATGGTGTGACGGCAATCTTTTCGTCTATACAGAACGGAATCATTTCTCGTTCTTCTTCCCGATAGATCAGGTTGTAATGGTTTTGCATCGACACGAAAGGGGTCCAGCCGTTTCGTTTGGCGACATACTGTGCCTTTTGGAACTGCCAGGCGTACATGGCACTGGCGCCGATGTACCGAACTTTTCCTGCTTTGACTAGATCATGAAGCGCCTCCATCGTCTCTTCGATTGGCGTATCATAATCCCATCGGTGAATGATGTATAAGTCGACGTATTCTGTTCCGAGTCGTTTCAGACTTTCGTCGATTTCGTACATGATTTCTTTCCGAGAAAGTCCACCGCTATTTGGTCGATCGGGACGCATCGTCTGATGAACCTTCGTAGCAATGACGACATCTTCTCGATTTGCAAAGTCTCTGATAGCTTTCCCTAAAATGCGTTCACTTTCACCGATCGAATAGATATTCGCTGTATCAAAGAAATTAATACCAAGATCGAGTGCGTTTTTGATGATCGGACGACTCGTGGCTTCGTCGAGTACCCATTTGTGTACCCATTTTTCAGGGTCACCAAATCCCATCGTGCCCAAACATAAACGAGAAACATCCATGCCCGTATTTCCTAACTTCACGTACTGCATCTAATCGTCTCCTCTCCTGTATCAACGGATATATCATTCATCAATAAAACGATGGTTTGGACCAATCGGTGCCTGGTTCACTAACGCCTAAACTTTCTTTTGTATAGCGACCAGAGTCCTGTAAGAGGGTCACGACAAGTCGTGCGACGGCTTGGCGAGTGACTTGTGCGCCAACAAACGATTCACCTTTCCTCGTCAAGGTGAAGTTCTCGTTATTAGCCTCATCATAGAGCCATGTCAGACGTAATAAGGTGTACGCCAAATCGGATGACTCAACGACTTGTGCAGCTTCTTGATAACGCGGGAGACTACCACCGACCATTTGGCGATTCCATTGTCCGAATGGTCCTTCGACCTCACCATAGAGTCCGAGGACGGTCGCGCCAATTAAACGTGTGACACCCGCTTCTTGCATAGCAGCAAGGATCGTTGCTGTCGCTGTAGCATCTTGCATATCGTTGAGATAAACAGCATCTGCATCAGTAAACGCTTGAATCAACTTGTCTTTTTCTCCGAAGTGCCCATCTATTTTTGTGACACGTTCGTTTTCGATGAATAGACGTGCATGTGCACGTCGTGCATACAGTACGAGTTCTGCGTCCGTCTCTTCCAGTAATCGTTCGGTGACCATGCGAGAGATGGCACCAGCAGCTCCTAGGATGACTACTTTCATTTTCATATCGCCTCTTTCTTCCTTCTGATTCATTTCAATCCGCCCATCACAATTGATGCTTGTCAAAGCCCCGTAAACTTTTTTCTTTAGGGACAACGTGATTTTCATAGTTATTGATTTTGTAGTCTAAGCGTTCTAACGCCATTTGCATCTGTTGAATGCGCTCTTCTAATTGATTCCGCTCGTCTACGAGTAGTTCGACACGCGCTGGAATCGTCGCATCATCATGGTCTTTAAATAAGGAAATATATTCGATGAGTGATTCCACGGATATGCGTGCTTCCCGCATTTGCCGTGTGAATTCTATCCAACGAATGTCCTCTTCGTCAAAATCGCGAACGCCGGTTTCTTTTCTTTTCACAGGAGGAATCAAGCCAATGCGTTCATAGTAGCGAATCGTATCGGCGGTCACACCTGTCAGTTCGGTTACTTGCTTCATGTTCATCTTTTTATGATCCTTTCTTTTTGATTTAAACGGAATGTTCAGTATCGTGTTCTCGTTCATGCCCCATAGAAATAGGCGGCTGTCGCTCCACCGTCAATCAGAAAATCAGATCCAGTGATGAAGCTTCCCTTTGGACTCATCAATAGTTCAGCAAGATGAGCGACCTCATCAGGTGTACCTGGGCGACCGGCAGGACTTTTCGCAAACATCTTTTGATAAAAGTCACCTCGTTCACCTTCGAATTCATCCTTAGCGAGCGGTGTCACGATGATCCCTGGAGAAATGGAATTAAGTCGTGCCCCACGTTTTCCCCACTTAATGGCTTCTGCCATCACGCGTTTTTCGTTGCATCGTTTTGCAAGTTGATAAGCATGTAGCGAGTCATGGATGTTTTGAACGTGAAGACTTTCAAGTTGTAGTAGTTCTTCAGTAGGCGTTGTCGCAAGTAACGCATCGATTTCAGCGTCCAGCGCGGGCATACGGTGACTTGATTGACTCGAAATGGTGATGCCCACTCCATGATCGGCGATTACTTTTCCTACTTCCTCCAACAGGAGGGCTGTGCCGTATAAATCGACCTTTAAGATGGTCTCGATGGAAGCTTGACTAGGGGAGACACCGGCTGCGTTAATCAACATAGTGATCTCACCATACTCTTTTCCCTTTTCTATGATGTGTTGAATCGACGTTCGAGAGGAGAGATCAACCTCGAACGGTTCGATATCAAATCCTACATGTTGCAACGTTTCGGATACGCTAGTAGCTTTCGTGAAATCTTTATCTCCGACTAAGATTTTTTTGTCGAACCCAACGCGACGTGCAATGGCCATCCCGATTTGTCCGGCACCTATCCAAAGCATGACTTCTTTCAATTCAAGCACCTCCAAACGAATTCCCTTTTCTCTGCCCTAAATACGTCCTTAGCTTGCATGAAAGTGGCAGATGAAGTGGTTGTTGATGTTCACTATAAACCCTGGAGTGAACTCTAAGACAAGAGAAAAGTTTTTTGTCGTGCGAATTATCAATGAATGTATGTTGCAAAGAAGAATAATAGACAAAAAAATCCCCCCTTTACACATAAGGGAGGAAAGATAAGAACTACAAATATTTTTTATATAGTTGAAGACCGTAAAGTGGCGATTGTACGCACAGGTATCCAGATGTCTGCATTGCGATAAAAAGTCATTCGCATTTGGAGTGGCCATGTATTTCGAGAACCATATATTCTCGCATCTAAGTTGGTTTGACAAGTTAATATCATATCATTCTTCTCTTCTTGCAACGAAAAAGTTAGGGGAGTGATTGCAAAATAACGCATGTCTTCACTTTGAATTTGCGCTAACCACTCTCGTTTATTTTGGACATATCCAGAGATATGCTGTAACTCATAGTTATCATCTAAAAGTGTATTTAGCGCATGGATATCTTTTTCAATCATGGCTCGATCGATTCGTTTATACACTTTAATGAGTTCGTCTTTTAGTTCATGATTCAACATATCTTATCTCCTTCTTTGTTTAGGGAATACTAGATAAGCTACTTTAAAAAAACATTTTTGCAATAGATGGCTATTCTCACATGTATGAAACCGTTACAAAATGCGAGCCAGAGCAATCACTTCATACGGAAATCCAAGCGGTTATGATTGTGTGTCTGTATGGCGTAAATTTTAATTATTTAAAGCCATCAAGCGATTCAATTTCTTTTCTGTATCCGTATGTTCAACTGGTGTATAAATACTACACCTTAAATCAGATTCTCCTTGCACTTGTAAGGAAGTCAAATCGAACAGCATTTTTCCGATTTTGGCATGTCGAAATTCGATCATCATCTCAGGCGCTTTACTTACTTGGCTGTCTATCCATAGTTCTTGAAATTCGGGATACATGCGACTCATATCCTGGATGAAAGTCGTGTACCACTCGTCACCGACATATTGACCGTAATAGGTACGGAAAATGGATAAGAATCCTTTTGCGAAATGGTCCCAGTTTACAGCTAATACCCGAAATTCCTTTTGAGCGAAGACGAGGCGAATCAGATTTCTCTCAGATTCCGGAATCGTCGCAAAGTTGATGAAGACATTTGCGGCAGCGGTGTTCCATCCGACGATATGACAGTGACGATCAGTTACAATGGTCGGACAGTACGTTAGACCAGATAAAATTTTTTCTAACGAGGGGTTCATCTTAGAAACCGGAAGAGCTTCTGTTACATGCGAAGTAGCAACCGTAGTACCTAATGCTAAATCATATACATATTCTCGTTCATCTTTACTTAAACGTAATGCGTTAGCGATGCAGTCTAAAACACTTCTTGATACGTTGATGTCTCTCCCCTGTTCAAGCCATGTGTACCAGGTCGTACTGACGCCGGCTAATTGAGCGACTTCCTCTCGGCGTAATCCAGGCGTTCGACGTCTCGAACCCACAGGAAGACCGATCGATTCAGGCTTAATTTGTGCTCTTTTTAATTTCAAAAAAGTAGAAAGTGCATGCAGGCGATCTTGAGCATTCATGTAGTTATCTCCTTATTAATGATTTACCAATTAGTTTTTATACTAGGATAAACGCTCTCTTGTAATAGGATATATCAGCAGTATGATTATCTCATATTAAGACAGGGAGTGATAATTTTGGAACGAGTAGTTATTACTGGGATGGGAGTCATTTCCCCGATTGGTAACGATATCAATACTTTTTGGAAACATCTCATTAACGGAAAATCCGGCATCTCATCAATTGATATGTTTGATACTGGTTGTCATAAAGTAAAAATTGCGGGAAGCGTTCGAGATTTCGATGCTGAAAAAATGGTCGGAAAAAAAGAAGCACAGCGACTAGATCGATTTACACAGTTTGCACTTGCTGCAGCAGAGCAAGCATGGATTGATTCTGGGTTAGAAAACGGAAAAATTGATCATGAGCGTTTAGGCGTATATGTAGGATCCGGTATTGGTGGAATTGATACATTGATTAAGAATGTAAATGCTTTAAATGAACGAGGACCGAGGCGAGTGAGTCCGAGTCTCGTTCCTGCGATTATGTCGAACGCGGCAGCAGCACATATCAGTATCAAATGGAACGCGATGGGACCTTCTTTGTCTCCGGTCTCGGCTTGTGCGATTGGGAATACTGCAATCGGTGAAGCATACAGACTGATTAAATGGGGAGAAGCCGATGCTGTTTTCGCGGGGGGAGCTGAGGCGGGGATAACAGAATTGTCCTTAGCAAGTTTCGGGAACGCAACCGCATTATCGACACGAAATGACTCACCGGAAGCAGCGAGCCGCCCATTTGATAAAGATCGTGATGGTTTCGTGATGTCTGAAGGGGCGGGTATTATGATTCTTGAATCATTGACGCATGCGCTCAAAAGAAAGGCAAACATATATGCGGAAATCGTCGGGTATGGTGCGAGCTCGGATGCCTATCATATTGTTGCAACGCATCCTGAAGGTCGCGGTGCGTATCTTGCAATGAAAAAGGCAATTGAAAATGCAGAAATCACACCAAATCAAATTGATGTCATTAGCGCACACGCAACGAGTACCTTAGTCGGAGATCAGTCTGAAACACGTGCCATCGAACAATTATTTGAGGCGTATGCGTATAACGTACCGATCACAGCGAACAAATCAATGATTGGTCATATGTTGGGCGCAGCCGGTGGAGTAGAGGCGATAGCTTTGGCAAAAATGTTACAAGAAGGGCTCATCCCGCCAACAATCAATCTGGATCATGCAGATGAAGCTTGCAATTTAGACTATGTTCCATTGATTGCACGGTCAAAAAATATGGAATTCGGGCTCTCCAATTCATTTGGGTTCGGGGGACATAATGCAGCGATCGTCTTAAAAAAGTTTACAGATTAAAGAAGTCGTCGTATTTTTGAAGCCGTAATAAACGGATGTATCGCTCAATAAAAAATCATACGATTGAACATGAGTACAGGTTGCTTATTCAAAAGCAGATGGAAGCTCATGTATAAAAAGAGTGTCGACATTTTACATCACAAAATGTCGACACTCTTTATGTTTGACTGTTTCAGAATATCTAAGATGACTCCTAGGTTATTAATCAAAGTTTCGATCCAACAAGATTCCTGTCTGTTCTGCCATTATACGTGCCGATACAGGCATACCATTCTTAAACCACCACTCTACTGCACCGACCGTAGCTGCAGCAAAAAATTGAAGAATTACGTCCTCATGTAATCCTTTGTTTTTTCCTGTTGATGTATTCACTTCGACACCAAATTCTTCGACTACGAGTTCCAAAAATTGTTTTCTAAAATAAGGAGCTCCCTTACTGTCTAACATCGTTGAGAAGAAGAGCTTATGTTTTTCAAAGTATTCGTACCAAATATAGTTTCCCTCTTGAAAGGTCATATCAGATGCTACGTGGCAAAGTACGCGCAATTCATGAATATGTTCTTCGATCATTTTATCTAATAGGTCGTATTTATCTGTGTAGTGTAGATAAATCGTTCCTCGATTAAGATTCGCTTCGTCCGCTATATCTTGGATAGTGATATTATCAAAGTTCTTTAAAGACATGAGCGCAAGGACGGCGCTCTTAATAGCCGATTGGCTTTTTGCAATTCGTCTGTCTGTTTTAGGCATGATATGTTCCCCCATATTTTTTAAAATCAACAATCTCAAACGATTTGTTGAGTAATCAACAAAACCTATAAATCTAACTATTGAATCAAGAACTTAGGTATTTATAATTATAGACACATGTTGATTAATCAATCCATATTGATTTTTTATTTCGTAATCACTGGAAAGTTTCATATTTGAAAAATTATATGGATTGGACATTATCTATTTCTGAAAACATCTTATCGTATAAAGGAGAGAATAATATGTTCAATGAAATGTATGAACTACAAAACGGAGTCAAGATTCCCAAACTAGGTCTTGGGACATGGATGATGGACGATGCGCAAGCAACACAAACTATCCGAGATGCTATTTCAATCGGATATCGTCATATCGATACGGCTCAGGCGTATCTGAACGAGAAGGGTGTCGGAGAAGGGATTCGTTCTAGCGGTGTATCACGAGAAGAATTATTTATCACAACAAAAGTTGTTGCTGAGGCGAAAACGTATAATGACGTCGCAATATCCATCGATCAGTCTTTAGAGAAGCTTGGACTAGACTATGTAGATTTGTTAATCATTCATAGTCCACAACCATGGAATGAGTTTCGTGCAGAGCAAAGTCGTTATTTCGAGGAGAACAAACTGGTATGGAAAGCGATGGAGGATGCCTACAAGGCAGGTAAAGTTAAAGCAATTGGACTCTCAAACTTTTTACAGGATGATATTGAAAATATTTTGGCGACATGCGAGATCAAGCCAATGGTTAATCAAATTTTAGCACATGTGAGTAATACACCAGAGGAACTCATTAATTTTTGTCAATCGCGTGAGATTGTAGTGGAAGCCTACTCCCCGATTGCTCACGGTGCTGTTTTAAACAACGAAGTGATTCAATCGATTGCTGATCGGTACAATGTATCCATTGCGCAGATTTGTTTGCGATATGACATTCAGCTCGGATTAGTTGTTATTCCGAAAGCCGCAAATCTTGATCATATGAAAAATAATTCAGAACTTGATTTTGTCATTTCGGATGCTGATATGGAGACACTGAAAAATATAACTCCGATTCAGGATTACGGAGAGCATGGATTTTTCCCCGTATTCGCTGGTAAATAAGAAATTTAGATGTAAGATGGAGGTTAAATAAATGAAAACATATGAAGAAGTAAAATATCATTCGATTTTCTCAATTGGTGATAGCAACGAAGCGTTCGCGCAATTCTTTGTTGGTCAAAGCCATCTAAAAACTTTAGCTACGAGTCCATCAGAGGATGTTATAGTATCGAACGTGACATTTGAGCCAGGCTGTCGGAATAACTGGCATATCCATCGAGGTGGGTATCAAATTCTCTTAGTGACAGGCGGCGAAGGATGGTATCAGGAAGATGGGAAAAAAGCGCGTTTCCTAATGTCTGGAGATGTAGTCGTCACACAAGACGGAGTAAAGCACTGGCATGGAGCTTCTAAAGACAGCTGGTTTCAACATATTGCAATCACAGCTGGTTCACCAGAATGGTTGGAAGCGGTATCCAATAGTCATTACAGTAGACTAAAATAAGCGTATTTACTGATTGCTTAACATAAAATATGCTTAAATTGTGAGACAGTATAGAATACCTGTTTGTGCTAAATCAATGAATGAATCAGTAAAACCTGCGTTTGCATTTCAATGTCGAAATACAAACGCAGGTTTTATTTGTCTTATTTGCGTAAAAAACGCTATTAAAAGCATATTGATAAAAAGATGAGTTAATAGGCTTTAAATTGTGTAGTAAACCAACTAAATACACAATTTGTGAAAGACTAATCATTTTTGTATACATAATGGTCGTTTTAAAAACAAAAAAAGAAAACTCACATATTTCCTAAGATGTGAGTTCTACCTGTCTTATTTATAGATATCACGACGATGCCCGATCTCGAGAATCAAAATCACGACTTTTTCATCTTGAATGTCAGCAATCAGACGATAATCACCGATGCGATACCGCCATTCACCCGAGCGATTCGAGACGAGTCCTTTACCATGACGACGCGGATCATCCGTCCCGACCAGATTCTTCTTGATCCAGGACATGATGATCCGCGCTTGTTGAGGATCCATCTTCTTGAGAGACTTTTGAGCTCCGCGCTCAAACTCTACCGTAAATGCTGTCATTCTAAATCAAGTTCCTTCATCATATCGTCGAAAGAGATCGCTTCTGATTTTTTACGGTGTGCTGCCATCGAATCATGATAGAGTTGTAAATCGATTTCGTCTTCGATGCGGTCGAGGACGGCATCGCGAACGAGTGTAGAAATCGTGATGTTTTTTGCCTTCGCATATTCTTTGATGAGTCGTGTATCCTGGTCATCCAGACGTACGGAAATGGTACTCATGATTATCAGCTCCTTTGTAATACATTGTAATACATATTCCAGTAGTAGTCTAGAAATGGCACCGATTTAAAATAGGATTGAACCTGTTATAACTAGTATGAAAATGATGAATAAGTATGAAAAAAGAAAGACTGCTGTATCGCATGCCTTTCTTTTTGTATAAGACGTCGCACACGCTGAAATGCTCATGTGGAGGATCATAAATACACGGAAATACTATACAACGCTGCGAAAAATAATGAGATCGAGACGCCTAATCCAAGATAGAGGGTCTTGATGGAGTCTTGGGTTGATCGGATGACGTACACCAACAATCCCACGAAAAGGAGGCTGATTGCCATCAAGAAGAGGGATATCATGGTCGGCTCGAACCGGATATCAGAATAGGTGAAACGCAAGCTAGGGAAAAGAAACCCTGACAGTGGACCAGCCCCGCTGGATTGAAGAGTATCCTTGATCGAGTGAGGGGGTTCCTGTTGACCGAGCCACGCAGTCGCTGTGAAGAGAAGCAGGATCAAGATGCCTTCCATGCGCATCCGCATCCGTCGGACTTCAAACGATCGTTCAGGAGACGCGTAACTCCACTTCCCGTTCATGATACCGATGATCAGCACGGGTAGAATCAGGACGTGTTTCCAGAGTAAGGCTTGTCCATACGGTAAAATCCAGGAATCGGAATACTCCTCTACCTGCACGACGACAGACATCAGATAGATGCCGGAACCGACGATTAGTAAGAAACATAGCGTCACGAGTGGTTTGAACCATTCGAGGAAGATGCCCCAGTTACGGTCTGATGGACTCCAAAAGCCGAGTATGAGCAATCCACCGGTCCAGATGAAGACGGCGAGTGCGTGAATAGAATGTACGAGCATGCCTTCTGCCCCTTTGATGCTAGAGGCGTGCCCGGACCACGCGAACGTAACGACCATCGCCATAACAAGGAATACCCCTAGTTTTATACGTCCAGGACTGAGTGATGCACGATTGATGACGATGAGAAGGAGTACACTCCAGAGAGCCATCAGAATCCAAGCGTTCCCTGCCTCGAATGTAAGTAACACGGATTGCAGTGTTATCCAAAAACCGATCTCTTCATATAAATACAGTACGATTCGTAAGACGGACAGGGAAAAGGATAACAGCATCAGCACGATGAGCATGCGAACCCAGCGGATTGAAAGCGATACGTCAGGTCGGTAAGAACGAGGGATGAGCTGGACGGAAAAGAAACCGATCAACAGCGCAAGACAACCGTAGAGGAGCGTATCGCCGATCAGATAGAGCGCGGTCATCGCTTCCGCCCCTTCCCGATAAATCAGATCAGCTCGTCCAAACATTCACCGTTTCCGGGATGGACTGTAGTAGCTGTGCTAAGACGATCGAACAACACTTTCAAAAGATGCAAAATGTCCAGACCGTCACAGTTTCGTTTGCCCGTGGGGAGATGGAAATCGACCATCAGCTGGATGCTCGACAAGTCCAAAGCGAGCTGAACAAGATCGGTTTCGATGGATACGTCAAGGGAAAGAAAACGTCCGAGGCACCGGTCCGGTCGTTCGAGGGGATCTCCTTGATCCTGTCCGGGATTTTGATTGGTCTGGGATTGCTCATCCAAACGAGCGGAGTAGCGTATCTTCCGAATGTTTTGTACGGTATCGCCTTGATCCTCAGTGGGGGGAGAGTTTTCCGGAGTGCCTATTATGCCGTCCGTGCCCGCTCACTCGACATGAAAGTATTGATGAGCGTAGCAGCCATCGGTGCCGCATGTATCGGGGAGTGGCTCGAGGGAGCGACCGTCGTCTTCCTCTTTGCCATCGGCAATTTGCTTCAGAATCGCTCCCTTGCGCGGACGCGCAATTCCATTCAGAAACTGATCGAACTGTCTCCGAAGGAAGCCTTCGTGCTGACGGACGGGGACGTTAGACGTAAACCGGTGGAAGCGGTGCGAGTCGGAGAAATCCTCCGGATTCGACCAGGTGATCAGGTTGCACTGGACGGCACGATCCTGAACGGGACGACGACCATCAATCAAGCACCGATCACGGGCGAATCGATTCCTGTCGATAAGAAGGAAGGCGATCACGTATTTGCCGGAACGCTCAACATGGATCGTTCGTTCGACATGATCGTCGAGAAGACGTATCAAGAGACGACGCTTGCGCACATCATTGAACTGGTCGAGGAAGCGCAGGATAATAAAGCACCGAGTGAAGCGTTCATCGATCGTTTCGCGAAAGTGTATACACCGTTCGTCTTCCTAGGTGCATTGTTGCTGATGATCGTCCCACCTTTACTCCAACTTGGTAGTTGGGGAGAGTGGTTCTATAAGGGGTAGCGTCAGGAAAATGCGGATTTACAATGCTAAGGAAATTCCCATACTAAAAAGCCAAATTTCTCAACATCAATTGAGAAATTTGGCTTTTTCCGTTGCTCAGTTAAAGCGTCCTTTAGTTGTATATTTCCTGTTAATATCCCTTTTGAAGCATAACATTGTTTTCAATGATCGCACCCGATAGTTGACGCCCATTTTAGAACCTATTCTTTGATTTTCAATAAGCGTAAACTGTTTAATGTTACAAGTAAAGTTGCTCCCATATCAGCAAATATAGCTATCCAAAGTGTTAACCAACCGGGCATGACCAAAAGTAATGCCACTAATTTAATCGCCAAAGAGAAGGTAATGTTTTGCTTGATGATTGCTAAAGCCTTACGGCTTAATTTTATTGTATATGGCAATTTACTCAAATCATCAGACATTAAGGCGATGTCAGCCGTTTCTAAAGCTGTATCAGTTCCAGCACCACCCATTGCTACACCAACGGTAGATGCCGCAAGGGCTGGAGCATCATTCACGCCATCTCCGACCATCCCCACACTTTGATGTTTTTCTCGAAGTTCTTTAATAAAATTAAGCTTATCTTCTGGAAGTAAGTCAGCTTTAATATCCGAAACACCAACTTGTTTTCCGATGGCTGTTGCCGTTCTTTGGTTATCGCCTGTTAGCATCACTGTTTCGATTCCCATATTGTTCAACTTGCCGATAACTTCTTTAGACGATTCCCTCATTTCATCGGCTACGGCAATAAACGAAAGAATTTCTTTTTCTGTTCCTAACACCATCACCGTTTTACCTTGAGTTTGCATATCGGCAATTTTTTCTTTCCTATCGCTTGAAATGCTTCCGTGTAATTCCTCAAAAAGATTTGGACTTCCCACATAATACATTTCATTATTTATTTTGGCTTTAACGCCTTTACCTGTAATGGATTGAAAATCCTCTACTGTTACTTCGTTGAATTTTAATCCATTTTCTTCTGCTTTTCGCATAATCGCTGAAGCAAGAGGGTGCTGTGATCCTTTTTCAATGGCTGCTGTTATGGTCATTAATTCATTTTCATTTCTACCATATGTCACAATGTCTGTTACAGCAGGAATCCCTTTGGTTAATGTTCCTGTTTTATCAAAGGCTATCGCTTTTAAGTGTCCTGCTTCTTCTAAATGGATACCACCTTTAATTAAAACACCATTTTTCGCTGCATTTCCTATTGCTGTAACCACAGCAACTGGAGTTGAGACTACTAAGGCACAAGGACAACCAACCACTAATACAGCTAAGCCTTGATAAATCCATTGGCTCCAGTCTCCGCCAAATAATGGTGGAACTACCGCAATTAAAAGAGCTAGTATGACAATAGCTGGTGTATAGTATTTTGCAAATTTATCGACAAACGCTTGAGAAGGGGCCCGTTCTGCTTGGGCTTCTTCTACCAAGTGAATGATTTTTGAAAGAGTAGTATCTTCAACTCGTTTTGTTACTTTAACCTCAAGTAACCCTTCTTCATTCAAGGTTCCTGCAAATACTTCATCATTTGTGGTTTTCGTTACTGGAACACTTTCACCTGTAATCGCAGCCTGATTTAATGTCGATGTACCTTTAACCACTATTCCATCCATTGCTAACTTTTGACCGGGCTTAACAATCATGATGTCTCCAACTTGAATATCATCAACATGAATCATCATTTCTTCATTGCCTCGTCGAATTAACGCTTCTTTTGGGGCAATATCCATTAAAGATTCAATAGATTGACGTGCTTTATCCATTGAATAACGCTCTAATGCTTCACTAATCGCAAATAGGATAACAACGGTTGCCCCTTCACCCCATTCACCAATGATTGCAGCTCCTATAATTGCAATAGTCATAAGCGTATTCATATCGAAATTTAATCTGCTTAGATTTTTGAGACCTTTAATGAATAACGAATATCCACCGATTAAAATGGACGCTGCATAACCAATTGTCGGTAGAACATGCTCTTCACCATACTGCTCTCCTAAGAACCAGCTAACTACAAGTAAAAGAGCTGATATATATACCTTAATGTTTTCTTTCTGCTTCCAAAAAGGTTCTCGTTCTACCCTTTGTTCTTTTTCATCTCGAATTTTTAAATTTTCAAATGCTCCTGCTTTTTCTAATTCTTCAATGGTTGTCGTCCCTTTAACATAAACTTTAGATGCTCCGAAATTTACTTTCGCATCCTGAACACCGGGAAGTTCTTTAACATTATTTTCAAAAATGGCTGCACAGTTAGTACAAGTAAATCCTTGAACACGATAGGCTTTCATTTCTTCTTCAGACAGTTTTGCTTTCCCACTAGACATTGATCTTCACCTCTTTCTTATGTGCCAATGCAATCATCATAATTTGTCTGATATGCTCATCATCTAATGAATAAAATGCAAGTTTTCCCTCTTTTCGAAACTTAACAATCCCTTGCTTATGGAGCGTTCGCAGGTGATGAGAGGCATTTGCAACCGTAACACCTATAATATTTGCTATATCACACACACACAGTTCGTCATCTTGACATAAAGCATAGGTAATTTTTGCTCTATTTTCATCTGCAATAGCTTTTAACATTTGGGCAACACTAGAAATATCTACTGTCTGTAAATTACCTTGTATTCGATTGACCTTTTCTTCGTCATAACAATAAATTTCACAAGTATCTTTCTTAATCACATTCTCACCCCAATATCATTCAAGTGTTTATTTGAATATAGCATAACCATTTTTAATAATTCATTCAAGTGTTTTTTTGAATGAGTAAAAAATTCATAAAAAAAGAATTGGAGTACCCAATTCTAATAACAAAATAACCAAACTGCATAAGACTTTAAGTACATAACATTATCTGGCCAATTAATGGAATAGGACTGAACTATTTGTTCTCTTCCGATAGCTTTCTATATAATGAAGCCCTAGACACATTTGTAATTTCACAAATTTGATTTACAGTCATATTTCCTTCTTTATATAGCTTTACTGCATAATTCATTCCCGCATGATTTTTATGATATTTCTTTATCCGACCTTTAAACTTTCCTTCTTTCTTAGCCAGCTCAATCCCTTCACGTTGACGCATACGGATAAGATCTCTCTCTAACTGGTTAACACCAGCCATTACTGTAATTAAGAATTGGCTGTATGGATTATCCTCTGATAAATCTAGCCATGTATCCTTGAGTGATTTTAAGCTGGCTTTTTTCCTTCGTATGTAATCGATCAATTCAAATAAATCTTGTGTACTACGAGTAATTCGAGTTAAATCTGTAACATAAATGGTGTCACCATCTTGTAAGTCCTCTAACATTTTTTGAAGTTGCTCACGTTCCTTCGTTGCCCCAGAAACTTTTTCTTCGTATATAATATCCATTCCGAATTCGCTTAGCTGCTGAAATTGTCTTGAAGGGTTTTGACTAGTTGAACTGACACGTACATAACCAATTTTCCGCAAAATATCACCTCACTTTTGAGACAAGTCTTATGAGACGCTAGATCACAGCAATCCACTTCAAAATAAATGACTTGATGAAGTCACTTCAGATCATAGAAAAACCCTCATTTCGACGTCGAAATGAGGGTTTTTCTATGATCTGAAAAGATGCTGTCTTAGGACATCCTCTCTTCTTTTTTTAGGTTACAAATAGTTCAATGGGTTGACACTATTCGCTGCAGAATAACTGCTGTATTTATAACTGTTTTTATGAATCTCAAAGTGTAAATGATTTCCGAACGAGTTTCCTGTATTCCCAACTGTTCCAATCTTCATACCTTTAGAGACTGTCTGACCACTTTTTACCGAAAGACTATTCATATGAGCATAAACGGTTACGTATTTTTGATTCTTTAGACTATGTGAAATCATAACGTGTTTACCATATGCACCGCTGTTTTTAGAGGTAGTGACTTTTCCACTCGCAGAAGCATAGACAGGTGTGCCTTTTGTTGCAGCTAGATCAACGCCATTATGGAATGTATAACCGTAAGCGCCATTAGATTTTCCGTATCCTTGGGTCAGCCTCCCTTTAGTAGGAGAAGCAAAAAGAGACTCATTATACGTCATTTTTTTTGCAACGTGGCTCTTATATTTTTTTAGGTAAGAACTATAGATATACCGTGTGTTCCCTTTGTAAAGTACTTTTGTCCAAGCTCCTTTTTTTCCTAAATAAGAAAAAGTCTGACCAGTGTTAGTCACGCCGACTATATTGTAATTGAGAGAAGGACCAGTCCGAACACGGAGATCGTCTGTCTTTACTTTTACTTTATATGCACTACTTGCTTCAACTTTTGGGCTATGCATTGAAAAAGTTGTTGTGAGTAAGACGCTAGAAGCGATAAGTATTACCTTGTTTTTCATTAGTTGTACTCCTTTAAAGATAAAGATACGGTGACAAACGATTTGTTAAAAGGAGTATAGCATCACTATATTACAAAAAAGTGTATCAAATTCATTTCAAAAATTGAT
>NZ_QPKF01000011.1 GCF_003339585.1 Exiguobacterium sp. RIT594 | reverse complement strand
ATATCTAATTAGTATTTGGTAGTTGTTGTCTGCATCGTTCTGAACAGCATACGCACTCGGTTTTTGTTTGGATTGGAAAATTGAAAAAGTTTTTTAAAAAAAGTATGAACGGTTCGGTTTCTTCCTTATATACAAAATGCGGAACTTTTTTTACAAGTTCATCGTTTGTGCATGTTACACTTAAAAAAAGAACCGTTTTGTAGCTAAACTGCAACTATTTAATACCAGGTACTAATATGCTATACTGTTCTTTAGACTGAACCAATGAAAGGTGATCAAGATGGTACAAAATCAAGCCGGAACGGACCAACCGACCCGTGAACGTCTGAAACGTAATCAACAGATCAAGAACGAAGCGCAACAGGAGCAGGAACCGAAACAACGTAAAAAGCTGCGTCAGTATTCTTCACGCCGCGTTCCCATCCTTGTTCGTTTATTGATCATTGTTCTTCTTATTGTCCTTGCGTTAGTGATCGGTGCCATGGTTGGGTATGCGACACTTGGTGGTGGCGAAGCGATGGATGTCCTCAAGCTCGACACATGGACCCGCATCACCGATTTTTGGACACAATCTTAAATTAACCAGTGATTGGAGCTGCGCTATATGTATACGATTGAACAAATCAAGGAAGTGATTCCGCACCGTTACCCGTTTTTACTCGTCGACCGGATTTTAGAAGTCGAAGAAGGAAAACGTGCTGTCGGCATTAAAAATGTCACGGCAAACGAAGAATTCTTCAATGGTCATTTCCCGGACTACAACGTCATGCCTGGTGTGTTGATCGTTGAGGCATTGGCGCAAGTAGGAGCCTTTGCTGTTCTCAAGATGGAACAAAACCAGGGCAAACTGGCCTTTTTTGCCGGCATCGAGAATTGTCGTTTTAAGCGTCAGGTCGTTCCCGGTGACCAGCTCCGATTGGAAGTCGAACTGACGAAACTGCGTGGACCGATTGGTAAAGGACGTGCCACAGCAACAGTCGATGGGGAAGTCGCCTGTACTGCTGAACTGACTTTCGCAATCAAGTGAATCCGTGATGAAGCGTGTGCTGATTCCTTTGGCAATCTCGCTGCTTGTCATTACCGGTTGTCAGCATGCTGACGAGGTGGAGACCGCTTCCCCGACGGTCATCATCGATCCTGTCACGCGTGCCGGACAAACGGAAAACATCTCGGCTCAGATTTCAGCGACGGACAATGATCGGATGCGTCTGACGATTCGGACGGCAAACGATATCCGGCTGGATGACCAGCAGGTCGATATCCGATTGGATGTTGCCAATCAGTCGATTCCGTTCCCATTCGTTTCGTTTACGGCGAAAAAAATGGGGGAAATCAGAACGTATACGTCGGATACGACGATTGAAAAAGAAGTCTTCGATGAAAACCGTCTGCCGGTTTTGATCATCGATGCCGGCGCCGGACGTGGAATCGAAATTCCGCTTGAAGTCGTCCGTTAATGGAAAGGAACCATACGATAACCACTTGTTCCCCGGTTATCGTATGGTTCTTTTTTTGTTTTCAGGAAACAGGAAGAGGGAAGAAACACAATATCGTCTACTAATTGACTAGTTTAAAAGGGGGAACCACATGATGCACGAAGTACACCAGGAAGCTCTAACGACGCTCGAAGCCTGTATCGTCGCCTGTAACACCTGTTTTGATGCCTGTCTGAACGAAGACCACGTCAACCATATGACAGCCTGTATCCGTCTCGACCGGGACTGCGCAGACATTTGCAGCCTGCTCAGTCAAGCAATCGTCCGAAACAGTCCGAACGTCGCGATACTGGCTACGGCCTGCCGGGAAATCTGCCTGGCCTGCGCCAAAGAATGTGCAAAACATGATCATGACCATTGTCAAAAGTGTGCTGCAGCCTGCGAATCTTGTGCCGAAGCCTGTCATTCTCTTGTATGAATCGAAGACGACTGTTCCTTTTTTGGCGCAGTCGTCTTTTTTCTTGAACAAATATTCAATATCAGGTGGTTTATTTTCCCTTTATTGTTTAAAATCTAGGTAACACATATTTTAGAATGGAGCGAAAACAAACATAATGCGAAAAATTGGAATGTACATAGTAGCGTGTCTGCTTGTCTTAGGTATCATCACACCAGCACAGGCGGAAACGGTTTCTTCATGGGATGTCACAGGAACGGGGACGAATCCGTATACGTTGACGTTCACGGGCGAAGGAATGGTCGATCTTGAGTCTGAAACGAAGATCGTCTTCGAAGACGGATTGACGGGACAAGCGATTGATATCGCCAAAAATCCGGTCGTCACCTTTACGGCGGAAACAGCACCTGTCGTGAAAGTCACGTCGACGGATCAAGCGAAGACGATTTTGATTCAATTCGGCCGCGAAGTCAAAGCGGAGCCGACACCGGAAGAACCTGTGACGGCAGAACCAACTCCGGAAGAGCAACCGACACCGGAAGAGCCGGTGAAAGAAGAACCAGTCGAAGAAGAACCGGCTACAGAAGAACCGGTCAAAGAAGAGCCAGTCAAGGAAGAGCCGAAGCCGGAAACGGAACCGGTCAAGGAAGAACCGGTCCAAGCAACGACGGCAATCATCAACGGAACGATCTGGTATGACGAAAATGAAGACGGGATTCGTCAGGAAAAAGAAACAGGAATCAGTGACGTCCCGGTTTATCTCTTAAATAAAAACTATGATGTCGTCGAAGAAGTCTACACGAAAGACGGTCTCTATACGTTCAAGGATATTAAGCCGGGAACGTATTACGTGGAAGTGTATGGCATGGATATCGGTTACTACTACACGTCTCCTCAACATGAAGGAACGGATCCGACGATCGATTCCGATCTTGACGAAGAAGATTTAGCGAAAGTGAAACTCAAAGCAGGCGACATCGTTCAGGTGGATGCCGGTCTCTATGGTCTCGATGACGAAGAAATGGACATGGCGAATCTGTTGATCGTGACGAACTTCCTTGACGCCAATGCCGATCAGATTCCCGGTTACTCGGAGCAGACGATTCCTGCGACGTATA
This sequence comes from Exiguobacterium sp. RIT594, assembly GCF_003339585.1. Taxonomy (GTDB): domain Bacteria; phylum Bacillota; class Bacilli; order Exiguobacteriales; family Exiguobacteriaceae; genus Exiguobacterium_A. The sequence goes on along the minus strand of NZ_QPKF01000011.1, from coordinate 21,569 downwards.
CGGTAACGGATGCCATCACAGGTAAAGACGTGTATACGGAAGAAGTTGGAAAAGACGATGCCTTGTCGATCGAGTTGACACCGGGGACGTATACGGTGAAGACGGAAGTCGCAGCCGGCTATACGGTCGAAGCGATGCACCATGTCTCGCTCGATGAGATGATGGATTCATTCGAACTGACGAAAGCAGGAGCAGAGGCTCTCGCTGTCGGCATGGCAGATGAAGACGAAGAAGAATTCCCGGGATACGATGAATTCCTAAAACTGTTCAAACGAAAAGCAACAACCGATTCGGTCACGTTGACGGACGAGACGATGGGGTATTTCCTGCTTGCTGAAATCAAGAAGGCGAAACCGGTCGTGGCACCAAAACCGGAACCAAAACCGCAACCGACGGAAACATCGGCTACACCGGCGCAAGCCCCCGTCACGGAAGTCCAAGCAGACAATCCGGAGACAGGCGGTATGTCCGGTGAACGACTCCCGCAAGCAGGGGAAGATCAACCGTTCCCATATGCTGCGACAGGAGCAGGACTGGCTGTTGTCGGACTCTGGTTATTATTACGACGCGCAGGATAAGTACAACCCTCTGGACCACACCGGTTCGGAGGGTTTTTGATGTGTGTATCGATTGACACACACGCACACACGTGTGTATAGTAAAGGTATCAAATGAATGGGAAAGAGGGATAACGATGTTAACGACAAAACAAATCAGTGAATTGTTACGCGTATCGGAAGAGACGGTCCGTCGTTGGATCCGTACGGGCGAGTTACATGCGGAACAGGACGGTAAAGGCTATTTGGTCGATGAACTGGCGCTCAAACGTCTCGTCGACGAGAAGTCACAGATTCCGGGCAACGCGATGAACAAAGTCCTGCCGATCATCAACGACCTGTTTGGTCCGGAAGCGGCGAAGTTTGCCAAATCGAACCTGTTTGATCCGCTCCGTCAGTCGATGGATCAGTCGGCACCACCACGTCCGGAAGCATCACCGGAGTCGGTCGCAGAAGAACTGAGCCAATTGAAACGTAAAAAACGTCGCCTCGAACTCGAACACGAACTGAAGTTGCTTGAAATCGAAGAGAAGATTGCCGTCCTCGAACAAAAGGCGTCACGTCTTTAATTGAAGTGCTGAACGATTCCGGTTAACTGACCGGGGTCGTTTTTTTGTGGACTGGATACTGCTTTGATAAGCAAACGAGTACGGCTTAAGGACGCGGCTGTGCGACAATGAAAACATAATGAACGAAGGGGTTGGAAAAATGTTCGAACGTGATGTGAAGAACCATTGGCAAGTGACGTATCAACAAAATGGTTATCCGCATGTGCAGCAAGGCTGGGTCCTGTCACCGGACCGGAAGGACGAGTTTGATCCGTTTATCCTGATGGCGGAAGACTGGTTCAAACGCGGAACGTTTTCCGATCATCCGCACCGCGGCTTTCAGACGATTACCTATGTCATCGACGGCCGGCTCGAACATATCGATAATCATGGCGGACACTCGATTTTAGATGCCGGGGACGTCCAGTACATGAATGCCGGCTGGGCGGCACGGCATGCCGAAGAAGCGGTCGATGACGATTTGATTCATACGTTGCAACTGTGGCTTAATCTGCCGAAACGTTTGAAAGAGACGACGACATCGTATCAAAACGTCCTGCTCGAACAAGCCCCGGTCGTGACCTTCGATGGCGGACACGTCCGGGTCTATTCCGGTGCGATTGCCGGCGTGACGGGACCGCTCGACAGCCTGGTGCCGATCACGATGAGTGAGATTTCGCTGGCTCCCGGAGCAACGTATTCGCATGTCTTACCGGCGAACCATAATGCCTTTTTATATGTCTTAGCAGGCGAACTGGAAGCCGGGACAAGCGGGACGTGCCTCTCGAAGACGATGGCCGCGACATTGACGTTTGATGAACAGGCGCAAGGGGACAGTGCACTCGCGTTGACGGCTGTCAGTCGGACGAAGGTGCTGATTTACTCCGGTCAACCGATCCGGGAAGAAACGATTGCCTACGGACCGTTCGTTATGAACACGGAAGAGGAGATCCGTCAGGCGTACCGCGACTACCATGACGGGAAATTCGGACCACCGGCTGTCTTGTGACGACAAAAAAACCAGTTCCGTTGAACGGACCGGTTTTGTGTGATTGATAGGCGGACACCGCTCGACCTCAAACTGAGGTAGAACCGGTCGTCCGTTTTTTCTTGCGGCGCCAAAACCAGTAACCGAGCCCGAGTGTAATCGGGATAGCGGCCAGGTAAGGATTCGCTTCTAGATAACTGATGATCTCAAACAGCGCGAACCATCCACTGAGTAAACCGAGGATGAGTAAGATCGTCCGAATCGCTTCGGGAAGCTTGCGGATACGATATGCGAAGAGACATACGAGGCAAAAGATGATAATCGCCACGAGCATTCCTCCCATTCCCGTATTCAGTATAGCGTATTCGAAAAGCTTTTTCGATGTTGAATGATGTGTTTTTTATCCGCATGATTTTCGAACAATCCCACTTCTTGACCTGTCATATAGGGTGAGTCCATCAAGGATTCATCCTATTTTTTGTGGAAAAGGAGAAGACGAATGAAAATCGATTACTTCAGCGTCATGCCGAGTGGTCCTAAAGGAGCACTGGAAACACATTGTCTGACGAACGGAAACTGGTATGAACGAATCAGTGAAGAATGGGAACGGGCGATTCATTATGGAGCAGGTCTAATCCGGATTAAAGACAAGGGCGCCGAATTACGGATTCCGATCGAATTCGGATTCGGTTACGTCTTGCAGTACTTACGGCAGTTCGCAGCAGCAGAACGACATACGATCGACCGGGCGAGACGGCATCTCCAGCAACAACTCGAATGGATCGGACGTGGTCTGCCGATTCAATTGCGCCGCTTGGACGACATGATTGAACTGACGGCGGATGCCGATCACCGGTTTCAGCGCGACTCGTTTTTGGAAGCGGTGGAACAAGCAAATCAGAGTCTATCCTGAGAGAGAAGCCGTCACGTCTAACACGTGATGGCTTTATTATATTTCAGAAAAATATTGACTTCAGTGAAATTCGATATAAATGTAAGCGTTTTCTTAAAAAGAGATAGTTAGATTTTTAATTTCCATATACAACCTGTAAATATATTTTACTAGTTACTACTATTCACCTATTTTTTACAAAAAACCTATTGTCGTTAGTTTCTGAGTTTTGTATATTTGAGCTGTAGCTGAGTGATTCACTTATCTGGAAGTGAGACTTGGTACAAACCTACAACATACGTAATGCCTTATATATAGGGCGTTCGACAACGTTTTTCTGTTCATCCCAAACTGGATACATAATGGATCACTGACGATCGTCTACTGTATAGGCGATGGATCGGCGTGTGAAACAGAACGTATTCCTCCGAAGAAGACAGGAACTTCGTTGATTGGATTAAAGTAAATATTTACAAATATTTTACTTTAAGTGTAGGTTATCTGGTTGGGATTGTCGCATTTAGTTTTGAAAGACAAGAGGAGGAATTGTAAACATGGCTTACACGAAAAAATCAAACAAATTGTACGCTGCTGCAGCTGCACTCGCAGTCACTGCATCTGTCGTCGCACCGGTTGCTGCTGACGCGGCTTCGAAGGTCTCTGTTAAATACATCGAACCAATTTTGATGAAACATGCAGGCGGTTCAAAGTACGCTGTTAAGAAATTGACGTTACCGACGAAAGTCAAAGTCAAGCTCACAAACGGCAAGTACGAAATGCGTTCAGTGAAGTGGAACGGTACCGTGAAATTCGAGAAAAAGTACATTAACAAGTTCCAAGTCTTGTACGGAACAGTTTCTGGTACTTCGAAAAAAGCAATCCTCAAAGTAGAACTTCAGAACTATCCGGTTGATGTCCTCGAACCAGTCCTCGAACCAGTCGCAGTCGGAGGAAAAGTTGTTCTTCCAAGCACAATCAGCATCCGCTACAAATCAGGCATCATCGTTAAACGCCCGATCAGCAAGTTCAACCTGAAAACACCGGACACATCAAAAGCCGGCAAATATAAACTTGCTTACTCATACAAAGGTGCGAACTCTGTCGTGACAGGTTCGATCAGCTATGAAGTCAAAGCAGCGAACATCATGAATGTCGTGGGAAGCGTCGATGATCAGACACTTTCTGTTAAAGCAGACGTCATGTACGCAGCGGCAGGCGCGATGGCAGAACTCTTGATCTACCCGGGTAAAGATATGTCAAAAGCACCAATCGTCGTCAAAGGATCACTTTCAAACGGGAAATTCATGGCTTCACAAGGCGGAATTCCTGAAGGCACACACAGCTATGTCGTGAAAATCGGCGATGTGAAATCAGCAGCAATGGACTTCACGGTAGCGAACACGATGTTGACATCAGCAAAAGCAATCGGCAACAAAAAAGTCGAAGTTTCGTTCTCACGCGCGGTTGACAGTGCGTCAGTCGAAAACTTCAAAATCGCAGGCGGAACAGTTACAGCTGTTACGCTCAGCCCGGACAAAAAATCAGCACTCCTCGATGTGTCAGGTCTTGAGTACGATAAAGACTACACAGTGGAAGCGAAAGGCATCATGATCGGCGGCGTCGCTCGTGACCTCGGTTCAATGAGCTTCATGACACAAGGCGTTGAAAACCTCTGGATGCTTGAAGTTTCACCGAAAGCATCGACAATCGTCGCAAACGGAGCTGACAACACAGAAGTGACGTTCTTACTCAAGGACAAAGCAACTGGTGAAGTCGACAAAAACGCAGATGATATCGTCTTGAAATTATCGACTTCATTCGGTGCCCTTGCAAAAGACCGCGTGACAATCCAAGACGGAAAAGCAACAGTCATCCTCACTTCAGAGTTCAGCAACACTGACCTCGAAGCGATGATCCGTGCAGAAATCATCGAAACGGCAGCAGGCGACTACAAAAACCTCATCGGTAAGATTTCTGGAGAGACGAAAGTCAAGTTCAGCACAATCGCGGTCACGCCAGCACCGATCGAGATGATCAACGTCCTTGCAGCTGAATCAAACCAGGCGGATCGCGTTACGGTCTTCCTTGATAAAGCTGTTTCACGTGAACTCTTACTCAAATCATTCGGACTCGATAAAGTCATGCAGGGTCTTCACGAAGAAGATTACCTCGCAAACGACAACATCCAAATCGAACAGTTTGATGGCATGAAGCGTGTCATCGGTATCAAAGCGATTCCTTCAAATCCAAAAGCGTTCGAATTGATCCTGGACAAAGAAACACCGCTCCAGGACAACGCAGTCGTCAAATTGACAGCGAAAATCACGAGCAGCACGGATACAGAAGTGAAATCAAAAGCAAGCTTCAAGTTGACGGATGCCCGTCCTGCTGAAGTGACATCTGTTAAAGCAGTCGGTCTGAACCAACTCGAAGTGAAATTCTCTGAAGCGGTTGATTCTGCGAAATTCAAAATCGACGGACAATACGGAGAGAAGTACTTTAAAGTCATCCATTACGGATTTGATAACAAAACAGGTGTCGACCGTCGCGATACAGTCCGCATCATGTTGAATGATGATTATCCGGGCGTCAAAGAAGGATACTTCGCAGCAGGGAAACACTCGCTTCAAGTCTGGGATACGATGGACTTCGCAGCACTTTCGGATGAAAGCAACATCGGAACGACACAAAACCTCGACTTCACGGTTGCGGCAGATACAGTCAAACCGACAGCCGGCGTCGTCGTTGAGTCACCTGAACAATTCCGCTTAATGTTCAGCAAAGGCCTCAAAAATGCGGATATTCTGGCATTGCTTGATAATGAATTGAAGTTTGAGCGTTACAACTCGAACACGAAAAAATACGAAGACTTCAGCGAGTATGTCAACGTCACGTCTTACAACAAAGAAACGGGCGAAGCTGTCCTCGAATTGATGAAAGACTGGACGGAAATCTACGATACAGTCAACACGAAAGAGAACTACTACAACGATAAGTTCCGCATCACGCTCGAAAAAGGTGCCATCCAGGCCGAAGCGAACGGTGAGAAGAACGACGCGTTAGTACTTGACCTCAGCTATGAAGGATCGCCGCTCAACACGCCGGACCTGAAGAGTGCTGAGATCAACACGATCGACCGCGTACCAATGACAAACGACTTCGTTGTCATGATGAGCGAGCCGGTGAAAATCCGTGACCTCGATGAGTACAACACGCCACTCATCAATGCGGACGGTGTGGTTTACCCACCGAAAACGACGGTTGAATTCATCGGTAAGAACAAAGATGGAAAAATCGTTACAATCGACGGATCTGTCGTCAAGTACACGGATACAACGGACAAAAACTTCCAAGTCAAAGCAAACGAAAGTCTGCAACGCCTCGTCGACATGGAAGGATACGGCGAAGAGTGGAAAGTCGTCGTCAAATCATTGTCTGATGATGTCGGTAACACGGTTGCAACAGCGACACATGACTTCAAACTCATGAAAACGCCTGTTAAACCAGTTCTGACACCGTTCGAAATCGTTAAAGTCTCAGCGAACGAGAAAAACGAAAAAGACGTCATCCGTGTCAAGTTCACAGAGGGTGTTCAATACTCTGGTATGTACGATGCGACAAGCACAGCGAACTATGTCCTGAACGGAAAAGCACTTCCGGTCGGAACAAGCATCTCGCTTGCTGACTCAGATGACAATGTCTCGAACGGACTCGATATCGTTAAGATCAAAGTCCCAGCTGGTACACTCAAAACGTTGTCGAACGTCATCGTCGTCAACAAAGATCTTCAGTCATACGACAACTCTGTCTTGACTGGCGGTTACGAGAAAGCCGTTCTTCTCGGATTAAACTAATCTTCTTGAACACCTTTTGTCCAGCAATGGATGAAAGGTGTTTTTTCGTCTGTTTTCTTGTATAGAAATAAACGAATGGAAATAAACGAATCAGGTAAATGATTTTAAATATCCCACATTATTCCAAAAATATCGGGTATATAGGAGTAAGGACCTAAGACAATTGAAGGAGTGAAGGAATGAAAAAAATCATCGCAGGAAGTCTCGCCGCGAGTTTATTCATCGGACTCAGCGTAAACGGGGAAGCCGTCGATCAACAAAAAACTGCTGGTACAACACAAAAAACCGTCAGTGCAAAACAAATCAATCAAGCGAAAGCTGTACCGACGTTCCAGGGCAGTTATGTCGGAACACCGATGAAAGGACGATTTGATGAAGATGGTTTTGCTATCTGGTATATGGATGCGAAAGACTTTGTGAAGGACGGGACGCATCTTGAATTTGATCTCGATTGGGATGTCTATGGCACGATGTTTACGAGTAAAGCAGACATTGATGCCGGACGTGTCTATAATCGTTATTTCCAGCGTAATGACGAAACGATGTATTTTCCGCTCAGCTGGAGCGGCCGGCAGTACTTGATTTTAGAAGGATACCCGGGCGATACATATTCCGTCCCGTTCAGTGTCTCGCGCTACGAACCGATTGACGCGACCAGCAGTTCTTCCGTTCAAGCACAGGCAAGTACGGTAACATCCCTCATCGTCCAAACAAAAGCGGGTATGGTACGCGGCAGCAGTCTTGGTGCCGAGTCTGTCGAATCTTTTGCTCCGGAATTGCGTTTAGAAAAATTGACGTATCGTTCAGCGGCGGAAGCAAAAGCAGCGAAACAAAAACTCGAGCAGTCGAGCGCGACGGCCTATGTCGAATACGATACGCCGGTTCAAGCTTTCGGAACGGACGCCTTCAAGCACCATCAATGGTCACTCCTCAACACCGGTCAGAAAAAAGGACTCAAAGGAGCGGATATCGCTCTGGCAGCGATGCAAAAACGGATCGCGAAGAAAAAGCAGTCGACGACGCTCGTTGCGGTCATCGATTCCGGTGTCAATCCGAGTTATGCGGATTTCGCCGGGAAAGTCCGGATGGATCTCGGTTACGATTTCGTCAACCGTTCAAAAACCGCATGGGATGATTACGGTCACGGCTCGCATGTCGCCGGCATCATTGCAGCGGGTACGGACAACACGTACGGGATGACAGGGATTAATGCGAAAGCTTCGATTATTCCAATCAAGGTGCTCGATGAGAACGGTGCCGGTTATACGTCGGACCTGGTCAGTGGCATCAATCATGCGGTGAAAAAAGGTGCTAAAGTCATCAACCTCAGTCTTGGTGGCGATACGTCATCCAAGTCGGTCGAGTCGGCATTAGCCTATGCGAAAAGTAAAAATGTACTGATCGTCGCCGCCTCTGGTAATGCTAGTAAAAAAGCCTTGTCATACCCGGCACGTTCGAAATATGTGCTTTCCGTTGGTGCGACAGGACGGACAGATAAACGGGCGTCGTTCTCGAATTACGGAACGGGACTTGATCTCGTTGCACCTGGTGTCTCGATTCCAAGTTATCTCGCAGACGGAGAACTGGCCTTTGCGAGCGGGACTTCGATGGCAGCGCCGCATGTCGCGGCTGTCGCCAGTGTCTTGTACAGTCTAAAGCCGACAATCAAGGCCGCAGACGTTGAAAGCATCCTCAAGAAATCAGCGAAGGACCTCGGTTCAAAAGGGTATGATACGACCTATGGTTCCGGTCGTCTGAACGCTGATCGTGCGACGAGCTACATTAAATGAAGCAAAAGGTGGATTCAGTTGACGCTGAGTGCACCTTTTTTTTGTGAAGTAACTTGAAAACATGAAAAAAATCTGCTTGAAACGTAAAAATTAGGTGTTTAGCGTAAAATTTTCCATTATACTGGTTTTATAGGTCAAAAGGTGGATGAAGGAGTGAGGAAATGAAAAAGTGGATTGCAGGATTAACAGTAGCAGGTCTCCTTGGGACGATGATCCCGACTCAAATAGAAGCAGCAGGCACCGGCGCCAAAAAATTACCGACGCTGGACGCGAAAACAAAGAAAGCCTACATCAAAGGTAAGTTTGACAGTAAAGGAAAAGCGTTGTTCTACTTTGACACGAAAACCTACCTGACAGGCGGAACCCATCTGAAATTTGCTGCCGACGAGACGGAAGCCGTCACCGTTTATGAGTCACAATCCGATTACAAACGACAACTGGTTTACGGACGATATGATCAAGTCACGAATCAGTCGCTCGTCTTCCCGCTCAGTTGGAGTGGTCGTCAGTACATAGAAATCGAAGGAAAGAAAAACACAGCGTTTGTCGTGCCGTTTAAGCTTGAGCGGTTGCAGCCGCTTCGGGAATCGATTGGTCAATCGGGTACGGTCGCGAAGTCGAGCAGTCTCGTCGTCAAGATAACAGGCACGAGCAGTCAGAAACAACAACTGTCCGAGAAAACGTCAGCCGTCAAGCATGAAACAATTGATGCCGGCCTCGGCCTCGTCAAGTTCACGTACCAGACGGTCATGCAGGCATTGGCGGCGAAACAGCAACTCGCAAAATCGAGTAGTGTTGCGTATGTCGAGCTCGACAGCTCCATGCATGGACTCGGTGGGGACGTCTTTAAATCGTATCAGTGGTCACTAAACAATACAGGGCAACGCGGTGGCGTCAAAGGCGCCGATATCAACTTCGATGCGATGAAGAAACGGATCGCCGTTAAAAAACAATCGACGGTGCTCGTCGCGGTCATCGATACCGGGATCAATCCGACGTACGCGGACTTTGCCGGACGTGTCCGGATGGACCTCGGTTACGATTTCGTCAACCGCCGTCAACTCGCGATTGATGATCATGGGCACGGCTCGCATGTCGCCGGTATCATTGCGGCGAACAGTAACAATACGTACGGTATGTCCGGCATCAATGCCAAGGCTTCGATCATTCCGATCAAAGTGCTGGGGGAAGACAACTACGGGTTGAACTCGGATATTGCGAAAGGCATTTTACATGCCGTCAAACAAAAAGCCAAAGTCATCAATATCAGCATCGGCGGTGGTTTCTCATCCCGGGCAATTGAAGACGCTCTCGCATATGCGAAGCGAAAAGGGGTTCTCGTCATTGTCGCTTCCGGTAACGAAGGACAAAGTAAATTGTCGTATCCGGCCCGGTCCCAGTATGCGTTTTCGGTCGGATCGACGAATCGGTTCGATAAACGGTCGTCCTTCTCGAACTATGGCAAGGGACTGGATTTAGTCGCTCCGGGACAAGACATCCCGAGTTATCTCAGTGACGGCGAATCCGCTTTTTGGAGCGGGACTTCGATGGCAGCCCCTCACGTCGTCGGTGTTGCGAGTCTCCTCTACAGTCTGAAGCCGACAATCAAAGCGTCGGAAGTGGAAGCAATCCTTAAGAAGTCGGCACAGGATCTTGGCGCAAAAGGATACGACCCGTCGTACGGATACGGGCGACTCGATGCCGATCGGGCAGTTCGATTACTGAAATGAAGAGAGTAGGCACATCATGAAGTGTTTAAAACAATTGGTGCTGGTCCTTGTCATCGGTGTCCTGTGCTTGAGCGGGACACTCGACGGACAAGCTGCATCGAAGGAAGAGCAACGCGTATTAAAAGAATACCGGTTGTTTAAGTTCGGTCTGACCGTGACGCAAATCGCCAAAATCATGTACGGTGCATCATACAAACAGCATTTAAAACAGACGAATGGAGCGACGGTCTTTAAGAAAAAAGCAGATTGGGCTAAGAATGAACAAGGTCATCGGTCACGGCAATATTCGTTTTATGACCAATCAAAGACGTTACCCCAAGTGACGACGCTTAAATTTTACACAAAGAAGAACAAAACAACATACTACCTCACGGAAAAGACGCTGCAGTTTGTAGCAGATACGACTACTGGTTTACGTGAAAGTACTCGGATGCTCCGACATGTGACACATATTGAGGGAGAAGAAACGGAAGCAGAGCTCGATCAGCTTTTGTCCGGAAAAGGATTGGGCATGGTAGCGCTGCGTTGGTCTTGGAATTATCGTGCTGTTCAAACCAAACAGCAACAAAAAGAGCATGACTACCGGGGACAAGCTAAAATGTATGTCTTTAAAAGTTCGAATCCAAAGAAACAAATCAGTATGACGATGGGATTTGACGACCGAAGCAAGCAGTATAAGTTAGATAACTTTTCTATCTTCCCGATTGAAATGAAGTGAAAAGGAGCAGTCTTTCATGTTAAAGGGAATGTTGAAATACGCTGTCCTGGTGTCGCTCATGACATCAACTCTAGTAATCAATCCTGTCGAGGCGGCGACCAAACAGGAAAAACAAGTTACGACCGCCTTCACGAAATATAAGACAGGAATGACCATTACCGAGTTTGCAAAGCAACGATATGGTAAGACTTATAAAAATCAGTTGACGAAAAAGAACGGACGGACAGTTCTGAAGGAAAAGTCACCGAAGCAAGATACATCTGAGCAGATGGATTTCCTCTATTACATGATTTACGACAAGAAAACAGGTGATTCGAAAAACTATATGACGTTCTTCTTTACGGTCAAACCGAAGGAAAAGGTATACCGCTTAGCTTTAAAGTCACTTGATTTCCGTGGGGAAAATCCGATGGGTGTCCGGCAAAGCGACAAGCAACTGAAAAGAGGAAAACAAATTAAGAATGGTATGGCGGAACAGCAACTCGATAAAGTGTTGATAGGAGAGGGACTTGGCGACTGGATGACCTGGTCAGTAGCCGATTTCAGTCATACGCTGTCCAAGCGGGACATGGAAAGAATGGGATTGGGTCAAGGGAAAGGACGAGGGAAAGTCTATCTTTTCCGGACCAATCATCCGAACGAGCGGTTGCGAATTGAGATGGCCTTTGATTTAGATAAAAAAAACTATCGCGTCAGTGGCGCTGAGACCTTCTCGAGTGATCAAGAACTTGACTAAACCTTAAATTAAAACAGAAAAGAGTGAACACACATGACAACAACATTTGGTAAACTCACAATCGCGGCATTGATCGCCGGATCAACACTGATCGCAGGCACAGCAGAAGCGGCAACGAAACAAGAAACAAAGGTAACGACACAATTCAAGACATTAAAGAATGGGATGACGATTGAACAGGCAGCAAAAGTTCTTTACGGAAAAGACTATAAAAAACAATTAACGAAAAAGAACGGAATGACCGTCCTGAAACAAAAAGCAGAGGCGACAAGCACGACGCAAGGTCAAAAGACGACGATTTATAGTTTTTATGACAAAAAGGAAATCGTACCTTCTGATATTACGACGCTGATGTTCATGACAAAGAAAAACAGTTCGGTTTATCGTCTGACATCGAAGTCGCTTGATCTGTTCCGTGACTCTTCGACAGGCGCGCGTGAAAGTAAGATGAAACTTGCAAAAGGCGCGAAAATTAAAACGGGAATGACTGAAAAACAATTGGATGGTGTATTGTCAGGAAAAGGACTAGGGGAATGGACAGGACTGGATTCAATTGATATGACATCTGTCCAAACGAAGCAGGAAATCGATTTAGGACTTGCGATTAAATCAGAGTTTAAAACATATGTCTTCCCGACTTCGACAAAACAGAAAAAATTTGTCATGCTCGAATACAATACAAAAAAGAAAACGTACACCGTCTCAAGTCAAATGTCATATTAATCTGGACGAAAGAGTCTGCCAACCGGTAGACTCTTTTTTTCATCTTTTCCCGTTTTTGACAATTCGTCCGTAATTTTCAGTATACTCGACTGTAAGATCGTTTTTGTTTGACCGATAATAACGAGAACTGATGAAGTTACATAACGAATACGTGAGAATGAATAGGAAGGAAAGTGAAAACGTGGAACGTGTCAAAAAAAGAAAGAAAGTCAAAAAGCGGTGGACGCCGTTAAAGGTTATGCTGTTAATCGCTCTAGTACTGGTCGTCGGAATCGGAGGGTTTATCGGCTACACGTATTATCAGGTTGATCAAACCGTCAAAAAGATTCAGTCGCCGGTCAAAAATACGGGTGACGAAGTCGTCGAAAAACAAAAACCGGTGTCAGTCTTGTTACTTGGAGTCGATCAACGTCCGGGCGAGCGGGGACGGAGTGACTCGATTATGATCATGACACTCAACCCGACACAAAACGAAAGTCGTCTGATCAGCATCCCACGCGATACGAAAGTCGACATCGTCGGTAAGGGGACAAATGATAAAATCAACCATGCTTATTCGTTCGGCGGACCGGAGATGGCAATCAAAACCGTTGAGAAGTTCCTCGATATTCCAATCAACTACTATGCGGAAATCAACATGGAAGGTTTCACTTCACTCGTTGATGCCGTTGGTGGAGTGACCGTCAACAATGACCTAGATTTTAAAGTCGGTGAGAAGCAGTTCACGGTCGGAAAAATCAATTTAAACGGGGACGAAGCTTTGAAGTACACACGGATGCGTTATGAAGATCCACGTGGAGATTTTGGTCGTCAAATGCGCCAACGCCAAGTCATTGAACAAGTCGTCGCCAAATTATCATCGGACGTTTCTGTCAGTAAATTCAATGCAATCATGGATGTCGTCGGTAAAAACGCTCAAACGAATGTATCGTTCAAACCGATGCGGACGCTTGCCTTTGATTATATGGATGCGTTTAAAAACCAAAAGAATTTAAAGCTTGAAGGAACAGGTGGAAAAGAAGCGGATGGCATTTATTACTGGCATCCGACTGATGATTCACTGGCCCAAACGAAAACCGCATTACGTTACTCGCTTGGTCTGGAGTAAACAAAAGGGACAATCCATTTTTCGGATTGTCCCTTTTGTTGTTATAGATTTTGTTCAGCCAAACGCACTCGGCTGGTACTTGTTTCTGTTTGTTCAAACCGTTGCAGACGGTAAGAATTACTTGTGACAAGACCAGTCGTCTCCGTTTCCAGTTGAAGCGGCGCAAGGGTAGCCAGTTCAGCATTTGTGATCGCTGTTTCCGACCAGTCAATCGCGATGACTTTATCGTTTTGGAGTGTAAAGAAATGATTACCGTAGAACAGGTACGTGTTTACTTCATCAGAAAACGTCCGTTCCGGTGGACCATAAGCACTATTTAAATCTTCGGCAGATTTGCCGATAAGGTCAATGAGCGTCTCAGTAACGAAGCTTGTATCGAGATTATCACCGACCCATGTTAATAACGATTCGTCGGCAATTGCATCTTCTTTCAGTGATTTTGTCGTATCCACCGTTTTGATGTATCCGGTCAATTCGTCCGTCAATTCGATTTTGCTGACGGTATCCGTTGTTTCAAGAATCCGGTATCCATCACCAAAGTCGGCTTCGTAAAGAGTATCGGTTAGACCGGAGTCACTGTAAATGTTCGTGTTACGGGTTTTGACGTAAAGAACGTCAGGTTCTGCTTTTGCAGCGGGTGTTTCTTCCTCAGTTTTTTCCTCGGATTTTTCAACCGTCACCGGTTGTTCGACGGATGATTTCGGTTTTGTGTCGGGAGACGCGATGTAATTCGAATAGACATATGTCCCGCCGGCGCCGAGGAAGAAACAAAGAAGCAGTAAGGCAATCCATCCCCATGGAATTTTTCGTTTGGAGCGCGGTTCGGGTCTTGTTTTGATTTTCTTTCTGCGTGATGCTTCTAGTTCACGGTGCGTCCGCGATAGGGCTGGAGCAATTTCGGTGTCCTCTTTAGGTTCGACAGGACCATCTTCCTCAAGAATCGGACGAGCCACGAGTGTTCCGTAAAAATCAGCTAACGCTTCATGATGTTTGCCGGCTAAAAAAGCTGACCATTCGTCGGCGGTTACTGTATCCTGCTTGAACGGAACAAGTGGTGTCTGGCCTGTCAAACGAATCATTGTATCCGTTAACGATTCTGTCGAAGCAAGGCTTAAACGAATCCGTTCATGAAGGCGACGGATGTCTTCTTCCGAGTGCGATGTATAGTATTGAAGGGCTTTTAGAGAGCGATGCATGAAGATCTTCCTCCTATGTTGATATCCGGAAATTCATGTAAAAAGAAACATGTCATTCTTTATTATACGCAACAAATTTCAAAAAACGTATGTTATTTCCTGAAATTTAATCAACCATTTCCCAATTTTTTGTTATACTGAGTTCTAGTTGATAAAAAAATACACCGTATTAGACAAATAAAGGAGAATAATCAAACCATGAATGAAACGATCAGCTTACAAGAATTATTTTCAATTTTGAGAAAATCGCTTTGGCGGATTCTCGCACTGACCATCGTCGCAGCCGTCATCTCATTTGCCGTCAGTACCTTTTTGATCAAACCGACGTATCAAGCCGGTACGCAAATTTTGGTCACACCGAAAAAACAGGAAAACGATGTGATTGATGCTTCGCAAGTCCAATCGTCCGTCACACTTGTAAATACATACCGTGTCATTATCAAGAGTCCCGCTATCTTAGAAAAAGTTCAAGCAGAAGTCGAAAACGCACCTGACAATATCGGTGCTTTGAACAATATGATTACTGTCGAGAGTGAACAAAATTCACAGGTTATCAACGTCTCTGTCCAAAATACGGATGCTGCCCTTGCATCAAACGTTGCAAACTCCGTTGCGAAAGTCTTTAGTGAAGACATCACGGACCTGATGAACGTCGATAACGTCAAAGTATTATCTGTTTCAGGCATTCCGACTGCTCCGGTCAGCCCAAATATCATCTTGAATACAGCAATCGCCGCAGTGGTTGGCTTCTTATTAGGTGTAGGACTTGCTTTCTTACGTGAAGTACTCGATCGTCGAATTCGCACAGAGGAACAAGTGCAACAAATTCTTGACTTGCCTGTTTTAGGAAGTATCCCGGATATTGACAGCAAAGTCTTCAAGTCATCAGCGAAAGCAACAAAGAGAGAGGCGGCAAAACAATATGGCTAAGAAAAATAAGATGAATAAAGATGCCCGTAATCTGATTACGGTCACTCAACCGAAGTCGCCAATTGCAGAGCAATACCGGACAATCCGGACAAATATCGAATTCATGGCAGTGGATAAAGAGATTCAAGTCATGCTTGTGACATCAGCGACACAAAGTGAAGGGAAGTCGACGACTTCTTCGAATCTCGCGGTCGCATATGCCCAACAAGGAAAAAAGGTCCTGATCATCGATACCGATATGCGTCGTCCGACGGTTCATTATACGTTCCGGGTCGCCAATGGTCTGGGATTATCCAGTTTGCTGACACGACAAGCCGAGCTTGAAAAAGCCATTCTTCCGACAAAAGTCGAAAATTTATCGATCTTGACGGCAGGACCAATCCCGCCGAACCCGGCTGAATTATTATCGTCTAAGGCGATGGAAAACCTCATTTTGAAATTACGGGAAGAATATCATGTCATCATCCTGGATGCACCGCCATTACTTCAAGTGGCCGACAGCCGGATCACGTCTAAATTGACAGATGGTGTCGTCCTTGTCGTCAGCTGTATGACGTCAGATCGTCAACGTGTTTTGAAGGCCAAAGAACAACTCGAACTGGCCGAAGCGAAGATCCTCGGTGTTGTCTTGAACCGTCGTGAACTGACGGATGATTCAGCGTATCAATACTATTATTCCTATGAATAAGGGGTGCCATCATGGTTGATCTTCATTGTCATCTTTTACCGCTGGTCGATGACGGTCCGGCGAGTGTCGAGCAAATGTTAAAGCTGGCGGAGCAGGCAGCAAGTGAAGGGGTCACACGAATCATTGCGACACCGCACCTGTTTCATCCGCAGTTCGAGACGGAAGACGTCGATGTGAAACTGAGCGTCGATGAACTAAATGTCCTGTTTCATCAGAGAAATATTCCAATCACCGTATATCCGGGGCATGAGATTCGTTTGACGGGTGATTTGATTGAAGAAGTTCAAAAGGGTATGGCGTTGCCACTTGCGGATTCACGTTATTTACTGATTGAATTTCCTTCGACCGGAATCCCGTCCTATGCGCGACAAGTGTTTGCCGAATTAATTTCTGACGGTTACGTTCCCGTCATCGCTCATCCGGAAAAAAACAAAGCGATCATTCAAAATCCAACGTTACTGTTTGACTTGATTTCAAATGGGGCGATCAGCCAGGTGACCTGTGCCAGTCTGATCGGGAAGTACGGCAAAGACGTCCAACGGTTTGCCGTTGCCTTACTCGAAAACGGACTGGCCCATCTCGTGGCGTCCGACGCCCACCATACTGAAAAACGCCCGTTCTATTGGGAACAATGCCGAAAACATTTGGAGCATGAATTAGAAGACTGGTTGTACGAAGAAATTTATGAGAACAATGAAGCAGTTCTTCTAAATCAACTCGTGACGATTAATCCTCCAAATCCAGTCGAAAAGAACTGGAAGGGTCAGTGGGTATAAAGGGTTTAATGTGAAGAAAATGTAAAGAGAGTGAATTCTGACTCTCTTTTTTCTATGTTAACGCTTACAATATCGACAATTGGAAAACTTTATGGAATAAACAGCAATGGATGTGTTATCTTAATTTACATAAAGAATGCCAAATTGATTATATTATGGGAATCTGAAATTAGAACTGGGAGTTGATTTCATGAATCGTGTAAAAAAGGCGGTTATTCCAGCTGCTGGACTTGGTACACGTTTTTTACCGGCAACCAAAGCGATGCCGAAGGAAATGTTGCCGATCGTCGATAAGCCGACGATTCAATATATCATTGAAGAAGCGATTGAATCGGGGATTGAAGATATTTTAATTATTACCGGTAAAGGGAAACGCGCGATTGAGGATCATTTTGATTCCGTGCCGGAACTGGAAGCGAACTTGATTGCGAAAAATAAATCGGAGTTGCTCCATCTCGTCGAAGCGACAACAAACATTAATATCCATTTCATTCGTCAATCAAAGCCAAAAGGTCTTGGAGACGCAATTCTGCAAGCGAAAGCGTTTATTGGAAACGAACCGTTTGTTGTCATGCTGGGTGACGATATTGTTCAAGCAGAGGTACCATGTACACGCCAATTAATCGAGCAGTATGAGATTACGAACAGTTCAATCATCGGTGTACAACCGGTTGCGGATAAAGATACGCATCGTTACGGGATTGTCGATCCGAGCACAAGCATCTCAGAGAATTTACATAAGGTGAAATCATTCGTTGAAAAACCGGCTCCGGGAACAGCACCATCGAATTTAGCAATTTTAGGCCGCTATTTATTGACACCGGAAATTTTTAAATACTTAGAAACACAAAAAGTCGGATCGGGCGGTGAAATTCAATTGACCGATGCGATTACGCGACTCAATGAAATGCAACGGGTCTTTGCCTACGAATTCGACGGAAAGCGTTATGATGTCGGGGAAAAACTGGGTTTCATTCAAACGACACTCGAATTTGCGTTGAAGCGAGATGATCTTGGAGACGATGTAGCCAAGATGATGGAAGAATTACTGGCAGAACGAGCAAAAGCATCTTCACTTGTCTAAGTACTTTTCACCAATCATAAATAGAAAGGAGACTGCTTTTTGAAATTCTACTATTATTACCGAACCCTGACGTTAGCTTGTATTGATGCCGTAGCTTTAGGGCTTGCGATGGGATTTACTTATTTTTTCTTATATCCTAAAGAATTGTTTGAACTCATTGATAGTCAGTTGTTATTGCAATCAGCTGCTGTCTTTGCTTTGTTGTTCGTCACATTGGCTTTCTTAATGAAGCTGTACCGTGTCAACTGGAAGTATGCAAGTATTCAGGAGGCACTGACTTTATCGTTGTCACTTGGTGCAAGTTCGATTGGCTTAATGGTCTATCAGAATTTGGTGTTTGGACAAGTGCTCGAACGGATCACAATTCTTAGTTTTTGTATTTCTTTATTATTGCTCGGTGCGATTCGTGTCGCGTTGCGCTTACTTGGAATTGGTCAACATTGGCGCAAATATGCATTACCTCGCCGGATGGTCAAGTCACGTAAACGCACGCTTGTAATTGGAGCTGGTCGAGCCGGACGTTCGTTAGTCCGACAATTGTACGCGTCACCGTTTCATGAGTTAAAGCCTGTTGCTTTTTTGGACGATGATCCTAAAAATATGCATTTCATGATTCAAGGGATTGAAGTTGTTGGAACAACAAAAAATTTAAAATCTGTCATTGAAAAACACCAGATTGAAGCGATTGTCCTTGCAATTCCATCATTAACACAACAACGACGGATTGAACTAATCACGGAAGCGAAAACGCTTTGTAAAAACGTTCAAACGTTGCCAATGATTGAGGAGTTGATTACAGGTAAGGTTTCTGTCAGTGCGATTCGTGATGTTTCCATTGAGGATTTGCTGGGTCGTGAGCCGGTCGAACTCGATATTTCAGGAATTAAATCAGAAATTGAAGGACGAACAGTTCTTGTGACCGGAGCGGGTGGATCGATTGGATCAGAAATTTGCCGACAAGTCATTCAATTTAATCCAACAACGATTTTACTACTTGGTCATGGAGAAAACAGTATTTACCTGATTGAACGAGAACTACGTGGACTTCAGTTTCCGATTAACTTAGTCCCCATCATTGCCGACGTTCAAGATCGAACGCGACTGGAAGAAGTGTTTGCGACACATAAGCCACAGGTTGTTTTCCACGCAGCGGCGCATAAGCATGTCCCATTAATGGAAGCAAATCCGTACGAATCGGTCAAAAACAATGTATACGGAACAAAAAATGTTGCCGAAGTAGCTGACTTATTCCGAGCAGAGCGCTTTGTCATGATTTCAACCGATAAGGCCGTGAATCCAACGAACGTCATGGGCTCAACAAAACGGATTGCCGAAATGGTTGTCCAAGAACTGGGGCGTCGTAGTAAAACGAAATTTGCTGTCGTTCGTTTCGGGAATGTACTGGGTAGTCGTGGTTCAGTTATTCCACTGTTTAAATCACAAATTTTAGCAGGTGGACCGGTGACGGTCACTCATCCAGAGATGACGCGCTTCTTCATGACGATTCCGGAAGCAAGCCGTTTAGTCATTCAAGCCGGTATCTTGGCGGATGGTGGAGAAGTGTTTGTCCTTGATATGGGTGAACCGGTCAAAATTGTGGATCTTGCAAAAAATATGATTGAACTGAGTGGGTTTACAGAAGACGAAATGCCGATTGTGTTCTCAGGGATTCGTCCAGGTGAGAAGATGTATGAAGAACTTTTGAAAGACGGCGAAGTGGACCCGGAAGCAATCTATCCAAAAATCTTCGTTGGTCGCACGCGACAAAAAGAACCAGTCATGAATATTTTAAATTTAGTTGATCGACATAAGAATGCACCACTGCAATTAAGAAATGTTTTACTCGATATTGCAAATGATGTGGTTGTACGCGAAGAAAATTTAGTTTGATAAACCGTATATAAAAAGGAGGAATGAAATTTGAATTACTTAAAAATCAAACGTCCCCTGGGGTTTTCGATTGCCCTTGTTGCTTGTTTCGTTTTAATTCCTGTTTTTATCCTGATCATGGCTGCAATTAAGATCGAATCACGAGGTCCAGTGTTTTTTAAGCAAAAACGAGTTGGTCTAAATAAAAATCATTTTAACATTCTAAAATTCCGAACGATGTATATTGAAACACCAAATGATACTCCAACTCATTTGTTGGCAGATCCAGATGTATACATTACACGTGTTGGTAAGGTTTTACGTAAAACAAGTCTCGATGAATTACCACAACTCTTTAACATTTTAAAAGGTGAGATGGCATTTGTCGGACCACGTCCGGCTTTATGGAATCAATACGATTTAATCGATGAACGTGATAAATACCAAGCGAATGATACATTACCCGGTTTAACAGGTTGGGCACAAATCAATGGTCGTGATGAATTGCCGATTGAAATTAAAGCCAAGCTTGATGGAGAGTATGTAAAACGAATGGGAATCCTGATGGATACACGGTGTTTCGTCGCAACAATTTTTAGTGTTCTAAAAAGCGATGGAGTAGTTGAAGGTGGTACCGGGAAAATTGCAGTAAAAGAAGCAGCTAGTGCGAAGGAGTAGTAGTCAATGAAAAGAGTATTGATTACAGGAGAAAACAGTTATGTTGGCAAAAGTCTTTTTGAATTTTTGAAACTTACTTCAGAAAAATATTCTGTAGATTTTGTTTCATTAAGAGACAACAAATGGAAAGCTAAAGTTTTTTCGAAGTATGATGTAATAATACATTTAGCCGCAATTGTTCATCAAAATGAAAAAGATAGATCTTATGAAGAATATATCAATATAAATTGCGACTTGACAAAAGAGCTTGCTGAAAAATCTAAAAAAGATGGAGTAGAACAATTTATCTTTTTTAGCACAATGAATGTATTTGGAGTATCCAAAGGTAATATCGATAAAAATACACCTTTAAAACCTAAATCTTATTACGGAAAATCAAAATTAAAAGCTGAAAAAGAGCTATTAAAATTGCAAAATAATAAATTTAAAATAGTAATAATTAGGCCGCCCATGATTTATGGTGAAAACTGTGTTGGTAACTTTGATAATTTATTAAAATTATCAAAAATAACTCCTTTTTTTCCGCATGTCATAAATTATAGAAGTATGATTTATATTGATAATTTAATTTTGTTTACAAAAAAGATTATTGATAATCAAGAAGAAGGAATATTTCACCCGCAAAATAATGAGTATGTTACCACAACATTTTTAGTGGGGAAAATTTCTAAATATACTGGTAAACGTATAATCTTTATAAAAGG
>NZ_QPKF01000010.1 GCF_003339585.1 Exiguobacterium sp. RIT594 | reverse complement strand
AAGAATTAATATACTTTTAAATGTCAGAATCTGATCCGTTAGAAGACCTTTAGTGTTTGTAAAAATAAGATTACCTTGCTTATTTTCTCCCCATTTAGAATGAATTATCTTATTTCTATAATTTTTTAAATTGTGATAAATGGATGATATAATTAGGTAAATTTCTTTCTCTTTTATTGAATTAGGAAGTTTAACAGTCCGTTTTTTTAAGAGACTATCAAATTTTTCTGCCTTATCTACAAAGTTTGATGTATAACTGACTTTATTTCCGTCCAATATCCATTCTACAAACATGTCAATAGTTTTGTAAGAATTTACAAATAGTAAGGGGCTTAAGTCTTTGTAAACATCAATTACTGAATTATATGACATTGAATCATTAAGTTGAATATGATGAGTATATGTTTTTTCCTTACTATCAAACTCAATAACGGAGGGCCTAATGTTTTTTTGATACGAAATTAAATTACTAACTTTTGCTAAAATCCACTTTTCATATTCTACTTTTTCATTTAATTTATTTAAATTGAACACTCTAACCATCCTCCTTTTTTACAATAAATTACTTTTATTATAGATTAACTCATTCGGTTTATCTATAATTATTTGATGATAATTCATTCTGGAAACTAAAAAAATACTCTTTATGTATTTTTATGGTTTTTAAAAATGGTGAATTCTTAAATTTTGTAATATAATTCTTAATTGAACTATATCAGTATTGGAGGAAATGAAATGAGTGCAAAAAGTATTTCGATTTTAAACATGAAAGGTGGAGTTGGCAAAACAACTACCACAATTAATTTAGCTATTGAATTAGGTGAAACTCACAATAAAAAAGTTCTTGTAGTCGATTTAGATCCTCAATTTAATTCAACACAATCTTTATTTATGTACACTTACAAGAATTTAGACACCTATTTTAGTTTACGTGATTCAGGTAAAACAATTAGTTCTATCTTATCGTCTGGACAGAATGGTGTAACACGCAGTAGAGAAGGGCGTTTAGCAACAGCAAATGAAGATTCAAACATCATACACTCTCTAACAGATAATTTAAAAATACTCCCAGGTGATTTAGCGCTAACAGTTGAAGCAAATAGTGCATCATCAATAAAATTAAAAAACTTTTTTAGACAATATCAAGTCAAAAATGATTTTGATTATATTATTTTTGATTGCCCTCCAACCTGGGGTATATACACAACATTAGCATTAGATATGTCTGACTTTTATTTAATCCCTACTAAGCTTGATGAATTTTCAACTATTGGAATAGACATTCTCACTCAGAAAATAGAAGAATTTGTTTATGCTTTAGATGAACATAAATCTTTACTATGCTTAGGTTTAATTTACACTTTAACAAATAGAAGTAGATCACAAAAAGGAATTTCACGTGATCAAAATGTAATAAAAAATATAGTAGAACGGCATTTTAGTGAAGAGTTAGAAGAATCCTTAAGATCTAAAGTTATCCCATTCTCTCCTATTTTGCCTTTCTATCCATCAATTGCACATAAATCAGCTGTTTATTCAGAGCATACCAATATTCCTCTGCTACAGTTAAGAATGAATGATATTACAAGTGAAATTATAAGAAGATGTGAAAATCCAAACATGTTACAGTTAGAGATAATACATAGTTGAGGATGATTATTATATGAAGATTAAAGAAATTACCAATCTAACAGATTTAGTAAGTTTTAAAGGGAATAGTAAGATTGAAAGAAAAGCAATGTTTATTGGCTTAGTCAGTTCTACAATTCTTTCTAAAGAACTCTTTAAAAAGAATGAAGATTTAAAAGAGTATACAGATATATTTAGAGATAATAATAGTAGTAGTTTTAAGGATTACATTTTTGCTTCTCGAACACAAGTTATAGCTAAAGTACAACGTTTCTTGTTAGAAACTCTAACTGATGATAACTTCGATAATATAATAAATAAACACGTATATTATATAGAGAAAAAAAATATAGAAATAAAAAATACAAAATACAACGAGAATAAAAAAGTAAATTCTGAAATAAATAGAAAAAAATCATTGATTGAAGAAATGTACAAAAATCGTCTTCGTAATCAAGACAGGAACGATAACTAAGAATGAGACATCACAATACTCTTCATAAACAACGAGACTATGACTTTCAGAAAATATTAGAAGCTCTTAGTCAAGAGTCTTTGAAAGGTCTTACTTTAAATAAAGAGATATTAGAGTTGCTAAAACCAAGTCATGAAAAAATTTTTTATTTTAAACATTTGATTGATCTTAAACAAGAATGGTACTTAGAGGATTCAAAAGATTTCTTCACTGCATGTATAAGTATGTTGATAGAATGCATATTGCAAATCTCTATAGGTAGATACCGGACAACTCATATTTTGTTAAGATCTTCGTTAGAAGCATTGTGTAGCGGTATTTTTATTGAGCTACTTAATAAAAATCCAGACGAAAAATTCAGCCAAAATATTGATCAAATTAAGAAAGAATTGATTGCAGGATTTACAATTAATTTTGATAAGCGAAAAAGAAAATTATTTAGAAGAACAGTACACAATTATGTAGATAATTCTATAAAAAAAGATCTTTACTGGATGTTATCAGACTATGTACATTCTACTAAAAGAGAATTTTTAAGTACGGAAGAGTATATCGAAGACATGCTTGGAGTAGTCAAAACTCAAACTTCTGTCGACTTTGAAAATACTTTAATTGTTTTAAATAAGGTACTAAACAATTTGATACTTTTAACTCTGATAAGTGATTACGATTTTTATATCAAAGAGCCGAGAGAAATAGTACGCTTTGCAACTTCAAAATTTTCTAGCCAAGAAACAGATTTTTTAAACAATTGGTACAGTAGTTAAAGTATCATTAATAATTTTTACTATACAGTGAAGTATAAAAATTATAGTTTAATTACAAAATCAAATAAATTTTTAGTATTTTAAGTTCTTATTTTTAGAATTTAAAATACTTTTTTTATAGATTTATGCGTACAATCAAATTTGATTCTTTTACATTTTGAATACATAGTCTTAATTTCTGCTTATGATCTTACTTGAACTGATTGCTATATAAAGAACCATCATCATCTTACGTTTGTAATATATTTGACATATTAAAATAGTTATTCAATTAACGAAATAATCTGATATATTTTAACTATCACCAGGAAAACATTGTAATACAACAGTTCTCGAAGGAAAGGAGCATGTATATGTACCGATTCGGAGAGTGGTTACGACGTGAACGCTTAGAACATGGTTGGAGTCAGGTAGAGTTAGCAGAAAAGACGTATGGAGAGATCTCTCAGGCAGCCATTAGTGCCTACGAGCGGAATCGTTCACTTCCTTCTATCCTAGATGTTCAGATTCTTGCTACAGCCTGTGAACAGACGCTCGGATCTATCCCTTGGGATGATTTCGACTTAAGGGTGGAGAAGAAACGGAATTGGTCGCAGCTGAAGCAAGAACGTTTTGATCTAGCAGAACTTACACTTGCGGATTCCGTTCGTACGTTTGACGGTAAGACCTATCAGTTGCATGGGCGTATTGCCATCGAACAAGAGAGTAAAGAGACGCGAGAAATCTCACAACTCTATTACCGTATCCGTACTGTCGTCGGAGAGAATCAAGTCATCGCAAAACGAAAGCACCCAAAAGATGAATTAATTCACGTCTCACGTCGTAGACTCGTCCAACAGTAGTTCGTTTAGTTATATGGTTTTACTTATAAGCATCTTCAATGACAAGAAAAATAATGACTGTAGCAGCATATCGCTAAGGACAGTCCTTCCAATCACATACCGGCGTGTCCCTCACGAGTGACCGCGTGAGCGGGATATACGCAGAAATGGTTTGGCGAGAGTCGCCTAAAACTCGCCCACAGGTCACGTATTCGTTGAGGGTCAGCGAAAAACCCTAGACAGATGTCCGGTACCGGACATCAGAGTTCGTGGGAGAACGTGCTATAAACCCACCCCCTTGCTTCACTTCGACTGTCCTTAAGGATGTGCTGCTGCGCATCGACTTCAAGGAAGGAGTGTACGCCATGCCTACACGTGAACAAAAGCAGAACAAGACCTTTGCCGAGAAGTTACTCCGGATCCAAGGAAAAGACTATGAAGAATGGCTCGACACCCAGCATCAGCTCGTCATCCAAGAGAACCAAGAACTGATTTTAGAGGCACTCGACTCAAAACTGAACTTCACATCGTCTACATCCGCGTCACGGGATTGAGAGGAGGAAAAACAGATGGGATTGAATGAGACAGGACTCAGCTTACTCCAGTTCTTTCAAGGACTCGCTGTCATAGCGGCAGCTATCGCCTTCGCAGTTGGTGGCTTCTACTTTATCTTCGGAGGAGATCGTGGACGATCGAAAGCCGTCGGTTGGCTCGTCGGTGGTGCCGTCGGTCTGATCATCGTCATGGGTGCCTTTACGCTGGCGGAGATGGTCAACGACAACATCAAATTCTAATTGAACAAGTGATCGCACAGACCGTCATTCCAAACTGGATGGCTTTTTTTATTGCTTTCGTTACAATGTCTCGCTTCAAAGGAGGAGAATGTATGCTCTTCGTCCGTTTCACGGATGTGCCAAAAGACGCCTTTCCGAACTATGAGCGTCTCCCGTATGAGGAGGCGCTTTTATTATCAACTCAAGTCCATCAGGAAGCCCAGCAAGCGAACGAACGGTTTGCGAGCGAGTTCCGAATCTTCGACGATATTGACCAGCTCGTCTACAAAGGAACGTTTCAGTTTGGTGATCCGACCTATCTGAATCTTTATTTGCAACTGAAGGAAAGGATCCCACGCATCCGGATCCGAAAGGAGGATGCGACGAAGAAGATCCTATTACTTGAGAATCTGGAACGTTTGACACCGGAATCCTACAAGACGATGACGACCTCAGTGATTCAGCAACATCCGGACGCGACACACGTCTCCCGTTTACGTCGCGGACAGCGCCGTCTTGTCTATGGCGTCAGTGGTGTCAGTCTGTTGCTCCTCGGTGCGCTATCCGTTGTCCAACTGGTACAACCGGATCCACCGAGCGGTGTCCAAACGGCAACGTCAGATTGGCGGCCGCTTTATGAAGCAGCGTTGACCGGAGAGACGGAGCCGCTCATGCAACGTCTGGAAAAACAAAAGTCATTGAGTAATGAACAACAACAGTTTCTCATCACGCAGTATGTCGAAAAGCAAGACTACGATCAGGCGGTTGCTGTGACGGACGATCCGATCGACGTCGAGACGATCATCATGCAGTCGAAGCCATTTGCAACAGACCGTCAAGAGACACTGCAAGCGTTCCACGCGGTCCACCCGACGGATGAAGGGGCTTTCGATCTCGCCATCCTCAAGAAAGACTATAAACGTGCGGTCTCCATCCCGGATGTCGAGATGACGACCGCGCGCAAGGAGGAAAAGACACGTGCCTACATCGGTTTAAAAGATGTGACGAAGGCACAAGAAAGCGTCCAGCTGGTCCAAAACGAAGAATTAAAACAGCAAGTGGCAACACTCGTCCAGTTAGATGAAGAGATTCAAGCACTCGAAGATCAAAAACGACAGTTATCCGAGAAGACAGATAAAAAAGAGCTGGAGAAGCTCAACGAGTCGCTCGAAGCGAAGCAAAGACATGCCTCCTCTCTTCTTTAATGAAAGTGTGGTGACTGAAATAATGATGAACTTTTCACTTCGTTCCCTCGCTACATCCGCTTGGCTGTGGCGATGTCTTACCTTTTTGTTAGCTTTACCAGCTGTGTTGTTCTTAGTACTCAATGTCGTGTTTCAGTTCCTGCAACAGACCATCCAAAATCTCTTTCAGGACGGAAAGTTGACGACCGGTTCCCCACTTCAATACGATCCGAGTTGGTGGACAACGCTCGCCTGGTCGACCTCCGTCGCTTTCGCGCTGTTTGGTGTCTGTTTCCTGCTTGGTGGTTTTCTCTTATTGAAGTATTGGCTCAACTTCCGCGATCTCAAAGCAGCTCAAAAAGGCAGTGCCCGCTTCACGACGTTCCAAGAACTGAAGCAACAGTATCGGGATGTGCCGGATCGTAAAGAGACATACAGTGGCTCCGGTGGTGTTCCGGTCGGCCGTTATCGCGATCGTCTCTACATCGATGACAGTGCCGTCAATAATCTCGTCATCGGGACGACCCGATCGGGTAAGGGTGAGACGTTCGTCTTCTCGACGATCGACCTCTACAGTCGTGCTGAACGCCAAGCGAGCCTGATCATCAATGATCCAAAAGGTGAACTCTTCGCTGCCTCCAAAGAGACACTCGAAGCACGCGGCTATCAGGTCGAAGTGCTGAATCTGATGAATCCGTCGCAATCGATGTCCTATAACCTGTTGCAGCTGACGATCGACGCGTATCTGGACGAGAACTACTCCCTCGCTCAGCAATATGCCCGTTCGGTTGCCTACATGCTTTACCATGACCCGAAGGCGAAGGATCCGTTCTGGAGTAACTCCTCAACGGATCTCTGCACCGCCTTGATTCTCGGGTTATGCGAACAATCCAAACACGAACCGGAGAAGATCACGATGTATAACGTCGCCTTGATGCTATCCGATCTCGGCTCACGCACGGTCACTGATGGAATGGAACAGGAACAATCGGCACTCGACGCCTTTTTCGCGTCGTTCCCGGAGAATCATCCAGCACGTATGCAGTATGCGACGCTTCATTTCTCCGGGGGGCAGACGCGCGCGAGTATCCTCGCCAATACGAATGCCAAGCTCGGGATCTTTACTCTTGATGCGACGGCACGTTTGACGGCACAGAACTCCCTTGATATGAAACTGATCGGCTTCAACCGTTGGATCCGAGGACGTGCGCTTCCCTTGTCCCGGTTGACGTTCTACTTTCCAAGTGGGAAGCAGCTCGCCTTGACGACCGACGACGATGGGAGTTTCGTACTCCATCACGAAGAGATCCTCGAAGTTGATGCCACTATCATCGTAGAGAGTGAGAGACAACGTTACACCGTGACACTTACGGGTTGGACGGACGAGGCAGACGGGATCTTCGACTGGACGACGGATGCCCCGATCGACATCCGAGAGATTCGTCAGCACCCGCGCCCCGTTGCCGTTTTCCTGATCGTTCCGGACTATGATCCGACGTTGAACGTCATCGCTTCACTGTACGTCAAACAAGTCTATACATCGCTAGCCCGTGTCGCCTCACAATCGACGAGTGGACGTTGTGAACGGCAAGTCATCTTCTTGCTCGACGAATTCGGAAATATGCCAGCAATCGAAGGGATGGCGAACATCATCACCGTCTGTCTCGGTCGGAACATTCGTTTCAACCTCGTCATCCAGTCCTACGCGCAACTCGAGAATCTTTACGGAGAGGATTGGAAGACCATCGACGGGAACTGCGGGAATACGCACTACCTATTGACAGCGGATGAGTCGACGGCAGAATTGATTTCGAAGAAACTCGGGGAGCAGACGATCGTCACGAAGTCTCGTTCCGGACAGACCTTCTCACTTTCGAAGTCGAAGACGGAGAGTGTCGATGGCCGGCGCTTGTTGACAGCAACCGAAGTGATGGGACTGAAGGAAGGCGAGATGCTGATCATTCGGGTCATCAAACGACAAGACAAGCAAAAGAAACGGATCCAGTCCTATCCCCTCTTCCTGACCGGACGGACGGCAATGAAATACCGCTATGAATACTTGACGGATGACTTCAACACGGACCGTTCCATCAACGATCTCGTCATTCCCTGCGCACATGCGCATCTCGACCTGAATACGCTTCGTGTCCCCTTCCATCTCGGCGCCTCAGTTGCTTCGAAAACGGTGGAGACGGATGAGGAGACACTTGACGCAACAGAATGGCGCGTTTGTGATGTCCTGCAACCGAAAATTCTACGATCCATTTTTGAAACGACAGAATACGATACGCTATCCATCACAGTGTTCGAGCAAGGAATTTTAGATAAGACGATTCCTGTGACGGACAACCAGCGTCACTTTTTGAAGACAATTATCAGTAAACGACTCGAAAAACTCCGTCATGGCGTCTAAGGAGGGCATCATATGACAGAACTGACACGCACGGAGCGCGTCCAGCGTGAACTCCGCGTCATCGCGACCATCATCAAGGAGAACAAAAAGCGTCTCCGTCGCGGTGAAGTATTGAATATCCAGACCCAGGACGGCTTTCTCGTCGTATTTGAGGAAGAAGACCCAGACTCAGGCGACCGAAAAACTGTTACGCTTATAGACACATTCGATTTTCGGGTCCACGTCAGTAATGGCGATTTAACGGATCCGGAACAGGTGTCATCATAGGAAAAGGGGTGGAGGCATGCAAGCGAAACGAGTACTCTCCGGACTATTGATTTCCTCTGCGTTACTTTTAGTCGGTTGTAGTGAAAATAGTGAAGCAAAGTCTCTTAAACAAGTTTCTGTAAAAGAAATTGATCAACTAAAAGATAGTGATCAAAGTAATTTCTTACTTGTTGATAGCGACAGTAAAGCAGAATTTGAGCCTTATGTAGATAAAGTGAAGGACATCGCTGAGAAAGAGGACATACAAGTAAAATTATTTAATCCTTTTCAACCTAACGGGAAAGATTTAGAAGACCGTGCTACAGATGAACATGGAGAATTAAAGGGTGGTCGTCTGTACAAACTAGAACATGGTAAATTAGTTAGTTCTCTCGATCTCACTGCGTTAGATGACAAGGCACTCGAAGATGAAGTAACCTCTTTTATTGACTAAAAGCAGACAGAGAAGGGAGGACCATCATGGCTAATGGAGATATAGCATCCAAACTGGAGGAATTTCAAGACTTACTGAGCATCAGTGATTTGGTGAGAGATGCGCTTCGTTCTATTGGTTGGCTTTTCGTTAGAGGTCTCTCCTTCATCATCGATGGTCTTGAACAGATTACAAATGACATCCTCCTCATAAAATCATTCTTTAATAATCCTCAAGTGGTTGAATTCGTTCAGACGATTCAACCTTTTTTATATGTCATTTTAGCTGGGAGCTTTTTATTTACCGGTTACTTGATGATTTTTCAGAAAAAATTTGATCGAGAAGGGTTTCTCATTAATCTGTTCATCACTTTGTTAGTTTTAGGGTTATTATCTCCGACAATGATAAAGACAAATGAATTCACAGACAAAGCCATAAAAAGCATCAATCAAGATGGAGTATATGAAAATCAGGATCATACTTTATCGCAATCAGTGCTCCAAAAAAATGTACATGATTTAGTTGAATACGATAAAACTGCTTTCAAAGATAAAAAAATTAAAAATCCAAACTCTGTTCCAGCAAGCCAAATCAAGAATATAGACATCAATGATGTATTTGATAGCGATGAGTATCGATTGAGTAAAGAAGGTGAAGATATTTCTCAGAACAAGCTTGCTTGGAATGGGAAAGAAATGACCGAAACCGAGTTAGATCAGAGCGGTGTTGAATGGAACAACCAGTACTATTATCGCTATCATCCGAACTGGCTGACAATCCTCGTCACGCTCGGGGTGATGGGCTTCACCCTCTTCTCGATTGCCTACAAGCTGGCTCGACTCTCGTTCGAGTTGGCTTTTAATTATGTCTTGGCGATTTTAGTGGCACCCGCTGATTTACACAGCGGACAAAAGACGAAGAAGGTCATTCAAAGCATCTTAAACACCTTTCTCGTCATTATTCTGATCTTCGTTTCGATTAAACTCTATACGATTGGAACGGCATACCTGGCCGATACACTGGACGGACTCGCCTATTTGATTGCGTTGATTGCCTTCTCTGCCGCTTTGATTGATGGACCAAACATGGTCGAACGTCTCTTCGGGATTGATGCCGGTCTGAAGCGTGGTTGGGGTGTTGCACTCGGTGCGTATGCCGTCGGGAAAGGAACCGCGAAAGTGAGCGCTCGTGTCGCCGGTCAGACGATGAAGATGACATCACGCCCTGCCACTCCTTCTGTCTCGGAAGCAGCAAGTACGAAGTTGCCACCGAATCCGCCACCGAATGGCGGTACACCCGCGAGTCGTCCAGATCGTTCGTCTGAGAGTGCTCCGATTCCATCACAAGCACAAGAGCGGATATCTCGTCCAGCAGGACCAGAGAACCAACAAATCGAGTCAGTTGAGATGCCAATGCATAGTACGGCACAAGAGGCTCAGACTTTAGCAGCATCACCCGAATCTGTTCCACATCGTCCGGACTCTGTCGCACAATCACCACCTGTGCTTCCATCGACTTCTCAATCGACAATACCTGCTACGCAACCAAAGATTCCCGATTCACCGACGAATGAAAGAAATGCCAACTCAACTGATACATTCAAGTCACCCGAAATGTCTGTCTCCTCACAACCAGTATCACAGTCTCCACAGACTTCCGAAGTAAATCGTAAGCCTGTTACTTCTTCAGCGGATTCGACACCGTTCGACAAAACGACTACTAGCGCGTCTGCTCATTCTGTGGAAACAACAGAAAATGTGTCTCCGAGGGTCACCTTGTCTAGCTCTTCCAGTGGCTCACCATCCATCAGTGAATCGTCTCAGGAGACGTCATCCGGAACGCAGCGTCAGCGAAAGTCGATCTATCAGACACTGGAGACCACAACGCAAAAAGAACTCAAACATGTTGAACAAACCCAGACGCGCGTGACGCAGGAATCATCCCGGATGTACTCGACGGAAGTTCCGCGTCTAGACCCGAAAAAGGAGTGAGACCATGCAACAGCGCCAATACCGGATTCCGAACGAAGTCACGACCGAACTCAAGATCAACAAGATGCTCTACCTCTATGATTTACTATTTCTCGTCGCTTTGATCATCGCCCGGTTGATCGCTCTTCCATTTATCCCGGACGTCTTGCATCTACCGTTCACGTGTTTCCTCGTCGGGTTCGGACTTTTCCTTGTCATTCGACCGACGACGAATCCGGAAAAGCGGATGGTCCACGTGCTCTATTACGCACTGATCAAGAAGAAAGACACCTATATCGCGTTGGCCGACCGGAATGAATCTTCGAAAGGAGCGTGATCAGATGAGTTTATCAGAAGACACACGATTGAAGACGAGTGCTACGACCGATATCACTTGGCTCGACGAGGTCCAGTTGACGACACCGAAAGCAAGCAAGGAGAAGCGCGTCCGGATCCCACCGTCTGTCGCCTCCCTCTTGCCAATCGTCGACTCCACAGCTCTCGATGTTTTCGAGATGCAGGATGGGACGTTTTGCGACATCATTCAACTGACTTCAAAAGATATTTACGGACTATCTGAGACGGAGAAGGACCATGATATCTTCTCCCTCGCCTATCTCTTACAGGCGTATGTCCATCCATTGAAGGTCATTCCGCTCAATACACCACTTAATCTAGAAAAACAAAAACAACGGATCGAACGACAGCTACGACAGAATCAGATTGCCGCCTATCGTCCGTTTCTTCAAAAGAAGAAACAAGAACTGATCTACCTCGAGGAGCATCGCACGAATCGCGATTATCTCCTCTTTTTTTATGCTCCTGACGAGGCAATGCTTCGGGAACGAAAGCATCAATTGACGAAACTCCTCCGACGCAGCAACCCGATGGTCGAACTGACGATCGAGCAGAAAATCCATGTGTTGTTCCAATTGCACAATCCGAATACGAAACCGACCCAGGACGGAAAGGAGTGATGACGTCATGTGGCGTACGCGTTTTCTACGGAAGCAAGATTCCGAGACGATTAAACAACTGGACGGCTACAATCCAACATTCGTCCAAGCGATCCAGCCGCAAGGCGGACTCCGCTTCGAACCGAACTATGTCCGGACCGGTGACGGTTATCTCGCCTGCCTCCATGTTTACAAATACCAGTCGACCGTCTATGACTTTTGGCTCGAACCAATCCTCAACCTCCCCGGTGTCCTAACGACGCTCGATATCGGGACGGCGGACAAGCGAGAGATGATCCGGACAATCAACAAGTCGATGGCCGAGCAGAATACGCGCTTCGAGAATGCGAAAGATAATGTCGACCGGATTGATGCGCGCGCGACGTATAAGGAACTGAACGAACTCTACGAACAGATCACGCAGGGCGAGACGATGAAGTATCTGCACCTCCGACTCTACGTCAAAGCGAAGACACTCGACGTACTCGAACGCCAGGTACAGGACGTGATGGAAGAACTTGAAGCACGGAACTTTCGCGCAACCGTCTTTCTGAACGAACAGGAATGGGAATGGCAGAGTCTCTTCCTCAGCTACGAACAACAGCAAAAATTGCCGAACCGTCGTCGGGGAAAAGAGATTCCGTCGCTCTCAATCGCGGGTGGTTATCCATTTCACTTCACATCGTTGCAGGATCCGACCGGGACGTACTACGGGACGACGGATACAAATGGTAGTGTCATCTTCGATCTGTTCCATAAAGATAAACAACGGAAGTTCTACAACGCGTTGATGATCGGGAAGATGGGCTCCGGGAAGTCAACGCTGCTCAAGAAGACCGTCCTCGACCAAGCGATTAAAGGCAATCACGTCCGCATCTTGGACGTGACCGGTGAGTTCTCCGACCTCGTACGACAACTGGGTGGTAAAGAGATTGCGCTCGACGGTTCGGCCGGACGGATCAATCCGCTCCATGTCTATAAGACGGTGACGCACGCCGACGGTTCTGCGGACGAAGCTCTCTCATTCATGCAACACCTATCGAAAATCGCTGTCTTCTATCACTACATCAATCCGGCAGCGACGCAAGAAGAGGCAAACGAGTTCGAGATTCTGCTCCGTCAGCTCTATCTTGAGAAGGGACTTTGGAATGAGGACGGTGACGCGCCAATCACGACGCATCCTGCGAACGCCTATCCGGTCTTCTCCGACTTCTTAGCGCTTGTCCGCTCCGAATTGTATGTCGATGCTGCGCGGACGACGATCCGCGAGAGCATCAGTACAAACCGTGTCAGACGGCTCGAGAACATCGAACTCGCGATCACGAACCTCGTCCACAACTACGGCAATATCTTCGACGGGCATTCTTCGATTGAGCGGTTCGATGAGGAAGCGATCGTTTCGTTTCCACTACGCAACCTGACGAACTTAAAGGACGAAATCTTTCAGGCACAGGTCTTCAACCTGATGAACATGCTCTGGGACGGGATGATCCTCAACGGTGCCGGACAACTCCGCAGCTATAACCAGGGTGAACTGTTGATCGAGGATGCCTTCAAGTATCTGATTGTCATCGATGAGGCGCATCACCTAATCAACACACGCGATATCGCCCAACCGGCGATTCTATACCTGCAACAGTTCATGCGCGAAGCACGTAAATATTTCGGTGGTATCTTCTTCGCTTCGCATTTGATTACGGACTTTGTTCCGACCGGTTCGAAGTCGGAGAACGCGGAGAACGTCAAAACCCTGTTCCAGCTGACGCAGTATAAGTTTATCGGCGAACAGGATGCCGAGAGCATCCCGACGATCCAGGCCGTCTTCGATGGACAGTTGACCGAGAGTGAGACGCGGTTGATTCCATCGCTCGAGACGGGACGCATCGTTCTTAGTATCTCCGGTGTGAAGACGCTGATCTTCGATGTCGATGTCTCACCCGAAGAGCTGACCTTGTTCGGAGGTGGTGCCTGATGTGGAGTACGGTCCGGCAATCGGCACGCGTCGCCGTCCGGATGAAGTGGCGACTCTTGACCTTGAAATATCGTTTGATTGCGCTTGGTATCGCGCTACTATTGTTGCTTCTGATCATCATCGTCGCAGGCATTCTCGATACGTTGACTGGGGTCGAGAACGATCAGGCGACCGAGACACCGATTGCTTATTCGGACGCGAGTCTGCAAGTCAGTGATGACGTCCTGCAATATCGCAAGGCGATCGCACGCGAATTAAAGAAGCAACAACTAGAGGGGCAGACGAACGTCGTACTCGCCTTGATGATGCAGGAAAGCGGCGGACGTGGAAATGATCCGATGCAATCCAGTGAATCGAAGTGCGGACGGATCGGCTGCATCACCTCTCCCGATGAGAGCATTCGCTACGGCGTGAAACACTTTGCGTCGGTCTTCCAACAAGCGAACCAAGACGTCAAGTTGACGCTACAGAGTTACAACTTCGGGGGTGGCTTCATTGATTACGTCCAAGAAAACGGTGGACGATATACGAAACAACTCGCAATCTCCTTTTCACAGATGATGTACCAACGCGTCAAGAAGAGTGGCATCTATCAGTGCCATCGTCCGAGCGCGATCGAGCATCAAGCCTGTTATGGTGACATCGAATATGTCGATGCCGTCCTTCGTTATCTGACGCCGACGGTACTGGCGGAAGGCAAGACGGGACCCATCAAAGGGAAACTACATGCGCCCCTCGACATCTCTTTACAGATGACGTCGGGATTCGGATCACGGATTGTTTTCGGAAAGACGGACGTTCATACAGGCATCGATTTTAGTTGCCACAATACGGATACCGTCCACGCCGTCCGCTCCGGTACCGTCACCTATAGCGGCTTACGCGGACCTTACGGACAACTCATTCAGATCAAACAAGGGGAATGGATCACCGCTTACGCCCACCTTTCCGCACGCCAAGTCAAGGCGGGTCAGAAGATTGAAGCCGGACAAGCAATCGGGATGTGCGGTTCGACTGGACGTTCGACCGGGAATCATCTGCACATCGAATTCAAGACGAGTGATTGGTCCGGACACATTGATCCGGCACCACTCTTTTCTCTATAAGGAGGGATGCAACATGGCATTGACGAGTCGTCATCTTTTAGGACTCGTGCTGTTCTGTCTGTTACTGTCTGTCAGTGCCAACGTCTATCAATACCGTTCGTCGGCATCAGAGAGACCGCACATGACAACAGAGAAAAACAGAAAAGATTCGCAACCAGAGACGACCACGATGGACTCTCCTGTTCCCACTGACGTACAGGAGCAAGAGCACGATTCGACCATCTCTAAGAGCACGGAACGCTTCATCACGTTTGCTTTCACATGGGAAGACGGGACCTACCCCACGCGCAAACGACAAGCCGCCCAGTATATGTCGGAGTCCATCAAACGGACGTTATTCGCGAGTAGCGGAAGTGATGGCAAGTTCACCGCCTCCGTCTCGGACATCGAAGTCTTTCCGAACCATGACGATCCGGAGCATTGCCTCGTCCGCTTCCAACGGACCTTGACGATTGATGCCAACGGTTACGAAGAGACGTCGGATGAGCTGGTTGAACTGACTTTTACACATCATGACGGACGTTACATCGTCGATCAGATGAAGAGTCTTCACACGTCAGGAGGTGTCTAAATGCATCCAGGAAAGCGAAAGACGTTGACCCGTGACTGGTCGCGATTGTATCTCGGAACAGGCCTATTCTTCTTGATTGGTTTTCTGTTTTTTGGTTTCTCCTCCCTCTTCTTTGCCGAAGAACAACCGATCAATGCGACGCCAATCGGTGAAGAAAAACGGTTGACGAATGGACAGAATGTCATGCTTCTCGACTGGTCTCATGACGCGCAACGGAAACAGATGCGTGTCCGCCTCCAGTTCGATCAACCCCAAGACTACGCGACAAAACTTGTCACTCGCATCGCTTACAAGGAACGACCGACGGATGAGCAGCGCGTTCGAGTCGTTTATCACCAGGACGAGCACTACGTATTCGAAATCGAAAATGTACCGCGCGACTTTGATCAGCTAGCACTCCGTTTATATGTCATTAAGCCTCAACAGTCACTCGAGAAGCTGAGTGCTACGAAGCGAGAAGATGCGCTGGTCGAATCACTCTATATGGATCAGCGTCGTGTCTCAAATAAGTCACTGCCTACTCAACAAGCGGACGATTATGCGCAACTTTTTCTCACTGACGAACACACACAAAGTCAAAAAAAGATCGAAACAATCAAGCACGAACAGATAGAACAAACTTCGCTCATTCAACAGATTGAACAGGACATCGAGTCGAAACAAGCCACGTTACCTGACCTGACACTCGACGAAGCAGTCGAACGTGAGGATGAAATCTTCAATCTGAAGCAGGACAAAGAAGAAGCACTTCTACGACAAACGGAACTGAAAAAACAACTCAGCCAAGAAGAGAAACGACAAGATCAGTTGCGCATTAAAGCACGTGAACTGAAATGGTAAGGTGGCACACACCGTGCCAAAATGCCATTTTTAGTGGCACAGGGTGTGACCTTTTCGCGATTTTGATGATATCAGGGAAACACTAGGCTCTGCCTAGGCTAGCACGCTGAGTGATAGCATTTTCCCCTTATGCTCTTTTTTCACGATTTTGAACCGTTTGTGGTTTTTAAGCTTTTAAAAACTCAACGCATATTTATTAATTTCATCGATCTTCATCAGCGCTTAACTCGATTCTGTTACGTCACTTTTTTCGAACCTTTTCATCTCATGATGCTGCATCTTCGAGCAGATATGTTTCATAATTTCAACGATCAAGGAGACGCTCACGGCTTCTCCAAGGGCATAACTGTTTTCGATGATCGACTGCATGTTGATTCCTCCGTTCCTTGTCTAAGTGATATCACCTTTCTCACTTCTAATGACAGGAGGGACGAAGTAATTGTTCGAAAATCTTTTTATTTTTAGAGCACGGAGATTAATTTTCCTAAAGGAAGGAGGAATATGGATGGACCTCTTGATTCGCGACATCGACCCCCTATTCGTCAAACAACTCGACGAACAAGCCGAGAAACAGTCGTGTTCCCGACAAGAATTATTAAAAGGATTGTTGACCAGCTGGTGCGCGGACGGTGTCCAATCGACACAGATTGCGCGTCTCGAACGACAGCTCGAAGCGAACACGTTACACCTAAAGCGGAGTGCAACCGAACTCGAAGAAATGACCAGGCTTTTCCGTGAGGTGATGCAAGATGACTAACGTTCCTGGTGTCATCATCAAGTCGAAGTTCAAACTCCCTCAAGCAACCCGGCGTGCGCGTCGTTATACGACGTACCTCAGTTACATCGATCGACCGGATACGAAAGCACGAGCGCAACAGTTTGAGAACTACAACGACTATATGGAAGATGAACTGAAATCGAGCGGTCTGTTCACGGCGACGCAAGACCGATTGAACGCGACCGAACGAGAACAACTACGTGAAATCTTCAGACGGGCACAAGAGAATGGCAGCATCCTGTGGCAGGACGTCATCTCATTCGACGAAACCTGGTTACAAGAAGTCGGTGTGAAAGAAAATCACTACAT
Organism: Exiguobacterium sp. RIT594; assembly: GCF_003339585.1. Lineage (GTDB taxonomy): Bacteria > Bacillota > Bacilli > Exiguobacteriales > Exiguobacteriaceae > Exiguobacterium_A. The sequence continues at coordinate 17,331 of NZ_QPKF01000010.1, read as the reverse complement.
CGATGAGCAACGTTTGATGCAGGCGACAAGGAATGCCACCAATTTGATGATCGAAAAGGAACAGATGCTGCACGCGACATGGACTGCTGCGATTCATTACAACACGGATAACATCCACGTCCATGTCGCGACAGTCGAGACGATACATCCACGCGAACGCGGTAAACGGAAACCAAAAACAATCGAAACGATGAAGGCGCAAGTCGTCCATACGCTTGCCGACCGGACACGTGAACAAGAGAAACTGAATACCTTCATCCGGGAAGAAGTCCTAGCCCACAAACGAAATCGTTCGACGACGTCCGCTTCGAATCGAATCCTGCATCCGGAACTCGTTCGGCAGTACAAAACGATTCAGAAACAATTACCGGACGACAAGCGGCAGTGGTATTACAACATGAACGGCATGCACGAACTGCGTCCTTCACTCAATCAATTTACTGACACGTATCTTGCGACCTACTTCGAGAAAGAGCACAGCGAGTTTAAACAACAACTCGATACCGAGGTCGCATTCTACGAGCAGAGTTATGGATCGGCATCCCAAGCATCGGCTTATCGCAAGACGAAAGAACAGGATCTCTACACACGGATGGGAAATGCCGTCCTGTCCGAGATGCGTGAGTCGTCCAAGCCACCTCAGAAGCTTGCGAAGAAAGCTGCATCCTCACCCAAACAAAGAATCCAATCGGCATTTCGACGTGAACGAATCATGCAAGAGACACTCTATCAAATCGGACGACACATGAGCGATGAATGGGACCACATCAAGAATCAGCGTGCTTTTGAACAACTCGAGCAGGAAGTCCAACACGAAAGGTAAGGTGAACCGGAATGGAAGAGACGAAGCAAGTCCGAGTCCGAATGAGTGCCGTGACCGCTGAATTTTTAGAGGAGTATCGTGAGCGAGAACGACTGTCCGGGATTGGTCCGGCAATCGATCACATCATCCGCGACTATCAAGAGATGATCAAGAAGCAATGGGATTTGAACTATATCAATCGTTCCGTATCAAAACAGATTGAACAAGAGTTGACCACGTTCTGGGATGAACAAATCACAAAAAGTCTCTTTCCGTTACGAAAGAGCGTCCAACAGACAGACCTTCAAACACAGGTATTGATTGAACTAGTGCAAGCCTTGATGCAGACGGAAAGCATCGAGGACATCATCCCGACGACCGAATATCGTCCTTCGTTCCTTGAGACAGCGGAGACGGCCGTCAAATTACGGATCGACCAACGAAAGCAGCATAAGCATTCGGATGAGGAAAGGATGACCCACAAATGAGACGACTGGAAGCTTTCACACTCGCAACGTTTCTCGAACTGCAACCGACCCACGTCACAGTCTTGATTCATCAAGCGCGATACGACATCCCTGTCTCATATGACGAATATTCGTTACTTGAGATCCTGCCAGAAGAGCCTCTGTTGTTGCTACCGGTATCACGTGATCGTCGTCATCTACTACTGGATCGACTCGCTGCCGATCCGATTGTTCTGCAGGAACTAGAAGATTTCGAAGGTGCTACTAATTCGTCGTTCTCGTCTGAAGGAGCGTGAGACACATGGCATATAAGAAGAAAACACGTGAGGATTATCAGAAGGAAGTACAAGCATTGACCGACAAGATGGAGACGCAGCTCGCTTCTCACTTCGTCAGTCAAGAGAGTATCAAGGAACATCTCGACTTCATGAGCCGGTTCCATCGCTACTCGACTCGGAACATGCTATTGATCGAGGAACAGTTCCAAGGCGCACGTGCTGTCGGTTCCTATGCGTACTGGGAGAAGCAAGGTATCCAGGTCCAAAAAGGAGAGAAAGGGATCAAGATTTTCGTCCCCTCCCCTGTCACCTTCATCAAACGAGAGACGGATTGGGTGGCATGGAAGGATGCGACGAAGACAGAACAAAAGCGCGCAAAGGAAGGTTCTCTTCCGACACGGAAAGCGATGTACTATAAAATTGGTCACGTCTTCGAGTACACGCAGACCGATGCCCGTGAGAAGGGACTCGAAGTCTCCGAGATGTTTGCTTCGTATCATCGGAACGGTTCAATTCGTGAAGCAGAATCATTTCGCCGTGCGTTGAACGGGATTGCTGAGACACAAGACGTGACGTTACTTGATAAACCGTTGAATGAGCTTGGTACAGCGAAGGGGTGCTTCTATCCAGAGCTAAATGCGATTGCCCTGAATCCACGGAACTCGGACATCGAGAATGTCACCGTCATGATCCATGAACTCGCGCATGCGAATCTGCATAACACAGAACGAAACGAAGAGCGTGGAATCGAGTTGAATCCGCACGAGAAGGAATTCCAGGCGGAGATGGTCGCCTACACGGTTGCAGCTCATTTTGATTTTCCGACAGATGAGTTTTCGTTATCGTACCTCGCAAGTTGGACACAAGGGAAAGACTTACGCGATAAAGAAGACTTGTTGTACGAAGTCCATCAGACATCTGGTCACTTCATCCGCGAAATCCATACTTCGCTCGAGCACGAACAAGTCCTTGAACGGGAAGCATCGCCTCTCAAGATGATCGAACATATCGAGAACGTGGCACACATCACGGATCAGGGAATGCCATTAGCCGAACGGATCAAGCGGATCATTCAATATACACCGGAGGACGTCGGTGCTTATCTGACGAGCATCGCCAAGCAGGACACGCAGCAGGACTTCTCGACGTTCGATGAGCCGATGATGCTCGTCCATGGGTCGACAGACTTCTTCGAACCGTTCGCAAAAGCCAACGACCGCGACTTCGACGAACATGAGACGATTGCCTACACGTTAGTCATTCCTGGAGAAGAACCAATCAGTCAACACTTCCGAGGTCTTGAGGAAGCCAGTAGCCCGTTACATCATATCCTGAAGACAGAGGTCGTCAGCAAAGAGACAGAGCAAGTACTCGAAAAGGCGTGGTATGACGAAATGATTTCGACTGAAGATCGAGATTTAGAGAAGGTAAAGCAACTTGTTGGGCGAAATCTCAATGTAACAGAAAAAGATTTTCGCATCCGATAATTTTTTAAAGAATAAATTTCAGCGTATTTTTTTAAATTTAGTAAAATTTTTTAAGACTTATTTCAATAACTAGACAAATAGCACCTTCTCGGAAAATTTTTCTTTTTTTATCGCAGCAGGTATACCCTGTATGATTAAATATTTTCCTAGTAGTTTCTAGACTAATGACCATTTTTCTAAGCAATATTTCAAACTTTAAGTTCAAATATCCTTTAATATATTGAAAGGAGGCTTCAGATGATTGTATTTCCACTTTTCCCTTTAGCAATCCTTCTGTTACTTATATTTGATAGTTTTACTTCTCGGAACGTAGACATTGTTTTTTTGGTATATGCTCCACTTTTAATAATAAATGCGCTTCTTCCTAAAAGGATTCAAAAACATTTAGAATTCAAGAATAAAATAATCGCAGTCACCCTAACCCTCATTTCAATATTCAGCGTAATTTTTGTACTAAGTTATTTTGTAAAAAATGAGTAGATCCGTACGTTTTCAGCTCGTTACTTTACTTAGGCGAGACATTTATTAGGAAGAAATAAGCTATCACTAATAAGAGACACAAGACAACGCGATATAATAAAAACATCACAAAACACCAACGAATGGAGGAATAATTATGAATAACAACCAAGCAGTTGCTTACGCCGTCATTGCCATGGAGCAACTCGGCTATACAATCGAGCAGATCGAAAAAGTTCAAGCCAGCATGCTATCTGAGATGGACTGGTCGGATGAAGAAACAGCAGAAAAGAAAGCAGCTACTATCTTAAAGGGATAAAATAAAACAGCAACATCGCTTTAAAAAAGAAGCGATATTGCTGTTTTTGCTTACTTGAAATATTTCTGCTGTAAACTTCATTCAACGTGATTCTTTTTATTCATCTGCTTATTTCAATTCAATCTTTTTTTCACCTAATTCTTTTCCCGCCATTCCTTGAGTCGCTTTCAATGTGACGACCGCTTGTGGATCATCGATGTCGTAAGCCATGATTCCCTTCGCGGTACCACCTGGTTTGATGTCATCGAGTTGATGTTCTAAATAAGAGGCATACTTCTCTTCTTGTGGCGTCATGCCTACCTCTAACTTATTGATCGTATCGGTTCCTTCCTGTGTCGCTTCGAAGCAGGCAATCCACGTAGTCATTCCATTCAATGGTTCCTTACTATCATTTGTCGTCTCGTATGTGAAGACGAGTTGTGGCTTCTCGCGGAAGTATTCTTTACTTGGCTCAAGAACTTCTGTCGAAAGGATCTTGACTGTCGCCATGTCGATCTTTAACGTGTCGTCTTTGAAATAAACATCCTCTTTTTTCGTTTCCACTATTTCGACTTTTTCGGTCGGATTTGCCGTCTTCTTAGGTGAATCTTGTGCTGCTTCTTCTGTCCCACATCCAACGAGTGATAACCCTAGCCCAACGATGACGACCGCTTGTCCTAACTTATTCATCTGCTTCAGCTCATTTCCTTTTTAGTCTTCCCATAGTTCTTCCATCAACTCATCGATTTCGTTGGAGAGTCGTTGCCGCTCTTGGTCATCCTTCTCGATATGACCGTACTCATCGATCCAGATGACATCACCGGATTCAACCGTCATCGGAAAGCGAGAAATAAGGATGTCCCGCATCCCGTCGTCGAACTCGACGACGACCCACTTTCCTTCAATGCGATCGATGATCCCTTTACGCTTACTCATTTCGACTTCTTGATCGTGTAGGACGATCCGTTCCCTTCAAAGACGATTGTCCCATTCTTATCCGTCCGCAACATCGTCGCCTTCGCCCGCTTCAGGTTCGTTACGACTTCGTTCGTCGGATGTCCGTATGCGTTCTTGCCGACACTGATGACGGCATATTTCGGTTTGACGTATTTGAGGAACGTCGCACTCGTCGAGGTCTTCGCCCCATGATGCCCGACCTTAAGAACGTCCGCACGCAACGTCTTCTTCTTCGCAATCATGTCTTGTTCCGACTTCAGTTCCGCGTCTCCCGTGAACAAGAACGTATTCTTCTTATAGGCAACGTGTAACACGGCACTCCAGTTATTTAAATCACTATTCGCGTAGTCCTTGATTGGTCCGACGAATTGCGCCTTCACGCCTTTAACAGGAAGCGAGACTCCTTCTTTCGCCGTCTTGATCGTCAGCTTCTCGCGTTTGACGGCCAGCAAGAAATCCTTATAGGCTTGCGTCGTGTGTTTGACCTTCGGGGCATAGACACTCTTGACCTTGAACGAGTCGAGGACTTCATCGAGTCCACCAATATGATCGGCATCCGGATGCGTCGAGATCAGTATCTCGATGTCGCCGACCTTCTGTTTCTTCAGATAAGCGACGAGTGCATCGCCTTTCCCCTTGTTCCCGCCGTCCATGACGATATCCTCACCACTCGGCATCTTGATGTAGATCGCATCACCTTGTCCAACATCGATGTAATGGACCTTGATTTTCGGCGTCGCGGCCTCCGCACCCTGTAACGGTCCTACCAATAAGCCCACACTTGCGAGTACTAGGCTGGCGCCCATCCATTTTCTCTTCATCTTGCATCGCTCCATTTCTGATTTGTAAGTTATCTTCAGTATACCGTGAATACCAGGAGAATAATGGGTATATTTCCCACCTATCATTTTTTCTTGATAGGTCGCATCTTTTAACGAGAAACATATAAAAAAACAGACCTTTAACGGGCCTGTTCCAAATAGTGTTGCTGAATAAAAGCGAGCAGTATATCGACATCAACGAACCAGGTCACATGCTCGATCGAACCATCTACTTCTCGTACCAATCGAACTTGTGCATCAATGATAGTCACTTTTTGCGAGTGCTCCACCATGTCCATCCATTTTCTAGACTCTTCGTTTTCCAAAGTTGTATTCATTTTCGTCACTCCTCTTTGGTTTGCTTGAACACAGCATACAGTCGTGAAGGACATCGCACGAATCAGTTTAATCGAGATAAGCACGGTCATAGCTGAACCAACGAAGTAGTTAAGGACGAACCCATGACTATTTTAACGCCATTCTTGAGAAAACAACGAATCATTCAGAACAGGGATTTTCATCATAATCAGGAGCTCCAGCTTGAATCAGTTTGAGACTCTTAAACTGATTTTATGGTCTTATCACGCTCCGTGCCTTTCGTCGCAAGGATCAGGAACGTAGAGATGCCTCACGCCAGTGACTGGCAGCTCTCGTTATCGATCCGGCAGGAAGGCAGCGGTGCGATGAGGATGTTGCTGCGATGCAGCGTACAGCCTCACGCATGAGCCCGAAAGCTCTTCTCTTGTCCCTACTAACACATACAAACTAAATCGAAACGTATAGAGGATGATCCACTTAAAAATAAAAGATGGACATACGTACACCGACAGCAATTCTATTACTTCTTCTCTAACCAATTCCTCAACAACCAGCACCTCTCACGAATCGACACAAAACGATACGAAGCCTCTCTAGCCCGCAGTGGATTCGTCCACTGCGGGCTTCTTTCTTAACTTGGATTTGGTACAAATCCATTCCGTATTTGCTTGTACATCCTTCAAAGAAAAACGGATCCGTTTTTCGTCCATGCTTTACGCGCGGACAGGACGGGAGTACGTCCCGCCTGTCTACGCTGAAGAATAAATTTAGAGCAATCCTTGGGCTTTTAAGCTTACGTAATCGTCTCCTGCACCGACGACGATATGGTCAAGCAATTGGATACCGATGATGCGTCCGACTTCCTGCAAGCGTTCCGTCACCTCGATGTCCTCGTGAGATGGCTTCGGGTCCCCGCTCGGATGCTGATGGCTGACGATGAGTGAGGTCGCATTGTTGAGGATGGCAGACTTGAAAATTTCACGAGGGTGGATGATGCTCGAATTAATGCTTCCGACGTGTGCCCGGTGGACGGCAATGACCCGATTCTTCGTGTTCAGCAGGATGACGAGGAATACCTCACGGTCATCGTCCTGAATGAAGCGTCTAGCAACAAGGAAGGCGTCCTCGGGTGACGTGATATGCGTCGTCTCAAGGGCGACATCCGGTTCTCGAACCTCTTGTCGGATACGCGTGATTTCAACGAGTGTGGTCAGTTTCATGGAAAAGCTCCTTTCGCGAGTGGGATGCAGTCCGACACGGTGCCGTCCTGTTGACGGGAACGCAGCGAGCGTCGCGAGACGGGGCAAGGGTGACCGCAGGGAAAGACCAAAAAAAGCGGACAGCGCACCGGGACGAAAGCTTCCGGAGCCCGCGAGCGAAAAGCTTGCTTTGAGCCAAAACGCGGAGGAAGATGAGGAGCGGCAGCGGCTTTTTTTGATGGCCCTTGCGCCGACGAGGAGCAAGCTAGAGTACGGAAACAGGACGGCTTGCGGTCTCTTTCATCAGACAGAGCGGTACGCTCTTTTCCATGCTCTTAATATCGTGTTTTGAGTATGCAAATCGGAAAAAAGCACATCACATCAAACAGGATATGGTGCGTTGCAACATTCAATCGTGTCCTCCATGAAATTTGGGAGGAACGAATGATTGACAGAAGAAAGCACCCGATCATCTCCAGTGATTTAGAGAACCGGGTGCTTCATCTTTTTCGTGTTCAGAGTCGCAGGTTGCTAGACCATCAAAGTGTTCGCTTTTTTAATAACCGAAGGGCATTCAATGTCACGAGTACCGCTGCCCCTGTATCGCTAAGGACAGCCATCCACAACGTCAGCCATCCAGGGAAGACGAGCATCAATGCAATCAGTTTAATGAGAATTGAAAAAATAACGTTCTGTTTGATGATGGTCAACGTGGCTTTACTTAGGTCCAACGTATAGGGTAACTTGTTTAGGTTGTCTGCCATCAACACGATATCCGCTGTTTCAAGTGCCGTATCAGTCCCGGCTCCTCCCATCGCAATGCTGACGTCCGCTGTGACGAAAGCAGGTGCATCATTGATACCGTCACCGACCATTGCCGTTTGAAACGATTGTCTTCTCATGTCTTCGACGATACGGACCTTTTCTTGAGGCAAAAGGTTAGCATGCACTTCATCCAAACTCAGTTTTTTTCCAATACGTGCTGCTGCACCTGCGTTATCACCAGTCAACATGACTAATTTTTTAATTTTGATTTTTTCCTTCAACTTGCGTATAGCGTCGACGCTCTCGTCTCGTACTTCGTCTGAAAGTATAAAAAGTCCGAGTAGATTGGCGTCACTTCCGAGAAGAACGACGGTCTGCCCTTGCTTTTCAGCATTTTCAACAGTTGAATCAAGCATTCCCAACTCATAACCCATTTCACGAAACCATTTCACGCCTCCAATATGATACAGGATATGTTCAAATTCACCCGACACGCCATTCCCGACACGATTTATGACAGAGTCCGATTCAAGTGGATATACGCCTTCTTGGACCGTATGTTCTGTGATTGCTTTTGCTAATGGATGACTGGAATGCCGTTCGAGTGAGTGTGCGATGCGTAAAGTGTGTTCACGATCGTCTGATAGCAACATGAACTGCTGAACAATGGGCGTACCTTTTGTTAGTGTTCCTGTCTTGTCAAAGGCGATGGCGTCTATCTTTCCTGCCTTTTCTAAGAAGACACCACCTTTGATCAATACACCATTTCGTGCAGCATTCCCGATTGCCGTCACGATTGCGACCGGTGTCGAGATGACGAGTGCACACGGACAGGCGATGACAATCAGTTCCAAGCCCTTATAGAACCACTCCCCCCAACTACCGAGCTGAAGTAAGGGTGGGACGATCATGAGTAACAATGCGCCTAAGAAGACGAATGGTGTATAGATTTTTGCGAAACGGTCGATGAATGCTTCACTTGGTGCTTTATTATCCTGTGCTTCTTCCACCAATTCGATGATATGAGCAAGAGTCGTCTCCTGATATGTTTTTTCGACGATCATGTCGAACGAACGATCCATGTTTAGCGTCCCGGCGAATACTTGATCCCCTTCACTTTTGTCGACCGGAATCGATTCTCCAGTAATCGGCGCTTGATTGATGGTCGTCGCCCCTTTCAAAATCATTCCGTCCAATGCGACCTGATCACCTGGTCGAATCCGAATCTTCTCTCCGATTCGTACCGCTTCTACTGATTTCCGTATAACGCCCTCTTCTGTCAGCACGAATGCTTCCTTCGGGGAAAGTTCGATGAGTTTCTGAATCGAATGACGTGTCCGGGCAAGCGAATGATTCTGGAGTAGGTTCCCGATGGCAAAGAGGAAGACGACAGTCGCCCCTTCGAGCCATTCACCAATGAGCGCTGCACCGATGGCCGCCACACTCATCAACACATTCATGTCGAGCGACCGGGCTCGAACCGCATAAAATGCGCTCCGGAAAGCTTTCCATCCACTCAGGATCAACGCGATTCCAAACAGCGCGTTCGGGAGATAAAGAACCTCTACTGTTTGGAGGAGTAGCCCTAATCCAATCAGGATACCGGATAAGACCAATGATATCCCCTCGAATGAACGTTTTGAAGGTTTGGAAGACTCTTCTCCCTTGACGTGTCCATCAAAGCCAATCTTACTTAACTCGTTTTTCACCTGTTGCGCATCAAGATGATGTTCGATCTCCATTTCTCCACGTGCAAAAGATACCGTGACAGTCTGCACATCATTTATTTTTTGGAAATGCTGCTCAATCGTTTTAGCACAACTACTACAATCCATCCCCGAAACCGCATACGTCTGAACATGTTTTTCCTCTTTATTTGGAACAATAAGTTGAAATCCTAACTTCTTCACCTCGTTTTGAAGCCGACGATCATCCAGTTCTGATTTGCTCTCGATTTTCAAGCGGGCCGCACCGTAGTTGACGGACACTTTCTGGTACTCCGCTATCGTCACTAATCCCTTCTCAAGAGTCACTGCACAGGATGGACAATCCATCCCTTCTATTCGGTAGGTATGAGTTGTATGATCAGGCTGAATCAAATCCGAAGAAGCATTACCCGAAGAACAACAGGTATCTGTGTCCGATTTTTTTGCATCTGTCTTTGATATCGTGCTACAGCAAGTATCCTCTTCTTTAGGAAGAGAAGATTCGTTTTGTATGCTCGTACCGGCTATCTCGGATGTCGATTTCGAACAGCAACTCGACTGTATACCCTTTGTCCGGAGTCAATCTTCCTCATTCGTGGCACAGCACGTTGTTGTTATTGATGTAGAAACAGCCTTCGGTTCACTTGCTTCGCTTTCCTTTGGAGAGCTGTTGTTACAACAGGAACTGGCCATCATTACGCCTCCTCGATGTGATGTTCACAACAAGCAGACTCCTGTCCGATTTCGAGAGTCAGTGTCCCGAATAGTCGTAACAGTTCCCTGACTGTCTCGTTGCGTAGGGAGTAATAGCCATACTTTCCCTGCGTCCGTTTTTGAATCAATCCGCATCCTTTTAGACAAGCTAGATGCTGTGAAACGTTGGACTGATTTCCTTGGACCGCCTCGACGATTTCTGTCACAGTCTTTTCACCATCATAGATACACTCTAAGATTTGCAATCGTGTTTTATTAGAAAAACCATGAACGACCCTCACCTTCAAGTCCAATGGTTCCAGTAATTGTTCCAAATTGTTCACTCCTTTTTCATATTCGTTTTCATTAATATGTTATCATCATATTAGCATTTACTAATGTAAGCGTCAAAAAATCTTGAGGTGTCTGTTTTTATCCCTTATGATTTTGACCGTACATAACAAACATAAAGGAGTTGAAAAGATGTTTCGAATAAATTACCTATTGTTACTGCTATCAGGAATGCTCTTGTGGTGTCCTGTACAAGCCTCAGCTCACACTGGGCTCGAATCTTCCACACCCCAGGCAGATGAGACTGTTCTGCCTACAAAAACCATCACGTTGAACTTCGAGACGAACATCGAAGCCGGTGGAAGTATTCAAGTATTTGATTTCGCTTCTTCGGATGCACTGAAGGGTACTTTCACACAAGAAAGGCGACGTATGACGTTCCAGCTCGATCGAGAGCTGACATCTGGTCGGTATCGCGTCCAATGGAAGATCATCGGTACAGATGGACATCCTATCGAAGGAACCTATCTGTTCAATATCGAAACCCAAACGACCGCGAGCGAAACGAGCGAGCAGCCGAAGCCCATCCAAGAGAAAGACGCCGACACGGAAACAGTGAAGACGACAACGTCCCCCGCTGAAGAGACTGATTTCTTTCCATTCCTAATTGCCGGTGGATTATTTATCATGTTACTGTTCTTCTTTTATCAGATTGTTTTGAAGGGGCGAACAAAATGACTTTGCTCTATATTTTAGGAGATACATTGCTGTACGCCTGTTTTGCACTGTTGATCGGTCATTTCTCGTTACAGCTCATTCCTCACACTTATCGACCTGATGTAGCGTTCCCGATAAGATGGATACGACTTCTCATCCTATTAATTCCTGTTTTCTTTTCATTGTCGGTCATACGTATCGTACTTTATTTGCAAGAAGACATCGGACTGTGGTTGACTCTGCGGTCCGTTCTGCTCACATTCGAAGCTGGAAATGCCTTAATCTTGATGACAATCTGTTGCATATTACTTTTTCTGGTCGTCAGGAATACGTCACTCCATTCGGGACGCTTGAAGTTTGCCCTATTTTTGTTACTTGCCATGGTTGGTACACTCGCATGGTCCGGACACGCCTCCAGTATCACAGGTGCAGAAGGATTACTCGTACATACCGCTCATGCTTTGTCTGTCTTCATTTGGACTGGCGGTTTACTCGTATTAGGCTATTCCAACGCATCGAATCCCCGTTGGGACAACGTGTTGGAATGGTTCAGACCGCTCGTGACGCTATGCTTTTTGATTATCCTCGGATCCGGCATCTATTTGATGTCAGTCGTCGTGAAAGTAGACGACTATCCGAATTCTTGGATTTTACCGTATGGTCAAGCCTTACTATGGAAACATGTCTTAATTCTCCCTGTGCTGATCATCGGTTTCATGAATGGGAAATGGAGTTATGCCTCTTCCAAACAAACGCTTAAAGTCAAACAGATGAGAATGCGCATGGAAGGTACACTGATTCTCTTCATCTTCGCAGCAACTGCGTTGCTCGGTCAGCAAGAGCCACCTCACTCCGTAGAGGATACACTCAAATCAAGTGGGGCCGGACAGCTGTCTGCTTTCGTCTTCCCTAATCTACGCTTTGAATATTCAAACATCGAGTTTGAACCAGGAATGACATCCGTCTTGTTCCTGGTGATCGGTCTTCTTTTCGGGGGATTGGTAGTATTCCTTATTAGAAAAACGAATGAATCGATCAAAACACTTTTTTTAGGATTAGGAATGTCTGTTTCCTTATTTTTAGCTTTCTTGTATAGTATTTCTTTGACGTTTTGATTAAAAAATTCACTTTAGTATCTTCTTGATCAAGAGTTTTAACGATATACAATCTTCCAGTCGTATAAAATAAAAAAGACAATGTCTCATTTCGAAAGTGAAATGAGACATTGTCTTTTTTATATAATCGATTTTCTTTTCCTTATCCCGTCGATTCAATCAGGGAATAAGCTATAAATTAAAAAAGAAACTTTTATGTTTTCCCTCCTTATGTTCTAGTCGTACTCATGATATGAAGAAAATCGCTAAATGAGATGAAGTGACTCTCTCTTATTAACTTAATTTTTTTTAAATGCTTGTCGAACTCCAATCATAATCAGCGTAATTAGCAAAAATGCTGTCAGGGCAAGGAAGGGAATCGTTATGAAACCTAACCAATTAATATATTGTACGTTGCAAGGGACACCTTGAAGACATGGCTTGACCTCAGCAAATCCTGGAATCTTTTGAACCATGTAGTGGTAGACAGAAATACTTCCCCCGATAAGGCTAAGTGGTAATACATATCGAACCACACCTGAATCATTATTGAATACGGCGACGCCCAGGATGATACTGAGCGGATACATGAAAATACGTTGTGACCAACAGAGCTCACAAGGTACGAATCCACGAATCTCACTAAAATACAGGCTACCGAGTGTGGCAACGAGTGCTATGATCCACGCCATATACATACCATGACGTCGTACCTGTTCATTCATCGGCCGTTACCTGTTCTTCAATCACACGGGAAATCGTATCGTAATCAAACGGGTCATCGAGTTTAATACCATTGATCACGATCGTAGGTGTCAGCTCGACACCGTGTTCTTTCACGAGTGCATCGTCCTTCGACACTTCATCAAGGATGTCCGCATTATTTCTTAAATCAGATGTGAGTTGTTCTTGATTAATGTCTGGTACTGATTTTGCAGCGATTCTTAACAGGGATTCTTCAGTCACCCATGGGTCATCATGCTGTTCGACTCTCGGTTGTGCATCATAAATCGCCTTATGGAATGTCCAAAATGCCTTCTTGTCTTGACGATAAACAGATTCTGATGCCTTAGCGGCCAAAATCGATTCTTCCCCATGGAATAAAACATTGATATAGCTGAACTGTACCTTACCAGTGTCAATGAACTCCTTTTTCAACTTCGGATAAACCGTTTCCCCCCATTGTTTACAAGACGGACATTTATAATCTCCGAACTCGACGATTGAAACAGGTGCAGAGTTTTCTCCTTGTGTTGGTTGACCTTCTATTTTTACCGTATCATTTAGGACTGTACTCTTTTTTTCTTGAACAGCATTGTTCTTGATCAAAAACATTGAAAGAACTATTAAAAAAACGATCAGCAACGTTACAACAACTAAAACCTTCTTTTGTTTCATAACATGATTCGACCCTCCCACTTTCTGAAGTTAATCAGAAAAGGGAAAGGTCAACACCTCCTTCTATTCGATTAAAGTATTTTACAACGTTCATTTATCAATGAGCGTGGCTCTCATGTGCCGCATGCGAGCATTCATCGATACCTGTACACTCGATTTGAATCGTAAGATCTTGTAAATCAAACTGGTCATGAATCAACGTACGGACCTGTCTAAGTACACCCTTTCGTGCTTCATCCGATTTAACTACTAAATGGCAACTTAGTACATGATAATCAGATGTGATGGACCATAGACGAAAGTCATGTACTTCTTCCACTTCTTCAATGGCAAGTAGCGCACTTTTGATTTCACTGGCGTTTAAATTGAATGGGACACCTTCCATCAAAATATGCCATGAATCCTTTGTTACACGCAAACCACTGATAAATACAAGAATCGCGACTACTATGCTCGCAATCGGATCGGCTATCGTCCAACCGAAGAATATTATCAGCACTGCCGCAATAATGGCACCGATTGAGCCAAGCAAATCTCCGATCACATGTAAAAAGGCACTTCTGACATTTAAATTTTCATCTTTGTCCGCCCGCATGAGGATGAATGCCACAACAATATTAACTAACAAGCCAATAGTTGAGATGATCAGCATACCTGAGCTTAAAACTGCAGGAGGTTCAAGCAGACGTCGATATGCTTCGTAGAAGATATAGAGCGCGATAGCAATCAGAGTGATTCCGTTCAAGAAGGCCGCTAAAATTTCAAAGCGTTTGTATCCGAATGTCTTGTGATCCGTAGCCTTCCGTTGCCCAAACATTAATGCTGTTAGACTGAGCCCAAGAGCAGCTGCATCACTTAGCATATGTCCAGCATCTGAAAGTAACGCTAGACTATTGGTCCAAATCCCTCCAATAACTTCAATAATCATAAATAAAAAGATTAGCATGAAAGACCACTTCAGTGCCTTTATATTTACGTTGTTATGACTATGATTATGGTCGTGCGCCAACAGAATCTCCTCCTTTAAATTTTAATTTCTAAGATAAATATAGCACAATGGCCACCATATTCAAATGTTCATTTGAATATGGTGGCCTCGAATTTTGTTGCTGTCTAAAATAAGTTTTGGAGTGACAACATGGTCGAAGAACTAGCACGTACCACTTTATTGGCTTTAAAGAAGCATTCGTTATTATTTTTTATACGTTCATCCGATTCGATTTACGAAGATTTGAAAGTACGAACTGAAACGTACGAAAAATTAGAAGGGTCACGGACGAACGGAGGCAGACCTCAAAAAAACGGACAGCGTATCAGGACGCTGGCTTACTGTGTTCGCAATCGAAAAGCTTTTTTTGAGAGGAGAAAGACTAGAAGCAATCTAAAAGTCGGTTTACAGTCCCTTCCATCACACAGAACGTTACAGCTCTGTTTTATGTTCTCTATATGGACATAATCATATATTCTAATAAAATTAAAATCGCGTGTAAAAAGTCTTCGAATACTCATAGACTTTTTACACGCGATTAAATCCAGTGCTTGGCCACTAATAAGTTCTGAAATCACTTCAAATGATTTCATATTTTTAACATTCTAGCATTTACAGCAACAATGACGGTGCTAAGACTCATTAGTACTGCCCCAATAGCTGGAGATAAGATCACACCATAGGGAGCTAGAACGCCGGCTGCTAGTGGTATTGTTATAATATTATAACCAGCTGCCCACCATAGGTTTTGAATCATTTTGTTATAAGTGCTTCGGGAAAGTTCAAGGATAGCGAGAACATCCTTCGGATTACTTCTGACCAGTACGATATCAGCGGTTTCAACTGCCACGTCGGTTCCACTACCAATCGCAATCCCTACGTCAGCTTGTGCCAGTGCGGGTGCATCATTAATGCCATCACCGACCATGGCTACTTTCCTACCTTCCGATTGAATGTTCTTTACTTGTCTTGATTTATCATCAGGTAAAACTTCTGCATGAACTTCGTCAATACCCAACTGTTTGGCAACCCAATGTGCAACCTTTTTATTGTCACCAGTGAGCATGATTGAATTTATGCCTTTGTTTTTAAGCGCAGTCACAGTCTCTTTTGCTTCTTCTCTTACTAAATCAGCAAGTGCAATCATTCCCAGTAATTGCTTATTTTTCAATACAAATATGACGGTCTTTCCTTCTTCAGATAATTTTTCAAAAGCGAGCTCATCAATCGTTATTTTTTCTTGACGAATATATCTAGGACTCACTACACGAATTAACGTACCCTCTACTTTCCCCTCCAATCCGACTCCTGTAATAGACATAAAGTCTTCGATCGATGGAAGTGATAGTTGTAGCTCTTCTGCTCTTTTCACTACCCCTTTAGCAAGAGGATGTTGTGATGAACGTTCGACTCCAGCTGCTAGACGAAGTAGTTCGTTTGAGGAAATTTCATCAACCGGCATCAAATCCGTCACACCAAAATTACCTTGCGTCAAAGTACCTGTCTTATCAAAAATAATGGCGTCTAATTTCCGTGCCTCTTCAAACTGCGTCCGATTTCGAATCAATAAGCCTTTCTTAGCAGACAGGGCCGTCGAGACAGAGACGACCAATGGCGCTGCAAGTCCTAGTGCATGGGGACACGAAATAACCATGACAGTCACCATACGCTCGACAGCAATACTGAGCGGATATCCTAATGCAAGCCAAATGATGAATGTCAACACACCAGCAAAAACAGCGACATAGAAGAGGATTTTTGCTGCACGATTCGCTAAATTTTGTGTTTTAGATTTAGATGCCTGCGCTTCGCTGACTAATTCGATCACTTTCGATAGATACGTGCCTTCACCTGTATTTTTCGTTTCAACGGTCAAGCTTCCTTCTTGATTAATGGAGCCAGCAATTACGTTGTCGTCCATTTTCTTTTCGATGGGAAGAGATTCACCTGTCAGCATCGATTCATCAACTGTTGTTGCTCCTTTTATTATCTTACCGTCAACTGGAACTTGCTCCCCAGGTTTGATCAGAATCACGTCACCAGTCTGTAATTCCGACACCTCAATATCTTCTATTTTTTCATCATCAATTCGATGCGCAATACTGGGTAACAATTTGACTAATTCTTGTAGCGCGTTAGACGCGCCCATGATTGACTTCATTTCAATCCAATGTCCTAAAAGCATAATATCTATGAGCGTTGCTAACTCCCAGAAAAAGTCATGTCCCTCTCCTAGACCTAAGATGATGCCCACACTATAAAAGTATGCAACACTAATCGCTAAAGCGATCAACATCATCATCCCCGGATTTTTTTGTTTCATTTCGTCTAAGCTACCTTTTAAGAACGGCCATCCACCGTAGAAGTAGACAATTGTGGATAGAAAAAGCAAAACAACGTCGTCATATGGAAAGCTAATGTTGATACCCGACCATTCTTGAATCATTTTGGAAAGTAGCAGGATTGGAACAGTCAATATTAACGATACGAGAAATCTTTTCTTGAAGTCTCCAATCATTCCTTCATGTTCATGATGTGAAGCACCCATTTGTTGGTCTTCATGCTGAGTATGTTCGTGATTGATATGGTGATC
>NZ_QPKF01000001.1 GCF_003339585.1 Exiguobacterium sp. RIT594 | reverse complement strand
CGTTCCGCAATAGCTCAGTGGTAGAGCAACCGGCTGTTAACCGGTAGGTCGTAGGTTCAAATCCTACTTGCGGAGCCATTTATTACTTCTTCACCACATGCAATGGAGAGCTGTCCGAGTGGCCGAAGGAGCACGATTGGAAATCGTGTAGGCGTCATAAGCGTCTCAAGGGTTCGAATCCCTTGCTCTCCGCCATAACATTTTCAATTATAAAACGGCCCGTTGGTCAAGCGGTTAAGACACCGCCCTTTCACGGCGGTATCACGGGTTCGATTCCCGTACGGGTCACCATTTTTTATCATCGCGGGGTGGAGCAGTCTGGTAGCTCGTTGGGCTCATAACCCAAAGGTCGTCGGTTCAAATCCGGCCCCCGCAATTATTACATACGGTCCTGTGGTGTAGCGGTTAACATGCCTGCCTGTCACGCAGGAGATCGCGGGTTCGAATCCCGTCAGGACCGCCATTATTAAGGCTTTGTAGCTCAGTCGGTAGAGCAGAGGACTGAAAATCCTCGTGTCGGCGGTTCGATTCCGTCCAAAGCCACCATATGATTTTTAATGTTTTCCCATTTGTGGGGGGGTAGCGAAGTGGCTAAACGCGGCGGACTGTAAATCCGCTCCCTCGGGTTCGGCGGTTCGAATCCGCCCCCCCCCACCACTTTAGGGGCATAGTTTAGCGGTAGAACTACGGTCTCCAAAACCGTCAGCGCGGGTTCGATTCCTGCTGCCCCTGTTTTATTATTATGGCGATTGTGGCGAAGTGGTTAACGCACCGGATTGTGATTCCGGCATTCGTGGGTTCAATTCCCATCAGTCGCCCTTTTATTATTGGGCTGTGGCCAAGTGGTAAGGCACTGGATTTTGATTCCAGCATGCGAAGGTTCGATCCCTTCCAGCCCAGCTTTTTGTGCGGAAGTAGTTCAGTGGTAGAATACGACCTTGCCAAGGTCGGGGTCGCGGGTTCGAATCCCGTCTTCCGCTCCAATAAATGGCGCCATAGCCAAGTGGTAAGGCAGAGGACTGCAACTCCTCTATCGTCAGTTCGATTCTGACTGGCGCCTCCAATAATTCTTAATTGAATAGTTTTGCAAGAGATTGTGCCGGTGTGGCGGAACTGGTAGACGCGCACGACTCAAAATCGTGTTCCTTTGGAGTGTCGGTTCGATTCCGACCACCGGTATCTTGCGGGTGTAGTTTAGTGGTAAAACCTCAGCCTTCCAAGCTGATGATGAGGGTTCGATTCCCTTCACCCGCTTTTACCTTTGTACGATCTCATTTAAGATTCACCTGATTATGCGGGTGTAGTTTAGTGGTAAAACCTCAGCCTTCCAAGCTGATGATGAGGGTTCGATTCCCTTCACCCGCTTACCTGAAAAGAGCAACGTGTCGTTTTTAATTGACACATTGCTCTTTTTGTTTAGCATGGAGATAAACAAGCGAAAGGAGAGATACGATGCAGGGGGAATTGTTGAAAAAAGAATTGCAGAGGTATGCCAAAGAGATTGGTATCGATGAATTCCGTATTACGACAGCGGATCCTTTTTTGGTGATGAAACAGCGTCTCATTCAACAACAAGAAAAAGGATATGCTTCCGGATTTGAGGAACCCGATCTTGAGCGGCGGACGACACCAACGCTGTTACTGGATGATGCCGTCTCCATCATCGCAATCGCCGTCGCTTATCCAAGTAAGCTCAAGGATGCTCCGCGTGGAAAAGAAGGGGAGCGGCGGGGAATCTTTGGACGTTCTTCTTGGGGACTGGACTATCATCAGGCTCTGAAGCAACGCTTGACATTGCTGGAAGAAAAAATTCAAGAACTGATCCCCGGAGCTCGATCGCGTTCGATGGTCGACACGGGAGAACTAGTCGATCGTGCGGTCGCCGAACGGGCAGGAATCGGATTCAGCGGGAAAAACTGTTCCATCATTAGCGAGGAACATGGTTCTTATCTTTATTTAGGGGAATTGATTACAGATCAATATCTGCCTCCGGATGAGCCCGTCGAAGAGTTGTGCGGTTCCTGCAATAAATGTCTCGATGCTTGTCCAACGGATGCACTGATTGAACCGGGTGTCATCGATGCGAAACGTTGCATCTCGTTCATTACGCAAACGAAGACCCTGATTCCTGAACATTTCCGATATGCCCTCGGAAATCGTTTATACGGTTGCGATACCTGCCAGCAAGTCTGTCCATACAACCGGAAAAAACATGCAACACAACACAGCGAACTGCAACCTGATCCGGAACAGGTCAAACCGTTACTCATTCCGTTGCTTTCTCTTAGTAATCGTGAATTCAAAACACGGTTTGGTTCATTATCGGGTGCATGGCGTGGGAAAAAACCAATTCAACGTAACGCCATCTGTGCGCTCGTACATTATCAAGACTGGACGGCACTCGAAGCTTTACGGGTGATGGCTGAAACTGATCAGCGGGAAGATATGCGAGCCCTTGCCGTCTGGGCAATTGGTCGGATTGCCGGTCAAGAAGCACAAGACTACATCCAAGGGCGTCTGTTGACTGATTCTGCGGAAGATGTTCAAGTGGAAGGGAATCGTTTGCTTGAGGAATGGGGGAGCGGACATGCCGTATAAAAAATTGGCCTATACGTTTGGTGAGTTGGTTATCGGGTGGGAAGAAGAGGAAGTCGTCTATCTCGATTTTGGACATGACATGAATCGTCTGAAGCAATATCTTGACGAAGCTGCTTATTATGAGGCACCGTTGCCTGATTTCCTAGCCGATGCACTTGAAGCATATGAACGAGGACAGCCGGGTGCATTGGATGACGTTCCTTGCCGGCTGGAAGTGACCGTCTTCCAGCAGCGTGTCTTGGAAGCGTTGAAATTGATTCCGTTCGGCCAGACGGCAAGTTATGGACAACTGGCACGAATGATTGGTTCCGAAAAGGCGGCCCGTGCAGTCGGAGGTGCTTTGAATCGAAATCCAATCGCTTTGATTTATCCCTGTCACCGGATCATTGGGGCATCCGGTAAAATGACGGGTTTTGCCAGTGGCATTGCCCATAAAGAAGCGCTGCTTGCGCATGAGTTAGGAGAGAAGAATTAATGGCCATTCACGTCGTCATGTATCAACCAGAAATTCCACAAAATACAGGTAATATTTCACGGACGTGCGCAGCGACGCATTCAGTCTTACATTTAATTCGACCACTTGGGTTTTCAACGGATGATAAACAGTTGAAACGGGCTGGTCTTGATTATTGGGAGTTCGTTGATGTGAGGTATCATGATTCATTGGAAGAATTGTGGGATAAACACCCGGATGGGACGTTCTACTATATCACGAAGTATGGCGAAAAATATCCAAGCCAAGTGGATTTGTCGAACGTTGAAGAAGACTACTTTTTTGTGTTCGGACGCGAAACAAAAGGATTACCGTTAAACGTCATCGATGAGAATCTGGATCGTTGCATCCGTCTTCCGCAATCGAATCTTGTTCGTTCGCTCAATGTCTCGAACACGGCTGCCATCATCGTGTATGAAGCACTCCGGCAACAAGGATATGCAAATCTACTGTAAACCAACAAATCCCCCTGACCCGAATGAACGGGCAGGGGGATTTGTTTTATTCGTTACCTTCAGGTTTTTTGTTGTAGCCTGCGGTAAAAATCGCTGTCAAGAAAGCGAGACTAACGCCTACCATTAAAATAAATGCCATTTTTGCTTCCCCCTTTAGTCTCAATAACCGATATAATCTATTATAGTATACTTGTTAGTGTAATTGTGTGCTACATATGAAATTTCTATGAATGGAGATTCGAAATGCGGACGAACGTCTACTTATTGAGTTATGCCCCTCTGATCAGCATCCTGCTGTTCAGTACGTCTCTTGCGATTGCTACGTCTGAGCTTGCACTGACGTGGTTAAATGATGTCGGGGTGTATGACGAGCTACTACAAATACTTAGTGCACGTAACACGAAGTTGCTCGTATGGCTCGGCTTTTTAATCATTTATTTCATGATTTTCAGTTCCTTGAAACTAATCTCAGATACAATCAATCAGCTAGGGTTTGCGTTTTTCATCAAAGAACAGGTGGGAACGACATTGAGCATGCTACGCCCCGGGAGTATTCTCCTGTTGATCGGAGGATGCATCAGTTTTGCATTCATGACATCGTTCCCGTTAGTTTGTCTCGTACTGGCAAGTTCTTTCTTAATCTATTTTTTCTTTTACGTGTTTCAAATCAGTAAAATGACCTCCTCTGCAGGAGCCATCGGACTAGTGGTATTTCTTTTTCTGGCGTGGGGCATGTTACTGGCCGGATTGACCTGGGTCGGACTGAGCCTGTTCAATTCGCTCGGACAAGCCGTCCTGTTCCCGAAATAAGTCATCGGACAATCGAAGCCCACGTTCTGACCTGTAATGTACTGTTCGCTTCGCTTGGGAAGGCACGGGGAATATCTGCCCCAAGCCAGATTCCTCCGACATGTTGATTCTTTATGCCGACAAACCACATGTCCTTATTGTCATTTGTCGTACCGGTCTTCCCTCCGGTATAGGCAGGATTAGGATCATAACCCAAGCGTCCTGTTCCATAGGTCATGACGTTATGAAGACCTTTTCGGAGTAACTGGTTCGTCCGGCTCGACCAGATCCGGTCCGGTTCAGCCGGATGACGGTACAACACCCCTTGATCGGTCGTAATCGTCCGGATCATGGAGGATGGGCTGTACAGTCCGTCGTTGACGAAGGTTGTATAGGCATTCGTCAGTTCAAGTGGACTGACGCCATATTTCAACCCGCCTAATGCACTGTTGTAGGAATTATCTTCTTCGGTCCATTGACTGAACCGGAACGGTCGGATTGCCTTCAATCCTTCATTGAACGAAACAGAAAAAGCACGTAAGGCTGGTGTATTGTAAGAGTAAGCAATCGCATCGGCAATCGTCACGCTTCCGAGAATCCGGTTGCTACTGTTTTGCGGACAGTACCCGTCAAAACAAACAGGACTTCCGTCTAATCGACTTGTTAATGTTTTTTTCGTCTTTTCAAGATAGGGACCATAAACAAGCAATGGTTTTAACGTTGATCCAGGCTGACGGTAAGACTGAACCGCCCGGTTGAGCTGTCCCGGTACATTGGACTTATTTCCGACAAGTGCTGTTACACCACGTGTATCTCCGTCGATTCCGACGTAAGCGCCTTCAATCGGTCGAGGAAGCTGTTGAATCGCTTGTTTGGCCCGCGTCTGTTCTGCCGGATCAAGATAAGTCTGAATGACGGCGCCATGTTGATGTAAATACTGTTCAGCCTGTGACATGCTCAAGTTTTTTAAAGTAGCTGTTTGGCGGATTGCTTCTGATACGCTGGCATCAATGTAATCAGGATAACGGATGGTCGGCTTATGGAACGAAATGTTGACGGACTGCTTCCGGGCTTTGGTTGAGATGTTTTGCGTCTGCTGCAAAGCTTTTAAAATACGCTGTTGGCGTTTGCTTGTATTTTTCGGAAACCGCAAGGGATTGTAAAGAGACGGATTGTTTGGAATCGAAGCCAAATAGCTGACTTCCGCCCAGTTTAAATCTTTTGCATGTTTTCCAAGATAGGATGTTGCTGCGAGCTCGATGCCGTAGATATTATTCGCAAAATAAGCTTGATTGACATACGCCGTTAAAAGCTCTTTTTTTGAATATTTTTGTTCCAATTCGATTGCGATCAAAATTTCTTTTATTTTTCTAGTATAGGTTTTTTCTGTGGAAAGATAAGTCATCCGTGCCAGTTGCTGGGTGATGGTACTCCCGCCCTGACCTTTGTTATCACCTGATTGATTTTCTGTAAACGCTCGCAAAATACCGGTGATATCATAACCGTCATGTTGATAAAATCGCCGGTCTTCAATCGCGATAAACGCCTGTTCGACCTTTGGCGGTAAAGCATTTGCTTTCAAATCATTCCGGCGTAACCCGTCATAAAGCTCGAGGCGTTCTTTTTGGTACGTGACAGTAATCGGTTGATACGATGCGAGGGGGCGGTCAGTCGTCTTTTGATCTGCCCAACGGAATAAATCCTGGGCAAGATCCAACTGATTACGAACTGAAAAAAGTGTTAGTACTAAACTAAAAGCTAAAGCCAACACTAAGGTGTATCCGGTCGTGATTCTCATGAAAACTCCTTTCAAACGGCATTTCATTCCTATTATCGGTCTTTTATGAAGAAAACAGTAGAAAAATTTAAGAAATTTGTATTTTAATAAACCTATTTTGCAGGAATGTTATATTAAAAAGAGAAAAGGTGGGTATATAAGAGTATCTGTATAAATTAGAACACATGATTGATGGAAAAAAAGAGCACAAACTGGAGGGGACGAAATGGCTAAAAAGAATGTCGTCGCGATGTTGCTTGCTGGCGGAGAAGGAAAACGTCTAGGAGCACTTACGAAACACACTGCAAAACCGGCGGTCGCGTTTGGAGGAAAATATCGAATCATCGATTTCCCGTTATCCAACTGTACGAACTCAGGAATCGACACAGTAGGAGTCTTGACGCAATATGAACCACTTGAACTGAACCGCTATCTTGGAATCGGAAGTGCCTGGGATCTTGACCGCCGTAACGGTGGATTAACGATTCTGCCACCATACCAAGCCCAGAACGGGAAAAACTGGTATGAAGGAACGGCGAATGCCATCTACCGGAATATGAGTTACATCAACCAATATGATCCAGATTATGTGCTTGTATTGTCAGGGGATCACATCTACAAGATGGATTACGAAAAAATGATCGAGGAGCATCGTCAAGGGGGAGCAGACGTCACGATTTCTGTTCGCGAAGTCCCTTGGGAAGAAGCACCGCGCTTCGGGATCCTGAATACGGACGAAGATCTTCGAATCAATGAATTTGAAGAAAAACCGGAAAATCCGAAATCGAACCTGGCTTCGATGGGAATTTACGTCTTTAACTGGGATGTCTTGAAACGTCACTTGATTCAAGATGCAGGGGATGCAGAATCAAGCTTTGACTTCGGGAAAAACATCATTCCGAACATGTTATATGAAAACTTAAATATTCGTGCCTATAAATTCAAGGGATACTGGAAAGATGTCGGAACGATTCAGTCACTTTGGGAAGCCAACATGGATTTACTTGCAGCGGATCCGGAGTTTGATTTGTATGAACCGTCTTGGAAAGTACACTCCGTCAACCCGAACCAACAACCACAGTACATCGGGAACAATGCTTCAATCGATACTTCGATCATCAACGAAGGATGCCATATCGAAGGCGAAATCAATCATTCGGTTCTCTTTTACGGCGTTGACGTCGCAGAAGGTTCACTTGTGAAGGATTCGGTCATCTTCCCGAACGTTAAGATCGGTAAAGACGTCACGATTCACCGGGCGATTCTCGCAGACGGCGTCGTCGTAGAAGACGGGGCAACAATCGGAACACCGAACGGCGAAGTCTTTGTCATCGAAGCGAACAGTGTCATTCCGAAAAATGAAGTCATCAAAGAAGCGATCCAATAAGGGGGAAGTACCGATGAAAACAGATTTACTAGGAGTCATCAATCTGAGCGGTGAAGAAGGATTCTTTAAAGAATTGACGGAACACCGCAACTTGGCTGCCGTACCATTCGCAGGTCGTTATCGACTCATCGATTTCACATTAACAAACATGGTTCAAAATGAGATTGCGAATATCGGTGTCTTTACACTTGAAAAATACCGGGCCATGATGGATCATCTTGGATCCGGCAAAGAGTGGGACTTGGACCGGTCAAACGGCGGATTATACATCTTCCCGCCGGCTTTATCACAAGATGCCCATGAATTCCGTGGTGATTTATCAAACTTCCATTTACACCGCGACTTCTTTTTACGCAGTAAAGAGAACTACGTCGTGATTTCAGGATCAAATATTTTATCCGCTGTTGATTATCGCGATGTGCTGCGTGAACATAAATCATCCAATGCCGATATTACGGTCGTTTATACGAAGCGCGATTTGCCGTGTAACTACTGCCGTCCGATTCGTTTCAGCGAGCAAAATCGTGTGACGGCAATCGGTTCACGCGGGTATGAACCATCGGATGAGACGTTCTACATGGAAACAGTCGTCCTGTCAAAAAACTTGTTTGTCCGTCTCGTGGACGAAGCAATCGGTCGCGGGGAATATGATTTGCTGCAAAGTATCATCCGTTCGCAGTTAAACCGACTTCATGTCCATGGTTATGAATACACGGGTACATCACAAGTGATTCATTCCCTTCGTTCGTACTACCGTGAAAGCATGCTGTTACTCGAACAATGGGGAGCAATCAATGACTTCCAGCATGTCTACACGAAAATCAAGCACGAACCACCGACGCGCTACTTACCGGGATCGACAATCAAGAATTCACTTGTCGCGAACGGATGTAAGTTAGAGGGGACGGCAACGGACAGTATCCTCTTCCGTGGTGTCAAAGTCGGAAAACATGCGCGTATTAAAAACTCGATCATCATGCAAAAATCAGTCATCGAAGAAGGAGCAGTCGTTGAATACGCAATCCTTGACAAAGAGGTAACAGTGAAACGCGGACAAGTCATCCGTGGAACGGCTGAAGAACCGATTGTCATCAAGAAACAAACAATCGTTTAAAAGGGGATGTCATTATGAAGGTATGGTTTGCTGCCACAGAAGCGACACCATTCATCAAGACAGGGGGGCTAGCTGACGTCGTCGGCTCGCTCCCTTTAGCGCTTGCTGAAGAGGGTGCGGAAGTTTCGGTCATTTTACCGAACTACGGTCAAATTAAAGAGCAATACAAGCTGGAAATGGAATTTTTATTTGATTTCATCGTCCCGGTCGGATGGCGTCAACAATTTGGGGCAGTCTTGCGTCTGAAACAAGACGGTGTGACGTTTTATTTTATCGACAATGAATACTACTTTAAGCGAGACGGTGTGATTTACGGTCATTATGACGATGCAGAGCGTTTTGCGTACTTCTCAAGAGCGGTCCTTGAAATGATTCAGCGTGTCGATGCAGAGGAAGTACCGGATGTCATCCATTGCCACGACTGGCAAACCGGCGTCTTACCGGCGTTCTTACGGATTCACTACCAACATCTCAACCGGTATCAGGAAATCAAAACGGTCTTTACAATCCATAACCTGCAATACCAAGGTGTCTTCCCGGAAGAAGTACTAGGTGATCTGCTTGGTCTCAGTCATGAACACTTCACTGCAGACGGAATTGCCCATAACGGACTCGTCAACTACATGAAGGCTGGTCTTGTCCATGCCAATCAAATTACGACTGTCAGCCCGTCTTACCGGGATGAAATCATGGATCCCTACTACGGAGAAACACTGGAACCAGTCTTGCAACACCGTGCCGTCGACGTCCGCGGAATTTTGAACGGAATCGATTACAGACAGTTCAGTCCGGATACGGATGAACATCTGGTAGAAAATTATGATGTGAAGACGGTTGAAGAAGGTAAAGCAGCGAACAAGGCAGCCTTACAACAGGAACTTGGCTTACCGGTCAATCCGGATGTGCCGTTATTTGGCTTTGTCTCACGTCTTGTCGACCAAAAGGGAATCGATTTACTCGCCCATATCCTGCCTGATCTGTTCGAACTCGATGCACAGTTCATCATTCTTGGTTCGGGAGAAGCAGAGTATGAAGGGTTGTTCCAGCATGCGTCAACGATTCGTCCGGACAAGGTAGCTTCCTACATCGGTTTTGATGTCGGACTCGCCCAACGGATTTATGCCGGCAGTGACGCCTTCTTGATGCCGTCACGTTTCGAGCCGTGTGGTCTCAGCCAACTGATCTCGATGAAGTACGGTTCGTTGCCAATCGTTCGGGAAACCGGTGGCTTGCGTGACACTGTCCAACCATTTAATCAGTTCACTTTAGAGGGAAATGGCTTCTCGTTCTCGAATTATAATGCGCAAGAGTTCCTGGATGCAATTAAACGGACGATTGAGACGTATCATGATAAACCTGTATTCAAACATCTGATCGAAACAGCGATGCAAGAAGACTTTAGCTGGATTCGCTCCGCTGATGAATATTTGGCGCTCTATCGTTTAATCGCACCGTCTGTTGACTGAAGGGGATTACGGGAAATGGGGTTTTTAGATGTTCCAAGACAAAGAGAAGTTCAAGAAGAGGTTTAATGAGCGGTTTATTTCCATGCATGGTAAAGCGTTGGATGATGCAACAGAAAATGATGTATACCAGACGTTAGCTTATATGGTACGGGAATACGTCACAACGGATTGGATGCGGACGAAAGAAGCTTACATCCATAAAAAAAGTAAACAAGTCTATTATTTTTCGCTTGAATTTTTACTTGGTCGATTCCTCTACAATAACTTGTTGAGTCTCGATGTTTTAGAAGAGGTACGAAGCGGTCTTTCAGAACTCGGCTATGATTTGGCTGATTTGACGGAAGAAGAACCGGAACCGGGTCTTGGGAATGGAGGACTCGGTCGTTTAGCAGCCTGTTTCCTTGATTCACTCGCGGCACTCGGCTTACCGGGCCATGGAAACGGCATCCGCTATCAATATGGATTGTTTAAGCAAAAAATCATCGACGGCTACCAAGTCGAACTTCCGGATAACTGGCTGAAGAACGGCAACATGTGGGAAATCCGTCGTTCCGACAAAGCGGTTGATATTCCTTTTGGAGGAAACGTGTGGCTCGAGGAAGTGGAGGGCGGCAAGTATCGTGTCCATCATGAACCGGCAGAAATCGTTCGTGCTGTTCCGTATGACATGCCGATCGTCGGTTATCAGAACGGCATCGTCAATAACTTACGTCTGTGGAGTGCTGAATCACCGTATGACGACGATGAACTGTTAAGCCAACACCGCGGCAACTACAAAGACCTACTGAGCCATAAACAAGCCATTCAGACGATTTCTGAATTCTTATATCCGGATGATACGACATATGAAGGCAAAGTCTTGCGTCTGAAGCAGCAATACTTCTTCGTCTCGGCAGGACTCCGGAGTATCTTATTGTCACATAAAAAACGAAACACATCGCTGAAGCATTTAGGAAATCAAATTGCGATTCATATCAACGATACGCATCCGGTCGTTGCGATTCCTGAATTGATGCGGATTTTGATTGATGAAGAGGAATACTCTTGGGAGGAATCATGGCGGATTACGAAAAGTGTCATGTCCTTTACAAACCATACGTTGCTTTCGGAAGCTTTGGAACGCTGGCCGGTTGATCTGTTCCGCAATCTATTACCGCGCATTTATCTAATCGTCGAAGAAATCAACCGTCGATTCTGTAAGGATGTCCTGGATAATTATCCGCATCTGGAAGCGAATATGCGTGAAATTGCCATTATTGCGGACGGAATGATCAACATGGCGAACTTAGCCGTTGTCGGTACCCACTCGACGAACGGTGTAGCCCAAATCCATACGGAAATCCTCAAGCAACGCGAAATGCGGTTGTTTTATGAGATGTTCCCGCTTCGCTTCAATAATAAAACGAACGGGATCACACATCGACGCTGGTTCCTGTTATCGAATCCGGCACTTGCAAATCGTGTAACGGAAGCAATCGGGGACAGTTGGATCAATCATCCGTCTGATTTACAAAAGCTGACGAAATTCGCAGAGGATACTACGCTTCAACAGGATATCCAGGCAATCAAGCTTGCGAGTAAAAAGGAATTGGCAGAGTTGATTGAGAATGAGACAGGAATCGTGGTAGATCCACATTCGATTTTTGATGTGCAGGTCAAACGGCTTCATGCGTATAAACGACAATTACTTAACGCGCTTCATATTCATTCGTTGTACTACCGTCTAAAAGAAGATCAATCGTTCCAAATGACACCACGGACCTTTATTTTTGGGGCAAAGGCGGCCCCGGGCTATCACTATGCTAAAGAAGTCATCCGTTATATCAATTCTTTAGCGAAACTGATTAATTCGGATCCGGACGTCAGCCCTTATATGAAAGTCGTATTCCTTGAGAATTATCGTGTCTCGCTTGCAGAAAAGATTTTCCCGGCAAGTGATGTCAGTGAACAAATTTCGACAGCGAGCTATGAGGCGTCAGGAACGGGAAATATGAAATTCATGATGAACGGCGCCTTGACGATCGGGACACTGGACGGTGCGAACATTGAGATTCGTGATGAGGTGGAAGATCCAAATATCTTCATTTTTGGACTGACTCCACAAGAAGTCATGAATTATAAAAAGTACGGCGGCTACAGTGCGTATGATCAATACAGTGCACAACCTGAACTTCGTCGCGTAATCGACGGACTCGTGGACGGATCGCTTTTCCCGACAGGTGAGTTTCAGGCAATTTATGATTCTCTTTTGACGTACAATGATGAATACTTGATTTTAAAAGATTTCTTATCGTACCAACAAGCGCAGGAGAGAATTGGGCGTGCTTATCAGGACACTGAAAAATGGTACAAGATGGTCATCATGAATATCGGAAAATCGGGTGTCTTCTCGAGCGACCGGACCATTAAAGAATATGCCAATGCCATTTGGAACATCAAACCGGTACAAATCTAAAAAAAGTCCGATGAAAATCGGACTTTCGTGTACGTTATCGGGCGACTTCATCCGTTTGGCTGATCCAGTCGCTGTACGATCCTGCATAGAGCCGGACATCGGTTTTCCCTAAAGCGTGCAAGGCAAGGACGTTAACGCAGGCGGTCACGCCGCTGCCGCAATAAAGAATTGGAGACTCCGCTTCGAGCAGATCAGCGTACAATTCCTTCAAATCTTCCGCATCTTTCAAGCGGCGGTCTGGTGAGATCGCTTTTTCAAAGAAGCAATTCACGGCCCCCGGGATGTGACCGGCGACGGGATCAATCGTTTCGTTTTGACCATGGAACCGATCCGGCGACCGGGAATCCACGAGATAGGTTTCTGCCGGCCGATTTTTAACCTCTTCATATTGAATCAGCATGTCGTCTTGAAAGTCGGCTTGATAAGTCGATTTTTCAAAAACAGTTGATTCCGTACTCATAGGGAAGTCAAATGCGAGATAAGATGACAGTCCGCCTTCAAGGACGACGACACGTTCATGCCCGGCCCATTTAAAGAGCCACCAGGCACGTGCTGCGTAAGGGAAACCATCATCATAGAGGACGATGAAATCATCGCGCTGGACCCCGAGTGACTCCAACGTGTGGATCCATTGCTCCTTTGAAGGCAGTGGATGGCGTCCGCCCGTTTCGGAACGTGGTCCTGACAAATCAGTAGATAAATCTAGATACTGTGCGCCCGCGACATGGCTTTCCTTAAACGCATCACGACCATAATCGGGTTGCTGCAAATCATAGCGACAATCAAACCAACGAATCTGATCCGTATGGACAAGTTGTTGCAAGTCAGTCATTTGAATGGTTGGAAACATGAACATCACCTTGACCCTTTCTAAAGTAATCATATGAAAGGTACCGTTTTATCGCAAGTCGTAACAAATATCTCGTACAAACAAACTTAAAGGAGTGGATACTACATGTCATGGAAAGAGACGTATCAAAAATGGAATCAGTTTGCAGGATTAGAAACTGAACTAAAAGAAGAAATGACGACGCTTGCGGCAGACGACAAAGCAGCTGAAGAAGCCTTTTACAAAGAGTTAGAATTCGGTACAGGCGGTATGCGTGGTGAGATCGGTGTCGGAACGAACCGGATGAATGTCTACACGGTGCGTAAAGCTTCACAAGGGTTTGCTGACTTTATCAAGGCAGAAGGAGCGGAAGCAGTCGCGCAGGGAATCGTCATCGCACATGACTCCCGTCACTACTCTCCGGAGTTTGCACTAGAAGCAGCGAAGACGCTTGCCAGTAACGGGATTAAAGCTTACTTGTTCGACGGACTCCGTCCAACACCAGAATTGTCATTTGCCGTGCGTGAACTTCGGGCAGCAGGCGGAATCGTCATTACGGCGAGTCACAATCCGCCGGAATATAACGGCTACAAAGTCTACGGGAATGATGGTGGACAGTTGCCGCCAAAAGAAGCGGACGATCTTGTCTCTTACGTCGATCAAGTCGAGGACGAACTTTTAATCGAGCTTGAAGCGGAAGAGGTCTTGCGCGCGAACGGATTGATTGTTCGTGTCGGCGAACAGCTCGATGATGCATACCAGGAACAATTAAAAACGATTCGTGTGTTACCGACGATTCAGGATGAGTTGACAGCACCTTTAAAAATCGTCTTTACTCCGCTTCACGGGACAGGCCTTGTACCGGTCACGGTAGGATTAAAGAATTATGGTTTTGAGCATGTGACGGTCGTCGAAGAACAAGCGAAGCCGGATGGCAGCTTCCCGACAGTCTCTTCTCCGAACCCGGAAGAGCATGCAGCATTTAAGTTGGCGATTGAGTACGGAGACCGGGTTGATGCGGATGTGTTGCTTGCGACGGACCCGGATGCCGACCGTGTCGGCGTTGCGACACGGGATGCGGACGGAGAGTGGGTCGTTCTCACAGGAAACCAGACAGGTGCGTTACTGCTTGATTACATCTTGTCGCAAAAAGCGGCCCAAGGGACATTGCCGAAAAATGGTTTTGTCGCGAAAACGATTGTCACATCGGAACTGGGAGCTTTGATTGCAAGACACTACGACTTGCATGTTGAGAACACATTAACCGGCTTTAAATTTATCGGTGAAAAAATTAAACAATACAATGAATCCGGAGAATATGAATATCTGTTTGGTTATGAAGAAAGTTATGGCTACCTGATTGGGGACTTCTGCCGTGACAAGGATGCCGTCCAGGCCTGCCTCCTTGCTGCTGAGATGACAGCCTATCACAAGAAGGAAGGACGGACGCTCTATGAGGCATTACAAGCCATTTATGAGCAGTTCGGTTACTTTGAAGAGTCACTTCGTTCATTGACACTGAAAGGGAAAGACGGTGTAGCACAAATCGGCCGGATCATGGATACATTCCGTGAGCATCCGCCAAAACAAGTGGCCGGTGAAAAAGTCGTCTTATTTGAAGACTATGATGCAAGCATTTCGCATGATTTGGTACAGCACACACCATCACCGATTAACCTTCCAAAATCAAATGTCTTGAAATTTACGTTAGAAGACGGTTCGTGGTTCTGCCTTCGCCCATCCGGGACTGAACCGAAAATTAAATTCTATTTCAGTGTGACATCACCCGATGCTGCAGAGACAACACGTAAACGTCAGATGATTGAAGATGAAGTCATGCAAGAAGTGGAACAGATTCAGTAAGGCCTGCGTTCCAATTAAAAACCGGTAAAGAGGAAACTCTTGGCCGGTTTTTTTTATGAGAGGGCGTAACTCGTGCAACCGTTACCAATTTCATGTAAAGTGAACGATGAAGCATCATATAGAGATAGGGAGATGAGTAATGATGGAACGGATACAGTTAACGGAAGATCTTTCATTTTCAAGAGTTATACATGGTTTATGGCGATTAAACGAATGGGAAATGACTGCAGAGCAGCGTCTTGAACTGATTGAACAATGTTTGGCTCTCGGCATCACAACATTCGACCACGCCGACATCTACGGCGATTATACGAACGAAGGATTGTTCGGCGAAGCCCTGGCTCTTAAACCAGAACTCCGTGAACGGATGGAAATCGTCACAAAAACAGGAATCAAGATGAAGGGAAACTACTTCTCGGATCAAAAACTATCATTTTACGATACAACAAAAGAACATATCATTGAACACGCGACACGTTCATTAAAGGAACTGGGAGTCGACTACATTGATACGTTATTAATCCATCGTCCGGATCCATTGATGGATCCTAACGAAATTGCAGAAGCCTTCGTTGAGCTGAAAGAGTCAGGCAAAGTCCGGACGTTTGGTTTATCAAACCATACACCGGCACAGCAAAGTCTGATTCAATCACGACTGCCGTTCATGCTCGTCACAAACCAGCTTGAACTGTCTGTTGCAGAACTGAAGCACTTCGAAGACGGTTCTGTTGATCTATGCCACGAAAATGAAATGCCGCTCATGGCGTGGAGTCCACTAGCTGGAGGGCGCTTATTCAAAGATGAGCAGTTTGCGCCGCTTCGCGACAAGCTCGAAGAAATCGGACGTGACATCGGTGCAGAAGCAATCGATGAAGTAGCCTACGCTTGGTTGCTCAAACATCCGGCACGCATCATGCCAATCGTCGGTTCTGGAAAAATCGAACGGATCGAATCTGCTGTCCGGGCGACGCGACTCGAGTTATCACGTGAACAGTGGTTTGAAATCTTAAAAGCGTCCCGTGGACGCGACGTCGATTGAAAAATAGCCTTCGGGCTATTTTTTTTACAAAAAAAGTCCCATCTCAAGGGGGAGTTGAGATGGGAGTATCTATAGGGTTATGCTTCGAGGCGAAGCATTTCCTGACGATATTTATCTAAACGTTCTTTACTGGCAGTAACAGCTGCTTGATCATGGACCTGGATGGCATCGAAGAGCGTACTGAGCTCATAATCGATTTCGAGGCGCAGCACTGGAATCCGCTGCTCTGCATCTTGTCTACGGAAAGCTTCAATTACTTGTTTCATCTCGGCCACGCTCCTTTTAAAGTTATCAGATAATTCTGATTTTTATTAGTATACTTGATTATTCCCGCGTTGGCTAGTATTAAACCTGAAAAAGATTAAAAAAAACACTTGGAATGTGTAACGATTCCAAGTGTAGTTATTCTATTCAGGAATACTGAATCGGGCTTCAAGACGATGTTGCACCGCTTGAATTAATGTCGACATGATCCAATAAATCGCAGCTGAGAACAGTAACAACGGCATGACGAGATAGGTTGTTGCTGAAATCTGATCCGATACATACGTCAGTTCTTCAACGGCTACAATTGTCCCGAGTGAAGTCGATTTGATAATATCGATAACCGAGTTTGACAGGGGAGGAATGGCACGTGAAAGAGCTTGTGGGAGAATGACATCCTTAAACGTCTTCCGGCGTGGAATTCCGAGTGAATCTGCAGCTTCCCATTGTCCGCGATCGACAGATGAAATCGCTGCCCGGAAGGACTCTGAGATATAGGCAGAGAAGTGAAGCGACAGACCGAATGCCAACGCCTGGAAGCCGGTCAATTGCAGGACGACCAGACCATTATATAAAATCAGAATTTGCAGCAACAGTGGAGTTCCCCGGAAAAAAGAAACATACAATCGTGCGAAACCGCTTAAGACGGCAAAACGGCTATCCCGCATGACGGCAAGAATCAGACCGAGAAAAAGCGCAAAGACGATGGCAAATCCACTTGCAAGAAGTGTAGTGCCAATCGCCTTTCCGTAAACGTCCGCATTATCGCGGACGATTGTAAACAATTCCATCACTTACTGATGTCCTCGTTAAAGTATTTTTTCCCGATATCTGCGAGTGTACCGTCTTTTTGCATCTCTGCGAGTGCTTTGTTAAAGTCTTCAGCATACTTGCTGTTTTTCGCCATCATCAGACCAGATTCGTTTTTATCAAACGTCTCACCGACAGCTTTTACTTTGTATCCTGCTTTTTTAAGTTCTGTCAGGACGAACAGACGATCGTTCATGGCAGCGTCGACGCGACCTGCTTCAAGATCTTTCAAGACTTGGTTTGCACCTTTGTAGTACTTGACTTTCGCACCGGCTTCTTCCGCTGTTTTCGCGTAGAGTGAACCTTGTGTCGATCCAACTGTTTTTCCTTTTAAGTCGTCAAGCGTCTTGATGTCATTTGTTTTATTGTTGACGATGATTGTTGAACCGGAAACTGTATAGGCATCAGAGAACGCATATTTTTCTTTCCGTTCATCTGTGATTCCCATCTGGTTTGCGATGACGTCGATCCGTTTTGAATCAAGTGCCGGGATCAATCCTTTAAAGTCCATCGCTTTGTACTCGACTTTATAGCCGGCACGTTTTGCGACTTCATTCATGACATCGATATCATAGCCTGTCAGTTTGCCTTTTTCTTTATACGTAAAAGGTGGGTACGTTGCTTCTGTTCCGACCGTCACGATTTTTTCGTCTTTGTTTGCTTCTTCGTTAGAAGCGCCGCACGCCGCTAACACCCCCGCTGTTGATAGTGCTGCTACTGCTAGCTTTAGTCCGTGTTTCATAGCGCTCTCTCCTTTAAATAAATGAATGATTTCAATTCCTAGTTTTCGAATAGGATTAATTTAAGACTACAAGCAGTATCATACAAAGTTACAGGAACGTCTGTCAATAAAAAAGACTGCCCATAAATGGACAGCCTGACTTCAGTTGCTGGACTCTTGAAAATTAACGGATTGTTGCTTCTGTTGCAGCATCGAAGAAATGCGCTTTTGTCATGTCGAAGAAGAGATCTAAATCTGAACCCATCTCGACGTGTGAACGCGAGTCAACACGTGCTGTGAACGCTTGGTTACCGACTTTTGAATAGAGATAAGACTCGGCTCCCATGAGCTCAGATACTTCGATATGTGCCGGGAAGCGGTGAGCTGTTTGTGTGTCTTGGTAGATCAATTCAGCATGGATATCTTCCGGACGGATTCCGAGAACAAGATCCTTACTTGTATAGCCGCGTTCGCGGAGAACTTTCATCTTGCCTTCAGGCACTTCGAATTTCTCTTCTGTGCCTGTGACATGGAAAAGACCGTCTTCCGCAAGTTTACCTGTCAGGAAGTTCATCGAAGGAGAACCGATGAAACCAGCAACGAACATGTTATCCGGGTGGTCGTAGACTTCTTTTGGAGTTCCGACTTGTTGGATCAGACCGGCTTTCATGATGACGATCCGAGTCGCAAGGGTCATCGCTTCCGTCTGATCGTGCGTAACATAAATCGTCGTCGTTTCAAGACGTTTGTGCAACTGGATGATTTCCTTACGCATCTGAACACGTAGTTTAGCATCCAAGTTCGAGAGCGGCTCATCCATCAAGAAGACTTTTGCATCACGGACGATGGCACGACCGATGGCAACACGTTGGCGTTGTCCACCAGAGAGGGCTTTCGGTTTACGCTCCAGGTATTCTTCGAGTCCGAGAATACGTGCGGCATTGTCGACACGCTGTTTGATTTCGTCTTTCGGGAACTTCCGGAGTTTCAGACCAAAAGCCATGTTGTCAAAGACGTTCATATGTGGATAAAGGGCGTAGTTCTGGAAGACCATCGCGATATCGCGATCTTTAGGTGCTACATCATTCATTCGTTTTCCATCGATCACGAAATCTCCGCCTGAAATTTCTTCGAGACCGGCAATCATTCGTAGTGTCGTCGATTTACCGCAACCTGATGGTCCGACAAAAACGATGAATTCCTTATCTTTAATATGAAGGTTAAAATCATCCACTGCTTTTGCTGTTCCTGAATAAACTTTATCAATATGCTCAAGACGAATATCTGCCATGTGTACATCCTCCTGTAAATTAAGTAATCGGTTACTATAACGCTTACAAGACTTAGTATAGGAGAACTGGTACAAAAATCATATGGACAACATGCCTGAATGTAAACGTTATCATTTGGTCACTATGCTACAAGAAGAAGCGTATAAAGGAACATCGCACCCTCAAACGAGCGGATATCGATTTCCGTCTGTTCTGTCAATCGGTCGAGCCGGTACTGTAGACTGTTTCGATGTAAAAAAAGATGTTTGGCCGTCAGTGAAACATTTAAGTTGGCGCGGCAAAAGGCATCAATTGTCTCGCGCGATTCGTGTTCAAGCGGTGTAATGAACCGTTCAATCAAATCGTTACGGATATCTGTCGACAGTAACGTCAACCGCATCAGGGCAGGCAGAAAACGTTCGATGTGTAATAAGGGAAGTTCACGCAAGGCAGCTTGTTCCAATCGAAACTGCCCTGCTAAATCTCCGGATTGACGTTGTTGTCCGATTAATACCTTGCCGTCCATCAGGAAATCAGACTGAAGAGCCGTGAAAAAATCATGTAAATCATTTTCTGAGACAGACTCTTCCCGTTCGATGACGACAAGACGATTGGACGTCAACGGAACGATCCAACTCGACGGATGAAAAAAAGATGTCAGCAGTTGTTGTAAATCTTCGCCGGTCCGGACGTCAAGCTGTTCAAATAGGAAATGGATCATCCGAAACGGCTCTGCTTCTTCGCTTTGCTGTTGTTCCAGCCGCCGACGCCACGAGACAATCTGATTGGAATCGGATGTAACGACCCGTTCTGCAATCAGGTCGAGTAAGTCGAGTTCACGAGGGGTAAGAACCATATTTTCAATCCCGAAACGAAGTCCATCGGCTAACTGATATACGGTATACTTATCGGTACAGTACACGGTAGGATCGGTGGAGAGATGATCCTTAAATAAGATGGTTAATTGATGTAACATACGAGGCGCCTCCCTAAAAAGTTCTACTAAGACTTTACCACAATACCAAAATCGGAAGGAACGAGGATCTATGCAAGTAGAAGTTGATTTAGTCATAAAGATGATTGGAATGATCATCATTGGAGCATTGATTGGAGCAATCACCAATCATCTTGCAATCCGGATGTTATTTCGTCCGCTTGAAGCAAAGTATATCGGCAAGTACCGGATTCCATTTACACCGGGACTAATTCCAAAACGTCGTGACGAACTAGCGGCGAATCTCGGACGAACAGTCGTCAAACATTTATTGACTCCGGAAGGAATCAGCAAGCGGCTTCAGCAACCGGTCGTATATGAAGCCATTACCCGGATGATTCAGCAGGAGTTACAGAAGTGGACGCGCTCGACGAAAACGATTCGCGAAATTGCTGAACGGTTTGTTGCGAATCCGGAAGGGAAATTACAACAACAAATCGAACAACGAATCGACCAGGAACTGGCAACGATGGCTGTTTCGATTAAAACAGCACGTTTAACAGAAGTCATCGG
The DNA here is from genome assembly GCF_003339585.1 of Exiguobacterium sp. RIT594. Classification (GTDB taxonomy): domain Bacteria; phylum Bacillota; class Bacilli; order Exiguobacteriales; family Exiguobacteriaceae; genus Exiguobacterium_A. Next base: position 1,872,787 of record NZ_QPKF01000001.1, on the reverse strand, counting down.
GGATGGCGGAACGACAAAAATCAAAGAAGCGGTTCCCGGGATTGTTGCAGCATTACTTCACCAGACTGAACAGTACTTTGACAGTCCGGCGGGAAAAATGAAACTGGAAGAAACAGTCGCTCAGTTCATTCAAAGTAAATTAGGCGGAGGCATGTTCGGAATGCTGCTGGCTAATGTCAATCTCGTGGAAATGATTCAACCGGAACTCAAACGGGTAATACAAGGAAAGTCGACACACCGGTTCATCAGTGAAATGGTCGAACAAGAAATCAGTGTGTTACTGGAGCGGCCGGTTGAAGAACTGCTTGGAGCGGAGACGGAACGACAAATCATCGAGCGGATGAAATCAGAAATTTTAACGCGTATCCCATTGACGAAATTATTGGATACGCAATTATATCAACTACTGCAACCGCTTGAAGCCCGGATCAGTCAAGAAATGGTTCCGATGCTTTCTAAACAAGTGGTAGTCCGTCTGGTCGAACAAGTCGAACGAATCATGGCGACACTTGATCTCGAAACGATTGTTCGTGAGGAAGTCGATTTACTCGATACCGCGTATCTGGAAGAAATCGTCTTGTCGATTTCAAGACGGGAATTCCGGGCTATCACTTGGCTTGGAGGACTATTAGGTGGTTTAATTGGAATGATACAAGCGATACTTCTTATCGTTTAACTAAATTGGAGGGTTTACACATGTCTGAAACAAACTTATACGATCATGCTTACACGCTAGAACGTGCACTACGCGAAACATCAGAATACACGACACTGAAGGATTTGTACGCGCAAGTCAATGCGGATCCAATGTCAAATGAGCTATTCGCTTCATTCCGCAACGTGCAACTTGAGTTACAACAAAAACAAATGCAAGGTGAAGAAATCACACCTGAGGACATGGCATCGGCACAAGCGAAGATGCTGGAAGTCCAAAACAATCCATTGATTGGTCAACTGATGCAGGAAGAACAACGTATGCACACGATGTTGACGGAAGTGACACAGATTATCATGAAGCCACTCGAAGAACTATACGCACCAATGATGGAACAAAATCAAGACGACGTTCAGTAACATCATGAAAAAGCCTCGCTTCCGTTTCATCGGAACGAGGCTTTTTTTTATGATGTTTTTTCCATTGGAACCAGGCGTGGGAGGTAAGCCCGTTCAAAATGAATCAGTTGTCCGGCGCGGGTCACACGTGCCCCGCGGTGCTCCAAGTCTGCTTCTTTCAGACGGCGGATACCTTCTTGGCGTGCCTCAGAATCGGAGGGAGCGTCAAAGGTATCATCCAGTAACGTTTGTCCTCGATCTGAAAATGCGGTAATCGTATAAAGCATGGCTGATTCCTCCTTATCCGAAATGACTAACTTAAGTGTAATGAATAGATATTCATTTTACAAGTAGGAATCAATGTCTTGCCACGTTAATTGTTTGGAGAGGGGTGGGGTTTCAAGATGACTGACGCTCATACCAATCAGGCGGATCGGACCTTTAAATTCAATTTCATTAAACAGTTTGGTCGTCACCCGGAGCAACGTTTCTTCATCAGCCGTTTCTTCTAAAAACGTATAACGTTTAGAGCGCGACTGGAAATCTTCCGTCTTCCATTTAATCGTGACGGTTCGGCAGACCAGTTCTTTTTGGTTCAGTGTTTTGACGACGGACAATGCTTCGCGTTTTAGCGTTTCGAAAATGGTATCGATATCTTCTGTATCTTCTTCGAACGTACTTTCAGAGCCGATGGATTTCCGTTCCCGGTGCGGACGGACCATTCGCTCGTCTTGACCGTGCGCCATCGTATACAGTTCGGTTCCCCGGTCCCGACCAAGTAATCCCCGCAGTTCAGCTATCGGTGATTGTTGAATATCTGCGACCGTTTGGAAACCATGTTTCTGAAGTGTTTGCTCCGTGACTTTTCCGACTCCGTGTAAATCCCCGATTTTTAATTCGGATAAAAAAGGTAAAACATCATCCGGAGGCAACACGGTTAATCCGTTTGGCTTTTGATGGCCGGAAGCAATTTTAGCGACAAGCTTTGAGTTCGATACGCCGGCGGAAGCAGTCAAACCTGTTCGTCTTTTGATTTCAGCCAGGATGTACTGGGCAATATGTGTCGCACTTGTCATCTGCAGATTGTTTTCTGTGACGTCCAGATAGGCCTCATCTAACGACAGCGGTTCGACAAGAGGTGTGATCTCAAGAAACAACTCCATGATTTGGGCACTGACCTCACGGTACACTTCAAAACGGGGACGCAGAAAAACGGCCCGCGGACAGAGCTGGAATGCTCGCCGTGAAGGCATCGCGCTGTGAATGCCGTATTTGCGTGCTTCATACGAACAGGTCGCAACGACACCCCGCGCATGAGGAGGACCACCGACGATGACAGGAACACCTTTTAAATGTGGTCGATCGCGCTGTTCGACAGAAGCATAAAACGCGTCCATGTCGACATGAATGATTTTTCGTCCCATCATCGTCTCCTCCTTTCTTTCAATCCATTAATTCGTTACACTTAGTATAACGAACTTATGTTCTGTTATCTATTTTTTAGTCGCGATTTTTTATTCGGCATCCGGACGAGCGCTCCTAACCAGCCGCGGCGTTTCATCCAATAAAAGATTCCGCCGGTCGTAAGGAAAATCAAAAAGAGGGCACTGGCATATCCATATTTCCAGTCAAGCTCGGGCATGTTTTTAAAATTCATTCCCCAAATCGCACCGAGTGCCATCATCGGTGTGGCGACAGCTGTGAAAATCGTCAGAGCTTTCATGATTTCATTTCCTCTGAAGTTCGAAACGGTTGTCGACAGATCGAGCAATACTTCAATATCTTTTTGATAGTGTTCAATCAGCATCAACAGACGTTGCACCCGTTTTTCGGCCAGTTGGTAAGGTAAAGCATCCGTATACGTACTTTGCCGAACGAAAGCTTCGGGACCTGCTAAAACAAGCTCACGGAACGGGACGACCAAGTCGGACCAGTTTTCGATGGTATCGCGTAAGCCAAAAATGCTATCAAGCGAATTTTCGTCGATGCTTCCCCGGAGCTCATCTTGTCTCAAAAACAGTTCGGTTTCAAAAGCATCGATTCCCGGGAAGTAGGTATTCATTTGAAGAGATAACAGGGCATAAAAAGCTTCGAAAGGAGTCGTAGTCTCGAACGGTTCAATTAAGGAAACCGTATGTTCCGATAAGCCGATTGTAATCAGTTCCGTAGGTGAAAGATAATAACAGATGGAGCGGCGGTCGCTTTTATCAGCCGGATTTTGCCAGGTTACGATGGAGCCGTACAATAAATCGAGTTCGACCCGGGTAAAGTTCATATCTTTTGTCGACAGTTGATTCAGCCAGTCCAACTTAAAGGCATCGGTTGGTGTTTCAGAATGAAAGTATTCTTCAAATTCAGCAAGTGTTAAAAAACGATGCCATGTAAAGAGTGAGTCGGATTCCATGTTTTGAGCTCCTATATAGTAGAATGGTAGAGTGACGTCTGACAGTCAGAGAACTATGTAACAGTTCCAAATCAAAATGAGTCTAGATAAATAAAAAGGATGTGTTGTGAAATGAAAGGTATCGGTCAGTTGGCAGTTGGAGAAATGCTCGATCAACGGGTCATGATCAAGCAGGCATTAAAAGGAATTGCTGCAAACGGAAAACCTTATCTGACATTGATTTTAGCAGATAAAACGGGAGAAATTGAAACAAAGATGTGGGATACGAGTGATCTTGAAAAATATGCACCGAAGTTTATCGTCCACGCGGCAGGTGAAGTGATGGATTACCGAGGACGAACACAATTGAAACTGAAGCAAATTACTGTCCTGGACGATACGAATGTGGAAGACTACATTCAATCGGCTCCTCTTCCGCGGGAACAGATTGAAACGGAAGTACTTGGCTTCATCGAATCGATGCAACATGCCGAGATGAAGAAGCTGGTCAAGCATCTGGTCATCAAGGACTTCGATGCGTATTTCACACATCCAGCTGCAGTCAAAAACCACCATGCATTTTATTCCGGTTTATCGTATCATGTCCTGTCGATGCTAAAACTGGCTGACCAAATCGCCCGTCTTTATCCTACGTTAAATCGTGATTTGTTGATTGCAGGTGTCGTCCTGCATGACTACGCAAAAATCAAGGAGCTGTCTGATCCTGTGACACCGGAATACACACTTCCCGGTAAGCTTGTCGGGCATATCTCATTGATGGTCGCAGAATTGGAAAAAGTCGGGGCGGAGTTACAAATCGATGCAGAAGTGTTGACGGTCTTACAACATTTAGTCCTGAGCCACCATGGTCGTCCGGAGTGGGGATCGGCTGTCGCCCCACAGATGCGTGAAGCCGAAGTATTATTTTTGATTGATAATCTGGATGCCCGGATGACGATGATGGACCGTTTGCTTGAGTATGTCGAGCCCGGACAATTTTCTGAACGGTCATTTGCGTTAGACAATCGATCATTTTATCGTCCCAAGCTATGAAGAGATGACTTGAAGTGATTCAAAAGAATTTGAAATTGATCAGAGGAGTGGAATTCATGAAAACCAAACTGTTCGAAGCAATCCAAATCGGGGGACTGTCGTTCCGGAATCGTGTCATCATGGCACCAATGTGTATGTATAGTGCGAAAGACGATGGCCTTGTAACCGATTGGCATGTCACACACTATGCCTCACGTGCTGTTGGGGGCGTTGGAGGTGTCATCCTAGAGGCAACGGCTGTCACACCGGACGGACGAATCTCAGCAGGTGATCTAGGTGTTTGGTCGGATGAACATATCGACGGACTGCGTCGAATTGCAGATCAAGTGAAAGCGGCGGGGGCAAAAGCAGGCATTCAGCTGGCGCACGCCGGGCGGAAAAGTACGACGGCTAAACCGCCTGTCGCACCATCAGCAATCGGATTTGATGATTCATACGACCATCCGCATGAACTGACTGTGGAGGAAATCGATGTCATCAGACAACAATTCGTCGAGGCGGCACTTCGTGTCGAACAAGCGGGTTATGATTTCATCGAATTACATGGAGCGCACGGCTATTTGATTAATACATTCTTATCCCCGTTGTCGAATAAACGCCAAGATCAATACGGTGGATCAATGGAAAATCGGATGCGCTTTTTGCTTGAAATCATTGATGAAGTTCAAGCAAAAACCAACTTGTCATTATGGGTCCGGATTTCAGCAGCAGACCATGCAACAGGCGGGATGACGGCGACGGATTATATTCCGTTAGCGGAGGAACTGTTAAAACGAAAGATCGATTTGCTCGATTGCAGTTCTGGAGCGGTTGTTGCCAATGCAGTTCCGGACGTGTATCCCGGCTATCAAGTGCCGTATGCGGCTGAAATCAAACAAGCCACTGGAATCAAGACAGGAGCCGTCGGTCTGATTACGACGGCGACGCTTGCAGAAGAAATCATTCGCAGTGAACGGGCGGATGTCATCCTGCTTGCTCGTGAACTTTTGCGTCAACCTTACTGGGTCTACCATGCGGCAGCAGAACTCAAAGACGAGGTCAGTTTACCGAAACAATATGAACGGGCTCCGATTCGTTAATAGGAATAAAAGCATAACCAAAAAAATCCCTGCCTTCCAAGATGGAAGCAGGGATTTTTAAGCTTATTGTTGCTGTTGCTGTTGCATCTGTTGTTGCATTTGTTGTTGCTCTTGCTTATCGAGGTCAAACGCATCCTTGAAGTCTTTGTTCTCGATTTTAACATCATACTTCTTCATCAATGAACGGTAGATGTCGTTTGGATTGACTTGAGCTGCTTTTTCTTCAGCTAATGCCTTTTTGATTCGATCAGATTCTTTTTCGAGCGTAAAGTCTTTTTTCTCTTTACGGTCTGTTACTTTAATGATGTGATATCCGAATTGTGTTTTGATCGGGTCAGAAATTTTACCTTCAACGCCATCCTTGAACGCATAATTCTCGAATTCCTCGACCATTTTACCTTTTGTGAAGTATCCAAGATCTCCACCTTTTGTTGCGCTGCCAGTATCCGTTGATTTAGCTTTAGCGATTTTAGCGAAATCGCCGCCTTCATCAAGTTGTTTCTTGATTGCTTTTGCATCTGCTTCTTTTTCAACAAGAATGTGGCTCGCTTTTACTTCCACTTTTTCCTGATTGAAACGATCTTCGATTTCTTTATCCGTAACTTTTGATTTTGCTGATTTTGCTTCTGTTAAGAGCATTTGTGTCCGAAGCACTTTTTCGAATTCTTTTTCGCTTTTAATGCCAGCTGTTTGAAGTGTCGTATTGAACTGTTCTTTATCTGGGAACTGATCTTTTGTTTTCTTGACTTCAGCTTCTACTTCTTTATCTGTTACTTTTTTACCGTATTCTTTTTCAAGCAGTTTGTTCATCGTTTGTTGGAAAGCAATTTGTGCGCCTGCTTTTTGGTACGCCTCGTCTTGAACGTCCGCTTTATTGACTTCTCCGCCTTTGTAGTTGATGACAGCTTCGTCATTTGAACCACATGCTGCTAATGTGAATACACTTGCCACTGCTGCTACACTTAAAAGTTTCTTTTTCATACATACACCCCTAATTTACCATTTATTTCAACCGTTCTATCATATCATATCTTCGTTATCTTGACAGCTCTCCGCAAAATCGAAAGTGATTTGCTCTTACACCATGCTATCACATCAAGTACAGGAGGGGAGGACTATTTTTGTGGGAAATTGTGAGGCATCGCAACGTTTTGAGACAGAACGGTAAAGGGAACGTTACTTTCAAAAGACAGAAAAAAACGTCCTAGGCCTCAAGGCTTAGAACGTTAACTCGAAGAATTCATGCAAAGGTCATGCTTTTTTAATCGAGTCAATCACCGGGTCTTGTGGACGCCGGTCTGCTTCTTCTGTAATCATTTTTGATGTCTCGGCAAAAATGTCCATGAAGCTGTCGCCGTAAAGACGACGAACGATTGCTGATATATCTGTCAGCTCTGGGAATTTACCGTAAAGTTCCTGGAGTGGTAACGAAGCACGGAAAACACCGTTCTCTTCTGGGCGGAATGCCTGAATTGTCTCAAGTAACAGGCTTTCACCTTCCGGGGTCAGTTGGACGTAGGTATTTCGTTTATCCGTCTCTTTTTTTGAAAACGTCAAAAGTCCGCGGTCTTCTAATTTTTTAGAGAAGTTGAATGCAGTCGAGACGTGCATCACACCGTATTTGGCGATTTCAGAAATCGAGGCACCACCCAGTGCATGGGAAATCCATAAGATATGGTGTTCGTTAATATTTAAATCAAAAGGTTTGATCCAATTTTGCCAATCTTTTTCTACCGTTTTCCATAGTGCTTTGCTCAATTGGACAATTTTATGACTGTATAACAGTGCTTCTTGTCCAGGATATAATTTTTCGTGTTCCATATCTGACTCATCCTTTCGAAAGGTGACAATGGCTCAAACGCGCAAAATGCAAACTATACAAAAACAAATCGAAGCAGCGGAACGTTATTTTTGGGGAGTAAGATGATCGACGTCTTGTTTTGCCTCATCAGCAAATTTCTGAAGACGTGCGAGTGATTCTTGAACCTCTGACTGGTACTGGGAGACATCTTTTGTAACTTCCTCTTTAAAAGTCGTACCAGAAAGTTTGGCTGTCTCTATTAGATTCTTTCCCTCTTGCGTCAAATCCTGCACGTTCGTTACGATTGTAGAATAAGAATTTCGACGTTGTTTACCATTCGAAGAGTCACTTTTAGTACCTTGGCGAAGCGCCTTCAAACCGTAAAAAGTCACAAGCGACAGCGTAGCACCAAAAGCGACCCAGTTACGATGGGGACGCTTCGACATAGTTTACCTCCTTTCGATATTAAAATATTTGTTTCATATTATTTTACCGAAAATTCGATATTAGAAACCTATTTCGGCAATATTTCTAAAATGAGTCAGTAATTGAACGGTTTTGGGTACCGTCAGAGACGATTTTTAATGGATTCGGCGATTGTTGCCAATTCTTCAGCCGTATACTCTTCATTGTGCACTTCCCATTTCGCACCAAAGCCATCGTGTTTGTCGTGGCGCGGAATGAGATGGAGATGGAAGTGAGAAACGGATTGTCCGGCAACTTTCCCGGTATTCGATAAAAGGTTCATTCCGGCAGCACCTGTTTCCTGTTGTAAAGCACGACTGATTTCCGGAATGGTCGCAAAAACAGCCTGTGCACTTTCTGAGGATAAATCGTAGACGTTATCAGCGTGCTGTTTTGGAATGACAAGCGTATGACCTTTCGTTACTTGTGATAGATCGAGAAAAGCCAACACTTCTTCATTCTCAAAAACTTTATGGCTCGGGATCTCGTGGTTGGCAATCTTACAGAAAATACAGTTTTCTTTTTGCAATGGACTCACTCCTTCAGATGGATATAGCTTCAGTATACTCGACTGAATCGGTCTTGCGGGCAATTGACAAGGATATGAAGGGTTTCTAAACTAAAGGAAATCCTAAAAAAGAAGGTAGGGGAGACGAAGATGCCGTCTCGCATCACTGTATATGAGAAAAAGAAAAGACGAAATCAGCGAATCGGACTCATCGTAGGGATCATTGTACTCGCTGTTCTGGTTGCTTGGATTGGCTGGAGTCAAATCAAACCGGCTGCCGAACGGCAACAAACAGATCAAGTGTTTCAAAAGGCGGTGCAGGAACAAGACCGGGAAACGTTTCAACAATTAGTGTATCTCAACAACAAACCGTTAAAGCTTGCGGAAACAAATCAGCTCATGAAATGGTTGAAGGCAGACCCGGAACGGCTTGAACGGGCTGTAGCCGAAATTAAATCTGATCAAAATAATTATCCGAAAGAAACAAAACGGACTAAGCAACAAGATTTATTTTCATTGAAAAAACAGCTGGGACGATTTTGGTTCGACACGTACACTTTGCATTTGAATAAACAGACATTGGAAGTGAAGGTTGATACGGAAACGGCATCCATTTCAATCGATGATGCGCCAGCAGGTAATGCGGATCAAGAGGCTCCCTTAACCATTAAACGTTTTCCGGGCGAGTATGAGGTGTCAGCACGCGTGGAAGCGAACGGAAAGACGGGACAGGCGACTGAGACCGTTCAAATAGGAGATCAGAGAACGACGACGGTTGTCTTTAAACTCGCACAACAGATTGCACCGGATAAGAAGGAACAATACGGTGTCGATATCGAGAAGCTGCTCGAAGCGGAAGTAAAGGCAAGAACCGGTAAGACGGTCGAAGAGATGACGGATTATATCGGCCGAAGCCAATCCGAAGTAGAAAAATCATTTGGCCCTCCGACAAACCAAATGGCCAACAAAACGATATATGACGGATTTGAAGTGGTGTATGAGAATCAGGAAGTCAAAAGTATCTTAATTGATTTGAATAAAACAACGTCTGAGCTCGAGGCAGTCGCCGGCAAACCGGAATCTAAATCGACGGAATCAGTCGGGACGGTCTGGAAATATCCATCAAGCTTTTTTGACGACTTGTTAGGGTGGTTGAATATCAAGTCAGAAAAACGTGTCATTGAACGATCAGGTAAAATGTGGCTGGAGTTACGTAACTAAAAAAATCCGCAGATTAAACAAAAAAAACCACTAGAGACATGACGTCTTTAGTGGTTTTTTGCAGTGAATCAGATTATCGTTTGTTGACCGCACGAAGGATGAACGAAACGATTAAGATTAAGATAATTGCACCAAGGATAGCTGGTACGATTGCGAAACCGGCAACTGACGGTCCCCAACTTCCGAAAAGAGCTTGTCCGATCATTGAACCGACAAAACCTGCGATGATATTACCGATAACTCCACCTGGTACATCTTTACCGAGAATAAGACTTGCTAACCAACCAATAATACCACCAACGATTAAAGCCCATAAGAATCCCATTTAAAACACTCCTTTTAGTTTTAGTAGTTTAGATTATTTGCGACGTACTGAACGAAGAATCAACGATACGATGAAGATTAAGATGATTGCACCTAAGATAGCTGGAATGATTGCAAATCCGCCGACAACCGGTCCCATTGTACCGAAGATTGCTTGACCGATCATTGCTCCGATGAAACCTGCGATAATGTTACCGATGATACCACCTGGTACATCTTTACCGATAATTAGACTAGCGATCCAACCGATTAATCCACCGACGATTAAAGCCCATAAGAATCCCATTTAAAAACACTCCTTTAATAAAATTTACGTACTGATCATTATTTCAATAAATCATTTACGACGTACTGAACGAAGAATCAATGACACGATGAAGATTAAGATGATAGCACCTAAGATAGCTGGAATGATTGCGAAACCAGCGATATCCGGTCCCATTGTACCGAAGATTGCTTGACCGATCATTGCTCCGACAAACCCAGCAACGATGTTACCGATGATGCCGCCTGGTACGTCTTTCCCGATGATGAGACTAGCTACCCAACCGATTAATCCACCGACGATTAAAGCCCATAAGAATCCCATTTGGAACCCTCCTTTTCTTACTTTAGATTTACCTGTTTTCAGGCAGTTGTAAACACATTGAAAGATGAAAGCCTTTAAATAATCATTTCAACCAGTGAGGTAAAAACATTAAAATTAAAATGGCTAGACGATTATACCAGTTACCTCTTAGCGAAACTCGTATTTAAAATGCTACTTTCAATTTTTGTAAGTCGTTTTCATATATTGATGTAACGATTACACTTAGAGTAATTACCGTAAAAAGATGTATTCAAACCTTTTCTTAATAAAAAAATGACTCAAACTAGAAAAGTGAGATTGAATTGTCTAGGATGGTTAATGAAGGGAGTCGATGAGAGTGTTGTTAAAAATAAATGAGTTATCAGGAGGATATGGAGCAAAAAAAGTCCTCCATGATATCAATATATCGGTAAACCAAGGAGAATTGGTCGGCTTAATCGGTCTGAACGGTGCCGGAAAATCAACGACGATTAAACATATCCTCGGTTTGTTGCCGGTCAAGTCAGGAGAAATCTTGATCAACGGTGTCAGTTTAGAACAGGATGAACAAACATACCGGAAACAAGTCGCCTACATTCCAGAGCAACCGATGTTGTATGAACAATTGACTTTACGTGAACATTTGCGCTTGATGGCGCAAGGATATGCAGTGGAGGAAAAAAAAGCTCAGGAACGAATCGATCATTATGCAACCCGGCTTCGGATGACTAAACAGTTAGAGTGGTTTCCAAGTGTTTTTTCCAAAGGAATGAAACAAAAAGCAATGATTCTCTGCGCTCTGGTGACGGGCAGTGAGTTGTTGATCGTCGATGAACCGTTCGTCGGACTGGATCCGCTCGCCATTCGTGAATTGTTAACGATTTTCAGTGAATTAAAAGCGGACGGTAAAGGAATCCTGATGTCGACGCATATTTTAGAGACGGCAGAACGTCATTGCAATCGGTTCATCTTACTGCATGAAGGGCGGATCGCTGCAGAAGGGACAACCGGAGAACTTCGAGATCGGTACGATTTGAAGGACGGCTCCCTTGATGATATCTATGTCGCGGCCATCGAGGAGGCCGAACGATGACAAGTTCCGTTTTATGGCGCACACGATACCAGGCTGCTATGGCGGAAATGACGAAATATACCCGGTATATGGCGAACGGCGGGTTGCTGTTTACCGTCTATTTCGTCGTCTTGTACGGCCTTGTCGTGTACGGACGATTTTTAGATCAACTGGATCCGTCATTCCCAGGAAACCTGGTAATGGGCAGTCTGTTCATCTTCTTAGCCTTTTATCGCTCGACACGAACCTTTTTAACCGAAGCGGACCAAGTCTTTTTGCTTCCGAGTCTGCCACACCTTACCGGTTACATGAAGCGGGTTCGAACCTATAACGCTCTGTTTGGCATGATCCGGGCAGTCATCCCGTTTCTCGCTGTCGCGGTCTTATATGTTCGGACAGAAGAAACTTCACCGATCGGGTTGTTCAGTTTGTTTGTAGCCCTAAGCATGATTGGTGCCGCAGCTAACTTATCGAAACTCGAAGGGGTCGGTCATCGGATCGTCCTCTTATATGCAACCGGTGCCGGCGTTCTCGTCATGCTGGGAATGGGTTCGTTCAGCATCGTGGTGACGAGTCTGTTGTTGCTGACACTTCATTTGAAAAAACAGGATCAGTTACCGTTGATGGACTGGATTGCACTGGAACAGGAATCACGTGACCGTTTTTACCGCATCGCAAACTGGTTTGTCGATGTTCCGCGATTGTCGACGACATATAAGCGCCGGCGTCTCTTAAGTCTTCTGGTAGAAAAAATCGGGTTTGACCGTAACCGGACATTTGACTATCTGTACATGAAACAATTCATTCGAAGTACGGACGGGATCGGTTTGATTATTCGTTTGACCTTAATCGGAGCCGTCTTCATGTGGCTTGGAAAAGACAATGAATGGTTAGTCGTTCTTGCTGTTCCCGCCTTCAGCGGACTGACGAGCTTTCAATTGGCTCCGTTTACACGGGCAATCGACTCGCATCTGTTGACCCGCTTGCTGCCGTTTGGAGATGCGACGGCTTCAAAACGGAAAGTTCTTCGGATTACGTCGTTTTTACAAGTGTTGGTTTTGACATTGATCGGGTATCTGATCAGCGGTTTTTCGACCGTCGTCGCAGGCGCTGTTTTAGCACTCGTTGTTGCTGAATATTACGCCAGAAAAAAATAACTGTAGCATCAAAGAAAAAATCCCCCTCTGCCATCACGGCAAAGGGGGATTTGAGGATACTGCTCAATTGACTTTTTCGGTCGATTCTTCCTGTTCATACGCAGGGTGCAACTCTTTGCTGACCGGTGCCGGGAGATCGTAAGAGGCTTGTCCGTGCTCGGCGACATCGAGTCCACGCAGTTCATCTTCACGTGTGATTCGAAGACCGATTGTTACGTCGAGTAACTTGAGGAAAGCATAACTTAAGACACTGACGACGACGACTGCGAAGACGACACCAAGAGTCTGAACCCCGAGTTGTGTAAAACCACCGCCGTAAAACAATCCGGCTTGACCAATTCCTGTGATCTCAACCAGTCTCGGTGAAGCGAAGAATCCGGTAGCGAGTGTGCCCCAAATCCCGGCGACACCATGCACAGAGAAAGCACACAATGGATCATCGACACGACGGGCAAGCAGGATACTTGTACCGTACGTGATGACACCGGCCAGGAAACCAATGACGACGGCTCCCCACGGTTCGACGAAGGCACAAGCTGCTGTGATGGCGACGAGAGCAGCCAGGACGCCGTTGATGATCGACGGGATATCTGCGACCCGGCGATGCCAGAAGGAAATGGCAAGTGCACCGAGTGCTCCGGCAGCCGTCGCAAGCAAGGTTGTCAAGGCCACATAGCTGAAGAATCCGTCAGCAATCGTTAATGTCGAACCGGCATTGAAACCGAACCAGCATAACCAAAGGATGAAGGCGCCGACGACGGAGTAGATGACGTTATGACCGAGTAAAGGTGTTTGTTCAGCACCAATCCGTTTTTTCAGGATCAGAGCAGCGACGAGAGCGGCAATCCCGCCTTGCAAGTGGACGACGGTTGAACCGGCGAAATCCTGCATTCCGAGCGAACCGAGGAAGCCGCCGGCCCAAACGGAACGGGCGATGATCGGGTAGATAATGGCGACGAAGAACGTCCCGAACAACAGGTAGACAGATAGTTTTGCCCGTTCCGCAAACCCACCCCAGGCGATAGCAAGGGAGACGGCAACAAACGACAGTTGGAAGAGGAACTTGACATCGATTGTTACATTTGACCAGTCAAGACTAGAAAATCCTCCTTGGAGGAAAAATCCTTCTGTGCCAATCAAACCAGGACCATCACCGAACGTCAGTCCGAATCCGATTGCCCAAAAGGCAAGGGCGGCAACGGAGAAGCTGATTAATTGCTTAACCGCGACGTGCCCGGCGTTCTTTGCCCGTAACATTCCTGTTTCAAGTAATAAAAATCCAATCTGCATCGTAAAGACGAGTAAAGTGGCGAATAAGACATAAAACGTATCAACCGAGACTAGCATTTCTTCTAAGTTCATCGTCGTTCCTCCTTTATCAATTTAAAGTATGTGTTTACTTTAGACGGAAATCCTTTCCAAGAAACGTCTTGTGTCAGAAAATCTGACATGGTATTTTGAAGGAAAGGAGTGACGAAGATGAACTACCGGGAGAAGAAGGTGATGACGATTGGGATTGTCTGCGAATTGACCGGGTTATCGGAACGTCAAATTCGTTACTATGAAGAACGGAAATTGATTTTTCCGGAGCGGACGAACGGGAAAACAAGAAAATACTCGTTTACAGATATTGAACGATTGGTAGAAGTTGCAGAAAAGATCGAAGATGGGTGGCGGACACATGAAATCCGCGAGAAGGAACGGAAAGTAACGGAACAGCAACGTTCCGATTTAATTCGTGGACAGTTGAATGCTGCCTTCGGACTTTATAAGAAACGGTGAACATTTGATGAACGCGTAACAGAACTGTAATTTTGTAAACGATTTATTGGCACACCGTTCTGAATTTCAGATATAATGTTTCTGTGTTCACAAACTTATCGTGCGTTATTTTGGGGCGTTAGAACGAGTATAAAGGGGTAGTTATGATGAAAAACTTTAATGATACATTTTTGCGAGCCATTCGTGGCGAAGAAGTAAGCCATGTACCGGTCTGGTATATGCGGCAAGCAGGTCGGTATCAAGCGGAGTATCGTGAAATCAAAAAGACACGGACATTGTTTGAGATTACCCATGACCCTGAGTTGTGCGCCTATGTCACAGAACTACCAGTGAAGCAGTTGGGAGTCGACGCAGCGATTCTTTATAAAGATATTATGACACCGTTGCCTTCGATGGGTGTCGACGTCGAGATTAAAAGCGGCATTGGTCCTGTCATCGCTAACCCGATTCGGACAATGGATGATGTTCAAGCGCTCCAACCATTTAAAAAAGAAGATATTCCCTACATTTTTGAAACGATTAAGCTGTTGCGTGAACGTCTTGAAGTGCCGTTAATCGGTTTTTCGGGAGCTCCGTTTACACTAGCCAGTTATATGATCGAGGGTGGTCCGTCAAAAGGCTACCATAAAACGAAAGCATTGATGTATGGTCATCCTGATGTATGGCATGCTTTAATGGAGAAACTCGGAGATATGGTCATTGATTATATCAAGGCACAAGTCGATGCCGGTATCCAGGCATTCCAAATCTTTGATTCGTGGGTCGGGACGACAAGCCGAAATGATTATGTCCTGTATATCAAACCGACGATGGAACGTATTTTTACGGAATTAAAAGAAACAGGCGTTCCGATGATCATGTTTGGTGTCGGAGCAAGTCACTTGGCGGAAGAATGGCATGATCTGCCGCTCGACGTCGTCGGACTCGACTGGCGGTTGTCGGTAGATGCAGCACGTGAACGCGGACTGACGAAAACCTTACAGGGAAATCTGGATCCCTCTTACCTGCTTGCCCCTTGGGAGATTCTCGAAGCGAAAACAAAAGAAATTCTTGATATGGGAATGAAACGTCCCGGTTTCATCTTTAATTTAGGACACGGTATTTTCCCGGAAGTGGATCCGGAAGTCTTAAAACGTCTCACTGCATATATCCATGATTACTCGAAAGAAAAAATGGAGGTAGCGAAATGAAAACATTAGGATTACTCGTCATGGCGTATGGTACGCCCTACAAACCGGAAGACATTGAGCGGTATTACACACATATCCGTCGCGGACGGAAACCGTCTCCAGAAGCATTGGCTGAACTGACAGAACGGTATGAAGCAATCGGTGGTGTTTCACCGCTGGCGCAAGTTACGATCGATCAAGCGGAAGAATTACACCGCCAATTGTCGGAAAAATATGCGGGCGAAATCGAATTCAAACTGTATTTGGGTCTGAAGCATATTGAACCGTTCGTCGAGGATGCTGTAGAACAAATGGCGAAAGACGGTATCACAGAAGCAGTCACGGTCGTACTTGCACCGCACTACTCGACGTTCAGCATCCGTTCATACAACGGTCGGGCGAAAGAAGTGGCAGATAAACACGGCATTCATTTGGCTTCTGTTGAGTCATGGTACAAAGAAGAAGCGTTCATTGACTGGTGGGGTAAAGAAATCCGGAAAACGTTTGATGCATTACCGGTACCGGAAGAAAAAGCGGTCTTGGTCGTGTCCGCACACAGTTTACCGGAAAAAATCATCGCGAACGGTGATCCGTACCCGGAACAATTAAAAGAGACAGCAGATCTGATTGCGGCACGTGCCGGTGTCAAACATATGATCACAGGCTGGCAATCAGCCGGACAAACGCCAGAACCTTGGCTAGGACCAGATGTACAAGATTTGACGCGTGACGTTTATGAAGCAAAAGGGTATGAAGCATTCGTCTACGTTCCTGTCGGATTCGTTGCCGATCACTTGGAAGTCCTGTTCGACAATGATTATGAGTGTAAAGTCGTCTGTGACGAACTGGGCATTCATTACGCACGTCCGATTATGCCGAATGCAGATCCTGCCTTCATGAAAGCAGTCACCGAGGCTGTTTCGAAACAGGTCGGCAGTTATGTCAAGTAAACGTCTCGTCATCGTCGGCGGTGGTATTACTGGTCTTGCCGCTGCCTATTACGCAGAACGTACTTTTCCTGATTTGAACATCACGTTGCTTGAAGCCGGAGAACGTCTGGGCGGAAAAGTCGCGACGTACCGAGAAGATGGTTTTACGATTGAACGCGGACCGGATTCTTACGTCGCCCGAAAACATATTTTGACGGATTTGATTGAAGCAATCGGACTGGGTGAAAAACTGGTCCGAAATAACACGTCCCAAGCTTTTATTTTGGATACGGGTGGTCTTCACCCGATTCCTAAGGGGGCGGTCATGGGAATTCCGACGGATCTTGATCTGTTTCGGGAAACGACGTTACTGACAGAACAGGAAAAACAGGAAGTCGCTGACTTGTTGTTACATCCATCGGAGGAGTTAAGGATTCCTGAACAGGACATTCCGCTCGGAGAGTATTTACGTCCGCGGCTCGGGGATGCACTAGTCGAAAAACTGATTGAACCTTTGTTATCCGGGATTTATGCCGGTAACATCGATCAGATGAGTACGTTTGCGACGTATCCCCAATTCGTCGCGAACGAACAAAAAGCCGGTTCATTGTTTGAAGGGATGCGTTTAATGCGTCCGCTCGATCAATTGCCGCAGACTCCGCAAACAACAATCAAAGCGACGGGACAGTTTTTATCGCTTGAAACAGGACTCGAATCGTTGATTGAACGATTGGAAGAGATGCTCGAACGTTCGGAAGTGCGGCTGGAAACGCCATTGCTTGAGATTTCACGTGAAGACGGACGCTACCGGTTGAAAACGGATCATGGTCCGGAGTATGCAGATTACGTACTCTTGACGATTCCGCATCCTCAAGTCGTCAAATTGTTGCCGGATGCCCACTTGCCGGAGCTTGAACAGTTGACGACGCACTCGACGGCAACGATTACGATGATTTTTGATCAACAAGAGTCGTTACCGATTGAAGGAACAGGTTTTGTCGTCAATCGACGGGCACCGTATTCCATCACGGCCTGTACGGCGATCGATCAAAAATGGAATCATTCCGCTCCGGATCATACGGTCCTGCGTGCATTCGTCGGTCGACCGGGCAATGATCATTTGGTTTATGAATCAGATGAAGTTCTGCAACAAGCTGTGTTGCAGGATTTAGAAAAGATTTGCGGACGGGCATTAGAACCGAAACAAGTCATCATCAGCCGGTTGGTAGATGGTCTTCCTGCATATACAGTCGGTCATGCCGATCGAATTCAGCGCGTCCGGGAGGAAGTATTGGCACAATATCCCGGCATTTATCTCGCAGGACTTGCCTATGACGGGGTAGGATTGCCGGATTGTGTAGCCAGTGCAAAAACAATGGTTGAATCAATTGAATTGGAACAATCCCACGCGGATGAATCCGTCAATGAAACGTAAAATCTTATCCAGTGCAGGAAACTCCATCTTTTTTAGGAGTTTCCTGCACTTTTTTGTTTTATTTACTTTGAAAATAAGGAATACCTTATACATTGCAGCGGGAAAAGGTGACAGGTAGAACAAAGGAGGAGATCCAGTGCTTGACGTGTTGAGTACGATGCTCGTCATATTGGCTTACGGCTTGATTATCATGAATTTATTGGCGGTCGTCACCGTTATTTTTTTGGAACGACGAGACATTGGCGCAACATGGGCATGGGTTTTGATTTTGTATTTTGTTCCGTTGATCGGGTTTCTGATTTATTTATTTTTTGGACGTCTCTTGAAAAAAACAAATTTTTATCACGTCGAACAAACGGAACAACAAGAACAATCACGACGCGTGACGCTTCAATTAACCGAATTGGATAAATTCGAGACACAACAGCGTCATCCTGCTATCGTCCGGTATGACCAACTGATCCGGATGAATTTAGCCTCGAACGATGCGTTGCTTAGTTTTAAAAATGAGGTCGTCATTTTATCGGACGGCGAGCAAAAATTTAATCGGATGATGACCGACATCGTAAATGCGGAACACGAAATTAACATTCAGTACTACATCATTCAAAAGGATTCGCTGGGACAAGCATTGATTGCCGCTTTGACACATAAAGCGAAACAAGGAATCAAAGTCCGGTTGCTCTATGATGCAGTCGGTTCCCGGGATTTGAAACGGTCCGACTTTAAGGAATTGATGAAATACAACGGGGAAGTGTTCGCTTTTTTCCCGCCGACAATCGGTTTGATCAACTTCCGTCTCAACAACCGGAACCATCGGAAGTCATGTATCGTCGACGGTAAGATTGGTTATATCGGCGGCTTTAACGTCGGAACGGAGTATTTAGGGATCGACGAAAAATTCGGCTACTGGCGCGACACGCATTTCCGGTTAGAAGGAGAAGTCGTCCACAATCAACTGGACCGGTTCATTTTGGACTGGAATCAGGCCAGTGACAGCTATACGGCAAAAAATGCTTTTTATTATGGCGCCCATTCGATTGAACAGGAGCTGCCGATGCAGATTGTGACGTCGGGTCCGGATTCAAGAACGGAACATCTCAAAAATCTGCTGATTAAAATGATTTTATCCGCCAAACAATCGATTTATATTCAGTCGCCTTACTTCATTCCGGATACCAGTTATATGGACGCCTGCAAAATGGCGTTACTGGCAGGTGTCGAAATCCGGATCATGATTCCGAACAAGCCGGACCATCCGTTCGTCTATTGGGCGACGACGGCAGCGGCCGGTGAGTTGATTGATTATGGGGCGAAAATCTATACGTATGAACCGGGGTTTCTCCATGCGAAAACGATTGTTGTCGATCGGGAAATCGCATCCGTCGGAACGACGAACATCGATGCCCGGAGCTTCAGATTGAACTTTGAGATGAACTCGATCGTCTACGATCAGCATGTTGCAGAAGAACTGGCCCGTCTGTTTGAGGCAGACTGTCTTGTCTGTGAGCAACTGACGGCTGAAAAATATGCAAAACGATCCCGACTCATTAAGTTTAAAGAGAGTATTTCCCGATTGTTGTCTCCGATCCTTTGAGCGGCATCAAAAGGGTCGGAACAGGAATATCATGCTGAAAATGGTATAGTAAAATGGAAAAAGATAAAGGAGAGTGAACGTTTTGGCAAAAGCAATCAAATTATTGATCTCAGACATGGATGGTACGGTGTTATCCAGTAAACAGAAAATAGAACCGGAAACGATTGCGGCGATTGAAGCTGCAAAAGAACAAGGCATTGATTTTGCGATTGCGACAGGACGGAACTACTTAAATGCGAAAGAACTGACGGATCAGGCAGGAATCACGTGCCCGATCATCGCGTCTAACGGAGCGCGTGTCTTAACAGCCGACGGCGAAGAGCTGAGTGCGACGACGCTGACGACGGAACAGGCGCAACAAATTTACGGCATCATCAGTCAATATGAAGTTTTCTTTGAAATGTTTTGTGACAAAGGACTTGTCACAGCACAAGGGGCGACGATTGACGCGGCCTATGATTCGCTGAAGGAAATGAGTCAGGAAAGCGACCGGGCAAAAAATGTGTTGGAATTTTTCCATGACCGCTATTATGTCAACGAAGATGTGAAAATGATTGATGGTTTCCGTTCGTTCATCCGTAACCAAACTAACCAAGTCTTTAAATTCATTTCTTTCTCTTTTGATCAGGAGCTGATGAAGAAAATCTGGGAAGAAATCGAACAAAAAGTGGAGGGTGTATACGTGACGTCGTCCGGTCATGACAACATCGAAGTCATGGCACTTGGTGCCGATAAAGGAACAGCGGTCAAAACACTGGCAAAGCACCTTGGAGTGTCGATCGAAGAAGTCGCCGTCATCGGGGACAACTTGAATGATGTTCCGATGTTCAAAGTGGCCGGTATGGCGATTGCGATGGGGAATGGTCATGACGACGCAAAAGCGATTGCCCATCAAGTGACGAAAACAAATAATGAAAATGGGGTTGGCTATGCGATTCGTCAGTTGGCTGATCGGGCATGGACGTAAAATGAGAGGGGCAACCGGCAGTGTTCAAAGCGTTTAAGGAGTTTGCGTTTCGCGGAAATGTCATTGATTTGGCGGTAGGGGTCATCCTCGGAGCTGCCTTCAGTGGCATCATCAAATCTTTGGTCGACAGTATTTTCATGCCGTTGATCGGTATTATCATCGGTGGAATTGATGTCAAAGGATTGTCCGTCGAGGTCGGAAATGCTAATTTGTTATACGGTCAATTTCTGCAAGCGAGCATTGAGTTCATCTTGATCGCTTTCGCCTTGTTTTTGTTTGTGAAAGGCATCAATGCTTTTCGTCGGAAAGAGGAGACGACGGAAGAAGTCGCAGCTCCGACGACGGAAGAAAAATTGCTTACGGAAATCCGTGATGCACTGGTCCGTCAAAATGATGAACGCATGACATGATCAACAAAAGACTCATTTTTCACCGGACGAGCTCCAGTGGAAAATGAGTCTTTTTTAAAGAATCGTTAACAGATGGTTTTCGGAACAGACTTGCAGGGACAGTTGCTTATCGATGCCCTTATCAAACTGAATCTCGAGAACGTCGTCCATTACATGAACAATCGTTCCCTCACCGAAGGATGTATGCCGGATCCGCATGTTCTTCTCGACGGCAAGAAGGGGACCGGCCGGTTGGTTGTTCAAACGTGAAGCGTAGCGGGCTTCTTTTTGTGCCTTTTGATCCGGGTTGAGAATCTGCCGGATATTTGCGATGAATAAGGATTCTTCGACCGGTTTTGATTTATAGCGGTAAGACAACAGATGAAGGTCATGACGTGCCCGTGTCATCCCGACATAAAACAGACGGACGGCTTCTTCCATTTCTTCGAGTTGCCCGTCTTTATACGATTTAATGTTATCAGACGACGGAAGAACACCGTTGATCAGATCAATCATGAAGACACGGTCGAACTCAAGTCCCTTCGCACTGTGGAAAGTCGACAGCGTGACGGCATTTTGCTGTTTGTTCGATTTTGCTTGACGCATGAGTTGTTCGAGGTGGACAATCCGTTCCTTAAAGGCAAGGGAGGTCGGAAGATCACTTGCGACATTTTCAATCGTGTTGAGCATTTCAAGTAAAAAATCAATGCTGAATCCAAGACTGTCACTCATTTTCCTCAGATTTTTTTCATAACCGAGTTCATTACGGATCAGTGCCAAAGCAGCGGCAGGTCGGGCGGTTTGTATAGCGTTGAAGACCGATTTAATGGTTTTGAGCTGTTTTTTTTGATAAAACTTCATCTCGACATGTTGAATCAACACATCAAATACATTTTCGCCGTTTCGTAATTCATACAGACGCTGTAATTGAACTTTTGAGATATAGCCTGCAAATTTCGTATGAATTTGCGCCAAAACATCCACATTAGAAGGGTCGTTGGCCAGTTCGATGAAATGTAAGATATCCTTTAAAACCCAATGGCTAAAGAATTTATGGTCGACGTCCTTGATATAAAAAGGGATACCGGCTAGATCAAGGGCATTCATGATATTGATCGAGGACGAGTTGTTGCGGTATAAAATCGCTACTTCTTTAAAATTCGTTTCCTCGCGTAATTGACGAATGACATACCGCGTTTGGTCTTCGTACGCCGGTAACGTTTCAACGGTGATGGCACGGGAAGAGGGATTTTCCGTATACATCTTCTTCGGATAACGGACCTTATTACGCTGGATGAACCGATTGGCGGTTTCGACGATTTCTTTAGAGGAACGATAGTTTTGTTCCATGTACAATACAGTCGCATCGGGATACGTATCCTTAAAATGGATGATTTTTGATACATCTGCACCGCGCCAGCTGTACAGCGTTTGATCATCGTCGGCGACGACACAAAGGTTATTGTGAGGCAATGCCAGTTTTTCGACAAGTTGATGCTGGACTAACGACGTATCCTGACTTTCGTCCGTTAAAATATACTCAAAACGCCGTTGGTACGATCTAAGCAGTAACGCATCTTCTGACAGAATCGTATTGGCATACGTCAACATGTCATCAAAGTCCATCAGCGGATGGAGGGGATCCCGCAGTTTAAATTGTTCATAAGCAGAGTAAATCTCTGGAAAATGCTTAATGGTCGTTTTTAATGTTTCAACATCCTTCGTTGCCAATAACCGATTTTTAACGAAAGAAATCATTCGCAATAATTCATCCATCTGATCTTCCGTAATGACGCTCCGGTTAATTTCTTGGAAAATCCGGCGAAGAATCATTCGTTTATGCAACGGCTGTTCCGGACGATGTGTTGCCGATTTTTCAACGGCTCCTTCGATAATCGTATACTGAAGGCGATGTGTTGCCGCATAATCACGGACGACTTGAAAGGCAAAACTATGGATTGTCGAAAAGGAAGCCGTCGTCCCGATTAAATGATGAAACCAATCGTGAAAACGTTCTGCCATCTCATGAGCAGCAGCTTTACTGAAAGTTAATCCGAGAATGGACCGGGGATTCACCTTTTTCTCGAGAATCAAATAGGCAATTTTAAAATTCAATGTTGTTGTTTTTCCTGAACCCGGGGAAGCGAGTAATAGGAGCGGACCTCGATCGTGCTCAATCGCTTGGCGCTGGACCGTATTTAATCTGGTCCCGGTTTCCATCTCCATGCGTTCAAAAAAGTCTGGGGACATCGGTTTATTCACCTCTTACCTTTGTAAACTCAATTTTCTTTTCTTAGTTTAGCATTTTCAGCCGGACAATTGATTAAGTCTACACAAGAAGTGGAATATAAGTAAAGATAAAAACTTTTACAGGAACGTTCCTGAAGCATTGGCTAAAACATCTAGAACATGTAAAATGGAAATAGATGTAAGGGGAGTGTTGTGTCTCCTTGACTAATGGAAGGCGGAAAAAGTATGTCTCAAGTAAAGCTGTTTATGTATACGAACGAACATTATGAACAATGTGATGCGTTTATTCTTCCGGAAGAACAAATCCAATTTACGACATTTCCGACCGAGGTCGTATCGGAAGCGTTAAACAATCCAGATAAGTTTCCTGTCGTCATTAAAAAAGAAAAGGAAGTCGTCGGATTCTTCATCCTGCACTTAAATCCACCGAAAACACACCGGACAGATGAACGCAGTGTCCTGTTACGGGCTTTTTCAATCGATGCACGACATCAGCAACAAGGATATGCCAAAGAAGCAATGATGCAATTACCGGCATTCGTGAATGAGCATTTTCCGGAAGTGACAGCAATTACGTTAGCGGTCAATAAAAAGAATATCGCAGCAAAATCCTTGTACTTCAAAACAGGTTATGTGGATACGTTACAATCTGTCATGGGCCCGATTGGCGAACAACACATATTAGCCTTTGATCTTCAAAAAGAAACAGCTCCTCAATGAAAAGCACATTCCTCAGCTGATCTGTGAGGAATGTGCTTTTTTGTTGGGAAGATAATCATGAATGGCTTACAGGCTGTAAATAGCTAATTGAGCCGTCGCATCACCTGTCAGAACGATGCCCTGGCTCGTCGTTTTCGGGAAAATCCGGGCGGAAGCAACAGCTTCTCCGTCATTTAGAAATACTTCGATTGACGAACGATCGACGAAGACCCGTAATGTGTGCAGCGATTCAGTCAATATAACGGAACGAGTCGTACCATATTCGAGGGCCGGCACTTCTGCCCCTGATTGTCCGCGGTCAATGGTAAATCGATTCGTTTGTTGATCGTATCGAAGAACGGTTTCTTCCTGCTCGCTGACACGAAGCTTCACTTCCAATTGGTCGGAAGAAAGTTGCAACTGGGACAACTCAAGCTCGAAAATTTCTGCTTGTGCAGGCAGGACTTCACGGACCAACTCCAGTTCCTGTTCGTACAACGTTTCTTTACGGAGTGATATCAGTTCCTGAACGGGTTTTTGACGCAACTGCTGATTTTCAAGTGTCAGTTCTCGCGGCAACGTCAAACCGTGTGCCCAGTTATAACGGTCGCTTGGATACGAGATGTCAGGTAAACCCATCCAGCCGACAAGAATCCGGCGTCCGTCTGCTGCAAGTGTCGTCTGGGGAGCATAAAAATCAAATCCGAAATCAAGTTCCACAAAATCTTCATGTTGGAAAGCAAGCTCGGGAAGGGCGAGTGGTTGTCCCATCAAATATCCCGACTGGAAGATGTTTTGGTAACGATCTCCTTCGGGAGCAATCCCTTGCGGACTGAACAGTAATAATCCTTTTCCATCCAGTTCAAAATAATCAGGACATTCCCACATGTAACCGAATTGATCGTAACGGGTGACGAGTTCGCCCATCAAGGTCCAGCTTTCCGCATCTTCGGATTGATACATGACTGTACAGCCGGTCAAATCGTCACGTTGAGCCCCAATGATGCAATACCATGTACCATGATGCTGAAACACTTTAGGATCACGGAAATGCTCGGTATAGCCGTTTGGAACGGTTGGAATGGCAGGAGGCAGATGCTTGTCAATCCGGCCGTCCGAACGAAGGTGGCCGACGATTTGACTCGTGTGGCGCTTCCAATCTGCATCCCGTTTGTTTCCTGTATACATGATATGGACCTGATCGTTTTTAATGAAACCACTTCCGGAGTAAGCCCCGTGTGAATCAGGATCATCGTTTGGAATAAGGGCTGCTCCCTCATCAAACCAGTGCACTAAATCCTTTGAAGTCATGTGGTACCAGTATTTCAATCCATGAACGGGGCCGAGCGGGAACCATTGGTAAAAAAGATGATACGTTCCATTGTGATAAACAAATCCGTTCGGATCGTTCAACAAACCGGTTGGGGGTTGAATGTGGAAAGAAAACCGCCAAGGTGAGTTGCGTACTTCTTCTTTCATGAGTTGATACACTTCCGGTGCAAGATCGGAAAGCGGGCGATAGCGTGCTTCGCGTGTCCACTGATTCATGCTGTCAGCTCCTTGTTGTAAGTAGTTGGGGATTGCTTCTTCTATGCGTTCACATTACGAAGAAGCGGTGATCTTGTCAATGACGCCTCTTAATGATGGAAGGTCAAGCATCCTTTGCCTCGGTGTTTGGAATCATACAAAGCAAGATCTGCACGGTGAATGACCTGTTCGATCGATTCTTCTGTCGAACGAATGGCGACTCCGATACTCGCTCCAATAAATAAAGTCTGTTGATTCAAAAGATACGGGTAAGAAAGCGTGTGGATGATATCTTTTCCGTACCGGTCGATTTCCTCCGTCGAAATTGGTTCGTTGAGGATGATTAAAAATTCATCACCGCCAAGCCGTGCCGTAATCCCTTCATAGCGTAAGGATTTTTGAAGACGATCCGCAACTTCAATCAATAATAAATCGCCCATCGCATGCCCGTATTGATCGTTAATCGCTTTGAATCCGTCTAAATCGAGATACAGGTAAATCTGATCATGAGTTTTGAGAGACAGTTCATCCAGATAATCAGATAAACCATTCCGGTTCGGCAGCCCGGTCAAAGCGTCATGAAGGGCAAGTGACTCGTAGGTCGTTCGTTCTTGTTCGGTATGGGTCAATTTCGTCGTCAGTTCGCGTAACGCGAAGGACAGTACTTCTATCTCACGAATCCCGGTATGTGACGGAATCGATTTTGACCGATCGTGTTGCATGGCTTCTGCTGCCTGCGTGATTTTCTTTAGGGGGCGAGTCAACAACCGGGCTACGAACCAACCGATGATGGCAGTCAGCAGAGAAGCGATCAATCCGGCAATCAAGATGTAATTTCTCAGAGTGCTTGCATCTGAAAAGGCAACTTGACTCGGTTGGCGGACGAGAACGGTCCAGCCGAGACCGTCGTAGTTTTTATAGCCTTTACTTTTGGCGACACCGGTTAAGTATTCCTGCCCTTTTTCCCAATCGGAAATCCGGTATCCTTTTTGATTTCCGGTCAACCAGGCAGACGGTAAGTTTTTTCCGCGCCACTGCTTCGGACCGAGAAGGACCGTCCGGTTTTGTTTACTGACAATGAAGAATTCGACATCTTTAATCTGTGCGGTGGAACTTTGGAAGCTTTGTTCGATTTCCTTCGCCCATTCAAAACTGAGATGTGCGGCGAGGACACCACTCATTTTTCCGTTTATAAATAACGGTGTGCTGATATCGACGAACTGTAACGGTTCGCCGCTCGGGTTGGGAAGTAGTTTAGCCAGTAAAACAGCATCATGTACATCTCCGATAAACGGTTTTTTTTGTGCTTCTTGAAAGACAGGACGCGCTTTGATTGACTGACCTTCTAGAATTTTCCCTGTCGACGCAACGACTTGTCCATCCGGATCCATGACGCCAATCCATGAGAAGTCAGGGATTTGTTGTTGCAACTGTTCAAGCGTATTGCGTGTTTCAGCCGGATTTTGTTCGTCACGAATCGTCGGTAACGTCCGTAAGACATTCACTTCAGCAGTACGGGACCACATATAGTGATCCAGTTTATCGGATAACTGATAGGCAGTGGCAGACAAAGTCGTTCCTACCTCATCCTGCAGACGGTCTGTTGCACGATTGCTGATTAAAAACGTCAAGGAAAGTGTCATGACGAAAAAAAGACCGGCAATCAATAAGGCGAGTAAAACATCAAAACGGATAGAAAATGTTTTCATAATAAACTCCAATTCCATTAATGAGATAAACAGGATTCTTCTCATTATTTTAGCATATGATCATCGGATGATTTCATTTTGATGAAAACTTCGACGGGTTGATTGTGATTGGATTTTCCATATCGTTCGAAGCGGAAACCGAGATGTTCCCAAAAGCGATGTCCTGATATATTTGCAGGTAGGACGGCTAGACGAATGACAGGACAATCCTGTAGATGGTGTTCGTGAAAAATCCGATAAATCATCGAACCGATACCCTGCCGGTGCAGTCTTCCAGGTATTAAAAACAAACCGATCCAGGTGGAGTGATCGGTTGGGTGTTCCGGTAAATAATCGATGAGGGCAAGTATATCTTCCCCGTCAAGACAAAGGAGGCTAATCGTATCGGGATTTAAAAATTCTGCTTCTAATTCGTGTTCTGATAAAGGAAGTAATCGACCTTCCAGTTGAACATAGTGCGGGTTTTCAGCATAGATGGATTGAATGGTTGGAAAATCTTTTTTTGTCACAGGAACGAATCGAAGTGGCATCCGGATTCCTCCAGTTAAAGAGAGTAGTGAATATCTTTTAGTATACGATTTTTAATTGGAAATGGATTACATAATTGTAAGGATAGGAACTTTTTTACGTTGAATCACGTACACTGAAGTAAGAAGAACAGCAAGAGGAGGAAATAAGATGCTGAAAATCGAACACGTATCAAAACGTTTAGGCAAAGAACAGATTTTAAAGGATGTCAGCTTTGAAGTAGCACCGGGAGAAGTATTTGGATTTCTTGGACCAAACGGGGCAGGGAAAACAACGACCATCCGAATCATTACAGGACTAATGGAACAGGATGAGGGGACAGTCACCGTCAACGGTTTTGACGTCGTCCATGAACGCTCGAAAGCATTGACACAAATCGGTGCTATCGTCGAAAATCCGGCATTTTACACATACATGACGGGAAAGCAAAATCTTGTTCATGCCAAGAATCTGATTCCTGGTCTGACCCAGGTGGATTATGAGGCATTAGCGAAACTTGTCGGTCTTGAAGGAAAACTGTCGAAAAAAGTCGGTGAATATTCACTCGGGATGAAGCAACGTCTTGGAATTGCCCGGGCCTTGTTACATAATCCGCGGGTTTTGATTTTGGATGAACCGACGAATGGACTGGATCCGGCCGGGATTGCCGAACTGCGCGAATATCTCCGGGCAATGGCACGCGAGCAGGATATCGCGATTTTGATTTCCAGCCATATGTTAGGTGAGATGGAACAAATCAGTGACCGGTATGCGATCATCGACCAAGGTGTCATCAAATCGGTCGAGTCTGTCCGAAATGAGACAGGAGCCAAAATCATGATTCGTGTTCCGGAAAATAATGTACGCGACGTCATTGAAGCGTTACGGATTGCCAACTATCCGGCAGAACGCTTGAACGACCACATCATTATCACGGCACCTGAAAGTGAGACGCCGGCCATCGCTCGATTGATCGTACCGATTGCCGATTTACACGAACTGATTGTGAAACGGATGACACTGGAAGAACAATTCTTGCAAGTTACGAAAAAAGAGGGGGATTCACATGCTTTCGCTCATACAAAATGAATGGATGAAATGGTGGACGATGAAAAAATCAAAAATCGTCTTAGCTCTATACGTCGTTATCGTCGTCGGACTTGTCATTATCGCGAAAATGAATGATTTTGACATGACCCGCAGTGATTATTATACGTTGGTTTCGACGATTTTATTCGGCCTGCTTGGTATCATTACGATTGTCTTCACGGCGGAAACCGTCGGGAATGAAGTCCGCTACGATACGATGAAACACTTATTGATGAGTCCATATTCGCGGATGATGATTTATTTTTCAAAACTGTTGTTCTCAATTTTAGTCATGCTTGGACAATTCATCTTCATCGCGGTCATTACGTATGCTGCTTCGTTTGCCTTTTCTGAAGCCGGTGACAGCATCCAGTGGCGTGATACAGTGTTGTCGCTCGTTAGTCCGGTTTTTACAATTTTCATGACGTTATTCTTCTCACTTGTCTTCCGCTCTGTCGGAATGATTATCGGCTTTACCGTGCTCGCCCAGTTCTTTACGTCGATTGTCGGGAATGTGTTACTCGCCTTCAAACCGGAAATCGCGAAATGGATTGTTTTGATGCATTTGGACTGGTCGATGTACTTCAAAGGCGCCTTGACATACGGAACGGCAGAACCGATGGGAACGACATTGACGTTTTCTGTCATCTTCGTTCTGGCGCACATCTTGGTGTTATTCGGCGGATCAATCCTGATTTTCCAAAAAAAATCATATCTTTAAATCTAAAAAAATCCTGTCTCCACTGTGACATTCACAGCGCGGACAGGATTTTCTTCGTCAGGTAACACGACGGGTGATTGGAAATGTCTTTTGGAAAAATTCAATCAGGGGACCATTTAACACCAGAAAGACGAACGTTCCGACACCGATCCCGATCAATTCGTGTTCGACGAACGACAAGATGCTGGCAATCAAAAAAGGAATTGCCAAGCTGACCGTTGCACCAATCGAAGTACTATTGAATCGGCTGATCAACGACTTCATCAAGTAATCGGGCGGCATCAGGACGAAACCGATTTGCAGATACAGGGCAAGTCCCAGCGAAATCAGCGGCATCCCGATGATCATATACAAAATACGCGCCCACAAGGCGACCGGTGTATAGAGGAGCTGGTGAATCGATAAAAAGAAATCAATCGCTGTCCCGAACAGGACGACAAGGGAAAAACTAAGTAAAATCGTCCACCAACTGAAACGGCTGCCCAGGAGTAAAGCACTGATCAGCGCAAAAATATGCAGGACGACGATGGCGAGTCCGACGGTCAACGGCGAAATTCGGGCTAACGCTTCACTGGCAGATGTCCACGGGGCGCTCCCGATAGCGGCCGTGACCATGAAGCTGTTGCCGAGGGCGTTGATAAGGATGGAAAATAAATAAATGATGATTCTTTTTTGTTGACTCATGCGAGGCACAGGGGAAAAGCTTCTCCCTATGCTTCTCACCTCCATTTCAAATCAGTATCGTTAAGCTATACCCTAATTTAATCGTTCTTTTCATTTGTTTTCATAAAAAGAGGATTGCGGAAAACATTGCGGAGACGACATACTAAGAACAAATCAAAGAAATGAGGACGCTATATGACGTACTTTGGTCAAAAGATTCTACCGTCTGTCAGAAAGTTGGAAGACTTTGAAAAAATGTTGAAAAGTCCTTATGAGTACGGTGTACTACTCGAGATGCATGTCTCGCGTTTAAAGGCCGTCTATGAATTGGCACACCGGTATGATAAAAAAATGTTTTTGCATATGGATTTAGTCCAAGGATTAAAAAACGATGAATTTGCGACCGAATATGTCTGCCAGGAATTAAAGCCGTATGGGGTCATTTCGACAAAAGCGAGCGTCATCTTAAAAGCCCGTCAAAAAAAGGTCAAGACGATGCAACGGATGTTTTTACTTGATTCGAGTTCACTTGAAAAAAGTTATCATCTTATGGAGCGGACGCAACCTGATTATATCGAAGTATTACCGGGATTGATGCCGAAGTATATCGAAGAGGTCAAACGAAAAACCGGCAAACTGGTATTCGCGGGTGGATTGATTGATACCGTTGAGGAAGTAGAACAGGCAATCGCGGCTGGAGCATCGAGTATTACGACATCCAATAAAGAGTTATGGAAATACTTTGAACCAAACAAATGAAAACGCTATGATAAAGATCACGTAAATCGTTTGACAGCGTTTTCATCGATTGTTATAGTGAAAACAAGTTGATACGAAGTGACGGAGAAATCGGAGATTCACGCTTTCACGCTTTTTGAGAACATTCAAAAAGCCGAGGCGCGAATCTCTTTTTTTGTTGCTTTTTTCACATACAAAGGGGGAAACACATATGTCACCGGTACTAGCAGAATTTTTAGGAACAGCGCTTCTCGTAGCATTCGGGAACGGTGTCGGAGCAGGTGTCACATTAACCAAATCCTACGCAAAAGACGCCGGCTGGATCGTCATTACGTTAGCCTGGGGGTTTGGAGTGGCGCTCTCTGCCTATGCGGTGGGTCAATTCAGTGGTGCCCACTTGAATCCGGCCGTAACACTTGGTCTTGCTTTTGACGGATCTTTTTCCTGGGCAGACGTTCCGGGATACATCGTGGCACAAATATTAGGCGGAATTGCCGGAGCGAGTATCGTATTCGTTCATTACTTACCACACTGGGCAGAAACGAAAGACCCGGCGGCAAAACTGGGTGTTTTCGCGACATCACCTGCGATTCCACACACATTTGCGAACGTCATGAGTGAATTGATTGCGACATTTTTGCTCGTCATTGGAATTTTATCGATTGGAGCCAATACGTTTTCAGACGGTCTGAATCCACTAGTTGTCGGTGTCTTGATTGTCGGTCTCGGAATGTCATTTGGGGGGACGACGGGATACGCAATGAATCCGGCACGTGATTTAGGTCCGCGGATTGCACATTTCATTTTACCAATTGCAGGAAAAGGTTCTTCTGACTGGGGTTATGCCTGGATTCCGGTACTTGGTCCGGTTCTTGGTGGAAGTCTCGGTGGATTGTTTTACCGATCTGTCTTCTCCGGGAAAGATACACCGGCATTTGTGATTGTCGGACTTGTGACAATCATCATATTAGGTTTATGCTATAAATTCGGTGTTCGTCCGAATAAATCAACGTCAGTGAAGTCGAAGTCAGCTTGAGCTTAACTTACTAGATACAAAGGATGGGGAAGAGATGGAGAACTACATTTTGTCATTAGATCAAGGAACAACGAGTACACGGGCGATTTTATTCAACCGTTCTGGAGAAATCGTTCATTCCGCACAACGTGAGTTTACGCAGTACTTTCCAAAACCGGGTTGGGTTGAACACAATGCTAATGAAATTTGGGGGAGTGTCCTTGCAGTTGTTGCAACCTGTTTAACGGAAGCTAACGTTAAGGCGACACAAATCGCCGGGATCGGTATCACGAACCAACGGGAAACAGCAGTCGTCTGGGAGAAAGAGACTGGAAAACCGATTCATAATGCAGTTGTCTGGCAATCGAGACAAACAGCTGAGATTTGTGAAGAGTTGCGGAGTGCCGGTCATGCCGAACTATTCCGTGCAAAAACAGGTTTATTGATTGATGCCTATTTCTCCGGAACAAAGGTAAAGTGGATTCTTGATCATGTAGAAGGTTCACGGGAACGGGCAGAACGTGGTGAACTGTTGTTTGGAACAATTGATACATGGCTGATTTGGAAGTTGTCAGGCGGTAAAGCCCATGTCACGGATTATTCCAATGCCAGCCGGACGTTGATGTATAACATCCATGAACTGAAATGGGATGACGAATTACTTCAGCTTCTCGATGTCCCAAAAGCGATGCTTCCTGAAGTCCGTCCGTCTTCTGAAGTTTATGCCCATACAGCTGGCTATCATTTCTTCGGTGAATCGGTTCCGATTGCCGGAGCTGCCGGAGATCAGCAGGCTGCTTTATTCGGTCAGGCTTGTTTTGAAAAAGGAATGGCGAAAAACACATACGGAACGGGCTGTTTTATGTTACTGAACACAGGCGACAAAGCTGTGACATCGGAACATGGTCTCTTGACGACCATTGCCTGGGGAATCGACGGAAAAGTCCAGTATGCGCTCGAAGGCAGTATTTTTGTGGCCGGTTCAGCGATTCAATGGTTACGGGATGGTCTTCGCCTGATTAACGATGCGAAGGAAACGGAAGCTTACGCGACGCGTGTGACGTCTTCAGACGGTGTTTACGTCGTTCCTGCCTTCGTTGGTCTCGGGACACCTTACTGGGACAGCGATGTCCGTGGTGCAGTCTTCGGTCTGACGCGTGGAACGGAAAAAGAGCACTTCATCCGGGCGACACTTGAGTCACTCGCGTATCAGACGCGTGATGTCTTGACGGCGATGGAACAGGATTCCGGAATCGAAATGTCTGCCTTACGTGTCGACGGCGGGGCCGTTAAAAATGATTTCCTCATGCAATTCCAGAGTGATATCATTCAAGCACCGGTCGAGCGTCCGGAAATCAATGAAACGACGGCTCTTGGGGCGGCATATCTTGCAGGACTGGCTGTCGGATTCTTTGAGAATCAAGAACAGATTTCGGCGCACTGGAAGATGGATCGTCGCTTTGAGATGAATATGGCGGAAGCAGAGAGCGAAGATCTTTACGCCGGATGGAAAAAAGCTGTTCAAGCGGCGATGTTGTTTAAATGATGTGACATATGTTATATTAGGTACAAGTTAATAAACCGGTCGGAGAATATGGAGAGACCACAGCAACAGTTGACACCGTCAGTCTGTTTGTTGTGGTCTCTTTTTTTTCGAACCTATACAGGAGGAACTATTCATGGCAAACCAACAATTTTCAAGCAAAAACCGTGCAGAGGTCTACAATCGATTAACGCGTGAAGAACTTGATCTACTTGTCGTAGGTGGAGGAATCACGGGAGCCGGGATCGCTCTCGATGCCGCGTCACGTGGCATGAAGATTGGACTCGTTGAGATGCAAGACTTTGCAGCGGGAACGTCAAGTCGTTCAACGAAATTGGTACATGGTGGTTTACGTTATTTGAAACAATTCGAAATCCAAATGGTTGCCGAAGTCGGGAAAGAACGGGCAATCGTGTATGAAAACGGACCACACGTTACGACACCGGAATGGATGTTGTTACCGATGCATAAAGGCGGTACATTCGGACCGTTCAGTACGTCAATCGGATTACGTGTTTATGATTTCCTGGCAGGCGTTAAACGTTCAGAATGGCGTTCAATGTTGTCAGCCAAAGAAACATTGGCAAAAGAACCGCTTGTAAAACAAGACGGTCTAAAAGGCGGCGGTTACTACGTCGAGTACCGGACAGATGACGCCCGTTTAACGATCGAAGTCATGAAAGAAGCGGTTGCTCACGGAGCACGTGTCGTCAACTACACGAAAGCGGAAGAAATTCTGTATGAAAACGGAAAAGTCGTCGGAATGCGTGTGACGGATCTTGCGACAGGAGACGTACATGAAATTCGTGCGAAAAAAGTCGTTAATGCAACCGGCCCTTGGGTCGATGAATTGCGTGAAAAAGACGGTTCGAAAGTCGGCAAACAACTCCGTTTGACAAAAGGGGTTCACGTCGTCATCGACCAGTCAAAATTCCCGCTGAAACAAGCCGTCTATTTCGATACACCGGATGGCCGGATGATTTTTGCCATTCCACGTGACGGAAAAGCGTATGTCGGAACAACGGATACGTTCTTTGACAAAGACACATCACATCCGAAATTTACAGTCGAAGACCAGGAATATGTTCTCGATGCAATTCATTACATGTTCCCTGAAGTGAAAGTGACAGCCGAAGATGTGGAATCAAGCTGGGCTGGTGTTCGTCCATTGATTTATGAACAAGGAAAAGACCCGTCTGAAATTTCGCGGAAAGACGAAGTATGGCAGTCTGAATCCGGTTTGATTACGATTGCCGGCGGAAAACTGACAGGCTACCGTAAAATGGGTGAGCACGTCGTTGATCTTGTCGCCAAATTATTAAAACAAGAAACAAACCGTGCCTATGCACGATGTGCGACAAAAAACATGCCGATTTCAGGTGGCCATGTAGGAGGAGCAGCCGGGTACGCGAAGTTCTTGAAATCACAAGCACCAGCAAACGGATTAACATCAGAAGAAGTGTTATTCCTTGCGAAACGATACGGTTCGAACATACCGGTCGTTCTTGAATATGCGGCAGAGTATGATGCGGCGGAAACAGAATTACCGCGTGATGTCTATGCGCAGCTTCATTACGGAATCAACCACGAAATGGTGGCACGTCCAATCGACTTCTTCATCCGTCGGACCGGCGCCGTCTTCTTCGATATTTCTTGGGCACGCCAGCATAAAGAAGCAGTCATCAAAGAGATGGCCCGTCACTTGAACTGGACAGCTGCACAAACAGCAGAATATACAAAAGAACTTGAAATCGAAATTGAGGACGCGGCTCACGCACTCGTCACAGAATAAATACTTGTTCGACAAAAACTCCTTTGCTTTTCGCGAAGGAGTTTTTTACTGTCCTATGAAATCAGATTCATTGCAAGCGAACGCCCGGGCGATTATGCTAAATGTACATGATAACTACATGAAGGAGAGGGAACACGATGAAAGTTGAAGTCTGGTCAGATTATGCCTGCCCATTTTGTTATATCGGTAAGAAACGTTTGGAAAAAGCGATTCAGGAGAATGGAGCAACAAACGTTGAAGTGGAATTTAAAAGTTTTGAACTTGATCCGTCAGCACCGGAAACACCAACGATGGGATTGTACGAAATTTTAGCATCAAAGTACGGGACATCAGTTGATCAAGCTCGATCAATGTCGCAAGGTGTCGTCGATGCGGCGAAAACTGATGGTCTGTTCTATGAGATGGACCGCGTTGTTCCGGCAAACACATTTAAGGCTCACCGTCTGACTCAACTTGCGAAAAAGCATGATAAGATGGATGAAGTATCAGAAGAGTTATTCCAAGCTTATTTCATGAACGGGGAGAACTTAAACGACGATTCGATTTTGATGCGAATCGCGACTGCTGTCGGACTCGATCCAACAACGGTAAAAACCTTCCTCGCATCTGACGAGTCTTCCGATGAAGTGCGTCAGGAAGAAGATATGGCTCGTGAACTCGGTGTGACCGGTGTCCCGTTTTTTGTATTTGACCGGAAGTATGCCATTTCCGGAGCGCAACCTGTTGAAGCATTCAGCCAAGTATTGGACCGGGTGCAACAAGAACAAAAAGTAGAGATTGTCGCTGAAGGTGATGCCTGTGGAGTTGACGGCTGTAACTAAATTTGATTGTCAAAGGAGTACACGAAACTTATGAAATTCATTTTCCATCCAGATATTCACGATGCACGGATCAATCTTGCTGTCGAGGACTTTATTTTGAACAATTTAAATGTCAGCGAAGAAGATTATTTCCTGTTCTACATCAACGGTCCGTCGATCATCGTCGGTAAAAACCAAAACACGAACGAGGAAGTCAACTTGAAATACGTTGAAGAAAACGGCATTCATGTTGTCCGTCGCTTATCAGGCGGCGGTGCCGTTTACCACGATCTCGGCAACCTGAACTTCAGTTTCCTGACGAAAGATGATGGAGATTCGTTCAACAACTATAAAAAATTCACGGAGCCGGTCGTAAAAGCACTGCACAAATTGGGTGTCGAAGCAGAGCTGTCCGGTCGTAATGACATTCATGTTGGAACCCGGAAAATCAGCGGAAACGCGCAGTTTACGACAAAAGGCCGGATGTTCAGCCACGGTACATTGATGCTTGATTCAAACATTGAGGAAGTCGTCAATGCGTTGGTCGTCAGTGAAGAAAAAATGCGTTCAAAAGGAATTAAATCGGTCCGCAGCCGGGTCGCGAACATTTCTGAATTTTTGACAGAGCCGTTGACGATGGATGAATTCGTCGAACATCTCCTAGAATCCATTTATGAAGGAAAAGAGATGGAACGTTATGTCTTAACGGACGAAGACTGGTCAAAAGTCCATGCGATTTCAGCAGAACGATACGGGAATTGGGATTGGAATTTCGGTAAATCACCGAAGTTTGATGTGATTCATAAAAAACGTTTCCCGATCGGAACGATCGATTTCCGTTTGAATGTGAAAAAGGGAGTCATCGAAGAAGCGAAAATTTACGGTGATTTCTTCGGAGTCGAGGATGCCGGGGAAATTGCTCGGGCACTCGAAGGAAAACGGTATGACCGGTCTTCGTTACGCGAAGTATTGAGTCAGTATGAATTAAAGAAATATTTTGGTGCCGTTGAGCTGGACGAAGTGCTTGACGTTTTAGCATAAGCTTTTTTGGGAAAACTCTCTCTATCAACTTGCATAGGGGGAGCTTTTTTCATGGGCTACAATAAAGATAACTTTTTAGAGGGTACATTAAACGACTTCATTAATTTTGAAAAAGTTTCTGAAGGCTTACCAAAAACAGAAGATCAACAACCGTTACCATATTACGAACGGGACGATTACCGTGCTGCCGGGAAATTAAAAGGCAAAGTTGCAATCGTAACGGGTGGTAATTCAGGTATCGGACGTGCGATTTCGATTGCCTATACATTAGAAGGAGCTAAAATCGTCATTGCGTTTTATGGTGATCAAGAAGGTGCTGAAGAAACAAAAGCCCGTCTCGAAGAACTCGGTGGCGAAGTGTTACTTTCGCAAGGGGATATTGGAGACGGTGCGTATTGTGAAGAACTCGTCAAAAAAACCATCGACCGTTTTGGTCGTCTTGATATCGTCGTCAACAATGCGAGTATGCAAAAGCCGGAAGATTCATTACTCGACATCACAGATGAATCGATGGAAAAAACATTCAAAACAAATATTTTCGGAATGATGCGTCTAGCACGCGCGGCCTTACCTCACTTGACGCTCGGCTCAGCCATCATCAATACGACGTCTTCGACGGCGTACGAAGGAAATCCGCTGTTGATTGATTATTCATCAACGAAAGGTGCTATCGTCAGCTTTACACGCAGTCTGTCGATGAACCTTGCGAAACAGGGAATCCGTGTCAATGCGGTTGCACCCGGCCCGATTTGGACACCATTGATTACAGATACGTTCCCGGATGAATCTGTAAAAACGTTTGGTAAAAATACACCGATGGATCGTCCGGGACAACCGGCAGAAATGGCTTCGGCTTACGTCTTCTTAGCTTGTAACGATTCAAGTTATATGACGGGGCAGGTCCTGCATCTAAACGGCGGCGTCATCGTCAACGGTTAAAAAGAAAGAACGTGAAAACGTTTCCATAAAATGCTACACTATCCATACAGGCGGACACGTCATGTATGGATTTTTTTTGCGTTAAAAATGAACGGTTATTCATTCGAAGGGGGAAGCTAGTTATGATGGGATTGATTCATTCGGTGGAAGAAACAGCTCGGCAACGTCCGGACAGCATCGCCTACGTATTTGAAGATGTCGCAGTCAGTTATCGTGAATTTGTTGAGAAGTTTCACCGGGCCGCCGGAGCACTCGAGTCACATGGAATTCGAAAAGGGGATCACGTTGCTCTAATACTTGGAAACAGTCCGGCTTTTTTGATTGGGTATTATGCTGTTATGAAGCAGGGGGCAGTTGCCATCCCAATCAACCCGACCTATACGCCGGATGAACTCGGTTACATCTTAATGAACGGGGATGTTAAAGGAATTTTAGGAATCGCACCGCTTGTCGAAGCAGCAAAAGAGCGATTGGTTCATTTACCGCATCTTTCTGTCGTCGTCTCCGTTCCGTTTAACGGGCAGGTTGGTCCGGAAGAACGTCTTGGAAATGTTCAGTTTACGACGCTTGAGCGTTGGCTGGAGATTGAACATCCGATTCAGGAAGTGACGTATGAACTCGATGAGACCGCCGTCATCCTGTATACGAGCGGAACGACAGGGAAACCAAAAGGAGCGATGTTATCACATCGAAACCTGACTTCCAATGCCCGTTCCATCGGGGAATACTTACATGTCTCGGAACAGGACCGAACACTCGCTGTGTTACCGATGTTCCATGTCTTTTGTTTGACGGTCGTCGTCAATGCATCACTGGCACACGGGGCAACGGTTGTCATTGCTGCACGTTTTTCACCACAGGAGACGTTTGAACTGGCGAAAAAAGAACAGGTGACGATTTTTGCGGGTGTGCCGACGATGTATAACTTCCTGTTACAGACAGTAAAGGCGCATCCGGAATATACAAATGCGTTTGAATCGATCCGTTTGTTCGTTTCAGGTGGAGCGAGTTTACCCGTACCGCTGCTTCAATCCTTTGATCAAACCTTTAACTGTCATATCCTTGAAGGATACGGTCTGTCCGAAGCGTCTCCCGTCACCTGCTTCAATCCTTTGGACGGAGTACAAAAGCCGGGCTCGATTGGACCTTCAATCATCGATGTCGAAAACAGGGTCGTCGACGAACTCGGGCAGGAAGTCCCAATCGGTCAAGTCGGAGAATTAATCGTACGCGGTCCGAACATCATGACCGGTTACTACAAAATGCCGGAAGAAACGCAAGCGACGTTAAAAGAAGGATGGCTCTACACCGGCGACTTGGCAAGACAAGATGAGGATGGATACTTTTATATCGTCGACCGAAAAAAAGATATGATTATCGTCGGCGGATATAATGTCTATCCGCGTGAAGTCGAGGAAATCTTATATCAACATCCATCGATTGTCGAAGCCGCCGTCATCGGTGTACCCGACGAAGAAATGGGCGAAGCGGTAAAAGCATTTGTGGTCGTGCGTGAACCGTTGGCGGAAGCGGAAGTCCTGGACTTCTGTGCCATCTCACTTGCGAAGTATAAGTGTCCGACACGAATTGAATTCATTGAACAATTGCCACGAAATACAACAGGTAAGATTTTACGGACCGTCTTGAAAAAACAACCAACTGGTTCATGATTTTAATATAGAAAAAAGAACTTCAGGTTTCTGAAGTTCTTTTTGTGTGCATATAGGTAAGGAGGGGGGAGAGAAAATGAATATTGCTTTAATTGCACATGATGAGAAAAAAGACGAGATGATGATGTTTACACGAGCGTATGAAGCTTACTTTGCCAAAAATACGTTATATGCCACGGGTACGACAGGGCAACGCATCATGGAGGCGACAGGACTGACGGTCCACCGCTGTAAGTCGGGACCGCTCGGAGGAGATCAGGAAATCGGTGCGATGGTCGCCCGGGGAGAAATTGATATTGTCATTTTTCTGCGTGATCCACTGACAGCACAGCCCCATGAGCCGGACGTGTCGGCTTTAATTCGATTATGTGACGTCTATGATTTACCGCTTGCGACAAACGTCGGAACCGCCGAGATCTTGATTAACGGATTGGAACAGGGCGAGTTTAAATGGCGTGAAATCATTCGGAAACGTCATGAAGAAGAACAACGAAAATTTTTAACCGATTAATTCTCTGAGAATGCTTCTCATTTTCTATCAAGCATGATATAGTCATCTTGAGGATGATACTGATTATCAATT
Source organism: Exiguobacterium sp. RIT594 (assembly GCF_003339585.1). GTDB lineage: Bacteria > Bacillota > Bacilli > Exiguobacteriales > Exiguobacteriaceae > Exiguobacterium_A. Next base: position 1,832,549 of record NZ_QPKF01000001.1, on the reverse strand, counting down.
GCGATAGAAAAGGGTGGCGAAAACAATGGAAATTATTTTAATGGCTGGTGTAACCGTCTTACTAGGCGGCGGTGCCACGTTCCTGACTCATGTAGTGAAAACGGAACGTCGTCATGTATCGGCAAATACCAAAACACACGCAGAACGCGCGACATATCCGTCGTTGCGCCTTGTAAAATAATTAGTTGGACTGAACGCCGCTCTTTTCTTCAGAAAAGAGCGTTTTTTTGTATAATTTTAGATTCTCCCATAATTCTGCGGAAATCCTTTGTTACACTGAAAAAAAGAACTTAAGCAGGAGTGATGATGATGCATACGATTTATTTAGTTGACGATGAAGTGAACTTGAACCGCGTCTTGGTCAAGTATTTGGAACAGGAAGGTTGGCAAGTAAAATCGTTTACATCAGGGGAAGCGGCGGCATCTGCCATCATTGAAAAACCTGATTTGTGGATCCTTGACATCATGTTGCCGGACTTGGACGGTTTTCAGTTGATCAAACGGATTAAAGCACATGACGAAACGACGCCGGTCATCTTCATTTCGGCCCGGGATGAAGACATTGATAAAATCATTGGACTGGAGATGGGATCGGACGATTACATCGCTAAACCGTTTTTACCGCGTGAACTGGTCATTCGTGTAAAGAAAATTTTAGCACGTGCGTATGCGACACCTAAAACCGGTCTCATCCGGTATGGTGACTATACGATTTATCCGGAAAAACGAGTTATCGAAGAGAATGGTCAAGAGATTGATTTGACCTCAAAAGAATATGATTTACTGATTCTGTTTGCCACGCAAATCGGAACACCGATGTCCCGGGAACAAATTTTAGTAAGCGTATGGGGCGACGATTATTTTGGTTCAGACCGTGTCGTCGATGACCTCGTACGCCGTGTACGAAAAAAACTTTCCAAACTAGAACTTGAAACGATTTACGGGATCGGATACCGTCTGGTGGCTGCATGAAAAATCGGAGTCTGGGTTTTCAAATCTGGGCGATGTTCCTGTTGGTCATTGCAACACTCTCCATTGTCATATTAGTCGTCATGCGATCATCGATTGGTAACTTCATCGATGAGCAAGTCTATGCGACACTCGAAAACAGTGAAGTCTTTTTTTCGGAAGATGCCTCTGTCATCGAGATGTTACAAGACAATCCGATTGAATTTGACCGGCGGAAACAGGAGTCGCGCTCGGTCAACGTCTTATTGTTATCGAAAAATGGAAAGTTGTACTATGGCGGAGCACCGCAACAGTTGGTCAATCAAATGTATCGGGATGCCATCGATCAAGAAAAAGAGATGCAAAAATATACGACCCGTCTCGATAAGGAAGATGTCTACTACAGTATCTTAAAGATGGAGATTAAAGGGGAAACCTATTACCGTGTTTCATATGTCTGGGATGCCTATCGACAGGAACTGATCACTCAGTTATTTTCGAAAATCGGTTGGGTTGTCGCAATCGTCAGTATCCTGACCTTATTCATTGCCTTTTGGCTAGCCAGACGACTGACCCATCCCTTAATCGAGATTGAGCGGGCGGTCGGTAAGATTGCAGCTCAGAAGTGGGATACACCTCTACCTTTGGACCGTGGCGATGAAATCGGGCGATTGGCCCGGTCAGTCGATGCGATGCGAATGGACTTGGAAAAACAGGACAAAGCTCAAAAATCCTTGCTTCAAAATATCTCACATGATTTAAAAACACCGATCATGGTCATTCGCAGTTATGCCCAGTCAATTTCGGACGGAATTTATCCGGACGGTGATTTGACAGGTTCTGTTTCCGTCATCGAAGAAGAAGCGGAACGATTGGAGAAAAAAGTCGCAGCTTTGTTATATGTAACGAAACTTGATTATTTTGAACTGGATCGTTCAACATGGGATCATGTGGACTTGGACCGGATGGTTCACTTGCTTCAAAAACGGTTTGTCGGCACAAAAGCATTGACGTGGAAAATCTCCGGCGAAGCGGGCATCGTGTTAGGCGAAGGGGAACAATTGCGTGTGGCGCTGGAAAATGTATTGGATAATGCGATTCGTTATGCGGAGTCCACGATTGAGATTCGTCTGTCCGGCACAAGGCAGTCTGCGACAGTCGAAATCCTGAACGACGGTCCGCCGTTAGAAACGTCCTCTCCGCTGTTCCATCAATTTTCGCGTGGAAAAGAAGGCAAGTTTGGTCTTGGATTATACATCGTTAAGCGGATTGTCGAACGGCACGAAGGAGAAGTGACGATTGATAATCTGACTGCGGGAAATGAAGAAAATAAAGTTTGCGTGAAATTTAATTTTCCAAGGCATTTTGACGAAGAAACAGCCGGAAAAAAATAAAATCTTAAAAAACGAGATAGCCATATCTCGTTTTTTATTTTGGGAAATAACGAGTTCCTTCAGACGAAGTCGTGTTGAATTTGATATAACCATACTAATACAGGAAGGGAGAAATCAGGATGCGACATAAAATTACGGAAGAAACATTAGCCCTTGTACCGAAATATGGTCCATACGGTGAACCGCAAACCTTACTTATTCAAGAACAGTCAGAAGTTGTCTTAGAAGGTCATCCAATCAAATTAATTGAAGAATCTTGTTTGTATTTTGGTTCGTCGATGCGCGGAAGAATTGAAGCGGCTCGGCATATCCTGGGACCGAATCGAAAGACACCGGTCTTAATTGATTGGAAGGCGCAAACGATTTTCTTCCCGACGACTGCGAAGGAGAAGGCGGAATGTATTTGGATTAATTTTAAGCAGATGAAAACTGTTCAAAAAAAAGGGAATACCGTTCAAGTGGAATTTCAAACAGGACAACGGATTGATACGGATGCTTCGGCTTACAGCATCGAACGGCAACGGATCAAAACACTGGAATTGGCTTACGAAATGCAACGGAGATTTCAAGAAGAACGGCCGATGACGTTTAATAAAGCGCGATAAGTGGAACAATCTAACAGGAATCACTACTTAATACAGCGAATAGACAGTAAAGTGCGAGAGAGAGAATTAAAGGGAGGTGAAGCGGTCGAAAGACCGCTACACGATGAATGAATCATATGAATGGTTAAACAGAAGAAAATTACAACCTGGATTTGGTGTGAACGGCGGACGTCGTTTTATCAGTTCACGTATCGTTCGACCGGAAAATACGCCGGGTAAACGAGTCAAAGGTGTCAAGCGTGCCCGTCAACTTGTCGTCGACGAGTCAGGCGATCGGCGTTGGGTGACGAAACGAATCGTCGTAACGGATGCTGCAAAACACATGACCATCAACCGTCGTGCATCTGTTGCTCAGAAAGAGGTTACGGAATCTCGCTTGGAGCAAGTGAAACAAAAACTGACGTCGAAAAAAGTACTTTTCCCTGTACTGGCGGCAACAGGATTGGCAGTTGCCGGTGGAGTATTGGCGTACGTTATGCGCCGGAAAAAACGAAATACAAAAGAACAGCTATAATTTAAAGAAGATGACGAATCGTCTGGATATAGTAAAAGCCGTGCTCTCCCCATGAATGAATGAGGGTAGCACGGCTTTTATGTGAGGAAGACTGCAGTTTCTTATAAAAAACGTTTACGAATCGATGTCGCAAGAGCCTTCTCAGAAATTTCTTCTAGTTCTTTTTGATTGGTTGGATCAAAACTGTCATTGTAGAATCGGCCGACGAATTCGACTCGATCGTAATCGAGTTCTTTGAAAATCAAATGTTTATGATCATCGTAGAAGACAACCCGGTAATAATCAGAGCCACGTTCAAGCGTCACAAGTGCCCGAATATGTTCTAAACGTTTTTGTTCATCTGACTTTTCTTCTTCAACAGGTTCTTCTGTCGTTTTAGCTGCTTCAGCCTGTTCGAGTGCGCTTTTTACCAATTCACTCTTTTTATCTTGTTCTTCAGTCATAGTTATCGCCTCCAGTTCTTATTTTACATTGAAACGTACCGATGAGAAAGAAAAATCCCTCATCCGTTCTGATGGGCATCACAAATGCGTAGCACATTGAAGGCACCGATTCGTAAGCGTTCAATTAAACGCGTCGCTGCCTCTGTGTCCTCGATGGTCTCTTCAATGGTCAGCGTCATCAATTCAATCCATCGCACAGCGTGTACTTCTTTGATGGGCAAAAGGCGATGGATCATCGCCAGATTCATCCGTTCATCCTGCCCATCGTATTGTTTTGGACCACCTGTGAGTTGAATCAAAAATCGGATTTGCGCTTGTTCGACACGTTGGCGGTCCGGCGGGAATAACGGACGGAGAACATCATCTGTATACACACGATTATAGAATCGTGTGACAAGCTGTTCGAGTGCGTCTTTTTGACCAAGGTCTTCGTATAGCATGCTTGTCCCTCTTTCTGTTCCAGCTGATGAAGACAATCATTATCTCAATCTTTACCCGCTTTTTGCAACTCCACACAAACCGATCGACAAATGATCTAAAATGGACAGGGAAGAGGACGAAAAAGAAAACAAGTTATCGGAATTAAAAAACGGACGTTTGTTCGTATTTGTGAGATAATAGTACATATAATCATCCTTATAGATGAGCGCGCTTGTTGTTTTCAATATTCATCTCATATGAACGGAAAAAAGACAGCATAAAGCTCCTCGATATTAATTAAAGGAGGTGAAGATCAGCCCACCTGATGATACGAAAACAGGTGCCGGCTGATCTGACACAATGAATTACATGCATTTAGGTCGTGCCGGTACAGGCAAGACGACAACATTAATTGAGCAGGTAATTGACCGGTTAGCTGAGCAACCGCTTGGTCCATCCATCTATTTCATCGTACCGGATCAGATGTCTTTTGAGATGGAACGGCGTATTGCGACGGATTCCCGCCTGTCGGGTCTTGTCCGGATGGAAGTCATGAGTTTACGCCGGTTTGCTTTCCATATCATCCGGGATCATGGAAACCAGGCGATTCCCTTTTTAGACGAGACCGGGACACAGTTATTACTGCGTCAAGTCGTCGAAGAAGCGGAAGAGGAATTGAAGATTTTTAAACGGACGAAAAATATGCCCGGCTTTTACAAAGGACTGGACGAATTGATTGCCTCGTTTAAACGTTCTTTGGTAAATCCGGATATGTTGCGTCAAATCAGCAGTGCATCTCCCGAACGTTCACCGAAATTAAATGATTTAGCGCTGATTTACGAACGCTTTACTGAACGAATCTCAAATAAGGCGCTTCATGCGGACGATTATTTCACGACGTTGATTGAGCTGTTACCGAAAGCTGATTTAAGTGGCGTTTCAGTCTTCGTTGATGGATTTTATGAATTTTCGTTGCAGGAACAGCAGGTCTTACTGCGATTGATGGAATTGACGAAAGAGATGCATCTTAGTTTTACACTGGATGTCGAAGACGTCTATGCGAAACAGTCTGAGTTTGGTGTGTCACAACGCTGCTATATGCAGTTGATCGAACAGATGAAAGAACGACAGATTGCGCATGAAGACATCTATTACACACAGACCGTTAAATTTCAGACGACAGGGTTACAGATGCTTGAACAAGCGTTACTGTCGCCCGGATACCCGGCGACAGATGACGAAGTGAATGGGTTGACGCTTTCTGCCGCAGTTAATCGTCAAGTTGAGGCGGAAGCGGCTGTCAGAAAGATGATTCAACTGGTACGCCATGAAGGATATCGGTTCAAGGACATCGCGTTTCTTGTCCGCCACCTGGAACCGTACGCCGACCATTTAGAACGTGCTTTTCAACTGTATGATATTCCGTACTTCCTGGACCAACGGGAATCGATGGTCCATCATCCCATTGTCGAATTAGTCCATGCCGTCCTTGAAATCGTCATGACGGGATACCGGGAAGAATCTGTTTTTCGTCTGCTGAAAACAGAGCTGATTCCACTTCCGGCAGAGGATTCACGATTAGCACTTGATCGTCTGGAAACATTTGTCCTGGAGCGGGGAATCAAAGGTTCGATGTGGAAAAAACCTTGGCAATTGAAGCGGCGTCTAGCTGATGAAATCAGTTTGACGGATGCTGAGTTACAAGAAGAACAGGAACTGAACGAATGGCGTCAATTCCTGGTCGAAGCAATTGAACCACTGGAGAAGCGATTCAAAGCATCTAAGACGATGAGTGAATATACACGGGCGTTATACCGTTTCTTGGAAGAACATCACTTGACGGACCGGTTAACGGTTTGGAAGCAACAAGCACTCGAAGTCAATGAACTCAGCCAAGCACGAGAACATGATCAGGTGTACGAAGCGGTACTGCATCTCTTTGAACAGTTGGAAGCTGCGGCACCGGAAGCCACATTGACGACAGAACTATTCGTCCAGATGGTCGAGACTGGACTTGAAAGTCTCCGCTTCTCCCTTGTTCCGCCTTCGCTCGATCAAGTGATTGCGACGGATTACGTTCGCGGACGTTTACAACAGGTGAAAGTGGTCTTTTTACTCGGGGCCAATGACGGATTGATTCCACTCGTGGAAGATCAGTCTAAATTGCTGTCAGAAGGAGATCATGACTTCCTCCACGATCAAGGCATTCCGGTCGGTAAAGCCTCTTTGGACGTATTTGACGACGAGTTGTATTACCTCTATCAAGGGGTGACAGCGCCAAGTGAAGCGTTGCATATCAGTTATGCGCTGGTTGACGAGGACGGCAAAGCCCTTCAGCCGGCATCCATCGTCAAGCAGATCAAACATCAACTGTTGCAGGATCGCCCTGTGAAAACATCCTTTGCAGAAGCCGGTGATCATGCACCGGATGATCAACTTCAGTTCGTGACGAGTCCGGAACGGGCGGCAGCGGCAGCGGCAATCGAGTTGAGACGGCTGCAACGTCGTTATCCGATTCAACCGTCCTGGTTTGATGTGTACAATCGTTTGCTCGAAAACGGTCGGGGCCGCGAACGAATGGCGCTGTTTTCCAGTGCCTTGTTTTATCAAAATCATGCAGAACCGTTACCGGATGATTTGGCGCGTAACCTGTATGGTGACACCATCAAAGCCAGCGTCTCCCGGTTTGAGACCTACAATGCATGTTCCTATAAACACTTTGCCCGGTATGGATTGCGGTTAAAAGAACGGAAATTATATAAATTCGAAGCGCCGGACATCGGGAACCTGTTCCACGGGGCACTCAATGATTTGTCAGTGAACATCAAAGCTTCAGGAAAACGCTGGCGTGAACTGGATGACCAATCGTGCAGTGATTTCGCGAAAGAAGCTGTCGAGAAGGTGACACCGGAAATTCAAAATGCGATTTTGATGAGTTCGAACCGTTTTGGATACATCAAGAAAAAATTAACGGACGTCGTCGAACAAACCGCAAAAATGCTCGTCAAACAAGCGGAACGCTCTGAGTTCGAACCTGATTTATTTGAAATCAGTTTTGGGAACGCCATGTTTCCGCCACTTCGCTTCACATTACCGGATGGTACCGAAATTGAATTCACCGGTCGAATTGACCGGGTGGATCAGGCGACGATTGGCGATCAACTATACGTCCGGGTCATCGATTACAAATCGAGTGCCAAAGAGTTGGATTTTGCAGAAATCTATTACGGGTTGGCGATTCAAATGCTGTTGTATCTAAAAACAGTCGTTGAACAGTCGGAAGTTCTGTTTAATCAGCAGGCAAAACCGGCCGGTGCCTTGTATTTCCACGTCAAAAACCCGATGATGCGCGGAGATTTATCGGCGGATGAAATCGAACGGAACCGGTTGCTGCTCGAATCGTACCAAATGCAAGGCGTCATCGTTGAAAATGATGAAGTATTACGGGCAATGGATCAGATTGCGTACGATGAACGTAAAAAGTCGCCGCTCGTCAAAGTGACATTCACGAAAACCGGTCTTCATAAGTCGCACACGAAAGGTGTCGTCAAAGAAGAAGAATTGACGGCGCTGATGGATCATGCCTGGGATGAATTGAAAACGAGCAGCCAGGCAATGTATGCAGGAGATATTGCGATTGATCCGTTTGATTATCAGGAACGGACACCATGTACATTTTGTGAATACCGTTCCGTCTGTCAGTTTGATCAATCTCTCGGAAACGACTACCGGCAATTGAAACCGTTGTCGGAAAAAGAAGTCTTGGAACGGTTGAAGGAGGAGACGGAATGAGTGTGCAGTGGACGGATGAACAACAACAGGCAATTGATGCAAGGGGTGGACATATTTTAGTGTCCGCTGCTGCCGGTTCGGGAAAAACAGCCGTACTCGTCGAACGGTTGACACAACGTGTCATCAATCAGGAAGATCCGTTGACAGCCGACCGGATTCTTGTCGCGACGTTTACGAACGCAGCAGCTAAAGAGATGAAAACACGTGTCATCGAAGCAATCGAAGCAAAAATTAAAGATGCTCCAGATGATCTTTATTTAAAAAAACAACGGCAAATGATGAACCGTGCTCAAATCACGACAATCCATTCCTTTTGTTTATCGATTTTACGCGAAAACTATTACCGGATTGGTCTTGATCCGGCGTTTCGCATTGCGGAGGAAGCAGAGCTGCTGTTATTGCAGGATGATGTTTTGGAAGAAGTGTTTGAGAATTACTATGCTCTAGCAGATCCGGCGTTTTATGAATTGATTGATAGTTACACATCAGACCGGGACGATCAAGCAATGTTGACTTTAATCTCGAACTTATATCGATTTTCCCGGTCCCTCCCGGATCCGGAAGCATTTTATGACCATTTAATTGCGCAGTACGATCAACCGATTGATCCGGATGAGTCCAGTTTATTAACACGATTATTTGAACTTGAATGGGAACGTGTCGCACCGGTCATCAATCGTTATATGGAATTATCGTATCGTCTCCGACAAGCCGGATACGACGAGATGGCAGACATGTTGGTGCAGGACGTCGCACCGATCCGGCGGATTAATCCGGAACAGGACCGCTGGACGACCGTCGCTCTTGCTTTTCAAGCTGTTGAATTCGGTCGTTGGAAAGGAATCCGCGGGGACGAAGAAATGAAGAAATTCCAGACCGAACGGACGCGTCTCGTCGGTGATCTCAAAAAAATGCGTGATTTGTTCGTTGAGAAGGACGGGGTCGATTACCTGGAAGATTTACGTTCTCAACTGGGACATGTCCAGATGATCGTCACGCTCGTTCGAAGTTTCTCGGCAGCTTATCTTGAAGCGAAGCAGCAGCGGGGAATCGTTGATTTTTCCGATCTTGAGCATTTTGCATTAGCCATCTTGGAACAGGACGGAGAGGCGACAGATGTTGCTCGCTTGTTGCAAGAACGTTTCATCGAAGTTTTAGTGGATGAATATCAGGATACAAACGAAGTGCAGGAACGGATTCTGCGGCTTGTTTCAAAATCAGATGAAGCAACCGGAAATCTGTTTATGGTTGGTGACGTCAAACAATCGATTTATAAATTCCGTCATGCCGAGCCCGGATTATTTTTGAATAAGTTTAAACGATTCCAACAAACAGAAGTCGGGACACGAATTGATTTGACGAAAAATTTCCGAAGCCGTTTAGAAGTCTTGGATGGAACCAATCATATTTTCCGCCAAGTCATGGACGAAGCCGTCGGAGAAATTGATTATGACGAAGCAGCTTATCTGCGGCTAGGGAATCTCGGGTACGTCGAATCAACCCAAGTCGATCCCGAATTGCTGTTGGTGGACCAAACAGACACGAATAAAGAAGAATTGGAAGCTCAAGTCATAGCGACACGTATCATCGAGATGGTGAATGATGAAAATCCGTATCTCGTATTTGATGCAAAGCAAAAACGATTCCGTAAATGTGAATACCGTGATATCGTCGTCCTCGTACGTTCGAGAGGAAAACGGGTCCAGGCACTCGTCGACGTCTTTGAACAATATGAACTTCCTGTCTATGCGGATACGACGGGCGGCTATTTTCAAGCAACCGAGATTCAAATCATGATGTCGCTCTTGAAGACGATTGATAATCCGTTGCAGGATATCCCATTTGCCAGTGTCTTGCGGTCACCGATTTTTGGATTAACGGACCGGGATTTAGGGCGGATTCGTGCTAAATCGAAAGACGGGTCGTTCTACGAAGCAGCTACTCTTGTGGCGAAAGAACAGACACCGCTCGGTTTGCGTGTCGATGAAGCGCTCAGTCAGTTGCAACACTGGCGCACGGAAGCACGCGGGAAGTCGCTTGCGAGCTTAATTCGTTCCTTGTTTGATCAAACTGGTTACTTTGAGTACGTCGGTTGTTTAAACGGCGGACGGAGCCGACAAGCGAATTTAAATGCTTTGTACGAACGAGCCCATCAGTATGAGGCCTCGGGTTATCGGGGATTGTACCGCTTCTTACGTTTGATTCATCGTTTAGTCGAACGTGGGGAAGATTTTTCAGAAGCCCGTTCGTTAGGGGAAGACGAAGATGTCGTCCGGATCATGACCATCCATCAATCAAAAGGACTGGAATTCCCGGTAACGATCGTCAGCCAGTTAGGCAAGCAGTTTAATAAACAGGATCAAATCCAAGCGATTCAACTGCATAAAACGTATGGCATTGCGCTGGATGCGATTGATCCCGTTAAACGCCTGCGTTCCGGAACGCTTCTGAAAGAAGTCATCCGCCGGGAAATGGACCGCGAAATGAAAGCGGAAGAGATGCGTGTTCTGTATGTTGCGATGACACGTGCGAAAGAAAAACTGATTCTTGTAGGGGCAATCAAAGGTTTGGAAGATCAACTTGCCAAATGGCAGGATCAACCGCTCGATGAGCTTTTGTTGCCGGAACTGGATCGCCGAAATGCCAAGACCTATGCGGACTGGGTGGCACCAGCTGTTTTGCGTAATTTCCTACTGAGCGAACAGGAACAAAGCTGGTCATTCCGGGTCATTGCACATGACGAGATTGCTCCTTATCAAGAATTGAGCAAGATGGTCGAGCAGCTCGAACACGTCCGTGTCCTTGAGAAAATTGATTATGCGGGTGACGAGACGCTGAATGCGCAGATTGAATCTGCTTTTGCATATCAATATCCGTATCAAGTCGCGACGGATACCGCTGCGAAACAAACCGTTACGGAGTTGAAGCGGACAGAACAACTCGAACGGGCTGCTTTTGAATCGACCTACCGGCAATCGACCTATTACCGGACACCCCAATTTTTAGGTCCGACATTAACGGGAGCAGAACGCGGGACGGTCTTGCATTTAGCGATGCAGTTGTATGAGTCCGGTCGTCCCCTTGAAGAGCAGATTCTCGACTGGCAACAGGCAGAACGCATTTCAGACTTGGAAGCGCAGACGATGCAGGAAGCTATGCCTGAATTGACGATGTTCTTTGCTTCGGAAATCGGGCGATTGTTTGAACAGCGTCTTGTGACAGGAGATGTCTACCGCGAACTGCCCTTCACCTATAAGATTGATTCAGCCCGGTTCCGGACAGATTGGCATGGTCCAAGTGATCAGGCCGTCATGCAGGGGATTGTCGACTGTCTGATTCGCGACGGCGAAACATATATTCTGCTCGATTATAAATCGGACCAGGTTTTTGAAACAACTGACGGTCAGGATCAGGCAGAGATGTTGCGAACACGTTATGCAACACAATTGAATTTATATCAAGAAGCGCTGGAAGCCATCTTACACATTCAGATCAGCCGGAAATTAATTTATGCGTTTGCACTCCAAGAAGTGATTGAAATTTACTGATTGCCTCACGTCTGACGAATTGATTCTGTCACCTGTTCAGGGAACAGAACGAATTCGTTAGACGATTTTCATTTCTAAATATGAAAGAACTGTGTAAAATGAAAAGGTATGTAAAAAGAATAACCAGATACCGTAGGAGGTTTTATAGATGGCACGTATTTTATTAGCGGAAGACGAAGATGTGTTACGCATGTTGGTGCTCGATACATTAGAAGACGAAGGGTATACGATTGATGAAGCAACAGATGGTGATGAAGCCTATCAGAAAATCATGAGTCAGCATTATGATCTCGTTTTGCTCGATTATATGATGCCGGGAATGACGGGGATTGAAGTTATAGAAAAAGTACGACGTCATCCAGATAAACAAAATTTAAAAATCATGATGTTAACAGCGAAAAGCCAACAATCCGATCGGGAACGGGCAGAAGAAATCGGAGCGAATTATTTCTTTTCTAAACCGTTTAGTCCACTCGAATTGATTGGTGTCGTAGGAGGAATATTGAGTGATCATCCAGTGGATTAATCGAAAAATCGGACGCCAGTTAATGGCCTCCTTTTATATCGTGTTAACGACACTGATGATTTCTTCACTGATTGTCTACAATTATACCGATACGAAATTACAAGAAACCCGATTGAAGCTAGAAGACATCAGAGAACGAAGTGCCCGTGCCGGCACCCTGTGGGAAGAATGGCAGGACCTGCAGTTTAACATGCGGGGCTATGCGCTGATTGGTGATCAGGAAATTTATCAGAAGATGGTTAATCAACGGAAAACCATTGATGAACAAACACGCTGGTTTGAAGAAAATTCAATTTATCAACAAGGAAAAGATTATGCTCGTTCTTCACGTGAACTCTATGCGTACTACTTCGAGTCGATTTTACCGTTGATCCAGTCGTATGTGGAAGCGAAGGAATCCGGAACGGTCACGGAATCTTTTTTGGAAGGGAAGACACTAACTTCCTTACCGCTCGGAAAAGAGCTGCAGGCGAATGGAAGAATCAAGCTAGACACTTCTGGAAACATTGATGTCTTGTCGGAAATCAATAAAAGTGAGTTAGCACTCGGCGGATATCGAGACTTTTTAGAAGACTGGTCAGAAAAAACCAGCGGACAGTTGGAGCGGGAAATTCAGACGACCCAATTGATTTGGCTGTCGAACATCATCGTATTAGTCGGTGTATTGATTTTCTTCGTTTATCCGTTCATTCGTAAAATTACAGCAGAGTTGTTATCACTCGTCAAAAACAGTCAGCGTCTAGCCGGTGGTGAAGACATCAAACATGTCAACGTTTCTGGACGGAAAGATGAAATCGGAATTTTAGCGTTGTCCTTCAATCAAATGGCGAGTTCGATTTCCGAAAACAAACAACATCTTTTAGCCAAAAACGAAGAATTGCAGGCACAGCAGGAAGAACTGCAGGCGCAACAGGAAGAATTGCAGGCGCAGCAGCAGGAACTGGAGGAAGCACTCGAGTTGACGATGCGCAACGAACAACACCTGCAATACCGTAATGATTTGACTGAAACGTTGGCAGCACGGGAAGCGTTGACGGCTTATCCGGAAATCATTGAAAAGTTAATTGCCATCACGGATTCGGAAATCGGAGCACTTGTCTTCGTCGATGAAGGATCTGCCTACTCGATTGTGACACACGGGATGACAGAAGAACTTTCGGAGCGGTTGTTAGGAAGCGATCTTTCTTTATTGAAACGTGCTGAGTCATTGAAAAAAGCCGTCCATTCCTCTAAACAGGTCGCAAGTGATCATCCGTTACCGTATCCATACTATATGTATGAGACGGCAGTCCCGATTCTCGATCCGGCATCGGAAGAGGCGATTGCGTTCATTTATCTGGTTCGTTACCGGGATCAGTTTACGAATGAACAGATGCGTGACATCATGTCATTTTCACGTCAGCTGTCTCTTTCGTTGCTCCGGATGCGCTTATTTGATGAAATGAACCGTGAAAAGACAAAAACAGAACGGATTTTGGACTCAATCCGCGAAGCGGTCATTTATATCGAACCGGGGAAAGACGAAGTATTCGTCAATCGTCCTTTGTATGATTTATTTCCGGAGCTTCAATATGGAGCAGCAAAAAACGAAACCCTTCAAGGGTGCCTCAATACAATTCGTGCAGTGGTCGATGAACCGGAAGTGTTTGCACGCTACATGGAAGGCATTTTACGAGGCGAAGTTCCAAAAGACAGTCTCCAGTTTTCAATCCATCAACAAGTTGTCTTTATTCAGTTTTATGTGGAAACGATTGAAGTCGAAGGAATTCGAAAAGGGACGATGCTCGTCTTGCGTGATGTGACGAAGGAAACAGAGATGGACCGTCTGAAATCAGAGTTGGTCTCGACTGTCTCCCACGAATTACGGACTCCGTTGTCATCCATTTATGGCTTTACAGAGTTGATGTTGAACCGGAAGATGGACCTCTCAAAACAAGACAAGTATTTAAAAACCATCCATTCAGAAACGGAACGTTTGTCGAATCTCGTCAATGATTTTCTTGATGTTCAACGGATGGAAGCGAGAATTCAATCCTATCAAAAAGGATTACTTGATCTACAACCGCTTCTAGAAGAAACGACGCAATTCTATGCGGCGTCGACAACAAACCATACAATCACGTTCCGTTCCTTAACAGACGTTCGTCCGCTGATTGAAGCTGATGAGGAAAAGATGAAACAGCTGATGAACAATCTGTTGAACAATGCCGTCAAGTACTCTCCGTTGGGCGGAAAAATCGAAGTCGTATTGGAAGCAAATCGACATCATGTCCAGTTTGCCGTACGAGACGAGGGAATCGGAATTCCGAAATCGGCGTTAGCGAAGTTATTCGATAAGTTTTACCGGGTGGATAATTCAGACAGCCGGAAAATTGGCGGGACAGGTCTGGGTCTTGCAATTTGTAAGGAAATCGTCCAAGGACATGACGGAGAGATTACGGTCGAGTCGATTGAAAAGCAGGGCAGCACGTTTACCGTAAAGCTACCGACACACGTCTCGGAGTACGCCGTTATTTCTGACGGGATTGATATGTCAGGAAAATAACACTATATCTGAAAGAGAAAATCAGATACGATGAATGGAGAATGAATAAAGGGGGAATTCAAATGCCGATTACTGCATTTGTACACACACACGTTTTATTATGGGTTTTACTGCTCGTTACATTTTTTGTTGCATTCTCGATGTACAAAAATGGAAAAAGTGCTGCCAAAGGCGTTCACATGGCGTTTCGTCTCTTGCTGCTCTTGACGTTTGCGACAGGACTTTATCTCTACATCACAATCATGGGTCTGTCCGCTAATCCGGATGGTTTGTACCATGCGAAAATCACTGCGGGTCTTCTCGTCTTGATTTTGGGTGAGTTGACACTCGTTCGTTTGAAAAAGGGAAAATCTTATTCTGGTTTCTTACTTGGGTTTGGAGTGCTTGTACTCGTAACGATTTTCCTTGGTTACTCGTTACCGTACGGCATGCAATTCTTCTAAATCGATTTTAATCAAAACGGGAAAAGATAATCCGTTTGCTTGGTTTAAACACACGTTTCTCACGATGGAGAGAAACGTGTGTTTTTTTGTGTTTACAATCTGTTGTTATTTGGGAAAAGGGATATATTACGCAGTCGAGAGGGGAACGCTTGTGGCACAGTTGAAAGAATGGACAAAAGTTTTCCGGGCAAGAAAGTGGATGAAGCGAGCAGAACCGATTTTACCGTTATGGCACGGTTATATTGGATATAAGTATGGTCTGTTTGATGTTTTAGGATCAGGGGCGACACGAGCCGAAGCACAAGTCCGTCTTAAGCAGCCGTTGACGACAGAAGCTTTATCCCGTTGGTTTGAAGTCGGGTTGGCGGTAGGACATTTAAAAAAGAAAGACTTGCGCTATACAGCGACACGTCATGTTTTACCTGAATTATCAAAAACAGATGAGAGAAGCATCGGCTTTATGTTATCCGAGTTGATGGAACTTCATTTGCCGGCCTTATTCTCCTATCCGCAATTTTTGGAACATGGCCAACAAAAAAAGTTTGATGGAGAAGAGCACGGTGATATCGTAGCAGAAACATCTGCGTTGGTGGAAACTGTAGCATTTCCTGCTGTCCGTCACATCATCCGCAGTCAAAATGTGACATCACTCCTTGATATCGGCTGTGCCTACGGTGGTTACTTACGTAAAATTCACGAAGCACTGCCTGAACTACGACTGGCAGGAATTGATATCGAGGAATCGGTCATCGCGGAAGCGAAACGACGGGATACGACCGGAGACATTGACTTTACTGTCGGGGATATCAAAACATACGACGTCACAGAAACATATGACGGTGTCATGATGAATAATATTTTGTATTATTTCCCGAAAGAAGAACGGCTTCGTCTTTTAGAAGGTGTCCGGCGTTTCGTTAAAGATGACGGGACGGTCATTCTGGTCACACCATTACGCGACAGCGAACATGGGGCACCGTTTTCTGCTGCGTTCAATGCGTTCATGACGTTACATGAAAATCTTTACCCGTTGCCGGGGAAAGAAGAATTAACAGAACAACTTCATGCTGCAGGTTTTAAAAATGTGTCGATTTCACCATTTTTAAAAGAAGGAGCTTGGTATATCGTAACTGCAAACGCCACTTCCTAAAGGAAGCTTGGCGTTTTTTACAGTTTCAGGACAGTTCAAATTTGTGGGGAGTAGTATGTGATTAGTATAATAGTTAAAACGAGTAGAGAAAAAGGGAGAGATTCGTGTGAAGCAGCGTGTAGCCGTTATTGGAGCAGGACCTGGAGGGCTCGCTTGTGCGATGTTGCTTGCAGGTAGAGGAATAGATGTCACCGTATATGAAAAACAGCCGATTGTCGGGGGAAGAACATCTCGCGTACAGGTCGGGGATTATAAATTTGATCGTGGACCCACCTTTTTAAATATGCCGCATATCTTAGAAAAGTTATTTACGAGTATCGGTCTGGATATGAAGGACTATTTGGATTTGAAAGCGCTGGATCCGATGTACACGCTCTATTTTAATGGGGGGAAAGATCACTTTACGATGACGACGGATCGTGATCGGATGAAACAGACGATTGAGCAGCACTTTCCGGGAAATGGAGAAGGATATGACCGTTTCATGGCAGAACAAGCCTTGAAGCTTTCGAAACTGATGCCGATACTGCAGACGAAGCACGATAAATTAACAGATTATCTGTCTCCACGCGTCATTACGGCGCTACCGCGTCTTTCTCTCGGACGTTCGTTATACGACGTCCTGTCCGATTATTTTACGAGTGAAGAATTGAAATACGCTTTTACTTTTCAAGCCAAATATTTAGGTATGTCAGCATGGGAATGCCCAGGCGGTTTTTCCATCTTGTCTTATATGGAACATGCTTACGGTGTTCATCATCCAATCGGTGGAATGAATCAAATTCCGGAAGCGATGAAACGGGCGGTGGAAGAATTGGGTGGAACCGTCCATCTCAATACAGGGATCAGCCAATTGATTTTGGAAGGGACGACCGCGACAGGAGTCATTCTCGAGTCGGGTGAACATGTTTTATACGATGATGTCGTTGTCGGAGCAGATTTTGCCCATGCGATGAATCATCTTGTTCCGGAAGGTGTTCTGAAAAAATGGTCGCGTCCGAAAATCGATCGTAAAAAGTTCTCTTGTTCGACGTTCATGCTGTACTTAGGTGTCAATAAATCATTTGATGCCCCGCATCATACGATTTATTTTGCGGATGATTATGAAAAAAATGTCCGGGAGATGACTCAGACATTGGAATTATCAGATGACTTTTCATTTTATGTCCAAAATCCATCAATCATCGACGGAACACTTGCACCGGAAGGGAAATCATCTTTGTACGTCTTAGTGCCCGTTCCGAATAATTATTCCGAACTTGACTGGGCGATTGAAGGACCTAAATTACGTCGCCGTGTCCTTGATGCACTCGAACACCGTTCTCCTTATAAAGGTGTCGAAGCGGCAATCGAAGTGGAAGAGATGTTTACACCAGATGATTGGGAAGCGATGGGCGTGCACCAGGGGGCAACATTTAATTTGGGACATCAATTAACACAAATGATGTACTTTAGACCACACAATCGTTTTGAAGAACTGGATCATGTTTATTTAGTCGGAGGCGGAACACATCCTGGTAGTGGACTTCCGACCATCTTTGAATCAGCGCGGATCACGGCAGACTTATTGACAAGTGAAGTAGGTGTCGGAAAATGAAGATTGGATTCGTCGGAGCAGGTGTCGGAACTTTACACGCCGCGTTATTGTTAACAAAACGATATCCGGAAGTGGAAATCACAATTTTTGAAAAAGAGTCACGTCCAGGCGGTCGACTCGCCTCCGTTGATTTCGAGACAGGCGGAAGAATTGACCAGGGACCGACAATCGTCTTGATGCCCGGGAAATTGCAGGAACAACTGACAGAAGCCGGTCTTGAAGGTGTCGAGTTGGAGCGGATTGACCCGTTGTATGATTTGCATTTCGATGACGGAACGATCGTGACAAAACAAGCGGATGTGGTCGATCAAACGGTTGCGATTGAGCGTCAATTTGGAGAAGGTCGCGGGTTCCAAGAATTTATGCAACAAAAAGCAAAGGATTATGACGTCAGTGTATCGAAATTTTTAGAGCGGACCTATTTCCGTAAACGTGATTTATTACAGCCGGATATGTTAGCGCCACTTGTGAAAATGCATGCACTTGAGACGGCGCACGATCATTTGAAGCGTTATTTTAAAAGTAAGTATTTACGAATGGCTTACAGTTTTCCGACGTTTTACATTGGAGGTAATCCTTATACGACTCCTTCGATTTATGGACTGATTCCTTACCGGGAACAGGAAGAGGGTGTCTGGTATGTCAAAGGTGGATACTTTTCTTTAGCGGAGCGGATGTACGAGGAACTGGTTCGACGGGGTGTGCGGTTCGAGTTTAATCAGCCGGTCGAACGTGTAATGATTAGAGAAGGCCAGGCTAAAGGAGTGCTTGTCAATGGACAGGAACATCTGTATGACACCGTCGTGTTGAATGGCGAGTTCCCACTGATGGAATATCTGGTGGAAGGTAAACAACCTAAAAAATATGTTCCATCCGGCGGTACACTGTTATTGTACTTTAAGATAAAGGGAAAAGTGGATTTACCAGTGCATCGCTTCCTGATGCCAAGCGATCTTCAACCTTTGATGACATCGATCTTCAAAAAAGATGAGTTGCCGGAGCATCCGGCGGTGTATCTGTTTAATCCGAGTAAGGTGGATGATACATTAACGGAAGTGGATGACAGTGTCGTTTATGCACTGGTTCCGTCACCACGCGGTTTTGACCGGGACCGGTACGAAGCTCATGGATTCATCGATCGGATTTTAGCTAAAATTGAGCAGCATCTACCCGGCTTCCAGAGTAAAGTTACAGAAATGAAAATACGTACACCTCAAGACGCACAAGATTTTGGATTGTATGAAGGTGGAAGTTTTGGGATTGCACCGACGATTCGCCAATCAGCCGCCTTGAAAACACAAGCCAAACCTTATGCTGATATTGAACGGTTGTATGCAGTAGGCGCATCTGTCCATCCGTGTGGAGGCGTTCCGATCGTAATGATGGGAGCGACATTACTTGTCAATCGAATGGAACAAGAGATGAGGTGGAAAAATGGATACAGTGACGAACGCATATCTGGTATGTGAACAAACGATTCAAGGTGGATCAAAAACCTTTTATAAAGCCTTCTCTTTACTGCCGAAGCAAGATCGGATGGCAGTCTACGCCATCTATACGTTTTGTCGTCATCTCGATGATACGGTGGATGAATCGGCGACACCAAAAGAAAGCTTAGCGGAATTTTTGGAAGAGTTTCGTCTATTCCGGTCGGGTCACTCGATTAATAAACCACTTTGGATTGCACTCGCAGATGTCTTTAAGCGGTATGAGATGGATGAAACACCGTTTTTAGAACTGGCAGAAGGCATGCGGTGGGACATCGAAAAAAATCGGTACCACTCACTGGAAGAAACGGAAAAATACAGTTATTATGTCGCGAGTACGGTTGGTTTGATGCTGTTGCCGATTCTTGCACCCAAACAAAATGATTTACGGGAGTCCGCCATTCAACTCGGAATCGCGATGCAATTGACAAACATTCTTCGGGATGTCGGCGAGGATGCAAAACGGGGACGTGTTTATTTACCGAAAGATTGGATGGACCAGTACGGTGTGACAACAGAATCGTTATTAACAGGAACTCCTTCTGGAGACTTTGCTGGATTATGGGAAGCATTGGCTTTAAGAGCCGAGTATTTATATGATGCAGCAACGCCTTCGTTTGACCGCTACCCGAAAGAGAGTCGCCGTGCGCTGAAGGTGGCAGCCTTACTTTACCGGGGCATTTTGGACGCGGCACGTGATAATCAATATGATGTGTTCACAAAACGTGCCTATGTCAGCCGGTGGCAAAAGATGAAGTTACTCGCTACGATTTAACGAAAACTCCATAAAAAAAAGACCTCGGCGGGGACCAAGGTCTTTTTTTTATGGAATTTAGACCGGGGAGTCTAAACTGAAATCTGTTTGTGCAAAATCAGATACATAGTTCCAATAAGACAGGTCGCGATCCACGGGGATGGATCTGTTAATGATTGAGCCGTCTGTAAACTGATTGGGATGAGACGATCTAAGGGGGAACGTCGTAAGTCATGCCAAACAGTTTACGGTGGTGTATCCATTGAACAAGTGGGTCTTGAACAAATGATTGAGACAAAACAGATATGTTAAGTTCCTAAACGCTTTTGACTCGGGGAAGTCACCATGCGCTTGATTGAGGATGTGGGGTCAATCACTACCTCTTGAACTCGAAGTAATCGTATCAAATCTAAGTTGTCCGTACAAGTAATTGATATGCAATTCACATAACGTTCACAGGGAGGAAGCGACAGCGGACACGATTCGTTCGCTTGCCAGTTTTCCTGAAAGCGTCACCATTGGACTACCGCCACCGGGATGCGTCGATCCGCCGGCAAAAAACAAATTGTGAACATTCTTTGAACGGTTGCTTGGACGCATGAAAGCCCCGCGTGTGCCGTTCGAAGAAAGACCATACAGCGAACCATGATACGCTGAAAATTTTTGTTCGATGTCTTGCGGAGTGATCCGCTGTTCGAATAAAACGTCAGACGTGATATCGATTCCAAACTGTTGCAGACGTTGATTAATAATTGTATCGTACGTATCAAAATCAATGGCCGATCCTTTATGAGTAGCGGGAGCATTTACAAGAACAAACAGATTATCGCCGGCTTCTCCCATTTCCGGTGCAGTGACCGAAGAGTTCGAGATGTAGATGGTCGGCTCTTCCGCATAACGATGTTGATTGAACAAAGCTTCAAACTCGGCTTCATAATCAGAAGAGAAAAAGACATTGTGATGCGCGAGTCCATCAATACGGCGTCCAAGTCCGATACACCGGACATAAGCAGAAATCGACGGTTCCATTTGTGACGGTGTTGGATTTTTGAAGTCAGGTCGGACGGTTTCTGATATCAATCGTGGATACTGTGTCAGTAAGTCCCCGTTTAAAACGATGAAATCAACAGACAGGTAATCGACGTGATTGAGTTCGATTTCCGTTGCCAACTGATTCGTCACTTCAATCTGTGTCACTTCGTCTCCTAAGCGGAACGTAACACCAAGTTCACGGGCACGACGGGCAAATCCTTCGGCGATGGCCGTATTTCCGCCACGTGTGAAATACACACCGTCATTTAACTCGAGATGGGCAATCAAACCGAATGTAGCGGGTGCTTGAAACGGACTGCTTCCAATGTAGGTCGCATAGCGGTCAAGTGCTTGAATCAGCTGGGGATCCTTAAAATATTTTTTGTGCAGTCCATGAAGTGTCTTTAACGGGTGAACCTTGATCATGTCGCGTAATAAAGAAAAATTAAAATACGAGTCGATATTGATGAAAAATTGTTGTTTAGCGATGTTGTACAGTCCCTTCACCTCGTCCTGGTAGCCAGTAATGTCATTTTTAGCAAGCTGACCATTCGTGAAGCGGTCGACTTCGGTCCGCATCGCCTCACGACCGCTGGCGAATGTTAACGAACGTCCATCCGGAAAGTGATTGACGGTATGACGTGTCAATTTTTCAAAGGTAAAGTAATCATCCGGATCTGCTCCCGATTCCAAAATGACGGATTGAAAGATTTCGGGCATCGTGATGGTGTTGGGACCGAAATCAAACCGGTGTCCCTCTGACGTAATCGGCATCATCTTTCCACCGATGTGTTCGTTGCGTTCAATGACAGTGACGTTAAACCCTTTTGAAGCCAGTGAGATGGCGGCACTCAAACCGCCAAGTCCCGCTCCGATGACTGCGATATGTTTCATGACAATGAAGCCTCCTTAAGAATATGTCCTACCCTTCCAACTGATTTCCCTTTTATTGAATCTTCGAATCATTGCCGTCGCGAGCAATATGACATAAAGAATGACCGCAAGCGGATGCCAAAACCAGGCATGAGAAATCATTGCCTTCCGGTCAATGCGATAACGGGCCATCATGATCATTAAAAAAGCCCCGATTGTCCAAAATGATGGAAATAGGATCACAAGCGGTAAAGCGGCGGCCTGGATAAGGTAAAACAACAGGAAATAGCTTCCTACTGCATAGGAATCGTTCATACCGCGGAAAACATTTTTCAGGAAACCTTGCCAGACATCGCGATTAGTCGCGTACATGTCACAGCTGACGTAGGGAGCCACATGAACAAGTGTCGTCGTAAAACCGTTTTGTTTAAAAGCACGACACAGCTCCAAATCGTCGACGAGTGCCATTTGAATGGCCTGATGTCCGCCGACATGTTCGTAAGCTTGCCGTTCGACGAGGACGACCATACCGTTTGCCGCTGCAAAGGCAGGGTGTTTGACCTTCCGAAAGGCAATCGGCAGATGTTGGGCAATCAAGACGTGCTGCATCGGAATCAGACACTTTCCGAGAAAAGTCGGAACAGGGAATGACGGGAAACCCGACAGGAACACAGCGTGTTCATTCTGCAACGTCGCATACAGCCGGGGAATCGTATCTGCTGTCAACGTGATATCAGCGTCTAAGAATAACAGATAGTCTTCATGAGTCGCATTCGCGAGTTGATGACAAGCGTGGACTTTCCCCGCCCAGCCGGATGGTAAATCGAGACCATCAATGATTGTGAACTGATCCTCTCTGCCGACAAGCCGGATTAACAAGTCGCGTGTCTGATCAGTCGAGCGGTCTTCATATAAGTAGACATGCATATTCGGATGAAGTGCTTGTCGTAACGAATGAATCAGTTTCTCGACATTCCGTTCTTCATTTCGAAGCGGAATACAAATTGCAAGACTAGGTGGAAGAACAGGTTCGCTTAATTTCGGTAAGAAGGACAGATTGATGAACGTGTAGAGACAAACAAGAGTTGCAACGACAAACAGTATTACCATCATGAACGGATTGCCTGTAACCACTGTTCCGTTTTAACGGGGAGCGGTTCCTTTCTCGTAGTCAACACACGATACGATTCAATCCGTTCTTCGATTGCGTCGGTCCGGACATCATCATACAGTCGGGTCATCGCATCTGTTAAATAACGCAACTGCTCCGAACTTCGTGAATCGGGTAGCTGGATCGTCCGGGTCCGGATATAGACGTCCGGCTGTTGTTCATGACTGAAGGAATAGTAAAACGAAA
Source organism: Exiguobacterium sp. RIT594 (assembly GCF_003339585.1). GTDB lineage: Bacteria > Bacillota > Bacilli > Exiguobacteriales > Exiguobacteriaceae > Exiguobacterium_A. Next base: position 1,809,121 of record NZ_QPKF01000001.1, on the reverse strand, counting down.
ACAGGGAGATGGAGCGGGCTGATTTTGCCAGATGTGTTGCTCCGCTGCTGAGCTGAAGCGGCCGTTCTTCCTGATGCCGTTCTTCTCCTTGAGGGAACATCCAGACACTGCTACCGTTTGCGAGTTGATTTTTTGCATATTGCAGGCTTTGCTTGATTTCCGCAAACGAACTCCGGTCAATGGAAAAACCGCCAAGTCGAGTAAAGAAAGGAAAGCGTTCCAGTCCCTGCTCATCAATCATGACATAAGGATCGTGACGCAAAACCGTCTGATCGAGATGAAACAAAATCATGCCGTCCCACCACGATCCGTGCGTCGCGAGCATCAGGCCGGGGGTCGGTAAATCATCCGCCCGGTAGAGAATCCGGTGGAATTGTTTTCGGATTAAACGTTCTTTGACGTATAGATGAAAAGCATGTTCAGCCAACTTGCTTTTGTTTGCTTTTTGCAAGAGGAGCACCTCCTTGTGTGAGCCAATACGTGACACCTGCGAGAAGGCTGATCAACGTGACGCCGTAAAGGCCGGCGACACCTGCCGTCAGACCGAACAGCGTATGGAGCATTAAAAACAGATACTGGTTGTTTCGTTCAAGTGCCGTAATGGTAACCTGCTGTTCGAACCGGGAAATCAGAAGCGCAAAGAAAAGTGCCGTTCCATACCAGCCCAAAAAGTTTTGGGTCGGGATGTCATAATAGAATCCACCATCTTGCCAAATCCAATACGATTTGACGTTAGCTGCTACCGGATCAATCGCTAAATCCAACCAAACGGCAAACAGCGGCACCAAAGTTACAGTATTGAAGCGAAATGGAAACCGGCGTGAGAAGGCAAGGCTTGCTCCCATGACGGATAACCAGGCGGCACCAATCGTGATCGGTACACCGAGCAGTTGGACACCAAAATCTGCTTCATAGGCGTATGTACCGAACGGCCACCCCGTATGGACGCCGATGGATTCGATAAGAATTGAACCGAAGAAAATCACCGGAATGATGAAGCGTCCTTTTGGTAGGGCATCCCAAAGATAAAGAGCGGCATATAAGCCGGATGCAAATAAGAACACGGCGTTCGCCCACTCAAGCCAAGGGGGCAGTAATGAGAAACCGACTAAAATCAGTCCGATGAAAAACCAAATCGTGAAAAATAACCAAAGTTTTTTTTGAAACCGATCCATGATAAGCGTACCTCCATCTTAATTTATTCTGATATTAGTATACCTGTAGGAAAGGGCGACGAGCCAGGATGGAGGTGGAATTCATGGTATTAAAAAAACAGACCGTATGAAGCGGTCTGTTTAATCGATTTGATGATTTTTTTGTTTTTTCTTTTTGATGAAGGAAAATAATAAAAAAGCGATATAGAGCGGAACGGCGACGAACCAGAAGGTCGACCACTCGTTGCTACGGGCAATCATCACATACGTTACATACAGCAGTGTAAATGTGATGACGAATGTATGTCGCGGTACCGGAATATCCTTGAAACTCGGAATTTTGACTCGACTTACCATCAAAAAAGCAAGAGCCGTAAAGACGAGCGGCACCATTAAATCATTCATCCGTCCGCTGAACAGGGTGACGACAGCTAAAATACCTCCAGCTGCTGTAATCGGGACACCGGAAAAATAAGCTGAAGCTACATTGGTAGCTGAAAGGTTGAAACGGGCTAAGCGAAAGGCACCAAATAGTGGGAACAAAGCCGCAATCAGCAAACCGATTTCTCCAAAATCATAAAAATAAGTGTAATAGGCCATCATGGCTGGAGCGACACCAAAGGTCACGACATCAGCGAGTGAGTCCAGCTCTTTTCCGAAGTCACCCGCGACACCAAGCATCCGGGCGATCCGACCATCCAGACTGTCGAGCATCATTGCGATGACGATCAGTAAGGTCGCATTTTGAAAATCTCCCCGCGCCGCCATGACGATGGCAAGAAAACCACAGTATAAGTTTCCGAACGTAAAGAGGTTCGGAATAGAGTTACGCACACGTTCTTTCCACAAAATGATTCCTCCTGCCACTTCTTCGATACTATCCATCATATCATAAACAACTGATAGATATCAGCGGTTCATGAAGACAATCCCGTTCGTGAAGCGGAGAAAATCATCAGGAGCGAGTTTGACCTGCAGACCACGTTTCCCAGCCGAAATAATGATGAATTCCTGATTCAGAGCCGAATCCGACAAAAGAACCGGAAAAGGCTTTTTCGCACCAATCGGGGCGACACCCCCTCGGATGTACCCCGTTAGTTGCTTCAAGTCCTTCATTGGTACCAAATGTGTTTTCTTGGCAGACACTGTGCGGGCGACGGCTTTTAAACTGACTTCCTCTTCGCCGGAAATGACAGCAAACACATATTGATGGGCGTCTGTTTCTAAAACTAATGTTTTAAAAATAGACGAAAGCGGGTAATTAATCTTTCTAGCGACATGTTGAGCGGATAAATCCTGTTCATCAACAGGATAGGAAAGCAAGTCAAACGGGATGTCAGACTGCTTTAGAAGTCTCGCGACGTTCGTTGTGGTCATGTTGTTCTCCTTTGACGACAGCATATTGAGCCCATTTCCGACTGTTCCAACGTTTTAAGGCAAAGATACCGCGGAACCACTCGTCGGCAGAGAAGGCAATCCAGATACCAAGTAATCCGAGTCCGTATTGCAAGCCGAGTGTATAACTGAGCACAACAGCGATTCCCCACATCGAGAGAATACCGATTGCGACAGGGAAACGGACGTCACCGGCTGATTTTAATGTTCCCATCAGAACGATATTCATGGCACGGCCCGGTTCAAGAATGACACTCGCCCATAACAACGGAATACCGATGGCGATGATTTCCGGACTTGATGTGAACATGGACAGAATGGATGTCCCGGCAGAGGCCAGTGCAACGGCAGAGACGAAGCTGGCAAAAACAGCGATTTTCAGCGTTTTTACAGCACGAGTATGTGCTGCTTCGAATTGCTGAGCCCCAACTTGGCGGGCGACTAATAATTGTGTTCCTTGTGCGATGGCTAATGTGAATAAGAAACAAAGCATTGTGATGTTTGAGACATAAACGCGTGCAGAGAGAGCAGACTCTCCGATGGTTGCGATGAAGCCGGTAATGATCAGTTGAGAAAACTGATACGAGACACCTTCTCCGGCAGAAGGAATTCCGATGTTCATGATACTTTTAATATCGCGTCGGTTGATTTGCACCAAATCTTTTAACTTAAATCGTAAAGACAGTTTCCGGTAAACAACGAAAAAGAGTAAAGCGACGGCGACAGACCGGGCAATGACGATGGACCAAGCGACTCCGGCGACTCCAAGGACAGGAATACCAAATAATCCGAGGACGGCAATGACATTACCGAAGGCACTGACGAAGTTCATCAGTAACGTGACGTACATAGCATTTTTTGTAAAACCGTGACTGCGTAAGATGGCACCGAGTGTAAGAGAGATGGCTTCCAAGAATAAGAAGAGACCAACAATCTTTAAGAACGTTTCGCCATATACGAGTGTTTCTCCTTCTAAAGAGAAGAATCCGAGCAATTGTTTTCCGAACAAGGCAACAAGGACGGAAATGATTAAACCGATGTATAGATTGATGGAAAAAGCAGATCGTGCGGTCTGGCGGGCATCCTGAATCCGTTTCGCCCCTAGATATTGACCGATGATGATTGTTGCTCCAACGGATGTGATGTTAAACAGGATGATGAAAATGTTCAGCACCTGATTGGAAACACCGACAGCTGCTGCTGCACTGTCAGAATAATAACTGAGAATCAATGTAGCGATGATTCCGAGGCTCATATGAAGCGCGATTTCAATGAATAGCGGCCATGTAATTTGGAATAATGATTGTTGTTTAACTGTTTTCATAAATTTAATTCCCCTTTAAGTCCTTAAAACGTATTGTCTTTCTGTATCTTTTGGAAACTATACGCCTTCAATTTTCATAATGAAAGAGCAAAAGTGGAGCTTTCATAAAAAAAGAAGGTATTTAAAAGGATTTTCATAAAACATCACGAATACATCATAATGAATGGATGTTCATTTTTGAAATGGAGGGGAATGGAATGAAAACTGAAGTCAGTTATACCGTCGAAGAGCAGGTTGCGACCATCACGTTGTCACGTCCGGAACGGCTGAATGCGCTCACATCAACACTTTTAACCGAATTAGCGGAGTCCATCGAAGAGGCAAATCAAGATGATACTGTCCGGGTCATCGTTTTGACGGGGGCCGGGCGCGGATTTTGTGCGGGGCAAGATTTAAAAACCGTACAACCCGGTATGGACCATGGGGACTACTTAAAAAAATATTACCACCCGGTCATTCGGGCATTGGCAACGACAAAGAAACCAACCATCGCTGCCATTAATGGCGTAGCTGCCGGGGCGGGACTTTCTCTTACATTAGCCTGTGATTTCCGGATCGTACGCGATGACGCAAAATTGTCCCTTGGCTTCATCAATATCGGACTGGTTCCGGATGCCGGTGCTCCGTACTTCTTACCCCGGTTGATTGGATCGGCCAAAGCGTTGGAACTGGCTCTGTTAGGTGAAACGATTACGGCGCAGCAAGCGTACGACTATCACTTGGTAACAAAAAGTGTTGAGACCGGACAGTTTGAGCAGGAAGTGGCCTCTTTTGCCGAGCTACTTGCCAATCGTCCGACGAAAGTCATCGGGTATATCAAACAGTTACAAGCCGCAAGTTCCGAATCGACACTCGAGGATATGCTGGCTCAGGAGATTATCTATCAATCCCGTGCCGGAAAGACAGAAGACCACCAGCAAGCGGTTCAAGCGTTTTTAGAGAAAAAGGCGCCCGTTTTCAGCGGTCGCTGATGACAGTGTGAACGATCAATAGGACCTTCCGGCAATCCGCCGGAAGGTCCTATTGTGATTCACTTGATTTTTTGTTTGATCTTTTGAGCGGTCGCATGAGTGCGATCCGTTAGGCCGGTTGAGATTCGAAATAGCATGATTCCAAGAAAGGCGGAAACGAAAATATACAATCCGGTCAACGTAACAAAAGCTCCGCTGGCAAGCGTGATGAAGAGAATCGAGAATTCTCCGCGCGGTCCTAAACAGAATCCGGACTCAATCGCATGATAGTTGGAGAGTCCAAACGATCGTCCACCCAGGAAACCAACAAGAAATTTCGACAAAAGTCCCCAAACGACTAATGCAAAGAAAAACCAGTCCAATGGAAGTCCTTCCGTCATCTCAAACGACATCCCGAACGAAATGAAGAATAAAGGTAACAGTAAATCTTGGAATGGTGTGACTAGTCTTTTCAAATAACGTGTCTCTTTGATTTCAGTTAGTAAAATCCCGACGATGAACGCACCAAGGACTTCGGACAAACCAAACATAATTCCAATTCCTGAGAAAGTCAAAATTAATCCGATGATTCCGATCCCGGCGTCCGGGTGCCGATAAAGGGAGTCGACGACTCTCGATTTTTGGCGGATGAAGACCGTTAAAAAAATCAATGCACTGAATAAGAAAATAAATCCAAGAAAAATCGTTCCGACTTTTACGAAGGTGAACTCTTGTGTTCCGAGAACAAACGGGGCACTTGTTAATAAAAGGGGTGCCGCCAAATCTTCAAAGATGAGTAACGAGAGGACAAACCGATTCACGTCTTTGTGTTTGTCTGGCTCCCGGTCGAGCAGACGAGCGGAAATCGATGAACTTGTTGCATAAAGGACACAACCAATTAAAAACGCTTCGGGTACGGAAAACCCAAAGGCCAAGGTCAAGAGGAAGGTACCGCCAAACGACAGGATAAGATCAATCAGTCCGGCTTTCCAAATATTCCGAAACTGGATTAATAAGTCAGCGACAGAAAACTTTAGACCTAACAGGAAAAACAAGACGATGATGCCAGCTTCCCCACCCAGCTTTAACTCTTCCGGCAAATCGTAGTAAAGGCCAAGTACAATTCCGATTAGGATGAAGGCAAGAATGCTCGGGAGATGAAACCGTTCACTGAGATAACTGACTGCGAATAAGCCAATCAGAATCAACCCCGCATAAAGAAATATTTCCATGAGAGAGTATTCCCTCCTTTCTTTCCTCTTTACCCTAAATCAAAAGCCTTAATTGGCTTGTAACAGAAATGAAAAAAGACAGTCTTTTTGCTATTGAGCAAAAAGGCTGTCTGAAAATCAAATTACTTGAATGATTGTTCCGGTATATGGAGCGAGCGTCACCTCTAATGAAGGAAGCGGCGTGTTTGAAAAGAGATCCATTCCTTGACCAGACTGAGGAGCGGGGATGGTAGCTTGATGATTGGAGTTATTGAAGTAGACGTAATATGTCCCGTCTTGACTCATCCGGCGCATGATGATGGTATTCGTTTCATCGTCGGCATGGACGAATGAGATATGCCCGTGATTGGCAAGTGTCTTATGCTGCTTTCGCAACTGAAGCAAATGTTTCGTATACATCAGTAGATTTAAATCCTGCTCTTCCGGATTCCACGGCATGCATTTCCGGCAACCGGGATCCTGATCACCGTCTAGCCCGATTTCATCGCCATAATAGATGACCGGGCTTCCGGAGAATGTCAGCATGGATAACAGCAGCAGGCGCATCTTATTTTTATCGTTTCCGGCACGCGTTAAGGCACGTGGCGTATCATGTGAACCAATCAAGTTAAACGTCACTTCGTTGACATTGACCGTGTTCGAAAATAGGACATGTGACATGTCGTTGGCATAGGCAGAAGCGGATGTTTTATCGAGTGCAAAGAAATTGAGCGCAGCATTCGTGAACGGATAGTTCATGACGGCATCAAATTGATCACCGAGTAACCACTCCTGTGAGTCATGCCAAATTTCTCCGAGAATATACGTCTCCGGATTCACTTCTTTAACGACAGAACGGAAATCACGCCAGAAGGCATGATCGACTTCGTTAGCAACATCAAGACGCCAGCCGTCGATTCCGAATTCTTCGACCCAGTAACGGGCGACATGGAGTAAGTATGCTTTTACTTCCGGGTTTTCCGTATTGAACTTCGGCATTTCCGGAACAAAGGCAAACGTATCGTAGTTTGGCATCGGCTCGGTTACGAGCGGGAAGTTTCGGAGGTGGAACCAATCGCGGTAAGAAGAATTACTACCGTGTTCCCGAATGTCAGCAAATGCTTTATGGTGGAAACCGGCATGGTTAAAGACGGCATCAAGCATGATTCGAATACCGTTTTCGTGCAGTAAATCAACCATTTCCTTGAACTTTTCTTTTGTTCCGAACTGGGGATCGATTTCTAGATAATCAATCGTGTCATATTTATGATTGGACTTGGCTTCAAAAATCGGACAGAAATAGATACCGGTGATTCCAAGATCAACTAAGTAATCGATTTGATCAATGACCCCCTGGAAATCGCCACCGAACAGATTTGTCGTTGTAGGTGCCGTACTGTTCCAAGGAAGCGTACCTGCAGGATCATTGGCTGAATCCCCATTGGCAAAACGGTCGGGAAAGATTTGATACCAAACCGTATCCTTGACCCAGTCCGGAGCATGGAAGACATCAACTTTGTTTAAATAAGGTACACAGAAGTAGTACCCGGTGTCATCTAACGGTTTTTCATCGAACCAACCACGCTCGGTAAACACTTGGCTCGAATGTCCGTCATGGAGTCGGAATCCGTAGCGCAGACGACGAAAAGGAGGCACGACATCGATGAACCAATAATCGAACAACTCGTCTGAACCACTCCGTTTCATAGGTGTTTCGAATGTGTTCCAATAATTCGATTTGGACGGATCAAAATTCCAATCGGCATCGTCCGGGTTTTCGGTATGCCAATCATACGGATCTCCCCAGATAAGATCGACGTGATCTACATCATTTTTTTTGGTCTGCAATCGAACATGAATCGTTTTGTCATCATACTTATAGACGAACGGTGACATTGCGCGGTGGAAAACAGCTTCTTTCAGCATTTTGGTCACTCCCTATGTGCAATCGCTTGCATTCTAATATAATTGTCTTCGACCTAAGGATAGTGAAGCGCTTTCTTAAAGTCAATTGGAATTCCAGAAAAAACAAGAGGAGATAGGGAATTCTTCCACATCAGCGCAATCGATTGCACTTAGTTGTGCAAATCGATTGAATGTAAACGTTTTCTTTTTAAAGTGATTTAACTAATGCATCCAATTGATTTTTAAGAATACTTTTCGAAAATCTTTTTTGAATGTAAGGAAATATTTAAAGAAAAGGACTTGTCAAAAGGATTTTAGATTGTATAATAAAAATGTAAAGGTGATGCAAACGTTTTCATAAAACGCTTACAACCGCTCGGTTGTTATCATGAGAAAATGGTTGTGCCTTTATGCAAACGTTGTGCATCAGAACTTATCATTCGTACGTTAACTTGGGGAGGAATTTTCGAACATGGAAATCAAAAAATTAGTAGCAGGTCTTTCAGTATCTGTCATGGCAATCGGTGCTCTTGCAGCATGTGGCGGTGGAACGGATTCAGGTTCTTCTGATACAAGTTCAGAAGGTGGTAAAAAACCAACGAAAATCGTGATTTGGGAAGATACAGAAAAAGCGGAAACAACGAAAGCCGCTGCTAAAGCATTTGAAGAAAAAGAAGGCGTCAAAGTTGAAGTCAAAGAAGTTAAAATGACGGATCAACAAAAGAAAGTCGCTCTTGATGGTCCAGCAGGAAAAGGTCCGGACATCATTCTTCTTCCACATGATCAAATCGGAACAGTCGTTGACCAAGGGTTGATTGCTGAACTCAAAGACGGTGAAAAAGCACTCGAACCTTTCATCGATACAGCTAAATCAGCTGTTACATTTGACGGTAAAGTTTACGGATATCCTAAAGCAGTCGAAACACCAATCCTTCTTTTCAACAAAGATGAGTTAAAAGAAGCACCTGCTTCAATGGACGACTTATACAAAATCTCAACAGAACAGAAAAAAGACGGAAAGTACGGTTTCCTCGCACTTTGGGATAACTTCTACTTCGCACACGGTCCAATCGGTGGATACGGTGGGTACGTCTTTAAAGAAAACGGTGGAAAACTTGATCCTGCTGACATCGGTCTTAACAACAAGGGTGCAGTTGAAGGAATGGACTACATCGGTAAATGGTACAAAGAAGGTCTCTTCCCGAAAGGTTTGATCGGCGGTGGCGGTGGTCAAGCAATGGACCAATTGTTCGGCGACAAGAAAGCAGTCGCAGTCATGAACGGACCATGGGCAGTCGCAAGCTATAAAGAAAAAGGCATCAACTTAGGTGCTTCGGCACTTCCGAAGCTTCCAAACGGTGAAGCGATCAAAACATTCGTAGGTGTGAAGACGTATGCTGTTTCAGCTTACTCTGAAAACCAAGAATGGGCAGAAAAGTTCCTCGCGTCACTGACTGGCGAAGAAAACGCGAAAGCGATGTTTGAGAAATACAATGAAATCCCACCGGTCACTTCACTTCAAGAAGATGCAACAATCAAAGACAACGAAGTGGCAGCAGCCGTCTTCGCACAGTCTAAAGACGGTGTACCAATGCCGAACATCGCTGAGATGGGTCAAGTTTGGGAGCCGATGGCAGCAGCACTTCAACTCGTTGCTACAAACAAACAAGACGCACAAAAATCAGCTGATGACGCTGTAAAACAAATCAAGCAACAAATCGAAGCAAACAATCAATAATCAACTGAATCACTGACACAGAATTAAAGAAAGGGGGATCTTGGATTCCCCCTTATCTTTATGGTTGGAAGAGAAGCCTGAGGTCAGACATGACCTTTGGAAAGGAGAACAGACGATGGCGGCCATTGCGACACCACAACCGACGAAAACACCAAAGCCAAAAACGAATCACCGGACGATTGCAGCAGCGATATCGATCGTTCCAGGGATGGGGCAACTGTACAATAAACAATTTTTAAAAGGTGCGACATTCTTTATCGTCGTTCTGTCATATTTTTTAGTAAATTTCGAGCTGTTTTTTAAAGGTGCCGGGAACGGTCCTGGAGATCGCGGGGCGATCTGGGGATTGATTACACTCGGTGAGGTACCAGGCGTAAGGGGGGATCACTCGATCTTCTTGATGGTCGAGGGAATCATTGCATTGATTCTGCTTGTGTTTGGTATCGCCATTTACGTCTGGAACTTTATCGATGCGTATCGAATCGGTAAACTTCGTGATTTGGAATTAGAAGTACCTTCTTTGAAAATGCAGCTGCGGAACTTCCGGGACAATGGATTCCCGTACGCGATGCTGATTCCATCGTTGGTTCTCCTCGTCTTCACGGTCGTCTTACCGTTGATTTTCACGTTTTTGATTGCCTTTACGAACTATAAGTTCAACAACTCACCGCCTGCAAAGCTTGTCGACTGGATCGGGATTCAAAACTTCCTGAACATCTTTACGGTCGATATCTTCCGTGACACGTTCGTCAGTGTCTTGGGATGGACGCTCGTCTGGACCGTTGCTTCGACAACCGGTGTCATTGCGATTGGGATTGGTCTTGCGGTCTTGTTAAATCAAAAAGGATTAAAAGGAAAACGTTTCTTCCGTTCGATTTTAATCCTGTCATGGGCTGTACCGGCATTCATCACGATTTTGATTTTCCGTTCGATGTTCAATGAGACATTTGGTGTCTTTAATACGACATTGCTACCGGCAATTGGAATTGACGGCGGTGCCGAATGGATGACGGATCCGACATATACGAAGCTTGCCTTGATCGGCATCCAGTGGTGGCTCGGATTCCCGTACATCATGACATTGACGACAGGGATCTTGCAGTCGATTCCGGAAGATCTATATGAAGCAGCAACGATTGACGGTGCGACGTCGGGCGAGAAGTTCCGCTTGATCACACTACCGATGATCTTGTTTGCAACAGCACCAATCTTGATCACGCAATATACGTTTAACTTCAACAACTTCAATATCATCTATCTCTTTAACAACGGGGGACCGGCTGTTCCGGGTCAATCGGCCGGCGGAACGGATATCCTGATCTCCTGGATTTACAAACTCTCGCTTGGTTCGAATCCGCAATACGGATTTGCCGCGGCGATTACACTTGTGCTGTCGTTCTTCATCATGACGATTGCCGTCATTCAGTTTAAACGTTCAAAATCATTCAAAGATGAGGATATGATCTAATGAGAAAACAAAACCGAATCAATATGGCGTTGTCATACCTCATTTTGACGATCGCCTCAATAATTATCGTGTATCCACTCTTATGGGTTGTCGGCACATCGCTCAACCCGGGAAAAAGCATCACTTCGGATATCTTCCCAAGCAATCCGACATTAATCCATTACTTTGATTTATTTGATGCAACACAAACGGATTATGGCATGTGGTATTTGAACACCATCAAAATCGCTGTCATTACAATGGTCGTCTCAGTCGCATTGATTACGTTGACAGGTTATATCTTTTCACGTTACCGGTTCGTCGGACGTAAAAATTCATTGATCCTGTTCCTCGTACTGCAGATGGTTCCGCAATTTGTTGCCATCATCGCGATTTACGTTCTGTTGAACATGTTGCAATTGTTTGATACGCATTTGGCATTGATTCTCCTGTATGCAGGGGGAGCGATTCCGATGAACACGTATCTTGCGAAAGGATATTTTGATACAATACCAAAAGAACTGGATGAAGCGGCACGGATGGATGGAGCAGGACATCTTCGGATTTTCTGGCAGATCATTCTTCCACTTGCAAAACCAATGGTTGCTGTTATTGCTTTGTTCAACTTCATGGCACCGTTCAACGACTTTATCCTGGCGTCACTTGTTCTCCGTTCACCGGAGAAACAAACGTTAGCTGTTGGATTGTACAACATGGTTTCGGAGCAATTCGATAATAACTTCACATTGTTTGCGGCAGGTGCCGTATTATCAGCAGTACCAATCGTTCTTCTGTTCTTCGCCTTCCAGCGTTTCTTCGTATCTGGATTGACGGCAGGCGGAACGAAAGGTTAATCAATCAAGGGGGAATCAGCGGCATGAGACGAGGCGTGATGCTTCTCCTCTTGCCGCTTCTCTTGTCTATCGGAATGTTTCCGCAGACAAGCGAAGCTGCAGGGTGGGAAAAAGAACGAATGTATTTCATCATGGTCGACCGGTTTGAGAACGGTGACAAAAGTAATGATTTAGAGGCAGATCCAAACGATCCAAAAGCTTTTCAGGGCGGTGACCTGACAGGTGTCACGAAACGTTTGGATTACATCAAGGATGAAGGGTTCACATCGATTTGGCTGACACCGATCTTTAAAAACCGACCAAATGGGTATCATGGATATTGGACGGACGATTATTACGAAATCGATCCGCACTTCGGAACAAAAGAAGAATTTAAAACACTCGTCAAAGAAGCACATAAACGTGATCTTAAAGTCGTACTCGATTTAGTCGTCAACCATTTAGGTCCAAACCATCCGCTCGTAAAAGAAAAACCGGACTGGTTCCATAAAGAGCAGACGATCATGAACTGGAACAATCAAGCGGAAGTCGAGAACAATTGGCTGTTTGATTTACCGGATTTTAATACAGAAAATAAAGAAGTCGTGAAGTACTTGATTGACGTCGCGAACTACTGGGTGGATGAGACCGGAATCGACGGTTACCGACTCGATACAGTCCGTCATGTGCCACCGGCTTTTTGGAAAACTTTCATCCCGGCCGTCAAAAAAGAACATCCGGATCTCTTTTTACTCGGAGAAGTATTTGACGGCGATCCGCGTAAGATTGCGACCTATTCTAAATTAGGATTTGATTCCGTGACGAACTTCCCGTTTTACTACGGGATCAAAGATCAGTTCGCCCGCAAAAATGGTTCAGCGGAAGAACTCGATTCAGTTTATAATCGAGATACTACGTTTAATCCGAAAGCGATGTCATTAGCGAACTTTATTGATAATCATGATTTAAAACGCTTCATTACGGAAGCCAAGATTGGCGGAGCCGCTGATGAGGAACGGCAACTGCGTTTAGCGTTGTTCGCCTTGTATGCAGCACCCGGTATGCCGATCGTCTATCAAGGGACAGAGGTCGCGATGCCTGGTGGCGAAGACCCGGGAAATCGAATGATGATGGAATTCGATAAAAACGATAAGATGCAGGAATATGTACAGACGTTAAATAAGATGCGTAATAACTATCCGGCTTTCGAAACAGGGAAACAACGGCTGGTGGCTAAAACCGATCATATGGCCGTCTTCGAACGAAAAACTAAAGATCAGTCTGTCTTATATGCCATCAATTTAGGGGAAAAGAAAACGACGTTGCGTGTGAAAGCATCAGAAATCGGTGACGATCAACGCCTTCGGGGATTATTATTCTCTGACGTGGTACGTCAAGACGGAGATGCCTATGAAGTGACGCTCGATGCAGGCAGCGCGAACGGCTATGTCGTGGAACGTTCACAGGTCAACTGGGTCTCGCTCGTTGCGATTGGATCAATCGCTCCAATCCTTGCCTTAATCATTTTATTCGTCCATCGACGACGGATCAATCGGACAAAGGAAACACACTAAAATACATTTGTAGGGAAATGATGAGGTGAAAGGGATGCAAGTAACAATCAAGGATGTCGCAAGAGAAGCGAACGTTGCACCATCAACGGTCTCACGTGTAATTGCCAACAGTCCGCGCATCAGTCAAAAAACAAAAGAACGTGTCCGCCAGGCAATGGAGGAGTTAGGTTACTATCCGAACGTTCATGCCCGGAGTCTTGCCAATCGAACGACTCAAGCGATTGGTCTTGTCATGCCGAGTGCGGCAACGAAAACACTGCAAAATCCATTTTTCTCGGAAGTGATTCGCGGCATTAGTACGAAAGCACATCAAAACGGTTATTCCTTATATATGACGACAGGGGTTTCGGAAGAAGAAGTTTACGAAGGCGTTGTCTCGATGGTTCAGGGTCGTCGAGTGGATGGCGTTGTTGTCTTGTATTCCCGAACAGATGACAAGGTCGTTCAATTTTTACAAGATTCGAAGTTTCCGTTCGTCGTTGTCGGGAAACCATTTAGTGATTCCTCACATGTCACGTACGTTGATACGGACAACTATCTTGCAGGACGAGAGGTCACGAAGTATTTACATCAACTCGGACACGAATGCATCGCGTTTGTCGGAGGATCACAGGATTTAGCGGTCACGCAGGAACGGGTTGGCGGGTATAAGACAGCTTTAATGGAAGAGGGACTACCCATCCATGAATCTTATATCGTCAGTGCACCATTCATGACGACTGGTGGAGCGGACGCCGTCAAACGGTTGATGTCGCTGGAACACCCGCCGACGGCTGTTGTCGTCAGTGATGACATGATGGCACTTGGTGTCATGAGTACGCTGAATGAGATGGAAATCAGCGTACCCGATCAAATGGCGGTCGTCAGTTTCAATAATTTATTCATCGCGGAGTTTTCCAGTCCGCCGTTGACGTCGGTTGAAATCAACATCTTCGGCTTAGGATTTGAAGCGACGAACTGTCTGATTGAACAAATGAACGAAGAGGCGACACCTTATGGCAAACGTGTCATTGTTCCTCATTATTTAGTTGTGCGTCAATCTTGTGGCGGCACGGTAAAATAATTGAATACCCTCCCGAAACACCACTTGTCCGTTCAGGAAAAAGTGGTGTTTTTTTTTGGAGAAAAAAGAACCGTAAACCAATCAGGAACACGAAATGACCGTGCGAATCGAAAAAGATTTTTATTTTCGTGCAAACGATTGCATTAACGATGATTATGTGTAGAATAAAGAATGTAGAGAAAATAAAAACGCTTACAAAAAAGATGTTTGAGCATCTATGTGATTAAGAATAAAGGAGCGACTTATAATGAAACGATTGTTTGATATTAATGAGTGGAAAATTACGGAACAGGGTTTTCATCCGGAGGATAACCGCCTTGCTGAATCGATGACGGCGATTGGGAACGGTCATATGGGAATGCGCGGAAACTTTGAAGAAGATTACTCGGGAGACACGCATCAAGGGATGTACGTCGCCGGTGTCTACTACCCAGATAAAACACGAGTCGGTTGGTGGAAAAACGGCTATCCGGAATATTTCGCAAAAGTTTTGAATGCGGTAAACATCATGGGACTTCGTGTTTCAATCAATGGAAAAAATGTCGATTTGAACGAGTGGGAAGTTGTCGACTTCAAACGGGAACTCGATATGCAGCATGGAGTTCTGACGCGGACGATGCTGATCAGAAATGGTGTGGAGGAAACAAAAATTGAATCAAAACGATTCTTTTCAATCGTTGATAAAGAACTGGCTGCACTTCGATATACCGTCACACCCGTCAACTTTGATGCGGAAGTGGTCATCGAATCATACCTTGACGCTGACGTTGAAAACGAAGACTCCAACTATGATGAAAAATTCTGGCTTCCTGTAGAGCACGGAGCGGAAGAGCGATTTGCCTATGTTACTTCTAAAACGAAGAAACTGGATTGGCACGTCACGGCAGCGATGATTACCGATGTCGAGGGTGCGAGATGTGAAGTGCTTGAAAGTACATTACAGTATGTCGCGAATCGTTTCACAAAACAGGTACCGGCAGGCGAAGCGGTGACAGCTGAAAAATTAGTAGCACTCGTGACGAATCGTGATTATGAGATTGAAGACTTATTGGCGCAGGCGATGAAACGTGTCAACGACGCATTTGATACCGGATTTGACGGAGTGCTTGCAGCGCATGAAGCGGCCTGGCTGAAACACTGGGAAGAAGCGGATGTGAAGATTGAAGGCGATGTTGAAGCGCAGCAAGGGATTCGTTTTAACATCTTCCATATGTTCCAAACGTATACAGGCGAAGATTCCCGCTTGAACATTGGACCAAAAGGATTTACCGGAGAAAAATACGGTGGGGCGACTTACTGGGATACAGAAGCTTATTGCCTGAACTTCTATCTTGCGACATCGAAGCCGGATGTTGCCTGGAATTTGTTGAAGTACCGTCATAACCAACTCCCGCAAGCGAAAGAAAATGCGGATAAAAATGTCGGGATGAAGGGTGCTTTATACCCGATGGTGACGATGAACGGGGAAGAGTGCCACAATGAGTGGGAAATTACGCATGAAGAAATTCACCGGAACGGTGCGATTGCCCATGCGATTTATAACTATACGAACTACACAGGAGATACATCCTACCTCGGACAATACGGATTTGAAGTGCTCGTTGAAATCGCACGTTACTGGGCGAGCCGCGTCAACTATGTCCCGCATAAAGATGTCTATATGATTCTTGGTGTAACTGGACCAAATGAATACGAAAATAACGTCAATAACAACTGGTATACGAACTTGATGGCTGCCTGGTGTCTCGAGTACGCGCAGACAGTGTATCGTCACCTGGAGCAGGAAGAACCGGCACGTCTCGAAGAATTAATTCATCAATTAGCTGTCACGGATGAAGAATTAGCCCACTGGGCCGAGATCGATCAAAAAATGTATTATCCGAAAGACGATTCTGTTCCGGATGTATTCATGCAGCAAGACGGCTTCATGGATAAGGAACAGATTATGGTCGCGGATCTTGATCCAAAACATCTCCCGTTAAACCAAAATTGGTCATGGGACCGTGTTCTGCGCTCTGTCTTCATCAAACAGGCCGATGTCTTGCAAGGACTCTATTTCCTGACGGATCGTTTCTCGATCGAAGAGAAGAAGAAAAACTTTGATTTTTATGAGCCGCGGACGGTCCATGAATCATCACTTTCCCCTTGTATCTATTCGATCATTGCGGCTGAAGTCGGTTATGAAGAAAAAGCGATGGAACTCTATCAACGTTCGGCACGGCTCGATCTTGATAACTACAACAACGATACGGAAGATGGTCTCCACATCACGTCGATGGTCGGATCCTGGATGTCGATCGTTCACGGATTTGCCGGACTGCGTGTCGAGCAGGGGACATTGTCCTTCAAGCCGATGTTGCCAAAGGGCTGGACAAGTTATTCGTTCCGGATGCAATGGCGAGGACATCACATTCTCGTTCAAGTCAAACAGAACGAAGTGTGCATTGAACAAAACACAGGTGAAGCCTTTACGTTACAGCTTCACGGTGAACCGGTTGAAGTGCCGGCAGAAGGTGCGGTTACCATTCCAGCTTCAATGACTGTTTAAGAAAACCCGAAAAAAAGAAGGATCTTTATCGCATATGAAACAAGGGGGCGGATGTCAAATCTGCCGCCTTTTTTTGTTTGAGGAAGAATGTGTTCAACTTCTGAAAATGAGAGCGTTACCAAAAAAAGAAATACAATTCTTTCATCATCTTGACTATCCGGACACAATTGTTATGTGCTAAAGTGTTCCAAGATAGTTTACGAATGAGAGGAGAACAAGGTGTGACAGCGGTTGTAAAGGAAAGTATGTTAAAAGTGATTGTCGCCTCGATTGGCGGGTTCGTCATCGCAGTAGCGATGAACTGGTTCTTGATTCCAAGTGGTGTTTACTCGACAGGATTTACGGGACTTGCCCAGATTTTAACGCAGGTGTTACAAGGAACGGCGTTTGCTTTCGGGGAAAACGTCTGGTTCTTAGTCTTGAATCTGCCATTGATTGTTTTAGCATGGATAATGCTCGGACGCAGTTTTACCATTATTACATTGATATCGGTTTTGGCGACAACGATTTTTATCGGACTTATTCCTCAGTATGCTGTTATTCCGGGTGATCAAACACTCAATGCCGTATTTGGCGGGGTCTTACTGGCAATCGGAACCGGAATTACGATTAAATTCGGGGCATCGACGGGTGGCTTTGATATCGTGGCATTGATTTTTGCCCGTTTCTCCGACCGGAGCGTCGGGTTATACCTGTTTGTGTTGAACTTCCTGATTGCAATCCTTGCAGGAGCATTGTTTGGTTGGTCGACGGCACTTTATACGATTGTCTTCATTTATGTCACGTCGAAAGTCGTTGATGAAATCCATACAAGCAATCAACGGTTGACGATTTTCATCATTACGAATCATGCCGACGATATTACGACGGCACTTCACCAACACATCATTCGAGGCATCACCCAGATGCCGGCAATCGGTACGTATTCACGGGCTGAGAAGTCGACGCTGATGATGGTCATCGAACGGCACGAGTTGCGCGATATCGAGCGGATTTGCCGCGATGCAGACGAAACGGTGTTCATCAACGTCGTTGCAACAGATTCTGTAGTCGGGTACTTCCGCAAAGGATGAGGTTGAACAAAAAAAGGCCGGCTTTTCTGTCTGATGGACAGAGAAGCCGGCTTTGTTTAATGACATCAAATCAGACCGAGAACATGTTTCAGGTAGTAGGCAATCCCGTCTTCCTGGTTCGACTTCGTTGTGCCGTTAGCAACCAGTTTTAACGCACCGATGGCATTGCCCATTGCGACACCATGCCCGACATACTCGAGCATTTCCAAGTCATTTTCTTCATCACCAAAAGCAATGATCTGTTTTTGTTCAATCCCGAGATGACGCGAGACTTGTTGTAAACCGATGGCTTTACTCGTACCTTTTCGCATGACCTCGACCATATATTCCGGTTTGACCCATTGGCGGTTTAAGACCGTTTCGGCATGAATGCTCGAAAGTTCGGACCGGATTTCCTGGACATGTTCGCCTTTCGCATGAATCAGCAGGGATGTCGGTTCATGTTGCAAGACCTTTCGTAAATCACCTGTCGTCACGGATAAGGCATGATCCGTGTAGAATTCATAAATACCGGTCGGATCGTTTTGGAAGTAAACATGATCCGTTACTTCGCAGACGATATTTTGTGTTTTCGAGTCCGCTACCGATTCCAAGATGTGCTGAACGGTTTTCAGCGGAATCGGATGATGGCTGACTTCAAAATGACGGTCTTGCGGATGGTGAACAAGTCCGCCGTTAAAATTGACGATCGGTGTCGTCAATCCGAGTTCGTCGTAATAGCGTTTGGCATGCCGGAAAGGACGCCCTGTCGCGATGACGACTTCATGACCGTTGTCGCGTGCAGTTCTTAACGCGTGTAAGTTGGCCTGACTGATGGTTTTGTCGTCGCGTAATAATGTCCCGTCCAAATCGACGGCAATCAGATGACGTTGCATAGGATACTCACTCCACTCTGGATTCATTACGCTTACTGTAGCATAATCGGCTGAAAAATATCTGGAATTGTCTGCTTTTTGAATTCAGGAAAGCGTTTAAAAAAATCGGAGAAAAGCTGTCTATGGTCCTAAAAAATGATATACTACGAAACGTAGGACATTAAAAAAGTAAGTTAAGAAATGGAGGGGGAAGAATGCGTTTTCTCGTTACATTCTTCTGGTCGTTCTTACTCGTGAACACAGCTGTGTTCATCGTATCAGCGGTCGATGCAGTCACGTATAACTTCGGATTCGCGACAGCTATGTCAGTCGTGACTTCACTTGTCGTCTTCGCACTTGATGCAGTCAACGAAGATCTTGGTCTTGGTCAAGGGACAAAGGCAGAATAAGTTAAAAGCGAGATATCGTCATTTGGACGATAGGCTCGCTTTTTATAGTTTAGGAGGCAAGCGATGATTGTACTTAAAAATGTAACCCTGGCCGGGGAATTAACGGATGTATGGGTTGGTGGCGGAAAGATTCTCGCCATCGGTTCCTATACAATGGACGACCGGCTGATTACGCAGACGATTGACGGATCAGGCAAACATCTGATCCCGGGATTGCTCGATGGACATGTTCATCCGATTGGTGGAGGCGGGGAAGGCGGTTTTTCGACACGGACATCGCCCCTTTCGGCGACTGATTTTTTGGAAGCCGGTGTCACGACCGTCGTCGGATTGCTGGGAACAGATGGATGGACGCGGACCGGAATCGATCTGCTCGCCCACGTACGGGGTTATACGAGTCAAGGTATCCGTTCCTTCCTCTTGTCAGGCAGTTACGCCGTCCCGCCAGTTTCAATTACGAAATCGATTGCAGAAGATATCCTGTTGATCAACGAAGTCATCGGGATCGGTGAGATTGCCATTAACGACCATCGTTCGACACAACCGACTGTCCATGAGGTGGCCCGCCTTGCTTCGCAAGCACGGATTGCCGGTCTTTTGAAGGGAGTCCGGGGAACGATGAATGTTCATATCGGTGACGGAAAACACGCGCTTGACCTGCTAGAAGAGGTGGTCGAAACGACGGATCTTCCGATTACACAATTTTTACCGACCCACATTAACCGTAGCGAACGGATATTTGACGCCGGTTTACGTTGGGCGAAACAAGGTGGACGGATTGATTTTACGACCTGTACGACGGAAGCGTTCATTGAAGAAGGGGAGATACCAGCAGGTCAGGCACTACAGCGTGCTCTTGCTGCCGGCATCCCGTTACCCCAGATTACGATGTCCAGTGACGCCGGGGCCAGCTTACCCGCCTTTGATGAAAGCGGGAAACTGCTTCGTCTTGAGACCGGAAAGCCGACATCGATTTTGGATGCGGTCCGTGATGCGGTGAAACATGGCGTACAATTAAAGGACGCGATCCGAACGGTTACATCAAACGTTGCAGAAGCATATGGCATTTCCGGAGGACTCATCCAGGAAGGCGAGCGTGCTGATCTGTTACTGATTGATGACGCTTTGCAAATCGATACGATTCTTGCAGAGGGGCGTGCTATAATGATTCAGAAAAAATGGCTGTTGCCAAAATGACGGAGGGATACTGTGTCAAAGAAATCTAACCGTGTAAAACCAACAAAAAAACCGCAATCGAAAGCCAACTGGATTACAGCTGGTGTGATCGCGCTGATCGTCTTAATCGGGGCGACGATGTTACTGTTTATGGATCGAGAGGATTCTGCATCGAAAAACGGCAATTTAACGGCCAGTCAAGTGGCGGATAAGCTGAAATCCGGCGATGAATTTTACACGTATTTTTATCAGACGGGATGCGTACACTGTGAGAAAGTAAAGCCGTATTTAGTACCGCTCGGTGAGAAACAGGACATTCCATTTGAACAAATTGATCTGGCAGTTGAACAGTCGGCTTGGGATACGTTTGCCATCGAAGGGACACCAACCGTCGTTCATTTCAAAGACGGAAAAGAAGTCAGCCGGGTATCCGGTGAGCAGACAGAAGACGCCTATAAAGAATTTTTTGCCGGTAAAGCGGTTAAAAATTCTGAAGAAGAATCGTCAGGTGATTTAAATGATTAAAAAATGGTTTTTTACACAACTGTTTGAACTGAACGGTCATCCAACCGTCGCGAAACAACTGCGCCGCTTTGCGATGAGCCCGGTCAGCCGACCGCTGATCCAACCGTTCGTCAAAATGTATGATTTACAAATGCAAGAGGCCGATCAGCCCCTTGCATCATATAAGACGCTCCATCAATTGTTCGTTCGAAACTTAAAAGAAACGGTTCGTCCGGTTGACAATTCAGAACAGGCTGTCGTCAGCCCGTGTGATGGCGTTTTATCCGTTGTCGAGGATTTGACGGAAGACAGCCGTTTTACCGTCAAAGGACAGACGTATTCGGTGTCCGAGCTGCTCGGCTCGCATCACGAGGCTCAAAATTACATCGGCGGTCAGGTATTGATTTTTTACCTCAGTCCGCAAAATTACCATCGTGTCCATGTACCGGTTGACGGGACAATCCGGACAAGTTACACGCTCGGACGTGATTCGGCACCGGTCAACGATTTAGGTCTTTCCTATGGAAAACGACCGTTGACACGGAACTACCGTCGGGTCACACGTATCACACATGGTGAACATGCAATTGAACATGTCATGGTCGGTGCCTTGAACGTGAATACCATCGTCCAAACGAATCAAAATCGAGAAGTCAGACGGGGTGACGAGTTCGGCTATTTCTCGTTCGGTTCAACGGTCGTCTTGATTTGCCCGAAAGATGCCATCACACTAGAAGCGAATATTAAAGGTCCGGTTTTGATGGGGCAACGCATCGGTTATTGGAATTCATGAATGGAGACGCTCCCGTTACGAAGGGAGCGTTTCGTCATGCTTAGGAGGAAATTGTCATGCAGGTTTTAATGTTTACGGGGGCATCGGGTTCATCACTTCAAATTTACGGGGCCTTATTCATTTTTTTAGTGACCTATGCATTCATCATCAGTGAAAAAATCAGCCGGGCGATTGTCGCCTTGTTAGGTGCATTGGCAATGGTGATATTCGGGATTGTCCGGTTGGAATCCGCCTTGTTTGAATACGTTGAGTGGGGAACAATCGTCTTATTGATCGGGATGATGATTTTAGTGACGATTGCCAATCAATCGGGATTGTTTGAATACATTGCTATTCGGGCGGCTAAAAAAACAAAGGGAGATCCGGTGAAAATCTTGATTTTATTGTCCGGATTGACGGCACTCGGTTCTGCCTTTTTAGACAATGTCACGACGGTCCTGTTGATTGTTCCGATTACGTTTTCGATTACGAAGGTCTTAAAAATCAAGCCGTTTCCGTTTTTACTGGCGGAAGTCCTGTTTGCCAACATCGGTGGAACGGCCACGTTGATCGGTGACCCTCCGAACATCATGATTGGAGCCGCTAATCCGCACTTGACGTTCAATGCCTTTTTATTGAATCTCGCACCTGTGATTGTGTTGATTACAGTCGTGACGATCGGTATTTTGTATCTGATTTTCCGTAAACACTTACACGTGGAACCGGAAAATCAACAAAAATTAATGGAAATCGACGAAAACAGCTACATCGTCAGCCGTAAATTAGTCACGCGCAGTAGTATCGTCCTGATAAGTACGATTGCGTTGTTCGTTATTCATCCGTTACTGAGTCGAATCGGGCTTCATTTGGAAGCCCCGGCCATCGCAATCCTTGGAGCGACTGTCTTAATGCTGCTGACGATTGAAAATAACCACCAATTGGAAGAAGTATTCGCCCGAGTGGAATGGACGACGATCTTTTTCTTCGCCGGACTATTTATTCTGGTAGGTGGAATTCAGGAAGTGGGCGTCATCCGCTTCTTGGCAGAAAAAACGATTACATTGACAGGCGGAGACATCCAAACGACAGCAACTGCTGTTCTTTGGTTATCCGGTATTGCCAGTGCAACGATTGATAATATTCCCTTCGTCGCGACGATGATTCCGTTGATCAACGATGTGGCGACAGGAATCGGTTTGTCGCCGGACAGCCCGCAAGTCGACGTCCTGTGGTGGTCTTTGTCGCTCGGAGCATGTCTCGGGGGGAACGGAACATTGATTGGTGCATCTGCCAATGTGATCGTTGCGGGACTAGCGACGCGTCAAGGGGAGAAGTTCACCTACGGACGATTCTTACTTTACGGGGCCCCGATTACGATCGTGACACTCATTTTGTCGCAACTCTATTTATGGATCCGCTATTATTGAAGAGAATTTTTGAAACGGAAGAGACCTGTGCTCTTCCGTTTTCTTTTGGTCGTCGCTCTATCAAATGGATTGTGCTATAATCGAACGATAAGAACATAACTGTTTCTTAAACTTAACTATAGAGCTAGACCATTATCTGGAGGTTTTATTCTTGTTTAAACGACTTTATCCAAAACATTTTGTGGCGTCGATTTATGATATCGACTTAGAGATGTTAAAACGAAACGGTGTCAAAGCAATTTTGACGGATCTTGATAATACACTTGTTGCTTGGAATATTGCCGATGCTCCAGACGAATTGGTGTCATGGCTCGACATGGTGAATAACCAATACGGATTTGACGTCATCATCGTCTCGAATAATAACGGCGATCGAGTCAAGAAATTTGCGGATCCACTTGGCTTACATTATATTGCACCGGCCCGTAAACCTTTACCGATTGGTTTCAAACGTGCGTTGACAGAATTTGGTTATCACGCGAAGGAAGTTGTCTTCCTTGGAGATCAATTGTTTACCGATGTGTTAGGCGCAAATTCAGTAGGTATCGAAGTCATCCACGTTCAGCCCGTCGTCAAGACAGACGGTGTCGTCACAAAATTTAATCGCTTGATGGAACGGTTGATTTTCCGTCGGATGAAACGTAAAGGCATCTACAAATTGACGCAACGTGTCAAAGAAGATCCGGCAGCGTTAAAACACCCGATTGAGACGCTTCGTCAAGATAAGCAACAATGACCCTGTCATACCGGTAGATGAAAGGATAGGCAGCAGTCGCAACATGTACGGCAAAAGGTCGGAAGTTACGCTCTTGGAGTGGCGTGCAGGGCGCTACGTTGAATAGAGAAGGGAAAGTCCCGATGCGGCTCAACACACACATGGAAGAAATCAATTGCGCAGGCTGTGGTGTCGCGATCCAGACAGAGGATCCGAAAGCACCTGGTTATGCGCCTAAATCTGCACTTGACCGGGAAATGGTCATTTGCCAACGTTGTTTTAAACTGAAGCATTACAACCAAATTCAAGACGTCGCATTAACGGACGATGATTTTGTCAAAATCTTAGATGGAATCGGTCAAAAAGATGCATTAGTCGTTAAGATCGTTGATATCTTTGATTTCAATGGAAGTTGGTTACCTGGATTACACCGTTTCGTCGGAAAAAATGATGTTTTGCTCGTCGGAAACAAAGCCGACTTGCTACCGAAATCACTTAATCCGAACCGTCTGATGAACTGGATGCGCCAAACATCAAAAGAGCTGGGCTTACGTCCGGTCGACGTCCATCTGATCAGTGCGAAAAAAGGACACGGTGTGGATGAACTGGCAGAGAAAATCGATTATTACCGCAAAGGACGCGACGTTTACGTCGTCGGCTGTACGAACGTCGGTAAATCGACATTGATTAACCAAGTCATTAAACGATTCGGGGAAGAAGAAGAGGCGGTCATCACAGTCAGTCACTTCCCGGGAACGACACTTGATTTAATTGACATTCCGCTGGACGATAACTGTAATCTGTACGATACACCAGGGATCATCAATCATCACCAAATGGCACATTACGTGGATGCAAGAGACTTGAAATTGATTACGCCGAAAAAAGAAATCAAACCGCAAGTGTTCCAAATTCATCCACAACAAACATTGTTCTTCGGTGGTCTGGCTCGTCTTGACTACATGGAAGGCAACAAACGGTCATTCGTCATCTATATGTCAAATGATTTGAAAGTACACCGGACGAAGCTCGATAAAGCAGACGATCTGTATGCGAATCATAACGGAGAATTGTTATCACCGCCGAATGAGAAGACGCTTGAGATGCTTCCGCCGCTCGTTCGACACGAGTTCAGTCTACGCGACAACATGAAAACGGATATCGTTTTCAGTGGACTCGGTTGGGTGGCAGTTCACGGAAAAGGCGGACGAGTTGCTGCCTATGCACCAAAAGGTGTTGCTGTCTCATTACGTGAGGCGCTTGTCTGATGCAATTTGCTGTCATCGGTCATCCGATTGCCCATTCACTTTCACCCATGTTGCACGAAACATGGCTGAAAGCGGCTGGGCTTTTCGGTTGTTATACCACGTTAGATGTCGAAGGGGACGGGCTGGAAGCGTTCGTTCAGAAGGTAAGAAAACGGCAGTTTGATGGAATCAATGTGACGATTCCACATAAGTCGGCCATCATTCCTTTTCTTGATCGTCTGGAGCCGGCAGCAGCCCGCGCCGGTGCCGTCAATACCGTCTACTGGGACGGGGAGGAACTGGTCGGTGCCAATACGGACGGAACCGGATTTGCCCGTGCCCTTGCGACACGAACGAATGCGAAAAACAGTTTAGTGATTGGAGCAGGCGGAGCAGCCCGCGGAATTATTCCGATGCTTCCCGGTCATGTTACTGTCATGAACCGGACGAATCAGACGGCTGAACAGGTGGCTGCTGAATTCGGACAATCTGCTGTTCCGTGGTCAAGCACTCTGGATTTGACGCCATATGATGTCGTCATCAATACGACTTCTGTCGGAATGGCGCCCGCGATTGATCAGACGCCGATTGAATTGACAGCGACGGCGGCTTTGATTTGTGATATTATTTATCGACCGACCCCGACCCGTCTTTTGCGGGAAGCGACCGCAAACGGGCTTGATACACTTGATGGTGTTTTAATGTTTGTACTACAAGCGGCTGAAGCATTTGAACGCTTCACCGGTCATAAACCTGACATCGCTCTCGGCGAGCAGGTGATTAGAAAGCAATTGGAGGAATCATAATATGTTAACAGGTAAACAAAAACGGTATTTACGCGCAACGGCTCACGACTTAAGCCCGATTTTCCAAGTCGGAAAAAACGGTGTTGGTGAAGCGATGTGTGCAGACTTGATGGATGCACTCGAAAAACGTGAACTTTTGAAAGTACAAGTGCTTCAAAACTGTGCTGACGCTCCGAAAGATGTCGCGGCTGAGCTCGTTGACGGAACGAATGCCGAACTCGTTCAAGTCATCGGAAAAGTCATCGTTCTCTACAAGGAATCGAAAGAGAATAAGACACTTCAATTACCGCGATGAAGATCGGTTTGATGGGCGGAACGTTTGATCCACCCCATATCGGTCATCTGCTGATTGCCGAACAAGCGAAAGAGCAACTTCAACTGGATGCGGTCTGGTTTTTGCCGGCAAAACTGCCTCCGCACAAACAATCGACCGTGACGAGTGCGGCGAAACGGCTGGAACTTGTCCGAGCAGCCGTCCGGGACAATCAGGATTTTTCAGTCTCCGAGATTGAGTTCGAACGGGAAACGAAATCGTACACGTTTGATACAATCCGGGAACTGAAGAGACGTTATCCCGAGCATGCATTCTTTTTCCTGATTGGTGCGGATTCATTAGTCAGTTTAGGGACATGGCACCGGTCGGAAGAGTTGTACAAGGAAATCGAGTTCGGGGCAGTCGCACGTCCGGGCAGTCGTTATCTGATTCCGGAAGGTGCGCGTGTCACAGCAGTCGATATGCCGTTGCTTGAAGTCTCTTCGACCGATATCCGGCAACGGGTGGCGAGAGGACGCAGTATTCGTTATCTCGTTCCGGAACCGGTCCGACAATTAATCGAGGAGTGGAACCTCTATGCGACTTGAAGAAGCGAAACGAATCATTAAGGAAACATTGCCTGAAAAACGCTACATCCATACACTCGGTGTCGTCGAGACCGCCATTCAAATGGCACGACAATACGGAGTTCAAGAAGACAAGGCTGCTTTGGCAGCCATGCTGCACGATTATGCGAAATATCGGAATGTGTCCGAGATGCAACGTGTAGCAGTGGAACTTGGACTGGATGAATTACTCAATTATGATGAAGAATTATTGCATGCACCGGTCGGGGCAGAGCTCGTCAAGCGAGAACTCGGGGTGGAAGACGCTGATATTTATCAAGCCATCGCCAACCATACGACGGGTGCTCCGAACATGCCGCTGCTCGATCAAGTCATTTTTGTCGCAGATGCGATTGAACCGAATCGTCATTATCCGGGTGTCGAACAGCTTCGGCAAATCGCGCAGGAAGATTTGACGCAAGCTGTCATAGCGACACTTGTTCAGACGATTTCATTTTTATGCAAAAAACAAACAGTGATTTTTCCGTTGACGATTGAGACGTATAATGCGTTCGTGCCGGAAAAACGAAAGGGGACCGTCCTATGACAGTCGAACAAGAATTAAAATTAATCGTAAATGCAATTGATGATAAGCGTGCCGAGGACATCGTCGTACTCGACATGTCGAGCATTTCACCGATCGCGGATTACTTCGTAATTTGTGAAGGGAACTCGGAAAAACAAGTGCAAGCCATCGCGCGTGAAGTGAAAGAAGTCGCGCACAAAAATGAATTACCGATCAAACGACTAGAAGGAATGGACGCGGCACGCTGGGTCCTCGCAGATCTTGAGAACGTTGTCGTTCATGTCTTCCACCGTGATGACCGTGATTACTACAACCTTGAGAAGCTATGGGCAGATGCTCCTAAAGTCGAAGTCGAGATTGACTAATGGCGTACGAACAGTTTGCGTATGTCTATGACGAACTGATGCAAGACGTCCCGTATCCCGAATGGGTCGCGTGGGTACTTGAACAGGTCGAGCCCGGCAAGCGAATTGCGGATATCGGTTGCGGAACCGGAACGGCAACCTTGTTACTGGCTGACCATTATGAAGTCACCGGTGTCGACTTATCGGAAGAGATGCTTGAAATTGCCCAAGAAAAAGCAATGGAGACCAATCGGCACGTTGATTTTTGGGTACAGGACATGCGGGAACTGGAATTGCCGGAACCGGTGGATGCGATAACGATTTTATGTGATTCCTTGAATTACTTGCAGACGGAAGCAGATGTCAAACAGACGTTCGACAGTGCAGCACGTTTGTTGACGGACGGTGGAAAGTTGTTGTTTGATGTTCATTCCCCTTATAAAATGGAGACATTATTTAACGGGAAAACATACGCCACCCATGCCGAGCAAAGTTCGTATATCTGGTTCGCGGATCCCGGTGAAGAACCGTTATCGGTTGTCCATGAACTGACCTTCTTTATTGAAGGCGAGGACGGCCGGTACGATCGTGTCGATGAGACACATCATCAACGGACGTATCCGCCGGAACAATATATCACTTGGTTGCGCGAAGCAGGTTTTCGTGTATGTGCCGTAACCGGTGATTTTACATCCGATGCACCGACTGAAACAGCCGAACGTATTTTTTTCGTTGCTGAAAAAATATAAAGTATCCAACCATCAACAGAAATCATGTTGATGGTTTTTTTGATGTTGTTTTCTGTTGAACCGATGGATGATTTAATCAAAGGGAAGAATACAGGCGGTCAGGAGAGGCGCGTCACCGGAAAATGAAGATTAGTCCTGTTCATAAGCAGCGGGAAGACTGATACAGTCGAGAAAACAGGAGGGATATGGATGACGATTCCACGCTTGCAACAGGTAGCGACGCTGGCGGTTGTTCTCTTACTGATTGTTGTCTTATTCGTTCCGCTGCCTTCATGTTCCAACGAAGCATTGGTTGAAAAACCGGCCGTCGTCGAGCGGGAACAGGAAGCACGGGCAGAAGAGCAGTCGTCGGATCAGACGCTGATCCGGAAAAAAATCATGGTTGATATCAAAGGGGCGGTCAAGCGGCCCGGTCCATACAGTTTCCGACTCGGTGATCGCGTTCAAGATGCCATTAAACGAGCGGAAGTGACGGCGGAAGCGGACATCAAACAACTTAATCTAGCAGCACGTTTAATTGACGGTCAGGAAGTGATTGTTCCGACCAGGAAAAAGACCAAGTCATCAAAGAAGGCAGTGCCCGAAAGGTCTGAACAAGCGAAAGTGCCAAAAGGATTAGTTGATTTAAACGCAGCGACGGAAGAACAACTGTTGGAAGTACCGGGAATCGGTCCTGCAAAGGCCGATGCGATTTTACAATACCGAGAAGAAAAGGGCGGCTTTGCAACATATGAGAATCTTGGCGATGTGAAAGGGTTTGGACCGAAGACGTTGGAAAATCTGAAAGCTTATCTCATCGTCTACTGATGCCGCTGTTGCCTTTGTTTTTTATGATCGGACTCATCGCTTTAAAAGAATCTCTGTGGCTGGTCGCGGTTTGTTCGATGATTCTTGTACTGAAATCCTGGTCGATGTCGAAGTACTCTGCTTTCTCCCTCGTTGGACTGACGATTGTATTTTTAATGAGTATGACGACAGAACAGCTGATTAAACCGATTCAGGTCATCGATATTCTGGACGCGAAGCAGAATGGCGACAGAATCCGTTATCTCGCCGAATCCAAAAATCAGCAAATCGTTGTCGCCGCCACGTTAGATGAAAAAACAGACATCGACTATGAGCGAATCGGACAACGGTGTGAAGTCGAGTTGGAGGAACGGCCGGTATTGCCTCGAGTGAATCTGGGCGGTTTTGATGAAGCCCGTTGGATGCGAATCGAGCAGTTACGAGGGAAATATGAGGTCGTAACGTGGGGGGGATGTACTGAGACACCGGGACTTGGGGCGAATGGACGCCGTATTCGTCAGCAGTGGATGACGCGGATTGAGCAACTTCCGCTCAAACAAGCCTTGTACGTGGAAGCCTTAGTATTAGGGGAAGATCGTTTGATGGATCAGACGACGATGGAACGTTTCAAAAAGTTCGGTTTGCTTCATGCGATTGTTATTTCCGGTTCACATATCGCCTTTTTAATTGTGACGATGTTATGGCTTTTAAAAAAACTGCGGTTGACACGGGAACGGAGATTTGAATTTCTATTAATGACCCTGCCGTTGTATGGATGGTTGACGGAGTGGAGTGCTCCGGTCACACGTGCAGTGTGTGTTGCCATGGTACTACTGTTTTGTCACCGGATCAACCGGCGACCGGATCCCTTGGTGGTCAGCGGTACAATCGGGGCATTTCAATTGGCAGTCTCGTATACGTATCTGTACGATGTTGGATTTCAACTGACCGTCGGATTGACGATCTTTTTATTACTGTCCCGCAGGATGTGGGAAACGATCAAACGTCCCTGGAACTGGTTGCTGATTAGCTTTTGGGCGCAAATCATGACAAGTCTAGTCCTGCAATTGGCCCAACAGACAGAAGTTTCCTTTTGGTCCCCGCTGTTGAATTTGATTGTCGGGGGATGGATTGAGTGGGTGATTCTCCCGCTGTCTTTCCTGGTCAGTGCAACTGTGCTGATTCCGTCGTCTGATAATCTGATCGGTCTGCATGGTCAGGCTACTTCTTTTTTGGATCAAGCATTGACGTGGGCGGAGAAACTCCCCGTCCCAACCGTTGCGGTTCATCTTTTTTCGCTTCCTGTGTTTCTGATTGTGACAGGAGTGGTCCTCACAGGCTGGTGGTTGGCTGAGCGCAAATGGTTCGGTCATCTGGTCCCGCTGATCGGGCTGCTCGTAGCGAGTCTTTATATGGATCAGCAAACGCCGGAACGAATCACCTTTCTTGACGTCGGACAGGGAGACAGCACCATCATCGAAAAAGCAGGAGAAACGTTTGTCATTGATACAGGGGGAGCATTTTCCTTATCAATTCGCCCTCCGTTACGTCCGTTTGATCCGGGAGGGCAAATCGTAGCCCCGTTTTTACATACGCGGGGAGAAACGCGGATTGAAGGGCTGGTCGTCACGCATGCGGACCATGATCATATCGGCGGGTTGCCGGGGGTCTTGCGAAAAATTCAAGTTGATACGATTTATATGGGACAGTTCGACAATCAAGATCCGAAACGGCACGCGTTGATCGAACAGATTGAAGCGACCGGAACCCGCATTGAATACATTCGCTCAGGACAACGGATTCGTCCCTGGCTCAAGGTAGTGGCTCCTGCAGCGAACGAGGAAGAAGAAAATGACCGGTCGGTCGTCTTACTTGCTGACGTTGCCGGGAAACGTGTCTTATTGACGGGAGATGCGAGTATCGATCAAGAGGAAACATGGTCCGTCCCCAAAGTCGACATTTTAAAAGCGGGGCATCACGGTTCAAAAACGTCAACTGGAGAACAGCTTTTGCAGAAAACGGATCCGGAACTGGTCATCATTTCAGCAGGACGAAATAACCGGTATGGTCATCCTCATGCAGAAGTATTGGAGCGGACGAGGAATCGGGATGTCATGCGGACCGATCAATCGGGAATGATAACTTGTTCTGCAACAGGCTGTGAACCTATGCTAAAATAAAAAACAGCAACCCCCCAAGGTTGCTGTTTTACTGATTATAGGCTTAAGAATTTAATGACGACGCCAATGATGAACAAGACTGCGAAAAAACCGAACGATGCGCCAAAACCGACCGCTGAGTCAAGCGCGTCATTACGTTTTGACTGAATGTCGTTTTCAAACGCATTCTCACTTGGTGGACGTACTGAATGTGCCATGCTGCATTCCCCCTAAAAATAGATTCCGCTTCTAGTATAGCGGAATAAAAGAGGATTATCTATGATGAAGTTAAGAACAAACTGTGAAATGTGGTGGGGAAGATGAAAACACCTTGGCTTGTCAACGGAAAACTGGCGAACCTTTATTTATTATATGGAACGGAACGACATCTTTTGGAAGAATGGGAACGTGAAATCGTTAAAGCCGCATTGCCGGACGGCGAACGCTTTGATTACATGAAGATTGATTTAAACGATCAACCGCTCGATGCGGTACTCGATGAAGCGGAAACGGTCCCTTTTTTAAGTGATTACCGTGTCGTCATCGCTAAACCGGCTACTTTTTTGACCGGTGCAAAGGACAAGAAAACACATAACGTAGAGCGGTTGACTGAATACATCGTCCAACCTGCGGATTACGCGGTTGTCGTTTTGATTGTCGAGGCGGAAAAACTGGATGAGCGAAAAACGATTGTCAAACGGTTAAAAGACCGGGCTGTCATACTCGAAGCAAAAAAACCGACGACGGAAGAACTGTTTCGTTTCGTGATGGATGCTGTCAACGACAAAGGATACCGGATGGAACGCCCTGCCATCGAACGATTGATTTTCCTGACGGGTGAGATGTGGGCGACACTGACACGTGAACTGGATAAACTCATGCTCTATGCCGGAGATCATCCAACGATTGAACTGGAAGATGTTAATTTACTTGTGCCGCGGACGTTAGAGGATAATGTGTTCCAACTGACGGATTATCTGATGAAACGTCAACTTGAACCGGCGATTCGATTGATTCGTGATCTCGAAAAGCAGGGACAGGAAGTGTTGGCGTTACTTGGATTGATGGCACGACAGTACCGGATGATGCTGCTGTCCAAACGTCTGGCGGAACAAGGGTACGGGGAACGGCAAATCGCGTCCAAAGTCGGGGCACATCCATATGCAATCAAACTCGCCCTACAGGCTGGTAAACGATTTACGTTCGCGCAGCTCGAACAGGCATTGGTCGCAATCACGACGACAGACGAGGGTATGAAGACAGGCCGAGGGGACAAGCGGATATTGTTTGATGCCCTGATTGTCCGGCTCGCTACATTATAGGAGGCAGAGCAGATGGAGATTCGAATCATTTCAGCAACAGAGGTCATTCCACTTCGAAAAGAAGTATTACGTCCCAACCAGCCGATTGAAATGTGTGTCTATCCGGACGATGATCTCGAGTCCACTTTTCATTTAGGAGCCGTCAAAGACGGGCGGATTGTAGCTATCGGTACTTTCTCCAATCGTCCTCATGAGGTGTATCCGGAATTGACCTATCAATTACGCGGAATGGCATCGAGTCCTGCTGTCCGTGGAGAAGGATATGGCAAAGCATTGTTAGAAGAGGCACGAAACCGACTGAAAGCAAAAGATGCAGACGGTTGGTGGTGTAACGCCCGACTCAATGCCGTTCCTTTTTACGAACGATTAGGTTTGACGGTTGCAAGCGAGTCATTCGAAATTGAAGGAATCGGTCCGCATCATGTCATGGTAGATCGTTTCTGAGAAAAAAGAAAAACCATCTGACAAGACAGTCAGATGGTTTTTAGATGCAAAAAAATCACCACCGGAGCGGGCTCCGAGAGGTGATCGATCACTGTATCCTTCAAAGAAGAATTAAAGTGCGTTTACGAGACGAGCGAGACGTGATTTGTCACGACCAGCTTTGTTGCTGTGGATAAGACCTTTAGCAGCAGCTTTGTCGATTTTCTTAGATGCTGTGTTGAAAGCTACGAGCGCTTGCTCTTTGTTGCCTTCAGTAGCGAAAGTTTCGACTGCTTTGATAGCTGAACGCATAGACGATTTACGTTGTACGTTAGCGACGCGGCGTTTTTCAGCTGTTTTAACACGCTTGATTGCTGATTTAATGTTAGCCATGGATGATTCACCTCCAAGAAAACTCATTCGAGATTTATATTCGCATATCTGCATTTATCGTTCAACAGAACAAACACAATTGTAGCAAACGTTTTTCTTAAAAGCAATAACAGCTCTAGGGTTTCTTTCGATTTTTGTTTTTTTGGAAAACAAAACGAGATGGTGCACCCCGTGTGATTTTTGGTATAATGAAGCGTATGTACGTTTGACTATAAGGTAAGGTGACTATAAACATGAATAATGCAGATCGTTTAAAGCGGCAAAAAAGTATTCGTAATTTCTCTATCATCGCCCATATCGACCACGGGAAATCGACACTTGCTGACCGTATTTTAGAAAAAACAGGTGCTTTGACATCACGTGAGATGAAAGATCAGACACTGGATGCGATGGACTTGGAACGTGAACGTGGGATTACCATTAAGTTGAATGCTGTTCAATTGAAGTATACGGCAAAAGATGGTGAGGAATATATCCTCCATCTGATTGATACACCGGGACACGTCGACTTCACATACGAAGTTTCCCGTTCCCTCGCAGCTTGTGAAGGAGCTGTCCTCGTCGTTGATGCGGCGCAAGGCATCGAAGCACAAACACTGGCTAACGTGTATTTGGCACTGGATAACGACTTGGAAATCTTGCCGATCATCAATAAGATTGATTTGCCTTCAGCAGACGTCGAACGTGTTCGTCAAGAGATTGAAGACGTAATTGGACTGGATGCTTCTGAAGCGGTTCCGACATCCGCGAAAGCCGGTATCGGGATTGAAGAAATCCTTGAGCAAATCGTTGCGAAAGTTCCGGCACCGACGGGTGATCCGGAAGCACCGCTCGAAGCGTTGATTTTCGATTCGTATTATGATGCCTACCGTGGTGTCGTTGCGTCGATTCGTGTTGTCAACGGGACGGTTAAAGTCGGTGACAAGATTCGGATGATGTCGACCGGAAAAGACTTTGAAGTCTTGGAACTCGCGGTCTCGACACCGAAACCGCTCCGCCAAAAAGAATTGACGGTAGGAGATGTCGGTACGTTATCGGCTTCGATTAAAACAGTTGGTGATGTTCGCGTTGGGGATACGATTACCTTGGCGAAACAGCCGGCGACAGAAGCTTTACCAGGATACCGGAAGATGAACCCGATGGTATACTGCGGTCTGTATCCGATTGATGCAGCACGCTATAATGATTTACGTGAAGCGCTCGAACGTCTTCAATTGAGTGACGCCGCACTTGAATTCGAGCCGGAAACATCACAGGCACTCGGATTCGGTTTCCGTTGCGGATTCCTTGGTATGCTTCACATGGAAATCATTCAGGAACGGATCGAACGCGAATTCAACATCGATATGATCACGACGGCCCCATCGGTTATCTATCATGTGACGACGACGGCCGGAGAAGTACTTCATGTCGATAACCCGTCGAAGATGCCGGAACAACAAAAAGTCGAGTTCATCGAAGAGCCGTACGTTAAAGCAGCCGTTATGACGCCAAACGACTATGTCGGTGCCATCATGGAGCTCTGTCAAAAGAAACGCGGGACGTTCATCGATATGGAATACATCGATACGGCACGTGTTAAAATCACGTATGAACTCCCGTTATCGGAAATCGTCTATGATTTCTTTGATCAGTTGAAATCAAGCACAAAAGGATATGCGTCGCTGGATTATGAATTAATCGGCTATCAGCAATCGCGTCTTGTTAAGATGGATATCTTACTCAACAATGAAAACGTCGATGCCTTGAGTTTCATCGTTCACCGTGATTTTGCGTACGAACGTGGGAAAGTCATCGTTGATAAATTAAAAGCACTCATTCCGCGGATGCAGTTCGAAGTACCGATTCAAGCGGCCGTCGGAACGAAGATTGTCGCCCGTTCGACAATCAAAGCGTTACGGAAAAACGTTCTCGCCAAGTGTTACGGAGGAGACATCTCGCGTAAACGTAAATTGCTCGAGAAGCAAAAAGAAGGTAAGAAACGCATGAAGATGGTAGGCTCGGTAGAGGTACCGCAAGAAGCCTTCATGTCGGTTCTGTCGATGGATGAAGATTAAGGAAGACACAAAGGGGGCGTTTCTGGCGCACCCTTTTTCTGTTTAAGTGAAGAAAGGATGAGGCGAAATGACTCCACGCGCCGCATATGTCCACATTCCGTTTTGTGAGCATATTTGTTATTACTGTGACTTTAATAAAGTCTTTTTAAAAAATCAGCCGGTCGCTGAATATCTCGATGCGTTAGAACGGGAAATCGAACTGACGTTACAGCAGTATCCGACCGATCGGCTCGAAACAATCTTTATCGGTGGAGGCACACCGACCGCTTTAAACGAAGGTCAGATGCAACGTCTGATGGATATCATCGCGAAGCATCTTCTCCCGCTGACGGACGCAGGACTCGAATATACGGTCGAATCGAATCCGGACGGCGTCTCACCGGAAAAACTCGACATCATGAAAGCGGGCGGCGTCAATCGAGTCAGCTTTGGGGTCCAGTCGTTTGACGACGGATTACTCGAGCGGATCGGCCGGACGCACCGGGAAGCCAAAGTCGCCGAGACGCTCGATCATGCTGCAAAACGGTTTGACAACATTTCGGTTGACTTGATGTTTGGTTTGCCGAATCAAACGCTCGACCAGGTCAAATACGATGTCGAACGGGCGTTACGTTTACCGATCACCCATATCTCGTCGTATTCGTTGATTCTTGAGCCGCATACTGTTTTTGCGATTCAGGAACGAAAAGGGAAGTTGCCGTTACCGACACAGGATTTAGAAGCGGATATGTACCGCTTAATGATTGAAACGATTGAAGCCGGCGGTTTGCATCAATATGAGATTTCAAACTTTTCCTTACCGGGTCGGGAAAGCCGGCATAACCGGGTCTACTGGGAAAACGATGAATATTACGGATTTGGTGCCGGCTCACACAGTTACATCAACAAAACACGGCGGGCGAACATCGCACCGATTCCGCACTATATCAAAGCGGAGGGTTTACCGGTCCGCAATGAGACGCCGTTGACGGAAGTCGAACGGATGGAAGAAGAGATGTTTCTCGGGTTACGAATGAAAGAAGGGGTGTCGGAACGACACTTTGAAGAAAAATACGGGCATTCGCTTGATCAAGTGTTCGGACAGACGATCGGGAAACTGTTGCCGCGCGGACTCGTCGAGCGGACGACGACCCATCTCCGTTTAACGGACGCGGGTGTACCGCTCGCAAACGAAGTATTTGCCGAGTTCATCGGAGAAGCGGAAATCGAAGGGTAACAGAACAGTAAGACCGTACGAATGAAAACGGCGTCCATACGAAAGTATGTGGACGCCGTTTTATTTTTTCGGTTTTCGTAAAAAATAGGCGGTCGTTCCGATGATCGCGATGAACACCCAAACGAATACACCGGCCATGGCAAACAGTTCGAGCATAGACCTCATCCTTTGCGTCGTTTGTTTCACTGTATCGCAGAATGGGAAAGTCTTCAAAGGGTTCAGCAAATTGGTTGACATCATTTCCAGGATTCCTTATAGTAAAGATGTAATTAGCACTCGTTAAAAGTGAGTGCTAACAAAATAAGGTGGTGAAGAAGGTGCTGACGGATCGCCAATTGTTGATTTTACGTGCAATCGTCGATGATTATATCAAAACCGCTCAACCCGTCGGCTCACGGACGCTCTCGAAACGGAGTGACGTGACGTTCAGTTCCGCGACCATTCGAAATGAGATGGCGGACCTCGAAGAAATGGGATTGATTGAAAAGCCGCATACTTCTGCCGGCCGAATTCCATCCGAGCTTGGATATCGATTTTATGTCGATCATCTGATTCGTCCGGAAAGCATCTCACCGCAAGAGGCAAAAGCGTTAAAATCGTTATTTGCCCATTCCGTGAATGAAAATGATCGGTTGATCCGACATACAGCGGACTTGTTGAGCGAATTGACACATTATACGACGCTTGTATTAGGTCCAAAAGAAGAAGGACAACGTCTCCATCATTTAGAACTGATTCCCTTAGCGGAAGGACGTGTCGTTATCGTTCTCGTGACAGAAACCGGTCACGTCGAACATAAGACACTTCAGCTCGCGGAAGCCCTCTCACGTGAGGCGGCAAGCCGCCTGATGGAACGGTTGAACCAAACGTTACGCGGAACGCCGCTCAGTCAATTGCGTCTCCGTCTGCTCGAAGAAATCAGACGGTTCCGTTCCGAACATTCGGAGCAGACGACCCTGCTGTCAAAAGCACTCGATATCGTCTTGACGGATCAGCATGAGGAACGCCCTTTGATTTATCTGGGGGGGAAAGCGAACATGTTTGATCAACCTGAGTTTCAGGATGTCGCGAAACTGCGTCCGGTCCTCGAGTTGATCGAGCAACAGGAAGCCTTGTTCGATTTCTTGAGTCCGAGTCTTGATAATCAGATTTTGATTACAATCGGCAGCGAAAATAACGTCGATGCCTTAAAAGACTGCAGTGTGATTCGTGCCCATTACTCCGTTGACGGCGTCTCACTCGGTACACTCGCCCTGATTGGGCCGAAACGGATGGATTATAATCGAGGCATCAATTCGATCATTCATCTTTTACAAGCATTCCAAACCGAGTTGCGTAAAAACAACTTGGATTGAATATAGAAAGGGGCTCGATTCAGAGTGGAAGAAAATAAGCAGAATCAAAACCTCAATACTGACGAAACAACCGAGCAACAAACAGAAGCAGAAACAGTTGAAGTAACAGAAGAAGAGGTCGTCCAGGCGGATCTCGTTGAAGAACCGGCGGCACCCGACTTCGAAGCACAACTCGCAGAAGCGAAAGCATCAGAATTACGCCTCCGTGCGGATTTCGACAACTTCAAACGTCGGAACCGGATTGAAGCCGAAAACCGTGCAAAGTACTCGTCTCAGACCATCGTCGAAAAGTTACTCCCATTAGTCGATAATCTTGACCGTGCGTTGCAGATTGAATCGGACAACGAAGAAACACAGTCTGTTCTTGCCGGTGTTGAGATGGTCAAACGTCAATTAGTGGAAACACTTCAAAACGAAGGCGTCATCGAGATTCCTGCAGTCGGGGAAGCCTTTGATCCGAACCTGCACCAGGCAGTCGTTCAGGAGCCGAGTGAAGAACATGAATCAGGTGTCGTCACAGCGGAATTCCAAAAAGGATACAAATTACACGATCGTGTCATTCGTCCAAGTATGGTCAAAGTCGCAGAATAATTTACGTTTCGATCTGATTTAACACTACTAACTATTCGAAGGTGAGGAATTTATCATGGCAAAAATCATTGGTATTGACTTAGGAACAACAAACTCATGTGTCGCAGTAATGGAAGGCGGAGAGCCTGTCGTTATCGCAAACGCTGAAGGAAACCGTACGACACCATCTGTCGTTGCTTTCAAAAACGGCGAGCGTCAAGTCGGAGAAGTCGCAAAACGTCAAGCTATCACAAACCCGAACACAATCATGTCGATCAAACGTCACATGGGTACAGACTATAAAGTGGAAGTCGAAGGCAAAGACTACACACCACAAGAAGTATCTGCGATCATTCTTCAAAAATTGAAAGCACAAGCAGAAGACTACCTCGGTGAAAAAGTAACGGAAGCGGTCATCACGGTTCCTGCTTACTTCAACGATGCAGAACGCCAAGCAACAAAAGATGCAGGAACAATCGCTGGTCTTGACGTCAAACGGATCATCAACGAGCCGACGGCAGCAGCACTTGCTTACGGTCTTGAAAAAGGCGAAGACCACACAATCCTCATCTATGACTTAGGTGGCGGTACATTCGACGTTTCGATTCTCGAACTCGGAGATGGTGTTTTCGAAGTAGTTTCAACTGCCGGTGACAGCCGTCTTGGTGGAGATGACTTTGACCAAAAAATCATCGATCACTTGGTTGCAGAATTCAAAAAAGACAACGGCATCGATCTTGCCCAAGATAAAATGGCGCTTCAACGTTTGAAAGACGCTGCTGAAAAAGCGAAGAAAGATCTCTCAGGTGTCTCTTCGACACAAATCAGTCTTCCGTTCATCACGGCCGGCGCAGCAGGTCCACTTCACCTTGAAATGACATTGTCACGTGCGAAGTTCGACGATTTGACAGCTGATCTCGTAGAACGGACGATGGCACCAACACGTCGTGCCCTCAGCGATGCTGGCATGACACCGGACAAAATTGACAAAATCATCCTCGTTGGTGGATCAACACGTATCCCTGCGGTTCAAAAAGCTGTTCAAGACTTCACAGGCAAAGAATCGTTCAAAGGGGTTAACCCGGATGAAGTCGTTGCCCTCGGAGCAGCTGTTCAAGGTGGCGTATTAACAGGGGACGTCAAAGACGTTGTCCTTCTCGACGTCACACCACTCTCACTCGGAATCGAAACAATGGGTAGCGTGATGACGAAACTGATCGACCGTAACACGACGATCCCGACTTCGAAATCACAAGTCTTCTCAACTGCTGCTGACAACCAACCAGCCGTTGACATTCATGTTCTTCAAGGTGAACGTCCAATGGCGTCAGACAACAAAACGCTTGGTCGTTTCCAATTGACGGACATTCCGCCAGCACAACGCGGTGTGCCGCAAATCGAAGTTAAATTCGATATCGATGCAAACGGAATCGTTAACGTATCAGCGAAAGATCTTGGTACGAACAAAGAACAATCGATTACAATCCAATCATCAAGCGGCTTGACTGAAGCGGACATCGACCAAATGGTCAAAGATGCAGAAGCAAACGCAGATGCTGATAACAAACGTAAAGAAGAAGTAGAACTTCGCAACGAAGCGGATCAACTCGTCTTCGCAACAGATAAAGCAGTCAAAGATCTTGGCGAGCAAATTGACGCAGCAGATAAAGAAAAAGCTGAAGCGGCAAAAGAAAAAGTCACAACTGCACTCGCAGGAACAGACGTCGAAGCGATTCGTTCTGCAAAAGACGAATTGTCAACGGTTGTTCAAGAATTGACACAAAAAGTCTACGAAAACATGGCTCAACAACAAGCGGGCGCTGAAGGTGCGCAAGCAGGCGGACAAGATGACAATGTCATGGACGCTGAATTTGAAGAAGTCGACGACAAAGACAACAAATAAGTAACCGACCGATTTTTCGGGCGCTAGAGAGAGCCAAAGCGTAATCCGCGCTTTGGCTCTTTCCATGTCGCCTGAAGTTCGGTAAAATCAAACAGTATGAAATGAATCGGACCTAAAGAGAGGAAGAATGCACGTGGAAAAACGCGATTATTATGAAGTGTTAGGCGTCGCGCGCGATGCCTCAGCAGCAGAGATTAAACGAGCTTACCGGAAACTTGCCCGGACCTACCATCCGGATGTCAATAAAGAGGCGGATGCCGATCAAAAATTCAAAGAGTTGTCGGAAGCCTATGAAGTCTTGTCAGACGACAATCAACGTGCCCGTTACGACCAGTTTGGTCACCAGGATCCATCGCAAGGCGGCGGTGGCTTTGGTGGAGCAGAAGGGTTCGGCGACATCTTTGATATGTTCTTCGGTGGCGGACGCCGTCAAGATCCGAATGCCCCGCGTAAAGGGCAGGATTTACAATATGTCGAAGAAATCGACTTCATGGAAGCTTTCTCTGGTGTCGAGAAAGTCATTACGATTCCAGTCGAAGAAGACTGCGGAACGTGTCACGGTTCAGGTGCTAAACCGGGAACACATCCGGAAACATGTAAACGTTGTGGTGGATCAGGACACATCAATGTCGAGCAAAATACGATGTTTGGACGTGTCGTCAATCAAACGACGTGTTCGACATGCCACGGTCGTGGACAAATCGTCAAAGAACCATGTGAAACATGCCGCGGAGCCGGTCGTGTCCGTAAAAATAAAGATGTCCGCGTCAAGATTCCAGCCGGGATCGACAATGGTCAACAGATTCGTCTAGCAGGTAAAGGGGAAGCCGGTGTGAACGGCGGACCATTCGGTGATCTGTATGTCGTCGTCCGTGTTCGGGAACATGAATTATTTGAACGCGTTGATGACCATATTGTCATGGATATGCCGCTCACGTTCGCACAAGCGACGCTTGGAGATGAAATCGAAGTACCGACTGTTCACGGGAAAGTCAGCTTGAAAATTCCGGCCGGTACACAAACCGGTTCACGGTTCCGTCTGCGTGGCAAAGGGATGCCAAACGTCCGTTCAGGCCATCACGGGGATCAGTATGTCAATGTCGTCATCATCACACCAAAAAATCTGACGGACCGTCAAAAAGAACTGCTTCGTGAGTTCAACGAAATCAGTGATGAAAAAGGTGTCGAAGAACAACACGAAGGCGTATTCAGCCGCATCAAAACATTCTTTACAGGGTGATCACTAAAGGAGCGTGACAGGAAATGAAATGGTCGGAAGTCTGTGTCCATACGACACAAGAAGCAATCGAAGCAGTCTCGAACATCTTACATGAGGCGGGAGCAAGCGGTGTCGTCATCGAGGACGTCGAAGATTTCGAGATGATGTCACACCGTGAAGATAACTTCGGTGAGATTTGGGATGAGAAGAAGCGCGATGAATATCCGGACAGCGGTGTACTCGTCAAAGCATATCTTGCGGAAAGCAGTGATTTGACGGATACGATCAAAGGAATCGAACGCGACATTCAGATGCTGACGAAATTCGGTCTGACGATTGGTGCAGGAACTGTCACGCTGACACAAGTCGATGAGGAAGACTGGGCCCATTCGTGGAAGCAGTTTTATAAACCGGTTAAAATCAGCCGTCATTTAACGGTTGTACCGATGTGGGAAGACTACACACCGCAACCGGATGAAAAAATCATCGAACTCGATCCTGGGATGGCATTCGGAACCGGAACACATCCGACGACAGTTCTCTGTATCCAGGCAATCGAAAACTATCTTCAAGAAAATGATCGTGTCGTCGATGTCGGAACCGGTTCCGGTGTGCTGGCGATTGCAGCAGCTAAACTCGGAGCAAAAGACGTCTTTGCCCTTGATTTGGATGAAGTCGCTGTTCGTTCCGCGACGGACAATGTGGCATTGAACCAGGTCAGTCAGCAAGTGACGGTCTGCCAGGGCGATTTAATGAAAGAACTGAAAGAACCGGTTGAGTTGATCGTCGCGAACATCTTAGCCGAAGTCATCTTGCTGTTCGTCAACGATGCCTATGAACTGACTTTGCCGGGCGGTCACTTCATCGCATCGGGCATCATCGGTCAGAAAAAAGACATGGTGCGTGACGCAATGGTAGCCGCCGGATTTACTATCGTCGAGACGACGAAGCTTGAGGACTGGGTCGCCATTATCGCGAAACGTGAGGCTTAAGCCGATGCAACGATATTTCGTCGATCAGACCGCACGTGCAGGAAATACCTTTACCCTGTCAAAAGACGACGCGCATCATATGAAAAATGTCATGCGGATGGATGTCGGGGATGAAATTTTAGTGTTAGACGGCACAGGACTGTTCCGTTGCCGACTCGAGCAACTTGATAAGCAAACTGCCGTCGCAGAAATGCTTGAAGAATTGCCGATTGAGACGGAACTTCCTATTCACGTGACGATTGCTTATGCCTTACCAAAAGGGGATAAAGTAGAACTCGTTGCCCAAAAAGCGACGGAGCTTGGGATCAGCCGTCTGCTTGTGTTCGAATCGGCCCGTTCGGTCTCGAAATGGGATGCTAAAAAAATTCCGAAAAAACTGGAACGCCTCCAAAAAATCAGTAAAGAAGCAGCGGAACAATCGTACCGGGCACACTTGCCGACGATTGAGTATGTGACGTATGATGAAGTCCTACAACGTGCTGCTGACTATACCGCGTGTTTGATCGCTTATGAAGAATCGGCGAAAGAAGGGGAGGCGGCTGCCTTCGCTTCTACGCTGTCCCGGCTTCAGTCCGGGGACTCCTTGTTGGTTGTGATTGGTCCGGAAGGTGGACTGACGGAA
Organism: Exiguobacterium sp. RIT594; assembly: GCF_003339585.1. Lineage (GTDB taxonomy): Bacteria > Bacillota > Bacilli > Exiguobacteriales > Exiguobacteriaceae > Exiguobacterium_A. The sequence goes on along the minus strand of NZ_QPKF01000001.1, from coordinate 1,765,480 downwards.
ACAGAAGTATCGCGGTTAACCGCCGGCGGTTTCGTGCCGGCATCACTCGGACGACGGATTTTACGGACGGAAACGGCACCACTCTATGTCCTGTCCGCCGTATCGTATCATTTTGAATTGAAAGGGTGAGTGAAATGGCAACGGTAGCCTTTCAAACGCTTGGTTGTAAAGTCAATCATTACGAGACAGAAGCCGTCTGGCAACTGTTCAAGGATGCGGGATATGGACGTGTCGACTTTGCAGATCATGCCGACGTCTACGTCGTCAATACATGTACAGTAACGAATACGGGCGATAAAAAGAGCCGGCAAGTCATTCGACGGGCGATCCGTCAAAATCCGGACAGCGTCATCTGTGTCACCGGGTGTTATGCGCAGACGTCACCGGCTGAAATCATGGCGATTCCAGGAGTCGATGTCGTCGTCGGAACACAGGACCGCCATAAGATGATCGGTTATATTGAACAGTTCCGGGAAGAACGGATGCCGATCAATGCCGTCGGTAATATCATGAAAGCGAAAGTGTACGAAGAACTCGACGTGCCGGCCTTTACTGACCGGACACGGGCTTCCTTGAAAATTCAAGAAGGATGCAACAACTTCTGCACGTTTTGTATCATTCCCTGGGCACGCGGTCTGATGCGTTCGCGTCAACCGGAAGATGTCCTCAAGCAGGCGCAACAGCTTGTCGACGCAGGATACAAAGAAATTGTCCTGACCGGTATTCATACAGGCGGTTACGGAGAAGACTTAAAAGACTACAATTTGGCGAAATTGTTAAAAGCGCTCGAGTCCGTGGCAGGTCTCGAACGGCTTCGGATTTCGTCGATTGAAGCAAGTCAAATCACGGATGAAGTGCTCGACGTTCTTAAAGATTCGCCAATCGTCGTCCGCCATCTCCATGTTCCGATTCAATCGGCATCGGATACCGTCTTGCGCCGGATGCGCCGGAAGTATACGATGGCGGAGTTCGGTGAACGGATCACGCGTTTAAAAGAAGTTTTACCGGATTGTGCAATCACGTCTGACGTCATCGTCGGTTTCCCGGGAGAGACGGAAGAAGAGTTCATGGAGACGTTTAACTTCATCAACGACCATAAGTTCAGTGAACTGCATGTTTTCCCGTATTCCAAACGGACGGGGACACCAGCTGCGATGATGGACGATCAGGTGGAGGAGCACATCAAAGAACAACGTGTCGCCCGCTTGATTGCCTTGTCGGATCAGCTGGCAAAAGAATATGCATCGAAGTATGAAGGAGAACTGCTTGAAATCATACCGGAAGAATTTTCGGAAGAAGCAGGTGGCCGTCTCGTCGGTTATACAGATAATTACTTACGTGTCGCGATTGAAGGAGACGAATCTTTGATTGGTCAACTCGTTCGCGTCAAAATCATAAAAGCAGGTTACCCGATGAACGATGGGCAATTCGTTCGCGTCATGGAGACGTTAAAAGAGCAAGCCATCTAAAAGGAATTCGCCTTCTGATTACAGGAAGGCGAATTTTGTTTTCCTGCCGATAAATTATTTTGTTTTCAGGTAACGGATACGCTACACTGAGTAAAGATTACAAAAGAGAAAGAGGACATCCACTTATGCGAATCAATAAATTTATTAGTGAAACAGGATTTTGTTCCCGCCGGGCAGCAGATAAGCTCATCGATGCCGGACGTGTGACCATTAACGGAAATGTAGCTGAGCTCGGCTCGCAGGTCGAAAAAACGGACGCCGTCGAAATTGACGGACAGCCGCTTCAGGCAAAGCCGGAACTCGAGTATTTGATTTTAAACAAACCGGTCGGCATCACATGTACGACAGAACGTGACATCGAAGGGAATATCATTGATTTCGTCAATCATCCGAAACGGATTTTCCCGATCGGACGACTCGACAAAGACTCGGACGGATTGATTATCCTGACGAACGACGGGGATATCGTCAATCGGATTTTACGGGCAGAAAACAATCATGATAAAGAGTATATCGTGACGGTCGATGCACCGATTACGGAAACATTTATTGAAGGGATGGCAAGCGGCGTCGACATTCTGGGAACGACGACGAAGGAATGTGTCGTCGAACAGCTCGAGTCGCGGACGTTCCGAATCGTTTTGACACAAGGATTGAACCGGCAAATTCGCCGTATGTGTAAAGAGTTCGGGTACCGTGTCAAACGCCTGCAACGCGTCCGGATCATGAACGTCGAACTCGGTGATTTACCGATCGGGGAATGGCGTGATTTGACGGAGTCGGAAATGAAGACATTGTTCCAGATTCTCGATCAACAATAAGCTGAAAAGTCGCCATGATGATGGCGGCTTTACTTGTATACATTGAAGGGGGTTCATCGTGGATAAACGGGGAATGAGTGCGACGTTCGTCGCCTATGTGATCGGAGGATTGTTACCGATTTACAAACTGTTTGCGGATGAGGTACCGGCCTGGACGGTCGTCTCGATTCGCATCATCAGTGCTTTTATCTTTGTCACGTTGTTACTGCGACTGACAGGGAAGTTTAAGCACGTCAAGCAACTTTGGCGAAGCAAACGTCAACGGAATACCGTTTTAACGGCAGGACTTGTCCTTGGGGGAAACTGGACCTTGTATTTATACGCAATCGGTGAAGGGTATCTCGTCGAGTCGTCACTCGGCTATTATATTAATCCACTGGTCAGTGTCTTGTTCGGCTTATTATTTTTCGGTGAACGTTTGAACCGGGCCCAGTTGCTCGCAATCGTGAGTGCCGTCACGGGTGTCCTGATTTTAACGTTCGGGTACGGAAAGTTTCCGATCATCGCGTTTTCGCTCGCCATCTCATTTGCTTTTTACGGCGTTCTTAAAAAGAAGGCGGCGGCAGAACCGTTATCCGGTCTGTTTCTTGAAACACTGGTCACGCTGCCGTTTGCTTTGTTGACGCTTGGTCTGACCGGAGCGAATCCGCTCGCCTTGCCGACGGAAGCGCTGTTAGCCATCGTCATGTTAGGGGTGGCGACGGCGATTCAATTGATGTTGTTTGGATACGGAATGCCGAAGATTCCGTTCGTTTATGTCGGGATTTTACAATATATCGCTCCGACCTTGACCTTGATTCTCGGTGTCTTTTTATTCAATGACATCTTTACACCGATTCACTTCATCGCGTTCCTGTTTATTTGGTTGGCCGTCGCGGTCTTTACAATCAGTGGGATATCAAGCGGACGGATGAAGATGAAAAAAGTATCGTGATTGAGAAAAGAGGAAATTATTTATGAATAAATCAGGTTTTATCGCAACATTATCGGCCTATGTCATTTGGGGTTTGTTGCCAATCTATTGGAAATTACTTGCGACCGTCTCGAGCGAAGAGATTTTAGCCCACCGGATCGTTTGGTCGTTTATTTTCTTACTGTTATTATTATCCCTTCAAAAAGCATTGCCGAAGTTTACGGGGGCATTGAAAAACCCGTTTACCCGTCGTCTTTTTTTCCTGAACGGGCTGATCATCAGCATGAACTGGTTCATCTACATCTGGGCGGTCAATCATAATTTTATTGTCGAAGCATCGCTTGGGTATTACATCAATCCGATTGTCAGCATCGTTTTCGGGGTGTTCTTTTTCCGGGAAAAACTGTCACGGATTGAATGGCTTGCGATTCTCCTTGCGACGATTGGCGTCTTGATTCTGACGATCGGCTACGGAAAGTTTCCTTGGATTTCGTTGGCGCTCGCCTTCAGCTTTGGTTTTTACGGGGTCGTCAAAAAACAACGGCCGCTTGAGTCAACGGTCAGTTTGACGATTGAAACACTGGCTCCGTTACCGATCGCCATCCTGTTCTTAGGATATATGGGGATCAGTGGGCAAGAGACATTTACGTCGTCTCCCTTTGTGATGATCGGACTCTTTTTGACGGGGATCATTACCGCTGTTCCGTTATTATTGTTCGGATTTGGAGCGCAGCGGATTCCGTTTACAGTCGTCGGTTTTCTGCAATTCGTAGCTCCGACGTTGTCGCTTGCCATCGGAGTTCTTCTGTACGATGAACCCTTTACGAGAACGCACTTGATTGCGTTTACATTCATTTGGTCGGCTGCCCTTGTCTTTACCTTGAATGGTTTATTGATTCGGAAAAAACAGTTGCGAAAAGTCGCGTAAAAAGATAGAAGTCTGACCTCTTGCGTGATAGAATGGAAACAGAGTCTAAGGGATATCCTTAAGGAGGAAATGAATCATGAATTTAGCAGGAATGATCGACCATACCGCTTTAAAAGCAGAAACGTCACGTGCTCAAATCGAAACACTTTGTAAGGAAGCACTCGAATACAAATTTGCAAGCGTCTGTGTCAACCCGACAAACGTAGCACTCGCAGCAGAACTTTTGAAATCAGACGACGCAGTTAAAGTCTGTACAGTCATCGGCTTCCCACTTGGTGCAAACACACCAGAAGTAAAAGCATTTGAAACACAAGATGCCATCAAAAACGGAGCAACAGAAATCGATATGGTCTTAAATATCGGCGCATTAAAAGACGGCGATCTTTCACTTGTTGAACGCGACATTCGTGCGGTTGTCGAAGCAGCAAACGGGACACTCGTCAAAGTCATCTTCGAGAACTGTCTCTTAACAAAAGAAGAAATTAAAACAGCTGCTGAGTTATCAGTCAAAGCAGGTGCAGATTTTGTCAAGACGTCAACTGGTTTCTCGACAGGCGGCGCAACGGTAGAAGATATCCGTCTCATGCGTGAAACAGTCGGACCTGACATCGGTGTTAAAGCTTCAGGCGGCGTTCGTGATTTCGAAGGCGCAAAAGCAATGATCGATGCTGGCGCAACACGTATCGGTGCTTCTGCCGGAATTGCCATCGTTACAGGTGGAACTTCAGACAGCGATTACTAATTTAATCTGATAGACCGACGTGTTCTTTTTGCAACTGTTGTTGCGGGAAGGACACGTTTTTGTTTTAAAACAATTCTGAATTTTATTTTTAGGTTAAGAAGTCAGACAACCTTTCCGATAATCCATTGTAGAACAGTGGAGGGAAGTGGAAATATGTCAAAACGATTCAGTTTGTCCATACTAGCATTGACAATCGGTCTGGCGGGTTGTGGAAGTGTCATCGATGATCCGCAACAAGCAGTGAAGGAGCGTCGAAAAATGGCAGTCGTCTTATCCGATGTCGGATTAGGGGATCAATCATTCAGTGATGCAGCCATGAGCGGCATGTCCTTACTGCGTGAAAAAGAAGACTGGTTCATTGATTATAGAGAATTGAGCGAAACAAAATCATATGAAGCGGCATTTGCCACATTAGCGAAACAACAGCCGACCGTTGTCGTCGGTCTCGGTTTCATGGGACAGGCGGACTTAGAGAAAGTTGCTAAACAGTATCCAAAACAGCAGTTTGCATTGATTGATGCCGTGTCAGAACTACCGAATGTATTATCCGTCACATTTAAAGAGGATGAAGGCAGTTATCTGGCGGGGGCAGCGGCAGCAATCCAATCTGACAGTGAAACGATTGGTTTCATCGGCGGTATGAAGTCGCCGCTCATTGAAAAGTTTGAAAAAGGCTACCGGGCCGGTGCAACAGCCGTCAATCCGGATATCCGTGTCCTTGTCGATTATGCGGAAGACTTTGCTGCACCGGACAAAGGACGGGAACTGGCAAACGCTCAAATGAAAAAAGAAGCGGATGTGTTATATGCGGCAGCAGGACTGACCGGAAGCGGTGTTCTGGAAGCGGCAGAAGAAAAAGGCAATAAGGCAATTGGTGTCGACAGTGATCAAACGGCAATTGCCCCGGATGCCGTCATGACATCGATGTTAAAACAGGTCGATCTTGCGATTACGAAAATTGGCGACAGCGTCAAAGAGCCCGGTCTTCAATCCGGTCAAATCGTGTTAGGGGTCAAAGATGGAGCCATTCAATTAGCACCGATTCGTAATGCCAACTTTACAGCGAAGGAACTGCAACGACTCGAACAATTGAAACAAGAAATACTGGAAGGCAAGGTGAAGGTCCAATGACGTTACGAAAACGATTTTTAATTTCGACACTCGTGACGATTGTCAGTGTCGTCGCCCTGATGGGTTGGACATTATTCGAGTTGCGGCAAATCCAGTCCTACAATGAGGATTACGGAAAACAGTTAGTCGAGATTTCAGAACTGGAGACTAAACTACTGTATGAGCAGGCAGCCTGGAACCGGTTAGCCAGCCAGCCGTCAGAAAATCAAAAAGAGCAGGCACTTGCCTTGAGTGAAAAAAATGAAAAAGCTGTTGATTCATTACAAAAAACTTATTTGATTGATCGGTTTAAACCTGATTTGAATCGTGCCAAAATGAAGTATACGGTCTTAGCGGAGAAACGGACGACATTATTAAATGCGCTTGATCCAATCGCGATCCGTTCCCATGCGGCCCAGGTGGAAGGGGTACTCAGCGATTTATACACGTTACATACGAAGAACGGTGAATTTTACGATGTACTGCAACAAGAAGCGAAAGACAAAACGTTGAATCTGACACGTTCAGTTTTAATCGCGACATTCATCCTTCTGATTGCATTAGCACTCTACAACTGGTACTTTGCGCGGAGCATCACACGTCCGATCAGCCGGGTCGTTAAAACGGCGGAACAGATTTCGCAAGGGGATGTCTCACAACAACTGCAGGTATCAGGACGGACGGATGAAATTGGCCGTCTCGAATCAGCAATCGCCCAAATGCAAGGGACATTACATGGCGTCATCGGAACAATCAGCCAAACGTCGACGACCATTAATCAGATGAGCGAACAAGCGACAACTGAAAATGCCAATATCGTCGAAGTATCCGGAAACATGACACATGCCATCAATGAAATGGCCAGTGGTACGCAAACCGTCTCGGATGACTTACAAACGACAGTCAGTACAATCACGGATATGAGTACATTGTTTGAACAAAGTGAACAACGGGCACAACAGGCGTTGAGTCAAGGACAACTCGCCGATACGACGATGGGGAAAAGTGCCACCATCATGCAGGAACAAGCGGAATCACTGGCGACGGCTACTCTTCAAAATCAGGAACTCGGTCGCAAGTTGGCTGGATTCTTGCAACAAACACAGCAAATCGAACAGATGGCGCAACTCGTCTCAAGTGTCTCGGCACAAACGAATTTACTATCGTTAAATGCTGCGATCGAAGCGGCACGGGCAGGAGAAGCAGGACGTGGTTTTGCTGTCGTGGCGAGTGAAGTGAAAAAGCTGGCGGATGAAACACATCAAGCAACCCGCTCTATTTTCTCACTCGTTCGTTCAATTCGGGCAGACGGAGCGATTTTGCAGGAAGCGTTACTTCAATCTGAAAAAGAACAAGCACATCAGGTCCAAAACTTTGCTGAGGTGACAGCAGCATTCGAAGAAACCCGTGGTCACGTGACGGATGTAACGGAAGCCGTCCAGTTTATGACGACACAGTTACTACAATCGAAAGACCAGGCCAATCAAGTGGTCAATCAGGTCAGCTCAGTCAGTGGAGTGATGGAAGAACTGGCTGCGGGGAACGAAGAGGTCGCGGCATCGATGCGTGACCAACAAGCATCATTCGAACAAATTCATCAACTTATGCTGGAACTGGAACAAACGACGACTTCACTCGATCAACAAACCAGTCAGTTTAAACTATAATTCAAAAAGAAACATCCAAAAATCCCTCATCGGAGTTATTCCGGTGAGGGATTTTGCATCAACAGTGAGTTAAAAGAAGTCACTTGGATTCAGTTCGTTTGTCCGGCCATTGGCATTGTATTGATAACCGCCGTCATGAATCTCAAAATGAAGGTGGGGACCGGTTGAATTTCCGGTACTTCCAAGGTTACCGATTTGTTGCCCTTGTTTCACCTGTTGCCCTTGTTTGACGGTCAGAGAATTCATGTGCGCATAAACGGTCGTATACGTTTTTCCGCCGATGCTGTGTGACAGATAGACGTGATTACCGTAAGGACCGCCGGAGCTTGCCTGAATGACAGTTCCACTCGCAGAAGCAACGACTGGCGAATTCAGTGGACCCGCAAAATCAACCCCGTTATGGTACGCATAGCCGTTACTTCCGCTGGCAGCACCCATTCCTTGTGAAATGGAACCGGCAGCCGGTTTAATGAACTTTCCTGTTGCTTTTGACAGGACTTTTGTACTTGCTTTTGTAACAGAAGCAGGTTGCGCCGATTGCGCGGCTGCTTGTTTTTCTGCTAGTCGTGCAGCTCGGGCAGCTGAACGGGCAGCAACTTCCTGTGCTTTTAATTGAGCAGCTGCATCTTTTAAGCTCAGGATATTTGTTTCGATGGAACGTTTTTCTGTCTTCAAGCGCTTCAGCAACGTCGCTCGTTTAATCTTTTCTGCTTTTAATTCACGCTGTTTCTTTTTTAGAAGCGTGCGATCATCAATCAAATCGACACGGGTTTGCTTCAATTCTTTTTGAGCAAGTGCCAATTGATGTTTATTTTGTTCGTAATCTTTTAATAAAGAAGCATCGCTTTCAGCAATCGTATTAAAAGCATTAAACCGGCTGATCATATCGCCGACATCCTTGGCACCGAAAACGGCTTCGAGAAGCGGATCCTCATCTGCTTTTGACTGGCGGACTGCTAACCGGTCTCCGAGCATTTTTTCCTGCTTGTTGATCTTTTCGCGCAAGGCATCAATTTTTTGTTCCAATCGTTTAATCTGCTTACGGTTTCGATCAATTTTTTGCTGATTCTCAACGACCTGCAACGTCAATCCATTGATTTGTTGATCAAGGGCATAGACCTTTTGCTGGGCTTTGGACAATTGAGCTGTCGTTTTCGAGAGAGCTTGTTTTTGTTTTGACTGCTGCTTATGGTTTTGCTGTTGTTTTTCTTTATAAGAACTTGCCGCTCCGACCGGATGGACAAGTGGACTGAAGAGTAATGTCATCGTCATGAGGGACAGACCGAGTGTTTGCTTTAAAGATGATTTCATAGTTGAATCAATCATTCCTTCCTAAATCAGATACATGTTTTAAAATGTTACCTGTTCTACTCTAACAAGAAATAGGTCAAGTCTCCGTTACAGTTTCATTAAAAATATTATATGGAAATTATCAGGGAGTAACATTCCTTTCTGTAAATCATTCTTTGAACTCTTTCAAAAAAGAGAGAAAGCTATTGGCAAAACAGGAAAGAAGAAAAAATAAAAAAAGTGAATACGAGGATTCACTTTTAAAAAAGGGATGATATGTTTTTGTAATATTAAGAAGAACTGAAAAAAGAAGCGTTTGATGCATCAACAAAAAGGTTATATAGATTAGTTTTGCCTTATTCTTCGTAAATCATTTTTCGTGTCATTCCGCCGTCGAGAACCAATGTTTCTCCCGTTAAGAAGTCGTTATCAGGATTCGTTAAGAACAAAGCAGCCCGGGCGACATCTTCAGGTTTTCCGACTCGTCCAGCCGGATGCTGGCTATGATCTTCTGGTGAAAGTTCATGATAATTTCCGGTTTCAATCCAGCCGGGGGCAATCGCATTGACTAAAATCCGGTCGGGTCCTAAAGAGACGGCCAAAGCATGCGTCAATGCGACAATCCCGCCTTTCGTAGCCGCGTAAGATTCCGTATCCGGCTCGGACATAAAGGCACGGGTGGAGGCCAAATTGACAATCCGTCCACCGGCCGGGTTTTTCTTCAGATAAGGGGTGGCGGCTTTTGTCGTTAAAAAGATGCTCCGCAGGTTGGTATGTTGAACACGGTCCCATTCCTCCAATGATAATTCAAGTAACGGTTTACGAACCATGATGCCGGCATTGTTAATCAGGATATCAATCCGGCCGGTATGTTCGATCGCTTTATCAATCAATAGGTTGACGTCTTGTTCATCTTGAACATCCAGATGATAAAAATAAGCGGTTCCGCCGTCAGCTTCGATTTCCGATGCAAGGTCGTCACCGGTCATTTGATCAATGTCGGCCAGAATGACCGATGCGCCTTCCTTGGCATAACTCTTGGCAAGTGTAGCTCCGATGCCATTAGCAGCACCTGTGATGATGACAGTATGATTGATATGATTCATTGTAAATTCCTCCTGGGGAATGTGTAGTTAAGTAGACTGCTATAATCAGATAGCCGAAAACGAATCGATTAAAACATACTGGATCCTTGAAGAAAGGATTATCCAGATAGGCATTAGGGAACATAGAGAATAGCTAACGCTATTATTATGTTGAATGGGGGATTTTTGATGGATTTATCAAATCAAAAGCTCGAAACAGAACAAGAAAAATATGCAGATGAAGCTAAAGCGTATATTAATCAACCTAAAAAAACCAATTCGATGCTAAAACGAGCAATTGATAAAATAAATAAAAATTCAAGTTTATCAGTTGTTTTCTCACCAGTTCGCTTGTTTGTCGACATGGTTCGTTCTTACCAGTCAGGTGAATATCGAAATATTCGCCGGACGACGATTTTGAAAGTGATCGGTGCTTTGATCTATCTCGTTTCTCCAATTGATCTGGTCCCTGATTTTGTACTTGGATTTGGTTTTGCGGATGATATCGCCATCGTTCTGTTCGTGACAAAAACGGTGTTTGAAGAATTGACACGTTTTAGTGACTGGCAAGATGAGCAACAAAAAGCAAGCACACAACCGCTCCAAAGTGAAGATGCGTATTAATCGCATGAATTGATTCTGCCCTGCCACTGACATGGAGTCAGCGGCAGGGTTTTTAGTCGTGAAGCCGAACACGATTTCTGTACGCTACCTCAAAAGTTCGTTACACTGGAGTTAGAAGAAAAATCCAGTGAAAGGGGGGGGATCATGGCTTGGCATTCGTGGATTGAATCGTATGGCTATTTCGGAATGATGTTGACGTTGATGTTTCCATTTTTACCGAGTGAAGTCCCTTTAGCTTATGCGGGTTACCTGGTACATACGACGCAATTTAATCTCATCATTATGTTGATCGTCGCAGTACTCAGTTTTGTGGTCAGTCAAAACATTTTCTTTACGATTGGTCGGCTCGGAAGTGACCGCTTACTGGCCCGTGTATTTAAATGGTTTCGGATTTCTGAAACGAAGATGAATCAGTTTCAACGTCAAATGGACACACGCGGACGTTTTATCTTGTTGTTGTCGCCGATGTGGCGGATGGGATTTGCCATCGGGGCCGGATTGACAGGTGTTTCACGGTTGACGTTCACGATTGCCACGACAATCTCCTTTTTCGCCTGGTCGGCCTTTTTCATTTGGGGCGGGAAAAAACTGGGGCATGGTATGATGGGACGGCATCATGAACTCCATCACTATACACCTTGGCTCATCGGGTTACTCGTATTCGGAGCCGGATATGTTTATTTCCGGAAGAAAACGCTTATGAAAAAACAAAACGCTTTAAAAAAATAGAGGAGTGTTCACATGGCAGTGATTTTATTTGATATCGATGGAACATTGATTGATTCAACCAATCAAATGACGGAGGCAATTCATCTGGCGATGGAAGATATGCCGCATCTTGTCAAACCATCAAAAGAGAGTGTGCAGTCCAGTTATGGTTTGGCAGGGGATGCTTTTTGGAGAAAAGCGATTCCGGATGCTTCAGAAGAAGACATTCGCGCGATTCGAAAAAAACGTCACCATCATCTTGAACAGACGATGGCGGGACAGGATGTTTTGTTTGACGGGATTCGTGAGACGTTAGAAGCGTTGAACAAACAAGGACACATCGTTTCGACAGCAAGCAATTGCGGCGTTCACTATTTGAATCTAGTGCTCGACAGTCAAAACATTCGCTCGTATTTTACAAGTCCAAAATGTCTGGAGTCGGTTCAAGGTAAACAAAAAGCCGATATTCTAGCAGCCCATCGAGAAGAATTCGGAGCGGTCGAATATTTGATGGTCGGAGACCGTTCATCGGACGTCGAAGCCGCACGAATCCAACAGATGCCTGTTGCCATTTGCCGGTTCGGTTTCGGAACGGAACAGGAATGGAATTCGGCTGATTATCAGTTAGAGACACCGATGGACGTATTGAAATACGTATAATAAAGATACAAAAAAGAAGCGATGCTGACAGCGTCGCTTCTTTTTTGTATCAATCAAAATCAAGACGGTATTGTTCGTGATTCGTCCATGGACGGAAACGGCGGAATACGTGATGGAAAAACAGACAAAGAAGGATTGGCAAAGCAATGAACAGACCGAAGACAATCGAGATATTGCCCCATGTCCAACCACCGGCCATCAAATGTAAGGCATTGATCGGACCAATCAGCCCCGACATACCGAATCCGGCGCTGAACGGTGTTCCTTCAACTCCAAGAACACCAGCCAGTCCGCCGAGAACTGCTGCACTGCACATGACAGGTAAAATCATGATAGGATTTCGGATGAAATTTGCCATCTGAATTTTAGGAGATCCCAAAAAGTGTGCAATCGACGTTCCACGTGAGTTGGCTTGCCAGCCGGCAATCGCAAGTCCGAATCCGGCGGCACAGACACCTAAGTTGGCAGCACCGGCGGCAATACCGGATAAGCTGATGGCAGTTGCGATACCGACGGTCGACAAGGGAGAGACAATCAGGACAGAGAAGGTGACGGCTAACGTGATTCCCATCAACACAGGTTGAAGGACCGTAAAATGTGTAATCAACTGACCGATACTGGCAGTGATTTGTGTGACAAACGGATAGGTCAGGACACCGATCCCGCCTGCTCCGACAATAATTAAAGTCGGAATGACGAGGACAGTATACGTTTTAAACCGATTGCCGATCCACAGAACGAGAGCCGTTGCAATGGCTGCTGTCAATCCGGCGTTGATGACATCACCGGTCCCGACGAATAGGTAGCCGGCTGTATCGGTCCGGCTTGCGACACCTGATCCGACGACGGTCGCCAAACCAATCGAGGTGGTTTCGATGGGGGATGTCTTAAATTGCATCGCTACAGCGACACCAATCACCATCGGTAACAGACGCATCGCCAGCGCAGTCGAGTCGATGATATGTTGGGCAGGGGAAAAGTAAGGCAGCAAAGCTTTGGCAAGTTCGCCAAGCAAAGCTCCGGGGATAAGTGCAACTAAAATTCCGATACTAAGACCGTTTAACACATGGATTCCGAATTGGCGATCGAACCGTTTCGAAGTCGTCTTCATAAAAATCACTCCCTATGTATTGCTTTTATGCACAACAGTATAAAAGCGATGAATTGTGTTTAATCATACGAAAGACTTTTTCGAACGTCAAGACAAAAATGGAATTTTCTGAAAAATGAAAGGCGAAGTATTCGCACTTCCGGAATAGGACTGCTAGAGTGAAAGAGTAAAAATCGGGGAGGGAACAGTTATGTCAGAACAACAAATCGTATTAGCCAAAAGACCAGATGGACGTCCGACACGGGAGACGTTCCGGTACGAAAAGATTGAACTGAATGAGTTGCAAACGGATCAAGTCCTGTTAGAGACGCTTTATATTTCAGTTGATCCATACATGCGGGGACGAATGAACGATTCCCGCTCTTACTCTCAGCCATTTGAATTGGATGCACCGATTCAAGGAGGCGTAGTCGCACGTGTCATCGAATCAAAAGCGGATACACTCGTAGTCGGCGACATCGTCGTTGGAATGCTTGATTGGGCAACAAAATTAGTCGTGGATGCCAAACAAGTCCGTAAAATTGATGCATCACTGGCACCTGTCTCAACAGCACTTGGTGTACTTGGGATGACCGGCATGACGGCTTATTTCGGATTACTGGATATCGGGAATCCACAGCCCGGTGAAACGGTTGTCGTCTCGGCAGCAGCCGGAGCAGTCGGATCGATTGTCGGACAAATTGCTAAAATCAAAGGTGCACGGGTCGTCGGTATTGCGGGAAGTGATGAAAAAATTCAGTATCTCACAGAAGAACTCGGATTTGATGAAGTCATCAATTACAAAACGGAGCAAATCGGAGAAGCACTCGATCGGACGTGTCCGGACGGCATCGACGTTTATTTTGAAAATGTCGGCGGGGAGATCGGTGATGCAGTACTCAACCGTTTAAATCCATTTGCCCGTATCCCAGTCTGTGGAGCAATTTCCGGTTACAATGAAAAAGAAGACATTGGTCCACGTGTGCAATCCAAACTCATTATCGCCCGCGCCCGGATGCAAGGTTTCTTAGTCGGAGATTACGGAAAACGTTTTAAAGAGGCCGCGGAACAGCTCGGACAATGGGTTAGTAACGGTGAATTAAAGTATGAAGAAACGATTTTTGAAGGGTTTGATCAAGTACCGGATGCGTTTCTCGGACTGTTTGATGGGTCGAATACCGGAAAATTGTTGGTCAAGTTATAAGAAGACGTCAAAAAAGGTTTTGCTTTCCTTTATGGGAGAGCAAAACCTTTTTTTTATGGGAAATCCTATTATTGATCAGCGGGATCTTTTTTTAATTCTTCCAAATCTGGATCCGGATGCTGTGTTTCAGCCGGTTTGATACCGGGATCAGATGTTTCCGCAGGTTCCGGATCCGGGTGTAAGCCGACATCTGCTGTTTTGTTTGGCAAGTCTTGTTTTTTATCCGTCATGATTCTGTCATCTCCCTTATCATCAATACTTTTACATTTACCCCAATTGATTGTTCTAAAACGAAAAGCGACAGGTTTGAGTTCATTGTTTTGTGCGAAAGACGTTGTGAACCAAAACGACTCCACGCATTTTTGTCCTGATTTCATGACGAATGTCCGGGAAACCGTTAATGGCTTCACCAAGTCTTTACAAAAACCTTGCAGATCCTTTAAGTCTCCTTTGAACTGGACTCGTAGACTGATAGGGAGATGAAAGAAGGAAGGGTGTATACGCGTGAGTGGACAACAATTTAAAAAAGCAGTCATGAAACAACTTCAATGGGTACGCGAGGAGAAGCAACGGCTTCGATTGGAATCAAAGGCAAGTGTTGCTTCCATTGAACGTTTACAGAAACTCCCGGTACTGACGATGAAGACCGGAATCCGACCAAATACTTCCGGACGTCCTTCAACAACAACGACTTATCACGAACAAAGTAACAGCGGATTGTTACAGGAGATTGCATATGCAGATATTCCCCTGCACAGCGGAACACGTTATTTTGAGCAGCGACCACTGGAAGTTGCTATCGTCTGTTCCGAATTCATGTATGCCTACTATCAAGATGCACTCCACTTACACTACGTCAATCCGGCAACGTTTGAAGAGGTATTTGAAAAACCGATTGACCTGTTCCTGGTCGTATCCTCATGGAAAGGACTGCAAGGAGACGACTGGAAAGGCGTCGCCACACCGACCTCCAAAAAACGGGCCCGTCTGATGGAAATGATTCGTCAGGTGAAGGGGAAAGAAATACCTGTTGTTTTTCAATCGACAGAGGATCCAAGCAACTTTGACCGTTTTAGTGGGGTGGCAAAGGAAGCGGATTATATTTTAACGTCAGACGAAGCGATGATTCCGGAATATCAGGTGTTATGCGGGCATGACCGGATTGAAGCGACAACGTTCGGGGTCAATCCCATCATCCATAATCCGATTGGTGCGACACGCAGTCGAAACAAACACGTGTTGTTTGCCGGCAGCTGGATGGCAAAGTATCCGGAGCGTGTCAAAGACACCGAGATGTTGTTTGATGGTGTCTTACGTTCCGATCATACACTCGATATCGTTGACCGCAACTATCAGTTGAACTTACCGGATTATCATTTTCCGCAACGTTACGTCTCGCGCGTCGCACCATCGATTCCTTATGAGACATTGCAACAAGTCAGTAAGTGTTATGACTGGGTGTTGAATTTAAACAGCATTAAATATAGTAAAACGATGTGTGCACGACGAATCTATGAATCCCAAGCACTCGGAAATCTGATTTTGTCGAATTACAGCATCGCCGTCAACAATGATTTTCCGAACGTGTTTACCGTTCATGATCATCAAGAGGCGCAAGCGATTTTAGAACGGACGACCGAGGACGACGTCAAGCGACTCCGGGCAGAAGGCATTCGTTCCGTCATGTCATCCCATACCGTCTATGACCGGATTGATCAGATGACCCGTTTGCTGAAGTTACCGGTCCAGCCGTTGCGACGGAAACTCCTGGTTGTCTTACGCCAAGTGACACCGGAGCTAAACCGGATGCTAGAACAGCAAACCGTAACACCGGATTGGATTTACCGCGAAGAAGACCTGACAAAAGAATTATATGAGCAGACCGATTTAGTCGCTGTACTTGATGGGATGGAGTCATACGGAGAGTACTACCTTGAAGATTTAGTGAACGGGTTTAAATACAGTGACGCAAGCATTGTCCGTAAAACAGCTCAAGATGAGGTGCCGTTCGTCATTCAGGACGAACAAGGCCGGCCGGGCGGCAGTATGATTTGGCGTGCTGACTTTTCCTATGAACAGTTCAGTGAAGGGAAGATGGCAGGCAAAACACTGCTTCTTGATGCACTCGAGTGGAACGAACAAGGGAAGTCATCTGCTGTTGAAACACCGATACTGTCCGTCGTCGTTCCGATTTTTAATAATGGATATCATCTCACGTATAAATGCTTTGCCAGTTTAAAACGAATGGATCGATTTGCCGAGACGGAAATTATCTTAGTGGATGATGGGTCAACAGACCGGATGACGTTACAAGCGATTAATCGTCTTGCGCGACGACACGGCAACGTCGTAACCTATCTGTTCCCGACAGGCGGAAGCGGCAGTGCGTCACGTCCGCGTAATAAGGGTGTTGAACTGGCGCGTGCCGAACGGATTGCGTTCCTGGATCCTGATAACGAGGTATTGAGTGACCGGTATGCCGAATTGTTGACTGAACTCGATCAAGACCCGACACTCGATTTTGCAGTCGGACATATGAAAAAGCTGGCTGAAAAAACAAGTATCATCGCTTTACCGAAAGTTCGGAAAGAAGGACGGATGGTTTGCGATCAACCTAAAACGTATTTACTCGAGAACCGTTTTTCCGTCCAAAGTATTCAAGCGTTAGTCGTCAAGAAAAGCTTTTTGCAGAATCATCATCTGGAGCAAGTCGTCGGAGCCGTCGGACAAGACTCCTTGTTTTTCCAGGAAATGATGTTGCATGCGGACCGTGTCTTGCTCGTCAACCGGGTCATTCATTATTACTACGCCGCAGTAGCAGGTTCGACCGTCAACTCCCTGACCGTTCGTTTCTTTGAACGCAGTGTCGTCCGGGAAAAGGCGCGGGCTGAAAAGTTTGCACGTTATGGTGTCCTCGATGCGTACAAAGAAACCCGTTTCGAACACTTTTTTGAACATTGGTATCTGGTGAAACTACGTTACTGCAGTGATAAAGATTTTGGTCCGAGCGTCGCGCTCCTCCGAATGATTGTCGCATTTTATGAACCGGTGACATTGACGAATCCGTTGATCCGCCGATTCGTTGAATTGGCGGATAAAAAACAGACTGATGCTATTCAAGCATTGTTATTAGAGGAGGTACGGTGATGCCGACAAAACAGATGATACGACCAAAAGATGAAATCCGTGCCGCTTATTATGACCAACTCGGAGTCCAGTTCGGAAAAAAAGTCCGCTCACGGATTCACTGGATTATTCGTGAGACAAAGGGCAGTCAGATTCTCGATATCGGTTGTTCAGGAGGGCTCGTGCCGATCTTACTCGGTCGTGAAGGGAAACAGGTTGTGGGAATCGATGTCTCACCGGAAGCCATCACAGAGTCGAGGAATGCACTGGAGAAAGAAGCACGTTCGGTCAAAGAATTGATTCAGTTTGAAGAAGAAAATCTGATGACGTTTTCGACCAGCCAACGTTTTGACACGGTCTTGATGACGGAAGTTCTCGAGCATATCGGCGAACCAGAACGGTTTGTCCGAAAAGCATGTTCATTCCTGAAACCGGGTGGACGGCTTGTCGTAACGGTTCCGTTTGGTGTCAATGACTATGCCGACCATAAGCGGACTTATTATTTACGTCATTTGTTAGAGCAATTGACACCCTATGGAACGATTGATCGATTGGAGCGGATGGACAAGTGGTTAGGCGTGATTGTGACGCTTCATGAGGGAAAACAACCGATCCGCAGTATGACGAATCAAGAAATCGACTGGTTGGAAACAGCTTTTGAAGCGATCGAGCGGATGCATTTGACTGAAATCGTTCGATTAAAAAACCAGCAAAAGAAATGGGAGCAGAAACAGTTGAAACAGCAGGTCAATGAGCAGGAATATGCGGAGTTATCATCAGAACATGAACGGCTGTTACAACAAGTGACCGAACAAGAAGAAACGATTGCACTGTTGGCACAACAGTATCAGTTGGTCCTCGAACGGTATGAAGGAGCACTTGTGTCGAATCTGGATGTCTTGGAGGCGAATACACAATGGAAATTAAAATACCGATCACTGGCAAATTCAAAGCTAGGAAAAATCGCCGTCCGTTACTGGAAGTTCCGACGAAAGCTCAAACAAAGACGGGCCCGGAGATGATGAATGTCTTGATGATCTGTCAGAATTTTTATCCTGAAATCGGCAGTGCCGCCAACCGGATGAAAAACATCTTTAAACGGATGGAACAACAAGGCAGTGACGTGCATGTCCTGACATCAGAACCACTGTACCCGACGGCGGAATTGTATACGGATGCGATGTTTTGGGACGAACCAAGTTTGGATGCGGCTAACATTACCCGGATTCAACCACGGGATCTACGGGCGACGACAAACTTATGGCGACGGCTCCGGTTGTTTTTAGAACAGTTTGTCTTGGCGGTCCGGGAAGTACGACAGGATAAAAAACAGTACAGCTACATCTATGCGACGACGCCTTCCATCTTCATGGGACTGGTTGGAGTCGTTGCCAAGTTCATCAAAAAAGCACCACTCGTGTTAGACGTCCGCGATTTGTGGCCGGAATCATTGGTCGGTGTCGGAATCACGAAGTCACGCTTGCTGCTCGCGCCGCTCTACTGGCTTGAAAAATGGATGTATCATCGAGCCAATCAAATTGTCATCAACAGTGAAGGATTTCGTTCGTATATCGAAAGCAAAGGAATTGCCCCGGAGAAAATTCATTACATTCCGAATTCAATCGAAGAAAACGAATGGTTGATTAAACGGCGGAAAGTATCGGAGCAAGTCCGCGTCGTCTATACCGGAAATATCGGGTTGGCGCAGGACGTATTCTTATTACTTGATGTAGCGGAGCGATTAAAAGAGGATTCAAAAATTGAATTTCATGTCGTCGGATACGGCTATCATAAAGAAAAATTTGAAGAACATGTCTTAAAACGCGGACTGACGAATATTCATTTCATGAATGCGATGCCGAGATGGGACGCGCTGAAACAACTTGCCAAAAGTGATATCGCCTTTGCGACATTAGTCGAGAGTACAGCATTCGATACAGTGACGCCAGGAAAAATCATCGACTATATGGCAATGGGCTGTGCGATTGTCGGAGCCGTTTCAGGACATGCTGCGAAAGTGATTGAAGAGGCCGGAGCAGGATTCGTCTCACGGGAGCGTTGTCGCGAGACAATCGTCGGACAAATCCGTTATCTCGCAGAACATCCGGAAGCGCGTGAAGAAATGGGTCAATCGGGTGTAGCGTACGTCCAGACCCATTTTGACTGGGAACAAAATCAGGAACGATTGTTTGAAGCCATTCGAAAAACCAATTTCCAAGCAGTAGGGGTGAGTAAATGAGACGGGTCGGGATGTTTGTTTGGAATACGTTTACGAATGATGCACGTGTTTTACGGGAGTGTACAGCGCTCGCGGAAGCAGGGAATCACGTCGATTTATATTGCCTCAATGATGGCACATTACCAGCAATGGAGTATCATCCGGGCGGCTTTCGAATCATCCGAATTGAAAGGACACCTCCTTTTGAAACAATCCTTCGTCGTCTGAAGAAGCGTAACCCGGTTACGCTTCTGGCTGGCGCAGGATTGTTCTTGTTCATTCCCTGGCTGATTCCGATTGTAGTGATTCTGTACGTGTTGCAGAAAAGTCGGTTTATCCGCTATGCGCTTTATAACAGCTTCGGCATTGTCCGGATGACACGGGCAGCACGTAAGCGAAACTACGATATCATGCATGCCAACGATTTAAATACATTACCGCAAGCGATTTTAGCGGCGAAAGGTGCGAAAATCGTCTACGATTCGCATGAAGTCCAGACGGATCGGACGGGATATGGAAGAGGACAAGGCGGATTGGAACGTCACTTATTACGATTTGTGGATCGGACGATGGTTGAAAATGAGACACGGGCCGACTATCACGAAGCACTTTATGGAGAGCGTCCGGCCGTGTTGCACAATTATCCGTTCTATCAAGAAACGGTACCAGAAGCACGCCCGCTACATGAAGAACTTGGGATTGAAGAAAAAGAACCGATTTTATTGTATCAAGGCGGTATTCAGGAAGGACGGGGGCTCGAGCGGTTGATTGCTGCGATGCCTTTGATCCGAAACGGCACACTGCTGTTCATTGGCGACGGGAAAATCAAGCCGGAGCTTCAACGGCTAGCGTCTCAATCCTCAGAACGAGAACGTATTTATTTTATTGATAAGGTGCCGCTTGATCAGTTACCGAGCTATACAGCAGCGGCGACGGTCGGGTTTCAAGTGTTACAAAACGTGTGCTTTAACCATTATTCGGCATCTTCGAATAAGTTATTTGAATACATGTCAGCTCTTGTGCCGGTCGTGGCAGCCGATTTACCGGAAATCCGTCGTGTCGTCGAGGCAGAGGCCGTCGGACTGCTCGTTGACGTTGAATCGCCGCAAGCGATTGCCGCTGCCGTCAATCAAATCGTCGAGGAGGACGGGTTACGCCAGGCGATGAAAGAACGAACAAAGCAGGCACGGCAGAAATACAACTGGGATAAAGAAAAAGACCGATTATTGACTGTCTATCATGAATTAATGAAGTGAATGAACGAGAACAGAGGCAGGAAACAACAAAGATGCAGGTAATTCCACGCTGAAGAACAATGGAATGGACCGGATTGTGTTGTTTCTCTCGCGAATGCAACAAAAGTTCGTTGTTTATTTACAAGCTTTACAAAAAGCATAGGAAAAGGGTGGAATGTAAGGTCTGTGAAGAATGCTTTAAGAGATGGTTAGAACCATTGGAAACACAAGCAATTGTCGTTATGGTCTAGGTACAGCCACGACACAGTCAGTTTTTTTCTGACGTGAAGGACTAACTCGTACCTAGATGGAGGAATGACAAAATGAAACTTTGTACAATCGGACTCGGATATATTGGATTACCTTCTTCAGCCATGTTTGCAGATCACGGAACGGACGTCGTCGGGGTAGATATTGACCCGCGCATCGTCAAGATGTTGAATGCGGGAGATATTCACATCGAAGAGCCGGGACTTGAGGAAGTTATCAAACGTGTCGTCGCAAACGGAAAATTTCGGGCGACATTGACACCGGAACCGGCAGATGTCTTTTTGATTGCCGTACCGACACCAAATTTAAATGACACATACAAGTCGTGTGACTTGAAGTACGTGATAGCAGCAGTTCGGAACATGTTGCCGCACGTTCAAAAAGGAAATGTCATCATCGTTGAATCGACGATCGCGCCAAGGACGATGGATGATCATGTCCGTCCGTTGATTGAAGCAGCCGGTTTCGTCATCGGGAAAGACGTCTTCGTCGTTCATTGTCCGGAACGTGTCCTTCCGGGACAAATCCTCCATGAACTCATTCACAACAACCGAATTGTCGGCGGCTTGACACCGGCTTGTGCGGATGCCGGAGCAGCGGTCTACGAGACGTTTGTCCAAGGTGAAATCGTCAAGACGGATGCGAAGACGGCAGAAATGTCGAAGCTGATGGAAAATACGTTCCGCGATGTCAACATCGCGTTAGCCAACGAACTGACGCAAGTCTGCCATAAGCTCGAAATCAACGTGCTGGACGTGATTGAGATGGCGAACATGCATCCCCGTGTCAACTTGCATCATCCGGGACCGGGCGTCGGGGGACACTGCCTGGCAGTCGACCCTTACTTCATTGTCGCCAAAGCCCCATCCCTTGCACGGATCATCCATACGGCGCGGGAAACGAATGTCAACATGCCGCACTTCGTCGCAGAGCAGGCAGAGCGCCTTGTTTCTTCGCGTGTTCGGCCGAAAATTGCTGTCTTTGGCGTCACGTATAAAGGAAATGTTGATGATATGCGGGAGAGTCCAGCTGTTGATGTGATTGAACAATTGATTGACCGTGGACTGGATGTCGCAGTTTGCGATCCGCATGTCGAACGTTCGATTTCTTCACGCTTTGACCTGGTCGATGAGATTGAAGCCATTCAAGGAGCGGATCTTGCCCTTGTCTTAGTCGACCATGATGAGTTCAAACGTTTTGACTCACGCCGTCTCGCCAACCAGATGCGGACACCGCTCTTATTTGATACGAAAGGAATCGTCCAGCCGCTTGAAGATGTCACAGTCCTGAACTTCGGTAACCTGCATACGCATCAAACGACGGAAGTGGACGCAAAAGCAATATGAACGGGATTAGTACAATCGGGAAAGAGTTGAAAGATCATTTTTATCTGATCTTTCGTCTTTCACTTTATGAGACAAAAAGTCTATACAGCATGCAATATCTCGGTTGGTTTTGGGAAATCATGACGCCGCTCCTACAAATCGGCGTTTACTGGGTTGTCTTTGGTTTCGGGATTCGCGGCGGACATCCCGTTGACGGAATTCCATTTGTCTTTTGGTTGGTCAGTGGATTGATTGCCTGGTTTTTCATCGGTAGTACGATTCCGAGCGGTTCACGTTCGATTTACGGTCGGGTCGCCTTAGTCTCGAAGATGCACTTTCCGCTTAGTACAATCCCGGCGTATGTCATCTTGGCGCAGTTCTATCGCCATCTTGCCATGATTGCCTTGACGATTATTCTCGGTATAGCATTCGGCTATTTTCCGGGCTGGCATACGTTTGAATTGTTCTATATCGTTCCCGCAGGTGTCATTTTCCTGTATGCCGTCTCGCTGTTGTTATCGGCACTGGCGACAATGATTCGCGATGTCCAAAACATGGTGACGTCTGCAATCCGGATGTTGATGTACTTGACGCCCATCATGTGGATACCACCGGAACACAGTCTGTTTAAGACATTGTTGATGATTAATCCTCTCGTCTATTTGATTGAAGGATACCGCTCGGCACTGATCGGAACCGGTTATTTACTCGATCATGTCTGGTACGGTCTCTACTTTTGGACGGTGACATCTGTGCTGTTGGTAGTCGGAGCAGCGGTCCATCTGAGATTCCGCCGGTACTTCATTGATTACGTCTAGGAGGAGAAAACATGAGTCACGTCGTATTTGAAAATGTTTCAAAACGTTACGTCTTATATTCACGCCCAATCGATAAATTAAAAGAAGTGTTGTTCGGTAAAGTCAGCGGGAAACCATTTTATGCCTTAAAAAACGTCTCGTTTTCCGTCAAGCAAGGTGAAATTGTCGGAGTGGTCGGAATTAACGGGAGTGGTAAATCAACATTGTCTCACCTGCTTGCGAACGTCACGCCGCCGACATACGGTCGGGTGACACTTGGTGGGAAATCAGCATTGATCGCGATTTCGAGTGGTCTGAACAACCAATTGACCGGGCGGGATAACATCGAACTGAAAGGATTGATGATGGGATTGAATAAAAAACAGATTCAAGCCATCACACCGGAAATTCTCGAGTTCGCAGATATTGGGGACTTCATCGATCAGGCGGTCAAAACTTACTCGAGCGGTATGCGGGCGCGGCTTGGTTTTGCGATCTCGATTAACATCAATCCGGACATCTTGATTATCGATGAAGCCTTGTCAGTCGGTGACCAGACGTTTACGGAAAAATGTCTGGATAAGATGCGGGAGTTTCGTGACCAAGGAAAAACAATCTTTTTTGTCAGCCATTCCTTAAATCAAGTCAAAAGTTTTTGTACGAAAGTCCTTTGGCTCGAGTATGGAGAAGTCCGGATGTTTGGTCCAACAACGGAAACGATGGCGGAGTATAATAAGTACCTTTACTGGTACAAGCAACTTACGAAAAAACAAGCGGCACATTATGTCATGAAAAAACGAACAGGGCGAAGTGATGAGATCGAGCGTTCCGAACGCGGTGAAACGATCGAATTGTCGTCATGAATAACGGATAGGGGATGGAACGAATGAAACGAGTCATGTTAGTGTTCGGAACGAGACCGGAAGCAATCAAGATGGCACCTGTCGTCAAAGCATTGGAGAAACGAGAAGGAGTCGAACCGATTGTCGTCGTGACGGCACAACACCGGGAGATGCTGGATCAAGTCCTTGAACTGTTCCAAATCGTTCCGGATCATGATTTAGATTTGATGCGTCCACGCCAGACACTCGAAGAGATGACAGCACGGATTTTAAATGCGATGCGCCGTGTCCTGGAAAAAGAGCAACCGGATTTGGTGTTGGTCCATGGGGATACGACAACGACATTCGCCGCCTCGCTGGCCGCTTTTTACCAACAGATTCCGGTTGGGCATGTCGAAGCCGGTTTACGGACGTATCAGAAGTATGCCCCATTCCCGGAAGAGATGAATCGTCAATTGACAGGTGTACTCGCTGATTACCATTTTGCTCCGACGGATCAGGCAGCGGAAAATTTACGCTTGGAAAACAAACAAAGTCCGATCATCGTGACAGGAAATACGGTCATCGACGCTTTAAAAACAACGGTTTCTGCTGATTACACGCATCCCGTTTTGAAAAGTCTTGCAACAAGTGGCCGTAAGCTGATTCTGTTGACCGTTCACCGCCGGGAAAATCATCTGCAATTACCACAGATTTTTGATGCGATTGAACGATTGGCAGACAGTCATCCGAATATCGAAATCATCTATCCGGTCCATCCGAATCCGATTGTACTTGAAGCGGCCGAACAATTGAAGAATCATCCGCGCATTCGATTGATTGAGCCACTCGATGTCTTCGATTTTCATAACTTAGCAGCCCGGGCGACGTTGATCTTGACTGATTCTGGTGGCATTCAAGAAGAAGCCCCTTCGTTAGGTGTTCCGGTTCTCGTATTACGTGAGACGACGGAACGTCCGGAAGGTGTGGAAGCCGGTACATTGAAGCTCGTCGGAACAGATCCAGAACGTATTTATACAGCCGGTCATCAATTGCTGACAGATCCGATTGCGTACGAAGCGATGGCACAAGCTGCGAATCCCTATGGAGACGGGCATGCGGCAGAGCGGATTGTCGATGCCATTTTAAGTGAGGTACCGGTATGAGTTCACGACCACTTGAACTGGCGAGTTATCAATTTTTCCCGCAAGGCAACCGGGAAAAGATTTTACTCGAAGAAGATGGAAAAGAGGTCTGGTTTGATTTTCAAGAAGCTGATCCGACAGATAAATTGTACATCCAATTGTTTGATCAAGGATTTCAGTATCCTCCGTCAAAATTGTATCGGTCAGACGCTTCCTTTGAACAAGCGGAGACAATCACACTTACTTGTGAATTAGAAACAACCGAACCGTGTGATATTCAAATCTTTAAGATGCAGTACGGACAAAAAAAACGGATGCATTCCGAAACGGAGTGGTTGACGGTGAACGGTCCGACTACATGTGCCTTTCAACTGAATCGAGTTAAAGGAGCGGACTATTTCAAAATCGCATTCAAATTTTTACTTGAAGGGGACATGCGGGTCCGGTTGATGATGTTACACATCAATCGGCTTGTTCCGCTCAAACAGGAGGAATCCTATCATGTTATTTAGTTCAACGATTTTTCTATTTTTATTTCTGCCGACGGTACTGATTGTCTATTATCTGTTGCCGAGAAGCTTTCGAAATGGCTGGCTCCTCGTAGCAAGCCTTTTCTTTTATGCGTTTGGTGAACCGCGATTTGCATTATTGATGCTGTTAAGTGTCGGCATCAATTATTTCTTTGCATTATTCGTAGACGTCTACCGTCACCGTATCGGTGTGAAGTGGATCATGTTCAGCATGATTGCTGTCAATTTAGGATTACTTGGCTGGTTCAAGTACAGCGGTTTTTTTGTTCAGTCTGTCAATAAGACGTTTCATGCCGATTTTTTTGTTCCGGAAATCGTTTTACCGCTCGGAATTTCCTTCTATACATTTCACGCGATGAGTTATGTCATCGATATTTACAAGGAAAAGGAAGCCGTGCAAAAAAATCCGCTTGATTTAGCATTGTATATCGCCTTTTTCCCGCAACTGGTCGCAGGACCGATCGTCCGCTACAACACGATTGCGAGTCAGATTGAATCCCGTCAAGAAACCGTGTCGGACTTCTCGAAAGGGGTCCGCCGATTCATCATCGGATTATCAAAAAAGTTGATTTTAGCAAATGGCTGCGGTCAAGTAGCAGATGCCATTTTTGACATGAAGGATTTATCAATGGGGCTTGCATGGATTGGGATCATTGCTTACGCCCTGCAGATCTATTTTGATTTTTCCGGATACAGTGACATGGCAATCGGACTTGCATTAATGTTCGGCTTTCATTTTCTTG
This sequence comes from Exiguobacterium sp. RIT594, assembly GCF_003339585.1. Taxonomy (GTDB): domain Bacteria; phylum Bacillota; class Bacilli; order Exiguobacteriales; family Exiguobacteriaceae; genus Exiguobacterium_A. The sequence continues at coordinate 1,738,959 of NZ_QPKF01000001.1, read as the reverse complement.
AAAACTTCAACTATCCGTATATTTCGAAATCAGTGTCTGAATTTTGGCGTCGCTGGCACATTTCACTTGGGTCATGGTTTCGGGATTATGTGTACATTCCGCTTGGAGGGAACCGGGTTTCACCCTGGAGACAATACCGGAACCTCGGAATCGTCTGGATGTTGACTGGACTTTGGCATGGAGCGAGCTGGACGTTCGTTGCCTGGGGCGTCTATTACGGGATTTGGATCATGCTTGAAAAAGCATTTCTCGGGAAATTATTGGCGCGAGTCCCGGTACTGGCAACGGTCTGGACACTCGTATTGGTTCTGGTCGGTTGGGTCTTTTTCAGATCGGAAACGTTCCCGGAAGCCATCACGTATATTCAGGCAATGTTTATGCCGGACGTACTTTGGGATGACCGTGCGAGTTACCAACTTGTCCAAAACGGTGTCATCTTAGCACTAGCATGTCTTGCCGCAACACCAATTCCAAAATGGATTGGAGAACGATTTGTCCAGTCATCGGGCAAAATCGGACAGACGTTGCAATATGGGTATGCGATGGTTTTGTTGTTCCTCGCGACATCTGCGCTGGTTGCAAGTACATTCAATCCCTTCATTTATTTCCGTTTTTAGAGAGGAGGAACACCAGTGGCGCAACCTATTGAAAAGAATCAGAAACAGCCACAACCGGGAACTACATTTGAGAAAAAGATGATGTGGCTGACGATCATCAGTTTTTTTGTCATTTTGCTGACAATCGGAATTGGAACGATTCTTCGCGACGACCGTGTCAGTTCCCAACTTGAAAATCGAACACTTGCACAATCCGTTCAACCGACTATGCAAGGAGTGGCTTCCGGTGAGGATATGCTGAAGATGGAAAGCTATTTTGGGGATCAGTTGTTGTTACGTGGTACTCTCGTTGAAATGCAGGCACGTCTATCGAAAAATCTTTTTCAACAGCCGTTTCGAAATGGGATCTACACTGCTAAAAACGGCTATATGATTGAACCGAGTCAAGCAGCACAACCGGTCATTCCGAGTGCTTTTCAACAGTTCACGAAAGATGTTGATCGGCCGGTCTACTTCGCACTTGCACCATCCAAGACCGTTATTGCGGAACGGGATGGAATCATTCCGGACTATGTCGCCTCAAACGCTGAGCAACGGTACAAGACGATGCAAGCCGGCTTTATGAAAGCAGGAATTACATCGATTCCCCTTGATGCGTTAAAGCTGACGGATTACTTTAAGACAGACCATCACTGGAACATAGATGGTGCCTATCAAGCGTATGACGAGATCATTCGCACGGTTGGAAAAACAGAGCCGACCTTAAAAAAAGTTGCAATGGATCCTCAGGCAAAACGGTCATCGGAACATCCGTATTTTGGTTCACTCGCCCGTAAGACAACGCTTGCGTATGCGAGTGCAGGAGACAAGATTGAATACTACGATGCCAATCAATTTAACGGCATTGATGTCTGTTACGACAACGTATGCGGTCAACCGCTGATTGATGAGCAATTCATTAAAGAAGAGGGGGATTATGCTGATCGTTATGAAGTGTTCATGCGTGGTAACCATGGCATTTTATCAATGTCATCGAAGACGAAAGGACCAAAGCTGCTTGTCCTCAAAGACTCGTTTGCGAATCCCGTCCTTCCGTTTCTCGCGAACAGTGCCAATCTTGAGGTCGTCGATATCCGCTATGTCAACAAAGATTTTGATGCCTCTGAATTTGCGAAGCAAAAAAACGTTGATGCCATCGTCTTTTTACACAATGCGAATATCGCCGGATTAATGAAGACGTATCAGCAGAAATTATAGGAGGTACCGCTGTGAAATCACGTTTGCGAAAGAGGCGACCTTGGATCGGGTGGCGCGTAATCAGTGCATTGTTATTAGCATGCATCTTGATTGTCAGCGCTACGACCGGGTATGCTTTTTTAAAATTACAGCATACGGCGGACGGTTTCATTACTCCGCTAAAAGGGCAAAAAAAACTCCCGCTTGAAGTGATGCAACCGGTCAATGTCTTATTGATTGGTGTTGATGAACGAAAAAACGACCCGGGGCGGGCAGATGCCATCATGTTATTGTCTTTTAACCCGAAAACACAAAAAGCGACCTCACTGTCTATTCCGCGTGATATGCAGGTGACACTTGCAGATGGTGCAAAGACCAAAATCAATCATACCTATGCCTATGGTGGGGTGGAAGAGACAATTGAGACCGTCGAACAGACATTCGATGTCAAGATTCCGTATTATGCCAAAATCAATATGGAAGGTCTGATTGAGCTGGTGGATGCCGTTGGTGGAGTGACCGTTGATAATCCGTCCGCTTTTAGTTGGAACGACCGGCGTTTACAAAAAAACTATGCCGAAGGAAAGATCAAACTGACCGGACTCGAGGCGAGCGGTTATGCACGCATGCGGAAACAAGATCCGCTTGGCGACATGGGGCGGCAAATCCGTCAACGGCAGGTACTCGAAGCTGTTGGTATGAAGCTTGCCGGACCCGATATTTTGACAAACTTAGAAGAAGTCAGTCGGGTCTTGAAAAACAACTTTAGTACAAATATCACGTTTTCCGAAGCATCCCAACTCGCACAAGAAAATCAGACTGGATTCGAGCGTTTAAAACCGTTAAAACTCGAAGGCGAAGGATATATCGCAAGTGACGGTGTCTGGTACTTTTTTGCTTCGGATCACTCGATGCAAGTCACGAAGCAGGCAATCAATGAAGTGACGGATCGTCAATCAAAATGAGTATGTAAGAGGATGACTGAGAAGTCATCCTCTTTTTTTAGTGGTCATTCGTCCCTGTTGGTCCAAAAGTCTTATTTTCTTTAGCGAACTAAAATAAGCTTTGACAGATAAGTCGAACGAATGGAGAATGGAAATGAAAACGATTACATAAATCCAAGGAGGATACGACATGAATCGATGGAAATCAGTCTGTGCAGTTGTGCTAACGTTTGCACTGATCTTTAGTTTATTTCCGGTAAACGGTTTGGCACTGGAAAAAGGAAAATCGACACTCGTCATCATTCACTACAAAGAAGATAAAACAGCACCAAAAGAATGGAACCTTTGGTTATGGGCAAATGGACCAGATTACTTCCCGAATAAGGCACATGCCTTTAACGGACAAGATGCTTACGGAAAAATTGCCGCTTACGAATTTCCGGTCGATCAACCGGAGAAAATCGGTTTTATCGTCCGCGATGATTCCTGGAACAAAGATGCCGGTTCGGAAAATGACCGCTTCATCACAAAAGATATGATCAAAGACGGTGTTGCCGAAGTTTGGATTGAATCGGGCAGCAAAGAGGTTTCACCGGTTAATCCGACGGGCGGCAGTGATGTCGAGTCCGTCAACACGAACATTCATTATTACCGGTATGACAATGACTACGAGAAGTACGGCGTGTGGGCATGGCCGAACGCTCAGGACGGAAAACGGTTTGAATTTGACGGTCAAGACGCATTTGGCGCTGTAGCAAACGTCACACTGGATAATAAGACGAAGGAACGTCTTGTCGGAATCATTCCTCATATCGAAGGATGGTCTGAAAAAGACGGAGCGGACCGCTTCTATTATGCGGGAGCGAAGGATATTTGGCTGATTGAAGGTGATCAAACGGTTTATTACAGCCAACCGGATATTGATCGGACGCCGAAATTCACAAGCTTCCTGGCAGATGATTTTAAGACGATGACGTTGAAAACGAACTCGCCGATTACGGCAGAAGATTTGAAAACGCTGACATTCAAAGGACTCGTCAATCCGCTGGTCACACAAGTGGATGCGAAGACGTTAAAAGTAACCGTCACGACGGACATTGATTTGGCAGATGTCATTACTGTCTCGCACCCGGTGTTCGGGGAAGGGATTTTAGAAGCGGGGAACGTGTTGCGTTCAGCTGCTTTTGACAAAAAATATGCATATGACGGAAAACTCGGGACGGTCTATCAAAAAGGAAAAACGACGTTCCGTGTCTGGGCACCGACTGCGCAAGCCGTCGAACTGGAACTCTACAAATTACCGAAAACACAAGCCGCGACAACAAAAAACATCGTCCGTGAAGTGAAGATGGTCCGTGGCGACCGCGGGGTCTTCAGTGTGACAATCAAAGGTGATCTTGACGGAACAGGCTACACATATGAAGTCAAGCACGCTAAAGAAACGACACGCGCCGTCGACCCTTATGCAACAGCCGTCGCTGTCAACGGAGATCAAGGGGTAGTCGTTGACCTGAGAGAGACGAACCCAAAACGTTGGACAAAATCAAAAATGCCGCTGAAGCAAGCAACGGATGCCATCATTTATGAAACGCATGTCCGTGATTTGTCGATGTTTGATGTGACAGGTACGACATACGATTCAGGCATCAAACAAAAAGGGAAGTATCTTGGTGTCGTCGAACCGGGCACACGTTTGATGAAAAACGGTAAAAAAACAAAAACGAAAACAGGACTCGATCATTTGAAAGAGCTTGGCATCACGCATGTCCAGTTCATTCCGGTCTATGATTTCAATACGGCTTCTGTCGATGAGACAAATCCGCTCAAAACATATAACTGGGGTTATGATCCGAAAAACTACAATGCACCGGAAGGTTCTTACGCAACTAATGCCTATGATCCAAAGGTCCGGATCAAAGAGATGAAACAGATGATTCAAGGCTTACACGACAACGGATTACGTGCCGTCATGGACGTTGTCTACAACCATATGTTTGATGCGAAAGCGTCGAACTTGGATAAAATCGTCCCAGGGTATTACTACCGCTACACAGAAGGCGGCGATCTCGCCAACGGAACAGGTGTCGGGAATGATACGGCTTCTGAACGGAAGATGATGCACAAATTGATCGTTGATTCGGTTGACTACTGGGCAAAAGAATACCGCTGGGATGGATTCCGCTTCGATTTGATGGGAATTCACGATGTCAAAACGATGAATGCCGTCAAACGGACGACAGCAAAAATTGATCCGTCAATCCTTGTCTTTGGTGAAGGATGGAGTTTAAGCACACCACTTCCGGAAGCAGACAAGGCCAATCAGACGAATGCGAAACAGATGCCGGGAATCGCTCATTTCAACGATAACTTGCGTGATGCGCTTAAAGGAAGTGTCTTTGAAGACACGGATGCCGGTTTCATCAACGGTAAAACAGGTCTTGAAACACGCATTAAACGCGGGATCGTTGGTGAGATTGCATACAGCAAAGATATTACTGGATTCGCAGCAGAGCCGAATCAAGCCATCACGTACGTCGAAGCCCATGATAACCACACATTGTGGGATAAGTTGAACTTAACGAATCCGACAGATACGGATGCGACGAAAACAAAAATGCACCGTTTGGCGTCAAGCATCCTGCTGACGTCACAAGGAACGACATTCATCCATGCCGGTCAAGATTTCATGCGGACAAAAGGCGGCGACCACAACTCGTACAAGTCACCGGACTCTGTCAACCAGCTCGACTGGAAAAGAAAAATGGACCGTCAAGACGATGTCGATTACATGAAAGGACTGATCCAAGTCCGAAAAGCGAATCCTGTTCTGCACTTAGGAACAGCAAAAGATATCCGCCGTTACCTTACGTTTACGGATGTACCGGAGCAAGTCGTGGCGTATCAATTGTCAGATGATGCGCCGCAGCAAAAAACGGATCTTTACGTCGTCCACAATGCGAAACGGCAAGCGGTCAAGATGACGTTACCAAAAGGAACGTGGCACGTGATTGTCGATGGTAAAACCGCCGGAACGAAAACACTGAAAAAAGTGTCTGGTAGCGTTACAGTCGATCCGCTCAGCTCTTACGTATTAAAAAAATAAAGACTAAAAAACGAGCCGCCCTGTAAGTCATTCACAGGGGCGGCTCGTTTTTTGAATCAAGGAAAAATTAAGCGTAACGCTCGTCTTCTTCCTCTTCCTCTTTGAGGTTACCTTCTTCCGATTTTGCGACGATGACAGCACAAGCAGCATCACCTGTGATATTGACGGCAGTCCGCATCATATCAAGCAGGCGGTCAACCCCGATGATTAAGGCAATCCCTTCGACAGGTAGATTGACGGACTGGAGAACCATCGTCAGCATGACGAGACCGACACCCGGTACGCCGGCTGTTCCGACAGAAGCGAGAACAGCAGTCAAAACAACCGTTGCGAGTTGAGCAGGCGTTAAATCAACCGCATACACTTGAGCGATAAAGACTGTTGCGACTCCCTGCATGATCGCTGTACCGTCCATGTTGATCGTCGCACCGAGCGGTTGGACGAAACTCGATACAGAACGCGGGACTTTCAATTCCCGTTGCGCAGTTTGCATGGCGACCGGTAACGTTGCATTCGATGATGAAGTTGAAAAAGCGAACAGCATGACCGGAGCAAACTTTTTAAAGAAGAAAAATGGATTCATCTTTCCGAGCAGTGAGACGGTCGACCCGTACGTCAATAAAGAATGAACGACTAGAGACAAGACGACGACCATCATGTAGAAAAACATGGCTTTAAGTGAATCAAACCCTTGTGCACCGACGGCGGAAGCAATCAAGGCAAATGCGCCGAGCGGGGCCATCTTCATGACAAGACCAATCAAATACGTCATCAAATCATTTCCTTGTTCGATGAACGAACGTAACGTTGACGCCTTATTGCCAAGGAACGTGATGCCGAAACCGATGAAGACACTGAAGACAATCAGTTGTAGCATATTGCCTTCTGCCATCGAGGCAATCGGATTGGTCGGGAACATCCCGACGATCGTGTTGATTAAACTCGTATCCGGTAAGTTTCCTTGGTCATATTTCAAGTTGTCCGTCGCAAAGTTGCCGAACGTACCCGGTTTGATCAGTAACGACAAACCAAGTGCGATGACGATGGCAACAGCCGTCGTCGTCATAAAATAACCGATGGCTTTTCCGCCGACACGGCCAAGTTCTTTTGGATTTCCGAGTCCCATGACACCAAGGGAAATCGAGAAGAAGACGATTGGGACGACGAGCATTTTGATCAGGTTCAAGAAGATCGTGCCGATCGGCTGGAGCGCATACTTATTCAATCCTTCATAGATTGATTTGTCCGGTAACGTTGCGAGAATGATTCCGAGGATAACTCCTAAAATCAATCCCCAAATGATTCGTTTGGCTTCTTTCAAATGAAAACAACTCCTTTTTCAGATAACTGTGTCTATTTTGACACATCATTCACCATTTTGACAAAACATTTCATAAAATTTTAGAAAACGCTTACAAAACATTTTGGTTTTTTTCGTTGAATAATCATGAATTTGTTGTAAATGGGGGAGCAACATGAGACTATAGAAAAGAACAAAAAGGAACATCTCAGGGATGAAGCAAAACTGGTTAATCAACTATTGACCATTTTGTATATTCCTACTATAATGTTGTATGACGTGTCTGACACGTTTCCTTTAGTCGGTAATATCGGAGGGAGGGAAAACTAGTGGAAACTCGTGTACGTAAAAATGAATCACTTGAAGACGCACTTCGTCGCTTCAAACGTGGTGTTTCAAAAGATGGTACGCTTGCTGAAGTTCGTAAACGTAAACACTACGAAAAGCCAAGTGTAAAACGTAAGCTTAAATCGGAGGCTGCGCGTAAGCGTAAGAAGTTCTAACGTAAGAGAGGGTGTATCCTCATGAGTCTTCAAGAGCGTTTGACAGTGGATATGAAGGAAGCCATGCGTTCGCGTGAGAAAGATCGTCTTACGACGATTCGGATGGTGAAGTCGTCCCTGCAAAATGAAGCGATTAAACTCGGTAAGCAAGAATTAACTGATGAGGAAGAGCTAACTATACTCTCACGTGAGATGAAACAGCGCAACGACTCCCTCCGAGAATTCGAACGCGCTGATCGTCACGACCTCGTCGAGAAGATTCAAGCAGAGATAATCGTGCTCGAAGCTTATATGCCAAAACAACTTTCGGAAGAAGAAGTCCAAGAAATCGTCAACGCAGCCATTGCGCAGACGGGTGCTTCGGCTCCTTCTGATATGGGGAAAGTAATGGGTGTCGTCATGCCGCAACTTAAGGGTAAAGCGGACGGTGCCTTGATTAATCGTCTTGTGAAACAACAACTCCATTAATCAGTTTTGAAGGTGTCCTTCGGGATGCCTTTTTTCTTTTTCCGAAAAGTTTTTGGAATGTTCGGAATTTAAAAGAGTTCTGAAACCTTTTTTGAGATGAAAGCGTATATAATAATAGTAACAACGAACCATGCTCAGAATGAAGAAACATTGTACGTCGTCTGATTCCGATGAAAAAGGGGTGAACGAAGTAATGTCTTTTAGCTTAGGGGTGATTTTAGCGGTCTTCATGATCGGTGTCATCATGTTGCTGATCGAAATATTCGTGACAGGATTCGGTATTTTTGGTGTGCTTGGCATCGGTGCTGTCCTCGCAAGTTTGATTATGGCGGGAGCATCGGTAGGGCAAGTGGGGCTGGCTATTGGATTAGCAGTCTTTTTATCACTCGCTGCTGGGTTTTGGGCGTATCGTCGGATTAAGTCGAATCAATCTCTCTTATGGAGAGGTTTGATTTTGACAGATTCGACATCGTCGGAACGAGGATACTTGTCTCATCAAGACAAAGAACAACTGCGCGGTAAAGTAGGAATTAGTTTGACCCAGCTTCGCCCTGCAGGAACGATTGAAATCGACGGGAACCGAGTCGATGCCGTCACTGAAGGGAATTTTATCAATTCCGGTGAGCAAGTAGTCGTTCAAGAGGTCACCCACGGACGAGTCATCGTTCGAGTCCAAAAAACGAAGGAGGAGTCACTCACATGACACCTGAATTATTGACCGTTTTACTCATATCGGGAGGAATACTTATTTTCCTCGCAATCTTCTTTACGCTTGTCCCAATTCCATTGTGGATTAGTTCGCTCGCTGCTGGAGTTCGTGTGTCCATCTTCACTCTAGTCGGGATGCGACTGCGTCGTGTTACTCCGTCAAAAATCGTCAATCCTTTAATCAAAGCCGTCAAGGCCGGCATCGATCTCAATACAAACCAGCTGGAAAGTCATTATTTGGCTGGTGGTAACGTTGACCGTGTCGTTAACGCCTTGATTGCGGCACACCGGGCAAATATCGAACTCAGTTTCGAACGAGCAGCCGCGATTGATTTAGCTGGGCGGAACGTCCTTGAGGCTGTCCAGATGTCCGTTAATCCAAAAGTCATCGAAACACCATTCATTGCAGGTGTTGCGATGAACGGGATTGAAGTAAAAGCGAAAGCGCGGATTACGGTTCGCGCCAACATCGACCGTTTAGTCGGTGGTGCGGGCGAAGAAACGGTCATCGCGCGTGTCGGTGAAGGTGTCATCTCGACGATTGGTTCGTGTCAGGATCAAAAAGAAGTACTCGAAAATCCGGAAATGATTTCTCGGACCGTCCTTGCAAAAGGTCTGGATTCAGGAACAGCATTTGAAATCCTCTCGATTGATATCGCTGACATTGATATCGGTAAAAACATCGGAGCGGTTCTTCAGACCGATCAGGCGGAAGCTGACAAAAATATCGCCCAAGCGAAAGCGGAAGAACGTCGTGCCATGGCGATTGCAAGTGAACAAGAAATGAAATCACGTGTAGAAGAAATGCGTGCAAAAGTTGTTGCGGCGGAAGCAGAAGTCCCACTCGCGATTGCAGAAGCATTACGTGACGGCAACTTCAGTGTAATGGATTATGCCAACTACTTGAACGTGACAGCTGATACGAAAATGCGTCAAGCGATTGGTGGTCAATCTTCGCCGAATGACTCACAATAAAGGGTGATCTAAGATGGAAAGTTTAATTTGGGTCGGATTGATGATCGCCTTCGGTGTCATCTCTGTCATCTCCAAGGCAGCTGATCAGAAAAAAACGAGTTCTTCAACACGAGTTCCCTCGAAGGAATTTGGCGACTATGTCAAAAAAATGGTCGATCAAGTTGAAACCCAGTTACCGGAGGGACGTGATCTTCCTCCTGCAATCAAGCGGAAACAACAAAAACAAACACAACCGGTCAAACATCAACGGACCGAATTGCAACAACGATTGGATGAACGTGATCGTCTGAAAGCACAAAAACAACACTCGAAGTCGAACATCGGTAAAATCACGGGTAGTATTGCAAACGACGAGATTGGCAAGAGAAGAAGCCGGGAAAACGGAATGCATACGACACAAGAGGAAATCCGACAGGCAATCATCTGGAGTGAGGTTCTTGGTCCGCCGGTTTCGAAACGTTCATCAAAATCACCTCATCGTTAAGGATAGGCTGGCTCTCGTTTGAATGAGAGCCGGTTTTTTTTGTGAATGAAAGACTAAATAACAAAAAAATGCATTACGAATGCGAGCAGTTAAAATGAGGAAACCACGCATTAAGGATGGGTTTTTCTTTCCATCTAATCTTCTTAAATGATAAAGTGGACTAGAACAGATTTATAGAGATGACGTACTGTTATCCATCATTAGGAGGCCAATCATAACGTGATATTCAATGAAAGAATCCCATTCGTATTTTCGAATTCAGAACAGATTCAAGCATTCGTAGGACCGAACGATGCCGTACTAAAAACGATGGAAGCGGAGCTTGAAGTCCAACTTACCCATCGTGGTGATGAGTTGTTGGCGCAGGCGGAAGAAGAACGGTCTGTCGTGTTAGCAAAACAGGTTGTCGCTGTCTTAAAGCAACTGGTTGATCGGGGAGCCGTCTTGACGGAACGTGACGCAACAAGCGCCATTCAGTTGGCGCGACAAGACCGGGTCGATGAATTACTCGAATTATACGATACGGTCATTCATACGAATCACAAGGGGAAACCGCTCCGGGCAAAAACACTCGGTCAAGCCCGTTACGTCCGGGGAATTGAAAAATGTGATTTAACATTCGGAATCGGACCGGCCGGAACCGGGAAAACGTATTTGGCGGTCGTCATGGCAGCAAAGGCCTTAAAAGAAGGTTATGTCAAACGGTTAGTCTTAACACGACCTGCAGTTGAGGCAGGAGAAAATCTCGGATTCTTACCGGGGGATTTGAAAGAAAAAGTCGATCCGTATTTACGTCCGCTTTATGATGCGTTACATGACGTGCTTGGCGTGGAACACACAGCCCGTTTGTTAGAGCGGGGTGTGATTGAAATCGCACCGCTTGCCTATATGCGGGGACGGACACTGGAGCATGCTTTCGTCATTTTGGATGAAGCGCAAAATACGACAAGAGAACAAATGAAAATGTTTTTGACACGTCTCGGCTTTCACTCGAAAATGATTGTCACAGGTGATTTGACGCAAGTTGATTTACCGCGAGGAAAAGCATCCGGTTTGCAAGAAGCGTTGAATCTACTCGGAAATGTCCGCGGAATTCATTTTGAACACTTTAGTTCGGCTGATGTCGTCCGGCATCCACTTGTTCGAAAAATCATTGATGCGTATAGTCAAGAACTCGAGTAAAGCGCAACAGGTGAGTCTTGAAGTGGAAAGGAGACGAACGGATGCGCAAAGTAGGTATGTGGATCAGTCTGCTGACGCTCGGCTTTTACGTCATCGTCTCGACGATGATGTATGTCAGTGTCCGGCCTGAAGCACTGTCAGCAGATCCATTTTCGATTGCAGAAGAAGATATTCGATCGCCATTGACGATGGAAGATCGAGAAGCGACCCGGCTACTGAAAGAAAATACAGTAGCTGCGATTGATAGCCAATACACGATTAAGCAGGAATATGCCGCGCAGCAAATCGATAAAGTCGAGCAACTTTTCGCAAGTCTTAAAGGAATCAAAGAAGCGGAAGACATCGGTCGGATCAAACAGCGTTTACGTGGCACAGAAGCGGCAGATTTGTTGCAAGATGACGAGTTGCGGTTGCTTGCGACATCATCTACAGCAATGCGGACAACGACACGAGATGTTGTAATCACAGCGATTGAGGAAGCGATGCGGCAACGGATTTCTTCCGATGGCGGTGAAGTGGCGGAAGCACGTGAAAACGCACGGCTTGATATTGAACGATCCGCTTTATCGTTTTCGATGAAAGCTGTCGGAAAAACGCTGACCGATCAGTTGATCGTCACGAACTATGTGTACGATCCCGAAAAAACAGAACAGTTGCGTAAGCAGACGAGCGATAAGGTGGAACCGGTCTTGATTTCTGAAGGGGAAGTCATCGTCAAACGGGGAGAAGTCATTTCCCAGGATGCCTACCGTCAACTGCAACTCGTCGGTCTGATTTCTGACCGGCAATCCCTTAAACCTTTGTTTGGAACATTGATTGTCAGTGCGCTGATGACACTGTTGTTGTTCGGATTCATCAGTCGATCCAACTTACGTTATGCAAAAATGGGCAGAGTAAAGCTGTTCAGTTTGGTGTATTTAGTTGTGGTAGTGCAACTTGTCGTGACGTACGGGATGGCTTTCTTGGCAGACGATATCAATCCGGCTTTGTATTTACTTACGCCGACTGCATTTTCAGCGTTAGTCTTGCGTAATTTATTGAATGAGCGAATCGCTTTATCCAGTACCTTGTTCATGGCTCTGGCAGGTACGTTCTTTTACAGCACAAATCAGAATTTCAGCTTTAATATTGCGATTTACTTATTGGTCGGCGGGTTAGTGGCTACCTATTTTCTGCGTTCCAGCTTGTCACGCCGGCGGATTTTCGTCAGCAGTTTGACGATTGCTTTAGCGAACGTAGCGGTTTTCCTCGCTTTCGTACTCATGCGTAGTGGACAAATGGAAGTGAAAGAGACGTCGATTCTGTTAGGGTTTGCCGTTGCCAGCGGTGTCTTCAGTGCGATCTTGGCGATTGGATTATTACCGTTTCTTGAGATGACGTTCGGTATTTTAGCTCCGACCCGCCTCTTGGAATTGTTAAACCCGACCCATCCCTTGTTAAAAAAACTATTGGTCGAGGCTCCAGGAACGTATCATCACAGTATGATGGTCGCAAATCTTGCTGAGACGGCTTGTGAAGCGATTGGCGCGGACGGGTTGCTCGCCCGTGTTGGTGCATACTATCATGATTTAGGGAAAACGCGGCGTCCGCTCTATTTCATTGAAAATCAGCATGGACTTAATCCGCATGACCGTCTGACACCGGAAGAATCCGCTCGAGTGATTCTTGCCCATACGGATGACGGTGTGGAATTGCTTGAAGAAGCAAAAATACCGAGTGTCATCGTCGATATTTGCCGGGAGCATCACGGAACGTCCTTACTCCGTTATTTTTACGTCAAGGCAACGGAACAAGGGGAAGTCAATGAAGCGGATTTCCGTTACTCGGGTCCGACACCGCAAACACGCGAAGCGGCCGTCATCATGATTGTCGATTCCATCGAGGCGGCGGTTCGATCCATGAAATCTCCGACGGAAGCGGGCATTCAGGAACTGGTCAAAAAAATCATTCGCGAAAAATTGTTGGATGATCAATTTTCGGACTGTGAACTGACGACACGTGACATTTACAGGGTCGGTGAAAGCGCCTGCCATACGTTATCCGGGTTATTCCATGAACGGATTGAATATCCTGAATTAAAGAAAGAGGAACTTACATGAATATTTACATGACAGATGAAGGTATATTGTTGACGGAAGAACAACTGAAATTAGTGGAAGCGATTTTGGCCTATACCGCAACAGAAGAAAAGATTGAAACGAACAGTGAATTATCCGTCACGTTTGTCACAAATGATGAAATTCAGCAAATCAACCGGGAATGGCGCGGGAAAGATCAAGCAACGGACGTCATTTCGTTTGCGATGGATGAACTGGGAGAAGATGAGATTGATTTTGAATTGCTTGAAGATGAACCGGTTGTGCTTGGAGATTTAATCATTTCCGTGGAACGTTGCCGGGAACAGGCGGCGGAATACGGGAATCATTTCGAGCGGGAACTTGGGTTCCTGGCCGTTCATGGCTTCCTGCATCTTCTCGGATACGATCACATCGAAAAGGCGGATGAAGAGATCATGACGAAGCGTCAGGAGGAAATCCTGCATCACTTTGAACTGTACCGAGGAAAATTGTGAAGACGTGGTGGTTACCATTCACCCATGCGATGAACGGGATCCGTCAGGCGGTGAAGGAAGAACGGCATATGAAAGTCCATTTTACGATTGGACTGATTGTTCTGGCGGTTGCCTTGTATTTACCGCTGACATGGACGGAAAGGGCGATTTTATGTTTAACGATCGGCGTAGTCCTCAGTGCGGAGATGTTCAATACCGCCTTTGAACGGACCGTTGACCTCGTCACGGAAGAATGGCATCCACTCGCAAAAGCAGCAAAGGATATTGCGAGCGGAGCTGTCCTTGTGTTGGCGCTTACATCAATTGCGATTGCACTATGCATCTTCGTCCCATATTTGGTACAATAAGAATCCGGCCTTTTTTTGGCCAATACCGTTCCTAAAAGGGGAAAAATGACATGAAAACAGAACAATTACTCGAACAAGCTAAACTTGCACGCCAAAAAGCGTATGTTCCTTATTCCAAGTTCCAAGTCGGAGCTGCCTTGCTCACGAAAGACGGACAGGTTTTCCATGGCTGTAATATCGAAAATGCGGCATATGGTCTTTGCAACTGTGCTGAGCGGACAGCTATCTTCTCGGCGTGGGCACAAGATGCACGTGAATACGCAGCGATGGCTGTCGTAGCCGATACGGAAGGGCCAGTCGCCCCGTGCGGACAATGCCGTCAAGTGTTGTTTGAAATGTGTGACGCGGATATGCCGGTCTACTTGACGAACCTGACGGGTGACGTCACGGAAACGACAGTTGGTGCTCTCTTGCCGGGTGCATTCACGAAGGGAGATCTTCATGTTTAAAGAAGGATTTAAATCAGGATTCGTTTCGATTATCGGTCGTCCGAACGTTGGGAAATCAACGTTCTTGAACCGTGTCATCGGACAGAAAATCGCCATTATGTCGGATAAACCACAAACGACACGGAATAAGATTCAAGGTGTCTATACGACAGATGATGTGCAAACGATTTTCATCGATACACCGGGAATCCATAAACCGAAACACAAACTCGGTGACTTCATGATGAAGGTTGCGACAAACGCCTTACGTGAAGTTGATGCGATTCTCTTCATGATTAACGTGACCGAACCAAAAGGTAAAGGTGACGAATTCATCATCGAGAAGTTGAAGGATTTGGATACACCGATCATTCTTGTCATGAATAAGGTCGATTTGATTCATCCGAACGATATCCCGCCAATCATCGAATCGTATCAAAACGAATTGAACTTCGCAGCAGTCGTTCCGATTTCTGCTCTTCAAGGAAATAATGTCGAACCGCTTCTGCAAGAAATCTCGAAGATCTTACCGGAAGGTCCGATGTACTATCCGGCGGATCAAATCACCGATCATCCGGAACGATTCATTATCTCGGAAATGATTCGTGAGAAAGTCCTGCAGAAGACACGTGACGAAGTGCCGCACTCGATTGCTGTCGCCATTGATCAGATCAAGACACGTGAAGACGGAAACATGGTCGATATTCACGCAACGATTTTGATTGAACGTGATTCACAAAAAGGAATCATCATCGGGAAACGTGGGGCCCTGTTAAAAGAAATCGGTTCAGAAGCACGGACGGACATCGAGATGCTGCTTGGTACAAAAGTCTACTTGAACCTTTGGGTGAAGGTTCAAAAAGACTGGCGGAACAAAGCTGGTCAATTGCGTGAACTCGGATTCCGCGACGACGAGTATTAATCGATGATTGATAAGGCGGAAGGGCTTGTCTTACGGACGGTCGTGTATGGTGAATCGAATAAAATCATTACACTGTTGACACGTGAATATGGCAAGCTCGCCGTCATGGCCCGTGGTGCTAAAAAACCCGGCAGCCGTTTCAATGCGGCGAGCCAGCCGTTTATCCGGGCCATTTACGTGTATCCACGTTCGCGTGGTCTCGGTCAATTAAAATCAGCAGACGTCATCACAGGTTATTCGAAAATTCGTCAAGATGTGTTTTTGATGGCTTATGCGATGTATCTTCTTGAACTGGCAGATAAAGCACTGGATGAACGGGTCCCGCAGCCGGCACTCTATGATTTGTTTGTCGATGGTCTTGAGGCAATGGATGAAGGGCTCGATCCAGACGTTGTGTCCTTCATCGTGGAACTCCGATTACTGCGTCATCTAGGAATTGCACCGCACTTAAACGGCTGTACGATTTGCGGCAGTGCCGAAGCACCATTTGCCTTTTCGTTGAATCACGGTGGTTTACTTTGCAGACGACACCGTCATGAAGATGAACATGCCGTTTCTTTGACGGAGTCTGTCGCCAAGATGTTGTATGTCTTTTCCGTTTATGACTTTTCCCGGATCGGCAAGGTTGAAGTGAAGCCGGAAACGAAACGATTGTTGCGCCAAATCATGGATACATACATGGAACGGTACAGCGGCCTCCGTCTTCGTTCGAAACGGGTTCTTGATCAATTATTGAATCTCGGAGACGATTGACAGATGCGCCGTACGTTCGGTAGAATAAGTGCGGAAGAACTAACTAAACGAACACGATGAGAAAAAGGAGTAACACCTGATGTTCAGTCAAGCGATTTCGGGATAGTGCGAGCCGGAAATGAAGCAGGTGCGAACGGCATTTTTGAGTGTTCCCGGTCAAAGAGTGGCATGCCGACGCATGCAAGTAGGGTGGAACCGCGGGCTCGTCTCGTCCCTATGTACAACCTTGTTGTACATAGGGACGTTTTTGCGTTCCCGCATAAATTTGGAGGTGGAAGTCTTGAAGATGACAGTACAGGAAATGATCTTAACACTGCAAAAATTTTGGGCTGAACAAGGGTGCTTGACGATGCAAGCCTATGACGTGGAAAAAGGCGCCGGAACAATGAATCCGATGACGTTTTTACGAAGTCTTGGACCAGAACCCTGGAACGTTTGTTATACAGAACCATCACGCCGACCAGCGGACGGACGCTACGGCGAAAACCCGAACCGCTTGTATCAACATCATCAGTTCCAAGTCATCATGAAACCGTCACCGGACAATATTCAGGAACTGTATTTACAAAGTCTTGAATTGCTCGGCATCAATCCGCTGGAACATGACATTCGTTTCGTCGAAGATAACTGGGAAAACCCGACATTCGGTGCCGCCGGACTCGGATGGGAAGTTTGGTTGAACGGGATGGAAATCACGCAGTTCACATACTTCCAACAAGTCGGCGGGATTGAATGTAATCCGATTGCAGTCGAAATTACGTACGGGATCGAACGTCTCGCGTCATACATCCAAGATGTCGAAAGTGTCTTTGATTTGGTGTGGACAGACGGCTTCAAATACGGCGATATCTTCTACCAACCGGAATTCGAACATTCGAAGTATACGTTTGAGACATCTGATGTCGATCTCCTGTTTACATTGTTCGACCAATACGAAAAAGAAGCCAACCGGGCACTCGATGAAAATCTCGTCTTCCCGGCTTATGACTATATTTTAAAATGTTCCCATACGTTTAACCTGCTGGATGCCAAAGGAGCGATTTCCGTCACGGAACGAACCGGCTTTATTCACCGTGTCCGAAACATGTCGCGCCGTTGTGCCCAAAGTTTCATCGAAGAACGGGAACGTTTAGGTTTCCCATTGATTAAATCGAAAGCTGGTGAATCGCATGCATGAGTTATTACTTGAAATCGGTCTTGAAGAAATGCCTGCCCGTTTTGTCTTACAATCGGAGGCACAGTTAAAAGAACGTGTGACGACATTCTTAAATGAGGCACGTATCACGTTCGACGCGATTGAATCATTTTCGACGCCGCGTCGTTTAGCCGTTCTCGTAACCGGAATGTCGGAACGTCAGGCTGACTTGGAAGAGACGCTTAAAGGACCGGCGAAACGGATTGCAGTGGACGCGGACGGCAACTGGACAAAAGCCGCCCAAGGATTTGCACGCGGTAAAGGGTTAACGACGGAAGATCTGTTCCTTCAAGAAGAGAAGGGAATCGAATATATCTTTGCGACCCGCAAAGAATCAGGACAAGAAACAGCAACACTTTTACCGGGACTCAAACAAATCGTTGAAGCGATGTCGTTCCCGAAAAATATGCGTTGGAGCACCCAGTCATTACGCTATATGCGTCCGATTCGTTGGATGATTGCCTTACTGGATGATCAAGTGATTCCGTTTGAAGTGGCAGATGTTTCGACCGGGCGGACGTCACGCGGACACCGTTTCCTTGGACAGGACATTACGATTTTACGACCGAATGCCTATGTGGAGGCACTTGCCGGAGAACATGTCATCGTCAGTTACGAACAGCGTCGCCGGTTGATTGAGGAGCAAATTCAAAAACTCAGCACACAAGAAAGTTTTGAAGTGCCGATTGATCCGACGTTACTTGAGGAAGTCACGAATCTGGTCGAATATCCGACTGCGTTATTCGGAGCATTTGACGAAGCGTACCTCGAATTGCCGGAAGAAGTACTGATCACGACGATGAAGGAACACCAACGCTATTTCCCGGTTAAAAAAGACGGGACGTTGCTGCACTACTTCGTCACTGTCCGTAACGGGAATGCGGCACATATCGAGAACGTAGCCCGCGGAAACGAAAAAGTCATTCGCGCACGTCTTGCCGATGCACAATTTTTCTATGAAGAAGATAAAAAAGCGGATATCGATGCCCAAGCAGCACGACTTGATAAAATCGTCTTCCATGAAAAACTTGGAACGACAGGTGAAAAAGTCCGTCGTGTGCGCGGGATGGCGCTACAGTTGGCGGAACGATTCAATGCGGATAAAGCGAAAGTCGAACGTGCCGGAACGATTTATAAGTTTGATCTTGTGAGCCAGATGGTGTATGAGTTCACAGAACTGCAAGGTATGATGGGTGAACGTTACGCCAACATGAAAGGGGAAGACGCTGAAGTCGCAGCGGCGATCCGGGAACATTACTTGCCACGTTTTGCCGGGGATGAAAGTCCAGGCACACCAACCGGTACGGTATTAGCTGTTCTCGACAAGATGGACAGCGTGGCCGGATTCTTCGGTGTTGGTATGATTCCAAGCGGTTCGGCTGATCCGTATGCGTTACGACGCCAAGCACAAGGAATCGTTCAGATTCTTTCCGACCGTCAGATTGAGATGACGTTGTCAGAGTTAATCGATTTCGTCGTGTCTGCTCAATTAAAAGCAGGTCTTTATCAAGCGGATGCAGAAACAGTTAAAGCAGCAATGGAAGACTTCTTCAATCAGCGTCTGAAGTTCCGCTTATCGGAAAAAGGATATCGTCATGATGTCATCGAAGCGGCACTCGAGCCGAAGTTAACAGTCGAAGCAAATGAAAAACGCGCGGCGATGCTTGAACAGGCAACACAACAACCCACCTTTAAGAAGACAGTGGAACAACTCAGCCGTGTCTTGAATATCTCGAAAAAAGCAGAGGCGGTTGTTGCGGTCAATCCAGCGCTCTTTGAAAATGAAGCGGAACGTGCCTTGCATGAACAAATCGAGCAACTGATTCCAAAAGTCGAAGCGGCAGTTCAAGCCTCTGACTATAACGAAGCGATTCAAGTGCTCGAATCGAGTGTTCCGGCCATTACTGCTTATTTTGATGGAACGATGATCATGGCGGATGACGAAGCAGTTCGGACGAATCGTCTTAGCGAGATGAAACGATTTGCGACGGCAATCGAACAAGTCGCACGATTCAATGCACTCACTTTAGCGTGAATAAAGGACGGATGAGCCGATGAAGTTAAATGAACGGCAGAAAAAAATACTCCAAATCGTCAAAGAAAACGGTCCGATCACTGGAGAACAGATTGCATCTGAACTCTCCTTGACGCGTGCTACCTTACGTCCGGATTTATCGATTTTGACGATGACCGGTATGCTGGAAGCGCGTCCACGCGTCGGTTATATGTATGTTGGTAAAAAAAACAGCTCCATGTTGCATGAAAAATTGGATACGTTGACCGTTGGCGAATTCATGTCTTCTGCGAAAGTCATTCATGAAGGGATGACGGTTTACGATGCGATCGTTCATCTGTTCCTCGAAGACGTCGGTTCGCTGTTCGTCGTCGGCAAAGATCATGCGTTAGTCGGTGTCTTGTCACGGAAAGACTTTTTACGGGCAGCAATCGGGAACCAGGAACTGGACTCGTTACCTGTCAATATCATCATGACACGGATGCCGAATCTGACGGTTTGTGAGAAATCAGAGACCTTGATCGGGGCAGGGATGAAACTCATCGAAAAACAGATCGATTCCATGCCGGTCGTCGAGCAGGTGGACGGAATCTTAAAAGTCGTCGGACGCATGACGAAGACAAACATGACAAAAGTGTTGGTCGCGCTGGCACGAGATGAGGAACTTTAAGAGGAGGTTCGCAGATGAGACAACGTATTTATGTAGTGAGTGACTCGGTCGGTGAAACATGTGAATTGGTCGTGCGGGCAGCAGCGATTCAGTTTCCGGAGCAAGCGATTGAAACGGTCCGGATACCATTCGTCGATGACGATCAAGTCATTTATGATTTAGTGTTACATGCAAAAGAAGAGCAAGCGACAATCGTCTATACCATCGTTCATGCCACACACCGCCGGCTTCTTGCAGAAACGGCACATGCGCACGAAGTCAAGGCGATTGATCTGTTGGGTCCGTTACTGGATACAATGGAGGGACGTCTTGGGATGCAGCCGAAAGAAGAACCGGGACTGATTTACCGGCTGGATGAAGAATATTTCCGGAAAATCGAAGCTGTTGAATTTGCCGTGAAATATGATGACGGTCGCGATCCGCGCGGTATCAAACGGGCGGATATCGTATTGATTGGTGTATCACGTACCTCGAAGACGCCGTTGTCTCAATACTTGGCGTTAAAACGTTACAAAGTGGCGAATGTACCGCTCGTCCCGGAATCGATTCCACCGGAAGAACTGTTCGATATCCCAAAAGAAAAATGTTTTGGATTATTGATTTCTCCCGAGAAGCTGATTGACATCCGGATGGAACGTCTCCGTTCGCTTGGACTGAAACCGGAAGCCGCTTATGCACAGATGGATCGAATCAACCGTGAACTTGATTATGCAAAAAATCTGTATGACCGGATTGGTTGCCAAGTCATCGATGTGACGAATAAAGCGGTTGAGGAAACGGCGAATCTCATCTTGACAGGGATTTCCGGCAAATCACATGACTAGTAAAGTATGCTTTCACGTAGTATACTAATCTAGCTGCTTAATGAGATGATGCAAATTTTCTAATGAAACGGAACGAGTATTCGTTCCGTTTCATTGCGGGTATATGTATATAAACGTTCGAAAGGAGAGGTGACCAATTGAAACGGCTTCCTGACGAATTGGTTGACCAAGTCCGACAAGCAACGGATATCGTTGAATTGATATCAGAACGTGTAGAATTAAAAAAACAAGGGAATCGTTATTCAGGGTTATGTCCTTTTCACTCTGAAAAATCCCCTTCTTTTTCTGTTTCTCCGGATAAAGGCATGTATTACTGCTTTGGATGCGGGGCAGGGGGAAACGCGATTACTTTTGTCATGGAGACGGAAGGGATGAGTTTTCCGGAAGCAGTCGTCAAGCTGGCGGATCGAACAGACATCAAACTACCAGAATTTGAACGGTCTGATCAAACGGAGTCCACACCCGATCAAGAAAAGAAATATCGGATGCGGGAAGCGCACCGGATTGTAGCGGATTTATACCATGAAGTCATGTTACAGACAGCTGCCGGTGACGCCGGAAGAGAATACCTCGAGCAACGGGGCATCCAGGAACCGGCGATGCGGGAATTTAAGTTGGGATACGCACCGGACCAGGACCGGTTTACGGTAGATTCATTGGCACGGCGGAACTTTGACTTGGATGAGATGGTAGAAGCAGGTCTGATTTCAATAAGCAGAGATGGCGATTATCGCGATCGATTCAATGGACGGGTCGTATTTCCAATTTCAGATCGTGATGGCACGATTGTTGGATTCAGTGGTCGCTCCATTGACGGAAGAGACCCGAAATATGTGAATACAGCAGAAACCCCTCTTTTTAATAAAAGTGAGTTGCTGTTCGGTTTCGCCCAGGCACGTGGTGCCATGCGGAAAAACAAGCAGGTTTTGCTTGTTGAAGGGAATTTGGATGTTGTACGTGTCGCTCAAGCGGGTATACCCTATACGGTAGCTTCTCTTGGAACGGCACTGACTCCGGTCCATGCTCAAAATTTAGGTAGAATCGTCGATGAAGTCATAGTTTGTTATGACGGAGACAAAGCGGGACGTGCCGCGACCCTTAAAGCATTACGCTTATTGGAGGATGTTGCGGTCGATTGTTCTGTGATTCGTCTTCCGGATGGAGAAGATCCCGATTCTTTTATCGGGACACAGTCGGAAGAGACCTTCCTTCGTTTAATTGAGCAGGAACGGATTTCAAGCCTTGAATTCAAATCTTTTTATTTTCGGCAAGGAAAAAACCTTCGATTAGAAGGAGAACGGGTCCGTTATATTGAAACTATGCTTGAGGAGATTGGTCGAACGGCCAATCCATTGTTACGCGATATCTATTTAGGGAAACTGGCTGAAGAGTTCCACTTGTCGAAAGAATCACTGTTGTCGCAAGTTAAGCCATTGCAACCGCAACAGGCTAAACCGAAACAAGAGCGACGGCAGGAGACACAAGTCGTGACATCTTCTCCTCAGGACCGTACCTTCTCGAATTGGAAACGAGCCGAACGTTTTCTGCTCGCTTATATGATCCGTTCAGAGGAAGTAGGTCTTGAGGTACGTGATCAGCTTGGTGTGGCGTTTAACGATCCAGCCCATCAACTGATTGCAGGAAAACTATATGAATTTTACGGAACAAACACCCCAGCGGATCCTGATCGTTTTCTGACGATGCTCCACGATGCATCGCTTCAGCGAATCGTAGCGGATCTGGAGTTTATGTTAATGCCGGAATATGATCCGGATTTATTGAGTCATTATATTCGTGCCGTTCAAAACGAACGGCAACGACGGACACTGGACGAGGAAAAGTCACAGTTGAGTCAACAAACAGATATCCGTGCTCAAGCGGAGCTAATGCAGGCGATCATTGAACGGAAACGACGTTTGAAAGATCGATGACCTGCTGCATGATGTGGAAGGAGTGTATGGTTCGATGGCAGAAAAAGCAAGATCAGAAGCAGAAATACTCCGTCTCGCGAAGGATGAACTAATCGCGCTCGGACACAAGAATGGTGAACTATCGCATCAAAAAATCGAGGATAAACTCAGTTCGTTTGAATCGATGGATGCGCAACAATTCGAAGAATTCCTTCAACTGCTCGAAACAGAAGGCATCAAGGTCAATAACGATGGGACGGGTGACGACAAGGAAGAAGCGGATTTAAACGATCTTTCGGTCCCGCCGGGCGTTAAAATCAATGACCCTGTCCGGATGTACTTGAAAGAAATCGGCCGTGTCGATCTATTGAACGCCGAAGACGAAGTCGAACTCGCGAAACGAATTGAACAAAACGACGAAGAAGCTAAGAAACGTTTAGCGGAAGCTAACTTACGGTTGGTCGTTTCGATTGCGAAGCGTTACGTCGGTCGCGGCATGCTGTTCCTTGATTTGATTCAAGAAGGAAACATGGGACTGATCAAAGCAGTTGAAAAGTTTGACTATACAAAAGGATATAAATTCTCGACTTACGCTACCTGGTGGATTCGTCAGGCCATCACACGTGCAATTGCCGACCAAGCACGGACAATTCGGATTCCGGTTCATATGGTTGAAACGATCAACAAACTGATTCGTGTCCAACGTCAATTGCTTCAGGATTTAGGACGCGAACCGACTCCGGAAGAGATTTCAAAAGAAATGGAAATCACTCCAGAAAAAGTACGTGAGATTCTGAAGATTGCACAAGAACCGGTTTCGCTCGAAACGCCGATCGGGGAAGAGGATGATTCACATCTCGGAGACTTCATCGAAGACCAAGATGCGACAGCTCCTCAAGATGCGGCTGCGTATGAGTTGTTAAAAGAACAGCTTGAAGATGTCCTCGATACGTTGACGGACCGTGAAGAAAATGTGTTACGCCTTCGTTTTGGTTTGGACGACGGCCGGACGCGGACACTTGAAGAAGTCGGGAAAGTATTTGGCGTCACACGTGAACGGATTCGTCAGATTGAAGCGAAAGCGTTACGTAAATTACGTCATCCAAGTCGTTCAAAACGTCTAAAAGATTTCCTCGATTAATTCAAAGTGTGAAGAAAATATGAAATTTTAGTGAGAAGGGAGAAAAAGTTTTGTTTTTTTCTTCCTTCTCTGTTTTTTTTACAGTAGAATAGTAACGGGGAATACCATTCAGTCACCAACTTGGTTGGGTAGAGAATATGGGGGGGAATCCAAATGCGTAATCCGTTAGTACCGTTCGCATCGATTGCGATCATCGCCATCATCGCCATGATTTCATTGTCATACTTTGGGGTCGATCAGGTAAAACAAGCTGAAAAAGGTCCATCAACAGCTGAAATGAAGCCGGAAGATCTGTTTGCATCTAAAGGATGCACAGGATGCCATGGTGGAAATCTTGAAGGTGGAGTCGGTCCGAACTTAACAAAGATCGGCGCGAAGCTGAAAGAAGAAGAAATTAAAGAAATCGCTATGAACGGTAAAGGGCAAATGCCTGGCGGTCTTGCGAATGACGAAGAAGCCGCTGCTTTAGCAAAATGGCTCGCTGCAAAGAAATAAGTCAATTTACATCCGTCTCTTCTCCGAGATGGATGTTTTTTTTGACGAATTTTAAGGAAGCGACTGTTTCTTTTTTTCGTCAAGTCCGCTATTTTAAAAAGAGAGTGAACAGAGGAAGGATGAATCAGATGCAAACAAACGTCATACTTGATCAACGCCTACAAAAAGTCGTGTCTTATATTCCACAAGGAGCCGTACTCGCGGACATCGGATCCGACCACGCTTTTGTGCCTTGTTACTGTATCCAACAAAACTTGATTGAACGTGCGATTGCCGGTGAAGTCAACGTGGGACCGATGGAAGCAGCACAAGGGCAGGTTGCGCTTGTTCAGTTAGAAGATAAAGTCGATGTCCGCCTCGGAAGTGGCCTGACGGTTTTGACACCGGGTGAAGTGACGGCGGTAACGATTGCCGGAATGGGTGGAACGTTAATCGCTTCGATTTTGGAAGAAGGCAAAACTCATTTATCTGGAGAAGAACGGCTGATTCTGCAACCAAACGTCGATGCAGTTGATGTGCGGAAGTGGCTGCTTGCTAATGATTATGCCTTGTTATCGGAAGCGATCGTCAAAGAGAATGAGAAGATTTATGAAATTCTTGTTGCGGAAAAAGGAGAAGAATCCTTATATTCGGAGGATGTCGACCAACGGGAGTGGGAACTGTATTTTGGTCCGCAATTGACACGGGAAAAGGCACCGGCATTCATTGAAAAATGGCAGACTGAAAAACAAAAAAGACAATATATCCTGGAACAAATGCAGCGCGGGAACGATTCGGATGTCCTGCAGGGAAAAATTGCGAACATCGAACGGTTGATTCAAAAAATGGAAGAGGTGACGAACTGATGGCAAACGGTCAACAAGTCATTGAGCAGTTCGAAGCATTTGCGCCGAAAAAATTTGCCTTTGAAGGAGATCCGATCGGCTTGCAAATCGGGACACTCCATAAAGAAGTGAAACGGGTCCTTGTCACATTAGATGTATTGGAGTCCGTCGTGGAGGAAGCAATTGAAAAGCGAATCGATTTAATCATCGCCCACCATCCGCCGATTTTCAGCAAACTTCCCAAAGTGACGGATCAATCGGCTGCGGGACGGATCGTCATGAAATGCATCAAACATGATATTGCCGTTTATGCCGCCCACACGAACTTAGATGTTGCGGAAGGCGGTGTCAATGACCTGATGGCAACGGCATTAGGCATCACGGATACGAAGGTTCTGGTGCCGTCTTTCGAAAATACGCTGTATAAACTCGTTGTCTTCGTTCCGGAATCTGCCGTACAACAGGTCTCGGAAGCGTTAGGGAAAGCAGGAGCGGGGCATATTGGAGCATACAGTGACTGTCAGTTCCACACGACGGGAATCGGACAATTTAAAGCAACGACGGAAGCGAATCCGTATGTAGGACAACCTGGACAACTGGAGCAGGTAAAAGAAGTACGAATCGAAACGATTGTCACGGAATTAAACCAAAAGCAGGTCATTCGGGCAATGATAAAAGCCCATCCGTATGAAGAAGTCGCGTACGACGTGATTCGTCAAGAGATTGAATCGCCGTCACTTGGTCTCGGGCGGATTGGCCGATTAAAAGAAGCCGTTCCTTTAAAAACGTTTGCCGAACAGGTCCGGTCAGCCTTTGGGGTTGAGAACTTACGGTTTGTCGGTGATGAAAACCGAATGATTCAAAAAGTCGCTGTATTAGGCGGAGACGGGAACAAGTATGTTTCGACAGCAGCCTTTGCCGGAGCAGATGTATTAGTGACAGGTGATTTATATTTCCATGTCGCACATGATGCGATGGCACTTGGACTCGCCGTAGTTGATCCCGGACATCACGTTGAGTCGGTCATGAAACAGGGCGTCGTTAATCTATTAGCAGAACGATTTGAAAAACAGAACATCAAAGGTGTCAAACTGTTTGTCTCAGAGACGAATACAAATCCGTTTCAATTTCTTTAAAAAAATGATTCCTGACCGTCGAATATGGTCAGGAATCATTTTGTTTAAAGTATTTTAACTTTTGGTAAGATACGGCGCAATTCGAGGAACGGCGTCTTGTCATGCGTGCTGATATCAGCAGGATCATACTGTTGTAAGAAGTCGATGACTTTTTTAGTAATCGGTGTTGGCGTTGAAGCACCTGATGTTACACCGACCTGATTGACACCGTCGAGCCATGATAGATCGAGTTCCGTTAAATCACCAATCCGGTGAGCCGGCGTTGCGGCAATATCAAATGAAACTTGTGCCAGACGGTTCGAGTTGTTTGAACGTGGATCGCCGACGACGATGACTAAGTCGCAATCACCGGCCTGTTCTGCAACAGCTTCCTGACGGACTTGCGTCGCATTACAAATTTCATTGTGCACTTCGACATGCGGATATTTTTCGCGGACATGCCCCATCAATGCTTGGACATCCCATTGGCTCATCGTCGTTTGATTCGTGACGATGATTTTTTTATTGGCGAGATGAGCAGGCAACGCTTCGATGTCTTCGACTTTTTCGATCAAGTGGACGTGTTCTGGTGCCACACCTACGGCTCCCTCAGGTTCCGGATGACCGTGTTTACCAACATAGATGACTTCATAGTCATCAGCGACGACAGTCCGGATCAGATCGTGTGTCCGGGTGACGTCCGGGCATGTTGCATCGACGACAGTCAGTTTTTTCTCGGCTGCGCGGGCATAGACCGCCGGCGAAATCCCGTGTGCTGTAAAGATGACGGTTCCTTCTTTGATCGTTTCGAGTGCTTCTAAACGGTCTGGACCATCTACGGTCAAGACACCCATCCGCTCGAATTCGCGTGTGACGTGTGCATTATGGACAATCATGCCTAAGATATGGATTGGTCGTGGTAAGTTATCGTTTAGTGCAGCTTGTTGAGCAAGTTTCATCGCATCGACAACACCGTAACAATAACCACGGGGACTGATTTTTTTAACAAGCATAGTCTAAATTCTCCTTTTGTATGGAAAGAATGATTATTTAGAGTGTACCATTGATTCAAGTTGAATGAAAATAGAGGAGTCTGCCGAAAGAGAATATCATGATATACTAATTGAGTTGTCTAGAAATGAGGAAGGGGTGAAAAGATGGAGACGAAAAAGATGATGCGGTCCTATTTTTTCCAAATCACGGCTGTTTTGTTCATTCTTATTTGTCTTGTCATCTCGGCACTTGCTTTTACAGCAGACCGCGTCACGATTTCACGAGTCGAACAGCAGACAGAAAAACAGAGTGAAAAAAGTGTCGAAGTCTCGAGTAATGCATTGCGTGACAGCGTCGGGAACTTACACGAAAAAATCATGAGTCTTCAATTGAATGTTACAAATATGAATAATCTCGATCGGGCGATCCGGGATTCGAATTTACTGGATATCGATACCGGATTCAAAAGCTTCTTTTATTATGATCGCAAAACCGATGAGATCACCTGGTTTTCGAGTGAGGATCGCCGTATTTCGGATTCGAAGATTCGTCGTGATGACTCTTTTATACAAGCCTTGACGAGTACGGATTTTCATATGAGTCCACGTTATGATATAGCGAATGATTCTTTGACCTATATGTATGTCTCGGTTCGAAATGGCAATGAGCGGGTCGGCGTATTTGGTGGCGGGCTCAGTCTGATGAATTCCGTCGTTTTTCGAAATTCACTGGAATCGTTTGATGATGATACGATGGCCTATTTATTTAACAGCCAGGGTGAACCGCTCGCAACCTCGAAAAACCTCGTAACCGATCAAGAACGCCTCTTGAGTCAAAGTGTTGTCGATCGGGCCTTCAAAAGCAGCAAACCGTATGAAATCTTCAGTACCAATAAAGATATGTACTATTTTGCACGCGATTTGAAGGTGACTGATTGGAAAATCCTGGTGCGGACACCGCGGAGCGTCTTTTACGAACCGGTCTATACGACACGGCAACAATATCTGGTCATTGCGGCTCTTACACTGGTGCTCAGTCTGATTGTCGGTTATTTGATGTCGCGGCAATTGACGGCGCCGCTGCTGGAGCTTGTTCAAAAAATCGAAAAAAGTACGACGCCGCAACCAATTACCCTGGAACGTTCCGGCTCAAATGAAGTCAAGACCTTGGTCTCCGCCTACAATGAATATGCGCAACGGATGGAACATGCACGGGTCGAACAGTTGAGTCAGCAACAGGTCATCTTACATCAGGAAAAACTGGCATCGCTCGGACAACTCGCGGCAGGAATTGCCCACGAAATCCGGAATCCGTTGACGCCGGTTAAGATGGCGTTGCAATTGCTGTCAGAAGAAAAACAGAATAATCCGGATATGATGCAAATTGCCTTATCCGAACTGGACCGGGCCAACCAATTAATTCAGACGATGCTTGATTTATCCAAGAATGATAAAACAACGCTGGCGATGGCGCAGATTGACATGAAAAAAATGATGGAGAAATTAACGTTCATTCTCGAATCGAAATCGCATCCTTACGAAGCGGACTGCAAAATCTACACACCGGCACATATGCCGTCGTTGTATGCTTCGGAAAACGGCTTGTTGCAGGTGCTGTCGAATTGTATCGGAAATGCGCTTGACGCTGTCGAATCAAAAGGACCGGACGGAATTTGTCATGTCCACCTCCACGTCTATCCGGATCAGTTTGTATTCATTGTCCAGGATAACGGGATCGGAATGGATGAAAATCAAATTCTGATGCTGGGTCAGGCGTTTAACACATCTAAAATCAATGGCAACGGGTTGGGATTGTTCATGTCCAATCAAATTGTCCGTCAGCATAATGGACGAATCGAAGTCGACAGTAAAGTCGGCGTCGGCACGACGGTGCAACTCTTTTTCCCAAGACGGGAGGAGCAGGCATGAGGTTCAATAAGTCCTGGTTGTTTGTTTTGATCATTTGGATTGCATCCGTCCTCGTCATTTCCAACATGTTTGTCCAAAAGGAAACAAGTCCTAAACGGAATGTCGTGGGGTTTACGATTGTCAATGACAAACATGAATTTGCACAACGGTTGATCAATGCCTTCAAGGCGGAAGCGAAAGCGAATAAATATGAAGCGTTGGTGGCGACGTCACAAAATTCCCGCATCAGTGAACGCGAACAGATTTTGGAATTCGTCAAATTGAAGGTGGATGCTATCTTTATCACGACATTGGATGATGTCTATATCGGCAGTGCCATCGAAGAAGCGAAAAAAGCAGGGATTCCTGTATTTGCGATTGACCGTATGATTCACTCAGATGCTGTCGTGAGTTCGATTACATCCAATAATCAAGTGATCGGGGAACAATTGGCTTCCTATATTAAGAATGAGTTAATCAAGCGTACCGGTCAGTCAACAGGGCGCATCGTCGAGATCACGGGTACGGCAAACGTCTATACGACAAACGAACGGCACCGGGGATTCTTAAAAGGAATCGAAAATGAGTCGACGCTCTCCATTGTCGATTCAGCCAGCGGAAACTATGATCCGGTCACATCCGAACGTGTCATGCGGCAGGTGATTGACTCCGGAATTCCGTTCGATGCGGTCTACTGTCACAATGATGATATTGCGATGGGCGTACTCGAAGCATTGAAAAAAGCGAAGATTTCCGGAAAAATAGTTGTCGGAATTGATGGGAATCGTGCTATATTAGAAGCTGTTGACATGAAATCGATGGACGCGACGGTCGTCCAGTCCGCTGAAGAGATGATGAAAGTCGCCTTCAGCGCGTTGAAGCTTCATACGAAAAACAAAAAAATTCCCGATCGTTTCTATACGTATTCATATTTGTATGACGGTAGTAGACCAATACCCATGTTGAACTGAAGAAATAGATGGTGAAGGCGGACGATTCGCCTTTAATTGTTAAAGAAAGAGAAAGGATGGTGACAAATATGAATGGATTTACCCATTTCGATTTGCACCCGTTCGTCGTCGAAGCACTCGAAGACGCACGTATTAAAAAACCAACCGATATTCAATCACGGATTATTCCGGCAGCGCTCAAAGGGCGGGATATCATTGGACAATCACAGACAGGGACAGGAAAAACGTTATCGTTCCTCTTGCCGATCGTTCAAAATGTCAATCCGGAACTTCAAGAAATGCAAGCCATCATCGTTGCGCCGACGCGCGAACTGGCTTGGCAGATTCATGAGGAATTGAAATCAATTCTCGTCAAACAACCGGATTACATCAAGACAAGTCTTATCACAGGTGGAATGGATCGCGAACGTCAAATCGGACGCGTCAAAGTCTCACCGCAAATCGTGATCGGAACACCTGGACGTATTTTGGATCTCTTTAAAGAACAAGCATTGAAACCGCATTTCGTGAAACATTACATCATCGATGAAGCGGATCAAATGCTTGACATGGGATTCCTACCGGAAGTCGACCGGATTGCCCAAGCGCTTCCTGAAAAGTTGCAGATGATGGTCTTCTCGGCAACGATTCCTGAAAAACTGCAACCGTTCTTGAAAAAATATATGAACAATCCACGTTATGCGCATGTGGATCCGAAACAACAGACAGCGAAAAAAATCGTACACCATACGGTTCCGGTCAAGCACCGCGATCGTTCTGATTTAACGTTGAAACTGGCGAAAGCCCTCAACCCGTATATCTGTCTTGTCTTTACGAATACGAAAACAGAAGCCATCGAACTCGAAGCTCTCTTCCTTGAAGCGGGACTCAATGTCGGTTCGCTTCATGGTGACTTGCCGGCCCGCCGCCGGAAACAAGCCATCAAGGAAATCAACGAAGCCAAATACCAGTACGTCATCGTAACGGATCTTGCTGCACGCGGCATCGATATTTCAGGTGTTTCTCACGTCATCAACCACGGCATTCCGAAAGACCTCGACTTCTATGTTCACCGTGTCGGTCGGACAGGACGTGTTGATCAGGACGGATTGGCTTACACATTGTTTGAAGATCATGAGAACGGTTCGATTAACCGTCTTGAGGACCGTGGTATCGAATTCATTAACGTGGATGTGAAGAGTGGTCAAGTCAGCGAAGTGAAAGAACGACGCCGTGCAAAACCACACATGAAGACAGCGGTTTCGAAAACAGCTCACAGCCGTTTATCCGGTGAAGCTGCAAAAGCGAAAAAACGTGTCAAACCAGGTTATAAAAAGAAACACCAGTATAAGCTGAAAGAAACAGCAAAACGCGAACGAATCAAAGAACAACGCGGAATCGGGCGTGCTGAGCGTAAAGCAAACGCCAGTAAAACAAAATAATCAGTCCTCGGCATTTCAGGAGGACGGTTTGAGCAAAGTCTACGACAGAATTCGTAGACTTTGTTTTTTTTAGTATCGCTAAAGGTTCTTGTTTTTTTTGACATTTGGTACACTAGAAGCAGAAGAAGGGTGGAATTTTTAATGAAAATCGGTTCACATGTGTCTCTTTCAGGCAAAAAAATGTTACTCGGTGCGAGTGAAGAAGCAGCTTCTTATGGTGCGACGACCATGATGGTCTATACGGGAGCACCCCAAAATACAAGACGGAAACCGATTTCGGATTTACGGATTCCAGAAGCCTTGTTGCATATGGAAGCAAACGGGATTGAAGAAATCGTCGTCCATGCCCCTTATATCATCAATTTAGGCAATACGACGAAACCGGAAACGTTTGAATTAGCCGTCTCATTTTTAGGAGAAGAAATCCGGCGAGCGGAAGCTCTCGAAAAAGCAAAACATATCGTCCTTCACCCAGGTGCACATGTCGGTGCCGGGGAAGAAATTGGAATCAAACGAATTATTGAAGGACTCAATGAAGTATTAACGGGAGATGAAAAAGTAAAGATCGCTCTCGAAACGATGGCCGGAAAGGGGTCGGAAATCGGTAAGACATTTGAAGAACTGGCAGAAATCATTGCCGGTGTGACGCATAATGACCGCCTGTCCGTCTGTCTCGATACGTGTCACGTCCATGATGCCGGTTATGACCTGATTCATGACCTGGACGGAGTATTGGAATCGTTCGATCGTATTGTCGGGATTGACCGTCTTGGCGTGATCCATGTCAACGATTCGAAAAATATTCGCGGAGCCAAAAAAGACCGTCACGAAAATATCGGGTTTGGTGAAATCGGTTTTGATCCGTTACATCGAATCGTCCATCATCAGGATTTGGCCCATTTACCAAAAATCCTCGAAACACCGTATATCGGACTGGATCCAAAAAAGAAGGTCGCCCCTTATCGTGAAGAAATTGCCATGTTACGCTCTGGAAACTTTGACGCCGAGTGGCGCTTGCCACTGATCGGTACATCCATTTAAATGAGAGAGGTGTCTGTCGCGTGTGCCATCTATTAGTCGTTGAAGAATCGGAATTTGCCTTAAGGCAAGCAGTCGTCTTATATTATGAAACGAAAGAACCGTTTTATTTACCGGCGGAGCTAGCCGAAGGGGAAGAAGTATTTTTGGCGACGAAAGATGGAATCGTTGCGTATGCGGAAGTTTTGTTCAGCGAGTACACAACACGACCGGCAGATCCTCATTGGCTGACAGAAGGGGATGAACAGGAACGCACGTATGCCTGCCTCGATTTAATCAGCGTGGATTTACGGCATCCGCTGTTAGGGTCTCCCTTATCAGGATTACAGGTGAATCCCGGACAAACGGATTTGAAAGGCAGACAGTGGTTGGTGGAGGCCTGGCAAGCCGGACATTTTGAGTCGGATGTGACAACAATCGAGCAAGCAAAAAACCGTCGGATGGAACGTTTTCGTGAGCGAAATCATCTTGCGCCGCTAAAAGCGTGTTGCGAAATGTGTGGAAACACGCAGCAATCCATTCTCGAATGGCACGAACATCACGGTCACTTTCAGACACTTTGTCCGACGTGTCATCGATTGGCACATCAAAGTATTGAAAAAATGGAAGACGTTGCGGCCACGTCGGATCAAGCTTCTCCCAAACAGTAAGTGTCTCAGTGGGTTATTCCTGAGTCGCTTACTGTTTTTTAGATGGCGTCTCCATGATATAATCAAGACTGATAATTATTATCAGTGAAAATGGAGTAACTGGAGGAAAGTGCATGACTGATTTAGCAATGATTCCGATTGGTAAACCTGTAGTGATGACAGATTTAAATAAAATTGAAGATCGACTCCGGAGACGCCTGCTTGCTCTTGGATTTTATGAAGGGTGTCCCGTCGTCGTCAGGAGACGAGCCAGCTTTCAAGGTCCTTTGACGATAGAACAACGTGACCACCACCAAATGATTGCGATTCGTAAAAGCGACGCAAAAAACATTGGGGTGTTCTTACCATGACACAAAAAATTGCCTTACTCGGAAATCCGAATACCGGAAAAACTTCTTTATTTAACCGTTTAACAGGATCTTATGCTCATGTTGGTAATTGGTCCGGTGTGACGGTCGATAAAAAAGTCGGTAAATTACACGGAAATCGTGGACAACTGATTGATTTACCCGGTGTCTATGATTTAGATCCGTTATCTGCAGATGAAGCCGTCGTAGCCCGTTTCCTGATGGAAGAATCGTTTGATGGCATGATCAATATCATCGATGCTTCACAGTTGGAGCGAAACTTACAATTGACAGCCCAACTCTTGGAAATTGGAAAGCCGATTCAAATCGGATTAAATATGATGGATGTCGCCCGGAATCGTGGTACGACGATTGATGCGGAGGCATTAGCACGTGAACTTGGTGTCGACGTGTTTCCGATTGTCGCCCGGACGGGAGATGGCTGTGAAGTGTTGTTGTCATCGATTCCTGAAGCGGCAAAAAAACATGTACCTTTACGAATCGATTATGGACAAAAAACGGAACAGGCGATTACGACCATCATCGAGTTAGCCGATTTACAGGAACATGAACGCTGGATGGCTGTTCAGTATTTAGCCGGGAACCGTGTCTTCGTGGAGTACCTGGAAACAAAGTCGCCCCGTATCATTGAAGTTCGAAAACAGTTGGAACACCAGCTTGGACGGTTTATCCATGCGCACATTACGGAGTGCCGACGGAACTGGGCCGTTGCGATTCGTGCCGGCTCGGTCGTCGAAGAAAAATCAGACCGGAAGACATGGACGGACCGGATTGACGCGGTCGTCACGCATCCGATTTTGGGGTTGCCGATCTTCTTTGCCGTTTTATACGTTTTATTCCACGTCACGTTTAACTGGATTGGTGCACCACTCTCTGATTTGTTAGGAGCCTTTATTGAAGGTCCGATTTCGTCGGGAGTCGTCTTTGTTTTGACACAACTTGGGGCATCCGGCTTCATCCGAGACTTGTTAATTGATGGTGTCATCGCAGGTGTCGGTGGTGTCCTCGTCTTTGTTCCACAAATCTTTGTCCTGTTCTTCTTCATCTCGTTTCTTGAAGATTCTGGATACATGGCACGTGTCGCCATCGTCATGGACCGTTTCATGCAGATGGTCGGATTGAACGGGAAAAGCTTTATCCCGATGATCATTGGGTTCGGTTGTAACGTTCCGGGCATCATGGCCGCACGTTCGGTAGAAGAAGAACGCGAACGTCTCGTGACGATTTTCATCTCACCGTTCATGTCGTGTTCGGCACGGTTACCAATTTATGCCGTATTCGCGGGCAGTTTTTTTGCAAGTAATCAAGCGATGATTGTTTTGTCGCTTTATATTTTAGGAATTGTTCTGGCGTTACTTGCGGCAAAAGTATTTTCAAAAGTTTTGGCAGCTGAAGAAGCAACAAGCTTGTTCTTGGTCGAACAACCGCCATACCGGGTTCCTCAAGGATTGACGTTATGGCGTAGCACATGGCAAAAAGGAAAAGGGTTTGTAAGGAAAGCAGGGACATTCATTTTCGGAGGATCGGTCGTCATCTGGTTGCTTGCTTATACGGGACCAGGCGGTTTTGATGTCAATATGAACGACAGTTTTCTTGCCATGATTGGTGGTCTGATTGCGATGTTGCTGATTCCACTCGGGTTCGGAACCTGGCAGGCGGGAGCCGCCTTGATTACAGGCTTCCTGGCAAAAGAAGTCGTTGTCTCGACGATGGCCATCATTTACGCCGTCAATGAATCAGAACTTGGACGCCAATTATCTGGTCAGTTCACACCGCTCAGTGCCTATAGCTTCATGGCGTTTGTCCTGCTTTATGTACCGTGCCTTGCGACGGTAGCTGTGATTCGACGGGAAGTCGGCAGTGCAAAATGGACGTGGATTGCCAGTCTGTACGGATTGTTTGTTGCGTATGGTATTTCATTCTTGATTTATCAAACGGGGCACGCACTCGGATTTTCGTAAAAGGAGGAAAGCAGGATGCATATGATTGATATTTTAATTGGACTGCTTGTCTTTGGATATGCCGGTTTTTCATTGATCCGTTTCACCAAAAAAGCGAAAAAAGGAAAATGTGCGACGTGTGAAGTGGAACCGACGTGTCAAACAGCTTGTGATGACGTCAATTGGGACAAAGTCATTGCCGAAGCACTAAAGAAATAACAAAAAAGCGTTTTTCTTCTCGATAACAGAAGAAAAACGCTTTTTATGTGGAATACGAATCCTTCTGTCGATCAAAACGGCCAGCGATCAGCGAGGAATAAAAATACCTTCATCCCAAGGAACACACCGAAAATTCCAACGATGGCCGGAAAGACGGGTGGAGCAGGGATTGGTAATTTAAGAGCAGTAAAGACGACACCACAGATGATACCTGCTAGCAAAGATAATAAAATTTGTTGAAGCATGAGGTCCAGTCCTTTCTTCATATGAAAAAACGCTTACAAGCTTATTATATGAAGATGTCTGACGTTAAACAACGATTATTTTTTAGCGGCAGTTGGATCAAAGGTGATCTTTTCTTCGGCACGTTCAACCGGTGTCCATTTTTGTTCAAGGGGATGCTCAAAAGACGGTTTTGCTTTTAATTTCCCGTTCGTATAAAGCTGAATCAGGATTTGTGATTCACAGGCTTGTTTGCCTTTTGTTACATAATGATAGTTGCCGAATTCATCCTGTTCGCGTGCTTTGACGTTATCCGCCATCGTTAAAGCCAAACAATCCTTGATATAGTTTTTCTGTTCCTCGTCAATGATCGGGAACAGAATTTCAATCCGTTTCCGCATATTGCGTGTCATCCAGTCGGCACTGGAACAATAAATCAAATCGTCTCCATTATGGTGGAAGTAAAAAATACGGGAATGCTCCAAATAACGATCGACGACGGACGTGACACGGATATTTTCCGAGATACCTTTGATTTGGGGGCGAAGGCAACAGACGCCGCGAACAATCAATTCAATTCTGACTCCTGCGCGTGACGCTTGATACAGTTTCACGATAATATCTTTTTCCGTCAAACTGTTCATTTTAGCGACGATTCGTCCATTACCATGTTTTTTATGGTACTTGATTTCTTCATCAATCAATGATAAAAACTTCTCGAGCATCGAGTTCGGTGAGGTGTGAAGGGCATTCCATTTAGGCTGCTCCCCGTAACCCGACAACCAATTGAAGAAGTTCGTTGCATCTTCTGCAATTTGTTCCCGTGCCGTCAAAAGACCGATATCGGTATATAATTTAGCCGTGGAATCATTATAATTACCTGTTCCGAGATGGACAAACCGCTGAATCCGGCCTTCCTGTAACCGGACGATCAATGTAATTTTTGAGTGTGTCTTTAAATCGCTGTAACCGTAAATGACGTGAGCGCCTACTTTTTCCAACTGTTTGGCCCATTCGATATTTTTCGCTTCGTCAAAACGTGCTTTTAATTCAACGAGCACCGTGACCTGTTTCCCGTTCTCTGCAGCAGTTTTCAATGCTTTGATAATCGGAGAGTCGCCGGATACGCGGTATAACGTTTGTTTAATCGCCAAAACGTTCGGATCGTTAGCAGCCTGTACAATCAGACGGACGATCGGATCGAACGTATGATACGGGTGATGCAGCAAATAATCCTGTTGCAGAATTTGATCAAACAAATTCTTCGATTTTTCAAGTGCCGGCGGTTCGACAGGCATGATCGTCTGATAAATCAAATGGTCGTATTCGACCCCGATCTGGCTGTAAAACGCAAAAGCGAACGTCAAATCAATCGGACCATCGACGGCATAAATGTCCCGGTCTTGTAAGTCGAGCACATCGCGTAACATATTGAGTAAGTTCGTGTTGATGGCATTCTTCTGAATTTCAAGTCGAATGCCGACTCCCCACCGCCGTTTTTTCAGTTCTTTTTCAATCAATTTCAATAAATCGTGTGTTCCTTCTTCATGGAACGGTAAATCTGCGTTTCGTGTAATCCGAAACGGCATCGCTGATAAGACACGATAGCCTTTAAACAAAGAGTCAATGAAGGAAATGATGACATCTTCCAGTAGAATTACAGCAGTCGTTTCCTCATCCTCTACGGGTAAATCAACGAAACGCGGCAGGACGGCCGGCACTTGAACAAGTGCCAGATTCCGTTTTGAACCGTCTTCCGCTTCAAGGGCCGTCGCAATGTTCAACGATTTAGACGACAGCATCGGAAACGGACGGTACGCATCGACCGCGACAGGTGTCAGAACCGGAAAAACTTGTTCTCTGAAGAATGCTTTCACATATTCTGCTTGCATTTCATTTAACTCGTCATTCTTCAGGAAAGAAATTCCTTCTGCTTTTAGCGCCTGGGTGACGTCTTTAAAGGCTTCGTATTGTTGATCGACAAGCTCTTTTGTTTTCGTAGCGATGGCACGTAACTGTTGTTTCGGTGTGAGTTGCTGTTTGTTTTCGGGTTTATTGAATCCAGCCAGTACTTCATCCTTTAATCCACCGACACGAACCATATAAAACTCATCGAGGTTGGAACTGAAGATACCTAAAAACTTAAATCGTTCCATCAATGGATTTCGTGTATCCGTCACTTCTCCTAAGACACGTTCATTGAATTGTAACCAGCTGATTTCCCGGTTGTTAAAAAACTCTGGGGAGTCAATCTTCACGTAAGGCCGCCTCCTTTATTGTCAAACTGAATGGACCGATCAATGATACGTTCCAGGTGTTTTTTTTGTTTCTCTGCTTTTTCGACTTCAAAACCGTAATCATGATCACCGGTATCGAGAATGATCCGGATATCTTTTTTATCTTTTTCAAGAGTCACTTCAAGACTGTCGACGGCACGACGTTCTGTCACATCAAGTGCTTCCGTCAATTTCAGAATGGATCCGAGTAAATCAAACCGCTCGATCGATTTATCCGTGAACCAATCCTTAAACGGTTTTAAGAGCTGTTGCATCCGTTTCGAAGACGAATATGAACTGACGAGTGCCAAAGCTAAACGGTCTTTATGCGTCATTCCTTTTAAATCGGTATTCGTCAAAAGATAAAACGTTTGATTCGACCGGGTATCCGGATTGATGTATTGCCCGCAATAAAGTAAGCGACTGGCGGAATCCAGTAATCGTAAGTCGGCGGCCCGTTCCGGAATGATTTCGAGTGTCACCAATTGGCGGTAAATTGATTTGGCAATCGTGCCGAGATAGTTCATCCGGTCACGGTTGACTTTGTAATCACTTTCCAGCTGATAAAGACTTTCTTCGCGTACATTCTCGATACGCCGCTGTTCCTGTTCGTGTAAATCATATTCGTAGACAAGACCTTCCCGTAACCCGTAATTACTCATCACGAACTGGTCTGCCTCGATATGTAGTGCCAGCTCATGAATCGCGATTAACGCTGGTAAGAAGATATCGACCCGGTCCTTGGACAACCCTTCGACTTTCATCAACTGTTTAGGCGCCTTGTCCTCCAGTTCGTCAATCAGTTTCCCTAACTCTTTCGAGCGGACTTGGTATTGATGGATCCCATGCAAAGGATAGTCGAGTGTAGACTGATGAATGCGGACGAAGTTTCGTGCGGATCCACCGACACCGATCAACGGAAGTTTTTTATTTTTCATCCAAGGAATCTCGTCGAATTGTTCACGCAGGAATTTAATCAGCTTCTTTTGTTCACCTGACGTCATGGTTTCTCCGGAGAGAAATTGACGAGTCAACGTGACAGCACCAAAAGGAAAACTATGATAAGCAATCATTTCCCGGTTCTCAATCAACGTCACTTCCATGGATCCGCCGCCGATATCAACGGAATATCCATCGGTCAGGAAAGTGGAATTGATAATCGCGAAATAGCCGTAGTAAGCTTCTTGTTCATCTGACAGGACCCGCATCGTAAAAGGCGTTTCCTGTTCGACAGCTTGGACGATGTCCTGCCGGTTACTCGCATTTCGAATGGCTGCTGTCGCCACGCAAATGGTTTCTTCGACGTGGTGGGTAATGCCGATTTCGTGAAACCGTTGTAGCGTTTCGCACAATAACCGGATGCCGACTGAGTCGAGAGCACCATTCGCATCAATATGAGCGGACAGGCGGGCGACGACCTTAACGTTGATTTTTTCGATGTATCGACCGGAATCGATTGGATGGAAAACGACATACCGGATCGAGTTGGACCCGATATCGATGACTGCTAATTCATTTTTCAAAACAAATCCGCCCCCTTTGAGTACTCAATCCATCTTTTCCCGAATCAGGGATTCTGAAAACGACAGCTTGTATCTTTTTATTGTACCTTGTGCCTCTCCCTAAAAGCGTCTATTCACAAAAAAGATACATCGGTTGCAACGAATGAAGGCTGGCGCTATAATAAGACAGTTGATAAGACGTAACTATTCCGTTTTAACATGAGACGGAAGGAGAGAATAAACATGACAGAACCCATTATTGAAATTAAACAACTGACATATGATTATCCGGATCGACGTGTCTTGAATGAAGTGACGTTTAATGTACAACAGGGACAATTCCTGGCCATCGTCGGAGAAAATGGATCCGGCAAATCGACGTTAATCAAATGTATGCTCGGTTTATTAAAACCTAAAGGTTCGATTCGTTTGTTCGGACAGGATCAAGCAGCCTTCAGTGACTGGTGGCGGATCAGTTACGTATCTCAAAAAGCAGCATCGTTCAATTCAGGCTTTCCGGTCACGGTCGCTGAAGTCGTCGAGATGGGGTTGTATGCGAAAAAAGGATTATTTCGGCGTGTGACGAAGCAGGATCGTCAAAAAGTAAAAACGGCGCTTGAAACGGTCGGCATGTGGGATCGACGCGATTCGAAAGTCGGTGACTTGTCAGGCGGTCAGCAACAGCGGGTCTTTATCGCCCGGGCGCTCGTCAATGATCCGGATTTGATGATACTGGATGAACCAACGGTCGGAGTCGATCAGCGGTACGTCAAAGAATTTTATGAAATCTTGGAAGAACTGCGACGTGATAAAAAACGGACTTTCGTCCTTGTGACACATGATATCCACTTCGTCAGCAAGCTTGTGACGGATGTGATTCATCTCGTTGACGGACGACTCGGGTGTAATTGCGGTATTAAAGAGTACTG
Organism: Exiguobacterium sp. RIT594; assembly: GCF_003339585.1. Taxonomy (GTDB): domain Bacteria; phylum Bacillota; class Bacilli; order Exiguobacteriales; family Exiguobacteriaceae; genus Exiguobacterium_A. Next base: position 1,697,853 of record NZ_QPKF01000001.1, on the reverse strand, counting down.
GGAACTGGACGAGCAGACGATTCGGTCCTTGTATCCTGTTCCGGGACGTGTTCTTGTCCACCAAGGGGAGGTCGTCCAGTGATTGAAGCGTTCATGACATTAAAGTTCTTACAATATGCGCTTGTCGCGGCGGTATTGATCGGTTTTACGGCTCCGTTGATCGGCTCATTCGTCGTCGTCCGGCGAATGAGTTTGATTGCGGATGCGTTATCACACGTCACACTGGCCGGAATTGCCCTCAGCCTGTTGATATCCGGCATGGTTGCGAGTCTGGCCGATTTAAATCCGCTCTATCTCGGAATCGTGACATCGGTCATGGCGGCGTTGACGATCGATTGGCTGCGCGCGAAGTACAAACACTTTCAAGAGCTTGCCATCCCGATCATCATGGCGACCGGAATGGGGCTCGGTGCTATTTTCATCAGTCTGGCGAACGGCTTTTCAATGGATCTGGTGTCCTTTTTATTCGGGACGGTCTCGGCTGTGACTTTGACGGATGTTTATACGATTTTGATTGTTACAGGTGTCGTCATTTTATTTGTGATTGCGTTTTATAAAGAGTTGTTATTTTTATCGTTTGACGAGGAACAGGCACGGGTGTCCGGAATTCGTCTTCGGCTGGTGCACATTTTGTTCATGATCGTTGTTGCCCTGGTGATTGCGATTAGTATGCGTGTCGTCGGGATTTTACTGGTGTCCAGTTTGATCACCTTGCCTGTCGCAGCGGCGCTTCGACTTGCCAAAAGTTTCAAGGCGACAATTTTTTATGCCATCGTATTTGGCGAAGTGGCGACGATTAGCGGTTTGATTCTGGCGTATCAATTTGATTTAGCGCCAGGCGGCATGATTGTCATGCTGGCGGTCGCAGAACTTATTCTCGTGATGCTGATTGAACGGTTTTGGATCGGAGGGAAAATGCATGAAAAAAAACATCGAACAAGCGCGTGAACGGATGAAAGCATCCGGATTCAAAATGACACCGAAGCGTCTTGATTTATTGGCGTATCTGTTTGAAGCCAATCGGTATGTCAGTGCGCGGGAAGTCGCGGAAGAGTTGCGCCCATCACATCCTTCGCTCAGTTATGATACGATTTACCGGAATTTAAATGATTTTGCGGAAATCGATATTTTAGAGACAACTGAACTGGACGGGGAAATGAAATTCCGCGCTGCCTGTCAGTCTGGTCATCACCATCATCATTTGATTTGCCGGACGTGTGGAAAGACGGAAACACTGGATGTTTGTCCGATGGAATGGGTGTCACCGATTAAAGATTCAGGATTTGAGGTCGAAGATCATAAATTTGAGATCTATGGCCGTTGTGCCGCCTGTCAGAAATAAGGAGTTACCCGGTGTATTCCAAGTGAAAGCATTATTCAACGCAAGAGAGGGGGAACGGAGATCGATATCCGTTCCTCTTTTTTTGATTGACGCTTCTCGGTTCGTCCTGGCTTGAAATGAATTGAACTACCTCCACCTACGCTACGCTAAGAGGTGGAGGATTCCTGAGTTATCCGACCTATCGGTCGAAAAATGATCAGGCTAACCCCGTCGTCCCGACGGTTGAAGAAGCGAAGATACGTTCCGCTTCTCGTTTGAGATTCAGTCCTGCGTTCACATCCCGGTCGTGGTGGATCCCGCATTTCGGGCATGTCCATTCTCGCAAGCCGAGATGTTTCACGTCCTTGTGTTGATGACCGCAACTCGAGCACAGTTGGCTCGAAGCAAAGGTCTTGCTGACCTTCACGACAATCTTCCCGTACCAGTCCGCCTTGTATTCCAACATGCGGAAGAATTCCGACCAGCTGACGTCAGAGATGGACTTGCTCCACTTACGATTCTTCTGCATGTTCTTCACCTGCAAAGTCTCGATCCCGATGATGTCGTGGTTTTGGACGATCTCGGTCGATACCTTGTGCAGGAAGTCAGTGCGCTTGTTGGCGATCTTTTCGTGGATACGCGCAACCTTCCGCTTCTGCTTTTGGTAGTTCCTCGACTCGGAAAGTTTTACTTTCTTATTCAGAGCAATGCGTTGACGGCGGGAGAGCTTACGCTGTTCGCGCACCAGTTTCTTCTCAAGCGAACGGAAGTAACGGTCGTTCTTATAGATCGTGCCATCCGACAGGATGGCGAAGTTCTTGAGTCCGACATCGACGCCGACGGATGAACCGGTCTTCGGCAGTTCGTGGATTTCCTGCTCGACGAGCAGGGAGACGAAGTATTTCCCTGAAGCGTTACGTCGGATCGTGGCGTTCAAGATACGGCCTGTGATCTGTTTCGAATGGGCGAAACGAACCCATTTCAGCTTCGGAAGTTTGAGCTTGTTTCCGACGATTGACACTTCAGGAAGCTGGTTTTTACCTTGGATGTTGGTCTTGTACGACTGGACGGGATTACGCTTCGACTTGAATCGAGGACGTTTGTTCTGCTTGTTGAAGAAGCGGTCAAACGCATCGGCAAGATGTTTGACGCTGATCTGAACAGATGTGCTATCGACTTCCTTCAACCAGTCGAACTCCTGCTTTAACAAAGGAAGCCCTTTGGAACAAGAACCGTAGGACAGTCCTTTCCCAGTGGTCTTGTACAATTCCTCCCACTTCGCCAGGAAGTGGTTGAAGACGAAGCGCGAACACCCGATTGTCTTCGCAATCAGTATTTCCTGCTCTTTTGTGGGGTGGATTCTGAATTTGTAGGCTTTGTGCTTCAACACCATGTTTCACCTCCTTTAAAGGAAATATACCCGAAAGGGAGGTTGGCGATTCATCTCCCACTTTCACTTCGTTTAGAAGTGGGAGTATTCTCGCCTAATTTTTGATAAAACGGGAATAGGACGAACAGAGGTGATAAAAATGATTTATGATGCACAGGAAGCACGTCAAATTGATGAATGGGCCAAGACATCGGGTCTGCCGCTGGAAGTTTTGATGGAACGAGCAGGTAGTGAAATCGCGAAGCGAATCAAGAGCATGCATACGAATAAAGAACGGATTCTAATCATTTGTGGGACGGGGAACAATGGCGGAGACGGTTATGTGATTGGCCGTGAACTCGTTCGTGATGGATACGATATTACGATACATGCGCCATTCGGTAAGGCGAAGACCACGACGGCTCTACTTCATCAGCATTATGCGGAAAACTTCGGACTCGTGGCAGAAGCAGTCTGCGGACAATATGACTTGATTGTAGATGGTGTCTTTGGAACCGGGTTTGATGAAACCCGGCTGACGGAAACAATACGTGATTTATTTGAGTGGGTCAGTGAACAACAACAGCAAGGGGCGAAATTGTATGCAATCGACATACCAAGCGGCGTGCCGTCCGACCAAACGACCGATTTTTCCGGACAAGCACTAAAAGCAGACGTGACGTTTTTACTTCATGCCTTTAAACGTTCCGCCTTTTTGTTGAAAACAGCACCGTTTTTTGGAAAACTGGAACAGATTGATTTGGGGTTGCCGGCCTTTGGCGGATGGCAATTAATGACCGAATCGATTGCTCCGTTGTTGACCCGCGATCCTTACGGGCACAAAGGAACCTATGGAACGGCATTACTGATTGGCGGAAGCGAGACGATGCCGGGATCGATTCAACTGGCTGCCCGTGCAGCACTTCGGTCAGGAGTGGGGAAGTTACAAGTTGCGACGGTACCAGTAGCTCAGAGCGGACTCATCGTTAACGCGCCGGAAGCGATGGTTCTCGAACAGACGATGACAGCAATCCAAGAAATGATGAAGCAGGTCGATGTCGTTGGAATCGGACCAGGACTTACCTCGGATTCGACTGCTGACTGGGTGGAGTTCCTGCTCGCACAAGACGTTCCGGTAATCCTCGATGCAGGTGCCTTGATTCGCGACAGCTATCCGGAACGGAAAGAAGCGATCGTTGTTACACCACACATCGGTGAATTCGCACGGATGACAAATCAAACTGTCCAAGAGGTTCAGGATGATTTATTTGGACAAGCAAGCGAATATGCTGTCTTACATCAAGTAATTGTTGTCTTGAAAGCCCACGTGATTCTTGTCGCGACGCCGGAGGGTGGCGGTTATGTGATTAACGGGGCATCGAGTGGGTTAGCGAAAGGAGGCAGTGGTGATACATTGTTTGGTATCCTCACAAGTCTGATTGGTCAAAAAGATTATTTTAAACATATTTCGGTCGAACAATTGATTGCACTTGGTGCTTCTTGGTATGCGCAAGCGTCTAAACAGGTGGAACAACAGCTTCATCCCAGTAGTATTGTCGCGACTGATGTGATTGATCAGCTCGGACGAGTAAAGCATCAGTAAAAGCGTCAAGTATAGGTATGTTTCTTCAGCACAGAAGAAACATACCTATTTTTAAAGGAAATAATTGCTAGTAATGGAAGGGCAGGAGTATGATGAAGTGACGCCGAATGGCTATGACAGCCTGAATTTTTAAGAAAGGAGGAAACAGATGCCTGTTAAAACAGTAGATGAAATTGTCCGCAATCAGCAACGGTGGATTGGGAATTTTGCGTTGTTCTTAATGAGTGTCGGGGCCCTGATTTTTTTAGGGACGACAGATCAAACGATTCAAAACGCGTACTTAAATCAATCGGCGACAGTGGCCGTTTTATTTTGTATCGGGATAGCGACATTTTTAATCAGCCGGAGTCAGTTGTCCACTCACTATAAATCACATTTTTTGTCCATCATGTTACTGAGCATCCCGATTGCATCCATCAGCATGTTGCCCTATGTGGCAGTCACTGTTTGGGCTAATTGTTTTTTATTTTTAATGATTGCCTTAATTGCCTATGACCGGATTATGATTTGGTACGCCATTGTCATCATCGTCGCGACTAACGTATTTATCATGGTTCGCTCGAATACGATACTTGTTGAAATCGATCCGACAGATCATTATGCCCGACTAGGGATGATTGGGATTGCAATCTGTATCGCCTTAATTATCAATCATCTGCACCTTCGTAATCTCAGTCGTCTTCAGCAACTGGCCGATCAATTACATGAGTCCGCTCGTCATGATTTACAGACACAATTACTGAATGTCCGGGGACTCGAAGAACGATTTATGAACACGAATCAAACAGATCTTATCTTAGTCGGTGTTCATTTGGAAAACTATCATGAACTCGCGCGGTATTTTGGAGAGGAAATTCAGCAACAGGTCTTATTTGATTGTATCGAACGATTAAAGACATTGTTACCGCCTTATTTGACAATGGTTCGAGTCGAGGGAGGAACACTGGTGGTCGTCATGAAGAAGCCGCCTGGAGTATCGTGCCGGGAAGAAATGACACGTCTCAGTCAGCAGATGTCCACTCCATATCAAGTCGAACACCATCAGATTTATGTGAACCTGTATATTGTCATCGATGATGGAGAAGTGGATCAAACTGGTATGACGAAGCGGATTCAACAAATCACGTCCGCCTTCTCGGAGAGTATCCGGGATTCAGAAAAAGTGATGTGCTTGAATCAAGAATGGCGGCATGAACAGTCACTTCGCGTAGCAGCAGCAAAAGCCTTATCACGAGCCGATGTGAATCGCGATTTTTATCTCGTTTATCAATTACAGTATGACTCCAATCAGGACCGCTTCATTGGATTAGAGGCTTTGATTCGCTGGAATACGACGATCCCAGGAGCGGGACGTCCGACCGTCTTCATTCCGATTGCAGAAAAAAGTGATTTAATCATCCGGCTAGGCGAGTGGATTTTTGAAGAGGGATGTAAAACGAGAAAACGACTGATTGGTCTGGTTCCGGACGATTTTAGTCTGTCCGTCAACGTATCTCCCCGGCAATTGACACATGATTCCTTTATGCCGTTTATTGAACGGATGTTGTTACAGTACAGCTTAAAACCAAAACAAATTAAGATTGAAATTACAGAAAGTCAGTCTTTGGATTTTGAAAGTCAACCGATTCTTCGGGCTTTGCGTCGGATTAAAACATTGGATTTCCCGGTCTCGCTGGATGATTTTGGTACGGGACATGCCTCTTATCATGTTCTCGAACGTTTATTACCGCTTCGTCAGCTTAAGGTACCAAAACAATTCATTGAACAAGTCGAAGAGTCTGAAAAGCGACAGTTCATCTTGGAATCAATTTTTCAACTGAGTCAGTCGATGCATGTGGAATGTATCGTCGAAGGAGTTGAGACAGGAGAAGAGGTTCAAATTGCAAAAGACATCGGTATTCATTTATTCCAAGGTTATTTTTTTGCAAAACCTGTTCTGCTGGAAGAAATCATTTGTTTGCTGGAAACAAAACAAACGGAAACGACAGAGTGACGTCGTTTCCGTTTTTTGTTGTTTAACGAATGGGAGCAAACTTATGAATTTGTTGAACGGCCTCATTCCAAGATGAGACACGGACGATGTTGTCAGGGACAGGTCGACGGTTGTAAGGAGCATCAAACAAAATAACGGGAATCGACGTATCTTCCGCAATTTGAATCGCATTTTCAAGCCGGTCCTCCATGAAGAGGTCGAGTGACAAATCACGGACGACTTGTACTTTATCATGTGAGCCGGTCATGATTAACGAATCAAGTGGCAACTCGTGCTGTTTGATCCATTCTTCCGTCACGGGGCGGACGATTTCCGACCGTGCCGTCACATAGTGAAGATCATACTGTTTACGTAACGCCCATAGATGTTGTTTGACGAGTTCTTGAGGGATCGATTCACGATAGATGCCAAGTTCATGACCTGATTTGACCATGAATTCCCAAAACTCGATTTGCTCCATATCCGTATAGGTATGAAGTTCGTATTCAGAGGCCATCTCAAAATCAATCGATGTCCCGAGGTATTTATTCATATAGTTAAAGCACGAAGAAGGATGAGTGATTGTTCCATCAATATCAATTCCGATTTTCACTTACATCACCAACATTCTATAAATTTTCTGCCACTAGTATAACACAATCGAAAAGCGGAGACGAAAAAAAGAGCCGCTCCGGGAAGAGGGCTCTTTTGACTTAGGCTTGGCTTGTTTTTGCGGCTTCTTTTTCCGCTTCTTTTTCAAGAACGATCGCATCGATTTCTTTTTTCAATTCTTCAACCATCGTCGCTTCTGGAACTTTTCGGATGATTTCTCCGTGACGGAATAACAATCCTTCGTTACGTGCACCGGCAATTCCGATATCGGCTTCGCGGGCTTCTCCTGGACCGTTAACGGCACAGCCAAGAACAGCAACTTTGATGTTGACTTGAATTTTATCGATATAGTCTTCGATTTCTGCGGCAATTGCCATTAAGTCGATTTCAATCCGTCCGCATGTTGGGCAAGAAATCAACGTTGCAGCGTTTGCAGCAAGACCAAATGATTTCAAGACTTCTTTTGCGACTTTGACTTCTTCAACCGGATCGGCAGAAAGGGAGACACGGACTGTGTTACCGATACCACGTGATAGAATCGCACCGAGACCGGCAGCTGATTTTAATGAACCTGTCCGTAAAGGACCCGATTCCGTGATTCCAACGTGCAGCGGGTAATCAAATGATTCAGAAGCGAGCTGATACGCTTCAAGCGCCAATTGAACGTCAGATGCTTTCAGGGAAACGATGATATCGTGGAAATCAAGATCCTCGAGAATCTTAATGTGGTGCAAAGCACTTTCGACCATCCCGCGAGCTGTCGGATAACCGTATTTCTCAAGAATGTGTTTCTCGAGCGAACCGGCATTAACGCCAATCCGGATCGGAATGTTTTTCGCTTTTGCTGCCGTAACGACCGCTTCGACTTTCTCGCGACGTCCGATGTTACCCGGGTTGATTCGGATTTTATCGACACCCGCTTCGATCGCCATGAGAGCAAGTTTATAGTTGAAATGAATATCTACGACAAGCGGGATATTGATCCGGCTTTTGATTTCAGCAAGTGCGAGCGCATCACGTTCTTCCGGACAAGCAACGCGGACGATTTGGCATCCTGCTTCTTCTAGACGTAAAATTTCAGCGACAGTCGCTTCGACGTCGTGTGTTTTTGTTGTCGTCATACTTTGAATGATGACTTCATTACTTCCACCAATGACAAGGTCCCCAACACGAACGGGACGAGTCTTAGAGCGATGGACCATTTTCGGCATATCGAAAATCTCCTTTTGTGGCATAACGCCAGATTGTTTATGACTACTTGTACTATCATATCGAACTATTCCCTAAAAATCGAGAAACAAGAACGAAAATTGAACATTTACAATTGTTTAACACGAATGGTGGAAAGTCAATCCGTCGCCGGGCGGACGTTTTTTTCTTAAATCCAGTGATTCATCTGATTTCAAGAAGATGGACGGGACGATTTTTTCTTTTTTCGAACAAGCAGAAGTGGTGTCAGCGAATAAACGAGATGGCCGATGATAATGAATGCAGCTCCTAAAGTCGGATATCCGAATTGGTAAAGGAAAACTCCAATCGGGAAAGTCCAGATGTTTGCGGCGACAGTATAAGGAAACACTTGGCGATACGCCCAGGGTCTTGGCAAAATCCACTGAATGAACCAGCGGTTCAAATAAGAGACGAATAAGAGGTATAACAAAATCGCAATCGTAATGAAGATGAAATGCAGAATAAACCAAATGATGAACGGAATCGATTGCTGAAGAAAAATACTGTCGATGATTGTCGACCACAGGGAAATCCATGCCAATCCACAAAAATAAAGGGAGACATCGGCAAGACGAGTCTTTAAAAATCCCCGGTTTGGAATTAGGGTAGTTTGTAAGTAATTAATCAGTTGACTTAAAAAATGCAATGCAATCACTCTTTCTTCTGTTTTATAACAATAAATGAATCGGTGATAAACCCTGTATTTAAAGCGTTAATCTGTTTTGGTACAGATTAATAAAACCTTAACAATTGAATATCTGAAAAACTATTTACAAGTTCACCAGACCTTTACATAATAGGGGAGGTTGAAAAAATGAATTCTTAACAACAAATCAATTCCACTTTGTATATGAGGAGATGACAAGATGAACTATGATTTACAGGAAATGATTTTCACCTTTATCGGTGGACTCGGTATTTTCCTATTCGGTATTAAGTATATGGGAGATGGTCTTCAAAAAACAGCGGGAGACCGTTTGCGGTACATTTTAGATAAATATACCTCCAACCCGTTTCTCGGGATTTTGGCTGGTATCGTCGTTACGGTCTTGATCCAGTCATCATCCGGAACAACTGTCATCGTCGTCGGTTTAGTCAGTGCCGGTTTGATGAACTTACGTCAAGCTATCGGTGTTGTCATGGGGGCGAACATCGGAACGACAATCACTGCCTTTATCATCGGCTTTAATGTGAAGGAAGCGGCACTCCCGGCGATTGCGCTTGGAGCATTCTTGATTTTCTTCTTCAATAAAGAACGGATTCAATACATCGGACAAATCTTCTTTGGATTTGGAGCACTCTTCTATGGATTGACATTAATGGGGGACGGAATGGCACCGCTCGAATCCAGCGAATGGTTCCGTGACTTAACGGTTTCCATGTCGGATAGTCCGTTGCTCGGTGTGTTCGTAGGAACAGTCTTTACAATACTCGTTCAGTCCTCCTCTGCGACGATTGGAATCTTGCAAGAATTGTATGATGGCGGAATGATCGACATTAAAGCCGCATTACCGGTCTTGTTTGGTGATAACATCGGAACAACAATTACGGCCGTGCTGGCAGCACTCGGTGCTTCAATCGCTGCAAAACGGACGGCGGCAGCACACGTCATTTTTAATATCATCGGAACAGTTATCTTCTTGCTTGCTTTACCACTGTTCTCGAGTTTCATCACGTGGATCACAGGGGTGCTTAATCTTGAACCAAAAATGCAGATTGCCTTTGCCCACGGGACGTTTAACATTGTCAATACGTTGATTCAGTGCTGGTTTATCGCGCAAATTGCTTGGCTCGTTCAAAAAGTCGTACCGGGAACGGATGCGACCGTCGATTCAAAACCTCGGCACCTTGATCAAAACATCTTAAACCAGTCGTCATCACTTGCTTTGAGCCAGGCGAAGCTTGAAGTCTTGCGGATGGGAGAATTCTCGAAAGATGCACTCGGGAAAGCACATCGTTATACGCAATCGCACGATAAAAAAGATGTTTCGGATGCCGGTCAGATCGAGTATGCCATCAATCATCTGAATACGGAAGTCACAAGCTATCTTGTTAAGGTCGCAGCACATGACTTATCGGAACGGGAATCAAATGATCACTCGCTTCTCATGCACGCGGTCAACGATTTTGAACGGATCGGTGATCATGTCGAAAACGTCATCGAACTGGTCGACTTCCAGATCGTCAATCGGATTACGTTTACCGAGAAGGCTAAAAAAGAATTGGATGAAATGTATATCTTGACGCAAAAAATCGTCGAGACAGCCATTAAAGCCGTTGAACTGGACGATGTTTCGCTGGCGCGGCAAGTGCTTGAACTGGAAGGGAAGCTTGATTCACTCGAACGATCATTCCGGAAACATCATGTCTTACGGGTCAATGCAGGCGAATGTACAGGTCAAGCCGGTATGATCTTTGTCGATTTGTTGTCGAACTTAGAACGGATTGGCGACCACGCCGTCAATATTACGGATTTGGTACTTGAACAACGTTCTGGAACAGCGTGAACAAACTAATGAATAAAGAGGAATTTCTGAATAGAAATTCCTCTTTATTTTTTCAAGATAATTTATTGACATTCCAGAATGATTTTAGTAATCTGATATTAGTTGTTTTTAATCATCATGGCGGTGTAGCTCAGCTGGCTAGAGCGTACGGTTCATACCCGTGAGGTCGTGGGTTCGACTCCCTCCGCCGCTACTATTACTTAAGGACCCTTAGCTCAGCTGGTTAGAGCTGACGGCTCATAACCGTCCGGTCGCAGGTTCGAGTCCTGCAGGGTCCATTGCATAAACGCACACTCTTTTTTAGAGTGTGCGTTTATTTTTGGTTGCTTGGGGAATATTAAAGATATTGTAATAATGTTCATACAATAATATTCATACTATGGCAATTTAAGGGAGAGCGAAGAGAGATGGAACGTAACCATACGATGATGCAGTTTTTTGAGTGGCATGTAGAGAATGATGGGAAGCATTGGCAACGCTTAAAAGAGAGAGCGCCGGAACTGCGTGCTGCAGGCATCACATCTGTTTGGATTCCGCCCGCTTCAAAGGGACAATCAGATGAAGATACAGGGTATGGCATTTACGATGTCTATGATTTAGGAGAGTTTAATCAAAAAGGGACGGTCCGCACGAAGTATGGGACAAAAGACGAACTGATCGAAGCCATTCAAGTCGCACACGAAAATGATATCGCGATTTATGCCGATGTCGTCATGAACCATAAAGCAGCAGCTGATGAACTCGAAACGATTAAAGTCGTTGAGGTCCATCCGGAAGACCGTTCGCAAGAAATTTCAGAAGAATTTGAAATTGATGCCTGGACGAAGTTTACGTTCCCCGGTCGAAACGGTAAATACTCGGATTTCATCTGGACACATGAATTCTTCAACGGAACAGATTTTGATGCCCGGGAAGAAAAAACAGGTGTCTTTAAGATTTCCGGTAAAAATAAAGATTGGAACGATCAAGTCGACAACGAATTCGGAAACTATGACTATTTGATGTTCGCTAACATTGATTATAACCATCCGGAAGTGCGTGAAGAGATGATCAACTGGGGAAACTGGTTTAAAGAGACAATCAATTGCCAAGGTTTCCGTTTAGACGCGATCAAACACATCAACTACGAATTCGTCAACGAGTTCGCTAAATCGATGATTGGAGATGATCCGGATGGTTTCTACATGGTCGGAGAGTTCTGGAAATCAGATTTAGATGATTGCCGTCAATTTTTAGACAGTGTCGACTATACGATTGATTTATTTGACGTACCGCTTCACTATAAATTCCACGAAGCATCACAACAAGGACAGGACTTCGATTTAACGACGTTGTTTGCGGATACACTTGTTGAATCCCACCCGACGAATGCCGTGACATTTGTTGATAATCATGATTCACAACCGGGCGAATCCCTTGAGTCATGGATTGATGACTGGTTCAAACAGCATGCCTATGCTTCTGTTTTATTACGTAAAGATGGTTATCCATGTGTGTTCTACGGAGACTATTATGGTGTTCAAGGACCACATCCGGTAGAAGGTAAAAAAGAGATGATCGATGCGTTGTTATATACGCGTTACCACAAAGCCTACGGCGAACAGGAAGACTATCTGGATGATGCACATTGCGTCGGCTGGGTCCGTCGTGGTGTCGAAGAATTCCCGAACTCAGGATGTGCTGTTTTACTTTCGAATGCGGACATGTGCGAAAAACGGATGTTCGTCGGAGAGACGCGTGCCGGAGAAGAATGGTTTGATTATACGAACCACCAGGAAGAGCCGGTTGTGATCGATGAAGAAGGATTCGGCGTTTTCCCGGTTCCGGGCGGCGGTGTTTCTGTATTTGCCCCGCGCGACGAACAGTAATTTTCGAGGGTCATTGCTTGCGCCTGACCAACTATTTTTGCTAGTCTTAAAGAGTACTGAAATTCCGAAAATAGGATAAAGGGGGACATGAAAATGTCAAAATTTGAATTACCAGAACTCGGCTACGCTTATGATGCGCTAGAGCCACATATCGATGCTCGTACGATGGAGATTCACCACTCTAAACACCACAACACGTATGTCACGAACGTCAATGCAGCACTTGAAGGGTCAGAGCACGAAGGGAAATCACTTGAAGAATTACTTCAAAACCTGGATTCACTTCCTGCAAACATTCAAACAGCTGTCCGTAACAACGGTGGCGGTCATTGGAACCACTCGTTCTTCTGGAAACTCTTGAAAAAGAACGACGGCGCAACACCAACTGGTGAACTTGCTTCAGCCATCGACGAATCATTCGGTTCGTTTGACGCGTTCAAAGACGAGTTTGCAAAAGCAGCTACAACACGTTTTGGTTCAGGTTGGGCTTGGCTCATCGTTGACGGCGGAAAATTAGCAGTCGTTTCAACACCAAACCAAGACACACCAGTCATGGAAGGGAAAACGCCGATTCTCGGACTTGATGTTTGGGAGCATGCGTATTACCTCAACTATCAAAACCGTCGTCCTGATTACATCAACGCATTCTTTAATGTCGTTGACTGGGATCATGTGGCAAAACTTTACGCTGACGCAAAATAATTTGTATATCCAAACATCGATTTCCATTTCGGGAATCGATGTTTTTTTAATGCGGAAAATGATGGGATAGGTTGTTATGGAAAGTTTCCTTCTATATAATGAAACAAGATGACTTTTTGAACGATAGGGGAGTACGCCATGGCGAAACGAATCACGGTGAAGGGAAAACGGCGGAATCATCTGCCGCTTCGCCTTAACTTAATGTTTTTTGTAGTATTTTTATTGTTTGCGATTTTAATTTTTCGCTTAGGTGTCGTCCAGATTGTAAACGGTGAGAAAATTTCACGGGAAGTTCAAAAAACGGAAATGATTGCTTCGAAATACGAAGTTCCGCGTGGGAAGATTTATGACCGGGATGGCCGGTTGTTAGTCGATACGATTTCGAAATACTCGATTGTCTATCGTCGTTCCCAGAATACGAAAGTCGACGAACGGATTGAAATTGCGTCGCGTCTTGCGGCAATCATCAATCTTCCGAAAGACGACTGGAAAGTCACGGAACGTGACATGAAGGATTACTGGGTAGCCGTCAACAGTGAAGAATCAGATCGACGGTATAAGCAGGCAGTGGAAAAGCGTTATCCAAACGCTGAAGAACAGAACAAATTGTCCATTTCGGAGCAGGATCAAATTCGCCTCGATACGATTACGAAAAAAGATATCGACTTTGATGATAAGACGATGGAAATCATCGCCATCAAACACAACATGGAAGTCGGTTATGCCCTGGATCCACAGCTCGTTAAATTAGGAGCGAATGCGAAAGAAATGGCGATTATCGATGAAAACCTTGAAGATCTAAAAGGGGTATCGGTTGAGCCGTTTTATGAACGCTCCTATCCATATGAAGGAACGTTACGAAATATCTTCGGGAAGTACTCGAAAATTCCGGCAGAACAACAAGCGGAATTCAAGGCAAAAGGATACAGCCTGAATGACCGTGTCGGAACATCATTCCTCGAGCAACAGTATGAAGATCTGTTGCGCGGAAAACCGGCTTACGATGTCTATGAAACGTTTAACGGTGAACCGGTCGGTGAACCGAATCGTGAAGAGGGCGAATCCGGGAAAGATCTCGTCTTGACGGTTGATGCAGAATACAACAAACAAGTTGACCAGATCTTGCAGCAAGCCATCAAGATGGGGCGCGGCATGGGAAGCGGTTATCTGAAAGAAGGATACGCCGTTGTCATGAATCCGAAAACCGGTGAAATTTTGGCAATGTCCGGTCAGAAGCTTGACACTGCGACGAATAAATTCAGTGATGTTGCCATCAATAACGTGTTGACTTCTCTGCAAATCGGTTCAACGATTAAAGGGGCAACAGTTGCGATGGGGCTCGAAGAAGGCGTCATCCGTCAAAACGAGGTCATCAATGATGCACCAATCACAATTGGTGGTACGAAAAAAGGATCGTACGTCAACATGGGACCGATTACGGACCTGACGGCACTCGAACGTTCGTCAAACGTCTACATGTTTAACATCGCAATGCGGATGGCGAAATACCCGAGTAACGGTGTCGCTGGCGCGAGCGTCGATGCGGCTGCAGCGATCATGCAGAATTATTACAGTCAATTTGGTCTCGGTGTGACAACGGGAATTGATCTTCCGTATGAAGCAAAAGGGGTACAAGGTACACCGGACCGCGTCACGCTCTTGATGGACCGCGTGATCGGTCAATATGATGCCTTTACACCACTTCAAGTGGCACAGTATGTTTCGACACTCGCGAATGGCGGGTACCGTGTACAACCGCATTTCTTAAAAGAAGTGTTGGCTTCAAACTCGATTGAAGACGAAACGAAGAAAGTTGATTACAGTTTTAAAACAAACTATTTAAACCGGATTGAAGTTAGTCAAGCGAACATTGATCATGTCCGTGAAGGATTCCATCGTGTTGTCAAAGGAGAACGCGGGACTGCGAAAATCATTGCCCAAACCGGGATCGATGCGGCAGCGAAAACAGGAACGGCGCAGGTCAGTGTTTACGGCGAAGACGGAATTGCACTTCGGGACGGAAGTGGACAACCGGTTCGCTCGTTGAACTCGAACTTAGTCGGTTGGGCACCGTATGATAATCCAGAGATGGCATGGGCCGTGTTCCTTCCATATATGGAGCAGGAAACCGTCAACTCAAAAATTGGTCATGATTTAGTGAAGGCATACTTTAATGTAAAAGATGTTCCGTGGCAGACTAAGCCAAATTAACTAGTAAAGCGAAGGTGAGGAAACTCATCTTCGCTTTTTTTGTATGGATTGACCTGTTTTTCTAATGAAGTTGAGTTTGTAAACGTAGAAATACACGCCTTTACAATTCTTTTACGTTGGATTCATTTTGGTTTAATAGTTCATCAGTAGTATAAGTCTTGTAAGGAAAACGGATATAAAGTCGTAGCGTTACCAGCGACATACTTCGAGGAGGAAAATTAATCATGTCTTGGATGAAAAAAACAGCTCTTATTACAACGGTAGCTTCAATCGCAGTAGTCGGTGCGGCTTGCGGAAATGACAAAGGCGGCTCTTCAAGTTCTTCTGATCTTTCAGGAAAGATCGCTGTAGATGGATCTTCAACAGTCTTCCCGATCATGGAAGCAGTCGGTGAAGAATATTCAATCGAACAACCAGATGTCGACGTTACGGTCGGAGTATCAGGTACAGGCGGCGGATTCAAACGTTTTGTTGTTGGTGAAACAGACCTTTCAAACGCATCACGTGAAATTAAAGACGAAGAAGCAGCAGAAGCTGAAAAAAATAACATTGAATATACACGCTTATCACTTGCTCTTGACGGTTTGACAGTTGCTGTCAGCAAACAAAATACATGGGTCAAAGAATTGACGCTCGATCAACTCAACAAAATGTGGCTCGATCCAAACGTTAAGACATGGAAAGATGTTGATCCATCTTACCCGGCAGAACCAATCAAATTCTTCAGCCCGGGTAAAGATTCCGGAACATTCGATTATTTCGATGAAGAAGTCTTAGATGAAAAAGACATGCGTAAAGATGTTCAACTTTCGGAAGATGATAACGTTCTTGTTAAAGGTGTCGAAGGAACAAAAGGTGCAATCGGCTACTTCGGTTACGCTTACTACGCGGAAAACAAAGATAAGTTAAAAGAAGTACCGCTTTCAGCTGAAGGAAAAGATGCAGTTGATCCGACACCAGAAACGATCAACGACCTCTCGTATCCACTTTCACGTGAAATTTACACGTATGTGAATAACAAGTCGTTAAAAGACAAAAAACAAGTGGCGGACTTCGTTAAGTTCACTAATGAAAATGCAGGCGATTTAGCGGAAGAAGTCGGTTACATCAAGATGAAACAAGACCGTTATGATGAAAATGAAAAAGCGATTGAAGATGCATTGAAATAAACATCATCACACGAGGACGGCCCAAAATGGGGAGTATTCTCCCTTTTTGGGTCCCGTTCTTATGTAAGCATGATGAAGTAGGGAGCGAAGAAGGATGAATCCATCATCAAACAAATCGGTTCGCGAGCTGATTCAACAGAACCGACAACAAAAATTCAGTATGAAAAACATCATGGAACGTTTCATGCCGATCGTATTATTTCTCTGTGCGTTCGTTTCAGTCGTTACGACCATCGGCATCATTCTCACGTTAGTCATCGAAACACGTCATTTCTTTGAAGTCGTCTCAATCAAAGAATTCTTCGGCAGCACAAGCTGGTATCCGCTGAACTCTCAACCGGAGTACGGAATTTGGCCGCTTGTCGTCGGAACCCTTGAAATTACCGTGATTGCGATGCTGGTTGCCGTGCCGATCGGACTCACTTCTGCGATTTATTTAAGTGAGTATGCATCAGAACGCGCCCGTCGTGTTCTCAAACCGATTCTTGAAGTTTTAGCCGGTGTTCCGACCATCGTCTTCGGATTTTTTGCCTTGACGTTTGTTACACCGTTACTCGTGAAGCTCATTCCGGGTCTTGCGATTTATAATGCATTAAGTCCAGGGATTGTTGTCGGAATCATGATTATTCCGATGATTGCCTCGATTTCAGAGGATGCAATGAGTTCGGTTCCGAAAAAAATTCGGGACGGCGCATTGGCACTGGGTTCAACACGTCTTGAAGTCGCTTTGAAAGTGGTTGTCCCGGCTGCACTTTCCGGAATCATTGCTTCCATCGTTCTTGGTATGTCACGTGCAATCGGTGAAACAATGATCGTGACGATTGCCGGGGGATCCAACCCGACGGCTACAGTCAATCCATTAGAGCCGGTTCAAACGATGACGGCTTATATCGTCCAGGTTGCACTCGGTGATGCCGGATTCGGTACGATCGAATACTATAGTATCTACGCTGTCGGTACGTTGTTGTTCGTCTTTACTCTTTTGATGAACTTACTCGCGAACTGGATCACGCGTCGTTTCAGAGAGGAGTATTAAGATGGCCTTACCAGAAAAACAACCTGTACAAAAAAAGTTTATTGACCCTGCTGCTGTAAAAAAATCAATCAGCCAACGTCTTGTCGTCAATAATGTCACGAAAATCCTTTTCCTGATCGGACTGTTATTCGGTTTAGTCGTTCTTGGTATTCTGCTCTTTGGTGTCATTCGTGACGGAGCGGCCTGGTTATCACTCGACTTCCTGCAAAATGCACCGTCCCGTCGACCGGCAAATGCGGGTGTCTACCCAGCGTTAATGGGATCGATCTTCCTGATGCTTTTGATCATTCCGATGATCTTCATCCTTGGTGTCGGAGCGGCTATCTATTTAGAGGAATACGCTAAAAAAAGCCGGATGACTTCTTTCATCGAAGTCAACATCTCAAACCTGGCCGGTGTTCCGTCAATCGTTTTCGGATTACTCGGACTCACATTTTTCGTCCGTAACATGGGCTTCGGCTCAACATTGATTGCAGGAGCATTAACGCTTGCACTGATGAGTTTGCCGGTTGTCATCGTGTCATCGCAAGAAGCGATTCGCGCCGTACCACAGGCAATGCGTCATGCCTCGCTGGCACTGGGTGCTTCAAAATGGCAGACGACATTCAAAGTTGTCTTACCCGCATCCCTTCCAGGAGTCATCACAGGAATCATCCTTGCCGTTTCACGGGCAATTGGAGAAACAGCACCGCTCATCATGGTCGGAGCAGCCATCTTTATCGCACGGGCGCCGGAAGGTATTTTCTCAGAGTTTACGGCCTTACCGATTCAAATCTACAACTGGACAAGCCGTCCGCAAGCTGACTTCCAAGGTCTTGCTGCTGCCGGAATCATCGTCCTGATGGTCATCCTCTTAACGATGAACTCACTTGCGATTTGGATTCGAAACCGTTTTTCAAAACGATACTAATCAACTGGATATAACGAATTACGTTCTGAACCACTAAGGAGGAACACAGATGATGGATACGAAGCTGACGACGAAACCAGCCAAAGAAGGGGTAAAAACAATGAATCAACCAGTAGCTGCGCGACAAAGTGTATACCGTGTAAATGATTTGAACCTATGGTACGGCGATGATCATGCTTTAAAAGATGTCAATCTTGATATTAAGCAAAATGAAGTAACGGCAATCATCGGACCGTCAGGATGCGGGAAGTCGACATTCATCAAGACCTTGAACCGAATGGTCGAACTCGTTCCGATCGTACGGACGAATGGTGTCATTGAATACCATGGTCGTAATATCTTCGATAAGGATTATGAAGTCGAAGAATTACGGACATCAGTCGGAATGGTCTTTCAGCAGCCAAACCCATTCCCGAAATCGATTTATGACAACATCGCTTATGGACCACGTGTTCATGGGGTGAAGAACAAAAAAATCTTGGATGAAATCGTTGAACGAAGCTTACGCGGAGCAGCGATTTGGGACGAAGTCAAGGATCGTCTGAACGAAAATGCTTATGGACTGTCAGGCGGACAACAACAACGTCTCTGTATCGCCCGTTGTCTGGCAATCGAGCCGGACGTCATCCTGATGGATGAACCGACATCCGCTCTCGACCCGATCTCGACGCTAAAAGTTGAAGAACTGGTACAGGAACTAAAAAAAGATTACTCGATCATCATCGTGACGCATAACATGCAACAAGCAGCACGTGTCTCTGATAAAACCGCTTTCTTCTTGAACGGTGAAGTCGTTGAATTCGACCAGACGGATCGAATTTTCTCAAATCCGAGTGATAAACGGACAGAAGACTATATCTCAGGACGATTCGGATAACGAGGAGGAACTTTTCAATGGCAGCAAATCGGACGATTTTTGGAGAAAACCTGGCAGTACTCGATCAAAAGGTATTTTTGTTAGCCCGGAAGACGATGCAACAGATTGCAACGACAGCGGAAGCACTCGAAAAGTATGACCGTGAGATTGCCCTTAAAGTCATCGAAAATGATAATGAGCTCGATGCACTCGAACTTGAAATCAACGACGATGCGATTTTACTGATTGCGAAACAACAACCGGTCGCGACCGATTTACGACGGTTGGTGACGGCGATGAAGATTGCGACGGATTTAGAGCGGATTGCGGACTACGCGGGAAATATCTCGAAAGCCGTTTTACGTGTCGAGACGTTCCCTTACGTGATTGACATCTCGTTATTAAAAGAAGCATTCGAAACATTACTCGATATGACGGAGACGGCAATCGTCGCGTATCGTGACGGCGATATTGAAAAAGCGAAGGCGCTGTCCGATCTCGATAACATCATTGATGACACGACCTATAAAGCGTTGCGCCAGTATATGCGGCATATGTCCCTGCAACCAGTTGTGGTGGATGAAATCATGCAATTCACAAATATTTGCCGGTATATCGAACGAATGGGCGATCATTTAACGAACGTCGGCGAGCATTTGATTTACATGGCAAAAGGAAAGCACTATGATTTAAATAGCTAAGTACAGTAGGCTGGAGGGAAATCCTCGGCCTACTTTTTTGTAAAGGATTTTGAAACAAGTTTGTAGAATAAGAAAGAAGTGAATAAAGAGAAAGAGGTGATAGGTAATGCTTGAAAAAATCATAAAATTAAAAGAACAAGGACTAACCATTAAACAAATTGCGGAAAAGATCGAATCGACAGAAGGTAAGGTCAAATATGCCTGGAGTAAATATCGGAAGTCATTAACGGAAAATAAAGCAGCTTCAACAGAGACGACTCCGGTCGCTAAACCTAACAAGAAGAAGGCAGGCGTAACCGTGAGTGCTCCGAAACAAAATGAAATCGTACCTGCATTAACAGCTGTCCCTTCATTAGAGCGGGATGCGTTTGGAATGGCGACTCATTATGAAGATGACATCATCCATGCAATCGTCCAATCTCCGACATCTGTCTATGTTTACTGGGAATTGTCTGAATTGTCTCGAAAGATGCTTGAGACACACTACCACGCATCGTTCGATTCATTCCGAAAAGAAATGCGGATCATTGATGTGACGTTACGCGATTACGAAAAAGGTGAAGCGAATCGTTCGTATCAATTTGAATTGCCGGAAATGACGAATACATGGTTTGTCCGTCCGTTGATGCCGAACACTACATACATCATCGAATGGGGTATTCAAACCATCGACGGAGATTTTCTGCCTGTCCTCCGCTCAAAACCAATCGAGACACCACGAGACGAGCCTGTCGTAGACGGACGTTTTGCAGAGGTCGTTGCTCATTGGCAATATGGAGAACTGGAACAACCGGAATGGGTCGAGGTCTTACGTCCGTATTCTTATTTTGATCGCGTTCGCTGAAGATAATAGATAGAAAGCAGAAGGAGAGGAAGAACAGACATGCGCAAAGGTTATTTTTCATTAGTTTTACATGCCCATTTACCATACATCCGACATCAGGAAGCCCATCGTCTAGAAGAGAGATGGATGTACGAAGCCATCTCCGAAACGTATATTCCACTATTGTGGGAAATCGATCGTCTGGAGCGTCCGCTTGGTTGGACAATCAGTATCTCACCACCGGTCATTGAGATGTTAGCAGATTCACTCATCCAAGATCGTTATGTGGAGCACCTGGACGATACGTTACGATTGATTGAACAGGAGTTACAACGCGATTTAGTGAATGAGGAACGTGATGCCTTACTCTTTTATAAAGAACGGTACCACGACTTAAAAGTGACATTTGAGCATTGGGGCCGGAACTTAAACAGTGCCTTCCGACATTATAAAGAACAAGGGTATCTTGAGTTGATGACATGTACCGCGACACACGGATTCAGTCCGCACATGTTGTCGGAACAAGCAGCACGTTCTGAAATCCAAACCGGATTAAACTGTTTCGAACGCCATTACGGCTATCGTCCGACCGGTCTTTGGATGCCTGAATGTGCCTATACGCCAGGTCTTGATAAAATCATGTACGAGGAAGGAATCCGGTATACGTTTGTTGACGAACATTCGATCCTGAACGCGGATCCTGCCCCAAAACACGGGATCGGGGCACCTGTCTATTCACCGCATGGTGTTGCCCTGTTCCCGCGTGATCAAATCATCTCGGGACGGATTTGGAGTTCGGTCATCGGTTATCCCGGGCATCCGGATTATCGTGAGTTTTACCGCGACCTTGCATATGACCGCGAATGGGATCAAATCGCCGAATTCATGCATCCGGAAGGGCTTCGTTACGATACAGGATTAAAACTTCACCGGGTGACGGGCGAGTCGGATCAAAAAGAATATTATGTCCGGGATTGGGCTTGGAAACGGACAGATGTCCATGCGACTGATTTTGCGGAAGCACTTGCCAACCATTTAGATGAGCAGAGCGGACAAGATTTTCCGCCATTCCTCGTGACGGCACCGTTCGATGCCGAGTTATTTGGACATTGGTGGTTCGAAGGTCCGGACTTCCTCGGAAAAACGATGGAACGATTCGAAGATTACGGGATTGAGTCGATTTCTCCGGCGATGTTCTTAGAACGCCACTTCCAGGATATCGAAACGGTTCACATTGCGATGGGAACGTGGGGACGCAAAGGTTATGCTGATGTTTGGATCAATGAACGCAACGATTGGATGATCCGTCACTTACATCAACTTGAAAAACGATTGGCAGGCGTCGTTGCCCGTAATCGTCATCAGGATGAATTGACTGTGAAAGCCAAACGTCAATTGATTCGTGAGTATCTGCTTGCTGTCTCAAGTGACTGGCCGTTTATTCTCGATGGACAGACGACGGCACAATATGCAGCGAACCGGTTCCGTGAACATATTAAACGATTTGAAGAAACGGAACGTCGTCTCGATGCACAAGAGCTGACACTTGATTGGCTAGAAGAACGGTATGCAGAATATCCGTTCCTCGCCGATACAGATATTGAACCGGATGTCTTCCTGACACCGCACGATTATTATGTGGCCGTTCAACGTGAGGCATCGTGGAACAGCGAAGCTATTTTACTTGTGACGACGCAATACGATGATCCGAACCGTCCCGTTGCGGAATATGCGAAACGATTAGCTGCATCTGGTGAAAATGTTTATGTCATTACATCAGGGACAGCCGGTTACGAGCATCAAGACGGCGTGCATGTCTATCAGGTCGAGGTCAACGGTCTACCGCTCGTTCAGACATATAATCAATTGGCCGGCTTAAATCTGGCAGTCTTGCGTCAAGCACAGGCATTGAATAAGATCGTCGAGTTCCGGCTTGTTCATAACTTTAATATGGAGACGGCTTCAGCGGCTCAATCCTTTGCTGAAATGAATGGCTTACCACTTGTCAGCAATGTGTATGACTTGGAAAGCGAACGTTCTCCGTCAGGAACAGGTGGACTTGTCGTAGCAATCAAGCGACTCGAAGGAGAAGCATTACGTCATTCAGACGTCATTTATCTCGAGCGGGAAGAAGCGAGAAACGGGATCGAACATGATTATCATGTCGCAAAAGAACTGCGTACATTCCAGGTGGACCTTGAAAATCCATACCAGCATGTAATGAATCCAAAAAAGAACGGATGAACAGTTGCAATTCACTTCCTTTCTTGGTACGATACTTGAGTATGCTTAACCTTATGTAAAGCAAAAATACTTGATACATCGAGAGCTAGATAGGAGGGAATCCCATGCGCGTTAAAATTACTTTGGCTTGCACTGAAACTGGTGACCGTACTTATATCACTAAGAAGAACAAGCGTAACAACCCAGAGCGTCTTGAGTTGAAGAAATACAACCCACGTCTCCGTAAGCACACACTTCACCGTGAAGTAAAATAATTGAGATGGAAGCCGTCACCTTGTGTGATGGCTTTTTTGTTGAATAAGGGGGATTCGCAAGATGGAAAAACAGGAAATCCGGCGATTTATTACCGAGCAGTTAAATCAGTTAGAGCATCGTGAACAAAAAGAACAGCAGATTTATGATCATCTGTTCGCTTTACCGGAGTGGAAAAATGCTCAATCGATTGCTGTCACACTTTCCTTTCGCAACGAATGTGCGACAGATCCG
This sequence comes from Exiguobacterium sp. RIT594, assembly GCF_003339585.1. Taxonomy (GTDB): domain Bacteria; phylum Bacillota; class Bacilli; order Exiguobacteriales; family Exiguobacteriaceae; genus Exiguobacterium_A. Next base: position 1,674,233 of record NZ_QPKF01000001.1, on the reverse strand, counting down.
ATTATTTTAAAAGCCTGGCAACTGGGGAAACAGGTTATCATTCCGAAAGTCATGCAACAGGAGATGCGATTTTTTGAATACTTACCGAACAGTCCGTTAATCGAAACAAAGATGGGTATTCGGGAACCGGATGACCGGGCGGTAGAGAGGTCTTTGAGTGCAGTGGACCTTTGCCTTGTTCCGGGACGGGCGTTCACACGTCAAGGCTACCGTGTAGGGTGGGGCGGCGGTTTTTATGACCGGGTATTGACTGATTACCCAGGGCATACGGTAGCGGTTACGTTTGACTGTCAGCTCGTTTCTGATTTTGAGGTGGAACCGTTTGATCAACCGGTCCAGAAAATCGTAACCGAGACTAAGGTCATCGTATGTCGGTAATATACGGTGTCGTATTTTGTTTTTTCCTCGGCTATATCGGATACCGGCTGCGTTTGCTGACCATCAGCGGCAGTATCTGGACGCTTGTCGTCGGGGCGCTTGTCCTGTCCGGATTCGGTTACCCCGGGCTTCTGATGTTATTGCTTTTTTTCGGCAGTTCCAGTCTGTTGTCGAAACTTGGGAAACGAAGAAAACAGTCGGTGAATCAAATCGTCGAAAAAGACGGACCGCGTGACGGCTGGCAGGTTCTTGCGAACGGAGGGATCGCAGCGTTGGCTTCGATAGGATTTCTCTGGACAGAACACACATCGTTTCTTGTCTTATTTTTGATCGTACTGGCTGCGTCAAATGCCGACACATGGGCTTCTGAAATTGGTCCTTTGTCAAAAAAAGATCCTTTTCTCTTAACGGGACGGCGTGTACCGGCTGGAACGAGCGGCGCAATTTCAATCCTTGGGACGACCGCAACGATTGTCGGCGCCTTGTTCATAGCGACAGCAGGCGATCTCCTGTTCGACTTATCGACGGACATCTGGTTGTTGGTGACGTTAGGCGGCATCATGGGAAGTTTGTTTGATACATTGTTCGGCGGGACGGTTCAGCGGAAATTTCGATGTGTGGTTTGCCTCAAAGAAACAGAAAAACGTCTTCACCACAATCAACCGACTCTTTATATAAAGGGGTGGAAATGGCTTGGGAATGACGGAGTCAACTTTTTGTCGAGTACATCCGCCGGAATGATTGGTTTTATTGTGGATCGAATGTGGTAAGTGGAAATGGAAGATGTCGCTTTTCCTTATGTTAGGATATTATTGACACAAATTAGACAAGATGTGAACGGTTTCATAAATACTCAAACTTTGTGAAAGATGTTACAATCTAATTGTGAGATAGTTAACAAACTTTTAAATTACCTTCAGAAGGGTGGATATAAAGGATGGAATTACATGCGAAAGTGACACGTGTAGCGTTAATTGGTGCGGGGGCGGTCGGTTCAAGTTTTGCCTATCAGATGTCAACAGCAGGATTGTGTGAAGAATTGGTGATCATCGATGTGAATAAAGCCAAAGCAGAGGGCGAAGCGATGGACTTAAATCACGGGACACCGTTCAGTTCTTCTCCGATGCGTATCTGGGCAGGGGATTACGCAGACTGTAAAGATGCGGAAGTGATCGTCATCACGGCAGGGGCGCCACAAAAACCGGGTGAAACCCGACTCGATCTTGTTGCTAAAAATGCATTGATCATGAAAGAAATGGTGCGTCAAATCATGGAATCCGGTTTTGACGGCATCATCGTCGTGGCCTCTAATCCGGTTGACATCATGGCCCATCTGGCATGGAAATATTCCGGTCTTCCAAAATCCCGTGTCTTTGGATCAGGTACGGTTCTCGATACCGCCCGTTTGCGTCAAATGCTCGGTGAATACTTCCATATCGATTCCCGTAACGCACATGCCTATATTCTTGGAGAGCACGGGGACACGGAATTTGCAGCCTGGAGCAACTCGCGGATCTATGGTAAAACGATTGATGAATTATTAGCGGAAGATGATCGTTACTCTCAAGCGGATCTTGATCAAATTTATATCAATGTCCGGGACGCAGCATATCACATCATCGAACGGAAAGGGGCGACCTATTATGCGATTGGTCTCGGACTTGTCCGGATCGTCCGGGCGATTCTCGGAAATGAGAACTGTCTCTTGACGGTCGGAGCACATGTCGACGGACAGTACGGGATTTCCGGTATCCATATCGGTGTACCCGCCATCATCAACCGCCAAGGCGTCCGGGAAATCATCGAGGTTTCCTTAACGGAAGAAGAACTTAAAAAATTCCATCATTCAGCAGAAGTGTTGCGTCAAACGATGGAACCTGTTCTCCGTTAAGATTGAGCCGACCGCCTGAAGCGAACAAATCATTCTTTTTCGACAAGTCGAAAAGGAGTGATTTTTTTTGTGCTGAAAATTCCGGATTAAACTAGGTTTTATTTTACTAGAAAAAGGTTATGTAAAGGATAGAAGAGTTTCTCATGTCATATTGTCTAATAGTAAAAACGCATAAAGGGGAGAAAGACAGTCATGTATACATTTCGGAAGTTAACGAAAGAAGATGCAGAACAGTATTGGAGTCTTCGACTGGAAGGATTAAAAAATCATCCAGATGCGTTTGGTCATTCGTTTGATGATGAACAACAAACACCAATTAAAGATGTTCAAGAAGGGCTGGAAGGCGATCCGGATTCGGATGAAGTATGGCTCGGAATATTTGACGGTGAAAAGTTATTTGGATTTGGTCAGGTCAAGCCGTACGAATTATCACGTGAGTCGCATAAAGCGATGATTTCTGGTGTATATGTGTCACCGGATTATCGAGGCGGAACAGGACGTGCTCTAATGGAAGCGTTGATTGAAGAGGCAAAACAACTTCCTGATGTCGAACAAGTCATCCTGGCAGTGCTTTCCGGAAACGAGGCCGCTCAGAATCTGTATGAATCACTGGGCTTTGAAGTATATGCGGAAGATCCGGACTCCGTTAAACTGGAAGATGGAACATACCGCGATGATATCTGGATGAAAAAATACGTCTGATGGAGGATGAATCAATTCCTTTTGAGCGTTGGTTCGAAGGGAAGATTAGACGTATGAAAAGTCGTAGAGTCAATGTAAATTGAATCTACGACTTTTTTTATTGAGCAGGAAGGCAATCGAGGCAGTGAATGAGTACCCGCCCGTTCCATCTTTTGGTATCATTATAGAGGGAAAAAACATTCGAAAAAAGGAGTGACACACATGCAGGCAGTTGTTCAGACGATTCGTGACTTAGTGGAGATTCCTAGTCCGACGGGATTCACCGTTCATGCACTTACATATGTAGAAAACCGGTTCAAAGAAGAAGGGATTACATATAAAAAATTAGAGAAAGGGGCTTTGCTTGCCATGTTGCCGGGGAAGTCGTCGCGGATTCGGTTACTGACAGCACATGTCGATACGTTAGGGGCGATGGTGAAGGAAATCTTACCAACCGGTCGTCTCAGTCTTTCGCAGCTTGGCGGCTATGCGTGGACAGCAATCGAGGGGGAAAACTGTTTAGTTCATAAGATGGACGGACAGACGGTTTCCGGAACGATTGTCTTCCATCATTCAAGTGTCCACACGTCACGTGTGACGAATACAGAAGAACGGAGTGCGACCAATATCGAGGTCCGACTCGACATCCGGTCGACGACGGCAGAAGAAACACGGGTTGCCGGAATTGAAGTAGGGGATATCGTGACGTTCGATCCGCGATTCGTCCACACTGAGACAGGATTCGTCAAATCACGTCACCTTGATGACAAAGCGTCCGTCGCTTTATTACTGGAGCTCGTCAAAAAATGGAAAACCTTGACGCTGCCACATCCTGTCCATATTCTCATCTCCAATTATGAAGAAGTCGGCTTTGGAGGAAATGCTGGTTTTTCAGAAGATGTCGCCGAATACATCGCAGTTGATATGGGAGCACTCGGAGAAGGACAACATTCGGATGAGTACACCGTATCAATTTGTGCGAAAGATGGTTCAGGTCCGTACGATCTTGCGTTACGTCATCAGTTCACACGTTTAGCGCAACAGCATACGATCCCGTACAAAGTGGATATCTATCCCTATTACAGTTCGGATGCTTCAGCGGCCGTCCATGCCGGACATGACGTCCGACACGGACTACTCGGTCCCGGGATTGAATCGAGTCATTCTTACGAACGGACACACGAAACATCTCTTCAAGCCACATACGATCTACTCGATGTATTTGTAAAGGAGCCGATGAACGATGAAAACACTTTATGATGTCCAGCAATTGCTCAAATCATATGGAACGATCGTATACCTCGGTGACCGGGAATCGGATATTGCGATGATGATGCTTGAACTGGATGAACTGGAGCAGGCAGGTGTACTGGAAAAAAAACAATACGATTCCGCAAAAGTGATTTTAGCATACGAACTACAACAATCGAGAAAATCATGAAAAGCTTGTGCAACCCTTTGCACAAGCGGATGAATCGGCTAAAATAAAAGGGAAGAATCTTTTATCATGAGGGAGCTATGACGATGAAGTGGTTACTGGGTGTAGATATCGGTGGAACGACGGTCAAGATGGCGATTCTAGATTTACAAGGAATCATCGTAGAAAAATGGGAAATTGAAACGGTCATCTTAAATGATGGCGAACAAATTCCTGGAGACATCGCTCGTTCTTTCTTTGAAAAATGTCAGCAAAGCAACAAGCGGGTCGAAGACTTTGTCGGCGCTGGAATCGGTGCGCCGGGATTCATCGACTTTAATACGGGTGTCGTCGAAAAAGCGGTCAATATCGGTTGGAACAATTTTGAACTCGTCGGAGAGTTTGAACGTTTAACGGGATTGCCGGCTGTGATTGAAAACGACGCGAATGCAGCGGCAATCGGTGAGATGTGGAAAGGGGCAGGGAGCGGAGCGACAGAGCTGCTTGCCGTGACACTGGGGACAGGCGTTGGTGGTGGCTTAATCACCAACGGACAAATCGTTCACGGAACAGTCGGTATGGCCGGTGAAATCGGTCATATCACGATGTTGCCGGAAGGTGGCGTCATGTGTGGTTGCGGCCGTAAAGGTTGTTTGGAAACGATTGCTTCTGCAACGGGTGTCGCCCGACTGGGTCTTGAAAAACGAAAAGGACAAAATACTTCTTTGAATAATATCAAAGCGGTTACGGCAAAAGATGTATTTGAAGCCTATTCGCAAGGGGATGCGGTAGCGACAGAAGTTGTCGAAGAAGTGACATTCCATCTTGGACTTGCCATTTCGAATTTGGCAAACAGCTTTAATCCCGAAATCATCGTCATCGGCGGCGGTGTTTCAAAAGCCGGAGATGCATTGATGACTCCTTTGAAGGAATCATTTGAACGATTTGCTTTACCTCGTGTCTTTGGATCAACGACCTTCAAAATCGCGGAACTTGGTAACGATGCCGGGGTCATTGGTTGCGCATGGCTAGCTAAGCAGATGTTTTTAAAAAAGTAATCATCTGATTTTTTCTAGAAGATTCGAGAAATCGAATCTTTTTTTGTTTACATACGTAATAAAAGTATGTGATTGTAAAGTATCGACCGGATTCCGGTTGCATTTTTGTAAAAGTAAGCGTAAAATTTTCACGTGATACGGGTATAAATAGAATATGACATGTAAGACGTGTAAAAGTTCGATTAAAAAGGACACACGTATATTAGGAGGCAGGTTTTTATGCAGCAAGACTCAAGCATCTGGTCGCGTATGCGGCTAAAGGTGGGTCAAGGTGTACGCAGCACATATAAGGAGCACAAGCTCTTTTGGATTGCGACACTTCTGATTTGGTTAAAAACATATTTAGCGTATACGCTCTTTTTCAATGTGCCGGTCACCAACTCGGCACAGGCATTCATCTTACTGATTAACCCAATCAGTTCGGCACTGTTTATGTTTGGATTCAGTTTCTTCTTCCGTGGGAACGTTCAAAAATGGTTCATCTACGGGACCCTTGTCGTGGCGACACTCGTCCTGTATGCGGATATCATTTTCTTCCGTTTCTTTAATGATTACCTGACATTACCGGTTCTGTTCCAAACATCGAATGCAGAGACGGTTTCAGCGTCGCTCGGTTCTTTGTTATCATGGGCGGATCTTCTGATTGTCGGCGACTTATTGATTCTTCCGTTCTTCTTACGGAAAATGGATATGTCGAAAAATATCGCTTCGCGTGGACGTGCGATTCTCGCTTTCGTTGCAGCAACAGCTGTATTCTTAGGAAACTTGGCACTTGCGGAAACAGAACGCCCAGAATTACTAACACGTGCGTTTGACCGCGAACTGCTCGTCAAAAATATCGGAACGTTTAACTTCCATATGTACGATGCGTTGATTCAATCGAAAACATCAGCGCAAAAGGCAATGGCCGACAGTTCTGAGCTTTCTGAAGTTCAAAACTTTGCAGATTCAAAGTATGCTACACCAAATCCGGCGATGTTTGGGAAGTACAAAGGGAAAAACGTCATCGTCGTTTCATTTGAGTCGGCTCAATCGTTTGCTGTCGGTTTAAAAGCACCGAACGGGCAGGAAGTCACACCGAACCTCAATAAACTGATCAAAGACTCGCACTATTGGGATAATTTCTATCACAATACAGGACAGGGGAAAACTTCGGATGCCGAGTTTATCTTGGAAAACTCGATTTATCCACTTGGTCGCGGATCAGCATTCTTTACAAATGGAGAAAATGAATTCCGTGCCACACCTGAAATGTTAAAAGAAGACGGCTATTATTCAGCTGTGTTCCATGCAAACAACAAATCATTCTGGAACCGGGATATCGTGTACAACAGTTTCGGAGTCGACCGTTTCTTCTCGGAAACTGATTATGATTTAGGTAATCCGGAAGATTTAACAGAGTGGGGATTACTGGACGACAAGTTCTTTGAGCAATCGTTACCGATGCTAAAAGATCTTCCGCGCCCGTTCTACTCGAAATTCATTACGTTGACGAACCATTATCCGTTCGAAATGCCGAAACCGGAAGATGAGCTCGTACCACCACTTGAAACGAGTTCGACGACATTAAATCATTATGTTCAAGCACTCGCATACCAAGACATGGCACTCGGTAAGTTTATCGAAGGACTAAAGAAAGACGGCACATGGGATGATACGATTTTCATGCTGTACGGCGATCATTACGGAATCTCGACGAATCACAATGCTGCGATGGCAGAATTGTTGAAAAAAGATGAATTAACACCGTATGATGTTGCTCAATTGCAACGTGTACCGTTTGTCATCCACTTGCCTGGACAAGACAAAGGTGTCAAACATGATGATGTCGCAAGTCAAATTGACATCAAGCCAACATTGTTAAATCTGCTTGGTTACAACTTCAAGGATGAAGTATTGTTCGGAACGGATCTGTTCTCGAAAGAACATAAAGATTATGCGTTGTTCCGAGACGGTTCTGTCGTAACTGATAAGACAGTCTACACACAAGAGACATGTTATGACCGTAAAACCGGTGAAGAAGTCACAGATGAGAAAGACGGCGCAATCTGTAAAGAGTCTGTCAAACAATCTGAGAAAGAACTAGGTTTATCGGATAAAATCATTTATGGCGACTTGTTGCGTTTCTTACAAACCTCTAAATAACCAAAAAGGCGGGGACGATATTAAATCGTTCCCGTTTTTTTGGAGAGATGCGGACAAAAAAAGCCGGCTTTCCGTTGTGGAAAGCCGACTTTTTTTGTAAAACATGATTATGACGGAATTCCGCCGAAAATCAATGTCGCAATACCAAACCAACCGAATAAGATTACAGTCAGTCCAGCAAATACGAGTGGAAACATTTGACGTTTCTTAAGTGAACGCAAGACGGCCCAAACACCGACGAGTGCAACGATAAAGAAAAGCCAACCGATTGGTTGATCCAAATGCATGACGTACTCCCCCTTAAAAATCACGTTATGAAGTTCACGAAGATTTCACTTAAATCTCACTTTTTAGTTTAGCCGACTGAGCGAATAAAGTCGAGAGGGGGGACGACGAACTTTCGACAATTTCGTGTATAGTAGAGAAGAATATCAACAAAGGAGTTTGATGAGATGGAAATCGTAAGTATTACTTCAGGTATGGCTTCGGAAAACGGTTATCTTCTTTTTAAAGACGGGAAATGCCTCGTCATTGATCCGGGGACTGAAGATATGCGTTTTTTCGACGAAATTGAAAAGCGTGGAGCAAAGGTCGAAGCAATCCTTTTGACGCATGCTCATTTTGATCATATTGGTGGTGTAGATATGTTGCGACGTTTTACGTCTGCACCTGCCTATATTCATCCAAAGGAAATGAAATGGTTATCGAATCCGAACCTCAACGGGTCCATCAAGTTCAATATGCCGCCTTTAAAGGTAAAACCGGCCGAACAGTTACTGGCAAGCGGTCCGTTGGAAATTGGACCATTCCAGTTTCATGTCATGGAAACACCGGGGCATTCACCGGGCAGTGTCACGTTTTATTTTAAAAAAGAGCAGGTCGCCTTTGCAGGTGATTTGATTTTCAAGCGCAGTGTCGGTCGAACTGATCTCGAAGGCGGCGATCAAGAAGTACTGACGCGGTCCATCGATCGTGTCATTGCAGAGATTCCACACGATACGATGTTTTATCCGGGGCACGGACCGGAAACGACGTTACGGCAGGAAATCAAACACAATCCATTTTTTTAAGGAAATAGAAAAAAGCCCCTCGTCTTCATTCGAAGGCGAGGGGCTTTTTTGTTCACATTTGGAAATTGGACCAATACGTGAAGACGATAAAGAATACTGTTAAGTACGCTGCAAAAATGTAGACATACGTTTTTTCAGTTAGGCGAAGATAGCCTAATGCTGCAAAGAATACTGTTTGTGCCAAGAAGACGAAGCCCATAACTAAAAATGAATCCGTATGTTCACTTGAGCTAGCATCTCCACCTAGAGCGCCGATAAATGCCATGACTGCAATGATTCCAGTCCAAAATCCGAGTACGCGGTACATTCTCCCCATTCATATAACCCCCTAAATCCGACAGATAGTCAATATACGTACTTATTTTACCAAGCAAACAATCATCCGTCCATCATGTTCTAGTGTTTGTTAAGGAATAACTGTGAACAAAAGATGAAGTTTGAAAAAAACTTATACAATAGTTGTACAAAAGGTGTACAAAAAGAAAAGGGCATGGTATAGTTTCTGTAATGAGAAGCGTAGATTTTGAGAGGAGGAGCAATAATGGCGAATGAGTTGATATTTTTCACATATCCAAGCTGTACATCTTGTCGTAAAACGAAATCATGGTTAAAAGAGGAACATGTTGATGTAGAGGAACGTCATCTGTTCAGAAATGCTCCAACAGTAGATGAATTGATGGAATTACTAAAACTTTCAACGGATGGAATCGAAAGTTTACTGGCGACGCGCAGTCAGGCCTTTAAAGATTTAGGAATCGATGTTGATGACATGAAACTAAGCGAATTGCTTCGCTTGATGAGTGACAATCCTAAATTATTGCGTCGCCCAATCATTACTGACGGGAAACAACTTGTAATCGGGTATGATAAACCAGGACTCGAAACACTTGCGAAACGTAAAAACCGAATTATTGCTCAAGTATCTTAAAGAAGCCGATTTGTTTCGGCTTCTTTTTTTTTGTATTTTCTGAATAAGGAGGTGTTGGATTGAGAAAAGAGATCAGTCGATTGATTCATCAATTTGAAGCAGTGGGTGCGACCGATGTCCACTTTATTCCGGGTGACCGGTCGGCTCAAGTCATTTGTCGGGCGAATGGAGGGTTGGAAGAACAATCCTCGATATCAATTGAACAGTATCGGACGATTGTCAGTCACATTCGTTATGAAGCCAACTTAAAGGAGCAAAATGAACGAATCCCTCAAAGTGGTCTCTATCCTCTTGATGAGAGCGGGATGCGTGTCTCCATCTTACCGAGTCGATATGGTGATGCCATGTCCTGGCGTTTTTATCGGGCGGTTGTTTCGGATGAGGTTGCGGCAAGCTTGCTCGATCCCGAACAGGATTTGATCTGGTTAAAACAGCAAACACATGGATGCATCATCATTTCCGGAACGACAGGCGCAGGGAAGACGACGATGTTGTACTCATTAATGGCCTCAATGGAAGGGAAGAGGATCATTTCGGTCGAGGATCCAATCGAATGTAGCGTACCAGGGATTTTACAACTGGAGTTAAATGCAAAGGCTGGTTTTGACGCAACCCGTTGTTTTGAAGAAATTCTCCGGGCCGACCCAGACTGGATTGCTTTCGGCGAAGTGAGAACAGCCGAGGCGGCACGGTTGACGATTAATGCGGCATTGAGCGGTCATGTCGTTTTGTTTACCTTGCATGCAGGGTCGATTGAAGAGGCCTTGTTGCGATTAAGAACGTTAGGAGTAACGAATGAAGAATTGTCCGTCTGTAAAAAAATCATCCACTTGTACCGGGAGGAGGGAGACGTTCGCTGTACCGTCGAAAACTTACAAGCGCTAGTAAATGTCGGTTCTTAAATCGATTTCATCGTCTCTTATCTAAAGGAATCTCGACAAAAGAGGCACTGGATATATTGGTCCGTTTTGAAGATCCGTTACTCATTCCGGTGATTCATGAGATTCAAGACCGACTGCAACAAGGCAATCGACTCTCTTTTTCCCTTGAACCGTTAAAATTGCCGACAGCGTTACAACAATTACTTACAGTAGGAGATCAGACGGAACGTCCGTTGATGATTTTACGACAAGTCATTCGGTTACTTGAACTCGAAAGCCAGATGAAAAAGAAATTTTGGAAGATGGCCCGTTATCCGATTGTCTTGGCAGCCAGTCTGTTGCTACTGTTCATGTTTTATGCCCTTTATGTGTTTCCTTCCTTATTGGAGATGTCGAATCCGGCTACCTTACCGCTATTCGTCCGCCCCCTCCTTCATCCTTCAGCCAAGTACGTCATGGCGTTTGCCCCTGTCACGATGGTGACGGGACTTGTGCTCTTGATTCGACATATTCCAATGAAACGGCTGCTCCGTATGAAGATGATTGAAAAAATGCTGCGTTTGTATTACAGCTATTTGTTTACAATCGAGGTCGGCTCCTTCATTGATGCCGGATTTTCATTGGAAGAAGCTTTTCATGCTTTGGAACAAGGACAAACCGGTAAAAAGAAACAGATGTATCAAATGTTGCATCACCGTCAAAAAAGTGGTCAACCGTTATCGGAAGCGATGCAGGATGAAAACATCATTGATGTTGAAACTGTCGGATTGGTTCATATTGCACGGGAAAGTGGCGACTTAGGTCCTTTATTATTGGAGCAAGCTGCATTATTGCATGAATCGATTGAGGAAGAAGTCGAAAAGAAGCTGTTATTGATTGAACCGGCGTTGTACGGAGGATTAACCGTGATGACAGGCACACTATTTTTAATTCTCTACTATCCGATCCAACTTGCTATTCAGCAACTTCCATTTTAAAGAGACGAGGAGTCGATTAAATGAAACGATTTATTCAAAATCAACGCGGATTTACTTTGCTCGAAATGGCAGCCGTCCTGCTGATCATTTCCTTGCTTTTACTCGTATTGATTCCGACGATGACGAGCGGGAAAGATCAGGCGAAAGGAGTCAGTTGTGAAGCGAACATCCGTGTCATCCGTTCCGAAGTAAATCTTTATTACGCTAAAGAGAAAAAATATCCGGAATCACTGCAAACCATCAATCGGGGGACAGCGGAAAAACCAAACGAGCTTGCTTGCGATCAGGAGACCTATACGTATGATGCGAAGACTGGAGAACTTACGAAAGTCAAATGACGGATTTACGTTACTTGAAATGACCGTTGTACTGGTGATGATCGGATGTCTTTTGATATTTTTATTACCAACCGTCATCGATCGAAGACCGGCCCTGTATACGCTGGAACAAGACATTGAAATCCTCAAACAGGATGTTCAGACCCTCCGATTGATTCAATATTCTAAATCGGGTGATCAAAATCAGATGCAGCTCCGCTGGAAAAATGACGGCAAAGGATATTTCATCATGGCGAACGATCGCCTGTTATGGCAACGGACGTTTCAACCGGGTCACTCCTGTATCGTTCCTTCGAACGGACGGATCATTTACTTTAAAAGTTATCATTCGACGTACGCGTCGACCTGGGTGTGTCAATCGACGACACAAGCGTTTGAAATCAAATTTTTACTCGGCAATTATCAAATGGTGATTCAAAAAACGAGGTAAATACCGTGGGAAATCAAAAAAATCAGCAACAGGGATTCACACTTCTGGAAGTCGTTTTATCGATGGTTGCCATCGCTTTTTTCCTGATGCTTGCAATCGATCCTCTGTTGTCTTTTCAAAAGCAAAAAAATCAATTGATGGTCGAAACACGTCGTCTCGATCAAATGGCGTCTGATCAAATCGCAGAAAGAAGAACAGGCTACGACATTACAGAAGGGATGTGGTGTAGTGAAGAGCTCTGTTTGGCGAGCTCAATCCGGAACGACACTCCTCGAAATTTCATTGGTCCTTTGGCTGAGCCCGTTGCTGTTGATTAGTCTGATTGCGATGACACAAATCGTCAGTACTGTGCATCACGAGCAATCGATGGAAGAAGAATTATTTTTTCATACGATTGAACGACTGATGTGGCGGAGTATTTCGTGTGAAAAAAATGGTGATGAAGTTCGCGGCGTAGACGTCGATCCGGAAGAGGAACCGATCAAATGGCGACTCGTCCGTGTACAAAATCAAATCCGATTAAAAAAAGAATTTGGAGGCGAACTGACATATGCCCACGATGTAACACATTACCAAGTTCGCCAGGAAGGACAAACACTTATTTTCGAACTCAATCAGCGTCAACGAACCGTTCAGTGCAAGAAGGCGGCTTCATCCTGATCCAAACCCTGTTGTTGCTGCTTGGAATAGGCGTGGCCATCCTGCTAGGTTGTCATCAGATGGATGAAGCGGTAAAACAGGTTCAGTTGGAGAAAGAAGCGCTACAACTCGAGTCGCTCGTGCGAGCCGCAACAAGGGACTGCCGTCAAGATGAAACCGTTCAGTATCCGATCGGTCAAGTTATCTGTACACAGACAGATAAAGGCTTTAAAATGGAAGCGATACTAGATAATGGACAAAGAATCGAGGCGGTTGTTTCGAATGGATAAGGTTTATTTGATTGGTTTTATGGGAACTGGTAAAACAGCGATTGGACGTAATCTTCAAGTGCATTATCATGTCGAAGAACTGGATGAGCGCTTTGTTCAGGAGTATGGTTCGATTACGGAGTTTTTCGCAAAACACGGTGAAACAGGATTCCGGGATCGGGAAGTCGAATTGTTACGAAGTAGTGAGGCGGAAATTGTCGTCACGGGAGGCGGAATCATCGAGCGTTTGGAGAACCGGACGTTCATGAAAGAAACTGGAATCGTCATCTGGATTGATACACCGTTCCATCTGGTCTGGAATCGAATCCGGACAGACCCATCCCGTCCGCTTGTCAAATCTCGGATGACAGTCGAAAAGTTATTTCGGAGACGCCGACCTATCTATGCGCGGTTGGCAGATATCCGCTTAGATGGTAAGAAGTCTGTCCGGGAACTGGCAAAAGAAATTGAAACGATATTGGAGGAGAACGTATGATTTGGATCAATCTCGGAATTATCGTCTTAGCAATCATCGGTTTGGTGATTTATGGGCTAAGCCTATACAAAAAGAAGATTTCAAAAGATGTGACAGTGATCAAGCAACTGCTGGAACGTTTTTCGATTCGTCAGCAAACGTTGCAGACGAATATTGATCATACGACGAGCCGGATCAATCAAATCAAAGGAAACGTCGATCATTTGGTCGCGGAGGGCAAACGAGTCGAGCAAGGAGGACGTCAACTCATTGCTGAAGGGCAACGTCTTAAAACAGAGGTTGAACATACTGCAGGACTTAAACCATTTTGAAATGGCTTTCATCGGCTGAATATGAAACAATAGGAGAGAAGGGACTTTGTCCTTTCTCTCTTTCCTTTTGTTCAATTTCCGAATAAACCTGGAATAAAAGATTTTAAATTGGTAGAATGTAATTGAAAGTTGAACAATAAAGAGAAAAGGAACTAAAAATGTTCGTAATTAGGGGGAAAAGTATGAGTCAGACGACATTGAAGAGAACGCCATTGTTCGACATCATTGCACCAACGGGGAAAATGGTCGATTTTGCAGGGTTTGAAATGCCAGTTCTGTTTTCATCCATCAAGGAAGAGCATACAGCGGTGCGGGAACGTGCCGGAATGTTTGATGTATCCCATATGGGCGAGTTGTTTGTTTCCGGATCAGATGCGTTAGCATTTCTTCAACAGACGTTGTCCAATGACATCTCGAAGATTGCGATCGGGCAGGCGCAATACAATGTTTTGTGCCAGGAAGATGGTGGCACAGTAGACGATCTATTGGTTTATCGTTTAACAGAACAGGACTATCTGCTTGTCGTCAATGCATCCAACATTGAAAAAGATGAAGCGCACTTACGTCAGTACTTAAGCGGGGATGTGTTGCTTGAAAATCAATCGGATGCCTATGGACAAATTGCCGTTCAAGGTCCAAAAGCGGTTGAAGTATTGCAAGGGTTGACGAATTTAAAGCTCGATGACATCAAATTTTTCCGTTTTGCGCAAGGGGAATTGGCCGGAGTCGATATGCTGGTATCACGTAGCGGGTATACAGGAGAAGACGGTTTCGAACTGTACATGCCGTCAGCAGACGCTTCGACAGTCTGGAAAGTGTTATTAGAAGCAGGTGTCGTACCGTGTGGGCTGGGTGCCCGGGATACGTTACGATTTGAAGCCTGTCTGCCTTTATACGGACATGAGTTATCGGCGACGATTTCACCGATTGAGGCAGGAATGGGGTTTGCCGTCAAACCACAAGTGAAGTCGTTTATCGGATCGGAAGTTTTGTTGAAACAGAAAGAAGACGGTCCGCGCCGCCGGTTAATCGGTCTTGAACTTCTTGATAAGGGGATTGCTCGTCAAGATGCTTCTGTTCTAGTGAACGGAGAACCCGTCGGATTCGTTACGACCGGTACATTACCGCCGACAATCGGTAAAGCGATTGCGTTAGCACTTGTACCTTCGGAATATGCGACTGAGGAAACATTCGAAATCGAAGTACGCGGAAAAAAACTGGCAGCAAAACGAATTGATACGCCATTCTATCGCCGGAGCAAATAAGGGGGACATAAAAGATGGATTTTCGTTATTTACCGATGACGCAAGAAGATGAAAAAGAAATGTTACAGACGATTGGTGCAGACTCGATTGAAGACTTACTCGCTGATATTCCGGCAAGTGTACGCGATCGAGGGACTTTGGAAGAGGTAGGTATTCCGCTACCGGAAACTGACCTGATTCGGACGCTCTCAAAACTTGCCGATCAAAACATGAATACGAAACAGTATCCGTCGTTCCTCGGTGCTGGTATTTATGACCACTATGCACCGGCTGTCGTCAACCATATGTTGCTCCGCTCTGAGTTCTACACGGCCTATACGCCGTATCAACCTGAAATTTCACAAGGGGAGCTGCAGGCGATTTTTGAATACCAAACGATGATTTGTGAATTGACGGGAATGGATGTCGCCAACTCTTCGATGTACGACGGGATTACAGCACTTGCTGAAGCGGCAATGCTTGCCTGTGCCCATAAGAAAAAGAAGACAATCGTTCTCTCGGATGGTGTGCATCCGGAAGCACACGATGTCGTGCGGACCTATGCAAACGGTCCGGGACTTGAAGTACAGACATTACCGCTCGTGAATGGTGAAACGGCAATCGCGAACCTGGATGCACTCGATGATGTCGCGTGTGTCATCGTGCAATATCCGAACTTCTATGGACGTGTCGAAGATTTACAAGCGTTAGCAGACGCGACGCATGCAAAAGGCGGGTTATTCATCGTTTCGGCCAACCCGCTTGCACTCGGCTTATTAGAAGCACCGGGTAAGCTTGGAGCAGATATTACGATTGGGGATTGCCAACCGTTCGGAATTCCGCAGAGCTTTGGTGGACCGACATGCGGGTATTTCACGACGACAAAAGCGTTAATGCGAAAAATCCCTGGACGTCTTGTCGGTCAGACGGTCGACGAAGACGGAAAACGTGGTTTCGTCCTGACATTACAGGCGCGTGAACAACACATTCGCCGCGATAAAGCGACTTCGAATATCTGTTCGAACCAGGCACTGAATGCTTTAGCGGCCTCCATCGCAATGAGCGCACTAGGGAAGCGCGGGATTCGTGAACTGGCAACCCGCAACCTCCAGACGGCCTACGCCTTGAAAAAATCATTGATTCAAGCAGGCTTCCACATCGTGGACGACGGTCCGAGCTTCAATGAATTTGTGGTGGAATTGCCGATCGATGCGACAGAAGCCGGCAAACAGTTGTTGCAAGCCGGAATCATCGGTGGACTGCCGCTTGGTACGTTTGACGACAGTCGGAACAAACAAATGCTTGTTTGTGCGACGGAATTACGCACGAAAGAAGAATTGGATCAATTCGTGACTGCGTTAGGAGGACTGACTCATGCATAAAACTAGTGAACAGACATTGATTTTTGAAATTTCAAAAGCTGGTCGTGTCGCCTACAGTTTACCGCTTCCGACGGTCGAAGAAGTAGCGGCGGAAGATTTATTGCCTGCGCATTTACTACGCCAAGAGGACGTGGAGTTGCCGGAAGTATCTGAACTGGATCTTGTCCGTCACTATACCGCCCTTTCGAACCGAAATCACGGGGTCGATTCCGGTTTCTATCCGCTTGGTTCATGTACGATGAAATACAATCCGAAAATCAATGAAGATATGGCACGTCTCCCGGGATTCGCTCATATCCACCCCTTGCAACCGGTCGAGAGCGTACAAGGTGCTCTTGAACTGATGTACGACTTACAAGAGAAACTGGCAGTCATTACCGGTATGGATGAAGTGACGTTGCAACCGGCAGCCGGAGCCCACGGTGAGTGGACAGGACTGATGTTGATCAAAGCCTATCATCATGCGCGTGGAGATTTTAAACGGACGAAAGTTCTCGTTCCGGACTCCGCTCACGGAACGAATCCGGCATCGGCGTCTGTTGCTGGTTTTGATACGGTGACGGTCTTATCTGACGAGCGCGGATTAGTCGATTTAGCTGATTTAAAGAGTAAAGTCGGAGAAGATACGGCAGCGCTGATGCTGACGAATCCGAATACACTCGGCCTGTTCGAATCGGATATCGTCGAGATTGCGAAAGCCGTTCACGAAGCCGGTGGAAAACTGTATTACGATGGTGCGAACTCGAACGCGATTATGGGAATTGCGCGTCCCGGGGACATGGGCTTTGATGTTGTCCACTTGAATCTCCACAAGACGTTTACAGGTCCTCACGGCGGCGGTGGTCCTGGTTCAGGTCCGGTCGGTGTCAAACAAGACTTGATTCCATATCTGCCAAAACCGATTGTGGCGAAAACGGCAGATGGTTTTGTACTCGATTACGACCGTCCGGAATCAATCGGGCGCGTCAAACCGTTTTATGGAAACTTCGGAATCAACGTGCGGGCCTACAGTTATATCCGGACGATGGGAGGCGCAGGGCTTGCCCGCGTTTCGAAAGAAGCCGTCTTGAATGCCAATTACATGTTGGCACGTCTGAAGGGTGCATATGATGCTCCTTATGATGTCTATTGCAAACACGAATTTGTTCTGTCGGGACGTCGTCAAAAAGCACTGGGTGTCCGGACGCTCGATATCGCCAAACGCCTGCTTGACTTCGGGTATCACCCGCCAACGATTTACTTCCCGTTGAATGTCGAAGAATGTATCATGATCGAACCGACGGAAACAGAATCGAAGGAGACACTTGATGCATTTTGCGATGCGATGCTCCAAATTGCGAAAGAGGTCGAAGAGACACCGGACGTCGTCTTGAACGCACCGCATACGACGGTCGTCAAACGAATGGACGAGACATTAGCAGCACGTAAGCCGATTTTACGTTACCAGCCGAAACAGGAAGTTCACGTCTAAACAAAAAACCATCCCGCGTCGTAATTGACAGGGATGGTTTTGTTATGAAGTAAAAGGAATCAGCTGCGTTTGACTTTTCCGGTCCATTGCTTGAATCCGCCTTTAAGTTGATACAAGTTCGTATAACCGGCTTTTTTCAAGACTTTGGCCGCTTGTGATGAACGCATGTTACCTTGGCAATACAAATAAATCGGCATATCCTTACGTAATTCCTTCGAACGCATTTTCATCTGACTGACCGGTATGTTACGCGCTCCAATGATGTGACCGCCTTTAAACTCCTGTGTCTCGCGGACGTCGACGATTTGTGCTTTCCGGTAGTTTGCCCGGAATTCCTCTTGTGAGAGCTTCGTGATTCCTTTGACCGGCATGAAACGCCAGACGATATAAGCAATCAAGGCTACCCATAAGACGATCGTGATGATTGTACTGATTTCCATATCTAAGTTCCAACCCCTTCGTTCATATAACATCTTTACCATTATAGTAAACGAAATCGATTTCGGCAATCGACTCGTCGTTGCGCAGGATAGAAAGGGTCTGATACACTAATACGGAAACGTTTCTGGGGGTGTTCACTTGATCAGAGAGTGGCAAGTATTGACGACGGAAAGAATGGAACCGGCATTAAACATGGCGATTGATGAAGCTTTAATCGGTTTTGTCGGCCGAGGCGAAGTCGCACCGACGCTTCGTTTTTATTCGTGGGAACCAAGGGGATTAAGTGTCGGTCATTTTCAACGGGCGACAAAAGATATTGATCGCAAACGGATCGAAGCACTCGGTATTCCGATCGTTCGCCGGATGACCGGGGGACGGGCTGTCTTACACGCAGACGAATTGACATACAGTGTGATTCTTCCTGAACAGATGGAGGGTGTACCGAAAACCGTCATTGAAAGTTACCGGATGCTGACAGAAGGAATCCGTAAAGGGTATCATCATTTAGGGATTCCTGCTGAATTTTCGGTTCCGATGACAGAAGAAGAAAAAGACGAATTGCGAAAACCGAAGTCTGCTGTCTGTTTTGATGCCGCATCGTATTATGAACTGGCAGTCGGAAAACGGAAGGTGGCCGGAAGTGCGCAAGTCCGTCATCAAGGTGTCGTGTTGCAACACGGTTCTGTGCCGCTGTCTGTCGATGAAGGGGAATTGTTTGACTGTTTTATGTATGAAGATGAAATGATGCGCGAACGGATGAAAGCGCGCTTTGCCGGAAAAGCGGTTGCTTTGAATGAGCTTGCTGGACGTTCTGTTTCATTCGAAGAAGTTCGTCTTGCTTTTGTAAAGGGATTTGAAGATGCACTTCAATTGACCTTCACGCCGCTTGAGTTCACAGCGCATCAATGGCAGGAAATTGAGCGGTTGTCAGAGAAGTACCGTAGTGAAGAATGGAACTGGAAGCGCTAAAGAGATGGATTGGAAGGTGATGTCGTGCCGACTCCGAGCATGGAAGATTATTTAGAACAAATCTATATTTTGATTGAAGAAAAAGGATATGCCCGTGTATCCGATATTGCAGAACTGTTAGGTGTTCATCCGTCCTCTGTGACAAAGATGGTCCAGAAGTTGGACCGGGAAGAATATCTCGTGTATGAGAAATACCGTGGATTGATGTTGACGGCAAAAGGACGGAAAATCGGGAAGCGCCTTGTCGAACGTCATGCGTTGTTAGAAGATTTTCTGCGTCTCGTCGGAGTGGATGAATCTTTGATTTACAAAGATGTTGAAGGGATCGAGCATCATATCAGTATTGAAGCACTCGATAAAATCAACGGGATGATTCAGTTTTTTGCCGAACGTCCAGAATTACAAGCAGAATTTCAAAAACATCAGCAAGTACACCCAGAAGAATGAGTGTACTTGTTTTTTTATCTCTTTCACCTTAAAAGACGAACGTTTTATAATAAAATGTCATTATAGTACGGTTAATAGGGAGCGGATATGCTATACTGACCGTGAAATCATCGAAGGGGGTGACGGATGGGTCTCCATCCGGTTATGGAAATCGTGATTAAAGAGAAGTTAGTGTCGGAGTCAGAACTTGCGTCAAAAGTAAAAGAACTTGCTGCTGCAATTGAACGTGACGCGGCAGGACGGCAAATTGTTTTAGTCGTCGTGTTAAAAGGATCGATGGTATTTGCTGCTGATTTGATGCGTGAAATCAAAGGCAGTGTCCAAATCGATACGGTTGCCTGTTCATCGTACGGGGCCAAAACCGTTTCGTCAGGACGCGTCCAGTTGAAAAAGGACTTGGATCTTGATGTTGAAGGGAAATACGTCGTCGTTGTCGAGGATATCATCGATACCGGGCATACCTTAAGTTTCTTGTGTGAACACATGAAGCTGCATAAACCGGGTGTCTTGAAAATTTGTACGTTACTCGACAAGCCGGCACGACGGGAAGTACCGCTCGATGCCGATTATGTCGGATTTGAGATTCCCGATTATTTTGTAGTCGGTTATGGTATTGATTGTGCCGAGGAGTATCGGAATCTGCCGTATGTGGGTTGGGTCGAAACGAATTAAAAAAACAGTAGCTGTGTGCCTCGGAGGCGCGCAGCTACTGTTGATTTGTTTAAAAAGCACGTTTTTTCTTTTTGCCTTTTTTTCCTTCGATGACAGTCAAATGTGGTGCTTTTGATCGGTCGCGAAGGGGGCGGACTTTATTAGAAGTGGCCGTTTTCGTCGTTTTAACCGGTTTCTTCTTAAAGTCGGTCCGGCGGGGAGAAGGGTTGTTCTTGGCATGCATTTTTTTAGACTGCGCAACAGATTTGCGATATTGAGAGTTCGTACCGCTGCTGACGCTGTTTCGTGTTAAAAATTTAAACAGCAAGAAGATGATTCCAGCTGTAATCGCAAAAAACAGTAATTGTGAAAACAGACTACCGGGATCATTAGCAAGCTTATATCCAAAGCCGACGAACGCGAACAGTAACACGACAAGTGCGAATGTAGAACCAATCCGTTGTCTAATCATATTATCACCCCTGTTATCAATTAACCAAGTGCATTCTCATGTAGGTTATGTTCCTGTTTTTCGAGTGCTTCAAACGCGTAAATCGCAACCTCGATCTGAGAATCATCCGGTTCTTTTGTCGTCAAGTACTGTAACCACAGGCCGGGCAAGGCGATGACGCGTAAACCTTTAATATTTTGGGCTTTATTTGTTAATTGTAAAACCTCAAAAGATAAACCGATAACGACAGGAAGTAACGCAATCCGGCAAACGAGACGTAACCATAACGGGTCGGTCGGGACGATTAAATAAACGAAAAACCCGACGATGACGGTGAAAATCAGGAAACTCGAACCACAACGGTAATGCAAACGGCTGCTTGTCCGCACATTTTCGACCGTCAATGCCTGGCCGCTCTCGACACAGTTGATGACTTTATGTTCCGCACCATGATATTGAAACAGCCGTTTGACGAGCGGAGTCAAGGAAATCAGATAGAGGTAACTGAACAGCAAGGTCAACTTGATCACAGCTTCCAGTACATTTTGAATCAAGTGACCGGAAAGGGCCGGGAAGTAACTGAACAGGGAGGCTAAAAAAGCCGGAAGCAGTGTAAACATCAGCTTTCCGAAAAAGAACGACAACACACCGAGCAGGGCGACGCCAAGCCATTTCGCCAGTTGACCTTGGGAAGCCTCTTCCGGCTCTTCTTCCCCCGGGTTGACCCCGTATCGGTCACTGGCAAAGTTCATATGACTCGCCCCGTTCGCCGAAGATTCGACTAAGGCGAACAATCCGCGGATTAACGGGATTTTTTTACCGACGGCAATTCGTGGCCGGATCGGTTTTTTTTGTTCGAACGTTTCAATCGTATCGTCATTTCGACGAATGGCTGAGACGGCATGTGTGGCATTTTGGAACATGACCCCTTCGACGATGGCTTGTCCACCGACGGGCGCTTGAGCAGTTTTCATAGAGAAACGCATCCCATCTTCAAATAAAATATCGTGTACCGTCATTTTACTCGATTTAGTAAAAAAACACTATGCACAGCTGTCGATAGCGGTCGAAAATTTAGGAGGCGGAAAACGACTTATGATACAATAACAAAGACAATCTGGAGGTGATGAAATGCAGATTTTAGTCTTGAATGGACCGAACTTAAATTTGCTTGGGACACGGGAACCGGATACATATGGGACGCAAACACTATCGGATTTGGAAGGTCTGATAAAACACCGTTTTAAAGATGTTGATTTTCAGTTTGCCCAGTCGAACCATGAAGGAGAACTGATCGACTATTTACACGGAGCGCGCGGATATGACGGAATCGTTTTGAACGCGGCAGCATACACGCATACGAGTGTTGCGTTGCGGGATGCGATTGCGGCAATCGATGTACCGACGATTGAAGTTCATTTATCAAACGTTCATGCACGCGAAGCATTTCGGCATCATTCGATGCTTGCACCGGTTTGCCGAGGAGTCATCAGCGGATTAGGAATGACAGGTTACCTGCTCGCAGTCGAAGCATTGATTCAACCGTCTACATAATCAAAGGGGGAAACAGACATGAAACATCGTATTGAAGCACTCCAAACAGCTCTTAAGGAACGTGATTTACCAGGTCTTCTCGTGACGAAGGCAGAAAATATCCGATATATTTCTGGATTCACCGGTTCGAGCGGTGCATGTCTCGTGACGGCTGAACAAGCTTATTTCGTGACGGATTTCCGTTACACGGAACAAGCCGCGGATCAAGTGAAGGGAATGGAAATCGTCCAGATTGAACGGTCGATCCCTGAAACGATGGGTGAATTGATGGCTGGAGCCCGTGTGCGTGCAGTCGGCGTCGAAAAAGATGCGATGACACTCGGCGCATTCGAAGCGTTCGATCAGGCATCTTCCGTGGAATTGGTTCCGACGACTGGAATCGTTGAAAACCTACGCTTGATTAAGGATTCGTCAGAGATTAAGATGATTAAGGAAGCGGTGGATTTAGCAGATGCGACGTTCCACCACATCTTGACGTATATTCAAGCTGGCCGGACAGAACTTGAAGTCTCGAACGAACTCGAATTCTTCATGCGTAAACACGGTGCGACGTCGTCATCATTCGATACGATTGTTGCGTCCGGTTATCGTTCAGCATTACCGCACGGTGTCGCCAGTTCGAAAGTCATTCAGTCAGGTGAACTCGTGACGCTTGATTTTGGTGCGCTTCTGAACGGATACGTCTCGGATATCACGCGTACTGTAGCGATCGGATCGATCAGTCCGGAGCTACAGAAGATTTACGACACCGTCCTTCAAGCACAACTTGCAGGCGTTGACGGATTACGTCCGGGAATCACCGGAATTGAAGCAGACGCTTTGACACGTGACATCATTAAGGATGCAGGATATGGGGAATATTTCGGTCATTCGACGGGTCATGGAATTGGGTTAGAAGTACATGAAGGACCAGGGTTATCGTTCCGTTCTGAAACGAAACTGCAACCTGGTATGATTGTGACGGTTGAACCGGGCATTTACGTACCACAAGTCGGAGGATGTCGGATTGAAGATGACGTCCTGATCACCGAATCAGGGCGTGAAATTCTTTCGTCTTCACCAAAAGAACTCATCACACTGTAAAAACGGCAAGATCAACATTTAGGAGGAACTTTTCATGGTATCAGTAAACGATTTAAAAACAGGACTTACAATTAAAACATCAGACGGAATGATTTGGCAGGTCCTTGAATTCCAACACGTTAAACCGGGTAAAGGAGCGGCATTCGTCCGGACGAAAATGCGTAACATCCGTAACGGAAACATTCAAGAGATGACGTTCCGTGGTGGTGAACGTGTCGAGCGTGCCCACATCGAACGCAATAAGATGCAATACTTGTATCCGATGGGCGAAACATATGTCTTCATGGATACAGAATCGTACGAGCAACTCGAACTGACAACGGCTCAAGTCGAAGCGGCGCTCCCGTTCCTTCTTGAAAACATGGAAGTTCAAATCGCTGTCTACAACGGTGAAATCCTCGGAATCGAGTTGCCGAATACGATCGTCATGACAATCGTTGAAGCAGAACCGGGCGTCAAAGGCGATACAGCATCAAACGTCAAAAAAAATGCGACGGTTGAGACGGGACATATCATCCATGTACCACTCTTCATCGAAGCAGGAGAAAAAGTAACAGTTGATACACGTACTGGTGATTTCACAGGGCGTTACAACGGATAATCCAGCTTTCAAAGCGCCTATGCATCCTCGTCTTGGATGGATAGGCGTTTTTTCCTCTTGTCTTGACTTGCGTCCTTTGGTATGACCAGTTAATATTAGTATTTGAGTAGGCATTAGCACCTGGTATAATATTAAAGTATAATAATAAAGGTGAATGTTGAGATAGGGGATGAAGAAAAATGAAAATTGATCAGTTGAAGCAAGTACTCGAAATGTTGGACCAATCGAGTGTCAATGAACTTTCTCTTGAAACCGATACGTATAAGTTAAAACTAAAAAAACAAAATGATAACATCGTTGTTTCCCATCAAGCACCGGCACCGGTCGCAACACCGGCACCGCAAGCTCCAGTAGCCGTCACGGAATCAGCAACGGAAGAATCAAATGTCGAAGCAGATACAGTAACGATCAATGCGTTGATGGTCGGAACGTTTTATTCGCGTCCGAATCCGGACAAACCATCGTTCGTTAAAGTCGGCGATCAGATCGAAGTCGGTCAAGTCGTCTGTGTCTTAGAAGCAATGAAACTATTTAATAATCTGAACTCGGAAGTAGCCGGAACGGTCGTCGAGATTCTCGTCGCTGATGGAGACCTTGTTGAATTCGGACAACCACTCTTCCGGATTCGTCCTTGAGCGGGGTGATGGCAATGGAAAAACTTTTAATAGCGAACCGGGGCGAGATTGCGGTCCGAATCATTCGTGCGGCGAAAGAACTCGGCATTCAGACGGTTGCCGTTTATTCGACAGCGGACCGGGATGCCCTGCATGTCCGTTTAGCAGATGAAGCATATTGTATCGGAGATGTCAGTTCGACGGCTTCTTACTTGAATGTCACGAACATCCTGGCTGTTGCGACCAATCGGAACGTCACGATGATTCATCCGGGATACGGGTTCCTCGCGGAGAACGTTGATTTTGCCGAGATGTGTGAAGCCTGTGGCATCAAGTTCGTCGGACCGACATCCGCTGCCATCCGTCAGATGGGGATCAAGGATGTCGCGAAACAAACGATGATTGCCTGCGGCGTACCTGTCGTACCGGGTTCTGACGGGACGGTCACGGATGACGAAGCGTTACAACTAGCGGATGAAATCGGCTATCCCGTTATCATCAAGGCAACTGCCGGCGGAGGTGGACGAGGCATTCGCGTCGCCCGTTCACAGGAAGAACTCGTGACCGGTCTGGATGAAACGCGCCGTGAAGCGAAACAAGCATTCGGCAACAGCGAAGTGTATCTCGAGCGTTTTATCGAAGAGTTCCGTCATGTCGAAGTTCAGGTACTCGCCGATCGTCACGGAAACGTGATTCATCTTGGGGAGCGGGATTGTACCGTTCAACGACGGATGCAAAAACTGATTGAGGAAGCCCCGTCGCCGGCCGTCAGTCCTGAAACACGTTTGAAGATGGGAGAAGCGGCAGTCAAGGCAGCGAAAGCGATTGACTATACAGGAGCCGGAACGATCGAGTTCATCTTTGTTGAAGAGACGGAAGAATTCTTCTTTATGGAAATGAATACGCGGATCCAGGTCGAACATCCGGTGACGGAAATGATCACGGGATTTGACCTTGTGCAGGCGCAGCTCCAGGTAGCGCTCGATCATCCACTGGCTGTTCAGCAAGAGGATATTGAATTCCGGGGGCATTCGATTGAATGCCGGATTAATGCAGAAGACCCGGATCACGATTTCCGTCCGCATGCTGGACGTGTCACACAATACGTCGCACCAGGCGGAATGGGTGTCCGAATCGATAGTGCCGTCTATCCGGGGTATATGATTCCCCCGTACTATGATTCAATGGTCGCCAAACTGATTGTTCATGCCGAAACACGTGAAGAAGCCTGTGCGAAGATGGAACGGGCTTTATCCGAGTTTTGGATCGAGGGGGTCAAAACGACGATTCCGTTCCATCAAAAAGTCTTGGCACATCCTGTATTCCGTCGGGGAACGTTTACGACGAAATTTACAGAACGTGAACTAAAAGCCGAAATCGTGAAGTGATCGTGGACGGGAGTCGATTGTATTTAACTCCCGTCTTTTTGCCGTTCTCTATGTTTTTTGAAAAAAGAATGTGCTAAACTAATTGATTGAGAACGATAAAAAAAGGAGCACGTAAAATCATGATGAAAAGACATATGGCGCGCGAACTGGCAGTACAGTCTTTGTTCCAAATGGAACTCTCGGATCTGTCTGCACAAGAAGCCATTGAATTCGCAGTAGAAGGTAAAGAATATGATACGTTTGTTACACGATTGGTCGAGGGTGTCGAAGCCAATAAACCGGAAATTGATCAAAAATTGCGTGCTGCGCTCGTGAACTGGTCATTTGAACGTCTCGGAAACATTGAACGGACGATTCTTCGTCTTGCGGTGTATGAACTGTTATTTGAAGCTAAAATTCCAGTCCGGGTAACGATCAACGAAGCGATTGAATTGACAAAAGCTTTTGCCGACGAAGAAGCAACAAAAATCGTCAACGGTGTGTTAGGAAAAGTAGCACAAGAAGTGGAACAAAACGGTTTGAAAGAAAATCCGCAAAGCAACTAACTTAAACAGAGAAGTTTGATCAGGCAAAGAGTGAAGTGAATATTTTTTGGGGAGTGGACAAAATCATGGCAGTCGTAATCGATGGGAAACAAGTCGCACAATCGTATCGTTTGAAACTGAAAGAAGAAGTCGCACGTCTGAAAGAACAACGTATTCAACCGAAGCTGACCGTCATCTTAATTGGGGAAGATCCAGCCAGCCAATCGTATGTCCGTGGTAAAGAAAAAGCGGCACAGGAGATTGGTATGGAGTCTGATTTAATTCGACTACCGGAAGAGACGGGGGAATCGGAATTGCTTCACTTGATTGAACGTTTGAATGCCGATGCAAGCGTACACGGTATTCTCGTTCAATTACCTTTGCCAAAACATATTGATGAAAGTAAAGTCATCTTCGCCATCTCACCGGAAAAAGATGTCGACGGATTCCATCCGGTCTCGGTCGGAAAAATGATGATCGGAGAACCAACCTTCTTACCGTGTACACCAAACGGCATTCTTCACCTCGTCAAGGAAATGAATGTACCGATTGCCGGTCGTCATGTCGTTGTCGTCGGCCGGAGTCAAATCGTCGGAAAGCCTGTCGGTATGCTGTTCTTGAATGAATCAGCGACAGTGACCTATTGTCACTCGAAAACGGCAGATCTCGGTGCGATGACCCGTCAGGCGGACATTTTGATCGTCGCTGTCGGTGTACCGAAACTGATTACAGCCGATATGGTCAAGCCGGATGCCGTTGTCATCGATGTCGGTGTCAACCGGGTAGACGGGAAGTTGGTCGGAGATGTCGAATTTGAAGCTGTGAAAGAGGTCGCTTCGATGATTACACCAGTTCCTGGCGGGGTCGGACCGATGACGATCACGATGTTGCTTCATAACACGATCGAGGCGGCGAAATGACGAACCCTCTTCAGGTTTCCGAACTCGTCCAGTACGTGAAGCGGGAACTCGAGAATGACTCGTTGCTCCAACAAGTTCAGGTGGTGGGAGAAGTGTCGAACTTTAAACGACACTCTTCCGGTCACCTTTATTTTACGTTGAAAGACGAACAGTCGCGGATGAAAGCCGTTATGTTTGCCCGCGATGCCGGTCGTGTCAAAACGGATATCCGGGACGGTGCCCGTGTTATCATAACGGCACGGATTTCGGTATATGTCGCGTCGGGTGAGATGCAGCTCTACGTCGAACGGATGATGGAGGACGGTGTAGGTGTCCTTTACGAAGCCTATATCCGATTGAAAGAGGATGTCGAAGCCCGAGGGTGGTTTGAAGCGGAACAGAAACTACCGTTGCCGGCCTTCCCGCAAAGAATCGGCATCGTGACATCTCCGAAGGGGGCAGCCCTGCATGATATTGCGACGACGTTACGGCGGCGTTATCCGCAAGCAGCCATCGTCTTTGCACCTGTTTTGGTCCAAGGAAAAGACGCAGCACCCCAAATCGTCCGTGCCATTGAAGCGATGAACGAACATCAGGCATGTGATGTGATGATTATCGGTCGGGGGGGCGGATCAATCGAGGAGCTGTGGGCGTTTAACGAAATGTCGGTTGTAACGGCGATTCATCAATCACGAATTCCGATTGTGTCAGCGGTCGGTCACGAAACAGACTTTACAATTTCTGATTTTGTGGCGGATGTCCGTGCGGCGACCCCAACAGCCGCGGCAGAACTTGTGACGCCGGAAGCAGTAGAACTTGCGAAGCGTCTCACTGAGCTGAATCGAAGGTTGACACGACACTATGCTCAGTACATCAACGAACGTAAAGATCACGTCAACCGACTGGCAACCAGTTACGGATTGAAATCTCCCCGGGTGTTGTTAGGTTTAAAACAGGAACGGTTGGACCGGGCAGAGATGGGACTTCACCGAATTGGGAAGCAAGTGCTGCAGACGAAACAACAAGCGTTGACCGATCAGGTGAACCGGTTTGCCCGGATTGCGATGCAGGAACGTCTTGCGGAGCAAGGGCGCCAAGTGATTCGGACACGAAAACAGCTGGAACGGATCCACGCCATCATGCGTTCGAAGCAGGATCGGCTCCATCAAATGATTGCCCGACTCGACTCGGTCAGTCCGACGCAAGTCATGCTTCGTGGCTATACATACGTCGAGCAGGATGGACGACTCGTCCGCTCTGTAACAGAATTGTCAGATCAGACCTTCCGGGTTCAGTTTCATGACGGGAGTATCCTAGCGAAACGAGAGGATGAAGAAGATGGAAACAGAACAATCCTTTGAAGCGGCTTTAGAGCGGTTGGAAGAGATCGTCGAATTACTGGAAGCGGGTGAAGCTCCGCTTGAGCAAGCGATGAATTTGTACGAGGAAGGTGTCAAATTGACGGCACTCTGTCAAGGGAAACTGTCGACGGCAGAACAACGGTTGGATCAAATCTTGGAGCAAGATGGCACGTTACGTGAAAAAGGGGGATCACAATGATTGTCTTAACAGAGTGGAAAACGCAGGTGGAACAAGCGCTCGAAACATTCATGAACCGTCTCGAAGCACCGGATCGTCTGCGGGAGGCCATGCGTTATTCGCTTGATGCAGGTGGCAAACGTGTCCGGCCGGCGCTGATTTATGCTGTTCTCGATGCGTATGGGATCGACCGCAAGATGGGTGACGCAACAGCGGCAGCGCTTGAGATGATTCATACATATTCGTTGATCCATGATGACTTACCGGCGATGGACGATGATGATATGCGACGCGGACGTCCGACAAACCACATCCAATTTGACGAAGCGACGGCGATTCTCGCTGGTGATGCGTTACTGACGAATGCCTTTACGTGTTTACTCGAGACGACGGCGACGGCAGAAATCAAAGTGAAATTGCTCGAGCGACTTGCAACGGCGGCAGGTGCAGCCGGAATGGTTGGCGGTCAGTTAGACGATATGCTGGGGGAGCGCGGCGGAATCAATGACGCGGAAGAACTTGAGTCGATTCACCGTCGGAAAACGGGAGCATTGTTGATTTTCGCAGTCGAAGCAGGTGGTATTTTAGCCGGCGTTACAGAAGCGGATCTCAAACATTTGAAGCGATACGGCCGTCATCTCGGGATTGCGTTTCAGATTCAAGACGACATTTTGGACGTAACCGGAGACGCTGACAAGATTGGCAAACCGGTTGGCAGTGATGAAGGAAATGACAAAGCAACATATCCCAAACTACTAGGTCTTGACGGGGCGGAACGGGCACTTGCAGCCCAGGTGACGGCAGCAGATAAAGCAATCGAAGCACTTTCCGTCGAAGCGGCACCGCTTAAAGATTTGCTCGACTTCGTCGTCAAGCGTGACCATTAAGAGAGGCGGCGTAGTATGCCGTCTTTTTTTATGCGCCGGGAATGTGGCATTCGCAAGATTGTTCTAGTACAATGTAGGGTACAAACCATATAAGAATGCAAGGGAAAGAGGCGGTAAGGTATGAAGTT
This sequence comes from Exiguobacterium sp. RIT594, assembly GCF_003339585.1. Classification (GTDB taxonomy): domain Bacteria; phylum Bacillota; class Bacilli; order Exiguobacteriales; family Exiguobacteriaceae; genus Exiguobacterium_A. Next base: position 1,644,051 of record NZ_QPKF01000001.1, on the reverse strand, counting down.
GACAGAGATACAGGATCCGTCATTTTTAAAGCGTATGTCAGTCTCGGAATTAGAACTGTTCGCAGGCGACATCCGACGCTTTTTGATTGAAGAACTAGCAACAACGGGTGGACATTTAGCACCGAATTTAGGTGTCGTTGAACTGACGTTAGCGCTTCACCGTGAATTTGACAGTCCGAACGATAAATTCGTCTGGGATGTTGGACACCAAGCGTACGTGCATAAAATTCTGACAGGACGGGCAGGCCAGTTTGATACGTTACGTCAACACAAAGGGTTGTGCGGGTTCCCGAAACGCAACGAGAGTATCCATGATGTCTGGGAAACCGGGCACAGCTCGACTTCACTTTCGGCAGCGATGGGGATTGCTGTGTCGAATGAGTTAAAAGGAAACGATGACCGGGCAATTGCCATCATCGGGGATGGTGCGTTGACAGGCGGGATGGCACTCGAAGCCTTAAACCATATCGGAGCGGAACAACAAAACGTCATCGTCATCTTAAACGACAACGAGATGTCCATTGCACCGAATGTCGGAGCAATGCACCAAATGTTAGGAAGAATCCGTTCTTCCCGCAAAGTCCGTTATGCGCAAGATGAACTGGAAACGTTGATTAAAAAAATTCCTTTGATCGGCGGGAAGCTGGAAAAAGGCGGAGAGAAAATCAAGGAGGCTGTCAAAGGGGCACTTGTTCCCGGCATGTTCTTTGAAGAACTCGGTTTCAATTATTACGGACCGGTCGATGGTCATGATCTGAACGATTTAATTGAACAGCTGAACTACGTGAAGAAAGAAGAAGGACCTGTCCTGCTTCATGTCATCACGAAAAAAGGAAAAGGATATCGTCCTGCTGAATACGACGGCATCGGCACATGGCACGGTCTTGGACCGTACAAGATGGAGTCGGGTGAAGTCATTAAAGGGAAATCAAAAGCACCAAGCTATTCGTTTACAGTAGCAGATACGTTAACGAAGATGGCCCGTGAGGACGACAAATTGACACTGATCACACCGGCCATGAGCGTCGGATCAAAACTCGATTGTTTTGAGAAAGAATTCCCGGAGCGGATGTTTGATGTCGGGATTGCGGAACAACATGCCGTCACGTTCGCTGCCGGTCAGGCAACACAAGGAATGAAACCGGTCGTCTCGATCTACTCGACCTTCTTCCAGCGCGCATACGACCAACTCGTTCATGACGTTGCACGTCAGAACCTGGACGTCACGTTTACGATTGACCGTTCTGGTCTCGTCGGTGCTGATGGCGAGACACACCAAGGTGTCTTTGATATCGCTTTTATGCGCCACGTGCCAAACATACGGATTGTCATGGCGAAAGATGAGAACGAACTCCAACATCTTCTTTATTCGGCTGTTAAACACGAAGGTCCGATTGCTGTCCGTTTCCCGCGTGGAGAAGGAATCGGTGTGCCGATGGATGAGACACTCCATGAGATTTCGCTTGATACATGGGACGTGGAGCGCGAAGGAACGGATGTCGCCATCATGGCGTTTGGTCCACAAGTGCAAGACGCCTTGAAAATCGCGGAACTTCTTGAAGGAGAGTTATCGGTACGCGTCATCAATGCCCGAACGATTAAACCACTGGATGAAAAAATGTTGACAGCTTTATATGCAGAAGGCATTCCACTCGTGACGCTTGAAGAAGCGGTGCTTAAAGGTGGATTCGGTTCAGCTGTTCTTGAACATGCCAATGAACAGGAAGCTTTCCCGCGCGTCAAACGATTTGGTATTCCAGACTGGTATATCGAACACGGCGGCGTCAACGAATTGTTAGAAGAAATCGGATTATTGCCTGGACAAATTGCGGAAGAAGTTCGTTTGTTTGTCAATCAAGGAAAGAAACAGAGTGTGTAACGATTCATGGAAACTGTAAAAAAAATCCGCCTCGACGTCTTACTCGTCGAGCGCGGTTTATGTGAAACACGTGAAAAAGCAAAACGGACCATTATGGCAGGTCTTGTATTCAGTGGAACGGAACGACTCGAAAAAGCCGGTGAAAAAGTGAAGTCAGACATCGATTTGACGGTTAAAGGTCAAGTCATGCCATATGTCGGTCGTGGCGGATATAAGATGGAGAAAGCACTAGCTGTATTCGATATCGATGTATCCGGACGGATTGGTCTTGATATCGGCTCTTCAACAGGCGGTTTCACGGATTGTGCCTTACAAAACGGAGCTGCACATATGTATGCGCTCGATGTCGGGTCAAATCAACTGGACTGGAAATTACGGTCGGACGATCGTGTGACGGCGATGGAGAAAACAAATTTCCGCCATGCGACGCCAGACATGTTTTCGATTCAGCCAAGCTTTGCGACGATTGATGTCTCTTTCATTTCGCTCCGATTAATTCTTCCGCCCTTAAAAGCCATTCTAGCTCAGGGTGGGGATGTCATCGCGCTCGTCAAACCGCAGTTTGAAGCGGGACGCGATGATGTCGGTAAAAAAGGAATCGTTCGGGACGAACGGATTCATGAACGTGTACTCAAAGAGATGGTGGATTTCTTCGTCCGTGAAGGATTTTACGTCAAACAATTAGATTTCTCACCGATTACCGGCGGTGAAGGAAATATTGAGTTTCTCTTGCATGCCGAGCTCAAGACACCGGGAATGGAAGAGTCGGTCGATCCGCTTGAAACCGTCCGCCTCGCACATGCTGCGCTGTAAGTCCAATCGATTTTTGAGCAGACTCCGTCAAAGATGATGGAGTCTGTTTTTGATTTGTCAGGAATGAATAGGGCAAGCATGGACTTTTATCGAATTATTGGATTACAATAGTATCAGTGAAGAAAAACTGTGAGGTGCAAGGATGACAAAGGGGCAACGGTTAATCAAGATTCGGGAAATCATTACGCAGTCAGAAATCGAAACACAAGATGAGTTGGTCGAGGAACTTCGAAATGCAGGGTATAAAGTAACACAGGCTACCGTCTCTCGAGACATTAAAGAACTCCATCTCGTAAAAGTACCGTTAAATGATGGACGATATAAATACAGTTTGCCTGCCGATCAGCGGTTCAATCCACTCGGAAAGTTACGCCGGTTACTCGGAGATAGCTTCATCTCGATTGATTCTGCTCAAAATTTGATTGTCATGCATGTTTTACCGGGGAATGCTAACGCATTAGGAGTCCTCCTTGATCATTTAAACTGGCCGGAGTTGCTCGGTACGGTCTGCGGAGACGATACGATACTGATGATTACGCGAAACGAAGAAGCGGCAGCGGAAGTGACTGAACGTATTTTAGGAATGTTGTAAGGAGTTGACAAGATGTTAGCTGAACTATCGATAAAACAATTTGCAATCATTGACCAGCTACAGATTGATTTTAAAAAAGGTATGACGGTCTTGACCGGAGAGACAGGAGCCGGTAAATCGATCGTGTTGGATGCGATTGGATTACTGATCGGTGGTCGCGGGTCTGCTGAATTTGTCCGGTACGGTGAGGACAAGGCGGAATTAGAAGGTCTCTTCATGATTGAAGACGGTCATATGGCATATACGTTAGCCGAAGAGTACGGGATCGACATGGAAGACGGGATGATCATTTTACGACGTGACTTGTTTGCTTCCGGGAAAAGTGTCTGTCGCGTCAACCATAAATTAGTCACGTTGACGATTTTGCGGGAATTCGGACGGGCGCTTGTCGATCTGCACGGTCAGCACGAACATCAACATCTGATGGAAAGTACGTATCATCAAACCATTTTGGATGATTTCGGACATGCGACGATTGCTCCGATTCTCGAACGGTATCAGGAACGTTTTCAGCAGTATGAAGAAAAACGTGATGCCTTACAAGCGTTGGCGCAAAGCGAGCAGGAATTAGCGCAACGCATCGATTTGCTGTCCTTTCAAACGGAAGAAATCGACAGTGCGAAACTCCGAACAGGAGAAGAAGAAGAGTTGTTGAGCGAACGAAACCGGTTAGCGAACTTCGAAAAGCTTCATGCTTCGCTCAGTGCGGCTTACGATGCGTTGCATGATGAACGACGCGGTATCGATTCCGTAGGAGACGCGATGCGTGAATTGCAGCAGGCTTCAAGTATCGATGACGAGTTTTCAGGTCAAAGTGATACCCTCGCGAATGCATTTTACGCGCTGGAGGAAGTCGGATATGCGGTCCGTGATCAACTGGAAACATTAGAGTTTGATTCGAACCGGCTCGATGAAATCGAACTCCGTTTATCCGTATTCCAGCAGTTGAAGCGGAAATACGGGGCGACGATTGAAGAAGTCATCGCCTACGGGAAAAGAATCGGTGTGGAACTGGATACGATGACGAACCGGGATGAGCGGATTGAGAAACTGAAAACTGAAGTGGAACAGTTGGAAACGGAACTGTTCGAAATCGGTGGCGAGTTGTCCCAAGTCCGGAGAAAAGAAGCACATCTTTTAGGTGAAGCGATTCATCTCGAGCTGCGTCAGTTGTATATGGAAAAAGCCCGGTTTGAAATTCGTTTCCTACAGGACGGAAAGGTACCGACTTTACGTAGAAATGGAATCGATTTCGTTGAGTTCTATATTATGACGAATGCCGGAGAACCATTTAAATCACTTGGGAAAGTTGCTTCGGGCGGTGAATTGTCACGTATCATGCTGGGGCTGAAATCGATTTTCTCACGTTCAGTCGGTGTGGCATCCATCATCTTTGATGAGGTGGATACAGGTGTATCCGGTCGTGTCGCCCAAGCGATGGCGGAAAAGATTTATCGTCTGTCGATCGACAGTCAAGTGTTGTGTATCACTCACTTGCCTCAAGTTGCTTCCATTGCGGATCAACATTTGTATATCCGGAAAATCGAAGAGACGGACCGGACGACGACACAGGTCAACGTTCTGACGGACTCGGAGCGTGGAAATGAACTGGGACGGATGATTTCCGGTACACATATGACGGATTTGACGTTGCGTCATGCAGAAGAACTGATGGAACAGGCAATGCATATGAAGGAATCGCTTAAAAATGGGGTGTAACAATTGATTAGAGTGGGGATTGCAGATGATAACCGTGAGATGGTCGAATTGATTCGGCAACATCTATCTGCACAAGAAGACATGGAAGTGGTATGTGTCGCCTATAACGGCGAAAGTTGCCTCGAGAAATTGGAGCATGTCGAGACGGACGTCCTGTTATTAGATATCATCATGCCTCATCTCGACGGATTGGGTGTCTTGGAAGCATTGACGAATCAAAAGAACAGTCCGGCTGTCATCATGTTAAGTGCATTCGGAAAAGATGAAGTATCGCAACAAGCGGTTTCACTGGGCGCTGCCTACTTTTTATTAAAACCGTTTAGTCTGGATCAACTCGTCAATAAAATCCGCCTTGTCGTTCACGGTGTCCAGACGAACCAAGCAGAACCGGTTGAAACGAAAGTCGGAACCACGCTACGGGAAATTGGGATTGCTCCGCATATCAAAGGGTTCACGTACTTAAAAGATGCCGTCTTGATGGTACTTGAACGAGAAGATTTATTGGGGTTGATCACAAAAGAGTTATACCCGATGATTGCTAAAAAACATGAAACAACTTCTTCTCGTGTCGAACGGGCGATGCGTCATGCGATTAAGTCGGCCTGGAAAGAAGGTATGAGTGAACATACCTTATTCAACGGACGGATTGAACAACAGAAAAGTCCAAAAAATTCCGAGTTCATTTCTTATGTGTCAAATCATATGAACGGATCTTGAACAGAGAGAAATCAGGTTTGTACGGATGAACGTATCCGCATAATCCTGATTTTTTTGAATAGATTAATAAAAACTGAATATTCATTAAATAAATGTTGCATAAACTAAAATGTTTGTTATAATAAAGGTACCAAATGATTTGGAAAGACGTCAGATGAACGTCGAGTCGAATTGGTTCCCGGAAAACCGTTCAACACATTTCATCTCAGGTCGCCACCTGTAAACGGCTCAAGAATGAGGGACGACATTCTCTTGGTAGAGTTTTTACCAAGGCATTTCATATCTTTTTTGGAAGATTTATTTCAAACAGGTATGAAACTTCACGATTTCGAAGCAAGGAAAAAGTGGAGGGTAACGTAAAATAAACGTCCAAAGCAAGACCAAGCAAGACCAAGCAAGACCAAGCAAGACCAAGCAAGACCAAGCAAGACCAAGCAAGACCAAGCAAGACCAAGCAAGACCAAGCAAGACCAAGCAAGACCCGTAACAAGTACAGTTCGTGAAAAGGAGTGTTGTCTAGCAGTGAATGTTAGCAACCGAATGATCGACTGCGTTAAGCGGATGACATTATGCTTCACCTAGGTCCAAGTAAAGTCAGATGATGGAGTAGCTTTATCTTTCTATCGATCGCCCGATAGCCAAATCTGATTTCTTTCAACCTCTTCATTAAGAGGACCACCTATGGTTTTGAAGTACACGAATAGTTCTACTATGAGAGGAGTTCATCCGTAAGTGAAACCAACTTTATATGAATAAAAGGTCCCGCGCTTGAAATGAGTTCAAGAGATGGGGACCTTTTTGTGTGCTTATTTTTTTTGATAACGATCCGACACTTTGCCACGTTTACGATCGCGGTAAAAAACATAACCTGCGACGAAACCGATGCCGCCAATAGCTAACGCTAAACCGGTGAACCCTTGTAAAACATATACATAGGCAGAATCCCCTAGATACCGGAAGGGGAACTGAGCTTTTAAGAAAACACTGTCCCGCATCAGCTTGATGCCAATGGCACCGATGACACCCGGGATGAACAAAGACAATAGACCGATGATTCGCATGATTGTGACCCCTTTCCAAGCGTATTGTATCAGAAAATCCAGATGACTGCGAATTCGATTTGCCCTCCTGTTTTAATACAGGTAGGATAAAGATGTAAGCAGTTTCAAAGGGGGAATCAGAATGCATCATCTCTTGATTGTTGGTGCGGGGCGCGGTGGAACAGAAGTATTACATGCTTTTCAACGTTCGCCTTTGTTGACGGTTATCGGGGTCGTCGATCCAGACGAACACGCGATAGGCGTTCAACTCGCAAAACGGGGACAAATTCGGGTAGAAAAAACTTGGGCGGCTTTTCAGGGAACAGCCATTGATTTTATTATTGACGCGACCGGAGAACACGGTGTGCTGGAACAATTGATTCATTATTTTCCGGACGCCGCCGTTTTACCGGGAGAATTCGTTCGTGTGTTACTGGAACGACTGGCAGAAAAGGAACGGATGCTCGAAGCGATCATTCATTGTACGAGCGAAGCGATTTCAGTCGCGGATCAGGCGGGTGAGACGATGCTGATCAATCCGGCATATACGCGAATGACCGGTTATACAGAGGATGACGTCATCGGTAAACCGGCAAGCGCGGATATCGGGATGCAGGAATCGGTCCATTTACGGGTACTCGAAACGGGGGAAAGTGTCCGCGATGCCCGGATGAAGATTGGTCAAGACAGACGGGATATTATCGTGAATGCAGCTCCTGTCGTCGTGGATGGTCAAGTACGGGGATCCGTTGGTGTGATCCGGGATATCTCGGAAATGAAAGCATTAACGAAAGAACTGAAAGCTGCCAAACAAAAAATCCGGACGCTTGAAGCGAAATACACGTTTGATGACATCATCGCTGAAAGTGAATCGATGCGTTTTGTCGTGGATCAGGCGAAGCTTGCAGCGACGATGCCGGTCAATGTCTTAATCCGGGGAGAATCCGGTACCGGAAAGGAATTGTTTGCACATGCGATTCATGCTGCAAGTGATCGTCGGTATGAACAATTCGTCCGGGTCAATTGTGCAGCGATTGCACCGAGCCTGCTTGAAAGCGAGTTGTTTGGTTATGAAGACGGAGCGTTCTCGGGAGCCCGTCGTGGCGGGAAACGAGGATATTTTGAAGAAGCACATGGCGGCTCGCTGTTTTTAGATGAGATTGGTGAACTGCCGCTTGATGTCCAGGCGAAGTTATTACGGGTGTTGCAAGAAAATGAAGTCGTACGCGTAGGCGGAGCGAAAGCAGTCCCGGTCGATGTCCGAATCATTGCAGCGACGAATGCCAATCTCGAGCAAAAAATCATCACCGGGGAATTCCGGGAAGATTTATATTACCGCATCAACCGGTTACCGATCCATATTCCGGCTCTCCGTGAACGACCTGACGATCTTGCGCCGTTGACGACACATCTGTTGCGTAAATTAAATCAAAGTTACGGACGATCCGTCGAACGGGTTTCCGAAGACGCTTTGGATGCCATTCGAAAACAGACGTGGAAAGGAAACGTCCGTGAACTCGAAAATGTCATCGGACGTGCACTGATTTTTACGGATAAAACGGAGCAGGTCTTACGAAAAGGTCATTTGCAACTGGTAGTTTCGACGCCACCTAAACGATCGGAACGTCCGAAAAAAGAAATCAAACACCTGTCGGATGAGATGTCGCACGTGGAAGAACAATTGATTCGGGAGGCGCTGGATGTTGTAAATGGAAACAAGACTGAAGCGGCTAAACAATTAGGCATCTCTTTACGAGCTCTTTATTACAAAGTGGAGCGGTTTAATATCCGGTGTTGATTTGCAATTTATTGCATGCAACATATTGCAAATAAATGCAATTCCATGCAAAAATAAAAGAGTAAATGTTGGTATATCGTCGTTTTAAAATTGGCATGAAAATTGCTATTAAATAAAGAGAACGACAGGTAAGGGGGGAAATGGCTTGAGGTTTGAACAGATGGTTCAGCAGGCAGCAGATCTTGAAGATGCAGTCGTTGCGATTGCATCAGCAGATGATGAAGAAGTAATGGATGCCGTGGCGTTGGCAATTGAGAACGATTTAGCCCGTTTTCATTTGTTTGGGGATGCGACACGTATTCAAAAAATGATTCATGAACGGCAGTTGAGTGAGGCGCAATTCGTCATCACGCATACGGCCACGGCACAAGAAGCAGCCGAGCGTGCCGCTTATGCTGTCCGCAAAGGGGATGCGGATGTCTTGATGAAGGGACTTGTTCCGACAGCAACGTTCATGAAAGCTGTTTTAAATAAGGAAACAGGTTTACGGTCAGGAAATGTGTTGTCTCATGTCGCGTTGTTTGAAGTACCGGGACGGGAGACTGCCATCGGATTGACGGATGCTGCGATTCATATCGCGCCGACACTGGAAGATAAAGTCCACATCATCGAAAACGGGGTGACCGCACTTCGGGCAGTCGGATACTCTTTGCCGAAAGTGGCGGTGTTGGCGGCTGTCGAAGTCGTTAATCCGACGATGCAGGCAACGATTGATGCTGCCTTACTGACACAAATGAATCGACGCGGACAGATCAAGGATTGCCTTGTTGACGGTCCACTCGCTCTCGATAATGCTGTCAATCTAGAAGCGGCGAAACAAAAGGGACTGACAGGAGACGTTGCGGGGGCAGCCGATCTACTCGTCGTTCCGCAAATTGAGGTTGGAAACGTGATTTATAAATCACTGATGTATTTTGCGCACGCTTCGGTCGCGGCTATCTTGGTCGGAGCCAAAGCACCGGTCGTCTTGACGAGTCGGGCCGATACGGCGGAAGCGAAACTGTATTCATTGGCCTTTGCTTTACTTAATGCGCAGCCTATTAAAAAAATTAAACAAACAATCTAAGGGGGAACTAACGATGGTTGAAACAAACGTAGAAGCACGATTCAGTATTTTTGAAACAATGGCAATGGAAGATTACGAGCAGGTCGTTTTTTGTCACGATAAAGTCTCCGGGTTAAAAGCCATCATCGCGATTCATGATACGACACTCGGACCGGCACTCGGCGGACTCCGGATGTGGAACTATGCGTCGGATGAGGAAGCCTTGATTGATGCGTTACGATTGGCAAAAGGTATGACATACAAAAATGCCGCAGCCGGTCTTAACCTCGGTGGGGGGAAAGCTGTCATCATCGGTGATGCGAAGACTCAAAAATCAGAAGCGTTGTTCCGTGCATTCGGTCGTTACGTACAGTCGTTAAACGGACGTTACATCACAGCGGAAGACGTCAATACGACAGTCGCCGATATGGATTACATTCATATGGAAACGGACTTCGTAACAGGTGTCAGCCCGGCATTCGGATCAAGTGGGAATCCGTCACCTGTCACGGCGTACGGTGTTTACCGCGGGATGAAAGCTGCAGCGAAAGAAGTGTACGGTACAGATTCACTCGGCGGAAAAACAATCGCGATTCAAGGTGTTGGAAACGTTGCCTTTAACTTATGCCGTCATCTGCACGAAGAAGGCGCGAAATTGATTGTCACGGATATTAATCAAGATGCGTTACGCCGTGCGGAAGAAGCGTTTGGTGCTTTAGTCGTCGGACCGGATGAAATTTACAGTGTCGATGCTGATATCTTTGCACCGTGTGCCCTGGGTGCGACATTAAATGATGAGACGATTCCACAACTAAAGGTCAAGATCATTGCCGGTGCCGCAAACAACCAACTGAAAGAAGACCGTCATGGGGACATGCTCCAAGAACGCGGTATTCTCTATACACCAGACTTCGTCATCAACGCAGGTGGTGTCATCAATGTCGCGGACGAACTCGACGGATACAACCGGGAACGTGCGATGAAAAAAGTGGAACTGGTCTATGATGCAGTAGCGAAAGTCATCGAGATTGCAAAACGTGATCATCTGCCGACTTACCGGGCAGCTGAAAAGATGGCGGAAGAACGGATTGCGACAATGGGCAGTGCCCGCAGCCAGTTTTTACGTCGCGATAAAAACATTTTAGGATCACGCGGTTAAATCAGAGGAGGATTTCAATGAGCGAACGTATTTTAACCATCAATCCGGGGTCAACCTCAACGAAAATCGGAATCTTTGATGGAACAGAGCAAGTGTTTACAAAAACGTTGCGCCATTCAGCTGAAGCGGTCGGAGGACCGCTTTCAGATCAGCTGAAGATCAGACGACAAGTCGTCCTTGATGTGCTGGCACAAGAACGGATTGAATTGAAAGCGTTTACGGCTATCGTCGGTCGTGGTGGTCTGCTTCGTCCACTCGTCAGTGGGACGTACCGGGTCAATCAAGAAATGCGTGATGATTTGTTAAGCGGAACGTTTGGCGTTCATGCTTCGAACCTCGGTGGACTGCTTGCGGATGAGATTGGTCAAATGCTCTCGATTCCGGCCTTCATCGTCGACCCGGTCGTCGTAGATGAACTGGAACCGATTGCCCGCCTTACAGGCTTACCTGAACTCGAACGAAAAAGTATTTTCCATGCCTTGAATCAAAAAGCAGTCGCGAAACGGTATGCCAAAGAAATCGGCACACCATACGAGCAGTTACGGCTGATTGTAGCCCATATGGGTGGCGGAATCACAGTCGGTGCCCATTTGAACGGACGTGTGATTGACGTGAACAATGGACTGGACGGAGAAGGTGCTTTTTCACCGGAACGAAGCGGGTCCCTGCCTGTTGGTCAACTAGTAGAACTATGTTATAGTACCAAGTATAAACTCGAGGAAATGAAGCGTCTGGTCGTTGGGTCAGGCGGACTTGTCGCGCACTTAGGCACGTATGATGCGGTCGAAATCGAACGTCGGATTGATGACGGCGATGAAAAAGCCGCTCTGCTGTATGAGGCGATGGCCTACCGAGTTGCAAAAGAGATCGCGGCCCAAAGTGCTGTTTTATATGGTCAAGTCGATGCTGTCATTTTAACGGGCGGACTCGCATACAGTGACCGGTTAACAAAAGCGATTGAAGAACGGATCGCACACATCGGATCTGTCATCCGGATACCGGGTGAAGATGAGTTACGTGCGCTCGCAGAAGGCGTGTTACGTGTACTGCGTCAAGAGGAACAAGTGAAGGAATATGGAGGCGAACTAACATGGCTAGAGAATTCGACGTCGTTGTCCTAGGTGGTGGACCCGGTGGATATGTCGCAGCGATTCGTGCTGCACAAGCCGGGAAAACGGTAGCAATCGTAGAACAAGGAAAACTCGGGGGAACCTGTCTGCATCGTGGATGTATCCCGTCCAAAGCATTTTTAAAGTCGGCAGCCGTCTATCAGACAGTCAAACACGCCGCTACATACGGCGTCGACGTACCGGAATCGTTTTTACGGTTCGAACAGGTCAAACAACGGAAACAAGAGATCATCGATGGTCTCGAATCCGGCATCCAGCATCTGATGAAAAAAGGAAAAATCGAAGTCTTTCACGGCCGCGGTTCGATTCTTGGACCAAGCATCTTTTCACCAATGCCGGGAACAATCAGCGTCGAGCCGGAAGAAGGCGACGGCGAGTTGATCTTACCGCGTCAATTGATTGTCGCGACAGGCTCGCGTCCACGCCCATTGAACGGTCTGGCCTTTGATTCCGAGTATGTGCTCAGTTCGGATGAGGCGCTCGACATGAACGCCTTACCAAAATCAATCGTCATTATCGGTGGGGGTGTCATCGGAATTGAATGGGCGTCGATGTTGACGGACTTTGACGTCGAGGTCACGGTCGTCGAATTCAGCGACCGGATTTTACCGACAGAAGATCAGGCGGTCAGCCGGGAAGTAGCCCGTCAGCTCAAAAAGCGCGGCGTCAAAATCATGACGAGTGCTGCAGCACAAAGTGACAGTTTCCAGTTAACCGAGTCCGGCGTGACGATTGATGTCGACCGTAACGGCGACAAAACGACGCTTGCGGCAGATAAGTTGTTGGTCGCGATCGGTCGGATGGCGAATATCGAGGGCATCGGACTTGAAAATACGAACATCGTCGTTGAGAACGGCTTCATCCAGGTCGATGATGAGTTCCGGACGAAGGATAACCACATCTTTGCGATTGGTGATGTCATCGGACGTCTGCAACTCGCGCACGTCGCATCGGCAGAAGGTGCAAAAGCGGTCGAGACGATTGTCAACGGTTCGACGACACCACTGAACTATGCGTTTGTTCCACGTTGTATTTACAGTGTGCCGGAAGCCGCCTCGGTCGGCTTGACGGAAGCTGAGGCTGTCGCAGCGGGACTGGACGTCAAAACAGGGATGTTCTCGTTTAACGGTCTCGGAAAAGCCCGGATTGAAGGGGAAGCGGCAGGCTTCATTAAACTCGTTTCCGATGCGAAAACGGATGATTTGGTCGGCGTCCATATCGTTGGACCAAAAGCAACTGAATTAATCAGTGAAGGCGGTCTTGCGCTCGTCCTGAATGCAACGGCATGGGAAGTCGGACAACTCGTCCACCCACACCCGGCACTTTCAGAAGCATTCGGTGAAGCAGCACTCGCAGTTGACGGATTAGCGGTTCACGCCTAAGGAGGAAAAACAGATGGAAAAAATAGAATTCAAAGAACTCGTCGAACTGGGTTTGACGGAGCAAGATGCGATTCAAATGTTCGAAACGATGGTCCGGGCACGGAAGATTGACGAACGGATGTGGAAATTGAACCGGGCAGGAAAAATCCCGTTCCTCGTCTCCTGTCAAGGGCAGGAAGCGGCACAAGTCGGTGCAGCTTACGCTCTCGAAAAAGGAACAGACTACATCTTACCCTACTACCGCGATCTCGGCGTCGTGCTGCATTTTGGACAGACGTCGCGTGACATCATGTTGTCCGCTTTCGCGAAAGCGGAAGATCCGAACTCAGGTGGACGTCAAATGCCGGGCCATTACGGTTCGCGTGCTTTAAACATCGTCACGGGGTCAAGTCCGGTAACGACGCAAGTCCCGCACGCTGTCGGGATTGCCCTCGCTGCGAAGATGCGTCAAGAGCCGCTTGTCGCATACGTTTCATTTGGCGAAGGTTCATCGAACCAAGGGGATTTCCATGAAGGCGCGAACTTTGCCGGCATTCATAAATTACCGGTCATCCTGTTCTGTGAAAACAATAAATACGCGATTTCAACACCGCTTTCGAAACAATTATCGGCGAAACACGTCGCCGACCGGGCGATCGGATACGGGATGCCGGGCGTGACGATTGACGGTATTGATCCGCTTGCGGTCTATAAAGCCGTCAAAGAAGCACGTGAGCGTGGTCTTCGCGGTGACGGACCGACATTGATTGAGGTCGAAGTCGAACGGCTCGTGCCCCATTCATCGGATGATGACGATAAATCGTACCGTTCAGCGGAAGAACTGGCTGAACTGAAAACACGTGACGGGGTTAAACTGTTCCGTGAAAAATTAATTCAGATGGGTGTCTTAACGGAAGAAACGGCACAAGACATCGAAGCGAAACTTGAGCAGGAAGTAGACGAAGCGACGGCTTATGCGGAAGCAGCAGCCTATGATACAGCTGAAAACACACTCCGTTACGTGTACGATGAGGGGGAAACGAAATGACGACATTAAGTTTAATCGAAGCAATCAACAGCGCAATCAAAGAAGAGATGGAACGCGATGAATCGGTCTTCGTCCTCGGAGAAGACGTCGGCGTCCGCGGTGGCGTTTTCCGGGCGACACAAGGATTACTGGAACAGTTCGGGGAAGCACGTGTCATCGACGCACCGCTCGCTGAGAGTGCAATCGCCGGTGTCGGAATCGGGGCTGCGATGTACGGGATGCGGCCGATTGCTGAAATGCAGTTTGCTGATTTCATCATGCCGGCCGTCAACCAGATCGTCAGTGAAGCGGCGAAAATCCGTTACCGTTCGAACAATGACTGGTCGTGCCCGATCGTCATCCGGGCACCGTTCGGCGGCGGGATTCACGGCGCTCTTTACCACTCGCAATCCGTCGAAGCGATGTTCAATTCGACACCGGGCTTAAAAATCGTCATTCCGTCGAATCCGTACGATGCTAAAGGACTGCTGAAGGCAGCGATCCGTTCGAATGATCCGGTGTTGTTCTTTGAACATAAGCGCGGATACCGTCTCCTCAAAGGTGAGGTACCGGAAGAGGATTATATCGTTGAAATCGGCAAAGCCGACGTCAAACGGGAAGGCGAAGATTTGACGGTCATCACGTACGGTCTCTGTGTTCAATTCGCCCTTGACGCAGCAGCACGTCTTGAGAAAGACGGCATCGATGTTCATATCCTCGACTTGCGGACCGTCTATCCAATCGACCGGGAAGCGGTCGTCGCAGCAGCAAGAAAAACCGGGAAAGTCTTGCTCGTGACAGAAGATAACAAAGAAGGCAGCGTCATGAGTGAAGTGTCAGCGATTATTGCGGAAGAAGCGTTATTTGATCTCGACGCACCAATCGAACGACTGTGCGGTCCGGATGTCCCGGCGATGCCATACGCGCCGACGATGGAAAAATTCTTTAATGTCTCGAGCGAAAAAATCGAAGATAAAATCCGGACGCTGCACGCGTACTAAGGGGGAAACGTCAATGAAAACTGAAACATTAACGATGCCACAACTTGGTGAGAGTGTAACGGAAGGGACGATTTCCCTTTGGCTCGTCAAACCAGGTGATACAGTCAAGAAGTATGATCCGATCGCGGAAGTCATCACCGATAAAGTGACAGCAGAAGTTCCATCGTCTTTCGACGGTGTCATCGATCAGCTGTTGGCAGAAGAAGGAGACACGTTGCAAGTCGGGGAGGCAATCGTGACCTTGCAAGTCAGCGGCGGTTCAACAGAAGTCGCGGCAACGGAAGAAGCTGTTCCGGCAATCGAAGAAACACCGGTTTCAAGTGATCAATCGATGAAGAAACGTTATTCACCGGCCGTTCTTAAATTGTCTGCCGAGCACGGCATTGATTTGGAGCAGGTTTCGGGAACGGGTGCCGGCGGCCGGATTACCCGGAAAGACCTTCTCAAAATCGTCGAAACCGGACAAATTACACAACCGGATACGGTCGAAGCACCGACGATTGAGTCGGTGCCGGCACCAAAACCGGAAGCACAACCTGAACGACATGAACAACCGCAAGCAGCGCGACCGCAAGCGGCTAAACCGATGACAAGCACGACAGAAGCCGGAGACATCGAAATTCCGACGGCCGGTGTCCGCCAAGCAATCGCAGCGAACATGGTCCGCTCTAAACAGGAAGCACCGCATGCCTGGTTAATGATTGAAGTCGACGTGACGAACCTGGTCGAAGCCCGGAATCGTCATAAAGATGCATTCTTTAAACAAGAAGGGGTCAAATTGACATTCCTTCCGTTCTTCATGAAAGCAACCGTTGAAGGATTAAAGAAACATCCAATCATGAACTCGACGTGGGCGGGCGACAAGATCATCCAGAAAAAAGCAATCAACTTGTCACTCGCGGTCGCGACGCAAGAAGCCTTGTTCGTACCGGTCGTCAAAAATGCGGACGAACTCAGCATTAAAGGACTGGCCCGGGCAATCGATGATTTCGGAAAACGAGCGCAAGCCGGACGACTGTCGTCAAGCGAGATGCAGGGCGGAACGTTTACGGTCAACAATACCGGATCATTTGGTTCGATTCAGTCAGCGCCGATTCTGAACTTCCCACAAGCGGCGATTTTGTCGGTCGAATCAATCGTCAAACGCCCGGTTTGGGTCAACGGCATGTTCGCAGCACGCGACATGGTCAACCTTTGTATGTCGATTGACCACCGGGTGCTCGACGGACTCGTTGCCGGCCAGTTCCTGCAGACGGTCAAACACGCGCTCGAGTCAATTGACCCGAACCAACTGTCTTTATATTGATTCAGACAAATCTATTGACAGAAAACGGTTTCCCACGTAACATAAAGAACAATTAAAGAACACAGACGCAATGACGAAGAAAAGTAACCTATGAAACGATTGAAGAGAGCTGATGGGTGGTGCGAATCAGTATCGTGAAACAGGTGAATGGGCTTCTGAGCATCAGACCGAACTTACAGTAGGCTCTGACGGGTACCTTCCGTTATCAAGGACGACGAATCAGGGTGACCGGTTCGTTCGAGGGGACTAGTACTAGTCAACGAAGGTGGTACCGCGGGTTTTCCCGTCCTTCATGTTTAGCATGAATGGACGGGAAAACCCTTTTCGTATTCAATTGAATAAGTAAATCGATGAATGAGTTAAGTAGTCAGACGAATCGTTGTTTCAGAGAGCGGAAGAATGGTGGGACTTCCGTACAGGGATGTTTGATGAATGGTCTCATGAGAGCAGGACTGAACGGTAAGTAGGTCGTGACGGAAGCCCCCGTTATCTTAGGCTACGATGTCTCGTCAAGACGCATCGGAAGAGTGGGAACGTTTGTAGTTCCAATTGTGAGGTGGCACCGCGAGTCTATCGTCCTCCATACGGCATTTGCTGTATGGAGGACTTTTTTTATATATCAGGAGGCGAACAGGATGATCGAGACAGAACAATTGATAATAGAGCAAATCGAAATGAACGGCGATGAGTTGACGCCAATCTCCATCTTTTTAAATCTCGAGGGAGACCGGAAATGTCTACTTGAAAGCTCAGCGAGCGGCAGTAACGGTCGTTACTCGATCATCGGCGTCAATCCGGTCGAATTGCTTCGGGCGGAAGGCAATCAAGTGACGCGGCACCATCTTCAGACGGAAGAAACCGTAACGATGACAGGGAATCCGGTCCGGCTGTTGCAACAGTCTGTGACACGGGGGACGACCGATACCGACTTTCCGTTCTTAAGCGGTGCAATCGGCTATGTCGGCTATGATGCGATTCGGGCATATGAGAACATCGGACCGGTGCCGGACAGTGACCGCAACTTGCCGGATGCCTTGCTTGCCGTCTATGACGAAATCATTTTATATGACCACCTGGAACACCGGGTGCATTTAATTCATACGTCACTCGGTGGACTGATGGACCGGCAGGAGATGATTCGGAAACTGCAGCTCCGCAAAACCTTACTGGAACAAACCGGTCAGCAGACCCGGATCGAGCGCCCGCTTGAAAACATCGTCTATCAACCGCAGCTTGAAAAAGAAACTTTTATATCACTCGTCGAACAGGCGAAACAACATATTCGTCAGGGAGATGTATTCCAACTGGTGTTATCGCAACGGTTAGACGCAACATTCGCCGGCGACCCGTTCCACTTTTACCGGAAGCTGCGCCAGGACAATCCGAGTCCGTATCTCTTTTACATTGATTTAGGAGAAGTCATCGTCCTTGGTGCATCACCGGAAAGTCTCGTTCAGGTCAAAGGCCGCCATGTCACGACGAATCCGATTGCCGGGACCCGGCCCCGTGGAAAAACGAAACAGGAAGACACGCAACTGGCGCATGATTTATTGAACGACGAGAAAGAACAGGCTGAACACCGGATGCTCGTTGACTTAGGACGAAATGATCTTGGTCAAGTCTGTCAGGTCGGTACCATCCATGTCTCGCGGGAAATGGAAATCGAACGGTTCAAAAATGTCATGCATCTCGTTTCCGTCGTCGAAGGAAGACTTGCAGAAGGACGGACAGGCGCAGACGCATTGATTTCCTGTCTGCCCGCAGGTACCGTCTCAGGGGCCCCGAAGATCCGGGCGATGCAGTTGATCAATCAATATGAGACAAAAAAACGGGAAGTCTATGCCGGAGCGGTCGGATATTTTGATGTCAGCGGCAATCTTGATTTTGCGCTCGCCATCCGGACGATGGTCATCCAACATGGAAAAGCGTACGTTCAGGCCGGAGCGGGTATAGTCTATGACTCTGATCCGACCTTGGAGTATGAAGAGACGTTGCATAAAGCGAAGTCGTTACTGGAGGTTTGGAAATGATTGTACTGATTGACAACTATGATTCTTTTACCTATAACCTGTATCAATATGCGGCCGTCTACGATGAGATTCAAGTCATCCGAAATGATGCGATCGAAGTGAGCGCGATTGCCGACTTGAATCCGGCTGGAATCATCTTATCGCCGGGACCGGGTCATCCGAGTGATGCCGGTATCTGTCTCGACGTGATTGAGACATACTCGGGAAAGATCCCGATACTCGGTGTCTGTCTCGGGCACCAGGCAATCGGTCAAGCATTTGGCGGACGTGTCATCGAAGCGGATGAGATCCGGCACGGAAAGACATCAACAATCCGGCAAAGCGGACGATTGTTTACCGGTCTTCCGGAACAACTCGACGTCATGCGTTACCATTCCTTGATTGTCGAGCGGACGACCTTACCGGAAGTACTGGAAGTGACCGCCGTGACCGCTGACGGAACAATCATGGCACTCGAACACCACACACATCCGACATACGGGATTCAGTTTCACCCGGAATCGATCGGAACCCCGCTTGGACAACAAATGATTCAACGATTTATCGAACTGACGAAGGAGTGACAGGAATGAAGGACGTATTGACGAAATTGACGAATGCCAATCATCTCCGCTACGAAGAAATGCAACAGGCGGCCCGTGCCTTATTTGCAGCAGATGTCACAGACAGTGAAATTGCAGCTTTTCTCGTTGCGCTGAAAGCCAAAGGTGAAACGGCGGAAGAACTGGCCGGTCTTGCTTCCATCATGCGGGAAGTCGCACTCGACATTCCGGTGACGGGAACGGATTTTATCGATAACTGCGGTACAGGCGGCGACGGTTCCCAATCCTTTAACATCAGTACGACAGCGGCATTCGTTTTGGCCGGTGCCGGAGCCAAAGTAGCAAAACACGGAAACCGGAGTGTCTCAAGCAAAACGGGCAGTGCCGATGTACTCGAAGCACTCGGTGTCCCGCTCGATGTGACGGCAGAAGACATTGCGAAGTTGCTTGAAGCAAACGGGATTGCGTTTCTGTTCGCCCAACGGATGCACCCGCGTGTCAAACAGATCATGAAAGTCCGCCGCGATTTACGGATTCCGACAATCTTTAATCTGATTGGACCGCTAACGAATCCGGTACCATTAAAAACACAGTTACTCGGAATTTACCGGGAAGATTTGCTGGAGACGATGGCCTTGACCTTGCATCGGCTTGGACGAAAACGTGCCATCGTCTTACACGGAGCGTGTGGGATGGATGAAGCATCACTCGCAGGAACAAATCAATTGGTACTGCTCGATCAAGGCGAGTTGATCCGGTTCAGTCTTCATCCGGAAGAAGTTGGACTGGCGGTCGCGCCACTCGAAGCCATCCGTGGCGGTACGGCTGCAGAAAACGCGGAAATCCTCTTGCGGGTCCTCCGCGGGGAAGCGGGTCCGTACCGGGATACCGTCTTACTCAATGCCGGAATCGCTTTGTTTGCGGAAGGTCGGGTCGAGACGATTCGCGAAGGAATCGAACGGTCGGCGGAAAGCATCGATTCCGGTCGCGCCCTTGAAAAATTACAATTTTTACAACGGATGAAACAACAGGAGGCAATCGGATGAATATATTAGACCGCATCATCGAGACGAAACGACAGGAAGTTGCCCGCTTGAAAATCGACGGCGTGGGTCAAGCGGAGCCGAGAAGACTTAACCAATCGATTCATCAATCGCTTGGCGGAACGGATTTGTCCGTCATCGCGGAAATTAAACGGGCTTCACCGTCAAAAGGCGATATTTCACTACATGTCGATCCTGCCGAACAGGCAAAACGGTATGCCGCGAGCGGAGCGACCGTGATCTCGGTGTTGACCGATCAGACGTATTTTAAAGGAAGCATGGAAGATTTAGCGGCCGTCACGAAAGCAGTCAACGTTCCGGTGCTGTGTAAGGACTTTATGGTCGACCGGATCCAGATTGATCTTGCGAAAGCGCATGGTGCCAGTTTGATTCTGTTGATCGTTGCGGCGCTTGACGAAGAAACCTTACACGATCTATACGCCTATGCTTATGCGAGTGGCCTCGAAGTATTGGTCGAAGTGCACGATGCGACGGAACTGGAACGGGCGGAACGGTTGCAGGCAAAAATCATCGGCATCAACAACCGCAATCTGAAAAAATTCGAAGTGAGTCTCGAAACATCGCTCGAACTGCTGAAGACGAAGTCACCCGATGTCCGCTATATCAGTGAGAGCGGCATCAAGACCGTTGCTGAAGCGCAGATGCTTCATGCGGCAGGTGCAGACGGAATTTTAATCGGGGAAACGTTAATGCGGGCGGAAGATCCGGCAACCTTCATTCAAGCCGTCAACGGAGTGAAACATGACACGTATTAAGTTCTGTGGGCTGAAGCGGCAAGAAGATGTCCATTTCGCCATCGAACGGGCCGACTACATCGGATTCGTCTTTGCTCCGAGCAAGAGGCAGGTCACATTGACGGAAGCAGCACGGCTTCGGGCAGAAATTCCAGAGACGGTCCAGGTCGTCGGTGTGTTCGTCTCTCCGACGAAACAGGAAGTCGAAGAAGCGATTGAACAGGTCGGACTGGATTTGATTCAGCTTCACGGGCAGGTCCCGGATGAGTTGTACCGGGAGAAACGGGTGCCGGTCATTCAGGCGCTCGCGGCCGGAACACAGGTTACGATTCATCCGGACGCCGATTATGTGTTATTTGATGCACCGGAAGCGGGAAGCGGTCAAACCTTTGATTGGACAACCAATCTACGGGTCGATCAACCGATGTTCGTCGCAGGTGGTCTGCAGGCAGATAACGTCGGACAAGTGATTGAACGGTATCAGCCGTTTGCTGTTGATGTCTCAAGCGGTATTGAAACGAATGGTCAAAAAGATACGAAAAAAATGCAGGCATTTCATGATGCCGTAAAGGAGACTTTTAAATGACACGTTATTTACAACCTGATGCACTGGGACAGTACGGAATCTACGGAGGACGTTACATTCCGGAAACGTTGATGCAAGCCGTTCTTGAGCTCGAACAAGCCTATACCGAAGTGAAGGAAGATCCGGCGTTTCATGAACGGATGAATGATTTACTCGAAAATTATGTCGGACGAAAAACACCGCTTTATTACGCGGAACATTTGACGCGGGCGATCGGCGGCGCCAAAATCTACTTGAAACGCGAAGATTTGAATCATACAGGAGCGCATAAAATCAACAATACGATTGGGCAAGCACTACTCGCCGAACGGATGGGAAAACGGAAAATTGTTGCCGAGACCGGTGCCGGACAACACGGTGTCGCGACGGCGACCGTCTGTGCGCTACTTGATCTCGAATGTGTCATCTTTATGGGAGAAGAAGACATCCGGCGCCAGGAATTAAACGTCTTCCGGATGGAGTTGCTCGGCGCGAAAGTCGTTTCGGTAACGCAAGGAAGCCGGACGTTAAAAGATGCTGTCAATGAAGCGTTACGTTACTGGGTCAAACACGTCGACGATACGCATTACTTGATGGGATCGGTCCTCGGCCCCCACCCGTTCCCGGAAATCGTCCGTGATTTCCAAGCCATCATCGGTAAGGAAACACGGGCGCAGATTCTTGAAAAAGAAGGCAAATTACCGGAAGCCATCGTTGCCTGTGTCGGAGGCGGAAGCAACGCAATTGGCATGTTCCATCCGTTCATCGACGATGAAGAGGTCGCATTGTACGGCATCGAAGCAGCCGGAAACGGACTCGAGACGGAGAAACATGCCGCCACGATGTCTAAAGGTGAGGTCGGTGTCCTGCACGGTTCAATGATGTATCTCTTACAGGATGAGCATGGTCAAGTCACGGAAGCGCACTCGATTTCAGCCGGACTGGACTATCCGGGAGTCGGACCGGAACACAGCCTGCTAAAAGACATCGGCCGTGTTCAGTACGAAGCAGTAACGGATCAACAGGCACTCGATGCCTTGCAACTGCTCTGTCAAAAAGAAGGCATCATTCCGGCCCTGGAGTCGGCTCATGCCGTCGCACAGGCGACGGAACTCGCAAAAAGGATGCAACCGGAAGAAGTTGTCGTCATCTGTCTTTCAGGACGCGGCGATAAAGATGTCATGACCGTCAGAAATGCCTTGAAGGGGGAAGCATGATGCGATTAGAAGAAGCAATCCGAACAGTTAACGCACGTGGTGAAAAAGCGTTTATCCCGTATGTCATGGGAGGAGACGGAGGCATCGATCGTCTGCCGGATATTTTAGCGTTTCTTGAACGATCCGGTGCGACAGCGATTGAAGTCGGGGTGCCGTTTTCCGATCCAGTTGCCGATGGTCCGGTCATTCAGGAAGCAGGACTACGGGCACTGGCAGAGAAAATCAGTTTGAAGGATGTCCTTGAGGCGATCCGGATTGCGCGTCAGTCAACCAGCGTGCCAATCGTCGTCATGACGTACTTGAATCCAATCTTCCGCTTCGGCATTGATTCCTTTTTATCGACGTGCCGTGAAGTCGGTGTCGACGGGTTGATCATTCCTGATCTGCCACTCGAACAAAGCGATCAGTTTTTTGCCGGGCGCAATAAAACAGACATCGCACTCGTTCAACTGGTCTCGCTGACCAGTCCGATTGAACGAATTGAAAAACTGGCCACACACAGTGAAGGGTTCCTTTACGCCGTGACCGTTAACGGGACGACAGGGGGACAAACCAACTTCGGGGATTCACTTGAACAGCATTTGGCGAAAGTGGCGCAACTGAGTCCGGTTCCGGTCATGGCTGGCTTCGGGATCAGTACACCGGAACACGTCCGTCAGCTCAGTACAAGTGTCGCCGGTGTCATCGTTGGCAGTAAAATCGTCGAATTGTTGCAGCAAGGGGATGAAAAGGCAATTGAACAGTTGATGGCAGCCCGCCTGCCGGACGTGACAGTGTAAAAATAGGAGCATCACAAAACGAGGGTACCGGATTTTTCATTCCGGTACCCTCGTTTGCTGTAGCATCACTTTTCATTTGTTGGCATGACTCTTTAAAACGTCAGCGACGAGACCCGATACGTACGGGCTGCCCCGGTCTTCCTTCTCGACCGATTCAATCATGATCGCAACGAGCAAATCTTTCTTGTCATTATCATAGCCGACGAAAAAGCCGTTCTCCTGGCCGTTTTCTTCACCGGACTTCTTTAGTTCAGCTGTACCTGTTTTGCCGGCAACTTTAATTTCAGGAATATCAGCCGGTAAGGAATAGCCGGCATGAACGACATCATACAGATCGTCGCGGATCATTGCAGCATCTTTTGCGTCGAGGACGTCTTTTTTCCAGACCTGCTTCGTTTTTTCTTCTGCAAGCAACGTCGGTCGATAAATTGTCCCGTCCGTCAAGAAGATCTCGTACATCGAAGCAAGGTGCAGGATGTTCGTCAGCATCTGTCCTTGTCCATAAGATGTATCCATCAGCTGACCGTCGGAAGCAATCGAACCGTCGTTTGAAATTTGTGACGCCCGCATCGGATAGGTGAAGGGAATCTTTTCTCCGTATCCAAGTGCTTCAAGACCGGAAGTAAACGTGGTGGTTCCGATTTGTTCGAGTGTCGATTTTGCGAAGTAGATATTATCCGAGTAGACCAAAGCATTATGGAGATTGACCGGATCCGGTGTCTCGTGAATCCGGGTGACGTTGAAACCGTCGATTTTTGTCTTTAACCCGTCAATCGTATACGCTTTTTCCGGATCGAGCGTTTGACTTTTTAAGCCGACCGCTGCCGTCAACGGTTTTTGGGTCGAGCCGGGAGCAAAGGCACTCGTAAACCGGTTCAACAGCGGTTGATCCGGATCGTTCGTCAACGTATCGAGACGGGCCTGTGAAATACCCGTTGTAAATTCCGACGGATCGAATCCGGGAGAACTTAACAGGACACGGGTCTCCCCGGTCCGGGGATCAATCGCGGTCGCAGTCCCCGGATCCTCTTTCATCGTCGCATAGGTCGTTTGTTGTAACTTCCCGTCGATCGTCAGTTCGATATCCTGTCCATCCTTTGCTTCCGTCTCGGCGACGGTAACCGTTGTTTTATCCGGCTTGACGATGTTGATTCGGGCACCGGACGTACCGCGCAACGTCTCGTCGAGCACTTGTTCAAGTCCCCGTTTTCCGACTTGTTCGCCTGCTTGGATCGTTTGTTTGGATTGTTTGATGTCATCGGCTGTTGCGGAACCGGTATAGCCGATCAAATGGGAAGTCGCTTTCCCGAACGGATATGTCCGGACTTCCGTTTCCTTGACGCTGATACCGTCGAGTTGCTTGAGGCGATCGATTTTTGATTTATCATTTGCTGTATACGTCTTCAGCGGAACGAATTGTCCATCCTTGACCCAACTGGCGCCGAGTGCATCTTCGATTGCAGAGACAGGACGGTCGAGCCGTTTAGCAAGCGCCGTAAGATCCTTGACTTCACCTGCAATGGCCCCGACTTGGTAACCGGTCCCTGTCGTGGCGAGAGGCTGATTTTTGACATCAAGTAAATCACCACGTTTGGCATCGAGCGTCGTCAACTGGACTTGATCCTCTTTCTTGAAATCCTTCAAAACAAACGAAGAATCCCAGTCAATGAACCAGTTTTCCGTATCTTGTTGTTTCTCGAACGTCAACGGGACGTCTTTTTTATAGGAAACCGGTCCGGCCAGTGTCTCAAAAGAGATTGTCACCGGTAAACTGGTCTGTTCCTTCTCTTCGTTTTCTTCGGTTTTCATTCGTTCGACAGAGATCTTTTCAATGGCAAGAGAATCGGCTAATTTTTTTGTCCGATCAATAAACTCTTTTTTACCGTATGTTTTTTTAGTTTCCTTGCTGGCATAATCAGCATACATTTTATCGTAATCTTGTTTTTCCCATAATTTGATATAGGCATCTAATCGTTCTTCAGGTGTCGGCTGATCTTGGCAGCCGGCAAGGATGGTCAGTACGAAGCTTGTCGAAAGCAGAAGCGGGAGTGTCTTCTTCAAGGGAAATCCTCCTTTACGGAAAGTCTGTCCTATAACCGTATCATTCTTTGCAAAGGATTTCATCTCGAACGAACAACAAAAAAAACTCACGCGAAGACAAACAGTCGCGTGAGAGAAGATCAGGTCTTAATTAAAATAGTTCAGCGGGTTGACGCTGTTTGCCGCAGAAGAAGCGCTGTAAACATAGTTTCCACGGTGCATTTCGAAATGAAGGTGTGAGCCGAATGAGTTGCCGGTGTTGCCGATATTACCGATGCGTGAACCCTTAGCAACCGTTTGTCCAACAGAAACAGCACGACTGCTTAAGTGTGCATATACCGTCGTATAGGAAATTCCATTGACAGTATGCTTCATCATGATGTGGTTACCGTAAGCGCCGTAATACCGGGAAGTGATGACTGTACCGGCAGCAGAAGCATAAACCGGTGTACCGGTCGGGGCAGCGATATCAATCCCGTTATGGAACGTGTAACCGTAAGTACCGCTAGCGGCACCATACCCTTGGGCAATCCGTCCACTGGCTGGTCGTGAAAATCCGCTAGACGCTTTTGCAGATGTCGTAACACTGTATTTTTTAGCATATGTAGAAGAGATGTAACGGGATGTGCCGCCGTAAGAAATTTTTGTCCAAGATCCGGACACTCCTAAATAATTGAAGGTTTGACCAGAATTGACACTACCGACAACTTTGTAAGCAGTCGAAGGACCCGTTCGAACCCGCAACCCGTCTGCAGTTACTTTTACTTTGTACGTTGTTGCTGCTTCAACTTTTTCTATACCCGTTGTAGCGAAACCAGAAACCATCAGTGCTGTCATTGTCATAGTTGTAATCATGCGTTTCATGTAGAAGTTCCTCCTAAAGTGTGAAAGACGACGGACGATTATGTAAGGGAACAAGACCCTTTCAAAGTTGTAAGATGCAAAGCATATGTATTTAATATGTATAAATATTTTCTTGATAGAATGATTATAGCATCGCGAATAACACAAAAATATTTCAGTTTCATTGCAAGATTATAGTTGTATAACATATATTGTAATGGAATATTTTTCATTTGGTATCTGAATTTATTTTTACTAAAATAGAATGTATAGCCCTTTTTATGAAAAAAATTAATAGCCCGTGATGATGTGTGTCTCACATCGTCACGGGCTATAGGCAAAAAGAATTAGTTGGAAACGGGTGCGAAAACAGTTAAATGCTGACTTAAGACCTGAACCGTAACGGGAAGATGACCCGCTGTGTCGCCGTCAGCATTAATCGGGAGACGTTCCTTTGAATCGATATGAACTTCTTTTGTCGTAAAATATTCCACCTGATCAGCGTCAGAAATTTTTCCGGTTAATAGTTTCGGTAAGGCCTGTAAGGCATCAAAGAAACCAAGCTGTTTGACGATGAAGACATGCAACAGACCATCGTCGACACGGGCTTCTTTCGCAAACGATTCGAAACCGCCGACGGAATTGGTCAAGGAAATGATCAGGAGAGGCGTTTCACCATCAAACGATTTTTCTTTCGCCGTCAGTTGGATCGGATAGGGACTGTGGTCTTTAAAGGCTTTTAGTCCTTCAATGAAGTAGGCGACGGAACCAAGCGATGTTTTTTGTTCGACACTTACTTCTTCGACCGCTTCTGCAATCAAACCGACAGCGATGACGTTCATGAAATAATGATCATCATACTTACCGATGTCGAGCGGGCGGGACGGGGCATCCTCTAAAACGCTGATAGCTTCCTGCGGATCTGTCGGAATGTTTAATGCACGCGCTAAGTCATTGACCGTTCCGAGCGGCACGATGCCAAGCGTCGGTCGATGTTCTTGTTCCGCGATGCCGGTGATGACTTCATTAACCGTTCCATCTCCACCCATAGCGACGACGGCATCATAATGCCCGACTGCAGCTTGTTTGGCAAATTCGGTTGCATCGCGTTCTTTTTCCGTAAAACGGACATCGACTTCCGTAAACCGTTGCGCCAATGTTCCTTCCGCAAATTCAGCGTGTTTCTTTCCAAGTTCTTTACCGGATGACGGATTGATGATGAGCATGACTTTTGACACAAATGATTCCTCCTTTGATTCTACCTGTTCCTATTTTCCCAAGATTCCATAAACATAATCCTGGACAGAAAAAAACCTTGGACATCACGAAGATTCGTCATGTCCAAGGAAACGATGAAATTAGCGACGGGCGATTGGAGGAGGGGATGCTTCTCCTGCTGCCGGACGAACGGTTTCTTCTTCGTCCCAACACTCTGTATTTTCGATACCGAGTGCTTTCGCCGAGAAGACAGGATCGAGTCCTTTTTTCCGTTGTTCCTGGTAATCGTTGATGACTTTGAGGGCGATACCGCCTAAGAGTGAGATGGCCGTCAAGTTGATCAACGTCATACCTGCCATGAAGAGGTCAGCGAAGCTCCAAACCATTCCCAGACTGAGTACGGAACCGATGAAAACAAAGGCCATTGTCGCAATCCGGAATCCGAAGACAGCAGCCGGACTGTTTTTGATGAATTCGATGTTTGTTTCACCGTAGTAGTAGCTGCCGACGATCGAACTGAAGGCGAACAAGAAGACACAGATTGCAATGAAAGCTGGAGCGATAGCGCCAAGCTGCTCACCTAGAGCATTCTGTAGCATGGCGATTCCTTCGCCGTTACCTGAAGCATAGCTGTCACTCAACAAGACGATAGCAGCTGTTGCTGTACAAACGATCAACGTATCAAGGAAAACACCAAGTGTTTGTAGGAATCCTTGTTTGGCTGGGTGAGAAACTTCGGCCGCCGCGGCAGCGTTCGGTGCAGAACCCATACCGGCTTCGTTTGAGAACAGACCCCGTTTGACACCAAGCGAAATCGCGGCTCCGACCGATCCGCCGAAAGCTTGCTCGATGCCGAAAGCGCTCTTGAAGATCATCGCGAAGACGCCGGGAAGTTCCGTCAGGTTCGTGACGACGACGAACAGAGCAGCAATCAGGTAAAGACCGGCCATGACAGGGACGACGATAGCTGAGAACTTCGCCACCCGGTGAACACCACCGAAGATGACCAGTCCTGTCAAGACAACGAGTACTCCGCCGACGACAGCTTTATTGACACCAAAGGCATTATCAAATGCTGCCGCAATCGTGTTCGATTGAACGGAATTGAAGATTAAGCCGAACGTGACAGCGATTAAGATGGCGAAGACAACACCGAGCGCACGGTTTTTTAAACCTTTTTCGATGTAGTAGGCGGGACCGCCGCGGTAAGCATTCGTTTTACTGTCGCGGACTTTATAGACTTGAGCAAGCGTACTTTCAATTAAAGCCGTTGCGCCTCCGAGTAATGCGACCATCCACATCCAGAAGACGGCACCGGGACCGCCGAGCGTAATGGCAATCGTAACACCGGCGAGGTTACCAGTTCCGATTCGCGTAGCGGCACCGATGAAGAACGACTGTAAAGAGGTGATGCTTTGTCCTTCATCGTCCGTTGTCTTCTCGTTTTTATCGAGTGTGACACGGAACATTTCTTTTAAGTACCGGAACTGAATGAATTTTGTCCGAATCGTAAAGTAGATGCCGACTCCGATCAGTGCCGCGATTAAAACATAAGACCATAATAAGTTGTTGGCAAAATCGACTCCTGATTGTACTGCTTGCTGAAAGGCATCCATCTGAAAAATTCCTCCTAATGTGTTGTAGTAAAATGGCTATACGCTAAATTATACGAATTTTCAGATAATAAGCAAGATAAATTTTAAAACTTTTTTTCACAAACTAACTGTGTTAACTATTTAGAATGTAAAAAAGAGTTTGTTTTTTACTATGAAAAAAGACCTGCCGAAGAGGACGACAGGTCAAAAAAGAAATGCTAAGAAACAGATTGGTCATTCCAAAGTCAGAAATTGTTCGTAAAGGTCGTTGAGGTGATGCACCAGCTCTTCACGCGCGTCAAAAAGTTTCGTCAATATGTCGTAATCCGTTGCCTGTTCCAGTTCTGATCCCAGCAGATGGAGCTCCTGCTCTGTCTGATTAATGGATTCTTCCAGTTGTCGTGAGCGTTGCATCGGAGAAATCGGAGTTGATCGTTTAGGCAGTTTTTTATTTGAAGGGATGTGTTCCGTTTCAGCCACAGGAGACTTTACAGCGTGCTTACTTACCGCATAGGCGTAGGGACCGTGATACAACGCCGGCGTTTGCTCAAGCCAAAGTGTTTTCGTAAACAGACGATTCAAGAAGTAGCGGTCATGTGAAACGGCGATCAACGTCCCTTCAAACGACTCAAGTGCCTCTTCGAGAGCGTCACGTGATTCGATATCGAGATGATTCGTCGGTTCATCGAGAATCAAGACGTTTAGTTCCGAGTGGACTAAAATTGCGAGCATCAGACGCATACGCTCGCCCCCGCTTAAAGCGCTCACAGGTAAAAAGACACGCGGACCGAAAAATAAAAACTGGGCGAGGTGTTTTCGGGCTGTCCCTTCATCGCTAGCGATACTTGACCGGAAGATATC
Organism: Exiguobacterium sp. RIT594; assembly: GCF_003339585.1. Lineage (GTDB taxonomy): Bacteria > Bacillota > Bacilli > Exiguobacteriales > Exiguobacteriaceae > Exiguobacterium_A. The sequence goes on along the minus strand of NZ_QPKF01000001.1, from coordinate 1,613,976 downwards.
AATCAAACGTTGATCGTCAGGAAAATCGATGTGTTGCGATAAATAGCCGATTTTCACCGAAGGCCCCCGCGAGATGAGACCGCTTGTCGGTTGGATCCGTCCTAACAACAGTTGCAACAGTGTCGTTTTTCCGCTGCCATTGGCGCCGACGATGGCCAGGCGATCTTTTGCGACGATTTCAACAGTTAAGGCGTGAAACAAAGGATTCTCGGTAAAGGAGACGCTGACATCTTCTAGTCGATAGACCATCCGGCTTGTTTTGCCTTGGGCATTAAAAACGACATCGGGCGTCACGGCTTCGAGTTGAGGACGTTTAATACGTTCGATCCGTTCAAGTGCCCGTTCCATCGATTTCGCTTTCCGAAACAGCTTTTCGCTCGGTGGAGAAGCTTCATTCGCCCACTGGCGAAGGCGGCGGATCGCATCCTTCATTTGCTTGATTTTTTTTTGTTGTTCTTGATAGGCATGGAATTGCTCGAGCAACAGCCGTTCTTTTTCCGTCATATAGTACGAATAGTTCCCCCGGTATAGTTGAATCTGACCATCTTCCAGTTCGGCAATGCTCGTTACGACCGTATCGAGAAATACACGATCGTGTGACACGATCAGAACGGCGCCGGCATAGCTCGATAAAAAGGATTCAAGCCATTCGACGGCTTCGAGATCAAGATGGTTCGTCGGCTCATCGAGAATCAACAAATCGGGTTCGGTTAACAGCATACGTCCGAGGCAGATTTTCGTTTGTTCGCCGCCGCTGAGCTGCTCGAACGACCGGTCGAGTAGAGGATGTAGTCGTAAACCGTTAATCATCCGGTCGACTTTGGATTCAAGCAGATAACCGCCTTGCCGCTCGAATGTTTCCGTCACCTTCGTGTACTGCTCAAGCAACGATTCGATTTGATCCGTGTTCGTTGTCATGGCTTGTTCGAGATCGTGTAGTGACTGGCGTAAGTCGAGCAAGGAGGCAAAAGCGGTCCATAGGACATCAAGTCCGGTCATGCCGGAATTGTAGACCGGTAACTGTTCCAAGTAACCGATCGATAGTCCGCTTTTTTGATAGATAGTCCCGGCATCGGGTGAATCAAGTCGTGCCATCAAACGCAGGAGAGTTGTTTTCCCGCTCCCGTTGCGTCCGATTAAACCGATCCGGTCGTTTGATTGGATAAAGAGGGAGACGTCCGTTAGAACGTCTTCGCCTCCGAATTGTTTTGTCAGGTGTTGCATGTCGCAGATCATCATAGGAAATGTCCTCTCTGACGCATCAAAAAAGGAGAGTGCAAACAGCACTCTCCTCGACTCGTGGAAGATGCGCTTTGCTTTATTTTTCAAGTATGGAGTTCTTCAAAAAAGGGCAGACTGATCCCTTAGAACGCCATTCCATGAAAAATTGCGCGCAACAGATAAAGTTGTTCCATCAACCAATGCTTACACGCAGCAAAACCCATGTCTTCCCACCACCTTTTCTCATTCGATGACTCTATTTTACCATTTCAACCGGAACGAAAGAACAGATTATTTAAATAAGCCGGCAATGGAGTTGAAAAATGCACTTAAGCCGTCAAACAGCTTTGCAAAAAATCCTTTTGTTTCTTCTGAGGTTGCAAAGGATTGAATGTTTTGCCCGGCATCCTTCAATCCATTTTCAATTTGTCCCCAGTTGAGGTCTGCTTGCTCCATTTGATTAAACAAACCGGTCAAGCGTTCCATCTGGGCATCGGACAGATTGATGTTGTTGTTTTGAATGACTTGGACGATGACATTCTCGATCTCGACTTTTGTTTCCGGTTTTTGTTTGGCGATTTCCGCTTTGATTTCGTTCATCAAGTCGGCGACTTTGTCCGTTCCGACCGTTTTCCCAACGTCCGACGTGACGGACAATTCTTGTTGGGCCAAATCTTTTCGTTCATCCGTCAGTTTGATCCCGGTTTCAGCCGACGTCTGATCGTAGGCTTTCATGATTCCGGTCAAAGCCGAAGTGCCGGTTACTTTATAAGGGGATGTGATGGTGATGTCGGCATCGGTTACGCCGGCCGTGACGAGGGCATTCAAGTACATGTCTTTCGTCACCCACGTGATATTTTCCGTTGCGACGGACAGACCGTCACCTTTTTCGGCTAACTCGATCTTGGCGGAGGAATACATGCCGCCGCCGCGCTGGGACTGGGGAATATTTTTCCCGAGATATTTTTCTTCGTCCGCAGACGTCGCGATAATCGGAGTGATGCCTTCCGGTGCATTCAGGCGGGACAAGACCCATGTTTTATCCTTTGCCCCAAGCGATTCGCCCAGTGTGATGATTGTTTTATCGACGACCTGCTCGGCAGATGCAACGGTTGGCAGTAATAGCGTCGTGGCAAGTAATGCCGAAGCGGTCCATGTGATGGTTTTATTCATAAAAAATTCCTCCGTTATTTAAGTATCAGGTACTAAGTTCAGTCTAATCGACCGGTGACAGAAGAGAATCGGTCTCAAGAACGAGCTGGCATCGACCTTCCGTCATGTACATTGTACAAAAAAATCGAGTGAAATGACGAGAATGGGTCAATTCCATATCAAATCATGATAAACTCAAAACAAATCAAATAACGACCACTAGGGGAGTCAGTAGGCTGACTGAGACGACGGAGACGTGCGGACCCTTTGAACCTGATTAAGTTTGGACTTACGGAGGGAAGTGGCGTGGCTGATCCTCTTTTTGTGATCGTTTCACGTCATACCTGACAAATGGTGTGGCGTTTTTTTGATTAACAAAGGGGGAAACAAGATGACATTCAGTGAAGAAATCCGGCAAGCGGCAAGACGGTATTGGGACAGCAGCTTTATCCATCCATTCGTAACCGGCATTGCGGACGGAACATTGCCGGAAGAAAAATTTCGTCATTATGTTTTGCAGGATGCCTATTACTTAAAACATTTCGCAAAAATTCAGGCACGGGCCGCTTCGAAAGCACAGGACTTCGCAACGATTGCCGAACTTGCGGAACATGCGACGTCGACCTATGCTGCAGAACTCAGTCTGCATCAATCGTTTTTTGAACCGCTCGGAATTTCAGACAAGGTACTGGCAGAGTTTGAACCGGCACCGACTGCATACGCGTATATTTCGCATATGCACCATGCGAGTGAAGGAACGCTTGGGGAGACGATCGCTGCGATTTTACCGTGTTACTGGCTTTATTATGAGATTGGACAACAGTTACAAGCCGCGACACCGGCTTCACCGATTTATCAGCAATGGATTGCGACATACAGTTCGGAATGGTTCGAGCGGGTGGTCTTTGAACAGATTGACCGGTTAAATGAGTTGGCAGAGAAGGCGGGTGAACATGAACGCGTCCGGATGAAACAACATTTCGTCAGAAGCTGTTATTACGAATTGATGTTTTGGCAGATGGGCTGGGCGGAAGAAACGTTTGAACGGCAGTATGAACAGACGATGGAAATGACATCATCCAAGTAAAGAAGGAAATACAAACACCGGATCCGCTTATCGTCGGATCCGGTGTTTGTTCTATAGAAAACATCAATCAACTGTGGTGTTCAATCAAATCGGCGAGACGTTGCTTCACGAGTGACGGATTGGTTAAGTCCTGATTCGATAATGAAAGTTTTGTCATCGTCTCGTCGGTTCCTGCCATTTCGCTGAACAGCGAACCGAGACTGTGGGCACGGCGGTCAATTTGGACGACGATGTCGATGCCGGAGCGGTCCTGTAATAAAATGACTTCGATTTCGTCCAGCTTGTGAGCGTAATGTGTCCCGCGGGCAGAATACTCGAGTTCCTGTGCAATCGGCAAATCTTTCCGGAAACGTCCCGGTAATTTTTCTGTATCGGCCTTTTTTAAGCGGAATCCAAGATCTTCCATTGCTTCGAGGATGACCGATTGATGGTCGTTCGCCTTGACGACGACCGCGTCATGGTCGGAAGGGTCGACGGCTTGCGCGATGTCGAGGCCGGTCTCAATCCATGATTTCGATTGGCTGACGGAGAGTGGTGTATTAAAGGGAACTTGGAGTGTAAACGGAATTTCCCGTTCAACGCCTGCTTCGATTGTAAACGGTGCTTCATTTAATGCAAAACGGTCGAGTGTGAACGTTGTAAATGACGTACTGTCCCCGACTTCTTGTTTGTACTGGGTATTAAAGGCGAGATAAATCCGGGCGATTTCCTGATCGACGTTACCGCCTTTAATATGAACGACTCCTTGAATCGTTCCACCTGGTTCACATTGATCGTGCTCGAGGCGTGTATCGACGGTGGCGGCACCGATGCCGATTTGCGAAAGAATTTTTTTGAACATGTTGTGTTCCTCCTTTAAATTAAGTATGACAGCCGAAAATAAAGCTGACTTGCTTGTCGAACGGGGACGAATTTGCTACAGTTTCGAAAGACCAAACAAAAAAGGACGGGACGATACGTGGAACTACACCAATTAAAAGACCTGCTCACTAAAAAACTGGAGGCGGCTTCACTCGTCCACGCGACGATCAGCGGTCCGCGCCAAAAATCAAACGATCTTCGTCGAATCAAGTTAAAGCCGATTCTACTTAAAGATACGTATGCAATCCAGTTAGAGTTTCAACATGAACGGATCATTAAGCATGAGAACTTAAGTATAGAAGAATTTATTTTACGAATGGACGAATATTTTAATGAATTTCGTCAATTTTTATTCCGTTTTGAGACGGAAGAAGTCCAGTTCCAGCTTTCGAAGAAAATGAAAGTTTCGCTGAAAACGACAGCCAAGGAACCGGTGAAGGCCGAACTGTCTCATAATCGAAAGAAAAGTCATCTGCTCGAAGACGGCGTGCCGGTCCCGTTTTTGATCCGTCTTGGTGTCATGACGGAAGACGGACAGGTCAAACGTCAAAAATACGATAAGTTTAAACAAATCAATCGTTTTCTTGAATTCGTCGAAGACAGCATTGCAGCGTTGCCGCAAGGGCGTACGTTACGGATTTTGGATTTCGGGTGCGGTAAATCGTATCTGACGTTTGCTCTTTATCATTACCTGAAGGTCGTCAAGGGCTTTGATTTAAATGTCACCGGTCTTGATCTTAAGAAAGAAGTCATTGAGGACTGCACCGTGATCGCTGCTGACTTAGGGTATGACGATTTATCATTCCGTGTCGGGGACGTCCATGATTACGACCAGGATACGGAAGTTGATTTAATGGTGACGCTGCATGCTTGTGACGTGGCGACGGATGTCGCACTTGCCCGTGCCGTTGATTGGAACGCATCAGTCATTCTCAGTGTCCCGTGTTGTCAGAAAGAATTGAACCGTCAATTGGATTGTTCACCGCTTGACGTCATGCTGCAACATGGATTGATTCAAGAAAAGTTTGCTTCACTCGCGACGGATTCCATCCGGGCAGAGTTATTGACACTGGTCGGATACGATACGCAATTGCTTGAGTTCATCGATTTGGAACATACGCCGAAAAACATCTTGATTCGGGCCTACAAGAATCCGAAGCAGCCAACGGAAGAAAAAATTGACCGGTATATCGCTTTCCGAGACCTGTTACACGCTAAACCGTATTTAGAACACGAATTGAGCGGCAGACTTGGACAGATTTCACCGAAACTCGTACAATAAAGAAGACAACGATTTAAAGGGGGAAATAAATACAATGGATTTCCAAATGTATTTTGAAGATGTCGTTCAAACGGCACGTAAAGAAGCAGCTGCGGCTGGTTTTGAAGAATTAACGACGGCCGAAAGCGTCGATGAGGCAATGAAGCGTGACGGTTTGACGCTCGTCCTCGTCAATTCGGTTTGTGGATGTGCCGGTGGCATCGCGCGTCCGGCTGCAGCTTATATCAACCGGATGGAAGGTGTAAAACCGGATCATTTCGTGACCGTATTTGCAGGACAAGACCGGGAAGCAACAGACCGGGCGCGTGAATACTTCGAAGGATATCCACCGTCATCACCATCATTCGCATTGATGCAAGATGGAAACATCCTCTCGATGGTCGAACGGTTTGACATCGAATCGTTTACTGCAGAAGAAGTCGTCGAAAAGTTAGAGTCATTGATTGAAATCTACGCGTAACAGTGAAAAAGAGGCCAACGTGAAAACGTTGGTCTTTTTTTGTTTGCACGGGAATAAAACAAAAATAAATGTAAGCGTTAACAAAAATGGTGTTGATCAAATAAAGCGAATAAATTCAGGTTTTATGCACTATTTTCATATTTTTATGCTTTACAATGAATAAATATTCGTATATTCTAAAAGCAATAAATCAGGTCGAACTTTTTAGTATTGAATTAGAAAAAAACATAAGTCATACTATTGTTAAAGTTCTGACAATTGAGCGTTGGAAGGGGAATTTATTGATGAAGAAATTAGCAGCAACGGCAATGGCAGGCATTCTAGCAGTCACGATGGCAGCATGTGGCGCTTCGGAGGAATCGACAGGCGATACGATAAAAAAGAACGATAAAGTATTGACGATGGGAACGTCAGCGGATTACTTCCCATTCGAGTATATCGATACAGCAAAAGGTGATGACATCGTCGGATTTGATGTGGCAATCGCCAAAGAAGTCACAAAAAATCTCGGATATGATTTGAAAATTGAGGACATGGAGTTCGGCAGTCTGCTTGGAGCGCTCAGTGCGGGACGTGTTGATTTCGTCATGGCAGGAATGACGCCGACCGACGAGCGGAAGAAAAACGCCGACTTCACGGATATTTATTTCCAGTCTAAAAACCTGGTCATGACGAAAGATAAAGCCATCACGTCAGATGACGAATTAAAAGGCAAGAAGCTAGGTGTCCAACTCGGATCGATCCAGGAAGCGTTGGCGAAGGACCGTTACAAAGACAGTGAAGCTGTTTCATTAAATAAAATTCCGGAAATCATTCAGGAGTTGAATACGGGCCGGATCGACGCCTTGATCATTGAAGACGCAGTGGCCGTCAAGTACATGGATCAGGACAAAGCATTAAAAACGTATGAAATCAAAGAAGACGGGCCAACCGGTTCGGCCGTCGCCTTCAAAAAAGGGGACAAAATGCGTGACGACTTCAACAAAGAGTTGAAGAAGATGATCGACAACGGCGACATCGATAAACTCGCGGAAGAATGGTTCCAAAAAGAAGCAAAATAAGAGTAGTGCATAGGGGTGGGGGTAACCTCATCCCTTTTGTGCGACGTTAGGAGATTGGTTATGATAGACTTTACAAAGATTCAAGATTCAATCCCATATATTCTGCAAGGAATTCCAGTTCTATTTCAAGTCGTCATCGTCGCCGCGATTGCCGGTATGTTAATCGGGATCGTCGTCGCAGCGCTGAAGATTACGAAAAATGGATTCGTTCGGTTCATTGGTCATGCCTATACGGCAGTTTTCCGCGGAACGCCGCTCATTTTACAACTGGCGATCATTCACTTTGGGTTACCGCAGTTGACAGGGTACGTGACGACCGGTTATCAATCGGCGGTCATTGCCTTTTCTCTGAACTCCGGTGCCTATATCTCTGAAATCATCCGGGCCGGGATTCAAGCCGTTGACCGCGGACAATGGGAAGCAGCAGACGCCCTTGGTATTCCTTACATGAAACAGTTACGATCAATCATCTTGCCGCAAGCGTTCAAAAACATCCTGCCGGCACTCATGAATGAATTGATCACATTAACAAAAGAATCGGCATTGGTCTCAACGGTCAGCGTACTTGACGTCATGCGCCGGGCGCAGGTCGTCGGAGGAGAAAAGGCCTTGTATTTTGAGCCGCTGTTGTTTGCGGGATTCATTTACTTCGTACTTGTCATGGGATTGTCCTTGATTGGTCAACAAGTCGAAAAAGCTATGAGAAAGAGTGGGTAATCAGATGGAACCTATGATTCAAGTGACTGATCTGTATAAGCAGTTCGGAAAATTAGAAGTCTTAAAAGGCATTACGACGACGGTCGGGCGGGGAGAAGTCGTTGCCGTCATCGGTCCGTCGGGATCCGGGAAATCAACGTTCTTACGATGCATCAATTTGTTGGAACAGCCGACAAGCGGCACGATTAACGTCGATGGGTTTGAACTGACGAAACCGAAAGCCAATATCGCGAAGGCCCGTCAAAACATCGGCATGGTGTTCCAACAGTTTAATCTGTTCCCGCATAAATCGGTCCTCGATAACTTGATTTATGCACCGATTAACGTGCTTGGTCTCTCGAAAGATGCAGCTGTCAAACGGGCGGAAGTCCTGCTCGAACGCGTCGGTTTGGCCGAAAAACGGGACAACTTCCCGAACCAGCTGTCGGGCGGTCAAAAACAACGGGTCGCGATTGCCCGAGCGCTCGCGATGGAACCGAACGTCATGCTGTTTGACGAACCGACATCAGCCCTTGACCCGGAAATGGTCAATGAAGTGCTTGACGTCATGAAACAACTCGCGGAAAGCGGAATGACAATGGTCATCGTTACGCACGAGATGGGCTTTGCAAAAGAAGTTGCAGATCGCGTCCTGTTCCTCGATGAAGGGATTTTGATGGAAGAAGGCAGCCCGGTTGAACTGTTTGATCATCCGAAAACCGATCGCGCTAAAAAATTCTTAGAAAAAGTGTTATGACGAAAAGCGCTGACTCGATTCAACGAGTCGGCGTTTTTTGAAAGGGTGATGTTACGTTGTATGAAGAAACCAAACAATTTGTCGAGAGATTCCATGCAAATGATTTTTCCGGTCATGATTTTGCCCACATCGAACGTGTCCGGACGATGGCGTTGCGGATTGCCGAAATCGAAGGGGGCGATGTTCAGATTATTGAACTCGCCGCCCTACTGCACGATGTAGCCGATAGTAAGCTCGGCGGAACGAGTGACAGCGTCGATCAGCATCTGCGGCCACTCGTATCGGAACAGGACCGCCTGCATATCCTCGACATCATCAACAGCTTGTCGTTTAAAGGGGGTAACCGTCCGCCGATGAAGACGATTGAAGGGAAGATTGTTCAGGATGCTGACCGGTTGGATGCGATTGGCGCCATCGGCATCGCCCGGACATTTCAATTTGCCGGTCAATTCGAGGAACCGATGTATGTACCGGGACTCGTTCCCCGCGAGCCGGGTGACCGGACGGGAAAGACGAGTGCCTTACACCATTTCGATGAAAAATTATTCCGCTTAAAAGAGTTGATGAACACGAAGACGGCGAAACACATCGCTGAAGATCGCCACCAGTACATGCTGGAATTCGTCGAACGGTTCAAACAGGAATGGGGAGGCCAGTAACTAGAACGAAACAGGGATCCGCTCCAAAAATGGACCGGATCCCTGTTTCGTTAACTTAAGATGACTGCTGTAATCAGACCAAGTGAAGCGAACAGACCGACGATCGCACCGCCCTCCTCATGGGCTTCCGGCATCATCGTCGAGGCGAGCATGGCAATGATGCCGCCGCTTGCAAAGGCACCGATTATCGCAAACTGCATATCCGGTAATTCCGCTAAAATCGAATAACCGGCAAGGGAAGCAAGTGCAGAAATCAACCAGACGATTCCCCACATTAAAAGAATTTTTTTCTTCGAGAAGCCGTCTTTTTGTAAGCCGGTCGTACTCGAGAGACCTTCCGGGATGTTACTGACGAAAATCGCTGCAACAAGAGCGGCGCTGACATTTCCGGATAACAGACTGGCACCGATCATGATCGATTCGGGAATCGCATCCAGAATCGTCCCGAAGAAGATGGCCGTTCCTGTACCTTCGTTACCGCCGGACGATCGTTTTCGTTTACTGGCACCACGGGAGGAAACGAACATGTCAAAACCGGTGAACACGAGTGAACCGACGATAAAGGACACACCGACCACCATCGTCGTGGATTTGTTTAAGGCTTCATCCAATAACTCAAACGTCGCCGCCCCGATTAAAATGCCCGTTCCAAACGACATCACATACCCGATCAACCGTTGTTTAAGAGGGATGAACAAACCGATCAAGGCACCGATGACGACAGCTCCTCCGGCGATTGCCCCCCACATAAAAGCGATTCCCATTTCTATATCCTCCTTACGCATTCAACTATCTGTATTACTATTTTCCTAAAAAAATGATTGATAAACATAGCTAAATGAAAAAAATAAGAAGGAAGAGACTGAAAAAAATTGAAAAGTCTCCCGTCGTGGAGACGGAAGACTGAGAAAAGCATCAGAACGGTTGTTTATTTAACCAATGTCCACCGTCGAGGGCGATACATTCCCCATTTAAGTAACTCGCTTGATCAGATAACATCCAGGTTGCCAGTCCGGCGATCTCTTCCGGTGTTCCGAATCGTCCGAGCGGGACGTTCCGTCGAATCCGTTCCGCATGTTCCGGTGACATGGCAAGTTTATCGGCTCCGCCGGTCCGTTCAATCGGACCGGGACTGATTGCATTGATGCGGGCTCCGTATTTGTATCCCCATTCGACAGCAAGTGTCCGTGTCAAATTCAGGACACCGGCTTTTGCCGCAGCACTCGGTGCGACACCGGCACCTGCCTGCCACGCGTATGAGGCAACGATATTCAAGATTTGTCCGCCCGATACGTTGTCTTCCTGCCAGCCTTTGACGAGGGCATGGGAACAGTTGAATGTCCCGTTCAAGACGATATCAATGACCGTTTTCCAGCCGTTTGGCGAAAGTTCGTCCGTCGGACAGATGAAGTTACCGGCGGCATTGTTGATGAGGGCTTCCAGTTGTCCAAACTGTTGCCGGGTTTGATTGACGGCAGCGATACAGGCATCTGGATTCCGGACGTCCATTTGTATGACACGGTGGTTTCCATCAATCGCTTGTAAATCCTGATCGGTTTGCTGCAACCGTTCGGCATTCCGACCGGTCACGACGACATTCCATCCGGCCTCTTTTAAAGCGATCGCCATCGCTTTCCCCATTCCGCTCGTACCACCTGTGACAAGTACTGTTTTTGCCATTTCCAAAACCCCCTTATAAACTGAATGAATAGCCATTCAATATAAGTATTCAAAAAAGAAGGAGTAAACTCCTTCTTTTGAACAGAAATTATTCGACGGCTGCTGCCGTATTGGTCAAGACAGGAACAACTTGTTTTTTACGTGAGACGACACCTTCGAGATAAAGGAGATGGTTCGTCGCTTCAAGTCCGAAGGCCCGTTCGACAAGTGATGCTTCAGGTCCGAGGACGAGCGCGACCGAGTTGTTCGTCAGGATATCCGTAACGAGTAACATATATAAATCCAAATCTTTATCGGCAATCAGGGCTTCAATCCGCGTTTCGAGCTCTGCTTGACGAAGCAAGACTTCTGCCGTATCGACCGTGTTTGCTTGGGCAATCTCGACTTTGAATGGTCCCATCGAGAATTCTTTTGCATCAAGTGAGATCAGCTCATCGACGGTTTTCTTCGATAGATCAGCACCTGCTTTTAACATGTCGAGACCATAGACGTTGGCATCGACACCGGCAATCGTCGCCAGTTCACGTGCGGCTAACACGTCTTGCTCCGTACATGTCGGCGACTTGAACAGTAACGAGTCGGAAACGATGGCTGACAACATCAGACCGGCGATTTCCGGTTTGATCGCAACACCGTGTTCTTTGTACATTTTGTTTAGGATGGTCGTCGTACAACCAACCGGTTCTGCCCGGTAATAAAGCGGATCAGACGTCTCGAAGTTGGCAATCCGGTGATGATCGATGACTTCCGTCACTTTGACGGCATCGATATCGTCGGCACTTTGTTGACGTTCATTGTGGTCAACGAGAATGACGTGTTGTGCTTCTTTTGATACTTCTGTCACGAGGCGGGGACGAGCGACTTTGAAATAGTCGAGTGCAAATTGTGTTTCTCCGTTAATTTCACCAAGACGAACGGCTTCAGCATGAACACCGAGCTCTTTTTTTAATTCGGCATAGGCGATCGCCGATGCAATCGTATCCGTGTCCGGATTTTTATGACCAAATACTAAAACTTTTTCCATGTGTATTCACTCCTAAATGATTGATGTCTCGCCCATTAGTGTACCATAAGTCGGTTTTAGACGGCGTTCATTTTCAAGAGGATTCCGGCGATTTTTTCGCTCCAGTACGGATCGGAGGCATAAAAAACGTTCATTCCGCGTGCCTTGTTTCCGAGAAACGGACCGCGGTAATATTTCCCGTCTTTAGAAAGATAGTCACGGGCGATGAAGCGACCCGTTTGACGGATCGAGTCTTCAAAGGAAGTATAGGCCGTCGCATTTTGACCGGGAGCGATATCCGTTGCATTGACTCCAAAGAGATTAAATTTATCTTTTGCGATGTCTGACCGTCCGTAATCGGATTCATGAATCGCATGGGCGAGCAGATAAGCCGCATTGATTCGATAGGTGCGTTCGACTTGCTTAAACGTCTTGCCCGTACCGATCAAAGGACTGTCGGGTGCATTTTTTTGAATGTAGGCATCGAGCTGCTTTGCTGTCAGGGCGGTCGGTTTCCGTAAATCCTGCGTCAACGTTTTGGACTCGACATACTGCATCGTTCGGTCGTCTAACGATGCCGGCGCTTCACCGGCCGTAATTAAACCGCCGAGACCGGCATCGGCGACGATATAATGCAAGAGACGCGCGCCACGTTTTTCATAATAGGACCGGTTACTGGATTGTTCGAGTGGATAAAGAGTCAACCGGTCCGAAGCGACATAACCGGTCAGACCGGCAATCTCGACCCGGCTGACCGAATCCGTATAGGCAAGTAAAGCAAGTCGACTGCCGGGCGCGACATACGTATGTCGTTTTTTCAACGCCCGGTCCGAATAAATATTTAAGGTCTGATTGGAATTGACGATTCCAATCCCGCTTCCGGTCAAATAGAGATACCGTTCATCGGACGTCCGTTTGATGGCGCCACGGCGTCCATTGATAAATGCTTTCGCTTCGGTGACGGAATCGAATTCTTCTTCCCGGATGACTTTCCCGTCCCGGTAGAGCTCCGCGACGTATGGGGAAGCCGGAGGAAGAATGGTCTGGGGTTTGTCCCGTAACAACAGGAACAATCCGCAACCGAGTAAGAAAAAAAAGACAAGCCCCTTGAAGGAGCCCGTTCGACGGACCGGGCGAGTGGGGCGAATCGTACGTTTGGTCAAAAAATCACGTCCTTCAAAAAAATCAATCGACAACCTGGGTAAAGAATAGGTAACCTAACAAAGAATGGGGGGAAGTCTGTGTTTATCGGATATCGAACGTTAAAGACCGCTGTCGCAGCGGCACTGGCGATGTGGATTGCGGAAACGATGCAACTGGATTACTACGTTTTTGCAGCCATCATCGCTATTTTGAGCATTCAGGCGACAAGAAAAAAATCATTCCGTTCGTCTTATGAACGGATTATGGCGTCGGTCCTCGCGATTGGACTTGGTTTCGTCATCTTCGAAGTCATCGGATACCGTCCGATTTCCATTGCACTCTATTTCATTATATTTCTTCCACTGACACAACGCCTCCGCCTACAGGACGGTTTTATCACAAGTGTCGTCATCCTGACCCATCTGTATGTCGCACGCCAATTGAACCTGAGCATCTTTTTAAACGAATTGTATTTGTTGCTGATTGGGGTCGGGGTCGGATTACTCGTTAATATGTACATGCCGAGTCTCGACCGGACGATTGCCGAGCGGCGACTGCAAATCGATCAACGGATTGCCGCCTTGTTCTTCGAAGTGGCCGCAGCGATCGAGACGGGGCGGATCAACCGGCATTCGTTGACGCTACATGAGACGGAACGGCTGTTGAAAGAGGGGAAGGATGCTTCCTTGAAACGGATGGGGAATGCCATCGGTCGGCGAAATGATGATGAAGACTATCGCTATTTCCGAATGCGGGAACAACAATTTGAACTGTTGAATGGAATCGTCCGTAACGTGGATGATTTGGTTCTCGTCGTAGACGAAGGCAAAAAAGTCGCCGACCTGTTCCGGACGATTGGTGACAATGTCCGCCCCGATGCCGACGCGACGTTATTTTTGATGGAACTCAAACGTCTACTCGAAGATTTTCGCGAGTCACCGTTACCGAAGACACGCGATGAGTTCGAAGTCCGGTCCGCACTACTGCACATGTTGCAGGAAGCGGAACAGTATTTGAAACTGAAACAACGATTCGTCGATCAGAAGAGGTAGAACATCGTCGACGCAAAAGTACCGAGTAAGAAAATTGCCAAGATCGTAATCGTGGTCCATTTGATGATCCGTTGTTGTTTTGATGGTTTTGCCATAATAAAACGACTCCTTTCCTAGAACGATTGATTATAGCCATTGTACAAACAACGCTTGCGAAGTGCAAATCTGCCTATAGATGGTATACTAAAAAAGCGCTAGTCGAACTGAAAAAATGAGGAGGAATGTAACATGGTGAATAAGCAACGTGTACTCGATACCTTTTTAGAATTGGTCCAGATTGACTCGGAATCAAAAGAGGAAGCACAAATCTGTGCCCACTTAAAAGAAACGTTTACGGCACTCGGGTGTGACGTATTCGAAGATGACGCTTCATCCAAAACCGAACATAAAGGAAACAACTTGATCATCACGCTTCCGGCAACAAAAGACGGAGTCGATAAAATTTATTTCACTTCCCATATGGATACTGTTTTTCCGGGACAAGGAATCAAACCGATCATCGAAGATGGATATGTCAAGACCGATGGAACAACGATTCTTGGGGCAGATGATAAAGCGGGACTCGCTTCATTAATCGAATTGGTCCATGTCTTAAACGAAACGAATCAACCGCACGGGAAAATTCAATTCGTCATCACGGTCGGCGAAGAGTCCGGTTTGGTGGGGGCGATGGTTTTGGATCCATCGAAGATTGATGCAGACTACGGTTTTGCTTTGGATTCAGACGGTAAAGTCGGCGATATCATTACGGCTGCGCCAACCCAAGCAAAAGTAAATGCAAAAATTTACGGCAAAACAGCGCATGCCGGTGTAGCACCTGAAAAAGGAATCTCGGCCATCACGATTGCAGCAAAAGCAATCGCTAAAATGCCGCTCGGCCGGATCGATGAAGAGACGACGGCGAATATCGGACGCTTCAGCGGTGGTGGACCATCGACCAATATCGTCTGTGACTACGTCGAAATCTTTGCGGAAGCACGCTCACTCGTTGCACCGAAAATGGAAGCCCAAACGGCGAAGATGAAAGCGGCGTTCGAAGACGTTGCTGCTGAATTCGGAGGACGTGCCGAAGTCGAAGTCAAAGTCATGTATCCTGGTTTCAAATTCGAAGACGGCGATCAAGTCGTCGAAGTGGCAAAAGCCGCGATTACACAACTCGGTCGGACACCACGTCTCCTGCATTCTGGTGGGGGATCAGATGCAAACGTGATTGCCGGTTTCGGTATCCCAACCGTCAACCTGGCTGTCGGTTATGAAGATATTCATACGACAAATGAAAAAATGCCGATTGAAGAACTTGTTAAAACGGCAGAATTATGCGTAACGTTAGTCGATTACATCACAAATAAATGATGACAGACTAAAAAGAGTGTACCGCGACATTGCGGTACACTCTTTGTTCGTTTACGATTAAGTTAATTGAGGACGTTCGAAAAATTCCATGGACTCGAGAATGAGCTCTTCGGTACATAGTAAGGTCGTTGCGATTTCTTGAAGTTGAATTGATCTTCCGTACTGTTGCCGATAGTTCTCGTTCAACAAGCGAGCGGCTTGTACGACACGTGCATAAGTCCGTTCGATTTTGGTCATGGAAAAACCACCTTTCGAATCAGTATATGCCCATCTTAGCATGCTTCGGACTGAGAAAGGTGTATTTTATGTATAAAAAATGCTAATTTTACGAAAAGGGGAAAAAGATGGAATTTTATTTTTTAGGGACCGGTGCAGGTATGCCGTCAAAACAACGAAATGTTTCTTCGATCGCGCTTTTGCATCCGAAAATGACGTGGCTGTTTGATTGCGGGGAAGCAACACAACACCAAATGTTGCATAGTCCGATTAAACCACGGAAGGTCAGTACAATTTTCATCACACATTTGCATGGTGATCATATTTTTGGTCTTCCCGGCTTCATCAGTACGCGGGCTGCACTGGAAGGAACGACGTTATTAACGATTTTCGGTCCGAAAGGAATCAAAGAATGGCTTGATGCGACACTGCGTATCACGGGTACGTACTTACGTTATCCGCTTGATATCATTGAGGTCGAAGCGGGTCAGACATACGAGCAGGAAGGGTTTCAAATTCACGTCGAAGCATTGGAACACCGCTTTTTGGCTTATGGTTACCGGATTGAAGGCCAGGAAGAAAAGGGTGCCTTACGCGTCGAAGCATTGAAACAGCTGGGTATTCCTTCAGGACCACTCTATCGACAAATCAAACAAGAAGAAACGTTTAGGTTTGAGGGAATCGAATACCGGTCGATTGATTTTCTCGGAGAACCAAAGCCTGGCATCAAGTTGGCGGTGTTAGGAGATACAGTGCCGTGTGACGGGAGTATACGTCTGGCGCAAGAAGTAGATGTCCTTGTCCATGAGGCGACTTTTGCTGATTCCGAACAAGATCATGCAGGACGCTTTGGTCATTCGACAGCAAGACAGGCTGCAGAGATCGCCTTGAAAGCACAGGCAAAAAAACTGTTGTTGACGCATATTTCTGCGCGGTATGTCGATCAGGAACAACGGTTGGAAGTGGAGGCGCGGGAAGTATTTGAAGAGTCATACCTCATGACGGATCATCAATCTGTCGTGATTAAGGGGTAAACAATATGGACTTTCTCATCCAATGGTCACTGTTCCTGTTAGCAAGTATCATTCTTGGTTTCTTTTTAGAAAAACGGACCGAAAAAGAACAATATCTTTATTTGAAATTTGTTTTTTATGCCTGTTTAGGAGCGGTATCGTTCCCTGTCTATGATATTCAGTTGCCGCTGGGAATTATCTTATTTTTGATTGTCCTGCACCCGAAAAAAAATTCACGATACAAACGCTATATGGCCTTATTCGGATTTCTTTTTTTCCTGCTTCAGCTCATCCTGGGACCGTTCGATACGTTTACGCTTCGGGAAGAGACACAACAAATGGGACAGGTCACGATTACAGATGAATCTTTTGACACACTGATGACGCACATTGACCGGCGGATCGGAGACGACTCGCTGCGACTGGAACAAAGTCAATTGTTGTTTGACCAAGGAGGCAACCTGCGGAATGCGACATTTGAGTTGATCGCGAAAAGTCCGAAGCGGTTCATCCGGTACGAAGTGACCTATCAAGAAGTGACGGGCACATTGACATACCGTCCCCGGGAAGAAGTACTGACCCGTTCGCTCGAGTCGTACTATCAAAAATTGATTGATGCCTCGACCTCGTTTCGAACGTTGAAGACTTTATCCATCAAGCAGATTCTTCATGAATCGAAGACACCGTACGTCGAGATGGATTTGGATGGTTTGTATGAAACGTTCAGCTTACAGGATGCTACGGTTCTATTGATTAACGATCAAGGTGAATTGATTCCGTATGTGAATACCGGAGAAGATGTGTTGGCAAACGCGATTCGATTGACGTATCTTCGTTCCGACGGGCAATCGTTACGGGAGAAAACGATACTTTTATACAATTACAGTTTTGAGACCTCAAGACGCAAAGGAGTCGTACGATGAAAAAATGGATGCTGATGAGTGGAATCTTGTTGCTTGCAGGATGTACGGAAAAACCGGCGGATCCGACGGCGGATTCAAAAGCATGTGACCGCTCCGTAGACGTTTCGGTCGTCAATCATGCAAAGAAAAAAACGACGACATTATTCGAAAAAGAGATGTGCTTGAGCAAATCGGAAACGGCGCTTGATGCGCTAGAAGAAACGGATCTTCCGGTCGTCAAAACCGGTAAGGGTGAAATGGCATACGTGACGGCTGTTGACGGCATCCGTGAAAAATCAGCCGGAGCCAGCAGCGGCTGGGTATTTGGCGTCAATGATAAACCGGCACAAGTCGGGGCAGGAGCGTACGAACTAAAAGACGGTGACCGTCTGGAATGGCGATTCGAAAAAGATGCAATGGCTTATTTTCAGTAAGGCGGAACGGGAGCGACTTCATCCACTGAATGTCGCTCTTTTTGTAGTGGCAATGTTATCGGTCCCGTTCTTTTTGCAGACGCATGTCAGCATCCTGTTTGTTTTGACCGGACATTTGTTGTTTTTTACATGGATTCGGCAATGGGACGTCCTGCGTTATCTGACACTCCCTCTGATTTATATCGGAATGATGTATGCTCCTCTGCTCATCGGTGCGTCCGTAGACTCATACGGAATTTGGCTGACCGGTCTGACGGTTGCCTTATTCGTGACCTCGAGTCAACTGACGTTCACCTTGGTCCGGCTCGAGCAAATGGGTCCTTTATTCCGGATGTTACCGCGACTGACGCGCTTAACGGGGATGGTCCTGGCTATTATCCCCTCATTGCTCCGTACATGGCCGGAAGTGAAGATGAGCCATGCCAAACAACCAGTGGCAGAAAAGATGGAACGGGTTGCGTTGTATCATCTGTTACCTGTTGAAGCAGTCCCAAGTCCGTTACGGCGTTTGACACGTTCTGATCTGTTGATTGGACTTGTGATTGCAGGCATGTACATCGCATTGTGGTCTCCTGTTGCGGTCGTATCAGCGTTAATGTTACCCGGATTAGTGATGTTCTCAAAAGGAGGGATACGGGATGCCTACCATCATTACCGACGAAGAAAGTTCACTTGAACGGTTGGAACAACTGGCTCGGGCAGCTGGAGCCGAAGTGATTCATCCGGACCGACTGTTGCATGGGCGTGTCCGCGATATGTTGGCGACAACCAGTTTATTTGTCGCAGGTGAACTGGCGACATTACTTGGCTTAGAAGCTTTTTTTGACCGGGAGACAAGTGAACTGTCATCGGGGGAACAGCAACTTGTTTCGCTTGGCCATACATTGTCTGGTTTACCGGAACGGATTTTCTTGGCGGAACCATTTTTATTTTTAGATCAAGTCCGTAAAAACCGCTTGATGCTGTTATTTGAGGAAATCGAACGCCGTTTTTCCTGTCACATCACTTATTCCATGGTACACCAGCAACGACTAAAGCAGGAGAGCGGAACGGAACCGGTCAAAGGAAGGGTCATCGACGAGATGTCACGCATCCGGCACCGCTATCCGTTGCAGTCAAAATACGCGTTGCTGGTCGAACAGATGTCGTTTCGGTTAGGGGAACGGGTAGCCTTGATTGGGGCCAACGGAAGTGGGAAATCAACTTTGTTACGTCTGTTACTCGGTGTTGACCGTCCGCTATACGGAAAGGTCAAGCGGACCGGGGGAAAATGTTATGTTCCGGCACATCCGGCTTTGGCACCTGTCCTCGACAAACCGGGCGCTACTTTTTCCGAGCAAAAACAACAGTTGATGGAACGGCTTGCCTGGACGGAAGAAGCCTGTTATTTTGATGAACCGACGGCGGGGTTAACCAATCAGCAACGGTCTGATTTTATTCAAACCATGCTAAATCATCCGGACAAGTTGATTCTTCTTGCTACACACGATCCTGACCTGATTTTTTGTGCGACCCGTGTCGTGTATCTTGTCCAGGGAGAGATTGCCTTTGATGGTCCGGCGTCGCTGTTCATCGAGCAAAGCAGGTTGTACGAATGGAACTGATCGGCGCAGCAGTCCTCCTCATCAGTTTAATTGTTCTTTGTTTCGAGAAACGTCCGATTTCAGAGTCGATGCTTCGGTTCATCGCACTGGTTTCGGCAGCGGCGATTGTCGGAAGGCTGATTTTTGCAAGTATTCCGAATGTCCAGCCGGCAACTGCACTGATTCTCTTGGTTGCAGCCTGTATAGGACCGATTTCCGGAACAATCGTCGGGATGCTCGTTGTCGTCTTGACGAGTTTATTTTTGGGGAGCGGTCCCTTTGTGTTATTTCAAATCGTGGCGTACATGGTCATCAGTCTCCTCTGTGTCTTACCGGGTATGCGAACGAGATGGGTCTTAACGATTTATGGACTGGCATCAGGTTTTTTTTATGGCTGGATCAGCAATTTAGGTTTTCTGATCTTTACCGATTTTTCGCGAGAAGCGTTTTGGACATTGCTCTTGACGGGAGGTCTGTTTGATTTAGTACACGGTGTTTCAAATGCCGTCTTCATCTGGTTGTTGTATCCGATTTTTTTGCGGATTTTGCACTCGTTTGATGGAAATGAGGGTACATGATAAGTAATCCCATTCGATTGGAGTGAAGCGTGATGCTTAGTTCGTCGCTGTCCATAACGTATCTCGTCGGGTTGTTACTTATTGCAGGTTTGGGTCTGGCATTTGGAAGTATCTTATTGTTGAAGGGAACGGTTCGGGGGCGTTATGCAGGATTTTATTTACTGGCAGCAGCTATTTTCCCCGGAGCGATGCTGATTACTTCCGTCGAAGGCGGACTGGTCGGACATCTCTTTTTTGAGAAAGAATTGTTCCTGTCAATCGTCGCCTGGTTGTTAGTCCTGTCGAGCGGTTACCTCGTCATGGTGACGGGCGCTGTTACGCTTCGGTACGTGTACCGTTATACCTCCATTCCGAAAAACGTTCAAAAATGGATGACGGACCATTTTCATCGTCCAAAACCAAACTAAACGAAACAAGACGTCCATCGCTTTCCGGGAAGGAAAGGATGAACGTCTTTTCTATGTTCGGATTAGTTGGAAACAGCGAATTCTTCGACCGGTGTCTCTTGTTGTTGTTGATCCGGATTTTGAATACGTCCAGTCACTTCCGTTAAGAGACGGCGGGGCAACAGTTTAGCGAACGTCACCATGGCGCGGTTACTTGCTCCCGGTACGACGACACGTTTTCCTTTTAACGTTCCCCGGTATCCGGCAAAGGCGACGAGGTGAGACGGCATGCTTTTAAAAGGTAATGTGATTTGGGCACGATCAAAGAAGTTCGTATCCGTTGGTCCCGGGCAAAGGCAGGTGACCGTGACACCTGAACCGTCGAGCTCGGACGCGAGTGCTTCGGACAACGATAAGACATACGCTTTAGTGGCATAGTAGACGCTCATGTACGGTCCCGGCATGAAGGCGGCAACAGAGGCAACGTTCAGGATACGGCCGAATCCGCGATCAAGCATGCCCGGTACCAAACGTTTTGTCAGTTCCGTCAAGGCGACGACGTTGACGTGAATCGAATTTAAATCTTCTGACGGATCGATTTCCGCGAAACGGCCTGATGTCGCAAAACCGGCATTGTTGAACAATAAATCAACCGTCAGTTCATGTTCCTCGAGGAAACTGAGAACACGGGAGACGCTGTCTGCTTGTGAGAGATCGACAGCGAATGTGTACGCCTTGATTTGGTAACGTTTTTCAAGAACATGTTTCAGCTCGGTCAGTTTCTTTTCGTTGCGGGCGATCAATACACAATCAAACCCGTCGCGTGCCGCCAATACGGCCAAGTCAAGACCGATTCCACCGGAAGCACCTGTAATCAAAGCAGTTTTTCGTAACATCTCATACTCCTCCATTCAATTGATGACTCATTCTCTAATCTTATCATTCCCTATTGTTCCCTTGATTCCTGCTCGATAAGCATCTCCTTTTAGAAGTCCGCCGATTCAAGGTATGATAAAGAAAGGATACACCTACAGAAAGCGAGCTGAGTCTCTTGAGGAAAAATGTCACGATTGCTTTGTTATTAGCTACGTTTTTGGCAGCGATTGAAGGTACGATTGTTGCGACGGCAACACCGGTCATGGCAAGTGAGTTAAACGGCGCGAAACTCGTCAGCTGGATTTTCGCCGGTTTCTTACTGTTCATGGCGGTATCGACACCGATTTACGGAAAGATGGCTGACTTGTACGGAAGAAAACGAGTCCTGTTGTTTGGAATTGGAGTCTTCACGGTCGCGTCGCTCGCCTGTGGATTGGCGCAATCGATGGAAATGCTGATTCTGTTCCGCGCCGCGCAAGGAATTGGAGCGGGAGCCGTCTTGCCGATTGCGATGACCATCATCGGGGATTTGTATACATACGAGGAACGCGGGAAAATCCAGGGCGTTTTAAGTGCGGTTTGGGGAATCTCGGGTGTCGCCGGTCCGCTCGTCGGCGGGTTTTTAGTCGAGACGTTATCATGGCGCTATATCTTTTTGTTGAATGTTCCGTTTGCTCTGATTTCCTTTATTATGATCGTCCTGTTTTATAAAGAAAATGTCACCGAAACTTCACGTAAGATTGATTACCGGGGAGCGATTTTATTTGCGACCGGGATGAGTGCCTTACTGTACGGGTTACTTTCGGGAAGTGAAGCTGAATCCTTTGCCGAACCGCTGATTTTAATCAGTTTTGCGGTCAGTCTGGTCCTGTTGTTTTGGTTTTACCGGGTCGAGAAAAAAGCAGCTGACCCATTATTGCCACCGGCGGTCATCCGTCATCCGGTCATTCTCGTCATCAATCTGGCCGTCTTCTTTTCTGCCTGGGTACTTGTCTCGATGTCGGCATATATCCCGATTTTTGCGCAAGGCGTTCTTGGGAAAAGTCCGACCGAAGCCGGCTTCATGCTGATGCCGTTATCGTTGTTTTGGACACTGACGGCAATCGTTGGCGGACGGACGATTGGCATCGCCTCGCCGCGCTACCGGACAATGACCGGAATGGGATTACTCGTCATCGGAATGGCGATTTTAATCGGAATCGGACGGGAATCAAGTGACGTTTTCATTTATTTGGCTGTTTCGTTGATTGGAATCGGTTTCGGACTGGCGCAACCGGTCTTCATGGTCGTCTTGCAGACATCAGTCGACTGGTCACTGCGTGGATCAGCGACTGCCGTCAACTCATTTTTGAGTACGACCGGTCAAACGCTTGGTGTGGCGATCTTCGGGACGTTATTTAACGTCTCAATCATCCAGGCCTTTTCCGACTCAAAACTATTGAACGGCTATTCGATTGATCCGTTTTTTCAATCCGGTACCGCATCGCGTTATGGAACGGATGTTCAGACAGCAGCGGAGCAGGCACTGGCAAATGGGTTGCACCTCGTCTTTATTGGCGGACTCACCTGCGCCATCCTCGCCTTTTTCATGACCTTCCGTCTGCCGAAAGTCCGTCCGGAAGATCCGACGAATTAAAAAATACCAGTCAGACAATCTTCTAACAGAAGGCTGCTGACTGGTATTTATTTTTTATTCCGCCGTCGTTGCGGCATTTTGTTTGGCGAATTGTTCCCGGATATCCCGTTCATTCCGCCGGAGGAACAGACCGATTCCGACGAGCAGTAAGGCGGCACCGGTAATTTGAATCCAAGTCAACGATTCCTGGAACAGGAAATAACCGAAAATCATCCCCCAGACGGCTTCACCGAGAATCGTAATGCTGACGATACTGGCACTGACACGCGATAAGGCCCAGTTAAATAAGTTGTGTCCAAGCAGCGTCGGGAAGACAGCGAGTAAAATATAAATTTTCCAATCAGTTTGGAATGAACCGACCAGATTGACCGACTGAATGAGCGAGAACAGTAACAAAACGACGGAAGACACGGCATAGACACCGAAGGAATACGTATTCGTCGAGACGCTTGTCCGGACGTGCTGACCGAGCAGCCAGTAACCGGCGACAAGAATCGTCGCGAGCAGGGCCAGTCCGTCTCCAATCAGCGCTCTTGGACCGACCGCGATATCACCATAAGCGACAAGTCCGCCGCCGAACAACGCGACGCCAACGAAAAAGAGGGCTTTTCGTGACGGGTGTTGTTTAAAGAAGACAGCGTTCCCGATTAAAACGAAAATCGGACTCGCGGTTACGAAGAGCGTCGAGCTGGCAACTGTCGTATAATCAAGGGACAGGAACCACAGCCAAAAATGACCGGCTAAGAGAATTCCACTTAAAATCATATGTCGGATGGTCGTTGAACTGAGACTAAGTAATTCTTTCAGATGAATCAACGGTAACAGCAAGAGCGTCGAAAACAACATCCGGTAAAAAGCGACGGCTTCAATCGGGGTTTCGGCCCATTTAACGAAAATTGCAGATGTCGAGATAAAAAAGAGTGCCATGAATAAAGTGAAATAGGGCATGTTAACCTCCGCGTGTCTGAAGTAAGGAAATGAGGGTGAATCAATGCAATTAATCATTGCGGAAAAACCAAAACAAGCTGAAAAACTCGCAGCACCGTATCCATCGGTCAAACGGGACGGATATATTGAAATCAAACCATGTGACCGGTTTCCGGCCGGGGCAAAGCTGGCTTATGCCGTCGGCCATTTATGTGAACTTCAGGAACCGGCCCATTACGACGCCAAATGGAAACGATGGAACTATGATCATCTCCCGATCATCCCGGAACGGTTTGACTACCGGTTATCCCGCGGAAAAAGCAAAGCGTTCCAGGTCATCAAGAAATTACTGAACGAACGGACGACAACTTCCATCATTATAGCATCGGATGCCGAGCGAGAGGGAGAGGCAATCGTCCGATTGATTCTCCGGCTGGCGAACAATGCGAAACCGATTCAACGTCTTTGGATTTCCAGTCTGACACCTCAAGCCGTTGATCACGGTTTTGCGCATCTGCTCGATGGCAAGGAAACCGAAAATTTGTTTCATGAAGCGATGAGCCGTGCCTGTGCCGATTGGTTGATCGGGATGAATGCTTCCCGTGCCTATACGACGCTGCTCAAGAAAAAAGGGATTGCCGACGTCTTTTCACTGGGGCGGGTCCAAACGCCGACATTATCCTTGATCGTCGAACGGGAAAAGCAGATTGAGAATTTCCGTCCGGAAACGTTTTTTGAAGTCGAGGCGGACTTTACCCGGTATAAAGGGAAGTACATCAATGCTAAAAAACAAACGAAGCTTACAGAACGGAGTCTCGCGGAAACAATTGTCGCCCGAACAACAGGAACCGGTACCGTAGCAGCAGTCGAGAAGACGGAACAAGTCGAAAAACCGCCGTTCTGGTTCAGTTTGTCATTGTTGCAAACGGAAGCGAGCCGGCGTTTCGGACTTGGCGCAAAGGAAACACTTGATATTGCGCAAAAACTGTATATCCGGGGCTGGATCAGTTATCCGCGGACGGATTCGTCCTTTGTCTCAAAAGATGAAGCGAGCCAGTTTCCGACGATTTTAAAACGACTTCTGAAACAGCCGGAGTATACCGAACTGACGGACATCGTGACGAACAATCTGACGAATAATAAACGGTACGTCAATTCAGCGAAGGTCAGCGATCATTATGCGATTATCCCGACCGAAGAAGCGGGAGCCGTTGCAAAACTGACAGGACGCGATGCACAAGTCTACGATTTGATCGTCCGTCGTTTCCTGGCGGCGTTTGCCCCGGATGCCCGATCGGAAAAAACGGAAATCATCACGGAACGGGAACAGGACCGCTTCATCACAAAAGGCAGCCGGTCGCTTGAGTTAGGATTCAAGAAAGTCTTGAAGGTTGAAGCGAAAGAGCAGGAACTGCCGGCACTCGAAATCGGACAACAGGTGCCGATTAAAAGCGCGAAGTTACTCGAGAAGCAAACGGAACCGCCAAAACGTTATACGGAAGGGACGTTGATTCTCGGGATGAAGACGGCCGGGAAAGTACTCGAAAATGAACTGCAAGCCATCATGAAAGAAATCGAGGGCCTAGGAACAGAAGCGACACGGGCCGGCATCATCGACGGACTGAAACGCCGGGAATACATTCAAGTGAAGAAAAAAGAACTCCATCCGACAGCAAAGGGGCGGATTTTGATTGAAGCCGTCAGCGGCAGTATCCTTGCTTCTCCGGAGATGACGGCGAAATGGGAAAGCCGGCTCGACCAGATCGGTAAAGGGGAGGCGTCAGCGGCCCAGTTTGTTGATCAGGCGAAAAAACTATCGCAACATTTAGTCCAGGATGCGAAAACACGGGTCGAACAATTGGAAGTCGACCCCACCCAAGTGCCGGCAAAACGGGCGCGGGGCGCAACGAACCGGCCGGTCGGCATCTGTCCGGTCTGTCAGGCAGAGTTGCTCGATCGGGGGAAGTTTTACGGGTGCAGTGCCTATCAGAAAAACAATTGTGGTTTTACCCTGCCGAAGACGATTCTCGGGGCACGTCTGACACAAACCGAGCTGAAAAAACTTCTCGCGAACGGAAAAACAAAGCCGCTTGAGATGAAAAAAAACGGTCGTACTTTCCAGGCGATGCTGTATTTGGAACAAAATCAATTGAAATTCGAGTTCGTGAAGGGAGAAGCTTGATGCATTACGATTTGATGGAAAATAAGACCTTTATACCAATGTTCGAACAATTTTTGAAAGAAGGGACCAAACTGACGGTCTGGTTTCCGAACGAAGTGACGGTCGGGCAGGCTGATGCCTTAATCGAAGAAGCGGAAGAATTATTCGGGGTGACGGCAGAAGTCATTGATGATCCCCAATCGTTTGGAAAAGCATTGTTGTTGCCGTATTTAACGGAGCGGGAAACCCGGGAAGACGATTTCGTCCGCTATGAAACGGTCATGACGGAAGAAGTCAAAGCAGTCTTGCGGGAATTGACCTTACCGATGATGACAGACGGTGATTTCGCCGTCCTCTATTCTTACCGGATTGATGTTCCAAATGGATTTTTGTTTGTGGAAGACTGGTTTAATGCGGAAGTTTCCTTAGAAACTTAACAAAAAACGGAAACCCTCCTTGTTCATGTTACGTAAGAGTAACTATCACACGAAACGAGGAGGGTTTGTATGTCGTTATCAGGAATTGCGTCATTGCTTAGCGGCAACCGACTGGTGCTGTATATTGAAGGTGACGGCTTTTTTTCCGGGATGCCGATTTTCATGATGATCTTTTTTGGTATAATCGTATGTGTTTTCGTGATTGGACTGTTTACGATGATTACACAGGGGGCCTCGACACACAGTCTGACGAAGTCGCTCCGGCATCATGCTTCGGAACTTGTGACACCATCGGAAGAAGGTGCCGAACGGTATCTTGACTATCTCCGTTCGTTGCCGTCGTTTCCAGTCGAAAAAACGAATTTGGAGCCGTTCCGGTTGGCGAAAGGAATTGCATCGTTGATTCATCAGACGGATCAAGTGCAGGCGACGACGAAACAGGCTGTTGCGGCCCAATATGCGCGGCTTGGCATTTTGGACGGGGATCCACTTGCAGATGAAGAACCTGTCCGGCGTCATTCGAGTACGCATCATCATCATGATCATCATCAGATGCACGTCAATCAACAAAATACAGAGATTACGAACCATTCTAATCTTTAAATAGCTGTCCGTTCCGTCTATCGGAGCGGGTTTTTTTTGTAAAAATCTCCAAATGAACAAAGTTTTCTCCTGTTTTGTGACATCTGTTTGTAACATACAACCGTTTAGATTAAAGTTAGATGAAAAGTGGTCTTTTTTGAGCATATTTAGTGGTTTTGCTTAAAAAAGCTTTAGAATAAGGTTTAGAAACGATTAGTTTAAGTTTCAACAGTAGAGGGGGATGAATAGATGAAGTCATGGCTTAATCGAACGATTGGACGCCAAATTATGTCTGCCTTCTATATGATTATATTGACACTCGTGCTGACCTCAGCCGGCGTTTATTTTTATACGAAAAGTCAGGTTCAGACATCACGTCAGGAACTGCTGACATTAAACGATCATCGGACACGTGCGACGAACTTATATGAATCATGGCAAAGTCTTCAGTATGAAATGCGCGGATTCGTCTTATTAGGTGATAAAGCAATGCTGGAAGAAATTGAACGTAAAAAAACGAACATCAATCAACAAACAACGTGGTTTGAGAAAAATGCCCGTTTTAAAGAAGAAAAACAGTATGCAAAAGATGCCCGATCGCTTTATACGGCGTATACGCAACGCGTCATGCCTAGTCTGACGAACTACGTCGCTGCTAAAAAAGACGGGGATGTGACAGAACCGTTCCTGCAGATGGCAACGCTCGGAAAAGTCACGAAAGCACCGACACTCGATCCAAAACGGAAGTTCAATATCAAAACGAAAAGTGCAGCGGATATGAGTTCAAGCATCGTCGATATGGAAACGGTCTTCACGAAGTACCGCAACTCGCTCAATAAACAGGAACTTGCGGCGCAAGAAAAACTGGGCAAACAGGTCAATGCTTCTCAAGTACTTGGGTTCATTAATCTGGCTGTTCTCCTGCTGATCATTGCGTTGCTTGTCCGTCCATTTGTCTCGCGTCTGACCGGACAATTACGTCAGTTGAACCGGGAGAGCAGTCGTCTCGCACAAGGCGAGGATGCGACACCAATCAAAGTTGTGAATTCACAGGATGAAGTCGGTGAATTAACGACAACTTTCAATCAGATGGCAGCATCGATTTCTTCCCAAAAGATGCAACTCGTTTCAAGTAACGATGAGTTGCAGAGTCAGCAGGAAGAACTCGTTGCCCAACAGGAAGAGTTACAGATGCAACAAGAAGAACTGGAAGAAGCGCTCGATACTACGTTGCGAAATGAAACGCATTTGCGGTACCGCAATGAGTTGACGGAAACGCTCGCTTCGCGGGAAACGTTAACGGCTTACCCTGCAATCATTGAAAAATTAATTACGATTACCGATGCCGAGCTTGGTGCGATCGTTTTCCTTGACGACGATCGTTATACGGATATCGTCTCGTACGGGATGACACCGGATCAGGAGCATCAGTTGTTACACTCTTCAATTTCGTTACTGGAACGGGCACGGATGCACAAGCACGCCGTCCGTTCGACGAAACAAGTGACGAGTGATCATCCGCTTCCTTACCCGTACAGCATGTACGAAACGGTTGTTCCAGTCATGGATCCGTCGACCAATACGATGATCGCAAGCATCTATCTGGTCCGTTACCGGGATCAGTTTAATGAGGAGCAAACGGAAGAAATCTGGTCGTTCTCCCGACAGTTGGCCTTGTCACTGCTCCGGATGCGGGTCTTTGATGAAATCGAGCGGGAACGCGAGAAAACATCGAAGCTGTTGCATTCGATTCGTGAAGCTGTCATTTATATCGAAGATGATAAGATTTTCGCCAACAAACCGTTACTCGCCTTGTTCCATCATCCGTCCCATGATCAATTTGATGAGGGATTGATGACGCTTGACGTCAAGATTGAAGAGTTGGCTGTTCAGGTCGATCAACATGAAGCATTCCTCGAATATATGAGTCGGGTCTGTCTTCATGAAATTCCAACCGAAGGCTTATCCTTATCCTTAAACAAAGAGGAACGATTTGTCCAAGTGTATGCGGAAGGGATTCAGTACGGCGGCCGTTTCCGCGGAACGATGCTCGTGCTGCGGGATGTGACGATTGAAACCGGCATCGACCGGATGAAGTCGGAGTTCGTCTCGACAGTATCCCACGAGTTACGGACGCCGCTTGCATCCATCTTCGGGTATACCGAGTTGATGCTGGCGAAAGACTTGCCAATTGACCGTCAACAACGGTATTTGTCGACGATTCATTCGGAGACGCAACGTCTGACGAGTCTCGTTAACGATTTCCTGGATGTTCAACGTATGGAATCAAGTCAGCAACAGTATCAGTTCGAAAAACTCGATCTTGGAAACCTGATTCAGGAAGTTGCTGAATTCCATGCCGGTTCGACCAGTCAGCATCAACTGACGCTTGAAAAAGGAGATCAGCCGCTTCGTTGGATTGAAGCGGACGAATCGAAAATGCGTCAGTTGTTCGGAAATTTGATTAATAACGCCATCAAGTATTCACCGGATGGCGGAGAAATTGAGCTGAAGCTCGAGGCATTGGATGACCGGTTACGGATTCAGATCATCGATGAAGGAATCGGGATTCCGCAACATGCCTTACCTGAACTGTTCAGTAAGTTTTACCGGGTCGATAATTCAGACAGCCGGAAAATCGGTGGAACCGGTCTGGGGCTTGCGATTTGTCAGGAAATCGTCCGTGCCCACGAAGGGTTGATCCATGTGGAATCGACGGAAGGTAGCGGTTCAACCTTTACGATTGAACTGCCGTTCGAACAAATCAGTTCACTTGAAACGATTACCGGAACGGAACATGCGAAAGACCATAAAAGATAAGCAGACTGAAACAGAAGCAGAAGCAGACAACGGACGATCCGTCGTCTGCTTTTTTGTGTAACCCGATTCGGAAGAAACAGAAACGGGAAAAGTAAAAACACAGGTTACAGGATATCACTCAAAAAGGAGGAATCCACCATGAAAAATATACGGCCGCCTTGTTAAGTTCGACTTCGGCGGAATATTCGACTGATGTATCTGATTCGTTGTTTGGCCGCATGTCTGCCGGCTTATGTCATCGAGCGCTTGTTTTGGGAACAACGCGGCATGACGGTGCAGGACGTCGTCTATGCTGAAATCATCTTTGCCCTGACGGTGGTGATGCTAGAAGTCCCATTTGGTTTGTTTGCTGACCGGTTGGGACGGAAAATCAGTCTGCTGACGGGGACACTCTTTGAAACGTTATCGTTTGTAATCTTGCTTCAGGCGTATGACCTGTCGTCCTTTTTACTGGCGATGGTGTTAGCCGGAATCGGAAGTGCCGCTGTCAGCGGAGCGGAAGAGGCCTTGATTTACGAAACGATGGAGCAACTAGGGGAAAAGGACCGTTTTGAGAAAACGATTGGCCGAATAAACGCGGCAGGTCTTGCAGCAACCGGTAGTGCGGCGCTGATTGGAGCCTGGCTTGCGACATCCTACGAGCTGACGGTGCATTATCATCTCTCGCTTGGTTGTTTGACGGCGGCTGTTTTTGTCAGTTGCTTGTTGACTGAACCGGACAAATCCGGACGACCGTCAGTTTCTGTTACGCGTTACGACTGGCGTCGGTGGAATCTTGTTCCTTCGTTCATCCGGATGACGCTACTCAGCATTTCGTTTGGAGCGACAATTACGTTCTTGGATGAGTTCTGGCAATTGTATGTCCAGGAACAAGGCATTTCCGTCTCCTGGTTTGGGGTTATCTTGATTGGTCTGATGGTCGCCCAGGGACTCGGTAATCTTTTGCCTAAACCGGCCCGTCTGTTCGTTCCGCTCAGCGTTCTTCTACTTGTGTATGCAGGCGGTTTTGTCTTACTTGCTGTGATGGACAGTCGATGGTCCGTTCTTGTCTTAATAGGTCTGTTTTTGATTTACGGCTGGTCGGAACCAGTCCTGACGACATGGTTGCAGGACATGTTGACGGATGATGTTCGGGCGACGGGTAGTTCGATGCTGTCGATGCTTGAGAGTGTGGTGACGATCGGTATCGGATTGGTGTTTGGTCAAATCAGTCAAAGTTCAGGTCTTGACGGAGCCTATTTCTCGCTTGGACTTGTCTGTCTGTTGATGGGAACAGGATTACTGGTATTTCACCAAAAAAGATAGCAACGAACAGATAAAAAAGAGAGGTCTTTTCCAGGTGCGATACCTGAAAAAACCTCTCTTTTGGGTGCTTGTCTTACGAGATGCGCTGTTTCTGCTTGATCAAAACGGTATCATGCAAACGCCGGGCTGCCGGGAACATCAGCAGAGCGACCGCGGCCGCGATCCAGTAGACGGTCTCGATGCTCAAACGGTCCGCAAGCAATCCGAACAGCAGACTGCCTAGACAAAAACTGAGCGTATAGACGGTTTGTTGCATGCTGTAGACGTACGGTAAGCGGGCGGATGGCGTCGCTTCCTGCAAACGGGTAGTCAGCTCAATTGCCCGTAGTTGGCTCGAGGTGCCCTGCAACACACAGGCGACAACGGCAAAGACGACAGACGGTGCGAACGCAAATAAGACGGTGGCTCCGACCGATAACGCCACACTCAGCGTTAACAGGGAAGCGGATTTGGTCCGGCGGAGCATGTAATAACTGCCGCCGATCATGCTGAGCAGGTAAAACGCATTTAAGATGCCCCACCAGCTGTCAGACACATGGAGATGCGTATCAATATAAACAAGGAATAACGCTGAAATCCAGGCGGTACTGGCAAAGGCGTCGATGCCGAGCAACGTCGTATTCAGCCGGGCCGGTTCAGTCGTCCACGTATAGCGGAAGCTAGAGCGGAACGACGGTGTTTCCTGCGTTTCTTCGACAGGATCCGCGAGTTGACGGACCTGATGACGAAACAGACCGGTCCAAAGACTTGCCATAACAAATAAGCCGAACGAAATCGTCAGGACGAGACCGGGGGAGCCGAGGCTGACAAAAATCGCACCGAGCGGCCACATCACCAGTTGGACGACTTGGTTTGTCCCTTGAACCAGACTGTTGGCTTTTTGAAGATTATCCGTGATGCGCGGCAGGAAGGCACTTTCGAGCGGTCGGGCAAATCCGTCGAGAAAGGCAATCCAGACGACGCATCCAAGCAGATAACCGAACGGTAAATCAAGAAATACAATCAGACCGAGGCTGATCGTTTTTAAAAGCTGACTGGATAACAAAAGCGAAGCATGGCGGAACCGTCTTACGAGATCGGCAAAGAAAAATCCGCTGAGCGTCATGCCTGCCGTCACGGTAATCGGGAACAGGGCAGCTGTACTGGCCTGTCCGGTTTCAGCATACAGGGTAGCGATGAGAGCGACGATGTAGAGCGCATCTCCCGCATTTGCTACCCACTGGCTGACCAGTAAAGTTGTAAATCGGTTCATCTATAAAACCTCCACATCGTTCGTATTTAGTTAGTGGGTGGGTAAATAGATGAATTTACATCGGTCAGCCTCATTTCGCGGTTTTTTTGATTGTATAAGGAAAAAAATGGATTGTCAATGGAGTCGGGAAAATGAGGTCAATGAACTCAGACCGGGCGTTGTTTTTTGAGAGCCCGCATGTTGAGGGCGACGAATAACACAACAAATCCTGCCAGCACGACGAGGTCGACCCAAATGTCCTGCAGCCCGTAGCCCCGAGTCATGATATTTTGCAGAGCATGCGCGGCATAAGTCAACGGCATCAACCGATTGATGACTTCCACCCAAAGCGGGGCATCACTCAAATCAAACAGTCCGCTGAAAAAAATCTGAGGTACGATCGCTAAAGGGATGAACTGAATCAGTTGAAATTCCGTCCGGGAAAAACTCGACAGCAGTAAGCCGAGTGACAAGGCGACACTTGCCGTCAGGAGATTGACGAACAAAAGCAGGAAGTAGTTCCCCTGTTGTGTCACGTCAAGCACGTTGACGATGAACAGTTGGATGAGAATCGTTTGGATCGTGACGAATAAAAAGAAACCGACGAAATAACCGAAGACGATGCTCGACCGTTTGAGCGGAGTCGCAAGTGTCCGTTCCAGTGTACCGCTCGACCGTTCCCGTAAAAAGCTGACACCGGCAATGATGAACACGAACAAGAAGATGAAAAAGCCCATTAAGGCAGGGGCGATTTGATCAAATAATTCGGCGTCCGGATTGCCGTATAAAAACTGGATATCGGGTTTAGTGACGGGAGGTGCAACAGGTTGCGGTGTTTCAAACGTTTGATTCGTCAATTGGGTCAGCTGTTGCTGCAACTGTTTAACGGCTGCCGTAAGTTTCGTATTGGCAGCGAGCGCTTGTTGTCCCTGGATAGTAATCAATGTCTCCTGAATGACGTGGAGTGCCGCTGCATTTTTTGAAATATCGCCGCCTTCAATCAAAATCTGCGGCTGATTTTTTTGAAAGGTAATCAGGGCATCGATTTCGCGATCCTTCATGGCGGTGACACCGGCCGCTTTATCTGTAAAGGTGCGAGTATCGGTTTTGGTTTTCAACGTGTCTTGAAAGGAGACCGGCAGATCGACCGTACCAATCGTCACATCATCCGAGCTCGAGCCGAGAATCGTCGACAGTAAGAAGAGGACAAACAACGGAGCGAGAAACATCATGGCAATCGTCCGTTTATCCCGAAAAATCTGTGAAATGACACGTTCAGCTACCGTCAGAATTTGCATCATACTCGCTCCTTTTGAATGAAAGCTTCATCGATGGAGCCGAAGCGTTGAATCAGGTCGTCCGGTGTACCGGCTTCGATCAGACGGCCGTGTTGAATCAACAATAAACGATCGCAACGCTCCGCTTCATCCATGACGTGGGTCGTGACGAGAATCGTCACGCCGGACTGACGCAATTGTTCAAACTCATGCCAAAATGTTTTCTTGAGCGCGGGATCAATCCCGACCGTCGGTTCATCGAGCAGTAAAAGACTTGGTTCATGAATCAAGGCGATGGCCAGGCTGAGCCGACGCTTCATCCCGCCGGAAAACTGATGAATCGGGCGATCGGCATCTTTTTTTAAATCGACGAATTCAAGGACGGTTTCGATGCGGGCCCGGAGGCGTGCTTTTTTTAAACCGTACAGTTTTCCGAAATATCGGAGATTACCGCGCGCCGTCAAATCTTCATAAAGCGCATCGGACTGTGCCATGTAGCCGATTTTCTCCGCTTGGGCAAGCGAGGGTTGTTTTGTTCCGAGCACGGTGATCGTCCCGGTCGTCGGTTGCTGCAGACCAATCAAGGACTTAATTAAAGTCGTTTTTCCGGAACCGCTCGGACCAATTAAACCGACGATTTCACCTTGACCAATCGAAAACTGGACATCGGTCAAGACCGTGCGTTTCCCGAATGTTTGGGAGTAATGGGTTACGTCAATCATGCGATCACATCCCTTCTACTTCTTTATACCCGCTTCGACACCCGATGATGAATCTTCCGTATGTTTTTTTCCTGAACGTGGACGGTCCCACAGTAAACGCACCGTGACATACAAATAGACGGCAGAGATGATGTAAAACAGACTGCCGATCGTTAAAAAGTCAATCAGATAACCGGCAGCAATGATGCCAAGTGCCGACCATAAAGACGTCTTGAAATGATAGCGGCCGATTGCCCGGCCGACCGTCGTCAAGGCAAGTTCCTGCCGGGCGAGAATGGTTTTTTCCGTGTTCTTTTGCAATGCCCCGAGTATTCCCATAATGATTTGAATCAGGTAGACATGACTGATGGAGGTCACGATCGGAACATACAGTAAAATCAGCGCCATCCCGAACGTGTGGGTGACAAGCAATGATCGGTCCCCGAACCGGTCACTCAACCGACCGATTCCGAGATAAGCGAATGCTGACGTCAGCGTGAAGAGACCGTAGGCCAGACCAAACTGGGCATAGGAATCGCCAATTTGCCGGACAAGCAATAAATAAAATGGAAAAATGATACTGCTGCTCATTAAAATCATGCTTTGAATACGAACAAAAAGTGGATAGTTCATCATTGTCTCCTTACTTCAAATAGTCGAGATAAAATTGGTTCATGAAAAGTCCAGCGGGATCCTGCCTTTGTTTCGCGGCTTTGAAAGCAGCAGCATGTGGATACGCGTCATGGAACTGCCTGCGTGTCGCGAACGGGTAGTACGGCAAATAGTAACTGCCCTGATGTTCGAGTGTCGCATCAATCAACTTTTGAACAATCCGTTTCGTTTCTTTAATCGATACCGGATCCGTTTCCGTATTGATCAACCAAACGAGGGCAAACATATCCTGTTTCGCATAGGATAAGGCAGCTGTCTCATCCTGCTCGACATACCGGATCGTGATATTCAAGACATTCAGTTCATGGGCTGTCAAAATCGACCGCAGTTGATCGACGTAGGAAACAAACGAATCGACCGGCACGAAATATTCCTGGAGTAATTCGGTCCGACCTTGACTGGTATACTCCATGAACGCACTGTCGGACCGCATGACATTGTTACGGGATTCGAACGTGCCGCTCTGCTTCAGGAAATACGATTTTTGAAACGACCAGAGCTGATTTTTTCCGAAGTCGCTGTACCGGGAGAGACCGAGTAACGCTTTCGGCAGGGCAATGATTGTTTCCTGCTTAAGCGGTTCCTCTTCAATCGGAACCGTTCGTTCGGCTTTATGATAATTCGTCACATACATCTCTTTGAAAAACCCGTCCGGCGCGACGGAAATACGTCCGATATGCATCCGGACGTCAGCATCACCGAGTACATGTTGACGGAAATAAGCCGGATAATCATGATAGTCCAAAGCGACGGTCTGCTCGGTATACCATTCGTCGTCGGTCAGTTTCAGGGTGACATCCAAAATGATGCCGAACAGTCCGTATCCGCCGGGGACGAGGCGGAATAAATCCGCATTTTCGTTTCGGCTGACATGGACGACGGTACCGTCTGCCTTCAACAGCCGGAAGGAATCGACGGTATCGAGCAGGGAACCGTAGCGGATATCCCGGCCATGGACATTGACGCTGAGGGCACCGCCGACCGTAAAGATGTTTTGGGATTGCATGACCTGAACCGCCAGTCCATCCGGCTGAATCCGGTCCTGAATTTCGGCCCAGGTGATTCCGCTTTGGACTGTAATCCGGTGCTTGTCCGGCGTATATTCCAAAATTCGGTCGTAATCTGTCATATCGAGAACTGTTGTATCCGGCAGATAGGTTTGTCCGCCCTGGCTGTGTTGCATACCGGCGACAGAAACGGTTTCCTGCCGCTGTTTTGCTTGCGCAACCCAGTACTTGAGATCGTTCGTCGATGTCGCCGAACGAATCTGTTTGACACGGGTCGGGAGTAGTTTCGACTGGTCGGAACTGGTGAGGACCGGATGTTGATAAGTCCAAAGTGAAAAACTAAAAACCGTCATATACACTACCATGACGGTACCAACAGCTATTCGTTTCATTGTTTATAGGTCGGCGGAGACCCGTGGCTTCAGTCATGGGAGGAGCCGACCTCCACCTCCTTCTGGTTGGAATGTCGACGAGCCATGTCGTCGCTCTTTCAAGTAGTGTCAGTTTCTTATGCGAAGCGCATTTATGAACACGGACTCCTTGTAGCGTCCTAAGATCGAAATAGCCGGTCTTACGTCTTCCGAAAACGAAACACGTCTGTCCCTCGTAGTGTACCTTGTCGAACAGTTGATAACCGCGGACAAAACGCTCCGCTTTGTTCGCCTTTCTCTTACCCTTTTTACCAATGGTCATCTTATGCAGTTGACGGTTGTTCGCGCGTACCTGTCGGAAAAGATACGACACATTCGGTTCTTCCGATAATGGATTCCCGCTGATGCAACGTGCGTCGACAGCATGACGCTTCTCGAGTCCATTTTGAATGCGTATGTTCTTCGTGAGGAAGCCATAGGTCAGTTTGACGTAAGGGTACGTTTCTTTGACAGCGTTGTAGATGAACCAACGCATGACTGTCATCTGCGTGGCATCACGGAAAGAACGTGATTTACGTTGGAAAAGATGCTCCAGGTTTTCCTTGTGAATCTTCTTGTGGCATGTCTCACAGAGTGTGAGGAGGTTATCTGGTGCATCCCCACCAGTGTGACGGCTTTCGATATGATGGACGTTCAAGATCTTGTCCTTCGATTTTCCTTTGCAGTGCTGACAGATGTGCTTGTCTCGGAAGAAGACATATTCCCGGACGTTCCAAAAACCGAGTTGGTCTCCCTTCTGATACAGATCACCCGATATGTCAGGACTCTTGATCTTTTGGATGTCGAACTGAGCGACTTCAATCGTTAGATGTTTGATTGGCAACAGACGATGAATCATCCGGACGAGTTTCAGATGGGCATCGACTTTATGCTGAACGGATGGCGCAAGCCACCCTTTTGGTTTCTTACGATTAAGAAAACGCGCTTGACGGTAACGTGTCTTCCGGCTTCTTCTTGCGCTTCGCATAGCACGTCGTGTCGCCAGTAGGTCTTGGATGTCGGTACGCAGTTGTACTTCTCCTTCGAGCAATACCTTAGTGGATGTTGTCGCTGAGAAACCGATATGTTTCGTTCCGGCATCAACGCCCAGTGAAATTTCTTGCTTATACCCACTTGATCCGAACAGTAGCTGAATGGTGAATGGAGTTTGTTTGACCAACTTCGCTTTGCCATTGTTTAATAATTTTCGTGCTTTACTTGGTTTGCATGGCATCAATGGTTCACCATGATGGTTTAGTACGAAAACGAACATTACGTTTTCCTCCTACGAGTTTATTGTTCTTCGTCAATGTTGGTAGGGCTTTTTCCATCTGCAACACCGTCCCGACCCAACAGGACTTTTAATCACAGACGACAGAGCAAACGGTTAGAACGGGCACCGAGAGGTGTCATGACCCAACCAACGGAGTTCGTGAGAACCGAGACTAGTCAATTTCAGGCTTTCACAAGCCCGTCACTTTAGTGATGGGTAATTGACACATCCTCCTATGATTTGATTGAGATGTCGACCGGATCAAACGGGTCGGATAAGCGGGCGGCGGCGGCTTCCGCATCTGCTGCAGCAAGCGGGACAGAGGGAATCATTTGTTGTCGACGCAAGCGGTAAGCACGCTCGAGGCGGCTCGTCAGTAGATTGGCAAAGAACACGAGCAAAGCCAAAGCGATTGCCGGAACTAAAAATAGATGGTTGATCCAGGAGACGGCAGTGAACTGAAAGAAATAATAACCGAACTGGGAAGCCCATTCAAAAATCGTCGGGGCAGCATTGCCTTCGAACAAGACAAGTGTTCCGCCGAAAAATAAACCGAACAACGAGAGATGGATCAGGACCATCAATGTCTGGACAAACTGTTGCATGAAGACAATCGTCAACGTCGGCAACAGGTGCGGCCAGATGTGTGTCCGGAATTGATAGCCCGGACGCCCGCCGAGTGTCCGGGCGACAAGCATGAACTCTTGAGCGAGCAGTTGCCGGGTTTCACCGATGAAATACAGCACGAGTGCCGGTAAACCGAGTAACGCCAAGACACTGATTTCAAGGAAGACCCGTGAGAACGTAGACGGAATCTCGGCGGGATCGAAGAACTGGAAAGCCGGTAACAGAATGAATAATGCAATCAGCAAAATCGGGAGGATCAAGAAACCGTCTAACAGCAGTCGTAATACCGTATACAGTTGTTTCTTCCGAAAAGCGAGCGGAATACCAATCAGCAACGCGAGAGCGATTCGAGCGAAGGCGATGCTGACGCAAATACCGATCGTCCACTTGGCACCTTCAATCATCACCTGAAACAAATCGTTTCCGGAACGATCCGTCCCGAGCCACCGTTCTGCAGACGGTTCAAGTGGCGAGGTGGCGATAAATGTTCCATCCTTTGAATAGAGATTCTGAATTTGATCAACCTGTCCATCACGAAATACGGAATTGGCAAAACTGAGTATCAGTAAGGTCCCGAAGAACAGCAGACACACCCAAAAGACGGGGTCACGCAGTAAAACACGTCTCATGAAATCTCTCCTTTCCACGAGCGGGGGATACAAAGTTCTGCCACTGTATCCAAAATGAAAAAGGGTACATAAATGAGGAGCAACAAGACGAGTAATACCGAAAAATCTTGATTGATCAAGATAAAACGGAACAGTCCCTGGACGTTAAAAGCATATTCGATGACGACCAGGCTCGACAGAATCGTAATGGTGTTGGTCCGGAAAAACAGATAAAACCGATAAAACAGATTGGGCATCAAATGTTGCCAAAACAGTTGGGTCGAGTGCATGCCTTTAGCACGGGCCAACTCCAGATAGCTCGCATACTGTTCTTCCTGAATCCGACCGGTCAACCATTTGATGAAGAAAAAGACAGTCGTCAA
Source organism: Exiguobacterium sp. RIT594 (assembly GCF_003339585.1). GTDB lineage: Bacteria > Bacillota > Bacilli > Exiguobacteriales > Exiguobacteriaceae > Exiguobacterium_A. Next base: position 1,574,464 of record NZ_QPKF01000001.1, on the reverse strand, counting down.
TGATAAAGTCAAAATCGGCAGGAAACGAATCGAGTCTGCGAATCCGCCGGCGATTTCAATTTGATTAAATCCGGTCGTCTTGAATAAAAAAACGATGATGGACTGGGAAACGATGATCCAAAATAAATCGGGAATCATTTCGAGGAGCCGGGCGGATTGTGTCAGGATGGACCGGGTTTTTGATCCGGTCCGGTAAAACAAAAAGGCATAAAGCAACGCCACGACCGATGAACAGATCAGAGCACTGGTGAAAATGATGAGCGTTTCCTGGATGAACGGCTGGAGATCAGGCATCAGCGGTCTTTTTTCGGAAGCGGTGACATTGTAATATGTCAACGGGGCGGAAGTCGTCAACAGACCGAGCTGTTGTTGGACCATTTTGAAATAGCAAGGAAAATCCGGTCGCATCTGAACGATCAAACCCGGCAGAGCACTGATCCCGACTAAAACAAGAAAAGCAAATACAAGTTGAGTAGTTTTACGAATGATAAACGACGACATATTGTTCCTCCTACACTAGCAGTTTAACCGATAGCCTGAATGAGATCATTGCCAATTTGAATCAATTGACTGTTGCGGTGTTTCCGGCGTGTGACATACCGCTCGAATTGTCCGGTCGGAATATAAGTATCCCGCGTGGACAGTGTCGAAAGCGTCAATAAGATTTGTTTCAGTTGAGGCTGACCTTCCTGAAGCTTCAAATGGGACATTTGGTTGTTTGCGTCGAGATGGTTTAAAAACAGTTCAACCTTACAGCCTTCTTTGATCAGCTCACTTACGAGAAACGCAGTCTGATCAATGAACGTCTCAAAGTTCGTATGCAGTCCGTAACCGCTTGGACCGGACAGGTTCAAGGCAAGGCTGAACGTATCCTGGTTGCTCGTTTCAAAGACTTTGGCCTGCAGACGGCCGGTCTTCGCTGTCGCATACCAGTCGATTTCTTTCGACGGCTCGGCCGTATACGGTTTTGCCCCCAGTTGAACGAGCTTATTTTTCAGCGGAGAGTACCGGTCGGCCCGATCTCCGATCCGAAGTCGGTGCAGCAAGAGCGGGGTTGCCTGCGCCGTCAGCGAAGGCAAAACCGTAAAATGAGGAAATGCATCAAAGGTAAAAAGATAGACACCCATCCGCCAAGGGAGCCGGATGGTTAATGTGAGTTCGTCAAAATGTGCGGGTCCCCGACGCATCGCCTGAATCGGGATTTCAATTTGTTCATCCGCCCCGATGACGGCATGATACGTATGCGGGTGGAGCGGATCCATGTCAGGAAAAACAAGACCGTCATCTGTATGCAGCCGGAGTGTGGTCTTCAGTCCTAATTTTTCGAGGGCTTCAAGACCGAACAGCTGTAAACGCAGCGCAGTCGATTCCTGATTAAACATCAGCGGTTCGTAATGTTTCCATTCCAAGGCAACGTCCCGCTTCAGTTGTTTTTCAGTCTGTCCGACAACGTAGTGAACAGTCGAGATTGCCGCGAATAAAAAGCCGAGTAAGGACAACCCCGGGATAAATAAGAAAACGAACGTTAAAATGACATAAACGGAAAAGAGCCGGCGTTCCAGCCAAAATGGAACCGAACGTTCGATGTGCATGACGTCACCCCATTTCAACCGGGACAGGGATATCATCGAGCAGATGAAGCAATAAATCGGCTTTCGTTGTTTTGATACCGCCTTCAAGCGTCAGCGTCAGGCGGTGGGACAAGACATGTTTCGCCAAGTATTTGATGTCTTCCGGAATGATAAAATCGCGTCCGCTCAGGAAGGCAAAGCTTTGTGATGCCCGAAGTAAAGCAATCGCACCGCGCGGACTGACGCCGACTTCGACGAGAGCATGGTGACGGGTTGCCTGGACGATCGACAGTAAATAATCGAGGACGTCCTGAGATGCATGAACACGCCGCGCTTCTTCCTGCCAGGTAATCAAGTCGCCGCCTGTCGCGATACCGATGGCTTGTTTCCGGACGTTCGCCAATACTTCGTTCAACAGCTGGCGTTCGTGTTCCAGATCAGGATAGCCGACTTCGATCGCGACCATGAAGCGATCGAGCTGGGCGTCCGGCAGCGGGAAGGTTCCGGCAGATTCAATCGGATTCTGCGTGGCGATGACAAAAAACGGAGCCGGCATCTGGTACGTCGTACCGCCAATCGAGACTTGACGCTCTTCCATCGCTTCGAGCAGAGCAGACTGGGTCCGCGGAACAGCCCGGTTGATTTCGTCAATCAAAACGACGTTCGCAAACAGAGGACCACGCTTATTCTCAAACTCCTGGGTCTTCATGTTAAAGAAGTCGGAACCGATGACGTCAGACGGTAGCAGGTCTGCCGTGAACTGAATCCGGGAAAAGGCACTGTCGAAACTGTTGGCCAGGGCTTTAGCAAGCATCGTTTTTCCGGTACCCGGTACATCTTCAAGCAGGATGTGGCCTTCGGCGATTAAAGCCGTTAAACATAAATCGATGACATCAGACTTTCCGAGATAAATCGTATTGAGTTGGTCTTTTAATTGTTGTAGTTTCAATATGTACGCCTCCGTCTAGTGGAATGAACTTCAAACAGCCGTTTTGAAAAGGATTTAAGAAACAAAGCAACTTAAGGAAAAAATACCCAATAATATTAACTGAATTTTAGCACAAATTGAAAACAAGAAGAAACTATTTTCTGATTCACTATAAAATGCCAGACGATTACGGACTGAAAGGGAAGGGTACATGAGTAAAAGAACAGATAAAGGGAGGCCATTTTATGAAACTGATTATTTTCGGAGCAACCGGACAAACCGGACAGGAGTTGGTCAAACAGGCGATTGCCCACGGACATACGGTGACAGCATTCGTCCGTAACCCGGACAAACTGGAGTTGACGGACGAGAAACTGCATGTCATGGAAGGAGACGTACTTAACCAGGACGCAGTGAATCAAGCGATGCAGGGACAAGAAGCAGTATTGACGGCTCTAGGAACCGAGAGTCTCGCGTACAGCGGATTTTTAGAACGGAGTCTCTTGCGAATCGTCAACGCAATGAAGGTGAACGGGGTCGAACGGATCGGATATGTCGCTTCCGCCGGAGTCGAGCAGGAACTGCCCGGTGCTCAGGGGTTACTTGCTCAACAGATTCTCAAAAATCCTTTAAAAGATCACCGGCAGGCGATTGAACTGTTGAAGCAGGCGGACGTCGCTTATACGGTCGCCCGGCCGCTTCGTCTGATGAACGGTCCGTTGACCGGTTTGTATCGTCAAACAGAGAGCGGGGTCCCGGAGCAGGCAAAACAAATCAACCGGGCAGATGTCGCTCACTTTTTACTCGAAGCAATCGAACAGGACGAACATGTCCGCAGCAGCATCGGACTCGCCGAATAAAAAGAAACCGGTTGTTCAGTGGACGGAAACGTCCTGTGAACAACCGGTTTTTTATGAATTTATTGCTGGCGGTAGACAGAAACCGAGCCGCCGTTCACAAAGAATTGACCGTAACCGTCCTGATTGATCGTGACGGAAGCCGTGTTGTTGCCGGTGATGTCGGTCCAGACTTCACCTTTGTTTTGTGTCCCGACGTACATCCATTTACTGCCGCCCGGACCGTCCGACAGAATCGTCGCAAGACCTGATTTTGTCCGGTCCGTCACACCTTCACGCGTCCAGCCGATGACGTCGGCGTTATCGAGATAATCGTTTTGTTTTCCGAAGGCAAAGTCTTTCCGCGCTTTTAACAACGGATCGATTTTTGAGGCAAGCGCCGGGATTTCACGGTTCGACGTGCCCTTTGTTCCGTAGTAATCGCCGTAGAAGACCGACGGATATCCTTGTTCACGCGTTAAAATCATGGCGTAAGCAAGCGGTTTGAACCACGATTGGACAGTCGACTCAAGTGATTGCCCCGGCTGGGAATCATGATTCTCAACGAGTGTGACGGCTTGAACCGGATTCGTCTTGACGAGTGTGCCGTCGAAAATCGTCCGCATGTCATAGTAGCCTCCGCCTTTACTCGCCTGCTCGAACTTATAGTGGAGCGGAGCATCAAAGACCGATTGCTGATAGTTCGTCCGGCTCAAATAGTTTTGCAAAGTGCCGAGATCATTTTGCCAATATTCAGCAACCGTGAATAACGGCTTTCCGGTCGTCTGACGGACGTTCGCGAGCCAGTCCGCAAGATAACCGTGTTTGATGTGTTTGACGGCATCAAGGCGGAATCCGTCGAGACCCAGTTCATTGACGTACCATTTGCCCCAGTTCTTCATTTCCTGCTGGACTTCCGGATGATCGAAATCGATATCGGCATACATCAGGTAGTCATAGTTTCCGTTTTCGGTCGAGACATCCGTATCCCACGCTTTTCCGGTCCCCCGGAATTTGTAGATGGCACTTTTCGAACGGGATTGATCCCAGTCCGTTCCGTCAAAGTGATACCATTTCCATTTAAAGTTCGAATACGTATTGTTTCGCGCCGCGAAATTAAAACCGGTCCAGGCTTGAATCTGGTAATCTCCCGAGATTTCCTGATTGCGGTTGCTGCCGTTGACTTCGACGGCTGTGACCGCTTCCGTGAAATCGGCGCCGCCTTTATGATTCATGACGACATCGCCGTAGACATCGATACCGGCTGTATGTAGTTGGCTGATCGCTGTTTTGAGTTGAGCTTTCGTTCCGTATTTCGTCCGGACGGTTCCTTTTTGATTAAATTCTCCGAGATCGTATAAATCATAAGCGCCGTAGCCGACATCGTTTTGAGTCGTCCCTTTGTAAGCGGGGGGTATCCAGACGGAGGTGATCCCGAGCTGATCGAGTTTGGTTGAATCACTGCCGAGGCGGTTCCAGTGGTTGCCGTCATTCGGAACATACCATTCAAAATACTGCATCATCGTGCCGTTATCTGCCGTCGCCCCTACTGCAATCGGTTGCACAAGTGGCGCTAAAAAAGTAGCGGTCGCGAGTGTTGCGACAATCAAGCGTTTTTGTTTCATGAAAAGACCTCCTATAAATTTATGAAAGCGTTTGCATTTATAGTATAGCAAGTCTTGAAAGTTGCTGTATCATCCGTGGCGTCTATTTCTGAACATCTTGTTTTCGTGACTTTTGAACCTGGAATATTTTTTGTGTAGAAGAATAATCAGCCGGTTGACCTGTTCTCAAGAAAAAAACAGGACCATCGGACTCTTGAACAACTGAATGAATTTTGATTCAGTTTCTTTCCGGGAATTTCAAGGTCTTTTGTCCAGCTTCTCAGAAGCGAAAGGAGGTGTAAAAATGAGGAGGTAAGACGAGCACATACATATGTAACCAAGGGGGAAACACAGTATGAATTGGAAGTCGAAAATCAGCGGGGCGCTTGTCGCTGCACTTGCACTCGGATCAATTTCGTTTACACCAGTCATCGCTAAAACAGAACCAACGAAAATCGTTGCCGGACCGCAGATGGTCACGTCACAATCGACGATCGACGCATATTATCTACCAGCGTCTGGTAAGTCAGGAGCAGCACTAAAAGCCTCACTGCACGATATCATCGATAATCATACACAAGTATCGTACGACACGGTCTGGACTGCTCTGAAGGAAACGGATCAAGATCCGAATAATGCGAATAATGTCATCGAACTCTATACGGGGAAATCGATTGCCAAGAGCAATAACGGCGGGAACGTCGGTCAATGGAACCGGGAGCACGTCTGGGCGAAGTCGCACGGTGATTTCGGAACAAGCAACGGACCGGGAACGGACCTGCATCATCTGCGGGCGGAAGATGTCGTCGTCAACAGCGCACGGGGGAATCTTGATTTTGATAACGGAGGCACGAAGTATGCCGGTTGCGACTGTTACCGTGACAGCGATTCATGGGAACCGCCGACACGTGTCAAAGGCGATATCGCGCGTATGATCTTCTACATGGCTGTCCGCTATGAAGGCGGCGGTGAAATTGATTTGGAAGCATCGGAAAATGTCAGCAACGGCGCAAATCCACTTCATGGCAAACTGTCGACGCTAAAAGCATGGAACAAACTTGATCCGGTCGATGCGACGGAAATCAGACGAAATGATATCATCTTTGAGAAGTGGCAGAAAAACCGGAATCCGTTCATCGATCACCCGGAATACGTGACATCAATTTGGGGAAATTAATGTCAGTCAGATAAGGAAGAGCGACACACCGATTTTTTGCGGAAGTGTCGCTCTTTTTGCTGAGAAAACGAGTTGAAACCTTTTGAGTGGTAAGGCGTATAAAAAGAGGTGACAAAAAGACAGCAGGATCTTACCACTGAGGGGTCATAATTATGAAGAACACAGTTAAACATATCATACGCCGTTTTTATAAAACCGGTCTTGGGTTACTCTTATTGCTCACCGTATTCTGGTTCAGCATCGGTTGGTTCGTCGCAAAGGGGGAACGACCGCTTGCGAACGGGAAACATCCTTACGTTATCGTGCTTGGAGCCGGTGTCAAAGGGGAGAAACCCTCGCTGATTTTAAGCAACCGGATTGAGGCAGCCGTCCGGTACGGAAAACAATTTCCGGATACAACATTCATCTTAAGCGGAGGACAAGGGGACGGAGAAGCGATTTCGGAAGCGGAAGCGATGCGACGGGGAATGCTTCAAGGTGGAATCAGTGAAGAACGGTTGTTGCTGGAAGATCAATCGACATCGACGACTGAAAATCTGACGTTTTCAAAACGACTGTTACCGGAATCGGAAAACCGTGTCTCGATCGTGACGTCGGACTTCCATTTGTATCGTGCCCGAAAAGAGGCGGAACAGATGGACTTAAAGACCGACGCCATTCCGGCTGAGACACCACTGTCCGGCGTCTTGCGTTACGGAATGCGGGAACGTGTTGCGATTGTCGTAAAATACTTCCAATTAAAAAAACCTTCCCGGATTGTCCCGGAAAGGTTTCATTAAATTATTTATTTTGTTGTGACTGATCTTGTTTCGAATCATCGTGTTGCGTGTTGTTCGGTTGGTGCTCAGGAGGCGCCTCTTCTTTTCCGAGTGCCACATCTTTCGCTTCAACGACTTTACTGCTGATCGAGTTGAGATCTCCTTTCGCTTCATTGACCGTATCTTTGACGGACGACGCATCAGTCTTGACAGTATCAAGCTCCGTGTTGACTTTGTCATACACGTTTTGGACGTCAGATGCGACTTCTTGGATGATGCTTGAAGCGCTTTTCACTTGATTGATGACTTGTGATGCTTTGCCTGACGGATCTTCTTTAAGCGATGAAGCGAGCGTTGAGACAGAGTCTTTAGCACCGCGCAGGCTTTGTTTCGTATTTTGACGGCTAGATGAGCTGAGTAGCGTCAGAAGACCGCCGACGACTGCACCTAGCAGCATTCCTGTAAGTAAACTGACTTGACGACCAGATGAAGTTTCCTGATCGAACTGGCGATTCGGGTTTTCGGCATGTACAGCATGAGGATCGTTTGGTAAGTTTGGTTGCATGATTGACACTCCCTTAAAGTATGATTTGACCATGATAGGAATATACCCTTATCTCACAACTAAAAACATGCATTTGTAATGCAACAAAAAGACCATCCAATGATATGATGGTCTGAGACGATTTGATTGTGTTACGGCCGATGTTCATCATCGTGCTTTTCAGTTAATTTACGGTTGATTTCATCGTAATCGATTTCGATGTCATCCTTGTTGCCTTTATAGCCGTAACCCTTTGAAATCACGAGGATTGAAGCGACTAAGACGAAGACAATGATTAGAATGGAGACGACATAAAGCCACATGATCCATTCCCCCTTTCATTCTTCTATAGTATGACGGAAAAAGCAGCTTTCGTCTAAACGAAAATGTAAATTATGTGCTAAACTATTTTCAATGAATATGTGGATAGAGCGAGGTGACGACATGAGTATACTGGTCGTAGATGATGAGTTTACGAATTTGATGATTTTAGAACGATTGCTTGAAAATGAAGGATATGACGTGGTCAAGGCGATGAGCGGGGAAGAAGCGCTGGAGCTGATGGAAGATCCGTTGTTCATTGAAACACTGGACGTTGTATTACTTGACGTCGAAATGCCCGGAATCAGTGGCATTGATGCGACACGTCTGATTCGTAAACGGTTTGGCCTGGATGAATTACCGATTGTCATCGTATCCGGTCGATCAAACGAAGAAGACATCGCGGACGGACTGGATGCCGGGGCCTCCGACTACACGACAAAACCGATTCGGAAAACGGAGCTGCTCGCCCGTGTCCGAAATGCCATGTCGCTCAAACAGGCGATTGACGCCCGAAAGCGTTATGAAAAAGTTTTACAGGAGGATTTTGATTTAGCACAAAAGCTTCAGCAAAGCGTGTTAAGTGCAAACATCGAGGATGAAGACATCCGGATCATGGCGACGTACATTCCGTCGAAAAAACTGGCAGGCGATATGTATGCCTGGTACCGGATTTCGCCGCAAAAATACGGCATCATCTTATTTGATGTCATGGGACATGGGGTATCGTCTGCATTGATTACGATGGGAATGAGTTCGATTTTATTTGAACTCGTGCACCGCATCGGAGATCCGGCGAAAGTTCTCGAGGAATTAAACAAACAGATGAGCCGTCTGTTCCCTGGCGATGAAACGGAAATTTACTTTACGGCCGTGTACTTGTACATCGAACTGGATGAGATGAAACTCAGTTATGCGAATGCCGGGCATCCACCGGGCTTGTTGCGGATGGGTAATCAAATCATTCCGCTTGAAAATACGGGATTACCAGTCGGGATGTTCGAAGATTCGGAGTATACGAGCCAGACGATTGACCTCGTTTCGCCAGGTTGTGTCTACTTGTATACAGATGGCTTCATGGAATTGTACAGTAAAGGAATCGATGAAGGGATCAGTGCGATTCGTGAATTGATTCAGGAACAGGGACCGGCGATTCATCAATTGATTCAACCGGATCAAAGTGACGATGCGGACGATTTATGTCTCGTGACCATCGAAATCAACTAACCTGCAAAAAAACCACTTTCCTTTTGATGGACTTATGTAGAAAGCCGAAGAGACAGTCGTCTCAACATGCGTTTCTAGACTAAAGCATTCAAAAGTAAGTGGTTTTTTGTCCATCCATTCATACGCACTAAAAGAAACGGCGGCGCCATAATATAAAGGCGGCTAAGCCAGAGAAGAAAATCATCATGCCGAAGACAATCCAAAAGCCCATGACTTCGCCTTCCCACGGCACATGCACGTTCATCCCGAACATTCCGGAAATCATCGTCGGGATCGAGATGACAATCGTGATCGACGCGAGGAACTTCATGACGAAGTTGACATTGTTCGAGATGACGGAACCAAACGTATCCATCGTCGAACTGATGATATCTTTATAGATTTGGGCCATTTCCATGGCCTGGCGGTGTTCAACGAACACATCCTCGAGCAGGTCTTCATCGTCTTCATGTTTTTCAAGACTTGGTGTTTTGATGATCCGGTCGAGTACACCGTCGTTTGACTTCAAGGAAGTCATGAAATACACGAGCGATTTCTGTAAATTCATTAATTGGAAAATTTCCTGATTTCGCATCGAACGTTGTAATTCTTCCTCGAGCTCATCCATCCGGCGGTCGATTTGCCGCAGGAACCGGAGATACGAAGAACTGACTTTATATAAGATTTGAAAGACGAATCGGGAACGGTAATTCGTCCGGAACGTGCGGAGTTTTCCGCTTGAGAACAACGTCAGGACATCCAACTGTTGCGAACAGACAGTGATGAAGTGTCTTGACGTCACGATGATACCGAGTGGAATCGTATTGTAACGGCGTCCGGATGATTCTTCTTCAATGTAAGGAACGTCGACAATCATCAACAAACCTTCATCATCTTTCTCGAAACGAGGTTTTTCCTCGACATCAAGTGGGTCATAAATAAAATCCTCAGGAATTTTCGTAGCAGCGATGACTTGATCGGCTTCGTCTTTTGTCGGATTGACAAGATGAATCCAGGAACCCTTCGTAAACTCCTGAATTTCGTTGACTGCCCCCGTCACATCACTTCGATAAATCGTCAACATTGTCTATCCCTCCTGCTCTTCACTTTTTTATTATAGGAATACTATATCGACCGTGTAAATGATTCTCAGATTTTTTTTTAAAACAATTAATGATAATATAGAAAAGAGGAGGGGAAAAGATGCCTTTTTTTAATGAAAAGAAGTTAGAAGAACTACGTCTGATTGCAGGCGGTGATGATGTGTTCTTGCAAAAAATCGGTGAGACGTATATTGCCCAGTTTGATCGGAAGTTTCCGGAATTGAAGGATGCGGTCGAAGCAAACGATGCCGAACAGACGGAAAAATTAGCTCATTTACTTAAGGGTGCCTCCTATTCCGTTGCGGCGGATGATTTAGCGGATGACTTTGAATTACTGGAAAAAGAGGCGGAGACAGGCTCAGTCGAAAATGCGGCCGGTGTGTTGACCCGGATCGAAGACTGCATGGTAGATTTCAGAAAAACTTGGCTGAATGTATTTCTTGGAAAAAACAGTGATTTCGTTTAATAAAATTTCTCCAAACAAAAAACCGTTCCCTGACCAATCAGGCAACGGTTTTTTTGTTTGGAGAAATAGTAATTACAAAACGTATGTATCGACGGTTTCAATCAATCGACCGATTTCCGGTTTCGTAATCTGTGCATTGACTCCGACAGACTCGCCTTTATGACGGAGGTCATCCGAAATCAAGGATGAGAAGACGACGATTGGTAAATCCGTATACCGATCATCTTCACGCAATCGTTTCGTCAAATGCAGTCCATCCATCTTCGGCATCTCAATATCGGTGATCAAGAGGTCACAGTTACTGCCTGCTTCAAACGCATCCAGTGCATCTTTTCCGTTGATGAACCATTTCAAGCCATCATAACCGGCTTCCTCCAGCGTTTCGATGATCAAAGTCCGGAGCATTTCCGAATCTTCCGCAATCCAAATCGTTTTGTTCGACCGGTTGCGGGGTGAAACACGACGGCCTTCTTCGCGGGCGAAGATATCTTTGCGGGAAAGTTCCAACGCGATTTTTTCATAGTCCAGCAAGATGATCATCTTATCGCCTGTTTTGACGACACCATTCGTCAAGCCTTCAATCCCACGGGCGAGTTCATTCGGCGTATCAATCTGTTCCCACGAGATACGACGGATTTCCGTTACGGAATCGACACGGAGGACACTCTTCTCGCCGTTAAACTCACAGATGATTAAGCGATCATCTGTTGTTTCTTCATGGGCCACGCCAATGACAGTCGGTAAATCGATGACCGTCATGACTTCACCCCGAAGCTCGATCAACCCTTTGACGGCGTCCGGTGTTCCGGGTAATGGTGTCATCGGTAACGGAACGATGATTTCCCGGACTTTCATGACATTGATGCCGAACGTATACGGTCCGCAATGAAAAATAACGATTTCCAACTCATTTGTTCCAGCTTCTAATAAAATATCGTGTTGATTGTACACGTAATTGAGCCCCTTTCCATCCTGCACTGCACTTCTGACTAGTTATCGGCAGAAAGAAGCAATTCTTCCACCGTAAAAAGAATAAAAAAGTTCTTGAAATCGCTTTCATTTTATGTTAAGCAAAAAGTTTGGCATTTGTCTGACCAATTGATTACAATAAGCTATGCAGCCACACACTGAAGTGAGAGAGAAAAAATAAATGGAGGTCGAGTGGAATGACTACAGCAACAACATACACATACTTATTAGACGGGCAATGGCAGGAAAGTGAATCCAATGAAACCATTGAAATTTCTTCCCCTTATAAAGAAGATACAGTCGGTCGCGTTCAAGCGATGACAAAATCAGAAGTAGACCGGGCTATTGCGTCTGCTAAAACAGCACAAGCGCAGTGGGCGAAAGTGCCTGCCAACAAGCGGGCTGAATTGCTTCATGCCTGGGCAACGGAGTTAGAAAAACGTGCGGACGAAATTGGCGAAGTCATCATGCGTGAAGTTGGTAAAGGGCTTGCTGATGGAATCAAAGAAGTCAAACGGACGGCGGAAATCATCCGTTATACAGCAGAAGAAGGTCTTCGTTTTGACGGTCAAATGATGCAAGGAGACTCATTCCCGGGTGGAAGTGCTAAAAAAATCGCGATCATTAAAAAAGCACCGCTCGGCGTCGTACTGGCAATTTCACCGTTTAACTATCCAGTCAATCTTGCGGCTGCGAAACTTGCACCGGCTTTGATGACAGGAAACGCCGTCGTCTTCAAACCGGCAACACAAGGTTCAATCAGTGGTACGTTGATGGTTGAAGCACTTGTCGCGGCAGGATTGCCATCAGGTCTCGTCAATCTCGTGACAGGACGCGGTTCAGTCATCGGAGATTATTTGACAGCGCATCCGGGCATCAACATGATTACGTTCACAGGTGGAACAGCGACAGGACAACACTTGTCACGTCAATCCGCGATGATTCCACTCGTTCTCGAACTTGGCGGGAAAGACCCGGCCCTCGTTCTTGAGGATGCGGATCTCTCGCTAGCGGCAGATCACATCATCAGCGGTGCGTTTTCGTATTCCGGACAACGTTGCACAGCAATCAAACGTGTATTCGTTCTTGAACCTCAGGCAGATGCGCTTGTCGCAGAATTGTCTGCTCGAATCGCGAAATTGACAGTCGGTTCGCCGGAAGACGAAAGTGTTGTCGTACCGTTGATCGATGCGAAGTCAGCTGATTTCGTCGAAGGATTGATTGTAGACGCAAAAGAAAAAGGGGCAACGCTCGTTACAGGCGGAAACCGGACGGCGAACCTGATTGAGCCGACATTGTTTGACCATGTTACACGTGATATGCGGATTGCATGGGAAGAACCATTCGGACCGGTCTTACCCGTCATCCGTGTTAACTCGGTCGAGGAAATGATTGCTTATGCGAACGAATCGGAATACGGTCTTCAAGCAAGTGTCTTCACGGAAAACATCGACGCAGCATTCAGTGTTGCGGATGCGCTTGAAACGGGTTCTGTCCAAATTAACGGTCGGACGGAACGTGGTCCGGATCACTTCCCATTCATCGGTGTAAAATCATCCGGTCTTGGTGTACAGGGTGTCGGACGAAGCCTAGCTTCGATGACACGAGATAAAGTAACAGTGCTCAACTTAAAATAAGAACATTTTTATGGAAGCGACCTTTCAATCTGCGGAAAGGTCGCTTCTTTTTGCATCCAAATGCTGTCGTCCGCCGTATTCTTTTTAAAGGTTTCATGATTTGAGGGCGACAAAGTTTGCCGCTGTCGCTTCTTTCTCTCTATAATGAAGGAAACCATCCAGAGAGAAGAGGGGTTTACCGATGCGACAAGAAGATAAAATCTTTACGTTACCGATTCCGACACCATTTCCGGTCGGAGATATCAATTGTTATCTGCTACGGACCGATACGGAAACCATTTTAATCGATTGTGGTCCGGATACGGATCAAGCCTGGCAAGCGATGCAAGATGGTCTCAGAAAAATCGGAGTGACGGTTTCAATGCTCGATAAAGTGATCGTGACGCACCACCATGCGGATCATGCCGGGCTTGCCTATCGTTTTTCCGAACAGGGGATTCCGATTTATGGACATGCCCGTCTAAGACCCTACTTAGAACAAGATCAAGCGTTTTTGAGCAGAGGGGATGATTTCCTGCAACGGCTGGCCTTGTCGTTTGGTGTGCCGGACGAAATACGGGCGCTTTTACCGAGTTATTTATCCGCTTTAAAATGGCTCGGGAAGGGACGACTGGATCATGTCCTGCAAGAAGGGGATGCGATTACAGAGTCAGGCACGTATCGAGTCATTGAACTGCCGGGACATGCGAGCGATCAAATCGGTATTCTCGGTCAGTCTGGAGTCCTGTTTGCAGCAGATCATCTGTTGGCGCGCGTCGAACCGAATCCGTTGCTCGAGCAACCGCAACCCGGAGATGAATCGGACATGAAGCGGCCGGTCCTGGCTTATATGCGCTCTTTGCGCAAACTGCAGGGAGAACGGATCGAGATCGCTTACACCGGACATGGTGAGCCGATTCGCGATGTTCCGTCCTTGATTGAAGAACGTTTGTTGCAACGTAAAGCACGCGGCGAACAGTTACTGAAGCATATCGAGGGGACGAAAACGCTGTTTGAGCTCGCACAAGTGACGTACGGAAACCGTTTAAAGAAATCGTTTCCGCTCGTCATGAGTGAGATGAAAGCCCGCCTCGACTACCTCGTGGCGAGTGGACAGATCCTTGTCGAAAAACAGGACGGGATTTTACGGTATACGAGAAAGGGCAGTGAACATGAATCTCATGAATAAAACGGTCGTCTTGACCGGTGCCTCCAGTGGACTCGGGGAAGCTCTTGCATACGAGCTGAACCGGCAGGGGGCGAACTTAATCTTAGTCGCCCGGCGGGAAGATCGGTTGCAACAGATGGCAAAGACACTTCAAGCGGAATACGTGGTTTATGATTTAGAACATTCACCGGAGCGTCTGGCTGATCAAATCGCTGAACGATATGGCATGATTGATGTATTAATCAACAATGCCGGGTTCGGGGAGTTCAGTTTTTTAGAGGAGACGACGATTGAGACCATCGAATCAATGAACCGGGTCAATGTCCTGGCTCCGATTCGATTGACGAAAGCCTGTCTCCCGCTGTTTCGTCCGCGCGGCATGATTGTCAACGTGGCGAGTCAGGCAGGGAAGTTACCTACACCTAAGTCGACGATTTATTGTATGACAAAAGCCGCCTTATATCAGTTTTCCAATGCTTTGCGTCTTGAACTGAGGCCGAAGGGGCTTCATGTCATGACTGTCAATCCTGGTCCGATTGCAACGGAATTTTTTGTCCGGGCGGATCTCAGCCGGAAATACGAAAAAAACGTTGCGAGCATCGTGTTGTCGAAAGAAAAATTAGCACGAACGGTGACACGGGCCATGATCCGGGAAAAACGCGAGGTGAATGCGCCGTTTTGGATGGAAGGTTCGGCAAAGGCCTACGGATTGTTTCCGCGGGTCATTGAATGGCTTGGTAAGTCAGGCTTTGATAAAAAATAAAGGGGATTTTCACACATGATAAAACAAATGACTGCAATCGCAGCGACAGGCCTGCTTCTTGCCGGATGTGCGTCTCCAGCAGCACCGGTGCAGGAAAAAGTATTAGGTTCTTCCTATACATCGATTGAAAAGGACGCAAACGCAACGACTGTCCGGATGTATATGTGGGGCGGCGATGAGGGGATCAATGCCTATATCGATGAATACGTGGCACCAAAAGTAAAAAAAGAGCACAACATTACGCTGAAGCGGGTTCCGATTGAAACGGCCGACTTGATTCAAAAATTGCGGGCGGAAAAGAAAGCCGGGAAAGAAACGGGTGTCATCGATGTTATCTGGATTAACGGCGACAACTTCCGGAACGCGAAAAAGGACGGCTTGTTATACGGTGAGATCACGAAAGTGTTGCCAAACATGAAATACGTCGATCCGCAGGCGCAAGGATCGGACAGCGGGACACCGACCGATCATTTGGAAGCGGCATGGGGAAAAGTTCAATATACGTTCCATTACGACAAGGCGAGTGTCGCGAACCCACCGAAGGACCTCCAGGAACTCAAAAGTTGGGTGAAAGAAAATCCGGGCAAATTCACGTATCCGGAAGTGACGGACTTTACAGGGAATGCGTTTGTCCGCCACGTCATGTACGGGCTTGAGTCAAAAGAAACGTTAAAAGATCCGAAAGCAGACTTTAAGAAAACG
Source organism: Exiguobacterium sp. RIT594 (assembly GCF_003339585.1). Classification (GTDB taxonomy): domain Bacteria; phylum Bacillota; class Bacilli; order Exiguobacteriales; family Exiguobacteriaceae; genus Exiguobacterium_A. The sequence goes on along the minus strand of NZ_QPKF01000001.1, from coordinate 1,558,732 downwards.
TGGGCGTATTTAAACGAACTGAAGCCGTATTTATGGAAAGAGGGCAAAACGTATCCGAAAACACTGGCTCAGCTTGACCAGTTGTACGCTAAAGGAAGTGTTGCGTTCACGATGGGCTTCAACGAACGCCGGGCCGAACAGGAAGTGAAGTCAGGGACATTCCCGAAAGAGACACGTCCGCTCGTCTTGACCGATGGTTCGATTGCTTCGACCCATTTCCTGTCGATTCCGTTTAATGCGCCGAATCCGAATGGAGCACTCGTTACAATCAACACGTTGTTGTCGCCGGACGCCCAACTCAAGAAATTCGACGGCACGTATTGGGGAGACGGAACAAGTTTAGATTTGACGACGGTAAGTTCGACGGAACAAGAGGCATTTGAAGACGTTCCGGCAGCTGCGTCAACACCGAAACCGGCAACATTCGACGGCAAAGTCCGTGCGGAACTGGATCCGGCATTCTTTGATGTAATCCGGAAAGACTGGCCGGAACGTGTGGCGCGGTAATGCCTGGCCAGCCACCTTGCTGATTACCGGTATGGTCGGCTATGGTCTTTTCGTCAGTCTGTCGATGACGACTTGGGAAGATTACAGCCGATTGTTCCGAGACCCGGTATTTTTGGAAAGTATCGGAATCAGTTTATACGTAGCAGTCAGCAGTACGGTACTGTCTGTATTGATCGGGGCCTGGCTGGCTGGATTTTTTGCCAAACAAACGGGATGGACGGCACAGGTTTTGGCCATTCCGTTATTTTTACCCCATCTTGGCGCCGCCTATTTGGCCATTCTTTATTTGAGCGATTTACCGGTCATCAGTCCGCATGAAGTGAATCAATTCAGTATCATCCTGACGTATCTCTACAAAGAAATTCCGTTTATCTTTTTTTATTTGTTACCGGTTTACCGGCGCCTTGATCACCGGTATGAAGAACTCGGATTAATGCTCGGTCTATCGCGACTGAAACGGTTTTGGCATGGAAAAGGCGTATTTTTACTGTTTCCCGTCCTCGAGGCAGCGTTCATTGTTTTTGCCTTTACCTTATTTGCTTACGAAGTCCCGGCGCTGCTCGGTGTGACGTATCCGAAGCTGATTGGCGTCTATACGTTTGATTTATATACGCAAGGGGATTTATCCCGTCAACCGGAAGCCTTTGCCATCAGTGTTCTTTTGACCGGAATCTTATTTTTGCTGTTAGTGATCTTTACACGTACGATCCGTCCGTTAACGGAGCGGATCAGTAAGGGGCGGGTAGAATGAAGAGAAGGGTAATAACAGCAGTGATCGGATTGCTAGTACTCGTTCCGTTGCTTGGATTGATTCCGTCGACCTGGACCTGGAACCCGCGATTATTCGAAACGTTGACGACAACGGTTTCAATGATTGCGGTCTTGACACTTCTCAATCATTTGATTGGTTATGTCACAGGAAAGGCGATTGCGTTTCGGGCGGGACGACTCATCCGGTATATGGAACTGTTGATCAGTTTGCCGCTTTTCCTGCCGGTATTATTATTGTCGTTTGGTCTCTATCTGACGTGGATCCGGTTAGGGCTCGCCGATCAATTTATCGGTGTACTGTTGGTTTTACTGCTTCCGACACTACCGTACACGATCCGGATGTATACGAATGCGTTTCAAGCACTGGGTGAACAGATGATGGAGCAAATGGTGTTGATTGAACCCAGCCGGTTGAAACGGTTTCTTTTTTTGACAGGACCGATGATGCGTTCTGCCATCCAGTCCGTCACGTTACTTGTAACGGTCATCGCCCTGAGTCAGTATGCGCTCGTTACCTTAATCGGGGGCGGAGTCGTTCAAATGATTGCCCTTGAAGCGTTTCCGCTCTATTCCGGCAATTCCTTGGTTGCCGCTAAAGAAGCGACGATTTGGTTATTGGTTTTACCTTTTTTGATTTATTTTGTGCAACTCATTTTATTAGAAGGATGGGTGCAAGTAGTTCGGAGGCTGTTAGATGGACGTTACGATTCAGCACGTCAATAAACGATTTGGTCAGAAACAAGTCCTGCAGGCGATTGATTTACACATTCCGTCCGGTCAATGTGTTGCACTTGTGGGTCCAAGTGGAAGCGGGAAAACGACGCTGCTGCGATTGATTGCAGGTCTTGAGAAAGTATCAGGCGGTATCATTCGTTTCGGTGAAACCGACATGACGCACGTTGCTCCAAATCAACGGGGAGTGACAATGTTGTTCCAACGCCCGTTGCTGTTCCCTCATTTGACGGTCGGACAAAATATCCGGATTGGTATGGCGACAGGTCGTCAACAGGACGTCCACGAGTGGTTAACCAAGGTCGGATTAACAGGGCGGGTCGATGCCTATGTCCATGAATTATCCGGCGGTGAGCAACAGCGGGCCAGTCTTGCCCGGGCATTAGCCAGCGGTCCGAATTTTCTGTTGCTCGACGAACCGTTCTCGAGTCTCGATTTACCACGTCGCCGCGAACTGCGGACGCTGATTCGGCGCTTAACGGTCGCGGAAGGTGTGACGACGTTACTTGTCACGCATGACCGTGAAGAAGCGATGGCGATGGCGGATTATGTCTACGTCATGGAACAAGGAAAAATCATTGATCAGGGACATCCGATTGAATTAGCGCAAAAAAGTCCGTTTTTCGGTGACGGAGTGTATCTGGACGGGGAGTGGTATCCGTTATCCGACGTGAAGTTGGTCTTAAGACCGACGAACGGATTACAGGAACGTGTTACGATTACGAAAGAGCTGACACAGTACGGTGTTCGATTTTATGAAGTTGAACGCCAGACGGGAGAGCGGCTTGTCGTTCAAACGACAGAGACGTTCAGTGAGAAAGTGACAGCTTATCTTGTGAGGAAGGAGGGGTAGCATGTTAGATACGCGCGCCAGAAAAGTCGTCCAGCCCCTTTTTGAGCAAATGGCGACATTATTGAAGAAGATGGGGCTTTCGGCCAACCAAGTGACAATCATTTCCGGCATTATCGGTGCTTCGACCGGTTTCTTTGTCTATAACGATATGATGGGAATTGCAATTTTATTATTATGGCTGTCCGGAGCGCTTGATGTCGTCGACGGCACGATGGCACGACGGGAGAAAACAACGCCGATCGGAACGATTCTTGATTTAGTCCTCGACCGGGTCGTGGAATTATCCGTCCTGATTGGTATTGCCTTGCGGTTTCCGGAGACGCAGGTCGTTATTTTATTACTCGTCGCCTCATTCGTCATCGGTATGACGATGTTTCTTGCGATTGGAGCGGTCAGCGACAATTACGGATTCAAATCATTTCAGTATCAGCCGGGTCTTGTCGAACGGACGGAAGGATTTCTTTTCCTGACTGCAATGTTACTGTTCCCAAGCGCCATCATTTGGATTGCCGTCCTCTTTTTGATTGCTGAATTGTACACGGTCGGCGAACGGTTTTATCAAGCATCGAAGGTGTTGCGATGAGTGAATCGGAACAGTTGATGGTCGTCGATTCATCCGGTCAGCCGCTGTATCCAGAGACCCGGGAAACGGTACATCGTGACGGATTATGGCATGAAACGTTTCATTGCTTTGTCATTGATCTCGACAAAGGACACGTTTTGTTACAGCAACGGGCGAAGCAGAAAAAGGATTTTCCGGAGTTGATTGATATCACGGCTGCCGGGCATTTGCTCGCAGGTGAAGCGCCAAGGGACGGAATCCGCGAACTCAAAGAAGAGATTGGGCTTGTCCGGCAGTTTGAGGAGTTGTTTTCCCTTGGCGTTTTCCTGGAAGAGTTGATAGTAGGTGACTTGAAAGATCGTGAACGAGTCCATCTGTTCCTGACGGATTCAGCAATGCCGCTCGAACGTTATGTTCTGCAAACAGAAGAGGTCAGTCGATTGATTGCCTTACCACTTTCCGAGTTTGCCCGGCTGACGGATGAGACAGCAGAAACGTTTAAGACCGTCGATCAGGAAATCATCCACCGTGATCAATTCGTACCGCATCCGTCTGCCTACTTTAGACGTGTGAATGACGGAATTCAAGCATATCGTGTCCAACAGACATAACGAAAGGGCTGTCATGCATTTTTATGCGTCAGTCCTTTCGTTTTTTTGCGGTAAAGCTAGGCAAAAAGTAGCATAATGGGCATTTCTTTGAGATAATTAACAATATATACATTTGATGAAAGAAGGTGCAGCCAGTGGCGTTACGATTTGCATTGCTCGGACTGCTAACTCAGGGAGAAGCGACCGGATATGATTTAAGTACGACGTTCAAAAAGCAGATGACCCATTTTTGGACGGCACATCATACACAAATTTACCGTGAATTGTTGAAAATGGAAGAAGATCAGCTTGTGACCAGTGTGTATATCGTCCAAGAAGACTTACCCGATAAAAAGGTCTATTCGATTACGGAAGAAGGTCAAACGGCACTTGTCGCCTGGTTGCGTGCGCCAAGTGAGTTCAAGCCGAAGATGAAAGATGAAAACTTGATGCGGGTGTCCTTGCTGCATCTGTTGCCGCCGGATGAAGCGATTTTGTATTTGGAAGAATCGAAGCGGCATCACCAGTTTGCCGTCGATATGATGAAGGTCTGGCGGAAAGATCATTTAGAAAACGGGGCAACGCTCGGGGAAACCTTGACGAGTGAATACGGCTTACGCATGATGCTGAATTATCTCGATTGGTGTGACTGGGCGATGGAAGAAATAAAGAAAAGTCAGGCGAATGTCTAAACTATACAGTGATATCATCAATCCTTTGTCAAAACAGGGGATTGTTTTTTTGCGTCGTCAAAAGAGCATTCGAGACAGACGATATGGTACAGTAAATGAATTGTAAAGGGATTAGAGGAGGACTACGAACGTGAGTGTATTTACAGATTATGAAGAATGGTTGGATGAAGTCACGGATGAGATGATTGAACATCAAGTTCATTATGCCGTCGCAGAATTAAAATTAGGCGGAGAAATCGGTGACTACTATGAAGAATCCGGATTGATTGACCGGTTTGTCACACAACAGTTGGTCTGGTTATCGTTTGAGGAAATGGAACAGATTTTAGATGAAGCGGGAGAGCTGAATCTTGAAATCGTAGCAGACGAATCAGAATCAGATGTGCAACGGTCACAAGTCAAACAGATTCTGAAGCAATCGATTAAACAACAGCTGGTGCTGAAGTCGCAACCGTTCGTCGCGACACGCCTCGAACAATTGCGTCAGGAGCATCCATCTGTCAAAGATCAGTTTGAAGAAGTCCGGTCGGCATACGATCAGGTCGATCATCTCCTGAAGACGGGTCCGGAACCGACGATTATCCCGAAACGGTGGTACCGGCGGGAACGGGTTGTTCCCCGTGCGTTCACTCCGGCGGAACAAACGAGTCTGGAGCAGGAACACCTTGAGCTGACACCACGGTATGAAACACAAAAACAAAAGTTAGAAGAATTGAGCCGTGAAATCGAAGCCTACGAACGCGTTTTACCGTAAATGCAATCTTTTCCGACCGAATCACATAAAAAGCCCCGATCCGATGTACGCATCGGATCGGGGCTTTCGTGTAGGAATAGTTGCTTAGACAGTTGCAAGTTTAGCAATGACGAGTTTAGCGACAGCTTCACTTGATGCAGGATTTTGACCTGTGATGACGTTACCGTCGATGACAGCAAATTCTTTTCCGGCATCGGAAGTCAGGAAGGTTGCCCCTTCACCGCGTAATGTTGTTTCAAGCAAGAACGGGACTTTGTCTTCGAGTCCTGTTGATTTTTCTTCTTCGTCCGTGAAGCCGTTGATTTGACGGCCTGATACGAATGGTTTGCCATCAATCGTAACGTGTGCAAAGGCAGCAGGACCATGGCAAACAGATGCGACGATCCCGTCTTTTTTGACCATCGCTTCGATTGCACCTGCGACGAGTGGATTATTCGGGAAATCGACGACTGCCCCATGACCGCCCGGGAAGTAAACAGCATCAAATGATGCAGCATCTACATCGGCAAGTGGCGTCGTGTCGTGTAAGGCACGGCGTGCTTCCTGGAATTTAGGCAGGATTTCTTTCACCATTGATGCTTTATCGATCGGTACGTCGCCGCCTTTGACCGAAACGACTGTGACATCGTGACCGGCTTCTTTGAACAGGTTGAACGGAGCAGCAAACTCCTCGAACCATAAACCGGTTTTATGACCGTTCATTTCGTCAGCACTTGTAGATACGATTAAAATTTTTGACATGATAAAAACTCCTCCTCTGTAATAACGTTACAAAGAAGAAGTTTCCCTGCTGGTGAAAAACTCAAACCTCACCGGTGTTCTGTATACGTATGGACGGGAAGAAGTGACAAGACATGCGCAATCTGTTCAGCCGTCAACGGTTCCCGCATCGCCTGCAGATTCGCCTGCAGTTGCGACACACTTGACGCACCCGGCAGTACGATATCAGCTTGCTGATCAATAGCCTGCAGTGCCATGGCCGGGAGGGGATAGTCCTGTAATGTCGATAAAATGTGTTCCAGCTGTTCCTTATCGTACTGTTCGAACCGGTCGACCGATTGAAGACGAGACATGCTCTCTGTCGTCAGAAGACCTTTGGCGAGCGGTCCGCGGGCAACGAGTTTAATGTTTCGCTCTTGAAGCCGCGGCAATAACTCCTCGATCCGACGGTCGAGCAGCGAATACGGTGTCATCAAATAACTGAAATCACTATGGTCAAGCCAATAGTTGATGACGTTTGGACGGAGTGACGAGAGGCCGTATTCTTTGATCCGTCCTTCTTCCTGCAAGTCTTTCATGGCACGAATCGAAGCGTCCAAATCATCGTCCATCGTTCCGCCATGGACATAATAGAGGTCGAGATACGGTGTTTCGAGACGGTTCAGACTCTCCATACACGCTTTTTTCAGATAGTCGTAGCTCGGGTCCCACGTCCAGCCGGTCCCTGTATCATTCATCCGGTTTCCGCCTTTTGACGCCAAAAACATCCGGCTGCGATCTTCCGGTGAGAAAGTCTGTCCAATCAGTGACTCGACTGCGCCGTTGGCATAGACATCTGCTGTATCGAAGTGGACGATGCCTTCGTCGAGCGCTGTCCGGAGTATTTCGGTTGCTTCCTCTTGACCCCGTTTTAAAATCGTCATCGTACCTAAACCTAGTGTCATATCAATCCCTCATTTCTTTCGACTAGTGCTACTGTGTATCAGTTTAGCATATTTGATCCAGGTTGTTCCCGGGTGGATTTGTAAGGAATGGGCATTCCGTCGGAAAAGGAAACAGACTTGCAACGGGAATCGAAAAACAGGCATACTATGAAAGAGAAGAAATTCGATTAGAAGAGGTGTCTATGATGGAAGAAAAAACATTAGAGCGGGAAGTTATTTATGAAGGAAAAGTCTTTAACGTCGAGAAACATGTCGTCAGTCTTCCGAACGGTAATACATCTGTCCGTGAATTGGTCTATCATAACGGCGCAGTCGCAATCATTGCGTTTGACGAAAAAGGAGATTTGTTAGTCGTCGAGCAGTACCGGAAAGCGTTTGAACAATTATCGATTGAAATCCCGGCCGGAAAACTGGAAAAAGGGGAAAATCCGGAAGAGTGCGCAGGACGTGAATTGAAGGAAGAGACCGGATACGCGGCAGATGAGCTGACGCATGTGTTTGATTTTTACGGAGCACCCGGTTTTTGCAGCGAACGCGTACATATTTATGAAGCAACGGGTTTGACTGCGGGGCAACGCCAACTGGATCCAGATGAATTCTTGGAAAACCAGACGTTGACGCTTGAACGGGCACTTGAACTTGTCGCAGACGGGACGATTGTCGATGCCAAAACGATCATGGCGATTCAGCATTGGCACATTCGTACATTAAAATCATTCTAAAGTGAATGATTTTCAGTTGATAATCATTTTAATTTGAAAAACAGCAGATTATCGGCTATGATAAAACCATCAGTTTCGACCAAAGGGGGCGCTATGATGGAAAGTCGTGTTGAACGCATTAAAAAACAGCTGAGCGGTAAAGGATATAAGCTGACTCCCCAACGTGAAGCGACCGTACGGATTTTACTGGAGCATGAGTCGGACCACTTAAGTGCAGAGAATGTCTTTTTATTGGTCAAAGAAAAAAACTCAGACATTGGACTTGCGACGGTCTACCGGACACTTGAATTATTAACGGAGCTTGAAGTCGTTGATAAAGTCAATTTCGGAGACGGCGTATCCCGATTTGATTTACGGCAGGAAGGTGCGAGCCACTCGCATCATCATCTCGTCTGTATCGAATGCGGATCTGTCGAGGAAATCCTGGATGATATGTTAGAAGAAGTCGAAAAAGAAATCGTCACGCGTTTCCAATTTAAAATCAAAGATCACCGCTTGACGTTCCATGGTGTATGCCGGGTTTGCCAAGAGCGTCATGCACGCGAAGCACTGGAACAATCACAAACACAAACCGTCTGACTGTCCTCATCAAAAAGGGGACGGTTTTTCTTTTTGAAAAATATAGGTCAGACCTCTTCACAACGGTTTACACCTTTGATATGATGGGAAAGTAAGCGATTTCTTAATGACAGAGGATGAGTTCAGTGAGACAACAACTGGAGACATTTATCGACTATTTAGTGATTGAGCGGCAGATGTCAGCGAACACGGCAGCTGCTTATCGAAATGATTTAAACCAGTATTTGACGACGCTTGAACAGCAAGGGATTTCGTCCGCGGAAGAAGTCACACGCCACCATATCGTCCTTCATATTGAATCCTTGTTACAGGCGCAAAAATCACGGTCGACGGTCCGGCGGTCGACGAGCTCGATCCGATCGTTCCATCAGTTTTTAGTGGAACGTCAAATTGTCCGCCATGATCCGTCACGTCATCTTGATTTGCCGAAACCGGATAAAAAACTGCCGGTTGTTTGGAGTCAAACCGATATCGTCCGTTTGCTTGATTCGGTCGTCGGAAATGATCCGCTTGTCCGGCGGGATGCAGCAATGCTTGAATTGCTCTACGGAACCGGTATGCGTGTCAGTGAATTGTTACAGTTGACACTGAGTGATTTGCAACTTGAACTTGGTTACTTGTCCTGTCTTGGAAAAGGCAACAAAACCCGGATTATCCCGATCAGTCAGACAGCAATTGACAGCGTCTCGACTTATCTTGAGCTGGCCCGCAACAGTCTCGGTGGACGGCAAACGGATTATGTGTTCCTCAACAGTCGCGGCGATCGTTTATCGCGGCAGGGTTTTTGGAAGATGATTAAACGCCGCGCAAAAGAAGCGGGAATTGAAAAAGACATCACTCCCCACGTTTTGCGTCATTCGTTTGCGACCCATCTTCTTGAGAACGGAGCAGACTTGCGTGTCGTTCAGGAAATGTTAGGGCATGCCGATTTATCGACGACGCAAATGTACACACATGTCAATAAAGCCAGGCTGCATGATGTCTATAAGAACCATCATCCCCGTGCATGATGGTTTTACGTTTAAAAGGTCTGACTTCAGACAAATAGGGTGTTTTGTCTAGTCCATTTACGGGAAAATTCTAACGGGATTTATCTTTAGTAATAAGCAATAAGCATATAGGAGGAATTTTAATATGGCTCAACCATTCAAACGCGTATTTTTAGTCGTCATGGATTCGGTAGGAATCGGAGAAGCACCGGATGCAGAACAATTCGGTGACCTTGGTGCGCACACACTCGGACATATTGCGGAACAACGTGACGGTCTGAATATGCCGCATCTCGCTCAGCTTGGTCTGTCGCATATTGAACCTGTTCAAGGTGTGTCAGCAGATGCTACGCCACTTGCTTCTTACGGGAAGATGGAAGAAGTTTCAGCCGGCAAAGATACGATGACTGGTCACTGGGAAATCATGGGCTTGCGGATCGACACGCCGTTCCGCGTCTTTGAGAAGTTCCCGGAAGATTTAATCGGTCGCCTGGAAACATTCTCAGGCCGGAAAATCATCGGGAACAAACCGGCATCCGGAACAGAAATTCTCGATGAACTTGGACAGGAACATGTCGAGACCGGTGCGTTGATTGTTTATACATCAGCAGACTCCGTGCTTCAAATCGCAGCGCATGAAGAAGTCGTGCCGCTTGAAGAACTCTACCGGATTTGCGAGTATGCCCGTGATATTACACGCGACGACCCGTATATGCTCGGCCGGATCATTGCCCGTCCGTTCCTCGGTGAGCAGGGAGCATGGGTCCGGACTTCAAACCGTCACGACTATGCGCTGAAGCCGTTTGACCGGACTGTCATGAATGAACTCGAAACAGCGGGTCTTGATGTCATCTCGCTCGGGAAAATTGCCGATATCTTTGATGGTGAAGGTGTCACGGACGCGATTCGGACAAAATCGAACATGGACGGTATGGATCAACTCGTCAATCAGCTCGATCGTGACTTTACGGGACTTTGCTTCTTGAACCTCGTCGATTTTGATGCGTTGTTCGGTCACCGTCGCGACCCGCAAGGATACGGTCAGGCATTAGAAGAGTTTGATGCCCGTCTGCCGGAAGTCTTTGATCGCCTGCAGGAAGATGATTTATTGATCATCACAGCAGACCACGGCAATGATCCGGTTCATCCGGGAACAGATCATACCCGTGAGTACGTTCCGCTGTTGGTCTACTCGAAAAACGGTGTTGCAAAAGATCTTGGTATCCGTTCGACGTTTGCTGACCTTGGAGCAACGGTTGCCGATAACTTCAACGTGAAGCTGCCGGCGCACGGTACGAGTTTCTTGTCAGAACTTTAATTTAAGGGAGCGATTCAGATGACAGTCAATTGGAATGAAACACGGTCGTATTTAGAAAGCAAGATGCAGGCGAAACCGGAAATCGGTTTGATTCTCGGTTCAGGACTCGGTGTCCTGGCGGATGACATCGAAAATCCGATTGCGATTCCTTACAGCGATATCCCGAACTTCCCCGTCTCGACGGTAGAAGGTCATGCCGGGCAGCTCGTCTTCGGAACGCTCGAAGGCAAACAAGTCGTTGCCATGCAAGGACGTTTTCATTTCTATGAAGGCTATTCGATGGAAATGGTTACCTTCCCGGTCCGTGTCATGAAAGCAATCGGTGTCGAAACACTGATTGTCACGAACGCAGCCGGTGCGTGTAACGAAGCATTTGAACCGGGAGATTTGATGCTGATCACGGATCACATCAACTTCTTCGGCACAAACCCGTTGATTGGCAAAAACGTTGATGAGATGGGACCACGTTTCCCGGATATGTCGAAGCCGTATGACGCTGAATTGTTGCGTCTTGCCCAAGAAACAGCAGACGAACTTGGTATTCAAGTGCGTCAAGGCGTTTACTTCGGCAATACAGGTCCGACGTACGAAACACCGGCGGAAGTGAAACTTGCCCGCCTGCTCGGTGGAGATGTCGTCGGTATGTCGACGGTTCCGGAAGTCATCGTTGCCCGTCACTCGGATATGCGCGTGCTTGGTATTTCGTGTGTCTCGAACATGGCAGCCGGCATTCTCGATCAGCCGCTTCACCACGACGAAGTCATGGAAACGACGGAACGTGTCCGTGCGCACTTCCTGTCACTTGTCCGCGGTTCGATCAAAAAAATGTAAGAATTGTAGCCCGATAAAAATACGAACGACCCCTTGAGGAGGAACTTATTATGCGTATGGTAGATTTGATTGCAACAAAACGAGACGGTGGCGAGTTACCAACAGCCGATATTAAAGCGATGGTCGAAGGATTCACGAACGGTGACATCCCGGATTACCAAATGTCAGCCATGTCGATGGCAATTTTCTATCAAGGCATGTCGGACCGCGAAATCGCGGATTTAACGATGGCGATGGTCGAATCAGGTGACGTGATTGATTTATCACGCATCCACGGTAAAAAAGTCGACAAACACTCAACAGGCGGAGTCGGCGATAAGATCAGTCTGATCGTCGCACCACTCGTCGCATCAATCGGAATTCCTGTCGCGAAGATGAGCGGACGTGGTCTTGGTCACACAGGCGGAACGATCGATAAGCTCGAAGCGTTCCCTGGATTTGATGTCGAGTTATCGGAAGAAGCTTTCGTGACACAAGTCAATGACATCAAGATGGCAATCATCGGTCAAACAGGCAACCTGACACCAGCCGATAAAAAATTGTATGCGTTACGTGACGTGACGGCGACGGTCAACTCGATTCCATTGATCGCAAGCTCAATCATGTCGAAAAAAATCGCAGCCGGTGCAGACAGCATCGTCCTTGACGTTAAAACGGGTTCAGGCGCTTTCATGAAATCATTTGAAGACGCGAAAGCACTTGCGACAGAAATGGTTTCAATCGGAAAAAGTGTTAACCGGAAGACGATTGCCGTCATCACGGACATGGATCAGCCGCTCGGAAACGAAATCGGAAATGCAAACGAAGTCAAAGAAGCGATTGAAGTCCTCCAAGGGAAAGATGTACGCGATTTGAAAGTCATTGCCTTGACGATTGCATCACACATGGCAGTCCTCGGTGAGTTCTACCCGACGTTTGACGAAGCGTATGCCGATCTTGAAACACGTCTCGCAAACGGAGCAGCACTTGACGTCTTCAAGAAATTCATCGCAGCACAAGGCGGCGACGCGTCACTCGTTGACGATATGTCAAAAGCACTTGAAACGAAGTTCGAAAAAGATTTCGTCGCGTCTAAAGCCGGATACGTCTCAGAAATCATTGCCGATGAAGTTGGTGTCGCAGCGATGATTCTCGGTGCAGGCCGGGCAACGAAAACGGATGTCATCGATCACGCAGCAAGCGTTACATTGTTCAAAAAAGTCGGCGACAAAGTCGAAGTCGGTGATGTCATCGCGACACTCCGTTCGAACAAAGAAACACTCGATCAAGCAATCGAAAAAATGGATCACGCGTATCATATCAGTGACACGAAGCCGGAAGCACGTCCGCTCGTTCACGCAGTCATTCAATAAGGTGTTTTCTGACAACCGTCTGGGTTTCTTTCCCAGACGGTTGTTTTTTGGTATAGTAAAAACATAAACGGGAGGGGGAAACCAGATGAAACCAGCTCAATTAAACGTCGGGGATACGATTGCGATTCTTTCACCGGCTTCTGCCGTCGCAGCGTACGTACCGCGTCGTCTGCAACGGGGAATCGAGACGCTTGAACGGATGGGCTTTCAAGTCCTCGTGATGCCGAACACGACAGCGGTCCACAGTCATACGGCAGGAACGATCGGGGAACGGCTTCAAGATTTACATATGGCGTTTCAAAATCCGGACGTCAAAGCGATCATTGCAACGATTGGCGGCTTTAACTCGCATCAGTTGCTCGATGAACTGGATTACGACTTGATCCGGAATAATCCGAAAATCTTCATGGGGTACAGTGACATTACGGCTCTTCTGTCTGGCATTCAGACGAAAACCGGTTTGACGACGTTCGTCGGGCCTGCGATTTTACCGCAGTTTGGTCAACTGCACGGACTGGATACGTATACGCAGAAGTGGTTTGAAAAAACGTTGATGCAGACCGGACCGATTGGTCAAATCGAAGCATCCGACGAATGGACGGATGAAGGTTTGCGCTGGGATGTCAATGATGACCGGAGACGGACACACGTCGTCAATGAGGGGTACGTCGTCGCCCGCGCAGGACAAGGGAGCGGACCGATCATCGCCGGCAATCTCGGGACACTGCTGTTGCTTGCCGGGACACCGTATATGCCGTCGTTCGACGGTGCTGTTTTAATGCTTGAAGATGACGAAAGCGAAACACCGGCGACGATCGACCGGTACTTTACACAACTCCGTCATCTCGGGGCATATGAAAAGATTTCGGCGATTGTCATCGGGCGTTTTCACGGAAAAGTCGAGTTTGATCCGGACTTTACGCTGAAGGACATTCTCCTGCGGGCGACCCGCGGTTATGACTTCCCGATTGTACTCGGAGCAGACTTCGGGCATACGGATCCGGTCTTCCCGTTACCGAACGGCATTCAGGCATCGGTGACTGCCGGTGAAACGGTTGTGCTCGAAATTCTCGAATCCGCGGTCGAGTGAGTAAAAAACCTGCGTTTTGCGTAAAGATTTGATACACTAGGTAACGGAGCCGCGAATGTCGTGGCGAACACCACAGCTGAAAAGCGCGAAAGGTTGGTATACGATGCAAAAAACAGGATATATCTTACTGGAAGACGGTAATAAAATTGAGTTTGAACTGTTTAACGACGATGCACCGATCACAACAGAAAACTTCGAGAACCTTGCGAACTCGAACTTCTACGATGGATTGAACTTCCACCGTGTCATCCCTGGTTTCGTCTCACAAGGCGGTTGCCCGATCGGAAACGGTACAGGCGGATCAGGTAAGACGATTCCGTGTGAAACGTCAACATCATACCCGCACAAGCATAAAGCCGGTTCACTTTCAATGGCACATGCTGGTCGTAACACGGGATCAAGCCAATTCTTCGTTGTTCATGAGCCGCAACCACACCTCGACGGCGTGCACACAGTCTTCGGACAAGTGACATCAGGTCTTGAACATGCAACAAAAATGAAGCAAGGCGCTGGCATTAAAGAAATTCGTGTCGAAGCGTAAGTGATTTCTTCCCTTCTTTGATGAAAGAAGGGGAGTTTTTTTTTCGTTCAATACGGGAAGTGACAACAAGAACCGAAAAACGAAGGAGTGATGCATCATGCGTTTAGCAGGAAAAAAGATCATCCAACTTGTCAGTAATGATTTTGAAGATTTAGAGCTGTGGTATCCGGTCCACCGGTTACGCGAAGAGGGAGCAACGGTCGACATCGTTGGTGAGAAGGCCGATGAAAAATATATCGGAAAATACGGTGTCCCGATTGTGTCGGACAAAACGTTTGACGAAATCAATCCGGCAGATTACGATGCGATTTTAGTACCGGGTGGCTGGTCACCCGATCTATTGCGCCGGTTTGATTCGGTCCTCGCCATGGTCCGTCATTTTGACCAAACGAAACAACCGATCGGTCAGATTTGTCACGCCGGGTGGGTTCTGATTTCAGCAGGTGTCTTGAATGGTGTCAATGTCACGAGTACACCGGGAATCAAAGATGATATGACAAATGCCGGAGCAACGTGGCATGATGAGCCGGTCATCGTTGACGGACACATCATTTCAAGCCGTCGCCCACCGGATTTACCGGACTACATGCGCGAATTCATTAAAGTACTGGAAGATTCGAAGTAAAACAGTATCGTCTGAAAAAGTGCGCCTCCCTGTCACCGGACAGGGAGGTCTTGTTTGAAAATGGGACAGAGGCAATTGTTTTACCGGAGTCTGCTTTTTTGACGGATTTGACGAAAAGTGAAGCATTTCAGGTCGAGAAGGTGTAGAATAAACAAGTCTCAGTTGATCATGTTCCTGAGAGTTGTTGAAACTAGGAAGGTGTAGAATCAGATGCTAGTAAAATATAAAAAGTTGAATGAACGGACCGCGATGGGGTTAATCGCTTTTTCGTGCGAAGTGAAGGATCCGAAGTATTTGCTTGAAACGGTTCAAACCTATGAACAAGATGAGAATCAACAGTTGTATCTCTATAAACAGGATGAAGATTTTATCGGCATCATCGGATTTCAATTAGTGGATGGCCACGCTGAATTGAAACATATCGCCTTGTCGCCATCGTTCCGCGGGGAACGGATGTCGTATATGTTACTGGATGCAGCCGAAAAGATGTTGCGGACAGAAATCACGGGTGCAACGGACGAAACGAGTCGACTTGTTGAGAAATGGAAAAATCAATAAAAACCGGTCCATGTAGTTACGGACCGGTTTTTCATTTTTTTTGCCGCGCGGCAAGTGCCGCTTGTCGTGCCGTGATGACATCCTGCCGGTCCCGCAGGACGTGTTTATGTCGCAAGAACGACAGGTCCTGCAACTGTTCAATCGGCAGACTGTTGATCCGTTGGTCCAAGTCATGTGCGAGGGGTAACGGAATATGCTCGTAGTCCGGCTGCATGAATACTGGTTGTAAGGCAAGCAGACGGGGGACATCGATGCCTTGGGCGGACAGTGATCCGGCATGCCGTTCGAGTTTTTGGAACGCTTTCGGATAGGTCCGCATCGCTCCCTGTACATTGCCGCGGCGGTGGTGATAGCGGGCGACGGCGAGCTGAATCAAGGCGACGAGGGATTCATCTTGCCGTTGCCCGGCCTGCCACAATTCTTCAAGTACTTCGTGGCATTCGAAATAGTCATGTTGGACGTTGAATTCAAAGGCAAATTGTTCGATTGGATGCATGGATGGATCTCCTTTCCTTTTAATATAGCATAGTCGAAATCAGGTGATGTGTGGTATACTAAGGCGCAAAAAACGTTGATGGGCAGGGAGAATCATGGAATCATACAGTGTAAAGATGGATGCGTTTGAAGGCCCGTTGGATTTGTTGTTGCATTTGATTGGTAAACTGGAGATTGACCTGTATGATATTTCCGTCTCAATCGTGACGGATCAGTATGTGTCCTATATTCGGGCCATGCAGCATCTCGAACTGGATGTTGCAAGTGAATACCTTGTCATGGCAGCGACGCTCCTGCAATTAAAAAGTAAACAACTGTTACCTGTCGAACAGACGGATTTCGAAGAAGTTCCGGATTTTGAAGAGGATCCGACACGTGAAGGGTTGATTCAGCAACTGATTGAATATAAAGCATACAAAGAAGCTGCACTTGTCTTAAAGGAAAAGGAAGAAGCGCGGCTCGAACTGTTTTCAAAACAGCCGGAAGACTTGATGACGTATTTGGATCCGGACAATCAGGATTACAGTGGAAACCTGTCTTTTAGTGACTTGTTGCGCGCCTATGAGAAAATGCGTCAACGTGTCGCCTGGAAAGTACGCCGTTCAAAAACCGTCAAACGGGAAGAACGGACTCTTGAACAACAGATGGTTCATGTTTCGGAATATGTTTTTGCCAATGAAGGAACGACGTTTTTTGGTTTCTTCACGGAACAACCGACCGTTGAAGAATTGGTCGTCAGCTTTTTGGCCGTACTCGAACTGGTCAAACAACGGGTCGTCGCCTGTGAGCAAATGAACGACGATATCCTGTTGCGTGCCTTAGTGAAGGAGGAGAATCAGATTGGCGTATGAGCGAATCATTGAAAGTTTGTTGTTCGTCGTCGGAGACGACGGAATCGATCCGCGTGGTCTGAGTCAAGTCCTTGAAATCAGTGAGGCAGCGGCTCGGGAACAGTTGCACGCCCTTCAGACAACATTTGAAGCGGACGAACGGGTATTGCAAATCGTTGAGTCCGGCGGTGTCTTCAAGATGGTCACCCGGAAAGAGATGTCACCGTATGTGCAGGCGTATGCCGGGTCTCTTGCAGAGGACAGCCTGTCACGTGCTGCGATGGAGACACTCGTCATCATCGCCTACAAACAGCCGGTTACCCGGGCGGACATCGAAGTCATTCGTGGTGTGAAGACGGAACGTGTCATCCACACGTTAAGTGCAAAAGGATTAATTGATGAAGCCGGACGTGCCAAAGGCGTCGGGCGTGCCAAATTGTATAAGACGACGGATCATTTTTTGGATCACTTCGGACTGAACAGTATCGAAGAATTGCCGCCGCTTGAGTTTGAAGAAACACTTGAAGCGGACGGGGATTTGTTTTTCCGGAATGAACCGTCACTAGAGGAGAGAATAAATTAATGGAACGTCTACAAAAAATTATTGCCCAGGCCGGTGTCGCATCACGACGCAAGGCAGAAGAACTAATCACAGAAGGTCGCGTCAAAGTCAACGGGAAAGTCATCACGGAACTCGGGACGAAAGTCGGCGGACGTGCAGAAGTCGAAGTCGACGGCGTTAAGCTGGAACGGGAAGAACACGTTTACTACATGCTGTATAAACCAACCGGTGTCGTCTCGACGGTAGAAGATGATAAAGGCCGTAAAACGGTCGTCGATCTTGTTCCCCCGGGTCACCGCGTCTTCCCGGTCGGCCGTCTTGACTACAACACAAGCGGATTATTGCTGTTGACGAACGACGGCGAGTTTTCGAATCTCCTGCTCCACCCGAAATACAAAGTACCGAAACGTTACATCGTCAAAATCAAAGGCGTGCCGGACTACTATCATGTCAAAGGTCTTGAAAAAGGTGTCGTCTTACCGGACGGATTCAAAACCGGTAAAGCACGCGTCGAGATGCGCGATGTCGATAAGAAAAAAAATACCGCGATTTTAGAAATGGTCATCTATGAAGGCCATAACCGTCAAGTCCGTCAAATGGTCGAAACACTCGGTGCAGAAGTCATCAAGTTGAAACGGGAACAGTTTGGTTTCCTGACGCTTGCTGGATTAACATCAGGCGACTGGCGTGAACTTTCGAAAAAAGAAGTCAATCAATTGCGTGAGCTGGCGGATCCGGTTGCTCCCCCTACGAAAAGACGTAAGAACACAAAAAAACGTTAATTTGTAAAGCGAGAAGCTCAGCCTGCGGGTTGAGTTTTCTTTGTTTGTGACAAAACGATTAACGTATTTCACATTCTGTCAACAATTAAGCGATTTCAAGTACAATATGGGTGGAGGCGGTGCAACATGAAAAAAACGAATCAGAACCCGGATGAGCGGCTAGCAGCCGCGAAGCAAAAGAAGAAAAAACGTTCATTTTGGCGGTTAATGATCATGACGATGGTATTATTCGCCGGTGCGGTCGTTATCATGCAGTTTGTCGATCAGGCGACACGGGATAAAGACGGTCGTGTCCTTGCCGGAGATGACGCGCCAGGATTTGCACTTGTCGATTTGTATGGAGAAAAACAACATACGATGGACGAGTACAAAGGCAAAGGACTTTTACTCAATTTTTGGGGGACATTCTGTGAGCCCTGTAAAAAAGAAATGCCGTTGATCAACGACAATTACGACATGATGCAAAAAGAGGGTGTTAATTTTGCGGCAGTCAACGTCGGTGAGACACCGGTCCGAGTATCCAGTTTCATCAAGGAAATCGGAGGAACCGACTATCCGGTCCTGATGGATACGAACAGTGCCGTTGAGAAGGCATACGGGATCTACAACCTGCCTGTGACTTTCATCATCAACAAAGAAGGTAAGGTCGTTGAAAAGTATGAAGGTGAAATTGACCAAGCGAAGTTAGAGGAAATGATCAAAAAAGCAAACGAGTAACGCATCGAGGGGGAATTTATGATGCAGCAGGAATATAAGCAACTGGATATGCGTTATGAGGAAGCCGAGCTTCGTTCAAAACGAAAAAATCAATCATGGATCGACCGGACATGGACGTTCTTTTCATCCGTTAAAGTCGGTTTGTGGTTGATCGGCTTAATCATCATCGCAAGCGGCGTCGGAACCATCTTCCCGCAGGAGATGTACATTCCGCAAGCGATTCCGCCTGAAGAATTTTACGGAAAAGAATATGGCACGGCCGGTGAGATTTATTATGCCCTCGGCTTCCATAATTTGTTTGAATCCTGGTGGTACATCGGCTTAATCACATTATTGCTGTTATCCATCATCATTGTATCGATCGACCGTTTCTTCCCGCTGTATCGTGCGTTGAAGAAACAACCGGTCATCCAGTCCGACCGTTTTATGGGCGGTCAGCGATTTGGCGCTGAAGCGACTGGGACGGTCAAACAGATTGATGCCATTGAACCGTTACTGAAGAAAAAAGGCTACAAGGTCCGTCGTCAAGACGGTTCCTTGCTCGCGGAGAAACAACGCTTCGGGCGCTGGGGTCCGTATATCAACCATATCGGGCTTGTCCTGTTCTTCGGCGGGGCGATGTTACGCATCGTTCCCGGCATGCACGAAGATGAGCTGATGTGGATCCGTGAAGGCGAAACATTGCCGGTCGAAGCGACGGACAATAAGTATTATCTCGAGAATAACTCGTTTAACATTGAGTTTTATGATCCGGCAAAAGAACCTGAGAAATTCAGAGAAGCTCTGAAACGGGCCGGTGGAAGTGTTCCAAAGAACTATGACACCCAGATGACGCTGTATAAAAAAACCGGCATGACGGACGACTTTAAACCGAAACTTGAGAAAGTCAAAACCGGTGAAACAGCCGTCAACCAACCGTTCGAGTTCGGGAATTATCAAGTTTTCCAAGAACAGTATGCAGCGGATCCGGAATTCAAGACGATGTCATTCAACATCGAGAATCAAAAAACGGGTAAGGTCGTCGATACGATTAAAGTCGACTTGCGCAATCCGCAGGAAACTTACAAATTAAAGAACGGTTATGACGTCGAACTGAAAGACTTCTTACCGGACTTCGTCGTCAAGGATGGAAAACCGACAACGAACTCGTCCCGTCCCGTCAATCCGGCGTTTGTCTTTACGATCAAATCACCGGAACATCCAAAAGGGGAACGGAGTCTGATCGGAATTAAGCTGAATGTCGGCGGCGATGAAAACCAGTACAAGATGGGCTTTGCCGGTACGGAACTGTCGAACATTTCCGGCGTCCGGATTAAAAAAGATCTGACGCTGCCATTCCTGTTCGCTGGCGGTATGATATTCATGATCGGGTTGCTGCTCGGCATGTACTGGCCGCACCGCAGACTCTGGTTGAAAGAAACAAACGGGCAGATCAACATTGCCGGATTTACGAATAAAAATGCACTTGGACTTCAAAAAGAAGTCAATCTCGCCTTGACTGAAGTGGGACTTCCGCAACTGGAAGACCGGCAGAAGTTGCGGGAAGAGGGGGAATCGAAATGAATCTGCTTAGTTTAAGCGGTAATTTACTGCTTACGTCGTTCATCTTATATCTGATCAGTACCGGTTTCTTTGCCGTCGCAACAAGTGGTAAAAAGGGACCAAGCCGTTCCGGGAAAATTGCTTTCTCACTCGCTCTTTTGGGATTTGTGGCCCAGCTCGGCTACTTCTTCACACGCTGGGCAGGAGCTGGACACGTTCCGGTTTCGAATCTTTATGAGTACACGACATTCTTCGGAATGATGAT
The DNA here is from genome assembly GCF_003339585.1 of Exiguobacterium sp. RIT594. GTDB lineage: Bacteria > Bacillota > Bacilli > Exiguobacteriales > Exiguobacteriaceae > Exiguobacterium_A. The sequence continues at coordinate 1,537,809 of NZ_QPKF01000001.1, read as the reverse complement.
GGTACTCGGCTTCCTGATCGTCTACGGGATTTATCGCAACAATGTCCTCGGACTTGTGGCGATGCCGGTCGCGTTGCTTGTCATCGCTTACGCGTCGATGTTCCCGGATGAAGTTCAACCGTTGATTCCGGCACTTCAAAGTGTCTGGTTGAAAATCCACGTGACGACGGCAGCACTCGGAGAAGGGATTCTTGCAGTCAGCTTCGCAACCGGATTGCTGTACCTGATCCATGCGACAGACTTCAACAAAGAATCGAAAACACGGACATGGCTTGAAGTCGTCATGTTTTCACTCGCATGTGTCGTCGGTTATATCATCGTCGGTTTATTGTTCAATGCACTCGGAACGAACTCGACGATCGAGTATGTCGCGAAAAACGGTGCGACGATGCAACATGACTACACGATGCCAGTTTTGACTGGTCCTGAAAACGGAAAGATCATTTCCGGTTCTGGTGCTGTCGTTGAATTACCGAATTTCCTCAATGCCAATAAGGTCAATACGGTCTTATGGTCATTGATCGGCGGTTTAGTCTTCTATATCCTGCTTCGCTTCGTCATTTTACGGAAACGTTTGGCGGAGAGCCTGAAACCGATCGCCCGTAAGATTGATCTCGAGACAGCAGATGAAATCAGCTACCGTGCGATTGCGATTGGTTTGCCTGTCTTCATTCTCGGTGGACTGATCTTTGCAATGATTTGGGCACAGATGGCATGGAGCCGTTACTGGGGCTGGGACCCGAAAGAAGTATGGGCCTTGATCACGATGCTGTTCTACGTCTTCTACCTGCACATGCGGATCCAGCGCGGCTGGATTGGTAAAAAATCAGCGTGGTTGTGTGTCGGCGGCTTTGCCGTCATCATGTTCAACCTCGTCTTCGTCAACTTGGTCGTTGCGGGTCTTCACTCTTACGCATAAGTAACGAAAACAATTACTGGAATCATCAGTCAAGGATGGACGGTGGAAGGAAACTTCCGCTGTCCATCCTTTTTTAGGCGAGACGATTGATTTCCGCGGTCAGAGACGCTATTTCTTTTGTTTCATAGTATACTAGGAGAGTAGTAGGATAGAGTGAGACAGATTAGTTCATGGGAGGAATCAACTGATGTCAGAAGAAGCGCGTATTTTAGTCGTCGATGACGAAGAACGGATTCGACGTTTATTAAAAATGTATCTCGAACGTGAGAACTTTACGATTGAAGAAGCCGACAATGGAGAAACGGCTCTCGAGATGGCACTTGAAACGGAATATGATGTGATTCTACTTGATTTGATGATGCCGAAGCTCGATGGCATGCAGGTCTGTGAAGAACTGCGGAAAACGAAAGCGACACCAATCGTCATGCTGACGGCAAAAGGCGAAGAGACGAACCGGGTCCACGGTTTTGAAATGGGTGCGGACGATTATATCGTCAAACCGTTCAGTCCACGCGAAGTCGTCTTACGTGTCAAGGCAATCCTGCGCCGGGCAAGTGCAACGAAGTTCCTGCATACGGATGCGAAAACAAAAGATGTCATCGTCTTCCCGCACTTGACGATTGATAATGATGCCCACCGCGTCACAGTCGAATCGCAGGAAGTCAATTTGACACCAAAAGAATATGAATTGCTGTATTTCCTGGCGAAGCAGACGGACAAAGTCTTTTCGCGGGAACAGTTATTAAAAGAAGTCTGGAACTATGAGTTTTTCGGCGACTTACGGACCGTTGACACCCATGTCAAACGACTGCGTGAAAAACTGAACCGTCTGTCACCAAATGCAGCCCAAATGATTACGACGGTTTGGGGTGTCGGCTATAAGTTCGAGAATAATCCCGCCTGACGATGAAATGGTTACAGAGCGTCGTCATTAAATTGTGGGGAACGATTTTATTACTCGTTTCCGTCGTCTTGATTGCCTTGACGATTTTATTACTCGAATTTTTTAACTCGTTCCATATCGAACAGGAACGGGGTCATCTCGCGAAACTCGGGCAACAGGTCGAAACGGTCTTCCAGGCCCACAGCGGTCTCGAAGAAGGATCGGCGACCGCGATCGAGATTACCGATATTTACGGGGCGACCTTGATTGCGACGACGAAAGACGATACGGTCGAAACGAATATCTCGGAAACAAAAGCAAAGCGGATCATCAAGGAACTCGAACGTCAGAACTGGAAAGCCGTTGACGGTGAAGAAGGGGAGACCGCAATCGGGAACTACGAGACGTTTAACGGAAAAGCAGCTCTTGCTTACCGTGCTCCGTTCATCACGGAAAGCGGAAGCGGGACGATGTATCTGATCGAGCAGTTGACGAACATCGAACAGGCGAATGAAGGAGCGCGGCAAATCATTCAGCTTTGTGTGTTGCTGGCCATCATCGGAACGACCGTCTTTGCCTTCTTCCTGTCGACCCGGATTACGGCTCCGCTCCGAACGATTCGTCAAGCGGTCGTCGAGGCCGGTGAAGGAAAGTTTGATCAGAGTCTGACCCAGCGCTCGCGCGACGAAATTGGGGATTTGGCGCTGGCGTTTAATGAGATGAGCAGTCAGCTCAATCAGTACGTCACGGATCTTGATAAGGAACGTCATCTGTTATCGTCCATCTTAAGGTGTATGGCGGACGGTGTCTTGACCTTCTCGGAATCAGGTGAATTACTGGCGACTAATCCGCCGGCCGAAGCGTTCCTGGCGGGTGGACCGGTTCCGGATGAGTTGATTGAGTTGTTCCAGACGGTCATGCGCAAAGAAAAAGAAATGACGGTTTCCTTTGAACGGGAAGGCCGCTTTTATATCATCATCGTCAGCCCGTTGCTTGAGCAGGAAGAACAAATCGGAGCAGTTGCTGTCCTGCGCGATATGACGGAAGCGCAGCAACTTGAGAAAATGCGGGCCGACTTCGTCGCAAACGTCAGCCATGAGCTGCGGACACCGCTCGTCATGCTGCAAGGTTATTCGGAAGCAATTGTTGACGGGATGACTGAAAGTGATGAAGCGACAAAAGAGTTTGCGTCCATCATTTACGATGAGTCGCAACGGTTGTCCCGCCTCGTCAATGATTTGCTCGATCTGGCACGGATGGAAGCCGGATATCAGGAAAAACGGATTGAACCGATTGATGCCGTTCCGTTCGCGAACCGGATGATCAAGAAGTTCAAGCAGATGGGACTTGAAAAGCGGGTCTCGTTCGAAGTGGCCGGTCCCGACGTGCAGTTTGAAGCTGATCCGGATCAAATGGATCAGGTGATGACAAATCTGCTTGGAAATGCGTTACGGTATACGGAAAATGGACAAATCAAGATTGAAATCACAGAAGATAGGGAAACTATATCTTTATCTGTAATTGATTCAGGGGACGGTATTCCGGAAGAGGATGTCCCGTTCGTCTTTGACCGTTTTTACAAGGCGGACAAAGCCCGGACACGCGGCAAGACAGGGACCGGAATCGGTCTTGCGATTGTTGCAAACGTCGTCCGGTCGCACGATGGAGAAGTCCAGGTCGAAAGTGAACTGGGCAAAGGATCCGTTTTCCGAATTCAATTACCAAAAAAACAAAGGAAGCGAACTTTATGATTCGCTTCCTTTCGCTATAGGAGTGAGTCGTTTGAAAATCTATACTAAATCAGGTGATGAGGGAGATACGTCACTTGTCGGTGGACGTGTTAAAAAAAATGATGTGCGGATTACGCTGATGGGCGAACTGGACGAACTGAACAGTTTTGTCGGACTGGCCCGGACAAAAGCGACATCAATCGAAGTCAAAGAACAATTGACGGTCATCCAGCATGTCCTGTTCGATTGCGGGAGTGACTTGATGTATGTCGAACCGAAAGCATCCCGTCTGAGTACGACTGCGACGGAAGATCTCGAAAGCTGGATTGACAGTCTGACGGAACTGTCGCCGCCGCTCGATAAATTCATCTTACCGGGTGGCACGGAAGCCGCAGCCTGCCTGCATGTGGCGCGAACCGTCTGCCGGCGTGTCGAACGGGCGATGATCGATGTCGAACAGGCACATCATTTGTTACCGTTCATCAACCGTCTAAGCGATTTCTTCTTTACGGCAGCCCGTTATGAAAATGCGGTCAATGAAAAAGCGGATATCGAATATTTACGCAGTGCCCATGTGTTTAAACGAAAGGATGGAGAAGCATGAGTCAGTCATTTCAAACGTGGAACAAACAAGGAACGACCTTTCATCTCGTTCCAACCGATAAATTCAAGACGACGACGGTCCTCGTGACGTTTTCAGCACCACTCGAAGAAAAAACGCTGACGAGCCGTGCTCTGTTGCCGTACATCATGGAAAAGTCGACAGCGGCCTATCCGTCGATGAAAGCGTTGCGTGAACCGCTTGAAACCTTATATGATGCAGGTCTGTATGCCGATGCTTCGAAATTCGGGGAAGAACACGTCATCTCGTTCCAGCTGGATGTCGTCCGCGGGGATCTCGTCCGTCATGAGACGTTGCTCGAAGAAGCACTCGATTTACTGGAACAGATGATTTTTTATCCGGACCTGACAGAGGGTGGATTCCGGGAACAGTTCGTCAAACAGGAAAAACGGTTGCACGCTCTCCGGATCAGCTCGTTATACGATGATAAGATGCGTTTTGCCCAGCAGCGTTTGCTCGAGCTGATGGCTCCGGGAGAAGCGGTTTCGTTATCCTCGCTCGGTACACTCGAAGCACTGGAACAGATCACACCGGCTTCCTTACGTGATACATACCGCTCGATGGTCGAACAGGACCGGATTGATGTATTTGTCGTTGGTCATGTCACGCAAGAGGAGATGGAAGATGCGTTATCGTTCTTACCTTCCCACGATGAAAAGGCGAGTCACTACATTCCGGCCCAAAAACAGGTGGCAGGCGTCAAACGTTCGTCAGAGACGCAACCGATCAAACAAGGTAAATTGCATTTAGGATATCGTGTCAGTGTCGATCCGACGTCCGTCGATTCGATTCGGATGCAAATCGTGAACGGTCTGTTCGGAGGATTCCCGCATTCGAAGCTGTTCATGAATGTCCGTGAAAAAGAGAGTCTCGCCTATTATGCGGCATCCCGTTATGCCGCACTGAACAGTGCATTGTATGTCTATGCCGGCGTCGAGACGAAACAGGCGGAACGGGCCGAAACGATTATCGGCGAACAACTGAAGGATCTCAAGGCAGGGCAGTTCACGGATCAGGAACTGACGCAGACAAAGGCGATGTTAATCAATGCCCGTCGGCAAATTTTGGATCAGCCGGGACAATTGATCGGCTGGTTGAATGGATCGAAGATGCGCGGACTGACGCTTGAAGATGAGATTCATCTCATCGAGACGGCAACACGTGAGGATGTCGTCCGTTTAGCGGCAACGATTGAGCTTGAGGCAGTTTATCTATTGCGAGGTGAAGAATAATGGAACAGTTGACGTATCACGATACAGACGAAACAGTATTTTTTGAACAGCTCGATAACGGACTTGCTGTCTATTTACTTCAGAAAAAAGGATACGAAAAGACGTATGCGACGTTTACGACGCGTTACGGATCGATCGATAACCGCTTTAAAAAGGATGGACAATGGGTCAATGTCCCGGACGGCATCGCGCATTTTCTCGAGCACAAGATGTTTGAGTCGGAGCAAGGGGATGTTTTCCAAGAATTCGGACGCCTCGGTGCATCGGCAAACGCCTTCACATCGTTCTCGCGGACTGCGTATCTGTTCTCGGCGACATCGTTGATTGAACAAAATCTGGAAACGTTGATTGATTTCGTCCAGGATCCGTATTTCACGGAAGAGAGTGTCGAAAAAGAAAAAGGCATCATCACTCAAGAAATTCAGATGTATCAGGATAATCCGGGATGGCGCCTATTCTTCGGTCTGATCGAATCGATGTATGCAAAACACCCGGTCCGGATCGACATCGCCGGGACACCGGAATCAATCGATCAGATTACGGCGGATGATCTCTATACGTGTTACCGGACGTTTTATCATCCGTCCAATATGGTGCTGTTCGTCGTCGGTAATATCGATCCTGCCGAGACGCTGGCCTTGATTAAAGCGAACCAGGCGAAAAAAGATTATACGGATCGCCCGGCGATCGAACGCGATTACGGCGTCGAACCAGACAATGTCTTCCGTAAACGATTTGAACTTGAACTGGACGTCAAGACACCAAAAGTCCTGATCGGTTATAAAGACAGTTCACTCGGCGGACAGGAACAATTGCGTCGTGAACTGACAAGCGAACTGTTGTTACACCTGTTATTTGACCAGACGTCGTCCACGTATCTCGAGCTGTACGAAGACGGTTTGATCGACGATACGTTCAGCTTTGATTATTCGAGTGAAGAAGAATTTGCCTTCGCGACATTCGGAATGGAGACGGAAGATCCGGAGCGTTTCATCACAGCCTATGAAAAACTGTTGGCTGTCCGTCCCGACTTTGAAGAAACAGAAGTCGTCCGGAAGCGGAACATGATGCAGGGGAAATTCCTCCGGTCGCTGAACTCACCGGAATTCATCGCAAATCAATTCTCACGTCATGCTCTTGCCGGAACGAACCTGTTTACGTTACCGACTTTGATCGCATCGATTACAAAAGAAGAAATCGAAGCCCGGTTCGATGAATTGTTCGCGCTTGAAAATCGTGCGATTTCCATCGTTAAACCGTATGCTTGACCGATGCGGATTTTAATTACGGGAGCAAGCGGAGCAATTGGTCGGGCGACAGTCTTCCGCTTAGCGGCGGAAGGGCATGAACTCGTCCTCCACACCCACCAAAAACAACATGAGCTCGAACAGATGGTGAAGCAGTTGCCTGTGACGACGGAGATCGTCACAGGCGATCTGTCTGACCGGGGGAACTTGACGGCATTTTGTGAGAAATTACCGTCTGTCGACGGGTTCGTGCACATTGCCGGAACGAGTTTCAGTGGTCTGCTCGTTGATCAGTCCCGTTCCTCGATTGAGTCGATGATGACGTTGCACGTCGAATCCCTGATTCGGATTGCCCAGACTTTGACGAGCCGAAAAGCTTTTTCAGCATCACTTTCGATCGTCGTCGTCAGCAGCGTATTAGGTGAATTCGGTGCCGCCGGTGAAGTCGTCTATTCGATCTGTAAGGCGGCACAACTCGGTTTCGTCAAGTCGTACAGTAAAGAGCTCGGTGCGATGAATGGACGGGTGAATGGTATTACGCCGGGCTGGATCGAGACACCGATGAATGCCGTCTTTTCCGCAGAAGACCGGGACTTGGCACTCGCTGAAATTCCGGCCGGCCGTTTTGGACGGGTCGAGGAAGTGGCATCCGCCATAACGTATTTAATGGGACAAGATTCGGCATATATGAATGGTGCCGTTCTCAAAATTGACGGCGGTTGGATGTAATCCGTTGAAATTTGCTTAGGGGAATGCTTTTCATTTTTCAAAAAATCATTTAACATGAGGGATGGATAATCGATTTGAAGAGGAGGCTGGGCGCGTGAGTGAATTCGAACAGTGGTATCTGGAGTACGAACTGAACGTCAATCGTCCTGGTATATTAGGGGACATCGCGTCACTCATGGGGATGCTACATATTTCGATTGTCACGATTAACGGTGTCGATCACCAGCGTCGGGGCATGTTGCTTCAAACAAAGCAACCGGATCAAATCCCGCGACTCGCAGCCATTCTGAAGACGATGACGACGATCGACGTGATCAAACTTCGTAAACCGAAACTCCGGGACCGGATTGCGATTCGCCATGGTCGTTACATCGACCACAGCAGCGGCGAAATCAAGACGTTCCGTTTCGTCCGGGAAGATTTAGGGATTCTCGTCGATTTCATGGCCGAACTCTGCAAACAGGACGGCCATCTGTTGATTGGTGTTCGCGGTATGCCGCGTGTCGGTAAAACCGAATCCATCGTGGCGGCGAGTGTCAGTGCCAATAAAAAATGGTTATTTCTTTCATCGACGTTAATCAAACAGACGGTCCGGACTTCCTTGTTCGACGATGAACGGACAGGCGATTATGTGTATATCATCGATGCGCTTGTCTCACAGCGCCATTTCGACGAGCGGCATTGGCAGATTTTACGTGAAGTCATGCGACTTCCCGCTACCAAAATCGTTGAACATCCAGATGCTTTTGTTAAATCGAGCGAATACACGTGGGATGATTTTGATTACATCATTGAATTACGCAACTCGACAGAAGAAATCATTGTCACCGAACCACCTCGTGCCCATGGCGGGAACGATTGGTTCAATTTCGAATAAGTATTGAAAATGGAAGGTGTGTTACCGATGACTGAGCTCGGAACCTACTTAAAGGAACAACGGGAGACGTTAGGAATCTCTCTTGAACAAATTCAAAGTACAACAAAAATTCAAAAACGTTACATTGTTGCGATTGAAGAGGGCGACTATAAACAATTGCCGGGTGCATTTTATGCACGTGCCTTTATCAAGACATACGCGGAAGCGCTCGGTCTTGATGTCGATGAAGTGTTTACGACTTACAAACGTGATTTGCCGGAACCGGAAGCGCAACCTGTCGTTGAGCTGTCCCGCCGGGCGACGTATTCGAAATCAACGGCACCGAAGAAAAGTGTCGCCAAACGGTGGATTCCGAATATCATCATCATTGCCTTGATTTTTGCAATCGGGGTAGCCTTGTATTACGGATTCCAAGCGTTCCAGGATGGTGACGGAACGAAAACGGCGACACCGAAACAAAGTGAGGTCACAATTGATGAAGGTGACGCACCGAGTGAGGAAGCGGACGCACCGGTAGCGGAAGAACCGAAAGAGGAACCGGCGAAAAAAGAAGAACCTGTAAAAAAAGAAACGAAAAAACCATTGACAGTCAAGACGACAGTCGGTCAAGACATCACCTATGAGGTCCCGACAGATGGTACAATGAGTGTATCAATCCGGATCAAAAAAGATGCATCACCGTCACCGTTCGTCGGTGTACGGGATACTTCTTTAGAAGGACAAGCACTCGCGCCTGACCATATCAATGCGTCAGATCCAAACCCGATCGTCGTCAAAAATGCCAAAACGGACGTGATTCGGATTCGGGTCGGCTCCATCAAAGGAATCGACCGGATTCTCGTCAACAATCAGGAGCTTAAGCTTAACCGCTCCCTCCTCGTTCAGAATATTTACTTGAAGAAAGTAGCCACGCCATAAGGCGTGTCTTCTTCATGTCAGCCCTGCTGGCATACATAACCCGAAAAGGAGGGATACGAGAATGAACTTGCCCAATCAATTGACGGTCTTACGCGTGTTACTGATTCCCGTGTTCGTTGCCGTCTTAGCCATCAATCCAGACTGGGGACAGTGGGATGTCTTAGGAGCGGAACTCCCGGTTTCCCACTTTGTCGCCGCGATGATCTTTTCCGTCGCCGCCATCACCGATTGGCTCGACGGGTATATTGCCCGGAAAAACAAACTGGTCACGAACTTCGGTAAATTTATGGATCCCCTCGCCGACAAGATGCTTGTCGCTGCGGCACTCGTCTATTTAGTCGAACTCGGATTCGTAGCTGCCTGGGTCGTCGTGATCATCTTATGCCGTGAATTTGCTGTGACAGGACTCCGTCTCGTCGCTTCAGATGAAGGGATTGTCCTTGCAGCCGGAAATTCCGGAAAAGCAAAGACCTGGGTCCAGTTGACATCCATCATCGCCTTTTTACTGCACGATATCGGATTTGCGTTATTTAACATTCCGTTTGCGGAAATCACGATGTGGTTGGCGTTGATTTTAACAATTTATTCAGGTCTCGAGTATTTCTCGAAAAATATCAAATTAATTACGAAATCCATGTAAGGTGGATCAAACAAGACTGTTCGTCAAACCGAACAGTCTTTTCGTATAGTTAAGAAAGCGGGGATGTAGGATGAAAGCAGAAATCATTGCTGTCGGAAGTGAATTGTTGTTAGGGGAAATCGCGAATACGAATGCCCAGTATTTATCGGAGTGGCTTGCGACATGCGGTATTGACGTGCATTACCATACAGTCGTCGGGGATAATAGGGAGCGGATGGTTGAAGTCGTGACACGGGCCCAGGAGCGGGCGGAGCTGATCGTCATTACCGGAGGGCTCGGACCGACGGAAGATGATTTGACGAAAGAAGTCGTAGCAGACTTACTCGGACGGACACTTCATGTGGATCAACCGGCCTATGACCGGATTGAAGCATTCTTAAAAACACGGGGACGCATGATGACGGAAAATGAAAAAAAACAGGCACTGGTCATCGATCAGGCCGATGTTTTGACGAACCAGGCGGGACTTGCACCGGGTATGTCCGTTCATACAGCGGACCATCAATACATTCTGCTACCGGGTGTCCCGCGGGAAATGAAACGGATCATTGCGGACCATTTCGATCATCTTTTAGGCAAGGAAACGATTAAATCGAGAACATTACGTTTCTTCGGTATCGGAGAGTCGGCATTAAACGATCAGTTGGCGGATCTCATCCGGACTGCCCGTAATCCTTCCGTCGCGCCGTATGCTGAATTAGCAGAAGTCCGTCTTCGTCTGACGGCAAAGGCGCTTGATGAACAGGTCGCCCTTGGTATGCTCGATACGCTGGAGCAGCAGATACTTGCCGAAGTCGGAAGTCACTTTTACGGTTACGGCGAAACGAGTTTACCAGAAGTCGTCCTCGACCGCTGCCGGAAAGCCGGCCTGACCCTGTCTGCAGCGGAGTCACTGACCGGAGGTGCTTTTGCGAGCGGCTTGACCGATATTCAAGGCGCAAGTGATGTTTTCCGCGGCAGTGCCGTCGTCTATTCGGATACCGCTAAAGTGAACGTTCTGGGTGTACCGCAGACCTTACTTGATGAAGAGACTGCCGTCAGCAGAGATGTTGCCGTTGCGATGGCGGAAGGGGCACGCAAACTGTATCAAACGGATCTTGCGATCGCTTTAACCGGTGAAGCAGGTCCGACGAGCAACAGCGGACGAGCGGTCGGGACGGTCTACTGTGCCCTGGCACATTCAGGCGGTACGGAAGTACGTGAACTGACGTATCCCGCCTTCGACCGTGGTATGATTAGATTACGTTCTGTCAAAGATGCGTACTTCATGCTCATTCAGAATATCAGCCTGACGGACGAAATAGGCAAAAGATGATTTCTTTCAACTATGCGAATAAATGTTCGTAAAAAGCTTGTTATTCGGTCTCAAAAGAAGTACAATAATCTCAGTAAGATAAATAAAAGGAGGCCTGCTACGTGAGTGATCGTAAAGCAGCACTTGAGATGGCATTACGCCAGATTGAGAAACAATTTGGTAAAGGTTCAATCATGAAACTAGGTGAAAGTCCAGATCAGAAAGTATCCGTAATCTCTTCTGGATCCATCACATTAGATATAGCGCTCGGTGCAGGTGGATATCCACGTGGACGGGTAATCGAAGTCTATGGTCCAGAATCTTCTGGTAAAACGACAGTCTCGCTGCATGCGATTGCTGAAGTTCAAAAACAAGGCGGACAGGCAGCATTCATCGATGCCGAGCACGCACTCGATCCGGCTTATGCCAGCAAACTCGGTGTCAACATCGACGAGTTATTGTTATCACAACCGGATACAGGAGAACAGGCACTTGAAATCGCGGAAGCTTTAGTCCGTTCAGGAGCTGTCGATATCCTCGTTGTCGACTCAGTAGCTGCACTTGTCCCGAAAGCCGAGATTGAAGGCGAAATGGGTGACTCGCATATGGGTCTGCAAGCCCGTTTGATGAGTCAGGCGTTACGTAAATTGTCGGGTGCGACAAACAAATCAAAAACAATCGTCATCTTCATCAACCAGATTCGTGAAAAAATTGGTGTCATGTTCGGTAACCCGGAAACGACTCCAGGTGGACGTGCCTTGAAATTCTATTCATCCGTCCGTCTTGAAGTCCGTCGTGCGGAAGCCTTGAAAAACGGAACAGACATCGTCGGAAACCGGACGAAACTGAAAGTCGTTAAAAACAAGATCGCGCCGCCGTTCAAACAAGCGGAAGTCGATATCATGTACGGACAAGGTATCTCGAAATTTGGTGAATTGATTGATCTTGGAACAGAACTTGATATCGTCCAAAAAAGTGGCGCTTGGTATTCATACAATTCAGAGCGTCTTGGTCAAGGACGTGAAAATGCAAAACAATACATGATCGAACATCCAGATGTTGCGGATGAGGTCGAACGGTTGATTCGTGAGCATCACGGTCTTGTCGACCGCAAAGATCCGGTTGATTTTGAAGAAGGTCAAGATGAAGATTTGTTTGCAGAATAAGCCGAAAGAGAGTGGAATCGATTCAGATTCTGCTCTTTTTTTGTTGAAAAGAGGAAAACATAGGAATTCTTTCCCGCCCGTTCGTTGACAATGAACGAGTGCTATCCTTACAATATAGATGTACGTTTTTTAGACAGCTTCGATGAATAACCGAAATGAACTAAGAAACACCTTGTAAAGGGGAGGTGAACCCATGGGTACAACAACTTGGATTGTCATACTTCTCCTCGCAATACTAATCGCATTCATCGTAGGCTACTTCTTGCGGAAATCGATTGCAGAAGCGAAGATTCAAGGCGCGGAAACAGAAGCGACGAAAATCGTGGAACGTGCACAAGTATCAGCGGAAGCAACGAAAAAAGAAGCATTGCTCGAAGCGAAAGATGAAGCTTTTAAACTTCGGACAGAAGTCGAAAAAGAGCTTCGTGAACGTCGTCAAGAGTTAACGAAACAAGAAGGACGATTGCTTCAAAAAGAAGAGACACTCGATCGCCGTGTTGATTCCATCGACCGTAAGGAAGAGCAAATCAATACGCGGGATGCAGAGATCGCGAAACGGAAGCATCAAGCTGAAGAGTTAGAACGCAAAGTAGAGGACCTGTATGAACAGGGACGCCAAGAGCTCGTCCGTGTTGCGAATCTTTCGCAAGACGAGGCTAGAGCTATCATCATGGATGAGACGAAACAAGCTGCTATGCATGACGCAGCGATTCTTCAAAAAGAAATCGAACAAAAAGCAAAAGAAGAAGCAGACAAAAAAGCACGCAACATTCTTTCACTTGCGATTCAACGGTTCGCCGCGGAACATATCGCAGAGACAACGGTTTCTGTCGTCAACTTGCCGAATGACGAAATGAAAGGCCGGATCATCGGTCGTGAAGGTCGAAACATTCGGACACTTGAAACGTTGACAGGTATCGATTTAATCATCGATGACACACCAGAAGCAGTCATCTTATCCGGGTTTGATCCAATTCGCCGGGAAGTGGCAAAAATGGCACTTGAAAAACTCGTTCAAGACGGTCGGATTCATCCGGCTCGGATTGAAGAGATGGTCGACAAGTCACGTCGGGAAGTCGACGAACGGATTCGTGAAATCGGTGAAGAAGCGACATATGATGTCGGCATTCACGGGATTCATCCGGATCTTGTCAAAATTCTCGGTCGCTTGAAGTATCGGACAAGTTACGGTCAAAACGTATTGTTCCATTCACTCGAAGTCGCGCATCTTGCCGGTATGATGGCAGCTGAGCTCGGAGAAGATGTAACACTTGCAAAACGGGCCGGTCTCCTGCACGATATCGGGAAAGCGATTGACCACGAAGTGGAAGGAAGTCACGTTGAAATCGGTGTGGAACTCGGTACGAAGTACAAAGAACATCCAACCGTCATCAATGCGATTGCTTCCCACCACGGGGATACGGAAGCGACATCTGTCATTTCCGTTCTGGTCGCAGCAGCAGATGCCTTATCTGCCGCCCGTCCAGGTGCACGTCAAGAAACACTCGAGAGTTACATCCGACGTCTTGAACGTCTGGAAGAAATCTCAGAATCGTTTGACGGGGTAGAGAAGTCCTTTGCGATTCAAGCAGGTCGTGAAGTACGGATCATCGTTCGTCCTGATGTCGTCGACGATGTCCTTGCCCATAAGATGGCAAGCGATATCCGGAAAAAAATCGAAGAAGAACTCGATTATCCGGGTCATATCAAAGTCACGGTCATTCGGGAAACACGGGCGGTCGAATACGCAAAATAAGCAAAGTGGCGGGCGACCGCCACTTTTTTTAATTACTTGGAGGAATGGTTCATGAAAATCTTATTTATCGGAGATGTCGTCGGAGCACCCGGCCGTCATATCTTACAGCAGTTCACAGCACGCATTAAATCCAAATATAATCCGACTGTCATGCTCGTCAATGGAGAAAATGCAGCGCATGGCCGAGGAATCACGAAATCGATTTATCATCAGTTACTTGAACTTGGATTCCATGGTGTGACGATGGGGAACCATACGTTTGATAACCGGGACATCTTTGACTGGATCGATGACGCGGACCGGATCGTCCGTCCGGCGAACTATCCGGAAGGTACACCGGGTCGTGGTATGATGGTCTTAAAAGTCGGCAACAAGAAAATCGCCGTCATCAACGTTCAAGGGACGGTCTTCTTACCGCCGCTCGGCGATCCATTCCGGACAGTCGATGAACTGATTGCTGAAGTCGAAGGCGAGGTCGATGCAATCTTCGTTGACGTTCACGCGGAAGCAACAAGTGAAAAAATCGCGATGGGCTATCACTTGGCAGGTCGTGTCCAGGCGGTTGTCGGGACCCATACGCATGTCCAGACGGCGGATGAACGGATTCTTGAAGGTGGAACGGCTTACATCACGGATGTCGGCATGACAGGTCCACTCGACGGTGTTCTCGGGATGCGCAAAGAAGATGTCTTGCGAAAATTTAAAACACAGCTCCCAACCCGGTTTGAAGTTGCTGAAGGACGGGAACAATTAAATGGAGTCTTGATTCATATTGATGATGTATCAAAAAAAGCAACGAAGATTGAACGCATCCATTTAACGGATCAATCGATTTTCTTTGATTGAGTTTTGATTTTTGATTGGGAGGTACATGCATGGACGTCCTGAAAGTATCAGCTAAATCGAATCCGAATGCGGTCGCAGGTGCGCTCGCAGGTGTACTTCGAGAGAAAGGTTCTGTCGAAATTCAGGCAATCGGAGCAGGTGCACTCAATCAATCCGTCAAAGCGGTGGCAATCGCAAGAGGATTTGTCGCACCGGCAGGCATGGATTTGATCTGTATTCCGGCATTTACCGACATCATGATTGATGGCGAGGAACGGACGGCAATCAAATTAATCATTGAACCACGATGATGCATCATTGGACATAGGTCCTACGTTAAACCAGACCATTTACTCGTTGGAGTAGATGGTCTTTTTTTATGACGGATTACAGGAAAAAATCAACGGATTCGTCAGCGGAGCATTGTACAAGCATCGGGAAATCGGTATCATGGGGGAGGATAGTGAAGCAGACAGCTTCAATCATTTCAGGGGATTAAAGGAGCGAACGTCGATGTACAATCAATTGTCATGGAAAGTAGGCGGTCAGCAGGGGGAAGGGATCGAATCGACGGGTGAGATCTTTGCCATTGCCTTGAACCGCCTTGGTTATTACTTATACGGATACCGTCATTTTTCTTCACGCATCAAAGGTGGACATACGAACAACAAAATCCGGGTCGCGACACACGAAGTCCGGACCGTCGCCGACGATCTTGATATTCTGGTTGCCTTTGACCAGGAAACGATCGACGTCAATTTCCATGAGTTGCGTCAAGGGGCAATTATCATTGCCGATGCGAAGTTCAATCCGACGAATCCAGACCAGACACGTGCTGTCCTGTATCCGATTCCTTTTACGGAAATTGCATCCGGACTCGGAACGTCGTTGATGAAGAACATGGTTGCGATCGGGGCATCGAGTGCGATTCTCGGGATTGCACCGGAACGTTTCCAGGCGGTCGTGGAACAGATATTTGGCCGCAAAGGACCGGAAATGGTCGAGAAAAACTTATCGGCGATTCGCGAAGGGGCAGCGGCATTCGAAGCGATGGCTGGAACAGCGGAACGTTTCGTCCTCGATCCGGCAGACGGACAGCAACGGATGTTCATGATCGGCAATGATGCGATTGCGCTTGGTGCAGTTGCAGGGGGGGCCCGTCTGATGGCAGCTTATCCGATTACCCCGTCGTCGGAAATCATGGAGTACTTAATTAAAAAATTACCGCAGTTCGGCGGAACCGTCGTTCAGACGGAAGATGAGCTGGCCGCAGTCACGATGGCAATTGGTGCCAACTACGCCGGCGTCCGGGCCTTGACGGCATCAGCCGGACCCGGTCTGTCGCTGATGGCAGAAGCAATCGGTTTGTCCGGAATGACGGAAACGCCGCTTGTCATCATTGATACACAACGGGGAGGACCTTCGACCGGACTGCCGACGAAACAGGAACAGTCCGACTTGATGGCGATGATTTACAGCACACACGGTGAGATTCCGAAAGTCGTCCTGGCGCCGTCGACCGTCGAGGAAGCTTTTTATGATGCAGCGGAAGCATTCAACATCGCGGAAGAATACCAATGTCCGGTCATTCTCTTGACGGATTTGATGTTATCGCTCGGGAAACAGTCTGTCGAACCGCTTGATGTCAACCGCGTTGAAATCCGCCGCGGGAAATTGATGCTGGATGAACTGCCGGAACTGGAAGGAAAAGCGTACTTCAAACGCTATGAAGTGACGGAAGACGGAATCAGTCCGCGTGTCGTCCCGGGTACGAAACACGGTATTCATCATGTGACGGGAGTCGAACATAACGAAGAAGGCCGTCCGTCGGAAGCGACGAAGAACCGGGTCGATCAAATGACGAAACGTCTCCGCAAGTTAAGTCAGTTCCGGATGAAGGATGCCGTCCTTGTCACAGAACAGCATGCCACACCGGATATTCTGTTTGTCGGTTTTAACTCGACGCGCGGAACGATTGAAGAAGTGATGCCACGTCTTGAAGAACAGGGGATTCACGTCGATCATCTCCATATCCGGCAGATGCATCCGTTTCCGAGTGAACTCGTCCGTCCGCACCTCGAGCGGGCCAAACAGGTCGTCGTCGTCGAATACAATGCGACGGGACAACTGGCGAAACTGATTCAGATGAACTGCGGTTTTGCAGAAAAAATTGAACATATTTTAAAATTCAACGGCGATCCGTTCTATCCGGCGGAAGTGGTGGAACAAGTCGTTGCAGGAGGGGTTTTCCATGGCAACCTTTAAAGATTTCAGAAACGATGTCAAACCGAACTGGTGTCCCGGCTGCGGTGACTTTTCGATTCAGGCGGCCATTCAGCGGGCGGTCGCAAACGTCGGACTGGAGCCGGAGGAACTGGCTTTGATTTCCGGTATCGGCTGTTCGGGACGGATTTCCGGTTATATCAATACGTACGGATTTCATGGGGTCCACGGCCGGTCGTTACCGATTGCCCAGGGCGTCAAGATGGCGAACCGTGAGTTGACGGTCATCGCGTCCGGCGGTGACGGGGATGGATTCGCCATCGGGATGGGACATACGATTCATGCGTTCAAACGAAATGTCGATATGACGTACATCGTCATGGACAATCAAATCTATGGTTTGACAAAAGGACAGACGTCCCCGACGTCGGCGCTCGGTTTTAAGACGAAGTCGACACCGAAAGGATCGATCGAAAAAAGTGTCTCACCGGTCGAACTAGCTTTGACGGCAGGTGCGACATTCGTTGCCCAAAGCTTTTCGAATGACTTAAAAGGATTGACGAGTCTGATTGAACAGGCGACGCAACATAAAGGATTTGCCTTTATCAACGTGTTCAGTCCGTGTGTGACGTTCAATAAAGTCAACACGTACGACTGGTTTAAACAGAATCTGACGAAACTGGATGATCTCGATGACTATGATGCGACGAATCTGGACCTTGCAAAACGGGTCGTCCACGAACATAACGGTCTCGTCATGGGCTTGATTTATCAGGACGATTCGCGTCCGGATTATCAGTCACAAATCGACGGGTATGCCGATCAGGGGCTGACTTTTGCAAATCTCGACATGGATGAAGAAACATTTGGTAAACTTGCGGCTGAATTCATGTAAACTAGAAGTGAATGATTGTTTGGTTAGTTGGGGATGCTCAATACTTGGTCTTGACCGATTAGAGAAAGAGGCAAGGACCACGAAGGAGTCGGGGAATGATGACAAAACTAGTGACAGCTGTAGAAGACACGACGAAAGTAAAAACGATGCGGGCACTCGTCAAAGAAGAACGGGGATTTGGCGCCGTTTTAAAAGAAGTGGCAGTTCCGTCACCAAAACGCGGTGAAGTCTTGATCCGCGTCGAGGCGACTTCCATTTGCGGGACGGATGTCCATATTTACGAATGGGATGCCTGGGCAGCGTCCCGTGTCAATCCACCGTATGTCTTCGGACATGAGTTTTCAGGCGAAGTCGTTGAACTCGGGGAAGGGACAAAACGTCTGAAGCTCGGGGACCATGTCTCGGCGGAAACACATATCGTCTGTCATCAATGTAAACAATGTTTACGTGGTCAATATCATATTTGTAAAAACACCAAAATCATCGGGGTCGACACGCAAGGCTGTTTCGCGGAGTACGTCGTCATGCCGGAAGAAAATCTCTGGGTCAATCCGGATGATATGCCGGCCAGCATCGCATCGATTCAAGAGCCGATGGGCAATGCCGTCCATACGGTCCTTGCAAGTGATGTCAGTGCGAAAACGGTGGCAGTCGTCGGCTGTGGTCCGATTGGTCTGATGGCCGTATCCGTCGCGAAAGCGGCAGGCGCTGCGGAAGTCATCGCAATCGATGTCAATCCGTACCGCTTGGAACTTGCGAAGACGATGGGGGCGGATGTCGTCATCGATTCGCGTCATGAAGATGTCCTCGAACGGGTCCGGATGATGACGGACGGAGACGGTATTGATGTCGTCTGCGAAATGAGCGGTCATCCGGTCGCGATCGGTCAAGCATTTGAGATGGTGACAGCAGGAGGAGACGTTAACATCTTGAGCCTGCCGGTCAAACCGGTTGAAATCGATTTGACGAACCATGTCGTCTTCAAAGGAGTCCGCGTTCAGGGGATTACCGGGCGGAAGATGTATGAGACATGGAGTCAGGTATCCGCTTTCCTGTCGAGCGGAAAAGTCGATGTGAAACCGTTGATTACGCATACGTTACCACTCGAACGGTTTGAAGAAGGATTCGAATTGATGCGACAAGGGAAATGTGGAAAGGTCGTACTACAACCAAGGGGGACGAATTAATGGGTTTTGAGCATTTACGGACAGAATTAGAAGAGATGAAACAAGCGGGAACGTTCCGCGAACTCGTCGCACTTGAAAGTGCCCAGCACAACCGGGTGACGGTCGACGGGAAAGAATTGATTCAATTGTCGTCGAACAACTATCTCGGACTCGCAGCGCATCCGCGTCTCGCGAAACGGGCAGCGGACGCAGCACTTGAATTCGGTGCCGGAACAGGATCGGTCCGGACGATTGCGGGAACACTCGAAATGCACCAGGCGTTCGAACGGGAACTGGCAACCTTTAAGCATACGGAAGCGGCACTTGTCTTCCAATCCGGATTCGCAACAAATCTCGGTGTGTTGTCTGCTTTGCTCGGACCGGAGGATGTCGTCATTTCCGACGCCTTGAACCATGCGTCGATCATCGACGGAATTCGTCTGACGAAAGCGAAACGCCGTATTTATAACCACGTTGATCTTGCGGATTTGGAAGCAGCACTGCAGGAAACACAGGACGCGCGGACGCGTCTCGTCGTAACGGACGGCGTCTTCTCGATGGACGGTAACATTGCACCGCTTCCGGAAATCGTTGAACTGGCTGAAAAATACGATGCCCTCGTCATGGTCGATGATGCCCATGCATCCGGTGTTCTCGGAAAAAGTGGCCGTGGAACCGTCAATCACTTCGGTCTCGACGGACGTGTCGCCTTACAGGTCGGTACCCTCTCAAAAGCGATAGGTGTTCTCGGGGGATATGTCGCGTGTGAACAACACGTCAAAGACTATCTGATCCATAAAGGCCGTCCGTTCCTGTTCTCAACGTCGCATCCACCGGCAGTCGTCGAAGCGAACCGGGAAGCGCTCCGCGTCATGGAAGAAGAAACGGAATTGTTTGACCGTCTCTGGGAAAACACGGAATTCTTCAAACATGGTTTGCGTGAACTCGGCTTTAATATCGGCACGTCGACGACGCCAATCACACCGGTCATCGTCGGTGACGAAGCATTATGTCATCAGCTGTCAGACCGTCTGCGTCAACACGGTGTCTTTGCACAAGGGATTGCTTTCCCAACGGTCGCAAAAGGCAAAGCGCGTGTCCGGACGATCGTCACAGCGGAACATACACGGGAAGACTTGGAGCAGGCGCTCGAAGCGTTTAAACAAGTCGGACAAGAGTTAGAATTGATTAAATAAGAAAGTCTGAAACTAAAAAGAAGGACGGCCCATCACTCCGATGCGCCGTCCTTCTTTTTGATATGTGATCATCTCAGTAAACGGCAATCGGTCCGTATGGTCCATCCATGATTTCGAGATTGGTCTCAAAAATATCGGATAGCGTGTCCGCGACCATGATTTCCTGTACCGTCCCGAACGCAGCAATCTGTCCATGTTTCATGGCACAAATATGGTCGGCATATTTCGCTGCAAAATTGATGTCGTGTAAGACGGTAATGATTGTTCGTCCGAGCTCATCCGCGACATGACGAAGATACCCCATCATTTGGACGGACCGGGCGATATCGAGATTGTTGAGCGGTTCATCCAGCAACACGTAATCCGTCTCCTGACATAAGACCATTGCGACATAAGCCCGTTGACGTTGTCCGCCTGACAGTTCGTCGAGATAACGGTTCTCGAGTGGTGTCAGGTCAAGAAAGTCGATGTATTTTGATGTGATGGCTTCGTCGTCCGGCGTCATGCGCCCCTGGGAGTAGGGGAAACGGCCGAACCCGACCAGTTGGCGAACCGTCAACCGGGTTACAAAATGATTTTCCTGACGAAGAATCGTCAGGATTTTTGCCAGATCCTTGGACTTCGTACTTGAGACATCGAGTCCTGCGACCTGGATCTGTCCTTCGTCGAGATGCAGCAGACGACCGATCATCATCAGTGTCGTCGATTTACCGGCGCCGTTCGGTCCGATCAGTGCGGTCAGCCCGGCTTGCGGGATTTCAAGTTCAAGCGGACCGATTTGGACATGATCCGAATACGTTTTTTTGACTTGCGTTAATTTAATCATAGGGACCTCTTTCGTAATAACACCGTTAAGAAAATCAGACCGCCAAAGAGTTCAATGATGACGGAGACGACGCTCGGTGCATTGAAAATATGATACATGAAGAAATAGGCACTCGTCAGAACGAGAAAGCCGATTGAAAATGCCATTGGTAAGACGTATTTATGGTCGTATGTAGAAGCGACCTGATAACTGAGTGTGGCAACGAGAAAACCGAAAAACGTCAGTGGTCCAATCAGTGCCGTCGACATCGACATGAGTAAGGAAATGAGGATGAGGACATAGATGACACTTCGGCGGTGATTGACGCCGAACGAGGTCGCGACGTCTTTTCCAAGGGCGATGACATTCAGACGATTCGCCGACAGAAACAACAAGATACTGACGATCAGAACGACCGGAATAACGATTGGAAAATAGGCAGCATCGGCATTTGTGACTGAACCGAACAGTCGTGCCTGCAGAATATCGAATTCGGACGGATCGAGCATCCGTCTCATGAAGCTTGCGAGAGAATTCAGTCCGGTGCCGAGGATGATGCCGATTAGCAACATGAGCTGTAAATCGGCATATTTTCCGGATAATAGCCATCCATAGAGGAGCAGACTCATCACGAGCATGAGACCGACTTGGGTCAAAAAGGCTCCCGTCCCTGAAAAACCGATCAGAGCCCCTGCACCAAAGAAAAAGATCATCGACGTTTGAATCGTCGAGTACAGTGCATCGAATCCAAGCAGGGACGGTGTGATAATCCGGTTATTCGTGACCGAATGAAAGGCGACGGTGGCAAGGCTTTGGCAGAGTGCGGCAATCGCCATTGTCACGATGGCTGTGATCCGGCGTTCGACGACCGGCCAAAAGGACGGTGACTGAACGGGGACCGGATTGTTGTAGAGCAGGAGACCAAGCGAACAGAGCAGTCCACCGAACAGAAACAGGCATAACAAGATCCAGTAGCGGCGCGCGAGCCGTTTGGACGGGAAGGCGGAAGCATTCCGACTACTTGTATGAGCGGTCGTTCGTTCACCTGGGTAAGGTTTCGGTTTTCTGTGCATGACTGTACTCATCGGATCCCTCCTCTTTTTCGTTGCCGCAACAGGATGAGAATGAAGACGGCTGCCCCGACTGTTCCGAGAATCAGTGAGACCGGCAATTCAAAGGGTTGAATCAATGTCCGCGAAATTAAATCACTGACGAGGACAGTCCCCATCCCGATGATACAGACCCACGGCAAGTTACTGCGCAAGTCATCTCCACGCATCATCGAGACGAGATTCGGCACGATCAGACCGAGGAACGGTAAGTTTCCGATAACCGTCGCGACGATGCCGACGGACAAGGCGATCAGACCCGTCGCAATGATCATCAGACGGTTGTAATGAATGCCGAGACTCGTCGCGATATCCTCGCCGAGACCGACTACCGTCAAACGATTGGCGAGAAAGAAAATACACATCGTGACCCCGACAATAATCCATAAGTATTCATAGCGCCCGACTTGGACGGATGAAAACGATCCGACGAACCACCCTTCGAGCGCCTGGCTCGCCCGGAAATATAAACCTAAGAAAGTGGAAACGGCCGAGATGACAGCTCCGAGCATGAGGCCGATGATCGGTACAATCAATGAAGAGCGGAGCTGGACTGAACGCAGGAACCAAAAGAACACCATCGTGCCGATAAAAGCGAACACAATCGCACCGGTCATCCGCATCATCAAGGTCGGTGCCGGGACAAGCAGGTAAACGGTCAACAGTCCGAGTCCCGCCCATTCAATCGTGCCGGTCGTCGTCGGTTCGACGAGCCGGTTCTGTGTAATCAGTTGCATGACGAGTCCCGCCATCGCCATGGCTGCACCTGTCAGCATCAAGGCAACCGTTCTCGGAACACGTGTAATCCAAAACATAGAAAAGTCATTTGCCGTGTTGCCGAGCTCGTAAACTCCGGTAAACAGCGAAGTAACGGCAAGCAGACCGATGATCAGCAGGGCGATGATAAACGGTGGCGTCCAAACGACAGAAAAGGAAGGTCGAGCAACCGGCTCAACACTTCCATTCATTTGTTGCGACTTAATCGGTTCCATTTACTTCACAAATGCTTTCGATACGCTTTGGAAAAATTCCGAATAGGTCTGAATCGATTCGTTCAAGTACATATCCTTTGGTGTATACACAATCCGCTCTTCCTTGACGGCTGTCGTCTTTTGAAGCGCCGGAGCACGATCGATGACATCTTCCGCCGGAACAGCATCCTTGGCGTTCCCGAGCGGAGCGTCACGGTCTAAGACAAGCAAACGGTCCGGATTGCTTTGTGCGATGGCTTCGACCGACACTTCGTCTCCTTGGTCCTTACCTGATTTCTGTTTGACTTCAAGTGCCGGTTTCCAGCCGAAGATGTCATACATCGGTCCAAAGACACGACCGCTCATCGGGGCAGAGAAACCGATGTCTCCACCTGAGACGATGACCGACATGACGCTGTCTTTTCCGTTATAGGATTTTTTCACATCCTGAATCGACTGTTCGAAAGTCGTGACGAGTTGATCGGCTTCTTTTTCCTTGGCAAAAATTTGACCGAGTGTGTGTGTCGTATCTTCAAGACCTTTGACTAACAGTTCACCCGGCGTTCCGGATGTTTCCGGCAATTCGATGTCCAAATCAATGACAGCAGCTTCCGGAACCAATTTTTTGATCTCATCGTAGTAATCCGCGAAACGTTGACCGACGATGACGACATCCGGATTGACGCCGGCGATGGCTTCGAGGTTTGGTTCGAAGTGCATGCCGACGTCGACGATTTCCTTGTCTTTGGCGTACGGCGATTCAGCCGGCAACAGTCCGACCGGAGCGGCCACGAGTTCAACGTCCCAGGCAGCGAGCGTCTCGAATGTCCGGTTATCGAGTGCGACGACTTTCTTGGGTTGTACGGGTACTTTGACCGTACCGTGTGCATCGGTGATTTCGACCGTTTTTGCAGCAGATTGTTTACTGTCTGCCGTAGTCGTTTCGTTTGCAGTACCGCAAGCGGCAAGTAAGACGGCGAGTGAGCTCATCACCATCGATGTTTTGAGTGTCCCCATTTTGATTCATCTCCTTTTGGTATTAGACAATCCATCACATCAATTCGTTCATGAATATGTATGTGTTTTTCTTTCACGAATTAAATGATAATGATTATCATTGTCATCTTCAAGTTGAATGATAGCAAACAAAAATTGGAGATGCAATGACAATTTTTGTTTGCTGAACTTTCCGATTTTTTATTTCTATAAACTATACGGGAATAAAAATCTTAAAGTATTTTACAAAAGTCATCTGTTAAAGGAACAGCAATCACTTGCTGATAACGGTCCAATCAGCTGATATAATCGTAAGAACAACAGAATTTAAACGGTTAGAAGTTGAATGGATTCAATCGTTCACAACAGATGCAAGAATCGGATATTTTTCTGGAAAAGTAGAAGGAAAAAGACTGAAATGATTTCTCCATGTTTAAACAACTAGAGCGTGACGGCTTAAACTCTGTTACATTTTTTTGGACATATTCATTTTGAAGCATGAGGACTTCTGAGTTAGGGAAAAGAAAAACGAGCCGACAGCAAAGAGAAAGGGCGTGTGACGATTTGATCAGCAAACGAAAAAAACTTATTGTCCTGTCGTTCGCCTTGATGGCAATGGTGCTTGGCGGATGTATCCGGATCCAATATGATGCGGCGGTCCATACCGACAAAAGTGTTACCTTGAAAACAACATATGCGGCAAAAGAGCATCCTGTAGCGCGATTACTTAATCTGAACCCGGACTGGAATACGTATGTCAAGCAGGCTGAGAAGAACGGGTACGCGGCAAAGACGTTCAAGACGCAGGATGATTACGAAGGCATCCGGATGGAAAAGAAATTTGCCAAATTCGAAGATTTGGCAACGATTAAAGATGAATGGAAAACAGGGATCGGCGGTATCCTCATCCCGCCGGATACGACGTATGAAGTCAAACAGGAAAAAGGATTTTGGTTTAATACGTATCGATTGGATACGAACATTGATTTGAGTATCGACCGGTTGAACATCAAAGGTTATCAGCCGACCGGACAGGTTAAAAAATTAGCCGATCGTTATCTCCGTCAGGCGGATATTGAAATCAATCTTCATGGACCGAAAGTGATCGGTCTTCAAAACGGGGAAAAAATCGACTGGGCGAACCATAATAATGTTTCGTGGAAACTGTACGGGACAAAGGCCAACCAGTTACAGCTGATTGCCTATGTTCCGAATCCGACCGGCTGGATCGTCACGGGAATCGTTTTGTTGATCGGGGTTTGTCTGCTTATTTTTTGGATTGTTCATCACGTCCGGAAATTACGCCGCAAACAACTGCAGACCATCGGTATCTCGGTACTCGTCTGTCTGCTTGTCGGTGGCAGTGCCTGGTGGTTCTTTGCCGACGAGACGTCGAGTGCGCCGCCGCCGACAAAACAGATTGTCGCGCAACAGGTCGGCGAAATCACGCCGACATTCATGGTGCACGGTCTGTTCGGGACAGAGCGGACCTTCTTGCCGATGATGGAGAACTTTACGAAAAAGAAGCTGGCAGATGACGGTGGACGATGTGATGTGTCACGAAACGGGAAAGTAGTTTGTGACGTCAAGCCGTCTACGACCGGTTATCCGCTTGTCCGGATCGTCTTTGAAGATGATGAAGCGAGCCTTGCCGATCAACAAAAATGGCTCAACACAGCAATTGAACAATATGACAAAAAGCAACAGGCGACGTTTACGGACATCCAACTCGTCGGTCACAGTATGGGCGGAGTCGATGTCGTCGCCTATACACTGAAAGAAGATATCCCGTACCATGTCCGAAAAGTGGTGACGCTCGATGCACCGATCAGCGGCTCGGATTATGCGACGCTCGGGCTGACGCTTGCTCCGTTCGGGACGAATACAAACAGTCCGGCGATTCAGGATTTGGCTGAAAACTCGGCGGCGATGAAAAATCTGAAGGATCGTTTGGAGACATGGCCGCGGGATGTGCTGGTCTATTCTTTTGGGGCGAAAGGCGGAGACTTCAATTTGATTCCGCTCAAAAGCTCGTTTGCACTTGATGCGTATACGGATAACATTCGGACGAAATCCTATAAGTATGATCATTTTACGATCCATCGCCGGGAACCGGTTTTCAAAGAAGTCCGCAATTTTTTGTTTAAAGAAAATCTGGTCACAGAGACAGAGGAGGAACCGTCATGAAACGGATTGTCA
This sequence comes from Exiguobacterium sp. RIT594, assembly GCF_003339585.1. Classification (GTDB taxonomy): domain Bacteria; phylum Bacillota; class Bacilli; order Exiguobacteriales; family Exiguobacteriaceae; genus Exiguobacterium_A. The sequence continues at coordinate 1,511,411 of NZ_QPKF01000001.1, read as the reverse complement.
TCATCGGGGGCGGAATAGCGGGCGTCACCGCTGCAGCGTTACTCGCTCGAAACGGGCATGACGTGACTTTGTGCGAAGGAAGCCGTGAATGGGGCGGCTCAGCGGGTAAGTTTACCCGCAAAGATTTTACCTATCCGGTCGGTGCGACACTCGGAATGGGTTTTGAGTCCGGCGGTATTCATGACCGGGTGTTGCAACACCTGCAAATCGACCAGCCTGTCGAATTGCTCGAAACCGTCATGACGATCAAGTTGGCCGGGTACGATATCCTCTATTACCGGGACAGGGACCGTTTCATTGCGCATTTAAAGGACCAGTTTTCTGATCAGGCTACTGCAATTCAAGACTTTTTTGATGAACTGGACCGGATCCAGCGACACGTCCGACCGTTAATGCAGGCCTTACCGGCGTTACCGCTCAAAACGTTGCGTGATGCGCGGATGATTGTCCGTGAAACAAAAGCAAGTCTGCCGCTACTCCCCTATCTGGCACGGACGGTTGGTGACATTCTCCGGAAACATCAGTTGGACGGGACGGTTTTTGCGCAACTGATTGACGGGATTTTACTCGACAGCATGCAGACGGGAAAAGAAGCTTCGGCGTTGCTCGGAGCTGTTGCATTGTCAATTTATCATGACGGCGCGTATTACGTTCCGGGTGGACTGTATCAAGTTGCAGAACGTCTGAAAGCTGTTGCGGAAGCGGACGGAGCAACAGTATTGCTCGGTCGTAAAATCACCTCTGTCCGTCAAACGGCGGATGGCTTTTTAATCGAAGACCGGCGGGGACGACTTTTACTGGCCGATGCCGTCATCGGTGCCGTGCCGATCGAAGCGATGCAGCAACTGATCGGACCGTCCTTGCGACCGGCATTGGACCGGACATACAAGCGACAAGCTGATTTAACGCAGTGGGCAACATTTACGTATTACGCGGCGATTCCTGAGACAATCATTCAAGAGGACCACGTTTTTCGTCAAATTCACGATCCGCTTCTACCGTCGGGTCATGCGTTCATCTCCTTATCCCGGACGGGGGACATCGAGCGGGCACCAATCGGGTGTCGGACGTTGACGATGTCCTGCCATATTCCGATCGGTCAGTTCGCACGCGACGACCGCGTACAATATGACCGGCAAGTCGAAGCCATGCAGGAAAAATTCGAAACGATTTTAGAACAAGAATTTCCCGGTTTCCAAGATCAAGTCATTGAACGCCATCCCGGTGGACCGGGTGCCTGGGTCCGCTACACATCACGTCCGGATGGTGGTGTCGGCGGATATCCGCAATTACCGTCGACAAGTCTGTTTCGCGCTGCCTCGTTTCGGACAGGTGTGCCGGGACTTTATATCATCGGCGATACTGTATTTCCGGGTGCCGGAACGATCGGGGCGACGACTTCCGCCATTCATGTGGCCCGGGAGTTCGGTGTGAAGATTTAGAAAAGAGTTTGGGAAATCATGAAAGAAGCGGCCGGATGGTCGCTTTTTTTTGAGAACAGGATTATGATTGAGGCGAGACGGGAAGTAGTTAATCATGAGCGAAAAAAGAGAGAGAAGGAGTGAACGAGATTGAATCAGTTTGAGGACAAGTGTCAACATTTCATTCAAGAACGTCGCCCGGAAGTCGGTCCGTTAATTTTTACAAACGCCCGCACCTTCATCAATGCCCGGGGATTGAGCGTATATGAACGAATTTATCAAGGAAAAGAAGAAGTCCGATTGGCGTTCGTCGAACAGACGGCCGGTCATCAAATCGTTTCATTGATGGAAAATACATTTGGAAACGGACTCGTCTACTTTGTGTCGACAGCGACAGCAACATGGGACGGCGAAAATTTCGGTGAATTTACGTTTTAACTACATAATGAGTCCCAGTCCGGTTGAGGCTGGGACTCTTTCATGTCGAAACTTGGATGCGTTTTTGAACGTATACGAAGTATGACAAAACATGCAGCGAGAAGGAGGAACCATCTTGCAACAACAATTAAAACCAAAATCATCGACCCGGCGTCTCGCGACCGTATCCTTGATTTTTATGGCAGTCGGCTTTATCGCCTCATTGCCGTTTAAAGAAAACGATTGGGTATTTTGGCTGCAGAGCGGTTTTGAAGCCGGTCTTGTCGGCGGAATTGCAGACTGGTTTGCCATCACGGCTTTATTCCGGCATCCGCTCGGATTGAAAATTCCCCATACGAACCTGTTGCCGAAAAACCGGGAGCGCGTCATCGAGTCGATCGTCCAGATGCTCGAAAAAGATTTGCTTAATAAAGAGAGTATCGTTGAAAAATTACGGCATATGACGCTCGCCGATCGTTTCATCAAATTGTTGCGTTCAATTGTCCTGTTACCGGCGTTTCGTTCGACGGTCACGGAACTGTTGACCGGTATTTTACACAAACTGCCAAAAGAGGCGATTCTGAAAGTCGTCGATGAGCGGATTTCCGACACGGTCAAAGCGTATCCATCCAAACGATTGGCAGAACGGCTGATGGGATTAAACGAGGAACGCCGCCTCGATGAACTCGCCATCGACCAATTGCTCGGGTACGGGCAACGGTTGCTCGAAGATCCCGTGATCCGGGATCAAATCGGTCGTCTGGCGTATCACGCCATGATTGATCAGGAGAAAAACACCTTTTTACGCGTTACGGCGAAAACGGTACAAAAAGTCTACTCGGAAGAACGGTTGAGCCTTGTCATTCAATCGGTCCTGCTGAGTGTAATTGAAGATATGAAGCAGGTGCATCACCCGAACCGTCTGGCAATTCTTGATCATGTACGCCGGAATTTGGCACAATTGACGCAAGATGAAGAACGGCTTGCCAAAATTGATCAATGGAAAGCAACGGAAGTGGATCGTTTTGATCTGCATCCGGTCTTGAACCGGGCCTACACGGCAGGAATCGAGGAGCTGAAAACGTACCTGGCATCCGATTCTTTCTGGGAAAACCGTGCTTTGCCGTTGATGAACCAAGCGCTGAACGAGTGGGATCAGCATCCGACGTTCAAAGAAGAAAGTGACCGCTGGATGAAAGATCAGCTCGTACGGTTCGTGGATCAAAACCACCAAAAAATCGGCGGTCTGGTCCGGGAAAACTTAAACCGTTTTGATACGGAAACATTGATTCATATGATTGAAGACAAGGTCGGGAACGATTTGCAATGGATTCGCGTCAACGGCGCGATTTGCGGATTTTTCATTGGTTTGATTCTTGGTGGAATCAAACTATTCATTGGTTGAGGGAGCGATTGTATGTGGCAGGAACAGTTACTGTTGGAAGACGACTATGACTTTGCCGGTATCCGGAAACGCCTTCGGGGTGACCGGTTACAGGTCGAACAGGACGGTCGGTTGTTTGTTCCGCTCTTGTTGCCGGAAGGAAACTTCATCGGTCAGATGGAAGCATCCGGTCCGCGGACACTGCTCTTGTCTGGAAACGGTCCACAGAAACCGATGGTGCAACAATTGCGCCGTCGGTTTCGTCTGGATACGGCGAATCCAAGCCAGCACCTGTCAAACACCTCGCTTTCAGAAGTCGTGGCGACGTTCGGAGCGGAGCGGCTTGTGCTGGATATTAGTCCGTTCACTGCACTCATCCGGTCAATCATCCATCAACAAATCAATCTAGCGTTCGCGCAAGTCCTGATGGAACGGTTCTGCCGGACATTCGGCACGGAACAAAACGGGGTGATTTTCCCGCCGACGCCAGACCGGTTACGGGAAGTGGATCCGGAACAGCTTCGGGCGTTGCAACTGTCCGGACGAAAAGTCGAGTATCTGCTTGGAGCAGCTCGGGCCGAGATTGATTTCGATCAGTTGACGGAATCGTCCGACGCAACAATCGCGGAGACACTGATCGCCTTAAAAGGAGTCGGCCCCTGGACGGTACAAAACGTTTTGATGTTCGGCTACGGACGGGAGGATCTGTTTCCGGCGTCGGATATCGGCATTTTACGGGCGTTTGAGCACTTGCACGGGAGCCGGCCGAGTGTGGAAGAGGCAGTTTTGCTGGCGGAAGAATTTGCCCCGTACCGCAGTCACGCCACCTATCTGCTGTGGCGCTCGATTGAATAAGGAACTATTCTTGTCACCCCTCTAAGAGAACGGTATAATGAATGCGTTAAGAACGAGTCATCGTTCGTAGATACGATAAGCGTAGCGGGATTACCGCTTCCGATAGAGGGGACGAATGTTTATGTACACAGATGAACAAATCATCGAAAAGGCCAATGAAATCGCGAAAATGATTTCTGAGACATCAGAAGTAGAACGATTCAAAGCTGCTGAAGCAAACATCAACGGGAACGAAAAAGTTCAAAAGATGATGAAACAAATCAAGTTCCTGCAAAAAGAAGCCGTCAACTGCCAGCATTATGGTAAAACGGAAGCTTTGGCACGTGTCGAAGCAAAACTGGATAAATTATTCGCTGAACTCGATGAGATGCCGGTCGTGCAACAATTCCAGGAATCACAGGAAGAAGTCAACGGACTTCTTCAGTACGTGACGGTGACGATTTCAAACGGCATTACGGATCAAATCATCGAAGCGACAGATGGCGATGTCTTGGCGGGGAAAACAGGCAGCGGCATGGACGCAGAAAATAAAAGCGGCGGTTGCGGCTATTAATCAATGAATTGAATTGGAAAAGCCGACGGATTCCCGTCGGCTTTTTACGCGAATGAGGTGAACAGCATGGAAGCAGTCCATAACACGCCGATGATGAAACAATATTTTTCGATTAAGGCCGACTATCCGGATGCCTTCTTGTTTTATCGGTTAGGTGATTTTTACGAATTATTTTTCGAAGATGCGAAACAAGTCGCACATGAACTCGAATTGACGCTGACAGCGAAAAACGGCAAAAATGCCGAACATCCGATTCCAATGTGCGGTGTCCCGCATCACGCAGCGAACGGTTACATCGAACAATTGATTGAACGCGGCTATAAGGTGGCGTTGTGTGACCAGGTCGAAGATCCGAAGTTGACGAAAGGGCTCGTCAAACGTGAAGTCGTCCAAGTCATCACACCGGGAACGTTGATGTCATCGTTGACAGAAAAAGAAAACCGCTATCTCGTCGCCGTCGTCGAGCAGGACGGACGGTTCGGCATTGCCCGCGGAGACGTCTCGACCGGTGAAAGTGCCTTGACGAGCGTCGCGACGCTTGATGCGGTCGCAAAGGAGTTGAGCATCATCCTGCCGCGTGAAATCATCGTGACGACAAGTGAACATGAGGCGGCACTCAGCCATTTACAGATTCCATTGACGCAAAGTGCACGCCGGGAAAACCATCCCCACGGTGACCGGGCGATTGATACGGCACAAGCGGACGCTTTTGCTGTTCTCTATGCCTACATGCATGATACGCAAAAACGGTCGCTTGCCCACTTGCAACCGGCCATCGTTTACGAAGCGGCCGACTTCATGCAGCTCGAACCGAATACGGTCAAAAATCTGGAGCTGGTCCGGTCTGCCCGGACCGGTGATAAAAAGGGCTCGTTACTGGGACTGCTGGACGTCACCGGTACGGCAATGGGCGGACGGATGCTGAAGCGCTGGCTCGAAAAACCGTTGCTGTCACAACATACGATTGCCGAGCGGCTGGACGCGGTCGAAGAACTGTTGGCTCATTATTTCGAGCGTCAACAGTTGAAGGATACATTGCGCGAAGTCTATGACTTGGAACGATTGGTCGCAAAAGTCGGATACGGGACGGCTTCCGCCCGCGATCTTGTCCAGTTGAAGTCAACGCTGCGTCTGATTCCGCGAATTCAAGCGGCACTTGAAGAATTACTCAGTGACCGGCTCGGACAACTGGCACTTGGACTTGATCCGCACGATGAATTAACCGATCTGCTCGACCGTGCTTTTGTCGAAGCTCCACCGATTTCGACGAAAGACGGCGGAATGATCCGGACGGGATTTGATCCGGCGCTCGACGAATTACTCGTAGCGTCAAAAGACGGGAAAACATGGCTGGCGACGCTTGAAGCCAGTGAACGGCAGGCAACGGGAATTAAGACATTGAAAATCGGCTATAACCGGGTCTTCGGGTATTACATCGAAGTGTCGCGGGCCAACGCCAAACTGTTGCCGGAAGGGCGTTACGAACGGAAACAGACACTTGCGAATGCGGAACGGTATGTGACACCGGAACTGAAAGAGAAGGAAGCCCTGATTCTCGGAGCTGAGGAAAAAAGTATCACGTTGGAATACGAACTGTTCTGTCAGGTCCGGGATCAGGTGAAGACACACATCGAAAGTCTGCAACGGGTCAGCCGGCGGATTGCCGAACTCGATGTTCTCGTCGCCTTGGCGGAAACCGCCGAACGATATGATTACGTCCGACCTGTCACACTGAACGGTCGGAACGTACTGATCGAAAACGGACGACATCCGGTCATCGAGACGGTATTGCCGCGCGGAGAGTATGTTGCGAACGGGATCTCGCTTCACGAGGAACGGGAAATGCTGTTAATCACAGGACCGAACATGTCCGGTAAATCGACGTATATGCGCCAGTTTGCCTTGATTGCCTTACTGCATCAAATCGGATCATTCGTCCCGGCAAGCCGGGCCGAGTTACCGATTTTCGATCAAATCTTCACGCGGATCGGGGCAGCGGACGATTTAGTCAGCGGTCAATCGACCTTCATGGTCGAGATGGTCGAAACGCAAGAAGCATTAACACGGGCAACGGACCAATCATTGATTCTCCTCGATGAGATCGGTCGCGGAACGTCGACGTACGACGGAATGGCGCTCGCACAGGCCATCGTCGAACACATTGCAGAGCACGTCGGTGCAAAAACCCTGTTCTCGACACATTATCATGAATTGACGGTCCTTGAGGACTCGATGCCGCGTCTCGCGAATGTCCATGTCCGGGCGGTCGAACAGGATGGACGGGTCGTCTTCTTACACGAAGTCCGGGACGGGAAAGCCGATCAATCGTACGGGATTCATGTCGCACGCTTAGCCGATTTACCGGATGCCCTGATTGCCCGGGCGGAAGTCCTGTTATCGGAATTCGAACAAACGGATGAACGGACCGTCGTATCACCGAAAGAAACGACTGTTCCGGCGGCACCTGTCGATCAACTGAGTCTTTTTACTGAGACGGATCCGGTCCGGGAGACGGTCCAGACACTGGATTTAATCAATATGACACCACTTGAAGCATTAAACACGTTGTACCGTCTACAAGCGGAAGCGAGAAAATAAGGAGGACGTCAGGCATGGGAATCATTCGGGAACTATCCGATTCGCTTGCGAACCGGATTGCGGCAGGTGAGGTCGTCGAACGCCCTGCCTCCGTCGTCAAGGAACTGGTTGAAAATGCGCTCGATGCGGGGGCGACACAAATCGATGTCGAACTGGAAGAAGCGGGAATGAAGCGGATGACGATCCGCGACAACGGACACGGTTTTTACCCGGAAGACGCTGAACTGGCGTTTGTCCGGCACGCGACAAGCAAAATCAAGGATGAACACGATTTATTCCGCATCAAGACGCTTGGATTCCGCGGCGAAGCCTTGGCGTCGATTGCATCTGTCAGTAAAGTCACCTTAAAGACGAAACGGGAAGAGCAGGAAGGGATCCAGCTGACACTTGACTGCGGACGGCTGACGAATCGGTCGGTGATCGCCATGAACCGGGGGACGGAGCTGACGGTCGAGCAACTGTTCTTTAATACACCGGCCCGGCTGAAGTATTTGAAGACGACACATACGGAACTGGCCGCCATCACGGACATTTTGAACCGGTTCGCTTTTGCCCATCCGGAAGTCAAACTGTATGCGGTTCACGAAGGAAAAGTCTTGATTCAGACCAATGGTTCGGGTGACGTCCGGCAGGCACTTGCCAGTGTCTACGGGCATCAGACGATTCAGGGAACACTTGTCGCAACCGGTACGACGGCTGATTATCAGTTGACGTGTCATCTCGTGAAGCCGGAAGTGACCCGCGCATCGAAAAATTACATCACCTTGATCTTAAACGGACGTTCGGTCAAAAACTTTGCCTTGACGCAAGCCGTTTTAAACGGCTATCACACGTTGTTGCCGATTGGTCGTTTTCCGATTGCTGTCATCGAAGTGACGATGGATCCATTGTTGATTGATGTCAACGTCCACCCGGCGAAACGGGAAGTCCGTCTGTCAAAGGAAGCGGAACTCTGTCAATTGATTCAGGAGACAATCCGCTTGACGCTCAGCCGGCAGACGCTGATTCCGAAAGTGACACCGCCGAAACCTAAAAAAGATCCGAGTGCGCAGGGAAAATTAGAATTTTCCTATGTGGCGGAGCCGGTCGAGGAATTGTCTTCCCGGTCTGTCTGGAATTATCCGATTCCGAAACGGACCGAAGCCGGGGACGAGCCTGTCCCGTCAGGCAGCGGGATTCAAAAACCGGACCAATTAATCGAAGTGCCGCATGAACCAGTCCCGGAACAAGTGGATCAGCCGGTCGCGACCGGTCCGAAGTTTCCGCATCTCGATGTCATCGGACAGCTCCATTCGTCTTATATCGTCTGTTCGGGAGCGGACGGGATGTATCTGATTGATCAGCATGCCGCGCAGGAACGGATTAAATATGAGACCTATAAGATCATGTTCGGTCGTCCGCTCGAGCAGAAGCAACAGTTGTTGTTGCCGTATACCTTTGAGATTGCGAGTGACGATATGCGGCGGATGGAGGAAGTTTTGCCGCTCCTCCGTGATGTCGGGATCGAACTCGAAGCTTTTGGTCCACAAAGCTTCATCGTCCGGGAAGTCCCGACCTGGTTCCCGTCGCACCGGCAGGAAGAGACGATTCAGGAACTGATGGATGAAGCCTTGATGAAACGGAAGGTCGATCTTGAGACGTACCGGGAAGACGCGGCGATCATGATGGCGTGTAAAAAATCGATTAAAGCCAATCATCCGCTGAATCATGATATGATGCGGCAGTTGATCGTCGACCTCGCTAAAACCGAGATGCCGTTCACCTGTCCGCACGGTCGACCGGTCATCATCGAATGGACGACGTATGAACTCGAAAAACTGTTTAAACGGATTATGTGACGAAAGGAGAGGCATCTGTCTTACGACAGGTGGCTCTTCTTTTTTTGTGCTAGGACAGTAAAAGCAGGGAATTGCTGTGAGAACGGTTACTTCAACAAATCCAGCTCATTTCATTGATTGTTCACAAACTGAGGCGGATAATAGGGTCCGAATACGTTAAACAAGGGGAAATCATTATGCGTTCAAAATTATTGTTAGGTGTGACAATCCTATTGCAGATTGTCCTCATTTCCTGTTTCGCGATGATCGGGGATGTTGTGAGTACAGGACTGCAGTTGCCGTTACCCGGAAATATCATCGGCTTGATTTTATTGTATCTGGCATTAAAAAGCCGTCTGCTCAAAATCAGCTATGTCGAGCACGGTGGACGGGTCCTGCTGCTCGTCATGCCGCTGTTTTTTGTACCGGCCTTATCCGGTATCATGGATTACACGGTTTTCATGCGTCAATCCGGCCTTCAGGTCCTGATCATCCTGATCATCAGCAGTCTGTTGACATTAACCGGATCCGCTTTTCTCGTCGATCGATTGGCCCGACGCAAAGAGGGGGTCGATGCCCATGAGTGAAGGACTATTTTGGCTGGTGTTGACGACTTTGCTGTTTGGCGGCGCGTTTTGGTTGTACCGGGCGTTTCCGTTTGTCTGGACGCTGCCGATTTTGACCGTGACGGCGGCCGTGATTGTCATCTTATTGCTCAGCGGTACGACGCACGCTGTATACATGTCAGGCGGACAGTATTTATCACGGATGCTCGGACCGGCCATTACAGCATTTGCGATTCCGTTGTATCAGGTCCGGCATCATGTCCGGAAGTTTTTACCGGAAATCGCACTTGGTGTCGGGATTGGAACCATCATTGCCCTGACATCCGACTTACTGCTTGGTCTGTTATTGCATCTTGGCCGGACGACCAATCTTGCTTTGTTACCAAAGTCGGTGACATTGCCTGTTGCTTTGGCGATTTCGGAACGATCCGGCGGCACGCTGGCCTTAACCGCGACGTTTGTTCTTGTGACCGGGCTTGTCGGTTCGATTGTCGGTCCGCGCCTGATGACCGGTCTGCAGATCCATCATTTTGTCGGACGCGGTGTCGGACTGGCATCGATTGCCCATGTCATGGGAGCGACGAAATCAATGAGTCTCGATCAGCGGGAAGGGGCAGTTGGTTTACTGACGATGATTTTAACGGCAATTCTCGCCAGTGTCCTTGCACCGTGGATCATTCAAATTGTATATTAAAGGAAACTCCTGCCAGGGAAAGATAAAGGTGGTATATCCGGACAATGATTATTTGGATCAATGGTACATTCGGCGTCGGTAAAACGACGGCTGCCCGAGGATTACAGCAACGAATCAAAGGCTCATATTTATTTGATCCTGAGTTGACAGGTCAACTGTTACGCCAACAGCTTCCGCAAGAGAACCAGGCTGATGATTTTCAGGATGAGCCGCTTTGGCGCCGGTTTAATTTGTTGATGCTCGAACAACTGGATCAAGGTTCTGCCGTCATCATCGTCCCGATGACGTTAACAAATAGTACGTATTTTGAAGAAATCATCGGGACGTTAAGAAAAAACGGCCACCGTGTTCACCATGTAGCATTGATGGCGAGTCCGAAAGCCGTCAGACGCCGGCTGCGAAGCCGGTTTGAACGCGGACAGTCCTGGGGCGGGAAACAAGCCGAGGACCGGTTGCGTGAGCTTTCCCACCCGCTCTTCTCGCATCATCTTCAGACGGACGGGATGTCGAAACAGCAAATCGTTGATGCCATCGGATTAGTCTGCAATCTCCGGTTATTGCCGCCACGGAGCGTAAGAGACAGGATTGAAACGGCAGGATTGAGGGAAATAAAGGTGTGATGCGAAACGAAAGTCTCGTATCACACTTTTATTTTTATAGTTTTAGTAGGAGGCTTTAGCAATATGAAACAATGGATGACTGAAAAACTAGGGAGACAGCTGATGGCGGTATTTTACAGCGTGTTTGTCTGGAGTGTACTCACATCTGTCGCCAGTTATCTTTATATCGACAATTCGGCTGGTCAGACGAAGGAACAAGTACTTGCTCAACTGCAACAAACCCAGTGGTTCTGGTTTTTGAACTTATTGATTTTTCTTTTATGCTTATTATTCATCGTCCGACCGTTGATTGGCCGGCTGACGATGCAGTTACATGAACTGAATATCAAAAGTCAGCGACTCGCGGAAGGAAAATCAATTTCGCTCGAACACGATGTCCTGGTGGAGAACGAAGTCGGTCAGCTGACGGAATCCTTTTATCGGATGGCCCGTTCAATCTCCTCGCAACACACGGAGCTGTCACGAAAAAATCAGTTGATGGAACAGAATCAAGAAGCCCTTAAAAGTAAACAAACAGAACTGGAACAGGCACTCGAAGTCACACGTTCGAACGAACTGCATCTGCAGGACCGCAATGAACTGATTGAAACACTTGCTTCGAAGGAAAGTTTGTTTGATTATTCATCGGTCATCAGTACGATTGTCCGTTTGACGAAAACCGAGTTTGGAGCCCTGTTATTGATTAAAAACAATGAGATCTCATCGGTCGTTCCAAAAGAAATGACGGAAGAACAGCAGGAGAGCCTGAAAACCGAATCGTTACTGCTCAAACGGGTCATGATTTCGAAAGAACGTGCCAATTCTTCGAAAAAGGTCGCCAATGACAGTTTGATTGGTTTTCCGTACTACATTTATGAAGCCGTCATCCCCGTCATGGATCAGGCGAAAGATGAACTGATTGCCTGCCTCTATCTGGCACGGTTCGATCAATCCTTCAACACAAAAGAATTGAATGAACTGGAATCGTTTTCGAAACAGATTGCGATTTCCTTGATGCGGATGTCACTGTATGAACAAATGGAATACGAACGAAAAGAGACAGCCCAACTGCTGAATTCAGTCCGGGAAGCTATCCTCTATATCAAACATGATGAAAAAACGATTCTTGGGAATCAGGCGTTATTTGATATCTTCGAATCGTTACAAATCGAAGAAGACAACGATTCGATGACATTCCTCGAAGTACGGCCGGAAACGATGTTTGAGCAGGTCGATCAAAAAGAGGCATTTGAAGCGTATTTTGAAGAAGTCTTATCCGGTCAGATTCCGGAAGGGATGTTTTCATTATCGATTGATCAAGGGGAATACTTCATTCAAGTCTACGCGGAAGAAATCATGCTCAGTGAACAAGCGAAAGGAACGATTCTTGTGTTCCGGGACGTGACGGCGGAAACGGAAGTTGACCGGATGAAGTCGGAACTTGTCTCGACCGTCTCACACGAACTGCGGACACCACTCTCTTCCATTTACGGGTTCACGGAACTGATGCTGAAACGGAAGTTGGATCCGGAACGGAACAAACGTTATCTGCAGACGATTCATGATGAATCGAAACGATTGACGGATCTTGTCAGCGATTTCTTAAATGTTCAACGGATGGAGTCCGGGAAACAGTCCTACGATAAAGAAGTGTTTGATCTGATTGATACGGTCCGGGAACAGACACGTTTTTATCAGGCGTCAACCGAACAACATCGTCTGCAGCTGGATGTCGATGAGAACCATGAATTTTTGATTCATGCGGATAAAAACAGCATGAAACAACTGCTCGGTAATTTACTTCACAATGCAATCAAATATTCACCGGACGGCGGCGCTGTCGTCATCTCGCTGACGCATCACCACAATCAGATTGAGTTAAGTGTCCGTGACTTTGGATTAGGGATCCCAAGCAGTGCGATGCCGCATCTGTTCAGCAAGTTTTACCGGGTCGACAATTCCGACAGCCGTAAAATCGGCGGAACGGGCTTAGGTCTCTCGATCTGTAAAGAAATTGTCCGGGCACATGACGGCAATATTGATGTCGAATCCATTTTAGGGGAAGGTACCGTGTTTAAGGTCTTGTTACCAAGTGTCTCCGATACATTGATTGAAATGGATTAAATCAAATAGGACAGGGCAGGAAGTGCGGAAAAGGATCATCCGCATATCCTGTCCTGTTTTTTCGTGAGCAGTGAGGTTTCTCATACCGGGGGAGGATAGAAGAAAAGTGGATGAGAGCAAATTCCATGCGATTTTCTGAAAACATTTGGTGACGAAACGGCTGTTTTCCTTGCAAATCGTTTCAGATATGCAGGGATTGTCGGTCTTGGAAAGCTCTCGCTATAGTGGGGATACAGATAGAAACCACATGATTTAGGGAGAGATGAAGATGGACATACAGACGTTATACAAACAAATCGTTCAGGATCCGTCAACGGATGAGATGCAGGAAAATGCGAATGTCGATGGGAAATCGCCGCTCGGCAAGCTGAACCGCCTTGCCGGTGTCGCGGCAAAACAGATGATGCAGGACATGTTGTTATCAACAGAAGCGAAACAGGCCCTTGCTGAAAACATCATCTATGTCCACGATGCCGACTATTATGTGACCGGGACGACGACCTGTGTTCAACTGCCGCTCGGACGATTGTTAACGGACGGTTTTACGATGACCCACGGATCGATCCGTCCGGCACAGGATATCCGGTCGGCCCTGGCACTCGCTGCCATCATCATGCAGGCGAATCAAAATATGCAACACGGCGGGCAGTCCTACCCGATGTTCGATTTTGATCTGGCCCCGTTTGTCGAAAAAACCTTTCAGCGGCAACTGAAGAAAATCCGGGAACTGGTTCCGAAATGGTCAAATCGACGCAAGCGGGCCTATGCGATGTCGGAAACGTATGAGCTGACCTATCAAGCATGTGAAGCGTTTATTCATAATACGAATTCGATGCATTCACGCGGTGGCGGCCAAGTGCCGTTCATTTCCATCAATTACGGAACAGATACCTCAACGTTCGGCCGGCTGGTGATTCGGGCATTGCTTGAAGCCACTCGGGCAGGACTTGGAAAAGGGGAGACGCCGATTTTTCCGATCCAAATTTTTAAGGTTAAAACAGGAGTCAATTTTCAGTCGGAAGACCCGAACTATGACTTGTTTCAACTGGCGACGGAAGTGACGGGGAAACGTCTGTTTCCGAACTTTGCCTTTCTCGATGCGCCGTTTAACCAATCGACTGGTACACCGGACGAAGAAGTGGCCTACATGGGGTGCCGGACACGTGTGCTTGAGAACCGGCAAGGTCGAGCTTCTGTCGTCGGACGGGGAAATCTGTCATTTACGAGTCTGAATCTTGTACGCCTTGCCCTGATGACGCAGAGTCTCGATCGGATGTTTGAAGCGGTCTCCGCTTATACGGCAGTGATTTGCGAACAATTACTGGAACGCTATCATTACCAAGGCAACCGGACGGCAGACGAGTTTACCTTTTTATATCGGCATATCTGGCGGGACGGACAGATGCTGGCTGAATCAGACCGGGTCGAACCGGTCTTACGGCAAGGGACGTTATCCGTCGGGTTCATCGGTTTGGCAGAAGCATTGATCGTCCTGACGGGGCAACATCACGGGGAATCGAAACTCGCCCACGAAATCGGTCAAGCCTTGATCCGACTGATGCGGACAGTCGTCGATCAGTACGGGGAAAAAACCGGACTGAATTTTTCTCTGCTCGCGACACCGGCGGAAGGACTATCCGGAAAATTCACGACCGTGGATGTCGAGCGGTTTGGTGTAATGGAACGTGTGACCGATAAACCGTATTATACGAACTCATTTCATCTGCCGGTCGAGACGACGGTGACCATCCGTGAAAAAATTCGTTTGGAAGCACCATTTCATGCCTTATGTAACGGTGGACATATCACGTATGTCGAGACGGACGGGGCTCTCGCGGAAAATCCAAAAGCAATCGAAGACATCGTCCGCCTGATGGCAGAAGCCGGTATCGGATACGGGTCGATCAATCATCCGATTGACCGCTGTCTGACGTGCCGGACGGAGCAGACGATCGAAACCTCCTGTCCGGTGTGCGGCGGAACAGAGATTGAACGGATTCGCCGGATTACCGGATACCTGGTCGGAACGATGGACCGGTGGAATCCTGCGAAGCGGGCGGAAGAACGGGATCGGGTGAAACATGCGACTGCTCCACATTCTCGCTGATTCCGTCGTCGACGGACCCGGCCTCCGAACGGTCATCTTTTTTGCCGGTTGTCCCCACCAGTGTGCGGGGTGTCATAATCCGGAGTCTTGGGCAATGGACGGCGGAGCAGACTACACGGTTCGCCAAGTCCTGGAACAGATTGAAGGCATCGGTTCACGCCGGATTACGATTTCCGGCGGGGAACCGTTTTTGCAACGTACTGCCCTGGCAGAACTGGTTCACGCGTTAGCCGGCTGCGACATCTATCTGTTTACCGGTTACCGGATTGAACAGTTGCTGGACGATGCGCAAGCCCGACAGATTCTGTCACAGATTGATGGTTTAGTTGACGGGAGGTATATCAAAACCCTTCATGATTCTTCCCTGTCGATTCGTGGCAGTACGAATCAACGTATCTTGACGAGGGAACAGCTTCAGACTTTTCTCGGATAAAAAAACAGGTCGTTTCTTCTCATGATAGAGAGGAAACGACCTGTTTGAGGTTTAAGCATATTTCTTTTCACGTGCTTCATCAATATGAACGACGTCTTGCTCGACTTTCCGTTTCTTAATGAAGAACGATAATCCTAAAGCCAGTAAGGCGAGCAACGTGGCGATGAAGAACGTATCATTGATGCCTTCGACCATCGATTGCGTGATGATCGTTTGCGGATTCGTCCCGGGCGTTGCATTTGCCGTCAGTTCTTTGGCATAGTCAGCGGTCCGTGATGTCATGACCGTAACGAGCAGTCCTGAACCAATCGCACCGGATACTTGCGACAACGTATTGTTGAGCGCCGTTCCGTGCGGTGTCAAATGTTGCGGGATATGGTTCAATCCGTTTGTCATAACCGGCATCATGACCATCGAGATCCCAAGGAAGCGTAACGTATACATGATGACGAGGAACGAATACGCCGTATCCGCCGTCAGACGACTGAAGAAGAAAGTTGTCAGGACGGTCAAAGACAGACCGATCATGGCAAGGACCCGGGCACCAAAGCGATCAAACAAACGACCGGTGATCGGTGACATGAAGGCCATGACAAGTGCCCCCGGCAACATCAAGAGACCGGAATGGAACGGTGAAATACCGCGAATCGTCTGGACGTAAATCGGCATCAGGATCATGGCGGAGAACATCGACATGTTCAAGACCATTGAAATGCCTTGTGATAGAGCGAACATCGGGTATTTAAAGATTCGGAACTCAAGCATCGGTTCATCGAGTCGGAATTGGCGTATAATGAACGAAGCGAGACTGATCACACCAATGGCAAGAGCACCGATGACGGTCCATGATCCCCAACCGGCAGAACCGGCAGAACTGAAACCGTACAGTAATCCGCCGAAGCCGAAGCTTGATAAGACAAGTGAAAGTTTTTCAAGACGCAGTGTACTCGTGACGACTTCTTTCTTTAATAAGAAGAATCCGATGATGAGGACCAGCAGGGAAATCGGTGTAACGATATGGAACAGCATCCGCCATTCGTAATGTTCAAGCACCCAGCCGGACAACGTCGGGCCAATGGCGGGAGCGAACGTGATGACAAGACCGAAGATGCCCATCGCTTGTCCACGTTTCTCAATCGGGAAGCCGTTCAGAAGAACGTTCATGAGAAGCGGCATCATGATGGCGGAACCGGATGCTTGTAACATCCGCGAACCGAGCAGGACCGGAAACAGATCGGCTTGACCGGCGACGATTGTGCCGATCGAGAACAATCCCATTGCCGTTAAGAACAATTGGCGTGTCGAAAACTTTTGAACGAGAAAGGCGGACGTCGGAATCATGATTCCGTTGACGAGCATGTAACCCGTTGTCAGCCATTGAGCGGTGCTTGCTTCAATGTTGAATGATTTCATGATGGATGGTAAAGCGATATTTAACAGCGTCGAGTTCAGGACAGCGACGAAGGCGCCGGCCATCAAGACCGCTAAAATTAAATAAAGACGAGATGA
This sequence comes from Exiguobacterium sp. RIT594, assembly GCF_003339585.1. Lineage (GTDB taxonomy): Bacteria > Bacillota > Bacilli > Exiguobacteriales > Exiguobacteriaceae > Exiguobacterium_A. The sequence goes on along the minus strand of NZ_QPKF01000001.1, from coordinate 1,494,334 downwards.
TTGCTTCGTTGATTGCATTTCGTTATGCTCCTTTTGTACAGTAAGTCTAGTTTGTTATACACTGATTCTACAACTTAGCTATCTTACCGTCTCAGGCAAAACATTACAAATTATTTGCTTTATACACTAAAGTAAATGAGTGGTTTTTGAAAAACAGATCATTTAAAGAAAAGGATAATGTTATGAACCCGAAAAAGAAACAGCTCCTTGATGCTGCCTACCAACTGTTCGTCGAAAAAGGTTACCAGTCGACTTCGATCCAGGACATACTCGATCAAAGTGTCGTCTCCAAAGGAACGTTCTATAATTACTTTTCATCAAAAAATGAATTGTTCATTGATGTCTTCAATACGGTTTTCGAAAAGATGCGTAATGCCCGCAAAGAAATTTTAGTCGGCCGTGACGTCTCGGATTATGAAACGTTTATCCGGCAAGGGAACTGTTACCTCGAATTGATGCAGAAATATAAACTGTATACGTTGTTTGAAGAAGCGATTGCTTCTAATGAAAAAGAATTAAAAGCATTCATGGAAAATAACCGGCTGCTTGAAATCGAATGGACGTACCATCGTCTGCGTGATTTGTTCGGAGAAGCGAAAACACCGTATCTGCTTGATTTAGCCGTCATCTATACCGGAATGTTACAGTATGCGATGTACTTCTTCCGGCAATCAGAACCAAACACGCAACCGGAACGGGTTGTCCGGTATGTCTTTAACCGGTTGACCCATCTCGTCGAAGATGTCAGCCGGACGGAAGAACAATTGATTCCGCCGCGGTTTTTATCAGTCTGGCTCGATCGTCCGCAAGATGAGGTCGTCATCCGGAAAGACTTATTTGAAAAGACGAATGCTCATATGAAGCGACTGATCACGCTGTCTGCCATTTCAGACGAATCAAAAGAAGCACATGATGAAGTGCTCGATTTCATTTATGAAGAATTACTGGAACGGAAAAAGCCGAAAATCCATCTGTTGAAGCGGGCACTCGAAACGTTGCAGGAAGATCCAATCTTCACCGGTCAGGAAATCATGGTCCGTTATCAGGATATGGTCGATGAAATCGTCCGGATCCGGACGCTGTTACAATAAGGGCTTATCGTTTCAGGTAAAACACCTTACAATGAAAAAATATGTTCAAACCAAAAGAAATGAGGAATTAGATGTTTTCACAATGGAGAAAAGAATGGGTCCTGCAACCGAAAGCGGATCTGTTATCCGGAATCGTCGTTGCCTTGGCACTGGTTCCGGAAGCCATCGCGTTTTCCTTGATTGCCGGCGTCAACCCGATGGTCGGCTTATATGCGTCCGTCATCATTGCCATCATCATCTCGATTGCCGGCGGCCGCCCGGGGATGATCTCGGCAGCGACCGGTGCGATGGCACTTGTCGTCGTCCAACTCGTCAAAGATCATGGTGTGGATTATTTACTGGCAGCAGGAATTCTCGCCGGAATCTTCCAGATTCTTTTAGGCGTCGCCGGTGTCGCCAAGTTATTGCGTTTTATTCCCCGCGCCGTCATGGTCGGGTTCGTCAATGCCTTGGCGATCTTAATTTTTTCGGCACAGTTGCCGCAGTTTGAAGGACAGAACTGGATCATGTATGCGATGGTCGCGGCGTCTCTCGCCATCATCCTGATTTTCCCGCGGTTTACGAAAGTGATTCCGGCACCGCTCGTCGCGATTACAATCATGACGATTCTGACGGTTGCCTTTTCGCTGGATACCCGCGTCATCGGCGACATGGGTCAAATTTCAGCTTCACTCCCAAGTTTCTTCCTGCCGAACGTTCCATTTTCGCTTGAGACATTGCAAATCATCTTCCCGTATGCCTTGTCACTCGCATTCGTCGGTCTGATTGAATCGTTGTTGACGGCACGGATTGTCGATGAGATGACGGATACGACATCGAATAAAGCGACCGAGTCACGCGGACAAGGAATCGCCAACATCGTGGCCGGATTCTTTGGTGGTATGCCGGGCTGTGCGATGATCGGGCAATCGGTCATCAATGTCACATCCGGCGGTCGCGGTCGTTTGTCGACTTTTACAGCCGGAGCATTTCTGATGCTGTTGATGGTGACGATGAATGATTTACTGATGACGATTCCGATGGGGGCCCTCGTCGGTGTCATGTTCTTTGTGTCGTACGCGACATTTGACTGGGGATCTTTCAAAATGCTGAAAAATTCTCCGAAAAGTGATTCTGCCGTCATGCTGGCAACGGTCCTCGTGACCGTCCTGACACATGATTTGTCAATGGGCGTACTGGTCGGGATTCTGCTTGCTGCGATTCTGTTCGCATCGAAGATTTCACGGATTGATGTGAAACGACATGCCGAAGGGAAAAACGTCGTCTACCGGATCAACGGTCCGATTTTCTTTGCGTCGACGACAGCGTTCGTCGAACAATTCGATGTGCCAGCAGATCTCGACTTCGAACGGGTCACGCTTGATTTCACACAAGCCCACTTGTTTGATGATTCGGCGACGGAAGCGATTGAAACGGTCGTTTTGAAATATCAGGCGGCAGGTGTGTCAGTTGATCTGGTTTCCTTAAATGAAGAATCACAGGCGCTTGTCGACCGTTTAGCCCGTCGCATTGCCTGAAGAAGAACCGTCCGAGACGTATTTCGGACGGTTCTTTTTTCGTGAAAGCAGACGGTTGGAGAGACTTTTCGGTATACTGGAAAAAAGGGGGAATAGTCATGAAATGGTTTCGGTTTGAGCAAGAAGGAGAGTCACGGATTGGAGTTGAGGAAGCAGGTTACCGGTATGACGTGACAGCGCAGGTCTATACGGATTCGTTGCTTGAAGTCATCGCACGGGGCTTCGAGATGGATCTTGATTTGGATGTCGCACCGCGACTGAACGATGAAATCCAGTTACTCGCACCGTACATACCGCCTCGTAATGTGATTTGTGTCGGGAAGAACTATGCCGATCACATCAAGGAGATGGATACGGCAGGTGCCGGGAAATTCGTTTTATTTACGAAAGCACCGAGTTCCATCGTCGGTCCGTTTGAAGCAATCGAACGGCATGCTGATCTGACACAGCAACTCGACTACGAAGGTGAGCTCGCCATTATCATCGGGACGTCCGGTCGTGATTTGACACCGGAAAATGCACTGGATCATGTCTTCGGTTACAGTATCGTCAATGATGTGACGGCACGTGATCTGCAAAAAGAGCATGTTCAATTTTTCCGCGGTAAATCACTCGACGGGTTTTGTCCGTTCGGTCCGGTCATCGTGACGGAAGACAGTTTTGATCCGGCTGATGTACTGGTTGAGACGCGCGTCAACGGTCAACTGCGTCAATCGGGTTCGACGAAGCTGATGCTCCGGGATGTCGTGACGATTTTAACAGAAGTTTCCCGCGGGATGACCCTTGAAGCAGGGGATATCATCGCAACAGGAACACCGGCTGGCGTCGGACACGGGATGAAGCCGCCGACGTATCTTCAGGATGGGGATGTCGTAGATATTTCGATTGAAGGAATCGGTCATCTGCAAAATCACGTCAAAGCCTATAAATGAATAATCAATGACCGTCTTGTTTAAAACCGCTCAGAGAATGAGCGGTTTTTTTGCGTAAACGGTCATGGTATGACCGTTTTTGATGTATAATAGACGTATAACAGGATGTTATTGTCGAATAAAGTCGTATTTTGAAGGTTTTTTAACGAAAAACATAAAAAAATGAATGTTTTTGATTGATTTTTGAATGTAAACGCTTTATATTAAGGATGTGGAGGGAAACTCATGTTAACGAAAAAACGCCATCAACTGATTCTCGAGCTACTCGCCCGGGAAGAAGTCGTCAAAATGCAAACCATTGTTGATCAGACGGGAGCCAGTGAATCAACGATTCGCCGCGACTTATCACAACTTGAATCGGCTGGTCACCTACGGCGGGTTCACGGCGGGGCAACCGCCAACCATATGCAGATTGATGAACCGAGTTATTTCGAGAAAAGTGACCGTTTCGTGGAAGAGAAGGACCGGATCGCGAAAGCAGCGGCCGACCTGATCGAAGACGGAATGTACGTGTATCTCGATGCAGGAACGACGACGCTAGCCATCGTCCCTTATCTCGAACAAAAGGCGATTACAGTCGTGACGAACAGTCTTCCTCTAGCGAACACGTTACTCTATCACCGTATCCCGACGTTCGTCGTCGGAGGGCAACTCAAGCATTCGACCCAAGCACTTGTTGGTTACAATGCGCGTGAAGGAATGTTGATTTACCATTTTGATGTCGCTTTCCTTGGGATGAACGGTGTTCATCCGACTCAAGGTTTCACGACACCAGATCCGGAAGAGGCACTCGTTAAGAAGACCGCGATTGAGTTAGCGAAAAAGTCTTATGTATTAGTCGATGAGACGAAACTGGATGACATCAGTTTCAGCCGGGTCGCGTCACTGCGGGCGGCAACGATTATCACGATGACATCCAGTGAACAGGAAGCGAAATACAGTCAATATACAGAGGTGGTGAACGCAAAATGATTTATACACTGACACTCAACCCATCAATCGATTATTACGTCACGTTGCCGGTATTTGAGGCCGGACAAGTCAATCGTGTGGAACAAGCGGAAAAAGTAGCAGGTGGAAAAGGAATCAATGTCTCACTCGTCTTAAGAAACTACGACGTCGAGACGGAAGCTCTTGGATTTTTAGGTGGCAGTACGGGGCAATTCATTCGTAACGAACTGGAAAAACAAGGTGTCCTGACCGCATTCACACCGATTGCCGATGAAACGCGGATCAACGTTAAGATCCGTGCCGATCAGGAATCGGAACTTAATGCGGCAGGTCCTCAAATCAAGGATGAAGAATTACAGGCGTTACTGGCTGCGTTCGAAACGATGCAGCCGGGTGACATCGTCGTCTTCGCCGGCAGCATTCCAAGCAGTCTGCCGCAGGATTTGTATCGGAAGATTGCACAAGTCCTGACGGAACGAGGCGTCAAATTCGCCGTCGATACGACGAAGGAAGCGATGCTTGAAGTTTTACCGCTCGGTCCGTTCATGATCAAGCCGAACCATCATGAACTCGGTGAAATCTTTGATGTCGATATCACGTCAAAAGAAATGGCTGTCCCGTATGCGCAACAACTTGTTGAACGCGGCGCGGAAAATGTCATCATCTCTTTTGCGGGTGACGGAGCGTTACTCGTCAACAAGCAGGGGGCCTACACGGCGAACACACCAGCCGGTAAGCTGATCAACTCAGTCGGTGCCGGAGATTCACTCGTCGCAGGATTCGTCGCCAGTTACGCGCTCGGACGGCCGCCGGAAGAAGCGTTCCGGTACGCAGTCACGACAGGCAGTGCGTCCGCTTACTCGTTTGGATTATGTACAAAAGAAGATATTGACCGTTTACTGACCGATGTCCAAGTCGTTGAACTCATTCAATCCTAAAAGGAGTGACAAACTCATGAAAATTACAGATCTGTTAACACGTGATACGATCCAACTCGATTTACGTTCGTCGAATAAAGCAGCTGTCATCGATGAACTCGTCGATGTACTCGATCGTGCCGGAAAATTAAATGACCGCTCTGCTTACCGCGAAGCCATCCTGGCCCGGGAAGCACAAAGTACGACCGGACTCGGTGAAGGAATCGCGATTCCGCATGCGAAGACGGCAGCCGTTAAATCACCGGCCATCGCTTTTGGACGTTCGACAGGAATCGATTACGAAGCACTTGACGGACAACCAAGCCGCTTGTTCTTCATGATTGCTGCCGGCGAAAATGCTGACAACGCGCACCTTGAAACATTATCAAAACTGTCTGTCTACCTGATGGACATGAAGTTCCGTGATACGATTCTTTCCGCTCGTTCGGAAGATGAAGTCATCGCTGCGATCGAAGCAAAAGAACGGGAAGAAGAAGGTCCGGTCGACGTCTCGTCGTCAAGTGTCGCACAGGACGCACCATATATTCTTGCCGTCACAGCATGTCCGACCGGTATTGCCCATACGTATATGGCAGCAGATGCCCTCCGTCAAAAAGCGGAAGAAATGGGTGTCCGCATCAAAGTCGAGACAAACGGTTCGACTGGCGTGAAAAACGGTCTGACAAGTCAAGATATTCAAGAAGCGACAGCAATCATCGTCGCTGCGGATAAAGCCGTCGAGATGGATCGTTTCAACGGGAAACACGTTGTCGAAGTTCCGGTCGCTCAAGGAATCCGTAAACCAAAAGAACTGATTGACCGTGCCGTTAAACAGGATGCACCGGTGTATAAAGGCAGTGGATCAAGCGACAGCTCGAAACCGGCCCGCGGCGGCTTCTACAAACACCTGATGAGCGGGGTTTCCGCCATGTTGCCACTCGTTGTTGCCGGCGGACTCTTAATCGCAATCAGCTTCTTCTGGGGCATCAACTCAGCGAATCCGGAAGATCCGTCATATAACGAATTTGCCGCTCAATTGATGTCGATTGGTAAAGCAGCCTTTGGTCTCTTAATTCCGATTCTTGCCGGATTCATCGCGATGTCGATTGCCGATAAACCGGGTCTCGCACCAGGTTTGATTGCCGGGTTCCTCGCAAGCCAAGGGAACGCTGGATTCCTCGGCGGATTGATCGCCGGTTTCCTTGCTGGTTATGTCGTCCTCTTACTGATCAAAGTCTTACAAGGTCTTCCGAAAGCTCTTGAAGGGATCAAACCGGTCTTGCTTTACCCGCTGTTCGGTTCATTCATCACAGGTATGATCATGTTGCTTGTCATCAACGAACCGATCGCTGCTTTCATGACATGGTTGACAGATTCACTCAACGGTCTCAGTGGCGGTAACGCGATCCTGCTCGGTATGCTCGTCGCAGCAATGATGGCGATCGATATGGGTGGTCCAATCAACAAAACGGCTTATGTCTTCGGAACAGCCGCTTTAACAGCAGGAAACACGGAAGTCATGGCAGCCGTCATGGCGGGTGGTATGGTTCCACCGCTTCTCGTTGCATTCTCGTCTACATTGTTCGCACGTAAGAAATTTACACCGCAAGAACGCGAAGCCGGTATCGCTGCTTACGCAATGGGTGCTTCATTCGTCACAGAAGGTGCGATTCCATTCGCAGCAGCCGATCCACTTCGTGTCATCCCGTCAAGCGTCATCGGTTCAGCAATCGCCGGTGCATTGACAATCGTCTTCGGTGTGTTGCTTCCGGCACCACACGGCGGTGTGTTCGTCTTCCCATTACTTGACGGACCATCAGGCACATTAATGGCCGTTCTTAGCTACGCTGGTGCGATCTTAATCGGAGCACTTGTCGGAGCTGCCATCCTCTCGATCTTGAAAAAACCGCTCGTCGATCAAGAAGTTGCGAAAAAAGAAATGACTTCTGGCACGGGAACAAAAGCTTCATAAGAAAAAATTATTCGATAAAATCACTCCAAGGCGACTTGGAGTGATTTTTTAATTGCCTTTTTCGGGTATTAGAGCAAGAATAGGGGGCGTATCCCCACTATAAAAGGAGGTTTGTATATGGGCGGTCAGTCTTTACAAATCGGACCACGTACCATCAAGACCGGACTTGCGGTCATTTTGGCGCTGATTATCAGCAACCTGTTTAATCTGAGCCCGATCCTACCTGCGATTTCGGCAGCGACAACGTTATTACCGTCCGTTTATCAGACATGGAAACAATTCCTCGAGGAAGCGGAAGCTAACCTGATCGGAGCCTTCCTGACGCTTGTCTCATTATGGATTTTAGGTGACAACCCGGCTAATCCACTGGCAATCGGAATCGTCATCATGGCCGCCATCTCAATTTTATTGGCATTTGGTTTCGGCCGGACGATTCCCCACGTCGTCTTGATGATCATCGTCATCCTGGAAAGTGTTGAAGGGGCGACGGATCCATTGTGGCAAATCGTCCTGATCCGTTACTTACTCGTCATGCTCGGGATTGGTTGTGCCCTCGGTGTCAATGCGCTGATTTTCCCGCCGCGTTACGGAAATGTCTATTATCAGAAAGCCTCGAAACTGTTCGAGAAGCTGCTCGTCGTGACCCGGGCAATTGCCTTTGAAGGGAAAGTCACACCGTACCGGTCAGCCATCGACAAAATGAGCCGTTCGATGCTTGAAACGAAGACGTTATTTAATCTGCACCGGGAAGAAATTCGCGGATCCCGGCAACGGCATGTCTCGTTATTACGGAATTTGATCATTCTGCAACACATGCAGTCGTGTCTCGAACGGGGTGTCGCGACCGCCGAACGGTTCCGGGAGCGGGAGAAGGCGTTGAATTCGATTGCTGACGAGTTACGGAGCGAGTTGTTCTATCACCTGATGCATATCGCCCAGCGTCAGGAAAAGGTTTTGCTGACGTATGACTTGTTATTGACGGAAGAACCGCTCGCGATGGAAGATCTCGTTAAAGAAAACATTGCCTTCGTCAAACACTCGTTCCTTGACCGGGATGAGTTGGAAGAAGAAATCATCATGGAAATCCTGCCGATCGTCGTCGCGATGAACGAGTGGATTCAGGAACTGGAATTGTTTGAAAAACGGCTGAACGGGGCGCTTCGCCGCCATGTGACTTCGCTGTCGATCGAACAAAAATCAGTCCGTGATAAAACCTTTAACCGCTTTAAACGAAAAAAAGCGATTGACGAAAGCCAAAAGTAAGCGTATAGTCCTTCTTAACAGCACTTTAGTTGCTAACAGCATAACAGCATAACAGAACAAAAGAAATTGGACGAAGACGAAACCGAAGTAGAAACAATCTCCCTGTTTCAGAGAGCACGTGGCGCTGCGAACGTGTACACAGATTGGATCGAATTACAGTTTCCGAGTCTCTTGCCATGCAAGCGGAGAAAACCGTTATCCCGTAATGAAGCGATCTATGTCTACGTAGATTATCAGGGTGGTACCGCGGCCTTTTGTCGTCCCTGTCGAACATCTTTGTTCGGCAGGGACTTTTTGTTGTTCATCTACTTTCAAGGGGGAATTCATATGTCTACACCAATCATTCCAAGTCACTTACAACCACACGTCGCACCACAGCACTACGACGATTACACGCCGACGGATCACGCGGTCTGGCGTTACGTCATGCGACTGAATTTAAAGACGTTACAAGACACGGCCCATCCGGCATACCTCGAAGGACTCGCTGCGTCCGGTATCAGTCCGGAACGGATTCCGGATGTCCGGGAGATGACGGCCAATTTGAGCCGGGGCGGCTGGGGAACAGTTGCCGTTGACGGCCTGATACCGGGTGTCGCATTCTTTGACTTCCAAGGACACGGTTTGTTACCGATCGCAACGGATATCCGAAAGGTCGACAATATTCTCTACACACCGGCACCGGACATCTTGCACGAAGCAGCGGGACATGCACCAATCCTGATGAATCCGACGTACGCGGAATTCGTTCGCCGGTTCGGTGAGATTGGTGCCCATGCCTTTAACCATAAAGCGGAGCACGACGTCTTCAAAGCGTTGAAAAAATTGACGATTGTCAAAGAAAGTCCGTTTTCGACACCGGCTGACATCGAGCAGGCGGAAATTGCCCTTGCTGAAACCCGGACCCATGTGACGGGAATCTCGGAAGCGAATGAAATTTCACGTCTGTTCTGGTGGACGGTTGAGTTTGGTCTCATCGGTGATCTCGACAATCCGCAAATCTACGGAGCCGGTCTTTTATCATCAGTCGGTGAAAGCCGTCACTGTCTGACAGACGCGGTCGTCAAACATCCGTTTTCACTTGCGAAAGCACTGGCGACGAAACATGACGTCACGAGCATGCAAAAAGAACTGTTTGTCTGCGAATCATTCGAACAGCTCCGGGAAGCCCTGGAGGAGTTCGCGCAGACGATGTCATACGTCCGCGGCGGTATCCACGGATTGACGAAAGCCGTCGAGTCAGGCAACCTTTCGACGCTTGTCTTTGACAGCGGCGTCTCGCTCGTCGGTGTACCGGCAACACAGGAAATCCATGAAACCCTACACATCGTCAAGCTGACCGGTCCAACGGCGCTGGCTGCGAAAGGTGAAGTCATGACAGGTCAAGGGCTTGCCGATCATCCGGAAGGATTTACACTCCTTCACGGACCGGAGCTGAACGAAGTCCTGCTCCAGGTCAAAGTCGGGGAAGAGCTGGACTGGACAGAAGGTGCAGTTCACGTCAGAGGACAAATTTCAGCGATTCAAAACGTCAACGGTCACCGGGCACTCGTCGTCCTGGAAGAAGCTCAATTGACGAACGACGGTCAAACGACGGCAATGGACCGGATGGAGTTAGTCGTCGGAGACATCACGTCGGCTTTCCCGGGAACAGAAGTCGAAGCGTTAAAACCAATTCCGGAGACAGTCGAATTCGAACGGATCGAACGTCCGTTGACAGCAGCCGACCCGATTTTTGAAGCCATTCGGGAAATGCGGGAAGGACGGGCCGACCGTCAACTGTTGCCGCAACTGATTGACCGGACGTTGACTCAATTACCGGATGCCTGGTTGTTGCGTCTTGAATTACTGGAACTGGCGGATGAAGTCGATCAGCCCCGGTTAATCAAGGATTTAGACCGTCTGAAGCAGACGTCGGCCGAACGGGACGAGCTGATCAGCCGCGGAATGCTCCTGCTGGATCTTGTCCGGTAATTCAGGCATCGAGAAATCTCCTGAAACCTGTTAGAATGGAAACCGTGTGAAAGTGATACGGAACAGGGGAGTGATCGATATGAAACAACCGAATTATTATCAGGACGTCAAACAATTCCATCAGACGTTCCGTCATCCGGGTGCAGAACAGCCGACAGCGATTCCGCTCGAACGGGGTGTCAAACGGGCGACCTGGACAGCGGAAGAAGCAGTCGTTGAGTTTCTCCACCAGTCGTCGCAAAACGAAACTGAGTTTTTGGCAGCCATCGAGACGTTTAAGGCAGGACTCGATCAGGCCGTTGAAAAATCACTGAAGGAAACCTATCCGGTGACGGAAGTCGAACGGCTTGTCGGCCAAGGTGATGCCTTGACGGATGCCCTGTACTTCATCATGGGCAGTTTTGTTGAAGCCGGTCTTGAGCCGGGGCCGTTGTTCGAAATCGTCCAACAGGCCAACATGGCGAAACTCGGTCCGGACGGCCAACCGATTTTCCGGGAATCGGATCAGAAGGTCATGAAGCCGGACGGATGGTTGCCGCCGGAGCCGCAACTCGAAGCAGAAGTAGTGCGCCAAATGAAAGAAAAAGCATGAAAAAAGGAAGTAAGCCGCACATGCGGTTTACTTCCTTTTTGTTCAGACCTGATAACGGGACAACGATAACTTCCCGGGACGATCAAAGACGATTCCTTCCGCCTCGAGTGCCAGTTGCTGTTCGTCACCGTCCAGTGAAATTTCACCTTTGGCATTTAAGACTCGGTGCCACGGCAGGTGTTCCGTCCGGCTCAGGCTGTGGAGAATCCGTGCCACTTGCCGGGCTGCCCGCGGGTTTCCGGCAAGCCGGGCGACTTGACCGTACGTCATGACGCGTCCTGCCGGAATCGAACGGATGATAGCCATGACCTCTTGTGTAAACGGAATCAAAGGGTTTCCTTCGTGGAAACGATATACTGCTGAATTTTATCATCTTCGTCAAACCCAATCGTGACATCGGTGATCCCTTGCTGAAGCCGGATTTGCAGTTCGAGCCGGTCTTTGATGTCATCGGCTTGTGCAATCGTCAACGACGGATCAACTTCAATCTCAACTTCGACATGGAAATGATCCCCTTCCTTGATGACTTCGAGCTTACTGATATCACGGACATCGGCATCCTGCATGATGAGACCGCCGAGCCGTGCGGCCATCGTCTCATCTGCTTCACCAAGTGCGCCGGCCGCATTTTGTAAAAAGACGTTGCCGACGACATAAAACATCATCAGTCCGATGATGATCGACGCAATCCCTTCCGCCTGATGGAACGGTGTCAGATGCGAGATGATGACGGCAATCATGGCGACGAGTCCGCCGGCCGTTGCGACTAAATCTTCGAGGAAGACAAGACGTGTCGCCGGTTTTGCCTGCTTTAAGGCACGGAAGCTGTCGAGAATCAATTTGGGACCTTTTGTCGTGATCCGGGCATCGTGGGCGATTTCCTGCATCGCTTTGTAAAAGACGCCGCTTTCGAGGACGACACCGACAAATAAGACGGACAGTGTAATCCAGAAACCGGTCGACTCCGTCGGTTCAATGATATGGGCAATCCCTTCATGAATCGTTTCGTAAGCCATGATGCCGACGAATAGAATCGCACCGAGTAATACGAGGTTGACGAGACGGCCGAACCCGTTCGGGAACCGTTTAGTTGGCGCCTTCTTACTGAGGGCGGAGCCGATGAAGACAAAAAACTGGTTGGCGGCATCGCCGAACGTATGCATCATTTCGGCAAACATAGCGACGTTTCCCGTTAAGACATAAGCAACTGCTTTAATGATGGCGATAATCGAGTTAACGATACCGGCGGTCAGAGCCGAACGGTTACCGCGTTTTAATAAGGTAATAAATTCTCCCATGATGCGTCTCCTTTAGCTAATAAACTTGATTACTAATAGTAGTATGTTACACCAGATGACGTGCTTAAAACCAATTCAAACAAAAAAAGACCAAATCGCTATAAGGCGATTCGGTCAAACAAGAATTATTTTAAATCTACTTTTTTGTTGATTTCATTCGAGTCGTCGTTGCCGACCGCTTTTTTCAACAGCTGTTTGACGGATTTCGTCGTGTTTCCTGTTTCCCAGTACTCGGCGCCTTCCGTGTTGACCTTGATCAGGACAACTTTTGGATCTTCGTACGTCGTACCGAGGTACGCTTCGTAACGCGGGCTCCACAATTCTTTTTTACGGGCTACATCTTCGACGAATTCTGCTTTTCCGCGAATCGAGACATATGATTTATCGACATACGCGACGTTGACGTTCGGATTTTTAAGGATTTCAGTATATTTGCCTGTATCTTTTGATGTAAGGAACCAGAGATCGCCATCGAACTCGATATCCTGTGTTTGCATCGGACGTGAGACGAGCCCTTCATCAGAAACAGTCGTCAGCATCGCTGTTTCGATTTTATCGATTAATTTTTTGACCGTTTCGACGGCTTCCTGATTTGATGTATGATTCGTTGACATAAAAAACACCTCATCCTTTAAGTTTTTATTGCGGCTACTTTAAGAATGTTCCCTGAATTTCAAATTGAAAACGTCGCCATCCGGTAAACAGGCAGTTTAATTGCATTCGATTATCAGACAGGCGTACAGTTTAGACATGAAGTCAACAGCAAGGGGAGAGATTATAAATGAAATTAAGTATTTTAGATCAGTCGCCGGTCTCAAAAGGACAGACGCCGTCAGAAGCCTTACATGAAACGGTTGAACTGGCGAAGATTGCCGATGAGCTCGGTTATACGCGGTTATGGGTGTCGGAACACCACTTTGCGAAGACGCTTGCCGGATCAAGTCCGGAAGTTTTGATCGCCTACATGGCAGCCGTCACAAAACAGATTCGTCTCGGTTCAGGGGGCGTCATGTTACCGCATTACAGTCCGTATAAAGTCGCGGAAAACTTCCGTGTCCTCGAAGGACTGGCACCGAACCGGATTGATTTAGGACTCGGTCGTGCACCGGGCGGCATGCCGCTCGCGACACGTGCCCTTCAGGAAGGATCGTCACCGCGGTTCGGCGGAGCCGACTACGGCGCTCAACTCGATGATCTCGTAGATTATTTATCCGACGGGGCACCGGCTGATCACCGGTTTGCAGGACTCGTTGCAACACCGGAAGTCGATACGACACCGGAAGCCTGGTTGCTCGGGTCAAGCGGCGGCAGCGCCTTGAATGCGGCGCAGCGCGGATTTGGTTTCGCGTTTGCCCACTTCATCAACGGACAGGGTGGTCAGGAAGTGATGGATTATTACCGTCATAACTTCATGGCGACGTCATTCAACGCGACACCGCAGACACTCGTCTCGATTTTCGTGACATGTGCCGAGACAACGGAAGAAGCGGAACGATTGGCTTCGAGTCTTGATTTGTCATTGCTCCTGCTTGAGAAAGGTGTCTCGTCAACAGGCACGCCGACTCCGGAAGAAGCGGCGGCTTACCAGTACTCGTTCCAGGATCAGTTCCGGATCGCCGAAAACCGGAAACGGATGATCGTCGGAAATCCGGAAGATGTCGCGCGTCAGTTGCAAAATCTGGCAGATTCGTACGGAACAGATGAAGTGATGATTGCTTCGATGATTGCCGACAAGGACGCGAAACAACAATCACTCCGTCTGATTATGGATGCAGTCAAAGCGACGGTTTAAGTCTATCAAAACGTTCATCTCAGCTCGCTGAGGTGGACGTTTTTTCTGTTTTAAGCTGGTTTTCCGGTAAGCGTTCCATTTTGATATCGTGCCGCAAGTGGAAGAATCCGATACTGACGGTCACGAGTAAACCGAATGAACTGATTCCGAGAATCAGAGTGAGGGAAACGTGATCACTTAAGAAGCCGAATAACAACATACCGAGTGGAATGATGCCCATCGCAAGGGATTCCATGACACCGATGACCCGTCCTAAGTAAGCAGGGTCTGTTTGACGCTGGACGAGGAGTTGAATCGGAATGTTTGCCCGGAGGAGGATAAATCCGACGATGAAAGAGAAAACGAAAAAATAACCGAACGTCCAGTTTGATGGAATAACGTCGAGTAACGGTAATACTGGTGAAAGAAACAGCATGCCGACTAAAGCAATCGACTGAAACAATGTCACCAACGGACGCTTGATCGTAAAACGAGGCAGAGCAAGCATCAGGGAGCTGAGCAACAAACCCGTACCTAAAGCGGCTTCAATTGTTCCGAATTGGAAGGCGGTGAAGGTAAGGCGGTCGAGCAGGATAATCGGATAGATGACTTCCAATGCAATGAAAAAGAAATTCAAGACAAGTGCCATCAAGATGAGTGTCGTCAGGACACGTTGCTTAAATAAATAGCGGTAACCTGATTGAAAGTCTGTCCAAAATGAAGGTGAGCTTTCTTCACCGGCAGAAGGAATGGCCCGGAACGTCAGCCGCATGTTCCAAAGTGCGGCGAGTGAAAACAAGCTAAACGGTAAGAGGGTGAAGAGGTGGATCGGTGCAAAGGCTAACAGGAAACCAGCGAGCATCGGAGCAACGATTGAGGAAAGAGAACTGATACTTGAAATGAGGGAATTACCACGCTGTAGTTCCGCATCATCAAGCAATCGTGTCAACGAACTCATCAAAGTGACGGAAAGGAAGGTTGAAAGAGCAGTCAACAGGGCGCTGACAATCATGTAATGCATCGTCTGGACAGGAAAAAAGGTCGCGTAACCTGCAAATACGGCAAGTATGAAGGCACTTGATGCTTCGGTCGTGACGATGATTTTTTTCCGGTTCCAACGATCAGACAGAACACCGGCAACGGGGGATAACAGAATCCGCGGCAGTGTCCCGGCGAGTAAGACAAGTGCGAATTGAAGCCCGGATGAGGTTTCCCGTAAAACGGTCAGACCGGCGACGAACGTAAACAGACTGGCGGCGAACAACGAACAAAACTTACCGAATAACAGACGTTGTAAATTTTTCGACATCATAAACCCTCCTTTTTGTTCAATTTAATTGAACTTTCCTTTATACTAGAGGAGCAGGGAAGAATTGTAAATGTAAAAGTTAAATTTAATTGAACTTAATTGATAGAGAGAGGTACTAATCGATGCTTGGACAACGCATTAAAAGTTTACGGAAAGCGAAAAAATTAACACAGTCGGATGTCGCAGACGGCATCATGACGAAGTCGATGCTCAGTATGATCGAGAACGAAAAGGCGACACCGTCTTTACCGGCTTTACAGGCGATTGCCCATCGTCTACATGTCTCCATCGACGCGTTATTGATTGATCCGCGTGCCGTCGAAATGAAGCAAATGATTGAAAAAATCAATTCGACCGCAAGCGGTTATTATGCGGAAGGACAAATTGCGACGATGCTTGAGCCGTATTTAGAGCCCGCCATCAATTCTTACTGGCAAGGGCAAATTTATTACGAATACGGAAGTGCTTTACGTTTTTCGGATACGGAAAAAGGCTTACATTACTTCGATTTGGCGGAGGATGTATTCCAACAACTCGGATTACGGGATGAACAGATTAAAGTACAGATTTCAAAAGTTTATTTTTTGTTTTTTCTGCGCCGTTATGAAGAAGCCTACCGAAAGATTGACGGGATGATGATTTTTCAGGATGTCCCGCTCGCGCATGAAACGTTTTTGGACTATCAAATGCTACAGGCGATTCGTGCCAGTGTGATCAATGATAACTGGAGTCAATCGATTGTTTTCTTGCGGGAAGGGATTCGCTATATGCGGGAAAAGGGTGTCTACAGTGATGTCAGTAACTACCACCGGCTGCTCGCCTTGTTTTTAAGTTTAGAAGAGGACTATGAAGCGGCGGAATTCGAACTCGAAAAATTACGGCATTTCTTTTTATTCACGGAAGCAACGGCACTTGATCAAATCCTTGTCGACTTGACGAAAGGATCCATTGCGGTCCACCGTGAGGATTATGCCGGGATTCGTGAGGCACGGGAACGGCTGATCGAAGTCGAGATTGAAGCCTGTCTTCATTACATCGGGTATTTCGAAGTCTACCTTTGTTTATGGAATGATTCAAAAGAGGAACTGACCTTTGACCTGCCAAGCGCCGTTTCTAAAATTTGGAGGAATGCCCACTTATGGCGGGCCGGTGGTGAGTACGATCACGCGATGATGTTATATGCGCTCGCGTTTGCGATGCAAGCCGGAGTTGGATTGGACCGTCAAGCAGAAGTGGAAGAATTGACAACACAACTGTCACCCGGTCATTTTAAACAAAAAATTGAACAAACCTTGGCGACATTAACGTAAAAAAACAGGACCAACCGGGTATCATCCCGATTGGTCCTGTTGGATTAAAGTGCTTTAAAACCAAGTAATTTTTGTGTCCAGTAGCGCTCGGACAGACGACTGATCCCGAGTGACGGTGTATTGGCATGAATGAACTGATCATTGTTCAACATGATGCCAATGTGAGTCGGACCAGCTGCATACGTATTTTCGAAGAAAATGATGTCGCCGCGGACCGGTTGGCGTAATTTCGATAACTTTTGACCAAGGTAGCCATCATTGTTCCAGTAACCGTTGACGTTCGTCCGGGCTACTTTGTAGCCGGCCGTATTCAACGCATAATTGATGAAGCCGGAGCAATCAAAACCACCGTTAACGGGACTGCTTGAGCCCCAAACGTACGGAGTACCGAGATATTGTTGTCCGATTGAGATTGCTTTTTCCATGATGCCGGACGCCGGAATCGTCGTCGTTGGCGGCGTGACGGGTGGTGTCACCGGCGCCGTGACGGATCCTGTCGTAATGTACGTTTTGGCGACGTAGTAATACGCAGTGCCGATTTTAATCTGATACCAGCCAGCAGATGCTCCCGTCGTTTCACCGGAGACTTGAACGGTGGATCCGTGTGCCAGTTGCGTAAAGACCGTCGATGCCGTCGATGGAGCAGTCCGGACATTTAAGCCGGTCGGTGCATCGACTTTATACGTCTTCGATTGATCGACTGGTGTGACCGAGACACCCGGTGTCGAAGGTGTAGGCGGTGGTGCATCCTTAGCCGTCGCTGAAACATAACTCGAGGCGACGTACAGGTCTTTTCCATCGAGCTGGATTTGATACCATTTATCAAGCGATCCAGTTACTTTTAAAACCGTTTTGTGTGCTAACGTCTTGTAAATTTTAGCGGTCGTTGACGCGGACAGACGGGCATTTAACCCTTCTTTTGCATTGACTTCATATTGTTTGGACGAATCGACTGCTTTGACGGCAGTGGAAACAGGCGGTGTGACCGGCTTCGTGACCGGAGGTTTTGATCCTGTCGTCACTGTCGATGTTTTAGCTGTGACGAGTGTCGTATGGACATAGGCGGACTTGTTTTTGTAATTGATTTCGTACCATTCACCGGTTTTCTTTTTAACGGAAAGACTGACATTCTTCGCAAGTTTACCAAGCGATTTCGAAGTGGTCGTTGCTTTCTCGCGTACGTTGACGGATGAGGTGTTCGTTATGTAGGTCGTGGTTGTCGGTGCTTTTGCTGGAACGGTTTTGACGTAAGCGGCTGTAATGAAAGCTTTTTTCGATTGATGACGAATTTCGTACCAGGATCCGGTCTTCTTGACTGCAGTGACCGTCGTTCCTTTTTTAAGTGTGGTGATGACAGGAGCGGAAGTAGTGGCAGCAGTCCGGATGTTGACGTTGTCTGTCAAGATGAGTGTCGTTGATGCAGCTTCGACGCCGGTGGCTGAGCTGATCAGCGCAAGTGTCGTCAAAGTGAGAAAAGTCTTTTTCACGTAGTGTGGCTCCCTTCCAAAATAGTGAGTCTTGTTCGATGGTACATCGAATCATTGTTACCATTTTGTCATAAGAAGATAGGGATTCACCTGATTTTAAAATATATTTTTTGAGAAAGAAATTCGATTCATTTTCAAAAAAAGACAGAAGTTTTGTAAACGAGAATTATTTTCAGTAATCCTGTACACTAAAGATAATTTGAAAGGAGGACTCGCATGTTAAAACGGTTTTATCAGTATTACATACCGCACAAACGGTTGTTTTGGCTTGATTTTTCGTCCGCATTGTTCGTCGGTCTGCTCGAGCTCGCTTTTCCGCTTGCTGTCAAATGGTTCATCGATTCACTGTTACCGGACGGTGAGTTAAACTGGATCATTCTCGTCAGTGTCGGATTACTCGGCTTGTATGTCATCAGTACGCTGATGCAGTTCGTCGTCAACTACTTCGGGCATAAGCTCGGCATCAATATCGAGACCGATATGCGGCGGCAATTATTTGGTCATGTTCAAAAACAGTCGTTTCGTTTTTTTGACAATACGAAAACCGGGCATATCATGAGCCGGATCACGAACGATTTGTTTGATATCGGTGAACTGGCTCACCATGGCCCGGAAGATGCCTTCATTGCCGTCATGACACTGCTCGGTGCCTTTTCGATCATGATGACGATCAATGTACCGCTTGCACTAGTGACGATCATTGCCGTCCCATTCCTGATCTGGCTGATTAGTTATGCCAACGTCCGGATGAACCGGTCGTGGGACCGGATGTACGGCAACATTGCCGAAGTCAATTCGCGGGTTGAGGACAGTGTCTCCGGCATTCGTGTCGTCCAATCGTTTACGAATGAAGCCCATGAAGTCGCACGGTTCGAAAAAGATAATGCGACGTTCCGGCAGTCGAAGATCAATGCCTACAAAGTGATGAGTACGAGTTTGTCCGGGATTTATCTGACGACACGTCTGATGACGCTCGCTGTCCTCGTCGTCGGAGCTTATCTCAGCTATACAAAAAAACTCAGTTATGGCGAACTCGTCGGTTTTATTCTCTATATGAACATCTTATTGAAACCGATTGATAAGATTACAGCACTCTTGGAACTGTATCCGAAAGGAATGGCGGGCTTCAAACGTTTTCTAGAAATGATTGATCATGATGAAGAACTGAAGGATGCTCCGGACGCCATTCACGTCTCGACGTTACGCGGCGCGATTCGGTTTGATGACGTCAGCTTCGGTTATGAAGCCGAACGGTTGATTTTAAAAGACATCAGCCTGTCCGTGGAACCGGGACAGACGATTGCCTTCGTCGGGACGTCGGGTGCCGGGAAGACGACGATTTGTTCGTTGATTCCGCGGTTTTATGACGTCACGGACGGTGCCATTACGATTGACGGGATCGATATCCGACAGATGACGAAAGCATCGCTCCGGCAACAAATCGGCATCGTGCAACAGGATGTCTTCCTGTTTTCGGGGACGATTGCTGACAATATTGCGTACGGCGATTTGTCAGCCGATCGTGCTGACATCGTGGAAGCGGCGGAACGGGCGCACCTCGGACAGATGATTGCCGATTTACCGGACGGATACGATACGGAAATCGGGGAGCGGGGACTGAAGCTGTCCGGCGGGCAGAAACAACGGCTGGCGATTGCACGGATGTTCCTCAAAAATCCACCAATCCTGATTTTGGATGAAGCGACGTCGGCCCTCGATACCGAGACGGAAGCCATCATCCAGGAATCGCTTGCTGAATTATCGAAAAATCGGACAACGCTGATCATCGCGCACCGTCTGGCGACGATTCGCCAAGCAGACCGTATTCTGGTCGTGACGAAAGACGGAATCGTCGAAGACGGGACACATGAAGAACTGGTCGAAAACGGAGGATATTTCGCACGACTCCTTGACCGGCAACGCGTTTGATAAAACCGGAAGTCAACTCATCATCAGGATGATCATGGCTTCCGGTTTTGTCGTCTTTTTCATTAGCGTGGAAGAAAGGCGGAATGATTTCACAAGAACCGGGAACATATAAGAGAAGGGAGGACGGGAAGATGTATGGTTTGTTTTGTGAAAACTATAATGAGACGTATTCGACGTTACATGGGGAATCTTCACATGATTTCCACCGTTTTTTTGCCTTATCTTATACGATTCATGATACAGTCTTTGACAAAACCGCGTTTGATCGGATGATGCAGATCGTCAAACAAAAAACGACCCGGTTTTCAGCATTACGCAGCCGGTACACGCCGCTCTTGATCTCACATATCCAGTTAAACAGTCCTGAACCGGAGCGATTGCTCGAACGGGTCATTGAGGCGGAGCGCCACATCAAACGACGCTTTATTAAAGAAAAGGCAGTCCGACCGTTCTTTGCACTCGGTGAAGTCTTAAACCGTGAACAGGGAATCGACGCCTTTCCGATCGTAGAACAACTGCGACAGACACGTCCTGTCCTCAATCTGGCGAAGCAATATGTGGTGACATCGACGCTCATGGAAGGGGAAAACCTTCCGGAACGATTCATCGAAACGGTCGAACAAGCCGAACGGTGGTTGGAACGATGGATGAAACCTTCAAGCGAACGGTTGATGACGGCCCAAATTTTAGCCGCATCGAAATCGATCGATAGTCAAAAAAAGCGGATTCAAGCCTGGTGCGAAATGATGGAAGAACGGGAGCTCCGGATTTGGGATCGGATTTTTCCGTTACTGGCATTGCTTGAGACGACCGAACGGGTCGATATGATTTATGTGACGCGTGTCGTCGACCGGGAGCGGTCCCGCAACCGCTTTTCAGATGAGGTCAATTGGTTGATTGCGTTTCATCTGTTGCTCGCGAAAAGCGGCAAAAGTCGTCTACAGTCGGCCTTACTGATTTTAGCGACGCTCGAGCTGACGAAAAAACCGTAAGAAAACAAACGAAAGAGATCCTCAGCCAAGTTGCCAAGGATCTCTTGTTTTGTCCGATGATCAGTCAAACGTCGTGAAGGTGGCATGCTGTTCGACCGGATACAATTCTTTACCGGCGACATCATTTAAAATGAGTTGGTTGCGTGAAACGGACATGCCGAGGTTATCAGCTGCCGGACCGTGTGACAGTTCGAGGTTCGTCGTCGCATACAAATGATGATTCGCCGAAACGGTTCGGCTGATCCGGTAGTTAGCATCGACCTTCCAGGCCTGTTCCTCTTCAAACGCGATATCGAGCCGGTTGATGAAGCGGGGGAGAGACGGGACGAAGCCGGTCGCAGCAACGACAGCACCGGTTGTTGACGTCCGCTGATCATTCAGCTCGGTATGCCGCATTGTAATCGTGAAGTCCGAATCATATGAAATCTGGTCGACTTCCAGATTGGCACGAATCTTTACGCGATTCTGTTCTTCATTTGATAAATCATACAGATGTTCATAAATGGCTTGTAAGGTTTCCGGACTGATCCCGTTTTGGGACCGGGCGAATTTCGAAACCGCTTCTTGTCTGACAGCTAACGGCAGACTGTTGAAATAACGGACGTAACTCGGAGAGAAGATTTCTTCACCCAGTTTGCCGGTCTCGAGTGTTTCAAAAATCGTCGACCGGGAAATCCACTCGAGTTCGAAGGTCTCTTTCCGATCACTCGTTAACAGGTCAAGGAAGATTTCGGCGGCACTTTGACCGGAACCGACGATACTCACTTTATCCTGTTGCAGGATGCTCTCTTTTTCCATGACGTATTGGGTGTTATGAATGACACCTTTATCGAAGCTCTCCGGAATCGACGGTTTTGAACCGGTTCCAAGCACGACGTTGCGTGTTTCATAAGTCGTCCGTTTACCGGTGGCGACTTCTTCCACCAACACTTCGTAACTGTCACCTGTATCCTGGATGTCGATGACACGGGTCGAAAAATGTAAATCGTCGAGCTGTGTTGAAACCCATTTCAAGTACGCATTATATTCTTGTCGGGAAATAAGTAGTTTTTCATAAAAATAAAACGTATGCAACCGGTTGATGGATCGTAAGTAGTTGAGATACGTAAAAGGACTGGTCGGATCAGCCAGTGTGACGAGATCGGAAATGAAGCTCGTCTGCATCATTGAATCCTTAATCATCATCCCGGGATGCCAGGAAAATTGTTCGCTTTCATCAAAAAATAATGTCCGTAAAGGTGTCGGATGAGCCAGGGCACTTAAGCCTAAATTCATCGGTCCGATACCTACGCCAATCAAATCATACATAAAAAAAGCCTCCCAATCGATATTGTTATAAAACAATACCCGATATGGGAGGCGTTCGAAACGTATTCGGTTAATTGTTTACACTCTTAATGAATTACAATTGGTCAGTCGTTGTCGTTTGCGTCGACACGGTCATTTGTTTGCCGTCACGGATGATGGTCAAGGTGACGTTACCGTCAGATTTGATGAGAGCCGTCTTGATATCAACAAAACTTTTAATCTCTTCCTTGTTGATTTTCGTAATGACGTCTCCGGTTTTTAATTTAGCGGAAGCAGCAGGGCTGTTCGGTTCAACCGACATGACGACGACACCTGTTTTTTGGGACTCCGGTAATTTGACTTGATCAAGCAGGTAGCCGGCCGGGAAAGCCGAGACGTCCTGCAATGAGACACCAAGCGTTGGGTGTTTGACTTCACCGTTTGTTTCGAGCTGTTTCAAAATTGGCAGAGCGTCATCAATCGGGATGCTGAAACCGACCCCTTCGACCCCGGTCTCGGCAATCTTCATCGAGTTGATTCCGACCAGTTGCCCTTGTTCATTGATCAGGGCACCACCGGAGTTCCCCGGATTGATGGCGGCGTCGGTCTGGATGACCGTCGTATTGAAGTCATCCTGTCCATCCTTGTTCGTATCGACGGGAACAGTCCGGTCGTTTGAGCTGACGATTCCGCGGGTGACGGAGTTTTGGAACTCACCGAGCGGATTCCCGATTGCAAGGACGGTTTGACCGGCTTTTAAGTCAGCCGATTTTCCGAGGCTGATGACGGACGGGACGTCACTGGCGTTGACTTCCAACACGGCTAAATCATATGTTTCGTCACTGCCCAATAATTTGGCACTGAGTGTTTTTCCATTGTTTAACGTGACGTCCAGTTTGGACGCCCCGTCGACGACGTGGTGATTCGTAATGATATAGGCCTTGCCGTCTGCTTTTTTATAAATGACGCCGGAACCGGAACCGGCTGCCGCTTCTTCCTGATTCATTGCATTGCCGGCTTGATAGTTCGTGACTGTGACGACGGATTTTTGTGCGGTTGCGACAGCGTTCGTCACCGGATCGCTTGTCGTCGTCGAAACTTGTTTTGGCATGCCGTTTGAGAGTGGCGTATCGGCGACTTGCTGTTCTTGATCCATCAAAATCGGAAAGGCGACTGTTGCGGTAAGTACAGCACCGATGATGCCTCCGGTAAGTCCGGGTAAGAGTTGTCTTGTTTTTCCTGCCATCGAAATCCATCCCTTCATGTGTTGTTTTTTCTAACATTAATGTATCAGATTTAATCGAACGGAATGAAATTACGGTGGTTTTTCCGAAATGCCTCATCATTCCCCATAATTCGACAACAATCTCAAACAGTTGAGTCGAGCCGGTCAGTTCGGTACACTGAGTGTGTTTCGTACTTAAGTAACCGACTTAGTCACAAAGGGAGAGATTCAGATGAAGTATGTACTGCGTGTTCTGTATGGTACCGGCTTACTGTTTGCCGGAATCGGTCATTTCCGGAATGAAAAAGGATTTGTTAAGATTATGCCCGCTTTCATCCCATTCAAACGTTTTTTCGTCCAGGTGACGGGTGTCATCGAGATCCTGTACGGTTTGATGTTGCTGTCCGGACGCGGCGTAGATCTCGTCCGGAAGACGTTACCTGCGTTTTTATATGCCGTTTTACCGGCAAATATCAACATGGCGGTCAATCCGAAACCGATTAACGGGAAAACATTGCCGGCTTGGGGATTATGGGGCCGTTTGCCGTTACAGTGGGTGTTGATTGCTTTTGCTAAACGCTTAAAATGAAGAGACAAAAGGGTTACCCGGGGCAGTTGAATCGCACCGGGTAACCCTTTTTTTGTTGTTCCATTAAAAACGTTTTTCGACGGCGAGGATGGCTGCATTCGCAATGTCTTCGTATGTCGAGTCGTTCGGGTGGAACTGGTCGCTTGAAAGATCACGTTTGACGTCACGGACGAGGTTAAACGTATCGATGATTTCGATATCGTATTTCAAACCAAGCGTCCGGGATTTCGCGTTCCACTCTTGAACGATTGCGTCAAATGCTTCTCCGTTTTCGCTGGCGCGGAACGGATTATAGAGTCCGACATAAAAGATGACGGCATCCGGGTTTTCTTCCCTCAGGATCTTGAATGTCTTGGCGAGGTTGGTTTGAGCCGTTGCAATCGTGGCGGCTGTCTTTTTCGCATTGAAGTTTGCGACACCTTCACCGCGGTTAAATAAATCGTTTCCGCCAATCGTCACAGAAATGACTTTTGCTTGGGACAACGTACGGCGGACTTCTTTTTGTTCGAGTTGTTTTAAGAGATCTTCCGTCCGGGCACCGCTGACGGCAAGATTTTGGAAACGTTCGACGCGGTCATTTTTGACCAGCTCGCGACCGACGATGGCGGCGTAACTGTTTCCGTTTGAGGCACCGACACCGCGTGTCAAGGAATCACCAAGCGCGACATACGTCCCGCCTTTTTTGACGGGTTCTTCTTTCGTCGGCGTCAAGACGGCCCGTTTCGGTGGATTGACGACATCGTTATAGGCACTGGCAAAACCGTACCCGAAGACTGCCGTTAAAATTAGAGAAACTACTAAAAAAAGTGGCCAAAGATATCGTTTCATGAACCGTTCCTCCTTTTGCTGTTACTATGATTGTAGCAAAACTTTTTGGAATGTGCGGTTTTGAAGTGTTCCAATAAGGTAAATCATTCATTATTCCGCTAGAATGGATAGTAAGAGGTGAGAGACGTGAAACCAACTGTAAAATTAGAATCAGTCACAAAAGTCATTGGAAAGAAAACGATTATTGATGATATTTCATTTGAAATCTTCCCCGGTGAAGTGTTCGGATTCCTCGGACCGAACGGTGCCGGAAAGACGACGACGATCCGGATGCTTGTCGGGTTAATCAAACCGACATCAGGCAAAATCACGGTCTGCGACTTTGATGTCCGGAAACAGTTTGTCCAAGCGATGCAACGAATCGGCTCGATCGTTGAAAATCCCGAGCTGTATAAATATTTGACAGGACGTGAAAATTTACAAGTGTTTTCACGGATGTTGCCAGGCGTGGACGATGCCCGGATTCAAGAAGTCATTGATCTGGTCGATCTGACGGCGCGGGTCGATGATCAAGTCCGGACGTATTCGCTCGGGATGCGTCAGCGTCTCGGGATTGCCCAAGCCCTGCTCGGACGTCCCGATGTCCTGATTCTCGATGAACCGACGAATGGACTCGATCCGATGGGAATCCGTGATTTACGACAATTCATCCGGAAGCTGGTTGATGAGACCGGTTTATCCGTGCTCGTCTCGAGTCATATCCTGGCGGAAATCGAAATGCTGGCGGATCGTGTCGCCATCATGAGTTACGGAAAAATCGTCCAGGTCGGAACGGTCAAGGAACTGGTCGAGTCGCTCGCACCGGGCGTCGACTGGCGTGTCGATGATGCGTTCAAAGCAAACGAAATCCTGTCCGCGTCGCCTGACGTCCAGGTCTCGGAAATCGTCGATGCCAATACGGTCCATACATTGATGGATTCCAGTAAGACACCGTCCTTAAACAAACAGCTGTTCGAAGCGGGTGTCGAAGTGTGGACGATTGAACGGAAAGTCCAGACACTCGAAGATCTCTTCATTACATTGACAGGAGGAGATCATATTGCGTAATCCGAACATGCTCGGCTTGATTCAAAACGAAGTCATGAAGATTGCCTCAAAAAAACGTTTTGCCGTCGTTGCGATCATCCTGGTCGTCCTCGTCTCGATGTTCACGTATGCCCAGTACCGTGATATTCAGGAACAAATCAAGAAACAAGGCACACTCGACTGGCGGGTCGAACTGCAACAGGATATCGTCGACACACAAAACCGGTTGGCATCCAGCAGTATTCAAGATGAATTCAGACAGTTTTTAGAATTTGATTTAAAACAAAACCAGTATTATCTTGATAATGACATCAATCCGAACTATCCGGGGGCACCGACCTTCATCCGGATCTTCTTCTCGCAAGGATTGACGTTGATTCTGCCTCTGTTCATCATCGTCATCATGGCGGATATCGTCAGCGGGGAGCAAAATGACGGAACGATCAAGACGTTGCTGTCCCGTCCCGTAAGGCGCTGGAAAATTTTGATGGCGAAATGGTTGACTGTCCTGCTGTATACGTCGATGCTGATGGCGTTGACTGCCGCCGTCTGTTATGCGATTTCCGGAATCGTCCTCGGATATGACGGATGGACCGCGCCGATTCTGACCGGTTTCCAAGCGTCACCGAGCGGAACGTTCTCGACCGAATTCGTGCATACGATTCCGATGTGGGAGTATCTGTTGATGGCAGTGGGTCTCGCCTGGATCGTCACGGCGGTCGTTGCGACGATTGCCTTGATGGTATCCGTGCTCGTCAAAAACACGGCAACCGGTATCGGCATCATGATGGCCGTCCTGATTTCCGGTACCTTGTTGACGACACTTGGTTCAAGTTGGACGAGTTCGAAATATCTCGTCAACGTCAACTTCGGCTTAATCAACTACCTTGACGGACAAGCGCCGCCAATCGAAGGGATGACGTTACCGTTCTCGCTCGCCGTTCTCCTTTGCTGGACGATTGGAGCATTGATCGTCGCGTTCTGGAACTTTACCCAAAAAGATATGTACTGATTTTAACCTGACCGAAAAAAAGTCCCTTCTCCGTAATGGAAAAGGGACTTTTTGCAGATGTCCAGCATCTGCGTGGAATCAAGAGGGGAATCCCTCTTAAAAGAAGCCGATGCAGGTCAGCTTCTGCGCTACGCAACAATCGTACTTTTATCATAGCGATTCCAGTAATTGGTGTCAAACCTGCTTGAAAGGGTTTACGAAGTCCCGGATTTGTCAAAAGGTATCTAAAGACAACGAGGAGGTGCCCAACATGGCAGATTGGGGAATCATGCTGACCGGTTTAGTGATTTGTGGATGGTGTGTATTTAGTGCAGTATATGACGACTTTATTCGTCGGGTCTAACAGAAGCAACTGAGTCGTCTTCCTTAGTGGGAGACGTTTTTTTGTCCTGTCGTCCGCTTGTTCGGATATGATACACTGACTACAAAAATGTATGAACTAGGAATGGTGATGTCATTGAGTAAACAGCCCGTCATTGTCATCGTTGGACCGACTGCCGTCGGAAAAACGAAGACAGGAATTGAATTAGCAAAACGGTTAAACGGAGAAATCATTTCAGGAGATTCCGTTCAGGTCTATAAACAGATGGATATCGGATCCGCGAAGGTGACACATGAAGAAATGGAAGGGATTCCGCATCATCTGATCGATCTGGTCGATCCGGACGACGAGATGAGTGTCGCCCGTTTTCAGACGCTAGCCCGGACGGCGATCGATGAGATTGCGGCAAAAGGCAAGTTACCGATCATCGTCGGCGGAACCGGACTTTATATCCGGGCGATTCTGTATGATTATCAATTTACCGTTCAGGCAGAAAATAAGGTCTTGCGCGAGGAACTGGAACAGTTTGCACAAGCGGAAGGAGCGGTAGCTCTTCACGACCGCCTGCGGCAACTGGACGCGAAACGGGCGGACGAAATCCACCCGAACAATATTCAACGGGTCGTCCGGGCGATTGAGGTCGCCATGAGCGGGCAAACGCAAGTCTCCGGCAGTGAACCGAGTTTGTATGACAGTCTGTTGTTTGTCTTACATATGGAAGACCGGGAACAGCTGTACATGCGGATTGATCAACGGGTCGATCTGATGCTCGATCAAGGGCTCGTCCCTGAAGTCGGACAGTTAGTCGCAGCCGGTTATAAAGAAACCAAAGCGATGCAGGCAATCGGCTACAAGGAAATCATTCCGGTTCTCGAAGGAGCGCCGCTCGAACCGGCTGTTGAGCAACTGAAACGGAATACCCGACGCTTCGCAAAACGGCAATTAACATGGTTCCGCCATCAATTTGACGGAAATTGGATTGAAATGGGAAGGCTTTCATTTGAAGAAAACTTCAAAATTATCTATGATAGAACAGTAGGGTTTCTGAAAGCGGTTAAATCGGAGTAGCCTGAAGTAAAAAAACAGATAAAAATAGAGGGGGCACGGGGGCTTATGAAGGCAACGTACAACATTCAAGACTATTTCCTAAATCAATTGCGTAAAGATTCAGTTCCGACGACAGTATTTTTAATCAGCGGGTATCAGTTACGGGGATTGATCAAGTCGTTTGATAACTTCACCGTCATTTTGGAATCAGAAGGCAAACAACAATTGATTTACAAGCATGCCATCTCGACATTCGCACCGGCACGTAATGTGACGCTGTATGAACAAGAGGCGGAAACGGAAGAAGTCACACGTTAAAAAAAAAGACGGCCGGGGGGCCGCCTACTTGATGGGACAACGCCATGGCGTTGTTCCTTTTTTTGTTACAGTAAATCTTTCAGCTCGTCGACTGCCTCCGCATACCGACGGAGGGAGACTTCCTTATACAGACAGGTCTTCGTCAACCGTTCCTCTTTCGTCAACTCCTCGAGATACGTTCCGAGAATGAAGCTGTTCCGCAACATCGACGGGGTGATGATCCGTTTATTGTCCGACCGTTCATTCAGCTGGCGCATCATCTTCGTAATCATGACGATCGATAATTGTTTCGGGGCATTTTTGCTGTAGACCCAGCGGAATGTCATGCGTGAGAAATCAAAGGCGACAAAAAATGGATCGGTCGAATGATACCGCGGACGAACCGGTTCCGGGATCGTCTTTAAATACGCGAGCATCAGATCCTGATCGTCACGCTCAAGGTGAAGCAGGTAGGCATTACCGAGCCGGTCATGAACCGTCATCTCCCGTTGGGCAAAGTTCAAGTCCTGCATCTTCAGACCAATGATATGGTGGACGCGAAGACCGTACCGGTAAAAGAGCCGTAAAATCAATTCATTGCGGTCAATCAGATACGGCCGCGCAACGAGCTGATGGTCCGTCAAACCCCGGTCGGACCGGTTCGTCCGGATCAGTTGCTCGTATTCGGCAAGGGACGCAACATGCTGCGGCGTCAACTCATGCGTCGGCTGGGCATACTCGATCAGCTTCGATTTTGTCTGACGAATCTGGTAGTTCAGCTGATTGAGGACGGTGACAATCCGGGCGACCGTCGCCTGTTGGTACAATTTTTCCTCGATCAGATAGTCGTTGATGAACGTTTTCCATGTTTCGAGCGGAATCGCCTTGAAGTCGTCAATTGTCTCGAGGGGCTGATCGACTTCCGTCATATAACGATGAATTTCAATTAAGTCGTAGCGGTACCGTCGGATCGTCGAGTCCTGTCGGCCGCTCGCGCTGAGGAAAAACAGATACCGTTCGATGAATTCCGGCAAGGTATAGTCGAGTCGTTCTCGTGCCATCACGGACCTCCTGTGTGAAGTACTTTTCTTTATCATAAACCGAACGGATGTTTCCTGTCCAAAAATGTTCAGACGACAGGTCCGTGTGGTATGATTAGGGACGCAGAAGGTTTGTTATTTTGAAAGGAATGATTCTATGTCAGAACGCGTTATCGTCGTCGGTTGTCAGCTCCCCGGTGTACCGGATCATATTTATGAAGAATCGGTCGCGGAGCTCGAAGCACTCGTTACGACTGCGCACGCCGTCGTGGTGGGACGACTCGATCAAAAACGTCAATCGATCGACCGCCGCACGTTTATTGGAAAAGGGAAGGTTGAGGAACTGGTTGCATTGGCACAGGAACTCGAACCGGATTTGATTATTTTTAATGCCGAAGTCACGCCGGGGCAGATGAAAAACATCCGGATTGCCCTCGAAGATCCGGAATCGATCAAATTGATCGACCGGACCCAGTTGATTCTCGACATCTTCGCCGGCCGTGCCCAGTCGCGGGAAGGGAAGCTCCAGGTCGAACTCGCCCAGATGAGTTATCTGTTGCCGCGCTTAAGCGGACAAGGAACACAATTGTCCCGCCTCGGCGGCGGGATCGGGACTCGTGGTCCCGGTGAATCAAAACTTGAGACAGACCGCCGGCATATCCGCCGCCGTGTCGACGAAATCAAGAAACAGCTCGAAACATCGGTTGCCCACCGTGCCCGCTACCGCGAACGCCGGAAAGAAAACCAGACGTTCCAAATCGCCCTTGTCGGATATACGAATGCCGGGAAGTCCACCATCTTCAACCGGTTGACCAATGCCGACACGTACGAAAAAAATGAATTATTCGCGACACTCGATCCGTTGACGCGTCAGTTCGACTTACCGGAAGGCGGACAGATCCTCCTGACCGACACCGTCGGATTCATTCAGGATTTGCCGACGAAACTGATTGCCGCGTTCCGGTCGACACTCGAAGAAGTTCTCGAAGCCGATTTGATCATTCACGTCATCGATGCGTCAAGCGAGCATTATCTCAATCAGATGCAGACGACCAATGATGTGCTCGATGAGCTCGGTGCCGGTGACATCCCGCAACTTGAAGTCTTTAATAAAAAAGACCAGTTGACGGACTTGTTCACAGGTGGAAAACTGTTGATTTCGGCACTCGATCCGGCAGATATCGAACGCCTGACCGTCGAAATCGAAAAAGCGATCAGTGAAATTCTCGAATATCTCGAGATCCGGATTCCGGTCAACGCATTTGCCCATTACAACCCGGCAAAAGAAGTCATGATGAATTTAACAGAACAATATGAAGAGGACGGCTCCGTGACCTTGAAAGGCTACTTGCGCAAAGATACACGTCTGTACTCGACATTGAAACAATACGAGGTGTAAGCATGTTTACAGAGTTAACGCATTATGAAACAATCCGTCCGTTCGTCGAGCGGGCGGAAGAAAAAATCGCACCTGGTATTCGCAAGGCACAACAAGTCGCGGAACAGAATCAGTTCCGTGTCCTGAATGCCTTCCGGGAGCATAAAGTGAGTGACTTTCACTTCATGCCGTCGACAGGTTACGGCTACAACGATGAGGGGCGCGATAATCTCGAACGGATTTACGCAGCGGTCTTCGGCGCGGAAGCCGGACTCTGCCGGGCGCAAATCATCAGCGGGACCCACGCGATTGGCATCGCGTTGTTCGGTTTGCTGTTACCGGGAGACGAACTGCTGTACATCACCGGTAAGCCGTACGATACGTTGGAAGAAATCGTCGGTATCCGCGGTGACGGCCGCGGCTCGTTAAAAGAACTGGGTGTCACGTATGACGTCGTCGAGATGAAACAGGCAGAGACGATTGATCTGGATGCTGTCCTCGCCCGGATCACGGACAAGACAAAAGTCGTCGGCATCCAGCGTTCAAAAGGGTATGCGACCCGTCGGAGCTTGCCGGTCGCAGAAATCGGTCAAGCGATTGAAGCCATCAAGGCGCAACATCCGCACATCATCGTCTTCGTCGACAACTGTTACGGCGAATTCGTTGAAACGATCGAACCGACCCATGTCGGAGCGGATTTGATGGCCGGCTCACTGATCAAGAATCCGGGTGGCGGTCTTGCGAAGACAGGCGGTTACCTCGTCGGACGCCGCGATTTGATTGAACGGGCATCGTTCCGGATGACAACACCTGGAATCGGGGCTGAAGCCGGTCCGTCGCTTTATTCGCTTCAGGACATGTATCAAGGGTTCTTCATGGCTCCGCATACGGTCAGTCAGGCGCTGATGGGGGCGATGTTTACTTCAAGCATGATGGAGCAGTTCGGATTCGATACAGCACCGCATTATGCGGCGGAACGGACGGACTTGATTCAATCGGTCTCTTTCCATGCCCCGGAACCGATGATTGCTTTTTGTCAGGCAATCCAAGCGGCGTCTCCCGTCAATGCGCAAGCCTTGCCGATTCCGGACTATATGCCGGGATACGCCGATGATGTCATCATGGCTGCCGGAACGTTCATTCAAGGATCGTCGATCGAGTTATCAGCAGATGGTCCGATCCGGGCACCATACACAGCCTATGTCCAGGGCGGACTGACTTACAGTCACGTCAAAATCGCGATTGTCTCGGCCGTCAATCAATTAATGGAACAACAATTGATTCAACCGCAACAGGTTTAAAAAAATAGCTTGATGTGAAAAGACCTCTGTTACGCAGGACGTCTGACTTGTAAGAAAGTCATGTTAACTTTCCTTACATCTCTTGACAACTTGCCTCACAGAGGTTTATTCTCATGAGGTAAGGAAAAAGGAGGAACGAAATGGCAGACTTATCACGACAGTCCAAGCCACTATTCCCCATCGGAGTCGTTCAAGAGTTGACCGCGTTATCTGCCCGACAAATCCGATATTACGAAGAACAAGGATTGATCAAGCCGGAGCGGACAGAGACGAAACGTCGCCTCTATTCGTTCAACGATGTCGATCGCTTGTTATCGATCAAGGAATATCTGGACCAGGGACTGAATATCGCAGGGATCAAAATGATTTTTGACAATGATCTTGTCAAGCGCGAACGAGTTGCGGAGAAGGTCGTTACGGCCCGTCCGGAATTATCAGATGGCGAATTGTATAAACTCCTGAAAAATGAATTGCAGGAAGCAGGGCGACATGGGAAAACGTCACTCATCCAAGGTGAGCTCGGACGATTTTTCAAGTAAGCACCTGTTACCATATAAAAAAGAGTCGGAGAGGGGATTTGTCACATGACACGTCGCAACATTACACGAGAAGACATTATGAAAATCGCTAAAGCTGAGGATGTACGTTTTATTCGTTTACAGTTCACAGATATCCTCGGTACGATCAAGAACGTTGAAATTCCAGTGAGCCAATTGGAAAAAGCACTTGATAACAAAATGATGTTCGATGGTTCGTCAATCGAAGGATTCGTCCGCATTGAAGAATCAGATATGTATCTCTTCCCAGACCTCAACACATGGGTGGTCTTCCCATGGACAGAAGACGGAACGGGTAAAGTCGCACGTCTCATCTGTGACATCTACAATCCGGATGGCACACCATTTGCTGGAGATCCGCGTGGTCAACTCAAACGGGTACTTAAAGAAATGGAAGAGCTTGGCTTCACTTCATTCAACGTCGGTCCGGAACCGGAATTCTTCTTGTTCAAGAAGGATGCGAACGGTCGTCCGACACTTGAACTGAATGACCAAGGCGGTTACTTCGACTTAGCACCGGTCGATCTCGGTGAAAACTGCCGTAAGGAAATCGTCATCGAGCTTGAAAACATGGGCTTTGAAATCGAAGCATCTCACCATGAAGTCGCACCGGGACAACACGAAATCGACTTCAAATACGCGGACGCGATCACAACGGCGGATAACATCCAAACGTTCAAACTCGTTGTCAAGACGATTGCAGCGAAACATAACTTACACGCGACATTCATGCCAAAACCGCTTTACGGTGTCAACGGTTCAGGAATGCACGCCAACATGTCGCTCTTTAAAGGCAACGAAAACGTCTTCTTCGACGAAGCGAACAGCAACATGCAATTGTCGGATGACGCCCGTGCCTTCACAGCAGGTATCTTGAAGCACGCCCGTGCCTTCACAGCTGTCTGTAACCCGACAGTTAACTCGTACAAACGTCTTGTACCTGGTTATGAAGCACCTTGCTACGTCGCATGGTCAGCGCGTAACCGTTCACCGCTTGTCCGTGTACCGGCAGCCCGCGGTCTCTCGACACGAATCGAAGTCCGTTCAGTCGACCCGGCAGCAAACCCGTACTTGGCACTTGCGACATTGCTCGCTTCAGGTCTTGACGGAATCAAAAACAACTTGAAAGCACCGGCTCCGATCGACCGTAACATCTACGTGATGGACAAACCGGAACGTGTGGCAAACGGCATTGACGATCTTCCGTCAACACTCAGTCACGCACTCGAAGTCTTGAAAGCGGATGACGTCGTCATGCACGCACTTGGCGAGCACATCGCAGAGCACTTCGTTGAACTGAAAGAAATCGAATGGGATATGTTCCGGACGCAAGTCACGGAATGGGAACGCGATCAGTACATGGTCTTGTTCTAATCTCTTGAAACGTCCGGACATGGTTCGGGCGTTTTTTTGTAGAGGAATTCGGGGCAGTAACAGCGAATTCTGTACCAAGGAGGCGTTTTAAATGAAAAAGGCGTATGAAGGAAAAGGCATCACCGTTTATTTTGATGCCGAAGTCTGTATTCATTCCGGTCATTGTGTGAAGAGTCTACCGACCGTCTTTGATGTCAAAAAACGTCCATGGATTGAAGCGGACGGGGCCCCGGTCGAAGATGTCATGCGGGTCATCGATGGCTGTCCGAGCGGCGCTTTATCGTATGAACGGAGGGAAGCCTGATGGAATTTAAACGAGCAGATCAAAAGATTGAAGCCTATCAAGAGGGGCAAGTTGTCGGGGAAATCACATACAGTGATACGAAAGGCGGCAAGTGGATCATTGATCATACGTATGTCGACCCGAATCACCGGAATCAACAAATCGGCGAACAACTGGTCAATGCCATTGTCGAGTGGGCACGCGAAGAAAACGTCAAGCTGTTGCCGCTTTGTCCGTTCGCGAAACGGGAGTTCGAGCAGACGCCGGACTATGCAGATGTATCGGCTTAACGAAGCGAGGATAACTAGACAAAGACGAGGAAGAACGGACATACGATCCGTTCCCCCTCGTTTTTTTGAGCATTACAGGAATATACGGAGCAACGCCATCGACAGGACACCGGTGATGACGGTAAAGGAAAGACTTTTACTGGTGACAGCGACGAGGACGGTCGGAACGGATGCTGTGAGGTGGAGAAGCGACAACGTTGGATAACCTCCGCTTTGTGCCACTAATAAATTTTGAAAGAATAACGCACTTAACAAACAAACCGGGATAAACGACAACCAATCGGTCAGCAGGCGGGGTAACGTCAGACCATGCATCAACAAAAACGGCAATATCCGCGGAATCAACGTTACGAGACCGCAGGCAGCAAAAAGGACGAATAGTTCTAAGCGGATTTCCATCGTGAGATTACAACTCCTATACTGGCAGCTATCATCGTCGCGAATAAAACGGCGAGTTCCGGTGACAGATAGCGCATTGATATGTACAACAACAGGAAAACAAGGACGAGCAACAGACCATTTAGAGCGATGCGGGACCGCTCACTTTCAAACTGCAGGTACAATAACCCGATGAACATCGCCGTTAACGCAAAATCCAGTCCGAATCGTTCCGGATCCGGGAACCAACTGCCAACGAGTGCTCCAAGGACGGTCGAGGCAATCCAGCTCAGATAAGCGGTTATGTTCAATCCATGCATGAATGGTGCATCAAGCGGCCGTTTTAAGGAAGTATTCATGGCGACGGCAAATGACTCATCCGTTAAGAGAGCGCCGATTCCAAACCGGTCTAAATGATGCCGGCTTTTAACACGCGGTGCGAGCGTCATACTCATCAGTAAATGACGGGAGTTGACGATGAATGTCGTCAAGATGATGGCAGAGAACGGACTGTTTAACAGCAACAGACTGGTGATGATGAACTGGGCCGCTCCGGCGTAAATCAGAAGAGACATCAGACCGATTTCAAGCGGACTGAGTCCGGCGGCGCGTCCGACGATGCCGGCAGAAAATCCGATGCCGAGATAACCGAGGACGGTCGGCAGACAGGCTTTGATACCTGCTTGAAACGAAGCGTTCATAGAAGGGGACTCCTCTCGTGATGATGTGTTATCAGCATAGCATCATCAAAACGGATTGGAAATGAACTGGTCAATATTTTCATATGTTTCCTTGACATAAGTCGTCTCGATTTGTGGTAAAGAGTAAGTGGTACGGCAAAATTCGTTAGACAAGGGAGCGTTCAAGATGGATAAATTAATGCAAGATGCGAATCGGTTTGTCTCGGATATGGTCGATGGTCTCGTTTTAGCACATCCCGATCTTTATGCAAAAGTCGACGGAGTCAATGTCATCAAACGAAAAGAACCGTTAAACGGAAAAGTGGCCCTCGTATCCGGTGGGGGAAGCGGGCATGAGCCGGCCCATGCCGGATTTATTGGGGACGGTATGCTCGCAGCCGCTGTCTGTGGCGAAGTCTTTACTTCTCCGACACCGGACATGGTGCTTGAAGGAATCAAAGCAGCAGACGGGGGAAAAGGGGTTCTGCTCGTCGTTAAAAACTATTCCGGGGATGTCATGAACTTTGATATGGCGAAAGAGTTGGCCGAACTCGAAGACATCGAAGTCGAGACGGTCATCGTCCGGGATGATATCGCCATTAAAAAAGAAGAAGACCGTCGCGGCGTCGCAGGAACGATTTTTGTCCATAAAATCGCAGGGGCTGCGGCAGCAGAAGGCAAATCACTTGCTGAAGTCAAAGCAGTCGCTGAGAAAGTCATTGCCGGCGTCCGGTCAATCGGAATGGCATTGTCACCTTGTTATATGCCGGAGAGCGGTAAACCCGGCTTTGATTTACACGAGGATGAAATGGAAATCGGAATCGGGATTCACGGTGAAAAGGGGCTGGAGCGGAAACCGATTGCCTCCGTCGAAGCCATCGTGACGGAATTACTCGATCGATTGACAGCGGAAGTAACCGATAAAAAAGTAGCGGTCATGGTCAACGGAATGGGCGGAACGCCTGAATCGGAATTGTACATCACCTATAAATATGTCGCGGAACAATTGCAGGCTAAAGGATACGAGATCGTTCGCCCGTTCGTTGGCAACTATATGACATCACTCGAAATGCACGGTTTCTCAATTACGCTGCTTCCGGTTGACGATGAACTGGTCGGCTACTTGGATGCCAAAACGAACGCAATCGGATTCTAATTAAAAGAGGGTGAGATAGATGAAGTTATCGACTGAAGAATTCCGCAAAGCATTGCTTAAAGCGGCTGCCGAGCTCGAACAACATAAAGATGAATTGACGGATCTTGACCGGGAAATCGGTGACGGCGACCACGGCATCAATATGTCGCGCGGTTTCCAGGCTGTACAAAAAGAACTTGAGGCGCAAGAAGAGTATGAAGATTTGGGTGCCTTGTCAAAACAAGTCGGAATGACCTTGATTAAAACTGTCGGTGGTGCATCGGGTCCGCTTTACGGGACAGCATTCGTTAAATTTGCCGGAGCGTTTAAAGGGAAAAGAGAAGTCGAAGGACAGGAACTCGCGGCAGCCTTCAAAGAAGCGACGGATGGAATCAAAATGCGCGGGAAATCAGAGTTTGGACAAAAAACGATGGTCGATATTTGGACACCGTTTTATGAAGCGCTGGAACAAGAGAGTGATTTGAACGCAACACTCGATCAAGCATTGTCAGATACAAAAGAGCGTGTGGCGACAAAAGGACGGGCTTCTTATTTTGGGGATGCAACGGTTGGTGTCCAGGATCCCGGCGCATTATCAAGTTCACTGTTATTACGTTCGATTGTGGAGGTCTTGTCATGATTAATTTGATTTTAGTCTCCCATAGTGAAAAGCTTGCGACCGGACTAAAGGAACTATTGGCTGAAATGGCTCCGGATACACCGATTTTACTTGCCGCAGGGCTGGCGGACGGCAGTATCGGGACCGATGCGTCCCGAATTGAAGAGACGATGAATGAGTTGAACGATGACGGCTTAATTTTGACGGATATCGGATCGGCGACGATGAACGCGGAACTGGCCTTAGAATTATACAGTGGGGACCGGAACGTTCAGTTCGTCGAAGCACCGCTGGTAGAGGGCGCTTTTTTGGCAGCGGTCTTAAGCGGTCAATCAAAATCGCTGGATGATATCGTAACAGGCATCAAAGCAGAATTTTCGTAAGACAAGTTGTCCGATCTAACAGGTTCGTTTCCGAAGAGGAAGCGAACCTGTTTTTTTTAGGGAAAACAAAAAAACTGGTATTCCGCGAGGGAATACCAGTAAAGAAATCAGGCGTTGACTTCTTTTTTGTTTGGTTTAAACGCCATGGTTGCCTCGACCGCTTTTTGCCATCCGGCATAACGCTGTTCGCGATCGTCTTCTTTCATTTCTGGTTTAAACTGATGGTTCAGTTTCCATTGTTGTTTGATTTCTGCTTTGTCTTTCCAGTAACCGACTGCGAGACCAGCGAGATAGGCAGCACCGAGAGCTGTTGTCTCATTGATTTCCGGACGGTCAACCGGTACACCTAAGATATCCGACTGGAACTGCATCAAGAAGTCGTTTGAAACCGCACCACCGTCAACGCGCAACGTTTTCAGTTCGATTCCTGAATCTTTTTCCATCGCCGTCAAGACATCACGTGTCTGGTAAGCAAGGGATTCAAGAGTTGCACGGACGAAATGTTCTTTATCCGTTCCGCGTGTTAAGCCGAAGATGGCGCCGCGAACGTCACTATCCCAGTAAGGGGCACCGAGTCCGACGAATGCAGGAACGACGTAAACGCCTTCTGTCGAATCAACTTTCAAGGCATAGCCTTCTGAGTCTTTCGCATTTTTCAACATCCGTAAACCGTCACGTAACCACTGAATCGCAGAACCGGCAACGAAGATCGATCCTTCGAGTGCATATTCGACTTTTCCGTCGACACCCCAAGCGATTGTCGTCAGCAGACCGTGGTCAGACGAAACGGCTTTTTCGCCAGTGTTCATGAGCATGAAGCAACCTGTACCATATGTGTTCTTTCCTTCACCCGGTTCGAAACATGTTTGACCGAAGAGGGCTGCTTGCTGGTCACCGGCGATTCCGGCAATCGGAACTTCAAAACCGAAGAAATGATACGGAACCGTGTTGTCATACACTTCACTTGATTGACGGACTTCCGGTAACATTGATTTTGGAACTGTCAGGATTTCAAGTAACTCATCATCCCATTTTTGTTCGTAAATGTTGTACATCAATGTCCGGGAAGCGTTTGTATAGTCTGTGATATGTGTTTTTCCGCCAGACAGCTTCCAAACGAGCCATGTGTCGATTGTTCCGAAGAGAAGTTCTCCGTTTTCTGCCTGCTCCCGTGCGCCTTCGACGTTATCCAAAATCCACTTCACTTTTGTCCCTGAGAAGTAGGCGTCAATCAGAAGACCTGTTTTATCACGGAATGTTTGGTTCAGACCCTGTGCATTCAGCTCATCGCAGATACCGGATGTTTGACGGGATTGCCAGACAAGCGCGTGATAGACAGGTTTACCTGTTTCTTTGTTCCAGACGACCGTCGTCTCACGTTGGTTCGTAATTCCGATACTTGCGATTTGGCTCGGTTTGATATCAGCCGTTCCGAGAGCATCCGCCATGACAGCGAGGATTGATCCCCAAATTTCATTGGCATCATGCTCGACCCAGCCTGGTTGCGGGAAGTATTGTTTGAATTCACGTTGCGCAGAGTTCACGATTTGACCATCGTGGTCAAAAATAATGGCGCGTGAGCTTGTTGTTCCTTGGTCGAGTGCTAAGATGTACTTGTTTTCCATGCTGAAATCCCCCTTGAGATGTAGGTGTCAAACAAAATCAGTTTTGCAGCAGTTGATACAGCAAGACGGCTACTCCACCACCGATGATTGGACCAACGATTGGAATCCACGAGTAACTCCAGTCAGATGAACCTTTTCCTTTAATCGGTAAGATAGCGTGTGCAATCCGCGGACCAAGGTCACGGGCCGGGTTGATGGCATACCCTGTTGTACCACCGAGCGAGAGACCGATGACGACGACAAGAAGACCGACGATGAATGGTTTCAGTCCGTCACCAAATGTTGTCAGACCAAATGACAGGATTCCGAATACCAGGACAAACGTCCCGATGATCTCTGAAATCAGATTTGACGGTGTATGGCGAATCGCCGGACCTGTTGCGAATACACCCAGTTTTGCTGCTTGATCATCAGTCGCTTCAAAGTGTTTCATATAATGAAGCCAAACGAGTACTGCACCGATGAATGCTCCGATTAATTGACCGGCGATATAGACAGGTACGTCTGCCCACGGTAAATCGGAATTCATGGCAAGCGCCAATGTCAATGCAGGATTGAGATGCGCACCACTCGAGGCAGCAATGTATGCTCCCGTCATGACGGCGAGACCCCAAGCGAATGTAATGACAATCCAGCCGCCGTTCTCAGATTTCGTCTTTCTCAAGACAACCCCTGCAACGACTCCGTCCCCGAGCAAAATCAGAATCATTGTTCCAATCAGCTCACTTGTAAAGTTACTCATGCAAAAACCCTCCCTTTGGATTAAAGCAAATAATGGCCTTTCCATTTAAACCTACATCTAATTGAGAACGTTTTCAATACAATTAATTCAAATCTTCGAATTAAAATTTCCTTAATTTATGTTTAAAAAAATGAATAATGGATATTAAAAAATCCTTTGTTCATTTTTACAATGAACGAAGGATTTTTAACGACGCTTTTTTCGCTTCTTTTTTGTTCGAAAGAAGCTGCTGGAGTGATCAAGGACAATATGTATTGTACTGGCAACCATGACGCCGATGATGAAGGCGGGCATGGACGCAAACCAGGAATCGACCGTACTCGATTCAATGATTTTCAGATACAGCGCCAAAAATAAAAGCGGAATCAGAAAAGCAGCGCTGTACATCAGACGAATGAGATCGCCGATGATCAAACCATGCGACCAGATGGAGCGGTGGGGCATGATTTTGACATACGGCATCCAAAGGACCCGTAAAGGACCGTGCCGGTAGTAAGGTTCGGACTTCAAGTCGAGGTCTGGTGAAAGCCAAAGGGTGCCGACGGCGATGCCGACAGCGGTTGGAAGCCAATCCGTCTGCTGAGTTGCGACCGAATACGCAACATAGCCGGTTAAAGCAACGGTATTGACAGTATCGTGTACATTTCCAGAAGGCATGAAAAAAGACCAGCTGAGCTGGTCCCTCGCTTAGTGGATCGTCCGATATACGCCGATGACCTTGCCAAGAATCGAGACGTTATCGAAATACATCGGGTCCATCGAATCATTTTCTGGTTGGAGACGTACTTGTTGATCTTCTAAGAAGAACCGTTTGACGGTCGCTTCGCTATCTTCGGTCATAGCAACGACGATTTCACCATTCTCTGCTGTGTTTTGCTGACGAACGATGACCCGGTCACCGTCTAGAATACCTGCGTTGATCATCGACTCACCATCAATCGTCAACATAAAGACATTTTCGTTCCCGACGTAATGGGCAGGAAGCGGGAAATGCTCTTCAATGTTTTCGATGGCTGTGATTGGAAAACCAGCCGTTACTTTCCCGATGACGGGAATGTGCACGATGGCTTCATGATCTTCATCAGTTTTATCAAGCAATATCTCAATCGCACGTGGCTTAGTTGGGTCACGGCGAATCAGTCCGCGTTTTTCTAGACGATCCAAATGACCGTGTACCGTTGAGCTTGAAGCAAGACCAACAGCCTCACCGATTTCACGAACTGAAGGTGGATACCCTTTCAGTTTCACTTGAGCAACGATGTAGTCAAGGATTTCTTGTTGTCGTTTCGACATTTTCCGCATATGAATTGCCACCTCTTTCCGGATTGGTTTTTTGAAGGTTATAGGAATACATGTTTCTAAAATCACTATAACATAGAACAAATGAGCGTACAAACAATTGTTCGACATTTTGTGTTGACCGAACACCGGTTCTTGGTTTAAGATGAGTTATGCGAACAATTGTTCCGAGAACATCTATTCTAAAACATTTTTAATTGGAGGGATTTATCATGATGCATACGATTCGTACCCATGCCTTTTCCATTGTTTTTTATACGCTCAGCCTTGCTTTCATTCTTTTTCTCTTAACGCCTCGACCGGACGAGAAGGTTGAACAACTCTTGACGGCTTCTGTCACGGTCGATCAAAACGCGACCGTCGAACAGGTCGCCGAAGTCTACAATGACGGATCGATGACCGATCAGGAATATGTCGAGTGGTTGATCGAGAATAATGAACTGAAGACGACTCATGTCATTTCGAAAAACAAAATCGTTGTACCAATCGCGCAACAGTGACAAACTGTAAAAGTTGTCAAAGAACGAACAGGGGTGTGAAGTACAGTGAAAGTAGTAATCTACTGTCGCGTCTCGACGGAAAAAGAAGCACAGGACAGCTCGCTTGAGCGGCAAAGATCAGAACTGTCGGGACTCGCTGCAACAAAAGGGTTTGAAGTCGTGGAGATCATCACGGAAAAAGAAAGTGGTTATGACGTTGACCGGGAAGGGATGTTATCCGTTCTCGATTTCGTCACACGTCAAGCCGTGGATGCCGTTCTCGTGACGGATGATACGCGGATCGGACGCGGGAATGCCAAAATCGCCATTTTACATACGTTCCAAAAACATCAGGTTCAACTGATGACGATGGAATCGGATGGCGAGTATAAACTGGCAGACGCCGAAGCGATGGTTCTTGAGATCGTATCGCTCGTCGAAGAATATCAACGGAAACTGCATAATGCGAAGATTGCCCGCGGTATGCGACGGGCTGTCGAAAATGGCTTTCGTCCCGAACAGAACCTGAACCGTCAAGGTGAAAATGCCGGCCGGAGCCGAAAGGAAGTCCCGATTGAAGAAATCGTCCGATTACGTGAGTTAGGACTAACATTCGCGGACATCGCGGTGACATTAAGAGGGATGGGACACGACATTTCGAAGGCGACCGTCAACCGGCGTTATCTGGAATATAAAGAAGTTGTCAGTACGTATGAATAAGAAAGCGAGTTTGATGCCTCAGCGGCGCATCAAACTTGCTTTTTTTTTTCGTGTCTTTTACAGTAAGATTACTATTGAAAGCTCAGCTTTGAGTCAACAGAAAGAGGGATATCATGTTATCACAAGAACAATTAGACCGGATTAACGAATTAGCCAATAAATCAAAAGTCGAACCGCTGACGGATGCGGAAACAGCGGAGCAAAAAGAATTACGGACGGCTTATCTAGAAGCATTCCGTGGTTCGTTCAAAAATCAGATGATGGGCATCAAGATTGTCGATGAAGAAGGAACCGACGTAACACCTGAAAAACTGAAGCAAGCACAAGAAGAAGAACGGAACAAACAATAATGACAAAAGCTATGTCACTCATTGGGATGAGTGGCGTAGCTTTTTTTGATGAAACGTTCGTAATATGTATCACGAAAGTGCCAAGAAAACGGCAATAGAGAGCGCATTCATTTCAATGTGACATACTATTTAGAAAAGTTGTATCACATTTCTGGGTATGCTAAAATGAGGAGGAATTTGTGAAAAAGAGAGAGGATGATTGTTTTGACGAACATGACAACAGTAGAATTATTAGCAGTAAATACGATTCGTACCTTATCAATTGATGCAGTACAAAAAGCGAACTCGGGTCACCCGGGAATGCCGATGGGTGCAGCACCGATGGCATTTACATTATGGGCGGATCATATGAACCACAACCCTAAAAATCCAGAATGGTTCAACCGTGACCGTTTTGTACTTTCAGCAGGACACGGTTCAATGCTTCTCTACTCACTCCTCCATTTATCAGGTTATGATCTCGCGATGGATGACTTGAAGTCATTCCGTCAATGGAACTCAAAAACACCGGGTCACCCGGAATACCGTCACACAGCAGGTGTCGATGCGACGACTGGTCCACTCGGACAAGGCATCGCGATGGCTGTCGGTATGGCGATGGCAGAACGTCACTTGGAAGCGAAATACAACCGTGACGAGTTAAACGTCGTTGATCACTTCACATACGGGATTTGCGGAGACGGTGACTTAATGGAAGGTGTTTCGGCAGAAGCCGCTTCACTCGCTGGACATTTAGGTCTCGGTAAATTGGTTGTTCTGTATGATTCAAACGATATCTCGCTTGACGGCGATCTCGATAAATCATTCTCGGAAAACGTTCAACAACGTTTTGAAGCATACAATTGGCAAGTCATCCGTGTCGAAGACGGTACGAATCTTGATTCGATTTCAAAAGCAATCGAAGCAGCAAAAGCTGAAACAACAAAACCGACATTGATCGAAGTAAAAACAGTCATCGGATTTGGTTCACCAAACAAATCAGGTAAATCGGCTTCACACGGTGCACCACTCGGAGATGCGGAAATTAAGTTGACGAAAGCAAGCTACGTTTGGGATCACGAAGAATTCTACGTACCGGAAGAAGTTAAAGACTTGTTCGAAGAGCGCATCGAAAAACGTGGCGCTGATACGGAAGCGGCATGGACTGAGAAAATGGAACAAT
The DNA here is from genome assembly GCF_003339585.1 of Exiguobacterium sp. RIT594. Taxonomy (GTDB): domain Bacteria; phylum Bacillota; class Bacilli; order Exiguobacteriales; family Exiguobacteriaceae; genus Exiguobacterium_A. The sequence continues at coordinate 1,449,601 of NZ_QPKF01000001.1, read as the reverse complement.
ACAAAACGGCGCATCCGGAATTGCATGCTGAACTTGTACAAGCAATCAATAACGAATTGCCAAGCAACTGGGAAGCAGACCTTCCGACATATGATCTGACATCGAAAAAAGCAACACGTCAGACAAGTGGTGAAGTCTTAAACGCTCTTGCGAAAAACATCCCATCGATCTTCGGTGGATCAGCTGACTTAGCAGGATCAAACAACACGATGCTCAAAGGCGAAGCAGACTTCGACATCGATCCAAGCGGCCGTAACATCTGGTTTGGTGTGCGTGAGTTCGCAATGGCAGCAGCGGTCAACGGTATGGCGTTACACGGTGGTGTCATTCCTTACGGTGCGACATTCTTCGTCTTCTCGGATTACCTCCGTCCTGCAGTTCGTTTAGCAGCGTTGATGGGTATCCAGTCGATCTTCGTCCTGACACATGACTCGATTGCTGTTGGTGAAGATGGTCCGACACACGAGCCGGTTGAACACTTAATGAGTTTCCGTGCGATGCCGAACTTGACAGTTTACCGTCCGGCAGATGGAAAAGAAACGATTGCCGCATGGAAAACAGCCGTTCAATCAACAAACAAACCGACACTTCTCGTCATGACACGTCAAGGATTACCTGAACTTGAAGGTACGACGGTTGAAGGCGCTGAAAAAGGCGGATACGTCATCGCAGGTGACATCGACAAAGCAGATACAATCTTAATGGGAACAGGTTCTGAAGTGCATCTATTAGTTGAAGCACAAAAAGAACTCGGCGAAACGGCAGCTGTCGTTTCACTTCCATCATGGGAATTGTTTGAAGCCCAATCAGCAGAATACAAAGAATCAGTTTTGCCAAAACGTATCACGAAGCGTCTTGCGATTGAAGCCGGTGCTTCACTCGGTTGGTATAAATATGTAGGAACAGAAGGCCAAGTCATCGGAATCGATCGCTTTGGTGCTTCGGCTCCTGGAGATCTTCTGTTAAAAGAGTACGGCATGTCTGTCGAAAATGTCTTGAACACAGTCAAGCAACTCGGTTAATGAAAAAAGGTGCGCAAACGCGCGCACCTTTTTTTTGCATTATCTATGCAAAGGCTTTAAATTATAGTATAGTAAAAAGCGACGTTTGAAGTTAGAGGAGGAAGCAACTTGGCTACATGGATTTGGATTTTAATTGCCCTTCTTTGCTTGGTAGCTGGTGTCGCCCTTGGTTTTTATATCGCTCGTCGATACATGATGAACTATTTGGAGCAAAACCCACCAATCAACGAAGATATGATTAAGACATTGATGATGCAAATGGGTCAAAAGCCATCACAAAAGAAAGTCAACCAAGTGATGCGTTCAATGAGTGGTTCAATGAAATCACCGAAAAAATAACGACTTGTAAAAGGAGACCAATTTGGTCTCCTTTTGTTTGCTATTTTTTAGGAAGATGGCTAATCTAAAATGTGAGACTATTAGAAATACTCAATCGATTTAAAAAGGGGGGACTTGTATGGGAGTCTTCAGGAAACTGAGTTGGTTTTTCCGACTCGAATGGAAAGCATACAGTTTAGGCATCATTGCTTTAATTTTTGTTGCCGGACTGGAACTGATTCCGCCGAAAGTGATCGGCTCGACGGTCAACGGACTGAGCGAAGGCAGTTTGACGAAAAATGATTTATGGAAACTGGTCGCGACACTGGTGTTGATCGGGGTATCGACCTATGTGATTCGTTATTTTTGGCGGTTTTACATCTTTGGAGCGTCGATCCGGCTCGGCCGGTTGTTGCGCAGTCAACTCTATGGTCATTTTTCGGACCTGGATCAATCATTTTACAAGAAGTACCGCAGCGGGGATTTGATGGCGCATGCGACGAATGATGTACAAGCCGTCTCGATGACGGCAGGAGCCGGTATTTTGACACTCGTCGATTCCGTGACGATGGGCAGTTTCGTCATCATCACGATGATTACGACAATCAGTTGGAAACTGACGCTTGTTTCGTTGTTACCGATGCCGCTGATGGTTTATTTAACGTCACGGTACGGGAAGATGCTGCACTCCCGATTCCACGATGCGCAGGAAGCTTTTTCGGATTTGAATGACAAGGTCGCAGAAAGCGTCAGCGGAGTCCGGGTTTTAAAAGCAACAGGGGAAGTCGAGTCGGATGTCGGAACGTTTACTTCGTTATCTGACGATGTCGTTCAAAAAAACCGCCGGGTCGCGAAAATCGATGCCTTATTTGATCCGACGATTTTCGGTTTGGTCGGCTTATCTTATATCATTGCCGTCGGATACGGCGCGTATTTATTACAGCAAGGGGAAATCCGGATCGGGGACATCGTGTCCTTCACTACATATTTAGGATTACTGACATGGCCGATGCTTGCGTTCGGCTGGTTGTTCAATATCGTCGAACGGGGACGGGCTTCGTATGACCGGATCGAACGGATGCTTGCAATCGAACCGGAAATCAAGGATGCGAAAGAAGCGGCGACGACGGTTGCATCCGCTGATTTACAAGTCGCGATTGATCGGTTTGTATATGAGACACAACCTGTGCTTGAGAACATTCATGTGACATTGACACCCGGTCGGACACTTGGAATCGTTGGTCGGACCGGTGCCGGGAAATCGACATTCGTTCGCCTGTTATCACGCGAATACGATGTCAAATACGGTTCGATTGCGATTGGCGGACAGGACGTCAAACAATTGACGCGGGAAACGGTCCGCAAACAGGTCGCAATCGTTCCGCAGGATCATTTCCTATTCTCTGCTTCGATTGCTGATAATATCGCCTTTGCGAAACCGGATGCATCGATGGAAGAAATCATGGAAGCTGCACGGATTGCTGCCGTTCACGAGGATATTCTCGGTTTTACCGAAGGGTATGCGACGATGGTCGGGGAGCGGGGTGTCACATTATCCGGGGGTCAGAAACAACGGATTTCGATTGCCCGGGCGTTACTTGCCGATTGTCCGATTTTGGTATTAGATGATGCCTTGTCGGCGGTTGATGCCAAGACGGAGGAAGCGATCATCGAACACTTCCGGACGGAGGATAACGAACAGTCACAAATCATTGTCGCCCACCGTCTGTCGGCGGTTTCGCATACCGATGAGATCATCGTCCTTGATGCGGGTCGCATCATTGAACGGGGAACACACGATGAATTGCTTGCCCGTGACGGTTGGTATAAAGAAACCTACGACCGTCAGCAACTCGAATCACTCGTCGAACAGGGAGGTGGAACGCTTGAATCATGATATTAATGAAAAAGCGGTCTTGCGACGATTGCTGGGATTCGTCAAACCGTTTAAAAAACAGGTGTTAGTTGCCTTTTTACTGTTGCTCGTGACAACCGGAGCAAAGCTCGGCGGTCCGTATCTCGTCAAGATTTTCATCGACGATTATGTCGCGGTCGGCAACTATCCGGTGCAGGAAGTGGTGTTATTGTTCGGGGTGTACTTGCTGTTGCATACGACAGGGATCATCGTCGATTATCTGCAGGCGTTTGAGTTCCAAAAGATTGCCTTAAAAGTCATTCAACGGCTCCGGATTGATGTGTTTCGTCACGTCATGCACTTACGGCTCGGTTACTTTGACCGGACACCGGCTGGCGTACTTGTGTCACGGATCACAAACGATACGGAAGCCATCAAAGAACTGTATATCGGTGTCTTGTCGACGTTCGTCCAAAGCGGGGTGCAACTGATTGGAACCTATCTGTTCCTTTACTTGCTCGAACCGCGCCTCGCGACGATTGCGTTAGTCCTGTTACCGCTGTTTTATTTCATCATCTGGATTTACCGCCGTTATTCAACGAAATATTACGCTGAAGTCCGGGATTTGTTGTCGAAGATTAACGGACAGCTGAATGAATCGATCAACGGAATGGCAATCATTCAACAATTTCGCCAGGAAAAACGGTTGATGGCGGAATTTGAAGAGACGAACATCGCCCATCAGAACGGGCGTTACAAGAACCTGAAGCTCGACAGCTGGCTGCTTCGGCCAATCATCGAGTTGATGTTAGCGCTGACGATTGCGTCCTTGATTACGTACTTCGGAGTCCTGTCGTTTTCACAAACGGTCCAGGTCGGGGTCGTTTATGCCTTTATCAGTTACATGGAGCGGATTTTCCAACCGGTTCAGCAAATCATGCAACGTCTGTCTGAATTCCAACAGGCTGTCGTCTCGGCGGACCGTGTCTTTAAAGTACTCGATACGGATGAACCGGAACCTGCGAAGACGATTGCGGGTGACGCTGATATTACAGAAGGACATATCGTCTTTGATAACGTCCGCTTCAGTTATGACGGAGAGAAGGAAGTTTTAAAAGGGATTTCGTTTGAAGCGAAGAAAGGGCAGACGGTTGCCCTGGTCGGTCAGACCGGCAGCGGGAAGAGTTCGATTATCAATATCCTGATGCGTTTTTATTCCTATCAGTCGGGTCGGATCTTGATTGACGGGCAACCGCTCGAACAATTGCCGGAAGACGAACTGCGGCGTCATGTCGGACTGGTGTTACAGGATTCATTCCTGTTTACTGGAAGTGTCGCCGATAACATCCGCTTATTCGATCCTTCGATTCCGTTCCAAAAAGTCGAGGAAGCAGCCCGTTTTGTCCAAGCGGATGGCTTCATCAATCAGTTGGACGAGCAATATGACAGTCCGGTCGCAGAGCGGGGAGCGACGTTTTCTGCCGGGGAACGCCAGTTGGTCTCGTTTGCCCGGACGATGGCGCGAGATCCGAAAGTCCTGATTCTCGACGAAGCAACAAGTTCGATTGATACGGAAACGGAAGAAAAAGTGCAAGTCGCCTTAAAACGCATGCGGCAAGGGCGAACGACGATTGCGATTGCCCACCGGTTGTCGACAATCCAGGATGCGGATTTAATTTTAGTCCTGCATCAGGGGGAAGTCGTCGAACAAGGGAACCATCAGACGTTGATTGAAAAGAACGGATTGTATAAAAAAATGTATGAACTACAATCCGGCCACGTTTCACCCGTTTCGTAAGACACAAAAAAGCCTGCCAGGCGATCACGCCCGGCAGGTTGTTTGTGTTTGAAATTAGTAGACAGTAACAGTGACGTTTTGACGTCCCCAGTTGAGTGCTTCTTGTTGTGAACCAACGAGAAGGTCGAGTTTGTTACCTTGGATAGCGCCGCCACGGTCAAGTACGATGGCTTCACCGATACCTGAGATGTGCATGCGTGTACCAATTGGGTATTGAGCTGATGCTGCAACGATACGCATACCATTGTACGTGATCGTATTTGTAACATCATAACCGCTGGCAGTCAATGCGCGACCGTTGTAAAGGCGGCTACCGTTGTTTGATGGATCAGTCGTGTACGCAGAAACATTCATTGTAACTTTTGTACCTGATTTAGCTGCTGTTGTTTGTTTTGTTGCTGCAGCTGGTTTAGCTGCTGCTTTTGGAGCCGCTTTAGCAACAGGTGCTGCTGGTTTAGCTGCTGGAGCTTTAACAGCTGGAGCTTTTGCTGTTGAACCTGCTAAAGTTGTATAAGCGCTGTGTACGTAACGAGTTTTTCCGTCGATTGTTGTTTTGATCCAAGCACCGACTTTGTTTTCTACGTTAACGGACTGACCTTTATACAAGTTGCCAACGTCTTTAGAGTTTGTAGTAGGTTGCGAACGAACGTTTAATACTGCCGTAGTGACTGTAGCTTTTTTAAAGTCGAATGAAGAGCCGGCTGAAGTGTATGCGCCGTGTACATAACGTTTTTGGCCATTGATGTTTGTTTGAATCCATGCACCAGAACGTCCTTCGACATTTAATTTTTGACCTTTATATACGTTACCTACATCCGCTGATGCCGTTGTAGGTGCTGTGCGTACATTTAATACCGCTGTATTTACTGTTACCGTCTCTGAGGCAGCCTCTGTCTCTTGGGCGAATCCTACTGATAGAGCCGTTGCTGCAAGACCTGCAGCGAAAACTGCTTTTTTCATTATTGATGTCCTCCTGACATATGCTGTGTTTACTGTTCCTACTTTACACGGCAATTCAGGGTTGTGCGTTTACAGGTCGGAGTCATTCAAGTTACAAACCGGGCTAGTATGACAAACAGATTGCAAAAATGCCTGTTTTGTCACGTCTAGGTCATAATGCTTGGTAAATTAAAGGGAGAGTAGGACTTTAGACATAGTAATGAGGAAATATTCTAACTATTCCCCGAACTTAAGGCTCAAAGAAAGACTGAAAAGAGAGTAACTGGACGGAAGTAAAGTATTTTTTCAATGAATCGAATGTAAAGCTCGATTAAAAAAGATGAATTGACCGCATTATATAGAAGAAACACGAAAAAGTCGTCGACGGATTGATCCATCGACGGCTTTTTCTCATTCGTATATATGGTCTGTAGCTTTCATCCAATTATCCTAAAACAGATTCATTTGAAGACGGATAGGTATATTTTTGGACGAAGCGAGTGTATTCAAGGAGTAATAAATCCAGTTCATGACTCAGTTTTAAAACATGCGGGGAGGTGAAACTAGACCGATCCGCTTGATGATACAATTCACTTCGTTTTGCTTCGATCGCTAAAGTCAATAGATGTTGGCTTGTCATAGAATCCTCCCTTACATTGGTGTCATATCCATATTCTAGCAAGTGGTTTCTGGCAGTGCAACGACATTTCATCTGTTTTGAGGAAATGTAATTTTTTTGTAATTTCAATTGTCACGAATCTTTTTTATCTTTCGGAAGATAATAGGTGCTAAATGTCGATTAGTTTGGCAAAATAGAGAAGGAACTTCTTCTTATTAGAAAGGAGCTGCTGAAATGGAGCTCTCGCTTTGGTTAGCGTTTGGTGCAGGGTTGTTGTCATTTGTCTCACCTTGTACGCTTCCGTTATATCCGGTATTCCTCTCTTATATTACCGGTGTTTCTGTAACGGACTTGAAAGAAAAAGGGGTCAGAGAAAAACGGTCACTGTTGCATACCGTAGCCTTTTTGGTTGGATTTGCGATGGTGTTTGCTGTTCTTGGCCTATCGACTTCCTTACTGGCGGACGTCTTCATTACCTACCGTGACACATTACGGATGGTCGGTGCGCTCGTGATTTTCGTATTTGGTGTGGTGTTGCTTGGCTTGTGGCAACCGACATTCTTGATGCGTGAGAAAAAACTCAATTTAGGTGAACGAAAGGGCGGGTACATCGGTACCATCCTTGTCGGAATTGGTTTTGCTGCCGGATGGACGCCCTGTACGGGTCCGATTTTGGCAGGTGTCATCGGACTGGCAGCGACGAACCCGAGTCAAGGTATGTTGTATATGCTATTTTATGTGCTCGGATTCTCGATTCCATTTTTATTGATGGCTTTTTTCGTCGGTCGTTCGAGATTATTCGTTCAATACAGTTTAAAGATGACAAAATTCGGTGGAGCATTGATGATGTTGTTCGGAATCGTCCTGTATTTTGACGGACTCAGTGCATTTGCTGCATGGATGAGTGATATCGTAGGATTCACTGGATTTTAACAAGGAAGTGATGGGATGATTTGGGTATCAACAGGGGTTGCGCTCGTCATGGGTTTACTGATCAGCTTCATTCGTGTCAAAGCTTCGGCTAAACCGACGAACGCTAAAAAAATCTTAATCCCGCCCTTCGCCATGTCGACCGGGATGCTGCAGTTTTTATATCCGGCATCACGTCTGACCTGGACGGAAGTGGCAGAAGCGTTATTGATCGGGATGATCTTCAGTATTTTTTTGATCAAGACGTCTAATTTTTACGAAGCCGAAGGACAAATTTATTTGCAACGATCGAAAGCCTTTTTCATCGTCCTGTTCGGGATTCTGATTGTCCGGACCGTCGCGAAGTTTGTCATCGGCGGGCAAATTGATATTTTTGAGACGGGCGGAATTTTTTATCTCGTCGCCTTTGGGATGATTGTGCCTTGGCGGATTGCGATGTACCTGAAGTATAAGCAGGTCAAGTCGGGAATCGTTCCGGTCAAACATTTACCGCAAAACTAAAAGGAAGGATTCTCGCGAGAGAGTCCTTCCTTTTAGTTTTGGAAATAAAGTTCGTAATCCCGCCAATCGATGGCGTGTTCGCGTAAGGCTTTTTTCAAGAATTTATGATCCCGTTTCGGTGTCGCAGAAATATAGCCTTTGACGACCAGTTCGGACGTCATCACAGGTGCGCGTTCTTCCAGTGCGAACTGACCGATCCGTCCCGCGATCTTTCGGCGTGCCACATCCCGAAAAGCAGCCGGAACAGGCATAACCAGTGCATTTAATAAATCAAGTGTTTCATCCGTCCATAAATGGCGGGTCTGATCGATGTATTCATCTTCCCAGTCCATCATCGATTTGCCGTCTTCTTTTGGAAGTTTCTTTAGGAACTTCCGGAACATGAAGAAACCGCCAATCGCCATCAATGTGATCATGATAAAGCCCCAGAGCAAAATTCCATTCATGAACCATGCCATCCGTGACTCATCCCCCTTTCAACATCACTTATACATTAGCATAATTTTTTTTGTCATGCTATGATAAATGACGGAGAAAGTGAGGCGGAACGATGTTACAACCTTATGTACAATTGGATGAGTCCGGACGACCTCAAAAAGGTCTGTTGCCGGAGACAGCGGACGGTCGTGTCGTCGAGTTTTATTACGATACGAACGGAACGGACATCACGGTCGTATTCGTGACGATTCCGGTTCAGGATACGAGCCGGAAGCGGGCGTTCACGGTCGGAAAAACGTTTAAGACGATTTCGACGCTCGAGGACTTTACGTTGGTCCGATATGACTTGACGGATCATAAAATCCTCGCGACACTCGAGATGTTTGCCGATGGATCGAAGCGTCAAATTGATGCTTCGAGATTGCTCGACTATTAAAGAAGGAGGAGACGCGGATCGCCGCGACTCCTCCCTTTTTTAATGTTGAATCGAAAGCATGCCGTCTTCCATCGAGACCGTCCCGCCGATCGGGAAGGTGAAGAGCGGCATCGTATGACCGAAGTCTGCTCCGGAGATGACCGGAATCGACGGGAGAGCAGGGTACAGGCTGATCAGATAACGCAGGTGTTCATCTGTCATCTGAGTTGCGAGCTGAAAGCGGCCAAAGACGATTCCCCGAATTTGATCTGCTCCGGGCTGTGCCATCAAAGAAGCAAAATCACGGGCAAATGTCGCCGGATGGACTTCGTAATCATCTTCAAGGAACAGGATGCTGTCACGCAAGTCCGGGAAGTACGGTGTACCTTGTAACAGATTTAACGTACAGAGGTTTCCACCAAGCAGACGTCCTGTCGCAGAACCGGAAGACAGGACGACAGGGCCGGGATTCGAAAGCGTTACATTTTTTCCTTCGTGCTGATCATGCCAATTGACACTCGGCTGAATCAGCGTCGTTCCGCTTTCGAATAAAACCTTCACGAACGACTGTAACGTATAGGCATCGCGGGAGGCGAGTGCGCGTAACATCGGTCCGGAATAGGTAACGAGTCCGCTTTGTGTCAGGAGTGCCTGACTGAGCGCTGTAATGTCGGAAAAACCGCAGAGAATCTTCGGATTATTCCGGATTAAATCATAGTCCAGCCCGTCCAGCAATTCATTGGAGCTAAATCCACCGCGGACACATAAAATCGCATCAATCGATGAATCGGCGAACGCGGTGTGCAGATCGTCCAAGCGGCACGCCGGATCACTCGAACCAAACGGATTCAAAGCCCGGGCATGTTGACTGATCGACACCCGTAAGCCAAACGATTCCAAAACCGTAATTGCCTGATCGAGGATGTTCGACTCGACCGTCGCGAGACTTGAGGCCGGTGCGAGCAAACGAACGTGCGAACCGTTCGTCAGCCGTTTCGGAACGATGACGGGAATTTGCTGTTCGATGCATTCAATCCGGTTGCCGAACGGATCATTTGTGAAAAACCGGCGGCGTGGTGCCAGGCGGTCATCAAACTGAACCGGGTATCCGGCAGTCTGCAAGCGATTTGCCAAGTCATCCAGATGCGAAAAGGTCAGACCGGGATGTGCTTTTGTGGCAGGATGAAACGGCTCTTCGATACCGAGGTGAAGTGCGGCGCCATGTGATTCAAACCAGACACCACCACTTGCGTTGACGCCGGACGGTTTGTCAACTTCCTTCATATGTAAAAGCCCGGCATAAAAAGCCCGAGCCTGTTCTTCCGAGTTTCTTGGGGCAGCTAACTGTACATGATCTAACATTCCGACACGTCCTCTCAAGAAAATTAAACGATGAATTCCGTGACCCGTTTGAGTTCCCGTTCGACGAAATTCAAATAAAAATGTCCGTCAATCCGTCGATCCAGCTCCTGGGCGACTTCATAAATATTGGAACGCAGTACTCCGAGATAGGCCACTTCGGCATGACGCGCAGCACGGTAGGACGCTGCGTAGTGGGCGAGCAGGAATTGCAGGTAACCACGGTCCGTCAATAATGGAATCAACTGTTTTTTCTCTTCCATCGACCAGACGTACTTGTCGTCGTAATACATCGCGGCATAGAGGTGGTACGGTTCATCACCGCCTGTAAAGAGCGGTTTAACCCGTTTGACTTCTTGGATCAATCGTTCCGTCCAATCAAACCGGTCTTTCTTCCGGCTGATGAATAACGGAAGGATAAACGGATGGGCCTGATCGGGCATACGCGAACAGCCACGCTCATGGCGGATGGCAGCGTACAGTAACAAGGCCCGGTCTTCATAACCGCGTTCAATCGCATACGTCATCCGGCTGAAACCTTCACAAGACGGGCAGTCACTTAATTCATCGGACGGAGCGTCAATCCATTCGGAAAGATAGTGGTCCGCCTGTTCCTCGTCACCGAGTTTGCTGTAAATCATAAAGCCGATATAATCCCGTGTCCGGGCAAAGCCGTGAGCGTCACAAAAATCAACGAACCGGTCAAAATCTTCTTCTAACAAGGCAACGGGCATATCTTCCTGTTCAGCTGCATAAATTAAATAGGATTTATAATTCCAGTACAAGTCAAGTTCCTGTTTAGGGGTTAATGTCAATTCATCTTTTCGGACCCAATCCATCAAAAGGGAAAAGGAAACTAAAAAAGAGCGGAAGTGACCCAAATCGAATTGGTTTTGAGAAAACGTCCATAAGGCAAGGGGACGGAGTGTCGCATCAGTCGTGTCTTCAAAAATGGTCCAAAGTGATTCACCACGTTCGAGTGACGGATCTGCCTCTTTTAAGCGGAGATATAAAGTGTTGAGTTCTTCGTGAGGGTTCATCTGTACCCCTCCTTTCTTATATAAGTATACCACGCACGGATTCAGATGACGTCACGGATGTCTGTCGACAAAAAAATGATTCCGCCCACGATTAGTCGCGGCTCGGAATCATTTCAAGGATTTGTCGATGTGTAGAATTCGTTGGATGAAGTAAATCATTTATCGTGTAACTGTTCAAGACTTGATGAAACGCAGCAATCGCGTCATCAAAAGCGTCGCGTGCAGGGTCTAAAGAAGGGAGCTCGGATGTCCCTTCGAGTGGATCTAAAAAATGAGTTGTTGGTTCAAACAATTGCACTACGTCACCGATATAAATTTCATCCGGCGGGCTTGCCAAACGGAATCCGCCACCTCGACCTCGAACAGAATGAATTAATCCATTTTGTCCTAAACGATAGACGACTTTCATCAGATGATTTTTTGAAATGTCGTAACAGTCCGCTACTTCCTGAATTCGGACCAATCGATCAGCGTTTGCCCCGGCAAATAACAGGGATCTGATTGCATAATCCGTATAACGTGTCATGCGCATTTTCATCACCTACTTAACTACACATGTTAGAGAAGTTAAATAGAAAGTACAAGTTTGAATGTGCATATCTAAAGATGCATTTTAGAGATTGAATTTAAAGAAAAGGTCGGGCATAATATACGAGGAAAGGTAGGTCATGTCATGCATTTTGATCAGGCATTACACCTGTTACAATCGATCGGACCCCAAGTGGATCAAAACGGCTTACGGATTGCCAGTCGTTTTTATAAACAGTTGGAAAATAAGTATAGCGCAGAACTGCAGGAAATAGGAAGTCTCGAGCTTCCATCGCAAAGCTTTGAGCTCCGGATCCTCCGGTTGGCTCAACTAATGAAACATGTCACGCATCAACACGAATCCAGTGAACTGTTTAAAATGGTCTTATTAAATGAAATCAAGCAAACAAAATCTTTTATCCTGACCTATCCGGATATCGTCAGTACCGAGATTGTCGATGCGGTCAGAGTGGAACTTGGATTGTCACCGACGGATCCGGTACTCGAAGCCTGGCGGATTGTCCATCATCAATTAGTCGAGACGTGTCGCCATTTTTGCAAATATAAGCAACAGGGTGACTGGTCTCGTCTTGGTGTCCTGCTCGTCGCGGAAGGGCATCATCTGGGTGCCATCATCGATGAGGCGCAGTATGCGCTGATGAGTGGACGGACAACGACAATTTTACATGTCCGGTCAACAAAACCATCTTCAAAGAAAATGTTGTCAGATCTTAATTTACTCACGAAACAGGGCTTAATTTTTCACAGCATTCAGAATGAGGGATGGGACGAAGAAATCGAAAGTTTCCTGGAACACATTTCAATAGACGATCCAATCGTTTTCGTCAGCGGCTCGAGTCGATTCATTACTGAAGTACAACGAACGTTAGAACCTCTGCCCGTTATATTCGGTCCATTTGTTGCGGACGGTGTGTTGCCATCGTGATGGTGTTCGGAAATCGAGTCTGTCTTTTGGAGCATTCGAAGCAGAAGCCATTTCCCACATGAGCTGTTTCGGGTTCAGGAATGCTTTGAATTGAATGTATAATCAGTTTTCTCTCAGATAGGAACAGACCACCTATTTTGTCAAACGATCAGGAGGCAATAACGTGTCAGGGAGGTGAACGGGGCTTTTGTCATATAAACATGCGTATAGGAGTCATCAAACGTAATCAAGGCAGAGACAAGATGAGCCCGGATATGGCGACAAGAATGGCTTCGTCGTTGTGGTGTAATCAATTCGTCCCGATTGGAATCGAAGTCCAATAACAGTTGGAGCGGTTGCTCCGTAAAAATCGTCACCTGACAGCGGATCCCGACGCGTTGATAGTAATCGAAGATGCACTGGCGAACGGATAGCGCTCTTTCATGGGTAATCATCTGCATCGTCTCTCCCTTAACCCGGAACTGAAGCATCGCGATTCCTACGTTAATGTCACGATCCTGACACTCCCAGCACTGAAGCAGTGGGCTTTCTGGCCTTAAATTCTGTTAAGGAGTTCAATTCCTGCTGTGGAGAGTAAATATCTCCACGGAAAACTTGTAAAATAAATACTACTATTTAATCATCAATACCCTTTCTTCTCCTCGAATATCATATAGGACAAAATTCCTTATTAAATCATATACATACGAAAACCCCAAACCGGATACTTTTGACGAGTGTCTGGTTTGGGGTTTCTATATTAAATGAGTAAAAAAAACTACTTTAATTTATGCGGATTGAGACAACCGTTTCGCGCGTTGGATCGAGCGGTCGAGCGCGAGATAAACAAGTCCGGACAAACAACAGGCGACACCGACACCGGCAAGCGCGTATTGTCCGTTTCCGGAGTCGAGGAACAAGGAACCAAGTAACGGCGCCGTGACTCCACCAATCAGCCACTGGATACTGGCGGCACCGTTATACGTTCCGCGCAAGTGTTCCGGGGCGATCAAAGCGATGAATGTCATCTGGACCGGTGACATAATCATCTCACCGAGTGTATAGAGGGCGTAGATGACCAGTAAAATCGTCACGAGCACGATATAGCCGGTTCCAAGCGAAAACAGATACGACGGGATGAACGCAAGTAATATCATCCCGAGTCCGAAGATGCTGGCGCCAAGCAACATGACTTTGCCGAAGGCTTTACCGGACAAGCGGGCGGCGACCGGGAACTGGAACAGGACGACCATGATGCCGTTCAGTCCCATCAGGTACGGGAACGGATTTTTATCATTCGGCAGTCCCGGCAAGGCTTCCTTCAGGAAAACCGGCAACATGCTTTCAACGAGGGCGAAGCCCATCGAGATAAAGACACCAGCTGCAATGAAAATCACGAAAACATGATCTTTCCGCAGGACGGTGAAAGCCGACAGCTTTGGTTCGTCGTGCGTGTGTTCGATCTGATCCGGTTTGGTTTCCTGGATGAAAACTAACAAGACGAGGGCATACAGGAAAAAGACGGCGGCAGCAGCGTAAAAAATCAGCGACCGGTCGATGAACAGGACGGCACTTCCGATCAACGGTCCGAACGCAGCTCCGACATTATGTCCCATCCGGAGCAACCCAAACGATTCATTAAGCCGTTCCGGCGGTGTGACATCGGCGACCATGGCGCTTGCTGCCGGGTGGAACAAGGAATTCGTCAGACCGAGCAAGGCATTCATCAATAATAACGGCCAAAACGAATCAGCGAACGAAAAGCCGATCAACGCGATGACATCCCCGACGATCGAGATGACCATCAGCGGTTTACGTCCGTACAGGTCGGCGAGATAGCCGCCGAGGAACGAACCGAACAGGGACGTGATTGGACCGGTCGCCATGATGAGGCCGACTAAAAAATACGAATCAAGCTGTTCCGAATAATAGAGAACAAGAAATGGTGCAATCATGAACATCATGACGCCGGTAATCGTTTCCCCGACGAACCGGATCCAGATGTTACGGTCAAGCTGTTTTAGTGCAGTAAACATAAACAAAACCCCTTATATTTCCGTTTTTAGACCATGAAAAAGACGGATACGCACAAATATGGGCATACCCGTCCTGATATAAGAGGGCAGCATGTACGTATACGCATACGTACACCCTGCTTAATTGAAAATTAAACGATTGGGTGACGTACAGTTGTAGCCAATACGTAAATCGGTTGTTGCTGATTAAATGATTGTGACATTGTACGTCTCCTCCTTCTTGTAATAGTAACTTCCTCGTCATCGTATAGAACATCAGGCTGGGTTGTCAATACAAAATCTGAAAATTAAGTCAACAATGTGAAATGGACGAGACTGCGAAAATTCGGTATGATAGACTAGTTGCGAAAAAGTATCTGTATCGAGGTTGAATATATAGGTGAAAGGAATTAATATACATGACAAAACTACTTCAAACCGAAGTCGAGAAACGCCGGATCTTCGGCATCATCTCCCACCCGGATGCCGGGAAAACGACATTAACTGAAAAATTCTTGCTCCACGGTGGAGCAATCCGCGAAGCCGGATCCGTCAAGGCACGGAAAAACTCGAAATTTGCGAAATCCGACTGGATGGAGATCGAAAAACAACGGGGAATCTCCGTTACTTCTTCCGTCATGCAGTTCGAATATGACAAAAAAATCGTCTCGATCATGGATACACCGGGTCACTCCGATTTCGGGGAAGACACATACCGGATCCTGACAGCCGTCGACTCGGCGATCATGGTCATCGATGCGGCGAAAGGGATCGAGTCCCAAACGAAGAAACTGTTCCAGGTCTGCCGGATGCGTGGTATTCCGATCTTTACTTTCATCAACAAGATGGACCGTCAAGCACGTGACCCGCTCGAATTGATGGAAGAGCTCGAAGAAGTCCTCGGGATTCCGTCGGTTGCGGTCACATGGCCTGCAGGATCCGGACAACAGTTCGAAGGTGTCTACGACCGTGTCAACGAGAAGTTCCACTGCTTTAAAAACGATCGTCTGACGATTGATCTCGGCGAAGAAGGACTCGCAAACGATCAGTTAGCCTCAACGATCAACAATGAAATGTACGACACGTTAGTCGACGAAGTTGATTTACTCGACGGAGCCGGCAATGAATACAATGAAGAATTGATTGCGAAAGGTGAATTGACTCCGGTCTTCTTCGGTTCTGCCTTAGTCGACTTCGGGATCACACCGTTGCTTGAGCATTATCTCAACTTGTCACCGTCACCGACTCCGCGTGAGTCGAACAAAGGACAAATCGAGCCGGCACAAGATTTCTTCAGCGGTTTTGTCTTCAAAATCCAAGCAAACATGAACCCGAATCACCGTGACCGGATCGCGTTCGTCCGGATTTGTACCGGTAAGTTCGACCGTGGGATGGAAGTCGTCCTGACGCGGACCGGCAAAAAGATGAAGCTGTCGCAATCGACACAGTTCATGGCAGATGAGCGGGAAACGGTCAACGAAGCGTTTGCCGGCGATGTCATCGGTCTGTACGATTCCGGCAACTACCAAATCGGCGATACAATCACGAACGGTGATCCGAGCCTGCAGTACGAGGCCTTGCCGACGTTCGCACCGGAACTGTTCCTGAAAGTTTTTACGAAAAACGCCCTGAAATCAAAACAGTTCCAAAAAGGTGTCGAACAGCTCGCACAAGAAGGAGCCATTCAAGTCTATAAGACGGAATACAACGAAATCATCCTCGGCGCGATCGGACAACTTCAATTCGAAGTCTTCGAACACCGTCTCAAAGGGGAATACGGCGTAGACATCTTAAAAGATGCGGCAAACTTCCAGGTTGCGAAGTGGGTCAAAGTGACAGAAATCAGTGAAGTCAAGAAGTTGACGGATTCACGGACTGTCCTCGTCTACGACCGCTGGGAAAACCCGGTTCTCTTGTTTGCGAATGATTTCGTCTACGAACGATTCGTTCAGAAAAACGACGGTGTCATCACACTCGTTGATTCACCACAATTACTCAAAGACTAATCTGTTAAAACGTATCTTTCGGTTCACCGGAAGATACGTTTTTTTCGTTTTGAGATCCGAAAAGAAGGGTAAAAATTGGAGTCTGTAAATTCATATCTCTGTGAGAGGAATGGTGTTGACGATGGCGAAAAAATTTATCGGCATTTTTCATGATGAATCGAGTTTACATCAAAAAATGCAAGCACTAAAACAGCAAGGACATAAAGATTCTGATTTTTCAGTAGTGGGACGGGATGATGCAACAGATGAAACATCGGGTGCGTCCTGGATCGACCAAATCAAATCAAAGTTCAGTCATGAGCCGCCGCTTCGGGAAACACTAAAGCGGGTCGGTCATTCCGATCATGAAGCGGAACGCCATTACCAGGAAGTCGAGCGGGGAGGAATCGCATTGTTCGCAAAAGACCGGCACGATGAACATGACCATACACATGATCACAATCACGACCATGATCACGACCATTTACATGATCATTCTAACGATGAGAATGACCGTCACGGCGGAAAAGTCGCAAATCCGGGCATCAATGATTATGAATCAGAGCATTCGGATGATCACGACAAGAGCGACCGTTCAAAATGGAAAGCCGACGATGTAGATTAATAAACCGGGACGCCAAGCTGAGCTTTTCAGTTTGGCGTCTTTTTTTGAGAAGTGAAGTTTGTTCATTACCGCTTTAAAAATCGCCGGTGCTATACTGAACGTATCAAAGAGGTGAAGAAAAATGAAAAAAACAGTCGCAACACTCGCAACACTCGCTGGTCTCGGCGTTCTCGGAGCGGTCTTCATGACCCGTTATCCGTTGTTCGGTCGCCGACCATCGAAGACAGATCAACAGCGTTATGCCCGTTCGGCTCAGTTTTCGAACGGAAAGTTTCAAAATGAACTGCCATTCCAATTAAAGATGGAATGGGACACAATGAAAAGTATCTTAAAAGATTACGGACGGGAGCTGCCGTCGTTAAAACCGGTCAAACCGTTGCCGGTTGTTCCGTTTGAACAACGGACGGACGGAACGGAACCGCGCGTAACCTGGTTCGGTCACTCGGCGTTCCTGCTTGAACTCGATCAGCAGACGATTTTCTTTGATCCGATGCTCGGACGTGCTCCGTCACCGTTCCCGAAACTCGGGGGTGGACGGTTCCAGACGACGGCACAGGTCGATCTGGATGCCTTACCACCGATTGATCTCGTCATCTATTCACATGACCATTATGATCACTTGGATTATCATTCGGTCCTGGCGTTAAAAGATCGTGTCGGTCAATTCATCGTCCCGCTTGGTGTCGCGAGTCGTCTGAAAGGCTGGGGTGTCGATCCGGCCCGGATTACGGAACTCGATTGGCATGAATCGGTTGAGACGAACGGTCTCCGCCTGACGGCAACACCGGCCCGGCACTACTCTGGTCGCAACGGGCTCGATCAATTTTCGACGCTTTGGGCGTCATGGGTGATTGAGGGCTCGAAAAAAATCTTCTTCAGCGGCGACAGCGGGTATGGTCCTCACTTCAAAGCCATTGGGGAACAATATGGTCCGTTTGATTTAACGATCATGGAATGCGGACAATACGACACCCGTTGGTCGAGTTCGCATATGTTGCCGGAACAGACGCTCGCCGCGCATCTCGATGTCAAAGGGGACGTGATGATTCCCGTCCACTGGTCGGCGTTTACGCTGGCGTTTCATCCGTGGTTCGAACCGGTTGAACGCGTCCTGAAGGAAGCAGCGAAACACGACGTACCGGTCGTGACCCCGATGATTGGTGAAAGTGTTACGGCTACGAGCCAGACGCGTAAATGGTGGCGCGAGGTACGATAAAGTAATCCTCGTATTCTTTTCCTGTAGGAGTCACGGGAAGAAGCCGAGTTTAATAGACTGTTTTCATATGATTTCAAACACAAAATCCCCACTCTGTCGCATTTTGCGAGAAAGTGGGGATTTTACTTTGACGTACAAATCAACTGGCAAGTCGATCAGATTTAGCATCACGTCGTGAACGCAAACGCTCGATGACTTCAAAACCGAGCACAAGCATCGTACCGATCAATAAGCCGTTACTGAAGAATGGACGTAACGTCAACGGGAGGATTTCCGCCAGGACCGTCGATTGCAATAAGATACTGATGCCGATGACGGCACAAATCGCAAAAGCATGCTTCCGGCGACTGGTCGTCATACTGCTTTCAGCGGACTGCCAGGCAATCAGGAACATGTGCGGTAACGTTGCGAGCAAAGCCGCACTGGCGACACTGCGGGGCAATGTTGCGATGATCCCGATGATGCTCGGGAAAAACCCGATCAGGGCGATGACAAGTGAGGCAATCAAAAATGGCCGGCGTTCCTTACTTCCCGTCTGGGCGATGAAACCACTTGTGATCGGCAACGGGACCGGAACGAGCGTCGAGAACGTCGCCGCGATCAAGTGAATGATTCCTTCGATGGTCAGTCCTTGATTCAAGGCCCCTTTTTTCTGAATCGTCGCTTCGACGGCGCTGAGCGCGGCAATCAGGTTGACGATCAAAAGAATCGCAAACGGAATCGCGACGAGAAACGCACTGCCGTCAAATTGCGGCATCCCGAACGGTAAAGCCGTCGGAACGGCGAAGACACCGGACGCTTCCGGTAACGACGGACGGCTGACCAACCAGCCGACGACGATGCCGATCATCAAGGCGAATGGCCGGAGACGTGCCGGACCAAACTGGCTGAGTCCAAGGACGAGCAGGAATGTCAGCATGCCGGCAAGACGTGTTGCTTCGACGGCGAGAACGGCACCGAGCATGACGCCGGTCAATTGAATACATAATAAAAGCAAAAACGTTCCGCTGACGAGCGGCGTAAAGACCGGTAATAAAAAGCGCGTCCATCCCGTCAACCCGAGGAAAATCAGGACAATGCCGGCGATGACGACAGCGGCCATCGCAATCGTGAAGGCCGTCTTTGAATCGACCGGCAACGCGGCGATGACAACAAAGATACTGACCCATGAACCGGCCGGACCGGATACGATCGGTAACCGGTGACCAAACGTTCCGTGAAGGAAACAGGCGATTCCTCCAACAAAGAAGGATCGTTGAACAAGTGCGGCCGTCTCGACACTTGAGAGGTCAAACAGGCTCGCGACGACGATTGGCAAGGCAATCGTATTGGCTAATAAGAAAATAATCCACTGGACCGTGGACGTCGTACGTTTCACAAAAATCGTCTCCTTTAAAAATCGCTGATTTCAGCATCGTATCATATGATTGATGTTATGATTCATACATATTTATGACTAAAAACATATGAAAGAGATGATGAATATGGATTTACGCCAATATCGGTATTTTTGCGCGGTCGTTGAAGAACAATCCGTCACACGGGCGGCGGAACGACTGCGGATGGCACAGCCTGCGTTGACCCAACAAATTCGGAAGATGGAAGAGTTGCTTGGTGTACGGCTGATTGAACGGGCGGGACGCGGCATCCGGATTACGGCGAGCGGCGAGCGGCTGTATGAACGGGCCGTCTCCTTGTTGCGGTATGAAGCGGAAACCCGGATTGAAGTCAGTGACATCAAGGAAGGACGGACCGGCATCTTACGGATCGGGGTCAATACGTTGTCCGCCGGTCGATTGACGGGATGGGTGCAAGAGATGAAACGACGACATCCCCGGATCACGTTGCAAATTCATCAGGGCGAGTCCGCTGCCTTGATTGATCGTTTGAAGGATCATGCGATCGACGTGGCACTCGTCCGGCTGCCGATTGAGGCGCAAGGGGTCACGATCGAGTGGATGGAAGAGGAACCATTTTACCGAGTCCATCATCCTGATTTCCCGGACGCCGACGTCATTATTCCGAGTCAGGAAGGACTGGGAGTCTTTCAGACGCTCAGCCAGCAGTTCGGGGTCGTCTCGCAGGAAACCTGTTCCGACGTCTTGACCTTGATTGGACTTGTCCGGTGCGGACAAGCCGTGACACTGTTACCGGAAAGTACACTTCGCGAGCTCGACATGACGGGACTTGTTCAGGAACGGTTACCGGACGCGACGAGTACGACGGCTCTTGTCTGGTTGACGGAAGACGGGCAATCCGCCTTAACGCAACAATTTCTGACAATTGTTCACGAACGAGAATAAATTGTTAAAAAAGGGATTTTGTAGGATACTTGAAAAAAGAGTGGAGTGAACAGGGGGAGAACAAGATGAAGACGATCCGTGGAAAATACGGCGAAGCGAAAATTTTTACACATAATGTCGATGATATGACGATTGAACAGGTGACAGGCATGCTGAATGAAAATATTGCCGTCGACGGGAATGTCCGAATCATGCCCGATTGTCACGCGGGCAAGGGATCGGTCATCGGAACAACAATGCGGATTCACGATAAAGTCGTGCCGAATCTCGTTGGGGTGGATATCGGTTGCGGGATGTTATGTACACAGATTATACGAAACGAAACAGCCGGCATCGACTATGACAAACTGGATGCAACAATTCAGGAACTGGTGCCGAGTGGCATGTCCGTCCGTAATCAGCCGCATCGGTTGTCGGAACAGATTCCGTTTGATCAAGTGTTGGCACCATTTAACGAAACACGGGCCCGATTATCAATCGGCACGTTAGGCGGTGGAAACCACTTCATCGAGCTGAATGCGGACGAGGAAGACAATCTGTATCTCGTCATTCATTCCGGCAGCCGAAACCTCGGGAAAACGATTGCCGAGCATTATCAAAAGCTGGCGGAAAGCTCACAATTCACGGTCGATACAGAAACAATCGTCGCCTCGCTGAAAGATCAGGGTCGGGAGCAGGACATTCAAACAACGTTGGTCGAGCTGAAGAGTCAGTTCAATGAAACAAATAAAGATTTAGCCTACGTGTCCGGTTCCGATATGGACAATTACTTACATGACTTAAAAATCGCTCAAAAGTACGCAGCGTTGAACCGTCAAGCGATGACCGACGTCATTGTTGAAGCGATGGGCTGGTCGGTCACGGAACAGTTTGATACGATCCATAACTACATCGATCTCGAGCAGATGATTCTCCGGAAAGGTGCGATTTCAGCGCAAGCCGGTGAAGTCGCCATCATTCCGATGAACATGCGCGATGGTTCATTGATTGTCAGAGGAAAAGGGAATCCGGACTGGAACTATTCCGCACCCCACGGAGCCGGACGCATCATGTCCCGCTCAAAAGCCTTCAAATCAGTGGACTTGAAGGAATTTGAGGAGACGATGCAGGATGTCTGGTCGAGTTCGGTCGTCGAATCGACACGCGATGAGTCGCCGTTTGTCTATAAGCCGATGGAGGAAATCATCCGGAACACAGAGGACACGGTTGAGTTACTCCAAGTCATTAAACCACTTTATAACTTTAAGGCAAAATGATGGGCGAAAGTCCGGCGTCTTGCTCACTGACAGATGAACTGGTGGCTGTCTTGATTGCAACTACCTGTCGTGAACCCGGCTGTTAAGAGAACGGACTGCGAGGCCCGGTTGTCGGGTGCGGTATAGGCACAAACCTGTTTGACTTTCATGTCCTGCAGTCCAAATCGGGTAACCGTTTTGACAGCTTCCGTCATGTAGCCGTGGCCGCGGAAGTCTGCTTTGAGTACATAACCAATTTCGGCGATGTTGTTTTGGTAGCCTCTGCAAAAACAGCAGTTGCCGATGAATTCGCCGGTCGACTTTAAGTACAGTCCCCACGTGATGCCGTCCCCGTTGAGGTAATCAAGAGCAATTTGACTCAAGATCCGGACGACGTCGTGACTGTTTTCTGCCTGTTGCCCGTCATAGGCCGTAATTTCAATCATGTGGTTTGCTTCGCTTAAGCGGATTTCCCTTAACAGGAGCCGTTCGCTCGTCAGTTCAGGAAAGACGTCAAAATAATATTTTTCTTTCACGCGGCATGTCTCCTTTAATCTGCTTCTTACCTCAAGTGTACGTTATTCGATCGGAACCGGAAACATTCATCAGAACGAAAAATCCGTTTATTCATTCAGGAGGAGTTTACATGCAAAAGAAAGCCTTGGTCGTCATCGATATTCAAAATGACATGACAAAAAACTACAAAGAAGTCATCGGGACGATCAATCAGTCAATCGATTGGGCAGTTGGACAGGACATGCATGTGGTCTACATCCGGCACGAGAATTTATCAGCCGGGACAAGAACGTTTAAAACCGGGACGCGTGGTGCCGAGTTGGCACCGGATTTAAAGATCGTGTCGGATCACATTTTCACGAAATATAAGGGGAATGCCTTAACAAGTGAAGCCTTCGCAGCATTCATTGCGCAACATGACATCACCGGCTTTTATCTGACCGGTGGAGATGCAACGGCTTGCGTCAAATCGACGTGCTTTAACTTACGGAAACTGGAGTATGACGTGACGGTGATCACGGACGGCATCACAAGTTACGACAAAAAGAAACTTCCAGAGATGGTCGAATATTACGCAAAAAAGGGCAGTCATATCGTTCAGTTGAATGATTTAATTTCTGTTAATTAACGATGTTGAAGGAGAATTTTAATATGAAAAACATAATCAAAGGACTAATGACTTTGTCCATGGTCTTTGTTCTATTATTGACGAGTTATCCGTCAAACAAAGCCGAGGCAAAAACCAAAAAGGAAACACAGCATGACACCTTTAAAAAGTTGAAAATGAATGCCTCGATGACCAGTGTTGCGGAAGTCATGTATGGCAAGAACTATAAAAAACATCTGTGTGACCGCTCAGAAGATGAGGTGAAAGTTAATCTTTTTTGCAGTGGTGAATTGAACGATTCCAATACATATGATAAAAGCGGGAAGCTGAAATATTTGAAGTATGAATTTTATTTGTACCCAGATTCAAAGGTACCGAATGAATCAGACAATCCGGATGAAGTGACGTTCCAAACCGTCCGGATGTTGCTCGTATTTAAGTCGAAAGAACACAGCAAGCAGTTAAAACTCGTCGAAAAACATTGGTTTGACTCATCCGCTGTCACTTCCAAACGTGTCTATAACAATCAAAAGATTAAAAAAGGCATGACGAAAAAGCAGTTGGATGCGGTGATGACAGGGACAGGGATTGGGAAACATGAAAGAGTCTCGTATATCGACTATTCAAAAGTCGGGAAGCAGACCGGTAAACAACAACCTGTTTTTCCAAAGGCGTACAAGACGTATTCTTATTCTGTCTTGAACCAGAAAGAGAATGTCCTCTATTATTTCGAAACGAAGTACAGTCGAACGAAAAAAGAGTACGTGGTTTCGTATGTCGATACGTGGAATGAAGATAGTGGAAGGAAGATAATAAATGAAAAATGAGAGAACTCCTGGGATGAAGGAGTTCTCTCGTTTTCTTAAAAGAATAGTTTTGTTTTAATGATCAACGAATCGTTTTTAAAGCGTCAGCCCAAGGAATGACCTGGTCGAGCATTTGGTTGACGGAATCTGCCTGAACGGGTGCTGCTTTTAACACAGCTCCATTCTCAAAGTCAGTGAACAGTGAGAGGGCAGGGTGGACGCGGACGTCTGCAATCAACAATTCGCCTAAGATCCCGCGTAAATGTTCTGCTGCCCGGGCACCGCCGACCGAACCGTACGAGACGATACCGGCTGCTTTATTGTTCCACTCGACACGAAGGTAATCGAGGGCATTTTTTAAGGATGCGGAAATCGAATGGTTGTATTCCTGAACGATGAAGACAAAGCCGTCTTGCGCAGCAATCGCTTCAGACCAAGCAGCTGCACCGGATGCATCGCCGTCTTTTTCACCGAGCAGCGGTAATTTGTAATCGGCGATGTCAATGATCGTATAGTTGGCGTCCCCACGGTTGTCCGCGAGTTCTTTGACCCAGTTGCCGACCTGCGGGCTTAAGCGACCTTCACGTGTTGATCCTAAGATAATCCCAATGTTTAACTTTGTCATGTTCGTTTCCTCCTCTAATTGTGGTGTTTCCTTTGAACCAAATATTTTACTGAAGATATTCAAATTAATTCCTCCGGATTATAGATATTCTTTTTCGATTGTCCGCGTGCTGCGGACGGTATCAATCGGACGGACCATTTGTTCGATTTGTTGACGTTGCGACTCGAGGAACGGTGGTAATGATAATTTCTCTCCGACTGTTTCGTACGGCTCATCGCCCAGGAAGCCGGGACCATCCGTTGCCCATTCGAACAGAATGCCTTGGGCGACACGTGCATACAATGATTCGAAGAAGAAACGATCGACGTAGCCGGATGTGTTGAATCGTAAGTTTTGCATGCGGCTGATCCATTCATTTAAAGCGGCTGTATCTTCGACCCGAAACGCAACATGGTGAACGGTACCAAATCCTTGCTGTCCACTTGGAAGGAGGAGGTTATGTTCGACGATGACTTGAGCGCCGTTTCCGCCTTCGCCCATTTCAAACAGATGCAGTGATCCGGCTTTATCGATTTCCCGCATCAGCATCGCTTTTTCCAATACTTCTTTTAACCGGTCAAATTCGGCAATCCGGATGTGGATCGGACCTAAACCGGTGATGGCAAATTCTAATGGAACCGGACCATTTTGCCATGGAATGCCGGAGGCAATGCCTTTGTTGTGTTCATCTGAAATCAGCATGTATTGCTGATCGTCGAAATCAACGAACGAGAGGGTTTTCTTCCCAAATTGTTCTTTGATGCCGCGATGTTTGACGTCATATTTGTCAAACCGTTTGATCCAGTAGTCAAGTGCTTCGTCCGTCGGCACGCGAAAAGCGGTTTTGTAGATTTCGTTTGTGCCGTGTGTTCCTTTCGGGATGCCCGGAAAATCAAAGAATGTCATATCGGTGCCGGCGGATCCTTTGTCGTCGGCGAAAAACAGATGGTAGGTCTGAATATCATCCTGGTTTACCGTCTTTTTGACCAAACGCATGCCTAAGACGTTGGTGAAGAACGCATAATTTTTCTCGGCACTGCTCGTGATGGCCGTTACGTGGTGGATTCCTTTTAATTCGTTCATCTAAATCGCTCCCTTAGTTGTTATTATCTCGAATTCGAGATATATAGGTAAAAAAATTTAATGATTTTGGGCTTGGTAGCCTATTTTTTTAGCAGTCTTAATGAACAATTCAATTTCCGCCTGGTCAATCCCTTGAAAAACCTGATTAATAGCTTGTTCATGTTCCGGGAAAATCGTATCCATCAAGTTTTGACCGTCTGGGGTGAGTTCCGCAAATGTCACACGCCGATCCTCCGGACAGGCTTTACGGGCGACGTAATTCTTTTTTTCGAGCTTATCGATGACGTAGGTGATGCTGCCGCTGGTAATCAATACTTTTTTCCCAATCAGTTGAATCGGTTGCCTTCCTTTATGATACAGCAACTCGAGTACCGAAAAATCTGTCGGATTTAAACCCGATTTAGCGACATCCTGTTTGATGACTTCATGAAGCGCATCGACGGCGCGAACCATGACCGTCAGTGCTTTTAAGTTCGGATTCGGCTGTTCCATTTCGTTCACCTCTTTTATCTTCAATTCATATATCTTTAATTCGAGATAAATATACCATCTGTTTTTTATGGCGTCAATTGTTTTGATTGGTTTCTGATTACAGATCTATACAGCAGAATGAAAAGAGACAGCCCGCTGAGTGCGGACTGCCTTTAAAGGGGATAAATACATCACCAGCTCAGTTCGTTTAAAAACGCAAGAATGTCTTGATTGACTGCGTTCATATCTTTTCCTAGCGTCATTAAATGTTTCGAATTCGCAAATCCGTTAATCGTTTTTTGATCCGAAGTTACGCTTTGGAAAATCTTCTCGGCACTCGTCATGTATGAGGGATCATCCAATTCCCCATACATGACGCAAACAGGAGAGACGATCGACGTTAAATGGTCTCGCGTCCGGTTAATGAGTTGTTCGAAGTCGGTCAGCGATTCAAAAGGGAGATGATCCAGTTCAGCCATTTCAGAGGCAATCTGTTTGTCATCTTTCCCTTCGAGCTGTTTATAGCGCTTGGCGTAATAAAGGATTCGTTCCTTTAGGAGGGCTGCTTCCTTATCCATCGGTACGGACAGGGTGACTACACCGTTGATTTGCAACTCCTGTGCCGTTTTTAAAGCAAGAACACCACCCAGGGAGAGACCGACGACTGCTATATGTTCAAATCCTTTGTCTTTCAACAGCTGATAACCGTCGAGAACATCTTGCCACCAGTCAGTTGGTCCGTAGTTCAGAAGTTCTTCTGCCGGTAAACCGTGTCCACTGAGTGTCGGAGCGTAGCAGGAGTACTGATTTTGTTGCAGGTAGCGGCCAAGCTTTTTCATGTCGTTCGGATTGCTGGTGAAGGAATGCAAAAGTAGAACGGCTCTTTCGCCACCTTCATAATAAAAGGGTTTTGGAGGCAATAGTCTCATGGAAAGGAATTCCTCATTTCATAGTTTTTATTATAAGATGAATTGTAATATTAAGTGCAACACCTAACTGAAAACACAAAAAAACTCATAACGCCTCGTGTAGAATGTTAAACTGTGCCTATTCATACTATGCGTAAACGATATATAGAACGGTTTAAGGTGCTCTAGTCCGATTATTCTCCATTTGATTTTAGTAGGATATTGCGAAACTACTGAAAGGAAAGTGATTCCCTTATGGAGAAACTAAATTTCTTTAAGCGGATGGTGAAGATATTATCTGTACTGCTAACCTGGTTAATGGGACTGGTAACATTTCTTCATCATTTCTTAGGTGCAGCCTACTACGTTTTAAACCTCATTCATTGAAAACAAGGGGGATTCTGCCTCCGTACATGTATTTTTGACGCATTATATATTTGTACTTCTTTACATTTGTCCATTTATAGATTTGCAGAATCGTAATCATATACCTTTTAAAAGTCTTTTAAAAGGTATATGACAGAGTAAATAAAAGGGAGGTAATGATTATGGATATGAGAACACTCGATATTCCAACCACTTCAATTTCTGATGTCAAACGGTCGCCTATGGAAGCATTCCAAAGAGCTGACTGTGAAGCAGCTGGTGTCATGCTTACCCAATAGCAATACGAGTCACTAAATAAAGAAATTGAAGAATTGTACAGCCGATTAGATGATTTGACAGTCGAGATGCGACTATCCAATAAAAATGTCCGAACATATTCTGATTCAGAAGTTCGTGGAGCACGAGTCAATCCCCCATCTACTATTGATGAAATGGATGGGTGGGAATGAGAATTGTATCAGCTTGAGTGGACGCAGTATTCAAAGGGAGACTACGATGATCTCGACGGTAGTCAAAAGATATTCGTGGATAAGGCACTAGAACGAATCATTTTCAAAGGAATGGAGGCAGGACAGCAACTTAACGGAAACCTGTCTCATTGCAATAAGTTAAAAAAACAGGAAGATGGGGTAACGTGTTGTCTTTAGAGAAGTAGAAGGTAAACTGCAAATCATTCAGATTGTTGCTATCGGTAAAAGAGATAAAGATGAAATTTATAAAATTGCTGAAAAGCGTTTGTATTAAGTTTTTGAAGAGGATCACATGTAGTTACTTTTAAAGTATCAATATGATGATCCTTTTTGAACGTCTAGAAGAATGCCTGAGCCTAAGCTATAGAAAATTTAAAAATGACAAATAAATAGGGGAAATCACAACGGAAAAAAGGAGAGAACGCAAAAGGTTGTTTCCTCCTTTTTTATTAGGCGAACAATTCCAAACGAAATACTTGTATGAAAGATATTGGCGTTATGAATAAATTGAATGACTCCTATCTAGAAGTTTCTTTATAGCTGATTTTTTATAGCTTATTTACTATAAGACAAAAAAGGCGCGAATTAATAAAAGAGACGAACTCAAAACTTTTAGAGGGCAATGCATTTTGCTTTTGTCTGCTTAGAAGTTATATTGTAGTAGAAAGTATGCATATAGTTATTCTTAACATATAAAGAATAAAAAATTATAGGAAACGGAGAACTTAAACAAATGGATGAAATCAAAATTATAAAAGCCTTATCTAACGATACACGCCTCCAGATTTTTAAATGGTTAAAAGAGCCCGAAAAGAATTTCGAGCCACAGTCACATTCATTAAGCACCCATAATTTTATTGGCGGCGTTTGTGTAGCAAGCATTCAAAAAAAAGTGGACATTTCCCAATCCACGGTATCGAATTTCATGTCTATGCTTTATAAAAGCGGATTAGTGGAGGCTAAAAAAATCGGTCAATGGACGTATTACCGGCGGAATGAACAAACGGTTCAAAAATTAGCTGGCTGGATTAAAGACGAACTGTAAGGCTAAAACACACAGGCACCTTATGCGAACGAATTTCTTTATTAAGCTTCTAGTCTCTCAAATTTTTAAGTATAAAGAATTGACAGGATAAAAAAAGGAGGTTAGTATAATCTTTAATATCTATAAAAAGCGATTTAATAAATCTTTTTATATAGATGTATATAAATATAAAAGGAGTTTTTATAAATGAGCAACTACAAAGCTAGACAAAAAGCGAGTAACTTTTTTAAAGATAATATCCCGGACTTCTCTATACCTGTTGACGAACTGCGTGTGCAAGCTGAAAAAGCATATGGAACGTTACCTGTTGCTGAAGATGTAACGACAGAAAAAGTGGATATTTACGGGATGGAGGGCGAATGGCAAACTGTCCCTGAATCTCAGGATGATCGTGTTCTTCTTTACCTGCATGGTGGCGGATTCCTATTCGGAAGCATCTCAACTCATCGAGGTGAAACAAGTGAATTAGGGAGAGCAGCTAAAGCCCGTACACTTGCTATTAACTATCGCCTGTCACCTGAACATCATTTCCCTGCACCACTTGAAGACGCAATGAAAGCTTATACATGGTTACTAGATCAAGGCTATGACGAGAAAAATATTATTGTTGCCGGTGAATCTGCAGGCGGAAGCATGACTGCCGGTTTGTTGATGAACATTCGTGATAACCACCTGCCTCTTCCAGCAGCAGGCGTAATGATTTCTCCTTGGATTGATCTAGGACAAATTGGTGAAACGTATATAACAAAAGAAGGAATCGATCCGATGAATTCAAACGCAGGTGTTAAATACCTTGCAGAAACGTATTTAGATGGTGTTTCGCCTGAGGTTCCTTTAGCATCGCCAATCCACGGGGAATTAAGAGGACTACCCCCGATCTATGTAATGGTTGGAGAAGTTGAAGTTATGTTAAGTGAAGCGTTAACGTTCGTTACCAATGCAGCCTTGGCAGGAGTCGATATTAGATTCAGATCCTTCCCTGGCATGGTTCACAATTGGCCTGCATTCCATTCCTATCTCGAAGAAGGAAAAGAAGCTATTTTAAGTGCCGGAGCATTTATGGATGAAATTTATTCAAAACAAAAGAAATCGGCTCAGTAAAAAGAAAAGTGAATCATGTAAAGAAATGATTGTAAAAATTCTTTAGTTCATCAGTGAAGTGGCGAGACCTTATAGAGAAGTTACTCTCTCTAGGTTTCGCTTTTTTACATAAAAACTAAATGAATGGAACTAAACTCTATGCATGCAAAGGCGATGGATTGTGAAAACTATTCCTATCCATTTTTATCTTTTTAATGATAATTAAAAAATAATTCTTTATTCAATAATAGACGAAAGAAGTGTGAATCTATGCTGTTCAGCCCGTTCACGATTAAAGATTTGTCCTTGAAGAACCGGATTGTCATGTCACCGATGAGTATGTATGCATGTAAAGATGAAACCGGGATTGTTCAAGATTGGCACCGTATTCATTACCCAGCGCGTGCAATAGGAGGTGTTGGTTTAGTGATGGTAGAATGCTCTGCTGTTACTCTTCAAGGCCGAATGTCCCCTCAGGATTTAGGGATTTGGGGAGATGAACATATTGACGGATTAAAAAGTTTGGTTGCCCTTGTTAAAACAGCTGGCTCAGCTGTAGGTATTCAAATTAGCCATGCAGGCCGTAAAGCAAAAATAGACGGTCCCATTGTAGCCCCTTCGGCTATTTCTTTCAAAGAAGGTGAGAAAACGCCGGAAGAGCTTTCTATTACCCAAATCGAAAACATTGTGCAAGAGTTCAAAGAAGCAGCAGCTCGGGTTAGAAAAGCAGAATTTGATGTTCTGGAAATTCACGCAGCCCACGGCTATCTCATAAATGAGTTTCTTTCTCCTGTCACTAACCAGCGACAGGATGAATACGGCGGAACTGTAGAAAAACGCTTTCGCTTGTTGAAAGAGATTATTGAGAGCGTAAAAACAGAATGGAACGGACCACTTTTTGTCCGTGTTTCTGCCGATGAATTTGATACTGAAGGAAACTCACTTGATCATTACATTTACTACAGCCGACTTATGAAAGAAATGGGCGTCGACTTGATTGATGTCAGTGCCGGTGGGCTGATTAACTTCCGTCCGAAAACGTATCCAGGATATCAGGTGCCGTTGGCTGATGCAATCCGCAACGCTGCAGATGTCCCGACTGGAGCGGTAGGTTTAATTAAGCAAGCCGGACATGCAGAAGAAATTTTAAGAAATAAGAGAGCTGATCTTATTTTTCTAGGACGAGAACTTTTATGGAATCCACATTGGGCATATGCTGCCGCCCAGGAACTTGGAGTTGTACTAGAACTTCCACAGTCCTATTCTTGGTCATGGATTAAGAAACTATAAAGGGTTACTTTTGAAGAAGGTATACATTATCAAGCGCGAGTCAAAAAAATGATTGAAATATTGCAAAAAAGAGTGCCGTTTTCAAAACGGTACTCTTTTTTGGGGGGGATTAAAAAAAAGAGGTGAAGATAGATAGTTATAAGGAATTTTAAGGAGAATAATTTCTCTTGATAATAAAAGAGCAAAAGCAAACTAATCCTTTATTATCCGGTGTTGTAATTATATAAAACGGTCGTTTAATATAAAAAAATACTAATTACTAAAAAACCTAGTAAACGAAGCAAAAAATGTTGTATTTACTCGTATATTAATCAATGTCTATTTATGAACTGTAGATAACGTTTTATATAAAAAAACAGGGTCCGTGTTAAATATTTTTAGAAGATTAAATATTTACCATGCATTAGTAATGGATTTCGGTTCGCGATTGGTGCTAAATGTTACAGTTCGTTAAAAACTCAATACCTTTCTATATTAATTCAACTAATTCACTCTGAATACATCATTTAATTCACGACGCTCATTCAAAAGAAAAATTGTTATATAAACTAATTTACCTTATCACAAGTAAAATGAATAAGTCTCTACTAAAACTATCTACATCAAAAACGTCCCCGAAAAAGCGGGGACGAAATGTACACCTTATATTGTTAGTTCACACCGTCTCATCCGTAAACGTTTCACCGGTCCGGCGTACGGTCGCTCCGAGTTCCGCCGCAATCGCGTTGATCGCTTCCGAATCCTCGTTGACCTCACTGATGATGATGACGCCGTAGTGGTCGGGATTGATCTGGTTGAGTGTCCGGTTAAACAGATCAAACGAATCGCGTTCGTTTTTTTCGTCCCGGTTTGCGCCGATTAGGTATCCGGCGACGGAGCCGACGAGCATGCCGAATGGTCCACCGACGACGCCGACCGCCATTCCGATCAACGAGCCTTTAAACGATTGATCCTGTTGCGTGAAGTCGATCGCATCGATGAAGGAGAAGCCGTCCGTCTCATTGCGTTCGGCGAGGACCATCTGTTCCATTTCAATCTCTTTGATCGCTTCGAGATCCTTGATCATTTCAAAACCGGTTTTGGCTTTTTCCAGATCGTTGAAAATAATCGTCGTGACGACGTGCGTTGCATCGTTGTTTTTATATTGTGCCATAATTTCCGCCTCCAGAAAGTTCTGATGTCGTTCTACAATTTAGTAGTACCCGTAACAGAACCATTAAAAACTAGAAAGCGCGTGTCATCATAAGCATATGATTGATATAGTTTCTCAATTAGGTGATAAGTAAAACTTATTGAAGGTCTTTTGTTCTTTCAAATTGTAACGGGGCTCATATTATACTATGATAGAGCTGTACAAGTAAGCGGTATCAGGGGCTTGATGTCGTCAACACTTAAAGGGGGAATCAGCATGAAGCAAACGCAACCAACGCAAGACGTGTTTGGTGCACGCCGTTCGTTTGAAGCTAACGGTAAAAATTACAACTATTACAGCCTTGAAAAATTGGAAGAACTCGGTCTGACGGAAGTCAAACGCCTTCCGTATTCAATCCGTGTGCTGCTTGAATCCGTCCTTCGTCAACAAGACGGTCGTTCGATTACACAAGAGCATGTCGAAAACTTGGCGAAATGGGGAACTGCCCAAGTATCGAATGATATCGATGTGCCGTTCAAGCCGTCACGCGTCATCTTACAGGATTTCACGGGCGTTCCGACTGTCGTCGACCTCGCGTCACTCCGTAAAGCGATGCAGGACCTCGGTGGAGATCCGTCAGTCATCAACCCGGAAGTTCCGGTTGATCTCGTCGTTGACCACTCGGTTCAAGTCGATTCTTACGGATTTGCCGGCGCACTTGCTGAAAACATGGATCTTGAGTTCGAACGGAACGAAGAGCGTTACAAATTGTTACGCTGGGCAACAACGGCATTCGACAACTACCGTGCTGTACCGCCTGCAACAGGAATCGTCCACCAAGTAAACCTCGAGTACTTGGCATCTGTCGTTCTTGAAAAAGAAACAGCAGACGGTTCGGTTGATGTCTACCCGGATACACTCGTCGGAACAGATTCGCACACAACGATGATCAACGGACTTGGTGTCCTTGGTTGGGGTGTCGGTGGAATCGAAGCAGAAGCCGGCATGCTCGGACAACCTTCATTCTTCCCGGTTCCTGAAGTTATCGGTGTCCGCATCACAGGTGAAATGCATCCTGGAACAACAGCGACGGACGTTGCGCTCCGCGTGACGGAAATGTTACGTCAACAAAACGTTGTCGGTAAATTCGTTGAGTTCTTCGGACCATCTCTTCACTTGATGTCATTATCTGACCGCGCGACAATCGCCAACATGGCACCTGAGTACGGCGCAACTTGCGGATTCTTCCCGGTTGATACGGAAACGTTGACGTACCTCCGTCTGACAGGCCGTGACGAAGACTTGATCGAAAAAGTCGAGAACTACTCAAAAGCAAACGGCTTGTTCTACACGCCGCAAAACGAAGATCCAACATTCACGAAGACGGTTGAACTTGATCTTTCAACGATCGTTCCTGCACTTGCCGGACCGAAACGTCCACAAGACCGGATTGATTTGACGGACGTCCACACGTCGTTCCAAAAAGCATTGACGGCACCACAAGGAAACGCCGGTTTTGGTCTTGCGGAAGACGAAGCAAGCAAAGTTGCTGTCGTTCAATACGAAGACGAAGCGGTTGAGATGCGTACGGGAGACCTTGCGATCGCTGCGATCACGAGCTGTACGAATACATCGAACCCGTACGTCATGATCGGTGCCGGACTCGTTGCGAAAAAAGCAATCAATCTCGGATTGACGGTTCCGAAATACGTCAAGACATCACTTGCACCGGGATCAAAAGTCGTTACGGATTACCTTGAGAAATCAGGCCTTCAACCGTACCTCGATCAACTCGG
This sequence comes from Exiguobacterium sp. RIT594, assembly GCF_003339585.1. Lineage (GTDB taxonomy): Bacteria > Bacillota > Bacilli > Exiguobacteriales > Exiguobacteriaceae > Exiguobacterium_A. The sequence goes on along the minus strand of NZ_QPKF01000001.1, from coordinate 1,415,340 downwards.
CTTCAACACAGTCGGTTACGGTTGTACGACATGTATCGGGAACTCGGGTCCGCTTGACCTTGCCGTCGAAAACGCGATCCTCGGATCAGACCTGCTCGTCTCGTCTGTCCTCTCAGGAAACCGGAACTTCGAAGGACGGGTTCATCCGCTCGTCAAAGCCAACTATCTGGCATCACCACCACTCGTCGTCGCCTATGCGATTGCCGGAACGGTTGACGTCGACATCATGAACGCGTCACTCGGAACAGGCAAAGACGGACAAGAAGTCTTCTTCGCGGACATCTGGCCATCACGTGACGAGATTCAAACGATCATCAACACGGTCGTCACACCGGAAAGCTTCCGTGCCGAGTACGATTCGGTCTTCACAGGAAACGAACGTTGGAACAACCTGGACGTACCGACGGGCGATCAGTATGACTTCGACGAAGAGTCGACATACATCCAAAACCCGCCGTTCTTCGAGAACTTGGCGAAAGAAGCCGGTCACGTCGAAGCATTAAACGATCTCCGTGTCTTCGGTAAGTTTGCGGATTCTGTCACGACAGACCACATCTCACCAGCCGGTTCATTCTCGAAAACAACACCAGCCGGACAATACCTTGTCAGCAAAGGTGTCGCACCAAAAGACTTCAACTCATACGGTTCACGTCGTGGTAACCATGAGATCATGATGCGCGGAACATTCGCGAACATCCGGATCCGTAACCAAGTCGCTCCAGGTACAGAAGGCGGCTTCACGACGTACTGGCCGACAGGCGAAACGATGGCGATGTACGACGCTGCGATGAAGTACAAAGAAGATGGTACAGGTCTTGTCATCCTCGCCGGTAAAGATTACGGGATGGGTTCATCACGTGACTGGGCAGCAAAAGGAACAAACCTTCTTGGTGTCAAAGCCGTCATCGCCGAGAGCTTTGAGCGGATTCACCGTTCGAACCTCGTCATGATGGGTGTCTTGCCACTCCAATACGCGGCCGGCACATCTGCTGAATCACTTGGCTTAACAGGTGAAGAAGCAATCAGCATCGCGATCGACGAGTCGGTTCGTCCACGTGACGTCGTCGAAGTCACAGCGACAGCTGCTGACGGAAAAGTCACGAAGTTCGAAGCAATCGCTCGTTTTGATTCGGAAGTCGATATCGATTACTACCGTCACGGCGGAATCTTACCAATGGTTCTCCGCGAACGCTTGCAAAACTAAACCGTTTACATTAACGTTTGAGGTGGGGGCAACCCCACCTTTTTTGATGCAGAAAGGGGCGAGACCGTGAACCGATTCAAGAAATGGTTTCAAGCAAAAGAAGAACCCGAGCTGCCGGTTCGCGACGTCACGCTCGATGAAGTCAAACGGGCGACACACGATTTTGAACTGGCGTTGCCGAAAGGGACGAACCGGACGATTCTGCTCGATGAAGAACAACGGATTGATTTAACGCAACTTGCACCCTATCTTGGTGCCCGCTCGACGCAGGTCTTCTATATGTCACGGGAAACGTTTGCGATCATGGAAGCGAAAGATCATTTGACGGTCTATGAGATGGATCACGTCCAGGTCGCGGTCGACCGGTATTTTGACAAAGAGCGGAAGTTACCCCTCAAACCGTATTCGAAGACGTTCCAGGTCGATTGTGCGAAACTGTTTGAGCAAGGCTATTTACGCGAGCTGCCCCATCAAACGTATTACCTCGTCGATGAATCGATGATTGTCTCACTCGAACCGAAAACAGATTAAATCAAGGTGGACTGCCGGATCGATGGGCCGTTCACCTTTTGTGTGTCGTCTTTGTGTGTCGTCAAGGAAGAGATCAGAACGATTCGAAACAGAATCAATTGTTCAAAAGTCTGACGTATTTCTTCGGAAATGCAGGAATCTTGGACAAACCCTTTGTATTCTAAGCCTAAAACCGATACCATTAACATGAAACGAGACAAATCTAGGATGGTGTACATGGCATGACGAAACGAACGAGCACATGGATTGCAGTCGCAATCGTGGCAATGGCGATACTCCTTGCCTATAATTTTTACCTTTTGAATAAGACACAGACCGCTAATGAAGATAAAGCTGCTCCGGTCAAACCGTTTTACACGATGTCGCGGATCCAGTACGTCGAAAAGAAACTGTCGACGACGGAAGACGCTCTCGAGACGCGGACATATGAAGTCGTTTTTGATGACAAAGGCCACTTCCGGACAGAAGTCATCGACGGACCATCTAAAGGAACGATGGCGATTTGGGACGGGAAGATGTTCCGCGAATACGATGCCGACGGAAAATTGTTGAATGAGACGAAAGCGTCGAAGAGTGTCAGCGCACCGCGTCCGTTCTTGTCACGCGGCTTTAACGAACAAATCATCAAGTTCATCGAAAACGGTGACTTTGGTCAAGTCGAAGGCGAAGCTGATATCGCCGGAAATGCGGCTGATGTTTACGTCAAAAAAGAGCCGGCAAGCACAGTCCCGAAAGAATGGATTAAACAGTATCCATCGTTCTTCGATAAGGACGACAATGCGGAAGAGGCGACCTACTACGTCGCGTCCGACCGGTCGAAAGTACTTGGAGCCGAGTCACGTAACAATGGAAAACTATTTTATTCGGTCAAGATGAAAAAAATCGAGACACTGGATACATTCGATCCAAACTGGTTAAAAGCTAAATGAGGACAGACCGACTGGAGCGTCACACCGTGACGACCACAGTCGGTTTTTTCGAGAAGCGGGAGGAATCAAGATAACATGGAGACGTTCTCAAAAGAGGAGATGTTTAAACAAATTACGGCTTGGGAAAACGGGGCAAAGGTCGAAGAAGTTCTCGCCTTACGTTATGCCCAAAGCAGCCGCCTATTACAGGAAACAGAAGCATTAGTCCGAATTTTAGCTTTACTCGTTGAACACCGTTACATCATGACGGGGCGGATTGATGCCCTGGCTGAAAGCTGGATGCAGGAAATCCGCCAGCACGACCGGCTGCCGGAACGGCTGGAACAGTTGCTGATCGAACAGCAGCTCCAGAGCAGTTACCAATTGCTCGTCGCCAACACTTTTCCGACGATCCGCGAGACGGACAATGCCAATGCGAAACGGTCAGCGACAAAAGAACTGATTCAACAAGCGGGTCAAATCCTGCATGAGACGGAACAGGTCGTCGAACAGACGGAACGGTTGCGGCGGATGGATACAGCGCGTTGGTCAGAACTGTTTGAAGCCGGTAAAGCTTTGCTGTTGTCGAGCGCGTCGCTCGAACAGATTGCGACGGAATTTCTCGACAGTCTGCAGGAACGGTTTTATTCGCGTGATGCCTTCCGGGAGATGACGGAACTGAAAGCGACGGCACTGCAAGATTTACGCCGGGTTGTTGCGTTACTTCCGGCAGAAATCAAACAGGTCGAACGGTCGGCGCTCGAGGAACTCGATGCGATGATCGGACTGGAAGATATTAAGTTGCGTGTCCATCAGATGTATCGGTTCTTGAAATATCAGCAAAAACGGACGTCGGACGGGTACCGCTCGAGCGATCAACCATCCCTCCACATGATCTTCATGGGGAATCCAGGGACCGGTAAAACGACGCTTGCCCGGTTGATGGCGAAAATCTATCACGAACTTGGTCTGCTGGAGCGGCCGGAAGTCGTCGAGACGGACCGCTCGTCGCTCGTCGGAGCGTTTGTCGGTCAAACGGAAGAACAGGTCATGAGTAAAGTCCGCGAAGCGGTCGGCGGTGTCCTGTTCATCGACGAGGCCTACGCCTTAAAACGGGCCGGTCAAAGCGGCAATGATTACGGCCAAGCCGCAATCGATACGCTTGTCGCTGCGATGACGAGCGGGGAATACGCCGGCCGGTTTGCCGTCGTTCTGGCCGGGTATCCGGAAGAAATGCGCGATTTCCTGAAAGCGAACCCCGGTCTGCGGAGCCGTTTCCCGGAATCGAATCATTATCTGCTCGCGGATTATACCGATACAGAACTGCTTGAAATCGGTCGTTCGATTGCGACGGTCAACGATTATGTCCTGACGGAACAAGCCGAGCGGGCTTTATTGTCCCGGCTCGAGCGCGAACGGGTCGACGCCAGTTTCGGTAACGGACGCGCCGTTCGTAATATCGTCCTCGATGCCATCTTCAAAAAAGGGGCGAGTCTGGGGGAAAGTGCCAGTCACGAAGATTTTGCGTTGCTCGAACAAGCTGATTTTGAACTTGTCGCTTCAGACGACAATAGCGTTGAGGAACGACTTGAACAATTAGTCGGATTACAGCCGCTGAAAGCGGAAATCAAACAGATCCAAGCGTTGTTATCGATGCAGAAGCGCCGTCAGGAAGCCGGATTTAAAGTATTGCCGGTCGAACTGCATGCGGTCTTCAGCGGCAACAGTGGAACCGGGAAAACGACCGTCGCAGCATTATATGCCGATGTCCTCCGCCAGTGCGGTTACTTGAAGCGGGGTCATTTGAAAGTCGTCAGCCGGGCCGATCTTGTCTCGGGCTACGTCGGTCAGACCGCGCAACAAACGCGTGACGTCATCCGTGATGCGCTCGGCGGTGTTCTGTTTATTGATGAAGCGTACGCGTTAAACGGCGGTGCCAACGATTTCGGCAAGGAAGCGATTGATACGCTCGTCGACGAGATGACGAAACATGCCGATAATCTGGTTGTCGTCCTCGCGGGTTACGAGCAGCCGATGCAGGCGTTGCTTGCCAGCAATCCCGGTCTGAAATCCCGTTTTAAACGTGAGTTCCATTTCCCGAACTATGCGAAGGACGAACTGATTGAGATCATCATCAATTATGCCGCCCAGTACGGGTATCAATTGACGGATGAAGCGAAACAGACGCTTGAGCAGATGATTGAGACGGTTCCGAACGGCAATGCCCGTGCCGCGATTACGATTGTCGAACGAGCAATTGCGAAGCAATCCGTCCGATTAATTGACAAACTTAGCTTAACCGGTTCAGAATGGTCCTATCTTGAAAAAGAGGATTTTTAAGGGGGAAGCTTCATGTACACGATTGAAATACCAGTCCGTTACGCCGAAACCGATATGATGGGCATCGTCTATCATTCGAATTATCTCGTTTATTTTGAGATCGCACGGACGGAACTGATCAAGTCACTTGGACTTGACTACAAGGAAATGGAAGAAGCCGGATACGTCTCGCCGGTCACGAATGTGAATCTCGATTACAAACGGTCATTAACGTACGGTGACGTAGCACATGTGTCCGTCTGGGTTGATCATTATGACGGTCTGCGGACGATTTACGGTTATGAAGTCAAGAATGCCGACGGTCAACTGGCGGTCGCGGGAAAAACGTCGCATGTCGTCGTTAAAAAAGAAAATTTCCGTCCAATCCGTTTACCAAAAGTCTTTCCGAACTGGCACGCGATTTACGAACAAATGCGTACCGATGATGCCGCACTTGTCTCCAATTAAGCCTCCGCCCTCAGCAGGATTTCTTGCGTGAGGGCTTTTCTAATCAGTCGATTAGAGGTAACATAGAATAGCACCAAGGAAGCGGGGAATTAAAAATGAAAAAAATCGTAGCAGTCAGTACATTGGCGCTCCTCCTTGCAGGATGTAACCCTGGGGATCAGGAAGCGCAAGACAACTCAAAAACCGAACAGGCGAATAAAAGCGCAGATGAAAAGGCCACTTCAGACAACGAAAAAAGTGATGCCGAAGTAGCGAAAGAAAAAGAAGCAAAAGAAGCAGCGGAAGCGAAAAAAGAAGCCGAAGCGAAAAAAGAAGCCGAAGCGAAAGCGGAAGCTGAGAAAAAGGCCGAAGAGCAGGCAGCTGCCGACAAAAAAACAGCGGATGAAAAAGCGGCTGAAGAGAAAGCGGCTGCGGACAAATCAGCTGAAGATAAAACGACGGAAGAGAAGTCATCGGACGCATCTTCGACAGAAGACAAGGCTGAAGACAAATCGACCGACAAAAAAGAGGACGGAAAAACTGATTCCGCTCAGGATCCGGAACCGGCCAAACCGTCGAAACCGGAGTCCGAAACACCGGACGTCGATAAATCGAATACAAAAGCCGATCTGTCACTGGGTGAGTTAGTCGTCGTCAACAAAAAGTACAGCTTGCCGATCGATTACAAACCGTCGGATTTAGTCGTGCCAAACGTCAGCTTCTCGTATTCAGGCGTTCTCGAACAAAGTTACATGCGGGCACCGGCAGCGAAGCAAATGGAAAAAATGTTTGCCGATGCGAAAGCCGATGGTGTGACACTGAACGCTGTCAGCGGATTCCGTTCAGGTTCACGTCAGACGGTTCTCTACAACAACTACGTCGCCCGTGACGGAAAAGCGGCAGCCGATCAATATTCGGCCCGTCCTGGTCACAGTGAGCACCAGACCGGACTTGTGTTTGATATCTCGGCACCGAGCGTCGGGAATGGATTGACGGCAGAACTCGGAGATACAAAAGAAGGGAAATGGATTGCGAACAACGCAGCGAAGTATGGATTCATCGTCCGGTACGACCGTGGGTTCCAGTCGCGGACTGGGTACACGTATGAGCCATGGCACATCCGGTATGTTGGTGTCGGTCCAGCCACACAAATTAAAAATAATGGGCAGACTCTCGAAGAATATATGAAGGTCGGTCACTAATACGTTGGAGGTTGACCATGATTGAAATCATCGGGATTTTAATTTTAGGCTATTTACTCGGCTCGATTCCGTTTGCTCTGCTTGTCGGAAAATGGGGACACGGCATTGATATTCGGCAGCACGGCAGCGGGAATCTCGGGACGACGAACACGTTCCGGGTCCTAGGAAAAAAAGCGGGGATCATCGTCTTGATTGGCGATCTCGGCAAAGGGGCAGTCGCCAGTCTTGTGCCGATTCTGCTTGCTTCCGAACTGCATCCGCTGTTTGCGGGTCTAGCGGCCGTCATCGGACACATCTATCCGGTCTTTGCCAGGTTCAAAGGCGGAAAGGCCGTCGCGACGTCCGGCGGGATGCTGCTCGTGACGAGCCCGATTCTGTTCCTGGTGCTGTTGATTTCCTTTTTGACGACGTTACGACTGAGCCGGATGGTTTCACTCAGCTCAATCGTCTCAGCAAGCATCGGTATCGTAGCTGCCATCACGATCGGTATCGTCGAGCAGGACTGGATCGTCCCGACGTTCTTTACGATTCTTGCGCTGTTCGTCATCTTTAAACACCGTGAAAATATCAGCCGGATCCGTCAAGGGACGGAATCAAAGATTGGTATGTTTGCGAAAGATAAAAAAGACACCGATTGATTTCAACCGGATGCTGTTGTTCTTCTGTAAAGGAAGGACAGGAGGATCCGGTTTTTTTTGTGAATATCTTGTTAATCTGAAAAATAAACGAATTCAACAACATTTCATAGGAATTACACGTTTTTTTACACCGGATTTACAAGACCTTTACAGACGTTCGCTACACTAGAAGTAGTACTTGTCTGTGAAGGGGGAAGGTCATGTGTCGTTATTAGGAGAGGAACGGAAATCACAAATCATGCAATGGCTCGAAGAAGAAGGGAAAGTCATGACGAAAGATTTGATCGATCGTTTGGACGTCTCCGGTGAGACGGTCCGGCGCTATCTCGAGGAACTCGAACGGGAACGGCAACTGAAGCGGGTGTATGGCGGAGCAATCTATCACGGCGGGAAACAAGAGTCGTCGATTTCACGACGGACGGATCAATTATCACGGCGCCTGGCCCGGTATGCCAAAGGTTGGCTCAGTGACTATTCCTGCATCTTTTTAGGAAAAGGGGAACCGGTCGAACATCTGTTGCCGTACCTCAGTGGGGGAGCGACCATCGTGACGAATTCTTTATCGATTGCCAGTCATCTCGAACAATGCCGGGAAACCGGACCGTTTCATGGTGAAATTCGCCTGCTCGGTGGAACCGTCGATTCATTCGGACAGACGGTCGGTGTCGAAGTGTTACAAGCACTTGATGCTTACGCCTTTGATGCATCGTTTTTGACATTTGACGGCGCCGAAATCGAGCGGGGATTCGTCAGCGATGACATCGAATCGTCCCTGATTCAAAAAGCAATCATCGGACGGACGAAGGACGTGTATGCCTTTTTGGCGTGTGACGAGTTTGAAGGAAACCGGAAGTACAAAGTCGCCGAATTCCGGCGGGCTAAAATCGTCCTCAGTCCCTCGACCTATCCGCCGTCCTGGGAGATGAAACTGTTCAACGAACGGGTGAATTGGACCGTCGTCTCGTGATACACTAGGGCGGGAGGGATGTATCATGTTAGAAATCATTGCAGCAACAGTCGAAGAAGCAACAGCAGCCGAGCGGGCGGGAGCCGACCGGCTGGAACTTGTATCCGCCTTATCGGAAGGCGGGCTGACACCGAGTTACGGCTTGATCCGGCAAGTCTTGTCGTCGGTCGAGATTCCGGTCCATGTCCTCGTGCGTCCGCACAGCAAATCGTTCGTCTATTCGAAGGCCGATCAGGAAACGATCATCACGGATATCGATTTAATCCGAGAACTCGGAGCAGCGGGAATCGTCGTCGGCTCCTTGACGCCGGACGGCCGTGTCGATGAAGGATTCCTCGGTCGTATCATCAAACATAAAGGCGATTTGTCGTTGACGTTCCACCGGGCGATCGACAGCAGCCGTGACATCCTGGAAGCAGCGGAAGTGCTGGCTGATTTTCCGGAAGTCGACCGGATTTTGACGTCCGGTGCACAACCGACAGCCCTTGAAGGACAAACGGTCATCGCCCAGTTAATCGAACAGCACCCCGACCTGATTGTCTTGCCGGGTTCCGGTATCACAGTCGAGCGGGCGGAAGAATTACTTAATGCAACGAACGCAACCGAGTTACATGTCGGATCTGCTGTCCTCGTCGACGGTCAAGTCGATCCGGAGAAGGTCAAAGCGTTAAAACAATTGCTGGCACGTTAATCAAAGTCATTCGTTGGCGCGACAGTCAACCTTATGAGAAATGAGGGCAGATTTAATCTGTTCCTCTTTTTTTATTTTGGAGAAACCACTTCATTCACGAGACTCCTACAGGAAAAAGCGCAATTTCCATTGCGCCGTCAGAGACAAACAAGACCCGCTTCCCTGACCATAAGGGCAGGGAAACTGGCTTGTGTCTCGCCTGAGGAAAGCGAGTGAAGAAAAAGTGGTTTCGGTTGCGTCGCTTTTTAAAGAAGAGAATGAAATCCAATTATTACAGCTGTCCAAAAATCGTCACATCTTCAGCCTTGTGAGGGGATGATTGCTATTTTTTCAAAGCAGACTACGGTACACTAAAACAGGAATGTTGAAAGATAAAGGAGTTCATTATGACAAATTTACAGTACAAACAGGCAGCACTTGCGACGTTAAAAGGGAAGTGGCTGACAGCGCTCAGCATCTCGATCATCTATTTCGTCATCTTTGCGCTGGCTGCCAGCCGGATGTCGTTTGATCAGGATAATCTCGACAGTATGCTACGGTTCGTCGCCTTGAACATCGTCGTGACGATTGTGCTGTCCCCCGTCACGCTTGGACGGACAATTGCCTACTTACGATTCGTCCGCGGAGAATCAGCCGGTATCGGGACGTTATTTGAAGGGTTTGCGTCGATCCGTTTCTACCTGAAGACGATGGCAGCCTATACACTGGTAACATTACTCGTTTACATCGGTTCTTTTTTGATCCTCCCGGCAATCTACTTTTATCTGATGTACCGATTGGTGCCGTTTTTATTGGTCGACCGACCGGATCTGTCGTTTATCCAGGTCCTTGGTGAAAGCCGCCGGATGATGCATGGACATAAGTGGCGGCTGGCGAAACTTTATCTCAGTTTCATCCTTTGGGGGATTCTTGCGCTGCTCAGTACCGTCGGAGTTGTTTTGCTGACACCGTATTTTGATACGACGATGGCGCACTTCTATGAACAATTAAAAAAAGAACAACAGACAGCAACGCGTTCAGCATAAAAAAACGAGTCTGACTTCCCCCTGTGCGGAAGCGTCAGACTCGTTTTTGTCGTACTTTTAATGCGACGGTGTTTTCTCTTTTAACAACAGGTAGAGAGCCTGTGTACCGGATTCGGCATGACCGGATGCTGCCAGCTCGTCGTATAAATCTTTGACGAGTGCAAGTCCCGGTGTCGCAATCCCCATTTCCTCGGCCCGTTCGAGTGCCAGGTTCATGTCTTTGATGAAATGTTTGACGAAGAAGCCCGGCGAATAGTTTTCCGCGATGACACGCGGAATCAGGTTTTCAAGTGACCAGCTGCCGGCGGAGCCGCTTTTGATTGTCTCGACGAACTGTGTCGGATCGATTCCCGATTTCGTGACGAACAGCAACATCTCGGCTGTCCCGATCATCGATCCGGCAATCGCAATCTGATTGGCGAGTTTGGCCGACTGTCCTTGTCCCGGACCTCCGAAGCGGGCAATCGATTTTCCCATCGCATCAAATATCGGTTTGACCGTATTGAATGCGTCTTCGTCACCACCTGCGAGAATCGCAAGCGTCCCGTTTTTCGCTCCGAGATCGCCGCCCGTGACCGGTGCATCAAGAGCAGTAATGCCGTTTTGAGCAGCCTGCTCGGCAATCCGGATCGCGAGCGCCGGACTCGATGTCGTCATGTCGATGACGATTGTCCCCGGTTGAGCGGAGGCTAAAATCCCGTCGTCCGCCAAGTAAATCTGTTCGACGTCCTGCGGATAGCCGACGATCGAGATGACGACGTCGGCATCCGAGACAGCTTCCTGAATCGTATCGACGATGATAGCCCCGTCCTGTTCGAGCGGCAAGCCTTTTTCTTTCGTCCGGTTGTAGCCTTTGACGGAAAAACCGGCTTTTAACAAGTTGCGGACCATGCCTTGTCCCATGACGCCGAGTCCGATGAAACCAATTGTTTTTGTCATGTATTACTCCCCCTGGTCGTTTCGGTTTGACCGATGAATTGTTGCGTTACGAGTTTATTATACAAAACATTTGTCTCGACGAGGGTATCATGTGTTCCGATGCCGGAAACACGTCCCTGTTCGAGAACGACGATCTGATCGGCATGGCGGACCGTCGCGAGGCGATGGGCGATGACGAACGTCGTCCGTCCTTCCATCAATCGTTCGAGCGCTTCCTGGACGACCCGTTCCGATTCCGAATCAAGGCTAGAAGTCGCTTCGTCGAGCAATAACAATTCCGGATCCCGCAGGAGGGCGCGGGCAATCGCAATCCGTTGCCGTTGACCGCCGGACAGTTTGACACCGCGTTCACCGATTTCCGTGTCATATCCGAGTGTAAACGAAGAAATGAATTCATCGGCATTTGCCATCTCGGCGGCGTCGCGGATTTGTTGTTCCGTGACATCTTGCGTCAATCCGTATAACAGATTGTCGCGGATTGTGCCCGACAGGACAGGGGAGTCCTGGGCGACATAACCGATCGCATTACGCCAGCTGGCCAGTTCAAACTGATCAATCGCATGAAAACCGAGCTCGATTTGACCGTTCGTCGGCAGATAAAAGCGTTCGAGCAGAGCGAACAAGGTCGATTTACCGGAGCCGCTCGGACCGACGATTGCCGTCGTTTGACCACGCGGCAGGGAGAAGGTGACGTCGTGCAACAGTGTCGTGTCGTCATAGCCGAACGACAAATGATTAAAGTGAACGGCTGCGAACGGACGCTCAACCTGTCGGGTCCCGTCCTGTTCCGGTCGTTCTTCGAGCAGTTCCGAAATCCGTTCCGTTGCCCCGCGTGCTTTTTGTAATTTCGAGACGAACTCGGTCATCGTCACGAGTGGTGTCATGATTTGAAACAGGTATAACGAAAAGGCGACGAGTTCACCCGCCGTAATCTGATTCGTCGAGACGCGGTAAGCACCGAAACTGATGATGACGATTAACATCGAGGTCAGGGCGACGTTGAAAACGGGCAGTAAGATGGCCTGAATCTTCCCTTCTTTGACGCCGAAGCCAAACAGATGTTCAATCCGGGTTTTTCCGCGTTCCATTTCATAGGTTTCTGTCGCCTGTGATTTGACCAAGCGGACTTCGCCGAGCATTTCTGCAAAAAATCCCGATAAGCCGGCGAGCTCTTTTTGCGTCTCCCGTGAAATCTGATGCAGTTTCCGAACGAGCGGAATGATGATCAATAATGTCAACGGGACGGCGATGACCATGACGAGCGTCATTTGCCAGTCGAGGAAAAATAAAATCGTAATCGCACCGACAATCGAGACGATTGAGGTCAACAGACGAACGAGTTGCTCCGATAATAATTGTTGTAAGGTCGTCGCATCGTTGTTGAGACGTGAGACGAGTTCGCCTGACTTCGTTTCGTCATAGAACGGAATGGGTAAAGCTAGCAAGTGTTTCCACAACATCGTCCGCAAGTTGGCGACGATCCGTTGCCCGGCGACTTGCAGCCAGTAGATGGAAAAAGCATTGCTGATCATCTGGACGATGAAGACCGTGATGAAGAGGGCGACCAAGCCCGGTGTGACCTGATCGATGGAGAAGTTGTCGATCAGGGATTTCAAAAACCAGGGAATCATCAAAGCAGCGAGTGCCTGAATGATTGAAACCGTCACGGCAGCTGACAGCAGTCCGACCGGTGGTTCGCTTTTCTTCAGTAAGGATAAAAATGAGGTAAATGTTGCAGGTTTCAATTCGGCACATCCTTTCCTTTCTATTGTCGGTTCTATGGCAGTTACGGTCAACTTCGAGTGCTGGACTTGACAGTGATTCCGGTCGTCACGGACACTTGATGAAAGCGAAGTAATAGAAGGAGTGACGTGACATGAAAATATGGATCGATGCAGACGGCTGTCCGGTCGTCGATTTGACGATTCGATTGAGCAAAGGATACGAGGTTTTTTTAGTCTGTGATACAGCACATCAGTTTAACCGGGAAGGGGCGACGACGATTACGATTGGTCAAGGAGCGGACGCCGTCGACTTTGCCATCGTCAACCGGATGGCGCCGGGAGACATCGTCGTGACCCAGGATTACGGTCTGGCTGCCCTCGCCCTGGCACGCAATGGACGAGCCGTTGATCAGAATGGTCGGATTTTTACAAACGAAAACATAGATTTTCTTCTACATACACGACATGTCGGTCAAGAAATCCGGCGGGCAGGTGGACGGACGAAGGGACCCAAAAAACGGACGCGGCAGGAAGATGTTGCATTCGAACAGGCATTTAAACGTTTATTAGCGGAAACGACCGCGCGTTCTTAAGTCAAATACGAGACGAAAAATTAAAATCTCGTGTTATAATTTTAAACATGAATGCATGAATCGGAAGGAGGAAGCCCATTGAAAAAAATCGTACGATATCGTCCGGAAAAGAAGACGAGACCGTATCGTCTGAAGACCAGTCCATTTCCCGTCAAGACGTTACAGACGACCGACCGTCAACGGATCGGTCAACTGACACAGGACTTGGCGGAAGTGGAACATAAATTGAAACACCGCAACGAAATCATGGAAGCATTGGCAACCCAAAGCGTCGAGTCAGCGTGTGAGACATTACTCGTTAAGTTGCTGAAACTCATCAATCTTGAGGCGGGGGCCATCCTGTTATATCGCCGTGAACAATTGAGTCACCTTGTGACGCAAGGGGTGGAAGACATTGAATTGATCGAAAAAGATTTGGATCAATATTCTGTGTTACGCCGTGCTTTTGTCATGCGAAAATCGGTTCAGCTCCCTGTAGCAGAGATGATGTATGAATCGGCGATTCCTGTCCAGTCACCAAGCAATGGCGGTGTCGTCGGTGTCATCTATCTCAAACATCCATTCGAGCAGTTCAACTTGGAACAGGTCGGGGATATTTTGGATTTGTCACGCAAACTCGGAATGACGCTAGAACGTCACCTGTTGTTCCATCAAATGGAGCATGAAAAAATCAAAACGTACCAATTACTCGATTCGATTCGGGAAGCGGTCTTATATATCGAAAGCAGCGGGGAACAGATTTATGCCAATCAGGCATTGTTGAACATGTTCCCGCCAAAGCTCGTCAGTCAATCTCAAGGCTTCCGCCATGCGTACGAACGGGCGACTTCCTTATTCGAACACGTCGATCAGCCCGATGCGCTGCATGACTATATCGGTCAATTGATGAACGGGGAGATTCCCGGAGAGACGATTGAACTATCGGCTTTTCGTGGGAATCTGTTGCTGAGTGCCTATGCCGAACGAATCGCCATCGCCAATGTCGAGTGGGGAATGATGCTCGTCTTGCGGGATGTCACGAAAGAAAAAGAACTGGATTTGAAACAGTCGGAGTTCGTCTCGATTGTTTCGCATGAATTAAGAACACCGCTCTCGTCGATTATGGGCTTTACGGAACTGTTGATGCGTCGTTCACTCGATGGTCCGCGTCAAAAAAAATACCTCGAGACGATCCATTCCGAGACCGTTCGTCTGGCAGAGCTGATTGATGATATTTTAGAAATCCAAAAAGGTGAGGATGTCTCACAAGGCATCGTCAAAAAACGGTTGGACCTTAAACGATTGGTATATGAGATGCGACCGATGTTCGAGCTTGCGAGCAGTAAACACCGGATTCGGGTCCTGTTTGAAGCGGGCGATTATCAGATGACGGCGAGCGAAGAGAAGATGAAACAGCTCTTCACGAACTTGATCATGAATGCCATCAAATATTCACCGGACGGAGGAACGATTCAAGTCCGGGGTCACATGAAGGGATCACAGATGGTCTTGACGATTGAAGATGAAGGAATCGGAATTCCGGAAAAAGCACTCCCGTTTGTATTTGATAAATTTTACCGGGCTGATAACTCGGACACGCGAAAAATTGGCGGAACCGGTCTTGGTTTAGCGATTTGCCGGATGATTGTCATGGATCACGGCGGATCGATTGCCGTGCAGTCAGAAGAAGGAAAAGGCAGTACGTTTACGCTTCAATTTTCGACTGAAATGACAGAGGACTAACGAAGAAAGGAGGGACGGACCGTGGATAACTCGCAGATGCGATATGAAGCCTTACATCCGCTTGTCGAAGATATCTTAAATCAATTGAGTGAAAAAATCGGTGTCAATACACTGTTTTTCGCATTAAATGACTCAAACAGTAACTTTATCGTCAAGGCGATTAATCAGGGAAAGGAACTGATTGAAGAGGGAACGACACACATCTTCCAACATGTTCTCTGTAAACTCGTCATCGATGAAACAGACGGTAAGATTCAAATCAATGAATTATTGGCGAATCCGATGACAAGTCATCATCCGGTCACCCAAACACTGGGAAACGGCAGTTTTCTTGGTGTCGCGATTAAAAATGCCAACAACGAAAAAATCGGGACGTTGTGTGCCTTTGATGATCAACCGTATGAATTCAGTGAAACCGAATTAGAGATGATTGAGAATTACGCGAACATCATCAGTAAATCAATCAGCGTCGAGACCTATGTCATCAAAGATGCATTGACAGATGTCTATAACGAACGATACATGAACCGATTGATTTCTAGTGTCTCGAGCCAGCCGACCTTTTTGATGGTCCTCAATCTCGATAACTTTCATGCGATCAATGCGAAGTACGGATACCGGATTGGAAATCAGGTGCTTCAGGAAATTGCGTCACGCTTAAAGTATGTCGCGATTCCGGAACACGTCGTCGGACGGATGGAGGGGAACGAGTTCATTGTTCTTGCCCCTCTGGAACAAGCGGATTTTACGGATCAAGGCCGGACATTCGCTGAATCCATCATTCAGGCGATTGAGGAGCCGATTAAAAATCTTGCGGACGAACCGATTCGTTTGACGGCTTCGTCAGGTGTCAGTCTGTTAACGGGCGACCACATGAACCGCCAGACACAGGTCTATGCAGCAGAAGCCCTGATGCAACAGGTCAAACTGGACGGAAAAGCGGGTATTTCATTTGTCGATCAGCAACGCGAGGTCGAACAACATCCGTTTAACCGTGTATTGGAACAGGAATTGGAGCAAGCGTTAGAGCGCGGGCAGTTCGAATTGTATTACCAACGGATTTTTAACGCCAAACTGGGCCAGACGGTTGCCGTCGAAGCACTGCTTCGCTGGAATCATCCGGTACTCGGATTCGTCAGCCCGGCCGATTTTATTCCGATTGCGGAACGGACAGGGAAGTTTAGTCAAATCGGTCACTTTACGATTGCCCAGGCGATCTCGGACAGTCTCCGGCTGGAGACAGAATTGGGGCGTCCCGTGACAATTTCGATTAATCTCTCCGCCAGTCAGTTCAAATCGGATGCGATGCTTGCCAATCTGTTAGAGTTCGCAAACGGTGCGTCGTTCAAGAAAGAGCGGATTGTGCTTGAAATCCGGGAAGAAGTTTTGCAAATCGGGAAACGGAAAGTCATCGAACGTCTGGAACTGTTACGCCGGGCAGGTTATCGTCTGAGTGTCGATCATTTCGGGAGTCATTATGCTTCACTCAATTCCTTACTCCGTTTACCGGTCCAATCGGTTAAGTTGGATCCGATCTTTACACGGCGTCTCGTTCAAAACCAGCTCGAACAGTCGATGGTCCAGTCTGTTTATTCGTTGACACAGGCACTTGGAATTTCGCTTGTCATTCAGGAAGTCGAAACAAGCGCTCAGTTCCAGCACATCGTTGCGGTGGGAAATCCACTGTATGTACAAGGACATTATCTGCATCATCCGCAACCAATCACGAACTTGATTGCCGATTTTGCAAAGATCACGCATACCCAGGATGTTTAACCGTCTCTCGTAAGGGAATACTTTAATCATCATGATTCAAGGGGGATGTTACTATGTCAGAGCAACACGAAAAAGAAACGGATCCGATTACATCGGGCAATCGTATGACGAACGACGATATCGCAGGTCGTGATCAATCCGATACAGCAGCACAAAATGAGTCGGATTCAAAATCCGAGCACCACGAAAAAGAGCCGCAGTCCGACAATCAAGACAAGAAGTCAGCGGATTCGGAATCAACAGATCAACCGGATTCTGAACCATCATCTGACGAAGCACCTGATTTGTCTCACGAAGCTGATGAAGACGGCGATGTGACACCGTCTGATGCAGACGATCAACAAAAATAATCGGGCACTTGTGCCGGCTTTTATACAAATGGGTCTGACTTAAAAGTCACTCTCTACAAAGATCAGGGTGGCGGAATGATAATCTGCCACCCTGATCTCGTAAAAAAAAGAATCACTCGCTTCACACAACTCCTACAGGAAAAAGCGCATTTTTGCGCTGTCAGAGACAAACAAGACCCGATTTCCTGCCTCAATGAGGCAGGGAAACTGGATTGTGTCTCGCCTGAGGAAAGGGCGTGAAAGAACGAGTGATTCTTTTTTGAGTCCGCCCCGTTTTGTTTTTTTAGAAAATCTTATACGGAAACAGGCAGTGGATGGGCGAGTTCAATCGCCACCACCACCACCATCGCCACCGTCAAATCCGCCGTCCGCCATTCCGCCGTCTGTCGCATGGGACGTATCCGTCAAGTCGACCGGAAACAGGAAAACGGGGATGAAATCAGTCGAATTCGTCCAGTCAGCCGGGCTGTACGGAGCAAACAATTGGTGCAACGTCGGATGATCCGCAAGATAGAGCCGGACCGCCGTCAGGAAAATTAAATCCTTCCGGTATTTAAAGTGGGGGTTTTGCCGCAAACGGTCTGATATCTGTTCAAGTGCAGCGCGATGTACTTCCGGTTGACCGAGTAGCGCAAGCAACGCATGAAACGACAGTGGAATCCCGTGTTTGCGGTAAGCGTTCCGGGACTGGACGAGCTGATTAAGATAAAGATGATGGTCCTCGTCCGGTAATAACGCAAATAAGAGTGCCGTGACATACGTTTGCTGAGACCGCCCGAACCGCTTTTTCAACATGTCATACAGCGCTTCGATCTGATCATGGATTGTTGATAACTCGCCCCGGCGTAAACTGTTTAAAAACAGAAACGAGATCAGCAGGGGCGAGACGATGAACCGGTGTGAGGTTTTGCAAAGGCGGTATAACGAGACGGTCCGCTCAAGTTGGACATCCGTCGGCTGTAAACGGCTGATCAATAAAGCGGTCGAATAAGCATTGAGCGGATGGACGAGCCGGTGTGTTGCAAAAAAGCTATAAATCGACATCATCGGGGCAATCCGTTCAGCCGGTTCCGCATCATAAGCCTGAATTTTTGAAGCAAGCAACAACGCTTGTGTCTGATGGGAGCGGAGATGCTCTTCCAAAAACCGAGCCGTCTTCTCCAACTCCGGAAAAGGTGCGGGATGTCGGCCGACGACAGCATCAAAAGCAAGTTCGATTAAAACACCATCCTGGTAAGTGACGAAATAATGTCCTGTTTCATCTAAACGTTGTAAAAAACGTTGTTCGAGTTCCATCTCCTGCACCTCATCCTTTTTTCCCTATTTTACCATGACACATAAAAGAAAGACGGTTACTTTTCTAATCGGTCAATCAATCGTTCGGCTGCCCGGCGGTACAAGTTGCTCATATGGGCGAGCGATAAAATCAGTTGTAACTGTTCGAGATGATCCAAGTCATCCGTCGGAGGCTGCTGCTCCTCGAACAAGGTCTGATTGACCGCTGTCGCATCGAGATACGTTTGATAAAAGTCTTCCAAATCAATTGTTTGTTCCGTAACACCGGTATTCAAGTCCGTCAAAATCGTTTTGATGTCATTGATGGAGAACGTTCCTTTTAATTGGTAAATCAAACTGATTAAGATCAGATGGTTTTTCGTATATTTTTTATTCGTGACCGGGAAAAACAATTTTTTCTTGGCGTAGTTGTTAATCATCGTCTTCGTTAAAATCGTTTCGCCTTCGGTCCGTGTCGTCTCTTCGAACGTCCGTTCAAACAATTGAATGACCTGGTCCATGTAGAGATCGATGTTCGGGATATCCGTTAACTCCAACTGGCGGTCGAGTGATGGTTTCGGGTGATCTGACTGTGTCATGAAAATACCTCCAAAAAAATAATGCGGAATGACTTCCTATTTCTCTAGTGTATGATAGAATGTTCATATAACGCCATGTAGTATTTAAAACTACATAAAAACGGAGGGGAATTATGAAAACGTATATGAGAGAACCGATCAATGGTCTGACCCACCTGGGCGGAGCCGTCTTCGCCTTTATTGGATTGCTCGCCCTGGTCATCAAAGCGGCACTGGAGCGGGGAGCCGGACTACCAATCGTCGCGGCAATCATCTTTGGTGTCAGTATGATTGCCTTGTACGCAGTCTCGGCGACATATCATATGGTACTCGCGAGTGACCGGGCCATTGCGACGTGGAGACGTCTTGATCATTCGATGATTTATCTGCTGATTGCCGGCTCGTATGCCCCGTTTTGTCTGATCAGTCTGAACGGTCCGACCGGCTGGGTATTATTCAGTATCGTCATGCTGATTGCGGTTTTCGGTATCACCTTTAAACTTGTCTGGTTCAACAGTCCACGCTGGTTGTCGACGACGCTGTACATCGGAATGGGCTGGATCATGGTCTTTGCAATCACACCGCTCGCAGAAGTCCTGTCTCCGGTCGGAATCGGTTTACTGTTCCTCGGGGGGATTTTTTACACGATCGGTGGCATTATCTATGGCTTAAAACCGCGTGTACTTTCGTTCAAACACCTCGGTTTTCACGAGATTTTCCATGTATTCGTCCTGCTCGGCAGCTTAGCACATTTCCTTTGTGTCTATTTCTTCGTCATTTAATGAGTCAATCCACACATCCTTTCGTCAGCGGAAGGATGTTTTTTGTCGGCAAAGTATTTCATTGGCAGGTCTCCCGGGAAGGGAAGCCGAAGGAAACGAAAGGACAGGATGAATTAAAGGAGGAAAAGTGATGTCGATTACGAAATCCCGCTGGCAGCTCGAAAAACTGTATTCGATTGAGGACGTGAAACAGACGAGTGACAGGTTACGACAGGAACTGGATCAGCTTCAAACCGGCCAACCTCCGGTGTCTTCTTATTTGACGCATCTTGAGCGAATCAAATGCCACGTCGAAGAACTGAGTGATTTTGTGTATTGCCTGTACGCGGAAGATGTTTCGCGTCATGAAGTGGGAAGGCTGCTTGAGCAGACAGAGATATTGCAGGCGAGTCTCCGGATGGGTGAAACGGACTTTGAGGCACGATTGCGGAAACTGTCCGATGCAGAATGGGAAACGCTGCAAGCGGACACGCCGTCTTATTATCTGACGGAACGCCGTGCCATCATGGAACGGCGTCTGCAGGCTGAGCAGGAACAAATGATTCAGGCACTGGCAATCGACGGTTTTTCAGGATGGGAACAGTTGTATGAACAGCGTTTGACCGGTTTACGGATTCCGCTTGATGAAGAAGTCACAATCGGACACGCCCTGCATCAGGTTTTTCATGGGGTAACACGCCATGACCGGCAAGCGGCGGCGACAGCTTTCGCAAAGAAGTGTGCTGCTGAACGAGACGACTTTGCGATGATTTTGAACCGGATAGCCGGTTTTCGATTGCAAGTTTACACAAAACGCGGATGGGAGGATCCGTTAACGGAACTGTGTGAACAAAACCGGATGCAACGGACGACAATTGAAGCGTTGCTTGCGGCGATAGATCAAAATCGTCCGCTGTTCCAGTCCTATTACGAACGGAAATTGCGTCTGGCACATGTCACGGAACCGGCATGGCATGATTTAGAGGCGAATACCTTTACCTCGCACGGTCATGTTTCCTATATTGAGGCGCAATCGATCATTCTGCATCAATTTGACCGGTTGCATCCGCGGTTGGCAAACTTTACGAGAACCGTGTTTGAAAAAGGCTGGATCGATGCGGAAAACCGGCCGTCTAAAGCAGAAGGCGGTTTCTGTGCCTCGTTCCCGGCCGCTAAAGAGAGCCGGATCTTCATGACGTACCGCGAAGCGTATCCGGATGTCGTTACGCTTGCCCATGAACTGGGTCATGCGTATCACAATGCACTGCTACACGAGTTGCCGTTTCTTGATCAGATTAAAGGGACGAGCAGTGCCGAGACGGCTTCGACATTCATGGAAAACCTGGTCCTTGACGCCGTCATCGAACAATCGGCGGGCGAAGAAAAACTGGCGATGCTTGAAATCAAAATCAGCGAAGGCTTAAAATACGTCGCAACCATTCCGGACATGTTCCGGTTTGAACAACGTTTTTATTCGGAGCGACGGCAGGGACCGGTTTCAAGCGACCGGATTACTGAACTCATGCGGGAGGAGGATGCCCGCTTTTACGGCGGTGTACTGGCGGAACCGGATCCGTATAAATGGATTTTTGTCGGTCATTTCTATGATACGGAAAAGCCGTTCTACAATATTCCCTACACGGTCGGTTACTTACTGAGCAATCACTTGTATACGGCGGTCAAGCAATCAAATGAGGCGTTCACCGGACAATTCGAACCGTTGTTACGCGCATCGGGACAGGCGACAATCGAGGAGCTGATTGAGCAGTATATAGACGGCGAACCGGGCTCAATCAGTTTTTGGCAACAGGCACTTGAACCGCTCCTGTCGGCGATTGAAATGTACTTACAAGAGACGGCTGGACTCGTCGATTGAAGTCGGAAGCAATCGGGAATAGATAACTAACGAAGGAGGGGTGCCGATGTATGAACAGGAGAAAACGATGCTGGCGGAAGCTGCCGTCAAGTATGTCAAGAACGGAATGGTGCTGGGTCTTGGGACAGGCTCGACGACGCGGAGTTTTATCGAGGTCTTAGGCAAATGGATCGAAGCCGGTGGACAGGTGCAAGGGGTAGCGACGTCAGATGAGACAGTGGAACAAGCCAACCGGTTGAACATTCCGCTTCTGTCACTTGAAGAAGCGACCCGGATTGATCTGATCATTGACGGAATCGATCAAATCGATCAGCAGTTCCGCGTTCTGAAGGGTGGCGGTGGTGCCTTGTTTCGGGAAAAAGTCGTCGCGCTGATGAGCCGGGAAGTGCTCTACTTAGCGGACGCCTCGAAGTTCGTCCATCACCTGACCGGCCCCTTACCGGTCGAAATCGATGCGTTTGCGAGACCGTATGTCGAACGTTTTTTGCAGGACAAACATGTCGACGCGGTATTGCGGGAACAGGACGGGAAACCGTTTGTGACGGACGGCGGACATCTGATTTTGGATGTCGACCTCAAGCAGGTCCAAGACGTCCATCATTTTGCCAAAGAACTGAAAAATTTGACCGGCGTGATTGAAACCGGTTATTTTGAGCGGCAACCGGACCATGTCCTGACAGTTGAACAAGGACAAGTCAAACGGCTGGCACATCCTGATTTACGCGATGGAGGCGGACTTGTCTAGTTCGTGTTTTAAAAGAAAGAAGGGAAAGCGATGCGGTTACGAAAACGGTATGTGTTCGGAGCAAGTATGCTGGCTGGAGCCGGTCTTCTCTTGTTGAAAAACAAGGACAAACGAACTTCGGATCCGTTAAAAGAGTATTTGACGCACTTGGATCAGGACTCAAGTCCAGATGCCGATAAAGATCCGGATGAAGTCGGATTGACGAAACTCGATTCGATTTACCGGGCGGAGTGGCAGGCGAACGGTTATCCGCGTTCGCGAAAAGAACTGGAAGATTTGGAAAAATGAAAAGCGCCGACAATCCACGAGCGGATTGTTGGCGCTTTTTTTTAGTATGTAAGAGATCCGGCGATGATCAGACCAATCGAAATCGACAGAAACAGTAATAATAAACCGACAGCTTCATTATTGGCATCGATTTCTTTTGTCATACTGATTCGCGGGATGATCAAGTCTGCCAAATAGAACAGGACGATTTGGAAGACGATGGCGAGTGCACCCCATAAGACCATATCGAGGATGCTGACTGAGTTCGTGATACTGGAGTAGAGGACGATCGCAAGACCAAGGATGCGTCCGCCGAATGCATAAACGGCTGCTTTTTTTCCTTGACGGATCAGCTCCATCTCTTTTGATTTGGTCGTCACTTCAAACAGGACGACGCCGATGGCAAGTAAAAGTGTAGCCACTCCGATATACGCAAGTGTTGAGACGAACAGTTCACTGAAGCCCATCTTAATTCCTCCTTAGGAATGATTAGATTTGTTTCGTTCTTTTCGTTGTTGCCAGGCAACGTACCCTTCGAGCATCGCTCCGACTAAAATCCCGGCGGAGACATACAGGTAAAAATTATCTCCGATGAAGCCGAAGAGCAGTCCGAGCAGCAGACCGATGATAATGTAAGGTCCTTTTGTTAATTTCATGATGAATCACCTTCCTCATCATCAAACGTAGCCGATTTTTCCGGATTCGTCCATCCCTAATCGACAGGATGAGTCACAGCGACTTCGAGTTCGCGTGTAAAAAGTGTCACCCGGTTGCGCCCATTTTGTTTGGAATGATAAAGTGCGACGTCCGCATCCGTCACAAGTTGCTGAATCTCTGATGTTGATTTCGGGAAATGTGCGACTCCGAACGAAGCTGTCAACGGCAGTTGCGCCCCATTCGACAATTGAAACGGAGACGTCGCAATCCGTTCCCGCAACTGTTCCGCCAACACCAGAACTTTTACATCCGTCAACTGTTCGACGAGAACGGAAAACTCTTCGCCGCCATTGCGGGAGATGAACCCGGCATCCGTCACTCCGTCCCGCAAACGGGAGGCGAATTGACGCAGGACCTCGTCGCCGGCTTCATGACCGAACGTATCATTAACATGTTTGAAGTGATCGATATCAACCGTTATCAAGGCCACTTCATGTTGCTGTAAAATCGTTTGTTGCTTTAAATCGTCAAAATGGTCCGTAAAAGCACGGAAATTATGTAAGCCGGTCAAAAAATCACGTTGCGCCGTTTGTTGCCATGTTCGCATCGACTGCTTCGTCAAGCGGATATCACGAATGATGACGAGCGCAAGCCAACTGCTGATGAATGAAGCAGGGAGGACGACGCTAAGTATGTCCATGATGAGTTTAGAATCAGCTAAGACATATATCAAGACGATCCCGTGCAGGACAGTCGCGTACACCGTGACAAGCGTAAAGGTTCGCTTGGAATAGATCGGCAACCACTTGACGAGCAGCGACGTCCCGACAGCAATCAAGGTGATGAACAGTGCCGCGGCATAAGCTGAACTGTTCAGGCTGATGCTGAAGCGGTAGAGGATGATGACGATCGTCACAATCGCCGTCGGTAACGGACCGGCAAAATAAGCGGCAACGATGACAGGAATGTGCCGCAGATCGACTAAAACACCGGGAACGGGCTCAATCGTCAGTTGCATCAGCATCCAGGATAAAAGACTCAAACTGATTCCGTACAAAATGCGGACCGAGCGTTTGGAGTCGACGGTAATCGGATGAGGTGACAGTTTTCCAAGGAGATAAAAACCGCTCATCAATAAAGTCAGATTATGGAGAAGATCATAAAGAATGGTTTTCAAATTCAGGCACCTTGCTTTCGTATAACAAATCATTCTACCGTTAGAATACGCTATTGACATCAAATAGTCCTTCATCTGCCGAAATGATTTCCGAAAAAGACATCAAAAAGAAAATGTGTCTATAATGTGAAGTTATAGAACCTATAAGCTGTACTTATAGGTTTAAGGTTTTTGATTGACCATTCATGTATTCAATTGTTAAATGATGAAGAAGCAATTGAAAGCGCTTACTAAAATTTAAAGGAGATTCACCATGGAACTGATTATCATTCTTCTTGCCTTATCTTTATTAATGTTCGTAGCGTACCGTGGTTTTTCAGTCATCTTATTTGCTCCGATCTGTGCTTTGTTCGCCGTCTTACTGACGAACCCGGATTGGGTCTTACCGTTCTTCTCGAACATCTTCATGGAAAAAATGGTCGGCTTCATTAAAGCCTACTTCCCGGTCTTCTTACTCGGAGCTATTTTCGGGAAAGTCGTCGAAATGTCAGGAATCGCTGAATCAATCGCGAAGTCGATCATTCGGATGATCGGAGCGAAACGGGCGATTCTCGCCATCGTGTTGCTCGGCGCGATCTTGACGTACAGCGGTGTCAGCCTGTTCGTCGTCGTCTTCGCCGTCTATCCGTTCGCAGCAAACCTGTTCCGCGAAGCGAATATCCCGAAACGATTGATTCCGGGAACGATTGCCCTCGGTGCATTTACGTTTACGATGGACGCCTTGCCGGGGACACCGCAAATCCAAAATGTCATTCCGACGACATTTTTTAAAACAGATATCTACGCGGCACCGATCATGGGATCAATCGGCGGTCTGATTATCCTGACAGTCGGAATGTTTTATCTCGAGTCCCGTAAACGGAAAGCCCATCAAGCCGGGGAAGGGTACGCCGGATTTGAAGCAACGGCAGCTAGTACCGCTCCGCAGATGGAATTGAAAAACGAACCGGAAATGACACTCGAGACGGCACAACAGCCGGTCTATCGCCAGGTGTTGGCGTTTGTCCCGCTGATTTTAGTCGCTGTCATGAACAAATACTTTACGCTTGCGATTCCGAACTGGTATCCGGAAGGCTTTGATTTCGCAGCAATTGGTCTCGAAGCATTCGGGAAAATCGAGACGCCGGCCGTCCTTGCCATCTGGTCCGTCCAAATGGCCTTGATCATCGGCATCATTTCCGCGATGCTGTATGACTTTAAAAAAGTCCGGACGAATTTCCAGGCCGGACTGAACCTCAGTATCGGTGGTGCCTTGCTTGCCGTCATGAATACGGGTGCCGAGTACGGATTCGGCGGCGTCATCGCTGCCTTACCGGGCTTCAAGACGGTATCGAACGGGATTTCATCGACGTTCACGGATCCGCTCGTCAACGGCGCTGTCACGACGACGGCACTTGCCGGGGTGACCGGTTCTGCGTCCGGCGGTATGGGAATCGCACTCAGTGCGATGTCGGATAAATATACACAAGCCATCACCTCGGGCGGCGTCCCGCCGGAAGTCATGCACCGGGTCATCTCGATGGCGTCCGGCGGCATGGATACGTTACCGCATAACGGAGCCGTCATCACGTTGCTTGCCGTCACCGGCTTGACGCACCGTCAGTCGTACCGTGACATCTTTATGATTACGGTTTTAAAAACGGTCACAGTCTTCCTGATGATCGGACTGTACAATCTGACAGGTCTGTATTAAGCGAGTGGGTTTAAAAAAGGGGGAAACGAACGATGCAACAGGGGAAAATCTACGATTCATTTACAGAAGCGACAGCTGATATTTTTGACGGGGCGACACTCGTCGTCGGCGGATTCGGTTTATGCGGGATTCCGGAAAAATCGATTGCGGCTCTGCAGGAACAAGGGGTCAAGGATTTAACGGTCGTCAGCAATAACTGCGGTGTCGACGATTTCGGACTCGGCATCTTATTGCAATCCCGCCAGATTAAAAAGATGGTCTCGTCGTACGTCGGAGAAAACAAGACGTTTGAGCAACAGTACTTAAGCGGTGAGATTGAAGTCGATCTCGTACCGCAGGGTACACTCGCCGAACGAATCCGGGCCGGCGGAGCGGGCATTCCCGGTTTTTATACACCGACCGGTGTCGGGACACCGATTGCGGAAGGAAAGGAACAAAAAGAGTTTGACGGGAAAACCTATCTGCTTGAAGAAGGGATCGTCGGCGATTTTGCGCTCGTCAAAGCCTGGAAAGCGGACAAGCTCGGTAATCTCGTCTTCCGGAAGACATCACGGAACTTTAATCCGCTTGTCGCGACAGCCGGGAAAGTGACGATCGTCGAAGTCGAGGAACTGGTTGAAATCGGTGAACTCGATCCGAACGAGATCCATACACCGGCCGTTTACGTCCAACGGATCATCGTCGGGACGGACTACGAAAAACGTATCGAACGCCGGACAGTCCGGGAAGCATAAGGGGGAGATATTATGGCAACGTCTAGAGAAATCATTATCAATCGCGCGCTGCAGGAAATCGAGGACGGCATGTACGTCAATCTTGGAATCGGGATTCCGACACTGATCGCCAATGCGATTCCGGATGATGTCCACGTCATGCTGCAATCGGAAAACGGGTTGCTCGGGATTGGACCGTATCCGCTCGAGCATGAAGTCGACGCTGACGAAATCAATGCCGGCAAAGAGACGGTCACGGCACAAAAAGGCGCGTCCTACTTCGATAGTGCCGAATCGTTTGCGATGATCCGCGGCGGTCACATTGATCTCGCGATTCTTGGCGGGATGGAAGTCGCCGAAAACGGGGATCTCGCGAACTGGATGATTCCCGGCAAGATGGTCAAGGGAATGGGCGGGGCAATGGATCTCGTCAACGGCGCGAAACGGGTCGTCATCATCATGGAACACGTCAATAAATACGGCGAGTCGAAGGTCAAGACACGTTGTACGTTACCGTTGACCGGGAGTCAAGTCGTCAACCGGTTGATTACGGATAAAGCGGTCTTTGATTTCACGGAAGCCGGGATGGTCTTGATCGAGACGCTCGACGGAATGACAGTCGAAGACATCCGCAACGTGACGGAAGCGAACTTTACGGTCAGTCCGGAACTTGAACGCATCAGCATAGGGGAGTGAGTCAGATGGTCAACGGAGATATCGTCCTCGTGACGGGAGCAGGAAGCGGGATCGGGCTTGAAATTTCAAAAGCATTCGCTGAAGCAGGCGCGAAGGTCGTCATTACGGACGTCAACACGGAAGCAGCCGAAACAGCAGCGAAGTCGTTACAGGAAGCGGGACATGATGTCATCGGACTGACGCTGAACGTGACGGATGAAGCACAGGTTCAGTCGGTTTTTGCCGAGACGATCAAGCGGTACGGTCGACTTGATGTCCTGATCAACAATGCCGGTTTACAACATGTCTCACCAATCGAAGACTTCCCGACAGAGAAGTTCGAACTGATGATCAAAATCATGCTGACGGCTCCGTTCATTGCGATTAAACATGCGTTTCCCCTCATGAAGGAACAAGGATACGGCCGGATCATCAACATGGCATCGATTAACGGCTTGATCGGCTTTGCCGGAAAAGCGGCCTATAACTCGGCCAAACACGGTCTGCTCGGTCTGACGAAAGTCGCGGCACTGGAAGGTGCGGAACACGGCATCACCGTCAACGCGTTATGCCCGGGTTACGTCGATACACCTCTCGTCCGCAATCAGATGGCGGATCTTGCGAAGACGCGCCAGGTCGAACTGGAAAAAGTCCTCGAAGATGTCATCTATCCGCTCGTTCCGCAAAAACGGTTACTTGAAGTCGAGGAAATCGCGGATTATGCGCTATTCCTTGCGAGCCGTAAAGCAAAAGGGATTACGGGTCAGGCCAACGTCTTAGACGGCGGTTATACGATTCAATAAGGGGGAAATCAGCATGAGTGAGCAAGTCGTCATCGTCAGTGCGACACGAACGGCAATCGGCAGTTTTAACGGCAGTCTAAAGGACGTTCCGGCAACGAAGCTTGGAGCAACGGTCATCCGGGCAGCACTTGAACAAGCAAATGTGGCACCGGATCTCGTCGAGGAAGTCATTATGGGTAATGTCCTGCAGGCAGGACTCGGACAAAACCCGGCCCGTCAGTCAAGTCTCCTCGCCGGACTGCCGGAAACGGTTCCGGCCATGACGATCAACAAAGTCTGCGGTTCCGGGCTGAAGGCAATTCATCTTGCTTTCCAAGCGATCAAATCCGGTGAGGCCGACATCATCGTCGCCGGCGGGATGGAAAACATGAGTCAGGCACCGTACGTGTTAAGCGGTGCCCGGACCGGCTTACGGATGGGAGACCAGCCGTTGGTCGATACGATCATCAAAGACGGTTTAGAGTGTGCTTTTAACGATTATCATATGGGCATTACGGCAGAAAACCTGGCCGAGCAGTACACGATTTCCCGCGAAGCACAGGATCAGTTTGCAGCAGCCAGCCAACAAAAAGCCGGACAGGCCATCGAAGCAAACCGGTTCCAGGCGGAAATCACACCGGTCGAAATTCCGCAGCGTAAAGGCGATCCAATTATGTTTGTGGAAGATGAGTTCCCGCGTGCCGGAACGACAGCGGAATCACTTGCCCGCTTGCGTCCGGCCTTCAAAAAAGGCGGTACAGTGACAGCCGGTAATGCATCCGGCATCAATGACGGAGCGGCAGCAGTCGTCGTCATGTCGGCGCGAAAGGCAAAAGAACTCGGGCTGACACCACTCGTCGAGATCGTTGCGAACGGTACGTCCGGTGTCGATCCGAGCATCATGGGGATCGGTCCCGTCAAAGCGGTCAGCCAGGCGTTGCATAAAGCCGGTCTTGAACTGGACGCCATCGACGTCATCGAGGCGAACGAAGCGTTTGCGGCGCAATCACTTGCCGTGGATGCGGAACTCCGGTTTGATCCGGCGAAGCTAAACCGTAACGGCGGAGCAATTGCCCTCGGTCACCCGATCGGCGCGAGCGGAACACGGATCATGGTTACCCTGATTCATGAGATGTTGCGGACCAGCGAAAGCCATGGTCTGGCGACACTCTGCATCGGCGGCGGTCAAGGAATTGCGACGATCGTCAAGAAGTACGAAGAGTAATTAAAATCGCTTCATCAAAATCTGGACTTCGGTTCAGATTTTTTGTTATTAAAATGGTTTACTTAATTAATGAAATGACGCGGGAAAGAAAAGAAGCAAACGACATGACAAAAACAGACAGCTTACGGTAAAATGAAACACGTTGTAAGGGAGGGTGTCAGATGATTTCATTACAGAATGTCAGTAAAGCTTTTTCCGGACAACCGGTCATCCAGTCCGTCGCCCTCTCGATTGAACAGGGCGAGATTCATGGCATCATCGGTGCGAGCGGTGCCGGGAAATCGACCTTACTCCGGCTGATGAATCTGCTCGAACGACCGGATACCGGTCGAATCGAATTTGACGGGATGGATTTAACGAATCTGTCGAACCGACAGCTGCGGCAGACCCGTCAAAATATCGGCATGATTTTTCAGGACTTTAATCTCGTCGGAAACAAGACGGTCGAACAAAACATCGCCGTTTCGCTTGAACTGTCCGGAGTCAAAAAGCGCGAGCGGACAAACCGGATTGAGGAGTGTCTCCGATTTGTCGGACTGGAGTCCTTTGCCCGAAAGTATCCGTCCGAACTGAGCGGAGGACAAAAGCAGCGTGTCGCGATAGCCCGGGCGCTTGCGAACCGCCCGCGCGTTTTGCTGTGTGATGAGCCGACGTCTTCACTTGATCCGAGTACGACTTCGGAAATCTTACGTGTCCTGCAGAACATCAATCAGACACTTGGGGTGACGATCGTCCTCGTCAGTCATGAGATGCAGGTGATTCAAAGCATCTGCAACCGGGTCACGATCATGGCAGACGGGCAGATTGAAACGACGATTGCGACCGAGCCGGCGGGAATCACGGAAATTACGAGTGATGCCGGTTGGTTCCTGACCCAATTGACAGAGCGGAGGGATCCACATGCCTGACATCGTGCTCGAATATGCGGCGGAAATCAGACTGGCGATCGGACAAACGTTCGTGATGGTCGGAATCTCGATTCTCGCGGCTCTTCTTCTCGGTTTACCGCTCGGGACCTGGCTTTATCTGTCACGTAAAGGACAGTTGCTGTCGAACCAGTTCGTCTTTTCGATTCTGAATTTATTTGTCAATACAATCCGGTCGTTTCCGTTTTTATTGCTCGTCGTTTTCCTGATTCCGTTTACGCGGTTCATTATCGGGACGGCGATCGGAACAGCGGCGGCGACCGTCCCGCTTGCGGTCATTGCGATCGCCCATTACTCACGGCTCGTCGAACAGTCGCTGCTTGAAGTGCCGAAAGGTGTCATTGAGGCGGCCGTCTCGATGGGAGCTTCGACACGCGAAGTCGTCCTGAAGTTTTTATTCGTTGAAGCCCGGTCCGGCCTTGTGCTGGGTCTGACGACGTCGATCGTCAGCTTCATTTCCTATTCGACGATCATGGGGGTTGTCGGGGGCGGAGGCATCGGTGACTTTGCCGTCCGGTACGGCTACCAACAATTTCAGACGGAATTAATGCTGTATATGATTTTGATTATGGTCATCCTGGTGCAACTGATTCAGTTTGCCGGAACGACCGCAGCACGCTTGCTCGATAAACGTTAACTGAAAGTAGGAATTCAAGATGAAAAAAATCATGGCAGTACTCAGTGTTGTTGTATTGGCGTTAGCCGGATGCGGCAACGCAGAGAAGAAAGACGAACAGGAATCGGCGTCAAAAACCGAGACATTAAAAGTCGCGTCACTGATCAAACCGATGACGGAAATTCTCGACCTCGTTAAACCGGAACTGAAAAAAGAAGGCATTAACCTGGAAGTCGTTGTTCTCAGTGACAACGTGCAACCGAACAGTGCCCTCGCAGCGAAGGAAGTTGATGCGAACTTCTTCCAGCACGTACCGTACATGGAAGAGTTCAACCGCAACAACAAAGCCAATCTGGTACCAATCAAGCCGATTTACTTCGCAAACTATGGTCTGTACTCAAAAGACTACAAAAAGATGGACCAGTTGCCGAAAGGCGCTGTCATTGCCGTCGCAAATGATGTTTCGAACATCGACCGGTCGCTTGCTCTGCTCGCACAGCATGATGCGATCAAGTTGAAAAAGAAAACTGGTCCGTACTACACGATGAAAGACATCACGGAAAACAAACGTAATTTTAAGTTCAAGGAAGTCGATCTACTGATGCTCGCCCGTCTGTATGATGATGCGGATGCGGTCATCATGACGCCGGCCTATGCTTCACCGCTCGGTCTGACTCCGAAGAAAGATGCCCTTGTCACGGAAGGCGTCGAAAATGACTTTGCGATCACGCTTGTTGCCCGGAAGGACAATCAGGATTCAGAAGCGATTCAGAAGCTTGCGAAAGCAATGACAAGTCCGAAAGTCAAAAAATTCCTCGAAGACAATTATGACGAAACGGCGATTCCGGCCTTTAAATGAGTGTTCAGATGAAAAAATCAAAACCACGGCTCGCCTGTCTGCTTTAGACACACGCGATCCGTGGTTTTTGTCATCAGTTTATTGGAATGTTGTTTAACGGATGGTCAACTTCTTCGCATAACCGGTTTTCTCCAAAATATCAGTTGTCGGCATCTCGGTCCATTTGGCGACGGGAAGATCCGGATTTTTCTGAAGGAAGTCCGTCATGATCATATAGCCGAGCGTATATTGGGCAAGTGGCGGGATGTCTTTGTCATAGTTGCCGTATCGTAAATCGTATGCATCGACGTTATGGTTGTTGATCTGTGTCAACAGATTTTCGAGCGTATGATCGAGTAACGGTTCTGTCGCTTCCGATTTCCCTTTTGGATAAACCTGTGCAGCAAACATGTCGGCTTCACCTTCTAACATGATGCCATTGAACATCGAGTCGTGCGTGTTGCTTTTAAAAGCAACGGTATGGTGGTACTCATGGGCGACAGCATTGGCAAGTGTATCTGTTGAAAAACCTTTAGCCAGGTAGAGCGTGAACATATCAGTTCCTGAGGCAAAACCGGTGACTCCGCCATGGCGCTTTATCTCGGCCGGATTATGGACATTGTAAGGTGCGACAAAGACCGTCAGCTTATCGGTTCGAGGCAATGCATCAATCGAAGTCTGAAGAATTTTTTTAATCTGTTGCTGAATGGCATCTTGATGTTTTTTCAAGTAGACAATCGTTTTGTTCAGCTCTTCTGCATTGTCGGTCGGGATATCTAAAATCCGCCGGTCTGTATATGTATCTGTCAGTTTTTCTTTTTCGATCCATTTGTTTTTCGCAGCTAACACATGTTTTTCAAAGAGGGCCCCATTCTCAGCCGGCTCTTTTAATGTCGCATCGACATACGACTGATAGGCATCGTATAGCGGAATGATTTGAATCGTCTGATGATCTTGTTTGAAGGTCAATTTCTGCGGTTCGGCTTTTTCGGCTTCCGGCGCATCGGTACAGCCGGCAAGCAGACTTGCTAACGTCATGCCAATCAACAATCGTCTCATAAAAATCCCTCCTATTACCCAAATATACCACAATTATCCATACGTCGATTAAGGACAAAAGGTTCCTCTTTTCTGAACTGAGTCAGATGAACTTATGTTACCGATTACATCGTTCGAGTGCATCAGCAGTCATTTTTTAAGAAAAGGGTGAAGCAACAAGGTTTTTTGAGAAATGTCAGAATATTCACCAGATAAATTCCTAGCACGAGGTCACAGACCTATGTTATCCTTTCGAACGAAGTACCTGATTCGTTGATAAAACATGAATCAGGTCGTAATTAAATCGTGGGGGTTTCTTATGTCTAAAACAGTTCCAACATCCTTTATCGTCGTCATCGGTATGATGCTGTTCGCCTTGTTTTTCGGAGCAGGTAATCTGATTTTTCCACCGATGCTCGGGCAGATGGCAGGCGAGAACGTCTGGATTGCCAACGCCGGATTCCTGGTCACAGGCGTCGGCTTACCGTTACTTGCCATCTTAGCGTTTGCTTATTCCGGAGAAGCGGATTTACGGGCGATGGCGTCACGGGTCCATCCGGTCTTCGGTCTTGTTTTTGCCATCATCTTGTACTTAGCGATTGGTCCATTTTTTGCGATTCCGCGCGCCGGAACCGTTTCGTATGAAATCGGGATCAAACCTTTCTTCGGAGAAGGGGCATCATCGACACCATTACTGATTTTTTCGATTCTGTTTTATACGGTCGCGTGTCTGTTGTCACTGAATCCGACAAAAATCGTCGATGTCGTCGGTAAAATCCTGACACCGATTAAGATCACGTTCATCGGCTTATTGATTCTCGTCGCCGTCATTAAACCCATCGGAAGTTTTCAGAATCCTTTGACGACATATCAGCACAATGCCTTTTTTAACGGCTTCCAGGAAGGGTACCTGACGCTTGATGCCCTCGGAGCGTTTGTCTTTGGCATCATCATCATTTCGGCGATTAAAGACCAAGGGGTCACGTCGAAAAAACAATTGCTCGTCATTTGTTCAAAAGCCGCCTTGATTGCGGCGAGTTTACTGGCCATCACGTATTCGGCCCTTGCCTTCATGGGCGCATCGAGTATCTCAAAAATCGGTCCCTTGACGAACGGAGCGGAAATTCTGTCAGCGGTGTCCGATTATTACTTCGGCTCATACGGTTCGATTTTACTTGGACTGATGATCACGGTTGCGTGTCTGACGACAAGTGTCGGGCTGATCACCGCCTGTGCGTCGTTCTTCTCACTGTTATTGCCGCGGATTTCGTATGTTAAGTGGACGATTGGTCTGTCGATTTTCAGTGCACTTGTCGCCAATATCGGTCTGACGCAGTTAATTGCGATTTCGAAACCTGTCCTGCTGACACTGTATCCGTTAGCGATCTGTCTGATCTTCCTGACGTTCTTACATAACGTCTTTAAAGGAAAACCGGCCGTCTATCAAGGAGCGATTTGGATGACGTTTGCCGTCAGTCTGTTTGACGGATTGAAGGTGGCAGAAGCACCGGTCGGACCGGTCTTGCGTGTCTTCGAAAACGTGTTGCCGTTCTTTTCCGTCGGACTCGGTTGGGTCGTTCCGGCGATCATCGGGGCCGTCCTCGGCGGATTGTTCGGTCGGAAAAAAGCCTACCGGCCGGAACAGTCGCGGGTTGCTTAAATTCAGTTGCTCTGGAAAGAAGCCGTTTCGATTTCGAATCGAAACGGTTTTTTGCGTTTAACGAACAGACCGAAAAGGAATGGCTTAAAATGTAAGCCATTGTTGATACTGTCGTTGAAGAAAGAAAGGATGTTGAACATGTCAGAACGTGTTTTCATTAGTCCGGCGAAGTATGTCCAAGGGAAAAATGTTATTGATCGGCTCGGTACATATGTGAGTCCGATTGGAGACGTGGCCCTAGTGATCGCCGATGATGTCGTTTGGAAAATCGTCGAGGAACGTGTCCATGCTTCGTTTTCAGCAGAAGGAATCAAAATTGAAAAAGCAGATTTCAGCGGTGAAGCCTCAAAACATGAAGTCGAACGGATTGCCGCTCAAGCCAAGGATGCCGGGGTGAAATTCGTCATGGGGGTCGGGGGCGGGAAGACGCTCGATACGGCAAAAGCCGTTTCGGACGAGTTTCATCTGCCGGTCGTCATCGTACCGACGATTGCTTCGACCGATGCGCCGACAAGTGCACTGTCCGTCATCTATTCGGATGAGGGAATCTTTGAGAGTTACCGTTTTTATAACAAAAATCCGGATCTTGTCTTGGTCGATACAAAATTGATTTCCGAAGCACCGGCCCGGTTCTTTGCCTCGGGGATTGCCGATGCCCTGGCGACATGGGTCGAGGTCCGGAGTGTCATTGCCTTTGGCGGCACGACGATGGCCGGAGGACGGCCGACGATTGCGGCGGAAGCGATTGCGAAACGCTGTGAGGAAGTTCTGTTTGAACACGGACGACTTGCGTATGAGTCGGTTCAGGCAAAGGTCGTCACACCGGCGCTTGAAGCGGTCGTTGAAGCGAATACATTACTGAGTGGTCTTGGTTTTGAAAGTGGAGGACTGGCAGCAGCGCACGCCATCCATAACGGATTCACAGCACTTGACGGCGACATCCACCATTTGACGCACGGGGAAAAGGTCGCGTTCGGGACGCTCGTCCAGTTAGCGCTCGAACAACACTCGCAGGAAGAAATCGAACGGTACATTGCGTTCTATATGGATCTTGGACTGCCGGTCACGCTGGAAGATGTCAAACTGAAAGATGCTTCACGTGAAGACATATTAAAAGTCGGTCAAGCAGCGACTGCAGAAGGGGAGACGATTCACAGCGGTTTTGATGTCACGGCGGATGAAGTGGCGGATGCCATCATTGCCGCCGACCGTTATTCAAAAGCCTATCAGGCGAAAGTAAAGAACTGACGAAACGTGGCACGAATGATTAGCAAAAAGGCGATTCTCCCGATTGAAGGGAAATCGCCTTTTTGGTTTAAGAACGGTTCTTGTTAATGCACATGCTTCTGTTCCCCATGACAGTACAGCTGATTCTCATGGTCGTGCTGAGCGGTCTCGACCTGAATCGTGGCATGGGTGATACCGACATGTTTTAAGTCATGGTCCAGTTGTTCCCGGATCGATTCCGACTCACGGACCGTCATGTCGTCTTTGACGACGACGTGGCAGGACAATGCATTATAGCCGCTCGTGATCGACCAAATGTGGAGGTCGTGCAGACCAAGAATGGCTTCGTTGGTCTGGATCGTCGAGACGACCTGATCGATGTCGACATCGCTCGGTGTACCTTCCATCAGAACATGGACGGCGGACTTCGTCACGTAATAGCCGCTGCGCAAAACGAGAATGGCAACGATGACGCTTGCGAGCGGATCCGCAAAGCCCCAGCCGAAGAACATGATCAACAGGGCGGCAATGATAGCTCCGATCGATCCGAGCATGTCACTTAAGACATGCAGGTACGCACCGCGCATGTTCAGATTGTCTTCATGGCCGCCGCCGCGCGTCATGATCCAAGCTACAAGCAGATTCACAAGAAGTCCGAGTATACTGATGATCAACATCCCGGTCGTTGCGACAGCCGGTGGATCAACAAACCGTTGTACGGCTTCGGCGAAGATATAAAGCGAAATGCCGATCAAGGCAACACCGTTAAAAATCGCCGCGAGAATTTCAAAACGTTTTGAGCCGAACGTCTTGTTTGCATCCGGCTTCTGGTTTGAAAAGTGAAAGGCTGCGAGTGCAATTGCAAGTGAAATCGAGTCGCTCAGCATATGCCCGGCGTCCGATAACAAAGCCAGACTGTTCGTCCAAAATCCGCCGATCACCTCGACAATCATAAACAGCGTGATGATCATAAAGGACAGAAGCAATACTTTTTTATTGTCGGTGTGATGATGATGATCATGATTATGTGCCATAAAGATACCTCCTGATACATTCAAATGTCTATTTGAATTATAGAATGCGAAACGTCTGTGGTCAATCGACGTATGTTTCATTTCCCACTGAGAGAAGAGAATGAAACGCGATCATTGGACGATATACGGTTGGATGAGACATCAGAAAAAACAAAACAGTCCCTCACTTCAAAAGAAATGAGGGACTGTTCAAGTCGTTATAGATAGTTCAACGGATTGACGCTGCTTGCCGCCGATGTCGCACTGTAGACGTATGTTCCGCGATGCAGTTCAAAATGAAGATGCGTTCCGAACGCATTTCCTGTTTGACCGACCGTACCGAGAAGCTGTCCTTTTGAGACCGATTGTCCGACTGAGACCGATCGGCTGTTCATGTGGGCATAGAGACTCGTGAAGGAAGCGCCGTCAATCGAATGCTTGACCATGACATAATTGCCGTACGCACCTTTTAATTGAGAAGTGATGACTTTCCCGGCTGCCGTTGCATAAACCGGTGTGCCTTTCGGGGCACCGTAATCGATTCCGTTATGGAACGTATAGCCGTAGACACCGCTTGCTTGACCATATCCTTGCGTGATCGGTCCACTGGTCGGCGTGATGAAATCGTTTGAGGCTTTGGTTGCCCCACCCGAATTGGTTAAGCTCGTGACCGTATATTTTTTAACATAATCGGCATGGGCAAATCGTTTGTTGCCATTATATAAGAATTTAATCCAGTCTCCCGTCCGACCGAGGTAACGGAAGGTTTGTCCGCTGTTGACGATCCCGACCTGAGAACTGCTTGTGGACGAACTGCTTCTGACGCGGAGATTATCGACCATGATTTTGATTTTATATGATGTCGTGACAGAATATTTTTTGACATATGTAGAAGAGACGTAGACTTTACGTGATCCGTACAGAATTTTTGTCCAATTTCCGGTCCGGCCTAAGTATTTGTATGTATCGCCTTTATCAAGACCTGTGATGATACCGTATGTCGTCGCGGGACCGGTGCGGGCACGCAATCCATCGTTCATGACTTTAACCTTATAAAACGTTGCCGCATCAGCTTTTGGAACGGCATATGTCGAGAAACCGGCGATGGCAATAGCAGACACCGTCAGCGTAGTAAGTAATTTTTTCAAATCAGTAAATCCTCCTTTGAATCTGTCGGACCTTGTCCGCGTATGTGGCTAGTGCAATATGTAAGGTTGTTCTATGAATTTCTTAGATGAGTGTACCATTAGTAAAAATGTTTAAATATTACAATATTATTTCTATAATGTTTCGTTATTTTATATTATAGAGAACAGAAAATCTATTTTACCTTAATTTAGGGATTGTAGTTCTTGGTAATTTTTCTGTAAAAGACAGATTTTTATTGATTAGGCAACGATTTTTAAAAAGTATCAGGAAATCAGAACAATCAGTATGTTATGATAGATTTTCCAATAATTAGTATGAATTTATTTCAGTGGACTTATTTTCAAAA
The DNA here is from genome assembly GCF_003339585.1 of Exiguobacterium sp. RIT594. Taxonomy (GTDB): domain Bacteria; phylum Bacillota; class Bacilli; order Exiguobacteriales; family Exiguobacteriaceae; genus Exiguobacterium_A. Next base: position 1,377,067 of record NZ_QPKF01000001.1, on the reverse strand, counting down.
AGGTTTAAAAAAACGGACAACCGAAAACGGCTGTCCGAAATGATTATAAAACGCTGAGCGGGTTGATCGTGTTGGCTGCTGACGATCCACTGTAGATGTAACCGCCGCGGTGAAGTTCGAAGTGAAGGTGTGAACCGGTTGAGTTCCCGGTACTGCCGACGTTCCCGATTTTTGTTCCTTTGGCGATTGACTGGCCTGCATAGACCGAACGGCTGCTCAAGTGGGCATAGACACTTGTGTAGGTCAAACCATTCACTTTATGTGTCATCATGACATAGTTGCCGTATGCACCTTGGTAGCCGGATTTGATGACTTTACCGGAAGCAGTCGCACGGACCGTTGTCCCTGTTGCTGCTGCGATATCGATGCCGTTATGGAACGTATATCCGTAGCGGCCGCTTGCACTTCCGTATCCTTGCGAGACACGTCCGCTTGTCGGACGGAGGAAACCTGTCGAGAAGGAAGCTTTTTTAGCTGTAGCCTGTTTGCCTGTGCTGTATCGTTTTACGTAACTGGAATAGACGTAGCGTTTTTTACCGCCGTATGAAATTTTCGTCCAGTTGCCTTTTTTACCATAGTATTTAAAGGTCTGTCCGGCATTGACGCCAGCGACGATTTTATATTTCGTGGAAGGACCGGTCCGGACACGTAATCCGTCGGCCATGATTTTGACTTTGTAAGAAGAAGAGCTTGCGGCTTCAACTTTACCTGTACCCGTGCTAGCAAATCCTGAAACGACGAGTGCGCTCATCGTGACGGTTGTTAAAATACGTTTCATGTAGTAGTTCCTCCTGATGTGAAAACAATTGACGGTCGATGAGTTGTGACAGATCGCGTCTGTCTATAAGTTGTAGGCTGTATATGAATACTGCGTCGAAGTAGTGAATTTGATAAACCGAGTATAGCATCGAGTGTTTTGAAAATAATATTTCAGTTTGATTGCTTAAATATAGGTAATTAATATGTATTGTAATATATTGATAGGAATGATTCTGAAATACCGTAATACCAGGGGAAATTTTATTACAGGGTATCGGTTTTATGACATAATCCCGAATATGTGAAAATGTGAAAAAGTATGGGTCGATAGCGAATTGGAGGAGAAGATTAAGATGGATATCAAGTTTACAGTAGGCCAACAACGCTTTAACCACCGGGCAGCGGCAGTCATTATCAAAGACGGACATCTGTTGATTCACCGGAATGTCCGGGATGAGTTTTGGGCATTGCCGGGCGGACGGGTACGTTTGATGGAATCAGGAGCAGAGGCGGTCATCCGCGAAATCAAAGAAGAGTTGGGCCTGAAAGCTGAGGTCACTCGTTTTTTAGCCGTCCAGGAAAACTTTTTTACATATGAAGATGTGTCATTTCATGAAGTCGGCTTTTATTATGAAGTGAACGTATCAGATGACATGACGGTCACTTCGGAAGATTTTTTCGGAGTAGAGGGAGAAGAGTTAATCTATCGTTACGTTCCGATTGATCAATTGCAAAGCGTAAAATTATATCCCGAAAAACTGACGATGATGATTCAGTCCGGTGAGTGGGCACCCTTATTTTCAAACGACGTGTAATGGGTGGTTTTGGTGAATCCCTAATAGAAGAAACGAATTTTAAAAAACGATGATTTTCATCGTTTTTTTTTCGTTAGACGTTTATTGATACATGGCAAGGGAATGTTAATGAAGGTAGTCATCTATTGGAAAAGGGGTTGGGTCATATGCGTGAAGAAGAGTTGGAGCAGATGCATCAACAGGCACGGGGACAAACTCAGGATCAACAACCGGGGATTGAATCCGAGATGAATCCGGAACCGGTTTATGACGATCCGGAATATGTCGGATCCGGTAAGTTAAAAGGTAAAGTGGCGTTGGTGACAGGCGGAGACAGCGGCATTGGGCGTGCCGTCGCGATTGCCTACGCCAAAGAGGGCGCAAATGTCGCGATCGTGTACTTAAATGAAGGACAGGATGCGGAAAAAACGAAACAATTGATTGAAGGGTATGGTGTCAAAGCATTGGCGTTTGCGAAAGACGTCAGTCAGCCGGAGAATGCCCAACCAATCATCGATAAAGTCATCGAAACGTTTGGTCAGTTGAACATCCTCGTCAACAATGCCGGAAAACAGTTCCCGCAGGACGATTTCCTGGCAATCACACCGGAACAACTGAAAGAGACGTTCGAAACGAATCTCTTCTCGATGTTCTATCTGACGCAAGCTGCCTTACCACACTTGAATAAGGAAGACTCGATCATCAATACGTCGTCCGTCACGGCCTATCGCGGGGCACCATCACTAATTGATTACTCAGCGACGAAGGGCGCAATTACGACATTAACTCGTTCGCTGGCATCGAATCTGATTGAAAAAGGAATCCGCGTCAATGCCGTCGCACCGGGACCGATTTGGACACCGCTCATCCCGGCAACGTTCTCAAAAGAAAAGGTGGAAGCACACGGGGAAGATACGCTCATGAAACGCCGCGGGCAACCGTCGGAAAATGCACCGGCCTATGTCTATCTGGCGTCACGCGACTCAAGTTACGTCACCGGACAGACGATTCATATCAACGGCGGCGATTACATTACATCTTAAGGAGGAAATCATCATGAAGAAAAATCCTAACGAAGTGCCGGAACACGAACCGAATCAACAGCCGGATGAGATTCCGACGACACCTCCGTCAGAAGTACCGGAGACACCGCAGGAAGATCCGATCCGTCAACCGGAACCGGATACCTTCCCGGAACCGACGGAAATTCCGGATACACCGCAAGAAGATCCAAACCCTTACTGAACCGATGCAACTGATTCCGGAAATTATCCGGAATCAGTTTTTTTGTTAAAAAGTAAAAATATGCATTTTAATGGGAACCCTTACATAATGCCTTGCGTATTAAAGATATACGAAAAAGGGGGAAGGCAAAGATGGAATTTCTATTAGCATTTTTGGCATTAGGGGCGGGATTTTGGTTTTTCTACAGTTACTTACTCGGCTTTCGAAACAAAAACATCACGATGACGTTTGACGACCGGTTTTATGCACTTGAAGACCACGTTCACGCGATTGAAGCGAAGTTGAAGCAGGACGGGAAGCTTGTTGAATACTTAGGAAACCGCCGCTTTTTAGTCAATGGAAAACGCTATCTGTTCGTTGAGCGAACTGTTCCGATGTCCGGTATCCCGGTCCAACAGACGATCTTAGAATATCAAAAATAATCAAATTAGGATGCCGTCTTCCACATGGAAGGCGTTATTTTTTTGGAAATGGATTGACAGTCAACTGTACTACGCGTATGATACAGAAAGAAAGTGTATTACTGTTTTAATACAGTAAACGGGAAAGGGAGGTCAAGACCACGATGCAATTTGACCAAAGAAGCCCGGTGTATCTTCAAGTCGTCCGATGGTTCAAGGAACAAATCGCGACGGAAGAACTGAAGTGCGGGCAGGAAATTCCATCGCGCCGGGAAATCGCTGCGCAACTCGGAATCAATCCGAATACGGCACAAAAAGCGTACAAAGAAATGGAGGATCAGCACTTGATCACGACAGAACGGAACGTCCCAAGTAAAATCACGATGGATCAGGAAGTAGTCAAAAAAGTCCGGACGGAGATGCTGGATGAAGCAGTCGCCCAGTTCATCGAGGCGGTCCAGGCAATTCAGATTCCGCTCGGTGAAGTCGTCACGAAAGTCGAGACGATGTATCAGTCAACGGAACGGAGGAAGATCGATGCTTGAAGTCCATGGTTTGAAAAAACGATACGGTCGGAAGAAACCGATTTTAGAAGGGGTCTCGTTTTCGGTTCGTCCGGACAGCATCACTTGTCTGATCGGTTTAAACGGCGAAGGAAAATCGACAATCCTGAAAGCCATCATGGGTCTTGTCCCGGTCGATGCCGGAACCGTCCTCGTCGACGGAGAAGTCTCACGCGAAAAAATCGCCTTTGTTCCGGATCTGCAAACGATGCCCGGTTACATGACAATCGGTGATGCTTTGCTGTATATGAGTGATTATTATCCGGACTGGAATCCGAAGGTCGCGGAAGAATTGATGGGTCTGTTCAAGTTATTAACGACCGACAAGATTTTAGAATTATCGAAGGGGAATCAGGCGAAGTTCAGTCTAGTGCTCGGTTTTGCACTCGACCGTCCGTATCTGTTGCTCGACGAACCGTTTGCCGGGATTGATTTATTTACGAAAGAACAGATTGCCTGGATCTTTTCGAGTCATTACATGGAAGGACGCGGCATTCTGATGACGACACATGAAATCATTGAAATCGAACACTTGATTGACCGGGTCGTCTTTTTACAGGACGGCCGGATCATTGATGAACACGATACGGAAGAGATGCGCGAAGTATACGGAAAATCGGTCCAGGACCGGATGCGGGAGGTCTATCAGCGATGAAACAATACCTGATGTTAACGAACGAAGAGTTAAAACGCAGCTGGAAAATGATTGTCTCGGTCATTCTTGCGATGGCAAGTATTGAAATCCTGACCGTCGTCGGACGGGTCATCTATCATGAACGTCAAATTAAAGAATATATGAGTTATTCGAAATTGACCGAATCGGAAGCTCTGCGTTCGTTTGGAAAGTTATCATTCGGACTGGCCAGTGTTTATTTCGGCTATATCGTTTTGGTCGGGATCGTCCTCGTTATTTTGTATGCTGTTCAAATCTGGTACCGGGATTGGTTCGGAGAGTCCAAGTACATATATCGTTTATTGTTGTTACCAGGTAGCCGGGCAAAAATATTTTTTGCGAAATTTACATCATTAGCCCTTGTTATCATCAGTTTCATTGGTTTGCAATGGGTTGTTATCCAACTCAGTTATGCCATCTTTAACTGGTTGATTAAAGATGACTATCGTACGTCATCTTTTAATATCCCGATTGAATTAAATCAGCTGTATACGATGAATTTGATAGATACGCTAATATTAGTGGTTTTAGCGCTTTTTATTGTAAGTTTCTTGTTCATGCTCGTTTTACTGGAACGATCTTACCGTAAAGTGAAAGGACTATTGTTCATTGTTCTTGAAGTGGTCGCTTTTTTCATTATTATGGTGGGAGGTATGTATGTAATTGAAAAGCTGGATTTCTTTTTGTCACAAGAAATATCAGCAATCATGCTAGCGATTTTTGTGTTGTACTTTGTTTATACGATTTGGAAAAGCCTGCGTTTATTAAAATGGAAAATTTCGGTCTGAGGAGGGCGTCATGCGAAAATTTAATTTTTTACTTATCCTGGCTGTCATAAGTTTCCTGACGATAGGGATCTACACCATATTTATACAATCGATCGATGAATCTGACTTTACCGTTGAGACGGTCAAAGGTGACCCGAAACAGCCGGCTGTCCGGTCTGTTCAAGCAGAACTTTATGATGAAGGGTTAAAAAAAGTTGATTACAACGTTGCGCTGGACGGTCGAGTCGAAAAAACGAAAGATAATTGGATTAGTGGCATGTTTGAAGGTCCATATAATGAAAATGGTGCGCCAGCTGATTTCCGGCGCTTCATCCGTTCAGATTACGTGCTTACGTTCGAACAGCAAGGCACCACGTATGCAATGGGTACAAAGGACAATAATAAATGGGAATTACAGTATTGGGAGAAGGGTAAACAGCGTGTCGTCAAAAAAATCTTTCCGGCACCTCCTGAAGCTCGGAAGTTAGGTGAAACTCAACTCAGTCCAGATAAACGGTTTGGCAACAGTTTATACGTCCTTGCACAAGACATTCAAAACGATTCGGAAACGTTATTATACAAAATAGATTTGAAAAACGATACGATTCAAAAAATCAATTTACCCGTTACTTCTAAAGGTGAGATAATTATTCTAGGTATCCACAATGAGACAATTGTTTATTACACAACGGAAATCGTTGAAGGGGCAGATGATGAAAAGGAGACACTGTATCTTAGTGACGGCAAAAAATCTCAGCGTTTAACGGGATTGAAATCGTTCGGTAATGAAGAAACTAAACTAAGTACAGATGGAACGAAACTGATTATGCTTGAACGTGAACCAAAAAAATTAAATTGGACTATTTACGATCTGGCATCAAAGAAATCGATAAAACATAAGATAAGTATCCCGTCAGTAACGGATGAGTCTGGATCAGGAGAGTATACCGAACTGAAAGATGATCTGATTTATACGGCTAATCGAACTGGTGACGGTGTTTTCAATGTACTTGTCATTGATGCACTATCAGAACGTGTCATATATGAAGGAAACATCAAAGACAAACTCAAACGAACAGAAACGACTTTGAATTCACTTGTCTATAATTGATTGGCAGTCATAAGTATCACAGTATTCAAAAAACAGTCATCCGAAACTCGTATGAGTTCCGGATGACTGTTTTTGTTTCATTGATAAGATTTGATGATGATGTCCTGTTTCGCGTAGTAACTCCACGTTAGGTCCTGCGATTCAACCTTTTTCGTCGTCACGGCAACGAACTTGTTTTTCCCGGTGTAGATTCCGACGAAGTTCGGTGCTTTTGCTTTTTTCGCCTGGACGAACAACAGATCACCCGGGACGGCTTTTTTAAGTGTGACGGTTTTGAGCGGCATCGCGGCTTGTTTCGCAATTGTCCGCTCGAGTGTCAGACCGTTTTTTTGATAAACGTATTGTGTGAAGCCGGATGCGTCAAAGCCTTTTGTTGTCGTCCCGCCTTCTTTATACGGTGTTCCGATCAAAGACGTCGCGAGTTTCGTAATCGCCGCTTTCTTTTTCGCGAGTGCTTTTTCTGATAATGGTTTCGGTGTCTCGACTTTAGTCGGTGTCGCTGCAGATGTCGCGACCGGACTAACCGTCGCTGTCAGTAAGAGGGCTGTTAATGGAAGGGCATAATACGATTTCATAGTAAAATCTCCTTTTTCGTAAGTGGGATGAACAACTGATTTTACCGTACCATGCCGATTGGAAAATAAAGCAACAAATTAGATACGTTCACCTAACAGTGTTGTAAGGTTCGGTCTGAGTCTCCGGAATAAAAAACGCCTGTTCCGTGTGCCTCACGAGAGGACACCATGGAAACAGACGCTTTTTTTATGAACGTTGATCGAGCCGGTGACTGACCGCTGTCAAAGCGGCTGCGAGTAAAGCAACGGCACCACCGACAAGGGCGATGTTCATAATCGGACCGTTTGCATACACGAGTCCGCCGAGTGCGGAACCGAAGGCAATCCCGACGTTGCTTGCGACCGGCATCAGCGAAGCAGCAAGCCCTTTCGCTTCCGGATTAAACTTTTCTGCCAGGTCGATCAGATAAATTTGCGTCGACGTCGTCAATAAAATCGACATCAAGGACATCAAGGCAATGTTGATCAGGCCAAGCGATACCGACGCTGTCGTCACGTAGAGAGCAGCGAGGACAATCGCCTGAACGATGAAGACAAACCGGAGACGGCCGATCGGATTCCGACTGGCGATTTTACCGGCCAAGATGTTACTGAAGATCGAGACGACACCGTAAGCGAGTAAAATCGGACTGATCCAAGCGGACGGCAATTTCAGTTCCAACTCAAGCACGGGCACGAGATACGTATAGACGACGTATGTCGCACCGAAACCGAATGACGGAATGAAAAAGGCGATCATGATCCGTGGATTGGCGAGTAAACTGAGCTGTTCGCGGATCGAACCGGATGATTCCGATTGCTGGACCGGAACGACTTTCAAGACAGCCAGCAGGGCGACGACACCAAGACTGCTCGTCAGCCAAAACGTGGCGGCGTAACCGGCATGTTGTCCGATGAATGTACCAATCGGCACACCGAGGACGTTTGCCATCGTAAATCCACCGAAGATGAAGGAAACAGCGACGCCGCGTTTCGCGATCGGTACACTGTCACTGGCGACGACCATTGCAAGTGAAATCAGGACACCTGTCAGAACAGCCGTCACGATTCGTGACAACAGCAACAGTTCATAATTCGGTGCGATCCCGCTGCAGATATTCAGGATGATCCAGACGAAAATCAGACTGAGCATTAACTTCCGCCGCTCAAGGTGTCCGGTCAAGGACATCGTAATTGGTGTTCCGATGGCGAAGGCGATCGCAAAGGCGGAGACGAGCGTGCCGGCTTTCGCAATCGTAATGTTCAGACCGTCCGCAATTTCAGATAAAATACCGACGATGACGAATTCGCTTGTTCCAAGGACAAAAGTCAACATGGATAACGTCGCGATTAACAGCCAGTCGGCTTGACTCAAACGAGTCGATGATGATGATGACATAAATAATTCCCCACTTCTGGCGCCTGTGCGCAAAAAAACTATCGTGTATCAGAATAGCATGATTTAACAAGGGCGGAAACCGGATTTGCCTGACCCGGAAAAAGAAGCATTATTATGAATAGACAGTCAATTTCACTTGTCATGCATTCGGGTATACTAACAGAGTAGGAAACATCACTTAAATCAGAAAAGGACGTGATCTTGATGCAAGCAACAGTCATTTGGAATCAAAAGATGGGCTTCAGCGGGGAGACCGAATCCGGACATCACCTAGCGATGGATGCAGCGCCGGAAAACGGCGGGGACAATCAGGCACCCCGGCCGACAGAACTCCTGCTTCACGCCGTCGCCGGTTGTACCGGCATCGACATTGTCTCGATTTTAGAAAAGATGCGCTTGACGCTGACGTCATTTGAGATGGATATTGAAGGAGAACGGGCGGATGATCATCCCCGGCGTTTCACGACGATCTCGATTCATTACCGGCTCGAAGGTGATTTACCGGACGATAAAGTCCGCCGGGCGATTGCCTTATCAAAAGACAAATACTGCTCGGTCTCACAATCGCTGAACGCAGAAATTGAAGTCTATTACTCGATCAACGGCGTCCGGAACGAGGAACCGATTTGAAACGGATGGTTCCTGTTCTGTTGGCAAGTGTCCTCCTCGCCGGTTGTGCTGACGAGCCGGCGCAACCGGTCGAACCGCAACCGAAGCCGGCGAAGAAAACAAAGCCGCCGCAGCCGGATCGACCTTCTGCTGCTGAGCGGGCAGAGAAACAACTTAAAGAAACCGTCTCGAACATGTCGACGGCGGAAAAAGTCGATCAGTTGCTGTACATCGGCGTGACGGGAACAGCTCTCACACAAGCCGACCGAACGCTGCTGCAGGATCATGCACTCGGTGGTGTGCTGTTACTCGGCAGCAACATCACGTCGACCGATCAACTGAAAACCTTTACGGCAGCGATTGCTGAAGCCCAACCGGCTGATGCAAAAGCGTTTCTCGGCTTTGACGAAGAGGGCGGGCGTGTCAGCCGGGTCCCGGATGCACAGCTCAAGTTATCTCCGAGCCTGTCGTTCGGTCAGAAAAATGATCCGGCATTGATGAAGGAAGTCGGACAGACACTTGGTTCGATTTCCCGTTTTTACGGCTTTAATATGGACTTCGCCCCGGTTCTTGACGTGAACAGTAATCCGGCGAATCCGATCATCGGCGACCGGGCACTCAGTGCGGATCCGCAACAGGTCGCACGGCTGGGTGTGCCGTTGATGCAGGGGATGAAAGAAGAAGACATCGTTCCGGTCGTCAAACATTTTCCGGGACACGGTGACACGACCGTCGACTCGCATGTCGGTCTGCCGCGGGTCGATGCGACGAAAGCGGAACTTGAGCAGACGGAACTGGTCCCGTTCAAGCGGGCGATTCAAGACGGGGCCGAGATGGTCATGGTCGCGCATATCCTGTTCCCGGCCCTCGACAAAAACCGTCCGTCTTCATTGTCAAAACCGGTCATGACCGGCGTCTTGCGGGATGAACTGAAGTTTGACGGAGTCATCATTACGGATGATCTCGTCATGGGAGCGATTACGGAACAGTACGGTCTTGCCCAGGCCGCAAGTCTCGCACTCGAAAACGGTGCTGACATGGCGATGTTCTCGGCTCCGGGTGCGTATACATCCGTCCACAAGGAAATCATGGCACGGATCAAACAAGATAAATTGTCGAGAGCCGATCTCGATCAGAAGGTCATGCGGGTTTTACGCTTAAAACAAACGTATGACTTGTCGCAAACGAAACGTGTCGACGAATACCAACGCTTGATCGAGCAGGTCAAAGCGGTCGAAGCGGACATGCGACATTAATCAAGGGTAGAACAAATCGGACTACCCGTGGTAAACTACAGGCGTACCACACAAATCAATATCTACACTAGGGGAGTCTCGCAGCAGACTGAGACGGAAGTATCCGGACCCTTTGAACCTGATCTAGTTCGTACTAGCGGAGGGAAGTGGATTCCGATCATTCATAAAGGATGCGACGACTGTCGCCCTTTTTTGTAGGACCACTCCATCAGTTCATGGGGTGGTCCTTTTTCGTGTGGAAAGGGGGAAATGATGACGCAGTTACATCTGTTGACAACCGGTCAACAGGGCTGGGAAACGCTGGAACATACATTACCGGAACTCGCGATGCGTGTCGACCGGATTCATCTGCGGGAACCGCTTTGGTCCGCACGGGAGTTGGTGACCTGTATTGAGTTTTTAATGAAACGCGGGGTGCCGGCGGAACGATTAATCGTCCATGACCGGCTTGACGTCGCTCTCGTCACCGGCATCGGGATTCAACTGACGACACGCAGTATTCCGGTCGATCGTGTCCGGAGTCGTTTTCCGGAACTGCGGATCGGTCAATCGGTCCATTCGCTGACGGAAGCGGCAGCAGCAGAACAAGCCGGTGCGGATTACGTGATGTACGGTCACATTTTTGAAACCGGATCAAAACCCGGTGTACCGCCGCGGGGACTGCATGCCTTAAAACAGATTGTCGAGCAGGTCTCGATTCCGGTCATTGCGATCGGCGGCATCAAACCAGGCAACGTTCAGGAGGTCGTTGCGACCGGTTGTTCGGGCGTTGCCGTCTTGTCGGGGATTCTCGGGCAAGCGAATTCGCTTAAAGCAGCTGACCGGTTCCGGGAGGTGATGCAACGATGACACGACCGGATGTCTTAATCATCGGGGCCGGGATGATCGGTTTGACGCTCGGCTATGAGTTGCTTAAACGCGGACAAACTGTCCGTTTACTTGACCAGTCGACAGCCGGACAAGGGGCGACACGGGCAGCGGCAGGGATGCTTGCGACAGACGAAGAACTGCCGGAACCGTTACACGAACTGGCGGCACTGAGCCGGACGTTGTATCCGGAGCTGGTCCGACAATTGTTGGACGAGACCGGTCTCGGGAGCGGTTATCTGGAACAGCCGTTTTGCCTGCATCGAGGAAATCAATTCTTGACGTTCGAACAAGTCGGACAAATCGATTCCCGATTAGTGACGCAGGCTTTACGGAGCGCGATCGAACGACGGGGCGGAGTCATGGAAGAAGACACATCTGTTTCGCAGCTCGTTCGGGACAAACAGCGGATCATCGGCGCCGAGACGAACCGGGGTCTGCGGACAGGCAGACAAATCATTGTCGCCAGTGGTCGTGGATCGGAAGCCGTGTTACGTTCGATCGGCATCACAATCGATACATGTCCGGTCAAGGGGGAATGCCTGTCCGTGCGCCTCATGACCGGATGTCTCGACCGGACGCTGTTTAATGAACAGATATACCTCGTTCCGAAAGCAGACGGACGAATCATCATCGGAGCGACGGAACGGTCCGGGGATGAATCGACGACCGTCAGTCTCGACAGTATTCGTTTGTTAGTGAATCAAGCCATCAGGCTCTATCCGCCGCTTGCGGAAGCTGTGTTTGTCGAAGCGTGGGCCGGCGTCCGACCGCAAACCGGTGACGGTCTGCCGTATCTTGGACCGGTGGACGGCATCGAAGGATTATTCGTCGCAACCGGTCATCACCGGCATGGCATCTTACTGGCACCGGCGACGGCGACTGTGCTGGCAGATTGCATCATGGGGCAAAAACCGAAAGTGATGTTGGGTGCTTTTAGTCACCAGCGACAGGGGGAGAAAACGAAGTGAACATTCGTTTAAATGGAAAAGACTACGCATTGACCGAAGAAACGACGACGTTACACGACTTATTGCAACATCTGGCGATTGACGGAAAAATCGTCATCATCGAGCAGAACCGGCAGATCATCGATCGGTCCCGTTATCCGGACATGACCGTTCAGCCCGGAGATGTCATTGAAATCGTTCATTTTGTAGGAGGAGGATGAATCATGTTAGAAATCGGTGGAAAAACATTTGCTTCACGCTTGTTACTCGGAACGGGAAAATATCCGGATGCAACGACGCAACAACAGGCGGTCGAAGCATCAGGGACGAACATTCTGACGTTTTCGGTCCGACGGCTCGACGTCTTTGCCAAAGGACAGACCGACCCGCTCGCGGCACTTGATTTAAACCGCTACGATTTGTTGCCGAACACGGCGGGTGCAAAGACGGCGGAGGAAGCCGTTCGCCTTGCCCGCCTTGCCCGCGCATCCGGGATGTGCGATATGGTCAAAGTCGAAGTGATCGGGTGCGACAAGACGTTATTGCCGGACCCGGTTGAAACGTTGCGGGCGTCAGAGGAACTGATCAAGGACGGTTTCATCGTCTTACCGTATACATCCGACGATTTATTGCTGGCGCGCCGGCTCGAAGAACTCGGCTGTCATGCGATTATGCCGGCCGCATCACCGATCGGTTCCGGTCAGGGGATTCTGAATCCGCTTGCGCTCAGTTTCATCATCGAACAACTGACGGTCCCGGTCATCGTCGACGCCGGCATCGGTTCACCGGCAGACGTGGCTTACGCAATGGAACTCGGAGCGGATGCTGTCCTGTTGAATTCAGCCGTCGCCCACGCCGGAGATCCCGTTAAGATGGCGCAGGCAATGAAACTGGCGATTGAAGCGGGTCGACTTGGTTTTGAAGCCGGACGGATTGTGAAAAAACGGTATGCGACGGCAAGCAGTCCGATGACCGGGATCAGCCGACCGTGACGGATCGGTACAGCCGGCAAGTCCGATTTAGTCCGATCGGACAAAAGGGGCAGGATCAACTGGCGGATTGTCACGTCGTCATCATCGGTGCCGGTGCACTCGGGACTGCGAATGCCGAACAGTTTGTCCGGGGAGGGGTCGGACACGTCACGTTGATTGACCGGGATCATGTCGAGTGGAGCAACCTGCAACGGCAACAACTCTATACGGAACAGGACGTGCAGGATCATTTGCCGAAGGCGGTTGCGGCCAAACGCCGGCTCGGCAAAGTCAATTCGGTGGTTTCCGTCACGGAAATCGTCGAAGATGTCACGCCGGAAAATATTGAACGTTTGGTCCGCGGCAGTGATTTAATGATTGATGCGACAGACAACTTCGGTGTCCGGATGCTGATCAATGATGTGGCGGCAAAAAGCGGTATTCCCTGGATTTTTGGTGCCTGCGTCGGCAGTTACGGCATGACTTATACGATTCGCCCCGGACAGACACCTTGTCTGCATTGTCTGCTTGAACATCTGCCGAAACAGCAGGAGACATGCGAGACGTCGGGCGTCATCAGTCCCGTCGTCCAGCTTGTCGCGGCGCATCAAGTGACGGAAGCCTTGAAGTATTTGACGGGAGCGGACAACGCCTTACGGCAGACATTGCTGTCGTTCGATGTCTGGGACAATCACCAGAGTCAAATCAACGTCGGTTCTCTCAGACAATCCGCGTGCCTGTCTTGTGGAGAGGATCCGGTCTATCCGTATCTGAATGCACCGACCGTTCAATTTGTGACTTTGTGCGGCCGGGATACGGTTCAAATCCGCGGCGAAGGACCGCGGGATTTAGTCCGGCTTGAACAGGAGCTGACTACACGCGGGATCAGCTGTCTCCGGAATCCGTATCTGCTGATGTTCAAGGCGGACCATTACCGGATTACGGCTTTTGCCGACGGACGAATCCTTCTCCATGGCGAAGCAAATCTTCAGCAGGCAAAACAAGTATATGAGAACTATTTCACCGGAATATTCACAAAAAAGTAAAACATTTTTTTCGATACATGTTTTAGATGTTTAAAAAAGAGGTAAATAAGACTTCAGACGTAAGTCGGAGCTTTTTAGTTAAGATTGAATGTGAAGAGGAGTGATTACGATGAAACAAGAATTCGATCAATCGATCCAGTCATTGGATCAGACGAAGCGGACAGACCACGCAGCTGAAGCCGTTCAGCAGGCGAATTGGAATCCAGACCGGTATCGGACGAATCTGAATCCGTTTTATCTGTCACCTTGCAGCGTCGAACGCCGGGAAGACCGTCAACAGGAAGTTGACCGGATTGTCGAAGTCGAGCCTACATCCTCCCCTCTCCAACAGTTATTCGAGCAGAAACAGGAAGAGCATATAATAGCTACTGAACCAGGTTCCACTAAAAATCCCGGTGGAAAATTTACGACTGGGATTGTCGTCGGAGCAATCATTGGAGGATCCGTATCCATCTTCACATCGGTCAAGCGATTTCGGCAAAAGCGTCACACCCACTGAAGATGACTGATCAGTCGTCCGAAAACCCGCCATCCGGCTGAATCGGAAGGCGGGTTTTGTCTATTCTGTCGGGAGGTCATCATGAATGCAAAAACGAGCTGAGACTGATTTATTTCTAGTCCTTGCGAAACCGGCGCAACGTGCCTTAAGCGAACATGGAGTAACGTCACTCAAGATGTTAGCAACCTACCGGGAAGACGAACTGTTGCAGTGGCACGGAATCGGACCGTCCTCGATACCGAAACTGAGACAGTTGCTCGCGGAGCAGGGATTAACCTTTCACACATAACGTCTACAGCGACCCAATGATCGACCGGATAAAATCTCTGGTCAATCATTGGGTTTTACTCGTTTTAGAATCACCTACAGCATCGTCAGAACCATTCGACTCATGCTAAAATAAGGATATTATAGAGAAAAAGTGAGCGTGATGAAAAATGAAATGGATTCATACAGCCGACTGGCATTTAGGAAAAATCGTTCACGGGGAATCGATGCTCGACAATCAACGCGCTATCCTTCAGGAATTTTTGCGGTTGCTTGACCGGGAACAGCCGGACGCGGTGATTATTGCCGGTGATTTATATGACCGTGCCGTCCCGCCGACGGAAGCGGTTGAACTGCTGGATACGGTCTTAGCCGACATCGTGCTCGAACGGAAGATTCCGGTCGTCGCGATCAGCGGCAATCATGACTCGGCGGAACGGTTGAGCTTCGGCACGACGTTACTGCAACGGGCGGGACTGCACTTAGCCGGTAAATTAACGGACACAATCGAACCGGTAGAAATTAAAGGCGTCCGTTTTTATCCGGTCCCGTTTGCGGATCCGGCGACCGTCCGCTATATCCATCAGGATGAAACAATCCGGACGCATGATGATGCGATGCGGAAAATCATTAGTAAGATGGAGCTCGAAGGACCAAGCGTCCTCGTCGGGCATGCGTTTGTCATCGGTGGGCTGGAGACCGATTCCGAACGGCAGTTGTCGGTCGGGACCGCGGGACAGGTCAGCGCCAGCGCCTTTGCTCCGTTTACGTATACGGCACTCGGGCATTTGCATAATCCTCTTGCGATCAAGTCGGAGACAATCCGGTACAGCGGTTCGTTGTTGAAGTACTCGTTCTCGGAAGCGCATCACGTCAAAGGCGTTGATATCCTGACGTTGAACGATACGGGAACGTTTGACCGCCGCTTCGAACCGTTGAAGGCCAAGCGCGATTTGCGTGAACTGACCGGCAGTCTCGCTGAGCTGACGGATCCGGTCTTCGTCGAGACACAAGCGACGGATGACTATATCAAAATCAATCTGACGGATGCCGAGGCGCTGATTGATCCGATGGGGAAATTAAAGAAGTTGTATCCGAACATTCTTCATCTCGAACGGACCGGGTTCACACGCGAAAGTACACGCGCGGTCCAGGCGTCACGCGATCAGGTTCAGGCGGCGACGATAACCGATCTATTCCGGGAATTTTATGAAGCGGTACGGGAAAAACAACCGACGGATGCGATGCAGACCGTCTTAGAGGAGGAAGCTTCATGCGTCCAGAACGATTGACCTTACGTGCGTTCGGACCGTTTGCCGACGAACAGACGATTGATTTCCGGGAACTCGGCGGACGGACGATGTTCGTCATCTCCGGGAATACCGGCGCCGGAAAAACGACGATTTTTGATGCATTGACGTTTGCCTTGTACGGCGAGACGTCAGGCGGGGAACGGGAAATGAGCGATTTGCGCAGTCATTTCGCGAAACCGGAACAGAAGACGGAAGTCGAACTGGAATTTCAATTGAAAGGCGAACGCTACCGGATCATCCGGCAACCGGGGCAGCCGCATCCGGTCAATAAAACGGATTACGGACATGAGGCGGAACTCGCCCGGCATGACGGGACGAGCTGGAAGCCGCTTGCGCTAAAAATTCCGGAAATCCGTCAGCAGGTGCAGGAACTGTTGCAACTCGACCACAAACAGTTTTCGCAAATCCTGCTGCTCCCGCAAAATAAGTTCCGCGAACTGTTGATGGCGGAGTCGAAGGACAAACTGCAGATTCTTAAACAATTGTTCAAGACGGAACATTACGGCGAGTTTCAACAGCGTCTTCACCGGAAAGCACTTGATCTTGCAGCGACCATCAAAGAAACGAAAACGAAACAGCTTGCGAAACTCGAAGAATTACCGCTCGACCTCAACTGGTCGGAAGCGACGGAAACGACGATTCGTCACCAGACCGATACATTGCTTGCGACACTCGATGAAAAAATTGAGCAGGCGAAAACGGTGGAGCAGGCGGGACGTCAAACGCTCGAACAATTGACGGAACGGTTGCGTCAGGCGGAACAACTCGAGCAGACATTCACCGAGTACGATCAATTACTGCACCTCGAGCAACAGCTTGCCTTAACGTTGCCGGAAACGATGCGTCAGAAAGAGCAGTACGACGCGGCATCACGAGCGGCGGCGATTCAAGGGGTGTACGAAACGTTTCAGTCGGAGGAACAAACGGTCCGGCAATTAACCGGGACGAAACAAACGGTCGAATCGGAACTGGAACACTTACAACAGCAACTTGACCAGGTCAACCGGACCGTCGAACGATTGACGGTGCAGGAGCCGGAGATGCGTGAAGCGTCACGGCGTCTCGAGCAGATTACGGACGAGCTGAAACGACTGCAGGACCAGGAACAATTGATTCGGCAACAACAGGATCTGCAACGTGCCGTCGCGCAGTTGAATCCGGACGCGTTACGCGAACAGCGGACCCGGCAACGAAGTGATCGGACCCGGTTGCAGGCGGAAATCGCGACGCTGTCCGATGATTCGAGTACCCGTCTTTCCTTGCAGGAACGCCGGTTCGTTCTGCAATCGATCGAACAAAAACAGCAGGAATGGCAACGGAATGAAGCCGAGCGACTGCGGCTGATCGAGCATGGAACACGCGTCAAAGCGGAAAAAGAACAGGCAGAACGGACATACACGGCCGGACGGCAACATGAACGCCGTCAACTGGCAGCAGAGCTGGCGGGACATCTGCATGACGGGGAAGCCTGTCCGGTCTGTGGGAGTGCGACGCATCCGCAACTCGCTGTCAAGACGGAACCGCTTGATGTCGAAGCGTTGCACCAGGCCTACTTAACCGCACAATCGGCGCATCAGGAGTTACAGGCGACGTACCGGACAGTCGCGGAACGGAAACGGCAACTCGAACAGGAACTGGCGACACTTGCAGACGGACAGCCGGTTCCGAACGATGTGACCGCGATTCGTACAGAAATCAACGACTTGAAAAATCAAGAGAGCCGCCTGCAACAGCAACAGGAACGGAAACAGCAGCTGGAACAACAGCTCCGGACCATCGAAACGGCATTGGAACAGGCAGACCGGCAAATCGAAGAGGAGACGAGTCAGCAGTCGAAACTGTTGCTGGAGCTCGCTCGGCTTGAAGGGATGCTGAACCGAAATCCGGACGCACCGTCCCGTCGCGATCTGGAAACCGAACAACAGACACTGACAAAACGATTGGCGGAGTTTGAAGCGGCACGGACAGCAAGTCAGAATCAAAAACAACGGCTCGATCAAGACATCGCCGCACGACGCGGACGTCTGCAACACGTCGAAGAAGAATTGACGATTCATATGGCGAAGCGCACGGAAGCGGAAGCGGCTTTAGCACGCAGTCTACAGGAAGAACGGTTTGAGACGGTCGAACAATTCGAGCAGGCGCGGATGTCGCGGCAAGCGATGGAACAGTTGGCGGAACGCCTCGAAGCCGACCGACGAAAACGGCAGGATGTCGAATCGGGTCTTGAGCGGATCCGACAACTGATTCTGCAACAGGACCGTCCGGATCTTGCCGCCCTTCGTCCGGTCGTCAGACAGGCAGAAGCGGAACTGGTGACAGCGACGGATGGCCGGATCGGTGTGGAGAAAGAACGGTTACACATCAAACAACTGGTTGATGCCTGGTCGGGTCTCCAGCAACAAATCGAGGCAGAAGATGCACGGTACGGCATCATCGGCGAACTGGCACGGGTCGGGGTTGGCGAAAACGCCCAGCGGATGACGTTTGAGACATATGTTCAAACCGCCTATTTCGATGAAATCCTGCAAGCGGCGAACCGGCATCTGCACGGGATGACATCCGGGCGGTTCCTGCTCGAACGGAAGACGGAAGCCGGAAAAGGCTTGAAAAAATACGGTCTCGATTTAAATGTCTTTGATGCCTATACGTCGCAGACCCGGCACGTCAAGACATTGTCCGGCGGGGAGAGCTTCAAGGCCTCACTCGCCTTGGCACTCGGTCTGTCGGAAGTCGTGCAGGAAGCGAGCGGCGGCGTGTCGCTTGAAACGATGTTCATCGATGAAGGATTCGGCACACTCGATCCGGAATCGCTCGAGCAGGCAATCGAAACGTTGTTATCGATTCAGGCGAGCGGTCGGATGGTCGGAATCATCAGTCACGTCCAGGAACTGAAATCACGGGTCGATGCGAAAATTGAAGTGACGCAAGGTAAAACAGGATCGACGATTCGCCTTGTCGTCGAGTGAGGGGTGCGAAATGGAAACAAGACAAATGGTCACGAAATCGATGCTGATCGCAGATTTAAAACAGCTGGGGGTCACGCCCGGTATGAAAGTGTTCGTCCACAGCGCGATGAAACAGATCGGCTGGATTCCCGGCGGGGCACAAGCGCTGATCGAAGCGTTGCAGGAAGTCATCACGCCGGACGGTCTGATCATGATGGCGGCACAGAGTACGGATAATTCGGATCCGAAAAACTGGAGCCGTCCTGCCGTTCCGGAAGATTGGTGGGAAACGATCCGTCAGGAAATGCCGGCGTATGATCCGGCGAAGACACCAACCCGGAGTATCGGCAAGGTACCTGAACTGTTCCGGACGTTCCCGGACGTCAAACGCAGTGCCCATCCGATGTGGTCGGTCACCGCCTGGGGAAAAGACGCGGAAATGTTTGTCGCGGGTCATACGATCGAGAACGGATTTGGTCCCGGATCGCCGCTAGAGAAGTTCATTGAAGCGGATGGACAGATTCTGCATATAGGGTCACCGTGGGATTCGACAACTGTTTGGCATTATGCCGAATACGGGATCGACCGGCCGCTCGAGGAATCGGGATGCAAGATGCGGCAAGGAGATGAAGAAGTCTTCATTCGTTATCAGCATCGCATCATCGACAGTGATCCGTTTGGACCGATCGGTGAAGGCATGATGGACGAACCGTTCGTTACGACAGGGAAAGTCGGACAGGCGACGTCGCATCTCGTCTCGGCTAAAGCGTCGATCCCGGTCGTGATGCTGCAACTGAATGCGTTAAATAGCTGGTTAAGCTGAAACTTTTCCGGGAAACAACCGTAATAAGAAATAGAAAAACAGAAGGAGTGAACGCAAGATGGCAACACGTTTTAAAGTGAATCCAGCCTTACGCCGTGGTTTCGAGACGGCGGGTGCCGGCGAACGGCCGATGACGAAGGCCGGGACGATGAGTAAGATTTTCCTCTTACTTGCGCTCGTCACGGCAGCAGCCGGAGGAACCTGGTTCTTCTTAGCCGCGAATCCGCAATTTTTAGTACCGTCTTTGATCGGGGGAGTCGTCCTCGGGTTGATTCTCGCCCTAATCATCACGTTTAAACCACGAACGGCACCGGTACTTTCACCGGTCTACGCGATTGTTGAAGGGGTCGCCGTCGGTTCGATTTCATTGATGTTCGAAAGCATGTATCCGGGACTTGTCGGGAAGGCAGTCCTCGCGACATTTGTCGTGTCGTTTGCGATGTGGTTCGTCTATTCGACGGGCATGATTAAAGTCACGCAACGGTTCCGCTCAGCAGTTACGGCAGCGATACTGTCGATTCTCGTCTTGTACGGCGTCAACTTGTTACTCGCATTATTTGGTGTCGATCTGCCGTTCATGACAGGCAGTTCACCGCTTGCGATCGGGATTCAGTTCGTCATCGTGATCGTCGCTTCCCTGTCGCTCGTGATGGACTTTGATTTTATCTCGCAACAAGTCCAGGCCCGTGCACCGAAATCGATGGAGTGGGTGGCCGCGTTCGGATTAATCGTCACGATCATCTGGCTGTACATCGAGTTGCTTGATCTGCTGTATCGTTTGGCAGCACGGGATTAATAACGATTTAAAAGGACATTTCCGTCAGACGGAATGTCCTTTTTGGTACGATTGATTGCTAAAAAACAGGTCTGTCCATGATGACAGCCTTGAAAAGAAAAAATATGACGCAGTTAATTGGATTGTCAAATCTAAGAAAATATTCTATATTTGATAAATAATATGTGCAACTGCACGGAAATTATTACGATCGACACACTCGTATTTGTCTGCTTAGAACGGCAAGAACTCAAGAAGGTGAAAAGAATGAAAATGACACGTTCGACGGATTATGCGATTCGCGTCCTGTTGTATGCGACGTTGAATCCGAACCGGCTTGTTCAAATCCAGGAAGTGGCGGATCATTATGCCATCTCAAAAAATCATTTGATGAAGATTGTCCATGCGTTAAGCAAGTTTGGTTTAATCACGTCTTATCAAGGGCGCAACGGCGGGTTTAAACTGGCCAAGGCACCAAATGAAATTACATTGGGGCAAGTCGTAGCTCTGTTTGAAGAAGTTTCCTATCTAAAAGAAGTATTGCCAACCAATGAAAAAGAGACGCTTAAGAACACACGTCAGGCCTTTGATGAAGCATTCCTTTTGTTTGCGAACGCCTTACAAGCCTACACACTGGAAGACTTGACGAAAGTAAAAGTATGATGCAATAGGAAAGTACGGTTTTCCTTTTTCCTACGGGTGAGAGGAAAACCGTGTTTCGTTGCTTGCGATTCGGCTTGGAAAGTCTCGTTATGTTAAAATAAAAAGGTACGTGATGTGAAATGACCACGATTAAAACATACTTATTTTACATATGTTTAAGTGTCAATCACGTCCTAAAAATGAAGGTCTTCGGTGCGTTTGTCGTATCGAAGTGAGAAGAGAGGTTTCTTTATGTCTGAGATAAGTATTGATCGTATCATTCGATTTATTCAGGAGTTAGTCAGTCCACCGTATTTTCTGACGACGCGATGGGGACATGGACAGGATATACATCTTGAAGTCCGGTATTTGGATATTTCGGATCGTCTTAAATCATCTCTTCTTCATGAAACGATTCACCTTTTGCACATGCATACGAGTGAAGAAGTAAGAGAACGTTTAAATGAAGAATTACTGGCAGTCGCGGCATATACAAAAATACATTCGGAACTGCTGTTTGCGCTCTGTTTTATCAATGAGACACCGGTACGGATAAAATTGCTTCAAAATGAAGCTGTCGCTTGCCAAGCCGTCATCAGGACAGAAGGCGATTTAATGAACTTGCTTCGCATGGTGGACTCCCGCTGGATGAAATCCAATTAAACAGGCAGAAAACATGTATAAAAGTTATATGGATGAATACTTAGAAAAATAAGAAGTGAAAATGTAAGTGTGTTCGATTCATCTGATGTAGGATAGAAGAATAAGGAATCGAACCAATTGTCAGAGGGGGCACAGGAACATGAAACCAATCATCTTATTTGATGGAGAGTGTAATTTATGTGATACCAGTGTACAGTTCATCTTGAAGCGTGATCATGGCTACTATCAGTTTGCCTCGCTTCAAGGCATCAAAGGACAGGAACTTATTCAAAAACATCGTTTGCCTCCCGACCTGGACAGTGTGGTCGTCATTGAAGAGGGAATTCCTTACGTTAAATCAGATGCAGCACTTCAGATTACGAAGCATTTGAATGGGGCGTGGCCGCTCGCATCCATCTTCCGTGTTTTACCGCGTGCGGCAAGAGATCTCGCATATGATTTCATTGCAAAACACCGTCACAAATGGTTCGGGCAGAAACAACAATGCCTGTTGCCTTCAAAAGAAACCCGGGCAAGGTTCCACGAGTAAGGCCGGGTTCGATTGTCTATGAACAGCCAGTGACAACTTGGTAAAGAATCCGCCAAGAAACTGAGTCCTAAATCATGAGTTTGGTGAACCGGTTTGAACTACCTCCACCTACGCTATGCTAAGAGGTGAAGGATTCCTGAGTTATCCAACCTATTGGTCGGAAATTTATCAGGCTAACCCCGTCGTCCCGACGGTTGGATTTTAATCTTGTCAGTTTCTTTTGTGCGGATGCTTACTCTGCTTGGTTTTCGCTACTTCAGTCATCCGCAAGGTGAACGTTGAAGATTTTACGTGACAAACGAATTTCCTGTCACAACCCTATACCTTCAGTTTTCAAAGAACACGACATATTATTTATTCCTGGTTTAAAGTGTTTTCAAACCGAGAACGTCGGACAATTGACGTGTCGTAAGACACGCCTTGCCCGAAGGCGATTCATCTCCCACTTACGCTGGGCTTCGCCCGAGACACTTAGAGGTGAGAGTATTCTCGCCTGATTTTTGATAAATCTGTGGAAAAGACTTAAAAAGTTACGAAACCCTCTCTTCTCGGTAGAAGAGAGGGCAAATGGTTGCTTACTTGGATTTAATCTGAATGTTGACTGACGTTTACGCTCAGTTTCGAGGATGTTATTCCTTGTCCTTTAAAATGTGTTTTACGGTATCTGTAATTCCTCTTTTTTGTTGCGGCTCGTTTAAATCATGATGCAGATTGTGGGCCGGAATTTCGGGATCCGGTATTTGGCCTTGGGGTGCAGGGTTTTCCAGGTGAACGAATTCTCCGGTCCCATCCTGCGCACTTCCCTGGGACCAGCGGCCTTCTTTTGAAGCTGTTCCTTCCGAGAGATCCCAAAATTCATAAGCGTGGGGCTGTGCCTCCAATTCATCCTCCGGAGCAAATGTCGCAGGTACGACGATTCCATTCTTTTCTTCCAATTCTTCAATTGCAGCCAGCCATTGGTATTGGTGATACCGATCACGTGCCAGCATTTTCCGAAGGGTCGCCTTAACTCCTTCATCGTTTGTCATATGATAGAGGCGTGCGACTTGAAGACGCCCTTGTGACTCGGCATGCAGATTGGAACGCATATCTGCTAACAAGTTGCCGCTTGCGACGATGTAAGAACCGTTCCACGGAACACCGTTTGAGTTGGAAGGCAGCCCTCCAAGCCCGCTGACGAGCAGGTGTTGTGGATTCATGCCTCCTAAAATAGCCGCAATCGCCGGATCCTTGGCTGCTTCTGCCTGATCATCAGGTGAGGCTCCATCAAGTAATTGTGAAATCAAGGAACAGAGCATTTCGACATGTCCGATTTCTTCCGTTCCGATGTCCATCAACATATCTTTGTATTTCTCATTTCCACGGCAATTGAATCCTTGGAATAAATACTGCATCATGACGGTCATTTCCCCAAATTGTCCGCCTAATACTTCCTGCACAGACCGTGCCAACTTCGGATCTGGACGGTCGACTTTCACCTCGAACTGTAGTTCCTTTTGATGTCTGAACATGAACGATTCCTCCCTTGGATTAAAAACATGTATAAAATGTACATGATACATATACCTGTTTTAAAAAATCGGAAACCGGAGAGGGAAGATTGTCATCAAAATGTAATGTTCTGGAAAATGAAATGGATACCAGTTGATAAAATTGTTCTGTTCGTTATGTCCACACTACATTCCGTTTGATTAATCGAACGATACGGTATTACTTTCGGAACAGTCGATGGATAACGTCGTATGCAGAATTTCTAAGGCGTGTTCTTTGGCTTCGCTCGTTTCAGCGGCTGTACAGTCTTGCGGCACCCAAATCTCATACTCCCGCATGTAAGCGTCGTTCGCGGTAAATAGGATGCACATGTCGGTCGTGATGCCGGTAATGATCAAACGGGAGACGTTAAGGTGTTTTAACAAAATATCCAATTGAGTACCATAAAAACCGGAGTGTTTCGGTTTGATGATAAAATAATCATCCTGTTGCGGATGCAGGGCCTGGACAAACACATCTCCGAGACCTCCGCGGCATTCCTCAACAATTTGATCGACATTTTCCTGCCAAAGACCAAAATTATCATTCACATAAATGACCGGAATATCATACGTTTTACATATATGTTTAAGCTCGACTAACGGTGTTAAAATCGGACGAGTTTCGGCGAGTAAATCTTCCGCACCTTCAAAATCCATTTTGTTAATGATATCGACGATCAATAAGGCGGTTCCTGTTTTTTTCATATGTCAATCGACTCCTTATAAAAACGTGACGAGATAATGATAAGGGGAATACAGCTGGGCTTTTGCGATGAAAATCTCCGTCGGATCATCGGACTCCTTGTTTCCCCGGAGATCAATGAGACATCGGAAAATGGTATCCTCAATTTCTGAAATGAATTCAGGATATTGATACAAAGCTTGACCCAGCTGCCGCCGGACATGATCTTCAATTAATATGATGGCCGGCGGGGTTTCTTTTAAAATCATTCCGGAAAAAGAACTGACATGGTCGTGAAAGTTCCGGTTCAGGTAATCAATGATGCGATCTAACTCGTAATCCATACGTATACACTTCCTCTATCTTCAAATCAGCTCAGTTTAGTTCTTTTTCCGTCTGTTGCCGGATGGGGAACCGGACTAGAAAATCGGTACCGGCACCTAATTCGGAAGAAACAGAAATTTGCCCTTGATGGGCTTCGACAATTTCTTTACAGATCAGCAGTCCGAGTCCGGTTCCTTTAATCTGCTTATGCTCTTGACGCTCCACACGGTAAAACGAATCAAACAGGTGAGGCAGATCTTCTTGTGGAATTCCAAGACCGTTATCGCTGATAGTCAGCACAACTTCTTCCTCACTGCAGTCCAGCAGAACATCGACTTGCGGATCCGACGGCGAGTACTTGATGGCATTTCCTAGCAGATTCGTCAGCAGTTGCCGGATTTTTTCACGGTCAGCTTCAATCAGGCAAGTCATGTGCGTCGTATCAAACTTGACCTGATGGGACGGGATTGAGATATTCATCCAGTCCGCCACTTCCTGTACCAAAGCCGAGATATCAAAGGACTCAAACAGATACACTTCCTTTTGGCGACTCAGGCGTTGATAGTCTAAAAAGGCAGTGACCAGTTTACCTAAACGTTGTGCTTCACTGTGGACGGTCTTTAAATATTTTAATTGTTTATCGTTTGATAAACTCCGTTGGATCATCAGTTCGCTAAATCCTTCAATCGAAGCGAGCGGTGTCCGGAGCTCATGCGAAATCATCGAGATAAAGGCATGTTCGTTTTGAATCGCTTCCACTTCAGCTGTCCGCTCACTTAATACAAAAATGATGCCCTTCTTGTCCGGAAGAAATTCCGTATAAAGACGAATATGACGATTTCCATTAACTTCAAAGTCTTGTGCCTCCATGGCATGGCCACTTGCCAAATGAAGTTTTAATTGCGTCACATAATCAATCAGCTGTTCTTCAACGATGAATACCCGGCGGAAAATATCCAGGATGGATTCAACCTCATGCAACGAATCCGGCAAATCATGTAACTCGGGAAACATCGTCACGAGTGTTCCGTTATGGATGAGTCGGGAGTCCGGGAAATTGACGTAGATGACAGCTTCACGCAGACTCTCTAAAATCCGTTGTACGTGCTGTTTGTCTTCGTTTAACGTCCGCATGTGTTCCATGCGTAATATTCCGAGCGAAAGAATATCACTCAACGCCGACAGTTTCTTATAAGCATCTCCGGCTGAATCCTCAAACGTCAACAAGGCAAACGGTTCCGGTTCACGGGAATTCAGCAACGGAACGGTCCGGACGATGGAGTGCCGGCTTTTCTCGACAGGACGGGGAGACCGGTAAATGATTTCCTCCTGACTCGCAATCATCGTTAATTTTAATTCGGATAATCCGAAAGAATGGGCGAGATCTTGCAGTAATCCATTCAGACACGAAAGCGAATCATATTCGAGTAAGCGGCGTGCAAAATCAGTCTGTAACTGTAACTGAGTTTCCGTCCGTTGTTTTTCCTGCAGACTATTGAAAAGTTCCCGATTGCGGTGTGACAATTGGTGATTGACCGTCTGAGTCTCCGATTGCTGAAAAGCAAGCATCGTCATCATATTACGCATGGCCTTTCCCAGAACACCAATCTCATCCTGTCGTTTAATTACTGGGACAGCGGAAAAAGTGTACGGATTTTTCGTTTGTTTGACCAAACGGACGAGATCATCCGTCAATTGTTGCATAAACCGGAATGTCCAACTGTTCAGTAGGAAAAAGACTGCACTGAGAACTGTCAGTGTACCCCACAGCGTTGTCCGCATCTGATCAGCCAGCTTCTGCTGCGCCTGTTTTTCCAGCGAATGAACGGAAGAAATGTACTGATCGGCTGCCTGGCGGTTTTTTGAAAAAAAATACATCGTATTCAGGGAAGCACGTTCTGTTCTGCTTGAAGTCGATTGTAACGGGACGTCCAGGTCTACATCCTTTAGCATCCGTCGCATAGCGGTATCGTCCGTATAGCGAGAAGATTGCGGATGTTTTGTCAAAGGGATCAGGATTTTTTCGTAATAGTCGATCAATGTTGACGAGGTTTGCAGATAAGAGTTAGTCTCTTCGGACGGATAATCGTGTCCCAAACGCTCGAGCTCACGTTTTGTCCGCGTTAAATCACTGGACAATCTGGGAACAGCCGGGGTTTTTAATAATAATGCTTCTTGAATTTCAATATTCGTTTCCTGCAAGTCATTCCAGATTTGACGCGCTGCAGTTTTTTGATTCGTCAGGCGTAACAGCATGGCATTATTTTGTTCGAGTTGTTGAATGGAATAAAAGTATGCACCAGTCATGATGCAAACTAAAATCAAAAAAATCAATATAAGTAGACCTGAAAAGGTTCGGGTGATTTTACGAGACAGCCATTTCATCATAACCTCTTTCTACAGTGAGCAGGAGAGACATGCGATTCATGTCCCGCATGAAGATCACTGTTTAAATAACATACTATGATTATACATGTTATAGGGAGGTTGTGACCTGATTCATCAACTGAACGTCAGTCAAAATTTTTGACTGACAGGAACAAAGACGCAAAAGACAAGAGTTTATTTTTTTAACTGACGGATCGGTCCGACTAATTCATCCAGCGATTCAAAGCTTTTCAAGAAAAACTGAAAATTAGACGAATGTCGGACGCCTCGAATGAAAATCCGTTTCTCGAGCGTCGGCAAAAATAATAAGTATTCAATATCCATGATCCGCTCTTCTGAAAAATCCAGTTGGAAAATAGAGATTTTAGCTGAATTAGCCGTCAAATAGGTCGAAACAATGCGATACCGTTCTTTCGAAAATTGTTTTTCGATAAATGTTAAAAATTCCGAACCGCTTAAAAATTTCATCTGCCAGAGCTCCTTCCAAAAACGTTCTGCATATATCCAATATTTCCTGTACATGTTTTCGGGAAACATCTTTCGTAAAAAAAATCGACATATTCCGAAACGCTTAAAACTATATCTTGTATCTTTTTTTCGGTACTATAAACGGTATAGAGAGCAAAGTAGGTGAAAATAATGAAAATGACTCGATCAACGGATTATGCGATTCGAGTACTATTGTTTACGACTCTTCACCCAACTCGACTCGTTCAAATTCAAGAAGTCGCCGACTATTACGATATCTCGAAAAATCATTTGATGAAGATTGTTCATGCACTAAGCAAATTCGGACTCATCAATTCCTATCAAGGACGTAATGGCGGTTTTAAGCTGGCGAAAGATCCGTCAGAGATTACATTAGGTGAAATCGTACAACTTTTTGAAAAAGTCTCGTATCTTGAAAGTTTTCCTGAAATCCATGAAGATGAAAATCTGGAAAATATGAAAGAAGCGTTTGATTATGCGTTTCTCCAATTTTCGGAAGCGTTAAAAGCATATTCGTTACAGGATTTGATTCAGGTGAATTAAGAGAATGGAAGAAAATTAGTTTAAAACACGTTACGGATTGGTAAAAATCTGTAGCGTGTTTTTTTATTAAAAAAGGAGACAAAATTCCATCTTAAAACCGGTAAATGGTATACTTGATTTCGGATGAAAACATGGAACTAAAGTGATTTCTTTCGTTTGATGTCCTCATCCGGAATAATCATAACTTGAATTCTGTCAGAAAGGAGTTTCCAGAATGTCTGAGATCACCATCGACACATTCACATCCGTTATCAAGACCATAATCAGACCTCCCTTATTTCTTGTCGAGAAGAAAGAGCCGGCTGAAAACATAACGGTGGAGATTCGATACGCACAGTTGCGGTCTACAACCAAAGCTCAATTGTTAGAACCCCTTGTCCGTTTGTTCGAGGAAGAGGCGACGGATGAAGCAAGGGAAGTGTTAACGAAGGAATTGATTCATTTAGCTGCACATACACTACACCATTCGAATCATCTTTTAACCGCTTGTTTGACGAAAGAAACAACCTCAAATCGTCATCATGCTTATTTGTATATTGAAGGAAAAGAAGTACTACACCGAATTATGACGGATGAGAAAGATATCCTGCCGTTTGTTCGCCAGGTCGATCAATTGATTCAGAAATTTGAATCAGACTAACGCTGAATAAAAATGGCGGAAGCCATTTTATATATAAGGATTTTGGCTAGAGGACCGAATCGACAAAAGGGTGATGGAATCAATCCACCGCCCTTTTGCTAACTAAATATTTTTTTGTTTAAGTACATTGCATTATAGAGTACATTGTTTTACATTGTATGTAAGAGGTGGTGGGAGAAGATGGGAATTGATAAAGAGTTGTTAAAAGGGCATATCGACACCTTGATATTGGCTCTATTGGTCGATAAAGATCGGTACGGATATGAAATTGCCAAAGAAGTCCGCGAAAAAAGTGCTGATGCCTTCGAACTGAAAGAAGGAACACTTTATCTGTCGCTGAAACGGCTCGAAAAGAAAGAAGCCGTCCTGTCCTATTGGAGTGATGAGGCAGCCGGGGGAGCACGCCGCAAGTATTACCACCTGACAGATGCCGGACAAACGTTATTACAGACGAAGCGGCAGGAGTGGCAGGTCGTCAAACGATTAATGAATCAATTTTTAGGAGGGGACACGGATGATCAATGAATATGTGGACCGGCTGTACCGTTCGGCTGATCCGGATTTGTCGGAAACAAAGGAACTAAAAGACGAGACGCGTCAACATTTGGAAGAAGCTGTCGCCGAGCTGGTCTTTGACGGCTACTCGGAACAGGCGGCGATTAAAATGGCCATCAATCGCTTTGGCGGCGAAGAACAGTCGAAAGCCCTGATTCAGGAATTGCAACTCGTTCAAAAGCTATTTGCGAAACGCATTTTGTTGGCCGGTATCATTGTGATGATTGTCAGTCTGCTGTTCGGCTCCGGTGGTTTCATGGCGCGAAGTATGTCGGATGTGATGGAACGAGGTATTCCATACGAATTGGGGGAAGAGTGGCAGACGACGGATGCTGCACCGCTGAAGACGGTGGTGGAGGAAGAATGGAGTGTCACGGGTGCCCGAATCTACAGTACGTCAACAGACGGGGAACGGATGGCGCTCGAACAACGTTACGAACAACATGTCCCGTCGGCCTTCCGACCGTTCATTTCATCGCTTGCGAGCGGATCACCGGATGGAAGCTGGAGTGTTGAACTGGATATGATTGATACCGTCGTCATCGGCCTCGCGCTTGCATTACTCGGATTAACGGCGGCACATGTCCTGTTTACGATTTGGATCATCATTCAACGTTACCGGACGGACCGGTTGTCACGGACGACAGGAGTCATATCGATCATGATTCCGGCGCTCAGTATTTTGCTGTATTATCTGACAAAAAAGCGGTCCTGACCAAAGGAGGAGAAACCATTGCAAATGATCATTTGGACAGAATTCAAACGAAGCGGTACACGCCGGACCCTGTTGATGGCGTTGCTTGTACCGCTCATCATCCTGCTGCAATTCAAACAGGTCCGGACGGGTTATGTCTTCACATCCTGGCAGGGCGTTTTCGAAGAGTCGGCCGGCGTGATTGTCGCCGTCGCGTTTCCGTTACTCTGCTGTCTAGTGTATCTGCCGACAGTCGCCCGTGAAATCGACCATCAGTTCATCTGGTATGCCCGGACGCGGGTTGCTCTCGGACAATATCTGGTTGCCAAAGGAATCGTGAATGCTCTGATTGTCTTCACCATCTTTTTTGTGACGATGATTGCCTGGATGCTGTTTTTACGGTTCGTAGAGCCGAACTTGCACTGGATGACATATGAACAGGGACCGGAATCGTTGACGACCTTCACGCAAGTGTTCCGGACCGACGGGATATATATGCTGGTCTATGCACTCTGGATTGGACTAAACGCGGCACTGTACGCCACGATTGCTTACCTGTTGCTGGTTTTGTCCGGGAATTTGTTGCTCGCCGTCGGCCTTCCCTTTTTGTTTTATCATCTATTGAATTTTACGGCAGGACTGTTCAGTGCGCCTCAATTTTCGCCGATCAGTACGATTTTTCCGTTTAACATCATTGCGATGCCGTTATGGACGGTTTTGGTCCCGTTCAGCCTGCTGGGTCTGTTTCTGCTTGGCTTGATTATCACCGGACAAAAGCGGACGGAATGGGAATGGTGAACCGGATTGGCTATACGCTTGCCTGGCTTCAAGTGACGGTCTTCGCCTGTATTTGGATGTATTACGATCAGCAGGAGGCACTTGGACACGGTATTGTCTTCAACCAATGGGATCTGCTGACAGCGGTGACGATGAATACGTATCTGCTGATTTACGATGTGCTGTTGCTTGTCCTGGTGTTGTCGATTATCCGAATCCGAGCAGATTTAACGGAAAACCGGTTAATCCGCTTTCGTGATTCGCGATCGGCATTATTACATAGTACGGGACGGTTTGCGAAAGTCTGGGGAACAGGCCTATTGCTGTATGGAGCGGTCGGATATATATTCACGTTGCAAGCACCGTCCGCGTCCGTCTGGAGTCTTGCGGCACGGACGGAACAAGTCTTTTATGTCTCAAAAGATTCGCTGTTTTTTGATCTTCCGCCGCTCATTGCCCACCTGTTGCAACTCGGCTTTTTGTTAACGGGTGGACTACTGATTCATGTCTTGCTTGGTCTCGTGTACCTGTGGACGAAGCGCCCGAAACTGTTATACCTGCTTGCGAGCCTTTTGTTTCTCGGGACAGGGGTTGCCTTTAAAATCGGACTTCCAAGCCCGTTTTTCCTGTTATCGTTAGCCGCCTTGCTTGAATATCAGGCGTATGCTTTTTGGACAGGTTGTGTTTTGGTCATCGGCGCTGGATTGTTACTGCTTGACCGGCCGATCCGGTTGCCGCAAAGCGGCAGCGCAGCCAGTCTCTACCTCATTTGTTGTGTAATGATTTTCTTGATGCAGCCGGTGAGACAGACGTATGGGGACTATCTGATTGCGGTATTCAGCGGTACAGCGTCCGAGAACTTTTCGTTCCAGCCTTATTTGAATCATGCCGTGCTGTTTTTCGGTTACACCTATTTACTGACCCAACGGTTCGAGCGGGATGTCATTCAGCAGGGAATGTACCATATCATCCGGCATCAGTCATTAAATCGCTGGTTTTTACGGCAATTTAGCCGCTTGATCATGACAGCAGTCCTGACAGCAACAGGGCTGGTTGTACTTGCGACAGGCTTTGCGTTTGTTCGGGGGGTGAAGTGGACGACGGAGATGGAAAGTCTGCCGGTCCGGATCACGACGCTTCTTTATCACACGGTCGTCAACGGTTCCCTGCAACTGATCGTGTACGGTCTGATTCTGTTTCTCGTGTTGTACTGGACGCGTGAAGCCGTCCAAGGTATGTACTGGATCGGGGGAGCGATGGTCGCTCTGCTACCGCTCGTCCGACAAGACTGGATGCCGGTTGGCTTGAACGGGACGGTCCGGCTGTTGGATCATTCGGCAGTCAGCATCACGATTCAACTCGTGTTGACCGGTCTATTCGTCTTGATCGTGATTCAGCTCGCATTTCGTAGGCAAATCCGGACAACTTACTAAGGGGGAAAACAAGTGATTACACTTACGAATGTCAGCAAGCGTTATAAAGGACAGGAATTGTTTCATGACGTCAACGTATCATTTGAAGCGGGGAAGATTTACGGCATAACCGGCATCAACGGTTCCGGCAAGTCCGTTTTATTTAAGATGCTGTGCGGATTCGTCTTTCCGGACGAAGGAACGATCGAAGTGGACGGACGCCGGTTGTCGGGAAAAAACCGTTTTCCGAAGGACTTTGGGATTTTGATTGAACGTCCCGGTTACATCGGTCAACTCGACGGCTTCTCAAACTTAAAAGAGCTGGCCCGGATTCAAAACAAAATTGATGATGCAACAATCCGAAAGGCGATGGAACAGGTCGGACTTGCGCCGAACTTGACGCAAAAGGTCAAACAATATTCGCTCGGGATGAAACAGAAGCTCGGGATTGCTCAGGCCATCATGGAAAACCAGCAGGTACTCCTGCTCGATGAACCGTTTAATGCCCTTGATGCCGATAGTGTTGAACGAATCCGAACATTACTCGTGCAATATA
Organism: Exiguobacterium sp. RIT594; assembly: GCF_003339585.1. Lineage (GTDB taxonomy): Bacteria > Bacillota > Bacilli > Exiguobacteriales > Exiguobacteriaceae > Exiguobacterium_A. The sequence goes on along the minus strand of NZ_QPKF01000001.1, from coordinate 1,344,051 downwards.
AGCAGGAAGGCCGGACGATTTTCCTGACGAGTCACCAGCAACAAGACATCGATTTACTGTGTGATGAGGTGTATCACATTCAAGAAGGAGGGTTGAACCACATCAGGTGAATACACCAACAGGCAAGTCTTCCGAAAAAACGGAGGACTTGCCTGTTTGGTTGGTTTAACGGTTGTCAGACGAATTCTCTTTGAGTGCATCGACATATTGTTTCGCTTCAAGCAACGGGTAACCGAGCGTTTCCCGAACGAGTTTAACGGCTTCGACTGTCTGATAATCAGCAAGAAGCTGACGGATTTGTTCATTGAGTACGGTATGACTGCTTGCGGCATCCGTCATCCCGAGGTGTTCCTGAATCCGGGTCAGTTCGCGCAGAAGTTGCTGTTGCGCGACTCGTTGCTTTGCCAATTGTTGAGATACGGATTGCCAGAACATGATCAAGAGGATCAAAGGCAACCAAACCGATAAAAATGAGTCCATATGAAAGAAGCCTCCTTTCGTTTACCGTATCATACTAAAAATGATGTAACAATTAGTGGAAATTGAAAAGAATACCGTTTATTCTGAAATAGTGGAAAATTAAGGGTTTGAAAAAGAAAGGAATGAAAAGTGTGGAAGATTTGTTAGCGGCGTTGATTCCGATATTACTTCTTTCAGGGAGTATCCTGTTTGTCGGGTTTGTCGTCACGCTCGGAAGTTTATTTTACTTCCGAAGACGTTCGTTTGAGAAAAGTACATACAAGCAGGTCACGCAGGAACGGTTTTTAAAAGCCGTTCGCGATAAAGGCATTTGGGGCGAGTATTTAACGACACGACAACTTGAAAAAGTCGGGGGCTACGGCAAGTTTGTCATCAATACGTACATCCCGAAAGCGCGGGGCAAAGGATTGACGGAAATCGATGTGACGTTCATTCATGAGAGTGGCATTTACATCCTTGAATCGAAAAATTACAGCGGCTGGATTTTTGGAAAAGAAGCGGACCGGCAGTGGACGCAGATGTTTAAAAATCGCTACAAACAAAAATTTTATAATCCGATTAAACAAAATGAACAACACCTGAAGAGCATGGAACGATTTTTGGAGGGGACGATCGGAGAAGAAGTATTCCAGTCGGTCATCGTCTTCAGTGAACGTTGTGAACTCAAAAAAATTACGGTGGACTCCAGTCACGTCCATGTCGTCAAACGGAATGACTTACGGCGGACCATCAAGAAACTGGCGACTGTCGATCGTTTGACACCAGAACAGGTCGATGCGGTCTATGAACAACTCAAGCAACAATCCCAAGTCGAGCAAGAAGTGAAGGATGCACATATCGAGTCGATTAAATCGTTTACTTAATAAAAATATGCAAAATCTAATCATTTTGGAATGTTAAATATTTACTACGAAGAAATTCCGATCAGAATGATAATTAGGAGAGAAAAATGAAGAACATAAAAAGAAACATATTTATTGTAATTGCTATTTTAGCTGCTCTTTTCATTGGCGGTGGAGTTGGTACGTATGAAGCAAAAGCGAAACTGCATGGAAAAGAAGTCGATATAACTGGACTTGAAAACGAAATTAAAAAACTAAAGTCAGTCAGAGAGGATGCAGAGGAAGGAAAAGCAAGTGCAATGGAAGATTATCAATCAGTATTAGATATGATTGATCAGCGCGATGCGTTAAAATCTGATATCGTTAATGCTGAAGCTAAACTGCAAGCAAGAGAAGATGACTTCGAAAAAGTTGATGGCAATTATACTAAGATTAAGAATCAAATTAAGACTAAGGAAAATTTATTAAAACAATTAAGTATGCAAGTACGAGAAAAAATGGATGATCCTAAAACATTAAATGCTGGACAATATACAGTGGGTATTGATCTACCCGTTTCAAGATACAAAGCTACAAATATCGGTTCAGGATCTAACTTCGTAGTACATAGTGCGAGCGGGGATTTAAAAGTAAACACAATTCTCGGAGCTAATGGTAGCGGAGATTACACATTTTACGCTGAAGATGGTGATACGCTGATTACTGAAGAAGCCGTAAAAATGATTCCGATGAAGTAAATAAAAGAAGAAACAGTTGTTGAGAAGTAATACTTCGTATCAACAACTGTTTTTTTAGAAGAAAAGAACAATTTGACAATCCACCGGTTCCGGCATATAGTAAATAAGTTCAATTAATAAGTAGTGCAACTATTATTCCGAAAGTGGGGAGTCTTCATGAAAGAAGCGGATTGGTCACTTGGTATGCAATTGTCACGCAGCTATCTGTCTTTTAAACGGGCGGCCACGAAACGGATGGAACAACATGGTTTGACACCGGAACAATTTTCAGTGTTGAGTGAGCTGCATAAGCAGGAAGGCATCTCGCAAAAACAGTTGGCGTTGACGACTGAGCGGGATCAGACGACGGTCGGAAAAATCCTCGACAAGCTGGTCAAGAAGGGGCTTGTCATTCGTTCGGCGGATCCGAGAGACCGGAGAGCCTTCATTTTGTTGACGACGAAAGAAGGTATCCAAACGATTCAGCTACTCGAACCGACGCTCGATGAACTCCAGCAGCAGGCATTTTCCGGTCTGTCGAAAAAAGAGATTAAACAATTCATCAAGACACTCGAGACCATTTACAAAAATGTGACGTAAGTGGTTTCTCTTTTTGAACTGATAGTTGCACATGATATTATAAGTAATGCATATATAAAAGGAGAGCGGATTACATGAAGAGTTTTAAAGAAGTATGGTCGATTACACAAACGAAAGTCGGGTTAATGTTTGCCTTGATTGTTCCGGTCTTGTTCCTTGTCGTTTGGATGACCGGTTACCACGGGGCGACGGACCGGTTGGATCAGTTACGGGTCGCTGTCGTCAAAGATGCGACGACGGAAGGACTATATCAAAACCTCAAAGCGGATAGTCCGTTTACCGTCAAAGCCGTTTCGTCCGAAACGGAAGGTCTGAAACAACTCGATGCCGGAAACGTCGAGATGGTGCTTGCTGCCGATTTGACCGGTCAAAAACAGATGACGTTTCACGTCAACCAGGCAAATGCCGAGTTCGCGAACGGTATTCTAAAACAGGCGACAGCTGAAATCGCGCAAGGGGTAAACGGTCAGCCGGCTATTCGTTCGGACATCATCATCGAGCATGAAGTGTCCGATTTCTCGATGTCGATGTTGCCGTTGTTACTGGGCTTCGTGATTTATATTGCTGTCATGACGATGGGAATTCAATTTAATCTCGTGACACAAATTCTCCAAAAACGTTTTTCAAAATGGTCACTCTTTTGGAGTAAACAACTGTTGCACGGAATCGTCCTGCTGGTTGTTCCGCTCGTCATGGTATCGCTTGCGTTTGCCTTTGCCGAGATTGAGACATCCTTCTTGAAAGTATGGGCGTTCCAACTGTTGCTGACAGCAACGTGTATCAGCGTCACGCAGATGAACTTCACGATTTTTGGTCCGATTGCACCGCTTGTGAACGTTGCTTTGATTCCGTTTCAACTCATGACGGCGGGAAATATCGTTCCGTCTTCGATGCTGGCCCCGTTTTACCAAACGATTGGTCATTATCTGCCGGTTCCGAATGCCGTCGGTGGCTTGACCCGGTTGCTGTATTTTGACGGTGATATCTCGACCTACCTCTTACGACTGGTGGTTATTCTGCTCGTGACGCTTGCTGTTACACTGATTTTGACAGCGCTCCGCCGGGAACAGGCACATGTTGTCGAGGTCAAACAGGCTTCCTGAAACAAAAAAACGAGCTAATCCAATCGGATCAGCTCGTTTTTTAGTTAAGCAAACAATTCAGCAATCGCTGTGTCACCCGTTAGCAATGGAATCGTTTGGTGGTACGCCGACTGTTGGCCGATCGAGGCGACGACGACGCGGGCGACATCTTCCCGGGCAATCGTTGTTTCGTCCGTTGAAGTCGGATCTGTTGTGACCGCACCTGTACCTGCCTCATCCGTCAAGCCGCCCGGACGCAGAATCGTATAGGCAAGTGAACTTTCACGCAACAGACGATCAGCGTAATGTTTCGCGACGTAATACGGTTTCATGCTGTCGGACCACGTTTCCGGCGAGTCGGCATTTAAGGCGCTGACCATGATGAACTGGCTCGCTTGAATTCCTTCTGCTGCCGCAACTGCTTTTGCCGCTCCGTCAAGATCAATCAAAATGGTTTTATCCGCGCCGGTGTGACCGCCGGATCCGGCTGTAAAGATGACGATGTCACTGCCTTGGATTGCATCTTGAATCGATGCGACATCGTGCTCTAAATCGAGAGCGACCGGTGTTGCCCCGAGAGATTCAAAATCGGCATACTGTTCCTTTGAACGTAATCCGACGCGGACGTCGTGACTCGATCCGCTTAATTGTTTCGCTACCTGACGACCGACTTTTCCGTTTGCTCCAATAATGAATACGTTACTCATCTTCCATTCCTCCCATTCGTTGATTCGTTCTTTGTCAGTATGGAAGAAAGTACGTGTATCCTGCAATCAAGAGGGCTTGGCAAGAGAACATCGCCGCTTTTTGACGAAATAATCAAAAAATTGTTGGAACCGTTAGAACAATATGATACTGTTTTGAGTATTATACAAAAACACAGCGTCAGACAGAGAGAGGAAGCGGACAGAGTGAATAAACGAGAATTGGCACTTGGAGGAAGTCTGTTGCTTTCCGGTCTCATGATAGCGACACGATTAAAGAATGCGACGGGTTCATTCAGCGTCGGTAAACAAAATGTCTTCACAACAAAAAAGATTGTCGTCGGAACGACCGGAGATTATAAACCGTTTACGTACCTGAACCGTCAGACCAACCAATATGAAGGGTTCGACATTGATGTCATCTGCTCGTTTGCGGAAGTCGCCGGACTCGAAGTCGAATTCGTCCCGACGACATGGGGAACACTGACCCGTGATCTACGTGCCGGGAAATTTCATATGGTCGTCGGCGGCGTCACGAAAAACATCGAACGCGAAATCGTCGGCGACTTTACGAAAAGCTACCTGTCGTTTCAAAAGACGCCGCTTGTCCGGGCGACGGACCTCGATCTGTTAACATCGATTGAAGCCATCAACCAGCCTGATGTGACAATCGGCTTAAATCCGGGAGGAACAAATGAACAGTTCGTCCGGCAGACGTTTGATCAGGCCCGTATCGTCATGTATGCCGATAACCTGACCATCCCGGCAGCAGTTGCGGCCGGAGAAGTTGATGTCATGATCACCGACACGGTCGAAGCGATTTACTATGCGTCGCTCGATCAGCGGCTCGGGGCTCCGAAGATTCGTGAAAAGTGGATTCCTGCTGAAAAAAGTTATCTGATCCAGGACCGGCAGACGGAAGTTTTGGACGTGATGAATCTATGGATGAATTCCTATGAAGGACAGGAACGGATTCGAGCCTTAAAAGAAAAGTGGTGTGTGACTTCAGTTGGACAGGATGTCATCTAAATAGAGCAACCGATGGGCAAATCCAATTTTGGGTTTGTCCCTTTTTGTGCAATCAGCTAAAAAGTGGGTAAAGATAAGGAAGTGACTGAACGATTGTCTGACTAACGAAAGGACGGATGAGCATGATTGAAGTAGACCGGTTGACGAAGGAATATAACGGGAAAAAAGTCGTTGATCAGATTTCCTTTCATGTCGACAAAGGCGAGATTTTTGCCTTTCTCGGTCCGAATGGCGCTGGTAAATCGACGACGGTCCAAATGCTGACGACGTTGATTGCCGTCTCGTCCGGCAGTGCAACGATCAACCAGTACGACATTCAACGAAATCAAAAGGATGTCCGGTTGCAAATCGGTGTCGCCCTGCAGGAAACCGGTATCGATAATGATTTGACAGGTGAAGAGTTACTGGTGCTGCAAGGGAAACTATTTGGATTTTCAAAGGACAAAGCCGTCGAACGGGCCGTTGAACTGCTTGAACTCGTTGGATTATCGGCAGACGGGAAACGCCGCGCCGGCACGTATTCCGGCGGGATGAAACGCCGGCTGGATCTCGCATTGACACTTGTCCATCAGCCGACCGTTTTGTTTCTCGACGAACCGACGACCGGACTGGATCCGGCAAGCCGTCAGCAAATCTGGACGGAAGTTCGGCGTCTGAATGAAGAATACGGAACGACGATTTTTTTGACGACACAGTACTTGGAAGAAGCCGATCAGCTGGCAGACCGGATCGCCATCATCAATGACGGGAAGCTGATTGCCGAGGGGACAGCGGCAGAGCTGAAAGCGCTGAACGGAACAGAACGGATCGAGGTCGTCCTTGAAGGGGAACAGTCGAGCGAGGCTTTCCGGCAGGCGTTTGATGGTCGGATCGAGAAGGGTCTGATCATTTTGCCGTCCAACGGGACAGAGACGCTGAAGCAGGTCGTCCGCTATCTCGATGAACAGCACGTGACAGCCCGTTCGCTTGTCGTTAAACAGCCGTCGCTCGATGATGTCTTCATTCAATTAACGGGTCAGGCCTATAAGGAGGAGAGCTGATATGTGGCGGGAAACCTTGATTTTAACGAAACGCAGTCTGCTCGTGACCTTACGGAATCCGTTTTCGTTCATCCCGAACTTAATCATCAGTGTCTTTTTCCTGCTTGTTTATACGAGCGGTTTGTCCGGCATCTCGAGTCTGCCCCAGTTCGGCGGCGTCGACTACTTGAACTTCATCCTGCCCGTCTCAATCGTGTCCGGTGCCGTCGGCGGAGCCGGGGGAGCGGGGCAGGCACTCGTCAAAGATATTGAGAGCGGTTATTTTGCCCGCTTGCTGTTGACGCCGGTCTCACGGACGTCAATCGTTCTCGGACCGATGCTCGCCGGGATGTTGCAATTATTCGTTCAGACGTTATTGATTTTCGGAATGGGCTTTTTACTCGGTCTGTCGATTCCGGCGGGCATTAGCGGCTTTTTCCTGACGATTGTCCTCGCGCTCGGCTTCGGTCTCGCGTTCGCTGGCTATTCCGTCGGTGTCGCCTTGAAGACGCGGAACGCCCAGGCGGCACAAGCCGGGACATTGCTGTTTTTCCCGTTGATTTTCTTATCGACGACGTTCGTCCCGAAAGAGTTGATTGAGGCGGAGTGGCTAAAAATTGCCGCGACACTCAATCCGACGACGTATATCATGGAAGGGATGCGGGCCGTCCTGTTACGCGAGACGATTGATTGGAGTGTTTATACGCAGGGTGTCATCGTAGCTGCCGTTTTGAGTATTGCGATGGTTGTATTTGCCGCACTCAACGCGCGCGGAGCCTTGAAGAAATGACAAAACGCTGTCTCCGGATTTTTCAGCCGGAGACAGCGTTTTTTTTAAGAAGATTTAGGTGTGCGTACGACGTAGTAGATACCGGATACAATCAGGAACACGATTCCGATCAAAATCGAGACACGTGTCTCATCGTTAAATAACATCCCGACGAGAACAATCAACAGCATGACAATCGTAATGTAGTTCGTGTATGGTGCGCCCGGCATTTTGAACGGATGATCGGCTATCCGATCCGCTTCGATTTTCCGGTACTGGATGTGACTGATCAGGATGGCGAACCACGGTATCATTCCCGGTAAGACCGAGGCACTGTAGACATAGACAAAGATGTTCGTATCTTTCCCGAGGAACAGCGGCAGAACGATGTCGAGAATGACACCGACGAAGATTCCGGCTGAGACGGCAAGGACCGTATACAAGGGAATACCGTTTTTATTGACCTTCAGGAACAGCGACGGCATCTGTCCTTTTTCCGCAAGTGTATAAATCATCCGGCTGGAACTGAAGATACCCGAGTTACATCCGGACATCGCAGCCGTGATGACGACGACGTTGATGATGGCGGCAGCAGCCGTGATGCCGACTTTGGCAAAGGTCGCGACAAACGGACTGCCGATATCGGCCAACTGATCCCACGGATAGACGGTGACGATGATGAAGATTGCCCCGACGTAAAAAATCAGGATCCGCCAGATGACACCGTTGATCGCACGGGTAATGTTCGTTTCCGGATCCTTCGTTTCTCCGGCCGTCACACCGATCAGTTCGACGCCGATGTAGGAGGCGAAGACGATCGAGAGGGCAAAGAAGAAACCGCTGAAGCCGTTCGTGAAGAAGCCGCCATGCGACCAAAGGTTAGAGAAGCCGATCGGCGTTCCGTCGTTTCCGAAACCAAACAGGATGAGACCAAGACCGGCAATGATCATCAGGATGATCGTAATGACTTTGACGGAGGCGAACCAAAATTCGAGTTCACCAAACATTTTAACCGAGGCGAGGTTCGCAAGCGTCAGGATGACGATGACGACGACACCGGGAATCCAGGTCGGTAAATCCGGCCACCAGAAGCGCATATAGGCGCCGACGGCAATGACTTCACTCATCCCGACGATGACCCAGTTGAAGATGTTGCTGCTTGCTGTCATGAAGCCGGCAGCCGGATGAATGTAATCATTGGCAAACTTCGCATATGATCCCGTATGTGGATGGGTGTAGACCATCTCACCTAATGCCCGCATGATTAAAAAGATAAAGGCACCTGCAAACATGTAGGCCAAAATGACCGATGGACCGGTCCAGGCAATCGTACTCGACGATCCTAAAAATAGACCAACGCCGATTGTCCCCCCAAGAGCAATCATTTGTACTTGTCGTGATGTCAGTTCGCGTTTTAAATTCGATTCCATAAGTACCCCCATGTACCAAAAAATTGATGATTGTCGAACTTGTAAGACCAGTTCGAAACACTATAACCATGAGTATACTATTTTAAAAAAGAGAATAGAAAGCTTTTTCTGAAAACATTTTTAGTTTTATTTTGAAAAATGAAAGAAAATGAAAAAGCCGAACCACTTCCAACGAAGGGATTCGACGATGATTTATTCTGGGACGAAATCTGTAAACGTACCGGCATAAAGACGGGTGTCTGTAGAAAGAACGATTCGATTTTGGCGCATCTTGATCGTTCCCTGCAACGGTGTTCCTTTTTCCGACTCAAACAGAATCCGAGCCTTCTCGATATACGTGTCGCCTTCCTGTTGTAACAGGTACGTATGCTCATTGTCGGTCGAAATTAAATATTCTCCCTGAACGACGAAGTCGGAGAAATGACGTGTCGGAACTTGATAGCTCGTACTGCGTTCCCCTTGCAGATGGACGACGCGGTAATCCGGATGATAGAAGAACCACGCATCGTCGGAACCGCAGACGTTCAGTGCGTAACAATCGTCAATCGGATAATCCTTGTTCTTAAAGATGACTTGTCCAAACTCATCAAAAACAGCCAACCCAAATGAACCGATCGAAGTAGTTGCACTGTCGGCAAAAACGCCTTCATCAAAGTAACTGACCCAAATCTGATTTTTTTCATCAACGTGGACGTTTTGAATCCCGTCATCAAGACAATAGCTGTCGAGCAGATGACCGGCCTGGTCGTAAATGAAGGCGTTCGGCAACCAGGAGCCGTCGACATCATCGTCACAGCGGGAAGCGACGAGTAGAATCCGACCATCGGAAAATGAGTCGACATAACTGAAATCTATTTCAGCCTGAGCGACAATCGTTGTTGTCCGCCATTGATCGTGCAGGCGATGGACGTGCAGAACGTTTCTACGACGTTTCGTGTCATAGATGTCTTCGATCATCATGATTTGTCCTGAAATCGTCAGTCCCGTTGCCACGTGTTTTCCGGTAACTTGAGACGCCGTCACGCGGTCAAGGTGAATTTTTAATGTGTTGGAAGTATCCAAGATAAGTCGCTCCTTTTTAAAAACAGTCTGCCGCGGGGACAGACTGCAAAACTTGAATCAGGTTGTACGTTGACGTTTTTTCAGGAAGACATAGACCAGAATCATAACGACAGCGGCAATCAGGACACCATTCGTATAAGGTGCAGCCACTTCTTTGATGGAGCGCCAGTTCGTACCGAGTGTTTCACCGAGGTAGAGGAATAGAATCGACCAGGGAATGATGGCGAGAATCGTATAAAGTGAAAATTTTGTCTGGTCCATTTTTGCCAGACCGGCCGGAATCGAGATTGCATGACGGACGACCGGAATGAAGCGGGCTCCGAAGATGACGCCTTGTCCGTACTTCAGGAACCAGCGTTCTGCGAGATCGAGATGGTGCTCCGTGATCAGCAGGTACTTTCCGTATTTCAAAATCAATGGTCGACCGCCGTAACGGGCAAACCAGTATAAAAATAATTGCGAAAACAAACCCCCGATGACGGCAGCAACGACAGCGAGCGGCCAACCGATCGTCCCTTGGGAAATCATGAATCCGCCGTAAGACAAGACGATTTCGCTCGGAATGATTTCAATCATCAATCCAAGGGCGATTCCGAAATAGCCTAAGTCAGCAAGATATAATAAAACGTTATTTACAACTTGAGATAACACATGTAACACTCCTTCAGATTCACTTCATTCCTTTATATTAGAGAAGAAAGTCGGAAAATGAAAGAAAAAATCTTTAATCTGATGAAACAAATATGTAGTGAGCATCTTTAAGTGGAAGGTATTGCCCATTTAATGAAGTAAAATGCTTCAGAAAAAGAACCAACACCGGTAAGGGCATTGGTTCCTGAATGCATACTTCTTATAACACCATGGCTGCAATCGTTCCGAAAATAATCAACGGCAGATTGTAGTGCAGGAATGTCGGGATAACGGTTTCCCGCATGTGATCATGCTGTCCGTCAGCGTTCAGACCACTGGTTGGACCGAGCGTCGAGTCAGACGCCGGGCTTCCCGCGTCGCCAAGGGCACCGGCTGTTCCGATGATGGCAATCGTCGCCTCCAGGCTGAATCCGTACTGGACACAGAGCGGGACGAAAATTGCAGCGATGACGGGAACCGTCGAGAAACTTGAGCCGATTCCCATCGTGACGAGCAGTCCGATCAAGAGCATGACGAAAGCGGCAACGAGTTGCGAATCGCCCATCAAAGCTTTTGAATTTTCGACAAGAGGTTCGATGTCGCCGCTTTCCCGGAGGACGTTCGAAAATCCGTTTGCTGAAATCATGACGAATCCGATGAACGACATCATCCGCATTCCGCGGGTGATGACATCGTCTGCTTCACTGAAGCGGACGAGACGGAGGACGAGGAATAAAACAAGTCCTGTCGTCGCCGCGATGATCATTGATTCCGTCGTCAACTGGACGGCCAGTGTCGCCAGGACGACGAGAGCACTCAAGAACAGCTTCGTTTTCGTGATGACCGGAATCTCATAGTCGTCCGGAGCGATGTTCCGCATTTCATATTCGCGGGGTTTCCGGTAGACGTACAGACCAATCAACAGACCAACGAGCATTCCGAGTGCCGGAATCGCCATTGCCTGAATGACGGAAGCACCGGCTGTATCCATTCCGTTTTTCGCAATGTTCGGCAGAAGGATCTGGTTCAGGTAAATGTCACCGAAACCGACCGGCAGGAACATGTACGGTGTCACGAGACCAAATGTCATGACGATCGCGATCATCCGGCGGTCGATCTTCATTTCATTAAACAGACCGAGTAACGGTGGAATGATGATCGGGATGAAGGCGATGTGAATCGGCAAGACGTTTTGGGAGCTGATTGCGAGCAACAGGATCGCAACTGTGATGAAGCCTTTTAACTTCTTGACCGACGCTGCGTCAGCCGATCCTTTTGAACGTTTAATCAAGGCATGTGCCAACGCATCCGGAAGACCGGTTTTTGACAAAGCGACAGCAAATGCACCAAGTAAAGCGTAACTGAGGGCGATTTCGGCCCCGGCGCCTAGTCCGTCCGCAAACGTCGCGATTGTCTTGTTGATGCCAAGACCACCGATCAGTCCGCCGGCGATGGCACTGAGAACCATCGCGAGCACGATATGAACCCGGAAGATGGCTAAAACAAATAATAGAACAACGGCAATAATGACTGCATTAAACATAACTAAAACCACACTTTCTTTTGGTATCACTGTACTATACTAAAGTATCATACAGACCGTTCTTTTGACTGTCAAGAAAAAAACACAAAAAGGTATGACCGACGTCAAGTGGAGACCGGTCATACCTTTCTTCTTCATTAAAACGTGATTCAGCAATCGACCTGGTCGAGTTTACCTGTCCCCGGATCGATGACAAGTCCGTGGACTTCCGTGCCCGGTGGCAGCAACGGATGGTTTTTAATCAGTCCGACCGAGTGGCTGACATTTTCTTCGACCGATGTGAAGCCGCGTAACCATTGTTTCAAGTCGACACCGGAAGCATCGAGCGTGTGCAAGACCTGTTCATTGATGCCGCGGTCCTGCATTTCAGAAATCATCTTCGCCGGATCGATCGTGCTCATGCCGCAGTCATGATGTCCGATGACAATGACTTCTTCCGCTCCAAGTGCGTAGAGCGCGACGAGAATCGACCGCATGACGGATCCGAATGGATGGGACAGGACAGCCCCGGCATTTTTGATGATTTTCGCATCACCGTTTTTCAGACCAAGTGCGTGGGGAAGGAGCTCCGTCAAACGCGCATCCATACAGGTCAGAATCACAACCTTCTTATCCGGGAATTTATCCGAGATGAATGGTTCGTATTGTTTCTCTTCGACGAACTGTTGATTAAACGCAAGCATTTGATTAACGACTGACATGAAACTTCCTCCTTTAAGACAAATGAATGATGGAACTATTCCTAGCGTACACGATGAACGATTGGTCAGACAAGCAGATTCATGATTTGCTGTGACAGTTGTCACAGGAACGGGACGAAAAAGGGACTCCTTGCCTCAGAACAGATTGATTCATTGAAAACGTTCTCATTCATGTGAAATAGTTCACAGGATGGTCATGCACAAATGATGGAAAAGGCGTTATGATTGATTTGTGAAGGAAAGCACAAACTATTCGAAATTAGCTTGGCATTCCTAACATGCAGTAGGGAAATGCAGACTCAGATTCGTTCCAAAATAGGGAGGAAACCTAACATGGCTGTCAAAGAAAAAATCAAATCAGATGTCTCACCTGTCGAACAAGCAATCAATCAAATCGTCGCGAAAGGTCAAACGGCACTTCAAGAATTACTGACATTTGATCAAACGAAAATCGATACGATCGTCCGGGACATGGCACTCGCCGGTCTGGAACGTCACGTCGAACTGGCACGTCTCGCAGTTGAAGAAACAGGTCGTGGTGTCTTTGAAGATAAAATGATCAAAAACATGTTCGCAACAGAATACATCTACAATAGTCTCCGGAATGAAAAAACGGTCGGAATTTTAGAAGAGGACGTCCAAAACGGTATCACCTACATCGCGGAACCGGTCGGTGTCGTCTGTGGTGTCACACCGGTGACGAATCCGACGTCCACGACGATGTTCAAAGCGTTGATTGCGATCAAAACGCGTAATCCGATCGTGTTCGCCTTCCATCCGTCAGCGCAAAACTGTTCCCTTGAAGCGGCGAAAACATTACGCGATGCGGCCGTCAAAGCGGGTGCACCAAAAGATTGTATCCAGTGGGTCGAACAACCGTCCCTCGAAGCAACAAAAGTCTTGATGAATCACACCGATATTGCGATGGTCCTTGCGACAGGCGGAGCCGGCATGGTCAAATCCGCTTACTCGACCGGAAAACCAGCGCTTGGTGTCGGACCGGGTAACGTACCGTGTTACATCGAAAAAACAGCCAAAATCAAACGTGCCGTCAGTGATTTGGTTCTCTCAAAAACATTTGATAACGGAATGATTTGTGCGTCCGAGCAAGCGGTCATCGTCGATCAAGAGATCTATGCCGAAGTGCGGGCCGAAATGGAAGCACTCGGTTGCTACTTCTGTACACCGGACGAGAAAAAACGTCTCGAGTCACTCGTCATCAAAACCGATACATGTGCCGTCAATGCGGACATCGTCGGGAAACCAGCGACCTGGATCGCCGCAAAAGCCGGCATCGACGTTCCAAGCAACACGGTCATGCTTGTCGCGGAACTCGAAAAAGTCGGAGCGGAAGAACCGTTGTCCCACGAAAAATTAAGCCCGGTCCTCGGTGCATACAGCGTTTCCTCAACGAACGATGCGTTCCACGTCGCGGAACGGATGCTTGAAATCGGCGGACTTGGTCACACAGCCGTCATTCATACAACGGATGATGAGTTGATGACAGCCTTTGGTCTCCGGATGAAAGCCTGCCGGATTCTCGTCAACAGTCCATCGGCACACGGTGGAATCGGCGATCTCTACAATGAATTGACACCATCGCTGACACTCGGTTGCGGATCATACGGAAAAAACTCGGTCTCAGAAAACGTAACGGCGAAACATCTACTCAATGTCAAAAAGGTGGCGAGACGACGCGTGAACATGCAGTGGTTCAAAGTACCGGAAAAGATTTTCTTTGAAAAAAACTCGGTTCAATACTTGAAATCGATTCAAAATGTCTCACGGGCGTTGATCGTCACCGATCAATCGATGGTCGAGTTCGGCTATGCCGACAAAGTCATCCGTAACTTGCCTGCCGGCGTCAGCTACCGGATCTTTGACCAAGTCGAACCGGATCCATCCGTGACGACCGTTCAAGTCGGTGCTCAGGCGATGCGTGATTTTAAACCGGACTTGATCATCGCCCTCGGTGGCGGATCGGCGATGGATGCTGCGAAAGGGATGTGGTTGTTCTACGAACAGCCAAACGAAACGTTCTCGAACCTCCGTCAAAAGTTCATGGATATCCGCAAACGGGCTTATAAATTCCCGGAACTCGGCAACAAAGCGAAGTTCGTCGCCATTCCGACAACATCCGGTACGGGATCAGAAGTCACACCGTTTACCGTCATCACCGATAAAGAGAAAAACGTCAAGTACCCGATTGCTGACTATGCGTTAACACCAGACGTTGCAATCGTTGATCCGGAGTTCGTCATGACGGTGCCGGCCTCGATCACGGCGGATACGGGAATGGATGTCCTGACACACGCCACGGAAGCGTTCGTCTCTGTCCTTGCGAACGACTACACGGATGGACTGGCGTTAAAAGCGATCAAAATGATCTTTGACTACTTGCCACGCGCTTACGATAACGGTTCGGACGCCGAAGCACGCGAAAAAGTCCACAATGCGTCAACGATGGCCGGAATGGCGTTTGCGAATGCCTTCCTCGGCATCAACCACTCAATCGCGCATAAAATCGGTGGGGAGTTCCACACACCACACGGTCGGACGAATGCGATTCTGATGCCGCACGTCATCCGTTACAATGCGACACGACCAACAAAACTGGCCGCTTTCCCGAAATACGAATCGTTTATCGCGGATGAACGGTATGCGGAAATCGCCCGTTACCTCGGTCTGCCGGCTGCAACGACGGAACAAGGGGTCGAATCGTTTATCCAAGCCGTCAGTGAGCTCGGACAACGCCTCAACATCAAAATGTCGTTTAAAGCCCAAGGCATTAAAAAAGCTGACTTTGAAGCAAAACTCGACAAGATGGCTGTCGATGCGTTTGAGGATCAATGTACGACTGCGAATCCGAAAATGCCGCTCGTGACAGAACTCCGTCAAATCATGGAATTTGCTTACGAAGGGATCTAATAGAGAGAAAAAATCATGGCAATTCAAAAGAGCCTTGCTTCCGGTTAACGGAGGCAAGGCTTTCGTGTGTTCTGAATCGTGAAGTCGAGTTCAGTCATTTGTTGATTACAATTGATAATTGATAGTTCACATGCTCATTTAATTCCGTTAAAAACGAATCCAGCTCTTTGTTGGATGGAAAGCGGCATTCGAGCAGATAACAACTGTCCCCGCTGACTTTATAATTATTCAGAACGTATAACGGATGTTTTTTGAGAAACGAGAGATACGGCTGGTGATGGGTATCTTTCGTATAGATACTGATCATCGCATGAATCGTATAACCCATCTTTACGGGATTGAGAAGAATCGTATACCCTTCGATGATGCCTTGTTCCTCAAGTTTCAAGACCCGAGCCGATGTTGCTGGTCCACTTAAGTGAATTTTTTGACCCAATTCTTTCATCGTGATCCGGCTGTTTTGTGACAGCTCGTTGATAATTTGTAAGTCCGTTTGATCCAACACGATTTCAAATCCCTTCATAAATAAAGTAAAACGGTAAAAACACCTTCAGTAAGCTCTGTATCGGGATGACGTTCAAATTATATACTAAGCTCCTAACAACGAAAAGGAGTGGTATACATGAACATCCAACATATCCGTAATGCAACGTTAAAACTGGACTATGCCGGTAAAACATTTTTGATTGATCCGTTTTTAGCAAATAAGGGAGCCTATCCGGCATTTCCAAATTCGGCACGACAAGATCAAAAAAATCCGTTAAGCGACTTGCCGGTTTCACTCGACTCTATTATTGAGGCAGATGCTGTCATTGTCACACATTTGCACCTCGATCATTGGGACGACGTGGCGAAAGAAGTACTAGCAAAAGACATTCCTTTGTTCACTCAGAATGAACAGGATGCGCAAGAAATTAGAAACAGCGGATTCCAAAACGTCGAAGTGTTACAAGAAGATACAGTTTTTGAAGGCATTCAGTTGATTAAAACAAAAGGCGAGCACGGCAGAGGACCCATTTTGGAAATCGCCGGTTCGGTATGCGGAGTCGTCTTTAAACATGAAGATGAAAAAACCGTCTATATCGCTGGTGATACGGTCTGGTATGAAGAAGTGGGGAAAGTGATCGAGCAGCATCAACCGGAAGTCATCGTCGTCAACGCAGGCGATAACCAGTTTGTTGAAGGCGGGTCACTGGTGATGGGAGCGGAAGACGTCTTAGCTGTCCACGAGGCCGCACCAACCGCACGGATTCTTTCCGCCCATATGGAAGCTGTGAATCATTGGACATTGTCTCGGACAGATTTAAGAACGTTTGCCGTTGAACATCACTTTTCTTCTCAACTGATTGTGCCGGAAGATGGCGAGCGGTTTGTGTTTTAAATTTAACTGGAGTTGCTGTGATTTTTGGAGGCGCTCATCTTGAAGCAGATAGATAAACGGTCTTTATGGACCAAAGAATTTGTGATGTTATCAAGTATCAACTTTTTCTTGATTTTTATGTATTTGTTGCTAAACTCCATCATCACACTGTATGCCCTCAATGAATTGGGTACGACGACTGGTCAGGCGGGGTTAGTCGCAGGTATTTTTATCATCGGTGCGTTGGTGGGTCGTCTGGTGACAGGGATGCTTTTGTCGAAATTGAACGGTCAGTCCTTATTACGCTTTGGATTACTGTTCTTTGCCTTGACGATGGCTCTCTACATTTTGGATTTTGGATTTACCTTTTTTGCCTTTACCCGTTTGTTAAACGGTTTTGCAATGGGTATTGCAACAACTATCATCGGAACAATCGTCGTCTTGACAATTCCGGAAGAAAGAAGCGGAGAGGGCATCGGATACTTTGCAGTAAGTACAGCATTGGCCACCGGAATCGGTCCGTTCGTTGGACTGTTTTTGATGCCCCGCATCGGATTTACGACAATCTTTTTATTCTGTTTGCTGTTGGCGGTCCTGAGTTTGGTGTGTGGATGGTTCCTTTCGGTTCCATCGAAGAAAACGAATACGCCGTCTTCGGATTTGAAGTGGATGCATGTGTTTGAACGAAAAGCATTACCCATCAGCTTGATTATTTTAGTGATGACTTTTTGTTTTTCCAGTATCCTCTCGTATATCAGTTTATTTGCCATCGAGCGTAATCTAATCACGGCTGCCAGTTATTTCTTTATCGTCTACACGTTGACGGTTTTGGTTTCACGTCCTGTTACGGGACGTTTGATGGATCAGCGCGGACCCGATGTCGTCATGTATCCGGCCTTTCTCCTGTTTGCCGTCGGACTGTTTTTACTGAGTAATGCGACGGATGCCGTTGTCTTTTTATTCGCCAGCCTGTTGATTGGACTCGGATTCGGGAATCTCTCTTCGATCAGCCAGACGATGGCTGTGAAAGCGGTCCCGCGCGAAGGAAAAGCCCGTGCAACAGCGACGTTTCTTATCTTTTTTGATATCGGAAATGGACTCGGTCCGGTTTTACTCGGCTTGATGTTGCCGGTTATTGGATATACCGTCATGTATGTACTGCTTGGAATCATCGTGCTGTTGACGATTCTTTTTTACCGGCGTTTGTCTCTGCGATGAATGCGACATAGGATGCACCTCTTGCAAAACAATAACTTTAAAAAAACTTGATGTGGTCGGAGAAGACTTTGGTCCTTCGACCGGATCGAGTTTATTTTTTAAAAAGGAGTAGTGAACATGTTTTTGGAAATAGAACACTTGAAGAAAGGCCATCGGGATATCGACCGGGTAACTCAATTATACCTGGAAGCATTCCCGGATCATGAACGGATGCCAATGAACATGTTGTTAAGAAAAGCCAACAAGCGCTCTGTGGATTTTTGGGCGCTGTATGATCAAAATATTTTTGTTGGTTTTACCTATCTGATCACGCATCAAGATTTAACGTATGTGTTATATGTGGCTGTTGACGGTCAGGCAAGATCCAGCGGCTACGGCAGTCAACTCTTAAAGAAGATTGAAGAACACCGGCCGGGAAATCGGATACTATTAAACATTGAGAATCTGGATGAGAGTGCTGACAATTATCAACAACGGGTGACACGGAAAAAATTCTATGTGCGGAACGGCTATCGGGATTCCGGGCTGGTGTACGAAGACCGATGGGCAAAATACGAAGTGTTGTTGCATGGAGCAGCGGTAGAAACACATGAATTTTATCAGTTGTTGCGAAAGTTTGCGGGAATTCTGTTATTTCTCCTCTTTAAACCGCGTATTACCAAAACAGATTGATTCGTTAAACCGTATTAACGAAACCAGTCCCAATACATCGCCCCTTGCGCAACAATCAGATAATCGATCCCTTTGTTGAAAGAAAGTACGAGCTACTCGAAGCCTCCACCAGTATCCGGCGTGAACATCTAAGTATTGAATGCTCTTCTCTTCGTGACACGTCGTTCCTCCTCATGAAAGCAAAATCCCTCTTCCATACAGATTTGGTTATAATTAGAGTATATCGTACAGAAACGACCAGAAGTCATTGAAATTAGGCGGTTGGCGTTTCTGAACGGCATAGAACAGGAATAATCAAACAAAGGAAAAGGAGGGATTGACGATGGAGCAACGACAAGAGCGGCGCAACAGGCGTTTCTCGATTATGGATTTTGTGTTCGGAATCGGGTTTGGTCTCATTTTCTTTGCCGTGTTATATGGCCTGATGACAGTCGTAACCGGACAAATCGAGTCTTCCAGTGATTATCAGTCACTCGTCGCGCAAATGCAGGACGCGGACGTTACCTGGGGAAGCAGTGACGTGACGGTCACACTGATGCTTCTGTTTATCGGCGGACTCGACGTGACGATGCCGGCTGCTGTCCGGGAAGCGATCATCAACCAAGTAATTGGTGCAAGTTCGGCCGGTGATGTCCTGTCGATCTTCGGAATCGATGTGAACCAGGTTCTATCACCGCTGACGTTTGACGTGACGTATGGTTCCCTGTTGCTGTCGGTATTTGGGATCGTTTTTGTTTTTATTCTCTTTTTAATGATGCGGATCAAAGCCAACCGGCTCGGCTGGACAGTCCGGTCCGTCAGTTTTTTGATAACGGCGTGGATCGGTTGGTTCATGCTCGTTCAGCGCAGTGATTCGATTCCCTTTTTATCCTTCCAGGACGGTGTGTTGAGCCAAGGGTTGCTTGCGCTCGGCATCGTGATTGCGTTAAGTTATCTGGCCCTGTATCCGCAAGGGTTGTCCGGGTTGTCGGCAGCCGCACGGGGAAGCCTGCTCGTCTTAATGTTTGCGAGCTGTCTCCAGCTGTATCTCGTCGTGACCGATGAAACGCAGTATGACGGGGATTCGGCTCTTCGGACAGCATTGACCGTCGCCAGTCTTGATGCCGGCAGCGGCGGGATGTATGATTTGTTGCATGGTGGACAGATCACCTATAAGGCGAATGTACTCGGTGCGGACGTCGATATACCGGTGACGATGCTGAACGGGGAAACTTCAACCGGTCAATTAAATCAATCGATTGAAGATGTTTTGGCAGAAGTCGACACCGATCGGGTGACAGAACAACTGTTGACGATTCTCGGCGGGGAACGTCCTGATTTATCCGATACCCGGTTAAATCTTGAACCGATTGATTACGGTATCGCCCGGCAGACGATTCAAGCGCTTGATGCCGAATCGGCCGGAGTCACGCCGGAGCCG
The DNA here is from genome assembly GCF_003339585.1 of Exiguobacterium sp. RIT594. Lineage (GTDB taxonomy): Bacteria > Bacillota > Bacilli > Exiguobacteriales > Exiguobacteriaceae > Exiguobacterium_A. The sequence continues at coordinate 1,323,846 of NZ_QPKF01000001.1, read as the reverse complement.
GTCAACTCGGAAAGTGCGTACTGGATCTTGATTCTGATTCCGTTTATTCTGTATCTGCTCGCCGGTATCCGGTCCTTCAAGAGCGTCCTTGATCCGATTGTTTTTGCGGTTCTCGTCGGAGTCATAAGTTTCCTTGTCGCACAAGCGACGACGGCAGACTTTACCGTTGCCTGGCGCAATGAAGCGTTACTGCAATTTTCACAGCAACCGACCGGACTGACACCGCTCTATGCTGCGGGGATGGCATTGATTGCCGGATTGATCGGATTTGTCATTAAACGAAAACCAACTGTATAGTCGAGGACGCCGGTTGGCCTGAAAGGGCAGACCGGCGCTTTTTCTTTGGCATGTAAAGTTCATTTGAAGATTATTAAGCCAGTATTTGGAATTAGTTAAGCAGGTTAAATAAGACGGATGTCCGACCTATTCAAAGAAGCTATAAGCTACAATGAAAGCGTGTTAAATTAGTTGAGCAGTCATTTATACTTAGGGGGAAATCAGATGAAAAAAATCACGAAAATCGTCATTGCCAGCACGTTGATCGCACCGATGCTTGCGCCCGTCATTCAAGTCAAGACACTCGCCGCCGATAACAGCGTCGTCAAACTTCGTTTTTTAGAGACTACTGATTTACATACAAACTCAATGAACTACGATTACTTCAAGGATGTGCAAGATGAGACAATCGGTCTTGTCAAAGCGGCAACCGTGATTAAGCAGGAACAAAACGTCGTCGGCGAAGCCAACAGCTTCGTATTCGACAACGGGGATACATTACAAGGGACACCGTTTGGCGATTACGTCAAAAATCAGTACGACAAAGGCAACAAAGGGAAACACCCGATGTACGAACTGATGGAATACATCGGTTATGACGCCGTGACACTCGGCAACCACGAGTTTAACTTCGGACTCGACTTCCTGAAGTCAGCGATGAAAGCATCAAGCGGTGAAATCAAGTTCGTGAACTCGAATGTGCTCGATGCCGTTACGAAAAAACCGATCGTTTCCGAATTCAACACGGACGGGAAAGATTATCAAATCATCGAACGCCAAGTCAAAGACCAAAACGGTCAGATGAAAACGGTCAAAGTCGGTGTCTTTGGTGTCGTCACTCCACAAATCATGGCGTGGGATGCCGGAAACCTGACAGGAAAAGTGACAGCGGAAGATATCGTACCGGTCGCTAAAGCAACGGCGAAGAAATTAAAAGATGCCGGTGCAGACGTCGTCGTCGCACTCGCGCACACAGGAATCGGTGATACAGCGGATCAAAAAGACGGCGATGAAAATGTCGGGTACGCGTTGACAAAAATCGCGGACATCGATGTCTTGATGACCGGTCACCAGCACGGAAAATTCCCGGACAAGACATCAGCGTTCAATAACTTACCGAACGTCGACGCAGCAAACGGTCTCATCAACGGCAAACCGGTTGTCATGGCCAACACACAAGGGAAAAACGTCGGCGTGATTGACTTGCAATTGAAGCAGGACGGCGAGAAATGGGTCGTCGATACAGCCGGCTCAAAACTGGCAGACGTCACAAAAGATACGGCGGCTGATGCCGGTGCCGTCAAATTGATCGAAAAAGCACATGAAGGCACACTCGCTTACATCCGCCAACAAGTCGGAACAATCAATGATGATATCCAAAGCTTCTTTGCGCTCGTTCAAGATGACGATTCCGTCCAGTTCGTCACGAACGCGCAAAAATGGTACGTCGAGAAACAACTGAAAGAAAATGCCGATCTCGCCCAATATAAAGACTTACCGCTCTTGTCTGCCGGTGCACCGTTTAAAACCGGCGGCCGCAATCAAGTGAACGCGTCAGACTACACGTTGATCAAAAAAGGACCGATCGCGTTGAAAAACGTCGCTGATCTGTACGTTTATCCGAACACACTCGAAGTCGTCAAAGTGACAGGAGCCGACGTGAAAAACTGGCTCGAGATGTCAGCCGGTCAATTCAATGAAGTGACGGATGCGAAGACGGATTTGCTGAACAAAGAGTTCCGCAGCTACAACTTCGATATTTTGGACGGTTTGACATACGATATCGACATCACGAAACCGGCGAAGTTTGACTATAACGGGGTGGTCGTCAAGGAAGACGCAAGCCGCGTTCAAAACATCAAGTACCAAGGCAAGGAAATCAAGGACGATCAGGAGTTCCTCGTCGCAACAAACAACTATCGTGCCGGCAGTGCGACTTTCCCGGGCCTTGGTCAAGGAAAGAAGATCGTCTACAAATCAGCTTACGAAACACGCAACGTCATCTCGGACTTCATCAAAGCAAAACAACCGGTTGATTATCAAGCGGACAACAACTGGTCACTCGTCGCCAGCAAACCGATCACGGTTGATTTTGATTCAGCCGAAGCCGCAGCGGACTACACGAAACGTTACGAAGGCATCACGAACACGGGCGTTAAACGCGCCGGTGAGACCGGTACGTTCCTGAAGTTTAAACTCGACGTCCCGATGAAAGACTTTAACGTCAGCGTCAGCGCTGTCAAACCGGGAGCGAAACTCGTCACGGGAACAGCCGTCGCCGGAGCAAAAGTCACAGTCAAACGCGGTACGGCGGTACTCGGTACGGCGACAGCCGACGAAACCGGCAAGTATGCCGTGACGGTTCGTCCGGTCAAACTGCGTGACAAGTTGACGGTCGTCTCGGAACTCGGTTTCATGAAAAAAGAAACGACAGTGACAGTCGGGACAGGCGTCGTTGCGACACCGGCCATCGACAAGAAATCAGCCGTCTACGGTTCGACGGTCTTAACAGGAAAAGCAACGGAAGGGCTTGATGTCACGCTGTATAAAGGCTCGACGAAAATCGCGAAAGCGAAGACGACGGCAAGCGGCTTCAAGATTCCGGTCAAAAACGGTTTAATGACAGGGACGTACACGGTCAAATCGACGGATATCTCAAACAAGATTACGAAAAAAGCGTCGTTCACGATCAAAAACACGTACCCGGTCAAAAAATGGGCAGGTAAAAAGACTTTAACGGGCAAAGTCGAAAAACGTCAAATCGTCCGCCTGTTCGAAAAAACAAGCAGCGGCTACAAGCTGATTGCGCAAGACGTTGCGGATAACCACGGCAACTACGTCCTGAAGATGCGGACCGGTCTTGCGACAGGTTCATACAAGATGAACATCTATACAGCATCGGACCGTCTCGATCAGTCCCGTTACTTCATCACGAAAAAATAATGCAGGAAAACGGCTTCTCGTCTGAGGAGTCGTTTTGGTTTTGACGAAAAAACTGGCATACTACATACGAGGGGAGAGGGTACCATGCGGCAAGTCATCGTCACACCATATCAAGCGTCGTGGCCGGAGGCGTTTCAAGAGGCAAAAGAGCAGTTGGAGAAGATTTTCGGCGACCGTCTGCTGGCGGTTCATCACATCGGCAGTACAGCGGTCCCGGGACTATCGGCAAAACCGATTCTCGATATTCTGCCGGTCGTCGATTCACTCGACGGGATTGAAGCGTTTGACGCGGCGATGGAACAGATCGGCTATGAAGCGAAGGGAGAGTTCGGGATGCCCGGGCGCCGTTATTACCGGAAAGGCGGAGACGCGCGGACGCATCACATTCATCTTTATGCAAGCGGCAACCCGGAAGTCATACGTCACGTCGTCTTTCGGGACTACTTGCGGGAGCATCCGCAGGAAGTCGAAGCGTACAGTACGATCAAAGAGCAACTGGCACGTCAGTTTCCGGAAGACATCAGTGCCTACATTGCCGGCAAGGACAGCTTCGTCAAAGCGATGGAGCAGCGGGCACTGGCCTGGTGGTCGCATGACTGACTGGCAACAGGCACTTGACCGGCATGTTGGTGTCGGCGTCCGGACGACACGCGAGCTGATCCGGCTGATTCAGCCGGAGGATTGGGACAAACGTCCGATTTCCGGCAAACGGTCCGTCTATGAAGTGGCGGTTCATCTCGCTGTGTTGCTCGAAGCCGATCTGCGGATTGCAACAGGGGCGACGGCGGACGAGATGGCACAGTTCTATACCGTTCCGGTGCTGCCGGAGCAACTTGTCGACCGGCTGGACCAGTCGTGGCAGTATTATCAAGATCGGCTTATGGCCGATTTTTCGACGGAGACGACCTACTGGGGCGTCACCGACAGCACGACCGGTTGGCTGCTGGAAGCAGCTGTCCATTTGTACCACCACCGGTCACAGTTATTTGATTACTTGAACCTGCTTGGGTATGACATCAAGCTGGATTTGTTTGAATAGGAGAGGATTTATAATGGAACGGATTGTCGATACAGCAGACGGCCGCTTTGATACACGTTTGACGGGGACGGGCAATGTGACATTCATTCTTGATCACGGAATGATGTCGAGTCATTACCAATGGGGCTGGCTCCGCGGGGAACTTCTGAAACAGGGACGGGTCTTTGAATACTCCCGGCTCGGGTACGGCAAGTCGACCCGTGGTAAAACGAAACGCCTGTTTACGCAACAAGCGGACGAACTGGAACGGGTCCTCGCATTGCTTGGGATTAAAGGACCGTTCGTCTTCATCGGGCATTCACTCGGCGCCTACATCTCGCTTGAACTCGGACGCCGCCGTCCGGACGAGACGGCAGGAATCGTTCTGCTCGACCCGTCGCATCCGGAAGTCGATGCCGAACTGCCGAACTGGTACGAACGGACGCAGGAGGAATGGAACCGCTTTTTGTATGTTTTGAGTCATGTCCGGCCACTCGCCTGGCTGATTCCGGATGATCTCGGCGCGCGGATGTTTACGAGTCTGCCGGAAGCCGACCGCATTCCGATGTGGCGGAACATGGCACGGAAAAACCACTGGCGGGGGACGCTGGATGAGTGGCAGGCAGTCGAAGCGAATAACCAGCACGTCTTGGAAGTCGTCGAGCATATCACGCCGCCGGTCCTCGTGTTATCCGCATCGGACTGGGCCGGCGGAATGCCCGAGAACTGGCTGAACCCGGAACTGACGAAGCGGATCAATGCGGCGCATGAACGGTTTGCTGCGAGTTTGCCGGACGCGGAATTTCACGTCATTCCGGACACGAATCATTATACGATTGCCGGTTTTTCGGAAGAGGCCGCGACAACAATCGTCCGCTTGATCCGCAACGCCTTTTTTAAATAAGTCTGATTCCTGGATCCCGTTTCCATGACGCCTTGAGGATTGTCATGGAAACGGGAATTTTTTAATGGTGTAAAACAGCAGTTGACAGGCTAAACCGGAACGATTACTATTTAAAACGTAATGATTCCGATTTAAAAAGGAGACTGTATATGAATCCGATTCCGATCACCGTCTTGTCCGGCTATCTAGGTGCCGGCAAGACAACTGTATTAAATCATCTGTTGAACAACCGGCAAGGACGCAAGCTTGCTATCATCGTCAACGATATGAGTGAAGTCAATATCGATGCCGTTTTGATTGAACAAGGCGGCTTTTCACGGACGGAAGAATCATTCGTGACGCTATCGAACGGTTGCATCTGCTGTACGCTGCGGGACGACTTATTACTCGAAGTCCGGCGCCTCGTTGATCAAGGCGATATCGATGGCATCGTCATCGAATCGAGCGGAATTTCGGAACCGATTCCCGTCGCCCAGACATTTACATATCTTGACGAAGACAGTCGGATTGATTTGACGGAGACGACGAAAATCAATGCGATGGTGACGGTCATCGACGGCTATCGTTTCCTGAAAGACTTTGAGTCCGGTGAATCGTTGATTGAGCGGCAACAGGCGGTGGACGAGACGGATGTCCGGGAAGTCGTCGATCTCCTCGTCGATCAGGTCGAGTTCGCGGATATCATTTTGCTGAACAAGATCGACCGGTTGACCGAGTCGGAAAAACATGATGTCACAAGCTACTTAAAGGCGCTCAATCCGATCGCCAAACTGATTGAGACGACCCACGGGCAAGTCGATCCGGCTGAGATTCTTGACGTTGATCTGTTTGACTTCGAACAGGCGGCAGCAAGTGCCGGCTGGATCCGTGAGCTGAACGCGGAGGACCATGTTCCGGAGACGGAAGAATACGGGATCAGCTCGTTCGTCTACAAGCGCGATGTCCCGTTTCATCCGGAACGGTTGATGGCACTGATTGAAGCCTGGCCGGAAGAAATCGTTCGTGCGAAGGGCTTTGTCTATCTTGCGACGCGCCCGGAAATCGCCTTGCTGTTCCATCAGGCGGGATATGCTTCGAATATGGAATACGCCGGACGCTTCGAGTCGGTTGCAGATCGCCGGACGGAGTTGGTCTTGATCGGGATTGGTTTCGATCAGGTAACACTTGAAGCGGAGTTCGACACCTGCCTCGTTCAAGAGGACGAAACGGATTGGACCAGCCTGAGTGATCCGATTCCGGGACGCGAGCTATATGATCTGAATTTTTCAAAATAGGTCAACTTTTCAAGAAATCACATCTGTGGTTTCTTTTTTTGCTATATTTTTAGAGAAGACAGGGAATTAGAAGAACAGAGTACGTTATAGAGGAGGAAGTCTAGTGCGCAATCGGATTTTACAGTTCGCGCTCGTGTTTTTAGTCGCAGGCGGAATCATTTGGGGACTATACCAATTGGGCTACCTGTTTTATGTTTTGACGATTTCCGCGACCGTCGTACCTTTGGCCGTCATCATGATTATCTTCATCGAGAACCGGACGGCGGAGTCGACGATTGCCTGGTTTTTAGTTTTGATCTTCTTACCGATTCTCGGTGTCATCATCTGGATGATGTTCGGGCGCAATCCGCGCCGCCGTCGCCGGAACCGGCGGTCGCACGATGAACGGATGTTGCTGAAACAGGCAATCCGTCCCGTCCGGTCGCTCGCGGTCAGTGAGTTGCCGCCAAACCACCTGAAGCTTGCCAATACAATCCGTAACTTCGGTGGTGGTGGGGTCGACGTCCATACAGCCAGTCAAATCCTGACGAACGGCAACGAGACGTTCCCGGAAATTCTCCGGATGATCCGCTCCGCCAAGCACCATGTTCACATCCAGTATTACATTTACCGGAACGACGAGACCGGGCAGGCGATCCGGGAAGCATTGATTGACCGGTTGAATGACGGGGTCGAAGTCCGGTTCATGTTTGACGGTCTTGGCAGTTACATGCTCGGCGAAGGATTTTTGAAACCGCTCCGGGAAGCCGGGGCAAAGATTGCCGCCTATGATCCCATCTCCAGTCCGTTGTTCATCTTTACGGCGAACTTCCGCAATCACCGGAAAATCGTTGTCGTCGATGGCAAAATCGGTTTTACCGGTGGACTGAACGTCGGCGACGAGTATGACGGTAAAAGTAAGAAGTTCGGCTTTTGGCGCGATACCCACCTTCGGCTCGAAGGACGGGCCGTCAAGGAACTGCAGGCAACGTTCCTCGACGATTGGCTCTATGCCCATTTAGAAGGCAGTGATACGTGGGAGACGTTTGCCGGCGAAGGGGCAATCGATCAATACTTCCCGAAACACGATGTCGAGACCGACGGCGCGGTCCAGGTCGTGACGAGTGGACCGACGTCAAAAGATCCGGCGATCCGGAACGCGTTGATTGCCGCCATCATCTCGGCCCAGCGCTCGATCTGGATTTCGACGCCGTATCTGATTCCGGATAACGAGACGATGACATTGCTCCGCCTCGCGGCACGTGCCGGACTCGACGTTCGGATTCTGACGCCGGGTAAGGGTGACAGTTTTACGTCCTACTATGGAACGCGTTCGTACTTCGGTCCGTTATTGAGTGATGGTGTCAAAATTTATACGTACAACCGTCATTTCGTCCATGCCAAACTGTTCCTCGTCGATGGAAAGATTGCCGTCGTCGGAACGGCGAACATGGATATCCGCAGTTTCGTCCTGAACTATGAACTGATGGCCTTTATGTATGATTCCGAGAGTGCCGCCCGGCTCGAACGCGATTTCATCGATGATTTCGACGTCTCGATCCAGCTGTCCTCGGCGGATTATGTCAAACGGCCGATGCGGTTCCGGATTTTTGAATCGTTCTCCCGTTTGATTTCACCGTTGTTGTGATCCAAAGCGCACCTCCCTTTTTTCAGGGGTTTGGTGCGTTTTTTGATTAGTTGTCACTTGAAACGGGAACAACAACTCTTATACACTAGTAGTGTAATCGGTTGCACATTCATTTTTGGAAGGAAGTGACAAGGGCGTTCGCGTCCTGATCCCGTATGCGCACAATTGACGAATCCCATTTCTATACCCGAGACATGAAACCATTGGCACGACCGGAAGCAATTGTCCAAGGGGACACATACCGCTTCACCGTTCTCACCAGTCGTCTGATTCGACTCGAGTACGCAGCAGACGGACGATTTGAAGATCGTCCGACCCAAACCGTCTGGAACCGCGATTTTCCGGTGCCCTCGTACCGGATCGTCGAGGACGAGACGGAACTGCAAATCATCACGGAACACGTCCATTTGCATTATACGAAAGGACCGTTTGCGTCGAACACCCTTTACATCGACGTCCTTGGAAACTTCAGTACGTATTACAGCCGTTACACGTACGGCGGTCCCCTCCGGACCCTTAAAGGAACGGCGCGGACGCTTGACCATGCTGACGGTGAGATTCCTCTCGAAGAGGGAATCATCTCCCGCCAAGGTTATGCGGCCATCGATGACTCGGCGTCATTCGTCCTGACGGAAGATCATTTCGTCGAACCCCGTCAAGAAGGGGCGCAGGACATCTATTACTTCGGTTACGGTCACGACTATAAACAGGCACTGAAGGATTTTTACCGTTTGACCGGTCCGACACCGATGTTACCGCGGCAAGTCCTCGGGAACTGGTGGAGCCGGTACTGGCGCTATAACGAAAAAGAGTACAAGGATTTAATGACCCGCTTCAAGACGGAAGATGTGCCGTTCTCGGTCAGTGTCATCGACATGGACTGGCATGTGACGGATATTCCGGAGAAATACGGCAGCGGCTGGACGGGTTACACGTGGAACCGCGATTTGTTCCCGGATCCGAAAGGTTTCCTGCAATGGTTGAAAGATGACGACCGGATGGTGACGCTCAACCTGCACCCGGCAGACGGTGTCCGCGGATTTGAGGAAGCGTACGAAGCGATGGCGGTCGCGATGGGCGTCGACCCGGAGACCGAAGACCGGATCCCGTTTGATTTCTCGGACCGTGAATTCATCGAACACTACTTTACGAAACTGCATCATCCGCACGAAGCCGACGGGGTCGACTTCTGGTGGATCGATTGGCAACAAGGTGCCAACTCGAAGATGAAGGGGCTTGATCCGCTTTGGATGCTCAATCATTACCATGCGCTCGATATCGCCCGCGACGGCAATCGTCCGCTGATTTTCTCACGGTATGCCGGACCCGGCAGTCATCGCTATCCGGTCGGTTTCTCGGGCGACACATTGATTTCCTGGGCATCGCTTAAGTTCCAGCCATACTTCACGGCAACAGCATCGAACATCGGCTACGGCTGGTGGAGTCATGATATCGGTGGTCATCAGCGTGGCGAGAAGGACGACGAACTGTCGACCCGTTGGTTACAGTACGGTGTCTTCAGCCCGATCATGCGCCTCCATAGTACGATGAGTATCTTCAACGGGAAAGAGCCGTGGCGCTATTCGGTCGAATCGGAGCAGGTGATGAAGAAGTATTTACGACTTCGCCACCAGCTCGTCCCGTACATCTATACGATGAACGCCCGGAATCACTTTGACGGCCTGCCGCTTGTCTCGCCGATGTACTATGAACATCCGGAAGACGAGCTGGCGTATGCCGTGCCGAACCAATATTATTTTGGAACGGAACTGATGGTCACACCGATCGTCGAGCCGATGAATCCGAAGCTGCACGTCGCAGCGACAACGGCCTGGTTGCCGGAAGGGGACTGGTTTGATTTCTTCACCGGTCACCGGTACACGGGCGGAAAACAGATGCGTCTGTTCCGTAAGCTCGAGGATCAAGGGGTCCTTGCGAAAGCCGGAGCCATCATTCCGCTCGGTCAACACCTCGAGCATTCGAACGCGCTCCACAATCCGGAGCATCTCGAACTGCTTGTTTTCCCGGGCGCTTCGAACCAGTTCACGTTGTTTGAAGATGACAATGTCGGTGTCGCACACCGGGACGGGGAAAATGTCGAGACGGCATTTGAACTCGACTGGGCGGCCCGGACGTTGACGATTGCAACGCCGTTCGGTAAACGGGAACTGTTGCCGGAAAAACGCGAAGTGACACTGATTCTGCGTGGTGTCAACGAAGGACACGTCTCCCGGGACGGAGAAGTGTTGCCGAGCCGTTATGACCATAAGACCCAATCGTTGTCCGTTGAACTGGGGACGCTCGGAGAGACACAAGTCCTGTCGCTCCAGGTCGACATGTCGACGAACGATAACCGGATGGAACGGCTCTATACGTTCCTCGACCAGGCGGAAATCGGTTATGACCTGAAGGACCGTCTGTACCGGTTGCTGTCCCAACGACTGGATCCGGTCAATATGATGCATCAGTTGCAGGCGCTGGATCTTGAGAAAGATTTGGTCGACTGTCTGCTTGAAATCATGTTGTTTTAACAACAAAGCAAGGTAGCGCAAGCTCTCACTCTCTTTTCATCCGCTTTCCTCAGGCGAGACACAAGCCAGGATTCGGATTTTCTTAAATCCCAAATCCGGGTCTTGTTTGTCTCTGACAGCGCAGGTTTCCCTGCGCTTTTCCCTGTAGGAGTCGGATGAAGACGAGGGAGATCTCCGAACATTCAAAAGAAGCGGTGGACACGTCCATCGCTTCTTTTTTTGCAGATAATCAGTCGGTACGGGTAGACCATACCCTCATGGACAACGAGTGAGCTGAAAAAACAGTCGACCAAAAAGGTGTTCTTCCGCAACCTGCGGAAAGAACACCTTTAGTACAATCATTTACGTTTTAATTTCTTCGCTTTCAGCTTCATGTCCGGATACGTGATCATCGGACTGTCATCGACGGTCAGCCGGAGATGGTTCGGTTCACCTTTTGAAGTGATACCGGAACAATACAGAATGTCGGCATACTGGTCAAACAGCTTTTCGTAAGCCGGCAAATGGTGCATCAGACGGCCGGGTGAACCCCAACCGCACAAGACGACACCGTTCGTTTCCTTGACCCGGCGTAACGTCTGTTCGACAAATTCGTAATTGATGTCGTCAAAACTGGCTTGGGCGAACGGCAAGTCTTCACTGACAAGCAGGTCCGGCATCAGACTGATGATATCGTATTGTTTGATTGGATCTTCAATGTGTTTCTTCATCAAATTATACGCACGCTGCGTCGTCGTGCCGGATAAAAAGGCATCTGTCGTCCGCGGTGTGTAAATTAGGGCGGCTACGTGCGCGCCGTCCGTCACATCATCAAAGATGTAACTGCGGAGATAACGTTTTGTTTTTGCTTCGTCAAACGTCGTCTGGACGCGGATTGACGATTCCTCAATCGTCAATGACGAACGATCGGGTTGTGTCATGGTAGTGCCTCCTTTTAGTTGGTCAAACGTAAGCTGATGCGAAGGAGTTGGGCAAGTGTCTGTTTCTTGAAATCGAGATCGTTCGCATCAATCAATTCGATTTTTTGTTGATAGGCATCGTATTGGTTGAGGACGTCAATGACATACTGTTCACTGCGATTGTATTCAAACAGGGCAGATTCAAGCGTTCCTCGGTCAGAATTTTTCGTGACGTCGTGCTGATTGAGGTACTTTGCGGCCGTATGCGCGCTGTCCGTCAAATTCGTCGGATCGGCTTTGCCGTCTCCGTTTGCATCGACACCCAGTCCACCGTATTGTTTGATGGCTTCTGGATCGGTTAAGTCAATTCCGTCATGCTCGATGTCGCCAAGTGACGTTCCGCCTTCATACCCCCAACCGACCCATGTCTTCGGCATGAACTGGAAAGGGCCGAGTGCACCGACGGAAGACTGCATCGCGGATGATTTTGAGAAGATGGTCTCGACGCGATGGATTGCGGCAAGTAACTTCCAATCGACCTCGTAGCGGTCACCGGCTTGTTCGTAGATGTCGATATTCTCGGCTGGGACACCGTACTGTCCATAATAGGTGCGATACAGCTCATTTTGGACGCGTTCCCGGTTTTGCCAGTAGATGATGCTACTACCGATGAGGACGATCAGTACGAACAAGATGCTTAATCGAAAAACTTTTCGCATATTGTTCTCTCCTCTTTCTGTGATTCCACTGAATGGTATCATATTTCGCAAGGCGCTAATAGTTTTTTTATGAACTCCGTTCCCGTGCAACGGTGAGAGCGGTCACACCTTCTTCAAAGATTGATGGATCATGTCCGATTTTTAACATGAAACAAGAGCAGAGTGGATTTAAAAAACAGCTAAATGGGAATGAGGATGTTAATTACTGACATCGTCAACACAACGAAAATTTGTTAGACTAAACGTCAGATGAAGTCATCGTTCATTTTTAAGATTTTGACGGTTGCAGGAACCGTCGATGGGCTTGTAAAATGAAGAGGTAAACGCTTACACATCAAAGGAGATGGACGAAACCATGCGAACGATCACTTCCACTGGCGAACGAAAGAAAACAAGTTGGACTCTAAATATCGGGAGTCAACCGAAGTTGATGATGGATGGACTGACGGAGAAAGAAACAGATCAAGAACAACGGATCATCTTCGATCACTTTTGCATTCCGACGACGGCTACACTGATTTTTCGGTTCAAGGAACGTTTCCCGAACCATCTCTGCGAGAACGGGTATGATGTGTATGGAGCAGCAGCATTTGATGAACAGGTCGTCGAACTGATTTCGAACTGGTTCATCGAACTGGTCACCGTCTTGACGGCCATTCAACGCACGAAAGGCATCCAGCACTTTTTGATTGAGGGCGGAGTCGCCAAACGGACGGATTTCCTTCCGACCGTGCGCCGGACCTGCCGGGCACTTGAATCAACGATTGATATCGCATAATTTCTTTTGACCGACGGCACACGCCGTCGGTTTTTTTTGTGAACAGCAAAACGATCCCCTTCATCGCCGAACCAGATGGGGGACCGTCATTGAAAAATGATTTTAAAACAAACGAGGAAAAGACTTCCTCGTAGTCGAATGCCTTACATAGGGTTCGAGAAGCTTTTTTCAGCCGCCCGACATGCCCGGAGCAAGGCATCCTTGAAGAACCGGTCTTCCTGTGAGGCGAGCAAACGTGTTGCTTCCTCGTCACCGCGTAACGATTTACCAAGCATCTGGATGACTTTGACCCAGCGCCGGACGTGATCGAGTTGCGGACGACCCATTGCGACGTAGACGGTGAACCAGTCGTTTTGATCACGGCGGATCATCCGTTGGAAGAGTGACTTCGCGAGATCGACTTCTTCCGTCGACGGGACCGTCATCGTCTCGAAGTACTGGCGAAGCGAAGAGATGGCCGTAACATAAGCTTCTTTGACGTCAGCGGACGGTTCGTGTTTCCCGTAGTCGGACGTCGACAGGTGGATCAAGGCCGGTTTCTTTTCGATTCCGGTGATCCAGGCGGACATCGTCTTACTGCTTTTGACCGCTTGCCGGTTGGCGACGGGCAGTTTCGCCGTCACTTGGCCGACCTTGCCGATGACGTTGACTTTTCCGTTACGTTCCTGGACTTCCGTCACCGTCATTTCAACCGTATCCCCCATTTCAAACGGGATCGCTTTCGGTTGCAGTTTTTCACCGGCCGTCAACGGCGCACGTTTACGAATCATCCGTAACGCTTCCTGTTCCATTCGGTCGTCGAGTGACCAAAGATGTTCCGGAGGGACGTTACGGAACCGGCGGCGGCGCACTTTGATGTATTGATCGAGGGCGTCGGCAGCCTGATCCCGGGACATCTCGCCGGCTGCGACCGGTCCGATGATGTCGCGTAATGTGATGGATTCGAGTCGTTCCATGATGCCTTCGAATGGAATCAGCTCCATCACGTAGAGGCTGCTGACGACGAGTTCACATTCGCGGGGCGTAAGAGGGCGTTTGGCCATAAATTGACTTCCTTTCCAGTTGCTTGATGTTTCTAGTATACCAAAAAAAAGTCACCATCACCTTTATTGGTGATGATGACGGAAGAAGTTTTTCGGCTTAAATGACGTAAGCCGATTCCGAACTGTTTTGCAGCTCGGCCTGGCTCAACTTGACGAGCCCGTCGTGAAACGGATCGTGGTCGACCATTAGTTGCCCGAGCGCCTTGATTTCCGCGACCGACGTGTCGGGTTTCGCTCCCGTCAGACGTAAGCGGTACGGTTTTTTAAGTAACGTATCGAATGTCAAAACAATCGTGTGTTCCATCCAATTCCTCCTTTAATGTACGTAGTAAAATGAGTTAAGCGTTAAGTAAAGCGAAGTCACGGCTGATTTCCGTGTGTGTGTACGAGCCGGCAAGCATGTTGCCGATGGCTTGACCGATGGATGCGACGACTTGCGGTTCGAGATCCGACCGCAGTCCGTTAAAGCGGCGACGGGCGAGAACAGCGTCCCCGTTTGGTGTCACCTTGTCGTTTCGTTCGAAGACGACGACTAAACTGGTTTTGATTTCCTCTGCTTGTGTCATGTGTATCACCTCCTTCGCCCTTATTGACAGGACGAAAACAGCAAATGTTCGGAAAGGGTGAAAAAAAGTATGGTCTGGTTACGATTTTTACGACGGATGTCCTTTTTAAAGATGCGGACGCTCGCCTATGCGTCGTTTCTGTTTGTCTTCGGTGTCGCCCTGATCATGTATCTGGCGGAGCCGGATACGTTCGGGACATACTTCCGGGCTGTCTACTGGACGATGACGACGGTCGTGACGGTCGGATACGGGGACTTTTTCCCGAATACGGATTTCGGACGGTTCATGACGATTTTCGTCTTCATCTTCGGGATTGGGATCGTCGGCGGGTTGATTTCGAAACTCGTCGATGGTGTCCAACTGATTCGCAATCAAAAGGAAAGAGGGTTATTGCAAGTGAAAGAGACGGGACATACGTTAGTATTCGGCTACAGCCGGCGTTCCAAACACGTCATCGACGAGTTGCTTGAAACGACGGACGTCATCCTGATTGACGATCTTGAGCGGGAACCGTTCAGTCATCCGCGGTTCCATTATGTCAGCGGTGATCCGGCGCTTGACGCGACCTTACAGCGGGCGAACATCAAAAAAGCAACCCGGGCGATCATTCTCGCCGATCATTCGATTCCGCCGGCACTTGCCGACGGCCGGACATTGTTGATTGCCGCGAGCATCGAACGGGCGAATCCAAACATCTATACGATCGTCGAGATGATGCTTGAGGAACACCTCGACAGCTTTGAACAGGTCAAAGTCGATGAAGTGCTGCTCGGCGACGAGACGGTCGCTCGGATGGCGATTCTTGCCGCGTATCATCCCGGCGTCTCGAAAGTCGTGACGAACCTGTTGACGAAGGACGGGGACGGCATGTTTTCGATTCCGGCGAAACCGGAGTGGCAAACGTTTCGGGACGCGTTCCACGTCCTGCTCGAAGACGGGGTGACGATTTTATCGGACGGCAAACGGCTGGATTTGAACCGGCGCCTGAACGAACCGATTCCACCGAATACGACGCTGATCGTCTTATGCAGTGAAGAGACGGCGCAGCGAATCGGAGCTTTATAAGGAAAAGGATTACATTAATTCTTTTTCGGGTATAGTAAATACATTTACTATGCAGAGGAGAAAAGTGTATGACAAACCCACAACCAGAATGGATTCAGGAATTATTTGAGACGGTCGATCAAGGGGAATTAAAAGATGTCCCGAAATTACTCTATATGGCGTTGACATTAGAACCGAGTTATTTCACAAAAGCAGTTAGCCGGTTAAATCAGCGGCTCGAAGTGGAGCAGCTCCAGGAAGTCTCGGAACTGTTGACGGTCTATCGTCAATTCTTCATTTCCGCCAATCCGTCGGAAGAATACTGGTCGATTGCCTGGAACGAATTGATTCAGACGATGCATCATTTCATCGACCGCAATGAAGCACAACAGTTGTTTAAAGAACATATTGATTTGATCGATTGGTGGTCAAGTGAATCGTTATTATCGTTGCCGAGTTGGTTGACGGTACTTGATCTTGCAGAACGAATTGACGCACTTGATCAATTTTCCAGTTACTTACCAGACATTTTTGAAAGTTATGCGCTCGAGACAGCGAAGGATGAACCGTTTGCCCGCCTCGCGTGGTACGCGCTCGCGAGCGGTCAGCAGGATTTACTGACACCGTTCCGGTCCCGGATTGAGCAGTCGGACGCACCGGTCATCCGTTCGCTCGCAGAAGCGGATTTACTTGATCAAATTGATACGACACGGGTTCGTATGTTAAAGTCAAAGGATAACGAACCGATAGAATTGATGTTTGATCGAAAATGGACATTATAAATTAACCCATAGAAAGTGACATCTAGATACTGCATGAATTTAATTCAAGGGGTGTAGGGATGATACACGTCAATTTGCCGCAAGGTGATTATGTCGTTTTGGTTGAAATCAACCGGGAAGTCTTATTGTGCCACTCACTCGAAGAGGCCGAGCAGGCGGAACGGGATCGATATGAACTGGTTGGTCGGATGAGCGAACGGTTGCCGTCTGAAGTAATCGGTCCATCGATTGCTGATTTTGTTCGGTTTTCCACCGGTTTCATCGGGGAGGCCGTGACGTGGAGCGAGGCAGAGGAAGCATTCTTCTGCCAACAGTTCGAAACGTTTGACGGCTCACCACTCGGTGAAGATTTAACCGGGATTGATGCCAAGCGTTGGCGTGCCGTTCTCGTCCGTTATTACTCCTATGTCACGATCGGAAAAATCATTCCATTTGAAGTCAGCGAAGAATCCGATGGGACGGTACCATTTTTTTAGTCTGTTTGGATCAGCACATCAATAGAATCGGCGTGTCAAAAGAGAAGGGCAGGGTCCACAATGAAAAAGAAACTTGCACTACTCACATTTGCTGTCGTCGTAGGGTTACCTACTTCTGCGTTCGCTAATTCTCAATATGTGCAGTATGATCCAACATTTAACGAGCAACAAAAACAAACGTGGCTTGCAGAACAGGGGCTGCAGGAAGTCCGGGAGTTGAAGCAGGACGGGTTCTCACTCGTCGAACCGTTGCCGCATGTCGACAAAGAAGATGTCGATGCCGACCTGATTCCAGTCAGTGTCGTTGAAAAGGCGACGGATTCCGCGCAATTGCAGCAGACATATCTCGATCAATCGCGTATTCCTACTTACTGGAAGTACAGTCGCGGTAAATCCGATGTTCGTGTGGCGGTCATCGATGATGCGATTGATGTCAATCACTCCGAGTTCAAAAACGTCATCTATAAGACGACGACGATTTCCGGCATCCGGAAACCGGACGATCACGGGACGCATGTCGCGGGAATCGTCGCGGCGGCGGAAGACGGTAAAGGAACGGTCGGGGTCGCATCCGGCGTCAAACTGATTGGTGCGGACGTCTTTGACGGGGACTTCGCCAGTTCGATCGATATCGGGGACGGCGTTCTGTATGCCATTTCTCAAGGCGCCGACGTGATCAATCTGTCGCTCGGTCAATACGAATACGATCCGTACATGGAAGCCGCGATTAAAAAGGCGGAAGCGAAAAACATCGTCGTCGTCAGTGCGGCCGGGAATGACGGGCGTAATAAACTGTTATTCCCCGCGTCGATGAACTCGGTCATTGCCGTCGGGTCGGTCGGAACGCTCGGTCGTGCCTCGACCTTCTCGAACTACGGCAGAGGGCTGAACATCATGGCACCCGGAGAAGGCGTTTATTCGACGATGGTCGGCAACAAGTACGGGTATCTCGACGGCACATCGATGGCGACACCGATCGTCAGCGGCGTCATTGCCCTGGCGAAATCGAAGAATCCGTTCATTACGAACAGTACGCTTCGCAGCAAGCTGTATGCAGCAGCAGCGAAAAAGACGGGCGATACGTCGCTCCATTATGGGACAGGCCGTCTGAACGCCGGTATGCTTGCGACGATTCCGGCACCGGTCTCGAAAGTGTCCGTCCCGTCCGTCCTGAAGCCGAATCAGCCGTTCGCGCTTTATTTTGACGAGTATTCGAACGCGAAGACGCTGACCCGTCTGTACAAGGACGGGAAAACCGTCAAGACGTTTACGAATGAGTATTTGCGCAACGGAACGCACAAGTATACGTACGCCTTAAAAGAAGCAGGGACATATAAACTCGTCTTTACGACTTCAAGCGGACGTCATACACGCGTGACGGAACGGATCATCACTGTCAAATAACAACAAAAAAAGCCGTCTCACCTGAGGAGAGACAGCTCGTTAAGGACTCAAAGTACTTACTTTGGGTCTTTTCCTTTTTTATAGATGGGCGTCGGAACGTCTAGCGTTTCGCCGGTCCACTGAATCGTCGCTTCCATTTTGTACCCGGTATCGTCTTCATGGATGAACGACAGGCGTCCTGAATCGATCAGCTGATACAGACCGTATTCGACCTGATTCGCCCACGACCGTAACGTCATCGCCTCATCATAAAGCGGAATCTGTTGCGGGAATCGTTCATTCATCAGTAAGATGTCATGCTGGTCAAAATGGTAACTCCGTTTCGAAAATGCATCAGGTTGTTTTACATTAAATGGCTCGAACGCATGGATGAGTTCACCCTTGCGGTAAAAGGCAAAAATGCCGTTCCGGAGATGAAGGGCCTTGATTTCATCAATCTCGATCAAGAACGTCAACTTCCGTACGGTACGCTGGTTCGTACCAGAGCGTCGTTTTTTCATGGTATATGCCCCTTTCTGAACCATTGTACTATACCGTAAATTCAGGGAGAATTGCAACTTTTCCGCCCATTAAACGAGAAATACCTCTTGCTAGAAACGCTCGTGTGCGCTACACTGTTAAGCAGTGACTATGTTGGTTCGGACAATTGCGGGGCACTCCGGTGCTTTGAGGAAAGTCCATGCTCGCACAACCTGCGATGGTTGTAGTGATCGTGCTACACGAAAAGATAAGTGTAGGCAGCGTCGTGCTGACGGCAGAAGGAACGCCTAAGTCTTCGGATATGGCCGAAACTTCTTGAAAGTGCCACAGTGACGGAGCCTTACTGGAAACAGTAAGGGTGGAACGAGGTAAACCCCACGAGCGAGAAACCCAAATTTGGTAGGGGAATTTCCGGAGCGGAACTGAACGCGAAGGAGAGCGTATGTAAATACGGAGATAGATGATTGTCGCCCGCGTGTGAGGGTCAAACCGTTTGCAACACTAGGGAACAGAACATGGCTTACAGGACCACATAGGCTGTTATTTTTACTTTGAACGAGAGTCCAGGTCCAACTGGGCTCTTTTTTTATTGAAATGATTTTGGAAATTCTAGAAACAGGTAGGAGCGTGAACAATCATGGCAAAACGTTTAGTCATCGCGACGGCGGCAATGGGGATCGAATCCCTCGTCGCCAAGGAAGTCCGCGATTTAGGATATGAGTGTACGGTCGAGGACGGAAAAGTCTACATCGATTGTGAACTGGAAGACATTCCCCGTCTTAACCTCTGGTTACGGACGGCAGACCGCGTCAAACTCGTCGTCGCCGAATTCAAGGCGACATCATTCGAAAAATTATTTGATCAGGTCAAAGACCTCCCGTGGAGCGAACTGTTGCCGTGGGAAGCGAACTACGTCGTCAACGGCCGGTCGGTCAAATCGAAGTTGTTCTCGATCCGTGACTGTCAGAAGATCACGGAAAAAGCAATCGTCTCGCACATGCAGGAAGCCTACAACATGGGCGACGAGTGGTTACCGAAGACCGGTGCCAGCTTCCCGATCGAAGTTGCGCTCTTAAAAGACATCGCAACGCTGACAATCGACACGTCAGGCGATGCGCTCCATAAACGCGGCTACCGCGAGTTCCACTCCGCGGCACCACTGAAAGAAACGATGGCAGCGGCGATGCTGATGCTGACGAACTGGAAGCCGGATATGCCGCTTTACGACGTCTTTACGGGATCCGGGACACTGGCGATCGAAGCCGCGATGATCGGACGGAATATCGCACCGGGCATCAACCGTGAATTCGCCTCACAGGAATGGGCATGTATTCCGAAAAAAGCCTGGTTCGACGCAATCAAGGAAGCGAACGACAAAGCCGAGTGGGACAAGCCACTCAAAATCTATGCCAACGATACGGATCCGGAAATGGTCAAGCTCGCGAAACAAAACGCCGAGCTCGCAGACGTCCGCGACGCAATCAACGTCATGCAACGCGACGCAGCGGACTTCAAGCCGAAGGAAGACTTTGGTGTCATCATCGGGAACCCGCCGTACGGTGAACGTCTGGAAGACGCACGTGAAGTCCACCAACTTTACCGGAAGATCGGCAATGCGTTCCGTGAATTCCCGTACTACAGTGTCTATATGATCACGTCGTACGTCGAGTTCGAAAAAGCATTTGGTCGTCCGGCGACAAAACGCCGTAAGCTTTACAATGGTAATATCGAAGTTCAGTTTTACCAGTATTATGGTCTCCGTCGGAAAAGACCGCAGGCTTAAGCAGTTTTCAAGGGTGCGGAAGTCGCCAGTTCCCACTCAGTTCCCACTTTTTAATTTTTTTCGCCAAAATGTCAGGAGCCGCTCGATTGAGCGGTTTTTTTGTCGTCTAATAAAGACGCGAGCGTGGTGTATTACGATTAGTTTGCTTCTGGTCCAGCAGTTTTGAAGAATTTTTCAAAGCCTGGTCGTTCAATCTGGGCTGCTGCTTTGATTCGTTCAAGGTGGCCTTTCGCTTGTGCAAGTGTGCCTTGTGGATCTTGCCGGAATTCACTTGAATACACTTCGAGGAGCGCACTCAATTGATCCAATTCTTTTATGATAATACGGTGTGAATCCATAGCTTGCGTAAATCCATCTGTCGTATAATCAGGTGCTTCGAAGTGAATGCTCACTGTGATTTCATTCGCTACGGTTGCGTCAAATTTGTATAAATCATCTAAGTCGTCCACTGAGATGTATTCAAACTGACCAAACCCGTCCTCCTTCTCATAAGGGGTAAAGCGCTGTTGTAATTCATCAGCCGTTACATAGATAGCATTCATAGCTTCTGAGATTTTAAAAACGCTTGTGATGGCTTCTGGATATCGTTCGGCGTCGGTTTGTTCTGTACTCGCAACCGATTCCCCGTCGACATTTCCTTCTTCCGTAACCGGCTCTGCAATAATCGGTTCATCGATAACGGATGAAGAATGGATGATTGCTTCGTTTAATGGAATAGCAAGAAGCGATTCTTCCCGACGGCTTGGTAGGTAAGCAGAGGCTTCTTCCCACGATTCAAAACTACGAGCCATCCCGTATGTCTCTAAGCTAAACGCCATTGAATTAAAATTGTCTGCTAACTGTTCAAGCTTCACAAAATCAAGATTTTCAGTACCTTCGACTGAAATGTTTTTTTCGTTGTCCAAGAAAACGCCAGTTGCCATGGAATGAGCAGTTTGAGCTGCATCATTCAAAAATGAAATTTGATTATCGAGTTTTTCCACGACATCATCGGTGATGGTTTTCTGGAAATCTTGAATAGCGAGATTTTTAGATTTACGTAAGGCTTCTTGCTTTGTCACGAGATCGTCTACAAATTGATTTGTTGAATCGATGGCGTCTCGCAAGTCATCTTCTCCCGTATTCACAGCTTGTTGTATTTCATTTAGATTGCTCACATCGCTAGGTGATTGCACTTTAACGGTAGTTTTAATTTTCTTTTCAGACATTCCTTGATCGACTGATTCTTTTTTATCCTCCGCTTTCGCTTCTTGCTTGGGTTCTTTCACTTCCTCCGTTTCGTCATTGTTCGCCATACTTCCAACTGCTCCTATGGCAATTACAATCAAAATAGCCAGTAGCGTTCCTTTCCCATTAAGCCCTGATGAATACCGATCCGAACGTCTTCGTTCTCTCAAAATATACAGACCACCTTAATTTTCATTTTACTTATGGATACTTTATGCTTTCATCATCGTTGATCTAATTGACGTTTTCTAATGAATTTCGTAATTACTATTAAAAGACCGACAATAAGATAAAGGATTCCATTACCAACGATAACGAATCCGATAAAAGCTGCTGAAAAAGCAGCACCAAAACCTTCTCCGCCC
Organism: Exiguobacterium sp. RIT594; assembly: GCF_003339585.1. Lineage (GTDB taxonomy): Bacteria > Bacillota > Bacilli > Exiguobacteriales > Exiguobacteriaceae > Exiguobacterium_A. Next base: position 1,301,707 of record NZ_QPKF01000001.1, on the reverse strand, counting down.
ATACTGTGATCTATTTTTAAAAAGATAGAACCTGATATTAAAGCAATGATTGGTCCAAGAATTCCGATTATTAGTCCGGATCCCCATAAAGGCATTTTTCCTTTCCTGTATAAAAGAACAGCCGACAAATTCAAAACGATTAAGATTGATATTAGAACACTCCAAACTAGTCCATCACCACTCATTCAAAATCCTCCGTTCTTTTAAAAGGTAATATATGTATTTTTTTATTGAGTTGATCATATCATAAACGCGAGAAGTTGGTATCTTTATTTCCAATTAAAGGTATAGAATGAAGAGAATACTTGTAAATAGGAGCAGTTCGAAAATTGAGGAGGATATAAGATGAAACCGATTGAAAGAACATTGACTTTGCTCAAACAAATGTTTAAAGATGAGCCGAGATTTATTATGGGAAGATACGGTAGAAACGGATGGGCAACTTGTAGTTTTAATAAACCTTTAACTTCTCAAGAAATTGAATCCTGCTTGCCTGAAGATAATTTTTCTTTGCCGAAAGACTATAAACATTTTTTAACGTTGCATGATGGATGTGGCTTATTTAGAACTGAATCTGATCTAATTCTAGAATTGTTTCCTCTTAAGGAAATGCTGGAAATGTCGGAAGAACACCATTCAGAAGACGGTCTCCTCTCAGAAGGAAACTTCTGGATCATAGGTCAAATAGATGAGGATTGGATTTTAATTGATAAAAATCAATGTGCGGATGCGGAAAGATCCTTTAAAAAACCATATATCACAGTTGTGCATCCATCAGATGGTCTGGATATGGCTGTTCCATTAAATTTGAATTTCGAATGTTTTTTAGAACGCGCTATCATTGCCCAAGGCGATTACTTTTGGGAGTGGTCAGAAGACCTTGAAATGACTGTAATATATGATGATACTTTAACGTATGAAGAAGTCGACGAAACACTTTATCTTGAAGATAAGAAATAAAACATTGTGAGTAGTTTTAAAAAGGAGAATGCGTGATGAGCTATACTTATCTGCCACTGACACAAAGTCAGGCGGAAGAGATTGCCTATGAATGGACATACGAAGGCGACTTTGCCTTTTATGATATGCCGAACGATCAGGACGACTTGGCAGAATTTTTGGATCCCGATCAACGGACGGAACATTATTATGCGGTGATGGATGAAACACAACTAATCGGATTTTTTGTATTTGAGCCTGGACAGAATAGTCTTGAGTTGGCACTGGGAATGCGACCAGATTTGACGGGACAGGGAAACGGCGTAGCGTTTTTGGAAAGCGGTCTCGCTTTCGCGATCGAGAAATATCAACCACATCACATCGAATTAGCTGTCGCGACGTTTAATGAACGGGCTATCCGGCTGTATACGAAAAGCGGTTTTGAGCCGGTCGAACGGTTTCAGCAGGAAACAAACGGCGAGAGCTATGAATTCGTCAAAATGCGTCTGCATACAGGAGTCGTGAAATAAACATGTTCTACAAGGAAGAGGGATTTAATTGGAATTTTGGGATGAATTATTAGGCGAAGAAGTTATTGCACCTCTAAAAAAAGAAGAGATTAAACATATTGAAAAGCAATTGGGTAGTCGTTTACCAAAAAGCTATCTCAAAAAAATGGAAGAACAAAACGGTGGGAATATTGCATTTAATTTAGTTATTGTAGACTTTAAAAACAGCTGGTCTGATGAAGAAACAGGACTTTACTTACCTTTATATGAATTCATGCCGTTAACAATTGAAAAATTTGTAGAAAATACCTCTGTCTTAAATGAGTGGGGCTTAGCTGGGGAAAAAATGATATTTGGTGAAGGTGAAGGAAGTTATCTGTGGTACTTTGATTTTGATGAAAATCCCAAAAAACCAGAAGTATGGTGTTTGGACATTTCTGACGAGGCTGCATATCTTGTAGCAGAATCTTTTGAAGCATTACTACCAAATCTCGAAAAACGAGAGAATGATGACGGGCTAACACATGAAGTTGTATTTGCTGACTATCCTAGTATGGATGAAATTCGAGAAACAATTAAAGGTACTGATGAGGAAGCACGACTCGAAGCGTATCGTATGTGGTTGACGCGTTGTGAGGATCTTGAAGGACTAATCACTGAGTTACGTCAACGGGTAGAACATTCAGATGATGAGGACGAATTAGATTCTTATGCTGAACTATTAGCTGAAGTTTTAGTAAATTATACTAATGAAGAGTTTATGACCTACGAAGAAGCGATAGTGTTGTTTAATAAAAAAGAAGATGTATCGGATTTAAGTCATGTTATCGTTCAACTTGAGTCTGAAGTCTAAAAATAACATAATACCCTATGTCCAATAACTACCTGAGTTTTTTGTTTTACAAGGATACATAAAAGTTCATTAATTTGGTGAAAATAATTTCCGATATTGTTGTTACTAAGAAAGGCGGTATAGAAAGTAACTGTATCTTTTTATCTGACTTTGCGTTTTATCCGCTTCAATATCACGACACATCATTGAGGAATGAAAAACCTGCTTCCGACTGACAGCCGGAAGCAGGTTTTTCATTATTTCAAATCGGCATTCATGGATGGCCTTTTACTTGCCAACCGCTTTCGAAGATAAGTCCCGACTCCTGACGCAACAGCGGCACCGGTGCAACTGAACAAGCAACCGAGCACTAAGTAAATAGATAAATTCGATTCACCGATCAGGACGGAAGCGACTCCTCCAATTGCCGGAAACAGCGCTACCATGTAGCCGCTTTTGGCACCACCGATGTTCTCGACCAACTTCAGGTAGAAGAACCATGCGCCAAACGATGCGAGCAGCGTGAGGTAAAGAAGCGCGGACAAGTAAGTAACGGATGGCGGGATACTGATTGCCTGCCCCTGAAACCATACGACAAATCCAAGCAAAATACCTCCTGCCGTGAATCCGACCGCATTGGCATACACCGGATTTACTTTCTGCTTCGCATTTCGTGCTGAACTGGCGTCGCCGATTGCTGTAATGCCAGTACCAAGCAGCGCGAGCAGAATTCCTTTTATATCATTCGTATGTATGTCGTGTAAAGTCGGATAAAGCAAAATCAAAACACCCAGCACACCGAGAAGTCCGCCAATCAGGATGCGGAGATGTAACTGTTCTTTTAAAAAGATTCGCAAGGCAACGGGTGTTAGGATCACTTTCAGTGAAAAAATCAACGTGACGATTGCGGCTGAACTGAGCATCGTTGCGTAATAGAGACAGAGATAGCTGAGTGCAAAATTACAGATACCAAACACCAGAATATACGGAAGATCCTGTTTCAGAGGTTTTCCGACCGGTTTCATGAACCATGCCAGAAGACTGAACAACACAGCAGTCAGGATTAAACGATAGGTCAACGATAGCTCCAGGCTGACCGGCGTACCTTGAATCTTGACGGCAATGAAATTAAGACTCCCAAATGAGTAAACAAAAAATATACATAAAAGTCGTCATCAATAAGCTCCACTCCTAAATCAAGACAATCAGCGAAAGCCCGATCAAAATGTTAATAAAACTGAGGACATCCGTTGTTTTAGTAAATAACGATCGTCCCGTTTTCTTCGCTTTGTCATTGAAAACCATCAAAATGACAGCGAACAGTGTTGTTAAGCCGATCGGGGCGTTAAGGAAACTATCGGAATACGTGAATGAGTTGGTTGCGAAGTAAAGGCTGTTTAGCACAGCAAGATAGAATAGAACTTTTTGCATCGAGTCACACCCTGTTTGATTTGTTACATGATTATACATTTTTACATATGAAGTCAATCACCTCATATGAAACAAGTTACTGTCTGTACTCTGATTCATTTTTATGAGAAGGAATTGAATTTTGCTGATAATGAAGAAATATGAGATACCACCACTTTAAAACATAAGCGAACAAATATATGCACATCCATGACCATGGTCTAAGCGAAGTGAGACTCTCGAAAAAGTGACCAAATTCCGTTGTCATGTTGCGGTACATGGCATTCCACGAAAAAAGTGCAAACAAGACAATTGTAGCTACAAAAGCACGTAAGGAGACTTTCCGTAAACTTTTTTTCTTGATTGAAACGAAAACTGTACTGCATATCATGACTAAAAAGAAACTGTAAAAGAATATCCAAACCCAAGCATCGTTAGTTGGATTCATGTATTCGTTCTCCCTTCAATCTACTTTGATTAAGAAAGCAAACTGACCATCACCATTCTCAGACCATCTTGCTTGAAGTTCATAGGCATATGTTCCGGCTTCTTTCGGTGTTACGAGTTGATTATTTTTTAACGTAACCTTGTTACCGGTCTCCTTGTTAAATCGAAGGATTTTGATTGTATCAGGTTCTGGATCGAAGGAAATCTGGATTTTCTCGTTCGGCATGACGGTGACCGGTTTACTTTTTTCAGTCATATGCAGACCGTCTACATAAATTTTGTCTACGCATTGGCCGCTAAACATGCCACTCCAGCAAAATGTCCCTTGGACCGTTGCAATACTTTTTCCCTGTATCTCGACACGGGGATCTGGTGGTTCATCACGAAAGGGTTCGAATTGAACGAAAAAAGCAATGATGATAATCACAGAGCCGATTAATAAAAATTTACGCATTTGAAACTGTCCTCCTTTGCACGTGGCATTCTTGTGTGTCAAAAGTCTTTTCATTCAATGAGCTTTTGATACTTATATCCCTTCAAAATAGCGTGATTCTCTTCATACGTCCATGTTTTGATGGCGAGATCAGGGTTTGCTTTCAGATGATGCGTCAAGATATCGCGACCTAAAGAGTAACGGCTCCATAAAGGAATGTCTTTTTCAGTGTTCCCCATTGTAATCTCCTGATAATCAGCTTCACCATTCCCAATCAGACGTGACACATGTTTTTTGGTTGTATCATCCATCGGTATATTCCAAGGAGGCGAGACTTCCGTGACGATCTGATCGGCAAAGGCATCTGCTTTTCCTTCGAAGATGACCGAATCAAGGGATGTGTCAATTCTGCTTAACTCCGGTGTATCATTTAAAACCAGGTGATGATATTCATGCGCGATCGTATAGGCTAAAACTTCTTTATCGAAGTTTGGATTTAGTTGAATGATAATCGAGTCTTGAAAAGCTGCTCCGGACACTCCGGCCAAAGGATCCGTCATTGACCAAAATTCCGGATTGGACGGTGCGATGAAAATCGTAGCTTTCTTTTTAGGGAGCGCTTCATAGGAAGCGATATAGTTTTTTGTAATGATATCTTTGATTTCGTCATGCTGTTTCATCAATTCATTCGTTTGGTTCAGCAGATCCTGCTCGTAAGCTGTCGCCTTCAACATAAAGAAAGTCTCTAGGGTGGTCGGATCAAAGTTTTCCTTCTCTCCAATCTTATCTATGTAACGAAGGACGTATTCTGCGTAATTTTTTGTATCCGTTTCTGAAGTATCGGCTTTAAGCGATGCTTTCAAATAAGTTTGATAGGGAGAATAAAGCGGCACTATGTTTAATTCACCATCCTCGCCGATCTTTACGGTTTCCGGTTTAAATTTTTTACTTTCGGAGTGCGTCACTGTTTTTTCTGTTTCGTCTGTACAGGCTGCTAACAGCAGGAACGGGATGCAAACCAAAGGAGCAATTACTTTTTTCAACGGGATGACCTCCATTTCTAAATCGTAGGATTATGAATGTTCTCGTTGCTTGACGAGGATAGAACTCAGAACTTCGTATGTAAAATTATACCATGAAAATTAAAGGGTTTAAGGCATAAATTATTTAGATGATTATTTAATTGGGAGATGCTGACATGAGAACTATTCAAATCGATGAAGTGATAAAAAAACTGGAACAGGTCCTGGAAAAACAACTGACACGAGAGGAAGTAGCCGAGTGGGCATATGAACGGATGGCGGATTTGGAGTGGATGGAAGAGAAAGAAGGCAGGCCATTGACGAAGGAGGAGTTGGCCGTCTTTCGTTGTCTAACGACAGTCTATGGAATGGATTTGCAAAATAGCCCGGACGAGTATTTTCATGTAGACGACGATTTTCGAGATTGGATCAAAGCATTTCAGGAAGTGGGGAGAAGCTTTAAATCTAAGGAATGAGCATGTTTCGCCGATTAACATTTCTCAACCAGTCATCATAATTATGAAACCTTTGTTTAAAGAAACAGGTAAAAAGAGGAAAGGGGATGATGAAATGGTACGGTGTACGAATTGCGACTACAAGTGGAAAACGAAGGACGTACTGGCTGTCGGCTTTGCAAACCATGGCAAAGACTGCCCGAACTGCGGCAAGAAGCAGTATCTTTCAAAAGATACGCAACATTACCTGTCACTCGGATACGTCAGCCTGTTTTTTTCTATTGATCATGCCGTTTGTCATTAAACTGAGTGGCCGGGAAGAATCCATCTGGTAGGCAACTGATTGCGTGTTCAAAAAAGACGGAGCTTTTTCAGCGGAGTATACTGACGGAAAAGGGGGTGCGACGGGATGCCATCGCTCTATGAGATCGAGGTGAAAGACGCAACCGGACAGACGATTTCCTTGAAGGATTATACTGGAGAGGTACTTCTCATTGTCAATACAGCCAGTAAATGTGGACTTGTCGGTCAGCTCGGAGACTTGCAACGGTTGTACGACAAGTATGCTAATAAAGGCGTCAAGGTCCTTGGATTTCCGTGTGACCAGTTCAACAATCAGGAATTTGCCGATCAGCAAGAAACGATGCAGTTTTGTCAGCGGAACTACGGTGTGACGTTCCCAATGTTTCAGAAGATTGACGTCAACGGCCCGACCGAACATCGGTTATATACGTATTTGAAACAGCAACAGGGTGGTCTATTATCGTCGAACATCAAATGGAACTTCACGAAGTTTCTCGTTGATCGTCAAGGGCGGGTTGTTAAACGGTTTGCGCCGGTTGATTCGATCCAGACGATTGAAAAAACACTGGTGCGCTATGTATAATGAAACCACGTCCCGTCCGGCGCAAGCCGTCGGGCGGGACGAGTCGCATCACCCTACCTTTGGCGAGGTAGGGCTTTTTTTATGTCAACTCTCCGTCGGAAGATTAAAAGAATGTCGGACGGTAAAATCACTCATCTTATGACCAAGATCCGTAAAGACCGGCGGACGCGGAGACAGGACATGAAAGTCCTGTTCGAATGCCCGGATAGCGTAGTGGGTCCAGTCTCGCGACGTGTCACGCTTCAAGCCCATCCAGGCCGTCGCAAAGGTCAGAAGTGCCGAGTCCTTATACAGGACGAGCGGAATCGTACTGAACTCCAGTCCGTCATCCAGTTCATGCAAATCCGACGAGCGGAGCAGGACGCAATCTGCTTCAAACAACAGTTCAAAATAATTGCAGGAATAGTCACCGATGAGCACCATGACTTCGTCCGTATGGCCACGAAAATAGAGTGCCAGCCGGTTGCCATTTTCCTCGTTCATGACAATGTGATCGAGTTTAATCTGATAGTCTTCCCGGTACAACAGTTTCTCGAATGTGATATGCATGACGGATTCCCTCCTTAAGAGTGTTTTTCCTTGGCGAGTTCGAGGATGTCCGGCTGACGTGTCGAACGCGACGACCAGATGAGCAGACCGATACCACAAAATAAAAGTAAAATACCGACCCACGATAATAGACTGAGCGTTTCCCCGAGGACAAACACGCCAAGTAAGGCAGCGGTCAACGGTTCACCGAGGGAGAGTGTGACGGCTGTCGAAGACGAGACGTGCGCAAGACCTCGTGCGAACAACAGATAGGCAACACCTGTTGCGAAGACGCCAAGATGCAGACTGATGCCGGCGCCGCGCAGACTGAAGACCCATGACAAATCAAACAGGAATAACAGAGGCGATAACAAGAGAGCGCTGAGTGTAAAGACGACCGCAACGACCGATAACGGAGGATGGGTTTTCACTAAGTCCCGGCTGACAAACGTGTAGACGGCAAAGGACATTCCGGCACCGAGTGCGAGCACGATCCCGAACGGATCGACTGAAACGGATGCCTGATTCATGACCAACAGTAAACAACCGGCAATCGAAAGCAATGTCGACAGCCACCAAATGGTACCCGGTCGATTTCTTAAGACAAGCCATTCAATCACTCCGGAAAAAATCGGCGCACTGCCGATTGCGACGACGGTTCCGACGGCGACTCCGGTCATCAGGACAGCGGAAAAGAACAACGGCTGATAGGCGGCCATGCTGAGTGCAGCGAGAAAAATCGTTGGCAGCGGCCAATCTTTTAAGGTCAGCTTTCCGGTCAGTAAGACGAGACTGAGTAAAAATAATCCACCGACCGCTAAACGAACGGCGCCGATGGCAATCGGATGAGCGGCTTCCGGCGCAAAGGCTTGCGACGTGCCGGTCGTACCCCAAAGCATTGCCGCCAGTAAAATCAGTAGCATCGAAGACTGTTTGTGCATGGTTCACCTCCGGATTAATAGACATAGATGCTGTTTAAAGATCATTTTTGATTAGAAAAAGAATACCACAGAAAGAGGAAGTTGAGTTCGCCTAAATTATTGGTAAAATGGTAGAATAAAGGAATATGAGGCCAGGTGGCTCATATATAGAAAAATAAGAGGGTGGATCCAATGAATCAAATCGCAGTTGTCCTCGACGGACTGAAACAAAAAATCAGCCATGGATCGACGTTTATTCAACGCAGTTACAATTCAATCGGTCAGGCCACGTTCTATCTGCCGAAACCGGTCAAACCGGAGACACTTCAAGCTTTTCAAGCCGAGTTCAAGCAACCGTTACCGAGCGAATACCAGACATTTCTCGAACTGCATGACGGCGCAAAACTATTTATGCTGGGCGACGAGGGACTGGTCCTACATCCACTCGAAGAAGTAATCGAAAAGACGATCGAAGCCAAGGAAGACGGTCTGATTGATGAAGACTATGATCATTACTGGATCATCGGCGAGATAAACGAAGGATACCTGCTGATTCATACGGATCATGCAAAAACGGAAGATACACCCTACATGTACTGGAAGTATCATGAAGGATCAACCGAGGACACCGATGCAATCGGTCAAAACTTCGGGACGTTTCTTGAACGGTCGATCATCGCCCAAGGCGACATGTACTGGGAATTCAACAGCTTCGATGTCCGGGAAACTGATTATTATGTCGAAGAAGAAATCGAGGACATGCAGGCGGGCGTTCCGATTGCATCCGTGGAACGGGTCCGGATCGAAATTGAGTATCCGATTTATCGCCGGGGAGGTTTCATTCTTTCTTTTTATACATATGAAAATGGAAAAGCCCAGTTACGGTCGGAATCAAACGGTTTCGATAATTTTAAACAAATCCATCGTTATCTAGTGGGTACTTTGGATGAACCAGGATACTACTATTCTGAAATCGTCGTTTTCCAAAAAGAAGCACCGCTTTGGGAAAGTGAAGATGCATCCGGTGAACAGATTGCAAAACGTGTTGAACATCCGCAAACCCAAATCATGCAGTATGACGGGTATCAAGCTTTTGTGAACGACTTACCGCGTCCGTTACCGGGCTGGGAAAAAGCATGACAGGGAGAGAATGATATGAATCAAATCGCAGCAGTACTCGGCGGGCTTCAGCAGAAAATCAGTCATGGATCAACGTTCATTCAACGGAAGTACAATGAGATCGGGCAGGCAAAATTTAATCTCCCGGAACCGGTGACGGCAGCATCACTTGCGGCATTTGAAGCTGAATTCAATCAAAAATTACCGAGTGAATACCAAACGTTCCTTGAACTGCATGATGGAGCGAACCTGTTTATTCTTGACGACGGTCTGGGACTGGTGTTGCATTCCTTGGAGCGGGTGATTGAAGCGACGAATGAGGCGATTGAATATGAATTGATTCATGAGGACTTCGATCATTACTGGGTAATTGGGGAAATCAATGAGGGTTATCTGTTGATTAACCGTGAGTTTGCAAAAACGGAGGATACACCATATATGTATTGGGTGTTCCATGAATTATCGACCGAGGACGCCGATCCAATCGGTCAAGATTTCGGCACGTTCCTTGAGTATTCAATCATTGCCCAAGGAGACGTGTTTTGGGAGTTCAAGGACTTCAGCATTGAGAAGGATGATTATTTCGTCGAAGAAGAGACTCCGGAAGAGAAGGTTAATCCCCCAATCTCAATCCGGTTTGTCGATTCGGTTCGCGTCGAAATTGAATACCCGATTTCGAAAAACGATTCATATTTCACGATTTCGATTTATGAGGGTAAGTTCGAACAGGAGAAATTAGGAATGCGTTATAACGAAGGTCGAGGTTTTGAGAAAGTCATCCAATCCGTCCGCGATCATTTGTCTTATGAACAATATCATTTTTCGTCAATTCAAGTGTTCCAAAGAGAACATTTGTTACAGACGAACGAAGATCAATCAGGAGATCCTTTAGTCCGAAACAAAAACCTACAACGACAAGGATTAAGATACGACGGCTACCGGGCCTTTGCGGACCAATTACCGCGTCCGTTACCGGGCTGGGAATAAGCCAAGCATTACGTTCAAGGAGCGCGTTCATTTCATCTACTCTTTTGAAACGCATGCGAAAAGGAGAAACGGAAATGAAAAAACTACTAATCATCCCATTGTTATTCAGTTTAGTCGGATGTATGTCCCTTGACATGAAGCCGAGCAGTGAGTCGGTCGAAACCGGCTATACAGGAAGCGTCAAAGACGGGTTTGTATTTGAATACAAACTGACGAACAGAGGCGATTATCCGGTAAAAGTCGTCTCCCGTGCCGGTCATTTGTTGAATGTAAAAGTTCGCAAGCACGATACGCAAAAAGTCGTCTATGATTCGTACGAAGAGGTGGAACCGAAACGGTTGTCGAAAGAAGTGCAACCGCATAAAACGGTGACGCTGAAGAGAACAGTCAAAGCCGGTGTCATTCCGGCGGGTGTGTATGATATTGACTATATCGTTCGTGAACCTTCCAGTGAAAGTACATCCGGGGATGGAGAAATAAAACTAAAGTAAATTAATAGAGGAGGAACAAAAATGTGGAAGAATCCAAGTTACCGCTATGGAATATGGTCATTAATTGTCAGCTTTTTCTTATTCTTAATCGTTCAAATGTATAGCGCCTATATCGAACTGTCACCCAAGTTTGATGGAGAGGCACTCGAAGAATATCATTTGATCTACTTTCCGGTTATCGCATTGATTGTGGGATGTACGTTCCTGATTGGCGGTTGGTGGAATGAGGACTTTAAACAGGAAGCACAAAAACGAGCAGCACTAGAAGCTGAAAAATCAGCAGAGTAACTATGATTTTGGAGGAATGAAGCAAATGATTAAGAATTTTTCTGCTTTAGTGATGCTGACGATAGCAGGTATCGCATTGATGCGCTTCTTATCGGATACGGAAATGGGACCATTTTTAAAAATTGCTTTGACGCTTGTCGGACTCGTCCTGATCGGCTGGGGAATCATCGGCATGATTTTGCATGGCTGGGTGATGGGGTATGAGCGAAGAAACAAACAAATGTAAGGTAAGATGTTTCATCCGGTGGGTCCTATAAAAAGGGAGACACCGGATTTTTTTCGTTTAGCGATACTAAATAATTCTGTTGATAGTCAGATATAAAAACTGGTTGTTTTTATATCTTAACAAGCATACTGTTCCAATCTGTTAATCTGACTGTTCGTTCAAAAGAACATATCCTTCCGACAAATCCAAGGTATATCTTTCTTTTAGAAGCTCAAACGTTACTTCGTTCTTGGTTAAAATAAAGCAACCCCGGTCGTCAAAAATATACAGGATGATGTCTTTGTCCGGATTCACGAAAAAATCTCAGGATAGTACATCTGTCTCGATTTGAAGCGGGGATACAGCTCAGGAAAGTCCTGATTACAGATTGCTTGAAGCAACTGTTTATAACGAATGGCCTGTCTGCTCGGCAATAAGCGGGCGTATTGGTAAATGACTTCCTCTTCATCGCAAACATCCTTTTTTTCGAACTCAAGCGCATATCGATTTTTGTTATTTTTGAGAAAACGCTCAAAAATCTCCGTACTTTTCGCCGGAGGAGAATGGCGTTCTTTTCGGACACGTACAATGAGGTACAAACGGTCGTTTTCCTGAAACAGATCTTCAAACAGAGTAAGAGATTTTTGGTAAACTTTCTCGAAGTACGCCATATTCAGTTCGTCGGAATCTTCTTGTATTTGATACAGTTCTTTTTGCAAGTTGAGACTCAGTGTCAGTGGACGCTCCGCAAACGGTTCTTCCAAAAGATTTGGATTGTTAAAGCGACTGCGGAAATAATCGTTTAATTTCATAAAATGTTCCTTCCTTAGTGATTGTTATGTACTCTCCTGATGGGTTCAAAAACGCTTCCGGATGAATGAAGATTTCCAGTTAAGGGTATGAAAGTATGAAAGATAAGAGCAAAATAAAACGATCCACTCAAAAGGAAGTGAACTCATGGCAAATCAGCATGTTACACCACATCCGGATGGCGGCTATCAGGTCATTGCGGAAGGGGCATCAAAAGCAACGGAACGGTTTCCGACACAAAAAGAAGCCATCGCAGCAGGACGGAAGATTGCGAAGGATCAAAAGGTTGAGCTGATCATTCATAATAAGGAAGGTCAGATCCGGGATAAGGATTCGTACGGTCACGATCCGTTTCCTCCAAGAGGTTAAGCAAGCATCAAACACGTCGCATCAAATGGACGTGTTTTTATTGTGCCTAGTAGAGTCCTGTCATCGTCAGTTTCAACAACGTGGAGACGATATAGGTTTTTGCCGTTTTGGTATCCGAAAACTGTTGTGAGTCAAACGTGTTCCCGCGTTCCCGGAAAAAGGTATACCAGGTCCCTCGGTCCTCATAATAAAAGAAGCCGTCCGTCAGCCGGTCGATGTCTGGTGAGTCCGGCAACCCGTATTTTTTGGTATAAGCGAGGACGTCGGCTTCCGTGACCGTAAACACATCCGCGTAGGAATGATTCCGCATGTCAGAGACATTCAGTGTGTCGCAGGCAAACTGATACGGATTGCCGTACAGGAGAACTCTGATTTGTGTATCGTGGTCAATCATATCCTTCGACTCCTGTCCTTAAAAAATGGTGATATCGACGTTCGAAATGTATTTCCATCATTTTAACATTTGGATTATTGTGAAACCAGATGATGGTAAAATAGAAGGAGAAAGTTGGCATTCGTTCAGAAGCTTCAAGGTTGTTATAGCGCCGTCTCTGGATAGGTTATGTACGATATAAAATGGAAAGCAGGAACAAAATAATGAACTATATCATGGAACTCCGAAAATTTGTCGGTACACGTCCGCTCGTCGTACCCGGCGCTTGTGTCATCGTCCTGAATGAACAAAAGGAAGTGTTATTACAACTGCGTCGCGATAATCACTGTTGGGGACTTGCCGGCGGAGCACTCGATCCGGGTGAAACGCTGGAGCAGGCAGCGGCCCGTGAACTGTTTGAAGAAACCGGACTGACGGCAAATCGGCTTGAGTTATTCAACGTCTACTCCGGCAACGACTTTTACTATAAATATCCGCACGGGGATGAAGTCTACAATGTCATCTCGGCCTATATCTGCCGCGACTATCAGGGGACATTGGTACAGGACGATAAAGAAGTCGCGGACTTACGGTTCTTTCGTTTAGACGACTTACCGGACAAAATCAATCCGCCGGAACATCCGATTTTGCTCGAGTTCATTGCAACGTATCAATCATAAAGCGGCAACGCGACACGAGACACGTTCACAAGTTCTGTCTCTGTAAAGAAAGTAGCCGGAAGGAGAGAGCTCATGAAGAGCATTGAAATGGTCGTCACCACGGTTCAATCAGCAGGCGAACTGCATCGTCTCTTAAAACAGAAACTGGACTTTCCGGCATATTACGGTGAGAACTGGGATGCATTTTGGGATCTTATCAGCGATCCGGAGGATTACGGTTTACCGGACGAAATCATATGGATTGGTTTTGCAGCACTCCAACGAAAGCTGCCGAAAGAAGCAGGGCAATTATTAGCGTGTCTGGATGATTATCATCAGGAAATGGAACTTCAGCCATGTATGTCGACTTTCTTGGAAAATACGGATTGAGGTCGATTACCCGTAATAGGGGGTTGCTCTGGGATGCGTTTCAGAATCTATACTGAAGATGAACAGTACATTATCCCGTGAGGAGGAACACCATGCGCTTATTTGCCATTGATTTAGACGGCACCTTGTTACACTCAACTCATATGATTTCAGAACGAAATGTCACAGCCGTCAAGCGATGTCAGGAGAACGGAGATATCGTCGTGATCGCGACAGGGCGAGCGGCGTTTGATGCAGCGCATTTGTTACGGCTCCACCGGTTGGATTGTCCAATTATCGGTTCAAACGGAGCAGAAATCCGGGCAGAATGCGAAGGGATAACGATACGGAAAAATACTTATGTCCCCTCTGATGAGAGTGAAGCCATCTTGAACTGCTTGCTGAAGAAGAACGTTTATCTTCAAATTTACTTGGAAGACGAAATTCTGTTGACGTTTGATGCGACGGATCGACTGATGAAACAAATCAATGACGAACAGAGGATTAATCCATCGTTTCAAGCTGACGAATTTCTTCAATCCGTGCAACCACAATTGAAACAATACGGTGTCCGGGAAGTAACGGGTTTCTTAAATGTCGATTTCGCGAAAGTCATGAAATATATGGTCGTCAGTCCGAACGCAACCGTACTGAAACAAATTCAAAACGACTTATCATCGCAAAACTGTACCGTTACCAGTTCCGGCCCATTTAACCTCGAGGTAACGGCGAACGGAAGAGATAAAGGCATGGCATTGCAACAATTTACTGAACGGTTGGGGATTTCACTGACAGCAACGATAGCGATTGGCGATCATCACAATGACCTGCCGATGTTTCGGGTCGCCGGGACAAGTATTGCAATGGGGAATGCGGAAGACATCGTTAAACGACTGGCGACTTACAAGACAGGACATCATGATGAAGACGGGGTTGCCATGGCGTTGGAAATGTTTTGTTCGATTCCGTTCGATTTGGGAGGAGGACAGGATGGCAAATATTACTGAAATTGCAAAAACCGCCGGCGTTTCCCGCTCGACGGTTTCCCGTGTATTGAACAATCAACCGTATGTCGTCGCGGAAAAGCGTGCGGCGGTTCTCCGGGCGATGGAGCAACTGGATTACCGGCCGAACCAAAACGCGGTTCATTTATCGCGTGGCAAAACAAATGTCATCGGTGTGATGGTCCCGCAAATCAATCATCCGTTTTTTAGTCAACTGATCGAGGGCATCGGTATTGCCTGTGCCGAACAGAACATTTCGATGCTGATCCATCAAACGTTTAATGACAGGCAACAGGAACAGCTGTCGTTTACACAACTGAGGCGTAAACAAATCGACGGACTGATCATCGGCTCGTCGGTCAGTCCGCCTGACGTGCTCGAGCGTGTCCGACGCGATGGTCCGGTCGTAATCTGCGAACAGCGGGAAGAAAGTCTCGCGCAGGTCGCTGTTGATCATCAAAGTGGAGTCTTAGCAGTGTTATCTCATTTAGTGGAACGGGGACATTCTTCTCTTGGACTGTGTCTCGGAAATCCGGCGAGCGGTGTTGGACTAATTCGTCGCAACACCTTCGATGCGTTCGTTCAAGAACACGATATATCCGTTTCGCCGGACTGGTATTTTGAGGAGAACTATTCCTTTGTGGATGGACAGGACGTGATGAAACGCTTGCTGAAACTGACGGACAGACCAACTGCCATCATCGTCGGGAATGATTACGTTGCTGCCGGCATCATTCATCAGGCGAAACAAGGAGGGATTAACATTCCGGAGATGCTTGCTGTGACCGGTTTTGACAATCATCCGATTGCTGAAGCGATGGGGATGACGACCGTTGCTCAACCGATTGAACGTCTCGGGAAAGAAGCAGTCCAACTGCTCGATCGATTGGCTGCGGGAAAAGAGCTTCCCATCTGTCAGCCGATTCCACTCGAGCTGATTGTGCGTGAAACGACATGATACTTGAAAGTTGTAAAGCTTGTAAACGTAGCGGTTTATCTTCGCAAAGCGGTTGGTCAGGAGAGGATTATATGGAAATCTATCAATTTAAAAAAGAAGTGGGTAAGAAAATTACAAAGTTCGACTCAGATTTTGTGATGTCACGTATTACACAGACAGACAAAGTAGCACATATAGGATGTGTGCATTTAGATGAGGATGGGTTAATTGGTTATCATCCAGCTGTTGTTCCTCAACTTCTTTTAGTTGTAAGCGGAGAAGGCTGGGTCAGAGGTGAAACGGATGAATACATCAAAGTTCATAGTGGGGAAGCCGTATTCTGGGATAAAGATGAATGGCATGAAACCAAAACAGATACGGGATTGACTGCAATCGTTATAGAAAGCGAAGAGCTGACCACTTCATCATTAATATCTTTGGAAAAAGTTTAAGTGTTAATACATATGAGAAACTAAAAAAATATCCTAATTAAGCTGCCGTTACAGCTTATTCATTCGGTGCAATAATTGTGAAGAGGATTTCTTTGTCTTGCCAGATTTGATATAGATAGCCTGCTTTCAGGTGTGAACGAAAAAACGCAGATGCTCTGTTCTTCCGTGAACAGGAGGATCTGCGTTTTTCACATGAAAGTCTTTCGTTTGTACATTTTCTCTTCGATTCGATTCCAAATACGTGTTGCGATATAAATATTACATACTGAAACGATAGTTGCGATGACAATCATACTGATACCGGTATCATCTGCTAAAACAAGCGGTTTAAAGATCGTGAACACGATAGACAGAAGAATCGGAATGGTAATGCCGATCCATACAGAAAAGAATAATAGTGCTTTCCACATCAAGCTCATCCTTTCAAGGTGAATCTATAATGTAGTATATCAAACAATAGACTTTATATTAGAAAAAATGGAAACCTTAGACATATTCCGTTATTCTTTATAGGTAGCACAACATTATTTTCCGGTAAGGAGCATAAAATGACAGAAGTCCTGATTATAGAAGAACCTGTTACCACAAAGTTCATAGAAGATTTAGTGCATCCCCATCGGTTTGATGGAGGTTTACCTGTTGTGCATCGTTTAAGCGGAGAAGGACACGTCGAAGAAGGTCGAGAATTTTTAATGGCATTCTTAACACATCAAGCGGTCTTCCCGTTGTATGTGCATTTTGTCGACGAGTATGAACTGTCTGAAGACTTTACGACCTTTTTTCAACAACATCAGATTGACTATACGGTTGACGACTGTGGCGGCAACTTGAAATCTTACGGGTATAAACGGTACAACTATTATTCTTGTATTACGGCAAAAATCCAAAATATTGCTGACTTGCGGCTTGTATTAAACAAAACGTACTGGCTCGCATCTGAAAATGTATTCTACTGCATCAGTCATTCAGATTCTTTAACGTTTGAATGGGGAGATTTCTTAGAATGGGGAGTCAAAAGAAGACGATCCATCGCTGTATTTGATTTTAATGCTTCAAAGACCTACATCACCACTGATTATGACGGGTTAGGATTTTGTATCCTCAGCCGGGATACGCAGTATGCTTCTCTTGCTGGCATGATCGCCAGTTTGCCGGACCAGATGGTCGTTACGCAAATCAACGATGAAATAATAGAAGATGAGATATTACATACAGAGGATCAAGAAAAAGACATTTAAATTTCGTCTTCTGCATCATTTGCACTTTAGAGAATAAAAAAGCTGTGTCTCAGTAAGGAGAACAAAATGGCAAAAATCATGATTATGGAAGAAAAGATTATCGAAAAGGATGCGATGAACTTAGGATACCCGTTTGAAATGGGTGGAGAGTTGACGACAGCTTATTTCATTGATGTAAGCCGAATTGAAAAAGACGGGGCAGATGAAAACAAAGAGTTTTTAATCGAATTCTTAATCCATCAACAGGTGTTTCCACTCTATATCAGTTTCGTGGATGAGTATGGATTACATGAAGAACATGACGCGTTTTTCAAGCAAAATAAGCTTTCATATGTGGTATTGGATTTAGATACACAGTTTCGAAGCGGAGAGGTGAAAGTCCGTTATAAGGAATACCATCCGTGTTATACGATTACCGTTCAAAATGCGGAAGAACTGCGTCTTGTCCTGAACAAAACCTACTGGCTGGCATCGGAAAATCTGTTATATACCGTCTCGTACTCAGATAACCTGTCATTTAAGTTGGGGGAGACAAAATGGTGGCGATTGAAACTGATTCGCCCGATTGGTGTGCTGACCATGCATCCAAACATGACCTGTTTTAAGATTGCCCACGATGGCAACGGTTTTTACCTGCTGTCAAACGATGAAAGCTATATACCAATCGAACACCTGATGACCCGGTTTCCGAAAGGGACCGTCATTTCGCAAATTAATGATGACTGGTTACTGGATGACGAAACCGATTGATCCTGGTACACGTAAAAGAAGGTTGAAATTAGATATGGAGGAATGAGAGTGGAGCACGTTTTGTATTATCTGTGTATAGCTACCTGTATCGGAACGGTCGTGGCCTTTCTGTTTAATCGGTTGCAACCGGGCAGTCGTGTCCGGACAATCAGTATCAGCGTGACCGTTTTGTTGTTGGTCCTGGTGAGTGTAACCGCGTTGCTTGGGTGGGATGCTGCAGAGGAAAAGCTGTATCGGTCATTTGGTTTTTTAGTTATGAATATCTTTCCGCTCTGGTATGTACGAATTGAAGGGAACAATAGGAGAACAATCGTCTGGTCGCTGACGCTGGCCTTGGTCGTGGTGATGTTCGGAACGGTTTTAGGATGACATATGATAGAAATCATACATAGATGTTAAAAAGGGGCTGTTCATATTGAAGAAAAAAATGTTGATCATCTCCATCCTGCTGATGGTAGGCGGCGTATTTGGAAACATACTTTTTACCCGACTCGGTTATTTTCCGAATGCAGATTTTCGGATTATGAGTATTCCGTTAGCAGCGGGAGCGCATTACTTTAATCTAGGACTGGTGTTGCTTGCCATGACGCTAGTCGGGCTGGTGTTACTGCCATGGTTTCTGGAGAAAAAACAATTTTCTAAAACGGTGCTGTCACTTGTATTAATTATTTGGTTGCCTGAAGTCGTCTAAACAACATGGGCAGGAGCGATGATATCGTGAGCAAACTCATTAAACGCCTCCATCCCGATTCAAAGATGCCCGGGGTATCAGCCGTTGACCTGAAAAAAGCGGAACGAGCATTAGGTGTTTTGTTTCCAGATGAATACAAAGACCTTTTCTTACAGACGAACGGTGCACAGTTTGGTGAATGGAGCCTTTATCCTGTACCAACCAGACAAGCAGTCTTACAGGATATCGTTCGTCAAAATGAGAAGCGTCCGGCTGGCTTGCCCGGTGACTTGATTTGTATCGGTGAAAATCTAACGGGTGACAAGCTGTGTTACCTGATTCGAAAACGTTTCCTGCAGGAACTCGTCTTTAGATGGAACGAAAAAACGGGAATTGCAAAATATCCGTCGTCTTCTTTGGAACAGTTCGTCGATTGGCATGTCCCAAAACGAAAAACGAATCAGGTACACCGACTTGGCCGTTTCACGGTAGAGAGCGACGAGCTGATCGTGACGGATCCTTATTACGGACTAGAGGAAGGTACCGATCTACAGCTGATTTTGCCGAATGTGAAATCAGGAAGTTGGACGGCAGCTATCATTTACACGGAAGATGAATGGGTTAAGCAATTGCTTGTTTTTGAAGGGAACAAAAAGCGGAGCGGCAAATGGCACCGGCAGAACAACCAATCGGCGTGGACTCGGCACTTGTCGGTATTTTTGATGGGACAGCTTATCGTCAGCATCAAGCAATGGAGTTCGAGACAGTTGTTTCTGTCGACGACCAGGCCGGTATCGTCTCATTCGGTGCCGTCTCAACGTCGGGTTTCGGAGACGGACTGTACGAGGTGGACATACAGTATGATGTCTCGAGGCAAATCGTCGGTGTACGGGTGAACTTCGCAGAGGACGAATGAAGGAGTTGGGATAATGGAATTGGATAGTATGTTGGTCGGTGAAGGAACTGCTTTTATCTTTATATCCGAGGACAAAGGAAAAGTACGTTTTCATTGTTATACGGATGATGAAGAATACGCAGATGTCGATATGGATCAGCTGTTGCAAGATTCATGGCAGGACGGAATGGCTCTTTACAGTAAGAAAATTCGAGAATTTTTCCTGGAATTGGACCACTATCCTTTGTACGTCCATAGTATGAGTGGTTCGGGCAAGATCAACATTGCGCACGACGCTGACAGCAGCACAAGATTTGACCGGGAGAATATTTATCATCGATTGACCATCACTTCAGAAGAAGCATTTCTTCATTACTTCCCTAAAGCTTATCAAGATGCATACAATAACGAGAGTGTATTGTTTTCAAGCGAGAAGACGATTGAAATCGATGAGACAAAAAATGACTTTTATTTTAAAAAGTTCAGGTTGAACTTTTCGGATGACGAGCGGAATTGTTTCTTCCTATGGGTGAATCATGATGGCAATGGATTTGACTTTGTTGCGAATTTTTCAGATCATCCGTATCAACACGAGACGATTGAAATCGAGGACGTTGAATGAGCGGATATGGTAAAAGGAGTGCAAACGGGCGATGGAAAAGACCCGGTTAGCACTCCTTTTGTTATTCTTTCACTTCTGCAATCGTCTTGAAAATCCGTGAATAGACATCTTTGACATTTTTATCGTTCTTTTGACTGTTGTTTAATCCATATTCCCAGAAGCGATAGCTATCTTTTTTCTCTTGCAGATAACCGGATACATAGGCATCATTCACTTCGCTCGCCTTGGCATACGTTAAATCTTCAAACACGAAGGGGAGAAACCCCTTTGTTGTCTCTAAGAAGAAGATCGGAACATCAAGTTTCCGGTACACCTTCACGTACTTCTCTTCATCTGCCTGTTTTAGGTTATCTTTTGTGATGAACACCGCATCAAACTTTGAGGAAATCCGGTTTGTGTCCTCTAGTTCTTCAAACGAGAGTGTCATGAACTTTACATTTTTCTCTTTCAGATCAGGCTGTTCTCCAATTACACCGATTTTTAAGTATGTTCCATCATAGGAAGAAGCTTTTACTTCCGTAGATTCACCTGAATCACAGCCTGCAAGTGCACTCGCAGCAATCAGTGAACCCATTAATATTGTTTTCGTGGACACGTTCCTTTCACGTTCGTTTAATATCACTGTAATTATACCAATTATTTGGAAGTTGCACCTAAATCGAAATGAAAAACGAGAGTTAACAATTAAAATAAAAATTCCCAATAATGTTATCTGATTATATAATATGAAGTATAAATGGAATTTCTTTTAGGCCTTGTTTGGTCGGCGAAGAAAGAAAACGGGAGGACATATGAATTACATTGAGCATTTGGAAAAACACTGTGGTGAGATTAAAGGAAGTTTAGAACTAGAAAATATGATGGAAGAAAATATTCAATTCCTGAAGTTCGAGAACGCACCAATTAATGCTACCTATACGGCGACATCGCTCGGGTTGCGCTGGAAACCGGACAGGCATTTGAATTGGGTGAATTTTACAGTATGCCTGAGACGGTGTTCGGACAATACGGCTTTGCAGGGGTATACGTGACTGCACCATTTTATTTTGACGAGAGTTTTTTCATCCATCATGGGGATGCCAGTTTTGATGAGCCGGAACACGTTTTGCCGGTTTGGTTTGTTCCGATTTTTGAATCGGAGGCGGATTATCTTGAGCAACACGGTGCGGAAGATTTCGACGAAATTATTGATGCAACAGAGGATGAACTGCTTGACTTAACACGTCAGCCATTGATTTGAGGATCATATTCATAGAACGAAAAGCAATCATACGTTGCTGAAGAGAGGGAGAAAGCAACATGCTAGTCGATCATTACAAACAGATTGATTATCAATCAATTGACCTACCGAAAGATGAGCGTTTTCAAAAGTATGAACATCTCAATATTTATTTTGAGTGGGGATTCGCGATCAACCAATCAACCGAAGAAGTTGCCAGCGAGGATGCGATGTGGTTACTTGGACAAACGAATGCATTCCCAATCTGCATGGTCTTTGATGTGTTTGATTTTTCGATGGAGGAAACGATTGCGGTTCTGACATCCTTCGACATACCGTATCAGACGTCAAGCAATAACGGAACAGAGCTTATTGATGGAGAAGAAGCTTCGCGTGACATCAGCATACGGCTCATCGTTAATCAGGAAAAAACGTTGCGGGAAATGATTCCATTCCTGCACGCATGCGGATGTCACGGTCATAAAAATTATCTTTATTCCGTGATCACGGACGGAACAGATGTATTATCAACCACAGAAGACTTTACGGGAATCGATGTCTCATACGCCGTCGTCTCGGTCGGACCGGATGGAGAAGGTGTAGATGTCATCGGACCGAGGGAACGGATCATTCCGCTGTATCGGCAAGTCCGAAACAGGTAGATGCAGGACGGATCATGATCCTTACTAATTTTATTATGATTGACGAGAGGTCAGGTCAAGAAGATTGATTGCGGGAATACAGGATTCAAAACAGAAAAATCTCACTTCTAAGAAATAAAGCGAACGTGAAGGAGAGGGCGACAGGATGCAAGTCATTCGAACGAAAGATGGTCGTGATCATTACTGGATGTATGTCAAGGACGGCCGAACGTTGTACACGTTGCAAGGCATCGTCGGAGAGATAGCGGAAGAACCGGAAAGTGAACAGAAATTCTCCCGTTTTTTCAACATGGATGGCTATATCCGGGAGCTGGTGGAGGCAAAGATTGCAGACGGCTACCGGCTGATCCACGAACAGGACTTTAAGGAAGTCGTCGTTGAGCTGACCTGCAACGAGGAACAGTATGATGCCGTTTGGAAGAGTCGTACGAAAATCGAGGAAGATCTCGACGAATTTCTTGGGGTGACCGGAAACGGCTATTTCTTAGAGGATGACTATGGACCGGAAGCAATCGAATTCGTCCTCCATGTCCTCGACCCGTCTTATATCGTCGAACCAGTCGTTGAATATTTCGAAGAACAGTATGGTGTGACTCGAATCCGAATAGGTCAGGCAAAAGTTCATTATGGCAGACGTTTGACCGGGCTCTATCCTGCAGGGAAGAACTTTAATCGAAAAAATTGAACAATGACGAATTTCAAGGGAGTAAAAGGCGTGAACGAGCTGACAATCTTCGAAATCCCTTTTCAGACAAAGAGTATCCAGCGGAAACTTCAGGTGTATGAGATCAACGTGCTTGGTCAAATGCAAACCGTCTATGAAGTCATGTGTTATGACCATGCAGTAGGCGGCTACATGAGTGAACTGACAGAAGAAGTGTTATATGACGCCCTAGTGCGCTATGATCGTTTTCCCTTATACATCACGACGAATTTTGATGAGATTCGAGAGGATGAGTTGCATATTCTGGATCGTTTAAAGCTACGACCACTAAATTGTCACGAACATCCAAGATATGAAGGCGATCAGCGTCGCACGGGTTTTTATTGTTGTATCGAAGTGTTGAATGCGAATGATCTACATTTCGTGTTAAGCGAGACATTTTTTCGAGCCGCTTGGAGTGAAACGTTCATCATCACGTTCACACGACCCGCGTATCAATTAAAAACCTCAGGAAAATGGATATTCAAAGAAGCGAAATATACGCATGTACTCGATGCACGTGATGGGTTGCCGTTCATTCTTTCTTCTCATGACGCGCTCGGTTTCATGTGGTTCGCAAATGGAGATGCCTTCAAGACGGTAGATCAGCTAAAAACGATATTACCGGATAATTATCAGATGGACCACATCATTGATACAGAAACGTAAATGCAAGAAACGAAATTATACATAAAGGAGTAGTGAAAATGGAACATCAGATCGGTTTACCAGGCATTACAGAAGAACGGTTGCAGGAAGTCGAGGCAGAACTCGGATTTTCGCTGCCGTCCGAGTTGCGGACGTACTATAAAAAAGAAAACAAGTTCGAAGCCGGTGAGTGGCAATTTCATCCGATCAAGGACGCACAGTACATCAAGCGGACGTGGGAAGACGTCGTCCATGTCAACTCGACGGATGCAGAAGACTATCCGGACGGGTTTTTCCGGATTGCTGCGGACGGTTCCGGGGATGAACTCGGCTATCTCTTGCCGGACGCAGAAACCATCGTCCTGTGGGATCACGAAGAACAGGAGTTGTTCCCGGTCGCTTCGACGCTTGCAGCCTTCATGGAACAAGAACAACAGCTATTAGACAGTGCCATGCAAGCGGATGATTTTTTTGAAACCGTGCTCGAGACAGAAGCTGTCTACGGGTTATCGAAATTGAAGCAGTCGGGCTGGGCTTATTGCCCGTCAAATCAAGGGGAAACGGATGTGTTGCTGTTTTTCTCGACGGAAGAAGGCGCACGTGCCTGCCAGACAAACGGATGGGAGAAGTATCATCTGATTCGCCTCGATCTCGATGTCTTTACAGACGGCTGGTTGCCGAACATGATTCAGGACGGTTTGTATTGCGGACTGAACTGGGATGCCGGTTTACAGGGGCTCGAGCTAGATCCGGAGAACGTTCTCGAGGAACTCGAAGGCTGACGACAGAGTAAGCACCACTTTTCCGGCCGGACGAGCGGAAAAGTGGTTTTTTTAATGAAACCGACTTTTGGAACGAGACGTATTTGAAACTATTAGTTCACGAATCGAGGGAAAAAATGATCCTATCATTGATTGGACTCGGAGTCGTCCTTGCTTTATTTGCACTGGGTCTGAAATGCGTCCGATCCAAACACCCGGATGAGACACCTTTTTTGGACGCGGCTAACGGAACCGATTCAGTCATTGGATCGGTCGTGATGTTTCTCCTTTGTTCCTTATCCGTCAAACAGTACGGCTACCTGTGCTTTGCCGGCGGCTTTCTTCTGCTGTACGGGATCAGTGCGTCATGGTAAAAAGCAAGAGAAGAGGAAATGAACGTGTGGAAAAAAATTAGAATCATCGCGAGTCTACTTGGCATACTGCTGGCGGGATATTTGGCCTGGCAAATCTACATCTCGCTCTTCGCCGTAGATATCAAATACGTACCGCGAGGCGATCTATACAAGACGGTCACTTCTCCGGACGAGCGGTATACGTTACGGTTTTACCGTTCGAGCGGCGGGGCGACGACGGGATTTGCGATGCTCGGCATCATGGAAGATCAAAAAACAAAAGAACAGCGGCGTGTCTACTGGGAATATCCGTGTAGAGAGGTAAGTGTGAAATGGCGACGGGACGTTGTCATTATTAATGACACCCGCTTAAACATCTGGACTGAGGTGTATGACTTCAGATTGGATCAATCGATTTATTCAGCAAAATAGAGTTCATGAAGGGAAGGTGGAACATCCTGATGATTATACTTAGAAAACACATCGACGGCTTGATGTATTACTGGTCCATTTATCGCGACGGCCGGACGGTTCAGGCATTTTTTGGAGTCAATGAACCATGGATGCTCGATGAAGATATCGATGAAAAAACGGAAGAACGGTTTACGTTTCGTTTTCAAGCCCGACGTCGCGTGAAGGAACTGATTGCCGAGAAGCAGGCAGACGGGTATCAACAGGAAATCACACCGGATCCGGTGCCAAGTCAAGAAGAACAGTCGACGTTTCACAAGAGGGCGACATGGTTTGCGTATGTACTTTTCGGAGTGGGATTGATTCCACTCGTAACACCCTGGACTTTATCTCCGTACGTAATGGTCATCCTTGCAGTTCCCTTCCTCATCATGTCGACGAGCGGAAAAATGTTGCCGTTTTGGGTCAAAACGATGTGCTTTATCAGTTATGTCCTGATTAACATCAGTTACAGACATGTACCGGACATAAAATATCTGGACGCCGGTCTGTTACTCGTAACGGGAGTGTTCCTGTGGAGCTACATGACTAAAAGCAGACAACGTTTTAACGCGTAATCTGACGAGAAACGGGAGGATTAGACATGCCATCAACGTTTTTAAAGCAATTGCTGCAAGAAAAAGAGAGTTCAGACTTCGCATCATTACGTTCCGCTTATCTTGCGAAACAACAGGGATTGCGAAACGTGTTTTTACAGCAGATGAACACCTTTATAGCGGAAGCACTTGCATGGGATGTTAAGCGGCAACGGCAGTTTACGGACGGTCTGCTGACCGCATGTGAACGGGAGGAAACAGTACAGGACTTGTTGATTCATCCGCTGAAGGAGAGGTTATTGAAGCCTGTCCTGAAACAATGGATGAATGATCTGCCGGAAGACGTACGACCGTATCGGTGGTTTGGCGTCTTCTCTTTTGAAGAAGACAACCGTCTTGAGTACCTGCAGACGACGATTGACCGCGGCGGTCGGCAGGAACAATTGGCAATTGAGACGATGATTCGTCATCTGTTGAATTGGCTATGGTATGCCTTCCATCATCTCAATGAAGATTTGTATTTAAGTGAGACGGAGGACGATGCAGAGACGCTGCAGGAAACCCGTTTGTTGATTAATCAACTCGATGATTCGGTTCAAAAGACCGAGTTTATGGAGGAATGGCAGGAACACGCCCGGACGTATGAACTTTGGTTGCGCTTTTTAAAAGAAGAGACGGAAGGGTTCATAGAGTGGCGGGAACGACAAGAAAAGCAGGGAGAGAATAAACAATGAAAACCCCATACGATCGATACAAAAAAACAGAACTGTGGAACGTCATTTCGGAAGCGATTGACGAATTGGTTGAAAACGATGACTTGGAGGAAAGAACGACTCATGATCATATCGTCGGATACCTCTGTCAAAAAGTATCGTCTAATTTAACGGAGAAGGGAAAATGAGGAAATGGGAATTGTGCCGGTAGGAAATCGAAAGATGATGACTCAAGCCATTAAAAAAATTATTGTCCCTGAATTGAGGAAACAAGGATTTAAAGGGAGCTATCCGCATTTCAGACGAAAACAAGATACGCATCAGGAACTCTTGATGTTTTATATTACAAAGTACAGTGAAAATTTTTACATCGAGACGGGAGTCATTCCGTTAACCGGTTATCTTAACTCTGAAGGGGATCTCATTCCTCCAAATAAAGTGACAGTCTTTTCTTTAAAAGGGAATGAACGATTTACAGTCGGGTCAGACGTTGTAGCCAATCATGATGGAATGTATTTTGTGATGAAAGGACTATCTTCTGAAGAAGAGCACGAACAACTGGCTAAAGAAGCTTTTACATACCTGAAAACGAGCGAATCGGACTGGATAGCCCGTTGCTCCGAATGGAATAAAAAATTGTATGAATCGTTTGATGAGGACGACGCGTAAAAAGAAAACAGCTATGTTTAATTCTAAGTAGAAAAATCAATTTATTGAATAATGAGGAGTGACATACAATGAAAAAACTAGGTACTTTTCATAATCAGCAAGGCGATATGATCGTTTCGGACCCAGCTTTTCTTGAACCGGATCCGGAATTTAACATCACGATTCCGGTTGCACCTGATTCGACATGGACGGTCTGGTATAACGAGGACGACCAGCCGGAAATTAATTTAGTGTACTTGACGATTGATGATCACGCAGATATTGCAGCGGATGACTTTGACATTCTTGAAGGTTATGCAGTGGTGGATTCCTCACAGCTCGTCGTCATGAATACAGCAGATTACGGAAAACGCGAGGCCATTGATTGGGAGATTCGGAACACGCTTGAGTTCGACGATGAGATCGATCCATTTTATGTCGCTATCTCAGATGAGATGATGGAGGAGGAAATCTTTCTGTTTCCGTTTGGCGTTGCCGTCCAGTTGATGGGAGACGGCCACTACAAGGTTCGCGTACGACGAGATGCGGATCAGGTCACCGGTATTTTGCTGGTCATCGGGGAACATGAAAATTTTGAAGAGGACTTCGAATAATTCAATACCAGCGATTGAAAGCGTCTCACCTAAACTTGTTGAAGTATCAATTCAAGTAGAAGGTGAGATGTTTTAGTATCCATATCCGAAAACTTGATCACAGGATGTTAAAGAGCATTGAAAAGACGAGCTGATGAAAGGAGGACTATTTCCATGAAGACAACGTATTCCCGGGCAGAGCTTCTAAAACTCGACGACCCGTTTGAATATGAATTGGGTCTTCCGTTGAAGATCAGTGACCTGCCCTCATCCGTGATGGAAGAGGACATCTTGGACAGTAAAATGAAACTGCTTGAGAAGCTCGCAGAAGGTTACTCCTTGATCATTCAAAAACCGCGGATTCCAACTGAAAAGGTGTTTTCCGCGTTTCAACTGTTGGACGAAAATGAATTCATGAAGTTGTATGTGGTAGACGAAACAGCCTTTACTGAAGCATTGTGGGATCTTTTGTATGAGCGTGAATACGACCTTCACTGGGCTTTCTTTTTACTAAAAGAGAGGAAAGATGTCGTTTTCGAGTTGCCCTATTCGGGTGGAGAAACTCGCGCTCTGACTCTCTCAGGTCTGCACGCAAATACCCTGATTCATTTACGGCTTGAAGTAGACGAAAGCGTGACCTGTCGGTGGGATTGAATAGATAGAAAAATCTCAACGGTCATCCAAGGAAGAATTTAACGGTATGACCTGAGTAGTCGGACGATGCGATTGGTGAATAGGGTTTTGGGTTTGCAACGTACTAAGAAGAAAATTTTACAAATGAGGTAAGCCTAGAGTTAGGAGGGGCAAAAGTGGAATTTCAGAGTGGTGAATCGATTGATGTCTATCGGGAGCTGTTACCGCATGACGATTGGCAAGAGCTCGTCCGAATTCAAATGACTCAGCATAACTATCCTTTTGAAGTCAAGTTGTTGGAACGACCGGTGAAACAAAACCGCAATATCTACGATTTATCAGATTGGACGGTCTTGTCGCATGTCATTATGACAGATACTTCGCAACTGAAGACATTTCTAAATCAACTCGAAATCGAACAGATAGAGATGTCAGCCGAGTCGAAGACGATTCTCAGCATTCGGAAACAAGGGCAGGAAATTGTTCGTGTCACTAACGATAGTGTCTCGATGTATGGTGTCGTCTATGAGGAACTAAGCGAGTCGGGCACGGAGTACGAAAACTTTTTTGATGCTGTCTTACCATATGCGACGTTCCCGATTGAGGTCGTCTTTTGCGGCCGTGGCGTTTTAAATGATGAAGACTCGATCCATGCGATGACGTTGAACGATACGAATTGGCAAGCCGCCTTCGAAGATCGTTTGTTGCATTTGCTGAACCGAAAAGAAATCACTTCTGGATTCCTGCCAACGAATTACTCAAAGCCCTCTCGACGAACGCTCGAGAACTTCGTGACAGAGTTCATGTTGTGCATGCCGTATAACTTTATTGTGACACGCGATGCAAATGGACGGTTTGGTATGCTCGATCATTTCTGTACCAATGGAAAGATTGCGCACTTTGGAAATACAGATGATATTCAACATGCGTAAATAACTGGATCATGATGCATAGGAAAGTTTCGTTTAGTAAATGTGGGACAAATAGGATACGTGGAGGGAGGACTTATGCTATATATCTATCTCGAGGAGCATAAAGATCATAAAAAAATGATCAAGCACAGCTATCTAGACATCGATGAACCAGAATACATCAAGTCAATTTACTCGATGGGATGTATCCCAAACGAGGAGAAAAGAGACCACCAAGCTGATTCGAACGATGTATTAAAGCATTTTTTGATACGTCTGAATCGATTCCCAATCTTCGTGACGTTTGGTGGCGGATTTACAGATGAGGATATAGAGTTGTTTTTTCAG
Organism: Exiguobacterium sp. RIT594; assembly: GCF_003339585.1. Lineage (GTDB taxonomy): Bacteria > Bacillota > Bacilli > Exiguobacteriales > Exiguobacteriaceae > Exiguobacterium_A. The sequence goes on along the minus strand of NZ_QPKF01000001.1, from coordinate 1,271,889 downwards.
CGGGAAAAATTGTCTTACACGAAGTTTTCACCGGATAAGCGCAGACCTTATTACAGTGTTCAAGTGAACGATGCTAGCGAACTGGAACTTCTGTTGGACGAAACGTACTGGTATGCTGCTGCAAACGATTTTTATTTCCTGTCGTTTACGAATCTCCTGACGTTTGAGCTGAGAATGGTTAAAGGATGGTTTTTCAGAAAAGAACGTGTCATTCCTGTCGTTCATACAACGGAAGAAATGTCTTTCATCACGATCGAACACGATTTCATGGGCTATTATCTGTTTTCGAATGAAGTCTGCTTTGATAAAGAGGACAAAGTGAAAGCGTTACTGCCTGAAGGTGACGGCATCGATTACTATGAGTAAGGAAAAGTAAAGCCGGCAAACCTTAAAGAAAGGAGAGACGAAAATATGTTTGGTATCAGTACGAGCTTAAAAGAAGTTCCGAAAGAAGAAAAAGATATTCTCCGTTACCCGAGTCGTGTTCACAGTTTTTTGATTCAGGACTTCTCCAGCGTTTCTGATCGTTGTGATTTGCTGATTCATCTAGATTCCTATGCGGATCGATTGTTTTTAGCAAGGGAAGTGAACGAGCTGATCGGAATCTGCGAATTCCTAATTCAAAAATATTGCACACCAAAGGAAGCACGGTTATTGAATCAAGGAGATTACTATCCAAACGAACCTTGGATGATCCATCAATCAGATGAGTTAATAATGGAACTACATCAATTTTTGGAATTACTTAAACGAATGTGTATCATGGCTGTCGACCAAAATTCGTTGATTTGTTTTTGGGGTGATTAATCAACGATCAATACAACTGAGGGGACAATATGAATAAATCAATATTAATAAGATCTTTCATCGCAGCATTTGTGATTAACATAGGAATGTGGATTATCATAAGATTTTCAATCGATGAGTTAGTTTCGGATAAACGTATTTTATCTGCTTTTTTCATGATTACCATTTGGTTAATATTTTTCTTGCCAATCAAGAGACTGGATGTTTATAAGAATCAATCAATACCTTATTGGACGTTTAACCTAGTAATGACGCTTGGGATGATTTTAATCACCATTATTTGTTTTTCTGTACTTATAGTCGTATTCCCGTAAAAATATTTAAATTAGAAGAAAAATATATCGAACAGCATCGAGCGGATTAATTCGAAAATCTATTATTCGACACGGATGAATTAGTAGACTTCAATCGTAAGCCTTTCGTATAAGAGGTTTTAAAACTTCATAATTAATTGTTGCGATCAAGAGAAGTACGGTCAATCCATTAAAACTCACGATAATCAAACGAAGCCTACATATAGTCAGCGATGTCGGCTTTTTCTGTATGTAGTATTCCTAAGCATCTTGTCGATAACCGACAGGGAGAATCACGTTCCTTGAATACGATCTCTAAATATTTAATTTGGGATTTTTTTCATGAGTGAAACTTAATAAAGGAAAATATCGTATTTAGTATATAATATCTTTATCAAAATAAACTTGCTATCTAATGAAAATGAATACATATCTTGGAGGAATCGTTCGTGATCTTACCATTCATCGGTCTTGCTGTCGGACTCTTTTTATTGATATTAGGAACGTACTTCATCCGATCGAAGCATGCGAACAAAACGCCGCTATCCGGGCATGGAGACGGGGTCGATCATGTCGATTCGTTTTTGCTCAGTCTTCTCTTATCAATTGGTGTCATCCTCTTTAGTTCATTATCCGTCAGACAATACGGTTATTTCTGCTTAGCAGGAGGGGTACTTTTACTGTATGGTGTCAACGAAGTTTGGTAAGGAAAAGAGAAGAAATAATAGGCGGGCATCATTCATCACACACGACTGAAGGTGTAGGATGCAGTCTTAAAAAATTATATATACAGCAATGTAAAGGGAGCTACCAGCATGGTGCAATTATTAAAGCAAATTGACGATGAAGTCTATCATGTCGTCTATCATCAAGAAGGACGCACGTTATTCGTCAGGGAAGGCGTTGCCCGTAAAGAACCAGCCCTGAATAGTGAAGACATGATTGAAATTAACGAGGAGACGGCGACTGTTCGAATTCCTTTTAAAAATATATTTGCCGCCTATCGTCAGAAAAAAGAATGGATGCGTCAAAAGATGGAGGAGGGGTACTTGAAAGCACCTTTTTCTCAATCTGAGGCGATGGACTACCGCTCAGATCGGCGCAACATCAAATTACGTCTCCTGAGTGCTCTCTTGCTCATGCTGTGCGGATTATCGACATTGACCGGTCTGTTACCGATCCCGGGATATATTCCGCTTGTGTTCTTATCTTTCTTTTATCCGATCTATATTGAAGGGAAAACAGCCCGTGCCCGTTTTTATCGTTGGTCGGGAGGCGTATTCTTTTTTGTATTGGCCGGTTCATCAAAAGATTATTTAGAACCATTTAATCTTTCTGCCAACGGAACCGTCTGCCTTATCGCAGGATTCATCCTCTTGCTGTACACGACTCAACAATTAAAGGAACTGACAACGAAGGAGATCACACCGCATGAAGGATAAACAAGAATCACTGATTCAATTAAAACGAGAGATCAGTCAAACCGTCGATTACTGGGTCTGTTACCGGGTGGGGCGGACGCTTTATCAGGTCTCCGTCCAAGAGCAGGCCAATGGTCAAACGAACGAAGGGGAGGTCACGACAGAGCGGTTCCCGTTCTATTTTGGCATGAAACAGCGGATGCGTCAGTTGGCCGAAGAAAAAGAAGCACTCGGCTTTCGACCGCTGACAGAGGCAGAACAGGCAGCGCACGTCATTGATGAACCGGAAGAACCACCTCTTGATCCTGGCTTTTTTGAGCCGGCCATTCGTTTGGCGTGGCTGCTCCTTGGACTCGGGATTCTCTTGTTCGTCCTTCCTTACGAGAGGCTTAATAATTTTGCATTCGGTTTAGGACTTTACGTCTGGTATGAGACATTTGGTCAGGTTGGTCTGCCGAAATCTTTCCGGCGGTATTTTCACGGAATGTTTGGTGCATTGATGGTATTGCAAGTCTTGTCCGCTTTTGAACTGGAGCGGGAAGTACAGCCATACTACGCCAGTTTATCTGTTTTGTCCGCGGTCATGTTGGTGTTACTTGTCGTGCAGTACCATTTGAAAGAAACGGATCAAATTGGACAAGATAAACGTGTCAGTAGACGCAAAATTACAGAGTATCCGGATTTCGATGAGTGAAACTTAACATCCTGTTTGCGTAACTTTAGGAAGAAAGAATAAGGTGTTCAACATCAATCGATACACCTTATAAGTCATTCAACGACAAGAGATACCGATGATTACAGACTACTGGGTCCAAAACTTTACAGGTCGAATTGCGAATCATCCGAAGTTCAAGCGGACGATTACCAGCCTTGCGGTTTCAAACAATTGAAATCATAAAGTGAAGCGTCATGCGTCATGTACGCTATTTTCGATGTATCTAATATACGATGAAAAGTTTTTAATGATGAAACGCTTTTTGACGCGACTTGCAAAAAAAAGAAGGTAACGATGTAAGTCGTCTCCTTCTTTTTCTATACATTAATTTAAATTGTCAAACGTCAGTCAATAGTTTAAATATCAACTCCGACTAATTTAAGAATCGCAATGATTACGATGATAGATAACGCGAATGAACCGGCATAAGCCAATTGCTTTTTCATTGGTTACGTCCCTCCCACTATGTTTCGACATTAAAGTTGCTTGGAGCAAGTATGTACTCAAGCGCTTCTTGTTCATACTGTTATCTTGACATGAGTGATTTTAATTGTAAATAATATCCATACGAGAAAATTCTCGTTGAAAGGGGAGTGTAATATGCCTAAAAAATCCATTCAAGATTATGCTTTTTTCGGAAATATCAAAAAGATGAAGACATGTATCGCGCGCGGAGATGATTTGAATGCGCTCGATGAAGAAGGATCTGCCGCACTGCACTGGGCAATCGAGGAAGGGTACGACGAAATCGTCACGCTGTTGCTTGATCATAGGGCGGACATCAATCAACGCGATAAAGATGGTCTGACACCGTTGCATCTCGCCTTGTATGAAAAGCAGGGTGAAATCGCGATTCAACTGATTGGTCGCGATGCAACCCTTGATTTTGACGGGCACGGCTTTACGGCACTGCATTTTATCGCTGCCCATTCCGGCAACAAGCGGGTTTTCCGAAGATTACTGGAAGACCGGGCACTGGTGAATTGGCAGACAGATGATGGAGAAGGGTATACGCCACTGCATTATGCAGCTCAAGAAGGAAAAATAAAGAAAATTCGTATGCTGGCGGAAGCGGGAGCCGATGTCAACCGGATGGAAAGGAACGGCTTCGCACCGCTCCATCTGGCTGTCGGGGAAGGACATGTCAAAGCGATACAGGCATTACTGGCAGCAGGAGCTGACATTGAAATCGAAAATCCGTTAAATGAGAACAATACCCCTTTGATGCTGGCGAGTCAGTACGGTTTAACCGAAATCACCAAATTATTGTTGGAACACGGTGCCAATCGACAGCATCCAGACGCGGAAGGAAGAACGGCACTCGATTTTGCCGTCAAACATCGTTATCCGGAAATCGTGACACTCTTATAAACAGAAACAGGAGGAGCCTAATATGAAAAAATGGATTGGTGTTTTGATCATCGTGCAGACGATATTATTCGGCATGCTGATCATTCAACTCGACAAAATGACGGATACGATTACTGAGGTGGGATCTATGATCGTCACGAAAGATGGGGATATTGCCTGGGGAGGGGGCTTACCGACAACAGATTATATCCTGTTCGGAATTTTGATTATTTTAGGAATCTATCTCGTCATTCCGGCAGACAAAATAAAGTGGTAATCCATATGAATTCTGTTCAACAACAGCATCCGGACATGATAAACTGAAGGTATGGAATATATTTACTTATTTCCTTGGAATAGAAACTAACTGGAACACAACCCACATAAAAAAGGACGTGACAGGATGAAAAAAGTAACGGTTCGTAAAGCGGTGGCAAGTACGCTTGTAACGGCTCTTGTATTGACGGGTGTCGGAGTAAGCAGTGGTGTAGCGGACGCTTCGACCAAGACGACTCAAGTCGCCAAGAAAAAATTCGACTATAAAAAGTATCGCGCCAAACAAACGAAAGTCGTAGCATCGTACGGCAGCACACTCTTCCATATGGGGAATCTGGGCGGAATCAAAGTACCGGACTACATCACGGATTCTGTGTACCGCGCCAAAGTGGATGCGAAAAACAAAAAATCAAAACAGTATATGACGGACCGTAAGAAGGCACGAAAAGAAGCGGAAGCCTTGAAAAAGCTGATTAAAGAAGTGAACACGCAGAAGGAAAGAAAGGCTGTGGACAAACGAATTGCGGCGTTGAAAAAAGAAACCATTCGTTTGACGAAGGCGGAAAAGGTGTTGACCAAAGAAGGACAGGCTCTCTATAAAGTGATTGTTGACTACGAAAATAAGCAAATCAAGTTATTTGAAGGCCAGTATGGATCGATTACAAAAGACTTAACGGTTCTCGACTATAAGGACTACGCCAATCGTTTGAAGGCTTACCTGGATGCTAATAACTTCAGTGCAGACGAGAAAAACGAAATCATGGATCAAGTATATGATCGGCTTCTGTATGCTCGTGAAGACTCATCGGAAATCGTCGGAGACAAACGCGGTGCAATCAGACTGCTAGTTTACGCCGGTAAATTTGAAGAAGCGAACCAACTGTTTGTGAATACAAAAGAAACGATCCTGGTTGAAGAAAACGCGAAATTAGATGCGTTATACACAAAAATCATTGGAGTCTACATGACGAAAAAGTAAAAAAATCGTCTGACTTTACGACAAAAAGCATCTTTTTTGGATGCTTTTTTTATTGATTTTTATTAGAGCGATCATCGCCAAAAATGATGGTCTATTTCTTAAAAGTGGTCAGTCCATTTTGTTAGATATCAAGCGATTTCGTGAAAATTATAAGGAAAAGTAGGTCTTTGATTTCGTATTTATGCAATCGATTGCATCCCTAATCTTTTGATACCTCGTCTTAAACGAATCAGATTTCTTGCAAAAAACTAGTTTTTATTTCACGGGATTTATGTAAAAATAGAACACAACAAACTGAGAGAATTTTTAGAAAAATAAACGAGTAAACTATCTGTCTTTTGGATAGGAGAGAGAATCGTTGTTTTTCAAATTCTAAATAACTTATTCGTTTTGAACCTGGAGGGGAACGTATGAAAGTGTTGAAGATGTGGAACCAAATCAGTTTAGTGAAACAAATCGCAATCGGCTTGATTATTGGTATTATTTTAGCTGTAACGATTCCTGAAGCGGCAAAATCCTTGACCATCTTCGGGACACTGTTTGTTTCCGCGCTGAAAGCCGTTGCGCCAGTTTTAGTATTTTTCCTGGTCATGGCAGCAATTGTCCAGCATAAAAAAGGACAACAGACGAACATGAAGTCAATTGTCTTCTTGTATCTCCTCGGGACGTTTTTAGCGGGAGCTGTAGCCGTTATCGTGAGCTTCCTGTTCCCTGTTAACATTACGCTGACGGAGAATACGGAGAAATTAGCTGCGCCGGGGAATGCAATTGAAGTCCTCCAGACACTCGTCTTGAATATGGTGGATAACCCGGTCAATGCGTTAGTTCAAGCAAACTACATTGGTATTCTGACATGGGCCATCATTTTAGGGTTAGCGCTCAAAAATGCATCGGATACAACGAAGATAGCCATCTCGAATGTCTCGGATGCCGTCGCGAAAATGGTCGGGTGGATCATTAAACTCGCACCGCTTGGTATCATGGGACTTGTGATTGCTTCGATTACAGAGAATGGACTCAAATCACTCCTTGGTTATGGTAACTTATTATTGGTTTTGATTGGTACGATGCTTATTGTTGCCCTCATCGTAAATCCACTGATCGTTTTCATCAACGTCCGTCAAAATCCTTATCCGCTTGTTTTTAAATGTCTCCGCGAAAGTGGGATTACAGCCTTCTTCACGCGAAGTTCGGCTGCTAACATTCCCGTTAATATGGAATTATGTAAAAAAATTGGTCTGGATAAAGAGACGTATGCGATTTCGATTCCGCTCGGTGCGACCATCAACATGGCGGGAGCGGCGATTACGATTTCGGTTTTAACGCTTGCTGCAGTCAACACGCTGAACATCCCGGTCGATCTTCCGACAGCCATTATCTTAAGTGTCTTAGCTGCTGTCTGTGCCTGTGGAGCTTCTGGTGTTGCGGGTGGATCACTTCTGTTGATTCCGCTTGCGTGTAGTTTGTTCGGAATTCCGAACGAGGTCGCAATGCAGGTCGTAGCCGTTGGATTCATCATCGGTGTCTTGCAAGATTCGTTTGAAACAGGACTGAACTCTTCAACGGATGTACTGTTTACAGCGACTGCCGAATTTAAAAAGCGTTTAAAAGAAGGCGAAAACTTATCAATTAATCGTACAGCCATGGCTGAAGAACCAACTGAACAAGTCGTCAACAGCTGATTTGTGTTGATGCTGACATAAAAAAGAGGAAAGACATCCCGTAAGAAGAGATGTCTTTCCTCTTTTTTTGTCGTTATGGATGGAACGGAAAAAAAGGAGGGAATCGATGATTCCCTCCTTGCCTGCGGTTCACTGAAGTTACTTTTGTGCTTTTGTCTTTTTAAAGCTGTAAATGACACTGATCAGGATGACAAGGACGATTGTTCCGAGTGACATCCAGATTGGCATTTTGTAAACATCGCTGAAAATCATCTTTGCTCCGATGAAGACGAGCATGAAGCTGAGACCGTGTTTCAGGTAGTAGAAGCGGTCAATCAGGTTCGCAAGGACGAAGTAGAGACTGCGTAGTCCAAGGATTGCCATGATGTTCGCATAGAAGATGATGAACGGATCACGCGAGTACGCGAAACTTGCTGCGACCGAGTCGACGGCGAAGACGATATCCGAGATCTCGATGAAGATCAACGCAATCAACAACGGTGTGAAGAACAATTTACCGTTAATCCGTTGCGTAAACTTACCGGACGAGATGTCTTGGGTAATCGGCAAGCGTTTCTCAAGCCAACGGATCGTTTTATTTTCTTCAAGCGACGTTTCCTGACCGATGTTCTTAAACATCATGTAACCCGTGTAGACAAGGAATGCACCGAAGATATAGTACACCCATGCAAAGTTCTCAAGAAGCGATACTCCGGCGACGATGAAGATGACGCGGAAGAGAATGGCACCGAGAATTCCCCAGAACAAGACTTTGTGCTGATACTTCAACGGAATCGCGAAGTAGGCAAAGACGAGTGAGAAGACGAAGACGTTATCAATCGCGAGTGCCTTCTCGATGAAATAAACGCTCGTGTATTCAATGGCAGCGTCACTACCTTGTGCGTAGAACAACCAACCGCCAAAGGCGACGGCGAGTCCGATCCAGACAAACGTCCACGTCCAGGCTTCGCGGAGCGAGACCTCATGTGCTTTCCTGTGAAACACGCCAAGGTCCAGTGCGAGCATGATGAAGACGATGGCTAAAAATACAATCAATAGTGTCAACAGCGCTTCCTCCTTTTAAATGGTGTTCTGTTTATATTTTGATTATAAGTTCATAAGAACTCAAAGTAAAGTGATGAGTATGCTGTTTTTCTTTAAAAATACAGTTGGACACTTTTTTGCCTTAAAATAGAGTCAGACTGAAAAGGAGCTAAAAAATGTGAAAAAATCCAGTGAACGCAACAAAGCGGCCTGGGAATACCGGGCCTACGAATTTTGGAATCAGCGTGACGGGTCACCGGTGGACAAGGCAAAAAAAATCATGGCCGACCCGAGGCAAGCCTGAAGAAACATCAGAACTATTTTGAAGAAGTTGTCGGAAAACGAATTGCCAATCTCTGTGGATCAAACGGACGTAAGGCGGTTCCACTGGCACTGCTTGGAGCGGACGTCACGGTCTTTGATATTTCGGAAGACAACCGCCGCTATGCCCTTGAACTTGCCGCCTGTGCCGGGACAGAAATTGAATATGTCGTCGGCAATATTTATGAGATCGATTTGCATACCTATGAGCACCAATTCGATGTCCTGTATCTTGAAGGCGGGATATTGCATTATTTTCATGACCTGGAGGCATTCACGGCGATTTTGTTTGCCTTGCTCAAGCCGGGCGGGAAACTGATTTTGAGTGATTATCATCCGATCAAACATTGTATTCATGAAGACAAGTACATCCCGCGCTATTTCGATCAGAATACATATGAAGAAAACATTGCGTATCAATCCCATTTTGATCCGGCTGAACAAGCTGACTTTCCGAAGGTGCTATTGCGGCATTATACGATGAGTGAAATCGTGAACACCGTCATCAGAAGCGGCTTCACGCTCGCGCAACTGGACGAACATCGGGGGTGGAAGGGCGAAAACATCCCGTGGGAATTCACGCTTGTCGCGACAAGATAAAACCCAGCCTTCGTAAGCGGAGGCTGGGTTTGTTCGGCGATGGCTTGAAAAATCGGTTGCAAACTTTTACCTGTTGGCGTCAGTTGATAGACGGCTTCCGGCCGTTCGACAACTCCACGTTGTTCGAGTTGCGTCAGACAAACAGTCAGCTCATGCATCGAATGTGATGATCCGGCAGCTGTCAATTGTTCGAATGAACAAGGAGCATGCAATAATTGAACGATGATGTGCATTTCGTGCACCGTTCCAAGCATCCAGACGGTGTAGTCAAGTGCACGCATATCCGTCGGCATGATTATAGACGTTCAAGTCGACGGGAGACGGCAGTCAGGATGACGGCGAGGATGACCATGATCCCGCCGACCCACGGTGTGTGGACAAGTCCGATCGTGTCAGCAACGAATCCGCCGATGGTTGCCCCAAGCGCAATCCCGATATTGAAGGCGGAGATGTTCAACGCGGAAGCGACATCAACCGCTGCCGGGACGTATTTTTCCGCCAACTGAACGATATACAGCTGCAGACCCGGAACATTCATGAAAGCAAGCAGTCCCATCAGGATGATGCCGATGATGCCGGCGACTTTAAACGGAATCATGAAGGACAGGGCAATCATGACAATCGCGTGCAGAATGAACATATAGAACAACGCTTTGATCGGATTTCCGTTGGCGAGTTTTCCGCCGACCGTGTTGCCGATGGCGACCGCAATGCCGTAGACAAGCAGGATGATACTGATCAGGCTTGGACTGATGTGGGTGACGTCCTGCATGATCGGCGTCAAGTAGGTGAAGGCGACGAACGTTCCACCGTACCCGAGGGCGGTGATCAGGAAACCGAGCATTAAACGACCGTTCGTCAACAGTTTGAACATGTCGGAAAACTTCGCCGGCGGTGATTGTTTCAAGTCTTTTGGAATCAGGAAAAAGCTCGCGATGATGGCGATGACGCCGAGTGCGGCAACGGCAAAGAACGTCGCACGCCAACCGAATGATTGACCGATGAATGTGCCGAGTGGGACGCCGGTTACGGTCGCGACCGTCAGTCCGGTGAACATCAAGGCGATGGCACTGGCTTTTTTATGTTCCGGTACGAGCTGAACGGCAATCGTTGCGCCAATCGAGAAGAAGACACCGTGTGAGAACGCGGTGATGAACCGGGCGACGATCAACAGTTCGAAACTGGGCGCGACGGCCGATACGAGATTACCGGCGATAAAGACGACCATCAACGCCATCAGTAATGTTTTTCGGTTCATCCGGTTCGTCAGGGCAGTCAAGATCGGTGCACCGACGGCGACGCCGATTGCGTAACCGGAAATGATCAGTCCGGCCAGAGTGATGCCGATATTTAAGTCACCGGCGATGGCGGCAAGCAGTCCGACCGGGACGAATTCCGTTGTTCCGATACCAAAGGCGCTGATGGCAAGTGCGAGCAGGGCAAAGCGACCGTTTTGCGGGACCTGTTCCTGTTCAGCACGCGGGTTTAATTGATTCATGGTAATTCCTCCTGGATAAATGAGATAAAGTGAGACAGCGCAACCATGCTCTAAACGACCGGGCCCGGATCGTTTTTCAAACAGGAACACTTCTGTGTGATCCCATCATAGAGCGGTGAGTTAATAAGTGGAAGTACGTACTTTTAAGTGCGATAGGCACTAAAAAGTACCCTACCCTTACCGATTGAAGTAATGGATGAAGGCGACTTGTACTTTCCGTTGACAGTTGTTATCATAAACCCATCAAATCTACTTGAGAAGTACGCACTTTCAAGTGCGATAGGCACTAAAAAGTACCTGTCCCGCCGTACTTCGTAACGAAAGGAAGAATCAGCATGGCCTACAATATTCCGGTCGAAGCAACGCTGCAAGTCATCGGAGGCAAATGGAAAGTCGTCATCATGTGTCATCTCATTAAAGGTGAACGCCGGACAAGCGAATTGAAAAAGCTGATGCCGAACATCACGCAAAAAATGTTGACGCAACAACTGCGCGAGCTCGAACAGGACGGTGTCATCATCCGGACCGTCTACGAACAGGTGCCACCGAAAGTCATCTATTCCTTATCCGAATACGGTTGGTCGTTGCGCCCGATCTTGGACGCAATGTGCGCCTGGGGCGAAGGACACATCGATTTGACGGGCGAGGAAGTCGTGTCTTCTTAAATCGTAACAACCGAATAGCACAGCAAAACGACCGCCTGTCATCAGGACGGTCGTTTTTTTGGGTATCCGTTATTTAACGAAGGAAGCAGCTTCGCGGAGGAAGAACTGTTTAATGGCATCGTAAACAATCTGCTGTTCTTCGGTCAGACCGCGGCTCAAGCGTGACAAATAGATTTTCGAGACAATCGTCAGGTTATCCTTGGCGACGAACGGAAGCTTCAGTTCCCGGCAGACGGAAACGGGAACGAAGCTGAAATACCGTTGCTGAAGCAATGCGACCTGCAGGGAGACGTCATCAATGTAACGAATCGAATCCGCGTATAAACTGAATTCTGTCATCTTTAATTTGATGAAACTGTTGTAATCCTTATTGTGTGACGGGAACAGGAAAGATTTTGCCGTCTCGTTGTCATAGAGCACACGCATTACGTCCTGCTCCGTATAATGACCGGGATAGGTCAGGACGATGTCTTCTTCGACCACGGGTTCGCTTGTGATTTCAGGATGTTTGATTTCCATAAAGCTGATCGAGAAATGGATTTCATCAGTCAAAAGTTGCGTCAGGATTTCACGGTTCGACAAGATCTCTGTATTGAACAGCGTTGCTGACGGATTGGCCAAAAATTCCGCCAGCAGAATCTGGATGAAGCGGCCGTGTGAACTGGCGAGGCTGATCGTCACATCCTGTTCCGGATTCGACAGCCTGTCTTTGACGAGTTCGAGTTCATTCTCGATTTTTTCGACGGACTGCAACAGGATCCGTCCCTGATTCGTCAAGGTGATCGTCCGACCGTTCCGGTTAAATAATTCGGTATCCAATTCCCGTTCGAGTTTTTTAATCGTCATGCTGAGTGCCGGCTGACTGATGAACAGACGTTTCGCGGCATGAGTAAAATTCAGTTCTTCTGCGACGGTTCTGAAATAATGTAAATGAAGCAATTCCACCCCTCACACCTCCTATAAGTAATCGTTTATGGTAGTATACATCATTATATATTTTTGTTTATGTGGAAACCGGTATATGCTGAGTGCAGAGGTGATGGAAATGAATATCGCAATTTATGGAGCAGGATCACTCGGTACCATCATGGGTGCGTATTTAAGTGAAACATATCCTGTCGTTGACTTGATTGATACGAACAAAGAACATGTCACACAACTAAACGAGAAAGGGGCACATGTCGTCGGACCCGATATCACGCAACGCGTCACGGCTTTTCTGCCGGAAGAGATTACTAAAACGTATGATATCGTATTGTTGCTGACGAAACAGCTCTACAATCCGCAAGTCTTACCGGCGGTCAAAGCGATTTTAAAAGAAGACGGCATCCTCGTTTCCTTGCAAAACGGAGTACCGGAAGAAATCATCCGCCAGCATATTCCGAGCGAACAGATTATCGCGGGCTCGGTGGAGTTCGGGGCGACGTATGTCGGACCGGGACAATCCCGCCTGACAACAGACTACGCGTTCTTCAAAAAATATGCGTTGCAAATCGGCGAACTCGACGGGGCGACGACAGACCGGATCGTTCAGTTAAAAGAAGTCCTCGATACGATCGGCGGAACGGAAATTTCCGATAACCTGCCGGGTACGAAATGGTCGAAACTGATCATCAACAGTGCCTTCAGCGGATTGTCTGCCGCCTGTAATGCGACGTATGGCGACGTGCTCGACCATCCGGTCCTGTTGCGGGCCGCGATTCACGCGATGAAGGAAGTCCTCGATGTCGGTCATGCGCACGGCATCGAATTTGCCCGGATGGGAGAAGCGGATTTGACGGTGTACAGCGAACTTGATGACATCGAACAAAAGATGATTGAACTGCCGCAACTGATGAACAGCTCGCGGAATCTTGAAGCGAGCATGTTGCAGGACTTACGGAAACATCAGCCGACGGAAATTGATTACATTAACGGTGTTGTCACGATGTATGGGGAAACGTATGGCATTCAGACACCGGTCAATTCAATGATTCAAGCACTCGTCCGAAATGCACAGGACAAACAGGAAGTGACCGATTTTGAACAGAGTGTCGAGCAGTTCAAGGCACTTCTCGCAGTCAAATAAGGGAGATGATCAGATGAAAAAAGAGGATGTCCAGAATATCGTCGCGACACCGGTCAACGCGCCGGTCTTTCCGGCGGTCGATATTTTCTTCCGGAACCGTGAATATTTGAATATCGTTTATGAAACGGATCTCGAACAACTGCGAGCCGTTGTACCGGAACCGCTTGAGTTGATCGGCAATCAAATCAAGTTTGAAGTCATCAATATGCCGGACAGTACGGGACTCGGATCGTATCTGGAATGCGGACATGTCATCCCGGTCCGATATAACGGGGAAGTCGGGGAATTCTACCTGTCGATGTACGTCAACAACCAGGCAGCGATCGCTTCCGGGCGGGAAGTGGCCTCGTTCCCGAAAAAATACGGTTCGCCAAAACTCTATTTGGATAACGACGTCTTAGTCGGGACCCTCGATTATCATTCGCTTCGTGTCGCCCAGGCAACGATGGGCTACAAATACTATCCAGTAACAGAAGAAGAGGCGAAAGCCATCATCGGGACACCGCAATTCATGCTGAAGCAACACCGCGGCTACGAAGGGGAACTGATCATCTCTGAATTGACGCGCAGTCAAATCACGGATATTCAGGTCAAGGAAGCCTACCGCGGACCGGCCCGTTTGGAATTGTTCCAGCATGTCATGGCACCGCTGGCCGATTTCCCGGTCGGAAAGATTTTGGATGCCCAGCATATCATCTCCGATTTACGCCTCGGCGGTCCGAAGAAGATTTTTGATTATATGAAGTGAAGTGACGAGACGGGAAGCCGTATCTTCCTGAATCGCGATGAACTAAAAGGCCGCATCCGGGTGATGCGGTCTTTTGACGTATTATCACTTGTCGAGTGTGTCTCTTTCAGCGCAGTCCGATGAAGGTAACGAACAATCCGACGGTGAGCGTAAAGGCAAGCATGGCATTCTGGTACCAGCCACGAGGGAAAAAATCGACGAGAAACAACAGCAGAAACAAGGTGGAGACAATCAAACGTGCGTCGCGCGTTTGAGGACGGAGCGATTTCCAGTGGATCAACAGTAACAAGGAGGCCGAAGGAGCAACGATATAGGAAATTACAAAAAACAGAAAGCGTTTTAAGTAGAACGGTAATCGTTCAACGGTGCGGCACGGGAAGTCTTTATGGGGACGTTGCCTTGGCTGATCCATCTCGTATTCGGCGGAATGTTACTGCTGATTTTTTTTGATTGGATCACGCATGGTGTTAAAGCATAAAGAACGCTCGATCATGCATGGAAAATGGTTCTTGCACAGTACAAATCATGATTACATTAATAAGAACTATCACAAATGAATTCTGATAAACGAAACACCCCGCGCCAACAGTATCGATGGCACGGGATGTTTTGTAAAATAATAAATGAAAACTACGGGCAGCCGTTGTCCGCAAGGTGAATTAAGACGTCGTTTTTTCCTTGACCGCGACCCAAACTTCGCTGTAAACGTTCAGGGAATCATCCTTGTGAATCGTGAATGAGATACTTGGAAAGTCGACGAGTTCATAGCCTGAAGTGGGTAGCCACTCTGCATAGGTTTTTGCCATCGTCTCTTGAAGCGTTTGTGGAAACGGACCGGTGTTTGGAAAAACGGCCCACAGACTGTCCTCAATCGTAATTTGCTCTAAATCTCCGTAAGGATTTTGGATACTCGTCGCAAAACCAATCATATGAGTCAAACTTCCTTGTTCCTCTAGATAACCTTCATCAAAATCAAACGAGACATTCAAGGCGGTTTCCGGATATAGATCGGCTAATTGGTGCATTTCTTGGCGTTGCTGTGGCGTAATCGATTGAGCTAACTCCACAATGGAGTGATTGACGTCCTCGAACTGAATCGGAACACGTTTGGAGACGCCGACGACATGAAACTGACTTTTTCGTTCAATTTTAAACTCCATGGAAACTCCTCCTTTAATATCAATATAAAAAGTAAAACGGGGAAAAGATTTTTGAATTTTATTTTTAATGACTTCTGAAGGTAGGAAACCAGACCACTCACGAAAGGCACGTGAGAATCCTTCAATCGATTGATAGCCGTATTCGTAAGCGACTTCGGTAACCGAATGCTGATTGACGAGATTGATGTTCGCCTGCGAAAGACGTCTGTTTCTGATATATTCGTTTAGTGTCATGCCGGACATATACGAAAACATTCGTCTGAAATGATATTCGGAAACTCCAGTAATTCGGACAATGTCCGTTCCTGAAAGTTCTTCGGTCAGATGGTGTTCAATATGGTCCATGAGTTGGTTCAGTTCTTTTAACATCGTCATTCCTCCTTTCTTGATATCAGTGTAGAGGATTCAAAATAAACGAACTTGACGATTTTTGGACGGATGATGTCGGATGGTGATTGAATCGAACAGTAAAGAAAAGAATTCATTCATTATCAAGATATATGAGACCAGTGAATTAAAGCGGATATAAGTGGTGATCTCGTCGTTCAATAACGAGGATCTGATCAGCGGTTTCTACCGGCACATCGTCAAACTCATCATAGTTTCGCTGTTCATATGAACGGATCTGATAATGCTCCAATCCATCGATGGTTTGCAGATAGTCCGGCAATCTTTCGGTCGGTTCCGTTAAAGTTGGATTGGTAAACGGAAAATTATCGTCGTTTGGATTGTGTGTATGAATGTAGACGGCGTCCAATCCTGCATCTAGCCGGGACAGTTCAATCCAAAGTTGATACGGTTGTCCCCACTCCTTGAGTGCGGCATCGAGCTCATTCATCAGCTGAAACAGTGCCCGGACATGTGCTTTTCGAATTTTGAGATGATCATTTCCACGTCCATAAAAATCAAGGTGGACATGCCAAAAATCAAACCAGCTGTCAGAACTGAAATCTAAGGCATGGGCCGAGATGTGTTGTTCGGCCTGAAGTTGTCGAAAGTAGCGGCGTTTGCCACGGAATTTTTTCATGGGATAGGTGTCTCCTTGCAGGGAATGATGTTCTATTCATTATACAGGAGTCATCATCACACAAAATAAATAAAAACAATAAAGAAATTTTATTTCAAAATGTTTACGCTTTCAAATAAAACATTGTTTCTGAATGTCGGGCTTGTTATACTAACGGGGAACACGGGGAAGTAGCAATCATGCAGGGTCAAAAAAAAGGGGAGCTGAGCATATGGGACAGAAACTCAACTGGACGGCGACGCTCGGATTGACGACGGCGCTACTCGCCGCGTCGCTGCCGATGCAACCGGTCGTGGCCGAGACACCATCCGTTACACAACGGGTTGACGCACAACTGGAACAGATGACGCTTGAACAAAAGGTTGGTCAAATGATCATGCCGGATTTCCGGTTATGGAACGGGGTTAATCATACGCAACTGGCACCGGAAGTCGGACGAATCATCGACCGGTTTGATTTAGGTGGTGTCATCCTGTTTGCAGAAAATGTCAGCGAGACGGAACAGACGACGAAACTGGTCCATGATTTGCAGGAAGTCGTCGAGCAGGATCCAAGCAACGACATTCCATTGTTCGTCACGATTGACCAGGAAGGCGGAATCGTCACACGACTTGGTACGGGAACGAACTTACCGGGCAACATGGCACTCGGGGCGACCCGCAGTCCGGCTTATGCGGAAGCAGCAGGCGGAATCATCGGCTCCGAACTGCATGCACTCGGCATCAACGTCAACTTTGGTCCGGTCCTGGACGTCAACAACAATCCGGGCAATCCCGTCATCGGGGTCCGTTCGTTTTCAAGTGATCCGAACCTGGTTGGGGAACTGGGCTCGGCGATGACGCGCGGTATCCAGGAACAAGGGGTCGTTGCGACAGCGAAACACTTCCCGGGACACGGCGATACGGCAGTCGACTCGCATTACGGCTTACCGGTCGTCGATAAATCACTGGCCGAACTGAAACAGCTCGAACTGATTCCGTTCAAGCGGGCAGTGGCGGAAGGCATCGATATGGTCATGACAGGACATATCGGGATGCCGCAGATCGAGGATGAGGTCGTCGAGTCCACACAAGGAACATTCCCGCTACCGGCGACGTTGTCGGATGACGTCATTACCGGTGTCTTACGGGAAGAGCTCGGCTATCAGGGACTTGTCGTCACCGATGCGTTGAACATGCAGGCGATTGCCGACAACTTTACGGAGTCGGAAGCCGTCATCAAAACGTTTAAAGCCGGTGTCGATATCGCGTTGATGCCGACGATTTTAAGATCTGCGAACGACGTGACGAAACTGGAGTCGATTTTTGACGACGTGATCGAAGCGGTTGAAAGCGGGGAGCTTTCGGAAGCGGACATCAATCGTTCAGTTGAACGGATTCTGACACTCAAAGCGAAACGCGGTATTTGGAGTGAAGCAACTTCGAATGTGACGCTTGAGGAAAAACTGGTCGAGGCGAAGTCGGTCGTCGGCAGTCCCGAGCACAAGGCGCTTGAGCGGCAGATGACGGAAGCGGCAGTCACGCTCGTCAAAAATGACCGGAAGACATTGCCGTTCAAACCGAAAAAAGGGCAGACGGTCCTTGTCCTGTCACCGACAAAAGATCAGACGGACAGCATGGTCAAGACGATCCGGTCGCTTGAGAAAAATGCCGGTAATCTGAAACAGGTGAACGTGCTGACGGAACAATATTCAGCATCGACGCCGCATCTCGATCAAAATCCGGCGCTTCAGGAGAAAATAAATCAAGCAGACTATCTGATTGTCGGCTCGAACGTCAATAATAGTGCGAAGCTCGGAGCCTCCTCCGCGGATCATTATGTGCCGGCTGAAGTATTCCGTCAGGCAAACCGAACGGGTAAAAAATCCGTCCTGCTCAGTCTGCGGAATCCGTATGACGTCGCCGTCCAACCGGATGCTGACGCCCAATTACTCGTTTACGGCTTCAAAGGCGATCCGAACGGACCGGATTCGGAAGCAGGAAACACAAAATCAGCCGGACCGAATTTACCGGCAGGAATCCGCGCCATTTTTGGTGAATTCGTACCACAAGGGAAATTGCCGGTCGATGTGCCGAAGTTTAAGGACGGTACGTTCCAAACCGACTTGTACCGCGAGTTCGGGGACGGATTCCGCAACTGGAATAAGTAACAGGCTCGTGTGAGGGAGTCCAATCGACGCGGTTGGGCTTTCCCTATTGACTTCTTTTGAAATTTTATTTCTATTAAATTAATTTATTTTTGAATTAATATTTCGTTATGGTCAGGATAAAAGGAGCTGTGGAGAGAGGATGAAAATCATGTTAGAGAAATTGGCGACAGAACGCCGCAATCAACGAACGATGGAGCTTGACGATATGACGGTCGAGGATATCCTGACGGTGATGAACGAGGAGGATCAGATGGTCGCAGGTGTGATTCGAAAGGAAATCCCGGTCATCCAGCAAGTCGTCGCGCAAGTCATTCAATCATTTCAATCAGGTGGACGGCTGATTTATATCGGAGCCGGCACGAGCGGGCGCCTCGGTGTGCTCGACGCGGCAGAATGTGTCCCGACGTTTGGTGTCTCACCAAAGATGGTCGTCGGACTGATTGCCGGGGGCGAACGGGCTTTGATCAAAGCCGTCGAAGGGGCGGAAGACAGCAAAACACTGGCCGTCGAAGATTTACAGGCCCTTCAGCTGACGCCGAATGATACCGTCATCGGCATCGCGGCAAGCGGCCGGACCCCTTACGTCATTGGCGGTCTCGATTACGCCCGTGAAATCGGTGCGGCGACAGCAGCGTTGTCCTGCAATAAACAAGCCATTATCAGCCAGCACGCCGATCTCCGAATTGAAGTAGAGACAGGTCCGGAAGTCTTGACCGGCTCGACCCGGCTCAAAGCCGGAACGGCACAAAAGCTTGTCCTGAACATGATTTCCACGGCAGCGATGATCGGCGTCGGGAAAGTCTATCAAAACCTGATGGTCGACGTTCAGTCGACGAATGAAAAACTTGAAGTCCGGGCCAAACGGATGATCGTGGAAGCGACAGGGGTCGATCTTGAGACGGCCGCGCGTTATTTCACATCAGCGAATGGTCACGTCAAAACGGCGATCGTCATGATTTTAGCGGACGTTTCGTATCCTGAGGCGGTCGAACGATTACAACGTGCGCACGGATTCGTCCGTGACGCGCTTTAAGGGGGGGATTCAGATGAAGAAGGAAGAAGTGTTGGCGGAAGGAATACTGGAACATGTCGGCGGAAAAGAGAATCTGCGGCAACTGGCCCACTGCATGACCCGTGTCCGGTTGGCGCTGAAGGATCCGACAAAGGCAGATATCCAAGCACTCAAACAACTGGACGGCGTCATGGGTGTCATCGATGACGAGACACTGCAAATCGTCGTCGGACCGGGGACCGTCAACCGGGTCGCCGATCACTTGAGCCGGAAAACGGGGCTTGCCATCGGGGAAGAGTCGGTCGATGAGAACCTGACGTTTGAAGAGCGGGCTGCCATCGAACGGCAAAAAGTGAAGGACAAACAAAAATCACCGTTCAAACGCTTTTTACGCCGCTTAGGTAATATCTTCATCCCGCTCATTCCGGGACTGGTTGCGTCGGGAATCATCAACGGAGCGGCAAACTTTGCGAAAAATGCCGGGGTTGATGCGACAGAAACGTGGATGCAGATTCTGTTATTGATTGGGAGTACCGTCTTCGCCTACTTAGCGATTCTCGTCGGTTGGAATACGGCGAAGGAATTCGGCGGCACGCCGGTCCTCGGGGCGATTGCCGGGGGAATTCTGTTTAATCCGTTGCTTGTCGACATCGTTATTTACGGCGAACCGCTCGTCGTCGGACGGGGTGGCTTGTTTGGGGTTATCTTTGCCGCCTGGTTGATGACGTATCTCGAAAAACATATCCGCCGGTTCATGCCGGTCTCGATTGATATCATCTTTACACCGCTCTTGACGGTCCTGATTGTCGGTTTCACGGCGCTGTATGCCATCATGCCGGTCGCCGGCGTTTTATCAGACGGTATCATGAAAGCGATCAACGTGATTCTCGAAGTCGGTGGTCCGCTTGCCGGTGCCGTCCTCGCCGGATTCTTCCTGCCGCTCGTCATGGTCGGTCTCCATCACGGATTGACACCGATTCATCTGGAACTGCTGAACACGGTCGGCAATACGGCTCTGCTGCCGATTCTTGCGATGGCGGGAGCCGGACAAGTCGGTGCCGCACTGGCGATTTTCGTCAAGACACGCAATCAACGGTTGCGCAACATCATCAAGGGAGCGATTCCGGTCGGGTTCCTCGGTATCGGTGAACCGTTGCTGTACGGGGTTACGTTACCACTTGGTCGTCCGTTCCTGACCGCTTGTATGGGAGCCGCAGTCGGTGGTGCCTTCCAGGCGACGATGAAAACGGCGGCGCTTGGCGTCGGTGTGTCCGGGCTGTCGTTGACACCGTTGATCGATAACGGGATGTACCTGACGTATATCGGCGGTCTCGTCATCTCGTACGTTTTCGGTTTCCTGTTTACATTCTGGTTTGGATTCAAGGAAGAAATGGCGGACGGAATTTAATAATTTCCGATCAAAGGGGTGGCTCATATTTGAGTCATCTCTTTTGATCTTTATAAATTAACTTTCCTAACAATAATGTAAGAAAGTGTCGTTTTGTAGGCAATTCGTTGTATAACTAGAGTTCAATTTATTAATCAGCAGATGGACTGAAATCAGTATAAAATAAGGAGATTTTTAGCCTATGAAGAAAACTGTAATGAAAATTGATAAAATCGAACTGAAGTTCAAAAAAAGAAATAGTCAAATCCAATCGATTGAAGAATTCTCTAAGGAGTTTGATAATGGCTTTTATTTCGTTGAGCATCCAGATGTAATCACTGGAACAAGAGTTGTCATGCATGTCACTTCTAATTTTAAAAACGATACGTTCAGTTTTGATTTCAACAGAAAAGACATAGAGTGGGGACATTATTGGGTCGATAAATTAGTCCAGAAATGGACAATCATCTGGGAATGGTTTTATCAGACTGATCTTGTTACGAATAAAAGTTACATATTGGGTGAAGAAGATATAAAAAAAAGATTTGGTGAACAGAGTCAAGAATATCGTGAATTATCATCATTCAATTCTATTCCTATTAATTTAGTTTTTGAGGAAACAAGTGATTCGGAAATAAATTACAACAATATGGACTGGGTATTGGATTTTGACGAAAGAAATTCATTTGAGAGGATGAAAACTGAAAAAATTTATTACGATAATGACTTAAAAGTGTGGATTGATTTAGAGTACTCGTTACCTGCAATTAAACAAATCATCAGAGTAGTAGACTTTCATGGTTAAATTGTTACGAGTAATATATGTTTCCTCATTATTAGAAGCATAAATCTTTTTTTATCAGGTGATTTTGGAGGTTTTAGCATGAATAGTAGTATCTTCGAGGACATTACAATCTTTGTACAAGAATCGGAACAGCAGCCAATTCCGTTAGAGGACTACGTGGAAAAGTACAGTATTCGACTAGACGATTTTGTGGACGATGAAACAAGAGTGGGTGAGTTTATCGTGAATTTTAAATTTAGTACAGGCATGGTCACTTGGACTGTTGATTTTCATGAACGAGAAGAAGGAACTCAATGTGACTATATTCTATACATTATCTTTAAATGGGTGGCGATTTGGGAATGGTATTCACAACGATTTTTGAAGACTCAGGTACCGTTTCGAGTGTATGCGACCATCACTGATATGGTCAAAGGAAAAATAAGACCGCAAGCAGAAATGGAAGAGAGACTGGAGGAACTAGCAGATTATACGGAAGAGGGACGTTTATTTTATTTTGGGACAGGTCCTTTTGATGACTTCAAGGAGGCGGAGCAGCAAATAGACCTGTATTTAGAATACGACGAAATCAATTCAAAAGAAAAAATACGTCAAGAGGGATTGTACTTTGATTCGGAGAGTAAAAGATGGATCGATATTCGAACTTCGCTCCCGATGATAGAAAAATCGATGCGAAGGTTGTTGGCGTTTCTATAAAAATATCCAATAGGCATACGATTTGAAGTGAGAAAAAAGTGGTTCTTCTCGATCAAGAGAAAAACCACTTTTGTCTTCAAGTGAAGTGTATCCCCTAAACGAGGACAGACTTGAACCGCTCATTGAATCTTCGTGTCGACGGTCTTGTCCTGTAGTATACGTTCAAGGACCAAGACATAGACCAAGGCAACAAGAAAGCCCGCTGTCCCTGGCAGAACAGCAATGATTGAGTCAGTCAAGTATGCTGCGGGAATCAGGTAAGTCAACAGAGACTTCACGCCATTCAACACGAGAAGGGCTGTCAGCAGGATCAAGGTCACAGTCCGTTTTTACAGATTCCTAAAGAACTGACGATCCGTTTGTTTAACCTGTGTCATGCCGAATCAAGCGAACATACAGATGACCTCCATTGGTTTCTAAATAGGTGAAGATCAGTCAGCGAAAAACTGGTTGATCTTGGTTTCAGACTTTAGATGACGCTGAATCAATTTTGTGACTGCTTGTTCCTGTTCGATTGTGCTCAGTTGCGTGTTGTACCAGCCGTCCAGTTTATCGCGGGTCACAGTGAAAGTATAATCCGGGAAGGTGAATGTAATCCGGTCCACGTTATCGACGAGAACAAACAGGTAGGTCGCGTTGAACAGGACCGTTTCTTTGATTTCCTGTTCGACTTGTTCCGTCTCGATGTCCTTGTAAGTCAAATGGATGCCATACGGTGTTTGTTTCGTTTCGAGGGCAATCTGATGCAACTCTTGATGGTGTGCCAGTTCTTTGACGATATTCGCGACGGCGCTGTTGTCACCGACATAAGAATGTTTATGTTGGAACAGGTCCGTCTTTGAATCGGCATGCTGACTGTAGCCGTTCCAGATCAATACCAGACAGGCAATCGACAGGAACGGAATCAAAATTCGTTTCATACAATCTCTCCTTTATGGATCTCGTACTAATGGTATCATAATTCATGAAGTATATCCTAAAAAATTCTTATATTGGAATTTTAGTAACAATTTATGGTTTTTAAACACTACGCTGACAAGAAGGAGTGGAACAGATGAAAGGACTTGCCGTTTATTTAAGTGAACCACTGACAGATGAGGCGAAAGACAGCATCCGACAGATGCGGACGATTGGTTTTACCTCAATCTTTACCTCGTTACATATTCCGGAAGACGATCCGTCGCTCTATACCGAACGGTTGCGGAATTTAGGGGAATTGGCGCGACAGCTTAAGATGGAACTCGTCGCCGATATCGCCCCGACTTCCCTTGCTGCGCTCGGTAAGACATGGGACGATGCCGGAACGTTGACCGAGTGGGGCGTGACCGGCCTACGGGTCGACTACGGCGTGACACCGAAGCAGGTCGCGGATTTATCAAAACAGATGATGGTGGCCTTAAACGCCAGTACGCTGACGGCAGAAGAACTTGACGCGATGAAAGCGGAGGGGCTGGTGCTTGAGCACGTCGAGGCATGGCATAACTTTTATCCACGACCGGAAACGGGACTTGACCGGAACTGGTTCAACGATAAAAATGCGTGGCTTCACGGGCAAGGAATCCGTGTCCAAGCTTTTATCCCGGGAGACGGGCCATTACGAGGTCCGTTGCATGTCACATTACCGACGCTCGAAGACCACCGGGGACAGGCACCATTTGCCTGCTACCTCGAGTTAGAATCGTCCGTCGACCGGATTTTGATTGGCGATCCCGGCATTTCGGAAAGAACGAGGCACCAGTTCGCTACGTATCAGGAGGGGGTGATTGTCCTCCGGGCAACCGGTACCGGTGATGATCCGCTTTTAAAGAGTATCCAGACGAACCGGATGGATCCGGCCCGCGATGTCATCCGCTCGGTTGAGTCACGCGCTTACGGCCGGCCGGGCAACGGATTACTTGAACCCGCAACTCTGTCAGACCGGCCGGTTGGATCGATTACGATCGATAATCTGCGTTACGGACGGTATGCCGGGGAATTACAAATCACCAAACGGGATCTTACGGCCGACGAACGGGTCAACGTCATCGGACGCGTGATTGAAGTGGACCGGCCGTTGGTGCAACAGATTGGTCCCGGCGGACGGTTTCAGCTGGAGTGGATGGAAGCGGAATGAAAAAGATCATGCTAATAGGTTCCGGTGGATCAGGCAAGTCGACGTTAGCCCGGCAACTTGGTCAACGACTGGGTATCCGTGTTCATCATCTCGACAGTTTATTGTGGCGGGCAGACTGGCAGGCAGTGCCGCGCGCGGAACAACAACAGATTCAAACGGATTTGATCAGCCGGGACGACTGGATCATTGACGGGAACTACGGCGGGACGATGGATCTCCGGTTGAACGCAGCGGATACGATCATCTTTCTTGATCTGCCGCGAATGACCTGCGTCTACCGGATTCTGAAACGGTCGATCCGCTACCGGCACAAGTCACGACCGGATATGGCAGCCGGTTGTCCGGAAAAAATTGATGTTGCCTTTTTGAAGTGGGTGTGGCGTTATCGGGATGAACAGCGGCCAGGCATTCGAGCGAGACTCGCTCAAGTCGAAGCGACGAAGACAATTATCGTGTTAAAGTCACGGAAAGAAGTCCGGCGATTCATCGAAAATATCGCCTGATCGAAGAATGGACAAAGCAAACGACTCCTGATGATGAGGGAGTCGTTTTTTAATCAATCTTTTCAGATGTTAGTGTGTTGTTCGTTGACGGCCAGGGAGTTCGTCCAGTATTCCTGAATCACCTGCAGTACGAATGCCGGATCATCCCAGTGCATGATATGGGACGTCGACGGAACAGACACGACGGTTCCGCCGGTTTTCTCCTGCCACACGGCAATCGCTTCTTGCCGGAACGGCTCATCTGAGACCGGTAACGT
This sequence comes from Exiguobacterium sp. RIT594, assembly GCF_003339585.1. Classification (GTDB taxonomy): domain Bacteria; phylum Bacillota; class Bacilli; order Exiguobacteriales; family Exiguobacteriaceae; genus Exiguobacterium_A. The sequence goes on along the minus strand of NZ_QPKF01000001.1, from coordinate 1,246,334 downwards.
CGCGCGGAGTAACACCAGGTTGTCACCCGGGACGTCGTCGAGGAAATCGAGAATCTCGTCCTGGTACATTGCCGTCAGAATCGCACGCGCCGTCTTCGCCCGGGCATGCCAGTAGTACCGACCGTCCTGCATCCGGACAAAATCCTTACCGGCCAGATCAAGGAGCGGCGACCGGCGCATCTTGGGTCCGTAGACGGCAACGTCCCGGAATTCTTCCCACGTCGAAACAGACTCTTCGAAATCCGTATCGTAAAACGCAGATTCCTGTTCGAGTGGTGTCCCGCGTAACCGTTTGCTCTGATATCCGCCGTCGATCAAGATTGAGCCGAGGACCCGGTCTGGCTGTTCTTTTTGATAAAAGAGGGCGATGAAGCTGCCCCAAGAGTGCGAGAGGAAATAAAAGTCCTGAATATCGATTTGGTCAAAAAGCTGATTCAGCCAATTGGAAAAGCGGGCAAACTGATAGTCGCGTTCGTCCGGGAACGGCTCCGTTTTTCCGTGACCCGGCGCATCAATTGAGACAATCCGGTACGTCTGTTGTAAGGCGTCCGCCAGTTCGATGAAGCTGAGGCTTGTTCCGCCGAGACCATGCAGGCAGAAAATGACCGGTTGGTCCGGTTCACCCCACTCGGTAATCTGTGTTGAAATACCGCCGCATTCCAGTGTATAACGTTTCATCTGTCTGCCTCCGTTTCTAAATAGGTATGTACTTACTTTTTAACCAGTATTATACATCAATTACTGTATACTGAAACTAGCAAATGGATTGGAATGAGATGGAGGAGATGGACGATGAAAATTACAGTAGCGACACTTTGGACGAATGAGTTAAAACCGATGCAGGACTTTTACATGAAGATACTTGGTTTTCCACTCATCGAAGAGACGAAAACGATGTTTGCGGTGCAGATCGGAACGAGTCAGCTTCGCTTCGAACTCGATACGACACAGCAACCGAAGCAGTACCACTTTGCGTTTAACGTTCCGGGAGATGCCTTCCAATTGGCGAAGAACTGGTTGCAACAACGTGTCCCATTATTGATCGAGGACGGCGAAGACGAAATCTTTTTTGAAAACATCAATGCCCATTCCGTTTATTTTTATGATCCGGATGAAAACGTCGTCGAATTGATTGCCCGGCATGACGTCAATCCGGCTAAATCACTTGAGACGTTTACGGTGGACGACATTCTCGATATCGGTGAGATGAACGTCACGACACCGGATGTCGCTGGTGTCGGAACAAAATTCGCCGAGCTCGGTGTCTTTCACCGGTATCATCAACCGATTAACGTCGACTTCCTGAATTTCCTCGGAGCACCGGAAGGCGGGACACATCTGTTGCTTGGGCGAGAAGACCGGACATGGTTGTTCTCACCGAAACCGGCCGTCACCAGTCCGCTCGTGCTTGAACTTGACGGCAAGCTCCATGTGCGACTGGATGCAGAAGGTGTCCTGCACCACGAAAAATAAACCCGTCCTGAGACGGGTTAAAAGGTTAAGCGACAAGTTGTAAAATCCCGAACGTCGTCAAGACGACATAGGAGACGGAAACAAAAATCAAGACGGGCTGAAACAACGCCTCTTTGGCTTGACGCGTGATCCCTTCGACGAAACAGCTGAGGAGGAAGACAAAAATCACCAGGCCGATGTACATCAGGACAATCGTCAGGATGCTTTGGAGGATCCCGAACGTGACGAGCGAAAAAACAGTGAAGAACAGATAGCCGAATGCTGCCAGGAGAACGAGACCAAGCAAGATACCAAGCGCCGGATGAAGCCTGTTGACGCGTGCCGTCCAGTTTGGGAATCGTGGACTGAGCAGGCTCCACGCCGTATGTAACGATAAACAGACCGAGATGAACAACATCAGGAAAAAGAGTGTCTGTAACAGGGGTGACAGTTGATCGGTCCAAGCTGGAACGATTAAAAAGACGACCGGAAAACAGAGGCTCAAAAGATGTTTCTTCAAGTGAATCACTTCTTTCGTAAGAGTAGGAACTTGTATTAACAATATCTTCCTTATTCGTACCGTATCATACGTGAAGACAGGAGGGAAGGAGCACGGATGACACACTTTTGGAAAGTGAACGGCAAGTGGCGGATTGGACGTTTAATTTTGATTTCGATGGTGCTCATATTGGTTTCATGTTTTTTGTATACCTTTCATCAGAAAATCCTGCGGCAGTTGTACTTGGAAGACAGATTAGAACAACAGTATGGGCTAGAAAAAGACGAGTATCAGATGCAAAGTCATTTCTCGAAGTACGGTTACGGCTACGAGATTACGTTCCACGATGAAGCCCGGACGTCGTATGCGTTTAATGTTAAAGAAAAAAATGGGGAGTATACGGCCTTTTACGTAGGTTATGCCTTCAAGGAACTACGTTATGACGATAATGACTTTCGTGCACCTGAACATATGGAGTTTGAACAGTTTACGGACGAACCGTAAGTAATCAAAAGCTAAAAACTTGGATAAAAAAACACTCATTCGATGATTGAGTGTTTTGGCGATTATTGAGTAGACAAACGATTCGATAAGTTTTTCTCGTTCAAGAAATTAATAAGAATGGTATTTTCTAATTAAAGTTCAGTATCTTCATTTGTATAAAAAGGTTTCTCTTCATAATTCGTAACACGATAGTTTCCAATCTGTTGATATTGATTTTTTGAAGGAACGGAATTATTCTTTTCGGTTATAAACGCGGGTGTCAACGCATCCGTTATAATTCGAATAAGGTGACTAGAATCGGGAGCTTCTTCTACAGCTGCTAAAACGAGTGAATTTCTGAAGAACGATGCATTCTTGGAAATTAACTCTGCATTAAATGAAAATCCTTGACTATCAGCAAATGATTTCATGTAGATTGAAACGGTTCGTGTATTACCTTCTCTAAATGGGTGTACTCTCCAAACATCAGTAATGAATTTTGAGAAATGATCATTTAGATGAGGATTGCTCGAACTCCAATCTATATCCTTCATCCACTGATAAATGGTATCTAAATCATGATCAATTTCGGATGCTTTACTATAGCTTATAGTCAATCCATTTAATACAGGCTCGTTCTTATAAATATCAATACTACGGAATTTTCCTGCCCATTCGTATAAATCGTTAAACAGAAAACGATGTACAATTTGCAAGGAGTCAGGCATAAAAAAATTAACCTGCTCTAATATAGAGTGTCGATCTAATATAGCGGCAATGATAATTTGAGCTTCTACCTGAATTAACTCTTGTTCATCTCTAATATCTAATTTATTTATTAAAACAGTTGAATTTTTATAAACATACGGATCCATTTCATTAATACTCGACTTTAGTATATTGCTTTAAAATAGCTTGTTTTAATTGTGTCGAATTGATTAGACCGTGCTCATATTGAGATAGCAGTTTTTTTGTGAAATCACTAGGTTGACCACCGTCAATGGCTGCCATTCCGATGGCGAAACGAATCTCTTTTTTTCGTTCGTTTTGCGTAAGATTTTTCATTTAACTCAACCTCTTCCTGGAAAATATATATACTCATTATAACACGGCTACTTATAAAGAAATATAAAATCAGGAGGAAACACCATGTGGAAAAACTACGAATGGCTTAACCAGCCGACTAATATCGACATGCACGAACAATTGAAATTCACGACAGAGGGCGATACCGACTTTTGGCGCAATACGTATTATCAATTTAACCGGATGACTGGTCATGGCTTACTTAAACCGATCCCGGCACCGTCTTTCTCCTGCCGAATCGAAGTGAAGCTGCATCCGCGACTGACGTACGACCAGGCGGGGATCCTTCTCTATTTAAACGAAGACAACTGGCTAAAAGTTTCAGCGGAATTCATTCCGGATGGAAAATCACATCTCGGAGCCGTCGTCACATCATTCGGTTACTCTGACTGGTCATCGCGTGATATCGACAACACGGTCTTTGATCAGCCATTGACGTTTGAGCTCGTCTTCAAAAACCAGGACGTCGAGCTGTACTTCGTCGACGGTGAGACGAAGGAGCAGTTACGGATTGCCCACCTGCATGCGGAAGGGGACTGGAAAGTCGGTCCATATGCCTGCAGTCCGAATCTCGAAGGGCAAGGGTGTGACGTCGAAATACTGGCGTTTGATTGTCGCGAAGTATAAATAAAATCAGATTACTTAAGCACTCATATCATCTTATGAGTGCTTTATTTGTAAAGGGAGAGGAAATGGAATGGGCATGATCTTCAGTAGCTTTTTAGTATGCTTCCTATCTTACGGCATTGTCGGTCGATTCATGTATGTCATCCATCAATTATATCGTCCAATGGATTGCTTCATTTGTTGGTATGAAACGATGATCCGGCAACTGATCCGTGGACGAATCGTCTTTGAGCGAACAGGACGGAGCAACTATCTTCTGTTTGCGGGTTATCTTTTAATTATTCTGTATGCGACTGCTCTTTTGTTAGAGAATCTGCACAGAGGTGGTGGCGTTTCGCTGAAAGGAATTGCCTTAATCGTTCTGGCACTTATTTTTCTTCTCACAATCAGTCCTTTGATTGTAAAAGATGAATCTTCAAACGAGGAAAATCAGGTTGGTCCAAATCGAGACAAAAAAACGTTTTGGAACTTTTTAAAAAGTCGTTTCTGTTTCTTCGTCGATCAGGTCTTGTTTTTCGTTCTCATGCCATTCATATTCAGCACGTGTGTCTTGACTACCATGATACCGTTCCTCCAGTGGAATGAATTGTGGTTGACTGGTGGTTTAGTCGGTTGGTTCTTCTTTTTATCCTTGTCGTCGCATACAACTCTGTTTGAATGGTGTTACTATCGTACAGACTTTAAAAATCGGTTTTCAATTGAAACTAGAAATAGGCAGATTGCTCAAAAAAAGGCATGTTTTCATATTATTCTACTAGTCGGTAGTGTATTGAATTTCTCGCTGGCGATAGAGGGATTAGCTGACATAAGTAAGTGGATTGGTGGACTCATTTCGTTTTACTATATGCCTGGGTGGTTTTTCGAATTTGTTGAAACGTCATATATGCAATACAAAAATAATTCGACCTCATCGTAAAACACAGCAAAATCAACACTTTCACCGATTATCCATTGACAATTCTTAGTACCGACTCTTACAATTGAAAATGATTATCAATACGAATGGGAGTCCTGTCCACTATGAACGTTTCACGCCGTAAGAAATCCATCATTCAAGCTGTTTCCATCCTCTCGATTACGACACTGTTGTTCGGTTGTTCAAACCCGAACGAAGGTGCTGACAATAAGAAAAATAAAGATACGTTAACGATGGCCTGGCCGCGTGACATCGGCGAGATGAATCCGCATGTCTACAACCCGTCGCAACTGTTCGCCCAGTCGATGGTCTATGAGCCACTCGTCCATTACGCGGAAGGCGGGAAGCTCGAACCGTTCCTCGCGAAATCATGGGATATTTCAAAAGACGGTAAAACGTATACGTTCACGTTACGTGACGATGTGAAGTTCTCGGACGGTTCGACGTTTGACGCGACGATCGTCAAAAAGAACTTTGATGCCGTCCTCAAAAACAAAGCCTTACATAGCTGGCTTGGCTTCATCTCAAAAATCGAAAAAACGGAAGCCGTCGACAAGCAGACGTTCCGGATGACCTTATCGGAAGCGTACTATCCGACGATTCAGGAACTGGCGGTCGTCCGTCCGGTCCGCTTCCTCGGCGAAGCGGGCTTCCCGAAAAATGGCGACACGTCAAAAGGCGTCGAACAAGAAGTCGGAACCGGTCCGTGGGTGCTCGACGAGTACAAGGCGGATCAATATGCGACATTTAAGGTCAACAAAAACTACTGGGGACCGAAGCCGAAAGTGAAGAAAATCAAGGTCGACATCATTCCGGATGCCGAAAGCCGCGTACTCGCTTTTGAAAAAGGCGACATCGATTTGATTTTCGGCGAAGGAGCGATCAGTGTTGACGCCTATAATCAACTGAAAGTAACGAAATCCTATAAGACGACGATGTCGGAGCCGGTCGCGACACGTCTGTTGATCATGAACACGAAGAAAAAACAGCTGGCAGACGAACGCGTCCGTCAAGCCCTGCAATACGGTTTTGATAAAAAGACACTCGTTGAAGGTATCACATCCGGTCTTGAAGCACCTGCTGACTTCATCCTGCCGCCGAACCTGCCGTATACATCAAAACTGAACGTTGAAAAACGGGACTTTGATGTTGAAAAGGCTAAAACGCTCCTCGACGAAGCCGGCTGGAAAATACCGGACGGGAAAAAGGTTCGCGAAAAAGACGGTCAACCGTTACAGATCGAGATGATGTACGATGCAGCGGAACTTGTCCAAAAAGCAATGGCGGAGACGTTACAATCGGAGTGGGCGAATATCGGCGTCGATCTGAAGATCGTCGGTGTCGAGCTGCCGGACCAGGTCCAGCGTTTTAAAGATAATAAGTTCGACATCAACATGTACAGTAATTTCGGCGCACCGTATGATCCACACACGTTCGTCAACATCATCGGGACCGACGGATTCGGCTTCAAAGAAGCGATTTCCGCTTATCCGAACAAGACGGAATTGTTGCAGGACATGAAGGACGTCTTGAAGACGACCGACGAGACGAAACGTCAAGCGATGTATGCCGAAATCCTGCCGTCGCTGCAAGATCAAGGTGCACTCGTCCCGATCTCATATTTGAAGAAGATGGCGATTTATCAAAACGGTGTCACGAACTTCAAGTTTGCCGCAAACCGTGATGAAAGTCCGTTCGCCCAAATCGGCATTAAATAAGGGAGGTGAACGGAATGAGCGTCTATATTCTCAAACGGGTCGGATCGGTCATTCCGATCCTGCTCCTCGCGATTTTACTGCTGACGGCAATGATTCATTTGTCACCGGTTGATCCGGCGGAAGCCTATCTGTCTGCCGCCCATATCCAACCGACCGAAGAAGTGCTCGCCCAGAAACGGGCCGAGTTCGGGCTCGATCAGTCGTTTTTGACCCAGTACGTGACGACCGTCGTCCGGCTGGCCAGCTTTGATTTTGGGACATCGTACGTTTCCGGGAAACCGGTCCTCGACGAAGTGTTGCTTCGTCTGCCGGCGACCGTCCAGTTGGCGCTGTCGAGTCTGTTGTTAGCGATTTTCGTCAGTATCCCGCTCGGCTTTCTCGCCGGGATTCGCAAAAACGGCTTTTTTGATCATCTCAGCCGGGGGATTGCCTTCATCGGTGCGTCGATTCCGTCATTTTGGCTCGGCTATCTGCTGATTTTCTTTTTTGCTGTCCAGCTTGATTTGTTACCGGTCGGCGGCATCGGTAGTCCGAGTCACGTCATCTTGCCGGCGATCACGCTTGCGTTACCGTTGATTGCCCTTTACACACGGTTGCTCCGGACGAGCGTCATCGAGACGATGCGCGAACCGTACGTCCAGTTTGCTCGGACACGCGGAATCCGTGAAACGGTCATCCTCGGAAAACACGTCTTGCGGGTCGCGATTCCGCCGATGATCACCGGACTCGGGATGAACCTCGGGAAGCTGTTGACGGGAACGATCATCGTCGAGACCGTCTTCTCTTGGCCGGGGTTTGGCCGTTATTTCATCGAAGCGATTTTTGACCGGGACATGCCGATCATTCAAGGGTATGTGTTCCTGGCTGCTTTATTATTTATCGGCAGCAGTCTGCTCGTTGATCTGTTGCAACTGGCAATCGATCCGCGGATTGCCCGGAAAGGAGGGAACAGACGATGAATGTGCCGCTCGGACGACCACGTCTGCTGGACCGCCTGTCGAACCAACGGCTGATTTTGATCGGCTGTTCCATTTTTTTAGGTCTGCTGTTTCTCGCGGCACTGGCCGCACCGTGGCTTGCGCCGCATGATCCGTATCTCGTCAATCTGGCGGTGAAACTGCAGGACCCGTCCTGGACGTATCCGCTCGGGACCGACCACCTCGGACGCTGTACGTTATCGCGTCTGTTATACGGCGCCCGGGTATCGCTCGGATTTGCCGTCCTGATTTTTGCGTCGTCGCTGTTGATCGGTTTGTTGATCGGTACACTGGCCGGCTACATCGGCGGCTGGGTCGACCAGCTGCTGATGCGGTTTTGTGACGGTGTGATGGCGTTCCCGAGTCTGATTCTCGTCCTCGGTCTCGTCGGAATTTTCGGACCGGGACTGAAACAGGTCATCATCGCCCTGATGCTTGTCCAGTGGGTTTACTATGCCCGGATGTTCCGAGGTCTTGTCATGACGCTGAAGGAAAAGAACTTCATCGCTGCGGCACGCGTCAACGGCTCCTCGCACTGGAAAATCTTCCGGATGCATCTGTTGCCGAACATCCTGCCGCCGTTGCTTGTCATCGGCACGCTCGAGATGGGCTGGGCGATCATGGATATCTCGGCGATGTCGTTCCTCGGTCTGGGTGTCCAGTCGCCGGGAGCGGAATGGGGCGCCATGATTCACGAAGGTAAATCGTATATCCGGACGAATCCGGAACTGATGATTTACCCGGGTCTGCTGATCATGCTCGTCATTGCGAGCTTTAACCTGCTCGGTGAATCGTTATCGGAACGGTTCGGTGTGAACAAACAATCGAAATGAAAGGAGGCACCCGGATGAAACCTGTATTATCCGTCGAACACCTGACAATTGAGACGATTGCGGCCGGCCAGCCGCTCGTTCAAAATATCTCGTTTCAGCTGGCGGCCGGACAAATCACCGGACTGGTCGGTGAGAGCGGATGCGGGAAGACCGTGACGAGTCTCGCTCTGTTGCGGCTGCTCGATGAAAAGGTCATCCGTCAATCGGGACGAATTCTGCTCGATGCGACCGATTTGATGACATTGTCCGACCGGACGCTTCGTCGTGTCCGCGGCGGTCAAATCGCCTTCATCATGCAAAATCCGATGAGTGCCTTCACGCCGGTCTTCACGATCGGTCATCAATTGGTGGAAACGATCCGGACACACGACCGGTGCAGTAAACGCGAAGCGAAGGAGCGGGCGATTGAAGCGCTGCTTGAAGTCAATCTTGAACAGCCGGACCGGATTTTAAAAGCCTATCCGTTCGAACTGAGCGGCGGGATGTTACAACGGGTCATGATTGCGCTTGCGGTTTGTCTGCGTCCGCATGTCCTGATTGCCGACGAACCGACGACGGCGCTTGACGTCTACAATCAAAAGCTGGTGCTGTATTATCTCGAGAAAGTCCGGGCGACATACGACACGGCGATTCTGTTGATATCGCACGACTTGAGCGTCATCGCTGAAATGGCCGATTACGTTCTCGTCATGCGGGACGGGGAAATCGTCGAACAGGCCGATGTCTTTGATTTGTTCGACCGGCCACAACATCCGTATACACGCCGGTTGCTAGAACAGCACGGTCTTCAGGCGGGAGGAATGAACGCATGAGTCTTCTGCAGATCAAACACGTCTCGCACCGGTACGGCAATCAACGGTTTTTGTCGCGGCAGCCGGAGCAGACCGTCTTACAGGACGTCTCGCTGACACTTGAAGCCGGGACGTGCCTCGGTCTACTTGGCCGGAGCGGCGCCGGTAAAAGTACGCTCGGACGGATTCTGCTCGGACTTGAGCGGCCGAAAGAGGGACAGGTGCTGTTTGAAGGACAGGATATCTATCAGAATCTGTCATCGCGGCAGGACATCCAGGTCGTCTTTCAGGATTCATTTGCTGCCGTTAATCCGAAGCTGACAGCCGGACAAATCATTGCCGAGCCGTTGACGAACTTCCTGCGTTTGACGCCGGATGCACTCGAGGAACGGCTCATCACCTTGCTGGAACAGGTTGGACTGGCTGAAGCAGATTTGACGAAATATCCGCATCAGTTCAGTGGCGGACAGTTGCAACGGATCTGTATCGCCCGCGCGATTGCGACGAATCCGAAGTTGATTATCCTCGATGAAGCCGTCAGCAGTCTCGACATGGTCAACAAGGCGATGATTCTCGATTTGTTACGGGAGTTAAAAGCGACGCTCGGTCTCGCCTATGTCTTCATCACACACGATGTCCAGGCGGCGCAGACGCTGAGCGACCGGTTCGTAATTTTGGATCACGGTCAGCTGGTCGGTGATTATCCGACGCTCGAGTCATTTACGGAAGCGACGGATCGACATGTCGAAGCAATCCGACAAGCGGTGCTTGCGACACATCCACGGTACCGGACGATTCGGAAATAGAACCTCTTTACATCGGTAAGGAGGTTTTTTTGTATCCTTTTTAATTATAAGGTAAATAATGGATGGATGTGGTATCGTTAAAAAAATGGAGAAGGAGCGACGAGGATGAATAAACATTATCTGTTGGGTACGCTTGCGGTAGCGGTCGGGATTGTCATGCTGTTTGTCATTAAAATCTTTGAGAGATACATGTATTTAACATTGGAGGCTTCGCATGAGCCTAGTTTGACTTATTATCCGATGGCCTTTTTTGTAATGGCTGCTTTATTTTATATCGCCGGCTGGTGGAAACAGGATTTAAAAAAGCAACAGGAAACTGTTGGTCAACCGGTTAAATCTTCTTGAGCATCAACCATTCAGTCCAAACGGATTGAGTGGTTTTTCTTTTATCCTGATTGTAAAGGAAACTGGACACAAAGATTCGATTTACCTATTATTGGAAGCAAGAGGTGACTGGGATGAAAAACAGACTGAAAGTGTTACGGGAAGCCCGTCAATGGTCGCAAGGCAAACTCGCTAAAGCACTGAGTGTATCAAGGCAGACGGTTATCTCCATCGAAAAAAAACGCTATAATCCGTCGCTTGAGCTGGCGTTTTCAATCGCTACGCTGTTTGATTGCCCGATTCGAAAGAAAAAGGAGACGATGCCTGATGAAACATATGCCGATGATTAATCGTTTACTGTTCGCTATTCTACTTGTCTACGGTACCTACCTGACTCTTGTTGATGGACCGAGCCCGCACAGTATCATCCTCATCCTCGTCGGAATCAGTCAATTGGCGATCGATTTGGTCTTCCCGGCGGCTGAGACACATGACGAACGGCAAGAAGCGATTAAGATGAAAAGCGGTCAGATGTCATATGCGTTGAGTATCGTGTATATGTTTGCGGTAGTCGTGCTCGTGCAGTGGGGAATCATCGAAGATGTTCTAACGGCTTTGTTGTGTGTGTTGTTCATTCAGGTCATGACGTTCCCGGTGACGCTGTTTATGTACAGTCGACGAAGCTGAAGGTAAAACAAAAAAAGAACAGGTCGCGTCGACCTGTTCTTCAATAGTACTCGGATAACTGTTCTCGTGATTCCTCCGTCAGGTAGCCGAGCGATAAAAAGCTTTTGACGAAGCGGGACGGACCGACGCTCGAGTCAGGGTCGACGTTCCATGTCGCGTCCTCTACTTGTTCTAAAACTTCGATATCTGCCGCCTGCATCTTGACGAAATCGAAGTCAAGCGCAACGGTATCCGTCTCGTCCTGCGGCTGCTCACTCGGAGGATCGAATTCGAATTGTAAGTAATCTCCGCCTGTATCCTTGACGGACAGTCCGCCGCGGGCGACGATGGCCGGTAAAAAGCGGCGGTGTGTAAAATGTCGAAGAATCATCAGAACGACTCCTTCCGGATTAAAAATGATTACTTTGCATCTTATGGAGCAGACGGTCAAACGACTCATGGTCATCCATCGTAAACTGTTTGAAGTACTGTTCATGAATGACTTCGACGAGCGGTGTTGACTCTTCGACGATTGTTTCACCGGACGGTGTCAGGACCAATCGTTTTTCCCGGTCAATCCGCTTCCGGGTAATGAGATGCTGCTCAAATAATTTTTTTAAAGTTTGGGAGATGGCACCGCTCGACAGCTCAAGTGTCGTTTCGAGTGATTTCTGTGTCGCACTCTGTTCGCGGTACAGTGTATCGAGCATATCAAATTGTGCCTTTGACAAGCCCCAGTCTTTTAAGACGGCATTGACTTCCTTCATATAGCGGTGATGCAGTTTTTGGATGGCCTGCCAATGACGGTAGGATGGAGTAGACAGGTGTGAAGTCATCAGATCCCTCTTTTCTGTCACCGTGTAAACGGTAAAATAATGAGAAACGCTGTTTTCAAATCAAGCGGTTTCATATATACAAATTAACACAAAATCGGTTGATCTCCTATCACTTGCGCCTGACGAAAAAGCCTCCTTCGTTTGACCCGACAACCGGGTGGACGAAGGAGGCTTTTTTAGTTGGCACGCGATGCTGTTTTTGGTGTCGGGGCATGCCGTCCCCAAACCAAATAGAAAATCGGTCCAAGATAATTAACGAGAAAAATCAGGATGCCCCAAAGCCATTTGGGACCGCGTGTCTTCGGACGTTTCCATAAGTCGCGATACGCCATGACCATTAAAAAGAATCCAAGCAGGTGGACGATATTGTTGAACCACTTTCGGTTGATTAAATCCAAACCGGTTACCTCCTGAGCCATGATTAGCTGACGAACAGTCGGTCATGAAAATTTTTCAAAATCAACCGATCCTGTTCAATCGTAAAGCCGTAACGGGTAAAGCATTCGGCAGAGACGCGTCCACCGTAAGAAATGGCGGTAAAGTCTCCACTGACGCGGTAATGGGTATATTTATGTTGAATATCATGAATTAACGATTCGAGCAGTAAACCGCGTTCGCCAAGTCCTTCTTCGCGGACATGGATGTCGAGCAAGCTGAACTCGGCAAATTTACTTGAGCCATGTAGTCGTGTCGACAGATGTTGAATCGTCATATGCGACCGTTTCGATAAAACGGTTTTGTTGGTGCGGCGATTTTCCAATAACGTCACGTAATAACTGAACAGCGGTGCATGGATGTTACGTGTTACTTGAACGACCTGCTGTTGATTATTGTAAGCCAGTCCGACGATCTGCTCGTTCGGATGCTGTTGAATGTCGATGGAGCGTTCAGTACAGACGGTTTGCCAGTTTGGCTCCGGAATCCATGATAATTCAGGCGTCCGGGGGGATCTAAAGAATTTCACGGGCGAAGTAAATCCTCCTTTAAACGAATAGATGGTTTAAATATACACTTTTTGTCAATTGGATAACAGGGTGTTTTAACAAAAACATACAAATGTAAAGAATTTTTGTTGTATTTGCAACAAAAAATAATATAATAAGTTCATAGCATGTTATGAGTGAACATAAAAAGGAGGCGCCATGGGAGAACTATTACGTGAAATTGGAATGATTGCACGGGCACTCGATTCCATCAGTAATGTTGAATTCAAAGAGCTGGAACTGACAAAAGGACAATACATTTATCTTGTCCGGATTTGTGAAAATCCAGGAATCATTCAAGAAAAACTGGCGGAACTGATTCTCGTGGACCGGACGACAGCCGCCCGATCGATTCAAAAATTAGAAAAAGCCGGATTCATCGAAAAACGACCAGATGTCGTGAACAAAAAAATCAAAAAACTGTATGCAACTGCAAAAGGGCAGGCAACGTGTCCGGTGATTCTGCAGGAACACGCTTATTCGAAAGGGGTTGCTTTAGCTGGTTTAAGTGAACAAGAACAAGCCCAATTACTGGAGTTGACGGAGCGCGTCCGTGAAAATATCGAGCGGGAATGGGACTTTGTCAAAAAAGGTGGAACTCGACATTATCTGAAGGAGTGAACAGGATGAAAGAAACAATTGAGTTTGTCCGCTGTGACGTCAAGGATGTCAGAACATTACAAGCGGTTAGCATAGAAACTTTTTCGGAGACGTTTGGTTCCCAAAATGATCCGCAGCATCTAGAGGATTATCTCAACCAATCCTATAATCTCGAAAAATTGACACGTGAGCTTGAACATCCGAATTCGTTTTTCTTTTTCATCAAAAGTAATGAGGAAATTGCCGGTTATTTAAAGCTGAATGTCGGAGACGCTCAAACGGAGCTGATGAAAGGAAAAACCTTGGAACTTGAACGAATTTACATTCGTTCGGCGTACCAGGGAACAGGTCTTGGAAAGCAGTTGCTGGAGAAAACATTCGAGGTTGCTCAAGCACAGGGGATGGAGCAAGTCTGGTTAGGAGTGTGGGAAGAAAATCACCGGGCATTACGCTTTTATCAACGTTTCGGCTTCGTCCAGACAGGGGCACACTCGTTCTTTATGGGAGAAGATGAACAAGTTGATTTGATCCTGACGAAAACACTGTAAAATGAAACGAACTCCTATCAGTCAAAAATAGCAAGCTCTCAAAAACACCTCCCGGAGATCGCATCGGGAGGTGTTTTTGCAAAACAGAACGACTATTTTCAGTAATAGCTTTTTACCAGGGCATGATCCCTTGAGCATTGAGGATTTTTCCGTTGTAATTCGTTTCCTCAAGTGCATAGCGGACGATGACGGCTGCTCCTTCGGCCGTCGTCTTGCCTCCCGGTGCATTGCCGTTCAGATCCGTACTCGTGAATCCGGGCGTTACACCGAAAATCTCCGGTCCGTTGTCTTGAAACTGTTTGCCGAGTGACAGCGTGATGGCGTTAAGGGCGGTTTTTGAAGAATTATAACCCAACACGTTAAGCGGATGAATCCGTCCTTCATCAAACGAAGTCTGAGACGACATATCCGTCGTGACATTGATGATCTTGCCGTTCCCGACCAGAGGATAAAATGTTTGTGTCACTTGGAACGTCCCGAAATAGTTGACGTCAAAGATTTGGCGCAAGACGTTGACGTCGACCGTAATCGGGGGTTGTCCGAAATCAAGGGCGATGCCTGCATTGTTGATTAACAGATCCAACCGGTCCGTCACGGCAAGAATCTGTTGTTTTGCGTGTTCAATCGATGCCGGATCCGTCACGTCGAGTTGAACGAAAGTGACTTTGTCCGAGGCAAGGGAGGCGACGGCCGCTTGACCGTTCGCTGCATCGCGTGCTGCTAAAAAGACATGATAGTCCTGCTCTGCCAATTGACGGACGATTTCAAGACCGATTCCTTTGTTGGCACCGGTGACGAGCGCATACTGTGTGGACATATTAAAAACTCCTTTTTGTGCGGGATTTTATTTTTTGATGTGCGCGACGAGCTGGAAAGCACTTTCTGTGACTTGTTCCGGGGACAGGAACCGGACGCCCTGTTCGATGAAGGACGGCAGGAACTGCATCCCGGTCAGATTCGCCATCGCCTGGAAGGGACGTGTCAGTTCGCTCATGCTGTAGCGGTTATGTCCACCGGCTTGATAGGCTTCCGCCGGACCTCCTGTCGAGATGGCAAGCATAAACTCTTTCCCATTCAACTTCGTCCCGCCAGGACCGTATGCCCAGCCGAACGAAAGCACTTCATCCTGCCATTTTTTTAAAAGTGATGGACTGCTGTACCAGTAGAACGGAAACTGGAAGACGATCCGGTCGTGTGCCAGCAGCAACGCCTGTTCTTTTTCGACGTCAATCACTTCATCCGGATAGCTGACGTAGAGATCATGCACTGTTCCCTCTACCTCTTTCGCCAATTGTTCCCGCCATGCCTTGTTGACGATGGAAGTTTCAAGATTCGGGTGGGCGACGATGATTAATGTGTTTTTCATGTTCAGGCTCCTTATAAGTGGATTTCGTTTGTATATGCAAATGAAAGGTCAAAAAAAAGAACTAGAGTTCTTTTTCTAATGTATTACTCGCTTCATGTAACGTCTTACTTAAGTCTTTGCTGAACTCTTTGCCGAGAATATCCGAGTAGGCCTGGAAAAATTCCTTTAACGAAAGCCGGAATCGGCGATAAATCTCTTCACCTTCAGGCGTCAGGGAAATCAGTGATTGTTTTCCATCCATTTCACGAAGGACAAGACCTTTTTTCTCGAGTTTATCGATGAATCGGGTACTCGTCGACGGCGCAATCGATAATTCCTGGCACAACTCTTTTTGTGTAATCCGCGGACGGAACTTAACAATCATGATTAGATAGAGATAGGAGGGAGCCAAGTCATCAAGGTCAAACGACTTCTCTGCCATCTTCGTGATATTTCGCGCGAAGCGACTGGCTGTGAAGTAAAGACAGTGGATTAAAACCTCTTCTTCTTCGGAACGCATCGAAAATCATCTCCTTTCATTTGCATATACAAATTAACATAGGGAAATATCAGTCGTCAATCCGGAAGAATCTGTTCCAACTCTGTTTTCTGCCGGAAATGGTGCCGGGTGTGCATCTCGATCAGTTGAACCCATTCCTTCGCATTCAACGAACCGAAGCCGCCGTGTTTCGTTTTTCGTGTCGGCTCGATGTGATCGAGTTGCTCCGACCAGTCCTCCATTCGTTTGACCAATTCCAGCAGACGCTGTTTTAAGCGGTCACGGCTGTCCGTATTGTCCGGTGGGGCATTCATTTCGTCCGGCAGTCTGATCTTGACGGGTGGAAAGGCATTTTGACGGAATAATTCTTCTCCGAACGGTGTTTTACCATCCGCTGTATCGGTCGTCAGCGAAGCACAGATTTCGACTTCGTCCAGATATTCATGGGCGACAAGTAAAATATGATCATACATTTGACCAAGCGACCAGACACCGGGTTGAGAAATGTAATGTAATTCGGTTTCGGTATACCGGTCTATTTCGTGATGCAGATACAACAGGCAGTCGATTCCCGTCATGTAAATCCCTCCTTCAGCGGATATCCATTTTCTTGACTATAGCATGTCCGGTTGTCGCCTGGACGATAAAAAAACAGAGACAACCAGGAGCAGATCCTCGTTGGCGCTGTTTGTTAAGATGCCTTTGATTCTTCCTCGCCTGTCATCGTATACAACGCTTGTTTTGAGCGTTTGAAGACAACCGGTAATGTGATCAAGCCGATGACTAGGAACCCAAGTGAAAAGACGATGTAAGTCGAGCGGATTGAAAAGGTTTCAGCGAGCAAACCGATCGATAACGTCAGAGCGATGATCAAAACCGACTCGGCAACATTGATGACGCCGGAGAATCGTCCCATGATCGAAACCGGGACATTGTTTTGATAAAACGATAAGAATCCGGTATTCGCGAATGATAACGCAAACGTCAGCAGGAAGAATCCGATTGCCGCGAAACTGAAATCGGTCGCCGTCGCAAAGATGAGATAGCCAACCGGTGTCGCAATGGCTCCGAAGCCGATCAGGAATCGCAGGCTGAGCCATTTCGTACACGTCGCGTTAATGATGGAACCGGCAATGATGCCGAGTCCGGCGATACTGACGAGGAAGCCGTACGTACTCTCCGAAAAATCGAGCACACGGGTCGCAAACGTCGCTTCCAGTGAATCGAGCCCGGACATGAAAATCGTCATCACGCAGAACAGGGCGTAGACGAGCGTGATGTAGCGATGCTTATGCGCATAACGGAGCGTTTCTTTCCAGTCCGAGACGATTAGACTGAAACTGAGCCGCTCGGCACCGGTGATTGTAGCTTGTTTTTCGATATCCGGCAGAGAAAACAAAATCAGGGCCGACAGAACGAGGGCACCGGCATTCAGATAGATGGCGAACGTCGGGGAACCGACGAGGAATAAGAGACCGGCAATCGTCGGTCCGAGAATGAAGCCACAGGATTGAATGAAATTTTTTAACGCATTAAACCGTTGACGGTTGTTTTTCGAGACGAGTTTCGTCATGTAGATCAGCGAAGCCGATTCAAACAACGAGCTGCCGATATTGATGAAGAAAACCAGTGTATACAGGACGAATAACGAATCGATCCACGGTAAGACGGCAATCAAGACAGCCCGGGACAGATCAAGCAAGACCATCAAATTCCGTTTGTCGACACGATCGATGACCGTGCCGGACCAGAAACTCGATAACAGGGCGGCAATCGGGACGAGCATGTAGAGAATCGAGACGGCGAACGCTGAATTCGTCCGGTCAAGGACAATCAGGTTCAGAGCGATGAAATACACCCACGCCCCGAGATTGGAGATGCCGACGCTTGATAACAACAAAGCAGGGTGTTTCCACGTTCTACGCATGCGCCATCACTCCTTCTGAATGTTTTTTGAATATATAGAAAATGATTACAGTTGATATTAAGGGACAGCCAATAAGAAAGCAAGAAAAAAATGGAAAAAGCCATCCGGAAGATGGCTGGGGTACATCGATTAGGTGAGAAAGTAATCGAGTGTCGCAAACAAACTCGTTAACAGAAAACAAATCAGCAACAGGCCGGATAAGACGACTAAGTCGAGATGCCGGCGAAGTCCGTTCACAAAAATGAAGAACAGGGTCCAGTAGCCGACAAATACAGTAAGAATGACAGCGAGGACTGGGGCTGCGACCGGAGACGACTCGGCGATGTCAGACCGAAAGGCAGGATTCGTGATGGCATAAAAGGCAAAAACGAACGTCGGGAGTGCGCCGAGGTAAAGGAGCCATTTGGGGAATTTCATAGTCAGCATTACTCCTTTGTATACGGTTAGAATACATCCAGTATAAAGGACTGAAATTGTAAATAATACGTACAAAATTGTAATGAATTTCATTATTTTACCTAAATTTAATTTATTTATATGTTATAGTCATTAATATAAAGATATAATGAGGTGTCATTTATGCGAAAAGAAAAAGTTAAAAAGCCATTTTATAAAAAATGGTGGGTATGGCTGTTAGGTATTATTATTATTGGAAGTCTTGCTTCAAATGGCGGAGAAGAAACTGCTGATACGTCGAAAGAAGAGTTAACTTCTACTGAGGAAGTCCAAGCTGAACCGGAAGAAGAAATCCAAGCTGAACCGGAAGAAGAAGTCCAGGCTGAACCGGAAGAAGAAGTCCAAGCTGAACCGGAAGAAGAAGTCCAGGCTGAACCAGAAGAAGAAGTCCAAGCTGAACCGGAAGAAGAAGTCCAGGCTGAACCAGAAGTGACGCTAGAACAGGAAAATGCAATTCAAAAAGCAAAAGATTATTTGAATTTTACTGCATTTTCAAAAAGTGGACTTGTAACGCAACTTGAATATGATGGTTTTTCTAACGAAGATTCTACTTTCGCAGTAAATAACATCGAAGTAGATTGGAAAGAAGAAGCTGCTAAAAAAGCAAAAGATTATCTTGGATTCACGTCTTTTTCGAGAAATGGTTTGATCGATCAATTAGTATTTGATGGATTTACAACAGAAGAAGCAACTTACGGAGTAGGTCAAGCAGGTCTTTGAGAAAATAATTTGAAATGGAAGGTAGGCGGACATGTCTTTAAGTAGCTATGTTCGCTTATTTTTTATTGTAATACTTAAAAATTCTATGTCGACCCATCTAAATTTTGAAAAGAAGCAATACATAAAGTTGATTGGTCTAATCCATGTAATCACTTTCACTTATATTTTACCCTGACCGTTCAAAATTGGGAGTATTGTACATAATCGTTAAGAAACCTACCTATTATGAACTTCCGGATTTTGATTGGGTAAGCCGGCAGAAACCGCGGGCTGGGAACGGAAGCGACCTGGTTGCTGATCGATTACCTGTTTCGGCAGACATCGCTTGCCCGCTTGACGTTAAGCGTCTTTGACTTTAATCCGAGGGCACAGCACGTGTATGAAAAACTGGGGTTTCAAGTGATTGGTGTAGAACAGGATGATCTCAAAGTTGAACGACGACGTGTCAATTCGATTCTGATGGTCTTGACCCGGGAATATTATTTAAAAAAGTGAATGAACAACAGCCCGGTCTTCCTCCTGAACAAGCGGAGAGACCGGGCTGTTATTTGATTCGTTTTATTTTTGTTCGGACTTGCGTGCTTCTTCTTCCTCCACCCAGTTAAAACTCAAATCAACCCGTCTGCCGATAAACGAACGCAAGAAGAGCAGGAAGCATAGAAGTGGCAAGATCCACCATGCGGAATCAACCGTCCCGAAAAAGCGAACGATATACAACCACATGAATAGGCTGCCGACAAAAAGAATTGTTTCCGAAGTCGTGATGAATTCCCGTTTTGGTTCATACATAAGTAAAACCTCCAATGATATGTCGTTAAGAAGTTGTCTCCGTTGAAGTGTGCGATACCGCAACGTCCTGCTGATCAAGCTGATTGAACAGGATTGTCCGGTTTCGCCCTTGCTGTTTCGCCGTATAAAGGGCTTCGTCCGCCAGTCCGTTCATGTGCTGGATGTGAATCTGTTTCCCATGTGCGATTCCGATCGATGCCGTGACGGTGATGGCAGGAAAACCATTTAGCTGGAACCGTTCATTCGCAATCCGTTCCCGGATCCGGTTCGCGACCTTGATGACTTTGGACGGAGCCAGGTCATAGACTAAAATCATGAATTCCTCGCCGCCGATCCGGGCCGTGATATCGTGGGGACGCGTTTCCTCCATCAGGATATTCGCGAACTGTTGCAACACGAGATCCCCGTTTCCGTGACCGTATGTATCGTTGACATGTTTAAAGTGGTCGATGTCGAGCGCGAGCACATTGTAGACACGTCCTTCCTGTTCCAGTCCCTCAGTTCGGGCATCCCAAACACGCCGGTTGTATAAACCGGTCAGATGATCACGCTCAGCCGACTGCTTATACAGTTCGACTTGGCGGTTCAGTGTCTGGAAATCAAGTGTCAACAGACTTGAAAGAACACCGACGGCAAGACCAATCGTCCAGGTCGCAAGCAACAGACGAAGCGAAGCATCGTTAAAACCTAAATTAATCAGAACGGCGAACGTAATCATCAACAGCGCCCAGACGTTGAGGGCGAGATTCTGCCGGAACGGCCGATTCAGGAGCTGGCGATGAATCAACATCATTCCGGTACTGATGGCGAGGATGGCAATGAACGCAATAAACGCTTGCGGAGTCACACCAAATAAAAACCGGGAACCGGCGATGATCAAGGTGGCGATGACAAGCGGGAAGCGGCTGCCGTAAAAAGCGAGCAGGACTAGCGGTAAATGGCGTAAATCCATCCGTAATGATTCATTGACCTGGATGCCTTTGAACATCAGGATGACCCCGAGCAATCCGGTCGCGAGACCGATGATCAGCGACTTCGCGATATAGGATGAAAATCGGTTGGAGTGGATGATTTTTGAAACGATGTAAAACCCGGTAAACGCGATGCAGGCGTTGACGAGCAGCTCGACGATGAATATGATTTTCCACATCCTTGAACATGATACTTTTAAGATACCATTTTGACAAAAGTTGTCAATCCGGAAGAGAGCCGGGCTTTTAATTGTAAAAGGAAACAGAACGAAGATTGAGTAGTTGTACGAAATCATGTACAATAAAAATAGAAAAAAACACGTAAGGAGGAACTAATGATGTCGATTGTCACATACAGTGATGCCCGGAAAAATTTTAAACAGATTTTAGATCAAGTGCATGATGATAAGGAAGCTGTCATCATTTCACGAAAAAATAACGAAAATGCCGTGTTACTTTCTGAAGAAGAATATAATCGTTTGATGGAGACCATCTATTTAATGCGAAGTCCTCAAAATTCAGTCCGTCTACTGGAGTCAATCGAACAGCTGGAACAAAAAAAGCTGACAGAAAGAACGTTGATTGATGAGTAAAGTCCGTCTACTTTTTACGGATCATGGATGGGAAGATTATCTGTATTGGCAACAGGAAGACAGAAAAAAACTGAAGCGGATCAATACACTGATTGAAGACGTAAAACGAAACGGCAATTTAACTGGCATTGGTAAACCGGAAGCATTAAAAGGCAATTTACAGGGCTTTTACAGCCGGCGGATTGATTCGGAACACCGGCTTGTTTACCGGATGACGAGTGAACAGGTGGAAATCCTTCAATGCCGTTATCATTACTAAGCAAAAAACTCCCGAACCAAACGCACCGCTCCAACCGGAACGTGACGTATGTCGGGAGTTTTTCATTCTTCTCTACTGGAATTATACCGCGAATCTGTAGACGAAAACAGACTACTTTTACGTTTCGTTCTGTTCTACACTACAAACAAGATTGTAGGAAAGGACGTGAACAGCAATGACCGGACAAACCAATGTGCTCGACCGGGGACCGTTTCTGCACGGGACAAAGGCCGTCTTACAAATCGGTGATCAGTTACAGAGCAACTATCTGTCGAATTATCAGGAAAAAAGGTCGAATTATATCTATTTCACCGCAACGCTTGAAGCCGCGAAGTGGGGCGCCGAGCTTGCCAAAGGCGATGGCAAGGAGCGGATTTATCTCGTCGAACCGCTCGGACCGTTCGAAAACGATCCGAACTTAACGGATCAGCGCTTTCCCGGCAATCCGACACGGTCCTACCGGTCGAAGGAACCGCTTGTCGTCGTCGCAGAACTTGCCGTTTGGGAGCGGCATTCGGAGGAACTGATTCAACAAATGAAGGATTCCTTGGCCGGGTTAACGAAAGAAGGAAAAAATGTCATTTTGGATTAAATAAAAGGAGTAATGAAATTTGCCGATTACGATACAAGCCGTTAAGTATGACGGAACACTTCATTTTGACGGATTTCTGGAAAGTTGGCTGGACCGAGTACGGTACGACCGTCACACCACGCCATTGCCATGAAGCCTGCTATCACCCATTTTGCTTCGACCTGCATTCCGCAGCCAGCCGACGAATTTCAGCCGCCATCGCCGGATTGACCGGCTGAATCTGCTCGAGCCAGTCAAGCAGCGCAAGTGCTGATTCCGGGACGCGGGCGTATCCTTGCAGGACAGCGGCGAATCGTTCCTGCGCCTGAGGGAACCGCTGCTCTGCCCGGCGCTCATTGCCGTACCGGTCCGGATAATACACGACTTCCGACTCGAGCAGGTGCAAAACGGACAGGAGTTGTGAAAAAGCATGCTGTTCGACCAGTTGGAGACCGGACAACCGTTCCCCGCGGGCATAGCGGCACAAACCGACGTAAAGATTCGTCAAGGCTTCGTTCAGTGCGAAGTCGAGTGTATCGCGCCGGATCGGTGGAGGTGCTTGTTTTGAAACCGTCAAGTCGACGCCCGGGAATGTTGGATCCTGCCAAACAATCCGTCCCGGGGAAAAGGCGATGTCCGGCATCTCATCGAGTTCGAAAATCGCACACTCTCCGTAAATCCCGTCCGCGAATAACAATTTAAAGCCGTCGACGGTATTTTGGAAAATGAAGCTGAGCGGATGAACGGACTCGAGCCAGTCGAGCCGATCGAGGAATCGCTGTTTCTGACCCGGTTTCGTAATCACGAAAAAATCGAGATCGGAATAGGCATCAAGCCGTTCGAGTTCCTGACCGACGGAACCGAGTCCGAGCAATAACCAGGCGTCATTTGTTTGTTCCAGCTGTTGGCCGATCTGGTCGAGACGGGTGAGCAGGGTCTGTTGGCGTGACATTAGAAAAACTCCTTTTATATGGTGTAAGCGTTCTCTTGTTCAGTCTAGCAAGCTTAAGCGGTCCGTCAAGGAAAGATCGTTTAATTCAAGATAAAATAATTACTTATAACAGGAAAGGGTGATTGATATGGAAGTGCTGATTCTCCTGATCGGCTCATGTCTCTTGAGTTGCTTAATGCTCTGGACGATTGTCAAAGCCGTCCTGTTGTCTTATGGAAAAGAACAGCTTTCAATCTCAAAAGCAATCTGCGTCATCCTCGGTATGGCCGCCTTCAGCATCCTGCTCGCCGGTGTACTGCCGTATTTGTATTTCAGATTCCTCTAACTGTCAGGCACGATTTTTTTCGGAACAGTCGCTTCCGAAAAAATCGTGCCTGTTTGTTGTCTAAAAAATTCCGAACAACCAAGTGATTCGTCCTGTTATTTCTGGATAGAAAGGAGGAAATTCCTCCTGAACTTAAAGGGGGACAAATTTATGCAACCTTACTTACGTGTCGAGCATCAATTGTTACGCGACGGAGCCGCTTTTTCCTCCGTCCATGAAAAAATGGTCTATCTGCTGCTGCAAAGTTATGCCGGACGGGACGGACTCGCGTTCCCGTCGCATCAAACGCTCGCGGACGCCGTTCCGTGCGGCAAGACGACCGTCAAAAACTGTCTCCAGACGCTCGTCGAAAAAGGCTGGATTGAAAAGGTCGAACGGTTTGACCGGCACGGCGGACAAACGTCAAACGGCTACCGGATCCGGGCGGGGTCCCCGGGTGCTTCCGGACAGGTCCCTGGTCATGAGACGACTTCCGGGGAGACACCTGTCGCCTCCAAAGAAAAAGGGGTTAAGAAACCGTCTTTAAAAAAAGAACCACCATCACCCGGAGTCAAGGAAATCATTACTCATTTTGAGAGGGAAATCGGTCGTGTCACCCCGTCGATCCGCAGGCAGCTTGAGCGTTTGTTAAAAGAAACGAGTCCCGCCGTCCTGCACCATGCAATCGAACAGGCAACAGCGGCGAATATCCGCAATTTCAACTACATCCAAGTCATCATCGACAGTCTGAAACAGCGGAATTTATTGACGCAGGAACAGATTGACCGTCATGAACAACACCGCCGGGCATCATCCCGGAAGCGAACGTCCCGCCGGACAGACCGCGGTCGGTTGCCGGACTGGGTCGAACGGGAACGCCGGCAACAGCAGCAGGCAGAAGCGGAGCAAAAACAACGGTTTGAAGAAACCGTTCCCGATCAAGGGGAACTGGCTTTACTGCTCGCAGAACTTATCTGATCAAGGAGGACTTTATGACACCATCACTTGACTGGTTACTCGCACAAGCGAACCGAAAACTGATAAGCGAAATGGATCCGGACGTCGTCGCGATTACCCGCGCCGTCATTACGGAACTGGCGGCAGAAGGACTGCCGATCGGTATTGCGCAAGCTTACCGGACAAAACAGGAACAGGATGCTTTGTATGCGATTGGACGGACCCGTCCGGGAAAAATCGTTACTTATGCCAAAGGAGGAAAATCAAATCATAACTTCGGGGTGGCCGTTGATCTGTTTGTCTATGCGGATGGCGGCAAACGGGCGGAGTTTCTTGCACCGCCCGATCCGCGGCTGAAACGGCTCGTCGCCGCGATGAAACGTTATCAGATGCAGTGGGGCGGTGACTGGGGCAACTTTCCTGATTATCCGCATTTTCAATTGTATGATGCGGTCAACGGTCAAGCGAAACCGTTACTCGGACCGCGTTATCCCGGTCGAGCACTTTATGCAGGAGCGAAGCGGATGGACCGGACGCTGATCCGGCTGATTCAAAAACGGCTTAGACTACCGTTGACCGGACAATTTGATGGTAAGTTGACGCACCTCATCGAACAGTTTCAACGACAGCACCGGCTGACGGCAGACGGTGTCATCGGTCCGGTCACGTGGCGCCATCTGTTTGGACTCCGCCGATGAAGGAACGTTCAATCGCCCTGATCCGACTGATCGTCCCGCTCTACAGTTTGGTCAATTTGACGTTACTTGCGTCCGGTTATACACCGTTGCCGTTTGAGACGAATCAAGTCGAAACCGCTTTGACGGCGCTTCTCGGTGCAGGCGGTCTGATTTATGCGTGGTGGAAAAATAACAATATGACCGAAGCGGCGCAACAGGCACAAGTTACGTTACAAGAGTGGAAAGGACAGGTTTATCGCAAAGGACAGGAAAAATCAGGATGAATGTGCAACCTGAACTGGTAATTTGTTTGAAATGTGCAGGCAACGGGCAATATTTCGAGTAGAGCGCTAATGGTTTGATCCCAAGATACCGATAATAAGGTAGCGTCCCGTATCGCCAGCATTCCACAGTTGCTGCCGACGGAAAAGAAAGAGGTCAGACTGAACTTGAAATTATCGACGTTGCAATTTTACCTGTTACTCGCATTGTTTTCATTGATGTTTACAAGTATCTGGAGTTACAATGCTTTCCTGAAAGTTGAACAAGAAAACGACCGGATCATGATGGAAGCGATCCCGATTTCAAATGCTGCTTCGCAACTGTTCCCATTGCTGCTCGATCAGGAGTTGACCGTGCGCAGTTATTTACTCGATCAAAATGATCAGACGTTCCAGCAATTCAAAAATACGAATGCCGAACTGAAAGAAACGATTGCCACATTGAAGATGCTCGATCAACGCCATCCGATTCTCAAGCAGTTGCTGGCAGAGGAGGCGATTCCGCTGATTTTACGGACGGACGGTTTTTATGAGCAGCAGATTCAGTGGATTCAGAGCAATCAAATCGAACGGGCGACACTGAAACGTTACAGCGGCATGGACTATGTCAATCAGTTCCGGCCGATCAATGCAAAAATCAATCAGGACATCGATAAAATCATCCAGGAAGCGACGGACCGTTCCAAACAGGCGTCGGCGTCTGCCAAGTGGGTCATCGTCATCGTCGTCATCGTCGCTGTCCTGCTGTTGCTGGCCTTCCTGCAGACGTTCCGCCTCGAGCGGAGTCAACAGGCGTTGATTCACCGTTCGTTACATGATGCCTTGACCTCGATTCCCAATCGGCGCGCATTCGATGAGCATCTGGAAGCATGCTTTACGACCGCCCGGGAACAGCAGACGGATGTCGGCTTGATTTTGATTGATGTCGACGAATTCAAACTGTACAACGATACGTACGGTCACCTGAAAGGCGACTGGTGTCTGCAGAAAGTCGCCGCTACATTAAAAAAACAGGCGGGTGAGTTTGGACTGGTCTCGCGGTACGGAGGAGAAGAATTTGCTGTCATCTTGACGGAGCATGTCGAACAGATTACGCATGTCGCCGAACGGATCCGCAGCGAAATTCTCCGGTTGAAAATTGAACACAAAGCGTACGAACCGCTTTGCCAGCTCAGTGTCAGTATCGGACTTGCCGTCGTCCGGCCGAGCGAGACGTTGACGGAAGGTGACTTGATCGTCCTGGCCGACCAAGCCCTGTACCGGGCGAAGTCAAGCGGACGCAATCAAATTTCAAGCCATGAAGCCAGCTGATATGCTCTCGAAAAAAAGATCCGACTCCATTCGAAAATGGAATCGGATCTTTTTTTCAATCCATAAATAGTCTGTCAGATCATTGCAAAATCACACAATAGGAACGGTCGGAAATCAATGGGGCAGAAATGACGAACACCGTCTTGACGGGTGTACCGCCGACTTTCGCATCCAATTGATGCAGTTGAGACCGAATCTTTCGACTTAGGACATACCTTGTTTCCGTACTCAATTCATCGACCTCGTCATCATGTACATGTAACAAGAGTTGGAACGGTTCAAGCGAGAAAATGGAAAAGTCGCAGTCGATTCGAGGGTCTTCAAACTGTTCGTTCAGACCATTTTTTATGAAGTACGCTTCTTGTGCTGTAATCATCTCGTTTCGCCTCGCTCTCTTTCAAAACAGTTCAAAAAATTATAAGCTGTTTGTTAACTATATAGTCTATAATACCCAATTTTTTTGAAAAATATCAGTTTCTGTCCGGAAAAGGACCGAATACTGGTGAATTAGGGAATGTTTTAACGTACAACAAAAAATCACCTGATTCAGAAGGACCCGATCTGGCATCAGGTACTGCGGAATCAAATGATCGTCGAGCCGACATGACGCAAAAAGTCTTCGGTCGTCTGTTTAAAAAACGTCAGTTGATGGACCGGAATCGAGACGTGTCCGCCATAACGGACTTCTAAGTAATGCGGATTGACCGGCGACGGAAACTTGATCCGTGCGAACCACTCGGTCATCGTCTCCTGTTCGCGCCGTTGCATCGATTGCGGAAGCCGGCGGTTAAACAGCAGCATATGTTGGCGAATATCTTCTGCCGGTAATTCATGGTGCGGATAATGAAGCACCTCGACACGACTTTGCGTTAACAGCAGCGGTTGGAAGCGGGTCGGTCGGATGACTTTGATGTAATAGACGAGCAGCAGGACGGATGCCACCATCAGGAAAATGAAGATGAACGGATACGGTGGTGCGACGACCGTGGAATCGAAACCCGTCCGTAATAACAGCGGGTCCGGCTCGGTTGCGGCAGTCTCGGCAATCGGATCAAAGTTAATGACGAGTGGATCGGACGGAAGCGGAAGATTATGCGTGTCGCCACAGCGTGTCGTACAGGAGCTGGTCGTCCGACTGTCGAAAAGAGAAACGAACGACGACAGAAAACGGGGGACAACGGACTGGATCGCGAACACGGCCAGTAAAACGCCGGAAAGAAACAAACCGATTTTTAATCGGAACGAAGTTTTCATGAGAACACCTCTTTGATACCGTCAAAACGGTTGATAACAAGTCTGAACTGAGTATAGCAAATATGACAGGAAAACGTTCTGATTTTTCAAAAATTAGTCATTATTTCCTAAAAAAATGGAGGTTACCAGATGAATCGCTTACGCACCAGTTTTCAACAAGCAACGGGACAAATCAGCGGGCACGGGAAACGGAATGTCGGCGTGTTAAAAACAGCATTTGAAGAAACTGCGGACGAGACGGCAAGTGATCAATACGGGACGGGATCGATCATCCAACCGTTCGAAAAAAAGTTTGCCGATGTACTCGGGATGGAGGACGCCGTCTTTTTCCCGAGCGGCACGATGGCGCAACAGGTGGCCTTACGGATTTGGTCGGACGAAACGGATAACCGGTCCGTCGCCTATCATCCGCTCTGTCATCTCGAAATTCATGAGCAGGATGGATTAAAGGAACTGCATCCGATTCAAACGATTCTTGTCGGAGAAGCCGACCGGTTGATGACACTCGACGAAATCAAGGCATTGCCCGAGATTGCCTGTCTGTTGCTCGAATTACCGCAACGGGAAATCGGTGGAGTCGTACCGGCGTTCAGCGAACTGGAAGCGATCAGCCGGTATTGCCGGGAACAGGGAATCCGTCTGCATCTTGACGGCGCCCGTCTGTTTGAAATAGTGCCGTATTACGAGAAGACGGCAGCTGACATCGCCGGACTGTTCGACAGTGTCTACATTTCATTTTATAAAGGACTCGGCGGAATTGCCGGGGCGATTCTTGCAGGACCGGTAGCATTTTGTAAGACGGCCCGGATCTGGAAACGGCGGTATGGCGGGGACTTAATCAGCTTGTATCCGTATATCGTTTCGGCCGATTATTATTATGAACTGCGAAAGGACCGGATGGGGCAGTACTATGCGGATGCGAAACAACTGGCGGAACGGTTCAATGCGTTGCCGGGTGTGCATACGACACCGGAAGTCCCGGTCTCGAACATGTTCCACCTGCACTTTACTGGTCAGGCGGCGGACGTCTCCCCGAAACTGGAACAGGTTCAGGAAGAAACGGGACTCGGCCTCGTGGGTTATCTCGTCGACAAAGACGGGTATTGTTCAACAGAAATCAGTGTCGGCGATGCTTACGGGGAGCTGGATCCGGAAACACTCGAAACCGGATTTACCCGGCTTCGGCAGGCTCTATCCTAAATCGTTTCCTTGACGGTCGGATGGAGTTGTTGGTAAACGGCGATTTTTTCCGTAATCATTTGTTCCGTCCGGATGAGTTCCGCGAGTTGCTGGCGGACATTTTGTTGGTGTGCTTCGAGCAGACGCAGCCGCTCAAGCGACGTGTCGTGCGTTTCGGATGAGGCGAGAAACAGTTCGACATATTCCCGGATCTGATCGATCGGCATATGTGTCGCCCGGAGGCGGAGGACAAAACGGAGCCAGGTCAATTGGCTTTCGTCATAACGCCGGACTCCGCCTGCCGTCCGGGTCGGGAACAACAATCCTTCTTTTTCGTAATAACGGATTGTATGGGCCGTCGTTTCGGTCAGTTGACTGATTTCTGAAATCGTATACATCGTGTCACACCTTTCATGCTTGACTTAGAGTCAACTCTAACTTGTAGACTTTTACTATACCAAACAGAAATGGGGAATTACAGATGAAATACACGGTCATTACAGGAGCCAGTTCAGGCATCGGATACGAAACAGCAAAAGTACTCGCACAAAAAGGGAAGTCATTGGTCCTCGTTGCCCGCCGGACGGATGAACTGGAAAAGTTACGCGACGAAGTCAAAGCACTCGCACCGGACAGTGATGTCATCTTGCGGTCCGTTGATTTAACGGAATCGGCCAATGTCCACGAACTGTATGACTCGTTGAAAGACCTCGACATCGAGACGTGGATCAACAATGCCGGATTCGGTGATTTTGATAACATCAAGGATGTATCAGTCCCGAAAATCGAGAAGATGCTCCGCCTGAACATCGAAGCACTGACCGTCTTAACGAGCCGTTATGTCCATGATTATCATGACGTCGAAGGAACGACGGTCCTCAACGTCTCGTCCGGGGGCGGCTACCGGATCGTCCCGAACGCGGTCACGTATTGCGCGACGAAGTTTTATGTCAGCGCCTATACGGAAGGACTCGCCCAGGAACTGAAAAACTCCGGCGCGAAACTGCGGGCGAAAGTCCTCGCACCGGCTGCGACGGAAACGGAATTCGCCGACCGCTCACGCGGGGAACAAGGATTTGATTACAGCAAAAACGTGGCCAAGTACCATACGGCGGCGGAAATGGCGACGTTCCTCGACCAACTGCTCGACAGTGACCAAATCGTCGGCATCGTCAATGCGGAAGATTATTCGTTTGAACTGCGCGGACCACTCTTTACGTATGTCGGTGCAAACAACTAAGCCAGACAAAAAGCCAGCTTCCGGATAGCGGAAACTGGCTTTTTTTGTCTGAAGCGGATGAAACGTATATGTAGTTCATCTCAAATCAGCGGCATGACAAACGTCGACGTTAAGCTGACGACTAAAAACAGCGCGTAGCTGAAGAATGTAGTTTTAGGGCTGCCATCCGTCCGGCTTCCGAGAATCGAAAACAGACTGATCGCGCAAATCGTAAGCGTGGACAATAAAAACGATTGATGGGAATCGACTGACGGAATGAGCGACTGGGCGAGATGCGCCAGACCTAACGGCAAGACGATCAATAAAAAGTAATAGCCGAGCCGTGTTTCCGATGGATGATCCGTCGATTCGTGCTGGGTAACTGTTCGTGTATGCATTCTCATGGCTCTTCACTTCCTTCTGCTTTCAGTATAGAGGACTGACGACGAAATCTTCGTTACAGTCCGATGAGAAGTCGATAACAAGATGAACTAATTATGACGAACAGATGTCGGGAACATGGAAGACTGTAAAATATGGAAAGGTCTCTGTCCGGATTATGTAAAAAAGTGTAAAATGAGAAGAGAGAAAACGATGGGGAAATCCGTCTGGAGAGGAGAAGTTGGCATGAACCGCCTGTTTCGTTATTTTTATGTGTCCGATCTGATTGCGGTCGTTGGCGCCAGTATCTCCTATATTGCGATCTACTGGACGTGTGCCCAGCTGTTGTCGCCGGCAGCCGTCTCGTTAGTGATTGGCGCCGTGTTTGTGATTCGTTTCATCAGTTCGAGTCTGGTCGGACCGTGGATTGACCGGATCGAGCCGGTCCGCCTGCTGAAAGCGACCGTCCTGATCCGTTGCTTTCTGCTTGTTGCCGTCTGGTATCTCCTGACGCAGACGGATGCCCAGCTTGTGCCGTTGCTGTTTTTGCTCGCCGTCCAGACGTTCCTGCAAGTCATCGGCGGCAATACCGCGTTTAAAGTCGTCACCCGGATTGTCGTGTCCGAACAGCTGCCGGTCGCCAATGCTTACTTGAGTACGCTCGACCGGGTCGGAACGCTTGCCGGCTTACTGGCGGGTGGGCTGTTGATCACCGGATTTTCAATTACAGTGATTTTAGGGATGGAGGCTGTCTTGCACCTTCTTGCCTGGTGCCTGTTATTCCCGTTACGGTCCGGGGAGAAAACAACGGACAAACCGAAATGGAACTATTGGGTGGATTTACGGGAAGGGTTGACGTATCTCACCCGTGACACCCGTTTGATCCGGATTTTAGTGTTCGGGATTCTCGCAAACTGGATGATTACACCGGTCAACGCGTTACTCGCGCCGTTTGCGAAAGATGTCATCCGAGGCGGAGCGAATACGTTTTCACTGCTCGAACTGGCCCTCGTCATCGGCGGGATCGGCATGTCGCTCATCTATGCCAAACTGGCGGACCGGCTTGACCTGATGCAGATGTTTTATCTGTCAATGGTGTTACAGGGAGGATTCACGTTGCTGATCGGACTGACGACGACGTTGCCGTTTGCGTTCAGTGGCATGTTATTACTCGGGATGGCGCTCAGTCTGTTTGGAATCCCGTTCTCGACGTTACTGCAACAGACGACACCGGACGCCCTGCTCGGACGGATCCGTTCGGCGATGGTCGCTGCTTCAACCTTCAGTTCGGCGCTGTTTTTCGGATTATCGGCATATTTGACGACCGTATTTGCGATCGACACCGTGTTTCTGTTCTTTTCCGGAAGCGGTCTGCTCATCCTGCTGCTCCTTCGTCTTCAGCGTAAGACACCGGCTGTGGAAGTGCGACGGGATGAGGTCGGATGACAAATCGGCCTTCAGGCGGAGGGCAGGAGAAATGGGAGGCGTTATACTTAAAAAAACGCTTACAGAGGAGAATGTGCAGGATGGATGGAATGGCGATGCTTGCGTTGATGTTTTTGATTCCGATCGGTGGAATGACGGTCATGTTGAATGTTTTATGGCGCCGGATTACGCCGGAGCTTGAAAAATAAACCTGTACATACAACCGGTTCGAACGGAACCGTGCTAAAAGCAAACGACGCTGCCCGCAGGAACGGGCAGCGTCGTTTTTTTCTGGCTAGACTAAAAGAAAGTTACGAAACGGCAGTCGGTGCTTCGAGCGCGAGACTTGGTCCGAACACTTCAAAATGCAGCTTGTCCGGCTGACCGCTCCAGTGGCAGCGGACGAACTGGATCATCGCTTCCGGTCCGCAGACGAATGCGTCCGCTGTCCGGTCGATCTGCGTTATGTCGTCAATCGACAAGCGTCCCGGTGTCGTACCCGGCAACGCATTTCGTTCTGCAAAACGGAGGATTGTTGCGCCTTGTTCTTCGAATCGTGCCAATTGTTCGGCGAACGGCCGGTCAAGGTCGTCCTGGACGGCAACGTATAACGTCGTGTCGCGACCTGCCGCAAGTGCTGCTTCAGTCATTGCGAGCAGGGGAGTCAAACCGATTCCGCCGGCGAGACCGACGAATGGCGTCGAAGCGTCCGTTAATGTAAACGAACCGGCCGGCGCGCTGAGCAACACGCTGTCGCCGACGGACAAATCGTGCATTTGGTTCGAGACGGACCCGTCCTGTTTGACACCGATCGTATATGATGTGCCGTTTGCGACCGTCGTTAAACTGTACTGACGGTTTTGCCAAAGACCATCCGGTGCCTGGAGGCGGACCGTAACGTATTGACCGGTTTGATACGGGGCAAGAGATCGTCCGTCAGCCGGACGTAACGTAAACGATTGAATGTCGCTTGACTGACGTGTGATCTGTTCAATGACGAACGGCTGATAGCCTTCAAAGGCAGTCGCTTGTTCATCCTGCTGATAGAGCTCCGCTTCGAGCGAAATGAACAGCTTGGCGATTTCCCCGTAGCCAATCGTCCAGGCTTCGATAATTTCCGGTGTCGCCGCGTCTTTGAGGACATCCTGGATTGCCCCGATCAGTTCCGTTCCGACGATGTCGTACATGTACGGTTTGATCTGCAGACTGCGGTGCTTATGGAGGACCGGCAATAACGTCGGTTTGAGCGTTTCGAGCTGATCAATGTAAGCAGCTGCCGCATAGACCGCTGTCGCTAAAGCTTGCGACTGGCGGTCATTTTTTTGATTCGATTGATTAAAGATATGTTTCATTTCCGGATGATTTTCAAACAGGCGCTGATAGAAGACACGTGTGATACTGTGACCATGTTCGGCAAGCACCGGGACGGTTGATTTGATGATAGTGATCGTAGATGGAGTTAACATAAGTACACTTCCTTTTCGGATAATGGGTGATCGGATCAGGTTCGATTTCAGTATCTGTCAGAAATCATTTTAATGCAATAGATAAAATACTAGATTTAAAAAAGTACGTGATATTTGTCACAAGTATGCCATCATTTCGTCAAGCAACCGACAAAAAACCTCCGAGGAAGGTCGGAGGTCAAGAGGAAATCCACAGTTTTGAGAAGTCCAAATAGCCGAACGAATCAATCGTAATATTTTGCAGCTCAATCGGAAACGGAATGATCCGCGTATCATCATAGAGCGGAATGAAGTAGGACGAGTCGATCAAATGCCGCTCGACCGCCTGGTGTAATCTCATCCAGTCTTCGAACGGCGTCTCATCGTACCGGTCAATCCATTTGTCCATCTCCGGCATCCGGTGAAACAGCTTCGCCGGCGGTGAAAAATCATTCGTCAAAAACTGATGAAAGGCGACCGCTAAGTTCCGTTCAAAGACTTCGGCGTGAACGGCGAGATCAATCGTGTCAAAGGCATGAAAATCGGTGATGCTCGCTTTAAAACCAATCGGCACGAACTCATAGGGAATTCCGTGCGCGTCAAGTGTCTCGCATAACCAGCGGGTCACCTTGTCCGTAAAGTCAGTCAGCTTGATCCGGAGCGGTTGCGTAAACAAAACGGCAGGACCTTCCGGAAGCGGATGGACGGAACTGAACTGTTCGAGAAATCCGCGGTCGTTCGGAAAACTGCGTTCACTGAGTGACTGGATTGCCGGACGGATCGCGGCAATCAACCGGTGAATATAGTGGCGGGCTTCCGGCCGTTCGAACGGGCCACCGGGACGCGGATTCAAAAAGACGAGGCCGAAACCGGACTGGGTCGAAATCGTATCCGTTTCACCGGAGTCCGACCGTGATGTCCGGTAGACGGGATCATAGGCATCGGGCATTTGAATGAACTCAATCCGGTCGAGCAGAGCGCGGATGCCGTAATAGTTCGGAAAAGCTGACAAAATTGTCTTTTTCGGGTCATTTTGTGTCAGCTGGAACGGTCCGGTCCCGACGTTGTCCTTGCTGATGCTCGTATGGATCGTCGCCAGTTTTGGCAGCAGCGAATGGCGCTGCTGGTCCAACGTGATATCAACCTGGTACGGTCCATTGGATTGAATGTGTTGGACATGCCGGTACGATTTAGCATAAGCGGGATAGACAACCAGTTTCCGGAGACTTTTCGTGACGTCCTTACTCGTTAAGAGCGATCCGTCATGGAAGCGGACATCTTTTCGTAAATAAAGCGACAGGACAGGACCGTTCCAGGCATAGTGGTGGGCCAGTTCGCCCTGCAGTTTGCCGTCTGCGTCAATCGCGAACAACCGGCTGAAGACGTTTTGGACGAGGTGGGCACTGTGAATGTCGGCGGCTTCGAGCGGATCGGTCGTTAAAAAAGGACGTCGGCGGGGAATCAGCAGGGCATCGGACGATTCCTGCGTATAGCCGAACTTTTGCTCAAGCTTTCGCATGAATCGTCCCGTTTGTCCCGGCGACCAGTCCCAGCTCAGTTCTTCCGTCACCGCGTCGACCGACTCCCGTTCAATCCGTTCAAGCATCTGTTTCGCATATTCGCGTTCGACATGACGGAGCCAGACGAGCCGTGTCAAATGGCCGCGGCCCCGTCCGCTCGTATACGCAAGCCAACCGTCTTCCTGCCAGCGCGTTAAATACCGTTTCGTTTGTTTTGGGCTTAAATGGATGGTGTCGGCCAGTTCGGCAATCGAATACGAACCTTCGCGGCAGGTTTTCCATAATGTGAATAAATAAGCATCCATCGTATTCCTCCGTTCTAAAAGGGGACATCTTTTTCTGACGATGTCCATTTTTTTATCTACTTGTCTTGTTTAGTATACAGGTAGAGAATGGAAGGTGAAAACATGAAATGGAAAGAAATGCCTCGACCAATTAAAGTAAGACTTGTAACGTCGTTTTTTAACCGGACGATTTCGTTCGCCATCATGCCGTTTATGGCACTGTTATTTGTTCAAGCGTACAATAAAGTATTTGCCGGGATCTTTTTGATCGGGACAGTGGTTATCAGCTTCCTGATTGGCTTGATCGGAGGTTACCTCGCCGACCGCTTCCCACGAAAACGGTTGCTTGTTCTGTCGACGAGTGCGACCGGCTTGATGTTTTTAGTCATGACGATCAGTCTTGCCGCCAATCAAATGCTGCTCTTTACGGTTGCCTATGCGATCTTCACGGTGACAAGCAATATCGGTCGGCCGGCGATGAGTGCAATCATCATCGACGCAACGACACCGGAAAACCGGCGGGCGGTGTATGCGATCGACTACTGGTTAATCAATCTGTCGATTGCTCTCGGGACGGCGCTCGGCGGCTGGCTTTATGTCAGTAACCGGCTGTTCTTGTTCAGCCTGCTGACGTGTACATCGCTGCTGTTACCGGTTGCTTATCATTTCCTGCTCGACGAGTCGAAACACGTCTGGCAGAAACAACCGCTCCGGAATGTATTTTTGGATCTCGGGAAAAGTTATCAGATTGCCTGGCGTGACCGGCCGTTCGTCAAAGTCGTCTTCGGCTCAATGTGTATTCTTGCGGCCGAGTTTTCGATGGGGAGTTATGTTGCCGTCCGCCTGGCAGACGAATTCGACACAGTTACGATCGGTGACCTGACCGTCAACGGCGTCCGGATGCTCAGTCTGATCAATATCGAAAATACGATTCTTGTTGTCTGTCTGACGTTCTTCATCCAGCGTTTGTCGAACCGCTTTACGAATAAACAGGCGCTCGTCGGCGGACTGGCCCTTTACATCATCGGTTACGCGACGGTGACGAGTGCGAATTCACTGACGCTGTTACTGACGTTTATCTTCATCGCAACGATGGGGGAGTTGCTCTATTCACCGACACTGAACGCGGAAAAAGCCAACATGATGCCGGCCGACCAACGCGGCGCTTACTCGGCCTTTGCCGGAACGTCACATGCAGGTGCCGATTTATTGTCGCGGTCGACGCTCATCCTAGGAGCAGTACTTGCGCCGTTCATGATGAGTGTCTACATTGGACTGATTGTCTGTCTCGGCCTTGGACTGGTCTACCTCGGTTTGTTCCGGAACGAAAAAATCGCTGAAAAACAGCAGGCTTCATAAGCGACACTGGCCATACAGCAAAAGACGTTCTTCTCAAAAAACTGAGAGGAACGTCTTTTGTGGCATTACATACGTTTTCCCGCCGTGCGGTTTGGTATCACAAGACTCAGGGCAATACTTGCAATCACGGCACATAAGCTTTTCAGCAGGAACTGTTTTTTCAGTCCTTCGATGACATAACCGTTGAACTTCTGACCAAGCGTCGCTTCCGGTACCCAGTCAATCACGTAGCCGATTCCGAAGACAGCAGAGAGACTGAGCAACAGATAAATCAGGATGAAGCTTGGGAGAACTATTTTGATATTCATGAAATATCTCCTTAGCGTTTGATTGGAGGAACACGACGGTTATCGTTGAACAAGTGCGAGAATCAAAATCAGAGTCGACAGACAGCCGGCGCTCAACAAGGTCAGCATTTTGGGACGATTAATCTCTTCGGAAGATTGGGAGACTTCTTTTGTGAGTGTCAACCAAATCACGAGCGACAGAATGATGACAACAAATAACAGCGTTTGAGACATCGGTTACCCCTCCGTATGTTGCGATTTTTTGAAGTTCGTTTCATAAAAAAACAGACCGGTCATGGTGCTGGTCGCAAAGAGGTAGCCGACCAGTACAGCGAGTAGTGGCGAGCCATCAAATCCGAACCGGATCACGACTTGCGGCAACAGGTACGCAAGAAGTCCAAGCGGTAAAATCCAGGTTTTTGCCCGGTAAGCCGTGTAGACGGTGAATAAAAAGGCAAACAGACCAATCAGCCAGCTGCTCCACCAGGAGAAATGAATCATCGGCGAAGGAACGAGCGGATCCGTGAAAAACAGTCCGATTAACAACAGAAACGTCAGACTGCCGTAAAGGCCGAACCAGACGAATCGTCGTTTCGAGTCGGCATGAGTGGCGCTGTACCGAAATAATTGACTCAGAGCAATCAGGAACAGGCTGATCAACACGATGAAGCCGATCAGAAAATAAAGGCTGTACGCGAGCGGTCCGTCAAGCAGGTCTTGAAACAGTAAATAACAGAACACACCGGTGAAGATTTGCAAGAGGATGGCAAACGATTCACGGTAATCCGTCGTCATTTCCGATGCGATGGATTTCATGTAGTCGGCCGGACTGGCACCGGTAATCGCGTCGGTCGACTTACCGTCGGCTTCTGCTTCTTGTAAGTGATTCTCGAGTTCCGTCACGATATCCTGTGTCGCTTGTTCATTTTTTCCGGACGCCAGTAAATAGAGTTTTAAATCCGCCAAAAATCGAACGGACGCGGAAGATAAGGTCTGCATTTAAGATTCCTCCTTCAGAATATGTTGAACGCTTGCCGATAACTTCTGCCAGCGTGTCGTAAAGGCGGCCAGTTCCGTTCGGCCGTCCGGCGTCACGGTATAATACTTCCGTTTTGGTCCGCTTGGAGAGACACGGTGCGTTGCTTCGATCCAGCCGAGTTTTTGCATCCGCATCAGCAACGGGTAAATCGTTCCTTCGCTGATATCGGAAAATCCGTATGCGGCGAGCTTCGTCGCTAGTTCATAACCGTACAGTTCTTCCTCTGCAATCAAGGCGAGGAGACACCCGTCGAGGATGCCTTTTAACATTTGCGTTGATGACATTTCGATTCCTCGTTTCGCTATCATGTAATACAAGGTAAGTATACGGCTTGCTATATTGTAAAGCAAGGTAGTAGATAAAAAGAACGCTTATTTTTCCGGAAATGAGGTAAATAACAGGTAAAAGCAACAGACGGTCAGTTGGTTCCAAAGGAGGGAGCACTGATGGAAAAGCGGACCATCGTCACAGCGTCGGCTGTCGTCTTTCTAATCATGGGGATTGCGATGGCAGTCTCGGCATTCGGATTCGGTCTTTACTATGGGGATCCTAATTTATTGCGAATTGTGATCTTCGGAGAAGTAGTAACAGCGATTTTTCTGATTCTGTTCATCCGTCGCACCAGTTCGTTTGCAGCCGTCGGCTTTTCCGAACTGAAAATCAGGGGACTGGTCTGGTACCTGCCGATTCTGCTGATTGTATTGTATCAGGTTGTCCTCGTCGTCAATGCATTGGTCGCGTCCTATAGCGATCTGTCGGCAACCACCGTTCAACTGGTCGCGATCATCTTTGTGACCTGCCTGTTCGTCGGTTTCAATGAGGAAGTATTATTTCGCGGGATCATCCTGCGGAATCTCCATCCGGAACAGCATCCATACCGGGCGATTGTGATCAGCGCCGCTTTGTTCTCGTCATTTCATCTCTTGAATCTGATTGCTTTCATACCACTAAGTGCGATGGTCTTTCAGCTCGGTAATACGTTTTTGTTCGGCTTGTTTTTTGCCCTGATTGCCTTGAAACTCAACAATCTGTGGCCGTTGATCTTGTTCCATGCTTTATGGGATTTTTCAAGTATCGCGGCGGAGGTATTGAATGTGAACTTGACGATTCCCTCTCTCGTTGCGCAAGTATTTGTCGCGCTGGCGATTCTGATTCAGTTGCTGTTGCTCAAACGGCACGATCTCAGCCATCTGAAGCGACCGCTTACAACGTAAAGAAACAGCCAAGGAGCAGCCGGTACCGGTTGCTTCATTTTTTTGGAAAAAAGACTGTACAGCCGGAATTGATATGTAATATATTAGTTTTATGAAAACTCAACCGATTCAACGAACTTCCTTAAGTGAAGAAGTCTATCAACGATTGCAACAGCAAATCATTACCTTGACACTTGCACCGGGTCAAAAGCTGAACGACCAGGAGCTTGCGGAAGCGTTTGGCGTCAGCCGGACACCGGTCCGCGAAGCGTTGAAAAAACTGGAGGAGGAGGGACTCGTCGTCGCGAAACGGGGATCACGGACGAATGTCACGCTGCTTGACGCGACGCAGGCAAGGCAGACGTTTCCGATCGTCGCGACGCTGCATGCGCTCGCGGCACGTCTGGCGTTCCCGTTGCTGCAAGCAACAGACATCGAACAATTGATTGAGATCGAGCAAGCATTTGAAGAAGCGATTGAACGTCAGGACGCAGAGTCGGCCCTGCGACTCGATGATGCCTTTCACGGAGTGTTCCTCGAACGGAGTCAAAACGGTCAAGTGACGGAAACGCTGAACCGGCTGACGCCGCTGATCCGCCGGCTCGAGTATGCCCAATTCAGCCGCCACGGGCATGACTCGGTCACGGATCATCAAACCATCATCGAAGCGTGTCAAAACGGGGACATGGAAGCCCTCGTCCGTGCGACGGAACACAACTGGAACGGTCTCGGACGACATTTGGTCGCCGCCTTAGAGGAGGAACCACCATGCGGCCAATCGTGATCGGGATATTCGCGGCGATGTTTTTTGCCGTCACCTTCATCCTGAACCAGTCGATGCAAGGGAGCGGGGGGCACTGGATCTACAGTGCCGCCTTACGGTTTTATTTGATGTTGCCGCTATTGATTCTGATTGTCGCCTATCGGCGTCGGCTCGGTCGTGTCTGGTCGGCACTCCGGGAAGCGCCGCGTTTTTGGCTGACCTACGGGACGATCGGCTTCGGGATTTTTTACAGCGGCATTTGTCTTGCTGCCGATTATTCGCCCGGCTGGTTGATTGCCGGGACGTGGCAAGTGACGATTCTGGCCGGACCGTTGCTCGCACCACTCTTTAAGCAATCGATTCCCTGGGCGTCGCTGCGCTATTCGCTGCTGATTGTCGCCGGTGTTTGTTTGATGCAACTGTCGGTCGCGGAAGGACTGTCGCTTAAGACGCTGTTGCTTGGGATTATTCCGGTCCTTTGTGCCGCGATCGCCTATCCGCTCGGCAACCGGAAGATGATGGAACGGTACGGCGACGAACTCGACGTCTTTGACCGGATTCTCGGGATGACGGTGGCCAGTCTGCCGTTTTGGCTCGTGTTATCCGCGATCGCCTACATACAGGTCGGCTTACCGTCCGCAGGACAAGTCGGACAGTCGGGGCTGGTTGCCTTATTCTCCGGCGTCATTGCGACATCACTGTTCTTTTATGCGACGACACTCGTCCGGACGGAACCGGTTCGTCTTGCAGCCGTCGAAGCGACACAGTCGTTTGAAATCCTGTTCACCGTGCTCGGGGAGATGCTGTTTTTACACGCCGTGTTTCCGACCGGTCTCGCGTTGTTCGGGATGCTGCTTGTCATGCTCGGAATGACGATTCACAGTTTAAAGCAGGCCCAGTCAAAAGAAGTACCGGGAATATAATTATTTCAAATACCATATGTAATTACAATTACTTAGAAAAGAGGATATAGGATGGTCTTAACCGGTACACTCGTCAATACAGGATTAATCATTGTCGGAACATTACTTGGCTTGCTGTTCCATAAAATCCCCGAACGGATGAAGGAGACGGTCGTTCAGGCAATCGGTCTTGCCGTCGTCGTCCTTGGTGTCCAGATGGGACTGAAGAGTGAAAACTTCCTGATCGTCATCGGCAGTCTTGTTTTAGGAGGCGCAATCGGCGAATGGTTACGGATTGATGAAAAATTGAACCGGGTCGGTGAATGGCTTGAGCTGAAAATCGGTCGGGGCCGTCCGTCAAACATCGCAGAAGGATTTGTCACGGCAACGCTGATTTTCGTCATCGGAGCGATGGGGGTGCTTGGCGCACTCGACGGCGGCTTGCGGCAAGATCATGACGTGCTTTATACGAAAGGTCTGATTGATGGCTTCACAGCACTTGTCCTCAGTTCCACCCTCGGCATCGGGGTGATTTTCTCGGCCATTCCGGTTCTCGTCTATCAAGGGGCGATTGCCCTTGGTGCCGTTGCCATTACGCAATTCGTTCCGGACGCCATTCTCCAACAATTTATCGTCGAGATGACGGCGACGGGCGGAGTGATGATTTTAGCGATCGGCTTGAACCTCGCCGGCATCACGAAAATCCGGGTCGCGAATCTCCTACCCGGTATCGTGATGGTCGCATTGATCGTGACTGGTTTGGAACTGTTTGGTTTTAACTGAAACTTAAAAGACATCCGTTTGCACTGTTGATTTCGGTCAGCAGCAGGCAAACGGATGTCTTTTTTAACGGATGGTTTGTTCCAGTTCAGAAATATGGTGCTCAAGCAGCCGGTGCCCGTCATAGTGAAACGTGTGGAGCTGTGGTGTCGTCTGTTTTAAGACGTGCGGCAGGTAAGTCTTCAGATTACTGATGACACCGGTATTGTCCGGGTCGAGGATCCAGTCGAGTTGTTTCCAGTCGAGAATGCCTTCCCGGGTCGCGAGCGGTGTCACGAGGAGCTGATCAGGCGGAAGTTCGGCAAGGAACAAATAAATCCCGACCGTCGCCTCTGCCTGTAAGAGGATTGTCCCGGCGAACTGGACGTCCGGTACCGTAAGACCGGTTTCTTCGAACGTTTCCCGGGTGACGGATTCCGCCGGTGACTCACCGGCTTCGATTTTACCGCCGACCCCGTTCCACATCCCCATCGCCGGTTGTTTTTGCCGGTTCAGCAGCAACCACTGATCGGCCTGTCGGATTAAACAGATTGTATAACGATACAAGCATCATCACATCCTTAAAAAAATTCGTGTTTCCAGGCGGCATACTGGTCGTCAGACGTGACCGGTTGAATCGTTTTCTTGCCGTCGGTCCAGGTCGTCAACGCCTGTCGTGTCAGAATACGGTGTCCATCGGCCTTACGGATGGCGAGCAGACTGCGTTTGTTGAAGGGGGAAGCCTGAT
This sequence comes from Exiguobacterium sp. RIT594, assembly GCF_003339585.1. GTDB lineage: Bacteria > Bacillota > Bacilli > Exiguobacteriales > Exiguobacteriaceae > Exiguobacterium_A. The sequence goes on along the minus strand of NZ_QPKF01000001.1, from coordinate 1,203,820 downwards.
GCTCCTGGATGATCTGTTCCATGTCGGATAGAGCAGCCGGTTCGATCGTCTGTTGCGTGTAGAAATGGTACCCGATGACAAACTCGTCATCCTGACCGGTCCGTAACATCTCCAGCTGATAACCGGCACCGTTCGGGGCAATCCGGTAGTTGCCGCTCGGTGATGTGATCGTTTCTCCGGTCAGAGGAATTGGGCGTAAGGCGAGATTGACACCGAATCCCGTATCGACGAGATAGGTCTGCTCCTGGTGCGACAGCAGGACAGCAACGTGGGTCGGACCGGTCGCGGACCAGACGTCATTTTCCTGATCGAAGACGGTCGCCTTGAGAAGTGAAACGTCAAACCCTTTGATTCGTAACACTTCGTACAGCAAATGGTTGAGATCATAACAGACACCGCCCGCCTGACGTTCGATGAAGGTCTGTCGTAGTCGGTTCTGGTCAAACGGAACCGACTCTTTTTTAAGAACCGCTGCATTATCAAACGGCAGGTGATAGGCAAAGGCTTCAAGCAGCGCCGGTAAATCGGCAAACGTTAACGTATGACCGAGCGGATAATGGATCCGGCCGGCTACGTCTTTAATAAATGTAGACAAGACAATTCCTCCTTTAATCGATGATTCCATTATCGCATATTCCCGTTCATGACAGGATACATGTTATCTGAAAATAATATTTGGTCTTTTGTTTCGTGATGAACTTTGTTATGCTGAAACAGGATTAATTAAGAATGATTCTCATTCCGGATGAAGAAGGAGGCTCCTCATGTTACGAAAACGAATGACCGGCGCATTAGCGCTTATTGTAATGAGTTGTCTGATGCTTGCGGCATGTGCCGGACAAGCGAAAGAAGAGACGACGAAAAAGACGCACGCTGTCACGCATGAAGCAGGAACAACGAACGTACCGGACCATCCGAAACGGATCGTGGCTCTTGAGTTCTCGTTCGTCGATGCCCTCGACGAACTGGGCATTGAACCGGTCGGCATCGCACAGGAAAACAAGGATGATGTATCGGGGCTGCTCGGTAAGAAGATTTCCTTTACGGAAGTCGGGACACGCCAGCAACCGAATCTCGAAGTCATCAGTTCACTGAAACCGGACTTGATCATCGGAGATTTCAACCGGCATAAAGGCATTTACAAACAACTGCAACAAATCGCACCGACGATCATCTTAAAAAGCCGGAACGCGACCTATCAGGAAAACATCGCATCGTTCAAGAGCATCGCGGAAGCCGTCGGACAGACCGATAAGATGGAGCAACGTCTGAAACTGCATGACAAGCGGCTCGCAGTTGCCAAACAAAAAGTCGATCCGGACGATCAACGCAAAATCATGGTCGGTGTCTTCCGGTCCGATTCATTGACGGCACACGGAGAGACATCGTTTGACGGGGAACTGCTTGAAAAACTCGGCATCGATAATGCCATCACGAAAACAGCGGAACCAACTGTGACGATTACGCTTGAGCAGATTGTCAAATGGGATCCGGACGTCATCTTCATGGCGGAAGCCGATCCGAAACTGCTCAACGAGTGGAAAAAGAATCCGCTCTGGAATCAGATCACGGCTGTGAAAAAAGGTGAAGTCTACGAAGTCAATCGTGACTTGTGGACCCGTTACCGCGGACTGGACGCAGCGGAACAAATCGTCGACGAAGCGATTCAACTGCTGTATCCGAAAAAACCATAAACGACGACACGAGCCAGAGGAATCTGGCTTTTGTTGATGAAAGGGGGATCCGTTGATGATTCGGAAAACACGATTGATCCGTTTGCTCGTTCTACTTATTGTGCTGATTGGACTCAGCTCCTATCTCAGTCTGTTTCTCGGCGTGACGACGATCCGGCCGCTCGAAGCCATCCGGGAATGGTCATCCGGTGATTTGTCAAAAGAAACATTGGTCCTGACGACACTTCGATTACCACGATTAGTACTGGGACTGATACTCGGGGCAAACCTAGCCGTCGCCGGAGCATTGATGCAGGCGGTCACCCGGAATCCGCTCGCCTCGCCGCAGGTATTTGGTGTCAACGCCGGCGCCTCGCTGTTCGTGGTTCTCGCGTTATTGCTGTTCCCGGCGCTCGGGACGGCCAATCTCGTGTACTTCGCTTTCCTCGGTGCAATGATTGGCGGGTTGCTCGTCTTTTCGTTTGCTTCCGTCCGCGGCATGACGAGTCTGAAACTGGCCCTCGTCGGGATGGCGATCCACTTGTTGCTGACGTCTTTGACGAAAGGGTTGATTTTGTTCAATGACCGGATCACGAATGTCTTGTACTGGTTATCCGGTTCGATCAGTGACAGCGGCTGGCTTGAAGTCCGGTTGATTGTGCCGTGGTCGATCATCGGCTTGATCTTAGCCTTAAGCCTGGCCAAATCGCTGGCCATTTTCCAACTCGGTCAGGACGTCGCCGTCGGACTGGGGCAAAACATCACCCGAATCCGGATGCTGGCAGCCGTCGCTGTTGTCTTGCTGGCCGGTGTGACGGTTGCCGTCGCCGGAGCCATCGGCTTCATCGGTCTGATGGTCCCGCACATCGTCCGGCGCCTGGTCGGGGAGGATTACCGGTATGTCCTGCCGGTGTCCGCGTTATGCGGCGGACTGTTGCTGACGTCTGCCGATGTCCTCGCCCGGTTCATCGCTTATCCCTATGAATCACCGGTCGGGATCGTGACGGCATTACTCGGGGCGCCGTTCTTCTTGTATTTAGCGAAACGTCAGACGAAAGGGGTGGCGTAAATGAACAGACTCCGTCAACAACCATGGCTTGGTCTCGTCCTCATGTCGCTCCTTGTCACTGTGCTCAGTTTTCTGTTGCTCGGCGTCGGTTCCGTCTACTTGAAACCGGGTGAAATCGTCGCAGCCCTGCAAGGAGATGGAAGTGCCTTCATCGTCTTGAACTACCGGTTGCCGCGGACACTTCTCGCGTTACTCGCCGGCGGTTGTTTTGCCCTATCCGGTGTTTTGTTGCAGGCGATCATCCGGAATCCGCTCGTCTCCCCGGACGTCATCGGCGTGACGAACGGAGCGGCCTTGTTTGCCGTTTTGACAATTGCGTTACTTCCGGACGGTCCGCTCGTTTTGACGCCGCTTGCAGCGATGGGCGGAGCGGCACTCGTGATGATTGCCCTGATGTTACTTGCCGATCACGGCAAGCTGCAACACAGTTCGTTTGCTTTGCTCGGCATCGCCGTCAGTGCGATTTGTGCGTCGGGAACGGAATATCTGTTGATCAAGTTTCCGCTCCAGACGAATGATTCACTCGTTTGGCTTGCCGGCAGTCTGTTCGGCAAAGGCTGGACGGAAGTGTATGTCCTGGCGCCGGTCTTTCTGATTCTCGGACTCGCCATCTGGTCTGGACACCGGCAACTCGATATTCTGTCACTCAGTGAAGACGCGGCGATCGGTCTCGGGTTACGGATGAAACGAACCCGGTATGTCTTTCTCGCGCTTGCTGTTGTTCTCGCTGGTGTCGCCGTCGCGATGGTCGGATCAATCGGGTTCCTTGGACTCGTTGCCCCGCATATGGCCCGACGTTTGATCGGTCACCGGCACCACCTGTTGATTCCGATGGCCGTTCTCGTCGGCGGCGGACTGTTGGTCGTCGCCGATGCGATTGGGCGCGGGATTCATCCGCCGCTTGAAATTCCGGCCGGATTGATCACAGCAATCATTGGTGTACCGTACTTCTTGTATCTGCTGCGGAAAAACCGCGCGTGAATGCGACCAAAACACACTGCCTTGTACCCGTTTCTCTGTTGAGAGACTGTGCGACAAGGCGGTGTTTTTTTGAGTTGAACAGTAAATCAATATCCGATATATGGTAAAATGAAATAGATTAGCAGATGCTGTCTATAAAAAAACTCAGACGAAGTGTTTAAAAACTATGACGTGTCGAGGTGCTGAATGAACATACACTTTGAAGAACTGAAAATGTACACGAAATTTGATGATTTAGCAGATGATTTACTGGATCTTGCAAAAGAGATTCTGCCGGAACAGCTGTTTTATTTATCAGCCATCAATGAGACCGAGCAATTGATCATTAAACTGTCCGAAGAGCAGACCCGGATGCCGGTCACAGAAGGAATGTTCATTGATTTGAATTACTCGCTCTGCCAACGAATCGATTTTCAAACGAAACAACCGCTTATATACGAAGATGTCACAAAAGACCGCAGTCTCGACGGCATGAGGGAAGTATTGGAGGGGGCGAATGTTCAGTCCTATTTAGGGATTCCGATTTCGCTTGCGAACGGAGAAAAGTTCGGTACATTGTGCGCCATCAATGATGAAGTCAGTTTGTTCGAGAGCAAGAGTATCGAGTTACTGCAACGGATCGTCCGCCTGTTTTCGTATTATCTGGAACTCGAGCGGTTTGCCTGGCGTGACATGTTGACGGATCTGTACAATCGGCGGTATTTGACACATCAATTCGACCAACATCCGCAGACGGAAGGGGCTTTGTTCTTCCTTGATTTGGACGGCTTCAAAAATGTCAACGATCTGTACGGGCACGATGCCGGGGACGCTGTTCTGCAGGAGGTCGCAAGGCGGTTGAAGTCACTGATTGCGGGACAAAAAGAAGCATATGCGGTCCGCTTGGGCGGAGACGAATTTGTCATTCGGTTTACGCACTTTGATTCTCAGCAAGCATTGATCGATCAAGCAGATGAAATTCTTGTCCGGTTGAGTACGTGGGACACATATGAACTGTCGACCAGCATCGGAATCGTCACCTACAAAGACGCTGACATCAGTCTGAAAACGCTGCTCCGCCAAGCGGATATCGCGTTATACGAAGCAAAATCATCAGGAAAAAACAGGTACAAACTGTTTACAGAATGATTGGCCGAACACATACAAAAGAAAACACCATGAAGTTCGACGTCTCCTTGACCGGAAGCGTACGAAACAGCATGGTGTTTTTGAATTGGCGTCAGACGGTCAATTCAATCGTCAGTCCTTCGGGATCAAGAAAGACACTTTCGTAGTAACCGTCACCCGTCAGACGTGGCCCGTCAAGCCGGGTATAGCCGTCCCCCTCCAACCGTGCCGTCAGTTGATCGACAGCGAAGCGGCTGCCGAGCGAAAAAGCAATGTGGGCATAACCGAACCGGTCGCGCGGGGCATCGTGGTCGATATCCGTCCGGTGCATCAACTCGAGCCGTGGGCCTGACTTAAAGTGGAGAAAGTAGGACGAAAATCCTTTGAGCGGATTATGGTACAACGCATTGGCCTGTGCCTCGAAATACGTTTCGTAAAAGGTTCTCATCCGTTCAAGATCCTTGACCCAGATGGCGATATGTTCAATTTTCATGAGAGCAGACTCCTTTTTGAATGATTTAGGAAGCGCGGGATAAGGCCCGTTTCGCAAGGACACGATTAAGCCGTTCGGAACAAAGCAACAGGAACAAGATCATCAAGAAGCCTGTCACCGGGAATAGCTGCAGCGTCAGGAACGAGGCGAGGACACCAAACAAAGGCGGTAGGAACGTACTGCCGCTGTAGGCGAAGGCCATTTGAACCCCCATCAAGCGTTTCGCCGCATCCTGTCCGAACCGGACCGGTGTCTCGTGCAACATGGCCGGATAGATCGGCGCAAGTCCGAGTCCGATCAGGATAAATCCGGTCAGCATCAAACCGTCGAATGGCAGGAAGAACAGCAGACTGCCGAGCAGAGCCGTCCCTTGCCCCAACCGGATCAACTGGCGGTTCGTCATCCGGAGCGATAAAAAACCGCTCAAAAACCGGCCGACGGTGATGCTGCCGTAATAGACGGAAATCCAGGTGGCCGCCGTCTCGACCGAAAACGACTTCACTTGGACAAGATAACTGCTGCCCCATAAACCGATCAGTGCTTCTGCACCGCAATAGAGGACAAATGAAGCGAGGGCGAACGGTAGACCGGTCAAACGCTTCGCCTGTGTCCCGTGTAAGGACAGATCTTCAGGTGGTGCTGCGATTGCGACCGGTGCCTGTTTCCAAAGCGGAACGCTTAAGACGAGCAGCAAGGCAAGACCGAACTGGACCAGAGCCACGGTCAAATAGCCGTTACGCCAGTCCCCCGATTCGCTCATCATCGCCGCCATGATTAACGGTCCGGTCGTCGCACCGACGCCCCAAAAACAATGGAGCCAGTTCATATGGTGCGCTTTGTAACGGGTCGCGACAAAATGATTGAGCGCCGCGTCGACGACTCCGGCACCGAGACCGAGCGGAATTGCGAGCAGAAACAGCCACAGTAACGAAGGGGCAAAATAAAATCCGAGCAGGCTGCCGGCCGTGATCGCGGCACAAAAGGCGGTGACATGACTCGTCTCAAACCGGTTGAGAATCTTGCCGCTGAACAGACTCGAGATGATTGTCCCGCCGGCAATCGTCATGAACAACCAGCCGGCGACTTCAAGATCCGCCCCGAACTCTGTCCGCATGACGGGCCAGGCGACGCCGAGTAACGAATCCGGTAATCCTAAACTGATGAAGGCAAGATAGATGATGCTGAGTAACCAGACTCCACTCATGTTGATGTCCCCTTTATTGGTTGTTCTGTCTGAAGTTGTAATCCGAGACGTGTCAAGCCGTTCAGATAATCGGTTTCCCAGTTACTCCGGACGAGCCGGGGAATATGGGTTTCCGGGATATAGCGGGCTGTTGTCGTCCGGATTTGTTCCAAATCTGACGCCGTCACTTCCGCGCTGTTAAAAATCAACAGATGCGGATTCAGTGTCGCGGCGAACGTCGCCGTCAAGCGGCTGATCGCATCAATCGTCCGGACATCCAAGGTGGTTTGCCGATTGGCAATCGCTTGTCCGAATGTCATCTTGTCGTATTGTGGGACGACGGAGATTTCACCGGCAAAATGACTGCTTCCGCGCACGAGCTGACCGTTGATCAAAATCCCGGAACCGGGACCGTTTTTTCCTAAGTACAAATAGATCAACGATTGTTGACGGTTCTGATCTGCTTCGTGGAATCCGACCACAGCCGCATTCATGTCGTTTTCGACGACGACCGGTAAGTGAAACTCGGATTCGAGCGTCTGTTTCAGATCGACCTGTTGCAGGGACGGATAGTCCGGTGCAAAAAAGACTTTCCCGTCTTCGACCGATGCTGCGACGCCGACACTTAAAAAAGTGATGCGCGGATCTTGCGCAAGCAACCGGTGAATTAGACGGACGAGAGCCGGAACGTGCGGGTGCTTGCGGGGAACCGATTCCGTTCCGTTCGTCAGCAACGTGCCGACAGCGTCGAAAATCCGGTAACCGATGGCATCGAGTTCGAGATAAAGCGCCAGTCCGTGAGTGTGATCGGCCCGGGAACGGTAGCGTTTGGCCGGACGTCCGCCGCTCGATACATCCGAATCCTCTTCGTCGACCTCACCATGCTCGATTAAAAGGTCCAAGTGTTTTTTGATTGTCGGAAAACTCGTCGAAAGCGTCCGGCTCAGTTCCGGGATTGTGTGAAGCCGTTCGAATAAGAGGGCTTGCCGCAAGCGGATTAATAAGTCCGTGTTCATACCAGCCATTCGGGACCTCCTTTCTACTTTTTAAAATATTTTAATAAGTACTCGGATTGAGTGTAGCAAGCAAAGACTCAAATAGCAAATGCTTTTAAAAATTTAAGCTGATTGTCGTAAGCGAAACAGGAAAGAAATGACATGGGTGATTTGAAAGGTGCGGAATGACTGGCAGGGAAATCGTTTAAAAATGAGGAAATATATATAATCGTAAGATGGTTCGATATCTCATCTAGAAAGAAGGGTTCTTATGAAATTATTGCTGACTTCAGGCGGCATTCAAAATGACAGTCAACGTCGTGCGCTCATTGATTTACTCGGAAAACCGATTGCGAAGGCACATGCACTCTGTATTCCGACGGCCGTTTACGGAATGAAAGAGGGTCCGTACCATGCGTACTCATTCATCACAGGAACCGGTTCAACACCGATGTGTGAATTAGGATTTCAGTCGGTGGGCGTTCTCGAATTGACGGCACTACCGAGTCTGGATGAATCACTCTGGGTACCGCTTATCGAACAGGCAGATGTGCTGTTGGTGAATGGCGGGGATCCGTTATTTTTAAACTACTGGATGAAAAAGTCGGGACTTGCAGAGCGATTGCCTTCGCTAAAAGCAGTCTACGTCGGATTGAGTGCCGGCAGTATGGTGCTTACGCCGCGGATTGGTCAAGCGTTCGTGGAATGGACACCACCTGATACAACGTCAGATGAAACCCTTGGATTAGTTGAATTTTCGATTTTCCCGCATCTGGATCACGAACTGTTACCGGAAAATACATTGGACGAAGCCGTCAAATGGGCGGCTGATCTCACAGGACCATCCTATGCGATTGATGATCAAACGGCGATTCAGGTTGTTGATGGCGTTGTGGAAGTGATTTCAGAAGGTCACTGGAAACGATTTGATTAAAACGGAGGAATTCATGGACATCACGACACAATTACATGTCGAACGAATCGAAGAGTGGCGCAATTGCTTGGAAAGTAACCATTTAACAGAGAACGAGATATGGCTCGTCTTTTATAAAAGGGATGCGCGTGACTACCAGCTGGGTTACATCGAGACGGTTGAGGAAGCGCTTTGTTTTGGCTGGATTGACGGAATCAGCAAAAAGATGGATGACTCAACAAAAGCCCAACGCTTTACGCCACGCCGTAAAAACAGTCACTGGACGGAACTGAACAAGGAACGCGTCCGTCGTTTGACGGCACTCGGAAAGATGCACGAACAAGGCAGAAAGGTCTTGCCGAATTTAGAGACACCGTTTGACATCGATGAAGCGATTCTCGAGGAACTAAAAAAAGACGCAGCAACCTATCAGTTTTTTAAGACGTTGCCCGATCTGTATGTCCGGGTCCGGATCAGTTACATTCAGGAGTACAAACCCGGTAGTCCGGAATATGAAAAACGCTTGGCCAACTTTTTGAAATACACGGCACAAGGAAAAATGCTCGGACGGTGGGATGACGGCGGGAAATTAACGGGGAACTATAGGAGAGACGACCGATGATATCTGATGAAAAGAAGAGACCAACTTTTGGTGTGAAACGGAAAGGACGGCACTACGAGTATAAGCAAAGTGTCTATGGCGTCGCATACGATCAGCGACAGCAGACATTTTTAACCGTCGAGACCAAATTAAATAATCTTTTGTTGCCGGGTGGAGGAATCGAGCGGGGAGAAACACCGGAGCAAGCACTTCACAGGGAGTTGCTCGAAGAGACCGGGTTTACGATTCAAATCGATGCGCCAATCGGCCGTGCCGAGCAGTACGTGGTGACACCAGACGGGAAAGCGATTCTCAACGACGCGTTCTTTTTTAAAATGACGTTACATGAACGGATACAAACAGCAGTCGAAGGGGACCACCGTTTGGTCTGGTGTGTCTTGCATGAAGTCGACAATCTGTTTCATGCTCATCAGGTATGGGCGGTCAGGGAAGCCGTCAACCGCCTCCTCTCCTGTCATTAATGTAGTACGCGTATTATTTAGTCTCTACTAATAAACATGCTCATTTTTACAGCAAATGAATATGTTTAACAGGAAAATGAACGTATTAAACATAGTCAAATGCGCTAAACATACTCAAAATCAATCAAAATGAGTATGTTTAGCGACAAATGAGTTAATTAATGAGTGAAATTCAGTTGACCCGTTACCGCTCATATTCGCGAAGTTTGTCTTCTAAAATCCGCAAGCGTTTGTGCATATTATAGAAAATCGGCAAAAATGCTACTGTTACAATCAGCAAAATTCCCATATCCATCCTCCTTTTCATTGCTAAATAGCCAATAATTAAAATGAGTTCAATGAGTATTATTTCATAATTTTTACTATTTTTACAAGTTCTCCTTTCGAGTGAAGTTTTTCAATTCATAACCGAGCCAGTTTTATAAAATCGGCGACAACAGGCGTGAGATACTTTCCTTAAAGCGGATCATCCGCGGACGGGCGGCATATTTTTCCCGGGTCAATAAGCTACTATCGGCGACGTCGGACAAAAAGAGCAGCTCCAACTCTTCCGCAATCGTCGCATCGTACAAAATCGCATTCATCTCGAAGTTCAACCGGAAACTCCGGGCGTCGATGTTCGTCGTCCCGACCGAGGCGATTTTTCCGTCGACGACAATTGTCTTGGCATGCATGAAGCCGATTTCGTACGTGTAAACTTCCGCACCGTGCTGAATCAGTTCACCAACCGCCGCGTACGTCGCCCAGTAGACAAACGGGTGATCCGGCTGGTTCGGAATCATGATTTTGAGCGAGACGCCGGAAGCCAGCGCAATCTGACAGGCATCCATGAAACTGGCGTCCGGAATGAAGTAGGGCGACTGGATGTAAACCGATTTTTCCGCCGAGTGAATCATTTGAATCAGCATGTTTTTCAAATATTCCGTCTCGGACGTCGGTCCGGACGTCACGATTTGAACCGGTACCCGCTCCGTCGTCACTTCAAGCGGTGGAATCGGGGCGGTCGACCAATCGGTCCGGTCGTTACTTGCCGCGTCCCAGTCCTGTTCAAAATGAAATTCGAGTTCTTTGACGACGGGGCCGAGGACCCGGAGGTGTGTATCCCGCCAGTAGCCGAACTGTTCGTCTTCTCCGAGATATTCCGAGCCGACGTTAAAACCGCCGATGTAACCGATTTGCCGGTCGATCGTACAAAGTTTCCGGTGATTCCGGTTGTTGATGCGTAAGTTGAAGATACCGAGCGGCGAGGAGAAGAAGGAGCGGACTTCACCACCATCTTGTTTGAACGCTGCGAAGTCCTTCGCTTTGAGTTTCCAGGAACCGACGGCGTCATACAGAATCCGGACCTTGACGCCGCGTTTGGCCTGTTCGAAGAGAGCATTTAACAACCGGTCACCGAGCGGATCGCGTTTTAAGATAAAGTACTGGATGTTGATTTCGACTTGGGCGCTCTGTATGTCAGCGACCAACGTATCAAATTTCTGGTTGCCGTCGAACAGCGTCCGGACATCGGTTGCTTCCGTCAACAGGGCTCCTGACGTCCGGTTCGCCTGAATCAACTTCCGGTACGGATGAAGCGGTGATTCCAGGTCAACCGGATCATTGGTTTGAAGCGTCAGTTGTTGTTCGCGTGAAATCCGGCGGTCTTCCGGGATGTGATAAAAGGAGTCCTGCTTTAACGAACGGCCGAACAGTAAGTAAATCAAAAAGCCGATGACGGGTAAGAAAAAGAGAATCATCAACCAGGCCCAGGTTGCACTGACATCGCGCCGCTCAAAAAACAGGATGGCGATTGCCGCAGCGACGTTGGCGATTAACACGACGTAGAGCAAAATCGTCAAGATTAGGGTATAGTCCATCAATACGAACACCTCGTTTTCAGAAAGAATGACTTCGACGGGAGGGAAAACACATGTTTTCGGAATGGATCCGGTTCATCTCGAGTATCTTGTTCATCCCGATTTCGGATGATTTGCTGGTCATCCGCCAAATCAGCAGCTGGTTACGCCAGGATCAAGCACTTATCCTGATTTTTTTATCCGTCTGGTCCGCCTGTTTCGTGTGTTTTAATCTGTTTTACGGCATTCCCCGTTTTTTTCGTGAACTGCCTGTCTTTCAAAAGGCCTTGACGAATAAACATCTCGTAAAAGCCGAAGTGATTCTGCAGGAAAAAGGAACGGTCGCCATCGCGATGTCATTTTTCCTGCCGGGTGTCCGGCGTCCGATTCATTATATGGCAGGACTGCTCGCCTATCCGTATCGCCCGTATGTGCTTGTCACGCTTGCCGGAACCGGCGTTTATGCGTTGCTTTGGACGATTCTCGTCAACCGGCTCGGTGCATTTGGTCTGTTGAACCGGTTTTCGACGTGGTGGGCGACCCACGGTGGTGTCATCCTGTTACCCGGTCTGCTGATCCTGACTTGTTTGTTAGGTTGGATTTTCCGGGACACGATCCGGAACTGGTTTGTCCGTCCGTAATGCCATTTTCCGGAGTTGCGCGAGTTTAATGATGTTGAGAACCGTCACCTTTGCAACGGCGTAAAAGGGAACGGCCAGCAACATACCGAGAATTCCCGCCAGTTGCCCGGCGACGAGCAGGACGACCGTAATCGTAATCGGATGCACCTTCAACGATTTTCCCTGAACAAGCGGGGAAATGACATTGGCGTCGAGTTGCTGGACGATCGTGATACCGATGATGACATACAACCCTTTGATTGGTTCATCCAAGAAGCCGATCAGGACGGCCGGCGCCGCACCGAGAAACGGTCCGAGGTACGGGATGATATTCGTCGCGAAGATGAACAGACCAAGCGGTAAGAAATACGGGACATCGAGCCACCAGAGGACAAGTGTCGCGAGACTCCCGACGAATGTACAGACGATCAATTGCGCCCGGACATAGGAACGGATCGTCCCGTTCATGTCTTTTAATATCAGCAGGGCTTCCTTGCGGTAACTGATCGGGATGAACTGGACGAGCGCGTTCGGTAATTTTTTTCCATCGACCAACATGAAGACGTATAAAAAGAGGGCGATGAATAATGTGAAGACGGTCGAGGCAATCAACTGAATCAGCCAAAGCACGGAACCGGCAATCGAGGAAAAGACGTTTCCAAGAATGGCGGTCGCGCTTTTCATCGAGCTGTCGACCGATGAAAACTGGCTCTCGAGTGACGGAATCGACGTCCCGTACTTGGCGTAGAGGGACAGGGACTGGCGGTAGAGCCGTTCAGCAAAACCGGGGACGGCACTGATGAAGGCGAAGAGCTGTTTCGTAATCAGCGGGAATAAGGTCAAGAGAAACAGAATGACAAGGGCAAACAACAAAAGCAAGACGATAAAAATCGCCAGTTTGCGCGAACGCAGACGGCGTTCGAGTGAATCGACGAAACCAACGGAGAGGTAAAATAAAATTCCGGCGATGATGAACGGGGTGAAGATCGTCGTAAACAGGACGAGTAACGGATAAAAAAGAAAGTCGACCTGTCGTGCCATATAGATGATGCCAAGTACAAGCAGGATGAACAGACCGATGCGAAAGGAACGATTGGAAATCAATCCGGACAAGGCAATCTCCTCCCTCGAAAATAAGTGGCATGTTGTATCCTTTCCCCGAAACCGCCGGAAATAGCGTGAAAATTCTGAAAGATATGTGCTTTTTCACATTTAATTGTTATTTGCTTCAAAAAAGGGGTAATCATAAATTAACTTCGATTCATTGTTCAGACATGTGTCATGCCGTCATCGTTCAGCAGACCTGAAAGCCACTTCCGTTAAGGGAGGTGAAGCGGTTGGCGCAAGTGAAAGATCCGGTCATCGAAGACCGGTTGTTGCAACGCTCCATTTTTAGTTCTCTTTTCTTATCGGTATTTGGCATTGCAGCCGGATTCCTTCTTTCTTCCTCCTTTGTTCTGTTTGACGGACTTTATGCTTTGCTGAGTGTCGTCTTAAGTGTTTTTTCGCTTCGAGGTGGCCGGTTCATCACCGTCAAGGATGATGTCCACTTCCCGTTTGGCAAAGAATCATTGGAACCCATTCTTGTTTTCTTTCAATATCTCATCGTCTTTCTCCTACTTATCTACGCATTTGTCGCTGCCATCGACACGATTCGTTCGGGTGGTGATCCGGTCGAACTGGGATTTGTCATCGGCTATCTGACAATCAGTGCCTTGATTGCGCTTATCGTATACCGCCACCTGAAGCAACTCAACCGGTCCGCACGCTCGATTTTAGCGACAGCGGAAGTTGAACAGTGGCGTCTGACGGTCATCATGGGCGTCGGTGCCGTCGTCGGTTACGGAATCGCCGGTATGGCGATCTGGTTGTCTTTTGAAAACGTCGCCCGGTACGTCGATCCGGTCATGCTGATGCTGATTGTCTTGTTTTTGGTCCGTTATCCGGTCAAGGAGATGGTTCAAGCGATGCGGGAAATGCTGGGGATGTCGACGAGTGAACGGTTGATGATCGATATCAAACAGAGTGTCGCTACAATCGTCGATGAATACGAAGTCGATGATATGTACTTGCGGATTTCCAAAACAGGCAGTCTGATTTTCATCGAAATTGATCTGATTGTCGCCAAAAACTACCGCTACGATTCGATTCTGGAACAAGATTTGATTCGTGAACAGATCGACGCGGCACTTGAGTGGTTGCCGCAAACCAAGTGGCTCACCGTCGCGTTTACGGCTAATCGTAAATGGGCGGAATGAATAGGAGGAACTCCGATGTCAACGACACGACTGATCCAAGAATTCATGGAACTGGTTCAAATCGACTCCGTATCCTATGCGGAAGGTCCGTTTCAACAGGACTTGATCGGGCGTTTTCAGGTGCTCGGTCTGACGATCGACGAAGATGCGACGAAAGAAAAGACGGGACTGGGCGCCAATAACTTCGTTGCTCGGCTTGACGGAGACACGTCGATTGAACCGGTCTTTTTCTCGTCGCATATGGATACGGTTTCTCCCGGTCAAGGCATTCGTCCACTTGAACGGGACGGACGGATTCAGTCCGACCAAACGACGATCCTTGGTGCGGACGATAAAGCGGGAATCGCCATCATGCTGGAGTTGGTCAAACGGTTAAAAGAACAGCAAATCCGGCACGGTCCGATTGAATTCATCCTGACAGCCGGAGAAGAAGTCGGGCTCCTCGGTGCAAAAGCCGTCGATATGTCGATGCTGCAGGCGAAATTTGGTTACGTCCTCGATAACGGCGGACCGGTCGGCGGCATCATTACGACGAGCCCGTCGATGTACCGCTTGGATATCCGACTGACCGGTCGCGCTGCCCATGCCGGACTTGAGCCGGAAAAAGGGATTTCGGCGATTGAAGTCGCGGCCCAAGCAATCAGCCGGATGAAACTGGGGCGAATCGATCACGAAACGACGGCGAACATCGGTCAGGTGAAGGGGGGGACGGCGATGAATGTCGTCATGGAACACCTCGAGCTTGTCGCGGAAGTCCGCTCGTTTGATCATCAAAAGTGTCTCAATCAGGTCGAAGCAATCGAAACGATTTTAAACGAGGAGGTGACACGATTCGGCGCTAAACTCGACTTCAAGGCGATACCGCTCATCACCGGCTATCATTTTGAAGACACCCATCCGTTGCTCGCACATGCCAAACACTGTCTGGAAACCATCGGTCGTCCTGCCCGGTTTGAACGGAGCGGCGGTGGGACGGATGCCAACGTTTTTAATGAACAAGGCAAAGTCGTCGTCAATGTGTCGATCGGTTATGAAGAGATTCATACGGTCGAGGAATACATTCCGATCGCCGAGTTCGAACAAGCCGTCGTTTTTGCCTTGGAACTGGTCCGGCAGATGCCGTCCTTCCCAGATCCGTCAGCGTAAGGGGGGCCGGATGATGAAACTGTTCCGTGAAACCGTTTTGATTATCCTGGCCATTTTTGTCCTCGCTGCCGGCATCAATCTGTTTTTAGGACCACATCATGTCGCAGCGGGCGGCGTCACCGGAATCGGGATTCTGCTCGAAGAAGTATTGGGCATTGACCGTTCGATTGTCGTCCTGGTTCTCAATCTGTTGATGTTACTGTTTGCCTTCGTGTTTTTAGGCAAAGAAGTCTTCTTAAAGTCCGTTCTCGGCAGTTTGATGTTGCCACTTGCACTGGGAATCATTCCGGAAACGATGATTGTCTCCGACCGCTTCTTTTCGGTCGCCTTTGGCAGTGTGCTGTTTGCAATCGGTGTTGCGACGCTTTACTGGTTCGGAGCGTCCAGCGGTGGGACGACGATTCCACCGTTGATTTTCCACAAATACTTTAAGCTGAACACATCCGTCGGCTATTTTTTGACCGATGCGACGATTGTCGTCTTTAACATTTTCGTTTTTGGCCTGGAAGAGTTTTTGTTTGCGGTCGCCTCGATCGTCATCACGACGTTTGTGATGGGGTATATCGAAATCGGGCTTGAACGGAAAAAAGCGATCTTCGTCACGAGTGAGTTGCATGCGGACGAGATTCGCAATTACCTGCTGACGTCGCTTGACCGGGGGATGACCGTCTTCACCGTCGAAGGCGGCTACTCGGGAGAACAGAAGAAAATGCTGATGGTCGTCATGAAACGTTCCGAATATGCCGCTGTCATCCGGGCAATCCATCAAATTGACCGCGGTTCCTTCATCATTGTCTACAATGTCGCCGACGTTCATGGTCTCGGGTTTAACTACCAACCGGTCGTCTAAAAGGGAGGAACACGTATGCAACCGATTATTGCCTTTACGATCATCATGCTCATCTGGACGGTCAGTGATTATATCTCGAAAAAAACAAAGGCCTTATTATCTTCCTTATTTGTTGCTTCCATCATCTTCTTGATCGGATTCAAGACCAACCTGTTCCCGGAAGATCTCCTGCCGACGTCGGCTTTACTGCCACTCGGACAAACCGTCGTCGGGATGATCATCGTCCATCTCGGAACGCTCATCAGTCTCGACGAATTTAAACGGCAGTGGAAAACGTTTTTGATTGGAGTCTCGGCTGTCATCGGAATCAGTGTGTTGCTCTTTACGATTGGCCGGCTGTTCCTCGATACGAACTATGTTCTCAGCGCGATTGCTGCGGTCAGCGGCGGGACGATTTCCGTCATCATCGTTCAGGAACAAGCGTTGAATGCCGGATTGATCTCGGTCGCCGTCTTTCCGGTTTTGATTGCCGCCTTACAAGGCTTGATCGGTTTTCCGCTGACGTCGGTCATCCTGCGTAAGGAAGCGTTACGGATTCGTGACGGGATCCGCGACGGCAGCATCACGAAAAAAGCCGCCCTTGATCCGGCCGAAACATCCGAGAAACAAACGATTTTGCCGGAACCGTTCCAAACGACGGCCGGAACGTTGTTTGTCGTCGGTGTCGTCGTCATCGTCTCGTCGTTCCTGAGCGGTTTGACGAACGGCTGGCTCAATACGTTTGTCATTGCTTTGTTGCTCGGGATTGCCTTACGGGCGACCGGCGTCTTGAAACCAAACGTCTTAAACGGAATCGATGCCTACGGCTTGATGATGCTTGCGATTCTGTTAATCATCTTCGGACCACTCGCAACGACTTCATTTGCGGATCTCGTCGAACTGTTTGTGCCACTGTTGATCGCCTTCATCCTTGGTGTACTCGGGATCGTGTTGTTCGCGATGCTTGCCGGGAAATTCCTCGGTTATTCGTACCCGATGGCGATCGCAATCGGTTTGACGTCACTATATGGTTTTCCCGGTACATTGATTCTCAGTCAGGAAGCAGCTAAAAATATCGGAGAGACGGAAGACGAGGTCCAGATCATCGAAGACGAAATTTTACCGAAGATGGTCGTTGCCGGCTTCTCGACGGTCACGATCACATCCGTCTTTATCACCGGAATTTTAGCGTCATTCATTTATTAAAGGGGGCATTATCATGGGACTTGGAGAAGATATCAAACGGTTAAAGGAATTTGACGGGGCGACGCATGTCTTGTCGGTGTATCTGAGCACGGCACCGGATAAACGGAATCAGTGGGAGACGATTTTACGGAATGAGAAGAAACGTCTTTTGACGGAACAGGAGGATAAAAAAGCCATCGAAAGCGTCTTTACGAAACTGGAACAGGCAATCAACAATCAGCGGACAGGGTTGCTGCGGAGTATCGTTGCTTTTGTTTCAAGTGATGATTCGCTTCAAGAAGTGTATTTGTTACAGCTCGATGTGACGGATGAAATTAGTTATTATTCAAAACCGAATCTCAATCAACTCGAAGTGCTCGATCAACAGTTCCCGCGGACCGGGATCGTATTGACGCATCTCGATTCGGCGACTGTGCTCGACGTCCGCCTTGGTGAAGTGGACGCGACGCACGAGTACGAACTGGATCTTGATACCGGTCAATGGCGTCGGTACCAGGGACGGAGCGGACGGAGCGGCGCTTCGAGCAGCAACCAGACGGACGATTTCCGCGATCGGGTCGAACAGCAGGCAGAACGGTTTTACCGGGAATTATCGGGAGAGGTCGAAAAATTAAACCGATCGCTCGGTTGGGAGCAGATCATCGTCATCGGCGAACGGTCGCAAGCGAACTTCCTCGAGCAGGCTTTAACGACCAAACCAAAACAGGTCATTCATAAAAATTTGTCGCAATCGAGTCAAGAACAGATTCTCAAGCAGGTATTTTGAGCGTCAACGTCTAAAGTATAGCTTTAGACGTTACATAAGGAGTGAAGACAGATGTTCATGCACCATATTACCAATCAATTGAGTGTGAAATTAATCGAACGCCAGGACGCCGACGCGCTGTATGCGTTGATTGACGCGAACCGGGACCACTTGCGCCAATGGCTCGGCTGGGTCGACGGAGCGACGGGACCCGACGTCTACCGGAACGAAATCATTCCGGCCTGGTTGACGGACTATGCGAACGGCAACGGCTTTGCCTGCGGGATCTACTTTGAGGGCGAACTTGTCGGGACGATCGCCTTACACGAAATCAATCAGACGTTACGGCAAACGTCGATCGGGTATTATTTGACCGGGAACGGGCGCGGCAAAGGATTGATGACGACTGTCGTCGCATTTATCACAGACTATTGTTTTGCGACATTACAACTGAACCGGGTCGTCATCGAATGTGCGATCGACAATACACGAAGCCGGAAGATACCGGAACGGTTAGGTTTTCAACAGGAAGGAATCCTTCGTGATGCGGAGAAGTTGTACGGTGTGTATCATGATGTTGCAGTTTACGCGATGCTTGCACAGGACTGGTCCACTACCTTGTTGTCTGATCAACGCGTAAGCTACCGTTCAAACTGACAGGAAAGAGAAAGGAAGAGGGACGATGGTTAAATTTGAAAAAATGTCGGAAACGGCATACGCAGCGTATCTACCGGAAGCCATCAAAGAATATGCGGAGGAGAAGGTCAAGGCCGGAACATGGGCAGAAGTGGAAGCCGTTGACCGTTCGGCAGCTGAGTACGGTCAATTGTTGCCCGACGGGATCCAGACAAAACAGCATTATCTGTTTTCGATTTTGAACGACGCCGAACAGACACGCGTCGGCATGATCTGGTTTCAATTAAGCGAATCAACGCACGGACGGACGGCCTTTATCTTTGATTTTAAAATCGATGACGGTCATCAAGGAAAAGGCTATGGCCGGCAAGCGATGGAGATGCTCGAACAGGTCGCCCGGAGGATGAATATCAAAAAAATTAAATTACACGTTTTTGCGCATAACACGCGGGCGATTCACCTCTATGAAACGACAGGATTCCTGAAGACGGATTTACATATGACCAAAACAATCGACTGAAAAACACCTCTGTGCATCCGAAAAATGGATGACAGAGGTGTTTGCTGTTTTCAACGCCACGTTTGAAGCGTATTGGCGAACTGGATATCGGTTTCAAGTTCACCATGAATGTGCGTTGACGTAAAATCGTTACCGGCAAGCCAGTCTTTAAAATCGAACTCAACCGGCTCCTGATCGCCGCCGAGAGCGAACCAGACTTTCATGTCGGACGGGAAATAGGCCGATGTATGAATCGTCCCTGCCCAGTGACTGTAAAGGTCGGAGAAAACTCCTTTATCGGAATCGTTCAACAGCCGGAAAGCCGATTCTGCGTCCTGAATCAAATGCTGGTGCGTTTTCAGTTCCATCATCCGGCGTTTTGAATCGTCGAGATGGAACCGGTTTTCGTGTTGCAACAAATCAAAATGATTCGTACAGAGATTCGTCTCGCGGACTTCGATATCCCGTGCCGTCGCCTCGATGACAAATGAGCGGTTCGATTGATCGTGGACGACATAACTGAACGATCCCCGGTGCGGCATCTCTTTGACAAGCGAAATCGCATCTTCGACCGAGGTACATGTCTCGAGGATAATCCGTCCAATCATGAAACTGACGAAGCCGTCTCCCGGACGGCGGCGGTTGATGAAGTTGTACCCCATCGCAAGACCATGTTCGTTCATTCCGTCCATTCGTCCGGTGACGCGGGACGCCGGTCCGATGATGGCGGAGCCGCCATCCGTCGGCTGAAAGGCGGAGAAGCGTCCATCGTACGTCATCGGATGATAATCATAATTGCGGACGAGGAAATTATCACCCGTCATGATGGAGCAGCCGCTTTTCGGTCCTTCGACCCGGTAGTGACCAAAATGAAGCAGCGTATCGGCGAGCGATAATTCGAGTTCATCCTGCAAACCGAGTAACTCGTCCCACATGTACGGGGCATAGCGGAGAAACATCTCTTTCGTTTCGACCGGATCAACCTGAAAACGGGGAACCCGGATTTTCCAATTGTCTTCGCGGTTATGCAACAGTTCGTTGCGTTTGATGTAACGGCCCTGTTCGCGGCCGAAGTCATAGTGTGTTCCGCGGAACTGTGTGATTTCGTTCGAGACAGACTGCACAGACTTCACTCCTTTGGTTTCTGTATGATTCTGATTATATCGAATCCGGTACCCGCTGTCGTAATCAGGGACTCGACACAACACATCCGGAAAACGAAAAATGCGAAAAGACTGAATCATTTGTGTAATTGACCGATAAACAGGTGGGAGGGATTTACATAATGAAAAATTTATCGGTACGGAAAAAGATTCAACTGTTGATTGCGACAGCAATTGTCGCGATGATTTTATTAGCCGGTGCAGGGCTCTATTTTTTAAATCAGATGTCGAATGCCTCGCAGGCGATGTATGAAGAAAACTTGATTCCGGTTCAGGAAGTGGCACAAATCCGGATTGATACCCGGGCGCTTGACTCGTTTCTCGTCGAGATGATGTTGACGGAAGATCCGGCTCGTACTGAAGAACTGGGTACGCAAATCGACCAACGGCAAGCACAAATCCGTTCTTCCCTCAACAAATTCGAGCGGACCGCGGTGCCGACAAAACAATCAGAAAAACAAGTCGAGAACTTGAAGGACAGTGTCCTCGCTTACGATAACGGCTTAAGTACGATTCAGGATTTGGTCACACAAGACAGTAAAGAAGAAGGGTACCGCGTCTATTCAGAGAGTTTGGAGAAAACACGGGATGAAGTCGCGAATACGGCTAAAAGTTTAATGATGTCCATGACGAAACAGTCAAAAGACATCAATGCGTTGAACCAGCAGGAAAAGCAAACCGCGTTTTATATCATGCTCGGAATTTTTCTGCTCGCGTTACTGTTATTTGCTGGTCTGGCACTGTACATTACACGTCTGATCACACAACCGATTCGTTCGCTCCAAGGATGGATGAAGCAGTCGGGTGAAGGTGATTTAACGGTCCGCGGTGATTACGTGTCAAAAGACGAACTCGGTCAATTAACGACGTCTTTCAATACGATGACGGAGCAACTGCACCACGTCATCATTGAAATGACGGACACGTCAAAACACGTTGCGACAGCATCGGATGAATTAAGTACCAATGCAGAAGCAACGACGAAAGCGACGGAAATGGTCGCCGTGACGATGGAAGAAATCGCGAGTGGTGCCAGCCAACAGTTGAACCAGGTATCCGGTGCATCACGGACTGTTCAGGACTTGACGTCCGGTGTCAGTCAGGTCGCGGGAAATGCCCAAAAAATGACAGATGCGACAGGTGACGCGATGGATAAAGTCACGCATGGCGGTCAGGTCGTCCGCCAGCTCGGTCAACAAATGGAGAGGATCAACACCGATTTCACTGAACTCGGTCACGTTATCGTCGGTCTCGGAAACCGGTCGCAGGAGATCGGACAGATTACCGATTCGATCACCGGAATTGCCGCGCAGACGAATCTGTTGGCACTGAACGCGGCGATTGAAGCGGCGCGTGCCGGTGAACAGGGACGCGGATTTGCCGTCGTTGCAGCGGAAGTCAAGACGCTTGCCGAGCAATCGGCTCTTGCGGCGAAGCAGATCGAGAGCTTGATCCAAGTCATCCGACAGGAAACGGAACAATCCGTCGTTTCGATGGAAAAGGTGACGGCACAGATGACAAACGGGATTCAAGTGGCCGATGAAGCGAGTGCTTCATTCCAGGCGATTGAACGTTCGATCAGTGACGTGACCGGACAAGTCGAGGAAGTGTCCGGTGCCGTGCAGGAAATGGCGGCCGGCAGCGAACAGATTGCAGCCGTCATGCGCGAGATTCAAGGCGTGACGGAAAGTACGGCCGCCGGAACGGAAAACATCTCGGCTTCGACGGAAGAACAGATGGCATCGATGCAGGAAATCTCATCGGCGTCACAATCACTGGCGACGATGGCAGAAGATTTGAAACGATTATCGAGTCGTTTTCATGTCTAAGTCGTATCTGTTCATCTGACTAAAAAACAAACGGTCTGAATTCTTTTCGACAGAATTCAGACCGTTTGTTTTTTAAAAGAAGAGTCAAACTCACTTCTCTGCATAGAATGGTTCTGCTGATTGCCGCGTCTCTCCCGACTTCGACAGCTTGTTGTCGACGAGAATGACGACGACTGAAACGGCGAGCGCAAAAGCACCAATCCATGGCAAATAATGCAACAAGCTGTTTTTGACAGCAATCCCGCCAATCCCGGCACCTGCTGCCATCCCGATTTGTCCGAACGCGCTATGCAGACTTAACACAATACTAGCGGCTGAAGGCGCAAGCGTAATCAGTCGGAATTGGATCGCTGTTCCGGAAGACCAGGCTGCCAGTGCCCAAAAAACAAGTAAAACGTAGAACAGGGAAGCCGATTGTCCGATGAACGGGAACAGGAACAAGACCAGTGCATGAAGCAACATGCTTCCAGCCAGCGTACGGAACGATCCCCACTTGTCGGTTCCGAATCCGCCTAATTTCGAACCGATGGCACTTGCGATTCCGAATAGGAACAGGGCCGTCGTCACTCCCTGGTTACTCATCTGAAAGACATCCAGGAAATACGGAGAGATATAGGTGAATACGACGGAATACGAACCCAGCCAAAGGAACGTGATGAGCAGATAGGCAGAAATCCGCGGTTGCATGAAGAATTTAAATTGTTCACGCAACGGCACGGGTTCTTCAGCCTGGGTTTTCGGAATCATGACCAGTGCCAATCCGGTGAGCAGTAATCCAATCAGACCAAGACCGACGAAAATGACATTCCACTCGTAATGGGTGGCGACGACTCGTCCGATCGGAACGCCGGCGACTAAAGCTGTACTATTCCCCATGACGACCGTGGCAATCGCACCCCCTTGTTTTCCGGGGGCTGCCAAGACGGCCGCGAGTGTCAATAGCGTCACTTGAATGACTCCTGCGCAAAGGGCGGAAAGGATTCGTGCGCCCATCAGCATATCGTATCCTGATAAGAAGGCAATCCCCACATTAACGATAGAGAAGATTGTCAACGCATAGACGAGCAGTTTCTTTCGTTCCCATCGTGCCGTCATCGCGATCAGGAAAGGGGTTCCTGCTCCGAAAGCAATCGAAAAGACGGTAATGAGTTGTCCGGCGGAAGAAACGGAAATATGACTCGTATCCGCGATTTTGTCTAAAATACCGGCAATGACATATTCAGATGTGCCATTCAAAAAGCTGATTGCCGCTAATAAATAAATTTTCCATATGTTTGACATGATACTCGACACCTCGGTTTATGAATTCTGTATTTACAAATCTCTGTTTGCTTGAAATACTCACTCATAGTACAGTAGCTATACTTATTAATAAAATGCATATTCATCATAGGGGGCATACCAAAAACGTTATGAACAGGTCACAAATCGAACTCATCATTCAAATTGCCGAGACAGGAAGCTTTACCAAAGCAGGAGAACACGTGCACATGACACAACCCGCGGTCAGTCGGACTGTCGCTTCGGTTGAAGCGCAGCTAGGAACCAAGCTGATTAAAAGAGATAAGAAAAACGGATTGTTTTTTACGGAAGTCGGCGAACAGGTCCTAGTGATTCTTCGAAAAATCATGAGTGAGTTTCATAAGGTAGATGAATTGGTAGCGGCTGAACGCGGATTAGAAATCGGAACGGTTCATGTAGGTGTCTACCGGACCGCTTATACACGGTTTCTGCCTAAGATCATTCGGACGATGGAGGAACAGTATCCGGGACTGGAGATTAAGCTGTGGGAAGGCACAATCGATCAGATTAAAAAATGGCTACGGACAGAATGTGTGGATGTGGGGATCATCACTTCGACGGATCAAGAATTCGATACGATTGCCCTTGCAGTGGATCAACTGATTGTCCTTTTGCCGGAAAATCATCCATTGGCTGTTCAACAAACTGTCAGTATCCTTGATTTAAAAGAGCAATCCATCTTGATGGGCAAGGATGGTGTCGAAAAGCACATCTACAGTCTATTCGAAGAACATGATCTGATTCCGAAAGTCAGATTTGAAATGGAACAGCTCGAGACGGGAATCAGTATGGTTCAGGAAGGATTAGGGGTCACCATCACGACGAAACAAAGCGTCGGAACGTTACCCGATCAGGTTGTCATGCGTGAGCTCACACCGAAGACATTTCGTAATATCCAATTGGCCGTGCGGAACAAAAAAGATACTTCAAAGGCGACGGATGCTTTTATTCAAACAGCGCTCATGCTCTTTCATCCAAACATACCGGAAACATGATACAGCTCTGATACTTTCAAAAAAGTCATCCATTCGTTCAAAACAGGTATCCAAAACGGATACCTGTTTTTTGATGGAAAAAGCAGGAATTTTGAGGGGGAAACCGTAATAAACAAAAGAGTAGTACAGAAGCGGAGAACGTAACATGGATCCACGTTGACGACGGTGCCATACAGGAAAGACGGATACAAACACCTAATCCCGTACAAAGGAGATGGAATTCTTGGAATGGATCAAGTATGTCGTTTTTAGTCTAATTGTGATTCCGGTTGTATTAATCGGCTTATGGAAAACAGGAAAACAGCGCACGGTGGCGTTTACAGCGGCGGGCGTGTTGTGTCTGTTGTTCGGCAGTTTTTTAATGAATCAGCCGGATGAGGAAGACATCAAAGTGCAGATTCAGGAAAACGTGGCAGCCGTCAAACCGTATCTCGCAAAGGAATTTCCGGATGAAAAGTGGACGATCTCGACCGTCCCCTTTCAAAAAGAAGGATACCAGCATATCAATCCTTACGTCATCACGGTCGTCTTTCAAAACGAACCGGATGCTGCGTATGAGTATAAGATCAATCCCAAAGGACGTGTGGAATTGAGTGGATTTCACAATAAAAACGACACGCATGAATTCAAGCACTTAAAGCATAATTAGAATACAAGTGTTAAACAGTTAAGTATCAGTACATAGCTTACAAATTTAAATACTGGAGGAATTCCCTATGCCTTTTCCAATACTAAAAACCGCACGGCTGCAACTGATTGAAGTCACACCTGAACACGCGCCTGCCCTCTTCCACATTCTGTCGAACGAGGACGTCACCCGTTTTTACGGAATGGATCCGCTTCGTGAACAAGAGCATGCTCTACATATCATCGAATCGTTCAAACAGACATTCGACAGCCGGCAAGGCATCCGCTGGGGGATGGTCACCCGTGACAGCGGAACGTTCATCGGCACCATCGGACTGAATCATCTTAGCCTGTACAGTAAAAAGGCGGAAATCGGCTTTGAACTTGATCCGGCACACTGGCGGCGCGGTTATGTAGCAGAAGCGATTGAAGCGGTCTTGGCATACGCGTACGAGACACTCGGTTTGTACCGGATGGGAGCAGTGACGTTCCTTGAAAACACAGCCTCGATCCAACTGTTGACGCGAATCGGGTTTGAAGAAGAAGGGATTTTACGCGGTTACCTGTTCCAAGGCGGAACATCGCATGACGGACGGATTTTCTCTTTGTTAAAGCCGGACTATCAAGCAAGCCGGCATCAACGGAAACAGGTGAAAACGGTATGAAGATCAACCGGATGGATCATATCAGCATCAACGTCTTGGACCTGGCAGAGGTGACACGCTTTTTCGTCAGCCTGGGATTCGTCGTCAAAGGTGAATGGGAGGCGTCCGGGCCGCAACTCGACCGGGTGACGGGCCTGCATGAAGCGAAAACAACGTGTGTCGCACTTGGTATTCCGAATGGAGAGACCTGGCTTGAACTCGTTCACTATCAGTCACCGGTTGATTCTCATCCGTCATCTAACGAAGTCTACTCAAGGGGTCTTCGCCATCTTTGCCTCAACGTCGAGTCGCTTGACGAAATGATCCGGCTTATAGAACAGCAGGGATATACAGCCGTTCATCCGGTCGAACAGTTTGGAAAAACATACCGCCTTTGTTATGTTCGGGGACCGGAGGGGATCTTACTGGAACTGGCTGAAACGATTCCAAAATAAAGGAGGGATTGGAATGTTTCGTAATTCAAAAGGCAGCACCCAAGTCTGGCTCAATGATCTTGGTGTTTGCTTATTCGTCCTGATCGGTCTGACGCTTGCGACGCATCCCGTCGTCATCACGGCATCGGGACGGTTGATGTACGATGAATCAATCTGGCTGAGTACAACGGAAATGAACAAATTCATCAAGTTTTACTTCACCGTCTTTTTTGTCTACTTTTTGACAGTCAATCAACTGTATCCGCGTTTTGTCAGACGCCAGCCAAAAAAAGAATTGCATAACAAAAAGGTTATATAATAAAGTGGTTGTATATAAATCGTCCGTCTGCAACTGTCGACTGACGATTTTCTTATTGTTTACTCTAAAAAAAGGAGGCCTTCCCATGACTCTAACCGTGACACCGGTCGATGAGATGAGTCAGTTCCTGAAATTGCTTAGTGACGGAACACGTCTTGAAATCCTGCGTCGTTTGGCAGTTCGGGAACATTGTGTCTGTGATTTTGTTGAACTGTTTGCGATTTCACAACCGGCCGTGAGCCGGCATTTGAAATTGTTACGGCAGGCGCATTTGATTTTGGAACGTCGTGAACGGCAGTGGACGTATTTTCGTCTCAATCCGGATCATCCCCGGTATGCGTTGCTGCTGACCATCTTAACGACAACTCCTTTACCGGATGTTCAACGGAAACCGTGTTAAATCAGAAATAAAGCGATTTCGAACATAACAGATTAGTTATGTACAGAAAAAGAAAAATTAACAGAGAAATGAAGTGAACGCATTGACCGGCACACATCTACTTGCGATCGGAATTTTTCTGATCACGTTATTCTTAATCATCAAACAACCAAAAGGTCTCGGCATCGGCTACTCCGCCATGGGGATGGCATTGATTGCCTTACTGACCGGCGTTGTGAACCTGGATGATGTCTCGACTGTCTGGGGTATCATCTGGAACGCGACGTTTACCTTCATCGCCTTGATCATCATCTCATTGATTTTAGATGAAATCGGCTTCTTCGAATGGGCCGCGCTTCATATGGCACGGATTGCAAAAGGCGGCGGTGTCAAACTGTTTGTGTATCTGACACTGCTTGGTGCCATTGTGGCGGCCTTGTTTGCGAATGACGGTGCAGCGTTGATTTTGACGCCGATCGTCCTCGCAATCGTCCGCTACTTAAAATTACCGGACTATGTCGTCTTGGCGTATGTCTTTGCTTCCGGCTTCATTGCCGACACGGCGAGTCTGCCGTTCGTCGTCTCAAACCTCGTCAATATCGTCTCGGCCGACTTCTTTGACATCGGCTTTACGGAGTATGCTGCACGGATGGTATTCGTCAACGTCTTTTCCGTCATCGGCAGTCTGCTTGTGTTGTATTTGTATTTCCGCAAAAGTATTCCGAAGACCTATGATGTGACGCAACTCGTCGCGCCGAGCACGGCAATCAAGGATCAGCGGATGTTCAAGTTATCGTGGCTGGTACTTGTGTTGCTTGTCATCGGCTATTTCACAAGTGACTTGATCGGGATTCCGGTCAGTCTGGTTGCCGGTGTCATCGCCTTGTTCTTCCTGTTGATGGCACGTCGTTCACCAAGCGTACCGACGAAAAAAGTCATCGCCGGTGCCCCGTGGGCAATCGTCTTCTTCTCACTCGGAATGTATATTGTTGTTTACGGTCTACAAAATGCCGGATTGACACAAGTTCTCGCAGATGTCATTGACGGTTTTGCAACGAATCTGGCCGCTGCGACGTTCGGGATGGGCTTCCTCGCCGCCATTCTGTCATCGATCATGAACAATATGCCGACCGTGATGATTGATGCGCTGGCGATCGATCTCAGTCAAACAACCGGAATCATCCGGGAAGCCTTGATTTATGCCAACGTCATCGGATCTGATCTAGGTCCGAAAATTACACCAATCGGCAGTCTGGCGACCTTACTCTGGTTGCACGTTTTGCGCTCAAAAGGTGTCAAGATCGGCTGGGGACAATACTTTAAAATCGGTACGATTCTGACGATTCCAACGCTTGCGATTACGTTGCTCGGATTGTACATCAGTTTGTTGCTTTATTAATTTTCAGGAGGACACTTACATGAAATTGTTGATCATTGGTTCAGTTGCCGCCGGGACATCGGTCGGTGCAAAAGCACGTCGGAACAGTGAAGATTTACAGATTACGATCTATGACCGTGATCAGGACATCTCCTATTCCGGTTGTGGGATTCCATACTTCGTTGGCGGCGAAATTGCCGACATTGACGAATTGACACCGCGTGATGCGGCATTCTTCAAAAAACGTTATAACATCGACATCCACACACGACACGAAGTCGAATCGATTGATCACGCAACGAAAACAGCAACCATCATTAATCTGACGACTGGTGACAAGTTTACGGATACGTACGATACACTGGTGCTTGCGACCGGTGCGTCAAGCATCATGACGCCCTTACAGGGTGTTGATCACGACAACGTTTTTACAGTCCGTAATGTCCGTAATGCCGATGCGATCCGCTCGTACATCGAACAGCATGATCCAAAAATGGCAACGATCGTCGGTGGCGGTTTCATCGGTCTTGAGATGGCCGAGCAACTGACATACCGCGGGATTCAGGTGACGCTTGTCGAACGCCTGCCGCAAGTTATGCCGCCGCTTGACCGTGATATGGCAGAACGGGTTGCTGATCATTTAAAAGATAAAGGTGTCGAGTTGATGCTTGGTGAATCGGTGACGGCATTAAACGGGACGGAACGGGTCACGGACATCGCCCTTGAGAGCGGCAAGTCGATTGCAACAGATCTCGTCATTCTATCAGTCGGTGTTAAACCGAATACTGAACTCGCGAAGCAGATCGGCGTTGAAATCGGGCAGACAGGTGCGATTGCCGTTAACCGGAAGATGCAGACGAATCTGACCAATGTGTATGCTGTCGGCGACGTCGCGGAAAGTTTCTCCGTCATTACCGGAGAAGCGATTTACCGTCCGCTCGGCTCGACCGCCAACAAGATGGGCCGGATTGCCGGGATGGTCATCACCGGGGAAGAAGCGGAACACCGCGGTATTCTTGGAACCGGCATCTTCAAAGCGTTTGATCTGACGGTCGCACAGACCGGTTTGACGGAAAAAGAAGCGCGGGACGCGGGTTATGACATCGAAGTCCTCCACAACATCAAACCGGATCGTCCGGAATATATGGGTGGAAAAGAGATGGTCATCAAAGCGATCGCCGACCGGGCAACAGGACGGGTCCTCGGCGCACAAATCGTTGGTCCGCAAGGGGTCGACAAGCGGATTGATGTCCTCGCGACGGCGATTACGTTCAAAGCAAAGGCAGAGGATCTGTTCCATCTCGATCTCGCCTATGCACCGCCGTTTGCGACGACCAAGGATCCAGTCCTTTATACCGGAATGGCACTCGACAATGCGATTAAAAAAACAGCCCGTCTGATGACGCCAAATGAATTAATCGAACAGGTCGCCGGCGGCAAGTCGTTCCAAATCATCGATACCCGATCGAAAGCCCAGTTCGAGAAGAATCACGTCGACGGCGCGATTCACATCCCGCTTGGTGAACTTCGGACACGCGCGAAAGAGCTTGATCCGACGTTGCCGACGATTGTCTATTGCAACAAGGGCGTGACCGGGAATGCCGCGCAAAACGTACTGAAGAATCTTGGCTTTACGAATGTCTGTAATTTATCCGGCGGTAATAAAAACTACCAACACTGCAAGAAATGTTTGGCAGACTGACGCAAATCAATAAGGCACTCGACTAGGAGTTCATCGATTCGGATGAACTCCTTTTTAGTATGGTCAGATTGATCGTTTCAAAATAAATCAGACCAAAAGTGTTCCTTTTTGAAACTAATGGTGCTAGACTGTGGGTATTCAAAACAGGACAGGATGTTGAGAAAAGAACAGTTCTCAACAGAAAGGTGGAAGAAACAAATGAAAATGAGTGTACGGGAACAATGGTTCTCAAATGTCAGAGGAGATATCTTAGCCGGGATTGTCGTTGCGCTTGCGTTAATTCCGGAAGCGATAGCCTTTTCAATTATCGCTGGTGTCGATCCGATGGTCGGATTGTATGCCTCGTTTTGTATCGCTGTCATCATCGCTTTTGTCGGCGGACGGCCGGGGATGATTTCAGCAGCAACCGGTGCGATGGCGCTTTTAATGGTCCCGCTCGTCAAGGAGCACGGGCTTGATTATCTGCTCGCTGCAACGATTTTAACCGGAATCATTCAAATTTTATTCGGTGTCTTTAAGATTGCGAAGGTCATGAAATTCATTCCGCGTGCCGTCATGATTGGTTTCGTCAACGCACTCGCCATCCTGATTTTTATGGCCCAAGTGCCGCATTTTATCGGGATTTCAACGATGACGTATGTGTTCGTCGCGATTACGCTTGCGATCGTTTATCTGTTACCCCGCTTTTTCAAGGCGATTCCCGCTCCACTGATCGCAATCATCGTACTGACAATTGCCGCGATCTACTTGAACGTTGATTTGCGGACGGTCGGGGATCTCGGGGCGATTCAACGGTCGTTACCGTCGTTTTTCTTGCCGAACGTCCCGTTCAATTTCGAGACGCTTCAAATTATTTTCCCGTATTCATTGGCGCTTGCCATCGTTGGCTTGCTTGAGTCTTTATTGACGGCAACGATCGTCGACGACATGACCGGCACGGAAAGTGAAAAAGACAAGGAAGCCCGGGGGCAGGGGATTGCCAACTTCATCACCGGATTTTTCGGGGGGATGGCAGGTTGTGCGATGATTGGTCAATCGGTCATTAACGTCAAGTCGGGTGGCCGCGGTCGTCTGTCGACACTTATCGCTGGACTGTTCCTGATGTTTTTGATCATCGTCCTCGGAAACTTAGTCGTTCAGATTCCGATGCCGGTTCTCGTCGGAATCATGATCATGGTTTCGATCGGCACGTTTGACTGGTCGTCGTTCACGTATCTCCGCAAAGCCCCAAAAGCGGATGCGTTCGTCATGCTTGCGACAGTCATCATTGTCGTCGCGACACACGATCTTTCGATTGGTGTCATCGCCGGTGTCATCTTAAGCGCCTTGTTTTTTGTCGCAAAAGTTTCAAAAATCAACGTCAAACAACGACTCGAGGCGGGGAAAACCGTTTATACGGTCAAAGGTCCACTGTTCTTTGCTTCCGTCGATCATTTCATCGCTTCGTTTGATTATGAAATGAACAAGCAGGATATTCTGATTGATTTCGGATCGACCCAAATCTGGGATGATTCCGCCGTCGGAGCGATTGACAAGGTGATGCTCCGCTTACTGGCGAATCAGAACAATGTCGAGATGATTGGATTAAATCCGGAGAGTAAAAAGTTAATCGATCGTTTGGCGATTCATCAGGATCCAACGCCGAAGATTTCTACCCATTAAAATAAGGGAGTGAACAAAATGTATCCACATATCCTATTAGCCGTCGACGGTTCGGAACACTCGATCCGGGCAACGGAAGAAGCGATTAAAATAGCGACGCTCAGTTCGCAAAGTAAAATTGAAGTCGTCTTTGTCGCCGATTTTTCAAAAGCTAAAGACGATGTCCTGCATGCAGAGGGAGCGGCCGGAATCGAGGTTGCGCGGCGGAAAAAACTCGCCCCGGTCGAAGAAAAGTTGGAAGCAGCTGATGTCTCCTATTACGTGACGATTCTTCGCGGTGAACCGGGTCCGACGATTGTGGAACACGCTAATCAAAAACAGGTCGACTTAACGATCATCGGCAGCCGGGGGCTAAACAGTCTGCAGGAGATGATGCTCGGCAGTGTCAGTCACAAGATTGCCAAACGCGTCAAATGTCCGGTTTTGATTGTGAAGTGACGAGTGAATCTTTTTTTTGAAATCGCACATTACAACGATTTATGTGTCTTGACCCAGGGGATAGTCAAAAAAAAGAGGGGGTCATTCTAATGAAGAAGACATATTTGGTCCCGGTTCTCGGTCTTGCCTTATTTGCAGCAGGATGCGGCAATTCGGACAATCAGGAAACGGAAAAATTCGAGGAAACGACAACGACAAATGATAATTCGATGACGGATGACAGCACGATGAACGACGATACGTCAGGTACACAAGATCAAGATACGGTGACGGACAATGCCGACAAAGATTACGGATTCGTCAGTCTGTCAGTCGAGGCAGATACTTCGGACATGATGGACGCCGTCGACATTAGTTATGACCGGGATAACGACGGGACGGAAGCCGATTACAAGATGAACGGTGAGCAGGCGCGAGGCAATGAAGCGATGAAGACGCTGGATGCCAAGCTCGACGAACTGAACCTTGATGCCGATACGTCAAATGATGACGCGATTGCTCAAGTCGAGAAAGTCTTTGGCATCAATGACGCGACCCGTCTTGAAATCGAGATCGAGTTTGCCGATGGTACAGAAAAAGAATTTAAGAAGTAAAAAAAAGAGGTGCCAAGCGGCGCCTCTTTTTCTTTTCTCTCCATGATATGATGAGAACGTATTGTAAAATATTTCAATCGGGGGTTTTGAATGATGGAAATCACAAGCGGTACGACGGAAGATGGGCAATGGATCCGGGAGCAACTGATTGCTTATAACCGACAACACGTTCCGGCAACGCTCTTTACGGAAACGGAATCATATTGCTTTTTGGCATGGGATGAAGACGAGCAACTCCTCGGCGGTGTTACGGCAAGTTATGTGTGGAATCATCTGCAGGTGCACTTTTTGTGGGTCGACCCGGAAAACCGAATCGGCGGTACCGGAAAACAGCTGATGGCAAAAATCGAATCGATTGCCGAAGAAAAATCATGCAGTAAGATCTTGCTTGATACGTTCAGCTTTCAGGCACCGGGCTTTTATGAAAAACTCGGATTCGAGGAATACGGTCGTCTGCCCGATCATCCGGCGGAAGGACAGACCCAGTACTTTTTCGTAAAGCATTTATGAGTGTTTAGCGTTGGTAATGATAGACCCAGGCCGCCATATAGGAAAGCGTTCCTGCTGTTAAGACGAGCGCAATGGCGTAAAATGAAAAGTTTGGAAAAATCGACATCAGCGGAACATCAAATAAAAAGCAAATCATTAGAGCGGGTAAAGTAATTAAAAAAGTCACATAGGCGGCGCGTGTTGCCTTTCCTGTGATCACTTCTTCCCGTTCATCTTGATCAGAAAACTCTGTAGTCGACGACGACCACTTGGAAAAAGAACTCTTCTTATCTGTTCGCATCCAGTAGCCGGTGACCGAAAGACCAATTGCGACCAGTATGACAGGAAGAATAATGGAAAGGTCCAGTGTCAGATTGAAGCCGGTTCCTTTGACCGGATCATTTTGAAAAACATTTAGTTGATCGTGAATAGAACTAATGAAAACAGCTGCCAAAAAATACATACAAATGTTTAAACACGACTGAATGATGACACGTTTCATTCCGATTCCTCCTCCAAGTAAAAAATCGATTCGACAGGACGCTCGAGCACTCGTGCAATCTGCATCGCCAGTAACAAGGACGGAGTATAGCTGCCTTTTTCAAGCGAGATGACTGTCTGGCGTGTGACACCAATCATCTGAGCAAATTGTTCCTGCGTCCATCCGTTGCTACTCCGCAACGATTTAACCCGGTTCGTCAGCTTCATCACAGTTTCTCCTTCATTAGTTAGTACTTAAATTGTATAGTTTGTTTTACATTTTGTAAAGTTTATTTTACATTTCAGTGTGATGAGACTGTTATTTTTTTGAGACTCTTTATCAAAAATCATCGAACCTCTTGAATTATCGGAATATTCAACCGATAAACGGGTAACTTAGACAAAACGATGACGGTTGGCTTAAAGAGAGAAAGGAGGCGCCGATATGATGCCGGAATTGTTACCTGACGAGCGTGAACTCGAGCGAAGGATTCGAATCGTCCATTTGCTGCGTAAACTCGGGAAATCCGACGAAGCCATCGCCAAATCATTATATGTTTCCACCGAATGGGTCCAGTCGATCTTTGATGAAGACGACTGGCAACATATGCAATCATCCTAAGCAACAACGAACAGAGTGTCGGATGACGCTCTGTTTTTCTGTGCGTTCCAAAAAATATTCGGTACACTAGAAAGAAACATGAGAAAGAAGGGATGAACATGCTACGAATCGCTGTCGTCGGTGCCGGTCTGACCGGTTTGTACACCGCTTGGCGTCTGCAGGAAAGGGGATATGAGGTCACGATTTTTGAGGCACGTGACCGGATCGGCGGCCGGGTTCTGACAAAAACGTTGACGCTTAAAGATCAGTCCTATGCGTTTGATCTCGGACCGACCTGGTATTGGCCGGAAACAGAACGGTTGATGACGACGCTGATTGAGCGTCTGCAACTGCCGGTCCTTGTCCAGGCGACAGAAGGGACGATGATGCTTGAACGGTCACCGGGGCAAGTCGAACAACACCGGTTACCGGACGGACAAACGGTCTTGTCACACAGACTGCTAAAAGGAATGGGCAGTGTGACGGAGGCGCTGGCGGAACGGCTGAATCCAGGAACGATTCAACTGGCGCACCGTGTGACGGCGATTGAGGCCACCGAGCAGGTCGAACTGACGATGGAGCAGATGGGGAGTCGATTCCGGCAAACGTTTGATCACGTCATCGTGACACTCCCGCCACGAATCAGTTCACATATCAATTGGCATCCAGCTTTACCGGAATCCGTGCACCGTCAACTGAGTACAACACCGACCTGGATGGCCGGGCAAGCGAAGGTGGTTGTCGTGTACGATACACCGTTTTGGCGGCAGGCAGGTCGATCCGGTTTCGCCATCAGTTGGTCCGGTGTGCTGCAGGAAATCCATGATGCGTCACCTCCGACCGGTCCCGGAGCCGTATTTGGATTTTTCCGCCTGACGGCAACAGAGCGTGCAACGCTTGGAGAAACGGCAGTAAAGCGGCAGGTCGTCGAACAGTTGACCCGTTTATTCGGAGAGGAAGCCGGTCATCCGATTGCCGTTTTGTATCAGGACTGGGCAAATGAACCGGAGACGGCAACGAAAGCAGATGCTGAACCGTTAACCGAGTTTCCGGCCTATCGACCGATTCGACTGGAAGGTGTGTTGCAGGACAAGGTCACGCTACTTGGAACGGAAAGTGATCCGGCGTTCGGCGGACATTTGGAAGGGGCGTTGCAATCGGTCGAGCGGTGGTTAACTGCGTATATGGGGGAGGATGAATCATGAATACAAACGAACCGACGTTTCACCGGGCATTCGGTACATACGGCATCTATTATAATGAAGGAAAACTGCTCGTCATTCATAAGCAGGGCGGACCGTACACGTACCGGTACGATCTGCCGGGCGGGAGTCTGGAAGATTTCGAGACGTTGCCGGATGCACTGGACCGTGAATTCCAGGAGGAGACCGGTTTGACGGTCCGTTTTAAACAGTTGCTTGGAACGTTTGAATTTTTCCTCCAGTCCGATTGGCACCGGGCATCGCATCTGCATCATATCGCCGTGTTTTTCCGTGTGTTGGAAGCAGAGGGGGAACGGTCTGTACCAAAGACGTTTGACGGGCAGGATTCGACCGGTTCTTCCTGGGTCAGCCGGGCAGACGTCGATGCGTCAAACGCGTCACCGCTTGTCTTAAAAGCTTTTGATTACTTAGCAAATCCGGAAACGGACAAACTGACCCGGATAGAGGACTGGATTGTGCGACAGGAGGCGGTACGATGTACCGGCATGTGAGATTTTGATGGAACGTTGATTGTATTCGGTCATGGCGTCGGTCTTGAAGGACACAGGGCCGGGAATGACTTCTGTTTTATCGGATGTGCAGGATTTGGCTGGCATGTTTGAGATGAGTCCATGTTTGAGATGAGTCCATGAAAAAACCCGAACGGAATGTTGTATCAAAGAGCTACTAGTCAGGGCTCATTTTGATACAGACCACGTTCGGGTTTTCTTTACGATGTTTTTTGTTCAGCCGTCAAATCAGCCGGCTGTTGTTCCCGCCAGACGAACGTCAGGGCAATGCCAATTGCAAGCATGACCGTTGCAAAATAAAACGGATAGTTGAGATCGACGTCAAACAGGATCCCACCGATGATTGGTCCGAGAATATTCCCGATACTCGTAAACATCGAGTTCATTCCGCCGACGAAACCTTGTTCGTTTCCGGCGATTTTCGAGAGATACGTCGTGACCGCAGGACGCATTAAGTCAAAGCCGACGAAGACGACCATTGTCACGAGAATAATCGAAAGGTAACTTGTCACATACGTCATGACGAGGACGAGCAAGGTTGAGCCGATTAGGCTGTAGCGGATGAGACGGATCTCACCGAACCAACGTGTCAGGCGCTCAAATAAGCCGACCTGGACGATGACACCGACGATGGCACCGAGGGAAATCGCGAGCGCGATGTCTTTTGCCGTAAAGCCGAACTTCCGGTCGACGAACAGCGCAAACAGTGACTCAAACGAAGCGAGACCGAAGGAAGAAATCAACAACACCATAAAAGCGATGAAGTAGAGCGGTGAAAAGACTTTCCGGAAACCGGTTTTTTGCTGGGGAATGGTTGTCTGTTCATAATGGCGTTCCGGTTCGCGTAACGTAAAGACCGACAAAATCATTGCGGTCAGACCAAACGCGGCGGCAAAGAAAAACGGCATACGCGTTCCGATGTCGGCCAGGAAACCGCCGATGCCCGGACCGATGATAAAACCGGTCGAAATCGCCGCCGACATATAGCCGAGGGCTTTCGGACGGGTTGCATTCGTCGTGATGTCGGCGATGAACGCCGTGACGGCCGGCATGATGAAGGCGGCACTGACACCACCCAAAATCCGCGACGCGAATAAGACTTCGACCGATTGACCGAGACCAAATAACAGTTCTGACATGCTGAAGATGAACAGACCGATGATGATCATCGGTTTCCGGCCATATTTATCAACGGCACGACCGGCAAGCGGCGATAATACGAGCTGGGCAAAGGCGAATGCCGAGACCATGTAACCGACGGTCGAACCGGAAATGTTCAGCTCGTTCATGATCGTCGGAGTGACGGGGATGACAAGGCCAATCCCTAAAAAGGCGATAAAAAGATTAAGTAGCAGGGTGCCTAAAATCAATTTGTTGTTTTGCATGGTGAATTCCTCTGTTTCTGTAGTTTAAATCGTCAGCGGACAAGTCCCCGCCAAAAAATCGGCCAAACGGCGGTGAAACGCCGTTGATAGGCCTCGACGCCATTGAACACGAACTCGGTCATCGTTCCTTCCGTCACCGTCAAGTAGGCGAGGGCGGCACTTTCGTAATCATCCGAGTATAAAATCTGTTCTTGGCGGTCGCGTTCCCGCAACAAACGGGTCAAGTGGCGTTGCATCGAATCGAAAAACGGATTAATCAAATCCGTGACTTCCCGCTCGAGTTTGACGGGCGGAAAATAGGCAATCCGTAAAATGAACTTCAGCTGATCATTTTGGGTGCTTTCCTCGAGAAACCAATCAAAAAAACCTTTCAGACTCTCCTCGAGTGATAGATGGCGCGTCGAGATGAAGTACGTGGCGAGATGTATTTTCTGTGTCGCGAGCGCATGTGTCATCGCTGTCAGAAATAAATCGTCTTTTCCACGGTAGTGGGCATAAATCGATGGTTTCTTGATGCCGACGTCCTGGGCAATCTCCTGCAAGGAGGCGCCTTCGTAGCCGTGTTGGGCAAAATGCCGCAGGGCCGTCTGTAATAATAATGAAGCTTTCATTTCGTCACCTTCCTAACGGTCGTTAGTTAACAGCCTAACAGATTCAAAACGATTGTCAAACAAAAAAGCCGAAGGTCGCGGGGACCTTCGGCTGCATGCATTCGATTATTTGTTGGCGATACGGCCGCGTGATGCAACACGTGAACCTGTGATGCCGGCGATTGATGTCACAATCATCGTTAAGATGAGGGCGACGAAGCCCCAGATTGAAACTTTAGATGCTGTTTGTGTCGCTTGTTCTGTTTGAACACGGACATCTTCAACTGTTTTCTTGAGATCAGCTGATGTTTCATCAAGTGTTTGTTTTGCGTTTTCGATCTGTTTGCTTGTTTCGCTTGTTGCCTGGTTTAAACCGTCAACGATGTTTTTCGTTGCTTTATCGGCTTCTGCTTGTGAGAGATCCGTGTTTTGAGCAACGGCTTCAGCGATTTTATCTTCATCGACTGAGTTTTGGATTTTTTCTGAACGTGCTGTCAATTTGTCACCAAGATCACTGACGATTTTATCGAAGTCTTCCGGTTTGGTTAAGACATCTTTACCGGCTGCTGTTGCGTCATCTTTGACCGCATCGAGCTGACCTTGCAAGTAGTTCGGTTGTAATTCCGGAATGTCTGTATCTTTCAGAATTTCATCGACATTTCCTTCAAGTTCTTTTGTATCAACGTTTGAGACGTTGTCCGTTACTGAGCTGAATCCTTTTGAAACAGCATCTTGTGTTGTGCTGGCGATTGCGCCGACACCTTGACCAGCTGCACCACCGACTGTACCAAGTACTGAACCAACTGTTTGGAACGTGTTGATTGTCGTGAATGTCAACAAGGCGAACAAGAGAATGACGCTTGTCGACCATGTGAGGAAACCATGAACGAGTCCGGCACGTGACGATGTCACACCGGAAACGAAACCGGCGACGAACAATGAGATTAACAACGACAGGATCGCCCAGATGGCTAAGCCGATGCCGACGCCGTCAAACGGATTGTTGGATGTGACGTCCGTGACGCCGAATCCGATCGCCGAACCGATCAAGCTGAATGTAATTAAAAGTGCAAAAAATGATACGACTCCCGCGATGATTGAACTCCACGAGATGTTACGACCTGCTCCATCTGCTTCCGGTCGCAAGTACGACGAGAAACCTTTTCTTGTTTTTTCCATAATAATCCACTACCTCTCCACTTACGATTTTACGTACATCCGATTTTACGTACATCACTTGATTTCAAGAAGCTTTGTCTTAAACTGTTTTAACTTGAGATGTTGATGTGCATAGCTCTTATATAGCCGCTAAACCATGGGAAGAAACCTAGTATCAAAAGTACTCCTTTTAGAAACTGAAATCAGATTATTCTGAATAATTGAATCATTACCATAGGCAAAACAGTTGATATTCAGAAATCTGTCCGCTATGATAGAAACTATAACGTTTCACTGTACGGTTTTAAATTGTGGAATCATTTCTCGATTCAAATTATTTTACTCGGAGGTGACCCCCTGATTCAGGGGAAAGAATTGGACATATTGTTGGTATTGAATTTGGCGTTGCTTGTATTGTTGATTGTGTTGACGGCGTTTTTCGTCGGATCGGAGTTTGCCGTCGTCAAGGTCCGGATGTCACGGCTTGATCAGATGATTCAGGAAGGAAACAAGGGAGCGGTCCTGGCGAAGAAAGTCGCCAGTGATCTCGACTATTACTTGTCCGCCTGTCAGCTCGGAATCACGATCACGGCACTGGGACTCGGAGCGCTCGGGAAACCGACCGTTGAAAAGCTGCTTGGACCGGTCTTTGATGAATTTGGCGTCGCAGCGGCCCTGTCGACGGTTCTCTCCTATACAATCGCTTTTGTGTCGGTGACGTTCCTGCACGTCGTCATCGGAGAGCTTGCACCGAAGACGCTCGCGATCCAGTATGCAGAACGGATGACGTTGCTTCTTGCACCAGCGTTGTATGTGTTCGGTAAAATCATGTATCCGTTCATCTGGGTGATGAACGGTTCGGCTCGGATTTTCTTACGTCTGTTCGGCGTTCAGCCGGCCGGTCATGAACAGGCCCATTCGGAAGAAGAGTTGAAGATCATCATGTCGCAAAGCTTTAAGAGCGGAGAAATTAATCAGACGGAACTCGCCCTGATGCAAAACGTCTTTGCGTTTGACGAGCGGGTGACGAAGGATATCATGGTGCCGCGGATGAACGTAACGACGCTGTCGCTAAGCATGACGTGGGCCGAAGTTTTACAAATCATGACGGACAATCAATACACGCGTTACCCGGTCATCGAGGATTTTGATAAAGATAAAATCATCGGGTACGTCAACGTCAAGGAAGTTCTGACGGATCAAGCGAACGATCAACAACGCGACTTACAGAAGTATATGAAAGACATTCCGGCTGTGTCCGAAATGACACCGCTCCAGGAAACGTTGCTGAAGATGAAGGTGACGCGTTCCCATATCGCGCTCGTCATCGACGAGTACGGCGGGACGGCCGGCATGATTGCGATGGAAGATTTGCTTGAAGAAATCGTCGGTGAGATCCGCGATGAATTCGATGAAGATGAACAGGCCGACATCGAGACGGTTTCGAAGACAGAATACCATCTGTCGGGAACCGTGTTGCTGGCAGATTTACAGGAACGATTTAACCTGACGTTTACTGACGCGGATGAAATCGATACGATTGCCGGTTTCATCCAAGCGCAGGGAACGGACTATCAAGTCGGTGAAAGACTTGAGACGGAGACGTATGATCTTGAACTGTTGCACGTCGAAAATTATCAAATTCAGCAGGTCAAACTGGTCTTGAAACAGGTCTCTTGACGGAAAAAGCAAGCACTCACGGATAGAAGCGGTGCTTGCTTTTTTCTGCTTTAAAACATATTGTGAAAGCGCTTCATAAAATGATTGACGCGGCACGTTTTCCGTCGTATTCTAGTAATGAAAAGAATAAACCAATCAGGATTGTTACTGCGCAAGCAGGCAAAACCTAAATTGATATCTGTTGCGTGTTGCGGCGATGGATATGAATTTAGGTTTTTTCTTTTCAATACGATGCTCTAAGGGTGGAGGTGAGGGGTTCCGTGCAAATCGTGAAAGTCTTTAATAACAATGTAGTGGCGATTGAATCGAACGGGCAGGAACATGTGGTCATGGGTCGGGGAATC
This sequence comes from Exiguobacterium sp. RIT594, assembly GCF_003339585.1. Lineage (GTDB taxonomy): Bacteria > Bacillota > Bacilli > Exiguobacteriales > Exiguobacteriaceae > Exiguobacterium_A. Next base: position 1,162,622 of record NZ_QPKF01000001.1, on the reverse strand, counting down.
GCATTTCAAAAACGAATGGGTGATGTGATTGACGAATCCCGGATCGAAAAAGTCTTTACGCTCGAGAGTAAAGAGAGCCGGGAACGGTTCATCGATTTTTTGAACGAGATGCCGCAGGCTGAAATCGAGACGGTCAAGGAAATCGTCAAGATGGCCGAAGCCAGACTTGACAAATCGCTCCATGATACGGTGTACGTGACACTGGCCGATCATATCCACTACGCACTGTCACGATATGCAGACGGAATCATCATCCGCAATCCGCTCGTCTGGGAAGTCAAACGGTTTTACGGTCCGGAATTTGCGGCCGGCAAAGAAGCGGTCCGCCTGATCAATGAACGGCACAGCGTCAATCTCGACGAAGAGGAAGCGGTCTCGATTGCCCTGCACCTGGTCAATGCCTCGATGTCCGGTGTCAAAGGTGAAAGTTTACACATCGTGACCGAAATGACGAAAGCGACGCAAGCCATCATGACGATCATCACGTATCATTTTCAGGTCGAGCTGGATGAAGAGTCTCACGCGTACGGCCGCTTTTTAACCCATTTAAAGTTTTTTGTTCAGCGGATTGTCTCAAAAACAAAGCTGAACACCGGCGGAGACGAAGAACTGTATGAAATGGTCAAATCCCGCTATCCGAAAGCGTTTGAGTGTGTCGAAAAGATCGCCAATCTGATTACCGGGAAGTATGACTACACAGTTTCGAAAGATGAACGGCTTTACTTGATGATTCATATCGAAAATCTCATGAAACAGAATCGAACGTAAGGATGGTTACCGCATCGACGGGCCAAACCTAAATGATTTCAGGTGTTTTTCACTTGTCATCGTTTAGGTTTTTTTATTCCAAAATGGAGAATGGAGTGAATCAGGTGGGCAAATATCAAGTACTTGCACAAGACATCGTCCGATTGGTCGGAGGCGAAGACAACGTCAAGACGGTTTTTCACTGTGCGACACGGTTACGCTTTAAATTAAAGGACGAACAAAAAGCCGATGCCGAAGCGTTGAAACAGGTCGACGGTGTAATCACCGTCGTCAAGAGCGGCGGACAGTTCCAGGTCGTCATCGGGAATCATGTCGGTGACGTCTATAACGAATTGAACGGAATCGGTCAAGAGACTTCAGAAGAAACGGAAAAAACCAGTCTGTTCAACCGCTTCATCGATACGATTGCCGGTATCTTTACACCGATTCTTGGTCCGATGGCAGGAAGCGGACTGTTAAAAGGGTTACTCGCACTTCTTGTGGCGACCGGATTATTGACACCGACGATGGGCACATACATCGTCTTGAATGCGACGGCGGACGCACTGTTTTACTTCCTGCCGGTCGTGCTCGGTCATTCCGCTGCGAAAAAATTTGGCGGTAATCCGTATATCGGGATGATTATTGGCGGGGCGCTCGTCTATCCGTCAATCGTCGCGCTGCAAGCTTCAGGGGAGAGTCTGACGTTCCTGACGATTCCGGTCGTCCTGATGAGTTACGCCTCATCCGTCATTCCGATTATCCTGGCGACACTCGTCTCATCAAAACTTGAAAAATTCTTCAACCGTCACTCGCATGAAGCGGTCAAAAACTTCACGACACCGATGCTTGTCCTGATGCTCGTCGTGCCGTTGACATTCCTTGCGATTGGACCGCTTGCGACATACGCGAGTCAGGGACTTGCAGCCGGTTACTCATTCCTTTACAACTTGAGTCCGGTCATCGCAATTGCTTTCATCGGTGCGTTTTGGCAGATCTTCGTCATGTTCGGTCTTCACTGGGGACTGGTCCCGATTATCATCAATAACTTGTCGGTCAATGGATTCGACACCATCACGGTCGGTGTCCTGATGGCGACGTTCGGTCAAGTTGGTGCCGTCTTCGCCATCACGTTACGGGCGAAGGATCCAAAGATTAAAGGTCTTGGAACGTCGTCGACGATTGCCGGAATCTTCGGAATCACGGAACCGGCGATGTACGGTTTGACATTACCGCGTAAAAAGCCGTTCATTTTCGGTATCATCGGTGGAGCAGTCGGCGGTTTGGTCGGCGGTGGACTCGGAACAGCCTCCTACGCGATGGGCGGACTCGGTATCTTCGGTGTTCCGGTCATGATTCCGCAGACTGGCATCAACCTGACATTTTGGGGAGCACTGATTGGTCTTACCGTCGCTGCACTGGTTGCGTTCGGATTGACGTACTTCTTTGCCCGCGACAAACAACAGGTCACGGATGAAGTGCCGACGATCAGTGAACAAGTTGGTCTACCGGTCCTCGCACCGGTCAAAGGGCAAATCATTTCACTCGAACAAGTGGATGATGCCGTCTTCTCAAGTGGTGCGATGGGAAAAGGATTGGCGATCATTCCGAATGAAGGAATCGTTTACGCCCCGTTTGACGGAGAGGTCGTCACGGTGTATCCGTCGAAACACGCCATCGGTTTACGGTCGGACACCGGCGTCGAGATTTTGGTCCACATCGGTCTCGACACCGTCCAACTGAACGGCCAACACTTTGAATCGTTCGTCGAGAGCGGCCAGTCAATCCGGGTCGGTGATCCGTTGATCCGTTTCGACATCGAACAGATCAAACAAGCCGGCTACGACATCATCACACCGGTCATCGTAACGAATACCGCCAGTTACCTTGACGTCTTGCCGACGTATCAAGGAACGGTCGAACCGTCACGTGATGTTTTACGCATCTTAGTCTAAACCCAATCAGAGGAGGAATTATTCATGAAACAGATCAAATCCGATTTTCTATGGGGCGGCGCAACGGCTGCCAATCAACTCGAAGGGGCGTACGCGACGGACGGCAAAGGATTGTCGATTGCCGACGTCATGCCGGGCGGTAAACACCGGATGCAGGTCATCCATGATCCGCAGTTTGATTTCGAGCTGAAAGAAGAGTATACGTATCCGAATCACGACGGAATCGACTTTTACCATCACTACAAGGAAGACATTGCCCTGTTTGCTGAAATGGGCTTCAAGACGTACCGGATGTCGATCGCCTGGAGCCGGATCTTCCCGAACGGGGACGAAACGGAACCGAATGAAGCAGGTCTGCAGTTTTATGACAATGTCTTTGATGAATTGCTGAAACACGGCATTGAGCCGCTCGTCACGATTTCGCATTACGAACTGCCGCTCCATTTGGCGAAAGAGTACGGCGGCTGGCGCGACCGCCGGCTCGTGACGTTCTTTGAACGCTACAGCCGGGTCTTGTTCGAGCGTTATCAAGGAAAGGTCAAGTACTGGCTGACGTTCAACGAAATCAACGGCGCTCAGTTCATGCCGATGCTCAGCCTCGGGATGGCAGTCCGCGAAGACGAAAACATGCTGCAATCGACCTATCAAGGGCTGCATCACCAATTCGTCGCAAGCAGTCTGGCGACGAAAGCGGCCCGCGAAATTGACCCGACCATGCAAATCGGATGCATGCTGATTGCCGCTCCGGTTTATCCGTTCAGCTCAAACCCGGTCGACGTCCAGTTTGCACTGGAAGAAGAACGGATGATGAACTACTTCTGCGGGGATGTTCACGTCCGCGGCGCCTATCCGGCGTTTGCCGACCGTTTCTTCACGGAAAACAACATCGAGCTGGTTGTCGAAGACCGTGATCTTGAACTGTTGCGTGATTACACCGTTGATTTCTTTTCGCTCAGTTACTACATGTCACGGACGGAAAAAGCGGAGAAGGACGGAAATGAGGCCGGCGGAAACATCATGAGCGGCGTCAAGAATCCCTATTTGAAAGCAAGTGACTGGGGCTGGGAAATCGATCCGGACGGGTTGCGGATCATCTTAAATAAATTATACGACCGGTATCAGATTCCGTTGTTCATCGTTGAAAACGGACTTGGTGCCTACGATAAAGTCGAAGCCGACGGTGCGATTCATGATTCGTACCGGATTGCCTATCTCGAAGGCCACTTGAAAGCAATGATGGAAGCGATTCAGGACGGCGTTGACATGATGGGGTATACGAGCTGGGGCTGTATCGATCTCGTCAGTGCGTCAACTGGCGAGTACAGCAAACGCTACGGGTTCATCTATGTCGACAAACACGATGACGGTTCGGGGACGCTGGCCCGGTCACGGAAAGATTCGTTCTACTGGTACAAAGAAGTCATCGCCTCGAACGGTGCGACATTGACGCAGACATCGGTTTCAAAATAAGCAAAAGACCAAATGCAATCTTTCTCTTAACTGGGAAGATTGCATTTTCTTCTTTTTGATTCATTTTCCTGGGGTAAGTATCTTCTTAAAGGTTAAAATAAAGAAGGATTTACCATTAAAGGAGAAGGGTGAGAAGAAAATGACTATTATCTATCTGACGCGCCACGGTGAGACGGAATGGAATACCGAAAACAGGCTGCAAGGATGGAAAGATTCTCCGTTGACCGCAAAAGGCCGGCAACATGCCAAACAATTAGGCCAACGTCTGCAAGACACCGCGTTTCAAGCTGTCTATTCGAGTCCGAGCAAACGGACATTCCAAACAGCACAATTGATTTGTGAGGGACGGACTATGCCGATCCAAACCGATGTACGACTCAAAGAGATTCATCTGGGTGAGTGGGAAGGCAAGACCCATGATTGTTTAAAGCAGAGTGACGCGGAAGCCTATACGGCATTCTGGGAGACACCTCACCTGTACATATCAAAAACCGGGGAAAATTTTGACGTATTGCAAAATCGTTTGGTTGAATTTTTGAAAGAGATCCAAGTGAAGCATCCAGAGGAAATGATTCTGATCGTTACACACGGCATCGCCATCAAAGTGCTGTTGTCTCATTTTAAAAGAACCGGGATAGAGGAACTGTGGAAATCTTCCTTCATCCACGGGACGAGTCTGACGATTGTCGAATCGACGGAGCAGGGGGATATAATCCTGATGGAAGGCGATATGGACCACGTGAAACAGGATGTATCCTTTTAATTATCTTCCTATCATACAAAAACCCCTCATTTCTAGTTCGAAATGAGGGGTTGTCTGCAATCTGAGGCGGTGCCGCTTTGTGACGCCGGTCCTTTTTTTAATCGATTATTCAGCCCACCATAAAGCATCATCCGGTTTCTTCGCAACGGCATGCAGTTCTTTTTCCGTCGAGACGGTCGGGTGCGAACCTTTTAAGGCCTTGCCTGACGTACTCTTGAAGAAGAAGAAGAACGTGATGAAACCAATCACGCTGACCGCCGTCAAATAATAAGCAGGTGCGAGCGGATTTTGTGTCGCATGGACGAGCCAAGTCGAGACAAGTGGCGTCGTTCCGCCGAAAATCGAGACGGAGACATTAAACGTGACAGACAGTGTCCGGTAGCGGACATCCGTATAAAAGATACTTGGCAACAGACTTGGCATCGTGCCTTCAAAGATTGCGAGGAAGAAGCCAAGAATGAAGATTCCGATTCCGACGAACAAGAGTGGTTTCAGACCAATCAGGTAGAACGAGAGAATCGACAGAATCGAGAGACCTGCCAAGGCAAACAAGACGATGTTCCGGTTACCTTTTTTGTCGCTGAGTTTCCCGAAGAAGTAAGCGAGTGGAATCATGATGACCATGACACCGGTAATCAAGATCGTACTCGTTGAACTGGAAATGCCCATGACTTCATTCAGGTAAGACGGCATATACGACAGCAACATGTAGTTCGTAATGTTGAAGAAAGCAACAGCGATGAAACAAACGATGATATCGCGTTTATGGTCCCGGATGATTTCCCGGAACGACGCTGGTTCTTCCGTATTTTCGTTGATTTCGTTTTCGAAGATCGGTGATTCATCGAGATGGCGGCGCAAGTACAGACCAAACAGTCCGAGCGGTGCCCCTAAAATGAACGGGATCCGCCAGCCCCATGATGCCATTTGATCATCGGATAACGTCACGAACAGGACGGTTGCCAGAATTGACGCCAGAATATAACCAGCGAGCGTTCCGATTTCAAGACCACTTCCGAGGGCGCTCCGTTTGTTATCAGGTGACGATTCAGCGATGTAGACCATTGCACCGGCATACTCACCGCCGGTTGAAAAACCTTGTAAAATCCGGGCCAGTAACAGTAAAATCGGTGCCCAAATCCCGATTTGATCATACGTTGGTAATAATCCGATGATGAGGGTCGAACCGGCCATCATGACAATGGTTGTCGTCAAGACAACCTTTCGTCCGAGCCGATCCCCGATGCGTCCAAAGACGATTCCGCCGATTGGTCGCATTAAAAAAGCGATCGCAAACGTCGCAAAGGTAAAGACGAGCTTCAGTTCATCGTTCTCGACGGCACTAAAGAAGTTTTGACTGATGATGATTGCGAGATACGAATAAAGACCAAAATCGAACCATTCCATCGCATTCCCAATTCCGGTCGCGTAGACACTTTTTTTGGTTTGCTTCATGTCGACGACATTGACTTTTTCTTTTCTGAATTTCATAAGTTCTATTCACTCCCTTTAATAAGTTCGTATCGTAACATAGCAGGAAATGAAGTCAAGTCGTTAAGCGACTTAATGACTTGATAACAGGTAAAAACGGCTCTATGCCGGGAGTTGTCAAACCGTTGATGCTCTAAGCAGGACGTCTTGTCGTAAAGATTTATGAAAAAATAATAATTTTTTTCAGTTCTTTTCACAAAAACATGAAGTTTTTCATTCGTTTTCATACCCTTTGTTCGACAAGAATCCGCCTTAAGCAGGAGGCAAAGGTAAGGAAATGATTGGTAAAATTAAATCGATACATAGATGATTAATGGAGGGGCAATATGACATGAACATACGACGCATGGGAAAGTGGATGGCTGTTTTATTGGGGGTGGTGATCATCAGTGGAACGGGTTGGTATTATCTGTTTGAGACGTCGGATGTGAATGGTTTTCCGGTTCCACGGACAGGGACCGTTCAGGAAAAGCCGGAGGGATTGTTCGTCAAGACGCACCTCGTTTCAGAAGTCGAAGGTCCCGGCGTATTGTACGCGATGCGGATTCGACAAGCCGGCTGGAAAGTGGTCGACCGGGAAGGACTGGCCGCCAGGTATGAAAAAGATGGTCGGATGATTGAGCTGACGACATTTGATGATGAACTGTTTCTTGAACCGGCTGAACGTTCTGGTATCGAACAGTAAAATAAGCGGAGTTCCTGAGAGTAGGAACTCCGCTTATTTGTGTCCTCAATTCGCATAGAGCAGCTTTTTCGTGTCTTGATCATAGACCCGATAATCGATTTCGAAGTCTCCGTTTCGTGTTGTCGTTACCTGACAATAGTACGGAATCTTTTTACCATAGGCATCAAGATCAGGTGCGTCACGGAAGGAAAACGTGTTGTTAGTTTCCATTAACGTGATTTCGATGGATGTTCCTTTCGATTCAGACGGTTCTAGAAAGCATGAACCTTCCATTACACGATAATCACGAAACACCATCTCGGTAAAGCTCGGTACCGTTACCCAGAGACATAGCAATCCGAGTAATAGGATCCCTGTCCATTTGAGTTTTTTGAAAAAGGAATACTGTTTGTTGTCAAAATGAAGGACAAGAAGATAGCAGGCCGGTAAGACAAATGAAACACCTAACAAGAAAATGAAAAAATAAGTGATGATTTCAGCATTCATCTGGATCCGTCCGTCTGATGGCGGGACCAGTGAAAGGTGGTATCGGATGCACGAGTTTTTTGGAATCCGATTTTCTCCAAGACCCGAATCGAAGCGCGATTCGTCGCTGTTGTTTCAGCAAAAACAGTCGCAACGTCCGGACGTGACAACGCCCAATCGACGAGAGCACCGACGGCTTCCGTCGCATAACCATTGTTTTGATAACGGTCCAATAAGCCGTAGCCGATTTCAACGTCCTTATTGGCGGATGGTCTTCCTTTGAAGCCGATGTCCCCGATGATGTTGCCGTCAGCTTGGGAGATGACGAGCCAGCTGCCCCAGAGGAGCAGGGCAGGTGTTTCTGCCAGTTCAATTAAGTGATTCTCAAGTTCAGGACCGTTCTCGTAACATTGTTTCAAAACGAGCGTTGCCCATTCAGTCGTATACGGTACAATCGTCAATCGGTTAGTTTGGATGGTCATGGTCACATTCCTACCCTCGAAGTAGTTTCGGTCATTCAGATGAATACAATAACTTATCCGTCTTGAAATCGTATATCCGGTAAGAAATCTCAAATTCATGATCTTTTGTCGTCGTCACGTGACAAGTGTATGGGACGTCCGGTCCGTATGCGCCGAGGTCTGCCCGATCCAAGAAACTGAAATAGTCGCCTGTTTCATCGTAATAAAGATCAATCGTCCGCGGGCTAGATTGATCATCGTATTCCACCGTACACATTCCTTTAGTCGTCACATAGTCATGATAGACGATATATTTCAGGCTCGGAACGGTGTACCAAATTAGCCCTACACCTAATAAACACAGTAAAACGAGTCGGAAAAACAGGGAAAATTCGATTCCGTTATCTTCACGGAGCCAGAAATATAACAACACACTCAGCACTATACAGATGATACCGCCAGCGAGAATCGCGTAATAAAAAAGCACTTCTTCATTCATGTGCGAAGTCCCCTCATAAATACAAGCCGTTCGCCTGAACGACGAATTGCGAGTGCTCATAATGATAGGTGATGACGGAATAGTCGAACGGCCGGCCGTTCGTCAGGTGGAAGATCGTTTCGACCGTCAATGCCGGATCGCCGGCTTCAAGCTCCAAGAATTGTGCAATCGAGTCCGGTAACTTACCGACATGCATGTACATGTCCGAGAACCCGATATTCAGTCCGAGCGCCGTCTCGAGGTACTCGAAGATTGATTGTTCGACGATTTCCCGGTTCAGATAGGGGACGATCGTTTGCCGGTAATACGATTCTTCAAGACACATGATGTTGCCATCGATATAGCGGATCCGTTTGATGGCATAGACCATTTCGCCGGGAGGACTCCCAAGGTTTTCGATGATTTCTTCCGGGCACGGGATCAACTCAAACGACAGGACTTTGGATTGGATGTCGTGCTCGACGAGATTCTGTTTAAAGCCTTGCGTCGAAAACAGCTCGATGTAGCCTTTCCGATTCGTCTTCCGGACAAAAATTCCGCTGCCGCGGACTTGAAAGATGGTACCTTTTCGCTCCAATAGTTCCAGTGCTTTTGTCATCGTCGTCTTGCTGACCTCGAATTGACGGATCAATTGATCGAGAACCGGTAGTTTGTCGCCTTGCTGTAAGGCATGTCGTTCAATATAAGCTTCGATTTCTGTCGCCGTCTGTTGGTATTTCAGCATGGTTCACCCTCATTTTCCAGTAATTGTTCTACTTTTTTACTATAGCATACGACTGATTTGAACTAAATCATCCAAATAATTAAATTAAATATGGATTGATAAATTGTACATGTACAATTATAATGAGGATGTACGATTCGGGTTTACAACATAAGGAGGTTCAGGGATGAGTAAAGTGCGGGATTATCAGCAGCTGGCGCATTCGATTTTGGAGGCGGTCGGCGGCGAGGACAATATCATCAGTGTCGCACGGTGTGCGACACGGCTTCGTTTAGTCTTGAAACGATCGGACGCGAAAGCGAAAGACCAGGTCGCTGCTTTACCGGGTGTCATCACGGTCGTCGAATCAGGCGGTCAGTTCCAGGTCGTCATCGGGCAGCATGTCGGGGAAGTCTATGAAGCGTTTCGACCACTTGTTTCATTAGAAGACGGGAATTCGGAACAGGGAACCGAAGCACCGAAAGGAACCATCTTGAACCGGATCATCGCAACGATGTCCGCCGTCTTTGCACCGTTCGTCTATATCTTAGCGGCAGCCGGTATCCTGCAAGGGGCACTCATCTTAATTTCGCTTGTGTTTAAAGACTTTGCCGCGACGGGAACATATGAAGTGTTCAGCTTTATCTCATGGGCACCGTTTACGTTCCTGCCGATTTTCATTGCAATCACGGCAGCGAACCACTTTAAAGTCAACCAATTCATCGCCGTCGCCTGTAGTGCGGCACTCGTCAGTCCGACGTGGGCCGAGATGGCGGGACGGATCACGTCCGGTGAATCGATTTCATTTATCGGCATCGCCTTATCGGGTACGACCTATACGTCATCGGTCTTGCCACCGTTGTTCCTCGTCTGGTTGCTGTCCTATCTCGAACGGTTCTTGAACCGGACGATCAATGACGTCATCAAACCATTATTCGTCCCGTTCTTCAGCATGGTCATCATGGTGCCGCTGACGATTCTCGTCATCGGTCCGATCACGACACTCGGGGCGGAAGGAATTGCAAACGGATACAACTATTTAGCGGAAAATGCGCCGGCACTTGCCGGATTGATTATCGGCGGCTTTTGGCAAATCATCGTCATCTTCGGCGTCCACTGGGGCGTTACACCGATGGTCCTGGCAAACTTCGAACAGTACGGGCGGGATTCGTTCCAGGCCTATCAAACGATTGCCGTCATCGCTCAAGTCGGTGCCGTCATTGGTGTCATTTTAAAAACCCGCAACAAGGAAACGAAAAAGGTTGGTGTCTCAGCTGGTCTGACCGGAATCTTCGGAATTACGGAACCGGCGATTTACGGCGTAACGTTACGCTTTAAGAAACCATTCATCTACGGCTGTATCTCGGGCGCGGTCGGAGCGGTCGTCGCGAGTTTCTTCAAACCGTATTACTTCGCCTATGCCGGTCTGCCGGGACCATTGACGCTCGTCAACGGCATCAGTTCCGATTATCCATCGTCGATCGTCGGATTATTGATCGGAACAGCGATTGCTTTGATTTTACCGATCGTCCTGATTCAAATCCTCGGATTCGGCGAAGAAAAAGTCGTCCCGGTGACGACGACACCGGCAACACCTGTTCCGGCACAGGAAGTCAGCGCAACGTTGACGAACGAAGAAACGATTCAAGCACCACTGGCAGGACAAGTTGTGCCGCTGTCGGACGTACCGGACGAAGTGTTTGCATCTGGAGCAATGGGGCAAGGTATCGCGATTCGTCCGACTTCAAACACGGTCGTCGCACCGTTCACCGGTACGGTCGTCATGATTGCGCCGACAAAACACGCGATCGGTCTGCGGTCGACGAGTGGTGTCGAAGTGTTGATTCACGTCGGTCTCGAAACCGTCGGCTTGGACGGACAACCGTTTACGTTACACGTTGAAGACGGAGCACATGTCGAAGCGGGTCAAAAGCTGTTGACGTTTGACGCGAAGGCGATTGAACAGCACGGCTTACAGACGATCACACCGGTCATCGTCACGAACGCGTCGAGTTATGCGGAAGTGATCGTCGGGAAACACGAAACGGTCGAAGCCAACACGGCGATTTTAACGATCATTAAATAACAGAGAGATACAAGGAGGAAACGAAGATGAAGACATTACCAAACGATTTTTTATGGGGCGGGGCACTGGCTGCCCATCAATTTGAAGGTGGCTGGAACGCCGGCGGCAAAGGACCAAGCGTCGTCGACGTCATGACGGCAGGTGAACACGGGGTAGCCCGCCGGATCACCGATACGATCGAAGACGGGACGTTTTACCCGAACCATGAAGCGATCGATTTTTATCACCGCTATAAAGAAGACATCGCCTTGTTTGCCGAAATGGGTCTGAAATGTCTCCGGACGTCAATCGGCTGGAGCCGAATTTTTCCGAACGGCGACGAAACGGAACCGAATGAAGCAGGACTGCAATTTTATGATGATGTGTTTGACGAATTGTTGAAACACGGCATTGAACCGATCATCACCTTGTCACATTTCGAGATGCCGTTGCATCTGGCCCGCGAATACGGCGGGTTCCGCAACCGGAAAGTCGCCGAGTTCTTCGAGCGATTCGCTGAAGTCTGCTTCACGCGTTACAAAGACAAAGTGACATACTGGATGACGTTCAACGAAATCAACAACAAGATGGATGTCGAAAACCCATTGTTCCTTTGGACGAACTCCGGTGTCAAAGTCGAGCCGGGTGAAAACGCGATGGAAGTCATGTATCAGACCGGTCACCACGAGTTGATTGCCAGTGCCCTTGCCGTCGCAAAAGGAAAAGCAATCAATCCCGATTTCCAAATCGGGGCGATGATTTCACACGTCCCAATCTATCCGTACTCGTCGCATCCGGAAGACGTCATGTTGGCGGAAAAATCGATGCGTCAGCGCTATTTCTTCCCGGATGTTCAGGCGCGTGGTTATTATCCGAACTATGCCTTAAAAGAGTTCGAACGTGAAGGGTATCAGATTCCAATTCTCGCCGGCGACGACGAGATCCTGAAAAACGGAACGGTCGACTACATCGGCTTCAGTTACTACATGTCGACGACCGTCAAGCACGACGCGACTGTCAACAATACAGGCAACATCGTCAACGGCGGACTGGCGAACGGTGTCGAGAATCCGTACATCCAGTCGAGCGACTGGGGCTGGGCGATTGATCCGGTTGGACTCCGCTACGTCCTGAACCGTCTGTATGACCGGTACCAACTCCCGCTCTTCATCGTCGAAAACGGCTTTGGGGCCGTCGATACGATTGAAGACGGTAAGATTCATGACGCAGCGCGGATTGACTATCTGAAGACGCATATCGAGGCGTTGACGGAAGCGGTCACGGAAGACGGCGTCGAATTGATGGGCTACACACCATGGGGCATCATCGACATCGTGTCGTTTACGACAGGTGAGATGAAAAAACGCTACGGCATGATTTACGTCGACCGTGACAATGAAGGCAACGGTTCAATGGAGCGGATGAAAAAAGATTCGTTCGACTGGTATAAACAGGTCATTGCAACAAACGGACAAGACTTGGCGTATGACAAAGCAACACAACGTTAAGCCGGCAAACCTCCACCTGAAGCGGGTGGAGGTTATTTGTTGTATCGAAAAAAGACTTGCTTGATCAAGCGAAAGACAGGATGATAAAGAAGATGTCATCCATTTTTTGTATGGATTAATAAAAATCATCCTAAATACAGGATGATTAAAAAATATGATGGAGGTTATACATATGTTTACAGTTGATGAGTATTTAGCTTCAATCAAAACGAATCTTGCGCAGCACACAGACGTGCTGGTCAAAAATTTGAAGACAATCACAGAGGCAACCTTTGCACCGGATGTCGAGATTCTTGATTTTTCAGCATTTATCGAACCTTCGCAGCATGATCTATCAGTCATGTTCTTTTCGATGGACCGGGAAGCAAATGAAGTGTTTGAAGAAGCAGGGACACCCGGATTTGCCGGCAGTAAATCGATGCTCGACGAGGCGGTGTATTATCACGTTACACCGAAACAATCGGATGACTTTGATGTGTTCCATGAGGAAAATGAAGAAATCTTGATCGAACAGGAGCGACAACTCTTTGCGGATTGGTTCAGCACGTGTTGGCAACAAGCCGGTGGAGAGCGGGTTCAACTGCCAGCTTATTTTAATGTCCACGACGAAGGAGAAACGTTTGATTTGAAGCGGCAGATTTGGATGGATGAAGAGGAAAAATGGGATTAAGTTCGGAGACGGGTGTCAAGAATCGCCTGATGGTGGGTGTCAGCATCGCGACGGTTTGGGAATTTGAGGCGACGCTGGATTACTTTCATGTACAAGAGACGGAACGGATCACGTACCCGTACGGTGAATACTTTTGCCGGACAATCAACGGGAAACCTGTCGTTTTTTACAGCACCGGTGTCCGGAAAGTGAATGGTGTCGGTGGTACTCAGTACATGCTATCGCATTTTCCGATCACAAAAGTGCTCGTCGTCGGAACGTGCGCCGGGATCGATGAACGGTTTGACGTACTCGACATCATTATTCCGGATCGTGCGGTTCAATATGATTGTACGGTGAAGGAAGTCGAGCCGTTGCTGAAACCGTCGTTCATCGTTGAAATCGATGTGCTGAAATACGGCATTAAAGGTAACGGGACGATCGGGACGGCTGACCGCGCCGTCGTCATGTGGAATGATTATCTCGAACTGCAGGCGAACGGCATCACGATTGCCGATACGGAAGCAGCAGCGATTGCCTACATCTGCCGAAAGAATGCGGTCGAATGCATCATCATCAAAGGCATCTCGGATGTTCCGACGGATGAGACGGATCTTGATCCGCTTCAGTCGAATCAGGAGCAGATCAACGTCTACATCGCCAATACACCGAAGGTCATGACGCGGATTTTTGACGACTATCTGCACGTATTCATATAAAAGGAGTGCCGTTATGAAAAAACGAGTTTTTTGTTCAGTCACGATTGCGCTGATGCTTGGCGGATGTGGAATCGGACAACCGAAAGAGCCCGACTTCCCTCGGTATACGGGCGAATACTTACACATTGCCTATATCGGGAAAGCGCCGGAAGTCCGGGAAGACAACGTCCGTCTAGAGGAAATTTCATTCGCTGAATTAAAAAATCGCAAGCAGGTCGCTTCGACGTTCGACGCTGTACTGATCATGCCGAATAAATTACTGGAAGCGGATCAAGGCGAGTATGCCGATACCTACTTGAAAATGCGAATTCCGACGTTTTTCATCGGGTCGAATAAGGGGCATGTGCCGTTCATCGCGGACTGGATTTCGTACAAGGAAGCGGCGGGGGAGACGACCGATTATGCAGCCGGTTACTTAAACGGGAAAACGACCTTGTTTTGGACGTACGGGTTATACAACGATGTGAAAACGAAGGGACATATTACCGCCATGTATTCGAATGTCTTTCAAACAGTGGAAACGGTAAAGAACAAACAACGGCAGTAACAGGAAAACGCCATTCCGGCATAACAGTGGAATGGCGTTTTACGTATGAGAGTGCGTCATGACAAGAAACGTGGCGTGAGCGCTCGAAAAAGTCGATTGCTGCCGGAATCCGAGCTGTTCATACAGATGAATCGCCCGTTCATTAAACGAAGCGACCGTCAAACGAAGGGGTAAGGAAGTCTGGGATTTGGCGGTATAGAGGACAAACGAGCAAAAGGTAAAACCAGTTCCTTGCCCAGTCAGTTCTGGGTGACGACCGAGTCCGATATCTAAATGATCATCAGCATACAGTCCGAGCGGACGACCGGCCGGAACTTGAGCCGAACGACCGGTACAGAAGAAGCCGACCAGTTGTGCTTGATCGATGACGGCCTGATAGGAACCATCGAGCAGTTCGGCATACGCTTCCTCCGACGTTTCCATATTGTAAAAGTCGTACGGCGGCGGATAGGTCCACTTCAGAATCGCAGTTGCTTGATCAACGGTCATCGGGACAGCTTGAAATGTCATAACTTGTACCTCCGGATATAATTTTCTCCACTGTATCGCATTCCTGTTATTTTTTCTATATAATGTAAAAAAAGAACGGGGGAACGAACATGACGACAACGGAGTTTTATCAACACTTACCGGTCCTTGAAACCGAACGATTGGTGTTGCGACCACTGCAAGGGAAAGATCTCGACGATCTATTTGAATACACACAAGACGAGGAAACCGCCCGTTATGTGACCTGGAATGCCAATCAGGCGATTGAACAGGCGGAACAGTTTTTGAACTACGTCCTGTCGAACTACGAGCAAGGGAAAGAAGCACCATGGGCGATCGTCTGGAAGGAAACCGGCAAGATGATCGGGACGATTGATTTCATCCACTTGTTGCTTGACGACAATAAACAGGCGGAACTTGGTTATGCGTTATCGCGCCAGCTCTGGGGCAAAGGCATCGTCACAGAAGCCGTTGCACGTGTCATGGCATACGGTTTTGAAGAACTCAAGCTCGAGCGGATTCAGGCCCGGTGCATGGAAGGCAACATCGGTTCCGCCCGGGTGATGGAAAAAGTCGGCATGACGTACGAAGGAACGTTACGCCGGTTAATCTTCATCAAAGAAGCGTTTCACGACGTCAAGATGTATTCGATGCTACGGGATGAGTATTCCATGATGCGCCAAGGGTCGACACAACAGACGAAACAACATCAATGAGTCAAAACCCCCAATCCGGTTTGCCGGTTTGGGGGTTTTTCTGATTACATTGTCTGCTCGACGGATGAAGCATCCACGAATTCAACCGTATGCGTCACCGTATCAAGAATCCGCGTCCGTGGATCATCTTTTGAGAGGAAGATCGCTTCCCCGGTCGCGTCAAAGGCAAACGCCGTCGGAATCGAGAAGCCGCAGTTCCGGTATGACCCGTCGGCGTGACTCGTTCCGATGAACAGTGCTGATTGCTGGCGGCTGATTTTTTGTGCTTCACCGGACCAGTCCGTGTATTGTTCCTCACTAAACATTCCGACACCGATTGGATTAAAGATGATATCCACCGTATCGTGCTTCAGACCATCGAGTCCGAGAAAAACCTCGCGGCAAAGCAGATATCCGGCTGCTTGCCCGGCAACGATGGCGGTCGACGGCGTATAGAGCGGACCCGCTTCCGGTGTCTTCGCCCGGTCGAGCAGGAGCTCTCCTTCTGCATTGATAATCAGTGCCCGGTCCAAACGGTTTGCGTCGCGGTAACCGGTCACGATGATCGTCGCATACTGTTTTGCTAACTGGCGCAACGTCGCGACATCTGTCTCGCGGCAATACCCTTCCGGATAGAGAAGGAGATTGATGTCCGGATAGGCGGCAATCTCACGTCGTAATTGTTCGAGTTGGGTTTCCTGTTTGGGTTGGCCGATTAAAATTTTCATAGTGGAGCACATCCTTATAAGTAGTGTAGGAATTAAGAAATTTGTTTTGTTGTCTGATCTTCGCGGAAAAATGCTTCCTTGTTTGATCGCAGAACACTAACAATCAGCACGACACTCAGTCCCGCAAGCAGGACGGCGGCAACGATGATGCTGAACCGAAGCGGGAGCACATCACCGGTAAAACCAATCACTAAAATGAACAGGATTTGAACCAGGCTTTGACCAAGACCATACAGGCTCGTGAAGCGCCCGATCAAATCGTGCGGGACATTGTTTTGGTAAAACGTCAAGAAACCGGTTCCGGAAAACGTATTAAAAAAGCCGAGTAACAAAAATCCGACCGTCACCATCAGGAATGAGTCGGCAGTCGCATAAAGTAAGTAACCGAGCGCAACAAACAGATAACCGCTGACTAGTAATGCCTTGAGCGACAGCCGGTTCGCAAAACGTGCCACGGTCAGACCACCGAGGACGGAACCAATTCCCGTGATGCTGATCAGAAGTCCGTAATCGGTTGTGGTCAGACCGACGACTGTCTGTAGAAACACGACTTCCTGGGCATCCAGCGCGAGAGCTAGACTCATGGACAGAATCCCGAGTATGTAAATCAGACAAACGAAACGATTGGTACGGCTGAAGCGGCTCACAGTCCGCCAATCTGTTGCGAGATCCCCGACCTGTAGTTTTGGAGTAGATGCTGCGTGCGGAACAGACGGCAAAGTAAGCAGTAACAGACCGGATACGAGGAACGACACCGCGTTGATCCAGATGGCCACTCCCGGTGTTGCGAAAAGCAACAATAATCCGGCGATGGCCGGACCAATCAAAAAAGCACTTGATGTAATCAGACTCCGGTACGCATTAAACGATTTGCGGCTGTTTTCCGGGACGATTTGCGTCAGATAACTGATTGCGGCTGGTTCAAAAAACGCTTTGACGAGCGCAAGTCCGAACAACGTCAGGTAAATCAACGGTAACGTCGAAATCAGGGGAATTAAGGCAACGAGCAGTGCACGGATCGCATCTGTTCCAATCAACCATCGCCGGACATCGACCCGGTCAATCACGCTGCCGGCCCAAAATTTCATGAACAGGGAGGCAAGTGGACCAATGATCCAAAGACCGGCGACGGCAGCGGCTGATCCGGTCAATTGATAGAGGTAAACATTGATGGCGACTAAATACACAAAATCTCCGAACAGGGAGATACCGAATGAGAGAAGTAGCGTTGAAGTGCGAGACACGATAGTCCACCTACTTTGGTCATACATATTTTACCAAAAGTATACAGGAAGTGTGGATGATGTGCTATACGAGAATTCAATTACTTATTCAGGACGTGAATCCGGTTTCTGTAGAAGTGACTGTAGAAGCGAACTGATTACGCTGAATGTAAAGGGGATCAAAATCAGCAGGAAAGCAAAAAGAATGAGACCGGGCGCATCATCACGGTCGGCGACGATGAACATGACGGGAAACAAACAGAGTGCGGCGGTACTGATGATATAACAACACGTTGTGATGATCCCGAATGAAGCGGCAATCGGTGTAACGGTTGCGTTCGATTTGAGGGAACGAAGAATTTTCAAGATATGGATGAAGGCAATCAGACAAGGGATGAATGCTAATAGTCCCGCCATCAAAATAAAATAGCCCGGCTTATCCAGTAAAATATCCAGCGAGAATCCTTTTTGTGCTCTTTTAATAAGCAAGGAAATCGCGACTCCTGCTAATCCGAACAAACCAATCAGCATTCCAGTGAAAACCAGTTGCAAATAAACGAGACGCCATTTTTTCATGATCAATCCCTCCTTTCTTTCTGTCAGTATAGAACAACCGACATGAAAGATTGCCCGTCTGAAGGCGGATTTAAGCGAGGGAATCGATTCTTTTTTATTAATTCAAAGCAAAGTACTCGGAATTAAAATGAGATTATGTTATGCTATAAATAAGAAAAGTAAGGAAGTAAGGAAAATCAGAAAAAGAAAGAAGGAAGTTCGGAATGGAGCTATCCAAGTTGACGTCTAAGGGACAGATTACGATCCCGAAAAAAATTAGACAAGCGTTACAGGTGGAGGAAGGAGATCGCGTTGCATTCATCGAGGAAGACGGGTTTGTCATCATGGCGAAAGCGGATTTAAAACAGCTGCATGACCTTCAAGATATATTGAGTGACGAAAAGTTCAAGTCGCTCATCCAAAAAGCACATCATCATCTGTGAACCAATCAGATTGACCAACTCAAAGGAGGAAATAGAAAAATGGATATGCGCGAAGTAGATTTACCGGGAATCGGACGGAAGTTCGAAGGCATCACAACTCGAGGAGATAAGGTGGTCGTGATCGTCCATGACGACGGACGCCGGGAAATGCACCATTACGACGATGACGATTTTGATGAGAGCATCTCGAGCGTGACGTTTAATGACGCCGAAGCCCGTCAGATGGCTGGTATTTTAGGTGGCCTGGCCTATAAACCGAAAGACTTGGAAAAAATTGAACTGGCGTTTGACGATCTCGTCATCGAATGGTTCAAGATCGGACAGGATTCCGCCGTCAATAACCGGACGATCGGTGAGCTTGATGTTCGCAATCAATATGACATCTCAATCATCGCGGTTCTGAAACACGATAAATCAAAATCATTGAATCCGGGACCGGAGACACGTCTTGAAGCAGGAGATACCATCGTTTTGTCCGGAGAACGTCAAAACGTCCGCCACATCACGAAAGCTCTATTCTCAATTGAAGGAGGCGGATGATATATGGATCATTTAATATTTGAAGTCGGTACCGCGCTTATCTTAGTGGCGATCGCAGCATTGCTTGCGAATAAATTGAATTTTTCGATCATTCCGTTTTTAATCATTTTAGGGATGATCGTCGGACCGCACGCTCCGACAATCGGGATACTAGACTTCAAGTTCATTGAAAGTGCAGAGTTCATCAGTTTTCTCGGACGCATCGGTGTCCTGTTCCTCTTATTTTATCTAGGATTGGAGTTTTCGATCGGTAAGTTGATCCGGTCTGGCAAATCCATCGTCACGAGCGGAACGATTTATCTTTCGATCAACTTTACCGGGGGTTTGCTGTACGGCTTCATCGCCGGCTTCCCGTTATATGAAGTGTTGATCATTGCCGGAATCATCACGATCTCATCCAGTGCGATCGTTGCGAAAGTCCTGGTCGACTTACGCCGGACCGGCAATACGGAAACCGAGTTGATTCTCGGAATCATCATGTTTGAAGATATCTTCCTCGCCGTCTATCTGTCCGTCTTGTCGGGACTTCTGCTTGGCGACGGAACAACCTTATTGTCTTCAGTCACGTCAATCTTGATTGCTCTCGGTTACATGCTGCTGTTCTTTATCATTGCTCGCAAGGCAACACCTCTCCTCAACCGGATGCTGAAGATTGCCTCGGATGAAGTGTTCATCATCGTCGTCTTTGCCGCCTTGTTCTTCGTCGCCGGCTTCTCGGAGACGATTCATGTTGCAGAAGCAATCGGAGCCTTACTGCTCGGACTCGTCTTTTCGGAAACGGATCAAGGAGAACGGATTGAACATCTCGTCGTCCCGTTCCGTGATTTCTTCGGAGCCATCTTCTTCTTCAGCTTCGGACTGAGCATTGATCCGACGATGCTGCTTGACGCTGTCTGGCTTGCTCTCGGGGCTGTCGTCATCACGATTGTCGGGAACTATGTCGCCGGAATGATTGCCGGACGGAGAGCCGGACTGTCACACAAAGCATCCTCGAACATCGGACTGACCATCGTCTCCCGTGGTGAATTCTCGATCATCGTCGCGAATCTCGGGATTGCCGGTGGACTGATGGACATCCTGTCACCGTTCTCCGCCTTGTATGTCTTGATCCTCGCGATCCTCGGACCACTGATGACAAAAGAATCGAAACGGATCTTTAAATTCATGAACGGAATCTTTAAATGGACGGAGCCGAAACCGAAAAAATCGAAAACGAAATCGCGATAAGCAGGTTTTTAAGACGCCGCTGTCGTATTCCTTAAGTAACAAATCTGCTTAAGGAGGGATACGATGCGAGCCGTCATTTGTACTGCCTATGGTCCACCGGATGTATTGAAATTGCAAGAGGTCGAAAAACCTGTCCCGAAAGCATCTGATCTGCTGATTCAGGTATATGCCTCCGCCGTTCACTCAGGAGACCGGCGGATGCGGGCACTCGATGTCCCGGCAGCAGGAAAGCTTCCGATGCGTCTCGTCGTCGGATGGAAAGCACCGAGACAGCCGATTTTAGGAGTCGTCTTAGCAGGCGAAGTCGTCGCGACGGGCAGCCGTGTGAAGGACTTCAAAGTCGGCGATCGGGTCTACGCCCTGACCGGGATGCGCTTTGGCGGTTACGCCGAGTATGCCTGCATCAAGGAAAACAAATGTGTGGAGCAGATGCCGCGTAACGCGAGCTTTGCAGAAGCAGCCAGCCTTCCGTTTGGCGGAACGACCGTCCTGCATTTTTTCCGGAAACTGAACCTCGAGCAGGCGAAGACGATTTTGATTTACGGGGCGTCCGGAGCCGTCGGTTCAATTGCTGTCCAAATCGCGAAACAGTATGGTCTTCATGTAACGGGCATCTGTAGCGGGCGGAATGCTGAACTGGTCACACGTCTTGGGGCGGATGTCGTCGTCGACTATACAAAGCCGGGCTACGATGCGTCGTTAACGAGGTATGACGCCGTATTTGATGCGTCCGGGAAGGTCGATAAACGGACAGCCCGTCAGCATGTCGGACCGAACGGAGCGTTTCGTTCAGTCGCCGGACAAGGTGTCGCCCGTGCGCTGAAAAAAGATTTAACCCTGCTGAATGAGTGGTTTGAAGCGGGGCAGATCAAAGCAGTCATCGATACGGTGTATTCGCTTGACGACATCGTCGCTGCTCACCGTTACGTCGATTCCGGACAGAAGCACGGCAATGTCATTGTGTCGGTTGCCGACGATCATGGCTGAACGGATAAAATGAAATACAATCATGTAAGGAAAAGCCTTTGAACACGTGCATGAATCAAATGCATCGTTTCAAAGGTTTTTGCTTGTGCTGTAGATTACTCCAAGACATCATAGGTTGCCATGACGAATTGTCCGGACGGACGGCAACCGGTCAGCCGGAAGCGGGTCTCAAGCGTCCCTTCCGGAAACAGCGGAATCCCGCTGCCGAGAACGACCGGTGCGATCGCCAGTTCGAGCTGATCAATCAGTTGCAACCGTAAGGCTTCCTGAATCAATTCACCACCGCCGATCAGCCAAATCTTCCCGTCGATCGTCGGACCGATCCGATTGATTAAGGCATCGAGCGGTTCATTCGTGTAGGTCGCGTGTTCCGACTGTTTGTCCGGTTGCCGGGTCAAGACATAGTTGTCGATGGTCGGGTACGGATACTCTTCGCTCAGCACCAAGACTTCGTCAAACGTTTTCCGTCCCATGATGACGGCACCGACGTCTTCCATGAACGTCGCGTAGCCGTTGTCACCGTCTCCTTCAACGGCGAACAACCAATCGAGTGAATCGTTTGAACGGGCGATTTTCCCGTCTAAACTGCAGGCGATATATAAAACGGTTTTTGTCATCGTAATTCCTCCTTATGTTCAATCTATACTTAGTCTACGGTATAATTATGACAAAAGATGTCGTAATTAAAGAGGGGATTTTTATGAAAAGTCGTCATTTAAAAGTCATGCGTCTGCTGAACCGGCAACAACTGCTGACGGCGCGAGAACTGGCGGAAGCCTGCGGAGTTTCCTTGCGGACGATCCAGCGTGATTTACTGGAGCTTGAAGCAAACGGATATCCGATTTACAGCGAACGGGGAGCGGCAGGTGGATACCGGGTCCTGCCGAACCGGTTGTTGCCGCCGCTTGCCTTGCGGGAACAGGAAGCCATCACGTTGTTTTTGATGCTCGACTGGGTCGGACAGATTCCGGATTTGCCGTTTGGTGCATTGAGGGGCAATCTTGCCGAATGGTATCTGCATGAACTGCCGTCCGATCTCGAAGTCAAGCTCGACCGTCTCAAAGGGCGGGTCCGCTTTGCGCGACCGGATACACCGGCGTCTCCCTTGACACGTAACCTATTGCGTTTAATGGAAGCAGAAGTGAAAGGAGAGATCGTCTATCGTACGACGAGCGGATGCCGAACGATTGTCATTGACCCGGTTGGTCTGACATTTGAGCGCAACCGCTGGTATCTGCTCGCGCAGACGGAGCGGGGATTGCGCCAGTACCGTGTTGACCGGATAGAACAGGTGACTGAGACGACGATCCCGTCGAAACGCATGACGTTCGAAGAAGCAGAACATTCAAATGAAGCAGGAGAACAGGTGACGGTCCATCTCGAGTTGACGCCGCTCGGAGAACGGTTGCTCGAAGGGATTTTACCGCTCAACGAGCAACGGACATGGTCGGTACCACGACTGGAACTCCCGTTTCTCGGCCGGCAGTTATTCGGACTCGGTCGGGAAGTCAAGATACTCGAACCGTTATCGTTACAGGAAGAAATCCGGCGCCATGCCAGTGAGGTGCTGGCAATCTATCAGGTATGACAAAGGGTCCTATTCCTAAGTCAGTAAGAAACTATGTTACGATATAACCAGAGAAACATGGTAAGAATGGAAGGGGTTTTCTATGGAAACGTTATCACTTATTTTGTTAATGCTTGCCTTAATCATCTTGACGCAAGTCCTCGGTCATTACATCCGCTTCATTCCGACGGCACTGATTCAAATTCTCGTTGGGACGATTACGGCACTATTGATCAGCGGACTGAAGATTGAAGTCGAATCGGAATGGTTCCTGTTATTATTCATCGCACCATTGCTCTATAACGACAGTTCACATTTTCCGCGCGATGAACTGTGGAAGATGCGCGCTGCCATTTTCGGTAATGCCATCGTCCTCGTCTTATTGACGACGGTCATCGGCGGATACTTCATCAACTGGCTTGTACCGGTCATTCCGGTTGCTGCGGCCTTTGCGCTCGCTGCGATCCTCTCACCGACCGATCCGATTGCCGTCAACGGGATTGCGAAACGGGTCCAGATTCCGGAACAGATTTTAAATCTCGTCCGCGGCGAATCACTGATCAATGACGCGTCGGGACTGGTCGCCTTCAGTTACGCGGTCGCAGCCGTCGTCACCGGTTACTTTTCAATTCAACAGGCGACGACGGAATTCGTCTACATGTTCGCCGTCGGAGCGGTCGTTGGTCTCGCCATCAGTGTCGCGATGAACTGGCTGAAGATGAAATTACGGCGGACCGGAATTGAAGATGTCGTTTTTTATGCGTTACTGCAAATCCTGACACCGTTCATCATCTTTTTTGTTGCAGAAGAAGTCTTGCATGCATCCGGCGTCATTGCCGTCGTGACCGGCGGGATTCTCCACGCCTTGATCAAAGAACGGACGGAAACGTTTTTTGCCCAGGAACAGACGTTGACCGACAACATCTGGACGATGATTGCCTATATCCTGAACGGGATCATCTTCTTGTTACTCGGTCTGACGTTACCGGAAGCGACACGCGAAATCTTTGCTGACGATGCGATCAATAACTGGCGTTTAATGTCGTTTGTCATTGAAATCGGAAGTGTCATTCTGTTGATCCGCTTGATTTGGACGATGTTCTTCAATTGGTTCGACCATCGCTTCCTGAAAAAAGCGGATCACCGCAAACCGTCGTTTAAGCAGGATGTCATCACGACACTCGTCGGCGTCCGCGGAACGATCACGATGGTCGGGGTCTTGTCATTACCGTTCGTGACCGAATCAGGAGAAGGGTTCCCGGAACGGTCGCTGATCATTTTCCTCGCGGCCGGTGTCATCATCTTCACACTGGTTCTCGCGACAATCCTCTTACCGTTGCTCAACCGCGGTGAGGCCGATGCCCAGCCGGAACTCGATTTGAATTCGTATAAACAGCGGATGGTCAAACGGGCGATCACGGAAATCAAACAGGTCGTGCAGGAAGAAAACTCGACCGTCGCCTTTGATTTATTAAATGAATATCATGTCATGTTACGTCTGTTGCGGGCACAGGAGAAAAGTGAAGAAGAATTGATGCGTTTTAACGAACAACTGAAACACTTACGGCTTGAAGCTGTTAAGTGGGAACGCGATTTCACGCAACAGTTTCTTGCGAATCATGAGGTGCCGGAACAATTAAGAAAAGAAGTGTTCCGCTCGATTGATAACCGGATCGAAGCGATTGAGAAGGAAGCGCGCTTCCGCTTATCGCAACCCCTCCGGAAAATCCTTTGGAAACGGAAACGGTCGAACATGTCGTCCGAGCAGTTGATTCGTCTGACGCAGGTCGAACATGAACTGTACGAACAAGTCATGACTGAAGTCATCACCCGGCTCGAAGGATGCCGTGGTGATTATCCGGTCGATGTCGTTCAAAGCGTGCTCGAATTCTACAAACGGTTACGGTTCAAGCATACCCGTTGGTCGTCACCGGTCGGCGGAAAAGCCGACGTCGATCAACAAAAAGAAGAACTCTGTCTGCGGGCAATCGAAGTCCAGCGCCAGGAAATCGCTTCGATGTCAAAAGAAGGCGATTTGTCCGGCGAGGAAGAAAAAGAATTGCGCCGCTTCATTCATTATATTGAGAGTGTCGTCCTCTACGAATACGTCGAGTAAACGAAAAAGCAGCCCTTGTCCACTGGACAGGGGCTGCTTTGTGATTAACCGAGTGACAAGTATTTGACTTCGAGGTAATCCTCGATGCCGTAGACACCGCCTTCACGGCCGAGTCCACTTTCTTTATAACCGCCGAATGGTGCTTGGGCAGCGGATGGAGCACCGTCATTGAGACCGACGATGCCGTACTCGAGTTTTTTACCGAGTTGAAGCGCTTCGTCGATTTTTTCCGAGAATGCATACGCCGCAAGACCGTATGGTGTGTTGTTCGCACGTTCGATGACTTCGTCAAGCGTATCGAAGACGGAAATCGGTGCGAGCGGACCAAACGTTTCTTCCTGCATGCAAATCATGTCTTCCGTGACATTGCCGAGAACGGTTGGTTCAACAAAGTAACCGACTGAATCATCAATCGTACCGCCGGAAAGAATTGTTGCGCCTTTAGCGACTGCATCGTCAATATGTGCTTTGACTTTGGCGACCGCTTTCGCATTGATCAACGGTCCAATCGTCGAATCCGCGTCGAGTCCGTTGCCGACTTTCAGACGCTTGACTTCGGCGACGAATTTTTCAGTGAACGCGTCGAGAACCGATGCCTGGACATAAAAGCGGTTTGTTGCGACACAGGCTTGTCCGCCGTTGCGGAATTTCGACCGGATGGCACCTTGAACGGCTTTATCGAGATCGGCATTTTCTGTGACGATGAACGGTGCATGACCACCAAGTTCGAGCGACAATTTTTTCATCGTATCCGCTGCTTGACGCATGATCAATTTACCGACCGCTGTTGAACCGGTAAAGGTGATTTTACGAACACGCGAATCCGCTTGCCAGACCCCACTGATAGTTGCGGCGTCACCTGTCAGGACGTTGATCGCACCAGCCGGGATACCGGCTTCGATTGCGAGTTCAACAAGGCGAAGTGCCGTATATGGTGTTTCTTCCGACGGTTTGAGTACGACGGTACAGCCGGCAGCGAGTGCCGGAGCGAGTTTCCGTGTGATCATCGCTGCCGGGAAGTTCCACGGTGTAATCGCTGCAACGACACCCACCGGTTCTTTTTCAACGAAGAGGCGTTTCCCGGGAACGGATGCCGGAATCGTTTCGCCGTAAATCCGGCGTGCTTCTTCTGCGTACCAGCGGACATATTGATTGCCGTAGTCGATTTCGCCGCGTGCTTCAACGAATGGTTTCCCTTGTTCGCGAGTCATGATGTCCGCGAGCTCGTCACGGTGTTCCTGGATCAAGCGGTACCAGGCATCGATCTTATCCGCGCGGTCATCGGCTGTCCGCTGTGACCAGTCGATGAATGCTGTACTTGCCGCATCGACGGCACGTGCTGCATCGTCTGCTGTGCTGCTCGGGACGTGTCCGAGCAATTCTTTTGTTGCCGGGTTAAAGACCGGAATCGTTTCTTCTGTGTCATACCATACTCCATTGATTACGTTTTGTTCTATCATGTGTTGCACCTCCGTGTGTTTTCATTACGTCCCTTATTAAACACCCATCCGACCGGTTTGTGTACTTCCGCTTTGGATGGGGGACATAACGAACTGGAATACCCCTCTCAAAGTAGTTAATCGACTGAATAATCGGGAATATAAAAAGTAAGCGGAGTGGAGTGTTGTTTGTCGGAGAAAGGACGGAATTCAGATGAATAAAAAATGGATGGGCGTCAGTCTTGCAGGAATCGTATTGATCAGTGGATGCGGTCAACCGTCAATTGGGTCAGAAACGAAAACGAAGCAGGTCGTACGTCAAGCGGCAGACGCAAGCTACATACGTCAAGAATTAAAGCGCGCCGATTTCATTGCCGCCCAGTATGATTACGCCAGGGCGATCCGGATTGTCGACCGCCTAAAGACGACGGAAGCGAAACAAAAGCGGAAGGAATACGCGGCGAAACAGGCGAATCTCGGTACGGTGAAAGCCGGTACGTCCGTCCCGCACCTGTTTTTCCACTCCTTGATCGCCGAGCCGAAACGTGCCTTTGACGGGGACCGGAAACAGCAGGGCTACGATGATTATATGGTGACGCAAGGGGAGTTCGAACGGATTTTGACTGCCTTGTATCAGCGGAACTATGTCCTTGTCCGGCCGACCGATCTTGCGGTGTGGAAAGACGGACGGATGACGGAAAAGGGGCTTTCTTTTCCAAAGGGCAAGAAGCCGCTTGTCCTGTCGCAGGATGACGTCAACTACTATGAATACATGACGGGAGACGGTTTTGCGACGACGTTGAAAGTGAAAAACGGGCGGATCACCAATTCGATGACCGGAAAACCGGATGGTGCGTATGATCTCGTGCCGATCGTGGACGCGTTCGTCAACCGCCATCCGGACTTCTCTTACCACGGTGCAAAAGGATTGCTTGGTATCACGGGCTATAACGGCGTCCTCGGGTACCGGTCGTCATATGCGCAGTACGGTTCATCGACTAAAGTCGAGCAGGCGCGTCAACAGGCGAAAGCGACGGCGACGGCCTTGAAGAAGGACGGGTGGCAGTTTGCCAGCCACACGTATGGTCACATCGCGATCGGGAAAGTCAGTCTGGCAACGATTCAGGCGGACACGGCGCGCTATAAACGTGATGTCGCCCCATTGATTGGTACGACACGGCAGTTGATTTATCCGTTTGGCAGTGATATTCAGAATTGGCATGGATATACGGGAGATAAATACCGCTACTTGACGCAGCAGGGGTTCCATTATTTTTATAATGTCGATGCGTCGCAGCATGCCTGGAAACAGTTAGGGAAAGATTATTACCGTCAGGCGCGGATCAATGTCGATGGGATTCGGCTCCGCCAGGCGATTGCCGGGAAGACCAAAGTCTTGGATCCGTTCTTTGACTCGAAAACCGTCTTTGATCCGATGCGGCCGGTCGTTAAAAAATAATTCTGTTCCTGAAAAACAAATTGACCCATTTAATGATTCACGACTTTCTAAGTGACATTAAATGGGTATTATTTGTATAGAGGAGAAAGTGGACGTCAGGATGTGACGGTTGCCTAAACCTCAATACAGTTTGCGTGGAGAGGGATAAAAGACATGTCCATCAGAAATACATTATTGATTGGTTGCCTGGTTGCGGGCAGTACATTCGCCTTCAGTGAAGCAGCATCTGCTCAGGCGTACAGCTTCAAAATCGCGTCGACGAGTTACAGTCAACCGTTGACCCAAATTGAGAGCTTCATCGGCGGAAAGAAAGTGGAAACGGTACGTTACACGTTAGGCAGTGTCGATCGTCTGCATGACGGATTGTTGTACAGTTCCTACGGTGACCGTGTCATCAATCTGAAAAACAGCAAGACGACACTCAAAAAAGTCGAGGATTCGCCACTGCGGATTACGAAATATAAAAATGCCTACTATGTCTTAACCATATCCGCGCTCAATGAATTTTCGCTGACGAAATACACACTCGACTTCAAAAAAATCGGTCAGACAAAACGATTTGTCGGTCACGGACGGGATATGATTGTAACAGGGGATAAATTGTATGTCCTCGCCAATAACATGAGAACGGAAACGAATTCGGTTGAAATACATACGTTTGATACGAAACACTTTACGTCTCTCCATCTTGAGAAAATCAAGCCGATGATTTTTGCTTTTCATTTCCGGCATACCGTTAACGAGTTGAAAATTTACGGCAATAAAACAGAAGCAGGGGAAGAACTCTCGATTGCGTCGTATGATTTGAAAAAACAACAGGGCAAAATCGTTTTGACGTCTAAGCAACCCGTCATGTGGGTCAACGAAACAAAGGCCTTGTCACCGACAAAAGATTTAGTCTTCAATATGTATTCCATGCTCGAAGTCGATCAAAAGACGAAACAGGTCCGGGTTCTGTACAGCAGTAAACAGGCACTGATTGACTATGCGTACGACAGCAAAACAAAAATGTATCACGTGCTCGAAGGAAATTATGAAACAAGTAACTACCGGGTCAAGACGCTGAACAGCCACTTTAAACCGGTTGACGATTATAAGTTTCAGTCAATCGGCCGTTTGATGCCGTTTCAGGTATTGTGACAAATTCAGGAAGGGGTCTAACTTATGCAAAAAGCCTATAAGCTGCTGATGGCAGCAACAGTTGTCAGTATGACTGTTGGATTTAATCACGCTGTAGCGGCGCAAAAAGATACGTATCAAGTCGTTTCAACAAGTTACGAACAGCCGCTCACGACATTCGAGACTTATATCGGCAATAAAAAGATCGAAACGGTGCGCTATGCGCTGAAAGGCGCTGATCGTCTGCATGACGGACTGTTGTACAGCTCGTATCATAACCGTGTCATCAACTTGAAAAATAGTAAGACGACCATCAAGCAGATTGAGCCGGCACCGATGCGAATCAAGAAGTATAAAAATGCCTATTACATGATGAGTTTATCGGCAATCAATCAATTTTCGCTGACGAAATATACATTGGATTTCAAGAAAATCGGTGCGACGAAACGTTATAGCGGCTTCGGAAAAGATTTGATCGTGACCGGTGACAAATTATATGTGCTGGCAGAGCATATGAAAGGAACCGATGACTCGATCAAACTCCATACCTTTGATACAACATCATTGAATCCTCTCCAGCAGGAAACAATCAAAGAATTAATCTATGCCGATTACATTCGCCTGGCCGGTTCACAACTGAAGATTTACGGTACCTCACCTAAGAACGATAATAAATTAACGATTCTGTCTTATGATACAAAAAAGCAACGCAGCACGAAAACGATGACTTCGAACCAGTATGTAAAAGGTGGAGTAGAGAAAACACAGATGCTCTCACGGGAAACCGAACTGATTTTCAATATGGACTGTTTCTTTGAAATCAATCATCGGACGAAACAAGCCCGTCTTTTGTATAACAATGATCATGATTTGATCGACTACGCGTACGACAGCAAAACGAAAACCTATCATGTCCTTGAGTTAGTTACGCAAACAGGCAAGTACCAGGTCAAGACGCTGAACAGCCACTTTAAATCAATTGCTACATATCGTTTAAAACCATCCGACAGCGTTAGTCCATTTCGTGTGTTGTGAAGAAACAAGTCCCACGACTTGTTTCTTTTTTTAATTGCGTAACAGCACGGAAAGTTGTTCACCTCTTGCACGGTATGTCTGCAAGTGAAGTTGGAACTGATCATAACCGACCGGGTTGTTTTCTGCATCGAACGCAAGCTGTTTCGTCCGTTCAATGAAATGCAGATTAAAACAGCCCGAGAGCCATAACAAGGCAGCCAACCGCGGATCGTCTTGCGATACGAGGACGGTCGGCGAGTTGTAATGGGCAAGTAACGTCTTTGCCAAGCGACCGGACACGTCATGCGAGCCAATGCCTTCCGTCCGGGCATACCATTTGATCAGCCAGGCCAAATCCTGCACGCGGTCGGTTGCACCGATGTGTTCGTGATCAACGATTCCAATGATTTGTTGATCTTGACTCCATAAGATGTTGAGCGAATTCAAATCAGTCGAGATGACCGGTTGAAAGGAAGGAGACTGGTGATGTTGTGCGGTGTCGAGATGATATTGTGCTAGATTCAGATACTCCTGCAGGGAATTTCGGGCCGATTCCGGCATCCGTGAGACCAAAAGGCGTTGTAAATCGCCGAGCCAACGTTGATAGACAATCTTATGGTCAATGTATGGAAAACAGATATCGTGTTGATGCAACGAGACATCATGTAACTGACGGGCTAACTGACCCATCCGAGCCGCTGTCTGTTCTGTATTCGCTGTCACGTGGTGTCCGTCGATCCAGTGGAACAGACAACATGTCCACTCCTGTCCGATTGAATCCATGATTGTCGTAAAAAGAGCCTCATCTGTTGGTTTCACGGGCTTCATGAAAGGAATGCCGTTTGCCCGCAGATAATCGGTGTACCGCAACTGTTTTGTAAGTAGATCCGGTGTAGATTGGGACAAATCAGAATTGACATAACGCTTTTTTGGTAACAGACGAATCGAATAAGGATGTCCATCAATCAGGATTTTGTAGTGGAGATCACCATGCTGACCATGTGTCGTCAAAGAGACACGGATGAGTTCAAGCGATTGAAAGTCAAGATTGTAACTCATGACTGCCTGATTGATTAAAGTAAATGGTTTGGTCTGTTCCATAGACAGACTCCTTTCTGTATACATTCTCAATTAAATCCGAAGAATACCCATTATAGCAAAAACATTTATTTGAAATCCATTACGTTAAAAGATACAAATTTTGTATAATGTGTAAGATGCTAGATTAAATCATGAATGTAAGGAGTCAAATGAAATGAAGATTGAGATTCAGAACACCTCAAAAACATATCTAAATGGAAAAAAGGCATTGATGGATGCCAATATCACGTTAGAACCGGGCGTCTATGCTTTGTTCGGAGAAAACGGGGCAGGTAAGTCAACATTGATGAAGATTTTAGCAGGATTGCTTAAACCATCAACGGGTAAAATTCTTGTTGACGGACAAGAAATGTCGCCGCTTGCTGACGCGTACCGCGAAAAAATCGGCTATCTTCCGCAAGACACGCCAATCTACAGCAACTTTACCGCCGCTAAATTTTTAAGTTATCTCGCGACCGTCAAAGGGGTGCCAAAACAGGATGTCCAAACAAGCGTCATGTCCGCCCTCGAAGCGGTCAACATGACAGAACACGCCAATAAGAAGTTGAAAAGCTTTTCCGGCGGCATGAAGCGGAGAATCGGGATTGCCCAATTGTTGCTGAATGATCCGGAACTCTTGATCATTGATGAGCCGACAGCTGGCCTTGATCCAAAGGAACGGATTCATTTCCGGAATCTGATTGCGTCGATTGCCCGGAAGCGAATTGTACTGCTGTCGACCCATATCGTTTCCGATGTCGGATCGATAGCGCGTGAAATCATTTTGATGAAGCAGGGACGCATCATTAAACAGGCCAATCCGTATGAGCTGTTGGATGAAATTGCGACTGAAATCTGGACCGTTGATGTGACGGATCAGGAATTGCTCGAATTACAAGACACGTATCAAATCGGATCAATCCAACAAACGCGGCAAGGTAAAAACCGGGTCCGAATCATTTCAAGCCAAATGCCGCATCCGAAGGCGGTCCAAGATGAGCCGCAGCTGGAAGACTTATATTTGTATCACTTGGACGAACGGAGTAAAAGTGCATGAGCCGATTGATCCGCTTTGAATTGTATAAACTTTGCACATCGATTCCTGCCATGCTGTTCATCGCCGCCTTATTGCTGTACTTGATGTCTTCGGTCTTTTCAGAAGAGGAAGCAAATGTCCGCGAAAAATATGCGGTCTGGGAAGGTCCGGCGACGGCAGAAACATTTAAGAAAATACATGACCGCGCAAATAAAATTAATGATGAAAGCTATAACCTAGATGGTCAGTTTGATTCCGTTGTTTCGTTTGAAAACGAAGCATTCGCCCACTTATTTAACATTGAAGAAGCCCAAACTTTTAAAGCACAGGGGCTGGAAGCTTTAACGAACGGATTGGCCAAACCGGGCTTTGAAGAACGGGATCGTGCCTTACATACCAGTATGGTGGAACAAATCAATTTGGACACGATCCAGTACCACATCCCGGCAGAAAAAGCAGTAACGTTTACGACTCAAGCCGGCGTTGCTGTTCTGCTGTTCCCTTTGCTGTTACTGATTGCTTTCATCTATTCCAAAGAACGGGTTTCGGGCGTCGATCAATATCAACTGCCCGCTGTGAACGGTCGAACGAAGTTACTGACGGCAAAACTGCTTGCCGGATCGATATTCCTGACGGGCATCAGTCTGGTAGTACATCTCGGGATATTGGGTCTTACCTGGTATCGTTTTGGAACGATTGATTGGTTCGCTCCGATGCAAGTGATGGATGGTTTGACCAATTCACCGTATCCGTTCTCCATCGGACAATACTGGTTGGTATCGTTTGGTTATCAGACATTTGTATTAATCGTGCTTGGTATTTGGGTGCTCGCAATCTCATTTTTCGCTAAAACGGCGATTCAAGCGATTCTCTGGTCGAGCATTTTAATGGGTGTCCCGCTTCTTTACCAATTCGTGATTTCGGGCATCTTTTTTCCGGAAACAAAAGTTTTTGAGCAAGGGATTTTATTTTTCCCGAGCCGCGCCTTGTTGACCGGAGAAGTGTTTAAGACGTATCAGACCATCAATCTCGGAATTCCGCTGTTACTGCCGGCAGCCATCCTGCTTGTGCAGGTGATCGTGACCCTGATTGTATTGAAGGTTCTTTATCAAACTAGTCGAAAGAGGCAAGGCGTATGAAAAAATCAGACAGTACGTTGCGGGAGTTAATCCGCTTTGAGTTTTACAAGTTGTTGCAGCAACGTTTTTTATGGTTATTGTTACTCGTCATCCTGGTTGTCGGATTGTATTTTTCGGTTCAACGCATGGGATGGCCGTGGGCGGATCGCGTCAACACAGGTTTTGAAGGGGAACTGACTTCAGAAATGATTGCGCGTGCGGAAGCCGGGAGTGAAGCCTATTTCAAAAAAAGTAATCCGACGATAGTGGAAAAGAAACAAAATGCTTCCTATCATAACGTGCTCGAGGCTGCATCGGCTTATGACCGGCAATCTAAAGTTGTATCTTCGCTCCGTCAGGAAGGAGAGGAGGCATCAACTGTATATGAAAAACGTCAATTCTCATTACAAGCCGGATTGACAGAAGCGATTGATTATCGTCCGGTCGGAAACTATCAAACGTTTGATCAACTGCTGACGTTTTCAGGAACCGGTGGATATGCGTTGTTGGCAGTGGTCCTGATTTTTGGAACAGCCGTCAGTTTCTCGAATGAATATCAGACCGGTGTTGCGGCGTATCTTTATTCCTCACGGCATGGGAGAAAACAATTGTTGACGGCCAAGCTGCTGGTATCCGTTGCACTGGTAACGGGGACGATTCTAATCTACAATCTGGTTCAACTGCTGTGTTTCTTCCGCGGGCATTCCGGTTGGAATATTCCGATCCAAGCGGCTTACGGCCAGTCACCGTACCCGTTGACGTTCGCTGAACTGTATGGGATTTCCGTGTTGTATCAGTGGGTGATTGCCGTTTCGCTTGTCATCGTCCTGTTGTTCCTGTCGATGTTGATTAAACAGACGGTGGTCGCTGTATTCCTCGGTGGACTCATTGTCGGGGGACCTTTCCTGATTGAAACGGTTCTGTTTAATACAGACACACCGGCGTTCATGTGGACTTTGGTGAAGTTCACACAGGGACAGGCACTAAGTGTTTATGTTTTATTCCGAGAGTATGTGACAGTCAATGTTTTCGGTTATCCGGTCTTGTTGCCGATTGCCGTCCTCGTTGTCACACTTATCACGACACTCATTCTAATCAAACTGATGTACCGGGTAATTGGCCGGAGAATGGCATGATGAAATACAAGAAGGTTCGGCTGTCGCGAGACCAAGCCGAACCTTCTTGTGTAAACCGCTTACAAAACAAAAGACGCCGGTTGCGTTCCGTCCTCGTCCGTGAAGCCGTAGTCACGCGCGAGATCCGACACGAACAAGGCTTGCCCGGTCCGTTGCAGAATGTCCGGATCCTGTGTAAGGGCAACGACAGCCCGTCCGACATAAGCAGTGGTCTCAGTCGCATCACTGCTGAAGCCTGCGTCGACGACACGTTCTGTCCGCATAAAACCGGGGCAAAGGGCAATTGAAGCGACGCGAGACGTTCGAAGTTCCTGACCCATCACAAAGGTCATCCGGTTAATCGACTGCATTGCCAAATCGTAATACAGGTTGCCGGCGGCTTGATTCGGCGTGAATGATGTCAAATTGACAATCAACGCAGTCGGACTTTGTTGTAGCAACGGAACAGCCGCCCGCGTCGTCAGCAAATAGGCTTTCGGACCGGCGACCATCATCGCGTCCCAGTGTTCCGGTGGCCGTTCCCAAAAGTGTTTGCCTTGTCCCGCGGGAAGCGAGGCTTCCGAACCGCCGAACACACTGTTGACGAGCAGATCAATCCGCCCGTGCCGGTCTTGAATCTGTTGGAACAAACAAGTAATGTCGTCCGGATCCGTATGGTTACAGCGGATTGCGATACCAAAACCACCGCGAGCCGTGACACCGGCGGCCGTCTGTTCAATCGTTTCCGGGCGATCGTCGGTGGAGCTTTCCTGAGTACTGCGACCCGTCACGTAGACGATTGCTCCAGCCTGTCCGAGCTCGTAGGCGATTCCGCGACCGGCACCACGGGATGCACCTGTGACAACAGCAATTCTACCTTTTAAAGCACCCATCTAGATTTCCCACCTCACTTTAAAAATAGGGCACGACATAAAAAGGGACTTTCGATTAAAATCGGAAGTCCTTTTCGTTTCACGTTAAAACCCTTTAATCGTCATCCCGCCGTCAACAAACAGCGTTTGTCCGGTAACGTACGTTCCGGCGTCCGACGCAAGGAAGACGGCCGGTCCAACCAGTTCCGTCAGTTCACCGACTCGTCCAAGCGGTGTCACGTCAACGATGTCCTGTAAGTAAGTTGGATCGGCGAGCAACGGTTCCGTCAGCGGCGTCTTGAAATACCACGGACCGATCGCATTGACGCGGATATTTTTCGGACCCCATTCAAGCGCGAGGACTTTTGTCATCTGAATCAAGGCGGCTTTCGTCGTCGCATAGACGACACCGGTCCGTAAGGCGACATGTCCCGCAACCGAAGCAATGTTCAGGATACTGCCGCCCGTGTCCTGCATCCGGCGCCCGATTTCCTGTGAGAACAGGAAGGCAGACTTTAAGTTCGTCTGTTGAATTGTTTCCCATTCGTCCTCGGTGACATCCAGTGCTTTCGAGCGGATGTTCATTCCGGCGTTGTTGACGAGCACATCGATCCGGTCGACATATGTATAGGCACGGTCGACTGTCGCCTGGACCTGCGTCCGGTCGGTGATGTCGCACTTCAAAACAAAGGCCCGTCGTCCAAGCTGTTCGATTTGTTTTGCGGTTTCCTGTAAATCGGATTCCGTCCGGGCGACCAGTAAGACATCCGCGCCAGCTTCCGCCATTCCGATCGCCAGGGCACGGCCGATGCCGCGACCGGCACCGGTCACAAGAACGGTTTTCTGGTCCAGTTGAAACGAAGGTAAGTACATATGATCACATCCTATTCTGACAGTGTAATTTTACTGTACGCTCAAATTAACTGAAAAGAAAGAAAAATGCTGATGGACTGATAACGATATGTTATTATTTGGTAAAAAAGGAGGGGCGACATGAAACGGAAGCTCGGACTGATGATTCTATCTGTTTTGGTAATGGCCGCATCGCTGGTTGCTTTTGAACGTTATGTCTACACGACTTATATTTATAAACCGGCAGATTATACCTTCCATTACAAAATTAAGCCGCGCAAAGCAATGAAGGGGCCGAAATTTGGAGCAAAACCGTTCCCGAAAGGTCCAATGATCAAAGGTGCCTCCTTGTTCTTGCCGGATATGCTGCTGCCGGTCGGAGCACTGGTCACAGCCTTCTTATCTGTGTTTGTGTTCCGCCGGTTACTCGGATACCGTCGGCGTAAACAGTTGCATGAACCGACGGAAGAGGGGGATTCGCAAATCTTACGTCCGAAGATAGCACCGCTTGACTGGCATCTGGAGCAACAACGACAACAAACGGACTCCGTTTCCGAAGTCCGTCAATTGATTGCTTCTTTTGACCGGCAGCTGCCGGACGGATCAAAACGCCGGCCGGAAGAAACGGTCCAGGACTGGCTCGACCGGATCAAGTTGACGATTGATCCGATGCTCTATCATGTGGTCCGTTACGGTGAAATCGACGATCAGACGCTCGACCGTTCCGAAATCGACGCTCTGCGGAACCGACTGAATCAACGGCTACGCGGATGACCAATCAAACGGAGTAATGTCTGATGGTGTTCTGCATCCCGTGTTACGAGAGATAGTTCCCGTGTCACGTCAAAGCCGGTGATCGGCAATGTCCGGACTTCCGGCGGGAGACCATCCTGAAAGATTGCCGGTAAAATCGCGATCCCGAGTTTTGCCCGGATGAAGCCAAGGACGCTTGAACCAAATTCCATTTCCGAGGCGACGGTATAGGTCGCCCCGCGTTCCGCAAACGCGGCTTTCAGGATATTCGTCGAGTCACAGTCAATCGGCAAAGACAGGAACGACGAGGCTTCGATTTGATCGAACCGGACATCGACACAGCCTTCGAACCGTTCATCGGCTTCATGGAAGTACAGTAAAAACGGTTCCGTATACAGATGCGTCGACGGATACGGATGCTCGATTTGCCGATCGTCGAGCAATACGGCATCGTACTGATGCTGCTCCAAACCGGCCATCAGTTCGATGTACGTATGGGCCGTCTTGATCTTCAGTTCCGGACCGCCCACTGTTGGATGGTTGGCGAAGTGTTGCGGCAGGTAAGACATGGCGACACTCGGCCATGAACCGAGTGTAAACGACGTCTGTCCCTGCAACTGATCAATTTTTCGTTGCATGTCATCGAGCTGTTCGAGAATTTTTTGTCCGTCTTTGAAGACGATTTCTCCTGCCGGCGTCAATGAGACGCCGCTCGTCGTCCGTGTGAACAGCGGAGCACCGACCGCCTGTTCGAGATTTTTGATTTGTTTGCTAAGCGCCGGTTGCGTCATATGCAAAAGTTCGCTCGCTTTCGTCAGGCTGGATGTTTCCGCCGTGACGTGAAAGGCTTCGAGCCATTCGGTTTTCATAAGACTTCACTCTCTCTTTACATGCGTGTGCTTTGACGATACTGTACGTTCGTTTCTTCTGACAACTGTTTCGCTCAATTTTATATATTCCTTGTTTGGAATATTCCTTAAAGGGTATATAGATACAGAAGAGGTGGAAATCATGTCAGATGGGCTTGCACGTACGTTATTTGCTTTATCCGATTCTAATCGCTTGAAAATCGTCGAACTGTTGAAGACAGGTCCGTTACCGGTCGGTGAAATTGCGGCGCAGTTACGTCTCAACCAACCGCAAACATCGAAACACCTGAAAGTTTTGCTCGAAGCAGATATCGTCCGGATTGAACCGGTCGCCAACCGCCGAATCTATCATTTGCGGACAGAGCCGTTTCAAGGACTCACTGCGTGGAGCCAATCGTTTGAACAGCAGATGATCAGCCGAATGACACGACTCGAAACGTATTTGGAGCAGAAGCAGAATGCAGTCAATCCAAAGGAGTGAATGAAGATGCAGGAAAAATTAAAAACAACGGTCGACGGTTCCATTTTACAGATGGAATGGACGTTTAATGCTCCACGTGAGCTGGTCTTTGCCGCGTTCACGGAAAAAGAGCAACTGGAAGCCTGGTGGGGTCCGGAAGGCTGGCAAACGGAAATCACGACCTTTGATTTTGTTGAGGGCGGTATCTGGCATTACTGTATGCGGTGCATCGATCCCGCGCAAGGCGACTTCTACGGAATGGAATCTTGGGGCAAAGCCATTTTCCGTCAAATCGACGCTCCGCAAAGTTACGCCCACGCCGATTATTTCTCGGACGCGTCAGGGATGATCTCGGAGGAATTACCCGGTAGTGAAAACACGACGACGTTTGAATCCGTCGGCAATCGGA
This sequence comes from Exiguobacterium sp. RIT594, assembly GCF_003339585.1. Classification (GTDB taxonomy): domain Bacteria; phylum Bacillota; class Bacilli; order Exiguobacteriales; family Exiguobacteriaceae; genus Exiguobacterium_A. Next base: position 1,123,730 of record NZ_QPKF01000001.1, on the reverse strand, counting down.
CACGGGTGTTGTTCCGGTCCGATTTCAAGACCGAGGAAGCCGTTAAACAAGTCCTTGAGATGGGAATGAAAGAAGGATTCACTTCACAATTGCATCGTCTCGATCAATGGCTTAGTCAACGAACCCTATAATAAATCGCTAAACGCCCCGTTTGATGACGGGACGTTTTTTATCGGGGGAAACGGGAATCGGATCTGCTGTTTAACGGACATGTTTTTGGGAATTAAAAGGGAAAATACTTCACTTTTCCTTCTCTGGTACCGTTATATAAGGTGAGATGAACGAAAAGGAGCGCGATGGTGTGAAATGGTGGTCAAAACAACAGGAAATGACGTTTGCAGATCGAATGAATCAGGAACGGGAACATGTTCGTTTAGAAGCGGGAGCAGCATTTGCGCAACAACTCCAGCTGATTGATTTGACGGTCGAGGATTTACAAATCGTCCGTTTGATCCGTCATGATGTCGCGGAGTGGATGCCGCAGATGGTCGATGCGTTTTATGCGGAGTTGGTCCGGGTGCCGGAGCTGAAACAACTGATTGAACGGCATTCGACACTTGAACGGTTAAAAGGAACGCTTGCCAAGCATATTCTCCAGATGTTTGACGGACAGGTTACACCGGACTACATCAATGTCCGAAAACGGATCGCCGACCGGCATGTCCGGATTGGTCTGCAAAATAAGTGGTACATCGCCGCCTTCCAAAAGGTATTAAACGTCTTAAGCCGGCAAATCGAGGACAGTACGTTACCGGAGTCGGAACAGGTCCGGATCGTCCGCTCCGCCGGGAAACTGTTTAATCTCGAACAACAGATCGTTTTGACGATGTATGAGGAGATGGTCGAAGCCGAGCGGCAGACGGTCACGGATGCGAAACAGCGTGTCGGACAAACTGTTCAAAAGTCGACAGAGGAACTGGCCGCGATGAGTCAACAATCGTCTGCCAGTTTTCAGGAAATGGAGCGGCATGCCCAACAGGTATCCGTGACGACAGGGGCGATTGCAACACAATTGACCCAGGCCGCCAAAGAAGCGGCAGACGGTGTCGAATTGGTCGAGGCGGAAACGAAACGGTTTGAGGAAGTTGTCCAAGAGATGACGCTGACGACGGAACAGATGACGCAGCTCGCCTTTTTGTCGCGGGAAATCGAACGGATTGCCGGGATGGTGACAGCGATTTCCGATCAGACGAACCTGCTGAGTCTCAACGCTTCGATCGAGGCCGCCCGGGCCGGTGAGATGGGACGTGGCTTTACCGTCGTCGCGCAGGAAATCCGGAAACTGGCGGAAGAAAGTAAACGGTCCGCGTCAGAAGCATCAAGCATCGCCCAGGAAATCACTTCGAAAATGGGACAAGTCTCGGAGCGGATGAGCGGGACCGAGCAGTCGGTCGTGCAAACGACGGAAGAACTGACCCGTGTCGTCACCGCCTTTATGACGATTTCCCGTCAAACGGTCGATGTCTCGAAACAAATCATTACGCTGTCACAGGACACGGAACAGGTCGCCGGAACGATTGAAGGGATGCGCCATATCGCGGAATCGATTGCGGAGACGGCAGACGATTTACAGTCCGTCGCGACGACACTCTGAAAGGGGAATAGAGATGAGAAAACGGATCCATCTGTTGTTTGGAGTTGGAATTCTGATGCTTGCCGGTTGTGCAAGTAACGATTACCCGTCAGAGGAAGCCGTCAAAAACGGAGACATCGTCACGACGCCGGAACGGGCGAACATCGACCGGTTCAATACCTTTTTGAAACGGGTGGACGCGAAGGAACCGGACACGATCCGAATCACGGGGTATACGACGGAAGGCGATGCAATCCTTGAAGATGTCATATATGACGGGAAACGCTTTACCTATTCCCTCGATTCTTCGCGTGATGAATACGGTGCGCAGACAGACGACCGGAACAAGGAAATCTGTCAAAACCTTGAGCAGCAAACAACTGATGGAGGGAAAACTTTTATCCTGACCGATTGCCAAGAAGGGCAGGATCATGAGATTTTCAAATCAAATCCAGGTGAACTTAAAAAATGAAAAATGGTTGATCCTCCGAATCATGCGAGGATCAACCATTTTTTAGTTGAGTGTCTCTTCGAGAATCCGTAAAGCTTCCCGCCAACTCGTGAATCGTTCGATTAATAAGGTTAAGGAAGGGGCCTGGTGCTTACGGGCAAACCGGACATACTCTTGGCTCGTTAAGTCAGGTCCGAGCTCTTCGTATGCCTGGCGCAACGCGTTCAGGCAATCTGCGTCGGAATAAAAACCGTTTGACGACAACTGGAAATGTGCCAGTGCCTGTTTCCATGTCCCGTAATGCCGGATGATGGTGTTCGCGCTCACCATCTGCGAATGTTTTTCCCGTAACTCCGAGTAGGAACGGATGGTCACGCGCGAGCCACGGGTCTTGATATAAAAAGCGATACTTTCATCCACACTCCAGCGTTTTTGGCTGGACGTATCGGGTTTTGCCCGGTTCAGCATCAGATGATCCTCGGTGGACAACTCGAACGGTTTGACGATGCCCGCTTGTTCCAATAGTTTGGTCCAAGAGCCAAACCGTTGTTCAATTTCCTGTAAAGAGGGATAGGGCAGGTAATGTGCTAATTTTTGGTAATGTGCTGCTTTCATCGGTGTTGTATGTAACTGGTGAAGACCTTGGATCAAGCGGATGATTTTTTCATCCGTCGTCAAGGTGGAAGTGGATGTGTGCGTGGTTTCTTTCATCAAGAAGTCTCCCTTAGTGGATCGTTGGAACGTAATGGGATTAGTGTACCATCCAGGTCAAAGAGATTTAACTAACAAAATCGTAAGGTTCGAAGGGACAGCCGGCTCGGACAGAAGGGCTGCACATCCATCAGCCTTCCGGAATGGCCGTATACCGGTAAGCGGTCGTTCCTTTGAACACATACAGCATGCCGGTCGCGTCTTCACTCCGGTATAACTTCGTTCCGGATTGCCAGTCTGTTGCCGATTGGTCCGTCAACGGTTGTTTGGCGGTAACTTGTTTCGTAACAGTTGAAAAGGAAGTCACATTCTCTTTTTTGATCGTCGCGTCTTTTCCGTCGAGCCGATACACCCGGTCGTCTGCCCGGATTAAATCAGCTGCCGGATCTTGACGGGCTTCCGTCGCAATTGAATCCGTCGTCGAAGTCGTTGTGTCAGTCGTACATCCTGCTGTAAAGAATAGACTGCTCATGACGAACAGCGTGATTCGTTTTTTCATGGTCTGTCCTCGCTTTCCTGACTGTTTATTTATGTCGTAATTTACGATATAATCGGATGTATCGATATAAAAGGGAGTGAACGAGATGTCAGCGATTCATGAAGACTTTGCCCGGTTGTACTATCATCTGCATCCGAAATGGACGGAAAATTTGTCGCACCAAAGTGTGCGGGTCTTACAATCGATTCAAATGAACGGTTCGATGACAGTCAAAGAAATCGCAACTCGGTTCAGATTATCTCCAAATACCGCGTCGGAGCACGTGAAAAAGTTAGAAGGGCTTGGGTACATCGTCAAACAACGTTCGGCAACGGACCAACGGGTTGTCGAGGTCAGCTTGACGACAGGAGGGCGATCCGCCGTCAAAAGCCATACCGAACTCGATGCCAGTCGTGTCGAACAGGTCTTAGCACAACTTTCCCCGGCAGAACAACAAATGATTGAAGCGGCATTTCAGTTGTTTCGAAAGGCGACCGATGACTGCTTTTCTGATTAAGACGCTGACCAGTGCCGTCATCATTGGTCTCGTCTCGGAAATTGCCCGACGGTCACCGACGTATGGCGGGGTAATTGCCGCCCTGCCGCTCGTCAGCCTGATCAGCCTCATTTGGCTCGTCCGGCAGCGACAATCAAAGATGGAACTGATGCTCTTTGTCAAAAGTGTCTTGTACGGATTACCGGCGACGTTTCTTCTGTTGCTTGTGTTGTACCTGTTATTGAGCCGGGGCGGATCGTTGATTTTCAGCGTTCTTTGCGCCGGAGCCTGTTGGTGGGTTGTTTGGATGCTGCAGCAACAGCTGATGTTGTTCTGGAGTCGACAATAGTCCCGAATGTCATTCGCGTGTCGCTGGTAGAGAAAACAAGGCCAGCAATGCATCCATCGTTTCGTCAAACGATCGAACCGGTTTGTAACCAAGCGTCTTGATTTTGTCTGTTGCATAGGTCGGACGTTCCAACGCGCGGTCCGGCACCTGATACGGTTTGCCGGACGCTTCAATCAGCCGCATCCGGAAATCCGCTTCCTGCATCCGTCTGACTTGCCGGTCGCCCCAGTGGGAATCCTGTTCGGCGCAAATGGCACCGGGGCGGAGAATCCGGACGTCCAAGCCGCGGGCGGCGTAATCGTTTAGAATCTGTTCCGACCGGATTTTTGTTTGGATATAGGGTGCCGGATGTTCAACCGCGAGCGGCGACGACTCCGTCAAATGACCATCTGCCGGTTCCCCGTAAACGGATGTCGTCGAGATGTGAAGGACACGTGCTCCGGTATTTAACGCGACCGTTGCTAAATGAATGACACCTTCAACATTCGACTGGCGGGCAAGATTTTCATCATCACCGAGATAGGCGGCGCAATGGACGACCCAGTCAATCTGATCCATCGCTTTTTCAAGTGACGTTTGATTGGTCAAATCACCAAAAACCGGCGTGATCCCGAGTGATTCGAATTCGTTGAACCGCTCCGCCTGTCGTATCAATCCCCGGACTTCAAGCGCCTCTGACAATAATCGTTTTGCGATGCGCAGTCCAAGCGTCCCGGTGACACCGGTGACGAGAATCCGTTTTCCGGACAGTTCCATCTGTTCAACCTTCTTTCTAAATTATTTCACCCGCTCAATCGTTGCGACGAGCGGTTTTTTGTCGTTTCGGTATTCAAAGCGGATAATATCACCCTTTTGGAGAACGGATAATTGATTCGTCCGCCCGTCAATTTTTGTCTCGCTGTCCAGTGTGACTTCGGTCAAGGCATACTGTTCCTCCGGATTTTGCTCGTCCGGACCGAGCGAAAGCTGGTTGCCGTTCAGTTCTTCGATCACGTATGCCTGATCGGAACAACCGGAAAAAATTCCTACTATAAATAGACTCAACAACATCAGCCAAATGGTTCGGCGCATGTTTCCACCACACTTTCATTGGTAGGATTCAGAAATTAATTGGTTATGTTCATTGTAGGGATAGGAAACGAAATGCGAAAGTGAAATATGGATGAATTTAGTCAATTTGACAAAATGGATGGTAATATTAAGGAAAAGGAGGGGTGTCATGAATGCTTTTGCTAAAAAAGTACTGATCCTTTTCGGCGTCATGGTCGTGATGTCCGGTCTGGTGGTTTTCCTGTATGTTCAGTCGATGGAACCGGACGAACCGGAAGCCGACCGTGTCGTGCGCGAGACAAAATCGTATATCGCAAAGCATTTCAAACAGGCAGAGCTGGAAGGCGCCTTTTATGATGCTGCGGGAAAATACTCTGATTTTGATTATGCCGTACAATTACAGGATCCAAAAACTGATACGGAATTTTTCGTCTACATCGATCAGCAGACAAAGCAGGTCACGGATACCTATTTGTCTGAACAGTGGTCGCAAAAACTGACGGAACAGATTCGTCCGCTTGTCGAAAACATCTTCGGTCCAGGGACGGCGTACAGGGCCGTCTATTATCCGGACGCTGTCCAACAATTGAAGCTGGATCCATCATCGTCAAGCGAATATCAGAAAGCCAAAATTCCGCCATTCATTACGATTACACTGCAACGGGACCGGTTACCGACTGAAGAAAAGAATCTGAACCGGCTGGCAACAGCTATAAAGAAACAGAAACTGCTCCGGCACGGAAATCTGACCACGGAATACATCAATGAAAAAGGTTTTCTGCGGGAAGATGAAATCGGATTTAATACGTACTTTTAACAAAAGAGCGGACGACCTGGAGTGTCAGGTCGTCCGCTCTTGTTCAGTTTCCAGTTATCAAACTTTGAAGGTAAACGATTCCCATGAACAAAATCCAGACACCAATCGGAATTTCTAGACTCATCAAGGCTTGCGTCAGCCGGTACGAAGCCCGTTTGTTCTGTAAGTAACGATCCGTCACGAAAAACAGGAGTGCTGCAGCTAAGCTGAGGATACCGGCGTAAGGATTAAATATCAGGAAAAACCCGGCTCCGAATGCCAGATGCAATACACCCGATACAGCGAATTCGGCTTTTTGATGTTTAGTGATCCGTCGGCTGATCATATCACTGAGCAGTGACGTCATCCCGCCGTAAATCAGGATGAATGGAAAACTGTACATCAGGTAGGCTGGAATGCTGATTAAAACACTTGATAGATACTGCCAAATTGAGTTGTCAGGAGCGCTCGTCGGACCCGGAACAAACAGACCGAACAAAATAGCGAAGATAGGGCCAGAGATGGAAGCCGCAATTATTTTCCGGTAAATCATACAATGTGTCTCCCTTCTTGCTCCTGTACATGCTTCGCTTCCCGCACCGGAAACAACAGACCGACTCCGATAATCAGAGCACAACCGATAAAGATGGCCGGTAATCCAAGGGTCGCGACAAATGACATCGTTCCGAGAATGATTAAGTCGAACGCGGAATCGACGAGATTGAGCAGTGAGAGTGTCGTCGCCCGGCTGCCGGACGGGATATGTTCGTTAATAATGCCGGAATAAAGTGGTTGTCGGATTGATCGGATCATCCGCAGGACAAAAAAGAGTACTAAGGCAATCCATAAGCTGTCAAACAGGAAACTGGCTGACGTAACCGCAAGCAGTGTGACGACGCCCGATAGTTGCATCAACGTCGTCCGTTTAAACCGGAGCAACAGCCACGCGAGATGTCGGGTGATCAGCATGCTGAATAGAGCGGCGCTTGCGTACAAAACACCGAGCCACGCAACGGGAAGTCCGGCTCCCGTCACATACGGTTGCTCAAACTTTCCGAAAATGACGACAGATGGAATCAATACTATCGTAAAGTTGAGAAAAACTTTAATCAGATCCGGTGATCGGCAGATGATCTGCCAACCGTTTTTAACATGGGTATACGGGTTGTCCCGGAACTGATCAAACGATTTAGGATTGATCAGACTGAAAATCAACAAGAATTCGATGATTTTGAAGAGAATTCCGATGAGGATCAGAAATTGGAACTGACTTTCCGCTAAATCGCGGACGAGATAGGCGCCGATCAGGCTGGTAAAAATCGTGACGGAGAACATGACGGACGAAATCTTCGCCATGACCTGACTCATCGTCTTTTCCTGACCGCTTTCCTTTAATGATTCGTAAATTAAGGCATCGTCTGAACCGGAAAAGAAGGACGTGGATAATCCCCACAGCAGTCCCTGAATCGAAAACCACCAGAGATTGTCTGCGACCAGCAACAGACTGGTTGAGAAAATACTGATCAGGCTGCCGGTTAAAAACGACGCTTTTGGTCCGAAGCGGTCGGCAAAGGCACCGGTCGGGATTTCCGATACTAACGTCGCGGCACAATACATGAAGAGGATGATCAGAATGTCAGATGCCGACAAACCGCGATGAAAATAAAACAAGGTGATGACCGGATCGAGGAGATTGATCGTGCCGAATAAAGTGATGAAATAAAAGACACGGACATTATGGATAGCTAAATTATGATGATTTCGTTTGATGAACATGCTGTTTCCTAACTTGACCTGTAGTGATGAATCGGTGATAAACTGTATCTTATATGATTATAATGATAATATATGGAATTTGAAAGGAATAATTAGGGGGTTAGGAGGGGTGATATGAAAATTCAGTTGAAGGCCTGTACGGCACTGGACGCAGAAGAGTTATATACATTTGAACTCAAGAACCGCACATATTTTGAACAATTGATTCCGTCACGCGGAGATGACTATTATATGCCTGAGACTTTTAAGCAACGCCATGCGTCGCTTTTGCAGGAACAGCGAGATGGCACTTCGTTCTTTTACCTGATCACAGATGAAGGCGGAGAAATTATCGGTCGTATCAATCTCGTCGATCGGGATGTAACTACGAAACGGGCAGAACTTGGGTACCGAGTCGGACAGAATCATACGGGTAAGGGGATTGCCAAAGAGGCCGTCCGGTTGTTGATTGGACAATGTCGGAAACTTGATATTAAGGAAATTCAAGCGAAAACGACGGACGGAAACATCGCTTCGCAAAAAATCCTGATAGGTAACGGATTCCAACAAGAAAGCAAAGCAGTAGAAGTCGAACTGAATGGTCAACGAATGATGCTCATTCAGTTCAAACGGACGATGCTCGACTGACGTCAAAAATGACTCCGGTAGTTTTAACCGCGAGTCATTTTTTAGGATTATTATACGATTTTTTGAGAATCCTATGCGAAATCCAAAAATACAGAATCGCTGATGCGCCGCAAAGCATCAGGAAAGGCAGCAAGAACAACAGTTCACTGAACCGAACGGCTCCGTTATGATTTAGTAAAACAATAACCAGGGCGATTGTACTGCCTGATATACCATACAAAAAAGGGACTGTCTTCCGGCGCTTAGGGAAGAATGAAACAAATCGTTTCTTCAGCCAGTCGACGAGGATTCCTGAAATGAAAATGACGGGAAACGAATAGAACGTGTAAATGAGGAAATAATCGAAAACCTCGCTAAAGACATCTTCATCTGATTCTTCGAAAAATGCATAAACGGATAAAACCAACGTCAACAGACCGGAAGTGGCGATTGCGGTCAGAGCGGCCGCGAAAAATTTGTTCAACATTTTGTTCAACATACGGAAGTCTCCTTTTTATGAACTCGCCAGAAAGCCCGTTCGAGCAGACGAGAGATCAGGTAGTAAAGCACGGCAGAACCTCCGGCAATCGAAAGGGAAACCGGGATATCGAAATCATCTTTCGTGAGTGTCAGAATCAAAAGCATTCCAATCAACACGCCGGACAGACCATACAAAATAGCTAATAAGAAAAACCGGATCCGGGTGGATAGATGTTTTAACTTGTTTCGGATTAATAGATCCGTCAAAAAACCGGAAATTAAAATGATCGGCAGGGCATAAATCAAATACAGAATGAAGATGCCACTCGCTGATGTGTACATCGTGTCACTGGCTCGTTCCGACACGGGTGTATAGGACCAGCAGGTTAAAACACCGGTAATCAAAACGGAGGTGAACACACCGGCAATAATGCTTCGAAGCATGCTGATTCCCCCTGTTCTTAACGATTACGAATCGCCAGATAATATTTTGCGTTACTGACCATCAAGATGGATGTAATGACGAAAATGCTGAATAGCTGAGAGCTCGATGTCGACAGCGAGTAGAAGAGCAGCAAGATGATTCCAACGATCAGCATCATATTAACAAGAGAATGTGTTTTGTACAGTCCTTCGAGCATGACGTGTTTTTCTCCGTCATCCGATGCCGCGAGGAGCTTCATGGCATAATCCGTTTCACTGATATCCGGAAGCTTCCGTTCCGGATACATGTGCTGGACCAGCGTCTGAAACCGGATCGAACCAATCAGTCCGACACCCATTACGATGAAACCAGTCACGACCAATGAAAGCTGTTGATCGAGTACTAAATTCACACTGACCAATACAAGACTCAGCGGAAGCAATAAGTTTAAACTCAGTGTGCCATCGCTGAACCAGCGATACATCTGGTGATCAGCCGCGTCTTCCGTGTCTCCCGTCAACGGTTGGTTAAGAAGGCGTTGAATTTGCCGATAACGAATCAGCGAAAACAGTAGTAAACCGATCAGGACAACAAGCAAAAAGCCATTGACCCACACGCTGTACTCTGAAAAGGCGATTCCCTCAAGCGGACTGCTCAACATCCAGTACATCAAGAAAAATCCAATAGCGCCGCCAACAAGCATCTGTAAAATGAACTGTAGATTTTTGTTCACAGTAACTCCTCCTCGTCGAATTGAAAGATATCCTCGATTGTCGTTTCGAAGACCCGGGCAATTTTAGTGGCAATCAGAAGCGACGGCATGAACTCCCCCCGCTCAATCAAACTGACTGTCTGGCGTGAAATATTGGCGCGTTTTGCCAGTTCTGTCTGATTCCATCCATGGCGTGCCCGTAGTTCCTTTACTTTTGATTTCATTTCCTTCACCTCACTTGAATTGTAAACGATACTTGTCTTAATGACAACGATAATAGTCAAAAAGATAATGAAACTAGTCATTCCAGAAAAAAACTTGTCAGGAAAAGACAGAGACAGATTTTCACGAACTAGAAAAAGACATCAAATAATCGTATAGTCATATATAGAATAATGATGATTTTAACAAATTTTGGTTTATCCGCTTGGGTTGTTCAGTAGAGAGTATATACGATGAGGGGGGAAACAGATGAAGACCGTAAAGCGCAAACTAGAAAATGATTTTAATGAGTTAATGAAGAGTGCGGACACGTTTCCTCGATTCATAGAACAGAGTCGAGCGTTTATTCATAAGTATGATGAAATGGTCATTTGGGCATCGATTGATTTTCAAAGGGATACATCAAATCAACAATACGAAGACCGGCTGAAAGAAGTGCAGTGTGACATCAAACCGCTCTTGGCAGTTTGTAAAAAAAGACTGTACGATATCTGTCTCGAGAAGCACGGCGAAGCAATTGAAACTACACGAATGCAAACCATTTTAATATACCAACAAACATCGTTTTCAGACAAAAACATCTTGATCCGTCAACAAGAGGATGAACAAATTAATCGATACATCCAATTAATCGGGAGTCTGCAATCCATGGATGAAGAAGCTGTCTTGATCCATGACTTAACAGCGTTACTTTTTGAATCCGATGAAGACGTACGCGAGACTGCCTACCGGGCGATTCATCTTTCCTATCAACATCACGCCGAATCACTTCAAAGTATTTTTTCAGAGCTGATTCGATTACGCCACGAGAAAGCCAAAAATCTGGAACTTGAACACTATGTGGCATATGCCTTCATGGAATTGGGGAGGATTGATTATACCTCGAAAGAATGTCTGCAACTGGCATTGGCTGTCCAAAAGCATATCGTGCCGCTGAAAGAAGTATTTCAAGAGGAACAAACCAGATTTTTGGGGAAACAACAACTTCGCCCGTGGGATGTACGGATCTCTCCGTATTCGGACGTCCAAGAGACGGCAAGTACATCTGTTGAAAGTCTGTTGGAGACGGTCGGAACAATTTTAAGTAATCTGGATCCATCTTTTCATAAAGTGTTGGAAGAACTTAAATCTCAAAAGCATCTAGATCTTGAAGGAAGAGCCAACAAAGCGGGTGGCGGTTTTTGTGAATTCCTCCCGGAGTCTGAAACGTCCTTTCTTTTCATGAATCGAACACAAACATTTGATGATGTGGTCATTCTCATTCATGAACTGGGACATGCGGTCCATCATGATTTAATGAAAGATGCGCCGGACAACTTTCAGCAGATCCCGATGGAAGTAGCGGAGTTCGCAGCGATGACATTCGAACTTCTTTCCATGGATTTTTGGCATCTGGCGATTGAAGATGCAGCACATGTCCGGAAGGCAAAACTCGAGCAATTCAGGCTGGTCATCGAGTTTTTACCTCAAACCATCATCGTCGATCAGTTTCAGGAATGGTTGTATCGAAATCCAGTACATACCGTTGAAGAACGAAATGAACGGTTTGCCTCCCTGCGCGACCGGTTTGACTCCAACGCCATCGACTGGAGTACACTTTCGAGGTGGAAAGGAGAGGAGTGGCTGAGCATCATTCATTTGTTTGAGACACCTTTTTATTACATCGAGTACGCGATGGCGCAAATTGCGGCCTTACAGATGTACCGGAAATATAAAGAGCAACCGCAACAAACAATCGAAGCTTTTAAAACAGCGCTCCGTGCGACCCGAACACACTCAGTCAAAGAAGTCTACGCGTTGGCGGGAGTGTCGTTTGATGTCTCTGAACACGAGATGGAAGCACTCGTTTGTTTTGTTCAGGAAGAAGTCGAGAGGTTGCAACGTACTCAAAATCATTGATTTTTAGGAGTGAATGCATGAAACGCTTAAGATTCATATTGATTGTGACAGGCTGTCTGACCCTTTCTGCATGCCAAACCGACCAGACACCGGAAGCCAAGAAAAAACCAGTCGAAATCAAACAAGAAGTGATTCAAACAAAACAAGGATCTACAATCAAGATTGTTCCTTTGTATACGGAATATCTGCAATACCTTCAAAAAGCAGGAGATACACAGGATCAAACGAAAAATCAGGAAGTATTTGATCAAACGGTCACTGATGCAGTAAAGAAAATAGTGAAAGGTGACCGGTTACACACCGGTATATTATTTGAAAAAAACTATCTTCGGTCAACAAATTATCCGTCAGAACTGGAGGTTCGGACAGCGGAACTGGTGAAAAATGATTTGCGGATCAAAGAAGTCGTCAAAAGACAGCTTCTTGCCTCTAGCATGAAGTTACCAGGAGGGGATAAAACGATCTTCATCGTGCCGGTTGATTCTGACGTTACGAGTTTCATTGAACCGATGGGTGGATTGACCGCCGTTACTTTTTCTGAGGATGTTGTTGTGTTATATCTCGATTCGAAGTTTGATGAAAAAGCCCTCGCTTTTGCGACGGCTCATGAATATCATCATGCTGTTGTGTACGAGAATAGTGCGTTACACCCCTCTGACATCATGGGTTATGTCATCATGGAAGGAAAAGCGGATGTTTTTGCGACGCAAATTGTTAATGATTTTAAACCGGTCTGGCAAACGGAGATGGATTCAAGAACAAAACAAAACGTACTATATCAAATCAAAACAAATCTTGCTACATCTACCGATTTAACGGAAGGCAATAATGACAAGAACATTCCTCGCTGGAGCAGTTATACACTCGGGAAAGACTTCATGCAGGACTATCTCAAACGTTACCCGGACCAATCGATCAAGGACTGGACGAATGCGAAGACGCAGGACATCGTTAAGGAGTACCGGTACAAAAACAGTGTCCAATAAACGACAACCCCCACTCCTGTATAAACAGAAGCGGGGGCTACATTTAAACTGCCATGAAGACATCTTCTAACGAGGTGACCTCGATTTTAACTTCGTAAATCTTAACGCGTTGGGCTGTCAACCGTTTGATTAAGAGTGGAATGACTTCTTCACTCACTTTTCAAGAGGAGTATCATAGCATTCTCCTCTATCGATCCCTTTGTCTCAGCAATCGCGTCCGGTGACAATGGAACGAGTAAAGCGAAAGATAGCAGTAGACATTGTTTTTTTAATCGACATCCTCACGCTCCCTTTTCATGCCATGATTTTTTGATAATGGATCAGTGTCGCGTTGTCGTTCAGCGGTTTACGGACACAAGTTTCGACGTATCCCATCTTTTCATACAACTGACATGTCTTCGTCTCTTCGAGCAGACTGGACAGTTCCCATGTCTCGGCCTGCGGATATCGGGCTTCTGCGAGCCGCATCGCTTGTTGCGCAAATCCGTTTCCCTGTGCGTTTGGCGCGAGGAAGATTGGACTGATTCGAAAGTGGATGTCTTCTTTCCACAGAATACAGATTGCACCGACGAGACGGTCCTCAGCGATAATCTTAAAAAACCGTCCGTTCGGATAGTTGATCCGTTGATAGACCCGGTCAATCGTTTCATTGGCAGGGTTCGTCGCGTAATCCTGGTACGTTTCGAGCAGCGGTAAAAAGGCGGCGACTTGTAAATCGAAAATAGCTTGGGCGTCCAGGTCTGTTGCTTGTTCTAACCGGATATTCATTCAGGCGGACCTCGTTTCATTTTTTCTCGAGCACCAATATCGATCCTCAAACTGAAGATGGAATAATTTTACCACAATCATTTTAAATTGGAATTCATTTTCCTTTTCAAACGTCAAAAGACTCTGCTCGTGTCTGAAATGATTAAAAAAATCAACTATCTCATGAAAAAAGGAATATGCTATAGTAAATAAGTTAAAAAATACCATCTACCGATTTGAGGGGGAATGAGCATGACACGTCAAAAAAATATCGTCTATAACGTCTTATTAAACGAGACACGGGACCAGGTCCTGATGGTCAAAAACATCGGACCGTCGTATTCGTACTACACGTTACCGGGGGGGACGGTAGAAGCGGGGGAGACGTTGCCGGAAGCAGCCGTCCGGGAAGCGAAGGAAGAGACCGGTTATGACGTCGCGGTCGGGGAACTGTTACACGTCAGCGAAGCATTTTTCCCGCAAGTCGAGGAACATTGTCTGTTCTTCTTTTTCCAGTCGGAAATTCGCGGGGGTGAACTCGGTACGATTTTCCCGGATGAAATCGAAGAGATTTCGTGGGTGACGATTGCCGACGCCGTTCAGTTCATGAACTTGTCGAAAGAATATGAACAGATTTTGACGACGCAGCAGACGGTTCCGTACGTCTTTAATGGACAAATTACACACTGAGCGGAGGGATACACATGCAGATTGTCGAGACAACGGACCTGGATACACTAGCTAGGCTGAATCGCTACGTCCATGAGCCGCACGTCGCGCAGCAGCCGGATTTCTTTAAACCGTACGACTTTGCGACGGTCCGGGCGTTTTTTTCAAAAATCGTCGGATCCGGCACCCATCAGTTTTTGATTGCCGAACTCGACGGGAAAGCGATCGGCTACGTCTGGATCGAATACCTGCGCCGTCCGGAAAGTGCCTTTCAGTTTGCCAATTCGAAAGCCCGCGTCCATCATCTCTGTATCGTCGATGACAAACAGCAGCAAGGGTTTGGCCGTCAGTTGTTGCTTGAAGTCGAGCGCAGGGCACTAGAGCAGGGCATACATAAAATCGATCTCGACTACTGGATGAGCAATGACGGGGTTGATGTCTTTTACGAACGGCTTGGCTTTGAAAAGATGCGCCAAGTCGTCGCGAAATCGTTAAATTAAGAAAGAAGGAAGTATGAATGGATTATACAGACTTGAATTTTATCTTTGGTTTGCTGCGCATAGCAGTCCTCGTCATGGCCATCCCGTCAATGGTGTACGCGTTGTATCTGTTGCGGAAGATTGCTAATAAATAAGCGGCACCTTGTTTCCTCGAAGGAGACAAGGTGTTTTGTATTACATCCATTAAAAACAGGGTATTTAAATAATGAACGGCGTCTTCAGGAGGCCTTGGAACTAGGAGGGATCAGATGTTATTTCTATTCATCGGTTATTACGATGCAGAAAAGATGAATCAGTCCTCGCAACAAGAGCTCGATGCCGTCATGGAACGGTGTAATCCACCGCTCGAGACCTTTTTTACGAAACTCAACGTTTTGTATGAATGGCATCCGGGAGCCGAAACGAAACGGGCCCGGCTTCTCGACGGTCAGATTCAGCATCAGGACGGACCGGACCCGGACAAAACGGAACAGATCGGCAGTCTGATCGTGTTTGAAGCGGATGATTTGGAACAGGCGGTCGACTTGGCGTTGCTTCATCCGACGACCCAGTTACCGGAAGCACAGAAGTACGGCTGGCGGATGGAAGTGCGACCGCTGATTAATCCGAAAGAAGCAAAATAGACGGTTTTTTGAACATACAGCGCATTGATGCGTTGTATGTTTTTGTGATTTTCGGGTATACCTGTTTCATAGCTATCAACAGAAACCAGAAAGTCAGGTGAAGCAGACGTGTCGATCATTACCTTTGAAGACGTGCAGTACAAACACATACTCCGTGGCATCTCGGGTGCGTTTACGGAAGGAAAAATCACGACGCTCGTCGGACCAAGCGGTGCCGGCAAATCGACGTGCTTAAAACAAATCAACGGACTGATTTCTCCGGACAGCGGACGGATTCGTTACCGCGGCGAGGACTTAGAACAGATGAACCTTGTCGAACTGCGGAAACAAATCGGGATGGCGTTTCAAAGTGCGCCGATGTTGCCGGGGTCCGTCCTGGATAATCTCAGTTTGCCGAAAACGATTTTCCACGAGACCTTGGCACCGGACGAAGCAAAGCGACTGCTGGAACAAGTCGACCTCCATGTCGACTTAAAGCAGCCGGTCAAAGAGTTGTCAGGCGGTGAACGGAGCCGGCTTGCGATTGCCCGGACGCTCGTCAATCGACCGGATGTCTTGTTGCTCGACGAAATCACGGCCAGTCTTGATTTTCGGATGGTCAAGGAAATCGAACAGCTGATTCAGCGCCTGCAACGCGAGCTTCAGGTGACCGTCATCTGGATCACGCATGATCTTGATCAGGCACGCCGGGTCAGTGAAGAGGTCTGGTTCTTAAAAGACGGTCAATTGCTTGAGCAGGGGGACGTTTCGTTGCTTGAGCCGGACGGAGCACGTTCGGACATTCAGGCGTTCCTAAAGGGGGAATTGTCATGAGTTACGTCCAACTGGCAACTTCCCTGATTTTCATCGCGATACCACTGATTCTCGCCTTTACGCTGAAACTTGGGCTTGAAAAAGATATCTTAATTGCGACCGTCCGCTCGATCATTCAACTGCTGATCATCGGGTATATCCTGACATTCGTTTTTGAGAGCGACAGTCCGATTTACATCCTGTTGATGATTCTGTTGATGATTGGTGCCGCGACGCTGAACGTCATCCGCAAGGGCGACGGCATCCCGGGGATCCAGTGGATTGTTCTCGCGACGCTGATTTCGGTCGAAGTCCTGACGATGGGACTGATGCTTGGATTGAACATCATTCCGTTTGAAGCCCAGCAAGTCATCCCGATCAGCGGGATGGTCATCGGGAACTGTATGATTCTGTCGCTGTTATTTCTCAATAAGTTCAAGGACGAGGTCGAACGGAGCGACGAAGTCATTGAACTGATCTTATCGCTCGGCGGTGATACGAAAACAGCCATCGATACAAGCCTCAAGAGTGCCGTCCGGACGAGTATGATTCCGACGATTGAAGCGCAAAAGACGATGGGCCTCGTCCAACTGCCGGGCATGATGAGCGGTCTGATCATTGGCGGGGCCGACCCGATGGAAGCCGTTCTGTATCAACTGCTGATCTTATTCCTCTTGCTTACGACGGCAGCAACGTCCGCCGTACTCGTCGGTTACATGTCTTATCGGAAACTTTTTAATCAGAAGTCACAGTTCATCGGTTTGACTTACCGCAAGGCAGATAAGTAAATGTGTCCTATTTGTCTGGGCATACAAAAAGGGGTGTCGGAATCAAATCCGGCACCCTTTGTCGTATAAAAAAATAAGACATTCCATGCGACTTGAGCGAGTGGTGAAGTGGTCTCAACGGGCGAGCGCGATGAGATCGATCAGAAGATGGGTCAGCCAAGAACCCCAGATACTGCGTCCCATCTTCAAATAGACGTAATTGAAGATTAAACGGGCGACACCTTGAAGTAAAAGCACGTGGGCGACTGTCGAGAAGACTGAACCGTCCCAATAGGAAAAGACATGCATCAAGCCAAAAATGAGTGCACTGATCAGCGAACTGAGTAAGAAGGATAGTCCTTTACTCCGCAAACCTTCCAAAATGCCGATTCCGAGCAATTCTTCCCCCATCAGCATGAACGGTAACATGAAGATCAATTGATTCAGGTGCCCGGCTCCCGGATTGGCGGCCCAATCAAAGCCGATTCCTTTTGCAAGTAATCCGGTCAGCGTGGCGGTGACAAGATAGACGATGGCGCCGACAGGAATCAGCCAAAGTTTCCGTGGACGGGAGAAGGCAATTTTACTATCGGTTTGAAAAGCAATCAGCCACGCTAGCCCACCTCCGATGAACAATCCCCACCAGGCCCAGCTGAAAGAGGTGAGAGCATAAAATCCGGAGATCAACAAAAAGGCTCCGAGTATTAATCGGACGTTCGTCGTCTGCATCGTCTGTGTTCGATCTGCATCCATATTCAATTCCTCCTCATAAAGTGAGAGGTGCAAGGTCAATGTGGGATTAGGAAGGAAATAGAAGTACAAAATCAATGTCAGAGGCAGGTCATACTACATATGGTTAGATATTCCACGTCGGTTTAGGTTCAAAACTAATTTACTTATAATATACTCGTTAAACATCCATTCAAATTTCGTAAAGGTTGAATATCCTTTTAATGGTATTATATGAATGTAATATACATAAAAAGGAGAATGAAATGACAACATCATTATTGCAAATTCAACACATGACAAAGACGTACCAACGGGGAACGGAGACGATTCATGCACTGGACGATGTTTCGTTTTCGATGCAGGAAGGGGAATTCATTGCCATCATGGGGACGAGCGGCTCCGGAAAAAGTACCCTGCTGAACATTCTCGGTGCTCTCGATCAGCCGACAAGCGGTACGTTGCGGTTGCGGGATGAAGCGCAACGTGAAATCTTCACGGAACCGGCGGCGACGTTATATCGGCAACAAAACATCGGCTTCATTTTTCAATCGTTCCATCTGCTCGACGATTTGACGGTTTCGGAGAATGTCGCGTTGCCGTTGATGTTAAAAGGAGCGGACACCGCAACAATTCGCCGGCGCGTGAACGATCTGCTCGAACACGTCGGTCTGTCACGGTGGGCGAAACACCGGCCGACCGAGTTGTCTGGCGGACAACAGCAACGCGTGGCAATTGCCCGAGCGTTGATTGCAGAGCCGCCAATTATTTTAGCAGACGAACCGACCGGGAATCTTGATTACAGGACGTCGACGGAAATCATGACGCTGCTAAAGGCGCTGAACAAAGAACAACAGACCAGCATCCTGCTCGTCACGCATGATGCGCAGGTCGCGTCTTACGCTGACCGGGTATTGTACTTCCACGACGGACGTATCGTAGCCGATCAGCTGTCGACCGGAGAACTTGGACCAATCATGGAGACGTTCGAGCGTTACGTGAGGTCGGTATGAAGCAGGAGAAACAGCATTTGTTCCGATTAGCACTGAGATTATACCGGAAAAGTCCGATGATTCTTCTGACCTCAATCGGTAGCGTGATGATTTCGATTTTACTTGTCCTGTCGATGGTCTTGTTTGTTTCGCAAAGCCAGGCTTCGGTTCAAGCTGATATCGAGCGGCTCTTCGGCAAGATGGACTTGTCGGTCGGCTATCAAAGTGGACAAACCAAAATCATCGATCAATCCTTTTTGGACAGGTTGACAGGAGATCAACAGACCCGGCAGATTTCACCGATTTTGATTACGAATTTGACGGTCACCGGACAAACGACGGCGGATGTTTATACGATTGGGACAAAAAACGATACGCTCGCCAAAAGCCGCTATCATTTTAAGCAATCAGTGGGGCGGGGCGAGGTCATTCCGAATGCGGGATTAGCCAAAGCCTATGACGTCAAAGTAGGACAGACACTCACGATTGCAGGTAACAAGTACCGCGTGATTGAAATCCAGCCGGACGCATCAGCGAGCGGAGCAGCACCGGATACGCTAGTGATGTCGTATGCGGATGTCAAAGAATTAAATGCAACCGTCGGGCAAGAAGGTCTTGCGACGTATGTCTTGGTTCAGTTGAAAAAGGATTCGGATGTCGTTGCCTATGCGGATCGACTGACACAAGCCATATCTGGACTGCGCGTCGAACTTGCCGAAACCGAAACTTCGAACGTCAACGGTGTCTCGGCCATGCAGGTCTATGTCGGCATCATTGCCGGACTGATTTTAATCGTCTCCGCGTTTATCCTGATGACGAATTTTGATGTTTTTCTCCGCAAACACCGCTATCAGTTCGCGATCCTGAGGACGCTTGGGGCGACGACGCGGCAATTGTTTCAGATCTTCATGATCCAGTCGGGTCTGATTGTCTGCGCCGGAGCACTGATGGCTTTCTTATTAAGCGGATTATTTTATGGAGCGTTGCAGGAGCAGTTGCGGGAACTGTTTGCATTGAAGGGAGCGGTCATTCCGTTTGATGGGCAACTGGCCTTTCTCGTTACAATCGGCAGTAGCCTGTTGATTCTTTTATTGCTGAGTGCTGCTGCTTACCGCAACCGGCGGATTCTGCCGCTCCATGTCATGCGTCAAAATCATGATAGACCTAAAGCGTCGCAGCTCAGTGGACGTTTCGTTAAATTTTTCGTCTCACTCACAGCAGGGGCGCTGTTATATGCGACGATTCTCGCGCAAACAGACAATCACCGAGCCGGTGGGTATCTCGTGTCGACTATCAGTTTTCTTCTGATGATGTACAGCGCAACGCCCTTGTTGCTGAAGTGGCTGTTGGTCCGAATTGAACCGTTGCTTCAAAAAGTGGCTGGACCGACGACGTTTGTGGCTGTTCGGAGTGTCTTGCCGCAAATACGGAAAAACGCGTTGCTGATGTTGATCGTCCAAATCCTGCTGGTTGTTGTTGTCCTCGGTTCGACCTTCCTTGAAACAATTAAACAAAATGAGCTGACCTATCTGAAGACACAATATCCGACGGAACTGGTCCTGAAAAGCCGCTTGATTGAAGGGACAAAAGCTGATCCACTTGAACTGACACAGACGATTGAAGAGGAGCTGCCGGAAGCAAAAAGTACGTTCGTTTCTCCGGTAAGTGGACTTGAAATCATCAAATCAGATCACACCATTACTTTTAATTACGCATTGACAGACCTTGAAAAACTTGACGCAATTGGTAAACCCGTTCGCTCTTTAGAAAACGATCAATTCATCGTCTCTAAAGCATTTGCGCAAGCGAATGAATTGGAAGTTGGTGACCGTCTTGAGGTGGGGCGTTTTATCGACGGAGAAATGGGGACCGTCTCGATTGGTCAATTTGAAGTCGGACAGATTGACCCGGACTTACCAACGGACGCCTGGTTCGACTGGCGGTCGTCGATCCGTACTTCTGAAGACCGGCTTGGTGCACTGTATATCGATGCAGCCGACACGAAGCAGACACAGACCGTGTTGCAGGAACTGACGACACGTTATCCGACGCTCCAGTTGAACCGGTATGAGACGTCCGTCAACCTGGCGAATCAGCAACTGCAAGAACGATGGATCGTCTTCATCGTCGCGCTGGCTGTCATGAGTGTATCCGTCTGGTTTGGTCTCGCCAATTCGTTATTGAATTATTTGGCGACGAAACGACGCGAGTATGCATTGTTGCGCACGTTGGTCTTGACCCGGTCGTCGCTCCGACGTTTGATTTTGATTCAAATGCTGATTTTCATCGGTAGCGGCATCGGATTCGGACTCGTCACCGGGATTGGCACCACCTTCTTGATTTCACGCGTCGATGGCGGAAACATCGCACTGGACTTGACGAGTATCAACATGACGGTTGTCGGACTTGTCGTGTTGGTGTTTGGACTGATCTGGTTCACGACAAGACGGAACCAGGAGAATCTAGTCGAAGAATTGAATCAATGATTACAAAAAACCGTGAACCCGATTCCTGAAAGAGGAATGGATTCACGGATTTTTTTTATTCTGAGAAGTTTTCAGCAAGCGGACGAAAAAGAAGAATGCAACCAGCACAAGTAGAATATTTGTTACGAGCGTCAATCGCGGCAGATCAAGGAGGGTGGTGTTCAGCAGATTGACGAGAATCAATCCCGCCAATAACAAGCGAAACACTAAAGGAAAAGTGCGAGAAGACAAATGAAGACCTCCTTTCTCCTCCTGCTTTTCTTCAATAAGCAGGAGGAGGGGAATGAACAGCGAATTCTGTCTAAAGAGAACAAAACGGAAACGGGGCGTTCGAAATGCGAAAGACGGTACTGGCACTACTCTTATTAGGAATGATCGGCGGCATCGGTTGGTTTTTTCTTGAGCAGGAACAGGATGAGACGTTTGAACAAATCGTACGGGCTCGGGTGACGACACACGTCGCCGAGCAATATGGCAAAGAAACAATCATTGCGGTCCGGTCTGCCTATGACAAGACAGCTTCTTCAAAAGAAGCCCGGCATCAGGTTGCCGTCCAGCTGAACACCGATCCGCGTGGTGAATATCAGGTCTTTCGACTGGCGAAGCAGCAGGTCGTCTTCGTCGGCCGGACACGCTCGTTGCCGGAACGGGAATGAATCAGTTTTCCTGTGTTCGTAACCTGATGTAGGAGACAAGTGTCGGGATAGCCAGCGCCAAAGCGACAGCCGTCGCGAGCAGGAGCGGCACTGAGTCAAGCATTATGTACGAGACGACGGCTGCTACAATAAGTCCGGTTCGAAGGACATTTAATCGAAATGATGCAGTTGGAACATCCTGATCAGGTACTAGGAATGACATCCGGTACTGAAAGTAGAAGTGGATCAACAGTCCAAGTTGGACGATCAGTAAGAAAGTAGAATCGGATTGTTCAAAAAAAATGGCGTAAATCGTCATCATCATGACGAGCAGATACAAACCAGTTGTTAACATCAGACGGTTCTTCAAGAGAGAATCCTCCTTTTTCTTATGTAAGCTATGACTTCATATACGTCCGTTTTAACCAAGTGTTCCCAGAATTCTTTACTTAAACAAGCAATCACCATGTCATGAAAGGGGAAATGAAGATGTTTTACGGATTATGGACAAAGTTTACGACGCAAGCAGGTGAGGGACAACGATTGGTGGACTTATTGTTAGAAGCAGCAACTTCCTTACAGGATGTCTCGGATTGTAAGCAGTATGTCGTCAGCACGACTGAAGAATCCGATACCGTAATAGTCCGGGAGATTTGGACGGACCAAGCGGCACATACAGCGTCATTGCAACTGCCGGCGACGAGACAGTTGATTGAACAGGCGCGACCGATTCTGTTACATGTCGAACGGGTGCTTGAAGATCAGCCACATGGGGGCAAAGGATTGGTATAATTTTTCCAAAAAGAGGGAACCCTTATAGTCAATACACGTATTATCGTCATGAGGTGAGAAAATGAACAAACAAGAACGGATTCAGACCATACAAACCATTCGCAAGCAAATGCAACCGAGACGGATTCTGTCGGTCGTTTTTACCGGCGGTGCTTATTCGGCAACTCACTTTTTTGACCAATCCATTTGGTCGATTTTGGTGTTCCTCTGCGCACTGGTGATTTCCGGCGTGATGTTAAGTCGTGAAAGTTTCGAAATCAGCCGACTGTCAGACTCGACACGTGCCAAACGATTGATTCGACTCCGGTCCATCATGGGTTTTGGCATCATTTCACTCATGCTGCTCCTGATCATCACTACAGAACGGAGAGGTGATACGGACATGTCACTGCTTTACGTGGCAGGTTTCATGCTGCTTGGGATTGGAATCGAAACCATCATCGAGCACCGGATCCGTCGAGCCGATCCGGAACAGCCGATGAGCAAAGAATACCGCTGACTAAATACATTTTGTTGGAAAAGCATCCATAGCATTCGGATGCTTTTTCTTGTGTTCAACTGACGGTATAAGCAGGCAAATCGCTTTCCTGTCCGCCTCTGACATATGATAGGAACGACGCGTACAAAAGGAGGGCTTCTTATTCTTGCCATTATCATCGGATTAATCATCGGGATCCTCGTTCCCGTTCAAACGAGTGTCAATACACGCTTACGCGGCATTGTCGGCACGCCGTTCCTTGCATCTCTGCTGTCGTTCAGCATCGGGACGGTTTTTTTGATCGTACTGACGCTGTTCGTTGAACAGAATTTCCGTCTGAATCCGGGTGTCTGGTCGGAACCCGGCTGGACTTGGATCGGCGGCGTGCTCGGTGTCATTTTCTTGACTGGAAACATTCTGTTGTTTCCGCGAATCGGCGGTGTCCAGACCGTCATCATGCCGATTTTCGGTCAGGTCTTAATGGGCCTGTTGATTGACAACTTCGGTTGGTTTTCGACCGCCGTCACACCACTGTCGTCGACGCGACTATTCGGCGCTGGATTTGTGCTGCTTGGTGTCGTCGGTACCGTTGCACTCGGTGACTGGCTTACAAAACGCCGCTATCCAGAACAAGCGAAGCCGGTCGATCCAACGATCTACGGTTGGCGGATCATGGGTGTCGTCATGGGAATGATGAGTGCCGCTCAAGCTGCGATCAACGGGCATCTCGGAGTGGTGCTCGATTCCGCCGTTAAAGCAGCATTGATTTCCTTTATCGTCGGAACGGTAACGTTGTTGCTTGTCAATCTAATCGTCCGGACGAAGTGGCAGTTTGATCGGTCGCTCCCGACACCATGGTGGATTTGGATTGGCGGCTTGATCGGTGCTTTGTTCATCGCCGGGAATGCCGTCATCGTGCCGCTTGTCGGAGCGGGTGCTGCTGTCGTCATCGTCACCATTGGTCTGTTGACCGGCAGTCTGCTGATTGACCGGTTCGGATTGTTTGGCGCAGCGAAAGCGCCAGTCACAGGTGTTCAAATCGTCAGCCTCGTGCTGATGATTGTCGGCATCGTGCTGATCCGGCTCTAATCAAAAATGCTCCCTTCCAATGACGGAAGAGAGCATTTTTTAGTCCAGTTCGACTTTGACGGTTGTTGGTTTCGGGAACGCTTCACTTGACGCATACATGACGAAAACGTGCTGATCGGCTGGCACTTCATAAACAAAATCGACTCGCGAACGAAACGGAGGATAATACTGGAATCCATTTTTCCACGCTTTTTCATTTCGGTTGACGTAATCGATTTGTTCATACTCGGTTCCGTCCGGTGCTTGCAGCGTGAACGTATTCGGACGGTAATTCACGGAACTTCCGTCATAATCGTAATACGTATCCTGAAAAATCAACGGCAACGTGACCAATTGGTAACCGCTCCGCGGTTTTAATTTCAACTCTTTCGGTGGATTCGGCAACAGGCTATCGACATGAAACACTGCTTTTTTCTGAAGCGGATCACCGGGATAGGTCTTGACGACACCTTTATTCATCATCTGTTTGACCGCTTGTTCTTCTTGATTCGTCAACTCCTTTGCTACCGGAGGCAATTCGATTTTGACGGTGACCGTTCTCGGGAACGCACTATCTGATGCATACAGGACCAATACTTTTTCGTCTTCCGGTACTTGATAGACGAGATCGACGCGTGATTTTTCGGGCGGAAAATACTGATAACTGAATTTCCAGGCTTTTTCATTATGATTGACATAATCAACCGGCAAATATTCCTTTCCGTCAGGAGCGGTCATCGCATAGGTGCTTGGCCGATAGATGGACTTGGCACCTTTTATTGAGGAATCCTGATTATCCTGCATAATCGCCGGAACCGTTACAAAACGGTAGCCGGGTTTTTCTTTTAAATCGAGCTCTTTTGGTGTCTCGATCAGCGGATCGACATAAAAGAACTGATTATTGATCCGTTCGCCGCCTGGAGTCGTCTGCACCATACCTTTTTTCATCAGCTTCTTGATTTTTTTGTCGGTTTCCGACTGAGAAACAGCCGCTGTTTTCTTCGACTCGGTCTGTTTTAAATCAGCGATTTTCGTACCGGTCGTTTGAACGGCAGACGATTTATCCTGCGTCTGTTTTGGTGCTTGCGTGATGTCTTCGTTTGCAGCAAACAGGAACAGGCTGGAGACGCCAGCGGCTAAGACGACGCCGATCGTGCCAAGGGCCAGTTTAAAACGGCGTTCCGTCGCCTGGGTATTGACGGCGACACTGCCGATCGCTGCATTCGGCGTAATCCGGACGGCCCGTTGTGCCGGCAACAGCGCACCGAGCACTCCGGTCACGACCGGGATGAACAGCATCACACTGAGGAACAACAGCTCATTGACCGGGAACTGGTTATAGACGTATCCAATCATGGCGAGCGCAAGTAAGAGACCGATGACACCGGCGAATAACCCGGTCAACATGCCTTCCGTCAGGACAAGCAGCCGGATCCAGCTGTCGCGCCAACCGGTTGCTTTTAAGACGGCGAGTTGCGGTTTCCGCTCATTGACGTTTTGCCACATGATTTCCGTTGTCGTCAGGATGGCGATCAAGAGGGCGACCGCCATCGCGACGTAATGCATCGTCCCGACTTCAAGCGCGACGTACTCGCCGAGCCAGGTCGCATACAAGACACCTTTCAGTCGGAACGTCACAAAGAGGAAGAAGATGAACAGACTAGTCGGCAGGGCAATCGCGACGATGGACAGTAACGTCCGTTGCCAATACGTGAACAGTTGATTAAGACTCATCCCGAAAATCGATTGCGACCGGACGAACCGGCGGCCTTTTGAGACTTCACCGGACCGCATGCTTTCAAAAGGCTGGATGCGGCGGATGAGCGCCATCGGGACGAGTGTACCGCCCCAGTAAATCAACAGACCGGCGAGTCCGATCAACAGGATGCGGCCGAGGGCGATCGGATGATCCGTCGTCAGCCAGAACGATCCGAGAATCGTCCAGGAAATCAGGGCGACGAAGGTACCGAGTAGCGTCGCTTCCAAAAATAGCAGCTTTGACAATTGACGCGGACGCCAGCCGAGCGACAGTAAAATCGCAAATTCTTTTTTACGGGCATACAGCAAGATGATGTTTGAACTGAAGACGTAAACGAGCGCGACCGCAATCACACTTGCGATGACGCCGCTCATGCCGACTTTCGCTTCTTGAAAAATCGCCATCGAGGAACCTAGTTTGATCCACGGTTGCTGGACCCATCCTAAAGCGGATTCATTTTTTAAGCCGGGCAGGTAGGTCAGGGCGAGTTGCGGCGAGGACCCGAGCGTCACATCGGTAATCAGTCCTGTCTTGTCTTCAATCTCTTGAGCGACCGCCTGTAGTTTTTTTTCGCTCGTCGCATTCATCGCTTCGACCCCTTTGACGTTGACCCGGATCGCCGAAATGGCTTTATCGCCGCGAAGTTTAAACGCCGCATCGAGTGTCGTCAGCATCGAAGGCGGTTTCGTCAGGAAGTCATACGGATCATTTGTCGGCTTAACGTCGCGGACCGGATTAACCGGCCGTTCATTTTTGTCCATGACCCATTGGGCTTTCGCCGGGAAGTACGTCTCCATCGGCAGCTCCGTCAATGGATCCTTCGAAATGTTCAGCTTTTGTGGGTCGAACACACCGATAAACTTTAACTTCATCTTTGGTACGGAATTTAAATTGATGGATGTATCTCCAAACGACCGGGCTTTTCGGTACATCGTTCGTTTGGCCAATTGAACATCTTCCGGCACTTCCTGTGGTATGACCTGATAGGCAAACGGCCATCGTGTAGCGAACGGACTCGCGAGCGCCTGGTATTCGACGGAGGAAGGCTTCAAGTACATCCAGTCAAAGCTTCCAGCTGGTTTGGACGGGACCGTTCCTTTTAAAATATCGTTGACGAGCTCTTTCGAGGTTTCGCTCGTCGTGATTTTATACACCTTAGCCGGTTGCACCGGAAGCGTCTTCAGATACGATTTCCCGCCTTTTTTCATAATGTCTTGGACGGTCTCGGTCATCGAATCATTAACTAAGGGAACATCGACTTTTTCATAGCGATACTTCCGGTACGCATCGACATATTCGTGACTGTTTAAAATCAACGGGATGTTCCATACATCATCTCCGTTGTCTGTCGCGATATCGTCTTTTGTGAAATAGCGGCTGTGTGTCGCTTTTTTCGTCGCTTGATCGAGACCGACGAGCCGGGCTTCTGCTTTTGGATCGATTCCGGCGAGCATCGTTGCGCTGCCGAACTCCATCAGCGGTTGTTTTCCCAACTCTTGCGGCGAAAGATCACGATTCAGGCCATCGCTTTCGGAAGGAGACCACCCGGCACCTAAAAAGTAGGAGTTCGTCTGATGTTCTTTTTGTAAACCGGTATCCTGAACATCTTGAATCGTGACTTTATAGATGCCTTGTTCTTTAAAATCGTATGTCCCAATCTGGGCATCCGCATAATAATTCCCGATCATCGCGATCGGAGCCGCGACTTCAATATCGTTTATCTGTTGAATCGTCTTGTACTGTTTCATTGTGATGCCGCCGTCGAGACCGCTCATATAGTTTGGCTCAAGCAGCTTCAAGTCTTCCGTTACACTGCGGCTGTCCGGCGGTCGGACGACGATGTCGTAAGACGAGCCCCAGCGCTTTTGCAGTTCATCAACGACGGTACCGTTGTTCGCCTGCGTCGTCCCAATCAGATAACTGAGTCCGGTGCTGACAATCAGGACACCGACGAGGAGCAGGATGAACCGCTCCTTGTTACGCCACCAGGAATTCCAGATGAATTTAAGCATCAGCCGTTCCTCCAATCATCCTTTGACTAGAAAAAAACGAAACAACAGGTTCAATAAATGATGGTTCATTCATTCGGATGACGATTGGATTTTTACGTACATCGCTCATCACAGTTCCTCCCTCAAAAGTTGTATGTCATATTTTTCATGTGAAAATGATTATTTTACCATTATATACAATTAAAGAGCCTTTTTGGTTCAGAATGGATATAATTATCTAAAAATTCCATCAATTTATTTTTACGAATCGTCCGGAATGACTGCTTAATTTGGTTAAAGGACATCCGGTAAATGGAAGCGAATAGGATATAAGTAGCGGATTTTTAAAAGGAGGAATGGCGATAATCATGATTGGTATATTTGCCGTGATTGCTGTAGGAATGACGATTTTAGCGGCACGACGCGGTTACCGGGAACGGTCAATGGATGATCGTACGTATACGTCAAACGATCACGAACTGGATATCCATCATCGAAATGACCCGCCATCCTGGTAAGGGGGAGGAAATATCCATGAAAAATAAACAGGAGCGGACCCGGTTCATTCAGGAGGCAAAACGGCGACTGATGAAACAACGCATATTGAGTGCACTGTTGTACGGAACAAGTATTGTCCTGATTGTCGCCAATCGCGGGGCTTACTGGCCGTTCGCCGTTCTCATCGTTGCGCTGGTCCTGATTGCCCGTCTGCACTCAAAAGAAGTCAACCGGGATATGGCGCTGACACCGAACCCGGCAATGAAACGGATCATCCAGATCCAGTACGTAATTGATTACTGTTTCATCGTATTGGTCGGTCTTTTTCTGCCGGTCGTATTAAATCTGAGTCTGCCGTTCTTCACCAGTATCGGTGTTTATCTGTTGCTCGCCGTTGTGCTCTTACTGACGGATACGGTTCTTGAACGCCGCGGAAAAGTACTCGATCCCGAGCATCCGACGAAAAAAGAGTTGCGGACCTATCCGAAGACGTGGAAGAAGCTGAAGACTTAAATGGGGGCATAGCAATGCAGGAAACAAACGAAATTCACCATGCATTACGCGAAAATGAAACACTGCGCGAACAGTTAATCCTCGTCGACCGGCTCGGACTGCCGGATGCCTGGATTTGCGCCGGTTACATCCGGTCGTTGATTTGGGGACTGACTTTGACTGAGGAACAGGACATTGATGTCGTCTATTACGACGCGACCGATAGATCGGAAGCGACGGAAAAACAGTACGAAGAGCAATTGAAATCTTGGCAACCGTTGCCGTGGTCCGTTAAAAATCAGGCGCGGATGCATCTGAAAAACGAGTTACCACCGTATCACTCGACCTGTGACGCGATCGCGCATTTTCCGGAGACGGTGACGGCGATTGCAGCGAAGTTAACAGACGGACAGTTCCAGTTGTATCTGGCCTACGGCGCAGCCGATTTACAGACCCGGACGATTCGCCCGACCCCGCTGTTCTCAAAAGGATTACCGCGTCATGCGATTTTTCAAAAACGCGTCACCGGTAAGGGATGGGACAAGCGGTCTGATTTACGGATCGTCGACCGGTTCTAAAAAATCAGGATCAACTGTCAAAGGAGGGATCAGATGGATTTTCGGAAGATGCTGGTTGCCGGTCTCGGTGCCATACTGATTTTTTATCTATTCCGGGAACCACCGGCGCCTGACTATAAAAAGAAATTTAATGAATCCATCGAGACCGTGATTAAACTGGAAAACGAAGAACTTATTCGTCAGAACGAGGCACCCATCGAGCGGAAAGAGACCGGTATCGAGGTGAGTGACGATGGGGACTGGATTGAACTGTACTATGATGCACCTCTGCAGGGAGATAAAAAAAGTGTTTACCAAAAGCAGGGTGACCGGTACGTGCGGGTGACGGATATAAAGACGGTGTCCGATCAACTCGACAAGGCAAAAACGACGTATCTCGAGAATTTGGGAATCAAATGAAAGGAATCATCATGAGTTATCAAAAAATGCTTATGCCGGAACGCTAAATCGGTATAAGCATTTTTTGTTGCCTTGCTGTTAGTGCATCTGAATGAAAAATTTACTTGAATTCAAACGCGATGGGAGGAAAAAGCAGCATGCGCTTTTCTAAATTCAGAAGGTGTCATTTGTTTGACTTGTTTAAACTTTTTAATGAAGTAGCTGAAATGGTCAAATCCGGTCATCAATGCGATATCAAGGACAAGATAATCGGTCTCGCGTAACAAGATGGCAGCTTGTTCACACCGATACTGATTCAAATAATGGAGCGGTGAAACCCCAATCACGCTTTTAAAATACCGTGAAAAATAGGAAGTGTTCATTTGGACGATTCCTGCTAAATCCTCCATCGTGATTTTAGTGGCATACTGTTCCGTGATATACGTCAGGATTTTTTGAATGTTTGCTTGTTTCCGCTTCATTTCAGGTTGAACCGGCTCAAACACATCCTCTTTAAACAGCACATAAAGAAGTTGGAAAAGAATCGTTTTGACATGGAATAACTTTAATTGATTCGCTTCCTCGTAGTGCTGAATGATTTCTTGAATGTACGTCCGTAGTTGAAGACGAACTGCGTTAGGCAGTTCGTGTACGGAACGAAAGCGGACTTTGTTTGAAATCAAGGGTCGGATGTAATGTGTTTGGATGGCATCCGGATAATCAAAGCCAAACATCTTCGGGTGAAAAACGATTGCGTGATGAAAAGACGAACCGGACGCTGATAATTGATGTAAATCCTCGGCATTGATCAGTGCGATATCCCCCGCCTGTAAAAGATGGACCTCCGAATCAAGGGCAAGAACCAGTTCGCCCGCCTCGACAAAAATTAGTTCAATCTCTTTATGCCAATGAAAACCGACATGATAACCATTCGGTTTTTGTTTACTGTAAATATGTAACGGAAAATCCAATGTCCCATGAATTGAAGTCTCGCGCAACTCTTGCTGAAGATGCATCCTAATTTCTCCTTTGTCAAAAATGTGCTATTTATTATTCATTTTTGTACAAGAATATTGCTTTCAAAAACGGCTACACTACTTCTTGTAAGGGTTTTCAACAAGGGGTGTGAAAAGAAATGATTAAAAAATGGTGGCACACAAGTGTGATTTATCAAATTTATCCAAAAAGTTTTAAAGCTGGTCGTCCAGATACAAGTATAGGCGATTTAAAGGGTGTTATCCAGAAGTTAGATTACATCAAAAGATTAGGAGCAGATGTGATCTGGTTATGTCCTGTCTATCAATCGCCTCAAATCGATAACGGATATGATATTAGTGATTACTATTCGATTTCGCCTGAATATGGCACGATGGAAGATTTTGAACAGCTGATTGAGGCATGTAAAAATCGTGGTATCCGACTGATCATGGATTTGGTCGTCAATCATACGTCCGATCAGCACCACTGGTTCCAACAAGCATTGCAGGCAAAAGATAATCCGTTCCGCGATTATTATATATGGCGCGATCCTATAAAGGGAGGGGTTCCGAATGAGTTGCAGTCTAACTTTGGTGGGGCGGCATGGAAATGGCATGCTGAAACGGATCAGTACTACTTACATTTCTACAGCGACGCACAACCTGATTTAAACTGGTCGAATCAAAAGTTACGTCATGATATCTATGACATGATGAATTTTTGGATTGATAAAGGGGTGAGTGGATTCCGAATGGACGTCATCGATTTGATTGGTAAAGATCCGGACCATCAAATCAAGGAAAACGGACCCATGCTTCATCCGTACTTACAAGAGATGTACGAGCATACATTTGGAAGCCATGATTTATTGACGGTCGGTGAGACGTGGGGGGCAACGCCAGAAAATGCACCCCTTTACTCTGATCCGGAACGGCAGGAATTGAGTATGGTATTTCAGTTCGAGCATCTTCAATTGGATAAAATCCCCGGAAAACAACGTTGGGATGTACAACCGCTCGTATTAACAGAGTTGAAGCGTGTTTTGAATACATGGCAAACAGCTCTTCATTCTAACGGATGGAACAGTTTATTTTGGAATAATCACGACTTGCCGCGGATCGTTTCCAGATGGGGGAACGATCAGGAATTTCGAGTGGAATCAGCGAAAATGTTGGCAACACTTTTACACGGCATGCAGGGTACCCCTTATATTTATCAAGGGGAAGAGATTGGGATGACGAATGCGGCTTATGCCTCCCTCGCGGATTATAAAGATATCGAAACACAAAACATATACCGTGAACGGATTAAAAAAGGGTTCAGTCATGAACAAACGATGGCAGCCATCCGATTAAAGGCGAGAGACAATGCACGGACGCCGATGCAGTGGAATCGGGACCGGCATGCCGGTTTTTCAGACGCGACACCATGGATGAAACTCAACGAAAATCATGAGGATATCAACGTCGAGCAGGCACTACATGATCCGGACTCCATCTTTTATCATTACCAGGCATTGATTGCCCTTCGGAAAAAACATGACGTCCTTGTGTATGGATCCTTTAGATTGATTCTTGAACAACATGAACAAGTCTTTGCATACGAGCGTCATTTTCAAGGCAAGACACTGGTCGTCGTCTGTAACTTTTATGAACAACCCGTCTCAATCGTCTTTCCGGGAGCGGAAAAACGGATCATTTTGAGTAGCAATTATAAAGATTCTTCCGTTGAACTGGAAGACGTGTATCTGCGTCCGTATGAAGCCATCATGTATCTTGAGAAAAGAGGAGAATCAGGGAATGAAGATTAAGCAAAATACATACGACGTGGTAGCAGAAGAAATTCTGGAAGCGATTGGCGGCCCGGATAATGTCATCAGTGCCTCGCACTGTGCGACACGGCTGCGCCTTGTCCTCCAGGATGACAAGCGCGTCGACACGAAAGTATTAGAGGAAATCGATTTAGTCAAAGGTCAATTTTTAAGTGGCGGACAATTCCAAGTCATTATCGGAGCCGGTACGGTCGACGAAGTTTACCGGGAATTCATCCAACTTGCGGGCATCGAGACTTCGAATAAAAAGGATGTAAAAAAAGATGCTGATCAAAAAATGAATCGCTTTCAGCGTTTGATTAAATTATTGTCGGACATCTTCGTTCCGGTCATTCCGGCGCTTGTCGCAGCCGGTTTACTGATGGGAATCAACAATGTCCTGACATCTCAGGGTCTGTTCATCAGCGGAAAATCTTTGATTGATCTGTATCCCGGAATTGCTGATTTGGCGAGCATGATCAATCTCTTCGCCAATGCGGCGTTTGTCTTCTTACCGATATTAATCGGCTTCTCGGCGACACGGATTTTTGGTGGGAATCCCTACCTGGGAGCCGTCATCGGGATGATCATGGTGCATCCGGACTTGCTGAACGCTTATGGATACGGTCAGGCAGTCATTGATCAGACCGTTCCGGCGTGGAACATATTCGGGTTTGAAATTGAGAAAGTGGGCTACCAGGGAACGGTCTTACCTGTCCTAGCCTCGTCTTTCGTATTAGCCTTTACAGAAAAACGGATTCGCAGAGTCATGCCGTCTGCGCTCGATAATTTGCTGACTCCGTTGTTGTCAGTGTTCATTACGGCCGTCTTGACGTTTGTCTTTGTAGGAGGTGTGATGCGGAGTGCGGGGAACGTCCTTGCCGAAAGCCTCGTTTGGATGTACGACACGTTAGGATTCGTCGGTGGTGCGATTTTCGGACTCTTTTTAGCTCCGTTGACATTGACCGGTATGCATCATAGTTTGTTACCGGTTGATATCCAGCTGATTGCAGGTGGCGGATCCTTTTTACTGGCACTGGTCGCCTGTAATAACGTAGCGCAAGGCGGCGCAACATTTGCTGCGATGCTAACGACACGCGATTCGAAATTAAAAAGTATCGGCGTTTCATCCGGATTATCCGCGCTGCTCGGGATTACGGAGCCCGCTATGTTCGGTGTCAATCTTCGTTTGAAGTATCCATTTTATGCGGCGATGTTAGGGTCAGCGGTAGGTGGAGCCTACGCGGCATTTACAAAAATCTTGAATGTCGCGCCCGGTCCTGCCGGAATCACAGGCTTCGTCACGATGAAACCCGGTAGTATCATCGATTTTTTAATTGCCGTCCTATTATCCGTCATCGTTTCCTTTATCCTGACATTGGTATTCGCAAAATCCAAACGCTTTAATCGAGTTGATCAGTAATCAGCGGTATGAATTAAGAACACATATTGAAGTAGGGGCGGGAATTAATTTCCCAATCTCTTACTTGAATATGTGTTTTTCTTCGGAATGGACGTTTGACATACTCACTAGTAAGTATTACTATATACTTGTAGATAGTAGTACAGAGTACTGAAGTGGAGGGAATGCCGTGGAAGACATCACAGAAATGTTGAAAGGCGTGCTCGAAGGATGTGTGCTCGAAATCATCAGCCGGGAAGAGACGTACGGATATGAAATCACAAGACAGTTACGTGAGTTGGGCTTTACGGATGTCGTGGAAGGAACGGTCTACACGATCACGATGCGGCTTGAAAAAAATCAACTCGTCGATACCGTCAAAAAACCATCGACACAAGGACCGCCACGGAAGTTTTATACTTTGAATGCTGCCGGTCAAGCGCGGCTGGCTTCGTTCTGGGAGCGTTGGCGCTTCGTTTCAAGCAAGCTGACAGAGCTGAAAATGAGTCAACCGAAAGGAGAACGAGTATGAGTATCGTTGAAAAAATCATAGGTAACTTAGAGGATAAACGGCACTACCGCGCGATGGAGCGTCGCGTGAAAACTTTACCTGCCGACTATCTCCATGCCTATCGTGCGATTCAGAAGTATCTGGCGATTGCCGGAGGACCGGTTGATTGGCCGTCGACTCGTCGCATTTTTGAGGGATTACTCGACTTGTTTGAGATGGGGGCAGCAGAAGGCAAAACCGTCACAGAGATCACGGGACCGGATGTCGCCGCGTTCTGTGACGATCTCATCAAGGGCGAACCTTCCTGGAATGATCGATATCGTACCAAATTAAATGAATCGATCAATCATAAGTAACACGGAAAATGCCTCAGCCGTTGATCGTCCACGTATCCCGCAACTCGATGATCGTTCCTTCCGGTGCTTTTAACTTACTGAGGTGACCGTCGACGACGAAGTAGATGTTACCGCCGTGTTTCGGCAAAAACGGCATGCCGAGTTGTTCGAGCCGTGCGACATCTGCCTGCAGATCATCGACGTACAAAGCGAAATGAACGGGACCGGACGTATGTTTCGTATAAGGCGTCAATGTCTCGTCAACTTTGTTCGTCTGCAGTTCGATGTAAAAGTCACCGAGCTTCAGCCAACTGTTAAAAGCACGGGTGTGGAAATCAGGGGATTCCTGGACCAGTTCGAATCCCAGTTGTTCATAAAATGTTTTCGACGCGGTGTAGTCGGTCGTTTGAATACAGAGGTGATGGATTTGTTTCATCGTCAATCATCCTTTCAGGTGGTGCGGATCGTATGTAGTCTACAGCAATATCAAACCAAATTTTATCATAAACAAGCGTCCGTTTCCTTCATGGGAGACGGACGCTTGTTGATTACGTCAGATCGAATTTCTCTGTCTGATCTGTTAAATAAGAAGATGTTTCGTTTAATGTCTCGACTAGGACATGCAGTCCGGTGATCGTCGCAATCATCTGCTCGGACGCCGCCGCAACTTCTTCGTTGCCCGCCGTATGTTCTTCGGCGACGGCGGCAATTTCCGTCAGGGCATTGCGGATCCGGGCTTCCGTTCTGGCGACGTCAAGCATTTGTTGCCGCATCCCGGCAGCGGACGACGCGACTGTCCCGACCTGTTCCGCGATTTGGGTGAACGAGCCGTCCGTCGCTTGAATCTCCTGTTGACCGGAGACCGTCTCCTGTAACGTCTCAGCGAACCGGACTTCCATTTGCGTCGAATTCCCGGTGATATTCTGAACGATTGCCGCAATCTGATCGACGCTGCTCGCGACATGTGTGGATAACTTTTTCACTTCGGTTGCGACGACGGCAAATCCTTTGCCTTGTTCGCCGGCACGCGCCGCTTCGATGGCGGCATTGAGGGCCAGTAAGTTCGTCTGCGCCGCGATGTCGCGGATGATTGTCACAAGCGCTTGAATGTCGGTGGACTGTTGTTTCAGTTGACGGACCTGCTCCGTTGCTTCGACGACGTGCGAATGAATCATGTTCATCCGGGTGACGGATTGTTTCATCTGCGTTTGTCCGTCGCGCGTTGCAACGCGCATCGTCTCGACCGTCTGTTCGATGTGCTGACTGTCGTCGGTCGTCTTTTGAACGAGCGAGGAGAAGCCGCTCATCTCATCCGTCAAGGCGAGTGTCGTATGCGTCTGACTTTCGGTACCGGTCGCAATTTCCGACATCGTCTCGGCAATCTGCGTTGAACCGTCGAGGACTTCCGTTGTCCCGGCGTCAATCGCCTGACTCGTGTCCGTGACGAGAGCAGTTGTCCGTTTGATGTCGACGATCATCAGGCGGAGTGTTTGATTCATCTGTTGAATCGAGCGGGCGAGCGTGTAAATTTCATCTTTTGCCGGAATCTTCAGTTGTTGCATCGTCTGATCGGCTTGCGAAAGTTTTCCGTCGGCAATCATCTGCGCGACGGATTGAAGTGTTTCGAGCGGTTTCAATTTTCGACCGAGTATGTAATACAGTGACCCGAGCGTCAACAGTAAGAGTAAGACGAGTAAACCGAGAAACAGCGGCAACGTCTGTTTTAACAGCGTCGTCGTCAACGTCTCGACGTCTTTTGCCGCGATGTCGACACCTAATATGCCGATGGTTTCACCCGTCTCACTTTTAAGCGGGACGTAAACACTGATATATTGACCGTACTTCGGATCATCTATGACGTCCGTCGTGTGAGTTTTACCTTGTAAGACTTCTTTCATATCAGACGCGACGGCTCCTGTTGCCGGATCATTAATCTTGGCGGCATCCGCGACCGGAAGACCGTCAATCAACAGCTTAACTTGGTTTTGGTCGACAGTAGCCGTATAGGCGTAAAGAAGCCCGTTCTGCTTCCGTAATGTATCAAGCGATTTCCGGAGTTTCTCGTAATCTTCGGAAGGGCGCGGATTGTTCAAAAAATCAGTGTACGTTGCTGTATCAAATGTATTGGCGATACGCTGTGCATCCTGTTCCGCCGTTTTTTTAAGCGTCGAGACGGCAGTTTGATTCGTGTTGTAGTAAAGGGCAGCACTGCTGAATAGGAAAAACAAAATGAGGATGGAACTGACAATCAGTAATAATCGTGTACGGATGGAGTGTGTGTGTGTTTCTGTCATGAGTGGACCTCCTGCAGGATTCATTAGGTGATATATATATACTATCGTCTCGTTTTTTATTTTTTAGATAGATTTCAAATAAAGTAGCAGATTTTTTTATCAAAATCAGGCGAGAAGACGCTCTCTTCTAAACGATTCGGATGAACCCCAAGTGACAGGGGAAGATACACGGTTTAGCTTCATTATCTTCAAAAAGGAACGAGGTTTGACAAGTTCAGAACAAAGGAATTGTAGAGAAATGAAATGAAGAACCGTCGAAAAAAGGACTGATAAAAGGAGGGGATTGCAGTGATTGAAAAAGTTACAGCAGTTTCAAACGGGATGTATACGGAAGGAAAGTCAGGAAACCATACGATTCGGATTGATGAACCTGAAAGCATGGGCGGAGCTGATCACGGGGCAAATCCGCTTGCGACGTTACTCGTCGCCCTCGCCGGATGTGAAAATGTCGTCGCGCACTTCGTCGCAAAGGAAATTCAATTTGATTTGCGCGGAATTGAATTTGAAATCGAGGGATCAATCGATCCACGGGGCATGATGGGCGACCCGTCCGTCCGGACACAATTCCAGCGTGTAACGGTCCATGCCAAAGTGACAACGTCTGAAACGGACGAACGGATCCAGGAACTGCAACGCCTCGTTGACGTACGTTGTCCGATTTCGACGACGCTGACTGCAGCGGGCGTGACGCTTATCGCCAACTGGACGAAGGCATAACATCACTTCAGTATGAGCTGAAAGGCAAAAGGGCAGCCATTACTCGTATCTGTCTTCGAGAAATGGCTGTTTTTTGTTGCGTTTCATAATCACCCGACAATAGAAATTATAAGGATCTTTAAAAATGTTTACAACTAAATAGTTTAGTGTTAAATTATTCAATGCGATAAGGAATGGATTAGATTTTGCATGATGAAAAAACGTTGCAACAAGAAAGGATGTCGA
The DNA here is from genome assembly GCF_003339585.1 of Exiguobacterium sp. RIT594. Lineage (GTDB taxonomy): Bacteria > Bacillota > Bacilli > Exiguobacteriales > Exiguobacteriaceae > Exiguobacterium_A. The sequence goes on along the minus strand of NZ_QPKF01000001.1, from coordinate 1,085,475 downwards.
ACGAATGGAACAAGATCAACTCTTTAAAATGATCCATACGGTGGAAGCCGTGACGAATGAAGCGATCATCGATTGGAATACCCGTTTTCCATACAATGTCGGGATATCGCCGATTCTGACATTAGGTGAGCTGAAACGGAAAGGTCCTCAAAATCAGATGAAGTTGGCAGAAACACTTGGTTTTTCAGGAGGCGCGATGACGAACATCGCTAAAAAACTGATTCAACTTGAACTCGTCGAACGGGTCTATAACGAACAGGACCGCCGGCAAGTCTTGCTGCAGATTACGCAACAGGGAGAGCAAATCTTAAGTGAAGCTCAGGCTATCGGGAAACAACAGTATCTTGAACTGTATGACGTGTTAGATGAAGAAGAGATTCGGCTTTATTTAGCAATCAACGAAAAACTGTTGACCCATATCCGGACAAAGCGGGAGAACGGAGTGAAACGATGAATCGAGTAGCGGGAAAAGTAGCGTTGGTGACGGGTGGTGCGTCAGGTATCGGCTTATCGGCGGCGACTTTGCTCGCCGAAGCAGGAGCCGCCGTCGTCGTAGCAGATTATAACGTCGATGGAGCGGAAGAAGTAGCGGCTAAGTTACGGAAACAAGGACGACAAGCTTCTGCCGTCTTCTTGGACGCGTCTGAAGCTGAATCGATCCAGCATGCTGTCGATTTTACCGTCGAGTCGTTTGGGAAAATTAACGTGTTGTTCAATAATGTCGGTCTGACGAACCTTCAGAAAGATCTCGATGTCGTCGCAATGGACTTGGCGGAATGGGACCGATTAATGAACGTCAATGTCAAAAGTGTTTTGCTTGGTGCAAGATATGCTATTCCACATATGAAGGAAGCAGGTGGCGGATCAATCATCAATACAGCTTCGATGTCGGCTTTTGCGGGTGACAGCATCCGTTCTGCCTATGGGACGTCAAAAGCTGCCGTCGTCCAGTTGACGAAGTATATCGCGACACAGTACGGGAAGGATTTAATCCGCTGTAATGCGATTGCCCCCAGTTTGATTTTGACACCGGCGGCCAAAGCCAACATGAGTCCAAGTCTGCTTGCGACCTTCGAAAAATATAATGCACTTCCGTATCACGGCGAAGCCGATGACATCGGACATGCCGTCGTTTATCTCGCGTCGGACGAATCAAAATTCATGACCGGACAAACCCTTCAGATTGAAGGTGGACATTATATCGGCAATCCGACTAGTCCCGATTTTTTAGCAATGCAGCAGTAATTCAGAAATGGAGTGAATGAAGATGAATCGATTAGCAGAAAAAATCATGTTAATTACCGGTGCCGGGAGTGGCATGGGTGAAGCAACCGCATTAATGGCGGCGCGTGAAGGTGCCGTCGTCGTCGCGACCGACATTAATGAGGAGGCCGTCCGTGCTGTCGTCAAACAGATTCTGCTTGAAGGCGGTCAAGCGTATGCCTTACACCACGACGTTTCTTCCCGCGAAAGTTGGCAGGATGTTACGGATATGATCAAGCGGGAGTTTAATCGACTGGATGTGTTGGTCAACAATGCAGGCATTGCACTAAGTACGCCGTTTTTAGAGCAGGATGAAACCGATTGGTCCCGGATTTTTAACATCAACGTCAACAGCGTTCTGCTCGGGATGCAACAGGCGATTCACTTGATGCAGGAAACGGGTGGATCGATCGTTAACATCGCCTCGATTTCTGCCATCAGCGGAATGGCGGGAGCCGGCGGATATACGGCATCAAAAGGGGCAATCGATGCGGTAACGCGGGCGGCGGCTGTCGATTACGGCAAGTACAACATCCGGGTCAATGCCGTCTATCCGGGGTACATCGAGACGAAGATGAGTGCCCCGTCGATGGCCGCGTATAAAGACTATTTTGAACAGGTAATTCCGCTTGGCCATGTCGGACAAGCCGAAGAAGTCGCGCACGCTGTTCTTTTCCTCGCAACAGATGAAGCGAGCCATATTTCGGGAATCGGTCTTCCGGTAGATGGTGGCGTCACAGCCAGATAACTGAAATGAAATGAAATGAAAGACGCTGTCCATCCGACAGTGTCTTTTTTATGGAACAATAGGTCAATTGGTAATGAAAATCCGTTTTTAAAGAATTTTTTTACAAAAAAAACGGTACAATGGAAGGTGAAAATGACAAACGAAATGAGTGGATATTCATGCTTCAATCATGGAAAAAACGAATGCTGTACGGATCGGCGGGCCTGACCGTTTTGGTCAGTGCAGGTGCTTTATATCTCGGATTGCGTCCGGAGGAACCAAAAGCCGTTTCCTATCCGGTCATTTCGAAGGATCTCACGACGATGACGTTTACACCAAAAGATGGTCAGGTCATCCTGCTGTATGGAAGCGATATTAACCGTTATAAAGAAACACAGGATGATCCGCAAGAACCGGGATTGATGACGACACTCTCGAAAACGGGGAAAGAGCTGAAGGCAGAAGCAATTGCTGACCCGGATTTCTATTGGATGAGGCTGTCACAAAAAGGAACCGACCCGCGCCACATCTATGCGCATCACCCGGATGGCATCGAAGCCGATCACTTTTTTACGTATGATTTAAAACGGGACACGTTTACAAAACATGAGGTGCCGAATACAGCGATCACATCCGTTGCCCATTACGGGAAAGATGTTTGGCTGGAATCGAATGCCTCGAAGCCAAAGGAAAAAATTCAGTTGATCAACGTCCGGACAGACAAACGGTATCCGATTGAAGACCGGCTGATGCCGGTCTTTGATTCACCGATTCTTGAACTGGATCAGACGATTGCTTATGCCAACAACGGTACCGAGGATGATAAAGAAGGGGCGGCCGGAATGGTCCTGCTCGACCAGACGACCGGAAAATCACGCGTCATTCGAAAAGCGGACGAACCGTATGCCTGTACGGCGTTATACGGTGCGAAAGAGACCGCATATTTTGCAACGACCGACGGCGTGATGATCCGGCTGAAGACGGACGGAACGATGCAGCAAAAGTCATTTTCAGTATTGGATGATGTCAACTACTGGGCGACGGAACCGATGCGGATGATCAACAAACAGACCGGTTATCAAATCATCGGCACCGGTGAAAACGATACGGATCAACGGCTCGTTAAGTGGACGTTCGGACAAGCGTTCCGGGTTGAACCGGTCCGACCTGATTTTTGGAAGGAGGGAAACTATTACCGTTACCTCTACCGGAATCCATATAAGAAGACGTCATATTTCACGGAAAGTAAAACATCATTTTCCGGAAAAGGCCGATTGATTATCACGGATGACAACTTAAAAACGTTACGGACGATACCGGTCGAAGGAGCAAATGGTGTGGACTTTGTGATGGATTAACAGCAAAGGGAGGAAATAAAATGGCTTTTGAAGAGGTGTATTTGACGGCAATTCAAGCACGGTTCCGGGCCGTCCGCGAACCGGCAGAGCAGGCACTCGGCTGGCTGAATGAGGAACAGTTCCATCAGACACTTGCACCCGACACGAACAGCGTGGCACTGTTGATTCAGCATATGACAAACAATATGACGTCACGCTGGACCGACTTTTTGACGACGGACGGGGAAAAGCCGGACCGTAACCGGGACGCCGAGTTTGTCGACCAGGGGCATGATAAAGAGACCTTGCTGAAACTGTGGAACGACAGCTGGCAACTCGTCGAATCAACGCTTGCTTCCTTGACACCGGACGATCTGGAACGGACCGTATTAATACGCGGCGAACCGCATCTCGTCGTCGACGCGATTGAACGGCAGCTTGCGCATTATGCCTATCACACCGGACAGCTGATTTTTTTGATGAAAATCCTGCTCGGACCGGACTTTAAACCATTGACGATTCCCTTGCCGCATCAACGGCACTGAACGAAACAGACCTGCCTCTTTTTATGAAGAGACAGGTCTGTTTTTATAATGTATCGTCACTCGATCCGCCGACCGGAGTTGTCGATAACGAAATCGTAAAAGCGCGCTCGCCTTTTTTGAGTTTAATGCCTTTAGGGGAATGGATGGTATCCATGGATTTACCGCTCATGGATGTTTGAACAGTCGATTTCTCAAACATCAACAGTTCATATTCAGATGGTCGAAATGACTTGTCACGAAACTCGACGCCATTCATCATGAATCTCTTTAAAGTATCAGATTCCTCTGATTTTTCTTGCATGAGACCATCTAAGTCATACATGTATGAACGATAGCCTTTTGTCGTATTGAACTCTTGCCCGAGTTTCAGTTTTTCCCCGTCATATTGACCAGGTTTGATGGTCTCTGTAAACCAGATTTTTTGTTCGCCGGATGCAAAATACTCAATTCCGGTCAGGTAAAGAGGGTTGTCGATTTTCCCGGTCATAGTATAAACAGCTTCAGTTTTGTCCGGATCTGATGGATTTTTAGAAGTATCGAGTTTGAATTCTAATGGCAGTTCCATTGGTTTGACGACTTTTTTCGGCACGGCTTCTTCCGTACTGCAACCGGCAAGTATAAGTGCCGATAGTGAACAGACAAGCAGTTGTTTCAACATCCACGTCACGTCCTTCATCTGTAAGTATATTCAGTGTAAGGGGAATGGATGATATTTACAATCTGATTAGATGTCACAGGAAGGACGGATTTATATGAAAAAACGTTTTATTCTCTTGCTGTCGCTCGGACTGTTTGGCTGTTCGGCGACTTGGAATCAAGAACCGGCGGAGTCGACAGCAGCTAAACACATTCTGTATGTCGCTCCGACCGGCAAGGATACGAATGCCGGTTCAATCAAACAACCGTTGAAAACGCTGAAACGGGCCAGTCAGCTCGCGAAAGCCGGGACAACGGTCTATCTGCGTCAAGGAACATATCCGGAGGCGTTGACGGTCAAGCACAGCGGGACGAAGCACGCACCGGTCGTCTTCCGGAACTATCAAAAGGAGAAAGTGGTGTTAAGTGGTAAGACGCTGAAGCAGAAAGACGGGGACACGGCACTCGTCCGGATCGAAAATCGACAGTACGTGACGATTCAAGGACTGATTGTCGCCGACATTGCGACGAAACGAACCGATGAGACACCGATCGGAATTTTTGTTACAGGAACCGGACGGAACATTCAATTGATCGACAACCAGGTCCGGCGAATTCAAACCCATGCGAAAGACGGCAACGCCCACGGGATTGCAATCTACGGCACGGGTCGCTTGAAGCAGATCACCGTTCGGGGGAACCAGGTCGAAGATAACCGGCTCGGGGCCAGTGAAGCGTTGGTCCTGAACGGCAACATCGACGGATTCTCCGTCACGGGCAATACCGTCCGCCGAAACGATAACATCGGGATCGACTTGATCGGTTATGAAGGCGTTGCGATAAATAAGGCCGAGGATTATGTCCGCAACGGAACGATTTCCGGCAATGTTGTTTCCGACAGTTCAAGTTACGACAACCCGGTCTACGGCAAGGAATACAACGCAGCCGGCATTTACGTCGACGGCGGCAAACGGCTGACGATCGAAAATAATACCGTCGAGCGGAATGATATCGGCATCGAAGTGACGAGTGAACATGCGAAACAGTACGCGGAAAACGTCACGGTCCGCGGCAATTTGATCCAACAAAACCGCTTTACCGGCATTTCAATCGGCGGCTACGATAAAAAGCGCGGTGGAACGAAGCAGGTCCGGATTACACGGAATCAGGTCACCGGCAATGATACGAAAGGGCTGGAAGGGGGACAACTGTTGGTCCAGCATGATGTCCGCGATAACCGAATTGACCACAATACGTTTACGACGGGACCGGATAATTTGTTCGTCGCCCACTTTTTTAAGACAAGCTCCGGGAATCAGTTCGAACAGAACACGTATCGCTTGGCGAAAGGAACAGCGAAGCGTTGGATTTGGCAGGATCACGAATACCGCACTCCGTCCGCTTTTGAGCGGGCAGTCATGCGATGAACGAAAAACAGACGTCATTCTCCTCCTCGAGGGAAAGTGACGTCTGTTTGTTTAACGGACTCGTATTTTTTAGGCATTGTAGCCGACGAACAGTGTGAAAAGCATCAAACCGGCTGAACCGATGATGCAGGTCAGGCAGACGACGGTCGTAAAAATACGTAGCGGCAACGGCAGGCTGACCTGTCTTTTCCAGACGACATATACGACGACGGCACTCGCCATCATCAGTAAAGCCAAAATCGAGAACGGTAACGCCCGTTCCTGGATCAAATAAAAAAGTTCCAACGTCTTACACGTCCTTTCTTTCGGGTTCCGATTCACAAGGGCTGTCCCCTGCAAAATCGGACGCCCTTACGTTATACTAATTATTGTAACATATGGATGATTCACCCAACATGGAATCAAAGAAAGAAGGGGAGACGATTGGCACAATCATTACGCAGATCAGCGACAGACCGCTCGATTCAGGGAGTGTGCGGCGGTCTCGCGGAACACTTCGGTATTTCGTCACTGGCCGTCCGCCTGATTTTCATTGTCATTCCGCTTCCGATCAATTTAATCATTTACATGATTCTCGCTAACGCGATGGCGGATGCACCAAGAACGTTGTAGAACAAATGAACAAAAGGGGGCATGACGATGACAAATGGAAAGATTGCACTTCGTGTGTTAGGTGTTTTGATCGGCGCGATTGTCGGTTTACTGATTGTGTACGAAGCGAACGGAACCTTTGACGGCAGCGTCCTACTTGGATTTGTAGCCGGGGCTTTGATTTTTGCCCTGATCAACATCATTTGGGTACGCGTCAGAAAATCTTAAACAGCAGGGGGAAATAGACATGACATACTTAATTTGTACGACATGCGGAGTCCAAATGGATGAGAACATAACGCGGGACGACATCTGTCCTATTTGCACCGATGAACGGCAGTATGTGAATCCAAACGGTCAATCGTGGACGACACTTTCGGATATGATTTCGTCCGGTACATATCAGACGACCGTGACGGAGGAACAACCGGGACTTTCGAGTCTCGTCACAACCCCGAAGTTCGGGATCGGGCAGACAGCTTACCTCGTCACAGGGACAAAACGGATTCTTTGGGACTGCATCACTTATCTCGATCAAAGTGTGATCGAGGAAGTGGGACAACTCGACGCGATGGCCTTGTCGCATCCGCACTATTACGCGACTCAGGTCGAGTGGGCGGAAACATTTGAAATTCCGCTGTACATTCATGAAGCGGACAAGGAATGGGTGACCCGTCCGAGTAAGCGGATTGTCTTTTGGTCGGGTGACCGTTTGAAGCTAGCTGACGATGTCGTGTTACACCGGATCGGCGGTCATTTTGACGGAGCGACTGTGCTCGAATGGACGACTGGTGACGAAGGACGCGGGATTTTATTGACGGGAGACATTGTCCGTGTCGTCGCCGACCGGGCGTGGGTCAGCTTCATGTACAGTTATCCGAACCTGATTCCACTGCCGGCCGTGACGGTGGAGGAGATGGTGGCAGCTCTCGACAATGTCCGTTTTAATCAGATTTATGATGCGTTTCATAAAGTCGTCGTAACGGATGCGAAGGCCGCCGTCGCGCGTTCGGCAAGCCGCTATATCGAGGCGTTAAACGGCAAGCACGGGGTTCGTCGATGATTCTCGGGTTATACGAAGCGCATCTGCCGGTCCGCGACTTACAGCAATCGATTGCGTTCTACACCGGACTTGGTCTGACACTCGATCACATCGTGGATGAAAAAATCGCCTTTCTCTGGATTGTCGAGGATCAGAGTTGGCTTGGTCTTTGGCAGACGGATCAAGTCGAACTGCCGTATCATCCGTCGATCCGGCATATCGCCTTTCACGTCTCGCTCGAAGGCTTGCGTGAGTCGGTCGCTTGGCTGACGGAACGCGGGTTTACGCCGCGCAAAGCGTTTGGTTTTGAAGGAATGGAACCGTTTGTCATGCCGATCGCCCAGCATGCTCATGCAAAGATTCATTTCAATGATCCGGACGGTAACAGTCTCGAGTTCATTACGAAGCTCGACAATCCGCTGGGTGCGAAGGACTATATGTACTTAAGTGAATGGGAACGAGTATTGAACGAGCAAGGCTATGCCTTGAAATAAGCAAAACCTCTTCGATTTACAATAAAATCTGGGCTAACCTAAAATTTTGAGACAATATAAAATACCTTCGGAGTGGTAAACTTTTGAAATGTACTCGGACTGCCACTCGACCTTACGGTTGACGGGAAGATTTCTATTATTTGGATTTACGAGAAGCAAAGCGAGTAGGTAGTAACAGTCTTTGTGAAGTGATGAAACCTTTTAAAGCTACGCTTAATCAACAGACGAAGTGTTGTAAGGTACAAAAAGAGTATACGAACAGAAAGAAAAGAGTGATAGATTTCATTCAATCAAGATGAATCAGTGAACCTAAGCAAGAAAAACCGCAAGAGCCTCTATAAGTGGATACAGTGACTGGACAATCTCAATTAGATGATGGTTATTTCGACATCGAGACGAAGCCGGAAAAGATTATTCGAAAGAAAGTCTCGCTTAATCTTAATGTGGTTTTATAAGCGTTTGAAGTATATTGCGCTCGAGAATGACGCGAAATTGTATGAATTGGTTGAAGGTCTGCTGCAGGATTACGTAAGAAGACAAAAATAATGATGAGGGATAAGAGGTGTTCACATGAAATGGATTGAAGATAGCCGACTTCGAGGAATCGTCTATTTTATTTTATTCGACATTGCTCTATTCCTATTTCTTTTTTACCTTGATCGAGAAGATGGTAGTGGTAGAGCTAGAGGACTTTTGATTGCCTCGTTTGTTTCTTTGTTAGGAATGTTGCTCTTATTTCTTTGGACAAATCGTCAAAATACTTTGCTGATGGCAACTGCGATTTTCTTTTATCTTTCTTTTGTTTTGTACTGTATCTGACCCTAAAAACTGTATCCTTGCGTAAAATGACAATTCCTCGCAACGTTAGCGTTGATATCAAGCCAAATAAGAAAAAAACGATCGATTTCGACCGTTTTCACAAACTTTATCTAATTGATTTGTAAAGGAAGCCCTCCTCGATTCTTCGCGAATCGGAGAGGGCTTTTTCAATGAATCGGATTTTCACGAATCACTTCCTGACGAAAGATATTGATGATTGGTATGAAGTTGTAAAGAAGGAAAAAGGTATTCCCAAAAAAGACCTATTTTGAGCGATGGGTCAATGTTTTTCTTGAAATGAGCAGATTGATGTAAAGCGGAAATGGGACTTGTTATGATAAGTGGCAGATAAAATCATTTTTCCACAAAATAGTTTCGAAACTAAATGGATGGAATTTGAAATGATGACCTGAAGGAGATTAACCACATGACGACACCCCAACTAACAAACCCAACCCTGACTTCACCTGATATTCTGGAAGCGCTGACTCACAATGTCGCAATGATTCGATTTGATAGGCAACGCCGGGTCGTTGATGTCAACGACTTGTTTGCGAAGACGATGAAGTACAAACGTGATGAGATGATTGGCATGCACCACCACCTGTTTTGTCGAGCAGATTTTGCAAACAGTGAGGCGTATCAGAAATTATGGAGCAAACTACTGGCCGGTTTCAGCTCGGCAGATAAGATTGAACGGATTGATGCCCGCGGCGACTCGATATGGCTCGAAGCAACTTATATGCCGATTTACGAAGCAAACGAAGTCGTCGGCGTCGTCAAAATCGCTTCTGATATCACGGACCGGCAAGAAACCATCCAAGAGTATGCGTCGTCCTTTGCCGGCATCGCAACGGATCTGGATAACCGTTCCGTACAAGGCAAACAGGAGAGCCGGCAACTGAAACAAACGATTGAGAAGATGGCGGATGATGCCAAGGAAAATTTACGGACCTTAGCGAATCTGCAGGAACAGTCTTCCGAGATTACAAAGATCACCGGGACAATCAAAGAGATTGCCGCGCAGACCAACTTATTGTCGCTGAACGCCTCGATCGAAGCAGCTCGTGCCGGTGAGCACGGAAGCGGCTTTAACGTCGTCGCGACGGAAGTCCGCAATCTCTCAAAACTCGTTGAACTCGCCGTCATCAACGTCCGCGACACGACGGAACAGATGAACAAGGAGCTGGAGCAGATTCAGCGGGGAATCTCGCGGGCAAACACCGATGCCTCTTCGAGTGTTTCCGTCATGGAAGAAACGTTACAACGGTTCGAGACCGTCAGCGAGTCGGCGCATGAACTGAATGAAACGGCAAAGAAATTTACGACGGTCATTTAAATAAAAGAGTCATGCCCTATGCTTGGACATGACTTACGATTGAAGACGAAGTGGCTTTTCTCTTTATCGAGAAGGACCGCTTTTTTGTCGTTTTCCTGAGACATACGTTGATCCATTAAGTTGTTTAAGTGGAAGACTCTTAGATGTCTTGAGATAACCGAATCATATCGGTACACCGGATCCCGTTTTCTATAATGTCCTGTTCATAGTGCCGTAAGAAGAAGTTCGGGTCGACTCCAATAATACGAAATCCACATTTTTGATAAAGGGCCAACTGGCCAATACTTGAATTTCCTGTCCCGATTTCGATGGTTGTATATCCCATCGCTTTAGCGGTTTCGATGGCATGTTGTAAGAGAATTTTTCCGACACCTTTCCCTTGATACCGTTCGTCTACTGCAATGTTTACGATTTCGATCGTGTACGGTCTTGTCGGTAGCAGCACATGTATCCCGATCAGCTGATGCCTTATTTCAGCGACGAAACAATCGCCTCTTTGCAAATATTCTGCGACTATTTTCTGAGACGGATCCGCTAATAGCAAAAGCTCCATCGGCGGCTTCTCATGAGCTGACAATTGACGGATGTTTATATTCATACACGTATGCTCCTCACGGTTAGTTTTAATACACTCATTCTTCATGAGCTCAATATTCTTCATTCCTGTATATTCATTTTACAAGTTAAAGTCATATCCACCTGAAACGGACGGGACATGACTTTTTTACGTAATCACCTGATACGGACGAAGGCAGCACACACCACAAAAACGATTCCGCAACCGCAGAAGAAAAGAATCTGTTCGAGACGCACCTCAAACGACAAGGTGAGGGACAGGGCAGCGTAAGACAATGGAACCAGACCGTTTGACGCGGCATTGACAAGGCTCATGACCCGGCCCATCATCTGTGGTCGTGTCGTCGTTTGAATCGTCGTCAAAATCAGAACATTGATGATGGAGGAGATGCCTCCCATTGTCAGCAACAGCAGAACGCCTTGCCAGACGTGTCCGATTTGTCCGAGTAATACAAGACCGACTCCAAGCAGACCAATCAGCGATAGCAACAGGCGAAAAGATTGATTGATTAGGTTGCTGAAGCCGATCCAGGCGGCACCAAGCAGCATGCCGAGCTGATACGCGCCTTGGAGATAACTGAGGTCCAGGGCTTGACCGCCTAAAACCCGATTGACGAGTAACGGAATCCCCATCAGCAACGGACCAAAAAAGAAAAAGTTGATGATGATTAGCAGGAAGAGTATCCGTTTTAAGTATGGGTCGGCAAACACATAATGAAATCCTTGAGCAAGTTCAATCCGGGCAGATGTCCGAGTTGGGTTGTTGACCGGATGTTCACGAATCAACAAAGTACCGAGCGATGCGAGCAAAAGAAACAGTGCAATCGTCAAAAATATGAAGTGGAACGATGAGAAGGTCAGCAGTACGCCGCCAAGCAACGGTCCGGAGAACAAGGCCATCTGATTGGAGGTTTGAAGAATTGAGTTGGCCCGCGTCAGATCTTCTTTTGAAACGAGAAGGGGCAACAGGGACGCACTGGCAGGGGAGAAAAAGGCATCAATGCAACCGAACGTAAACGCAAATAATGCAAGCGGAACAATCGTCAACAGCTCGAAGTGATAGACGGACAGCAACAGCAGAACAAAGGTAAATCGCAGCAGACTGGAATAGCGTAAAATGATCGATTTGTTGAACCGATCAGCAATGACACCGCCAAACACCATTAAAAAAATCCGCGGCAACAACGTCAACATCAAGACGAGACCTAAATACGCATCCAGTTTCAAGACACGGAGAATATACCATTGCTCGGCAAACAGGTAGGTCGATAAGGCGAGGAAGGAACAGGTACTGGCGAGCCAAAGTGCTCGGAACGAACGATTCCGCAAGAGCGGGTGATGTGGTTTTTGCTCAGTTGCCTGCATGTCCTCCCTCCTCGTCCGCTTGAACTAACGGTGCATCAATCTCAAACGCCGTCGCCATCACGTAATACAATTTTTTATCTGTCTCATCCGTTGATGCATCGTGTTCGACTTCCTGCAACAGTTCCCGGTACCGTTTCGTAAACGTCAAGAATTGCTCAGGTGAAAGTCGGAGTTCTTGTTGGAACGACAGGCTTTCCCAGTCCTCTACGTCAGAGGAACGCGGGGCAAACGAGCGGTCAGGCGCCGTCAAGACACGTGTTTTCGCCCGGTCGAGGACCTCGACATAAGACTGGCGTGTCGCTTGTTTCGTCTCGACAAGATTCAGGAGATGATCAGCCGGAATGAATCCGCGGGCGACGGCCTGATAAAACTTCAATACATTTCCGCCTCGGATTTCTTCCTCGACGAGTTGAATCAACTGATACTTTTCGAGTTCACGCAGATGATACAAAATCTTTGCCCGTGAGACGTCAAGTTTTTGTGCCAATTGCTGGCCGGTATGTGGCTGTTCAATCAGATGCATCAGCATTTTTGTCCGCATCGGATCACTGATGACTTTGAGTTGTTCGTACTGTTCGAGAATCAAAATCGCCTGCTGTTCCATTATTAACACTCCTTTTTATTAACCGGTTAACTTTTATTAACTGTAAAGCTAGTATACCTGAATGATTGACAAAATAAACCATTTTTTAAAAGAAGGATTTGTTCAGTTAAAACAGAACGTTAAACAAAGAACAGATTCTGAACTTACAGAGGAGTGATTCATATGAACCAAGCTCAAGAAATTCAAATCCAGACCGTAATCCAACGTCCGGTCGCCGAAGTCTGGACGTATTGGACGGAACCGGAACACATCAAAGCATGGAATGCGGCATCGGATGATTGGCATACGACGGAAGCGACGAATGATGTTCAAGCAGGTGGTCGTTTTTCCAGTCACATGGCGGCAAAAGACGGCAGTATGGGGTTTGACTTCTCGGGCGTCTATCAGGAAGTGATCCTGTATGAAAAACTGGCCTATACGCTCGACGACGGTCGGAATGTAACGGTACGGTTTACGGCGAACGGGGAGGAAACGGAAGTCGTGGAAACATTCGAGGCGGAGTCGATGAATCCGCCGGAAATGCAACAGGCCGGGTGGCAGGCGATTCTTGACCGCTTCAAGGCATACGCGGAACAACAGTGAATACGAACATGAGAAAAGCCCGTCCAATCTGGAACGGGCTTTTCTCATGTTCAGTTGTTGACTTGAATGATGCGGAAAGACACGGTTCCACCATCTTGGACGACGCTGTAACCAAGCCGACCATTTGTGAAAACCGGTTTCGAATACTCGCCTTCCTTATCCGTCAGTGGGACAACCGTCCCGTTTATCAGGTCCGCATAAAGGAGTTGATGCTGTTCTTCCCGGAAGACGATGTGATCCGGTGTCAGGAAACAAAAACCATCAAGGATGAAATACGGTTCCGGCGTCTTGTAACGATAGGACGTATGATTCGACACATGTGCTTGAAATCCCGCAGATCCTTCCGCGCCCGTCGCCAGATAATGCTGACCGTAGGCGAAATCAAACGGCATCGTCGTCTTTTTAATTGCTTTTCCGGAAAGCGTCGTATAGGCGGTCGTTTTTTCATCTGCTTTGTAGGTCGTTTGATCAAGAAGAATTCCCGCATCACCGTCCCGTAAGTACTGGGCATAGTCGCCGCTCCGGGTTGCTGTTTCTTTCACTGTCAGTGTTTTTTGTGTCGTGACGTACCCGGTCGCTGCATCATATTTCTGGACGAGTGACTGGGTCTTATCTTTCTGATTGATATGTTTGATCCAGGAGACATGTGCCGACGTGGCTTGCAAATCCGGATAAAAACGAGACGGTTCTGTTCCGTGGTCAAGTTGTTGAAGCGACCCGGTTGCTAAATCCATCACGTCGAGCGTCCAGTTGCTGTTTTTTCCGTTGTCCTGATAACGGATCCAATACAGTTGTCGTCCGACGCCGACCAACTTATAGATGGTTTGGTTCGTTGAATAGAGTTTTTTCAGGTGCCGATCCGTCAGCGAGTAACGGAAAACCGAACTGCTTTTTTCGCTTGAGGCATAAAAGTACACGGCCGCTTCATCGATATAGCTTGGACCGGACAGGTAAGGGTAACGTTGATAGACATCTGTTAAGTCGTAATTCGTACTTGGTCCAAGTGTCGAAAAACCCTCACTGCGGATTAATTCTGTTGGTACCGGTACCGGCTGAATTGATTCCGTCTTCGGCTGACTGCATCCGGCAAGCAGCAGGACAAGGCTGAATAAGCTGAGTTTTAAAAAATAAGGCATAGCGGAAAACTCCCGTTCTGTTTTAAGAAAATGAAAACTCTATTAGTGTATAGGGAAATAAATCCATTCCCCTAAAAAAGAAATGGGACTTACAAAAATGTAAGATAATTTTCTAACTATAAATATTCTGAATATTCGTTTAGTAACTGAAAGACCGGGAATATATATCTAAAAGATACTATCTAAAAGATATAGGAGCGACTTATGCCAAAAGAAAACATGACCCGGTATGCGATTTTAGGTTTACTGGCAAGCGGCTGTACGTCCGGCTATGAAATGAAACATACGATTGATACGAGTCTCAACCACTTTTGGAAGATCAGCTTCGGACAGGTTTATCCGATGCTGAAAACGTTGGTGCAGGAAGGGTTAATCGTCGAAGAGACCGGAGAAGGGGATGACCGGAAGACGTTTGTTCTGACACCGGACGGCGAGGCGGAACTCGGACGCTGGGTCGAGGAGCCGACGACCGAACTTCCGGTCCAGCGGAATGAACTGTTGCTGAAACTCTATTTCGCCCGTCATGAATCGAAGGACACGACGATTCAAAAAATTAATCAGCATGCCGCTCTGCTCCGGGAGCGATTAGAGACGTACCAAATGATTGAACAATCGATTTTGGCCTACACAGAAGCGGATGACGCCATGTATTGGCTGCTGACACTTGATTACGGCAAACGAAAGACACAAGCACTGCTGGAATGGTGTGAAGCGTCCGTTCAGACACTCGAAGGAGGAAACTCATCATGAAACGCGTGATCGCAACACCAAATGAAGACATCGTCGTATTCATCATCGGCTTACGGATCAACCGTCTGCGATCAGTCCCGAAGTGGTGGCCGACCGTTCAGGCGATGACTCCGATGATTGAGGAATGTTATGAGCAACAGGTTGGTTTATTGTCGCATGAGATGCTCGTCGGATGGCGTTCGGTGACATTAATTCAGTATTGGCGTTCGTCGGACGCCTTGATTGCCTATTCGCACGGCAACCGGCACCTGGCAGCTTGGAAAAAGTTCAATCAGTCGGCCCGGGCAAGTAACGCCGTCGGGATTTTTCATGAAACGTTTGAAGTCAGTAATTATGAGACGATGTATGTCAATCTGCCGACACGGGGACTGGCAAAAGCGGTCGGAGAAAGTGCGATTCAGACACATCAGGAACAGGCGAAGGACCGGCTGGCCGAACGCAAGATATCGACACGTAAATAACGCAAACAGGGAGCGGATTTCAATCATCCGCTCCCTTGCTGTATGTATTACTGTTCTACCCGGACTAAGGTTTCCCCGCAGTTTTGACAAATCGAATTCATTGTCTCGGTACACTCTTTACAAAAGGTACAGTTGTGCGAACAGTGATACGTTTCCTGCCCGTCTTCAAATGTCTCCGCACAGCGGGTACAGTTGGTTGCCTGCATGTCGTTCACCTCACTTATATTTGATCTGTCTTCATTGTACGAAAGCAGAACGGAACCGGACAGACGATTTTCCTTGTAATTCAGTAGCTTCGCCTGAAAATGAATGGTAATTTTAAGATATGTCTTCATAATATTAGGAGGATGGAAAATGGATGAAATTGATTACGCAATTATCCGGGCATTGCAGGCGGACGGGCGGATGTCCTGGACGGAACTCGGCAAAACGGTAGGGCTTTCGACGCCGGCCGTCAACGAACGCGTCAAGAAACTCGAGGACCGGGGGATCATTGAAGGATACCGAGCCGTTATCAATCCCGTTGCGCTCGACAAAACCATCATGGCAATTTTGATGTTCGAAGATACGCGGTGTGACGCGTTTATCGCGTTTTGCAAGGATCATCCGGATGTCGTCGAGTGTCACCGGCTCGCCGGGACGTTTAACTTCATGGTCAAATTGTACACGCCGTCGGTCGAGACACTGGAAACGTTTATCGATGCCTCGATGAAGTACGGCAAACCGTCGACCTGGATCCGGTTGTCGTCACCCGTCGCGTTTAAGGCGTTTACGGTCGGAGATGGAGTACTGATATGAAAAGTGTTATCAGGCAACGAATCGAACAACAAGTCGGTTCGATCGATTCGATCCGTCCCATTGCAGAGCAGGGGGGAACAGCCATCGTCTACTATGTGAAAACGTTAGATGGCACCTATATCCTCAAGCAGGCAAGCTTACCCCGTTACCGCGAGTGGTTGGCGCAGGAAGCGACAGTAATGCAGACGTTTAAGTCACAACAACATATCACCATCCCGACATATATTGATTATATGAAAGACGAGCAACAGGATTATTTACTGATGTCCTACATAGCAGGTGAGACGTTGACAACGGCACTGGCGAATGCTTCCGAACGGCAGCGTCTTGAGTTGATTCGAGCATTTGGACGGTTTCTCCGACAGCTCCATACGAAGGAGATTAGCTCTGCCCATTCTTCACAAGATTGGCTGGATAAACAATTGCTGCAAGCCGATCACTACATGAAACAGGGATGGACAAGTGGTTCAAGCGAGTTGCTTCACGCGTTATCCACCAAGCATCCGGAACCTGTTCCGGCGACGTGGATACACGGGGATTGCACGACGGATAATCTATTGGTCCGAGACAACGCAATTGTTGCGTTTATTGATCTAGCCGGAATGACGGTCGGTGATCGCCGCTACGATGAAGCTTTGGCGACACGATCTTTTGGGACGGATATCAAGATGCTCGATGCCTTCTACTCAGGATATGGATTTTCATCAATCTCAGAAGAAACATTCCGCTTTTTCGATGACGGATTGTATGAATTTTATTGAAAAAATTGAAAATAAAAAACGGCTATCCCCTGAACTTTTAAAGGAAATAACCGCATGATTATGTTTTAAGTTAAGTACAACACTTCGTTGCTTCTTCGACCTGGTTTTCCGGAATCAGGACTTGGCCGTCTTTGACCGTAAACTCAATATCATGAGCTTTCAGACGCTCGATTTGAGCCGGTGTCTCTTCACCCCATGGAACGGTTTTCGGTTGCTCGGCAGCACATCCGGCGAGCAGTAGGCTACTTGCGAACAGCAATGGTTTTAACATGAATTCCACTCCTGTCAGGATATCCGTTGATTTTTGTTGAAAAACAGTTGTTTCAACTGCAGGCCGTCGCTAGCAAGACCACTGGATAAGCGAATCGGAAGAAGGTTAAACAGGATAAAGATGACTGAAACTTGAATGAAAGGCTGAGTAAAAAAATGCATGGTCGGACTCGGAAACAGCAGACTCAGGATCAAAATAATTATACCACCTATCAAGTTGGCACCAACTCCGCCGAGTAATACAATAGCTCGTTGTCCGCGGCTGACCGGAATCTCTGACGGTTCAGATTGATGCAGTCCTTCCCAAAATTGCTTTCGAGCGATGGAAAAATGACCGATTCGCAGAAACGGTTCACCTTTCCCAATTGAAATTGATTTTAAGCGCAAACCGACTAACCGGGCGGCAAACGCATGCCCGTATTCGTGCAGAATCAGACTCGGAAAGTAAAAGGCAAGCATGATTAAATTAAATAAAAGAAAATGCATCATCTTCCTCCTCTCATTCACAAACATAACAAAAATGGTTAATTAAGGCAAATGAACTTCTTGTTATTCAGATAAAATCCAGAAAAGAGTGATATTGATGGAATTCATAAAACTACCTAACTTCCCCATAGAAATCTTTCCGTCGAAACACTCTGTATCCCGCAAAATCATCTGTTTGTACCATGGATGGGGATCAAGCGTGACAAAATATGAAGATTTCGCCCGGATGCTTTCGGAACAAGGATTTACGGTCATCGTGCCGGAACTCCACCTGCATGACAGCCGCGATCGGCTGGAGGCATACTTTGACCACGGTGTCGTCGAACGACATTTCTGGCAGATCGTTTTTCAGAGCATTGAGGAGTCCGTTACGCTCGTGAAGCAGTTGAACGTAACACAAGCAGACACCATCTGGCTCGGTGTTTCGATGGGGGGATTCATCGCGAGCGGTATCGCTGCGAAACAACAGGGAAGTGCCGGGGTAATCAATATCAACGGCTCCGGATCCTTTTTGTTTTCGGAACAGCTTTTTCGACAGCGCGATAACAGAGCTGATTTAACAATGGAAGAAGAACAACGTTTGAAGGCATATGATCCTGTCCTGCAAGCAACGTCCGCACCGACGTTATTCGTACACGGTCAGTGCGATACGGTCATTCCGATCGAGACGCAGGAACACTGCGTGCAACAATCAACGGAACTGAATCGTGATTTGACGTTTCTTAAATATCCGTCCATCAATCATACGGTATCTGATCAGATGGTTTCGGATGTCCTGGATTGGTTAAATCAGCGCTTTTAATGTTAGACGGAAGAACCGGACACCTGCCTGAGGTGCCCGGTTCTTTTACTGAGTGATCCATCCAAAACGCTCATCACTAGTGTCGCGATGGCGAGACATGATGCAATCATTATCAGCATACTGGTTGTCTTGCTTGTTTTCTACCGCAGGATTTTATCAAGCGCTTTCCCTTTTGCCAGTTCATCAATCAGCTTGTCAAGATAGCGGATTTCCCGCATCAACGGATCTTCGACGTTTTCGACCCGGACGCCGCAGACGACACCTTTGATTAACAATCGCCGTTCCTGCATGTCCGGCGCCTCCGCAAAAAAGGCTTCGAATGTCGTCTGATCTGTTGTCAGCGTTGCGAGTTGTTGCTCCGAGTAACCGGTCAGCCAGCAAATGATCGTATCGACTTCCTGTTTCGTCCGACCCTTGCGTTCCGCTTTTGTCACGTAAAGCGGATAGACACTCGAAAACGCTGTCGTGTACAACCGATGTTTCGTCATCGTACTCCCTCCTTGAACCTAATTATTACCAGAAGTGTAGCATATCGAACGCTTTGATTCGACACCCGAATAAACAACAGACCATCTTGTTCATTTGAACAGAATGGTCTGCATACAATCATTTTTTCAAATCGATGACATGAAATTCAATCTGTGCTCCGTCTGATACCCCGTATGCCAATTTTCCGTTGGCATAAATCGGCTTGGATATCGTATCGGCCATATCCGTCAAAGGAGCGACGGTCCCATGCACAAGATCGGCGTACCAAAGTTTTGATATACTCTCCCTGAAAATCACACGGTCAGCCGACAAAAAGCGGAACGCGTCGACTGTCAGCCGGTTATCGGCCGGTTTGAATTGGTAACCTGTTTTTTGCGACTTCTTGTTCAGGAAGAGGGCTGATCCTTCTTCACCGGTCGCGACATACTTTTTGCTGTGCTCAAAATCAATCAGCCCGTTCATCCGTCGTTTGAACGTGCCATCAAATGTCTCAAGTGTCGGCGTTTTATGACCGTTCTTAAACGTGCTTGTATGCAAAATCAGTCCGGCATCGCTCCGGCGGAAGTCAAATGGATACTGTCCATTCCGTTTTACGCCTTCCTTTAAAATATACTGCTGATGGATGATGATCGTGTCTTCCGCCACATCAAACGACTTGAGGAGCGTTTTCGTTCGCGTCGGTGTCGCTTCCTGCGTCATCCAGGAGATCCGTTTTGAGGAGGCATCGAGATAAGGAATCGCCGTGTCATGACGGCTGATACCCTGATCCAGTGTATTGACGTTTCCCGTCTTTAAGTCCATCGAACGAATCGTCCATTTTTGTCCCGACTTGATCGGATTGGATTCGACCCAGAACAGATAATGCGATACCCCGGTCATCATACCGATCGTCCGCTTGACCGTATGCAATACTTGATTATCGTTTGAGCCTTGGCTGTACCGGTAAATGTAGCTTTTACCGGCGGTGTCACTCGTTTGTTTAATGTATGTATAGTAGTAGATCGATTGCTCATACAGATAATCCGGAGCAATCAGGACGTTTTGACCCGTAAAAAATGACGATAAATTGTATGTCTGATGTGTTCCGAGTGAAATCTGGTCCGTCTTTTTCTTCAGCGGTACATATTTTCCATAGTCGGACAATGGGGCACTGACAGGTTCAAGGGTTGGCGCAGCTTGAGCCTGGTCTGCCGGAACTTTCGGGTGTTCCTTCGTAACCGTCGAATCAGTGCATCCTGCCGTGGCGACAAGCGTTAAAGTCAACGCGGCCGTAAAGAAAGTCTTCCGGGACATAGTATGTTGTCTCCTTTAACTAACGTAAAGTGGGGGAATCAGGCTCAACGGCGGTTTTGTTTCATTCGCCAACGTAAAGAAACCAAAAAAGCGGAAATTCCGGACATCACAATCAGATACAACAAAAAGACGAAGGCGAATTCACCATAATCTTCAAGACTGTTGAATGGATTTTCTGTGATGAACGGCTCAGGTAGAACCCCAATCAAAAACAGCGGAATGAACAGCAGGAAAAATCGTTTCCAGAAATAATACTTGTACGGAGTGCCGGTACGGTCGTCCATTGATTTCTTCCTTCCCATATCCAAATTAATTATCCTATATTTAACATATTATATTATTTATTGTTTAATTCGATGAATAAATTTAAATAAACCATCAATAAAAAGCGGTCCAGCAACCCCCCCCGTCGTCGGGTGACTGCTGGACCGTTTTTCGTCTCTTACTTGATCTTTAAAATGACTTTTCCTTTGGCGTGGCCTGACTCGGAGTACTCGAGCGCAGCCTGTGCTTCTTCAAACGGATAAATTCGGTCAATGACCGGTTTGATTTGTCCGGTTTCAATCCACTCTGAGATGTGTTCCAGTTGGCGTCCGCTCGGTCGCATGAACAAAAACGTGTACGTGACCCGGTGTTTCCGTTCAAGCCATGTCTCGCGAAGAGTCAGCAGGCGGAACAGATTGGTCTTCAGGAAACCGGACCGGTAGGATTTCCCGAACCGGCCGTTCGGCAGTCCGGAAACCGAGACGATGTGTCCGCCCGGACGGACGATTTTAAACGACCGCCGGAGTGTCTCACCGCCGATCGTATCATAGACGCCGTCATAATCATGCAGGATTTCGTCAAACGATTCGGTCCGGTAATCGATGATTTCATCAGCGCCGAGTGACGCGACGAGGTCATGTCCGGCGGGGCTTGCCGTCGTTGCGACATACAAGCCCATCGCTTTCGCCAGTTGGATGGCAAAGGTTCCGACGCCGCCTGCGCCTGCCTGAATCAGGATCTTTTGTCCCGGTGCCGCCTGTAAGACATCGTGTAATGCTTGATAAGATGTCAAGCCGACGAGTGGGATCGACGCTGCTTCCTCGAACGAGAGCGAAGCCGGTTTTAGGGCAACCATCTGTTCATCGATTGCGATGTATTCGGCAAAGGTGCCGATCCGGTTTTTCTCAGCCCGTCCGTAGACGGCATCCCCGACTTGAAACTGTTTTACGGCATGACCAACCCCAACAATGACTCCGGCGAAGTCATTGCCTAGAATCAGCGGGAACTGATATGGAATCAACAGCTTGACGTCACCGTCCCGAATCTTAAAATCAACCGGATTGATGCTAGCTGCGTGAATTTCCACAAGAACGTCATGCGGCCGGACGTTCGGGCGGGGCTGTTCGGTTTGTTCGAGCGGGACCTGACCGTATTTTGAAATCGTCATCGCTTTCATGAAAATCCTCTCCATTTCCTGGTTCTTCTGCTTTTAGTCTACCAGTTGATCCAGCGGGAGAACACTTTGAGTGATTCATTCGGACATGATAAGCTAAACAGGAACAGGGAAAAACTGGAGTTTGGGGTGAATGAGATGAACAAGACCGGAGAACGATTGTTACGGCTGTGGATACGTGTGCCGCGGTTCGTTAAACGCATGGTGCCGCTCAGTCTGACATTGTATGTCCTCTTACTGATTGTCACGAACGGAGTGGCAACGATACTTCATTTTGATATCGGGTTAGTCTCATGGCGCGATCTCATCATCAGTTTAGCCGGAGCGGCGATTCTTGTTCCGGTATTCAATCAGTCAAAAGGGGAGGAAAAAATATGAAACAATCGGAACAGGAAGAACCATTGACGGGAGGAAATGTCTCCGACGTCTCACGGATCGGGGATACGGTCAGACGGGAACAAAAACCGGAGAGTCTTCGAGTCCATCGGGTACTGCAACATCTTGAGCAAAAAGGATTTGCAGGAAGTCCGCGTTTTTTAGGAATGGATCCAGAGGGGCGCGAAATTCTGTCGTTCATCGAAGGCGAAGCCGGGAATTATCCGCTTCAGCCGTATATGCGGTCAGACCGTGTCCTCGAGGAGACGGCTCGGTTGTTAAGGGGATACCATGATGCCATCGCTGATTTTCC
Organism: Exiguobacterium sp. RIT594; assembly: GCF_003339585.1. Lineage (GTDB taxonomy): Bacteria > Bacillota > Bacilli > Exiguobacteriales > Exiguobacteriaceae > Exiguobacterium_A. Next base: position 1,062,756 of record NZ_QPKF01000001.1, on the reverse strand, counting down.
GGTACCAAACGATTGGCAGCCGCTCGACGGAACACCGGAACCGCTCGAACTCATTTGTCATAATGACTTTGCCGTCTATAATCTCATCTTCCGAAGCGAACGACCTGTCGGAATCATCGATTTCGACGTTGCTGCCCCGGGACCGCGGATTTGGGATGTGGCCTACACGCTCTACACCTGTGTCCCGTTAAGCCGGCATCAAATGACGGCAGACGGTGAGCCGGCTCATTATAATCCGGTTAACGATCAGGAACGGATTCGGCACCGAATCAACCTGTTTTTGTCTTCCTACGGCAAAACGGAGCTAAAGGGCAAGATGTACGAAACCGTGCTGCTTCGTGTGGAAGCATTGATCAAAACGATTCACCGGAAAGCGGCGGAAGGTGACGAAGCTTTTCAACGGATGATCGAAGAGGGGCACGTCACGCATTACGAACAAGAACTCGATTTTCTCGAACGCGAGGGAGCCGACTGGTTCCAGTGAACCGGAAATGTTAAAAGGGTTCGCCGCCGGTTTAAACGGACGAAGAATGGAGAAGCATCATGTTGGAAAAATTGAAGGATACCGCGAAAAAAATAAAAAAGCAGATTTTTATTTTGTATTTTTCCTATCAGGACGACCGGGTCGCCTGGTATACCAAATTATTTACGGCTTGCGTTGTCGCTTATGCATTCAGTCCGATTGACTTGATTCCAGATTTCATCCCGGTGTTAGGGTATCTGGACGATCTCATTCTTGTCCCTTTAGGTATCCTGCTCGCGTTAAGGATGTTACCGCAGGAAGTCATCGACGACTCTACCGTAAAGGCAGAACAATGGATGGGGGCGGATAAACCGAAAAATTGGTTTGTCGGCGCGTTGATCCTGTTGCTTTGGTGCACGCTGACCGTCTGGATGGGTCTAAAGATTTATGATGCCGTCCGATAGGGCTCATATCCATTACGGATATAGTTTCTGATAGGCAGATTTGATTTGTTTGTACATGGCGTCCGTCGACAAAGCGGCATCAATCTGAATGACGGGAGAAGCGGATTGTTCCATTTGGAGACGGTGCTCGGCGTACGTTCCAATCATCTCCGGATCCGTCGCCGTTAAGTACGTCCCGCACCAGTCGAGAAACGCGTTGGATCCGGTGAAATCAGGATACCGTTCTTGTTCCCGCTTGATTAACCGGTTCATCCGTTTGGTTTCATCCAAGCGTAAAAAGACAAGCAACTCCCGGTTGGCGAAGCCGTTCGGATTCCACGAAAAGACGGAACCGGAGACGACATACTGCTGATGGTTTTCGATATCCGGTGTATATAAGGCATACCGCTCCGCGACCGATCGTTTTTCGGTAAATGTTTGGTCTTTCCACAAATAATGATCGCTGTCGATCCAGTGAATCCCTTCCTGTTGCCCAATCCACTTGCCGAGCGTACTTTTCCCGGTGCCGGAACCACCGATGATTTGAATGCGCACGGGATGACCTCCTTGACACATGATGTGTAGTTTCTGTGGATTAGCTTACCATGACAGACTGAAATAAGAATAGAACGGACAGGGAAGACGATGGAGGAATCGTCTTCCCTTTTTTCGGGTATTCCTCTAACAGATGAGTGAAACAGCGGACAGTCGTGATCACCTGCGAAGGGAGCGGCGAAGATGATTGCGTTTTTCATCTTGATGCGCAATATGTACCACGTATTACGAATTCTGTTTCGACAGGATGAACAAAAAGCCGTCATGTTCTCCGTCGCTTTTCTCCTTGCGGTCGGGATGTTTTTCTACCACAGCGTCGAACAGCTGAGTTATCTGGATGCCCTCTATTTTTCCGTCATGACGCTGACGACGGTCGGCTACGGCGATATTCATCCGATCACACCAATCGGCAAGATTTTTACGATGGGGTACGTCTTGCTCGGAATTGGTGTCATCAGTGCCTTGATCGTCAATTTTAACCGGGCGTTAAAAGAGTTCCATTCAAATAAAAATAAACCAGACGGGAAGTGACAGGCGGTAATCGTGAATAAGGAGTGAAGCGTATGAACTTCAATCTGGTATTCGTCCTCTACAGTTGTCTGCTCGGTCTGATTGTCGGGGCACTCGCGTCAATGTTTCTGGCATTGTCGAATCTATTGATTCATCTTGTCTGGACGACGGTTCCGGAACAGCTGGACACCACGTTTTATCCCTTTTGGATTTGTCTGTTTGGCGGACTGTTGATTGGTCTGTTTCAAACGTACATCGGCGACTATCCCCGGACGATGCATCAGACGCTTGAGGAATTCAAGACAACGGGTCGGGTCGCGTATGAAGGGACGGTTGTTAAAAATATCGTGGCTGCCTTACTCGTCCTGACGTTTGGAGCGAGTCTTGGTCCGGAAGCGGCACTGATCAGCATCCTCGGCGGATGGATGACGTGGGCCGGCGACCGGATGACCTGGACGTTGCAGAAGAAAAAAGAGTTGCTGGATCTAGGGATCGGAGCGATGTTATCAACAATTTTTTACGCTCCATTGATCGGTGTCAGTGAAGCACTCGAAGACGGGGTGAACCGGTCCAACTTTAAGCGTAAGTCCGTCAAAGTCGTGTTGTATGCGCTGACGACAGCCTGCGGCATCTTCGCTTTTACGGCGCTGAATCGACTGTTTCCGCATGAAGTCTTGTTTTCCATCAGTACGCCGAAAGTCAACTGGACGGTAGAGGTGATCTACTTACTGCTTCCGGCGATTTTGATTGGGACCGGATTCGGGTATCTATTTGTAATGTTTGGTCGCTGGACGGATGCGGTGGCACGGAAGTATCCGCATCCACTGGGACTGGCCCTGACAGCCGGCGCACTCTTAGGTCTGTTTGGCAGCATGTCGTCCTATTTTTTATTTTCCGGCGAACAAAAAATCCTCGAATTCTCGCGGATTGCCTTTGATCAATCGGTCTTATTCTTAATCAGCATTGCCGTCGGAAAGGCTTTGTTGACACATGTCTGTTTTTCATTCGGATGGCGGGGCGGAAAAATCTTTCCCGCGGTCTTTTCGAGTACAGCGATGGCGTTTGCCTTAGCGTCCGTTTTCCCGTATACACCGGGCCTGCTGATTGCAGTCAGCGTCGCCGCCAGTTGTACGGTCATCCTCAAGCAACCGTTTGTCACCGCAACCTTGCTGTTGTTTTTGTTTCCGTTACAATTTTTCCCGTTCATTTTGTCTGTTGCTGTGTTGATCAAACAACTGTCTGTTCGTCTCGGGGGGAGAGCGTGACATGAAAACAAAAGAGCCGATTTGGATTGGTCTTGGCGTGTTGCTGACGCTCTGTTATCTCCTGCCGCTCTTTTGGTTAGGAGAACAGGCACACGTCCGGATTCACGATAACCTCGATTCGAACGTCGTCTGGTATAAAAATCTGGTCGAGTCGGACAGTATTTATGCCGGATTACAGGATAAGGTACCGAATCTTGTGGGCGGTGTCGTCTCTAGAAATGCCTTCGTCAGTGAATGGACGGGCATCATCTGGCTCTATCAATGGTTTTCACCGTTCACGGCGTATGCCGTCAGTCAAGCCTTGACACGGATCTTTGCCTTTATCGGACTGTATCTGCTGTTACGGGATCATTTGAAGCTTCAGTTGCCGCGAGCCGTCATCATGTTCGTTGCGGTGTTGTTCGCCTGGACACCGGTTTGGCCGTCCGGGATGCTCAGTACACTCGGCATGCCGCTCCTGTTATGGGCTTACCTGAACCTGTGGCAGAAACAACGAATCGGATTGAGTCTGCTTACCCTCGCACTTGTGCCATTTTACTCGAGCTTCGTTCTCGGCATCGTATTTTTCTTAGCTTTGTTAGCCCTGTTCGGTTTGTACAGAGAGTGGCGTCAAAAATCGTTCCACGCTTTATTTTGGACGGCATTCGTAGGACAAATCCTACTCTACCTTGCAATTGAGTACCGGTTGGTCTATTCCATGCTATGGGAAGGGGAAGCGACGAGTCGCGATCAATTCGATTTAGGACATAACGGAATCTTCCGGACGATTCGCTTGTTTTTCAAACAGTTTGTGTTAGGTCATACCCATGCCGAGGCGGCACAGACTCCGGTCCTGCTTGTGCTGATTCTGAGTGTCCTCGTCGTCGCGGTTCACAAAAAAGATCCTACCGTCCGTTGGTTGAAACAAGGACTGGTGTTACTTGCCGGACTATCGTTGTGGTACGCCGTTTGGTTTTATACGGGATGGCAACCATTGAAAGAGCGGATTCATGTGATGCAGACGTTTAATTTTGCCCGCTTTCATTTTATAGAACCGATGCTGTGGTACATCCTCTTTGCTCTGGCGCTCGATTGGTTGTGGCGGCGTGCCTGGAGGCGGCTTGTCATCGGTGTGTTGTTCCTTCAAGCGGTTGTACTAATCATCTGGAATCCAGAAATCGTCTATCGCGATCAACCGAGTTTCAGCGAATTTTACGCGGTCCAACAGTTTTCGCGGATTCAGTCATACATCGGAAAGCCGGTCAATACTTATCAGGTCGTGTCGTTAGGTTTACATCCGGCAATCGCGCAGTATAACCGTTTTCGGACACTGGACGGGTATGTTAACTTTTATCCGCTGACCTATAAACAAAAATTCAGAACGATTATTGAAGGTGAACTGAACAAAAGTTCCAAGCTCGAGCACTATTTTGACGACTGGGGGAATCGTGTCTACATCTATGCTGCAGAGCTTGGCAAACACTACGACTATACCAAAGCGAATCAGAAGTCGGTCCGTCAGTTGGATATCGACATCGTTCAGCTCAAACGAATGGGTGGAGATTATCTGTTGTCGGCTGTCCCGATCCGCAATGCATCATCGATTGGTCTGAAACTTGAGAAAACGTTTCTTGACAACCAGTCTGCCTGGATCATTTACTTGTATCGTGTCGCGCCTGAAGGAGGATGAATCATGTCTGATGCACCGATTCTCGGAATCGTGATTCCTTGCTACAACGAGTCAGAAGTGTTACCAATGACCATCCGTGCACTTCAAGAACGAGTAACTGAATGGATTTCGACCGGTCAACTGTCCGGACAGTCGTTTGTCTTTTTTGTCGATGACGGCAGTCAAGACGACACCTGGCATCAAATCGAACAGATTCATCGACGGGACGCACGGTTTCGGGGAATCAAACTGGCACATAATGTCGGACATCAGCATGCCCTTCATGCCGGGATGATGGAGGCGTATGATACGGCAGACTGTCTCGTGTCGGTCGATGCCGACTTGCAGGATGACCTCGGCATCATCGGAACCTTCTTGCAACGCTTTCAGGGTGGAGCGGACATCGTCTATGGAGTCCGGACTGACCGGACAAGTGACAGCTGGTTTAAACGGACGTCTGCCCAGTGGTTTTACCGGGTTGAAAAAATGCTTGGGGTAGAAACCGTCTATAACCATGCGGATTACCGATTGATGAGCCGACGGGCAGTGGCTGCCTTAGCCAGTTACCCGGAACGGAACTTGTATCTGCGGGGACTTGTCCCGAAACTCGGATTTTGGACAGAGGAAGTACCGTATGCCCGGAAAGAACGCCCGGCCGGTGAATCGAAATATCCGTTGCGGAAAATGCTTGGATTAGCGTGGGACGGGGTAACTTCCTTCAGTGTCCGGCCAATCAAGCTGCTGTTTTTCCTGTCGTTATTCATGGTTCTCGTATCCGGCGGTTTCGTCGGATATACGCTGTACCGGTTTGCGGAAGGGGAAACGATGAGCGGCTGGGCGTCCTTGATGCTGTCGATCTGGTTCATCGGCGGACTGCAGCTGTTCGGGATCGGTTTGATCGGGGAATATGTCGGTAAGATTTTCAGTGAAGTGAAACGGCGCCCCTCGTATACGATTGAGGAAACGTTGAAATGACTCAGAAAATCATTCGCTTTTTACTCGTTGGAATCGTGAACACTCTCGTCGGATTAGGTCTGACCCTCTTGTTGTACCATGGCTTTCAGACTGGGTACTGGGTGGCGACGGCATTTGGGAATGGATGCGGCATCGTGATCAGCTACCTGCTGAATCGGCGATTTACGTTTTCTGCAACGACCAGCTTGAAAACGGACTGGATTCGGTTTTTGCTCGTCGTACTGATCAGTTACCTGATTGCTTATCGTCTCAGCCTGTTCGTAATCGACCTGTTCGTTCCGTCGTTCGGCGGAACGGGGGCGATTCTTATTGGAATGGTCCTGTACACGATTTTGAATTTTATCGGACAAAACTATTGGGTATTCAAAAAGCCAAGCTGATCTGTTCTCACATCGAGAAAAGATAGCTTGGCTTGACTTATTTCACGTAAACCATCTGTCCGCCGAGATGGCCGGCATAGGCGAGAAGACCACTGCCGATGATCGCCACGACCAGACTTGCGAGCAGCAACGGTTGTTTCTTGGAACGGTAATGCAGCAGGAGCAGGACCAGCGAGAGACCAAACGTCAACAGACTGTACAAGGCGAAGTCTTCATGAGTATGAATGGCATCACGTGCCACGTTCAACTGACTTTCCGCAAATTCCTCTGCGCCGTCTCCGGTTAAGTAAGCGGCAATACCGGACAATAGTCCAACACATAAGGTGATCAGCGAAAAAAGTTTCAATTGCGTCCACTTCAGGCTTCCGAGGAGCAGCAGCGTAGCGAATAACAAGAGACCGATCGGCATGTGCACGAGTAACGGGTGAAGCGGAATTCCACCTAACATCAAGACATCCTCCTCTGACAATCGAATTTAGCTAAGTGTATCAATATTTTTTAAAAATTATTTCCGGGAATTTGTGAATGAAGTCAATCTTCCGGTTGATTTTTCTTCTGCTTCCGTCTTTTGATGACCATTCGCACGAGAAGGAAAAGGACGATGCTGCCGATGATGATCCAGCTGAGATGACGTGATGCAAACGTCGCGACAAGCGTCCATCGCTCCTGTAACAGATAACCGCTCGTCATGAAAAATAACGACCAGACGGTGAAGGAAAGTAATGTCGAGAGGGTGAACGTTGAAAAACGAATCCGTAACGTCCCGGCCAGCAGACCGAATAAAGTCTTCCAAATCGGCGAAAGCAACAGATACCAGCCGCCGTACGCCCGGAGGTTCGCTTCGACCAGCTGCATCCGGACCGGATTGACATGAAGCAACCGCGTTAAGAAGGACAAGACCCGTTCGCCGCCGTAATAGGCGAGAACGTACAGAATCGATTGGGAGACATAAAATCCGACTAAACCGGCTGCGAACATCAGGAGAAACGACATCTGATTGGAGGCCACCAAATAGCCGGCATAGCCCATAATCAGTTCAGTCGGGATGAAATGGGCCAGTAAAGCGAGCAGGACACCCCAGTAACTGTACAAATCAAGCCACGATTGCCAATTTCCCATCTCGAACATCCTCTCTCTGTACGGAATTGATGTGAACCCAGTGTAGCACGTGTTCCCGTACAGCGAGTCCATCCTCAGGCGGATTCACTTTAAAGTCACCCGGCGTCCTTCAGCTCCTGATACGGATTGACGCGAGCTGCGATTTGCGCCGGCAATAGGGAAGCAATCGTTCCGAACAATACCGGCAGAAGCAGGGAGACAGCAATCAAAAGCGGCTCATCCCACGGGACGAGATCATACAAGACATAAATCGTGAGATACGAGATACTCAGGCCGACGATTCCGGCGACAAATCCGATCAGCATCCCTTCCAAGACAATCAACTGCCGGACAGAACCGTTCGTCCAACCGACGGCTTTTAAAATTGCGAGTGACGCTCGTCGATCGGTGACGTTTTGCCACATGATTTCCCCGGTTGTCAAGATCGCAATCGTAATCGCAACGCCCATCGTCAAGTAATGCATCGGTCCGACTTGTAAGGCAACGAACTGACCGAGCCAGGACGTATACAGGACGCCTTGCAGGTGGAATGTGACGAACAGGAAAAACGTCAGCAAGGCTGTTGGTAACGCAATCGAGAGAATCGACAGCGCATTACGTTTCCATTTGCCGAAGATTTCTTTCAGTGCGAGCGTCCAGGTCGACCGGAGACTGAGCTTGACGTGCGACGAGGACGCATATTCGCCGGTCTTGATCGCTTCGTACGGCGAAATCTTCCGGATCGTAAAGGCAGACCAGGCGGCACCGGCAAAATAAATCACGAGACTGAACACCGTGATCCAGAGCAGACTCCAACCGTTCATCGTCTCACTTTGGACATATGAGAAAATGCTTTCGACGATCAGCGCGACGATGGAGACAAATCCGGCAAGAAGTGCCGCCTCGATCAGGACGATCCGGTACAAGTCCTTTGTCCGCCAACCGAGTGCCAGCAAGACGGCAAATTCCTTCCGCCGGGCGAGCATCGAGACATAACTTGTCGCGAGGACGTAGACGATGGCAACAGCGAGCATTGCGAAGATGACACCGGAGAAGCCGACACTCGTCTCGCGGAAGATCGTCATCGCGGCACCGATATGGACCCACGGCTGTTCAATCCAGCCGAGTGTCTTGCCGTTATCGACGACTTTCGTCACGACGGGTTGCGGGGACGAACCCTTGGTGATTGTTGCCAGCAGTCCGGTTTCCTGTTCGATTTGTGTCTTGACGTCTTGCAGCAATTGTTCCGATTCTTCACTGACGGTCGTTGCACCTTTGACGGTCAGACGAATTGACGAGATGGCCTGTTTTCCGTTGACAGCAAACGCACTGTCCAGCGTCGTCAGGATGTTTGGTGAGTTTGTCAATAAACCAACCGGATTACCAGACGTGTCGATTGATTTGGCCGGATTAACAGGATTGCCTTTCGCGTCAAGGACGAGATCTGCAGAGGACGGACGGTATGTTTCCATCGGCAGTTCATTAAGCGGATCTTTGGAGACTTTGATTTTGTTCGGATCATACAAACCGACGACTTTAAAGGTGAGGTAAGGATACTTAAACGGAATTTGCATCTCGGAAGGATTTTTGATCTTTTTTCCGGTCGAGACGAGTGATCGATATCCTTTGGAAGGATAGGTCGACTCCGAAAAGTACCAGTTTTTTAAGTGAATCGCGGACGTGCTGACTTCAAAAGCATTTTTCCAGCGCGTCGGATATGGACTTTTGGTTTCTTTGAACTGAAGCGGACCTGATTGATACAGCAATTGGGCGCCTGGAGCATCTTCTGCAACAAACGTCTGGAGGTTTGTCCCTTCCGATAATGTTTTGAGATATGTTTCTTCCACTTTAGAAGAAGGGATCTCAAGACGTTGGGTCAATTTGGCCGGATAGGTCTTAAGAATAGAATTTACAAGATCTCCGTCCGGCTTTTTCTGGGCCAATTCTTGGACCAGCTTTTCCTGATCCTGCTTGGTTTGATAAGGGGCATCCAGCTTTTCAATCGTAAATTCGTACATCCCTTTATTAAAAGAATGCGGATTGATAAGGACCGGAATGACATTATCTTTAGCTCCCCGAGGAGACTCCCGTTGATCCAATTGTGAAAAGTACCGTGAATTGTTTTTGGAACTGACGCTTTGATTGAGCCCTACCAGTCTGGCCTCCTCTTTCGGATCGACGGCGACGATCAGAACCGGATTCCCAGCAGAGACATCCCGAAAGCTTTCCACCGGCGATGTTGAGAAGGGGACCTTTTCAGGTAATTGGATCTTCGTTCCTTGAGCAATATGAATGAGGTCTTCGAATTGCTGTTCTTTACCGAGTCCTGACTCGGTGTAGGTTGTTCTCTTGAAGCGGTAAATACCGGGCTCCTTTGGAAACGTCATGGCTTTCTTAAAAGTAACAAATGTATGGGCATATCCCATGACAGCAATCGGTGCGGCGATATCGATTTCCTTCATTTGTTTAATCGTTTCGTATTGTTTTAAGGAAATCCCACCGTTGATGCCGTTTAAATAGTTGGGTTCGAGCAGGTCACTTGATTCGGTCGACATTTGACTGCCTTTTGGCCGGACGACGATATCGTAGGCGGACGACCATTTTTTCTGTAACGTCTGTTCGACCGTGCCTTGACTCGAGTCAGTCAGATTGAACATCAAACTGAGTCCGGCGCTGATGATCAGCGCTCCGATAAGCGTCAAGATGAACTTAAACCGTTGCCGGCGCCAGTGATTCAGGACAAAACGTAACATGGTATACCTCCTCTATTTTTTCATCTTCAAATACTTCGAACAGTCTGTTTCCGCCGGTCTTCAACAATCCGGCCGTCCTGCATGAATAAAATCCGGTCCGCCCGTTCAGCCAGTGACAAATCATGTGTCACAAACAAAATGCCGCATTGTTCTTCCTGATGCAGGTCGAGCAACAGTTGGAAAATCATCTCCCCGTTAACCGAATCGAGATTACCGGTCGGTTCGTCCGCGAGAATCCAGCGCGGGCGATTAATCAGGGCCCGGGCAATCGCGACCCGTTGCTGCTGCCCGCCGGATAACTGCGCCGTCAAGGCATGCTGTTTCTCCGTCAGCCCGACTTTTTCGAGAATTTCCGCAATCCGTTTTTCTTTGTTGAAGTCAGTCTTTTGTTTCAGCAGGGGGACGAGCAGATTCTCTTTGACCGTCAACGCCGGCAACAGATGAAACTGCTGAAAAACAAAACCGATTTCCTGCGCCCGGAATTTTGACAGTTGCCGGTTCTTCCACTTCGTAATGTCCTGTCCGTCGTATGTAATCTGACCTCCCGTCGGCCGGTCGAGTGAACCGATCAGGCTTAAAAACGTTGATTTGCCCGAGCCGGACGGACCGACAAGTGCTGTAATTTCAGCAGCGGAAAACTGACAGTTTAATTCTTGCAGAACATCACTCTGTAACCCTGCCTGACTAAACGTATGCGAAACGTCTTTCACAAAAATATCCATCGAAACACTCCTTTTACAAATTAAGGTAAAATAAGTGTAATATTATTTGAAAATTTTGTCTATTTAAAAAGGTAAAACTGAAGAAGCAAGGAACATGAAAAAGACGATAACAAAAAACAGCTAAACCGATAGTTAGCTGCGTAAGAGAACGCTTATGTCAGGATGCTGTTTAAAGATGAATATCACTTGCCAGCCCGTTCCTTCATCGCGTCAAGGATTGTCCGGATCCAGTCGTCAACAGTACCGACACATGGTGTCACATCACCAACATGATAGAACGTACTTGCTTCCGGACCGGTCCAACCGGTCGCGTCCGTCATGCAAAGGAAAACGGGAATCTGTTCCGCGAGAGCAATCCCAAGTTCGACGTGACTGCCTTTCCCGGCAGGCAGAATCAAAATCAAATAATCACTTGCCTGAACGGCGTCGAGTTCCAGTTGGCCGATTTGATTCAGTTCTGCCGCTGTTTCGACCCGCTCTGCTCTTGTCCAGTCGTATGTCAGCTGATGACCCTGCCGGATCAATTGATCATTAATGAAACGGACGTCTTTGATGTTTCGAAAGCTGCTGGCGGTATAAAAGTTCATGTGTTGATCTCCCATCTTATTTTTTTACAGATTTTTGAAACTAAAACGGTGTATGCTCAGTCTAATGAAGAGAGAAGAAAGGAGGGAAGTCCCGTGTTCCGAAAAAAGCGTGCCGGCAGTTGGACGGATGAAACGTTCCTTGCGGCGTTATATGCCGAAGAACATTACATTTACCGGATGTCATTTCTGTATTTGAAGCACGAACAGGAAGCACTCGAAAACGTGCAGGAAGTTGCTTTTCGGGCCTGGAAGTATCGCAAGTCACTGAAGGAAATCACGTATTTCAAAACGTGGCTGACGCGGATTACGATCAATGCGGCACTTGATCAGCTCAAGAAACACCAAGCGCGCGTCTGGACGAACGACGGAATAGAAGAGCTGAACGAACCGCATACCGCTTCGTTTGAACACGTTATCGTGGACCAACTGTTTCTGGCTGACTTACTCGAACGGCTCGACGTCAAGGAACGTTCGTTAGTGACGTTACGGTATCAAGCCGACTATTCGCTTCAGGAAATCGCCGACCTGCTCGATATTCCGGTCAGTACTGTCAAAAGTACGTTGTACCGGGCAATTCAAAAATTACAGCGGCAACAACTAAAAGGAGGAGAGTCCGGATGAAACAGCAACTGGAGTCAGCGTTAGAAGAACTTCCCGTACCGGACAGCGTCCATGCACGGATGGAGCAGGGAATCCGCCGGACAAAACGGAAACACCGGTTACCGCAACTGATTTTGGCGGCCGGTCTATTGATTGGATGGATGCAAGTCGACCGGATCGAATCGTGGATGGATCCACCGACCGGGCAAACGACCGCTTCGATGGTTCCGGGGCTGGTTTATCAAGGAACGTTGTATACCGAGACCGGGACGACGGTCTCCGAAGCAGCGGCGCAACAGTTGCGCGGCCGGAAGTTAGGTATGTCTGAAAACACGTGGACGGAAGAAAATGAAACGGCACGGTTAAACGATTCCTTTGCCTCGAATATGGCGGACTATACGATTTATGAGCTGGACGGATATGCTCCGACGGTCCGGTTGCTCGCGATCGGTCGGGAAGAGGGCAAGCAAATGATCCGGATCCTGGACGGGACGACCTTCCAAGCGGACTATTTCCAAAAACTCCGGCTCGATCAAGGTATCAAGCAAATCAGCTATCAAACTGAACGGACGCGGGAGACGGAGCAGAAAAAGCCGCTTGCCCCTTCCGCAGCCTGGACGGATCTGTTGACCGGTCTGAGTAAGGCCGTACCACTTTCAAGCGCTGAACTGCCGCCGGATGTACTGAATGATCGGCAAATCCAGATTGTCGACGTGACGATGACCGACGGGGTCACGAACCAGTTTCAGCTGCTGGAAGGCGGATATGTATTATATGAACCGCTCCATGCTTATTTTGACGTAAAGGGAACGGCTTTTGAAACAATTTGGCAGAGCATGCGGTGAATCCCTCACTCAAACGACTTGCGGAAACCGTAAAACGGGCGGAACGCCTGACCGCGGTAAAAACTTTCTGAACTGCTGGATGCCAGGACTTCAATCCGAGTTGTCGGATACGCCTCATGCAGACGGGCGAACAGTTGTTGCGCCAGACCTTGTCCGCGGAATTCGGCATCAATCAGTAATTCGCAGATGTATAACGTGACTTGGGTGTCGGTCATTCCGCGGACATACCCGACGACGTTCCCCGCATGTTCGACGACAAGAGCCGCATTGGAATGTTGCCAAGCCAGTTTTGTCCGGTCATGCAGACGGACGAGCTGGTTCCAGCCTTCCGCTGCATTTAAGCGCTGGATCGCGGGGAAGTCCTGTTCCTGATAGGGGCGGATCTGATAGTCTGATTTCATGTTTTTGACCTGCTTTCATTTTCTAATTTTATTAAAAAGGGTGGAAGTTCCGACCAGTCGTTCAAAGCACCGGGTAACGGAGCCGTCGATTTTAACAATGCTGCCATCCCGACGGCTTCAGCACCGTTGATGTCATGCAGCGGGTGGTCGCCGATGAACAGGACCTGTTCCGGTTTCAGTTCCCAGTCCTGAACGGGGCGAAGGAAAAGTGCCGGATCGGGTTTTGCCAGACCGACTTCTTCTGAAATCAAAAGCGGATTAAAAAAGGACGTTAATTGATGATGATCGATGACGGAACGTTGCAAGTCGCTCCGGCCGTTTGTGATCAGACCGAGCCGGTAGGTGGACGCCAGGCTGGTCAGCATGGATTTCGTTCCCGGGAACAGGACACTTGTTGTGGCGAACGTTGTCAAATAGTCGGTGAGCAAAACAGCCGGATCAAGCGGCAGCTGAAAATGGGTGACAAGTTGTTGGTAGACAACGTCTTTCCATACGCGACCGTGCTGATCGAGTTCGATGAACAAGCCGTGATAGGGTTCAAGCGGACAGTCTGACACCGGGGCAATCAGTCGCTGATGCTGAGAAGTCAGGAAACGTGTTAAAGAAGCCGGACGGTCCAGTAATGTTCCGTCCAGATCAAACAAGATGCCTTGAATCATTATGACGGGTCACCTCCTACATAGTATATATATTTCAATTACCGTAATATTAAACTTGTTTTTAAGATGCAATAAAGGATAAAATAACTCGCTGTCCAATACAACGTATAACCCCTAAAGGAGGATAATGATGTCATTTCGTTCAACTATCAGCTACTCGGACCCTTATTTAGATACAAAATCGCCTGGAACACCGGTCATCATTTTAACCGGAATGGGCTGTTCTTATGCAGAATGGTATGAAATTATTCAATCGCTGCAACAAACGAATCGTGTTCTCAGTTTTCACCGCCATGCTTGGACAGAAGGGGACGGCGTTCACCGGACAAGTCATGCTGTGCGGCAACTTCAAACGCTGTTGAGGAAATCCAAAATTCAAGAACCAATCCTATTGATTGGTCATTCTTACGGCGGACTCATTGCCCAGGAGTTTACGAAACGGTTTCCGGAACAGATTAAGGGCCTGGTACTGGTCGATTCTACTTCCGTCGACTTACATGAACTCGACGCGCTTGATACACCAGTTCTTGATGGCTTTTCCTCGGACGCGGCGTGGCAGGAACAATGCCGGCATTACGCCACAAAAACGAAAGAACAATTAAATCAGTTATTGAAACCGGTCCTGACTGACGCACAACAGCGATTGCCAAAAGCCGTCCAGTCCGCATTAATCGATTTTCAGAAGGAGCCGGCCTTATATGCAATGATGGGATCGGAAGTCGAATACTGGAAAGCGGATGCCGCGCGGATTCGAATCGATCCATTCCCGGATCTTCCGTTGATCGTCATCGCTCGGGATGCCGAACGGGCAATCCAGGACGGACGATGAAGGGTTACCGGAGTCAGAACTACGGCAAGTTGAAGAAACTTGGCATCGATTGGTCCTACGGCAGGCAACGTTAACAGAAGAAGCCATTTTCGTCACAGCAACCGAAGCCGGACATTCCATCCACCTGGACCGTCCGGATCTCGTCCTCTCAGCGGTTACCAAACTCGACTTCACTTAAAAAAGCTGTGTCAAAAAGAAACATTAGCCGTTGCAAAGCTCAATCAACCGGTAGCATTTAATGAACAATCGGGACGCATCTTAAGCCGGTCATACTCATGTTTTGGTACGCTGCTTTTCCTGATACATCGCTCGATCCGCTTGTCGTAATAAACCGGGAAGATCTGCCGTTCCCGTCTCGTAGGCAGAACCGAGTGAGACCGACAACTCATGGCGGGTAAAATCGTGCCGTAACTTCTTAACCATCTCGAAAACGGCTTGTTCCGTTTTCTGTCGGCAGACAATGACGAATTCATCACCACCGAGACGAAACGTATCCTGGCTGAATCGGCTTAAACAAAGAGCCGTCTGTTCGAGCAGGGCATCTCCCGCGACATGTCCGAACCGGTCGTTCACCTGCTTTAAATCATTGAGGTCAAGTGTGACCACACCGAGATCAAGCGGGGGACCGTCCTGCAGTTCCGCGACCAGACCATCAAACGCATGCCGGTTATACAGTCCTGTCAGGGAATCCCGCTGGCACATTTGCTCAAGTTCCAGCTGTTTTGCTTTCGCAGCGTCCATATTCCGAATCACCCCTTGAACGGCGACGATTTCACCGTTTTCGTAGATGGGCGTCGTATATTCTTCAAACCAAATGTATGTCCCGTCATTCGTCCGCCAGCGTTGCGGAAATGGTTCGTCATAGTTGCAATTGCCGGAGATTTTCGACATTAGAATCTCAACATCATCCGGATGAATCCGGTCGAAACAATCAGACGGGTCGGCATAACTCGCTTCGACCGTCCCCGGTCCGATATGTTCATCGAGGGCAGGGCTGATATAACGGAACCGGTAGACCGGTCTCACTTCAAAAATGTACATGATATCTTTCGAATGTTTTCCGAATGTTGCGATCGTCGACTGGACGGAAGACGACCGATTCATTTTTTGGAACATGAAGCGTCCAAGCAGCGTACATACAGCCCCAATCATGATTCCGACCCACAGCACACGGGTTCACCTGCCTTATGTAGTTATTCCTTAATATGAAGATGGAATGATTTGTAAAACCAGACACAGTAAAGTATAGCAAAGAAACTGTTTGTACTATACATAAAATCCCATTTCATTTTTAAAAGTTCAGAACACCCTAAACACGGCACCCGTTTTGGCAGGTGCCGTGTTGTCGTAATCTTAATAAGGGAAATGGAAAACCGTTAGTTTTTGAGTTTTTTACCGGCCCACATCAAATTCAAAAAAGTGAACAGTAGACACGAAAAGATACTTCCATAAGACACAGCAGATGATCTGACCAGTTGATGCTTCGCGACGTTTAAGATCGACGAGGGTAACCAATCAGAAAACATAGGGTCAAGGTTCTTGAGAACCAGGAGGAGAAAGCTGATTCCGATGGCAGAGATCGCAATCAGGACCTGATGTCTTACATACATGCTGATGACAATGACCAAACTGATCAGATAAAGAATCCACAGACTGTAGAGAATGGAAAAAGAAATCAATTTCGTCATCGAGAACACGTCGAACAAATACACGGTACAGCCGTAGGAGGTCAGAATCCCGAATCCAAGACTGAACATGCTGATGAGCCAATGGGCAATCAGTTTGGCGGAGACATAACAGTGTATCGAGACCGGGCGCGTCAGAATAAAATCCTGCATCCCGTTTTGGCGGTCCGTTGCAATCAGTCCCATGAAGCTGATCAGTAAGATAATCAGTCCGATTTGATTAAATTGACCGGAAATGGTCGATAAAAATACTTCGTTTGCAGTGGGATCCGGTTTGTCCGGGTCGAGGATGACTCCGATCGAACCGCCCATCTGTTGCAAAATGAGGTCCATGTACAGATTAATCAACGGTTGGGTCAAACCAAGTAGAACAAAAAAAATCGTCAACCAAACGTATTTATATTCCTTTGCTGCTTCTGTCAGTTCTACCCGTACGAGTGCCGCAAATTGACTCATACATCCGCCGCCAGTTCGAGGAATGTGTCTTCCAGTTCCACTTCATGGAAACCGACGGATGTCACGTCCAGCTGTTTTAAAGAGCAGACGGTTAAGACGCGTTTGAGATCGAACGTGTGTGTTCCGGTGATGCGAAAGGCGACAGGGGATAATTTTTCTACGGTGATGGATGGGAAACATTCCAGGACCTGATCTACTGATACAGCATTCCTGAACTGAAGGCGCACCTGTTGAAGATCAATCGTTTGTTCCTCCCGGTAAAGGTGTTTGATGATCCGACCGTCTTTCATGATGATATAACGGTCACAAATCTCCCGGACATCATGCAGTATGTGCGTTGACAACAGAATCGTCATCCGTTGCTTCAAACGACCGATCAGTTTCCGGATTTCATTTCGCCCAATTGGATCGAGGGAGGCGACAGGTTCGTCTAAAATTAAAAATTGCGGCTCATGCAAAATGGCTTGCGCAATTCCGAGCCGTTGTTTCATTCCGCCTGATAACTGTTCGACCGGAACATCTTGTTTGTCCTGAAGGCCGACTTCTTTTAATGTTTCTGAAATACGCTTCTCCAGCAACTCTTTTTTTATGCCGGATAATTTTCCGAAAAAGAGCAAAGACTCCCGGCACGTCATCCAGGGTTTAAAATCCGTGTATTGCGATAAGTAACCAATCTGTTTTTTGTATCGTTCAATCGGCTGATCCTGAAATGCAATCTCGCCTGATTCATATGAAAGAATTCCCATCAGGCATTTGATCAGCGTTGTTTTACCTGCTCCATTGGGGCCAAGTAAGCCGATGCATTCGTTTTCCTGAATCGAAAAATCAATTCCGTCAAGAATTTTTCGTTTATTCAGCGTTTTTTGGAGATTATGAATGGTAATCATGACGGATGCTCCTCCTTCCGACGATCAGGTATAAGATCGGGCCGATCAGTTGCATACTTAAAATGACGAATAACCAGACATAAGGCAAAGCAATCTGTTTTTTTCGGTTCGACCAGTCGAAAAGGGTGATTCCGATCAGCAATACATGTAAGAAGAACATCGGGATGAGGAGGGGAAGCCATTGCAACCAGTCAATCTCAAGTAAAGGCGTTATCTCTGTATTCATACAGTCACTCCTTTCTATTATCATTATCAATAATGATAATTAATAAGTCAACCTGTTTTTACTTTTGATCAAATCAGTGAAACCTTTAAAAATTGCACTGTACATATGGTATGTTCATGTAGCGGAACGTGTCTTGTTTGGAATACGGCACATTTAATGTGCCAGGAAAGGGAGCAATGAAATGAATTTAGATTTGTTTAAGAATCAGGTCCGATTCAAAATCGCACTGGAATTAATTGATCGTGATGAAGGAATGTCCATCATGCAGCTGAACAAACGGCTCGATGATGTTCCCCAAGCTACGCTGTACCGTCATGTGAATGCGATGCTTCAAGATTCTTTGTTGAAAGTAATCGGCGCGCAGCGTGCAGGAAAAGTCGAGGAAAAAATTTATGCCTTGAACACTTCCGGATATAAGATTAAAGAGGAAGACTGGGTTTCTGCGACTTACGACGAAAAAGTCAATTTCGTCTCGCTTTATTTTATGTATATCTTGCAAAATTATAAGAACTATCAGGAGACGCTTTCTTTAACCGACAGACCGGATCAGGCGACATTCTCTCTTGTAAAACTCAATTTACCCGATGAAACATTCCGGACGTTTGAATCCGAGCTCGCTGCCTTACTGGAAAAGTATCACGGCTTATCCGCACATCACGAAGAGGAGGAGACAAAAAGAACCGTGTCCTTAGTCATCATCCCATGACAGAAAATCAAAAGATGCTGACTTAAAAAAAGAACCACTCATTTTTTCACGTCCTTTCCTCAGGCGAGACACAACCCAGTTTTTCTGCCTTAATCAGGCAGGAAAGCGGGTCTTGCTTGTCTCTGACAGCGCAAAAATGCGCTTTTCCTGTAGGAGTTGCGTGAAAAGAGTGGTTCTTTTTTTAAACGCGATAAAAGTGGCAGAATTGAAATCTGCCACCCTTAACTTTGTAGAGATCGGCTTTTGGAGTCAGCCTCTTTAAATCGTTCCTAGCATGAGATACGTTCGAAATCCGCGATTGGCGTAATACGAGTCGGCTCCATTATGGTACACGAAAACATGATCATACCGCCGGTCACAGAATAACGCGCCGCCTTGCGTCCGAATCGCTTCCGGTGTCTCAATCCAGCTCGACGTCTTTACATCGAACGGTTGAATCGTTTGCAGGTGACGGTAAAGGTCTTCTGTCAATAAAGCGACACCGTGTGCAACAGCTTCCGCGACGGCACTGCCGGCAGGCTTATTTTTCTTCCGCTTTTCCAGTGCAGCCTCGTCATAACATAAGCTGCGGCGGCCCGATGGACTTTCCGCTGCACAATCAACGAAAACCCATTGACCATTTGGCATTGCTACGATATCCGGTTCACCGCCGGTCTGTTCCATCCAGTCAAGGGAACGGAGCATTTCCGGGGATAACCGAGACACGATATCATCCCACTTCACAGCAGGATGCCGGTCGGGATGATCCGTGAACCGATGGTGGAGGATGTCAATCAACGTCGCTTGATCCATGTCTTTTCCGCCTTTCGATGATAGTTTAATCCCTTTATAAGATGTATGGAATGTACATCATTTTTCCAAATAACGGTAGAGGGTGCTTTTGCTGATGCCCGTTTGCTCCCGGATTTCGGACAGACTGTACTGTTTACTTTGATACATGTCGATTGCTCGTTTGACGTTTTCATCCGGCTTTCGCGGGCGTCCCGTCTGTTTGCCGAGCTCCTTTGCTTTAGATAGTCCTTCGCGGGTCGCCATGCTGACGACGTCACTTTGAAGGGTCACGAGATGCTGGACGATGTCACGGAACGACTGGTTCAGGGTATGCCGGGTATCAATGTCTTCCCGGATGGACAAGAGGAAGGCTTGCTTCGTATCCAAAGCGTTCAACACTTCGATCAGATGACGCGTCGAATCCGCCAACACATACAAATGAGAGACGAGGATGATGTCACCCGGTCTGATATCTTCTAACAATTGATCAAGCACGTAACGTCGTTTCGATGAACTGTGCTCCTCGATCCTTACTTGATCGGTTTCATAGGTCTTTAGTGTCTCGGCTTGCTTCTCACACGTCGGATCTTCAAAATAGGGGCGCATGTAACCAATAATCATAGTGTTCTCCTCGCTCGAATCAAAATACCTGCTGCGATGAAAAGAATACGCGGATCTGTTCTAGATGAAACTCGTATTCAAGATTCATCCAGCGGTGTTTATCTTTCACTTCCTAGTATAAGGGAAACCTGGACGAGAAGAAAGGTGGGGTACTATACAGGAAGCGGTAGAGAAGTAAACAGCAAGAACACTTTCTGCATAACCTGATTTTTAATACAATGAAAACGTCCTCGTCAGACGAGAACGTCGGCAATCCATTAAGCGGATACAACAGAAATCCGTTCCTTATCATGGCGATGATGCTCGACTTCATCCGCTAACGCAACGGCATAATCGGCGTAACTGATGTAACTGTCACCCGCGGCATTCAGCGTCAAGACATCCTGCGCCAATTGGTACTTTCCGGTCCGCGGTCCTTCCGGATCAAAGAAGGCGGCGGGACTGATGAACGTCCAGTGTAGATCGACAGTCTGTTGCAAATCTTCCAGGTTTTTCGCCTGATTTTTCGCGGTCGGCAGGTAAGCGGACGGAAAGTCCGGTGTATCAGCAAGACGGAGTGTCTGTTCCTGGTCGACGTACAGACTGCCGGCTCCTCCGACAACAATCAGACGTGTCGGAGTACCGCGTAACTGATCAATCAAGTGTCGGCCTAAATCAACATGCTGGTGCTCATTTCCGGGTGATGCTCCAAAGGCATTGATGACGACATCAAAATCCGTCAATTCCTCCGTCGTCAGTGCGAACGCATTCCGTTCGAGCACCGTATCGTGTTGCGTCCGCGCAGCATCACGGACGATGGCCGTCAAGGCGTGACCCCGTTCTGCCAACTCCTCTAAAATGATCCGTCCTGCTTTTCCACTCGCTCCAATGATGGCAACCTTCACCAAAAACGCCTCCTTTATTAGTATGTAGCTGTACATGTAATTATTTTAGTTACAGAATCTATTATTGTCAAGGCAATTGACATTAAAGGAGATGCTCATTAAAATAAATGCATTGGTGGTGAAACAAATGATTAATAGCCGACTTGCGGTTTCTGTTCATATCCTGGCCTTGATCGCGACACATCCGGACCAAGCCTTGTCTTCTGACTATATCGCCGGAAGTGTCAATACCAATCCGGTCGTCATCCGTCGCTTGATCGGATCGTTACGACAAGCCGGATTGCTTTCGACGGTCGCCGGAAAAACCGGGGCGACGTTGACGAAAGATCCGCATGACGTCACATTATTGATGATTTACCGGGCAGTCGAACCGAAAGAGACGTTATTCTCAATCCATGATCAGCCGAATCCTGCCTGTCCGGTCGGCCGCGACATCCAATCGACCCTCAACCAGTCCTTCACACGTGCCCAACAGGCGCTTGAAGCCGAACTCGGGAACGAAACCTTATCTGATATCCTCCATCGTCTTGTCCGGGCAAGATGATGTTGGTCTGCCTTTTTATGAAAACGCCTTCAATTTTGAAAGGAGAAATGTCAAGATGCGACTGATCAGTTATTCAGCCGTCAGTGCAATCGGATCCTTTTTATTGTTCACTACGTATGCCTTTTTAACGAATGTCGAAAATGAGTTTTTATATCAGTTCGGGACGTTCGCGACGACCTTGTTTACCTTTGCCGTAGGTCTGCCGATGCTCTTCATTACAAGGCAATATCCGTTTTCCTTACGCTGTTTGATTTATGTGACGGCCGGTGTCTTTACGATTTTATTGTTCGTCGGATTTTATGACTACTTCGGTCAGGAGACTTTTGTCGAGTCCCGGCAAAACTTAAGCGGCATCGTCCGCTTCGCGACATTGGCCTGCCTGTTTTATATCGTGCCGTATGAATGGCTGTATCAAAAAAAATCGTCGCCAAATCACCCTTCGATGTCTTCTTGACGCTGACCTTCTGAAAAGAAGGTCTTTTTTTGCAGGAATTCCCAATAAAAAGGAGAAACAGGTAGACAGCTACATTTAAAGGGGGAGAACACGCATGCCAGATACATTCATTTGCCGGCAACTTGGAAAATCCTTTACCGGTGACGGCATCGAGACACATGCCTTGTCGGATATTAACCTGACACTTGATGGCGGGGACTTCATTTCGATCATCGGTCCGTCCGGCTCGGGAAAATCGACATTGCTCAGCTTAATCGGCACACTTGACCGTCCGACGAGCGGCACGCTGTCATACGGCGATCAAGCGATTCATCAACTCAAGAGCAAAGAACTGTCCGATTTCCGGTTTGAGAACGTCGGCTTCATCTTTCAACAGTTTCATCTGATTCCGACACTGACCGCGCTCGAAAACGTCATGGCGCCGTTATTCGGGCGGAAAGTGACGTACGATAAAAAAGAGCGGGCCTTGTCGCTGCTCAAGAAAGTCGGACTGGCGGATAAAGCCGGTTCACTCCCGTCGCAGTTATCCGGCGGTCAGCAACAGCGGGTCGCCGTCGCCCGGGCTCTCGTCCACGAACCGAAATGGTTGCTGGCGGACGAACCGACCGGCAATCTCGATACCGAAACCGGTGAAATCATTTTTAACCTGTTGCGCAGTTTGAATGAAGAGAAGGGGTGCGGCGTTCTGTTCGTCACCCACGATCCCACTCTCGCCGAACGGGCCGACCGAAAAATCGAAATGCGGGACGGTCTGATCATCGAAGACCGCCGGCTCATCCGCGCCTGATTCCTTCTTTTTGAATTCACCGCAGCGACCGCGTACACTGAATGTGTAGAGGAGGCGAGCGTATGCGCTTAGGAATCTTGGATCAGGTCCCGCTTCACGAGGGGGATACGATCGAACAGACGATGGAGTCAACAAAACGACTGGTCGTCGAGGCGGAACGTCTCGGCTATGACCGGTACTGGTTTGCCGAACATCACAACACGAACGGTTTGCTCAGTGCGGCACCGGAATTATTCATTGCCCGGATGGGGGACGCGACCTCGAAGATTAAACTTGGTTCCGGCGGGATCTTATTGCCGCAGTATCATCCGCTCAAAATCGCCGAGTCATTTTCGACCCTTGCCGCATTTTATCCGAACCGGATCGAGCTCGGAATCGGCAATTCACCCGGTGGCAGTGAACGGACCCGGCGTGCCTTGACGGACGGGGCCGAGAATGCCGCTGCTGAGTTTCCGCGACTGCTTGATGAAGTCGACGGCTTTTTGACCGACCGGTTATCATCGCGCCACCCGTACCGGATCGTCAAGACGACACCGCGGATTAAGGAACGGTTACCGTTATCCGTGCTCGGACTGTCTACGCGCAGTGCCGCACTTGCTGCCGAGCGGGGACACGGACTCGTGTTTGGTCATTTCATCAATCCCGACAAGTGGGAAGAAACGCTGCAGACGTATCGCGACGCATTCGTTCCGGTCGACGGACGGACACCGAATGTCATCGTCTGCGTTTTCGTCATCTGTGCCGAAACGATGGAAGAAGCGGAAACCTTGGCACGGACGCAAGACGCCTGGATTCAAGGAATCCGGCTTGGCCATTCGATCGTGCCGTCGTTTGCGACTACAGAAAGCAAGTCGTGGAATGCCGAGCAACAACAACGAATCCAGCACGACCGCCGGCGGACGATCGTCGGGACACCGGAAACCGTCGCGCAAGAATTGCAGGAGTTGTCCGACCGTTACCAGACCGATCAGTTTCTGTTGATCAATAATGCGTTTGATCAGGACAAGCGGCTCCGGTCCTATCAGTTGATTGCCGAACGATTGCTCCATTAAAAAACACCGCCTGCGTACAGGCGGTGTTCGTTTTGACTTATTGTTGGGCAGTCGGGCGGATCAGGATTTCATTGACCGCGACATCGTCCGGTTCATTGACGGCGTAAGCAATCGCACGGGCAATGGCGTCAGCGTCCATCGCTTTTAAGTCGCCGATGCCTTGTTTGATTTCTTCGTCCGTGATGTGATCTTTCAGCTCGGTATCAACGGCTCCCGGTGAAATGATCGTCGCGCGGATATTGTTTTCGACCGACTCTTCTTTTCGCAAACCTTCCGTAATCGCACGGACGGCAAATTTCGTCCCGCTGTAAACGGCACTCGACGGCATGACGTCGTGTCCTGCGACAGACGAGATGTTGATGATATGTCCGCGTTTCTGCTCGCGCATATAAGGCAGAACCGCACCGATGCCGTAGAGGACACCTTTGATGTTGACATCAACCATCGTGTTCCACTCATCCTGTTTATTTTTGTTTAGTTTCGAAAGCGGCATCAAGCCCGCATTGTTGACGAGAACGTCGACCGAACCGAACGTATCTTGTGCAAGTTTTGCGAGTTGCTCGACTTGCGCCGAATCCGTGACGTCCGTCACTTGATAGACGGCTTTACCGCCGAGTTGTTCGATTTCCTGTTGCAAAGTTTTCAAACGATCTTCCCGGCGCGCTGCGAGGACCAGTTGCGCACCTTGTTTAGCGAGTAACTTAGCAGTAGCTTCCCCAATGCCACTTGATGCTCCTGTAATGATGACGACTTTGTTTTCGATCATTTAGAAACCCTCCTACATATTTTTTAACTCAACTTAGAAGTATTAACCTCTTTTAAACATCAGCAAACCTCGAACGGACAGTTCGAAGACGGAAAGGATGAATACGATGCGAAAAGGCTTTTGGCTCGTTCTTCTTATAGTAGTAGTCGGATTGGTTTTATACGTCGAGCCGTTTCGCGGGTCGCCGCCGGAACCGGATGTTTCCGTCAATGGAAGAAACATCGGTGTGACCAGCGGATCGTCTTGCTGGCACAGCCTGTTGAACAGCAAATGTATCGACCTTAGTGATACGACCCCGCTCGACATGGCAGCCGACCAGACACCAACCGTCGTCAAACCCGGTCAGAAGATTGAGGTCGCCTTTAACGACGGTCCCGCGCCGGAACGGATTCAGACGGAACAATGGTTGAAGGATGGAAGGACGAAAACCGTTCAGCTGAAGAATGAAGACTTAACCGTACCCACGGAAAAAGGTCTGTATATCTATCACGTTTCGGCCTGGTGGAAGAAAGGTGATGGAAACGTCGCATTTTCTGTTCAAGTAAAATGATGTTGACAGCGCTATATCAGTGTGATAAATAGTGAAAAACTGTTCGAAAACGAAAGTTCCTTCATCTTTTTTTGGTGAAAGGGACTTTTTTTTATTAAATATAGTAAATGGAACACTGGATTTCACTTACTAAAAGCTAAATTACCAGAATAATGGAACATTAATTAAAAGTGCACTTAGATGTTTTAAGGTCTAGTGAACGGGAATAAACACACCATACACATAATATTTCAGCTAGCGAAAGTCTTATGTGAAAGAATCTTACAACGTTATGTAAAAGGAGAGATGAAGATGAATGGGTTCAATCGTTTCTTACTCGTTCTCATCGGTCTGCTTGGGTTGGTGAGCGTCGGCTTACTGGTTCTCGGCGTCTACGATGTTCCACGACTCAGCCCGTTACTTGAACAATGGCAGGATCAACAATGGTACAGCTACACAGTGCTCTCGATTGGTGGGTTTTTAGCTTTCGTATTCGTTATTCTCTTATTCACCGGGTTACTCAGCCGCTCGAAAGGTCAACGGTTGTTGATCCGGACAGGAGACGGTAACATCACGATTTCGAAAGAAACCATCGAACGGACGGCCCTCGAGTCGATTCGTGGGATCAATGGTGTCCGGACACCAAGTGTCCATGCGGATATCCATTCGAAAAAAGAAACGGTCGCCTTGACCGTTGACTGTTCGGTTTTCGGACAGGAAGGACTGCCGACGATCGGGAAAGACATCCAAGAGCGTGCCAAACACGCCGTCGAGTCCTTGCTTGAATTGCCGGTGACGAGTACAAAAGTCAAAATCAGTGATACGAAAACCAAAACGTCGGAACGTGTCGTCTAAAGGGAGGAATTGAACATGAGTACGAAAGAACAATTGTATCCGTACCGGTTCCGATTAATCGGCGGTCTCGTTGGACTCGTGATCGCGGTTCTGTTCCTGACAATCGGTTTCGGACCCACGATGCTGTTGCTCGTCTTCACCGCGATCGGCTTTTTGATCGGGAAGTGGCGGGATGGAGCACTTGATATTGAAGGATGGATTCAGTTCTTTAACCGGGACTGATTCATATATAAAACAACCTACATTTTATTCAAAAGGAGAGATTTCAAATGGCAAACGAATCATTAAACACAACTGGACAAACGGAAGAGGTACGTTCAAACAAATTAACGTTCGAAGATCAGGTCATTAAAAAAATCGCCGGGATTGCGTCAAACGAAGTCCAGGGCATTTTATCAATGAGTGGTGGATTCATGAGCGGTTTGACGGATCGCCTCCGCAGCACGGAAGACATTACAAAAGGTGTCGGCGCAGAAGTCGGTGAACGCCAGGTGGCGCTTGACCTCCGCGTCATCGTCGAATACGGCAAAAACATCCCGACAATTTTCCAGGAAACGGTCGCAAAAATCAAAAAAGCGATTGGCGATATGACAGGTCTTGAAGTCGTCGAAGTCAACATGCATGTCGAAGACGTCATGACACGGGCCGAATTCGAGGCGAAAAGCAAAAACAATGAAGCGGCGGAAGAAAAAACAAGCCGCGAATTAAAATAATCGAAACGTCCGGGAGCTCTCATCAGAGGGTCCCGGTTTTTTTGTGTTTTTCATAAAAACGTTTACCGAATTGCCATCAATCAGAGTGACTGTCCGGATGGAAAACGGGAAAA
This sequence comes from Exiguobacterium sp. RIT594, assembly GCF_003339585.1. GTDB lineage: Bacteria > Bacillota > Bacilli > Exiguobacteriales > Exiguobacteriaceae > Exiguobacterium_A. The sequence goes on along the minus strand of NZ_QPKF01000001.1, from coordinate 1,035,974 downwards.
GACAAAGGAAGACTTCAATCCAATCAGAGAGGATGAGAAATCATGCGTTTAGAGGGAAAAGTCATTATCGTCACCGGAGCGGCTTCCGGAATGGGTAAGGCGATGGCAGAGGTATTTGCAGCGGAGGGGGCACATGTCGTTGTTTCGGATATTCACGGGGACGCGGCGAAGCAAGTCGTGCAGACAATCACCGAAAACGGTGGAACCGCACTCGCAGTCGAAACGAATGTGGCAGAGGAGACAGCCGTTCAACAGTTGATTGATCAAACCATTACGGCATACGGTAAACTCGATGTGCTGGTTAACAATGCCGGCATCATGGACGGGATGGAAGGTGTCGCCGATATCTCGGATGAACGCTGGGAACGCGTTTTCTCCATTAACACGACAGCCGTCATGCGTGCGATGCGGCTTGCCGTTCCGTTATTCCAGAAACAAGGTCAAGGTGTCATCCTCAACAACATTTCGATTGGCGGTTTGAACGGTGCGCGGGCCGGAGCCGCCTATACCGCCTCAAAACACGCCGTCGTCGGCTTGACGAAAAATACCGCCTATCTGTACGCCAAAGAAGGAATCCGTTGCAACGGAATTGCCCCCGGCGCAGTCGAGACGAATATCGGGCAATCGATGACAAATATCAATGAATTCGGGATGGGACGGACGATGCTCGGGATGGGACTGAACCCCCGGACGGCAAAACCGGAAGAAATCGCACAGCTTGCTTTGTTCCTCGTCTCCGAAGACAGCAGCTTCGTCAACGGAGCCATCGTTGTAGCGGACGGCGGCTGGAGTGCCTATTAAAGATATTTTTAAAGGTTCCCGGATCAAAGGGGACTTTTTTTGATTGATTCATTATTTGAGACGATAATTAGTTTACGAAATACTATTCAACCTGGAAGGAATTAGTCGATAAAAGAGATAATAAGATAGTGTACCAGATTGATGATTCAGCAGACGGGAAAGGGCGGGTTGATTGATGCAGGAACAGACGACACGTGTGACGGATACCCAGGTCATCCGGGCAATTGAACAAAATCTGGCGATTATCCGATTTGATGACCGACGTAAGGTGGCTTATGTCAATGAGTTGTTTGCCCGGACGATGGGTTATGAGGTCGAGGAGTTGATCGGGCGGTACCACCGGGATCTTTGTTTTTCCGGATTTGCGGACAGTCCGACTTACGAACTGTTTTGGCGCAAGCTGATGCAGGGCATCACGTATCAGGACAAAATCGAACGACGGGCGGCGGACGGACAACAAAAGTGGCTCGAAGCGACGTATATGCCGATTTTCTCGGAAGACGGCCGCCGTGTCGTCGGCGTGTCGAAAATCGCAACCGACATCACCGTTCGGCAACAGGACGTCTTGCGGATGGCGGATGAATTGAATGCAACATCGGCTTTTTTGACGGTGAAATCCGAAAGCGGACGGCAGGACGGACTGAATGTGCTTGCGACCGTGCAACAGGTCGAAGCGGAATCGACAGTAAGTCTCGCGAATCTCGTCCAACTCCAGGAGCAGACTGATTCCATCACCGATATCGTCAAGACGATCCGTGACATCGCCGCCCAGACGAATCTGCTGGCTCTGAACGCAGCGATCGAAGCGGCACGTGCCGGAGAACACGGCCGCGGTTTTAACGTCGTTGCGACCGAAGTCCGCAATCTGTCCAATAAAGTCTCCCAATCGATCGGTGAAATCAAAGATAACATCGAAGGGATCGTTAAACGGATTGAGGAAGTCTCAACGAGTATCGAACACATCTCCTTAAAAGTTAAAACGAGCAGCGGACAGCTCGAACAGACGGTCCGTGAATTTGACCTCTTGGCGGATTCCGCCAAACAGTTGGAACAACAGGCCCGAGAATTTGTACGGGTGTTATGACACCTATATTTTTTTCGTAATTCATTACCACCTTCTTCCGTATGATTCTGACAAGAGTCACACGGAAGAAGGTCTTTTTACGTCAAACAGTCAAAAATACTTTATAATAAGCAGATGTTTCATGAAATCCAAAGTAGCCTGGCTACTCAAAAAAAGGAGGGCTGATCATGTCGGTACTGACGACCATTACAGCACGCCAGTATGGACTGCTTGCCTATCCGTTGATTTTGTCGAGTATATTGACGCCGTTACTCGGTGTCACCGATACAATCGTCATCGGACAAACCGGCGATGCAGTCGCGATCGGGGCGATTGCGATTGCTGCTGTGTTCTTTAATACGATTTACTGGCTGTTTGGATTTCTAAAAGTCAGTACGACCGGGTTCAGTGCCCAAGCCAGTGTCCATCATGACGAAACGGCTTTGCATTTCGCTTTATACCGTCCTGTTTTGCTCGGTTTGCTGATTGGTCTCGCACTGATGCTATTTCGTGCTCCGTTGACGGCAGGGGGGCTTTACTTACTGGCAGCACCCAGAACCTTGTTGCCGGATGTCACGACATACATCGATTATCGGATGTACGGGGCACCGTTCGTCCTGATCGGTTACGCCGTCCTCGGCTGGCTGATCGGCCAGGGACAGGTAAAACGCGCCTTGTTGATTCAAGTATTCAGTAACGTCATCAATATCGTGCTGGATATCGTCTTCGTCCTCGGATTGGGATACGGCGTCGCCGGCGTCGCGATCGCGACACTTGTCTCTGAAATCAGTATCGTCGCTTTCGGATTCCTGTTTATGTTCCGGCAGTTAGATTGGAAACCGGACTACCGCGGTCTTTTGTTCCATGTCCAGGCGTACCGGCAATTTTTTACGGTCAACGCCGATCTGTTCGTCCGGACGATCTTTCTTTTGATCGTGACCGGCTGGTTTACCCGGACAGGAGCAATTTTTGGACCGGATGTTCTCGCAGCCAATGCCATTTTGCTACAAATCCAGTATTTGATTGCCTATTGGTTCGGGGGACTCGGCAGTGCTTCGACGATTCTCGTCGGACGGTCGCGCGGACGCCATGATGAAGCCGGTTATCGGCAAAGTGTCCGCTTAACCCGACAGTTTGGTCTCGCTTCCATTCTTTTGATGATGGTTCTGCTAGTTATTTTTCAGCACCCGTTATTGCGGTCATTTTCTGCTGATTCGGACCTGCTTGATTTCGCCCGTCTGTATTATGGCTGGATTCTCATCTTTCCGTTAACCGGTGGCTTTGCGATGCTCTATGAAGGCGTTTTTTCCGGTCTGGCTCAGGCAAAACCGGTCCGGAACTCGATGATTCAGGCTTTTCTGGTCTTTGCACTACTGTTGCTGTCGGTCTACTGGATCGGCAACCACGGCGTGTGGCTGGCGTTCATCGGTTTCGGTCTGATGCGATCCGTCTCCCTGCATTTGGCGGAGCGCCGGAGATCGTCTGTGTTTGAAACACATAACGAAAAAACGGATCTTCCTGTTTAACGATCAACAGTGAAGGTCCGTTCTTTTATCGTGTTACTTTTAATTTGTTTTCGTGCATCAATCGAATCCCGGATATGTATGATGTAACGGCGTCCCTTTTGATAACCCGAGCGGGGCGGCTTGATCCGGAGTTCCTTGCCGTCAATGACTTCAAGCTCCGTCTGCATCCGTTCGCCGGTCGAGTCCGTGATCGTAACCGTACGGTCCGAGACTTGATCCGGACGCAGTCCTTTCGAAAATTCGATATCAAACGTGTGATACTTCGAAATCGTCCGCGCACGAGACTTGAAGTGCGGGCCGTCCGTCTGCTCATCGAGCGTACAGTAACACCCTGTGAAAAGTAAGCAAACAGTTAAGATAATGGAAAATAACGGTTTCACAATCAAGCTCCTTTCAGCATATTTTTCATTATAAGACAAATAATGGGAGGTTTCAATCGTTCTCGGGGCGGATTGTGAAATAACCCTTCAAGACATGGCGCGGGTGATGTATACTCAAGCGAGAGAAAGGCAGTGGTAGAATATGCAACAAGCTGATCAACGTGAAATCATCGTCTCTATCCGGACGAGTTATGATTTCAAGGCCGATGAAGGACGTGCGGTCCGTGTCGTCGAATTTCATGGACGCCGGACGACGGTCATCGATACCTTTAAAAAATCAACACCAAAACGGATGATTTTAGTTGAAATGATCCGCGCCGTTCAATCGTTCAAGGAACCGTTCCATATTATCTTTAACGTCGAATGCAACTTTGGTTTCAAGTATTTAAACGATGAACGCCAGTGGGAAAACCGCGATCTCGGAAACACGTTCAACGAATTGATCCAAGCAGGCGGACACACAATCGAACTCCGCGACTGTTCGTTTTATGAAGGCGGCAAAGATTTGCAGAAATGGTTGCTGAACATCCTGAAAAAAGCGAATTGATCTTTTAAGACAGATGACGTTCACCGGACGGTCATCTGTTTTTTTGTTCGTTCTCCCGTCCTTTGCTAATATGTGGTAAATTTATAAGAAAGAAAAAGGACAACACGATTGACATCATCGTCAACTATTTTGTGAAGAGGTGGAATTATGAATAAAGAAGATCATCAAATCGCCCGAAAGCTCGTTTCTACTTATTTGACCGGAACTCAAATTTCGACAATTCACCTGACAGGCTTCATCAGCATCGAACTGATCAATCTCTATGACGCCACGATTCCGGATATCACGATCCGGATCGAGACGGACCGTTTGTATTACGGGGATGTCGAATCGTCGAAGGATTGGGTCGTCCGCCATATGCCGAAAGAAGAGATGCTTCACCTGATCGTGACGTTACATACCGAACGAATCATTGCCGTCCGGATCGGAAAAGCCGCTCCACATCTGTTCATTACGTTCAGTTCGGGGAAAACGCTGGTCATCAACGGATCAGACACCTATTACGAATCCTGGGCCATCGATATGACATTACCGGATAAAGGCCTTGTCTCAATCGTCGCTGTACCGGGCGATGAACTGGCTGTTTTCGCTTCCGATAATACGATGTTACAGAACCAGACACATGAGTGATTTGCTGACGCATGCCGAGCAGACTGCCCGTTTGATCGTCGAGAGCCGTTATCCGGATTGTGATGCTGCGTTACTTGCAGGAAGTTTTGTCCGAGGACAGGCAACCGCGACATCTGACCTCGATCTGATCATATTTCGGGAATCCATCCCGGCTTCTTACCGGGAATCGTTCACCTTCGATGAATACCCGGTCGAAGCATTTGTTCATTCGAGTACGACCATCCGGGATTTTTTCCGGCAGGACCGGGAACGCGGACGTCCGTCGATGCAACGGATGGTCGCAGAAGGACTCGTCCTGCGCAATCATGATCTGCTCAAACCATTGAAAGAGTATGCGGAATCAGAGCTGCTCGCCGGTCCACCTGTGCTGTCACCTGCCGAAACGGATCGTGCGCGTTACTTTCTGACCGATTTGCTCGATGATTTCATCGGTGTGACGGAGCGGTCGGAAGGACTTGGAATCGCGGCCCGGTTGCTCGAGCAGGCGACGGATTTTCGCCTGCGGACGTCGGGTCACTGGACAGGACAGGGGAAGTGGCTGATCCGCAGTCTGGCAATTGTCGATTCGGTCGAGGCCAAACGATTGGCGGACGCTTTCGAAGCTTTTTTCCGGTTCGATGAAAAACAACCGGTCATTGATTTAGTGGAACAGTGGCTTATCGAAAACGGCGGCCGTTATTTTGACGGTTTTTCGCTTGGAAAATGAAAGGAGGGCGAGCATCATGAAACGAGGGATGGCGGGTTGTCATCGGGTTCGTGATGCGGGTCTGTCATGAAACACCGGCTATTGTTATGTGTATTTTTTCTGCTCGCTCTCGGAGGAAGCTTGTTTTATTTTCAAACGAACGAGGCGTCTCCTCAAGATGTGACGCCGCAACTGATTGTCGAGACTGTCCGTCAGCATCAGCCGGACGTGCGATTTTCGACGAAACAGGTCTACTGGATTGAACCGCTCGGTGACCGGCATACGATTGCATTCGTCAAAACGGAAAAAGCGCATCTGTTACTCGTGTTGCAGCAAACGGACGCGACCTATCGGATCGTCCGCCTGATCCGCCAAGCGCCGCAACCAAACGACTGGTTTGAAGGACGATTACTGGAAGTCGAGCAAAAACGTTATTTGGTCGTCTATGGGGAAAACCGCTCCCAAAACCTGAACCGGTTGACGTTTGATCCGTATAAAGCGACGTACGACGGGAAACAGGAACGGAACGTACCGCTGAAAGATATCAAACGGACGCTGGATGTCCGGAAAAAAGACAGTTTCCATACGATTCAAGCCTTGCCGGAAGCCTTTCCCCGGTCGCTCTTTTTTGATATTCATGCTGTCGATGCACAGGGCAACGAACAGTTGCGCCGGTTGTCGAATACGCTCGACTGAAGTCTTCGGACTGGGAAGAGCTGTCTTACGTTCGGTATACTGAGGATAGTTAAGACAGAGGGGGACATAGTATGTGGATTGTCATGAATCAACTGCGTGTACAAAACGGGAAAGCCGATCAAGTCGCGGCACGTTTTCAGACGACAAAAGGAATTGAGCAGATGGATGGATTTGTCCGGATGCAGGTCTTAGTGGATCTCAGTCAGGACGAGCATGATATCGTCACGATCATGACGACGTGGGAAAAGCAGGAACACTTCCGTGCTTGGCAAGCAAGTCAGGCCTATAAAGGTGTCCATAAGAAACGGGACGAAGGGACATCGGAAGTCAAACCGCTTGTCCTCTCAAACGCGGTCACGGAATATGCCGTCGTCGCAGATCATGCCCATGCTTAAGTAAAGCCGTCTTTTCCCGGCAAACGGGAAGAGACGGCTTTTTGTGTGGAATGGATGATTCGGAAAGCGGGTAAAAGAATTAAAACTGAACCTCGAGAGGTGACGGAAGATGACGACACGTAAAGGCATCGTTTCCGGTTTGACGGTCTTGTTCGGCATGATGTTCATCATCGGTTTTTTGTTATCCGGCGGTTTTGTCTACCTGTACTTTTTTGCCCTGCTGATTGCCTGCGCATCCTTTTTGCGGGAACGGCTGACGCGCGGGGAGTGGTTGCAGGAAGGCATCGCCTTTATCTTGTTTTGTGCGACCATTTTCCTCGTCGAACATCTGATTTTTTAACTCATTTGATCTGATAGGTATCAAGCAGCAAATCTCGCCCTTCTGCAGGCAACTTAAAGCTGATTTTTCGGTGGACATCTTCCAGATAGATATCGGTTTTTTTGATCCGCCGGTCGAGATAAATCTTGAATTGTTGTGCTTTTCCGTCCTTCATCAACGTCAAGTACGGACGCTCGGCGAGTCGTCCTTTCTGCTCGGTCTCTTCGCTTGCGTTAATCAAACGAACCAGCTGTTTCGATTCTTCGAGCGAAGTCTCGATAAACGTATCTGGCACCAGTGGGTCCGTCTCGTATTGCCCGTCGTCTCGGTCGATTTTCATTTTCGGGAACGGACGGTCATGAAACAGGGCGAACCGCGGCACCGAGTAGTCCGCGTCGTCCAGCTCATCCGGTGCTACGTTCAGACCGGACGGCATTTGTTGTTCCTGCGTGACAGTCAGCTGATAACGGGTCGTCTTTCCCGTTTTTTCCTTAACCGTGACCGTACCGTAAACCCCGTCTGCATGCGGCGTTTCCTTAAACTCGATGGTAGTCGGTTCCTTCGAAGCGTGAATCGCGGCACGATACCGTGCTTGACCCATCAGACTCAGCTGAAGTTCGTACGGTTCCTGAATTTGAATATTCGATTCGAGAACAAGCGGAACGGTCCCGACAAACGGTGTCAGTTCCATCACATTCGTGACAACCGTCTGTTTCGTCTGTTCGTTTGTGGCCCGGACGACAAGATACCCCGTCGTCGGAACGGTCAACTGCCGCGCGGACTTCATGAAGGCGTACCCGGATACCCGGACCGATTCCTCGAATTCCGGCGATAGCGGATGAATCTTCACCTGACTTTCAGGTGTCGTCAGATCATCCGATGAGAAGTGGTCCTGTTTTTTCGTTAATTTGTGGAATCCCGGCTTTGAAATATAATCATGGCAGTATAAGAAACGGTCCTGTTTCGTTTTCAAATAGACTGCCTGCACCCCGCGCGATTCCGGGAATTGGCTGACCAGATTCACAAAGTATTGTGTCCCGACAGAATAGTCTTTCGGAGCCGGAACTTTTTTTGTCGCACACACCTGTTTGATGAGGACGCCAATGGCCGGATCGTCATCCTTGAAGTCTGTCAGATTCAATGTATCGTACACTTCGGGCAGATAGGTATATTCAATCGGTTTGGCGTCCGGACTACATCCGCTCAACAGGATGGCCGCTATGCTTAACAACACGATTTTCCGCATCTTTAGTCCTCCAGTTCAGCAGCCAAAGCGGTCGCCAGTTTACCGGACAGCTTCGCCGTTTTTTTGGTTCGGATGTCTGTTACATAGAAATCTGTTTTGTTTGCCCGTGTTTTAAGATACAAATCAAACGTCTGGACTTTTCCGTCTTGAATCAAGGTCAGATAACGGAAATCCGCCCGACTGCCTTGCTGTTTTTCAAGTGTGACGTCTTTTAATTCATCTGCGATCCGCTTCGCTAACTTGTCGGATATTAACGACAGTTGCCGGAAGTTGCCGTCACGTAAGGCCGCCTCGTTCGGATGAAGGAACCCGTGAATTTCTTTGTTGTCGGTGCCTATGCCGTTAAATCCGTGGACAGACAAGTCTTTGACGGTCGTCTCGTAACGCAGGGAAATCGTTTTATTCATCGGCTCTTCCGGATCCTTGGATTGGAGCGTCAAGTAGGGAATTGTTTTGTTTGCCGGTAAGACATCAGGGAGCGGGTGATAGGTCAATCGGATGGATTGTTTCCCGTGATGCGTCAACAGATCCTGCTGATTTTGATACAAATCGTCCTTCAGTAACAGGGTATAGGTCGTAGACGGCAGACCGTCTGTCGTCTTTTCAACGGACAGTTCAAGCTTTTGATAGACAAACGAAGCCGGTAATCCAAACAGCGGTTGCTGCTGACCATCTTCCTCCTCCAGAAAAACGACTTGACCCGTTACGGGAAATTGGACGAAGACCCGCCGGATTTGTCCGGTCTCGTCGACGACCTCATGTTTCCGTTTCATCGCCTTTTCATCGGTCCGGGTCGTCAAAACCGGTTCCGCAACTGACGAGAACTCTTGCCCCTTTTTCTGCTTCAGCCACGGATGGGCGTTTAGCTGAATCAAATGCGTTGTCAGGCGAGACGTCTTCGGCGAACGGCACGTCAGGTAATAGTCATCGCCTGTCGCGATATACTGCAGCTCGATCGGCGCGGTATAGTTCCCGAGTTGTTGTAAATTAAAGTAAAGACCATATGTATCGAGCGTCCGGTAACGCTTCGGCATCGTGACGATATTCTTTTTATCTTCACATGTCTGCAACAGGCGGGCAGACTGTTTTTTTGAAACCGGTTCATACGCTTCATCTGTATAGTTAATAGCTTCCCAATACGTGGAGGATCGTTTTAACTCCAACAGCCGCTCCGTTCCGCATCCGGTCAGGAATAAACTGCCGATGAGACTGATTGCGAGTACAGATTTCTTAATGGTAATCGCTCCTTCATTCTTTTAACAATATTTTACCATGATGATACCCTTTTAATTCCATAAAAATTCACATTTGAAAATAGAGAGTTGGTATAATCCAATCCAGTGAGGAGTTGGACCATATGGACTAGGCTATATAAACATGCAAAGGATTAACTATTGACGGTCCTTTTTTAATTAAAGCCCGCGATAGTTTAAGTAATAACTTCACAAATTTAAGAAAATTGATCATTAAGAATTAGTTCACATCTTTTGTAAATCCAATATATATATATGTTCTCCTTCATCTGAAGATAGAAAAGTAAATTTAAGCTTTTTAAGTAAGTTGATTGAAGGAAGATTTTCAGGTGACACACTCGCATTTATTCTGACACAACCTTTTTGCTTGACCCAGGCGACAATTGCGGAAAGTACTTCATATGCATAGCCTTGCTTAGCGTGAAAAGGACTTATCGTGTATCCCACCCAAAAAGTGTCATGATCCCTTTTTAAATAAATATCACCAATCAATCGATTAGTTGCATTGTTGATTATAGCAAGTTGTACACCTTTTAAAAGAGAGGGTTCACCAAGTAATTCTTTAGCATACATTTGCTTGGTCAATCCTTTAAATCCTTGAAATTGCATCCAGTTTTCATCATTTCTATATTTCATAAAATCATCAAGATTTTCTTTTTCAAACCGACGTACAGTACATCGTTCCGTCTTTATCTCCATTGAACCTACCACCTTTTCTGCATATTTCCATTCATCCATCCTGCCCTGTTCGTTGAATAACATCTATTTCCATTATGTGTTATTTTAGAGATAAATCAATCATCCTTTCAAAAACGACAGACTTTACGAAAACAGTTTAAAATTAAGATGTTAGTTTTCTGTTACAACCGGGTATCTTCTAATTGTGCACGGAAGCTAGACTAACTAAAACAATGGGGGTTTTCACAGATGGGTACATTTATTCAAGCAGTTGACGGAACGAAGATTTATGTAGAAGATATCGGTTCAGGACAACCGGTCGTTATGTTACACGGATGGCCGGCCAACAATAACATGTTCGAATATCAAAAAAACCGTCTGCTCGAAGAAGGGTACCGCTACATCGGCGTCGATTACCGCGGCTACGGAAAATCGGATGCGCCGGCTACCGGATATGACTATACGACGATGGCGTCGGATATCAACGAAGTGATTCAGCAATTGAAATTAACGAACGTCACCTTACTCGGTTTCTCGATGGGCGGCGGAATCGCGTTAAAATATCTCTTAAACCACGGGGAATCCAACGTCTCGAAATTGATCTTGGCAGGAGCAGCCGCACCGGTCTTCACGCAACGCGATGGTTATCCGTACGGCATGACGAAAGAGGAAGTCGATGCCTTGATCGAGGATACGAAACAGGACCGTCCGTCGATGCTGAAGGGATTCGGGGAAATCTTCTTTGCGAAAGAACATCCGGAACCGCTTCAACAATGGTTCCATAACCTCAGTGTCGAAGCTTCTTCCCACGGTACGATTCAATCGGCGATTGCGTTACGGGACGAAGATTTACGCGACGGTCTGCCGAAGATTTCGGTCGATACGCTCATCATGCACGGTAAACAAGACAAAGTTTGTCCGTTTGAATTTGCCGAAGTCATGCATGAAAACATCAACGGTTCACGCCTCGAAGTCTTTGAAGAGAGCGGACACGGAATGTTCCTCGATGAACGTGAGAAGTTCACGGAAACACTGGTCGCTTATTTAAAATCAAATCAGACTGTCTGATTCAACTCACTCAATAAGCCCTATCCGCTCCTCTTAGAGGAAAAGCGGATAGGGCTTATTTGTGGACGCTACTCCGTATACTTCTTAATAAATCTCCGGTCGATCCATTGTTTGAGGTACCAACTGAGCCGATTGGTTCGGTAAAATCGCCCGTACAGCAGGGTAGCCTGGCGATGACCGAGCGCAAGAAGCGTCAAATAACGCCGTTGCGGTCGAAACGTCCGTAACGGTTCTTCATTCACGTATCGGATCAGATTCTGAAGCAACAGCGGTGCCTGGCGAACCGCCGTCACACCATTCTTCGGCGTTTCCGGATAGGCAGGAAGCGTCGCGCAGTCACCGACAGCAAAGATGGACGGATCCTCGAGTGACTGCAGCGTCTCATGCACCAGTAAGAATCCGCGGTCATCACAATACAGACCGGATACCCGAAACAATTCATGCGCCGTTGCACCGCCTAAAAACAAAACGGCATCCGTCTCGAGCAAGCGGCCGGATTGGAGCGTTGCTGTTTGGCCATCAAGCGTTTCGAAACGGTCAATGACTCGGTTGACACCCAACTGATCGAGTCGCGCGGCCAGTTCCGGACCGGCCGGATGACCGCTGAGCAACGGTTCTTCATGAATCAGGGTGACCGGTGTACTGTTTGACTGAAAGGACGCCGCCATCTCGACGGCCGCCGCACCACTGCCGACGATGACAGGGGAGACGGCACTCCTGAACGTCTGTAACGCTTGTTCTATACGATAGTTCGGTTTGATCGTAACGTGGTTCGGGGTGCGTGCTTCCCAGTCGTTCGAACCGATATTAAACGACACGATATCGTACGGCACGACCTGTCCGGACTGACAGATAACGTGTTTATTGGCGGCATCGATTCGCACAACCCGGTCCTCCATCCACGTCTTACCGTGCCGTTCACATAACGCTTTGACATCGATGCGTGTCTCGTCGAGTGTATAGGTTCCGTCCGCAAGTCCGGAAAACATGCCGGAATAATACTGATAACGGGAGGGGGTGACGACAATCCAGTCGATTTCCGGATGACTCCCTTGTTTGATGCATTCTAAATGCGCATGACCTGCGCCGATTAAGACCATTCGTTTCACGACATTCACCTGCTTTTTTTGAATTCTCTGCATCTGAGAATATGATTCCCTCAACTGAGAGGACGTAATCTTCTGCTTGTCAGACAAAAAGGCGAAGCGACGTCGCAAGCGTGACGATTATCAACAGAAAGGCAAGATCCCCTCGTGTCACGACCGGCTCGACATAATAGGTCCGATTTACCCGAAACTGACGGGCTTCCATCGCAATCGCAATCTGTTCCGAGCGGAGGATACTGGTCGTAAACAACGGCAGACTGATGTCAAAAAACGTTTGCCACGGCCAAAATGACCGTTGTTGCCGGACACGGCGCGCTTGACGGATCGTTCGAATCGACTGCCGAAAGATTGGAATGAAACGGAGACCGGCTAAAAACCCGTAGGCCAGGCGAACTGGCAGACGACATTGATGAATCAGACTCATGACGAACCGTGTTGCGTCAGTCGTCGCAACGAACGTTACACTCAACAGGACAAAGGCGAGCATCCGTGTCGCGACCAGCCAGGCGTGAGTCAGGCTCTCTTCCGTAATCCGAAACCAACCGAACGTCCACAGTTCCGTCTCTCCTTTACCGAATGTGGCCATCATCCAAAACGTCAGCAGGAATAAAACGCTGTAAGGCATGAGCCGCAGGAACAGCGTCGACAGCTGCCAGCCGGAGCAACATACGCCGACTGCAGCAAGAACAAGCAAGGCGAATGTCACCTGCAGCCGGGACGTCGAAATCAACAACAGCATGACATAGAGCAGGGCCGCCAGTTTGACGGACGGATTAATTTGAGCGAACCATGAATGGTTTTCCTGCATGACGGATCCCCTCCTTTTGTTGCTGATACCGGTAGGACACCGGACAAAACAGCTGATTGTCGCGTAAAATCTCGGTTTCCTGAAATAACTCCTCCGGTGAACCGTCAAATTGAATGTTTCCCGAACCGAGGACGAGCACCCGGTCCGCCTGTTGGTATACCAGCTCCATATCGTGCGTCACCATGATGAGCGTCGTCCCGGCTGCACAGGCTTGACGTAAGACATCGATGATCTGTGCTGTCGTCTCGGCATCCTGTCCGAAAGTCGGTTCGTCGAGCAACAAGACAGCTTTTCGTTCGAGCAACATCGTCGCGACGCTCAAACGCCGCTTTTGACCAAGACTGAGCGCGAGCGGCGACTGGGCGGCGACATCCGCCAATCGATAATGCTGCAAGGCGTCGTTCATCTGACCGGACGACGGTGATGGACAACTGATTGCCAGCTCGTCAAGAACCGTCTGTTTAAGAAACTGAAACTCGGGTTGCTGAAAGACGAAGCCGACCTGCCGGTAAAACATCCGGTCCCGCCATTTCTTCAAGTCCGTCTGAAACAACTGAATCGTTCCGCTTTGCACCGGCAACAGTTTCGCCAATGTCTCAAGCAGGGTACTTTTACCGGCCCCGTTGCGTCCGACGAGCATGATCCATTCTCCGGCGTGGGCGGTCAGCGAGATCCGCTCGAGAACCGTCTGCTTTCCGTACCGGACAGTCACGTCAACAAGATCAAATGTCGGTTCGGTTGACACGGGTTCGCGGACAGGCGGACGATCGAGCTCCCGTTCTGCCGCGACCTCGGCCGGCATCGTTCCGAGTGTATACGGGTAGAGGCGCGGTATCGCAATCCCGAGCTTAGTCAAAAAAACGGTCCGATGCTCTGAAAAGATGTCCCGTGGCGGTCCGTCAAGACGGATCTGTCCGGTTTGAAAAACCAGCACCCGGTCAGCGAACGTCACACAACGCTCCAGTTGATGTTCAATCAGAACAAGCGTTACATCCGGATCGTGGTGTAATTCTTCAATCAGCTCCATCATCAATTGTTGACCGTGCGGATCAAGTTGCGCCGTCGGTTCGTCGAGTAACAGGATGTCCGGTTCGAGTGCCAACACACAGGCTAGAGCGAGCCGTTGTTTCATCCCGCCGGACAGCTCGGCAATCGGCGTCGTCAAGGCGAGGTCGAGTCCGACCCGTGTCAACACGATCCGAATACGGTCCTCCATTTCACCGCGGGCAATCTGCCGGTTCTCCAGACTAAAGGCGATTTCCGCCCCGACCGTCTGCATGCAAAACTGATCGTCCGGCTGTTGGAATAGCATCCCGACGGTTCCGTCCGTCGTCCATTCACCGCTGACATCGGCTTCAATCGTCTCCGGCATCAGACCGGCGAGGACATGTAAAAAGGTCGTCTTGCCGCTGCCGCTTGGACCGACGAGCAATGTCGTTTCTCCTTTATCGATCGTAACCGACAAATCGTGTAAGACCGGGTAATCCTGATCCGGATAGCGGACTGTCAAGTGCTCGCACTGCATCATGCGGCACGCTGCTTTCGTTGCCGTCCGATGGCATAGCCGTTCAGTGTCCCTGTCTTAACGAGAGCATCGACAATGACTTTCGCAAGTAATCCGCCAAGCAAGGCCCCGCTGAGCAGTTGCAGTGAAAACGTCAACAGAAGAGTGGTCGTCGTATAGTAGGCGAACCCATTGACGATCAGACTATAGACCATACTGCCGACTGCGGCAAACAGACCGGACAGCATCAAGGTAAAGGTGTTGAATGTCCGGTAACCAAACAAGGCAAAGGCAACTTCCGCTCCAATGCCTTGCGCCAGGCCAATCAATAAGGCGGACAAGCCGAAATGACTGCCGGTAAACAATTCGACCGCTGCTGCGACGACCTCGGCAATCAATGCGGCACCGGGTTTTTGAATGATGTAGGCGACGAGGGGACTGGCAATGACCCAGATGCCGAACATCCAGTTTGAGCCGACCGGGCCGAAGATAGCGGAGATCGGCAACCATAACGTCGACCAGCCTAAGTAGAGAACGCCGCACGCAACGGCGAGCATCATCATGACGATGATTTCTTTCATTTTCCAACTGTTCATAATCACTTCTCCTTTAAATGCACACCCACAAAGAAACCACAAAAAGACCGCCCTCTATGAAAAGAGAGCGGTCGTGTAACCTGCACGGAGGCAGAAAAAGAGCACGAGGATTCCGCTCCACTTTCCTACGCTAGTATGAACTAGATCAGGTTCAAAGGGTCCGAAGTGAATCGTCTCAGCCAACTGGCTCCCCTAGTGGATGTGTAATATAGTGTACAGCTTTCACTGTACGTCTGACGCTCTAACTTGTCAATCCCCATAAAAAAACCCCTCCGCGAGGGGAGGGGAGAAACCATTATTCTTTGTCTTCTTTGTTTTCTTCAGCCTGCTCTTCAGAAGTTTGTTCTGAATCGTCTGTTGATGCATCTGCGTCAGCTGCTTGTGCCTCAGCTTCAGCTTCTTCGATTTCTTCAAGTTCAGCTTCAAGTGTCGATTCAACGACAGCTGCGACTTGGATGTCACCTTCTGTGACAACACGGAAATCTTTTTCTTCCGGAAGATCAGCTACTGTGATTGAATCTCCGATTGCAAGATCCGTCACGTCCACTTCGATACGTTCCGGTAATTTATCTGGCGTTGCAGCAACTGTTACTTTAAAGAGTGTTTGTGAAAGGAATCCGCCAAGTTTTGCACCGGCTGCTTCGCCGACGAGGACGATATCCGTTTCGACTTCTGTTTCTTCATCCATTTTAACAGCGATGAATTCAACGTGTTTGATTGTTGGTGTGAAGATATCCATATCAAGCTTGTTGATCAACGTGTTGACTTTCTTGCCGCCGATTTGAAGAGCGACCAGGACGTTTTCACCGTGATCACGGATGACTTTGACCAATGCTTTTTCATCAAATGCGATTGGCGTGCTTTCCACTTTGTAGCCATACACGACACCAAGAGCTTTTCCTTCATGACGTAATTGCTTTCTAAGTGAGCGTGGGCGTACTTCGCGTTCTTCTACTTTTAATGTTACTGACATGTTCATTTCCCCCTTGAATTTGGTATAGCCCTCAAAAGGTAATGCATGTAGGAGTGGGACAGCGGGTCCCATATAGAAAATCGTGCGCTAAATGCTAGTTTCATTGGATTTCATTCAGAAATGAAAAACGAAGTGAGTAAGTAGCATTTCTCTCCCAGGTCATTACGCTGATATTGAGAAACAATAATTGAAAAGCGACCGTGTTGTACGGTGCTAATGTAGATATACCCCTGTCTTTCAAAAGTTAAAACCTTTTTTTCTGAATTTGATTGTCGAAAGACCTTCAAACCTGTTGATAGGCAACGGATTGAAGGTCCTTTATTTTTTTGGAGATTTCTTTGATTTGTATTGTTAATCGGCTGTCAGGTCGACCGGAACCGGGGGATCCTCCAGCAGTCGGACAAGCTCATGAATCGTCAGTGCGTCCGGTTTTTGGTCTGACAGGACGGCATCGATCATCGAAGCCTTTCGATCCTGTAATTCGGCCATCTTTTCCTCGATTGTCCCGGTCATCAGTAATTTAATCACTTCGACGGGAGACTGCTGCCCTAATCGGTGGGCCCGGTCCGCCGCCTGTTGTTCGACGGCCGGATTCCACCAGCTGTCGTATAAAATGACGGTATCCGCCGTCGCCAGGTTCAGACCGGTTCCGCCAGCCTTCAAGGAAATTAAAAACAGATCCGTTTCACCAGCGTTAAACCGGTCACACATCAAGACGCGGTCTTCGATTGGGGTCTCACCGGTCAATAAAAAGTGGTTATGTTGCCGCTCGGCCAACCGCTCCTGAATCCGACCGAGCATCTTCGTATACTGGGAAAAAATCAGCAGCCGGTGTCCGGCGGCTAATTTTTCTTCAATTAACAAAAGCAACCGTTCCAGTTTTGTTGATTCGCCTGTATAGCCGTCGACAAACAACGCCGGATCACAGCAAATCTGCCGCAAACGTGTTAAACCGGCGAGCAACTTGATCCGGTCCTCGCGCTTCGTTTCGTCAAGATGCTGCAATGTTTCCAGTTGCAGTTTAGATAAGTAGGACGCATAAAGCTTTTTCTGTGTCGGACCGAGTTCCGTATAATGGTGAACAATCCGCTTCTTCGGTAAATCCTGCAACACCTCGCCTTTGGTCCGGCGCATCAGAAACGGTCGGATGAATCGTTTGATCTCGTCATGCGACCACGTTTGAAACGTCTGTAAGTCCGGCAGCAAGGAGGGGAAGATGACCCGGAAAATCGACCAGAGATCATCGGTCCGGTTTTCAAGCGGCGTTCCGGTCAAGGCAAACCGACGTTTCGCCCGAATACGGCGCAAGCGGACAGCGGTTTGTGACGTTGGATTCTTCAGGTGTTGTGCCTCATCGAAAATTACGACATCGTATTCGACGGTCTGGTGTGCCTCCATGTCGGCCCGTAACGACGGGTAGGAAATCAGAAAAATCCCGTCCGCCGGTAACGTTTCAAGCTGCTTCAACCGTTGTTTCCGCGCTCCGGTCAACAGATGCACCGTTCTCGTCGGGGCAAATCGTGTAAGTTCCGCCTGCCAGTTGTGAAGGAGTGAAGCAGGGGCAACAATCAACATCCGGCCCGGTGGAAGCGTCTCGAGATAACCGATCGCCTGGATCGTTTTCCCGAGTCCCATCTCATCCGCCAAAATCCCGTGCCCGTCATGCCCGGCGAGATTCGCCATGAACTGGATGCCTGCCCGTTGGTACGGATACAAGTGCCGGTCGAGTACTTCCGGGAAGTTCAGGTAGACACCGGTTCCATTTTTCAGCTCGAGCCACCGTTCCGTCAATTGTTTATGGATATGCAAGAAGGAGGCGCCGACCAGATGTTTAAGGTTCGGCAGGGCCGGTGCGCGAAGAATCGCTTCAAGTTGGTCCTGCTCCGTGGCTTCGAGTTGCCGAAAGACACGTTGCAACTGTTCGAACGCCCGGGTCTCAAATGAGACGAACTGACCGCTTTTTAACCGGTGGTACGTTTTCCGGGTGACAAGCGACTGCAAGACCTGTTTCAGTTCCACTTCCGGAATCCCGTCCATGGAAAAGCGGAAGGTTAACCAATCCAGGCGGTCGGTCGTCTCGACATCGATCCGCGGATGAAACGGTCCGCTCGGTAAGGATTGGCGGATACTTTCCGTCACTTGCACGACGAGTTCCCCGTAAACAACGCGCGGATCGAGCAAACCTTTCAGAAATTGATATTCTGCCGCTTCTTCCTCTAACCGATAGCGACCGTTCTGCTCGGAAAAACCACTCTCCGTCACGTAGCGGAGGATGGCCCCTTCGAGCGATACATCGCGCCCGAGCCAATCCGTCTCTTGTAACGGATTGATCCGAACCCCCCGATAGCTAAACGTCACGAGCAGTTCAAGTCCACCAGCTTCCCGGTCGAGCGCCAGTTCTACGACCGGCGGACCACTGACGAGACGCTGTTTGAGCGGGGGACTGAGCCAAACATCGGCCAAACTCCGTAAGTGGTCACCCGTGTGCAGGAGTCGGTCGAAATAGGCGGGACTGATCGTAAACCGCTGTTGTGCCGTGATACTTTCCATCACAACTGCCGAACCGTTGACATCAAACCTGATTTTTGCCCGTTCCGTCTTATTTAATGTTTGCAAATAAGCCGTTACCGCTGCGTCTTCCGTCTGTCGCGTCGTCGCAAACGGACGAATCAACGACTGCTTTCCGGCAGGTGTGCCGTAGACTTGGACATGATGCATCGCTAACAGCACGGCGACAATATGCCCACAAAACGATTGATCCATTGCAAGCGATGGACAGTTGCAACCGGCATCAACACCGTGTTCCTTCACGCGGACCGTGACCGTAAAGACGGATTCACCTTGCACGGCGGCTTCGACGAGCAGATCACCGGATTGGTAGTTCCGTAATGTCACTTTTTTGGCAGCGACGTAACGTTTCCCGCGACGAAAGGCATAAGTATCCGACATTTGTTTGATTTTCCGTTCACTTAATCCATAATTCATCCAAGTTCTCCTTTCCGTGCTACTTAGGTGACATAATACAATTATCGTTCACTATCAAATAATTCGATTGCCCGTTTTTTCTCCTGATCACCAATGTGGGCATAAACCTGCGTCGTCGCGACCGATTCGTGACCGAGTAATTGTTGAATCGTCAGAACATCGACCCCGCCTGTCGCCAGGCGCGTCGCAAACGTGTGCCGTAATTTATGGGGTGTGATCTGTTTCCGTTCCAAAAACGGCAGCACGGGGCGCAACCGGTCAACGTGGCGTTTTAAGATATGTTGAACAGCCCGGGGACTGAGCGCTTTGCCTTGCTTTTGAAAAATCGGCTCTGGTCCCCGCATAGTCAGACTATAGTGTGCGGCGTATTTCCGCAAGGCGACCCGGACCGGCTTCGCAAGCGGAATGACCCGTTCCTTGTTACCTTTTCCGATGACCCGAATCGTTCCTTCGTGAAAATCAATGGCACTCCAGGTCAATTGCGTCATTTCACTGAGCCGCATGCCGCTGTAACCGAGCACCTGGAACAACGTGATATCCCGGACACGATCCCGTTCATAATGGGCCGCTTCCCGGGCATTCATCTCGATATTTGACGGCAACAGTTGGATCAACTCATCCCATTCCCGTTTTGTTAAGTAGACTGGATCTCGTTTCGCCTGTTTCGGACGATTGATTTTTGCGACCGGATTTTCCGACAGGACCCCGATATCGATCAAATGCCGGAACAAGGACTGCAGTGCCGACAGTTTCCGGTTGATGACACTCGGGGCATTTTGCTTTGTTAAGGCTAAGTATTCCGCATAAGCGGCAATCCCGGACCCATCAATTTCAAGAAACGCTTCCTGCGTGATATCGCGCGCTTCAATCGCTTCCCCCGACGCTTCCGCGACAAACTGGAAAAATGAATCAAAATCATACACATACCGCCGCATCGTCGCCTTCGAGAAATTTTTCGACGCCAGATGATCGATGTAAGACCGGATAAAATCCGGCATCCGGACATATCCCGGAAGATCGATCGTATGGGCGGGAAGGGGGGCCGTTTTCACGGTTTTTCCCAGGTTTTTAAATAAACTCATCATTCTATCCCCTCTCTGTCATGAGTATACCAAACGTTGGTAGTTGGTACACTAGTTTGCGTGAAATAGTTATTTCACGCAACGTTAAATTGTCAGACAGAGAGCGCTCAGTTGCATCGAAAACTGTGCAGACGGGTAATCATTCGACTCGTTGCAAATCAGCTTTTCATCGTTATAACTGCAATAAAATACAATAATAGTATTATGTAAACTTTTAAAACGATTATTTTCCGCAAAAAAATCATTTCGCTCTCAGTTGCATCGAAATTCCATCCGACGGGTAGTTGGTCGTCTCGTTTTCGTACAGACCGTTTTTGATTTTTACACTTTGGACGCGTTCCTTCCTCCAGTTGAAAGGCTTAATCCAAATTGAATCGGGTATATAGATTAAGACTATCTTGTATTTAACATAAGGGGGAAATAATATGATTTCAGATCAACAAGCACGTCAGCTGTTAAAAGAAGCGAAACGGATCGCCGTCGTCGGGGTATCGAGCGATTCCGGAAAAACGGCGAACTGGATTGCCGATTATCTCGTCCAACACGGGTACGAAGTCATTCCGGTCAATCCAACCTTAAATGAATGGAACGGCCAGAAAGTGTATCCGAGTGTCGCCAGCATCCCGGGCCGTATCGATATCGTCGATGTTTTCCGTCGCTCGGAGTTTTTGGCGGACGCTGCGAAGGATGCCGTCGCTCACGGTGACGTCGGCATGATTTGGAATCAACTCGGATTATCGAGTGTCGAAGCAGAAAGTTTAGCCCTCGGCGCCGGCATTCCGTACATCGAAAACCGGTGTATTAAAATTGAACATCAGTATCTATGAACAGGATTTGACCAGACACCAAGCGTTGAACGCCGGTGTCTTTTTTATTTGTTTTTTAGATTATCCTTGTCAGATAGCAAGAAGATGCCTACAATTAGATACAGACTACTAGAAAAACGAACGAACGTTTGGAATATTCGACGTTTTTCTATTTGAGGTGAAAAACATGGCGACAGATTTAAACAATTATAATGATGATGCCATACAGGTATTAGAAGGACTCGAAGCAGTCCGGAAACGCCCGGGTATGTATATCGGTTCGACCGATCATCGCGGACTCCACCATTTGGTGTATGAAATCGTTGATAACGCGATTGATGAGGCGCTGGCCGGATTCGGGGAACAGATCGATGTCATCATCCATAAAGATAATGCAATCACGGTCCGTGACCACGGGCGCGGTATGCCGACCGGAATGCATGCTTCCGGAAAACCGACGGCGGAAGTCATCTTCACGGTGCTTCATGCCGGCGGTAAATTTGGTCAAGGCGGTTATAAAACATCGGGCGGACTGCACGGTGTCGGGGCATCTGTTGTCAACGCGCTGTCGACACAGTTAAAAGTCACGATTTACCGCGACGGGAAACAGTTTGAGCAAACGTTCGAAGACGGGGGAATTCCGAAAACGACCTTGCTTGAAACGGGAACGACGCGCCAAAAAGGAACAAGCGTCTATTTCAAGCCGGACGGAACAATCTTCAGCACTTTGACATACAATTACGATACGTTGGCGGAACGCCTGCGTGAATCAGCCTTCCTGCTGAAAGGTCTGAAAATCACCCTGACCGATGAACGGTCGGACAAAGCGGACACGTTCCAATACGAAGACGGCGTCAGCGAATTCGTCGGCTATTTAAATGACGACAAAGATACGTTACATCCGACAGTCGCCTTTGAAGGAACGGAAAATGAGATCGAAGTCGATATCGCCTTCCAGTTCACGGATGCCTATTCGGAAAACGTCCTGTCGTTCGTCAACAACGTCCGGACACGCGACGGCGGAACCCACGAAGTCGGTGCCAAAACAGCGATGACACGGGTGATGAACGAGTATGCCCGCAAAAACACGCTGCTTAAGGAAAAAGATAAAAACCTCGATGGTAATGATATCCGTGAAGGACTGACGATGATCGTCTCGATCCGGATTCCGGAAGAATTCCTGCAATTCGAAGGACAAACGAAATCAAAACTCGGTTCACCGGAAGCCCGGACGAGCTGTGACGCCGTCATCACACGCCGCTTATCGACGTATCTCGAGGAAAACCCGCAAACGGCGACCCTCCTGATCAAAAAAGCGATCCGCGCCGCTCAAGCCCGCGAAGCAGCGCGGAAAGCCCGCGAAGAAGCCCGCAATGGCAAGAAAAAGAAACGTTCAAGCATCTTAAACGGGAAACTGACTCCTGCCGCGTCGAAAAATGCTGAGAAAAATGAATTGTTCCTCGTCGAGGGAGATTCTGCCGGCGGTTCAGCCAAACAAGGCCGGAACCGGACGTTCCAGGCGATTTTACCGTTACGCGGGAAAGTCCTGAACACGGAAAAAGCCAAACTTGCCGACATCATGAAAAACGAAGAAATCAATATGATCATCCATGCGATCGGGAGTGGCGTCGGAGCAGATTTTGACCTGTCCGATTGCAACTTCGACAAAGTCATCATCATGACGGATGCCGATACGGACGGGGCGCATATCCAAGTCTTGTTATTGACGTTCTTCTTCCGTTACATGCGTCCGTTGATTGATGCCGGAAAAGTTTTCGTCGCCTTGCCGCCGCTCTACCGTGTCTCGAAAGGGAAGGGCAAATCCGAGAAGTTCGAGTACGTCTGGGATGAAGAAACCCTGGCGAAAACAACGAAAAAGTTCGGTAAAGGCTATATGATTCAGCGGTATAAAGGGCTTGGTGAAATGAATGCCCCGCAATTATGGGAAACGACGATGGATCCCGATACACGGACGTTGATTCGTGTCACGATCGATGATGCAGCTGTCGCTGAGAAACGAGTTTCCGTGCTGATGGGCGACAATGTCGGACACCGCCGGAGCTGGATTGAAGACAATGTAGCGTTCGGACTGACGGAAGACCTCTCGATCATTGAAAATGAACATGTGACGAAAGAGAGTGTGAACTGATATGTCTAACCTGCAAAACATTTTGAACCTGTCCCTCGAGCAAGTCGTCGGGGACCGGTTCGGACGTTACTCGAAATATATTATCCAGGACCGGGCCTTGCCGGACGCACGTGATGGCTTGAAGCCGGTTCAACGCCGGATCTTGTACGCGATGCATACGGAAGGCAACCTGTTCGACCGCGCTTACCGGAAATCTGCGAAAACGGTAGGCGTCGTCATCGGTAACTATCACCCGCACGGCGATTCATCGGTCTATGAAGCGATGGTCCGCTTGAGCCAGGAGTGGAAACTGCGTTATCCATTAATCGACATGCAAGGGAATAACGGTTCGATTGACGGCGACAGTGCAGCAGCAATGCGGTATACGGAAGCCCGTTTGTCGAAAGTATCGAGTCTGATTTTAGACGGGATTAACAAGCAGACCGTCGATTATACATTGAACTTTGATGATACGACCGAAGAACCGCTTGTTCTTCCGTCTCTCTTACCGAATCTGTTAATGAACGGATCGACTGGAATTTCAGCAGGTTATGCGACGGAAATCCCGCCGCACCATGCCGGTGAAGTCCTTGATGCCGCGATCGGCCGAATTTCCGGAACGGTTCATACCGTCGATGATTTATTGACCCACATGCAAGGCCCCGATTTCCCGACCGGCGGAGTCGTCCAAGGGCTTGACGGGATCAAAAAAGCGTTCGAAACCGGACGTGGCAAAGTCATCATCCGCTCTCGGGCAACGATTGAGACGTTACGCGGCGGGCGCCAACAAATCCTGATTACGGAACTCCCGTATGAAGTCAATAAGGCCAACCTCGTCAAACGGATGGAAGAACTCCGCCTGGACCGTAAAGTCGAAGGGGTAGCGGAAGTCCGCGACGAGACGGACCGCGACGGTCTTCGTGTCGTCATCGAGCTGAAAAAAGAAGCGGACGCAGAAGGGGTGCTTCACTTCTACTTGAAGCAGACCGATCTGCAAGTCGCCTATAACTACAACATGGTCGCGATTCACGAGCGGACACCGCGTCAGATGGGCGTTCTTGCCCTGCTTGATGCTTACCTCAGCCACGTCAAGGATGTTGTCATCCGCCGGACGTCGTTTGATCTCGAGCAGGCGAAACGCCGCCAAGAGGTCGTTTCTGCCTTGATGACGGCGATTTCAGTCCTCGACGAGACACTTGCGTTGATTCGTTCCGCATCCAACAAATCGGAAGCGAAAGACAAGCTGGTTGAACGGTTCAGTTTCACGGACCGCCAGGCAGAAGCGGTCGTCATGCTTCAGTTGTACCGGTTAACGAACACCGATATCGTCGAATTACAGGACGAAGCGGCAAAACTCGAAAAAGAAATCACCCGTCTTGAGAAGATTCTAAACGACGAAAAAACGCGGAACCGATTGATCATCAAGGAATTGACGGTCTTAAAAGAGCAGGTTGCGGATAACCGGCGTTCGACGGTTGAAGCGGAAGTCGAAGAATTGAAACTGAAGACGGAAGTCATGATCGCGGTCGAGGAAACAATGGTCTTCGTCTCGAAAAACGGCTATATCAAGCGCTCTTCGATGCGTTCTTTCGGAGCGACCAACGATTTGCCGGAGATGAAAGAGCAGGACCGTCTCCTGTATCAAGGACAAGCGATGACAACGGATCATGTCATCGTCTGGACCGTTCAGGGAAATTATCTCCTGATTCCGGTCCATCAGTTGCCGGATACGAAGTGGAAAGACGGCGGACAACACGTCGCCAATCTCGTGCCGCTTGATTCCGGCGACCGGATTTTATCGGTTGACCTCGTCCGGACGTTTGACGAGACCTCACACTGTCTGTTCGTGACCCGCCAAGGGATGGTCAAGCGCTCGAAATTGAGCGACTACAATGCCCAGCGGAAGTCAAAACCGCTTCAGGGTGTCCGTTTACGAGCGGATGACGAAGTCCTGTATGCCAAGGTTTCTACCGGACAAGAGCAATTGTTCTTAACGACCCAGCATGGATTTGGTCTCTGGTTCACGGAAGACGATGTCCCGGTCGTCGGTGTCCGGGCAGCTGGTGTGAAAGCGATCAATCTGCGTGACCAGGATGTCGTCGCCGGAGCGATCGGCTTCAAACAAGCACCCAATATCGTCCTGTTGACGCAACGTGGTGCCTTGAAGAAGATGCGCCTGGCGGATCAGTTCCAGGTCTCGAACCGTGCCTTGCGTGGTACACAACTGTTACGTGATTTAAAATCAAAACCGCATCAGGTCGCGGCATTAATCGACGTCACACAAGCAAAAGAACTGATTTTGATCGGAAAAGAGCAGGAAAAGACGATTCAAGTCCAATCGTTGTCCTTCCTCGACCGGTTATCAAACGGTTCGTTTGCCTATGATGAAGAAAAATTCGGTCCGCTTCTCGATTGGTATACCGTTTGATGGTCAGATGCCCCTCATTTTGATAGAGGGGTGTCTTTTTTTATGAAATATGGCGTAAAGTCGCTCTTTCCCGTTCGTTTCTAGCTTTCTGGCGCCTGTTTTGACCGCTTTATCAGACTTTTCTTCGAATTATCGGCAAATCACCCGTTTACAAATTGAAACGACCGCCAATAACCGCTACAATAAAAGAAAATGGTCAGGCAAGATTACCACGAAGTATGTGGAGCGGGCAGTTCGGAGCTTTAGCTTATAGGATTCGTTTCATCAAGCAGCTACGGACATGTTCCTCGGCTGCTTTTGTGCCATCTGCCAACTGGAGAGGTGATGACGATGAAATTCAGAAGACGCGAAAAAGTAGCAATCTATATCACACGGGAGCAACCAGAGGGATGGGAACTACTTGTTTTTCATCCGCAATCCGCTCCAGACAGTGATTGGCAAATTCCTGCCGGGACAATCGAAGATGCCGAAATCGCCAAGGAAGCGGCAGTTCGGGAAACGCTCGAGGAAAGTGGTTTATCGCTCGCGACCGTCCAGTACGTAGGTGAAGAAGAAATGCGTTATCCGGAACGCATGCGGGTGCATTACACGTATTTCTATCATGCTCATATCGAATGTCAGGAAAACAGATGGACGCATTGTGTTGCTGGTGACGGTCAAGATTGCGGTGATTTTTTCCATTTCGCCTGGTTACCGCTTGAACGAATCACGCAGCTCGAACGCCGGCATCATATTTTCTTGGATCGTTTGATGAGCCGCTTGGAACGGACACATCATTACGATTGTCGGAAACACGGTTAATCCCGTGTTTTTTTGTTTTGTCTCACTATATTGAGTTTACCTGACTTATGAGACAATAATTATTAACTATTGATAATATATGTTATGTTAACTTAAAGAAAAAATAAAAAAGATTTGAATCAGTCTTTGTTTTTTTACGCTTCCCTGTTACTCTAAATACAGTAACAAATCTATTGTTACCCTTTAATCGGTAACAACCGATAAGTAACCGCATATTCGGTAACAAGGAGGATCTGTATGCAAGCTGTTGCAGTTTCATTTGATATTCAAAATTCCCGTGCGTATTCCAGTAAAGAACAATTATTAACCGATCTGCATCGGTTGGCGGATCAGCTGAACCGAGCATTTCCGGCAGCACTCGTACCGTTTCAAATCAAGTCCGGTGACAGTCTGCTTGGCGTATTCAACGAATATGCCGTCAGTTATCCGCTCATGTTGATGCTGTTGAATCAACCGTTAAACGGTTATATCGGAATCGGATTCGGTCAATATGAGACGTTATCGACGACTCATGCCGATGAAGCAAACGGAAGTGCCATCATTTTCGCTTTTGAGGCCCAGGAAGCGGCAAAACAGACCGCAAACCGGATTTCCTTTGCCGGACCGCCTTATTTGCCGACCGCCCTGCTGAACGGTTATATCGAGATGTTATACCCGGCGTATTTCGGCAAAACGGACCGGCAAATCGAATTACACCGGCTGATGGATCAGCATCCGGACGCTACTTACGAAGAAATCGGTTTGAAGATGGGCTTTCACGAAAAAGATGCCCGGATGAATGTCGCGAAACTTGTCGCCCGTTCCCAACGTAAACAACGTAAACGTCTCGAACAGGCATTGATCGATGCCTTAAACCAGTTACAAGTCTGGGAGGCGATCGGATGACTTTGCTCTTAAGTCTGCTCCTCGTCCATCTGTTGGCGGATTTTCCGTTCCAGAGTCAACGGATGGCGAAGTTGAAACAACGCACGTTTCGGGTATTACTCGAACATATAACGATACATAGCATCGGCACAGCCGCCGTCCTCGGACTCTTTTACCAGATGAATGACGTGACTGGTCAGACGGCCTGGATGATCGGCGCCGGAATCATCGTCACACATGCCTTGCTTGACGGTTCGCCCTTAAAGCGACTGTTGCCTCCGGCACTTGCCTTTTGGATCGATCAATTGCTCCATATCGGGATTCTGACCGGTATCGTCCTCTTTTTCACCCCTGTCGCTTGGCCGGCATCGTTTACGTTACCGGATCAAATCCTGTGGATCAGCGTCTGGGGCTTGATTGCAACGGAGTTAATCGGACGCGGGATTGCCCCACTGCTTGCCCCCTTTGCGCCCCGCTTGATTGAATCGCATTTTGAGCGGAAGGTCACACGAAAAGAACAACTGGACGGTCTGAAGCGGTCCGTCACGCATGAAGTCGAGGATTCCGCCCGCAGTTATACGACGGAAATCAACGGCGTCGGCCGTTACATCGGACTCGTCGAACGGGCCATCATCGTCTCTTTGGTGGCAGTCAATGCAACGGGCGCCATTGGATTCATCATTGCCTTAAAGGCATTGGCCCGCTTTAAACAGTTTGACGACCGCCGTTTTGCGGAATATTATATCATCGGCAGTTTACTGAGTATTCTTGGTGCCTTACTGTGCGGCATGGCGATCCGCCTTGCCCTATAATGACAGCTAGACGATAGAGAGAGATGGAAAGAGAGGTGGACGGTTTCTTGATGCAAGCGACCGTCGCAAACATATGAAACAGATTGGATTAGTCAGACACCACCGGGTAACGGAGGGTTACCCGACCAAAGGCTGGATCAGCGCAGCCGATATCGAGGCCTGGATTGAACGTTATGACGTCTCGACCATCGATGTCCAGCCGGTTGAACTCGGAAACATCGACTGGACGATTTGTTACGCCAGCAGTATGCCGCGTGCCGTTCAGACAGCGAAAAGTGTATATGGAAACGACATCATCATAACGGACCTGTTACGGGAAGTCCCATTCCCGACCATCCGCTCGCGAATCCGCCTCCCGTTTCTCGCCTGGGCGTTGATAGGACGACTTGTCGCCCCCTTCAGCAAGCGGATTCAAGCGGAAATCAAGGATGCCAACGAGCGGATTACGGTTCTCCTGAACCAGTTGACGTTTGAACAACAAGAACATGACCGGGTCCTGCTCGTCGGACACGGCGGTATGATGATTCTGATGCGGTCTGCCTTAAAAAAACGGGGGTATGTCGGTCCCCGCTTCGGTCATCCGCGTAACGGCATGTTGTATCTGTTTGAGAAACGGGAGGGATAGCCATGAAATGGGGTTCCGTTCTGTTGCTTGCCTTGTGTCTGATTGTCGTCTTTTATATGACACGCGACGACGAACCGTCACCTGGTGATCGTCCGGAATCAGGTTCCGTCATTCACGTCTACGGCTTTGATGTCGGTCAGGGTGACAGTACATTGATTCAGACGAAAAACGAAACGATTTTGATTGACGGTGGGAACAACGGGAAAGGAGACGATGTCGTCCGCTATCTGAAGGACCTTGGCATCACCCGCTTAACAGCCGTCATCGCGACACATCCGGACGCAGATCATATCGGTGGTCTCGATACGATTCTCGATGCCCTGCCCGTTGATCAAGTCTATGCCCCACGCGTCAACCACACGACGGAAACCTATCGGGACTTTTTACTCGCCGTCAAACGGCAAGGAATCACCATTAAAACGGCTAAGGCCGGTGTCTCGATTCCGAGTGACGAAGTGAAACTGAACTTACTCGCCCCGCTCCGCGACGGCACCCGTGATTTAAATAGCTGGAGTACAGTTCTGCAACTCGTTCATGGCAATAATACTTTTCTCTTCATGGGAGACGCTCCGATTCGGACGGAACAGGATTTGCTCGAATCCGGAATGGATTTAAAAGCTGATGTGTTAAAAGTCGGGCATCATGGTGCGGATACCTCGTCCTCGATTCCCTTTTTACAAGCAGTCCACCCTTCCCGCGCCTTGATTTCAGCCGGTGAAGGTAATGCTTACGGTCATCCGCGTCCGACCGTCATGAATGCGCTCGCGGCAGAAAGCATCCAGGTCGATCGGACGGACCGGATGGGCACCGTTCAGTACACGTCAGACGGGGAGACGATTCAAGTCAAAAGCCGGACCGACTTACGCCCTGAGTAAAGGAGAGGATTCACGATGAAAATGACCGTCACGGAATTTGAAGGGGATCAGGCAATTTGTGAGACGGAGAGCCGTGAAACGGTTCAAGTCCCCCGCTCGCGTCTGCCCCGTGCCGCAACGATCGGCGACTGGCTTGAATGGCGCGGTCGTTCGATCCGGATTCTCCGGGACGAAACGAATAACCGCCGCCAGGAAATTGACAGCTTAATGGATGAACTGTTTGAAGACTAAGTGCCGCTCCTTGACCTGTCCCGGGTCAAGGATTTTTTCGTTTCTCTCCTAGTAAAACCACTAAATCTGGAAAACAGACTTAAATCACTGGCAGTTTTATCTGAATTTTCGTAAACTTTAAGAATACGAAATAAAAAGGGGGATTTATCCATGTTCCAACAATTACGAACGAACTTAAAGCAAGCAGTCCTCGGACAAGAACATGTCATAGATCATCTGCTGATCGGTCTGTTGTCGGAAGGTCACGTTCTGCTTGAGGACCGGCCGGGTACCGGTAAGACGACACTGGCCAAATCACTGGCCAATACACTTGATGCCAAGTTTTCCCGCGTCCAATGTACCGCGGATACGTTACCGACCGATCTGCTTGGCATGGAATTGTTTAATCCGTTGACCGGTTCATTCGAACAACGGTTTGGTCCGCTGTTCGCTAATATCGTTCTTGTCGACGAAATTAACCGGACGACGCCGCGGACACAGTCCGCCCTGCTCGAAGCGATGGGTGAAGCACAGGTCACGATCGGAGATACCTCTTATACGTTACCGCAACACTTTTTAGTCATCGCGACTCAAAATCCGTTTGACGGTCAGGGAACGTTTCCCCTCCCCCATGCACAACTCGACCGCTTTTTGTTTAAGCTGTCGTTCGCTCCACTTGATCGCCGGGTCGAAAAAGCCTTGTTGCAGGGAGCTCACTTACAACCGAGTACGTTCCAATTGCCGCTTGAGCAACTGAATACCTGGAAACAGGAGGTACAGGCCGTCACGATCGAAGATGCGGTCGAAGATTACCTGCTCGACGTCTGTGATGCCTTGCGGGCGCACCGTGACGTGGAAATCGGTCCGAGTCCCCGTGCTACCTTGGCACTCCTGCAAGCCGCACGAGCACGGGCCTGGATGCATGACCGGACATACGTGACACCGGAAGACATTAAGCAACTCGCAACGCCGCTGCTTGCCCACCGGCTTGTCCTGACACTTGAAGCGACATTGAAGATGACGAACGGCCGCTTGGTCCAACAGATTTTGGAATCGTTGACTGTTCCGACCGAGGTGTAATATGCAATTGATTACACCGAAGTCCTTTCATCCGATGATTTTATTTTGGATTGCCGTCGCTGCCGGCATCTGTACGCTGTACGGCTCGCTCCTGCTTGCGACACTGCTCGTCGCGTACACATTATATGGTTACCTCTTACCGAAGTACCTCGAGTACCTCGGAGCACGTCTGAGCGTCCGGCTCGTCGAAACCGTCCGCGCCTTCCGGGACGATCCGTTACTCATCCCGTTTGAAATCCATAATCCGACACGGTTTTCCCTTGGTAAAGTGACGGTATCCGGTCTTCTCGGGGAACAGGTCCGGATCGAGGACGCGAGCAGCCAGTTTTGGCGTCAACATGTCTTTGTTCCGCGTCAGGCCAGCGTCCCGTTTCAAATCGACGTCACGGCAGCCAAACGGGGCACGATCCGGATTCAGTCGTTTGATATCATGATTTCCGACCCGTTCCATCTGATGACGCTCTACTTGACGTTGCCGATTCAACAACTCGGGCATGTCTTCCCGGATTTTGCACCGGCCTCGGTCGAATGGAACGAACGCCAAATTCCCGGTGACACGATTGACCGGTCGAGTCCGTTCACGGATCGGTCGAGCTTTCACTCCGTCATCCCTTACGCAGGTGATGCGAAGACGATCTATTGGTCGGCTTATGCGAAAACAGGAGAACTGTA
Organism: Exiguobacterium sp. RIT594; assembly: GCF_003339585.1. Taxonomy (GTDB): domain Bacteria; phylum Bacillota; class Bacilli; order Exiguobacteriales; family Exiguobacteriaceae; genus Exiguobacterium_A. Next base: position 1,004,332 of record NZ_QPKF01000001.1, on the reverse strand, counting down.
TTCCTATCAGTATGACCGGATGCGCAATCATGATTATGCCGTCATCATTGATGGGCTGTCCGCGGACGGTTTAGCCTTACGCGGTGATTTTGAAAAGTTACTTTCGCGGGCGGCGACGATTATCCGGGAACTTGAAAAACAAGGCGCCTCGTACAGTCTCTGGATTTCAATGGTCAACCGGGATGGGCAGTGGTATCACGTTCCCTCGGGAAAAGGAAAGGACCAATTTTTGCGGACGATGGAGTGTCTCGCCCGGATTTCAGAATATGATTTACCGCTCGAACGCCGCTATTTCACGAAACGTCTTCAACGGACCGTCCCCTCGACGACCGCGGAAATTCATCTTGGACACCGGCACAAGGGGGTGAGCGCATGATTCTCTGGTGGATTCTCGTCATCAGTCTCCTGCAGGCACCACTCATTATTTTGATTTTCCCGCTGCTCGTAGTCATTCCGGCACGCAACATCCGGATTGGCGTGCAACTGGTCGCGGCCATCGCGTTTCTGTTCGTCTCTCCGTTGATCAGTATTCTGCTGTTACTCGCCACCGCCGTCGGTGCGTGGCTCGAGACCGTCGATCATCCGTATAAATTTGCTATCAGTGCGACGGGGCTGACCGGGCTGACCCTGTTGTTCCCCGGCCTTTCTCCGCCGATCGGCACCTATCTGCTGCTTGGTCTGTTATGGGCAATTCCCTTCTTAAGACAGCATCTCGTAGAATGGCGCCGGATTACTGCAGGTGTCTCGCTGTTTCTAGGGGGCAGTCTGATCCTCGTTACCGTGATCCGCTTGCTCAAAGAAGCACTGTTTGGTTCTGTCGCGAACTTGACCCGTCCGGCACTTGAAGCATTCGGCTCTCTCTTTACCTGGACGTTACCGCTCGCAGAACAGATTGATCAAAAGACGGGAGCGCAGGCGACGGATTTATCAAACATCGCCCCGCAAGAGAGTCTGAAAGCGGCCAGTATGAGTTCCGATACACTGTTTTATCTGAACATGGCAGGGATTGTGTTGGCGATTCTTGCTGTCGGAATCACCTTCTATTTGATTCGGAAACGACAGGTCGTTTCCACAGAACCTGAACCCGTCGTCCGGATGACAGGGATGAAGCAACCGGCTCCGATTAAAAAACACAGCCAGCATCCGCTTCTGAAAATCGCTTCACAACTCGAACAGGCATTCCCGCGCCGTCACGAGGAAACAACCGTCGAATGGTTAACGCGGATCGATTTTCCGGAAGCCGTTGCCCACGCACGCCTTCTCGACGGGATTGAATTCAGCCGCAGTGAACCGGCGTACGATCTCCAACTGTTCCGAAAGTATGTCCGGGAACAAATCGAACGTTAAATCAAAAAGAAGGTGCTCCGATACCGGAACACCTTCTTTTGCTTATTTAGAATCAATTTTAGACGCTTTACGCGCGATGATGACAATAAAGACGATGGCAGCAACCGGAAGCACGAGTGGCATCCAGTCCAGGATATACTGTGTATTCATCGTATCCCCTCCTCCAAAACATGCTAATACTCTATCCGTAGCATATTCCAAAAGACCGCACCATGCAAGCCTCGTCAGATTCGCGGCAATATCGAGTAGACGATAGAGTAATAAATCAAGACGCTGGTCGAGATACTATAGATTACCAATATGTAAGGTCCGAATTTCGGCTGAGCATGCCGCTTCAACACTTTCAGCGAAAACATCGTGATGCCTAATGCAAATAAAGGACTAAAGCCGAAGACTACAAGATCCATCGACATTAAGAGCTCTGTACTGAAAAGAAGATTAAATGCAAAAATCGATAATAAATACCAAGACGTGTACGACAGACAGATAAAAAAGAGGTATGACACGCCCGCAATAACGCTTCCCATCCGTGGTTTTTCCATATGTTGCATGATGCCCCTCCTGTAACAAAAATAAGATATCCTTAATGGTAATCGGAAAAACCGCTCAAAAATATTCAAATATGAATATACGACAAAAAACGACAAAAGCAGATCTTCTGCCCCGTTCGGCAAAAGATCTGCTTCTATCGTATTAGACACTCTCATTCATCGGTTGACTGACCGCAATTCCCGTTTGATAGACTTTAGCAAGCTCCAGGACTTTGTTTTTAAAGGCTTCCCGACAAAAGACCGGTTCAAGAATCTCCGCTTGTTCCGCGAACTGAATCAGCCACATCATGAAACCTTGAGAGAACAGTGCTCCCACCTTGACCTCAAACCAGTCCCCTTCTAAACGCCGGCAACGAATGTCCGTCCCGAAGCGATCGACGACTGTCGGCATGACGCTCTCATGGAACTTCAACGTCAGCTGTTCCTGTTCTCCCCCGTACATATTGAACATGCTGCTCAAATACGTCGATTCGACCTCGACCGGTGTCTGCGCCGGTTCAAAAACACTGCAATTGACGATGCGATCGACCCGGTACGTCCGAATTTCTTCGACACGTTCATCACGGCCGATCAAGTAGTAGTTCCCATTATCAACAATTAAATGAGCCGGGGTAACGAGATAATAGTCGCCGTCCCGCCGTAACTCAAATTTTCGAGTCCGTTCATTGAACTTTCCCTGATATTGAAAACTGATGATGTCCTGTTCGATGATGGCCTTTTGGATGGTATCAATCGAAAAAGGAATGACGCCTTTCGGTTTCTTGACGGTATGTATGACCGGCGTCAACGTTTTCGCAAGACGTTTACTCGTCAAAGTATGAATGTTGCGGACCAAAACTTCCGTTTCACTCTCAGAAATGAACTTCGCACTGGCAATCGCATCTACAAGTAAACGCAAGTGGTGGTATTCGAACGGACGGCTGACCAGATGATACGGAATCGCCAGACCGTTTTTAGTTTCTTCCGCATGGATGTCAAAACCTGATTTGGCAAGAGCCGCGATATCTTCTTTTAAAGACTTCCGGGACAGCTTTTCAATCAGTCCCCTTTTCGACAATTCTGTACTTAATTCTTCCAATGTCAACGTCTCTTCTTCATCGGAATACTGTTCAAAAATTTCTCGAACCGCTAGTAATCGATCCCGATTGGATAATTTTTCATTTGGCACGGGGCATCCTCATTTCCTATCCATAAGATGTTTGATTATACTTGGATTATACCTTAAATAGGTAGGAAAATTAACAATAATATGGAAATATTTAAGAGATAGGAGAATTTGGATGCAGCACATTGCCGATTGGGAGGGTTACCGATTCGATTACCGGGACAGCGGAACGGGTCCCGTCATTTTACTGATTCATGGCACACAGTCTGATTACCGGGAAGTCTATCATGTGGAACGATTGATCGAAGCCGGTTACCGGGTCATCGTTCCGTCTCGTCCGGGATACGGGAAAACACCGCTCCATGTCGCCTCATCGCCAAGCGAATTGGCTGCTTTTTACAAAAGATGGCTGGCTTCGCGCCACATCGAACATTATACCGTCTACGGCATTTCCGCCGGTGGACCGACCGCAATTGCGTTGGCAAGCAATAATCCGGCTGTCCGTTCACTTGTCCTTGCCTGTGCGATGACACACGAAATCTCGCTTCCTTATCAGGCGTGGCTTGTCCAACCGCTCCTTCAACGTCCGTTACAGCTCCTGCAATGGGTCCTGTGGCATTACGTAAAAGATAAGTTGGTCAAATTTCCGCAAGAAGCGTCTGTCCGGATGGTCGAAATGACTAGCCTGTTGCAACGGGACGAGATTCGGCGTCAACTGAATGGAGTCGATCAACAATTGTTGTATCAAGTCGGACTGCAGAACGGACCGGGGCGGGGCGTCTTGTTTGATTTGACGCAACAGATCGACCGGCCGATTTTGCAAGCTATCCGCTGTCCGGTACTGATCATCCATTCCAAGGCGGACCGGGCCGTTCCCTTCGAACATGCCCTCTATGCCCGGCGTGCGATTGCGCATGCCCAGTTCATCGAGTCGGCGAGTCCCGGTCATTTGATTTGGATCGGCCCATCTGCGCGTCACGATGAACGCATGATTGAACGTTTCATCTCCTTAAATCACTTGTAGACGAACACGAAGATTCAGCTTTTCATTTTCTTCTTCAATCGAGATGATGCCCCGTGCTGTCAGTTCTTCAATCGCCAGGCGTGTCCGTTCCAGGTTAAACCGTGCGTACCGGGCAATCTCCGATATGCCCATCCGGCAAGACAGTTGGTTGGCCTTGATTTTCGAAGACGGTTTGGCGACGGATCGTTGCAACAGACGCCAAAAAACCTGCCGCGCATCATCGGATAACGCGTACGCATTTTTTTCAATGACCGGCGGCACATAACGGATATCTTCCCGAATACGCCGAATCAGGTACAAACTCAACCAATCCTCCACGTCGGCCTGAATCCGGAAAAACTCAAACCACCATAACTGATCGAGTGCTTCTGCTTCATCCTGACGTAATGCCCAGGATGGTGGGATATCATCAAACTCTTCATCGAGAAAATCTTCATAATCTAACGCTGTTTCATATAAAACCTGGGGCGGGATCCGGTCGAGTGTCTCCCGCTTTTGGTATAAATCAAAGCTCATCCGCCGGAAGTGTTCGACTGAAGCGGCGACTTGACTGAGTTGCATCAACTGTTTGGTAATTAGACGGGCAAGGCCGTCCAGTTCAAGTTGAATGGCATATAAATGTTTTTCAAGGGCAATTAACGTACTTCGTTCCATCAGACAGTTCCTCCTCTATTCCTGGCATACTTCTAGTCTTTTTCCGCAAATCGGACATTCAAAACCAACCTCTGTTTCTTTGCTCCGGTACGGTGTCTTTCTCTTCCACAACCGGGTTTATCTCCCAAATAAATGGGGAATATTTTGATGCAGTGTCTCGTCTACATTTAAACGATTCTATCGGAGGTGGAACGACGTGTTACAGTCCAAGAAACGAACGGAGCGAAAGTGGCGACAACGCACGACACGGAATCATATCCTGCAATTGGAACACTTGTACAAAACGCATCCTGCCCGACCGACGACACAAACAAAAACTGTTTTTCCACAAGTGTTAGAAGATGCCATTCGAAGCGGTAGTCTGGTAACCGTCCATTACCTCGACCGGGGAACCGAGACCGCATTGACGGGAACGGTTACCGCTCTTTTTCACGCCCACGGAATCATTGAAATCAAAACATCAACCGGTTTACGGCGTCATATTCCGTATAATGAGGTAATGAATTTACATGAATCACTCGATAGAAGACCCATAAAAGAATGATCGTGTATAAACGAACAAGGGTGACGGATTCGATTCCGTCACCCTTGTTCGTCGGAAAACTGATGCTGTTGCCAGTTCCTGTTTAATCGGCGTCCCTTATTTTTTATCCAACTTGACGTTTTGGTCAGCCGGTAAGGTCGTCGTCGTTTCTTCCTCTTCGAGTTTCGGAACACCTGCGCCGTACTCTGTCGTCTCATCTTCGACATAAGAAGCGGCAAACGCCGGATTCAGTAAGTCAGATTTTGAGCCGACGATGACAATCCGGCCGTGGCGAACTTCCTCTTCCAAATCTTCTGCTACATCCTTTGTCATTCCGAGTTCCGACAACTGGGCAATGCGGTCTTTTCGGTTGCTGCGGACTGTCGACATCAATGTCTCAAAAAATGATTTTTTTGTTACCCGATATGCCAACGTCTGAGTGTCATTGGCAATTCGTTCCGCCAATTCTTCATCCTTCGCAAAGATGTAAATTTGTTTATTCGAATAGCCGCTTGACTTCAAGCTCGTCACTTCTGCGTCGACAGCTGTCATGTTCCGTACGATTCTTGTTTCAATCATCTTGTTTCCTCTCCTTCATGCGAGCCAACAATCTACTCTCGATATAAAGTTATTCCCGAAACATAATGAATAAAACATGAAACTGAAAAACGGCTTAAACCGCTTTCCGAAGACCCGAAGGAGAGCGACGTCTCAGATAGATCAACAAACCAACTAAAACAGATAGTCCGACTTGCGGAATGATTGTCTCATACGTCGGATAGATCCCCATCCAAGGCAATGACGGGATATATGACATGACATGGATCGGCAAGAGGCCCGTAATTTGCAAGGCATGCAGACTGGCACCTAATATTTTGAACGCCATGAGATAAATCAATCCGGTCGCTCCTATAAAGAGCCGGTTGATTGGTAAGCGAACCCCTAAATAAATGACAGCAAGCGAAAGAAGCCCGATGAGCGCAATTGCCAGCACGATCCCTCCGGCTAAAGCGGTCGATGTCATGGCGGGGGCCATGCCGACATAAAACAGCAGCGTTTCGGCCCCTTCCCGGAAAATCGTCAAAAAGCTGACGGCAAACAAAGACCGTCCCGCCAGATTCAGTGCCAGTTCCGTTTGACGAGAAGCAACCGCCGTTTTCGAATGTAACCACGAACCGACGAGCAGCATCATCAAGACTGCGGCCAGTCCGGTCCATCCTTCAATCTGTTCCCGTCCGACAGCAGCAAGTGCCGTTGAAAAGAACTGTTGAATCACGAGCGCCAGTGCGCCGCTCGCGAGCAATCCGAACAGTGCCCCACTCCAAATCATCCGTTCGCCTGGCACCTTGGCTTTTCGGGTAAAGGCAACGAGCGCGCTGATGATCAGCAAGGCTTCGAGCCCTTCCCGCAACATGACGAGCATCGCATCGACAAACGAATACGTCGTTTTCTGCGCTAACACTTCAAGTGACGTGATGATCGGGGCTAAGTCAGTCCGGGTGGAAGCTACCATCGTTTCATCTAAACGCGACAACAAAACGGGTACATCCGATTCAATCGTCGTATACAGAGAACTGCTCCGGGTCCGGACTTCCCCTTCCCCGCTCGGCCAACGTTCGATAAAGGTCGTCAGCGTTTTCTGCGCTGCCGGGACGTCCTGATTCGCGAGTTGCTGGTCCGCTTGTCTCAGTAACGCGGTCAACTCGACGAGACCTGTCTGCTTCGCGGCTTTCACCGTATCCCCGTTCAGAAAAGAACGGATACTGGCATCAAACTGCTCCAGTGCCTGATTCAACTCCGACGGATCAAATGTTTCACGGGCCAAAGCAATCCGGATTGCGGACAGCCCCATCTCGACCTGACCGTAGTGCCCGATGCTCGTTTCCCGGACGACTGTTTCCCGGTCCGTCCAGGCTGTCAGCAATTCCGACTGCAACTGCTGACGCTCGGACATGTCAGTCGCCATTCTCAGTTGCTTCGTTAGAGTGAACAGTTCTTTTAACCGTTTTTTAGCGGCTGAATCGTCCTTCGGCTGTTTGGTTTTTTCCAGCGCCCGGACCGCCGTCGACAATTCCGTCAATTGCTGCTTGACGGCAGGCAAAGCGGTTTGCTGCTTGACGACCGTCAGCTTCTGTTCGATATTCTGTTGTTCGGCAGAAGCCGGCAACCGGGTGACCTGCTGTTCAAGCGTCGCGAGCGTTGTCTGTAAGCTGCTCCGGTCACCGTCGTTGACCGCCGACAAAGCTTGACCGATTGAAACATACAAGGCATCGGTTTTCGCATCGGCATGAACGACCGGCATCCCGATCATCGTACAGAGAAGTACCGGTAAAAAGAAATTAAGCAAAAAGCGCATCACCGATGTAGCCTCCTTTTTGAATTCCGCCGAAACAGGCGAAAACGGCACTGCCACGATGGGTAATGTATTCATTTAAACGGTCCGACGCTGCTAACCGTCTCTGAATGGTGATGAACTGTTCCGGTGACCGTTGATACGATAAAAACAGTAAGCCGGCATCGAGGGCACCGGTCGTTTCGTGAATCCCGGCCTGGTAGGAATAGGAGCGGCGCAACAGTTGTTCTTTTCCTGATCCGTGGGCGACTGCTGTGTGCGAGTCACTTGGAAGTTGTGCTTCACCGTGCGCCGTCCGTTTGCTTGGTGTCACCGCTGCAAATTCCTCTTTCGACCCAAGCGGGGCACCGGATGCGCGTTCGCGACCGAATGTCCGCTCCTGCTCTTTCAGGATCGTCCGGTCCCATACCTCAAGATGCATCTGGATCCGGCGGACGACCAGGAAACTACCGTTCGTCAACCAAGGTGAACCGTCCTGCCACTGGTAAAAGAGGTGTTGTTTTCGGACAGCGTCCTGCGTCCCGTCTGGATTCCCCGTCCCGTCCTTGAATCCGAACAGATTCCGTGGTGTCCCACCTGCTGCATCCGCCGCCTTGGAGCGTTGAAAACCGGCTTGTGTCCAGCGGATCTTGACGACACCGCGACCAATCCGGGTCAAATTCCGTAACGCATGAAACACGACTTGTTGATCGTCGGCACAAATCTGGACGACGAGGTCGCCGCCCGCCCATTGCGGATCCAGTTGATCGAGATCAAAGACCGGCAACTCCCGCAGCAACTCCGGACGTTTATGACCAATCCCGAACCGGTCCTTGGCAAATAAACTGTGACCGCAACCGAATGTAAACGTCAGGTGGCCCGCTGACAGTCCTTCCGCTTCGCCCGTATCTTCCGGAGGAACATAGGCACTGTCCGCGTCGCCGAGCGGTAATCCGGCTGTCAGCCGGGCGCATGCCCGCGTCCAACGTTTCAACAGATCAATCAATTCATCGCGCCGGGTCGTCTGGACATCAAAGGCGACGACCTGGACGTGGTTTTGGGGCGGTGTCAGAATACCCGCTTGATACTTGCCGTAGAACGGGACTTGATCTGTCGCCTGAGCCGTCAGGGCACGGGGTAAAAACCGTTCGAGTCCGCTTGCGTAAAGAGCGGCTCCAAGCCCTGTCAGACCGGCGACTTTCAGGACGTCACGCCGGGTGACTCCGGCTTCTAAAGTAGTCCGTGTCATCGTTCAGCCCTCCAGTACGATCCCCATCTTCGAGAGCGGTTCCGCCAGCTCGTTGATGGCTTGACTCAATTGTTTGACATCTGATTTGGACAACTCGGTATAGAGCACGTATCCGTCATCTTTCTTTTTCGCTTCCAATAATCCGTTCACATCAGCAAAGCGGGCTGCAATCTCTTTCGACAGGGCATCATCCTGTTTTTTCAGAGCCGGATTTAACAAATGATAAATTTTTTCCGCACCTTGGACGTTGGCTGCAAAGTCATACAGGTCGGTATGCGAATACCGGTCTTCTTCCCCTGTGACTTTTGACGTCGAGACTTCGTTTAAAAGATCAGTCGCACCGGTTACAAGCAGTTCCGGCGTCACCTCGACCGTCTCGACTTTCGCCCGGAGCAGGTGGACATCTTTCATCAATTGGTCGGCATACTCTTCGTATCCTTTTGTCGTTCCTTTTTCAAACAAGCCCTGTTCGATCCGATGGTAGCCGCCCCACTCCGACGCTTTGACGTCCCCTTCACGGGCATCGATTTTCGGATCGAGGTCTCCGAATACTTCCGCAATGGGTTCCGCCCGCTCATAATGCATCCGTGTTGGTGCATATAGTGCTTTCGCCCGTGCCAAGTCACCGTCTTTGACGGCTGTCGTGAACGCTTCCGTCTGCTTCGTGAACTGTTCCAGTTCCGCAATCGCATATGTCCGGTAATCGGCAACGACTTGCTCGAATTGATTCGGCTTGGCTGCTGCCGGTTCGGTCGTCGCGGGTTGTTCGGTACAGGCTCCCAGTAAAGCCGTCATGGATAAGAGACTGATTGTCAGTGTTTTGTTATGTCGCATGAATGGTTCCCCCTGATGATTAAGTAAGTTCATCAATCAGTATAGTCGATAATGATAATCGTTATCAATATATTTCAATAAAAAAATCCTCCCTTGCAGACGGCATTGTCCGGAGGGAGGATGACTGATTCAGGATTCACGTTTCTTGAAATACGTCCGCGAAATGATAAAGGCGACGATGCCGAAGCCGATGAATACAAACGCTTTTTGAATCAACGACAAGAACGACAAGTCAAACAGCAACAGTTTGACGGCACTGACCGACAATAACAGCAGACCGGACAGGCGCCAGGCCGCTGTCCCGCGAATCCGGCCGATCGCCACGAGGACAAACGATAACAGGATGTAGGCAACAGATAACGTCGTACTCCGGTCCGTTTGATCAAGCGTAGCGTAAAACGGCAGTTCCATCACGATCAGCGTATAGGTCACGAACACACCGGCCGCTGCAAAAAGCAGAACGATTTGCCAATACTTTTTCCAGATCGCTTCCCCGTGTGTCCGGACGAGCAAGACGATGAAGGCTGTCGTCGCGAGCGTCAGACCGAATACGGCGACGGCATACGAACGGTCGTTGAATCGATACGTCTCATACGTTCCAATCGTATACAGGACGAACATCACGTATACGACAATTCCGAAAAAGCGTTGATGCGGTACTTCCTGCCGCTTGATGAACCACAATCCGGCAATCATAAGAGCATAGAGGAGTGAACGGAATTGATCACCGAAGCTCAGCGGATCGACCGGAATCTGCGAAATCGCAAACAGGATGGCAACATGTCCAACGCCGTTTTGCCACGCCTCTTTCGTTCGATTCGCGACGGCGTAAGCGATGAGTGCAAACAGAACCGCGAGTCCGTAAGCAAACGGCCAGTCGACTACGGACAGGCTGAGCAGAACGAATCCACCCGCTATCCAGCTCGGGTAATTGTAGGTGATCGGAAGTTTGGTCCCGACGTACGCGAGACCGAGATAGGCGATGAGAGATGCCCCGAGTAAAGTGATTTCGTCAATCAAGGGACGTGTCTCAAAATTGACGGTGAGACTGCCGAAGATAAGGGCCAGGAAAAAGATCCCGGCAGTAACCGGGTACGCTTTGACCGCCTTCAGACGAAGGACGGCAAATACTAAAGCGGTAAATAACAGGACTTCATACAGTAAAAATAAGAAGACGTTCGGCTCATCCGTTAACTGGAGAAACGGCAATAAAAAGCCGGTAATCGAGACTAACACGAGTAACGCCGTCGAGCGCATCCACAACATCAATCCGTAAACGATGGCGAGTACGACGATTTCCAGGAAAAAAGCCAACAACGGCGGATAAAATTGATATAAGGCCATACCGGCAAATAAGGCGGACAAGGAAACGATTGTCCCGGTCGCGACCAGTCCGACGCCGAGATCCCGTCGTTTTTTCTCATACTGAAACTCCCCCAGTGCCATGACGAGTAAGCCGATGACGACTCCACTCCCAATCCGGACGGCTGGACTGATCAGTCCCGCTAACGACGCGTAGGAAAAGAGAAAAATCGCTCCGATGGCGGCAAAAATCGCCCCGATTCGCGGCAGCCAGACCGTCGCCAGGACATTTTCCCACTCATCCCGCGTCCGCGCTTGTTTTATGACCGGTGTCCGGGTCTTTTTGACGAATGCCGGGCGGACGGCAGGTCGTGCGACGGAAGAGACCGGTTCCGGTTGTGGGTCTTTCGCCGGCTGACGTTCCAACTGATCGACGCGTGCTTTTAATCGGACGATTTCCTGCTCCAGCTGTTCCAGTCGTTTTTCATCCATTTCTTTACCACTCCTTTCGAGAGAAAGCGTTCGAGGTTGTCATTATTTTACACGACTTTTTAATCGATTCCCAATTCTTTTAAATTTGGAACATTCCTCATTCTACCATCACATCCGTGCCATGAAAAAAACCGGTGAAGCGGAAGGCTTCACCGGTCAATCGATTAACGGACGGATAATGCGTACTGTCCTGTCGTATTGTAAACAGACGTAAATTGTGAACGGCTGACCGTGTATTTTCCACGGTATGGATCCGACACAGTAAACGCGCTGCTTGAGACACCTGTCACGAGCATGACGTGGTAGTTGCGGTACCCTGTAAACGTTTTACCGTCCGGCTTGATCCATGAGAAGTAGCCGTACGGATTTTTGAAATCGACGGTCGCCCAAACGATGACCGGGTTGCCGTTCCGGATTTCACTTTCAATTTTGCTGACCCCTTGTTTAGAAATGTCAACGGCACCACTCCGGTATTTTTTCGCGAGCGGCAGGATGCCTTTCGGATAAATGCCCCAGTTTTTATAATAATCGAGTGTTCCTGCCGGGTTACCGGTAAACATTTTTTCCGGATCTGCCCAGTAATACTTGCCGTTTTTATAAGTGGCGTTTGCCATGCTTTTCGGCATTTGATTATATAAAGAAGAAGCAGAAACTGCTTTCTTTTTATATTCGAGTGCCATTTTTAGTGAAACGAACTCACAGCCTGACGGATAGCCGAGTGTGTATTGATTGTAATACGGGACGTTTAATTGTTTTGATGAACTGCTTGGTGCTGTTTTCGTCAAATACTGTGTCGATACATAACGGTAGCTGCCATTGTATAAAATACGTGTCCAGCTGCCCGTTGTCCCGTAAGATGCCACCTTGACGCCTTTATTCAATTGCGTGACGGTTTTTGCTGTTAAGCTGGGAGAAGTTCTGACATTCAGTGTACCGACCGTCGTATAACGGGCGCCGGTCGATGTATACTTCGATGTCGTAGAGGTACGGACATAATCTTTGTGTATGTAGCCCGGTTTTGATTTGTACGTGATTTTATACCAACTGCCGGATGTCCCGTTCGAAGTATAGACGGCTCCCTTAGTGATGTTCCCCAGGATTTTACTTGTTGTCGATGGTTTTTCACGAACGCGTAACACATCTGTCGTGACCGTCAATTTCGTGGCTGCTTCTGCAATGAGCGATGGACTGAACACACCGAACAAAACACCTGCCAGAATGATGGACGTAATGATTTTTTTCATGATAAACCCCCTTGTGTCTGTAGTATACACAATTTTTCCCATCTTTTTGAAATTTTAATCAATATTCCATAAGAAAATTCTGAAAAATTGTGATATCTTTTCCTTTATAACAAAAAATCTCAGCGCTGCATAGGCAGATCGCTGAGATGTAATTATATTGATATCTAAAGATTTTTAATTTCAGAGATCTAAAATGAAGGGGGACGGCTTCGAGAACCCTTGTTCCATCAGGTGAGCGACCAATTTCGTGTCTTCTTCCGAGACCGGTAACGGTGTACCGTGGACGATGCTTTCATAAAAGGCACGATACAGCTTACCGTAATCTCCGACCGGGCTCGGAATCCGGACATCCTGTAAATGACCATGATCGTCATGGTACAACAATCGACCGAAATCATCTTCGGAATCTTCACCGAATCCTTCTTCTCCCGGGAAGTAGTTGGCTTTAAGATCCAGCTCCTGCCGGTCAATATGCTGCTTGATGAACGTCCCGTTCGTCCCGTGAAGCATCCAGCGCGGCGCACCGGCCAATGCGATATGACTGGTCCGGACACTGACTTTTAACTCCGGGTAGTAAAAATCGAGGGCAAATGTATCATCCGGATTACCGGCTAGGCGAACCGTCCGGATATCATATCCGACCCGTTCCGGTTTCCCGAATAAAGCGACGATTTGATCAATCGTATGCACACCGAGACCATATAAGGCGCCATTTTCCGGACGCGCAATGGCAGGGGCAGCCTCCGGTCGATAGAGATCGAAGTGTGAGACGACCTCAACGAGGCGTCCGAGCTTACCGGATCGGATGATTTGTTCAACGACTTGAAAATCGCTGTCGAAACGCCGGTTTTGATACGCGAGCAACTTAACGCCTTGCCGGTGCGCTTCTTCGAACAGTCGACGGGTCTCCTGCTCCGTCACGGTAAACGGTTTTTCGACCAGCACATGTTTTCCGTGTTGTAATGCTTGCAGCGCATAGGCAAAATGCGTCGCCGGCGGAGTATTGATGACGACGACCTGGAGCTCCGGGTCCTTCAACATCAGATCGAGATCCGTTGTGAACCGGACATGAGGCAATTTGGATTCATAAGTTGCCTCTAATTCCGGTTTTGATTTCCGGTTATAAATCCAGGTGATATCAAACTGGTCCTCAATCATGACATAGGGCAGATGATAACGGGTCGTACTTTTTCCAAAGCCGATAAAACCAATCTGAAGTCGCATCCGATCACTCCTCGAATAATTCTTTCTCTAACCATACCAAAGCATCCATCACTTGTCCTATCTAAATACCGCTTTATTTCGGCACCGGCATCCCCACATGCTCATATGTCGCAAAACCGTCACGAACACCTTTAGGGACAAAACCGAATGACGCATAGTAGCCGTTTAAAAAGTCATTCGACGCCAAACAATCAAGTCGTAATATTTCTTGTTCCGCTTGGGCGACGGCGATCACGTGCTGCAATAAACGTGTTCCGATTCCTAAACCTTTTGCAGATTCACTGACAACGATCCGGTGGATGTAAAGCCCTTCCTTGTCCGACCATAGTGTCTGATCCCATTCGAGTGACGGCAATAACGCAATCGAACCCAGTAAGTCCGGTCCTTGTTCATAGACAAAAAGTCTTCCGGCGTGCAGGTCGCGCTTCACGAGCGCTTCTAGATCGGTCTCGAGATACGCGGACCATTGGCGGCTTCCCCGTTTCTTAAACAGTTCGGCTTTTTCACGCAACAAGGTCGCAATCCGTTGGACATCGTGTGTAGTAGCTGATCGTATCATCGTGTTCCTCCCGTTTTTTAAAAATTTACTTTCATCCTAACGAAAGTAACGCCAGAAGAAAACCGTTTTGCTTCAAGACATCAAAAAATCATCAAATCGCAGGACTTTGTAAAATTTTTCATATTTCAAAATTCTCTCTCGCCCTATTGTATAGTCAGGGGGTGAACAGACCCCCAGTCTGCACAACACAGGTCTACCGACTTCCCACGAGTCGGTAGACCTTTTTTATCATTTAGACAAGTCCGACCCAACGTTTTGACAGGGCACGGGCCTGTTTGCGGTACGCCTCATCCTCAACGACCGGATTACTGAGACGCGGGGCGGAATCGGCATAGTATCCCCCATTATCGAGCACATCGTCCGTCGTTGCGAGGTACAGGGCGGTTTTCGCTCCGTATTCCGGTGTATACAGTTTTCCAGTCCAATATCCGACTTGGGCAATCGGTTTGAGGACGGTCTTCAATACTTTTCCGTATTTCCCCCGGTAGAACAGGTCGGTGTTGACGATTCCCGGGTGGACACTGACGAACGTCGCCCGCGTCCCGTATACCTCGGCCAACTCCCGCATATGGACCATTTGTAACAGCTTTGATTCCCGGTAAGACTTCATCGGATTATACTGTTCTTTTTTGACATGCGCGATCGCCTCGAGCTCGATATCGGTCCGGATCATTCCGCCTTCTCCTGCTAAGGAGGAAATCGAAATGACGCGGGGATCATGTCCCTGCTCAATCAACGGCAACAATCGTTCAATCAAATAGAAGTGACTGAGATAATTGACCTGAAACTGGGATTCAAACCCGTCCTTCGTCACATGATACGGGGGAACCATGATACCGGCATTCAGAATCAAGCGATCAATCCGACCGATCCGGTCAAACAACACATCCGCAAAACGCCGGACGGAATCGAGTTGATCCAGCTGTACGACCTCGACTTCCAGGTTCTTGTCCGACACCGCATGTTCCCGCAACAGTTGGATTAATAACGTCGCTTTTTTCTCCGATCGGACGGTCGCGATGACACGGTCACCACGTTCGAGCAATTCTTGAATCGTCACCATTCCCATACCGGAGTTTGCTCCTGTGACTACACAGATGTTCATATAAGATGCCTCCTCTTTCCTTATTCCATAATCCATTATGATACGTGTTTTCCTTTTTTTACGGATTTATACACATCTTCCGGCAAACTATTTTCTGAAGCTGCAACGAGGAATGACGTATACTAAAAAAAAGACGTCTTTCATCGAAGGAAGGGATCGCCTATGAACGAAGGGACCGTCCTGTTGCTTGCCGGTATTCTTTTGTTGCTTGCTATCGTCACGACGAAATTTTCTGTCCGTCTGAACGTCCCGACCCTGATTTTATTTGTGATCGTCGGTATCCTGGCCGGGACGGATGTCTCTGGATTAATTGATTTTGCGGACTTCGAGCAGGCCCGTCTGTTCGGTACGATCGCACTCGTCATCATCTTATTTGACGGCGGCTTGAATACGAAGTGGCGTCATTTCAAAACGGTTCTTCCGGCAGCATTATCGCTTGCAACCGTCGGTGTCCTGGTCACGACCGGCCTGATTGCAACGGTGGCACATTACCTGCTGGATTTCAGCTGGCCGATGGCGTTACTCATCGGCGCGTTGATTGGCTCGACCGATGCAGCAGCGGTCTTTTCATTGCTGAACGGTCGACCGATTGACCAGAAAGTCAAACATACGCTGGAAGCGGAATCGGGAACGAATGATCCGATGGCCGTTTTCTTGACGATTCTGTTCACTGAGTTTGCGTTAAATCCGGAAGCCTTTTCTATCGTACAAGGGATTTGGCTGTTGTTTTACGAGATGGGAATCGGTCTTGTCATAGGGCTGTTCGTCGGCTGGCTGTTGACCTCCTTGATGAACCGGATTCAGTTGCAGTCGTCGGCTTTATATCCGACGCTGCTGATCAGTGGGGCGCTCCTTTCCTACGGTGTCGCGACAAGCCTTCATGCGAGCGGCTTCTTAGCCGTTTACGTCACCGGGATTTGGCTCAGTAATCATGATTTGATTTACCGTGATATTCTCGTTCGGTTCAGCGGCAGTCTCTCCCACCTGGCAGAAGTCGGGATGTTCATCATGCTCGGACTGCTTGTGTTCCCAAGGCAACTGCTTGATCCTCAGACGTTGTTCGTATCAGGTGTCATCGTTCTGACCTTGATTCTCATCGCCCGTCCGCTTGCCGTTTATTTGTCCTTGTTGCCTTTTCGGTACAATTTCCGCGAACAGAGTGTCATCACAGCGGCCGGTTTGCGCGGCGCCGTCCCGATTATTCTCGCGACCTATCCGTTATCCAGTGGTCTGCCGGATGCCTATCCGTTGTTCAATATCGTTTTTTTCGCCGTCATGACGTCGGCGCTTTTGCAAGGAACGGCCTTACCCTGGATCGTCAAGCTGATGAAGCTCGATGCGAAACCGGCAATCGATATCGAACCGTTGATTCAATTCATGACGGTCGCGAATCCGAATGCCGAAATCGTCGAAGTCAGCGTTCCGTCCTTTTGCCGAATTGACGGAAAGACACTGCAGGAGATTGAGATGCCCCAGGATTTGCTGGTCGTCGCCGTCATCCGGCACGACGCCATCATCACACCACGCGGGCAAACCCGGTTGATCGGAGGCGATCAATTGTTGATTTTGACGCCGAAACAATCGGAAGAACGCATTCGGAAGCTGATTGCCTCACTTGGAATTTAAGACAAAAAACCGGACACCTGCAGGCGTCCGGTTTTTTAATCTGTTTTTTTCAAATCATCAGCTGCTTCTGGTCACATCATCCGCCCGTTTAATCTGGACAACACCCGGTGGGCGATGCGGGAACGTGATGGTCAGCCCTGCGAATCGGCAACTGTCATTACTGTTTTGTGCCTGGACGATCCATTCAATCGTTTCCTGTCGCGCCAAGGCATTACGGATCCGGTTCTCGACCTGTTGTCTTGAAATGCCCTCACAGGTCACGTCCGTTAAATAGGTTGTCTCATCGGACTCAAATTGTTTCCAAATCCCTAACAACAGCTGACCGACGGCACTGACAGGTGTTCCGTCCGGTTCGCCCGCCCCGACTGCTTGGTCGAGACGTTCGATGGCTTCCGGTGCCGTGTCACCAATCGCTAAAATCCGCCGTGATCCCTGTTGCATGATGCGGAACCGTTTTTGTCCGTCTTCCAGCCAGAGTCGCTGGGCGAACGGATTGACGGGAATGCCATGGAAAAACGTCACCGTCCCCCGCCAGGCAAAACCGAATGACGGATCGTAAGCTTGGATCGTCGCCATCGCTTGCGCGAGGAACGTTTGAACTTCCTCCTGCTCCGACTGCAATTGTGTCCGAACATCCTCGAACTGATGGAGCGGGACGGTCAGTGGAATCCGGGTAAACAGCTCGCCTTCCGGGACACGATGCGGTGCAAGGATCGTTCCATCCAAACGGTAATCACTTGCCGGACGTCCCGTCCGTCCGACGAACATTTGCCAATCGTCTTCGACGGCAGCAAAGGCATACGTCTGATGGGCAAAGGATGGAGCGACGAACAGACCGGGGAACGGTTCGAACGTCGCAATCCGGAGCGGTTCGCCGTCATTCCATTCTTCTTCGATGATGCGGACCAGTTGTCCGGTCAATGACAGCGTATCTGTCAGATAACGGCCGGTATTGCTGTAGAACCCTAAAATGAATTCCCGTTCTTCCTCTTCAAAGGTCATCATCGTCATTTGAAATAAGGACTGGACCTGGGCTTCGGCAAACAAATCGTCGATATCCTCCGGATGGTGCGATTCAATCGCCACCATCTGCCATCCCATCCGTTCATATAAATTGATTGTAATCGGGAAAAATAAGAAAGCACCATGGGTTGCCTCAAGTTTCAGGATGTCTTGCATGGCAAGTCGTTCGAGTCGTAAATCAAATCCCATCCGTTCCAGATGATCTTGCAAACGTCTTTTCCAGTGCGTGAACTCCATCTTTTTCCCTCCTTCTGCCTTATGCGCGTTTACGAAGCGGATTTTTGGACCAATAGAGATACAGTCCGACTAATCCACCGATTCCAATCAGATAGGCCGGGGTACCGCTGACTTGCATCAGGACGACCGGATTCGGCACGAATTGAATCAAGACTGCTTTATAGGTAGCAAACAAGATGAAGCTGACTAAAAATTGGACCCAGACCCGCTTTTTGACGTCGCGGATTTTCGGGGACGTGATCAAAATCGACATCGCGTCAATCAAAAATAAGGCGATGATGGAAAATAAGATGTAATCCGCGAGGGCGAACTGGAAAATCCCATCGATGCCTTCGATGAAAATAAACATCAAAATCGTTGAAACGTAATTTCGCGTCCATCGCTTTTGGGTCTCGACCCGTCGCAATTCCGGAATTTCGGCAATCATTTGATTCAGCCGTTCTTCCGGTGATTGGCCGTGGACCGTTTCAAACGGTTTTTGTAAGCGTTGGGCTTCATAAAGATCCGCTTGGAGACGGCGCTCGATATCCGTCCGTTCCGGTTCTTCGACGTTCAGGTTCAAACGTGGTAACAGTGACTCTAAAATACGTGTGTTGGCTTTAGTAAGTTTCAAGCGAGATCCCCCTTTTTCACGTTTAAGTATACCGGTTTAACGGGAAAAAAGAATACTACGAAGATGGCGATTACTTGACGAATCATACATAAATATTCAGAATAGTTAAAAAGGTGACACACTTTTAGGAAAGGAGGGGTAACGAATGTACCAAACCTTAACGAATGCCACACTGATTGCTTTGTTGACAAGCGTCGGGATTGCCTTACCGTTGACCCATGCAGAACAAGATACCTCGCATGAGCCGATTCCCTTGCCAACCAATCAGACGGATCCTGAACCGACTGCAACCGAATAAAAGCATGACCCCTTTCCCTTACATATGGAAAAGACGGGTCATGCTTTTATTTTGAATTACCGGGCATCGTTACATTTTCTTCGACTTCGACTGCCCAGGCTAAGATGGTTGTGCTGTCCCGGACACCAAGCTGTTCAATCGTCGTCAATAATGTCTTGACGCCGACATACGACGTCGTCATTACTTGTTCCAGCTGTTTCCCGTCTTGGAACGGCGCTCCGGGACATTCAATCAATCCGTCCGTCGTCAACAGCAGCTGATTGATTCCCTGTCGTAATTCACGAATTCCCCGGCTGTAACAGGGAACGGGTAAATCAAACGTATTCACCCGGCCGATCCATTCAAAAAACTGCCGTTCGTTTAATTTATATTGCAGATAGTTACTTAAATCGGGATGGAACAGATAGGCGAGAACATCGCCGACCGATAACCACCAGACATATTTTCCCTTGCGGACAAGAAACAGACAGGCGGTCTCACCCTGAACGGTTTGACAGGCGGTCCGAAATGTTTTGTTTTCCAATAACGAGACGACATACCGCTCCAGAGAGGCAAACATCGTTTCGACCGGTTCGTTCAGAATCCGTTCGATCTCTAGACGGTGCGACGTCAAGTAATCAATCAATAAGACGGCACTCTCGGCAGTATCATGCGCGTCGAGCAACATCGTCCATTCCCAGTCCGCCCCGATCCAGACGATACATCCATCTTCATTTTTGGTTTGTCCGGAACGGCTGCAACCTCCGAATCGTCCGACCGTGATCGGTCCGACGGATTCCATCGAGATGACATCGACAAACGGTGTTTCATTGCCTACCCAAACTAACTCGGGCATTTCTCTTGTCGCCCCTTTCCGTCTCTCTTTCCGAACATTCGTCAGTCCTTCTCTTTCCACCACGGATTACGGTGTCCTGACAAAAGGTTGAACGAATAAGCGGAGACGCTTTTTGTAATTCTCAGGATTATCGGAATAGGTACTGCCGTGACCGGCTCCGCGAACCGGATACAATTGTTTGATGCCAGGTTTAGCCTGATACAGTTCATACACCATCCGGGGCGGAACCACCTTGTCCTCCATCCCCTGGATGAATAACGTCGGTACCATGATCCGACTCGTTTGTCGCGTGACGGAGACATCTCCATAAAAGAAGTCCTGTTCGACTTTATTAAAACTACTTGCGACAGCAAGAGATGGTCCGGCCGGATACGGCAGGTTGACTTTCGCAAGTGACTGGAACCAGTCATCCAGGCGGGCATAAGCGCCTTCAGAAATGACGGCCTTCACTTGTTTCGGGACGGTCGGTTCTCCTGCAGCGAGCAGTACCGTCGCCCCGCCAATCCCTACTCCGTGATATACGACATGCCGGGTTCCGGTCTCTTCCATCAATTGGTTGGTCCAATCAATCAGATCCAACCGGTCGAGCCAGCCATAATTCACTGTCCCCTCGCTCGCTCCTTGACCACGCCGGTCCGGGACGAACACGTTATAGCCCAGCTGTTCCTGGTAAAAGCGGATCAGTGGTGCCGTCTGTGACGAACCGAAACGAACATCATCGGCAAGGAGTACAACCGTCTTGTCAGAAGAAGATGCGGCCGGGAGATAACGCCCGATGCGTACTTCATCCGTCGTCGTCAATTGCAGTTGTTCCGTGTCCTGTTGCTTCATCCATGCTTGATCCGCTGTATCGTCCTTCTTCTTCTCGGCAGGCAGGAGGCGGGAGCGGTCGGACTGTCCGATTAACGTTTGCTGGATCCGGTATCCGTCGTATCCGATCAGACTTCCAATCCCAAGCACAATCAGCAAGAGAATAAACATCCATTTCCGCACCATGATTCACTCCCTTTTTCGTCTGTTTCTACTAAGAGTCTATTCGTCACCGGACAGTGGTGTCCCTGCCGGTGGAGTTGGGGGTTTAAGAAAAGTCTGTTGGTACCATGCTAAAACATCTTCAAACTCCGCCTGTGTAAAGTAACCGGCATGAAACACGCTGGATCCGCGTAATGTGAGTTGAAACTTCAGAATATCCTTCTGTTCGAGAAAACGAGAAACGTGGCCGGAGAAAGCTTCAATTTTCAGGCGGGGCGCATAAATCGTTTCCCGGTTGACGAGTTCTTTTCGTAAGACAAACAAATCGTCGTGATGTCCATAGCGGGTATTTTGATAGCCGGACCGGGCGACCGCATAGTACACCGGTAACAGCAGGAGAAACGGTAACCCGAAGTAACGGAAAGGTTCCGGTAAGCCATACACCATTACTCCATTCAGCAGGATTAAGCCCAGGCTGTAACCGAGCAGCGGCCAACGGACGACGTAAAAAAATCCCCGGTCAACGGCCCGCTTGTGTGGATGTTGCAATTGAAAACGCGGTAAAAACTCCTGTAAAAAGGAATCAATCTCACCGGTCCGAATGAACGGATGTAACAGCAACTTCTCTTCTTCGCCGCTTGCCGAGATGATGTGCAGCGAAAGATGGGCCCGCTTCAACCGCCGTTTGATCCAGCTTTCCTCGATGACGAGTGCCTGCACCTTATCCTGATGAAACACAACTTCCGTCCGGTTCAGGAGACCGTAGCCGATCGTCATCCGCTCTTTCTCGCGTGTTGCCCGAAACGCTCCGTAGCGGAGGACGAATACTAAAATTGACCCAAGATAGATCAAGAGCAACAGTAACCCGCCAAGGATCAGTAACAAGACCAGTGATAGATGCAACAGCTCATCAAATGCCCGGCTGATGTATTTCTCAATGAACCGGTTAGCGAACTGATAGACGGCTCCGAACCCGACGAGCGCGAGACCCAGTCGGCCTGATAACGCGCCTGCTTTGATTAAATCCATCAAGCCGACGGTATAGGTGGCAGCCGGAACAGTATGTTCAGTTGGTTGCGACACTCTTGTTGCAATCGTCGACTTCAATTGTTTCGCAAACTCGAGCCGGACCCCTTTTAATTCGACTTCCGGCTTTCCGCTGTCGGATGAAGTCTCAACGGTCAGTGTCGCTAAACCAAGGATTCGTTCCAGCAGATTTTGATTGATCCCGATCGATTCAATTCGCTGGCGTTGCGTTGTCCGTTCACTTTTTCGAAAGATTCCTTTGTTGACCCGAATCGACTGTTCATCAATCGTAAACGTATAAAAGTACCACGAAATGATGCCGAACACGAGTAAGAGGAAACTGATGACCACAGCGCCGATCATCGTATACATGCCAAATCCGTCATTCTTTAAATCATTAAATAAAATGACCGCAATCGGGATGACGAGGGAGCGGAGCTGCGTCAACGTCGTCATTAAGATGAACAAGGGATGCACCCTCCGTGTCATAACGACTCCTCCTCCTGTTCCTCGAGTTTCGCAAATCGTTCAATCCGTTGTCGCAAGAGAACCGCTTGTGTGACATCGAGTCCAGGCAATTCGATTTGACCGGACGCTGTATGAACGTTCATGTTCATCAAATTCAATCGGCGAAGCAACGGACCGGACGACGTATCGATGATTTGTACTTTGACGAGCGGTGTCACGACATGGCGTAAAATAAAGATTCCGAACTCAACGACTAAAAACTCATCATCTACCCGGTATTTAAAATACTTTTGCCGGATCTTCGGGATGTACACGAACTGGAGTAAAAAGAATCCTGTCCACAACCCGGCGAGAATCCACATCCACCAGGGGGATAAATCTAGCCACTTGACCTGAACCACGGTTGCCGTTCCGATCAGTAGCAAATAAATGGTATACTTAATGCCGACGTATTGACGTTCGGCGGTCACCGAGGCACGTGGCAGACGTTGCCAGTCCCCGGTCGGTTGATTTGGTTGCATCCAATCCCCTGCCTTTCCTTTTTTCATACGGGAAGAGACTTGCTCAAGTTTCACTGTCATCAAACAGACGTTGACATTTCACTGCGAATCATCGCATATATAAGAGAGTAGAAATGTATTTCAAGGAGGAACCATGCTAACATTTGAAGAAAAATTAAACATCATCGAGACTTTCCCACAACTTGTCCGGAAAGAAGTTTCGCTTAACCGTGTCAATTTCCACTTCCCGGAGAGTCAGTTCGAGAAAAAAATCGTCGTCTATCATCTTCACCCGAACGGCAACGGTTTTGTCTACGCTGCAGGATTACCGGGATATGAGACGGACCGGAAAGGTTTCGTCAACATCCGTGAGTTCTCCGAGCCCGCTTTAATCCTCTTGTTACAAGATGCGATCAAAGCGCTCGAAACGGTCGAAACGGTCGAAACGCTGGAAGAAACGTGGGTCAACGACAACCAGTTCGAGCTGACGTTATTAAACGAAGACCTCGATACATGGCTGGTGTACGCGGGCGACTTGCTTGACGGTGCATTCAATTCGTATAAAGAAGCAGCGAACTACCTTGAAGAAGAAGGATTCCGCCGCAAATAAATAGTCAAAATGAACGGGACTGTCAATCAGTCCCGTTCATTTTTATGGTCAGGCGATTTAAGGTCTGCTTGACCAGTTCCATGTCTTCGTCCGATACACCCAGTAATTCTTTTAAAGCCAGCGGAATTTGTTCGGCCTCATTTCGAAGGGCTTGACCGTCTGCCGTCAACGTGATTTGGATATGACGTTCGTCCGCCGGATTTTTGACCCGTTTGACTAAACCGGAAGCTTCTAATTTCTTTAATAAGGGTGTCAATGTTCCCGAATCGAGGTGCAATCGCTCCCCGACCGCTTTTAACGATTGTTGATCCTGCTCCCACAGGACAAGCATGACCAAATATTGCGGGTAGGTTAACCCCAGCGGTTCGAGCAAGGGACGGTATCGCTTCGTGATTTCACGGGAAATCGCATAAAACGGAAAACAGAGTTGTTCCTCCAGTAATAAGGGATTCGGCATATAAATTCCTCCTTCAAGCATAATAGTTGCGTTCTTATATAGATTGTATAAAATCTAATTGTAAGCTACTTAAAATAATCAGCCAACCCGAAAGGAAGTTATCATTATGAAACCAATGTTCACATCATCTGCTACAGCTGTCGGAGGCCGTGACGGCCGCGTCGTATCGGAAGACGGTATCTTAGACGTTGCACTCGCCATGCCTGTACCGGGATCTAAAAAACAAGCAACCAACCCGGAACAATTATTTGCTGCCGGATACTCGGCTTGTTTTGATTCCGCTTTAAACCTGGTTGCCCGGAAACAAGGTATCAAACATGACGGCAGTGAAGTAACGGCACATGTCACGTTGAATGAAGCAACAGACGGATTCACACTTTCAGTAGAACTTGATGTTCTTGTCCGTGGTGTTTCAGAAGAACAAGCTGCGGAGCTTGGTAAACTCGCACACAGTGTTTGCCCATACTCACGTGCGACGGCCGGAAACATTCAGGTCGACATCTTCACACGGACGACTGACTCAGAATAAGCATACCACTCCTCCTCCTGCTTGGCGTATTTCGCTGAAAGAGGGGAGTTTTTTATTGTTTTTAACGAATGCAAGGTTATACTTTTTATTCTTCTTTTTGTTTTTTTTTACATTAATTTCGGTATATGAAATAAACGTATCTTCTCTTTAAAAATCACACTGTCTTCTTCACAGTGTGATCTCATGAAATGTTCGGCTGTTTCGTTCATTTTAACTGATTGACGGACAGAATGACCAATTCTCCGGATACAATCATATAATAGGCATCCTCGAACCGGTGACGGACCGCCTGCTCGCCGTCATACACCGTGACCATCGGTTCGGCGTCCGTCCCAATGGATTCATGCAGGTAAAACCGGTCACGCAACACCCGCTCAAACGGGTCACGGTCCAGATAACGGGCACCGGTCCGCAGGTTCATCACTTCATGGTGCTGATCCGACCGGTCATTGACGATGAAAATCGTCGACTCGACATCGTCATACGTGAAATCCAGCGGTTCGAAATCACTCCACCGAATCCGTTCCCGCTCCGTAACGGCCGATTGTTCCTTGATTTCATAAAATACTTCTTCATTCAGCCGTTCTGTATAGGCACTAAACACGAGATGGCCGTCCTGTTCGCCCAGGTACTGGACGGTATCCCCTTCTCCGTCCAGCCGCAACAACGTCCGAAAGGATAGGCGTTTCACTCCTTGCTCGATTTCCGCGACGATTGTTGACAGCGGAGCAATCAATAGACTTTCCGAATGGTCGATCGGATCTTCGGGTGAAATGACGCCGCTCTCCAGGGCATCATAAAAGGAAAATTCATCGAGCCGGGCATTGCAGACGATATAATCAGCATCCGCTAACGTGACGAGGAAAAAGTACAGCTCACGGTAGTTTTCCGTGATGCCGTACAACCGTTCATCTTTAATCGGATGCTCACGCGTCGTCTCGACATCATACAAAAAGGCTGTCGTCGCTTTGTCGACATGCAACAAGACCATATACCGTTCATTCAGGACCCAGTAGAGCGTCAAATCGCCGCCAAGACGCCACGTGGCGAGATGTTCGCTTTTTCCTGAATTCAGGTCGATGGAAAGGAGCTGTGTTTCTCCACCGTCTTCCCGGTTCTGTTCGTTCAGACAATAGACTTTTCCCTTTTTGACGAATGGCCGGGTCGGTCCGTGGTCCTGCAACACGTCAGGCGTCAGATCGACCTGTTCTTGATCCTCTAAATCAAACCGGCTGATATGAAATTGACTGTCGTTGAGTCGGCGGCGGAAATAAACCGATGATGGTGTGACATGTAAGATATCAGAATGATCAGCTGGCAACGCCCGCGCGTCCAAAATTTCCATTCTAGCACCCCTCCCAGATGTTCTACTCTGTCTTTCCCACGAAGCGTCCTCCTTGAAACAGGGTCCTGCCGTGCGTCCAGTGAAAACGAGTGCTACAATAATGTCAGAAGAAGACATGACAAGGAAGGTGAATCCCGTGCAATCGCAGGACTTAAATACGATGATGCTCGAATATGTCAATGACAAGGAAGACTATGATGCCTTTGCCGATAAATTAAAAGTTTTATTATCGGAATTGCTCGATGCAGCCGGCATCAAATACCATTCGATCGTCGCCCGGACGAAAGAGTCCGACAGTCTGTACCAAAAAGTGTTACGGCAACCGAATAAATACCAATCGCTTCGCGATGTCCACGATTTAACGGGGATTCGGATCGTGACGTATTTTCACGATGATGTCCGGGAAGCGGCCCGGATCATCGAAAATGAATTTTCAATTGACCGGGATCAATCCGTCGACAAATCCACTTTGCTCGACACGACCGAGTTCGGTTATCTGTCCGTCCACTTCGTTGCTGCGTTGAATGAACAGCGGCTCGCCCTCAGCGAATACGGACGTTTTAAGGAACATACCGCCGAAATCCAGATTCGTTCGATTCTACAACACGCCTGGGCCGAAATCGAACATGATTTAGGATACAAAAATCCGAACAGCGTACCGGCTGAAGTCCGCCGCAGTTTCAGCCGTGTCGCGGGACTCCTTGAAATCGCCGATCAGGAATTCGTCAACATCAAAAAACAATTGAAACAATTTGAAGACGAGACGGTCCAACAAATTTTATCGGATCCTCATAAAGTTCGGATCACATCGGACAACTTAAACTATTTCATTGATCACTCCGCCGTCATCAACGATCTCGACAAACAACTGGTCACGTCCCAGATGATGCTTGATTCCGATCAACAGTTGATCAATGAACTCATCCGGATGTTCCATTACGTCGATATCCGCAATTACGGAGAATTGATCGAAGCCGTCTCCGTCCATAGTCCGCTCGCCTTGAAATGTGCCCAGGTCATGCCGAATCCGTTCCTGCCCCGCCAAGGAATCGGCATCGCCTACATCTGTATGGCCGTGACGATTGCCGGGAACGATCCGCACCGGATTGACTATTTCTTCCGCCGGTTCTACCCGGAACTCCGAAACGTCGAGGACATCATCAAACAGGTCCAACCGTTAAGTAAACAGATGATTCAAGAGAAAAATATTGATTAAACTAAAATTTTTCACTATACTAAATCTCGGAAGAAGAAACTACGGTACAGAAAGAGTGAAACTATGGCAACTACATTAGAAGTAGCAAACCGCGATCAGTTGATCGTCGATACAGAAAAAGGCTTACGCATGAACTACCGCGCCATCAAAAAAGATGTCCGGAGTATGTTCACGACTTACTTGACGCGAAACGAATTTTTTATCCTAAAGTCGCTTTGCACAAGCAGTCCTCAAATCGCATCGGCTTTATCCAACGAATTTCAGTTTTCAGCGAGTATGATTACGGCATTGGCCGATGAGTTGACGAAAAAAGGCTTGATTTCACGTGAACGCAGCGAACTCGATCGTCGTGTCGTTGAACTCCGGGCCACAGAAGACGGCATCGAATTATACGGGAAGCTCGAAGCAATGAAGATGGAATACCTGTCTGACGTCTTTGCTGACTTTTCGGATGCTGAACTGGATACGTTCCGGACACTCTTGACGAAACTCGAACAACAAAATTAATCTCGTTCCCTTCAACCTCATTGGTTGAAGGGTTTTTCTACTGATACCACATGCGAGGAGTGACTTCAGATGACAGTTTCCATGACGCTTGAGACGAAGCGGTTACGGATTCAAGGCGCCGACGATCCTTCCGGGCAAGACGCGTATACGTTTAAGTTGTTTCGTTCGGACGATGGAGCGGTGCCCGGAACGGTTATAGTCTCAGCCCTTCATCGTCCGGACATCCGGACGGCACACGTCCATTGCCAGATCAATCCGCTGTTTTTACGACAGGGCTATGCTACGGAAGCCCTTCCTGCCGTGCTGACATTTGTCTTCACAAGACTTGATTTTCAACAGATTGAAGCTTTCATCCATCCGGATAACGAACCGGCGCTCGCTATCGCTTCTCGGCTCGGTCTGCAGTTTCGCTACAGCGTATTACCGGATGAACAGCCGTGTCATCCTCTGACCTTCGTCTATCATCCATCCGTCAACATATCTTCTGAGGTTCATTTCGACTTTGCTGCCGTCTCGCGTCTCCGTCAAGCGAAACAGTATCACGCAACGAAAGCCTTGGTCGCTTCTTATCTGCACCAAGCACCGGACGATCCGTTAATTCATTACCAGATGGCCTGGTGTCATGATAACCTCGGAGAGGAAGCGGCTGCCGTCCCGCATTACGTCGCTGCCATCGAACTGGGGCTGCCCGAACCCGATTTGCAGGAAGCGTACGTCGGACTCGGCAGTACCTACCGTGCCCTCGGGCGATACGATAACGCGTATCAGACCCTAACAGAGGGACTCGTTCACTTCCCGAATCATGCCGCCTTACAGACGTTTTTAGCACTGACGTTACATAATCTCGACCGATCGGCCGAAGCAATCGAACGATTGATCGGAACGCTTGTTGATACGACGGAGAATCCCGAAATCCGTGCTTATGGCAGCGCCCTGCGCTTTTATGCGTCCCGTGTCAACGAAACATGGGACGGGAACTGAACCGAAAAAAAACCGTGTCCTGACCGAGTCAATCGGTAAAGGGCACGGTTTTTCCTGTCGAACGGGAGTTCCGCTCAGACGATCACGTCCGGTCAAACGTCTCATACCAATCTGGGACAGTATGCTCAAACCGCCGGTGGTCGGACAGTACACGTTCGATCCGCCGGCGCATCTGGTCCATTTCTTCCGGTGCATGCCGGCTTGTCCAGACGATGGATGAAAAACAGGCCATCGCCAGATAGATGCTGTAGACACGCCAAAACAGCTCCGGAACGTCCCCTCCGAAATAACCATCGACTTGACCGACGGCAAACGGAATGCTGTTTTCGACCTGAAACAATCCCATTTTGACGAAATCATGCCACGGATCGCCGCTATCGTGATTCGAAAAATCAATCATTCCCACGAGATGCTCCCCGTCCGTAATCAGATTGCCGAGATGAACATCGTCGTGTTGCAAACGATTCGGACGGTCTGCAATCCATCCGATGTTTTGTTCAATGAAGGACAAAATTGCTTGATCGCCAGTCAACGGTAACGCTTCCTGTTGATACAGCGTGACGTACCGGTTGTGTTTCGCCCGACACCGGACCGCCCACTTCGTTGCCGGCGGTCCTGCATAACGGTGGATTTGCTTCAATAACCGTCCTGTCTCCTGACCAAGCCGGTACTCGATGTCTCGACCAAGCGGTACACAATCTTGGATCGTCGAACCGGTCAGGAAACGGTAACGGCTGTAACAGACAGCGGCTTCCGGAAGCTGATTTAAGCCGAGTGGTTCCGGGACCGGCAGTCCGTCTTGTTTCAGTTGCCGCAAAATTTCAAACTCCCGTTTTTTCCGCCGAAATGCTGTGAGCGGAGCCGTATGGAGGATCGACAGTCCGCTTTCGTCATGGACTGTATATTTCGGTGAAGCAGAGTAACGCGTCGGCAGACGGGTCCAGCCGGTCAGATGCCGGAGTTCCGGTTGCTGTTGCAAAAGCTGAACGAGTCCATCCATCGCAGGTTCTCCTTTCTTCCAGACAGGCATCAAAAAACAGCAGGGAATTTCCCTGCTGTTATGATTCGGACGGTTGTCCGGGAATATACGCGGAAATGATTCCTAACAGATCGGCATAGGCTTGTTCAAAATCAATGTTTTCAATCATGTAATCGTAATGATCCCGTTCTTTCCAGGCATCGGCATAATCGACGAGCCGCGCTTCAAACTCCGGTGTATCCCCCCGCATCAGCAACCGTTCCTTCATCAAATCCGGCGGAACGGAGACGAAAATCGTGATGACGTGGTCGGCATACAACGTCTTGAACGCTGCCGCCCCTTTCGGATCAATATCCTTGATGACGATTCCGTCCGTCGCTAAAATTTCTTCATATGCCTTTCGTGGCGTACCGTACCATGCCCGGTGTACGTGGGCATACTCAATGAATCCGTTCTCCTGGATCAATTGTTGGAACGTCTTGACGTCAACGAAATGATAACTTTCCCCGTCATGTTCCGTCGGACGTTTCGGACGTGTCGTCACAGACGGAATAAAGCGGACCCGTTCATATTCCTGGCGTAAGCGTTTGATCAAGGAAGATTTCCCGCTGCCCGATCCACCAATCAACAGAATGATTTTACCTGACATCGTCATCCTCCTTTTGTTGTTGTACTGTCATGAAATAGCTCGAAAAGCGAAGCGCAAATTGTTCCAGTTCACTGTCTTCGATCACCCCGTAAATCGGGCGGATGACGACGAGGTACCGGTCATACGTTAAAATCCGGGACACGTCATTTCGGGTCATCTGAACATTTTTTTCAGGATAACTCGCAACGTAATACCAATCGACGGCGATACGCGTCGGTGTCGGACTGGAATAAATCCAGGTTTGGCTCGAACGAGTGTGCTCGAGCGTGCTGGTACGGGCAAACCGTTGTACCATCTTTAATTCGGTTTTGGCGTCGCGGAGTCCTGCCTGAAAATCATCCGGTCGCGTCACCGATTCCTCGACCTGTTTTGGTTTTGGTGCCGGCAGACTGGCAAAACCAATCTGCAGACCGATGACGAGTGCGACCAATGACGCTAAAATGATGAACAGATGCTCCTTCCGCATGACGCTACCTCCTTATGGGATGGATAGACTTTTCTGAAATGCTTGTGGATCATTGACGATGACGGCGTCAATCCCGATCTCCATCATCCGTCTGACATCAGCAGCCGTTTTCGGCGTATAGACCCGGACTTCAATCCCGGCCTGATGGGCAAGGATGACATCTTCTCGTGTTACGCGGCGGTAATCCGGATGAATCGCCTTTGCCCCGAGCAGGATGGCTTGTTGCTCCGGGTGGTACAACGGATACGGATAGAGAATCGCTGTCTCGATCGTCGGATCAAGTTCCCGGACGGTCGCGACCGAATAATGATTAAACGAACTAAAAATCAGGCGGTCATTCGCAATACCGTGGGCACGACACCGTTCGAGTGTGTACGCTTCGATCCCGGGATACCGGATCGTATCCGTCTTCAGCTCGATGTTGAGCAACAGCTTTGTCGGTGCAAGCAGGGTCAGTACTTCATCAAGAGTCGGAATCGTCGTTTGAACCGGTCCGCCGTCTCCTTTGAACCGGGCTCCGGCGTTGAGCTGTTTCAGTTCAGCGAGCGTCAAATCGACGACCCGCCCCGTTCCGTCCGTCGTCCGGTTCACCGTCTCATCATGAATGATGACTCCGACTCCGTCACGTGAAAAGTGAACATCGAATTCAATGCCGTCGACGAACGGAATTGCTGCTTCAATCGCTTCGAGCGTATTTTCCGGAAACCGGTCACTCGCTCCGCGATGGGCGAACCAGCGCATCATAACGCTTCGACGACCCGCGTATATTTCGCCGTCAAGTAGTCAATCAACGGCTGGACGGAAATCGATTGTCCGGTTGCTGCTTGAATCAGTTCCGCCGGGGTCTTCGCTTTTCCGTGCCGGTGAATGTTGACGTTCAACCATTCCTTGATGGGTGCCAGTGTTCCGTCGGCAATAAGTTGATCAACATCATTGACGTCACGGCGTAACGCTTCGTTCAGCTGAGCACTGTAGACGAGACCAAGCGCGTAACTCGGGAAGTAACCGAACGATCCGCCGGACCAGTGGACATCCTGCAGAACACCTTTTGCGTTCGTCGGAACATCAACTCCGAGGTATTCCTTGTACAGACGGTTCCATTCCGCCGGCAGGTCTTTGACTTCGAGTTCGCCCGTAATCAGGCGTTTTTCGAGCTCGTAGCGGATGATGATATGCAAAGCATACGTCAATTCGTCCGCTTCGATCCGGATCAGCGACGGTTTGACTTCGTTGACCGCGGCATAAAACGTCTCAAACAGGACATCCGTCAATGAAGGAATCGCTCGTTGCAGACCGGCATAGCGGGCAGACAGGAATCCTTGATTCCGGCCGATGAAATTCTCAAAGAACAACGACTGTGATTCATGGATCCCCATCGAGGCCCCGTCCCCGAGTCCGAGCGTATCGAGATTCGGATCGATGCCTTGTTCATATGTTGCGTGTCCGGCTTCATGCATCGTTCCGAAAACCGAATTGCGGTAATCATTTTCATCGTACTTCGTCGTGACGCGGGCATCTTTCCGGTTAATCGTCGTTTGGAACGGATGGACGGTCTCATCGAGTCGCCCCGCCGTGAAGTCATAACCGATATCCTGCAGCCACTCGTGATTCAATCGAATCTGTGTCTCGCGGTCGGCTGACCAGTCGAGTGTCGGGAATGTTTTTCCGTCGAGTTGTTGCAGGAGCGTGATGATCGCCTGGCGCAGTTCGGCAAACAACGGATCGAGTTCCGCAACGGTCATGCCCGGTTCATAGTCATGGAGCAACGCATCGTACGGATGGTTGTCATACCCCCAGTACTCGACGAACTTCCGTTCCATCGCGACAATCTTTTCCAGGTAAGGTGCAAACAAGTCCCAATCATCTGCGTCCTTCGCTTTCTCCCAGACACTTTCCGCTTCCGAAATTAACGTGATGAACGTCTGGTATTCCGCTTCCGGAATCTTCGAGTCCCGGTCGTACGCTTGTTTTGCTTTGGCGTAGGAAACGGCTTCGACGCCTGTCAACGTTTCTTGCCCCATCGCTTCAAGCAACGTTTGATACGCTGCTCCCGTCCGGCGGCGGAAACTTTCCGTCGATAAGAAGCCGATTGATTTCGAACGGTTGTCGGCGGATTGTTCCGGCATGTATGTCCGCATGTCCCAGTAAAGTAATGCGACGGCTTCATCGTATGCACGAAGCGCTTCAAAATGGTCACGCCATTGTTGTAAAGTAGTCATCAAAATGCCCCCTTGAGCTAAGTAGTATCCGTACATTTTCAGCATATCACAAAATGTTCAAAACTTTCACACAGGAGCCGTTTTATGAAACCATCCGCGGCCAAACGTCGTATAATATAAAAGAAGAGAAAGGAAGTGGCATGTGTGAAGACAGATTCCGAACTGGCTTGTGCCATCCATCTGACGGAGACGCCGGAGGGATTTACGGTAACGTCGTATCCGGACGAACTGGAATGGATTGGAACAGGCCGCAGTGCTTTTGTATTTCGCATCACCGGAACCGACCGGGTGATTAAAAAATTTTTCCCGTCGCACCGACATCTGGCAGCAATTGAAGGATCGATTTACGAACAATTGGATTCGTTTGCGACGTACGCCAAACAGTATGAGTATGGTTCGGACTACCTCGTCATCGAATACATCGAAGGACAGACATTGTTCGAATGTCTGATCAGCGGCACGCTAATAACGGACGATGTCATCCAGACCGTCGATCAGGCTTTAGCAGAAGCCCGCTCGGTCGGCTTGAACCCATCCGACATTCACTTACGAAACATTCTGCTGACGCCGACCGGCACGCGAATCATTGATGTCGCCCGGTTCCGGCAGACGGATCCGTGTACGCAGTGGGATGACTTAAAACGGGCCTATCAGTATTTTTATGCGAAACCGTATTTCCCGAAACGTTTTTCCGAATCCTTCCTGAACACGATCGCGGACGTCTACAAGGGACGTTTGTTTGAGTCGATGCGAAAGACAGGGTAAACCAAAACGACCGACAATCCAGTGGCTGTCGGTCGTTGTTTTACATAAAACTTCAATATTTTAACTGAAATGGAGTGATTTTCAAATGAAGCGTTGGCAAAAAATCGGTCTGTGGATTGGTGGATTCGTAATCACCTTGTTAATCGTCTTCCCCTTGCTGTCGCAGGTCGTCTTTTCAAATGAGACCGAAAGCGGCGCCATCCGCCATTATTTGTATGAACAGGGTCATCCGTATCAGAGTTACACCGCCATCCTCGACAAACGAATGGTCGACCCGGACTACGGTCGCATGTATGATGTCGTGTGGTACGACTATGACAGCGAAACCGGCATGACCCCGACGATCTGTTACAGCAAAAAAACAGCACAACAGTATAGCGTCAGTTGCGGAACGGGTCCTTGACGGATCCGTTTTTTTTGAACATTTTTCTTTTTTTACCTGTTATGACAGCTGAAGGTTTGGAAGGAGTAGCATCGCCCGTGCCTGTATGAAATCATTTTATACACGAATTACGGGAATTGAAATAAAATTAACGAACCCGTTTCGTCCGGCAGAGGCTTGCAAGTAACGTCAAGACAACCAGCAACGCCGTTTTTTGAATTCCTCGTCTCATCGTCCAGTCCCCCTTTTTAAAGAATCGCGTTCGCAATCAGCAAGTCAATTTTTCGGACATCGACCTTTTTATTGAGATTGATTTTAATCGTTCCGGCCCGCGTAAACAGTTGGACTTCCGAATTGATGTCAAACATCCCGCCGGCGTTTTCCGTTGAATACATGTTGATCGACTTGTAGGGAATTGAATAGACTTCGACCTTCTTCCCCGTCAACCCTTGCGCGTCGCGAATGATCAGCCGGTGTGTCGTAAAAATCGCGACGTCCCGGATCGTTTTATAGGCGGACAACGCCTCTTCCCCTTGAATCAATAATCCTGTTACGTCTTGCGGGATGTCACACTCGGAGACAAAGGTCCATGCGAGTTGACTCAGTGGATTGCTCATCAAAAATCGCCTGCTTTCTGCTTTTAATTTTGCTTACCTGTCTAGGATAGCTGATTTCCCTGTCTGTACCAAGTCATGTAAAATTATCCGGCTTCACTCGCGAAAATGGAGACGAAACAAAATCATGCCAGCGAGTAGGACCGACCGTGTCTCAAGATCCGGGACATCAAACGTCAGCAGGTGCCGTTTCCGGTGACTTGTCGCAATCGTTTTCTTAGCACGCCTTACCTCAATCCGTCGGGATAACCGGGGTGACCGGATCTGATACGTCTCACCATGGTACGTCATCTTTAGTACTTCAGTAAATTCGACGGCGTGCCGGACCGTATTTTCAGTTTGGATGTCGCCGACGGTTTCGCCACCTTCCTCAATCGTCCATTCGGTCTGATTGCTCCACAGCCGTTGCCCCGCTTTTTCCTCGAACCGGAGTTCGCGCTGCGACAGATCAAAATCGAGATTCAGGAAAAAATTCTCCACTTTCGGAAAAGCGACGAACCAGCGGTGCCAGGCCTTCTTAAACGTCCGGCGGTAGGAACCGACGACCGTCTCCGCCTGGTAGATCTGTTTGATCCCCGTTGATTGCCGGTCACTAAGACGCGACGTGTAACCGGTCCCGCTTCCGTTGAATGCCGCATCTTGTTTTTGTTGCCACCGTTCCACCCAAAAAAGCAACAGAGCTGCCGGGAGAAAAACGAAGACACTCCCCCACTCCGTCCAGCGGAAGATGTCAAAATACAGTCCCCGCGCCGTCAGAGCAACGATACCGAGCACAAACATGCCGATACAATAGACCATTTCCCTGCTCCTTTCCTGATAAGAATTGATTTCATTCTTCTGACTTTATGCTAAACGAAGGGGTTTGACGGAGCAACTTTTTCCTTTCTTCTTCCATCAAAAGAATTTTAACACCCATTTTTTAGTTAAAAAAACAGGATTTACAACCCATTTGTCGAATAAGAAACAGTAGAAGTTTTTTTACCTATATGTTCAATTATCGCAAGGAGGTTGGTCCATGTTATTCCTATTGCTCGTTAAAGCGTCAAACCGCTCTGAAGCCGGTCTGTTTCCGGATCCACTCCTTCAGGAAGCGATGGCCGCCTTTAACCGGGACCTGGTCGAAGCCGGGGTCCGGGTCATGGCAAAAGGACTGCACCCGACGCGGGAAGCCGTTCGCTTTTCGTTTCACCAACCAAATGAAGAACCGGACGTCACATCCGGACCGTTTGAACCGTCGGCGGATCAATTGGCAGGATTTATTTTGATCGATGTGGCGTCAAGAGAGGAAGCGATCACTTGGGCCAGACGTATGCCGGATCCGCAAGGTCACGGCGAAGGACAAATCGAGTTACGCCAAGTTTTTGAATGAAGGGAAATGAATTCATGCTCAACTATAAAAACAGTACGAAGGTTATTCAAGACAGTCAGACTGTCACCGCGATTCTCTCGGTCGGGGCAACCGAACAGTTCGGACCGTATCTGCCGATGCATCTTGATACATTGATTGCCGAGCACCAGGCCGCTGTTTTCGGTGAACGGTTAAACGCCTATGTCTTACCGACACTGCCGTTTAACACCTCCGAAGAACATGCCAATCAAATCGGGACCGTCACCGTCAGTCCGACGGTGATCTCAATGATGCTCGAAGAAATCATCGTTAATCTGCACCGGCAAGGGTTCACTCGATTCATCCTTTGCAACGGGCACGGAGGGGCATACTGAGAATCGGCATTCGTCAAACAGATCAATTTTAAGTATCCGGAACTCGTCGTCATCACGACACACCGCTACCGGGCCTTCGAGGAAGCGTTGCATGCTGCGGGACTCGACGGATTAAACGAACGGCACGGCGGTCTGTTGTCCGTCGCGACCGCGATGTGGCTTTGTCCAGAGCTCGTTGACCTGCAACCGATGGGCGGCGACGTTCCGCTGTCCCATTATCCTGTTGCTGATTATGTCTTTTGGGATCAACTGACGACGGACGGTTGTTGGGGAAGCTTTGAACCCGGTGTCTATTCGCCGGACGAACTCGCAATCATCGGTGAGACGTTTTGGACGACCTTTACCGAAAAACGGGCGGAACACTTGAAAGAAACACTCACGACGGCAGTCCGCCTGCGAAACCTGCCGGGAAGAAACGAGGACTAATGATGAACGAAACAATTCGGACGCACGACGATCTGTTACAGATGCTTGACGCTTTACTTCGGGAACCGACCGCTTTTTGGGACGGATTTTATGCCGACCGGACGAAACGGATCCCTTTTTTCGTCGACAAACCGGATGAGAACCTGGTCCGCTATGTCGAACAACTGGAGATTCCGGTGAACCGGGTGCTCGAACTAGGAAGCGGTCCCGGACGAAATGCTTTGTATCTCGCGGAACACGGTAGTCAGGTCGACGCGGTCGATCTCGCGAAAACCTCGGTCGACTGGGCCAATGAACGGGCACGGGCGCGGCAACTCAATGTTTCGTTCCGTCAAGGAAATCTCTTTGAACTGCCGTTCGAACACGGTGCCTACGATTTTGTCTATGATTCCGGCTGTTTTCATCATATCGCTCCGCACCGGCGGCCCGACTACATCCGGATCGTCTCGGATGCCCTGCGGCCGGGCGGCTGCTTTGCTTTGACCTGCTTCGTCGAAGGCGGACAGTACGGCGGATCCGACATGACCGACTGGGATGTTTACCGCGAACGGAGCCTAAACGGCGGTCTCGGCTTTACGGAAGAGAAACTGCGGTCGATTTTCGACACGTTCGCTGTGAATGACATCCGCTTGATGCAGGAGGCCGCTCCAACCGATCCCGTCTTCGGACTGTCCGGACTGTGGACCGCCCTGTTCCAAAAAAACTGATCGGGTAAACCAAAACCGGCTGTCTCTTCCGCTTTAGGAGAGGAGCCGGTTTTCGTCTGTTCTGTCATGGTGTTATGGCCTTTAAATCCAGTTGCATCAGTTCCTGTAAGTCTTCAATGACGGCATCGGCCTGTTCCAGCTCGGCTTCGTTTGAAAAATCGAACCGGCAGCCGATTGCTGGTAACCCATTGACTTTAGCCGCCTGAAAATCAGACATCCGGTCTCCGACGACAACCGTTTCCGTTAACTGGTGCCCAGACAAGATGTAGGCGACGAGATCACTTTTTTGTGACGACGCGACGTCTTCGATGCTATAAACGCCATCGAGCCAGCGGTCCAGTCCATACTGCCGGACGATGGCCGTTAAATACACTTTCCAGCCGTTGCTTGCGACATAGAGCCGATGCCCTGCTTCTTTTAAGGCGTGAAGTGTCGCTTCCGCTCCCGGATACAGGGCACCGTGTCCTTGTTCGATGTGACGGATCAACGCGTCTTGAAACGTCCGGTCAACGCACAGCCTCTCTTCATCCGAATGCGCCGGCAGTAAGGTTTGCCAGACTTCCGGCAATGACACTCCCATGATGGCCTGATACTCAGCCAGCGGTGTTGCCCCGCTCCAGCGGCCATTCATGCGTAAGAAGTCGAATGCATCTTCTAACGCATGACCCAGAATCCGATTCGTTTGAAATAACGTGCCGTCCATATCAAAGATGTACGCCTGTTTCATGATGATTTCCTCCTTGACGGTTAAGAGACGATTTCTTATCAGTTGTCTCGATTTAGTAACAGATTTCTTCAGACAACTTACTCATTTTGTTGATTTTCGGGTAAAGATAACTAACGGAATTTATCGTGTTGTAGTAGAAAAAAGGAGATGAACCATCATGATGGTGCTCATCGTGGTCGGCTTAGCCGTCATCAGTATCGTTCTGTTTGTTCTCTACAATAACCATAACAAAATCGTTTAGCAGCATACCTTTGATTGCGATTACTTCAGATTCCCGCTATCCCGTTGATTTTCTTTATAATCAACGGGATATGCTTGTTCTAATCACACATTACCCAGTAAATCATGGTGCACACGGGCAAGCGGCTGGAACAACAGCTTGTTCGTCCGGATTTGATCTTGCAATATCTTCGTTTCCTTCCATGCTGCCGCGTACTGGTCCTGATTGACCACCCCTGTTTCCCGGGCCAACTCGAGTTCCTCCGCATCCAGCACAAAACATTCTCCGGACGGCAATAATACGAGATCGAGCATTAAATCGTCCCAAAAAATCCCGGTCGTATCCCGTCCATGCCGAAGACAAATATCGACGTATACCTGTACGATTTGTCCGTGTGCATTAAACATCGTCGTGATGACGTGCTTCTGCCCTGCCGGAAACTGTTGAAGCCAGACATAGCCGTCACCCACAATCTGAATCTCCTGCTCGGAATAACGAACCGACAACGGGTTTGTCACCCGGATCAGATCAAGCCGTGTCACATAACCCGTAAACGATGTTGTCTCAAGATAAAGCTCCCGGTAATCGCGTTTTACGATCCGCTTCCATGAAGATCGGGTGGCATATTTACGTTTCACAACGGCTCCCTCCTTCTTTTTTCCATCCTATCATTTCCGTATCGACTGTTCCTATTGATTTTTGTAAAAAAATCCCTCTTTTTTCTGGACGTTGTTCCTTCGGGAGCGGTAAGATGAACAAGCACATACTTAATGGAACTGGAGGCGTTGTTATGTCGTATACTCCCCGGATTGCCCTCATTACCGGGGCAAGCCACCCCCGCGATATCGGGACGGCCATTTGCCGGAAACTTGCGGCAGAAGGGATGACGATTTGTTTTACATACTGGAAAGCGGATCGTAAATGGATTGAGACGTTCCAAGCAGAACTGGCAGTAAACGATGTCCGAAGCGAAGCGCTCGAAATTGACTTGTCGGCGCCGGATGCGGCAGAACGTGTGCTTGCGCATACGTGCTCGACTCTCGGCACCCCGTCCGTCCTGATCAACAATGCGGCACATTCGACACAAACGAATCTCGCGACGCTTGACGCGACGGCACTCGATGCTCATTACGCCGTCAATGTCCGGAGTACGCTTTTATTATCGACCTTGTTTGCCCGGGCTTTCGCAGAAGCCGGTTTGCAGGCCGGCCGGATCGTCAACTTGACGTCCGGACAGGATCTTGGCGCGATGCCCGAAGAACTGGCCTATGCTGCAATGAAAGGGGCTGTCTCGTCTTTCACGACTTCCTTTGCGACAGCCGTCGCACCGCTCGGCATTACCGTCAATGCGCTTAATCCTGGACCGACCGATTCGACCTGGATGACGGACGACATCCGGACGCACCTGATACCGCAGTTTCCGCTCGGACGGATCGGGACACCGGAGGACGCTGCTCGGACGATTGCGTTTCTCGTCAGTGCAGACGCCGCCTGGATCACCGGACAAGTCATCCATGCCGAAGGTGGATTCGCACGGTAAACATCCATATTGTCAAAACGATGAAAAAGAAAGGATTGATTTAAATGGGATACATCTCAGAATTACGACAACTCATCGGCAGTCGTCCGATCATCAGTGTCGGCGCTACCGTCCTTGTGACAAATGACCAGCAGGAAGTTTTGTTCCAACACCGGTCCGATACGCTCGACTGGGGATTGCCTGGCGGATCGATGGAACTCGGCGAAACGCTCGAAGAAGTCGCTATTCGCGAGCTACACGAAGAAACCGGATTACAGACAAGCGAACTGGAACTGATCGGCGTCTTTTCCGGTCCTCGCTTTTACTACCGATATCCGAACGGCGATGAAGTGCATGGCGTCATTCATCTCTATCATGCGAAAAACGTCACGGGGACACTTGCGATGCTTGACGGAGAAAGTCTTGACCTGGCCTACTTTAGTCAAGCGACGTTACCGGAAAGCATTGAAAGTCGGGCCAACGAACTGATGCAGCAACTGGGAGATTCCTTCTGGACTCTCGGAAGTTCGTTTTAATTTTTTCCCTCCAAACGACAACGAGATCTACGCTCTAGTCCAAATGACGGACTGAAGGTAGATCTCGTTTTTCATTTATTTCTTCAGCAAGTCATATTCCCGTTCCGAAACCGGCTCCAGCCAGTCCGGAGTCCCTGCCGTGATGGTCAGGTGCGAAAACCAGCTGTCTGACGTCGCGCCATGCCAGTGCTTGACGCCGTCATATGTGACGACCGTATCTCCGCTTCGCAACAGACGGGCCGGTTTGCCCATCTCCTGATACCACCCTTCCCCATCTGTCACGAGTAGGATTTGATATCCGCCCCGATGGATATGCCAATGGTTGCGACAGCCCGGTTCGAATGTCACCTGACCGACTGAAATTTCGAGCGATGAATCATTGACGAACGGATGGAGGTAACTTTGTCCCGTGAAATACGCTTCAAAGGCTTCATTTTTTTCTCCCCGTTGAAAAGGATGTTCTACGGGTGTCTTGGATTTTGTCATAATTGTCCTCCCTCTCCTTCATACCATTGCACGGAAACAGACTTGTTGCCGAACGACGCCTGGATCTCCTGAAAACGACTAATTTTTCCAATTCGTGTATACGGAACAATCGGTTCAGCCGCTTGATAAAAAATCACCAAACAGTTATTTTGATACAGCAGCACGTCTCCGGCTTCAATCGTCTGAATCGGTTGGGGATTCGCCGGAAACGACTTATCGAAATAATAGTATTTCTCATTCTGGTGTAAATCGTCCATCTGAATTGTAAACGGCATTTCCGCAAGTAT
This sequence comes from Exiguobacterium sp. RIT594, assembly GCF_003339585.1. GTDB lineage: Bacteria > Bacillota > Bacilli > Exiguobacteriales > Exiguobacteriaceae > Exiguobacterium_A. The sequence goes on along the minus strand of NZ_QPKF01000001.1, from coordinate 962,840 downwards.
AGCTTTTACTGTCGCGTTATTTTCCAGTTGCACGGAAGCAACCTGACCGTTGACGTTGATGTTCATAGTATCGCTCTCCTTGATCTCTTGTTTGACTTCGGTTGAAACCGAAACTGACGGACCGCAACCTGAAAGTCCGAGCGAGAGGAGAACGGTGACAATCCCGACTCGACGCTTCATATCAGTCTTCTGATTCATCGATATAACGAATGATTCGTGCCGGAGTGCCGGCGACAATCGCCAAGTCCGGTACATCTGTTGTCACGGTCGCATTTGCTGCGACAATCGCATGTTTACCGACGGTCACGCCCGGCAGAATCGTTGCCCCTGCTCCGATCCAGGCATTTCGTTTCAGGTGAATCGGTTTCACCGTCAGCCCCCGCCGTTTCGACGGACTGACCGGATGATTGACGGTCAACAACTTGGCAAACGGACCGATCAGCACATGATCATCAATTTGAATCGAACCGAGATCCGTCAACATGACTCCGCGGTTGATGAAGATGTCTTTCCCAAGTGAGATATGCCGTCCAAAGTCTGTATAAAGCGGGGGTAAAACGACTACACTCTCATCCACCGGCTGACCGATCAGCTCGCCCAGCGTCTCGCGAAACTCGGCCGGAGACAACAGGTGCTGATTCAACCGGTGGAGCAGTCGTTCCCCGTCCCGCTGTACGGCATGAATTTGCTCGAATACGGCATCGTGTGACTCGACCAGCCGATTTTCGATTTGATGGTAGATCGATGAATGCTCCATCCGCATCACACTTGTTGTTGCGTCGGACGGATGATTAAGTTACTGATTGAGACACGGTCCGGTGTATCGATGGCATACAGGACGGCTTGGGCGACATCTTCGCTCGTCAATCCCCACTCTTGTTGCGCTTGACGCAGTGACTCGCCTGTTGCTTGATCTCTGATCGTCGTATACAATTCCGTCTGCACGGCTCCCGGTGAAATGATTGTCGATTTGACATTATTTTCACGTTGCTCCTGACGTAATCCTTCCATAATTGCCCGGACGGCAAACTTCGTCCCGCAATAGACGGCGGATTCCGGATAGACGACATGTCCCGCAACCGAATCTGTCGCAATGATATGACCGGACTGTTGCTGTTCCATGATTGGCAGTGTCGCGGCAATTCCGTTCAAGACGCCCATCACGTTGATGTCGAGCATGTTTTTCCAGTCCTCCCGGTGTCCGGCCGCAAGCGGAGCGGTCGGCATGATGCCGGCATTGTTGAAGAGAACATCAATCCGTCCGTAGACGGCTTTTGATTCCTCGACGACGGCTTCAACCTGATCGAATCGGGTGACGTCGGCCTGTTTGATTTGAATATACGCTTCAGGATAGGCTTCCTGAATGACTTGTAACCGCTCGATTCGACGGGCGGCGAGCATTAATTTGGCTCCGCGTGACGCGAGCAGTCGTGCCGTCGCTTCGCCGATTCCGCTTGACGCGCCCATGATGACGATGACTTTATTCAGTGGTGTGTTCATTTGTATTCCTCCTCTTAGTTGTTGCTTGTCTACAAGGTTACGAGTATCCATCCTCCATGTCTAATGCTAATATGAAATCATTATCCATAACTAAAACGCATAGGAGGACGTCATGGAAATTCAACAATTACGTTATTTTTTGGCAGTCGTCGAGGAAAAAAACATCACCCGGGCGGCCCGGATTCTCCGGATTTCCCAGCCCGCACTCTCCCGTCAACTCCAACGGTTAGAAGACGAATTGGCCGGTCCGTTGTTCGACCGGACTCCGGGAGGCATCGTCCTGACGGAAAGCGGGTACTATTTGGCGGAACGGGCGCGCGAACTTGTGACGCTGGCCGATAAAATCGTCACCAATCTTGTGACCGAGGAAACGTTGCGTGGCGAACTTTATATCGGCGGCGGTGAAACGGAAAGTCTGTTGCCGGTCATCCGGTCATTCAAACAAATGCAATCACAGCATCCGGACGTCACGATTCGGATACACAGCGGGAACGGTCAGGATATTCTGGATAAGCTCGATAAGGGAATTCTGGATTTCGGACTGGTCATTGAACCGTTTGACGTCAAGGCCTATCATTACCTGAAACTGAATCAGCCTGATCAGTGGGGGATTTTGACACGGCGCGATCATCCGCTCGGGCAACAGGCGACGGTAACAGCAGACGATTTACGGGACCTCCCGTTAATCGTTTCGGAACAACTCCAAGGAAACCGGACGTTCGCGGAACGGACCGGTTTGGACTGGGACACGGTCCATATCGTCGGAACATACAACCTGCTGTTCAACGCTTCGCTCCTCGTCAAGGAAGGAGTCGGTCATGCTTTGTGTCTCGACCGCATCGTCAATACGAGCGGAAGTGAACTCACCTTCGTCCCGCTGACGCCGGCGCTCACCGCCAACACCTACTTGATTTGGAAAAAACAAGCGGTCTTGTCGCGTCCGGCTAAAACACTGCTCGAATGGATGAGCTTTCCACAAGAGAAAACCGTCTTTTAACGGACATATCAAAAAACGACTTTTCGGACAGAAGTTATTTCTGTCTGAAAAGCCGTTTTGATTACATTCATACTTGATCGCGATTCTTCCGTTCGACCATCTTGACTTCATACGGGGCAAGTATCAACTGACCGCTGATCTCCGTTTGTGTCGCAGATTCCAGCAACGGTTCCAACAGTTCGATGGATTGCTCGACTTCGGAAAAGTTCAGGATGAATCCGTAATCCGTCTCCTGACCGCGACGTACTTGAACGGATACTTCCGCACGGTGCGATGTCGCGAGCGGTGCCTCGATCCGTAAACGGTCCGTCAGTAATGTATACAGGTCACGCTGGAAGGCAGCCTCGAGTCGCCCGCCGATATACCAGGCCTCTCCTTGTCCCAGCCGATGTTTCGTCACAGCCGGCGTCTGTCGATAAAAGTCGTCCGTATAGCGGCCGACGACCTCCGCTTCGTCGACCTGAATGACCGTCGCATACTCCTGCAGTTCATACTGTTTCCCGTTGAACATCACGTGATTGCGGTCGCTCGGATACAACGTGTCCGTCTCCGCCGGTGTCAGCCCAAAGATTGTCTGCAGTTCTTCCGGCCATCCGGCATACGCCAAATCATGCTCATCGACGAGACCCGTCATGTACGTCGTGACTAACGTCCCGCCCTGTTCGACAAAACGCTGCAACCGCTCCAGGGTCGTCGCACTGACCAGATACAGCATCGGCACGATCAACAGTTTGTAAGCATCAAACGGCTGTTCCTTCGTGATGACATCAACCGGAATATCCTGCTCGTAAAAAAAGCGGTAATGTTCCTGGAGGGTTTGCGGATACTGTTTCGTGTCGTTTGCGAACCCTTGCGCATCATTTAAGGCCCAATTGTTTTCCCAGTCGTAAAGAATCCCGACCTCTGCGGGACGCGTCGTGCCGACGACGGCGTCCAGTTGCTCGAGGGTCCGTCCGACTTGGGCGACTTCCTGAAAGACCCGGTTCTCTTCCGACCGGTCATGATCGACGACCGCCCCGTGGAACTTTTCCGACGAGCCGCGGGATTTCCGCCACTGGAAGTACAGCACGCTGTCGGAACCGTGGGCAATCATTTGCATCGAGGACAACAGGTGCATGCCCGGACGTTTCGCTTTGTTGACGGGATGCCAGTTGACGGCACTCGGCGTCGATTCCATCAAGAGGAACGGTTGCTGCTTCAAACTCCGGAACAAGTCATTGATGAATCCGACCTTCATCGCTAAATTAGCTGTTGTTTCCCAGTCATTGTGCCAGGTCGGATAAGCATCCCAACTGACGACATCGACATTCTTCGCGAATCGACTGTAGTCAAGGGCCTGGAACGGAATCAGGTCCTCGGTATCCGCCATGAAATTGGTGGTGATGGGAAGATTTGGTGTCAACTCGCGCAGGGGAACACTTTCCTGCTCAAAAAATGAAATCGTCTGCTCGGTCACAAAACGTTTCCAGTCGAGATTCAGACCATGAACCATACTTTCGCCGATTGGTGACGGCGACTCGATTTGCGACCAATCGTCAAACGTATGACTCCAAAAGGCACTCCACCAGGAGGCATTCAGTGCCTCGAGCGTCTCATACTTCACTTTCAGCCAATCACGAAAGGCTGCCTGACAGAGCCGACAATGGCACTCACCGCCGTACTCGTTCGAAACATGCCACATCAACAGCGCCGGATGATTCCCGTACCGCTCGGCCAATAAGCGATTGATCCGTTGTGTTTTTTCCCGGTACACCGGTGATGTCAGACAGTGGTTATGACGCCCGCCGTGAAGCTGTCTGACACGGCGCTCGTCGACACGCAACACTTCCGGATATGTTTGCGATAACCAGGCCGGACGTGCCCCGCTTGGTGTCGCCAAAATGACCTGTCCGCCGTTTGCGTGAATATCGTCAATTATCCGGTCAAGCCAGTCGAACGTGAACTGATTTTCGGTCGGTTCGAGCGCACTCCAGGCAAAAATGCCGATGGAATACGTATTCGTATGCGCGAGACGCATCAACCGTAAATCGTCCTGTAAGACGTCCGGGATATCGAGCCATTGATCCGGATTGTAGTCCCCGCCGTGCAACAGATGTCTGGCCTTTGATGTATAGATTTTTCGTCCCATTATTAAACTCTCCCTCACTCACCAATTTAGCTGTTCTTTCTCTCTTACCCTTTTGTTCCCCCGGCCGTCAGTCCGGACACAAAATGTTTTTGCAGCAGGACAAATAGAACTGCGACCGGGATGCTGATCAAAATCGCTCCGGCAGCAAACGTCGTATAGCTCGCTCCCATCGCTTCGTTGACAAGATTAAACAGTCCAATCGGCAACGTATACGCTTCCTGCGTCCGTAAAATTGTCGAAGCCAGTACAAAATCCCCGAGTGGTCCCGTAAATCCATTCATCGCGACCACGGCAAGCATCGGACGACAGAGCGGTAAAATAATTTGGATGAAAATCCGGGTATGACCGGCGCCGTCGAGTTTGGCACTTTCATCGAGGTCGACCGGAATTGAATCCATATATCCTTTCATCAAGTAGGTATTCATCGGAATTTGCCCGCCGATATATAACAGAATCAGCAGCCAATGACTATTCATCATGCCAAGTAGCTGGGCCAGCACGAACAGGGCAATCAAGGCTGAAAACTGCGGAATCATCTGTAACAGCAAGAACAACGTCAAGGCTTGCTGGCGTCCTTTGAAGCGAAACCTTGAAAAAGCATAGGCTGTAAAAGAAACACTGACAACCGTCCCGAGCATCGTAAAGAGACTGATTTTCAAAGAATTCATATACCAATGACCGTATTGCAGACTTTCTTTTCCGGCAAATAATTCCCGGTAATGATCCAGTGTCGGATTTTTTGGAATGATCGACGTGCTGACTAAACTGTTGCCCGGATTAAAGCTCGCACCAATCGTCCACAGGAGGGGATAGATGATGCAGGTCGCAACGAACAGCAGAATCAAATAGGTCAGCGTCAGACGAACCGTCCGTGTCTTGTTTCCAGTCGCCATCCCGATCACGCTCCTTCCTTAAAGGCGTTCGTACGTCTAAACTGCCATAACGCAATCGCGATGACAAAAATCGACAGTAAGATTGTCAAGGCGGCCGCTAACGCATATTGACCGGACTGCATCGTCAATTTATATATCCAGGAGACGAGAATATCCGTTCCGCCGGCATTGGAACCCGGTACGGACGGTCCGCCCCCGTTAAAGAGATAGATGATATTAAAGTTATTGAAATTAAACGTGAACTGGGTAATGATGATCGGCGACATTGCAATCAGTACCATCGGCATCGTAATATGTCGAAACTTCGCAAACATCGACGCCCCGTCAATCGTTGCCGCTTCGTATAAATCATTCGGAATTGATTGCAGGACACCTGTCGTCACTAAAAAGACGTACGGGAATCCGAGCCATCCCTGCATAAAAACGAGGGCAACACGTGTCCACTTCTCATCCGTTAACCACAGGACCGGATCAAGACCGAACAGAGACAAGATGTCCAGATTGATGGCACCGAAGCTGTCATTAAAGAGTCCGGCAAAGACAAGAATCGTCACAAAGCCGGGAACCGCCCACGGCAAGACGAAAATCGTCCGAATGACACGTTTGAACTGGACCTCTTTTTGATTGACGAGTACTGCTAAAAAAATACCGAGCGACACTTGTAAGGTCGAGGCGACCAAGGTCCAGACAATTGTCCAAGACAACACATCAAAGAACGTCGACCGCCAAATATCAACTGTGAAGATTTGAGCAAAGGTAGAAAATCCGACCCAATCCGCCAGTTTGGCAGGCGGGGAATGGTACAAATCATAATTCGTGAACGCCAAGGCGAAACTGAACAAAATGGGAAAGATTACGGCAAAGATCAATAGAAACAACGAAGGTCCGCTGACTAAATAGGGATAACCCTGATCCATTAAATTCCGATAATCCGACCACAAAGAATCCGGTCGGACGCCTTGATCCCGCTTTTCTCCATTACGGTAGGCGTCCCGTAAATTAAATACATACAGACCGATCCCAAATAACAGGACGATGATCGCGATGATGCCTTGTGCCAATAGGAAAATCGAGTTGTCGCGTGGCACTTCTGTTCCGAGTGTTACGATTCCCCATAGCCCCATGTTGAGCAGATCGGCGAACGCTATCCAAAAGGCAATGCTGACTGCGAGCAAGAGTCCGCCTTTCATCCATTGCCGGTGATACAGTTGGCCAAGTCCTGGAATGATTGATAACACTAATCCAATTTTCCGATGTTGCACGTCCTTCACCTCTTTATTAGAGTATCCGACTGTCAGGCATTGTCATATCAAACACGGTTATTTCGTTCCGTGTTTCGCCTTAATCTGACCGTCAATCGTCTTGACGGCTTGCTTCATCGCTGCTTCCGGTTCCGCTTTTCCGGTGGCAATCGTTTGAAGTGCGGCATCAACCGGCTTCCAGACTTCATTCATTTCGGGGACGTTCGGTGTTAACTCGGAAAATTTAGATTGTTCGGCTACTGCTTGTGCGGCTGGACTTTTTGTGACGGCAGAGTCTTCTGCCAACGCACTGACAGCAGGAACTTCTTTTGTGATTTCAAAACGTTTTTTAGAGTTTTCCGCATTCGTCAAATAAAGCGCAAGTTTGCTCGCAAGCTCCGATCGTTTGGAATAGGCACTGACATTATAACTTTTGACGCCGATGAAAGAACTCATGTTTTTCCCGTTTTCAAGTTCCGGCAGTTTTGTGATACCGAAATCAATGCCGGCTTTCGTAAACGGCTCGACATTCCATGGACCAGAGATGATGGCGGCTGCCTTCCCTTCCGTAAACAAGGATTCAAGAACGTTGATTCCCTGCTCACCGATGATGCCTGCCGGGAATAATTTTTCCTTATAGAACTTTTGAATATAGGACGCGCCTTCGATGGCTCCGGTATTCGCAAGGCCGACTTCTTTTGTCTGGTATTTTCCTTGATCATCTTGTTTGAAAATATAACCGCCATATCCACTTAAGACACTTTGGGCATAATAGATTTGATCAAACAAAGCGAGGAATCCGAACGATTGCCCGGTTGTCGTTTTTTTCGATAAGGCGTACCACTCTTCCAGTGTTTTCGGTAACTTGTCTTCTGAGACCAGTTTTTTATTGTAGTATAAAACCGTTGTTTCCACCGCTTTCGGGACACCGTAGAGTTTTCCGTTCACTTTTTGCGAATCAAGGGCAACATCGGTATAAATCGACTGGACCTCTTTCGGAACATCCATCTCCTTGATGATTCCTTCTGTTACGGCAGTCCCAATCTGATCCCCCGGCATCGTCAATAAATCGGGACCCGTCCCTGCCGGACCATCTAATCGTAAATCCTCGATTTGCTTGGCGTACGGTTTTTCGATGACCTTTACGTCGACATCGTTGTCCCGTTCGAATTTTGAAACGATGTCTTTGATCCCTTCACCTTTTTCAATGTCTTCCCAGACGATCAGCTTCGCTTCTTTGTTTGATGATTGTTCCTTGCTTCCCTGCGCTTCTTCCCCGGGACCACATGCCGCGAGCGAGGCTGTCAATGCCAGACTACTCAGGACCGTCATATATGTAATGGTTTTTTTCATCTACTTTTTCCTCCTGTGGATCATATTATGAAAAGATTAAAACACTTTTTGTAAGCGCTCTAATAATCAAAATATAGCACCACAAGAAAACTTTGTAAATAAATTTAGTAAAAAATTTTACTAAATTTATTTACAAAGTGCTTTTACGCGTAATCAATTCCGCACCGATATAGACCGTTTTGACGATATTTCGTTTCTTTAACACACGTTCCAGTAAAAGTTGAATCGCATTTTGACAAATCTCCTCAAGGTCAATATGGAACGTCGTCAGAGGCGGCGACACATATTTCGAAATACTTGTATCATTGACACTGATCAGACTGACCCGTTTCGGAATCTCGATCTGTTGCTCGTTCAAGACTTGTAAACAACCGACTGCAATCGGATCCGCCGCTACATAAAACGCTGTCGGCAACTCTTCCCCAAGTTGTTCGACCGCCTGATTCATTAAGTAATGTCCATTGTCGACCGAAAATCCCCGCCGGCAAAAGATGAAATCTTCCCGCAACAAGTCACGTTCCTCCATCGTTTGACGAAACGCCCGCTCCCGTCCATCCATCTCTTCCGCGTCCGTATCGAGGTTATGATACGTGCCGCCGATAAACCCGATCTTTTCATGACCTTGCTCCACCAGCACTTCAACTGCCTGACGGGTGATTTGCGCAAGATCCGGACGAACCGAATCGTAATGCGCGGGATCCGGTGTAGAGTCGATGAATACGCCATGCGGTGTCAGTTCTCTCAAATATTCCAGCTCCCGGTTCATGAATGAACCGACGGCAATGAATCCGTCGATATCCAACGGGATTTTTTCAATCCCGCCTTCGAGTTTGTAGGTCGTCAATTCGATGTTGTTTTCCCGTGCTTTTTTTTCGATTTCCACCCGCATCGTTTGAAAATAGACATCTTCGAGCTCTTCGTTATCGGTCAGCCAATATAAAAACGCGATGTTCTTCACGAGTGTTTTCAGTGTTTTTTTCCGGTACCCGATTTCTTCCGCCACTTCAAAAATCCTGGCTCTCGTCTCGTCTCCCACTGATAACGTCGGGTCATTATTCAATACGCGGGATACCGTCGAAATCGAACAACCCACTTCTTTTGCAATATCTTTGATCGTCGCCATCATGCATCCGCCTCTTTTTTTAATTATTTTAAGTAAAAAGTTTTAGTAAATAAATAGATTAAAATATTTTATGCGTGGTAAAGTAAAAGGGAATAATTTTACTGATTTGATTATTGTATATGTATTATACCGTTAAAAAGGGTTTAATTTCACACGAAAAGAGGAGGAAAGAAATTGCAGGTCCGGATGAATTCACAAAAAGACCGGTCGGCACGATATCGTTTGAACAATGATCGGGGAATGGAAGTCGAGATTGCAAGCAAAGGAGGAAGCATTGAACGTTTGATCGTACCTGACCGAAATGGTCATCCCGAAAATATTATGTTTGACTGTTCTTTAGTAACGGTTCCTGCGATTCCTCGCGGTTTATCCGGCCGGTTGTATGATACGTCGTCCGGTTCCGTTCACGAAATCGATCTGGCATTACATCAACTTTTATTCACAGCTGAACCGTTTTCGACAACACAAGAATCCGGACTTCGTCTGTCGGCGGAAATCGCTGTCAACGGACAGGTGATCGCAATCAACGTTCTTTATGTACTGACTAACAGCAATCAATTGATTCTCCGTTATACAGCGACGACCAACCAGCCGCTTCGCCTCTCTTTGTCGCTTCCTATTTTCTTTAACCTAAGCGGTAATTTAAAAGCTAGTATTACAAAACATGATTTAAAGTTTTCCAGTTCTTGTTTCATCCACCCTGTACCGGCGCTGTCGATTAATCCCTGCTTGCAACAGACGAAAGGAACACCCTTTGATTTTCGGTTAGGGCGTCGTCTGAACCGTTTCTTTTTAGACAAGATGTTTTCAAGGTCTCCTGCCGATACCTATTATTTATTTCATCAACAACCGGTCATCTCTGTTCATGAAGCCGTAAGCGGCCGCTGGATGACAATGGAAACTTCCCAGCCCGGCTTTGTGTTGTCTACAGCAGCGCATCATACCGATACTTTTTTTTCCGGTATTTGTTTTGATTCAACCGATTTCCTTCTGTCATCTCTCATTAACGGTCCAATTCCCTCCTTTCACGAGACGACTTATTCGTTCAGCACGACGTATTGATTTCACAGCAAGAGGAGGACAGCAGACTGTGCATCTGTCATCCTCCTCCGTTTGATTTGTTTTTACGAGTCCACCCGCGAACCTAGTTGATTTTCCGGATGACCCGGGTCCCGGCAAATTCATCTTCCGGCAGGATCGATCCGTCTCGCAGATATACTTTCCGATTTTTCCAGCCTTTAATCGGCGCAATCGTCTCCCGGTACACAATCCGTTTCGCGATCTGTTTGACGGCGAGCGGCTGGCCGTTCTCGCTGACGACCTGAATTTGAAACAGACGTTGCCCGACGGTTTGTCCGCTACCTGTTGACAGTTGGACCGTCTCAATCAAAAAATTAACGACCGGCTCCGTAATAAGTGAATGCACTGCCTTGTTCTTAATCCGCTTCAATACCGTTTTCTCGAGCAGACCGGAAACCATCCCTTGGACAACTAAGTCGACAACTCCCGCTCCGATTCGGCGTTTTAATAATCCATCCATGTTCAGTTCCTCCTTCTTTTCAATTCCACTGACATTATCTCCTTCGTGATGGAAACAAAAAAACCTTTTTTGAAACGGAGATCTCCGCTTCAAAAAAGGTTGTCTCGTCACGTATACACCAGGACAGTCCCGCCCAAACCGAACAGACAGCAACCGTACAGAACGGCTGCCAATCGTTTATTTGATACCGGGATGTCTCGGCGAACAAAAAGTCGTCCGTACCTTACAGTCAAAACGATACCGATAATGAGTGCAGCAAGCGCAAGATTCGGGATATCAAGCATCATTAAATACCCATTCAACATCTTCCTCATCCTCTCCTGTCGGCTATTATGTAAGCCCCCTGTCGGCCCAGCCACGCGGTACTCCTAGAGGCAGCAAACAAGTCCTCTCTATTACCATTATCTCGTGGATTTGATCGTTCTTTATTCGTTAAAGGTTCTACTTTCATTCTCTGAGCGTTCAGCGTTGTTCGTTGTCGGTTGAGCTGTCAACGTTGAACTTTCACTTCTGGTTCTCAACGGAACCGATGTGAGGTGCCAGCGCACCGTTGTTTTGTTATCGCACAAAACAAGCGTGTTTGGTCACAGGAGTATCAGGCAAACAGGGGATGTTCCTCAGGCGAAAATTTTCGTTACGGTATTGCTTTCCGATAACGTAAAATCCACTTCCGTCTCAAACATATTAATCGTCTCATCGAGTTCAGTCATGACTTGACGCAGGTTTGACGGATCAATCAGATTCGGCTCCAGCCGCTCGAGAAACAGACGGCGTGACTTTTCCATCTCGTCCGCATTCCCTTGTTCCCGTGACCCGTATGTCGCTTCGATATGGCTGTCTGCCCGCCGTACGACGTCTTGCCGTTCCGTTTCAATCGTCTGTTCGACTTGTCGGAGCTGTTCGCGTAACGTCTGCAACAGTTGCCTTTCATACACAAGGCCTGTATCCCGACGGTCAATCGCTTCCGCGACAGTCATCTCACGCCCCTCCATCCGGACGATCGTCACGGCATTCGATGCCGTGATAGCAGACTTGATCCGGTTCCGGCGTTCCATTAAATCGCGGACTGACTGAAGGTTCGCTTTCGCTTCTTCCGCAAATACCACAACAGACGGATATCCCGCCGGTGCCTGATTGCCACTTTGCACACCGATAAACGATTTCGTCTGCGCTTTTTGAATCCGTTTATCTAAACTTTTCAACTCTACTAATCCACGATGGATGGACATTTCGATTCGTTCGATGAAGACCACATCCTTTTCTGATTCCATCTTTTTTTCAGAATAACATATCTTGAATTGGAAATGGATCCTCACCCAACAGTTTAAAACTTACAAAATTGTCATATTTTTAATTGGATAAGGGATTATTTACCTTATACTAGAAGAAGACAATTTTTTCAGAAAAGAGGTTTTTTTAATGCATCAACACCGATTACAGGTCACGGCAGCCCGGTCTCTCACCTGGACCAGACATCATCTTCCTCCGGTACAGGCACACGAACTGCTTGTCCGGACGATTGCCGGTGCAATCAGCATCGGGGCTGAACTGCCGCAAGTCCGGGGCGACGACCCGACCGATCCGGCTCCTGTCTATCCGAAAGAGACCGGCTACGAAAGTTATGCCACCGTCCTCGCTGTCGGTGACAACGTCACCCGCTTTCAAGTCGGCGACCGCTTACTCGCTTTTTACGGTCATCAGGATGTTGCCCTTGTCGAGGAGTCCAAAGCGATCCCGGTGCCGGACGGCATATCCCCTAAACTTGCGTTACTGAACATCTTATCGTGCGATGCCGCGAAAGGCGTACGGAAATTAGCGCCACGAACGACAGATTCGGTGCTTGTGACCGGAATGGGTGTCATGGGACTGCTGACAGTCTTCTATCTGCGGCACTTCTATCATGTCGACCGGATCGTCGTCTTTGACCCTGATCCCGTCCGCTCATCGCTTGCACTGTCACTCGGAGCGCATGCTTTATACTCAGACACTGATGAGACGTTTACACATGCACTGGAATGTTCCGCACGACAGGACGCTTTCGTCTTATTACAGGAAAAACTTGTTCCCCATGGACAGCTTTGCATTCTTTCAGACGGGAATCATGAAACACTGTCATTGACACCGGCTTTTTACGAGAAGGAGTTGCGGCTCGTCGGTTCGAGTGATGGATGGGATTACCAAGAACATGCCGCATGGTTTTTCAAGACGGCACCGCATGTTCCCCGTCTCGAACATTTGTTCGAGCAAACAGTTGCTTCCAACGATTTAGCCGAATGTTTTGAGCGTTTGCTGACAGATGCGACACCTTTAAAGGTTCTGGTCCTCTATCCGTCCGTTGATTAACGCAAGCGGGTTCACCGTCCGGACTTCGAGACCGTTCGGATCTTGCAACGATAGCGCAGGTGTTCCGGAAAATACAGCCTTCCTGGCATGCATCCGTTGCGAGACAGACGTCGTGATTTCCGGAACCGCCCGATCCAGTAACTGAGACAATAACGGCTCAAGTCCCGGCTTTGGTGTCGCGATTCCAAGTTGCAGGAGTTGGTCCCCTGTTTCTGACTCGACGGCATCCGGATGGGTCTGCAATTCAACCCGGAAACCAAACGGCGTTCCGATGAACGTCCGGCGTTCGTTTGCCTGAACTGTCAGTCCCAGACCTTCCGCCCGGTCGATTACCTTTAGTCGGTCGGCTTCCGTTACGAGAAATCCGATATGATCGAACATCACCTTTTTTCCGTAACCAAACGTAATATTGATGGCCCCCCGTTTCATCTCGATGATCCGAAACAAAATCTGTTGCTCACGGAAATCGTCCCAATCGAGCGGAGGATCAAACGAGGTGAACGCGCCTTCGTATTTACCAATCCGTTGTGTCACCTGAAAACCGAGTTGCTGATAAAACCGTTCCGTTTCTTCAACGAACGGTGTCCAAAGATGATAATGAAATAACATATGTATGTCTCCTTTATTAAATGATATCGTCGAGTGTTAAAAGCGTAATCTCATCACAATCCGTCAGAAGTTGCCGGAGCAAGTACACATGTGCCAATCCGTATATGACAACAATCCGTTCCTCGGGCCCTTCGCTCTGTGTCAGGATATTTTTAAAGATCATCAGGTTCCGGGCATACCAATACCGGGCCATCCATTCCATCCCCGACACTCCAAGACAGGCGAGTGTCAAATAGGTTTGATGCATCTCCCGCGTCCGTCCGTCTGTATTGATTTTATGTAGAAACGACAGTAACGGCAGTTCAGAAAACTCGTACTCCATCTGTCGCATCCGTTCCGTCTCTTTTGCGATAATCTCGTCAAATCGTTCCGGTTCTTCGTCTCTCAGCTGACCGAGCGACGGCACTCCGTCAAGCATCTGATTCCAGTCAATCGCCAGGAGATCGGTAAGATTCATTTGAGCCGCCAGACGAAAACCAAGCTGATGCCGTTCATCGGCGGTCAGCGTCAATTGCCCGGCACGATAGGCCTTGTATTCCTGCGTCAAGTCCCGTTGATGTTCAGAACGAGTTTCGATCATGATCTTCGTCGGACGAAAGTCGGACAGGACATTTAATACGTCCTCAATTTGTTTTTGCCGGTCCGGTGTCAGGATCGACATGCCTTGCACATGAAGTAAGTCTCCGTTATCCGGTCGGTCAAAATGTATGCTCCCGATCAGTAATACAGTCCCGTTTCGCCTCATCGTCTTCCTCCTTTTTGGTGATCTTCTTTCATACTACAATAATTGTAAAAAAAATCCATCAAAAAAACACGGATCCTCACTTGGATCCGTGTTCCGTTTACATCAACTGTTTCACCAAAAGCGTCTTGCCGCTGACTTCCCGCGGGATGTTGTCGACGGCACGTAACGAGACGTTCATCTCAGCGCCGAGTAAGGTTTTTAAAAATCGGTACAGTTGTTCCTCATGCTCCGATAAAAAACGGGTCCGGTCCGGAATATACAAAAATGTGATGTCCCGTTCACTGTTTTGGATATATTGGACCCGTTCGACGCTGTTCGGTAACGCTTTGACCAGACTCGACAGCTGACCTTCAAAAACCTTTTGACCGTTTTGTTTGACGATATACCCTCGTCCGCGACCGTCAATCGAATCCATCACGGGACCCGGATGCCCGCAGGAACAGGTTTTCCCGCTGCTCGTCATGCGATCTCCGACCCGGTACCGGACAAGCGGCGTCCCGTGTGTATCAAAACTTGTCACAAGAATTTGTCCGTCCGGTTCGATTTCAATGATTCCCATCTCATAATGCAGATGTTTATTCCCGAAGCGGCATTCGGAGACAATCGGTGCTCCTTCCGATGACGCATATTGATCAAAGACAGGCGCATGAAACACCTCTTCAATCAATTTCCGTTCCGTCGCGGTCATCATCTCAGCCGTCGGAAAGATGGCGCGCGGCCGACACTGCAACTCCATCCCGATCCGTTTGGCATGATAGGCCAGTTCAATCATTGCTGACGGCAACCCGTCAATCGATTCCGGATCAAACCGGTCGATTGCCTGCAAATAAGCGGTCATCGTCTCAGGATTGAGTTTCTTGACAGTGAACAGCAATTGGTTCAGCGCATGATTCCTCCGCCAGTAGACGGGTTTCTGTTGACGTTCCGAAACGAGGGCCTGTGCCGTAAAACTGATCCGGCGCATGCCCTTTTGGACACCGTGAGTCGCCTTAAAAAAATCGAGATGGGCCATCCGCACCTGCATATCTTCTTTTGTATACCGGACTTGAATCGATTTCCCTGTCGTCCCGCCTGTTTTACCAAGAATCGGCGCATCGAGATCCGTTCGAATCGATTCAATTCGTTGCCGTAACGTTTCTTTTTCCAGGGATGGAATTTGCTTAAGCTCTGTCAGTGTCTGGAAAGGTAACTGCAACTTTAATTCTTGGAACAACGAGTTGTAATACACACTATGTTGCTGGCAAAACAGCAAAAACGTATTGAGACGTGTCAATTGATCCCGTTCCACATCGATTGGCTTTTTCCATTTGTCCGCTAATTCTTGAAATCGTTTTTGGTATGCTGGTCCATACCGTTCCCGTTGAAGTCGATAGCCGTACAAGGTGGTGAGAAGATTTTGCATGAACACCGGTGAAAACAGATAGACTTGCTCTTTGATTCCCATCTGCGCACGTCCTTTCGATCACTGACTTGACGCCTTCATTAGAATGTATCCTTAATACGTTCAGTTTACGTCGGCATTCTGACAATCACATGACAAAATCTACCTCGTCGGCTTCCTTTTTAATGATTTTCCACCTTTAACAAATTAGTGCTTTTTTGAAAAAAATTAAAAAAAAACAGATTACCTTTTCGGAAAATAAAGGTAATCTGTTTTTTTAAATTTTTTAATTTTCAACTGGTCTCCGGTAACAATTGTTTGATTAACAACGTTTTCCCGCTGATTTCTTTCGGAATTTCCGGAACTGCCCGTAACAATACTTCCATTTGTCCGCCAAACAATCGTTTCAGGACGAAGTACAGTTCCTTTTCATGTTCTTCTTTAAAACAACGTTCATCCGGTACGTACAGCATGACGATTTCTTCCTTGTCGGATTGAATATACTGGACCCGTTCGATACAGTTCGGGAAGGCGCGAACGATACCGGCCAGTTCTCCCTCGAAAATCCGGTGACCGTCTTTCAGTTGAATGAAACTTCGTCCCCGCCCGTCAATGGACGCTATGACCGGCCCGGCGTGCCCGCACTGGCACGTTGTTTCACTCAGCGTCATCCGATCCCCGACACGATACCGGACGAGTGGCGTGCCGTGTGTATCAAAGCTCGTCACGAGAATCTGACCATCTTCTTCGACCTCAATGATGCCCATTTCATAATGCAGATGTTTTTTACCGTAACGACACTCCGCAACGATAGGCGCTCCCTCGGATGAGGCATACTGATCAAAAATCGGCGCATGAAACACTTCCTCAATCAATTGGCGTTCCGCCGGCGTCATCATTTCCGCCGTCGGGAAAATTGCTTTCGGTCGGAACGTACACGGAATATTGTATTTTTTGGCATGACGGGCTACTTCGATCATGCCTGAAGGCAAGCCGTCAATTGATTCCGGGTTAAACCGGTTCAATTGTTCGATGTATAAGGTTGCTGTTTGCGGATTAATATTCTTGATCGTAAACAACATCTGGTTGATCGTTTTATTCATCCGCCAATAAACGGGTGCTTTCTGTGATGCTGCGGCCAATGTCTGACCCGTAAAACTGGCGCGTCGCATGCCGCGTTCGATCCCGTGGGTCCATTTAAAATAGTCGAGGTGTGCCATCCGGATCTGCATGTCTTCCTTTGTATAATGGACTTGAATCGACTTCCCCGTCGTTCCGCCTGTTTTCCCGAGAATCGGCGCCCGGATTTTTGCATGAACATCCGCATTGCGTGTCCGGAGGATTTCCTTGCTCAACACCGGAATGCGCTTTAACTCGTCCAATGCTTGAAGCGGTAATCTGATTTGGTGTTGCTCGAACAGTTCTTGATAATACGGACTGTACGTCTGGCAAAACAGTAGAAATTGATTCAGTCGTGCCAGTTGTTCCACTTGCGCATTCGTCCGAAAACGTTCTTTTTCCTTTAATTCTTGTAACCGTTTCTGGTAAACCGGACCATACCGTTCCTGATACAGCACGCGACCGTAAATCGTCGTTAAGATATTTTGAAGAAAAATCGGTGAATGAAAGTAAATCGATTGCTTGAGTTGCATACGTCCACTCCTCTCACATCCCAGTCAGAAATTTCAGTTGTAACGTCATCCATTTCCTGTTACTTACATCTTATTTCCAGTGTTTCACCTGTTCAATCAAATCTTAATAAACAAGCTTAGCTTTTATTCGGATACCGTTTTATGATAATAAACTGATATCACAAACATCTTTTAATGATTTTTCTTTTATTCTTTTTTCTTTGCTTTTCCCAATGACAAAAAACAAAAAAAAGAGGCTGATTCAGCCCCTTTTCTTTCAAACCCCCGTCACGTTTGACGATGACCCACTTCTTCATCCGTCCCAAACATCCGCACCTGAATCGCTCCGAGCGCCAACTTTAACTCTTTCGGGTTCAACTGGTCGATGATTTCGATTACGGTCACCGTCGTACGGCCGTTGTACAGTTGTACCAAAAGCTGACGTTCCACATCAATCATCCGGTCATCAACAGGTTCAGCCAACATTTCCTGATAAAAAAACTCCCCTGTTTCCGGAAAAAAATAATCACTGAACAGTTGCATCAATTGTAAATTCCCCGTTGCTAAAAACAGGATTGCCTGAAACGGCGTTTTCGTCCGATTCCGTGTACTCAAGCGTTTTAAAATCATCTGATACCGCTTATTATGTTGATCATCTAAGAAACAGACTGCATTCATCTTCGCCCTCTCCTTAAATTAAAAAGTAAGTAGTATGTACCTGGAAAACGATAATTCGTCTTCACTCATTTGACTTCTTTTTCTTTTTCCCTGTTTTTCACACATCAAGCCTGTTATCTCATGAAAACATCTGAAGGGATTACGAACGGTTTGATTCGGGTAAATTCAACAAGTAATGTCAATCAAGGAGGAAAACATATGACACAAACACGCAAACGCCTGGCACTTGCAGGCGCAACCGGATATATCGGACACAATCTTTTGAACGAACTCAAGAAAAAATATGATGTCATCGCCTTATCCCGAAACGGCGATGACAAGGATGATGAAGACCATGTCGAGTGGCGTTCGTGTGATTTGTTTTCGCTGAATGATACCATCGACGGATTACAAGGCGCGGATATCGCGATCTACCTGGTCCATTCGATGATGCCGTCCGCTAAATTGACACAGGGCTCATTCGAAGATATGGATTTGATTTTAGCCGACAACTATGCCCGCGCCGCCAAGGAAAATGGCATTCAGCAAATCGTCTACCTGAGCGGAATCATTCCGGAGGAGACGGAAGACTTGTCGCGCCACTTGAAAAGCCGATTGGAAGTCGAACGTGTGCTTGGTGCTTACGGGACACCGGTAACGACGATCCGGGCCGCGTTGATCGTCGGCCCAAAAGGGTCTTCCTTCCCCATTTTATCGAAGCTCGTTAAGCGGCTGCCTGTCATGTTGCTACCGGAATGGACACGGAATCAGACACATCCCGTCGCATTGCCGGACGTCATTCATGCCCTCGGAGCAAGTGTCGGACGGGAAGATTTGAAAGACCGTGCCATCGATATCGGCGGTCCGGAATCGATGACGTATAAGGAAATGATTTTGAAAACGGCAGAAGTCATGGGGAAACACCAACCGACGTTTGATATTCCATTAATGACAGTTAAACTGTCCCGCCTTTGGGTGACGTTAGTTTCGGGCGAACCAAAAGAGACGGTCTATCCTCTTGTCGAGAGTATGGTTCATGAGATGGTCGCAGATCCAGATAAGATGGTCGACGGCATCAGCGACGGAAAAATTACGTTTGAAGAGTCTGTCCGCATGGCGTTAAAAGAAGAGCAGGAAGAAAAAGACCAAAAGAAACAGTCGGGCCGTTCCTCTCAAAAAGAGGAAGCGCTTGATGTGCGATCCGTTCAGCGCGTCCGCTTGCCGGAAGGTCGCGATGCCAACTGGGCGGCTGATAACTATGTATCATGGCTTTCCTCATTCGCCAAACCGTTCCTGACTTCAAGCATTGCGAATGAGACCGTCGTAAAGATTCAAGTGCCGTTCCTCGATGCACCGCTTCTTGAATTAACAAAAGATCCGTTTCAGGATGCCGAGCAAGCGACGTACCGGATTACCGGCGGACTGTTTGCACAAGTTCAGGAAGACAGCAAAGGGCGGATTGAGTTCCGACAGATTCCCGGATCCCAGGAGTGCCTGATTGCCATTCATGAGTATGTACCGGCTTTACCGTGGATCATTTACAAATCGACGCAGGCCAACATTCATCTGCTCGTCATGTACCTGTTTAAACTCCACCTTCTCCGACTGATGCAGACAACGGAACACGCTCCTGACGAGTCGGATATGGTCGTCCCGGAAACGAACGGTTGATTCAAAAAACTAAGATTCCTTATCAGACTGAATTCCCCGAAGAGCGGGAATTCAGTCTTTTTTGATGCCTCTGCATATCCCGGGTTTTCGACAAATAGCATGGTAATCGGTTTGTTATTATCATATATCATTTTGCGGAATCCGTAAGTTTTAATGTCTCGCCTGCTGCTTGATTGCGGAACTTACCGATGAACAGATGACGGAACCAAAATAAGCGTGATACACTGAAACTGGATTGTAAGAAAGGGGTTTCACACGCATGCGCTCATTTGAAGAACGGTTAACGAATCACATTGAAGCGACCGCGCTTCTCACGACATTGATTCAACCCTCGTCGGATCAACTCCGACTCGACAAATTAAATAAATTTTCCGAAAAACTATTAAAACGCGAATTTACGATTGCTTTCGCCGGTCATTTTTCTGCCGGGAAATCCAGCATGATCAACGCCTTGACGGGCGAGTCCATTTTACCGACCAGCCCGATTCCGACCAGTGCCAATATCGTCACATTACGTCGGGACGAGCAGGATGCGGCCATCGTCCATTTTCATGATCGTCCTGCCGTCCAGTTAGACGCAACCGACTTACCGCATCTCGAGACATTAGGACGGGACGGCACCGTCGAACGGATCGATATCACACATGCCGGTTCAAGCTTACCGGAAGGACTTGTTTTAATGGATACGCCCGGTGTTGATTCCGTCGATGACGCCCACCGGATTTCCACGGAGTCCGCTTTACACTTAGCGGACATGATTTTTTACGTCATGGACTACAACCATGTCCAATCCGAATTGAATTTCACCGTCACCCGTGAATTGTTGACTTCCGTGCCTGAATTATATTTGATCGTCAATCAAATCGATAAACACCAGTCCGGCGAACTATCGTTTGCCGCCTTTAAGCGTTCGGTCATTCAGTCATTTGCAACCCATGGCGTCGAGCCAAAAGGAATTTTCTTTACGAGCTTACGGGAAGCGGATCATCCGGAAAATGATTTCCTGACCGTTAAACAGCTTGTCGACCAAAGCATTCGTGACGTCCAGCCGAAACTATTGCAATCAGCTGTTACGACACTGGAGTCCTTACACGCCGAACACGTAACGTATCTTGAAACACGCATCGAAGAAGCGGTCCAGTCGACGGACGAAGTCATCACTTCGTCCGAGCGGCAACACTCCGAAGTATTGTTTGAACAGTTGCATCAGCTCGATTTGCAACTCGAACTGATGGCACCGGAACAGTGGGTCGGCCGTTTTTCACAGCACCGGGAAAGCTTATTGCGCAATGCTACACTAATGCCGTTTGAGCTTCGTGAAAAAATGCGGACCTTTTTGGAAACACGACAACCCTCCTTTAAAGTCGGGTTCTTCAGAAGTGCCAAAAAGACGCAGATCACCCAGCAACAGGTCACGGACGAACTCATGAGGGCGTACCGCTCCGTTACGACATCTGAAATCGCTTTGCATCTGCGGAAGTTGATGAAACAATCTTTAGCGGAAGCCGGCCTCTTATCTGATCAGCACACGATGCAGATTGATACCTATCCACTCGACCCGCCACTCCGTGTCATCGAGGATGCCGTCCAGGAAGGTATCACGATTACCGGTGAGTCCGTCCTCCAGTTTACGAATCGTGTCGTCAGTTTGACGGCCGACTGGTATACAAAAGAGACGAACCGCTGGCGTGACAGCATTCGAACAGAACTGGAACAGACAGATGGCAGTGTCAAACAGGACCTGCTGACGGAACAAGCCGCTTTACGCCAAAAATGTGAGCTGTTGAAAACCGAAGCCGACTCCCGGCAATTGCTCCAAACGTATCTTGAACAGGCGGACTCGCCGACGAACCAACAACTGGAAGCGGCTCGACAACAGGTCTTGAAATGGCAACAGGACCTGAGCCAAGCCGAGCAAGCGTTAGTTCCGTTCCAGCCGCAGGAAGTAATCGGGGAAGTCGCCGTTGCTGAAGAAGCAACTCTTTCACAAGACGTCGAGGAGACACGGGCTTATACGTTGGAAGATATACAACAGATCCAAACGATTTTAGCATCCGTTTCCGGATTCGAAGACACGGTCGCCTACCTGCAAGACAAACTGAACCGCGTCTCCTCCAGTACGTTCACAATTGCTTTGTTTGGTGCGTTCAGTGCCGGCAAGTCGTCGTTTTGTAATGCGTTACTCGGACAACCGGTTCTGCCTGTCTCACCTAATCCGACGACCGCTTCGATCAACAGGATCAATCCGGTCAGTACGGTACATCCGCACGGTACTGCAACGATCCGCTTTAAGTCGGAACAGGAACTCGTCGATGAATTAAATGACCTGCTTCAGGCTTTTGATGTGACGATTACGTCCTTGCAGGAAGCAGCACATTGGATTGAATCTCAACCGGACCATACATTACGGGATACCTCTTTTTTACGTGCCTTTTTAACAGGGTATCCGTCTGTTTCGCCGTTCGTCGGAACGATACAAACCGTCGATCAAACGACGTTTACGGATTATGTCGCCCAAGAGCATCTCAGTTGCTTTGTTGATGTCATCGATTTGTACTTCGATAGTCCGTTGACCCGCCTTGGGATCACTCTCGTCGATACACCGGGTGCCGATTCGATTAATGCCCGTCATACCGATGTTGCCTTTGACTACATCAAAGATGCGGACGCCATCTTATTCGTGACGTATTTCAATCACGCCTTCGCCCGTGCCGACCGTGAGTTTCTGATTCAGCTCGGTCGTGTCAAAGATGCGTTTGAACTGGACAAAATGTTTTTCATCGTCAATGCAATTGACCTGGCACAAAACGACACTGAAAAACAAGCAGTCCTGCAATACGTCGGGACTGAATTACAACGGTTCGGTATTCGGTCGCCTCGTTTGTTCGGCGTCTCGAGCCTTCACGCATTAGCCGAGAAGCAGATGGATCGCACGTTGGATTCAGGTCTGCCAGTCTTCGAATCCGCCTTCCATCAGTTCCTGGAACGGGATCTCAAAGGGCTGGCCGTTCAAGTGTTGTCGGAAGAAACGGAGAAAACCGTCCATCGCTTACGCCAATTGATGGAACAGACCGAATTCAACATCGCCCGAAAAGAAACACGGCTAGAAGAACTGGATGACTTGAGTCAGACGATCGACACACACTTTTCAGACCGGCGGACCGATTTACTCCGGCATGCCTTATTCGCTGAAATTCATGAACTGTTACATCATGTCAACCAACGGATCTATTACCGTTTTCCTGATTTCTTTAAAGAAGCATATCATCCCGTCCGCTTTGCGAATGCTACAAAGCAGCAAGCCTTACACGAAGCATTGGTCGAACTACTCGGCTTTTTGAAATATGATTTCGAACAAGAATTACGCGTGACCCATTTCCGGATTGACGGTTGGATTAAAACAGCTCTAATCCAACGCTTCCAGGAAGAAGAGCGGTATGCGACGAAGTTGAACCCTTCTTTCCAACTTTCGCCGTTCGAAGCACCGGCGATGACATCCGTCCATTTTGAGGGGCCTTTCCAAGATGCGACACCGTACCAGTCCGTCAAACAGTATTTCCGTAATCCGAAAGCCTTTTTTGAACGGAATGAAAAAGAACAACTAAAAGATGCCTTGATGCAGTTGACGAAACCGGATGCGGCATCTTATCTTGAAACGGAAGAGCAGCGGTTGCGCGAGCTCGCGCAGCAACACATCGCCCACTTGCTCGACGAGATGTATACCGCATTATCCGGAACGTTACACAAACAAATCGAGATGGAACGAAACAGTTTGGCGACGACGGACCGACTCGAACAATTCAAACAAGCTTATTCGAGCATCAGCCATCTGAATCAAACCGTTTAATTTTCCTCCATGAGCGGCCCCCTTTTTATATAAAGAACCCGAATCAGTTCCACTTCTTAGAGAAGAGGTGACTGATCCGGGTTCTTTTTAACGCTTTCTCCACGATTGGATGGATGCGGCCAATAGGATTTAAAATAATGTAAGACATAGTCCCGGACGTGACGCACAAGCGGACGCTGCTCGACTCCTGCTAAATGATTTAACGACACGTCCCATAGCATCGGGGGGTCAAACGGTAAAATCCGGATGTCTTCCGCATGATGGAATCGAAGAATCGGCTCCGGCAAAATCGACACGACGTCGAGTTCCTGCACCATGCCGATCAACAAATCCCACGCACCGGAAGTAAAAAAGATCTGCGGTTCGACTTGTACGTGCCGGAACTGGGATAAAATCTGATGATGCAGCATAAAACTATCATTAAGAATGACCAACGGTTCCGCTGAGAGATCACGGTAAGAGACACTTTTGGCTTCGCTTAACGGATGACTCGGTCTCACTGCGACAACGACCTCATCCTCGATCAATCGATACCGTTCTATGCCATAGGATTCCCCCGGTTCAATTAAAATCGCCAAGTCCAGTTCTTCGAGCAACAGGCGGCGCTTCAATTCAAACGCTCCCTCTTCGATGATTTCCAGTTCAATCCCGGGATGTTCCGCCATCAATTTCGGAATCAGTTGTGAAAAAAGGACGGGCAAAATGACCGGTGGAATCCCTAACCGGACTTTTCCTCGGATGACACGCGACCGTTCGTGAAGATGTTCCATCATTTGTTGGTGTCCGTGCAGAACACTCAGGGCATCCTCATAAAATTGCTGTCCGGCGTCCGTCAGACCGGTTAATCGTCCATGGTGACGCATAAACAACTCTACCTGTTCCATCTCTTCAAATTCCCGCACCAGTTGACTGAGCGCCGGTTGTGAAATACGAAGATGCTTGGAAGCCCGCGTTAAATTGTACGCATGATCTACGATTGTCGTAAAAAATGTCAATTGCCGAATGTCCATCTGACTTCCTCCTCTTACTCATCGAACCAGTGATTTTTTCTGAAATATAGAATCATCCCCATCGCAATGACTGCCATCCCTCCCAGTGTGAAGAAGTAGCCGAAACGCGTTGTCAGTTCGGGCATATGTTCAAAGTTCATCCCGTAGATGCCGGCGATGAACGTTAAAGGCATGAAGATGGTCGTAAAAATCGTCAATGTCTTCATGATATTATTCATCCGGTAGGAGTTGAGCGAAATGAAATTATCCCGGAATTCAGACGTCATCTCCCGGTTGTACTCAATCATCTCGTTCAGCTTAAGCAGATGATCATAAATATCCTGAAAAAAAGCTTTTTTATTGGCATGAATCGCAAGCCGGCGCGATTCAACGACCCGGTACAACAAATCCCGCATCGGCAAAATCGTCCGGGCGACGACTAGCAAATCGGATCGAATCTCAAAAATCTCTTCCATAATCCGTTTATCATTTCCGCGTTGTTCGTATCGCCCTTCCAGTGCAAAAATCTTATCTTCTAACGTATGTACGATCGGAAAGTAACCATCGACGATTTTATCCATGATTTTATGAACGATCTCAATGGTCCACTGTTCCGGATTATTATGTATACGCTGAAAAGCTTGAAACACGACATCGATTTCACTCGACGGCTCCTCGTGATAAGAAACGACATAGTTCTCATTGGCGAACAGGTTAATTTCTTTTCCTTTGAGTGACTCCGTATCCAGGGCATGCAATACAAAAAAGCTGTATCCGTCGTAATATTCTAACTTCGGACGCTGCAAGTATTGAAAACAATCCTCAAGGGCCAACGGATGAAAATCAAAAGCAGACACCAGCTGTTGTTTTTCCTGCTCCGTCGGTTGATTAAAATCGACAAAATACCATTTGATATCGGGTGCGCGAAGACGATCTAAACCATCATCCACTACAACCTGATGATCTGTCGTCACCATTAGACAGCGTATCATGAACATTCACCTTCTTTTCGTTACGGTTTATTCACACAGTATCGCAAACAATCCGCTCGATTTCCATAAAAAAAAGACTGTAGCCCTATTTCAGCACTACAGTCCCCTTGCTTTATCCCCGTTCGAAGTAAAAGCCATTCCAGTAGACATGACGATACGTAAATTCTTTACCACTTTTTGTTGTCACAAGCATTTCATCTTCCGAAACGACAGCAATCTTAACGGGGGTCTCTCCGTGATCGGTCAAAAAATTTAAAATCTCTAAATGACGATTTAGCCATAACCGGCGGCGGAACCAACGGAACCGGCTAAACGCAGCTGTAAAGTGTAAAATCGATAACAGCATGATGATCATCCCGAACGGTAACGGTACATCAAACAACGCAATTAAATAAAAATCCGCGATGATTAAAAAGACGGATAATCCCATCTCGGTCATCTCCATAAAAGACGCTTTATACGTGGCAAAATAGGTCATGACACGAAATAAAACGATGACCGTCAAATAAGGTACAAAATAAAGACGAAAAACGTTGTCCGACCCACTGTTGACATACATGAGCAAGGGCAGGAAGAAGAGCAACTTCCAAATTAGGATGGCAGAATAAAACAAAGTGTGATCCGTGTAGCGTTTGCGTACGATGGCGCGACTAATGTTCATTGCCTTCCCCTCCTTCAATAGTGACTACATGTTCGAGTCGATGATGTCGGGATCAAATGCCTATAAGGGTATGTTTCCTGATTGGACCGTTTCTAATCGTATATTTTGTGTGAAATATCGGTTTATATTCAGTATACGAAACATTTTGATAAATAGTTTTACTTTCCCATCATTCCCCATATTTATAATGTGCTGAATCGATTGGATTTGTCGTTTGTCTGTTTTTTCTTTACACTTGATACAGATCACTTTAGAAATGAGATGAAAAACATGTACAGCCATATCGTTGTCGGTGCCGGCATCCTCGGAACATCGACCGCTTATCATTTAGCGAAACAAGGTGCAACGGTCCTGCTGATTGACCGGAAAGAAGCCGGACGTGCCACTCATGTCGCAGCTGGTATCATCTGTCCCTGGATGACACAACGACGCAACAAAGCCTGGTATCGACTAGCCAATAACGGTGCTCATTATTACGATACGCTAATTCCAGAACTGGAAGCGCTCGGTGAAACGAAGACGGGCTATCAAAAAGTCGGAACCATCGCCTTACATGAGACGTCAAAAATTGAAAAGATGCAGACGATTGCAGAAAATCGTTTTCCGGAAGCACCGGCAATCCAACAAATTGAACGGTTGACGGCTGACCAAGTCCGATCGATGTTTCCCTTGATCGAGTCGATTGAGGATGCCTTATTCGTCTCTGGAGGAGCCCGTGTCGACGGACGTGCCTTACGGGCGGCCTTAGAAAGCGGAGCAATCAAACACCAGGCTACCGTTCTTGAGGCCGATGCCTCGCTAGTCGTCGTCGACGGTCACGTCAAAGGGGTTCAAATCGGGCCCGACATCCATTATGCCGATCAAATCATCTTGACGGCCGGTGTCTGGATTAATGAATTACTCGAACCGTTACAAACGCGTCTTGATATTCGTGCCGAAAAAGGACAGATTCTTCATTTGGATATTTCGAATGAACAATCAAAGGATTGGCCTGTCATCATGGGACAACGCGGGTTGTATCTCGTGTCGATCGAAGATGGAAAACTTGCACTCGGTTCGACGCATGAAAAACAGCTCGATTACAACCTTCAGCCGACTGTTAAAGGAATGTACGCTTTATTGACACGTGCCATTCCGGTCGCACCGGTACTGGAAGAAGCCAACATCAACGAAATGCGGGTTGGACTTCGCCCCTATACGAGCAATTCCTTACCTGTCATCGGTCGACTGACGACTCATCCGAATGTTCTTGTCGCAAATGGTCTCGGGGCTTCCGGTTTAACGATTGGTCCGTATCTCGGTCAGGAGTTATCCAAATTGGCATTAGGAAAAGATTTGGATATTGATTTGAACGATTATCTTTTGCAATAACCTGCTGATGATTCATGTACTTCCCTCTTTAGTAAAGGTATACCCTTTCTAAAAAAGGAACAAACGTTCTTAAAAATGAAATTCAAAGGAGTTTTGGATGTGCACCCGATAAAAGATATGGTGACCCCTGAACAATTCGAAACACTGGATATTCGTGTCGGCACCATCCGCTCCCTCCATGTTTCAGATGCCGAACCTAGCTTTTTAAATCTGTTGATTGCGTTCGGAGACTTTCAACAGTCCGTATTTCTGGATTGGAAAGAATCTCGGTTCGAGTACGAAGAAATCGTCGGGAAACAGGCGTTGGTCCTGCTGAATGTTCCGGGAATCGTTACCGGTACGACCGGCCGTATTCTCGAATTAGGGACACAAGATCATCTGATGCCGGTACTGGCGTGTCCGGAACATCCGCTTCCTGACGGTAGTCGACTGAGTTAACACTGAAAAGCAGAAGTCAGCAGATAACGTGCTGTCTTGAACGAAAGAAGGAATCGCCATCGTCGCAGATGAGCGATCCCTTCTTTTTGGCTTATGAAACGGACTGATGTTTCCCCCTTATCGTTTTAATCAGATCCGCGCCTTTTCCAAGTAGTGTACGCTGAACTGGTGCTTGGCATCCATAAAACATCTGATTGGAGTAAATCCGTTTTGTTTGGCCAACCTTTGAAATTCTTCCTGACTGTACTTATAGGAATTTTCCGTATGAATCGTTTCCCCCTCTTTAAACGGAAAGCGCTGATCGGCAATCGTGACGATTTGATTGATCCGGCTTTTCAGATGCATTTCAATCCGCCCCTGCTGTTCGTTATAAAAAGCGACATGTTCAAACAATTCGGCATCAAACGTCCCTCCAAGTGTTTCATTGATATGCCGCAAGATATTTAAGTTAAACTGTGCCGTAACGCCGGCTCGATCATTGTAAGCCGCATGGAGCAGATCGGTTTCTTTTTTTGTATCAATTCCGATTAAGAAACCGTCTCCCTTCTCTAGCAATTGACTCGATTGTTGTAAAAAGGCTGCTGCTTCCTGCGGATTAAAGTTTCCGATTGTCGAACCGGGAAAGAAAATCACCTTTTTTTGTTTATCTTCAACCGGTAAATGCAAAGGGGCGGAATAGTCACCACAAACCGCTTTGATCCGGAGTCCCGGATAATCTTGAGATAATTGGTGAGCGGATTGGATCAGAAAATCTTTCGAAATATCGATTGGCATATATTGTTCCAATTGATGCAGGGAACTGAGTAAACTTTTGATTTTACGACTGCTGCCGCTTCCATACTCAATCAGTGTGTGGACCGGTCCGATACAATCTGCAATCGCCGCTTGGTGTTCGGATAGAATATCGATTTCCGTCCGCGTCAAATAATATTCCGGTTGCTGTGTAATCCGTTCGAATAATTCCGATCCGGTTTGATCATAAAAGTATTTTGCCTGCAATACCTTTTGAGGTTGCGCTAAACCGTGTAACACTTCTTGGAGCATGTTCTGCTGATCCGTGTACATATCAAAACTTTCGACTTGTTGCCGCATTTAGAGGTCACCCGCCAATCGGAAGCCACTGAACTGCCAACGTTTAGCAGGTGGGAAGAAATTCCGGTACGTCGCACGGATATGATTACCCGGAGTCACACAGGCACCGCCGCGAAGAACCATCTGGTTACACATGAACTTGGCATTGTATTCCCCGAGCGCTCCTTCAAGCGGTCGACTTTTCGGATAGGGAGCATATGCACTTGCCGTCCATTCCCAGACATCACCGAACATACCGTTCACCGACTGATTCGCGACTTGAACCGGAACGGGATGATAGGAACCTTGTTCCATGAAGTTTCCCTGTTGATCAACTTGCCGTCCGACGTGTTCCCATTCGGCTTCAGTCGGTAGACGTTTCCCGCACCACCGGCTGTAGGCATCGGCTTCATAAAAACTGACATGACAAACCGGTTCATCCAACTGCAAAGGTTCAACGCCGTTCAATGTGAAGATGGACCAGTCACCCTGTTGATCTTTCATCCAGTAGAGAGGTGCTTTCCACTGTTGTTGCGTCACGACTTGGAAGCCGTCCGACAGCCAATATTCAGCTTGCTCATACCCGCCCGCCTCAATAAATGCCATGAACTCCCGGTTGGTGACGGGACGTGTTGCGAGTTCAAATGGTTCTAGCCACGCTTTATGAACCGGACTTTCATTGTCAAAGGCAAATCCTCTACCCTCATGACCGATTTCAACGAGTCCCCCTTCAAATCGTGTAAACGTAAGCGGCAGCGACTGATCCGTTCCATGTCGCTCGACTTGTCGGTTCTGATACGCCGGCAATAACGGATTAGTAAAAAAGTTGTATTTTACATCCATCAAGATTAACTCCTGATGTTGCTGTTCATGCTGCAATCCCATTTCAACCAATTGCTCGATGACCTGTTGAAGCGCCGTCTCTCGTTCTTGTCGCAACAATGTCAAGACTGCCTGATCGACATGTTTACGGTAAGCAATGACGTCCTTGACGGTGGGACGTGACAGCACCCCTCGCTGATGGCGCGGTTGATACGGACCAATCGAATTGTAGTAGGAATTAAATAAATAGTTGTATACCGGATCAAAAACGTGATACGTATCGTCATACTCTTGAAGGATCATCCGTTCAAAAAACCATGTCGTATGGGCAATATGCCATTTCGGCGGGCTGACATCCGTACTTGCCTGAATTACAAAATCCTCTTGTTCCAACGGTTCAATCAAGGTTAATGTCTGATTCCGGACCGTATTGAACTTGTCTGCTAAGTAAGTCGTAATCTCTTGACTCAATTCATCCACTCCCTTTAAATGAAATATTCTGAAAATATACACCATTATCTTTACCCGTTTTCCTTTTAAGTAAGCGTTTACAATTAACTGCAAAAAAAATCGGAGTGAGACCCAAGATTGGTCCCACTCCGACTTGTTTAATACACTTTGTCGCCGTTAAAAATTGAATTTTTGACAACGACATAATCAACCGTTCGAATCGCCTGCAGTCTATTGCCGCCCGCATAGGAAATCGCCGATTGCAAATCTTGTTCCATCTCAATCAGGGTGTCGGACAAACTTCCTTTAAATTCAACGAACATCTTTTTACCCTCGACATTCTTCTTTTCACCTTTTTGAAATTCCGAAGCGGACCCGAAGTATTCCTTCACCTGTAAACCGTCGACTTCCTGCATTTCACCAGGAGACTCTTCGTGTCCGGCAAACAATGAACCGATCATGACCATCGTCGCCCCGAAACGGACCGATTTAGCAATGTCTCCGTGTGTCCGGATACCACCATCTGCAATGATTGGTTTACTGGCAGCCTTGGCACACCATCTCAATGCTGCCAACTGCCATCCACCCGTACCGAATCCCGTTTTAATTTTCGTAATGCAAACCTTCCCTGGTCCGATCCCGACTTTTGTTGCATCTGCGCCGGCATGTTCCAGTTCGCGAACAGCTTCCGGTGTCCCGACGTTACCTGCGATGACAAAGCTGTCCGGTAACACGTGTTTGATATGTTGGATCATCCGGATGACCGCTTCCGAATGTCCATGCGCGATATCAATCGTGATATATTCCGGCGTCAATTCTTCGTGTGCCAATGTCTCGATGAACGCATATTCTTCCGTTTTCACACCGACACTGATGGAAGCAATCAATCCCCGTTCCTGCATCGTGCGAACAAAGTTCAGTCGCGTTTCCGGCTCAAACCGGTGCATGATATAAAAATAGCCGTTTTCAGCTAAAAAAGTTGCGATTTTTTCATCGATGATCGTCTGCATATTAGCTGGCACGACAGGCAATTTAAAGCGTCGTCCTCCAAATTCGACCGTCGTATCACATTCCGAACGACTTCCAACGATTGATTTAGCTGGAATCAATTGAATATCTTCGTAATCAAATACTACATCCATCACTAACACCTCAAATAACGAATATTTTTTATAAATAACACTTTAACGTTCGTACTATAATACTGTAACGAACAATTAATGGTTTGTCAAAAACATTTCGTCAAAAAACATACTTTCAGGAAAAAAAGGCACTTAACGTTCGGATTTAAGGTTATTCCACTCTGTCAATTGACCATTTCAGTGATTTATCTTAAAAAAAGATAGATTCCGTTTCTTTTATAACCCGGTCATCAGGACGATGTCACTTTGATATGGATCTGTTAACCGGGTGCAAACTCTTCTTTTAACAGCGCGAACAAAATAAAATCTTCCCATGCACCGTTTATGTACAAGCTTTTTTTCGCAAGCCCTTCTCTTCTGAATCCCACTTTTTCTAATACTCGGATGGAACCGATGTTTTCCGGCATCACTTCCGCCCGTAGACGGTGAAACTGATGGGTCTCAAATAAAAGCCTTGCCGCCTGTCGAACAGCTTCCGCCATGATTCCTTTTCCATTGTGTTCGCGGTCCAATTGATATCCGATCATACATGTCTCGGCCGGAAACCGTTCGACGAAAGCTGCAGAAACTTCACCGATTAATTGATTGGTTTCCGTTAAAAAGATTCCATAGGCATATGATCGATCCGCCAAACTGTTTTCAAGCATCTGTTCGATTCGTTCCAATTGCTTCGGCAATGTATAACTACCTGGTTTCGGTTTTACAGGCATCCAGTATTCAAAATGTACTTGATTCCGAAGATTTAACCGGAGTAGCTGCTCTGCATCAGACAGTTGATATGGTCGAAGAAAAATGGTTCCCATGATTAATTTCCTCCTTTAAAAAATAGTATGAATTCATAATTCTTTAACTTTAGAGAGTTAAAGCGTTTGATAATTCTTTTTTCGGGAAAACTATAAAATATCTGAATAAGTAACAAAATGTTTACAAACGGGTTGTAAACAATTAAAAGGAGGAGAGCATGCGTATAAATACAGATACAGAGTTATTTAAACAAATCGAATTAAAAAATAAGCACGCTCTCGAAGCGTTATACGATCGGTACGAAAAGTCCTTATACTTACTTCTCACACGTATGTTGAATGACGAAAAAAGAGTTCAACTTACGTTAAGACAAATTTTTCAGGATGTCTGGACAAGCCCGAACCAACACCCTTCTATTCACGGCTATTTGATTACTGCTGTAAAACAAGTCCGATCCCAACGCGAACCGATCCATTAATCCTTTCGCGATTTTGTTCCTCCTATATAGATATTCGAATATAGATATTCGAACTGCATGCATACATTCCTTTAAGGAATAACTTTTCTTCAAGTGAGTTTGATAATTTTAGGGGGAATTGCCACTTTTTTTGTTTATTACTTCCTTTTCTCATTTTTTCATGGTATATTATAAACAATTATTGTTGTTCGGTGGAGATATAAAGGTTACACTTTTGACTCGATGAAATTGATCACAGTAGTAATAATCAGTGTGACTCAGTCATACGCAGGAGGCAACACACATGGAACAAGGTAAAGTAAAATGGTTTAACGCAGAAAAAGGTTTTGGCTTCATCGAACGTGAAAGCGGCGACGACGTTTTCGTTCACTTCTCAGCTATTCAAACAGACGGTTTCAAATCACTTGACGAAGGTCAAGAAGTTTCGTTTGAAGTTGAAGAAGGCCAACGCGGACCGCAAGCAACTAACGTTACTAAACTTTAATTTTCCTGAGAGGATCCGCAGCTGCGGATCCTCTTTTTTAATTCTTTTCCGCCTACCCCTATCTTTTTCAAACCGGACATGGTATATTATTAAGTAATTATTGTTGTTCGGTGGAGATATAAAGGTTACACTTTTGACTCGATGAAATTGATCACGGTAGTAATAATCAGTATGGCTCAGTCATACGCAGGAGGCAACACACATGGAACAAGGTAAAGTAAAATGGTTTAACGCAGAAAAAGGTTTTGGCTTCATCGAACGTGAAAGCGGCGACGACGTTTTCGTTCACTTCTCAGCTATTCAAACAGACGGTTTCAAATCACTTGACGAAGGTCAAGAAGTTTCGTTTGAAGTTGAAGAAGGCCAACGCGGACCACAAGCAACTAACGTTACTAAACTTTAATTTTTCAAGACTCTGCTGTTGCAGGGTCTTTTTTTGTTTTATCTTTTTTTGAAATCTCATCATTCAGGTAAGGACGAAAGGATGATTCTCATGGAAACTTCAGCTAAACATGAACAGCTTCAACTCCTCTTGACAAACCGTCATGATTATTTGATGCAAGGTAACCGGAAAGAGATGCATCAATTGTTATCATCCGATTTTTCTTTTGTTGACGGACAAGGCCGGCAGTTCGATGCCGAGACGTATCTCGATCATTATGTCGATCCGGATCAAATTCAGTGGAGCGATCAACTCAGCGAGTCGATTGTCGTCGAAGTTTTCGAAACGACGGCCCTGGTACAGGAAATCGTGGAAGATCATTTCTCATACGGTCGCAGCATGTATGTCGGTCGCTTCCGAAGTGTTTCGCTTTATCACTGGACGAGCGAAGGCTGGAAGTGGCACTTTCATCAACTTACGCCGCTTGACCCGTCCTGAATTCCATACTTTCTTCAGATACATCGATCGGATCAGTCTCCCTTTAGGAGAACTGGTCTTTTTTTGTCGAACGCTCCCCCTGTTCCAAAAAATTCAAGTTCCTTTCGAAATGGAGTTTGATTAACTGTTTTCATTCCGTTACACTTTAGTTGTGAATATTTTCTGAAAATTATTGGAGGCGGAATGAGATGACGGTTTTTAATTTTTCAGCTGGTCCGGCAGTCCTACCGGTACCGGTTTTACTTAAGGCTCAATCTGAGCTTCTGAACTACCAAGGTTCTGGACAATCCGTTTTGGAATTAAGTCATCGTTCTGCCTTGTTTGAAAATATCCTTCAGGATACAGAGGCTTTGCTTCGGGAACTCTTGCAGATTCCGGATCATTACCATGTTTTATTTTTACAAGGCGGGGCAACGCTTCAATTTTCCATGTTGCCGTTGAACTTGGCGACGAATCAGCAACGCGTCGACTTCATCGATACAGGCAGCTGGTCACAAAAAGCGATGCAGGATGCCGCGGCTTTTGTAAAAACAAGTATCGTTGCTTCATCTAATGCGGACAACTACCGTTCGATTCCGGCCGGTCCCATTTATTCTGACGCGGATTATCTGCATCTCACATGGAACAATACGCTTGAAGGAACGACTTTCACCGACGTTCCACAAGTCGATGTTCCGTTAGTGGCTGATTTCTCCTCCTCCATTTTATCGGAACCGATTGATGTCAGTCAGTTTGATGTGATTTATGCGGGAGCTCAAAAAAATCTCGGGTCAGCCGGAATGACGCTTGTCATCATAAAAGATGAGCTGTTACAACGTACACCAGACCGTTTAGGTTCCTATTTACGGTACGATACACATGCCGCTCATCATTCTTTATACAATACACCGCCCACATACAGCATCTATTTGACGAAACTGGTCCTCGAATGGATCAAGGAGCAGGGATTCGATACGGTCGTCGAGCGTAATCACAAGCAAGCGGCTTCCCTTTACGCGTACTTGGACCAGTCTGCCCTATTTTCAAATCACGTCGCCCTGCCGGACCGGAGCCGAATGAACATTCCTTTTACTACCGGTCACACGGAATTAGATAAACAATTTCTGCAATTTGCAGAACGTCATCATCTCGTCAATTTAAAAGGACATCGATCTGTCGGAGGAATGCGCGCAAGTCTCTATAACGCGATGCCGACTGCAGGCGTCGATGCCCTTATTGCCATCTTAAAACGATTTGAACAGGGGGAACGTTAAATGCATCATATACAACTTTGGAATGACGTGTCGGAAAAAGGATTAAAACGCTTCACCGATCAATATGTCGTCAAACAAGACATCGAAACAGCGGATGCGTTTCTTGTTCGCAGTAAAGATTTACATGGCATGAAGTTTCCGACTTCCTTGAAAGCGGTCGCCCGTGCCGGCGTCGGTGTCAATAACATCCCACTTGATCAACTGGCGAATCGGGGGATTCCCGTCTTTTCGACGCCTGGTGCGAATGCCAATGCCGTCAAAGAGCTTGTCATTGCCAGCCTGTTCTTGACGGCCCGAAAACTAATCCCGAGTATCCTATGGACAAACAACCTGCGTGGACCGGATATCCCCGAACGGATCGAGGCGAATAAAAAACAATTTGCCGGTACGGAATTACTCGGGAAACGAATCGGCATCGTCGGACTTGGTGCCATCGGAGCGAGTTTAGCGAATACACTCCACGAACTCGGCATGACGGTTTCCGGCTATGATCCCCATATGTCTGTCGAGTCCGCATGGCGTGTCTCGAATCAGGTCCATCGTGTCACCAATCTCGAAGAGTTGCTGGCAACAAGTGATTACATCACGTTGCATCTGCCATTAATTGATGCGACCCAGCATCTGCTTGATGAGCGGTTGCTCGGTAAAATCAAACAAGGTGCAACCTTGCTTAATTTTTCACGTGGTGAATTGATCGATGAACAGGCTTTGGCCACCGTCTTGAAGTCCGGCCGTCTGGCCAATTATGTCACCGATTTCCCGAATGCCTTCATTCTCTCTCTGCCTCGTGTCACTCCGTTGCCGCATATCGGAGCGTCGACAGCGGAAGCAGAAGAAAATTGTGCCA
Source organism: Exiguobacterium sp. RIT594 (assembly GCF_003339585.1). Lineage (GTDB taxonomy): Bacteria > Bacillota > Bacilli > Exiguobacteriales > Exiguobacteriaceae > Exiguobacterium_A. The sequence goes on along the minus strand of NZ_QPKF01000001.1, from coordinate 926,559 downwards.
TCATGGCTGTTGATCAATTGAAGTTGTTCCTTGAGACCGGTAATATTCGGAACGCAGTCAATTTTCCGTCCGTCGAGTTACCCTATTCCGGTAAACGACGTATCACGATTGCGCACCAAAACATTCCGAACATGGTCGGTCAAATTGCCTCAGTCCTTGCGACCGAACAAATCAACATTGCCAACATGATCAACGGCAGTAAAGATGGCATCGCCTACACGATCATCGATATTGATAACCATCTCGATGAAACCATCTCATTACAACAACTAAATGCCATTCCAGGTGTATTAAAAACAAGACTACTTTAAGGAGCGATGATTATGCCTACGTTTGAACCTTTCCACGCCTTGCGACCTGATCCGAAATATGCAGAAGCGTTCTCTTCCCTCCCGTACGATGTCTTTAATCGGGCGGAGGGACGTTTAGAAGTCCGGCGGCGTCCGCTGTCTTTTTTACGAATCGATAAGGCAGAAGTGACGTTACCGGATCTGATCGATGATCATGATTCGCGTGTGTATCAACAAGCTGCTCTGCATTTCAAGGAAGCGATGGAACGCGGTATTCTCCTGACAGACGAGGTCGAGAGTTATTATCTCTATCGTCTAACCGACGGTGAGCACACGCAGACCGGTTTTGTCGGCTGTGTCTCTGTCGCGGATTATGATCAGGGCATCATTCGGAAACACGAATTCACACGACCGGATAAAGAACGGGATCGCGTCCGCCACGTCCAGTCACTTGCTGCCCATACCGGTCCGATTTTGCTGGCCCATCACGCAGATGACGAACTGAACCGAGTCGTCACGGAACAGACCAATCAAGTCCCCCTCTATCACTTTACAGCTGAAGACGGGATTGAACATACGATCTACAAAGTTACGGACCGCGATGCCATGATGACAATCGGCAGTCAGTTCGCCCGTCACGATCACCTGTATATTGCTGACGGACACCACCGGGCGGAAGCAGCCGCACAAGTGGCACGGTTGAATCCTCACGAAGATGCCGGACTGTTTCTCGCCGTCTCTTTCTCAAGTGATCAATTGAACATCCAAGGTTACCATCGCGTTGTTGAAGATTTGTACGGTCAGTCTGTCGATGACTTGCTGGAAAGAATCAGCAGCCGGTTCACTATTACGAAGGGACGCGCAACAGAAACAAAAAGACACCGGTTTGAAATGTATGTCAAACAGACCTGGTACACACTCGATTATGAGAAAAACCGTCCTTCTGTCAAAGAGGATCTCGATGTTGCCATCCTTCAAGATGAATTGTTGACACCCTTTCTCGGAATCGAAGATCCTCGGACGGATGCACGGATTCAGTTCGTCGGTGGTGTGAGAGGTTATACCGGGCTTGAGCAACTCGTCGACCAAGGTACGATGGCTGTCGCGTTCCATCTCCATCCAACCAGCTTAACCGAGCTGATGGCAGTTGCTGATGCGGGCGAAGTCATGCCTCCGAAGTCGACCTGGTTCGAACCTAAATTGAGAAGTGGTCTGCTGATTCATCCGTTTTTCTGAGTCTTTCCAAGCATATAAAAAACATCTGTTCAGAAAGTAGTCTTTTCTGAACAGATGTTTTTTGTTCGGTTATTCTTGTTCTATTTGGAGAATTTTCCCGGACACCCTTCCTACAGTGACCGATTCCGTATAACGTTGTCCGTCCATCAAATCAACGGTTGGATCTGTCAAATCAAAATGGACGTCCTCTGAACCATTGTTAAACAAAATCAAATAAGTCGCTTCATCGGATTGGCGACGAATCAGAAAACTTGCCGACGCGTCATTCAGTTGTTCGAATTGATAGCCGCTGGCATTGGCGAGACCCGGATGTTGCTTCCGTAAATCAATCAACCGCGTAATATACGCCAAGAGGTCCGCATCTTGTTCCGCCGGATCCCAGACCATACACTTCCGGTTATCCGGATCCTGGCCACCCGTCAAACCAATTTCATCGCCATAATAAATGACCGGACTTCCCGTGAACGTCAAGAGCGACAACATCAACAGCTTCATCCGCTCACGGTTCCCGTCTGCCCGCGTCAAAGCACGAGGTGTATCATGGGAATCAACGAGATTAAACATCACTTCGTTGACATTCATCGTGTTGCTGTTTAAATTCCTTGCGACGGCATGACTGAATGCAGAGGCCGTACTTTCGTTCGTCGCAAAAAAGGTTAAAAAGGCTTCCGTCAAGCCATAATTCATGACCGCATCAAACTGATCACCGAGCAACCACCCTTGCGAATCCGTCCAACATTCCCCGACGATATACGCTTCAGGATTAGCAGCACGCACTTCCCGCCGGAACTCGCGCCAAAACGCATGGTCCACTTCACTCGCGACATCCAGTCGCCAACCATCAACCCCGAACTCTTCCACCCAGTAACGCCCTACCTTTAATAGATAGTCTTTCACATCCGGATGGGCCGTATTGAGTTTCGGCATATTGCTTTCAAAAGCAAATACTTCATAATTGGGTATCGGTGTTGATTGGACCGGGAACGAATCAATCATAAACCAGTTTGCATACTGCGATTCTTTCCCATGAGCTAAAACGTCTTGGAAGGCCGGATGCTCGACGCTGACATGATTAAAGACCGCATCGAGTAAAATCCGGATTCCATTTTGGTGAAGCAATCGAACCATTTCCCGAAACGTTTCTTCTGTCCCGAAACTCGGATCCAGACGTAAATAATCAAGAGTGTCGTATTTATGGTTAGACGGTGCGACAAAGACCGGACAAAAATAAATGCCGGTAATCCCCAGGTCTTTTAAGTAATCGATATGATCGATCACTCCTTGAAAATCGCCTCCGAAGTGATTATTAAAGGCTGGTGCCTCGGCACCCCAGGCGATGGTATCCGGCCGATCATTCGTTACATCCCCGTTTGCGAACCGATCTGGAAAAATTTGATACCAGACCGTATCTTTCACCCATGCCGGAGTGTCAAATACATCCACCGCATTCATATACGGAACAGCAAAATAGTAGCCCGGGTGATCAAGCGGTACCTCATCGTACCACCCGCGTTCGGTGTAAACGGCGGATTCACCGTCTGCATGAACTCTGAAGCCGTAACGGACCCGCTTCTTTTTCGGTTGAATCGCGATAAACCAAAAATCGTGTGTCGCATCCGATCCCGCGAACGTCATCTCTGCCGTCGCCGTTTTCCAAAACTTCTCTTTATCCGGATCAAAGTTCCAATCCCGATCTTCTTCTTTTTCCGCATCCCATTCATAAGGATCGCCATGAATCAATTCGACACGATCCACGTCTCCCTTTGCCGACATCAGACGGATATGTACCGTATCTCGATCGTATGTATAGACATACGGCGACAGGGCCCGGTGAAACACAGCTGCTTTATTCATAGTCCCTCTCCTCTCACATGCTAGATTTCATCTTCTGTTACTTCCCGATTTCAGACTGGTTGTAAACGTTAATCATGAAAAAACACGTATTTTGCTATCTTTTCAGTTTAGCAATCAACAACTTATGCGGTATACTGATGAGGCAGAAGGAACCAGTAAGTTCCTAATTAAATCGAAGTCATGTGAAAGCGAGTGGATTCTGATGGGTCGTAAATGGAATAACATTAAAGAAAAAAAGGCGTCGAAAGACAAAAATACTAGTCGCGTCTATGCGAAGTTCGGTCGGGAGATTTATGTGGCCGCTAAACAAGGGGAGCCGGACCCTGAATCCAACCAGGCGTTAAAAGTGGTTCTCGAGCGTGCGAAGACATATAGTGTTCCACGCGCTATCGTCGATCGGGCCATCGAAAAAGCAAAAGGCGGCGCAGAAGAAAACTTTGACGTGTTACGTTACGAAGGATTTGGACCAAGCGGTTCAATGGTCATCGTCGAAACATTGACGAACAATGTTAACCGGACAGCTTCAGACGTTCGGGCCGCTTTTGGTAAAAACGGCGGAAACATGGGGGTCAGTGGATCGGTCGCTTACATGTTTGATGCGACAGCCATCTTTGCTTTCGAAGGCAAATCAGCTGACGATGTCCTAGAATTGATGATGGAAGCGGATATCGATGTCCGTGACATCTTGGAAGAAGAAGAATCGGTCATCATCTATGCCGAGCCGGAACAGTTCCATACTGTTCAAGAAACACTGAAAGAAGCAGGAATCACTGACTTTTCAGTTGCAGAACTGGTCATGCTCGCCCAAAATGAAGTGACGTTATCCGACGAAGACGTCCAACAGTTCGAAAAAATGATTGATGCACTGGAAGACTTGGAAGACGTCCAGCAAGTCTATCACAACGTTGAACTTTGAGTATCGATTCATTAACAAATTAGTTTAATACCGGTTTTTAGACACAAAAAGGAGTTGGACTTACATCCAACTCCTTTTTGTGTCTTTTTTTTCAGCTACATCTGACACATTTTAAGACCTCTGTTTAGAAAAGAACAGGTCTCCTCCACTACTACTCAGCTCACGCCCATCGTTTACGATAGTCACGCGCTGTCGTGAATTATCATAAAGTATGAAACGCGTTTCATAGCAAATAAAACTTAAAAAAATAAAGATTCTTTTAAAAGGTTTAATTTTTCTATATACTGGGAAAAGACATAATCGATACTGATTGGTGATTGCTCGTTAGGTCACATGGTTTTCACATAAGGAGGAAATAGCATGTCATATTCATTGATTGAAACTTTTAAACGAATCGTAAGCGAAGCTAACCGCTTCAACCGAGTTGATTTCGGCGGTTACGATATTTATATGCAAGCAAACGATGGACGGACGATTACGGCAAAAATTCGTTTTGACGGTGGTGGTCAAGATCAAAACGAAGCGTACCTGTCTCTTGAATCCAGTACCGGCCATAGTCGGATGACGACTCTAACGTTACATCAATTTGAGCATCTCTCTTCGTATGCTGCGCACAGCGAACGAATTCAAGCACTTGTTTCGACAAGCGCTTAATTCTATACATGACAACACGCTCTCAGACGAGAGCGTGTTTTTTACTGGTTATCTTCTTTTTCCAGACGTTCCAGTTCGGCATGCGTTTGCGGAAACCCGTTGGCTTGCCAATCCGCCCGGTGAATCGAATCGAGTTGTGTCAGTCCGACTTCTGTTTCATCCTTTTTGGCATCAATGCTCGGTTGACGATCGAGTGCAGCTGGATTGCTGAATCCTTCTGACGAATCCCCCGCTTGCTTATAACGCTTGATGACTAACGCAGATAGGGCTGCGATTCCACCAATGACCAAACCTTGTTTAAATGACTTTTTCATGACGGCACCTCTGTTCGCTGAATTTTTAGACTTAGTTGGTTTTCCCTGAAAAAGACGATTGTAATCAAATTACCCTTGTCTTTTAAAATTTTTTCGGACTTTTTTTCTCATTTTTCTGCCGTGTTCCTACATATTTAATAATTTACTCAAAAACCGCTTTCCTGCACTACATCAGGAAGGTTCGCGTCATGCAGAGAGCCGAAATCTACGTTATACTTTTAACAGATGCTTCATGAGAATCGAATGATTGGATAAAAAGGACTCGTCACAAGCACGACTGCTCGCTTGCGTACTACGTCCTTCTTTCATTTTTTTCGATGAAATGAACGATATGAAAAGGAGGGAATCATGTGTCATTGCTTCATTTGGCAATTTTATTGCCGCTACTCGTCAGTCTCTTCATTCCATTGCTGTATAAAAAAATTCGATCGGTACACACCGGCTGGTTCGTTTTACTCGTTCCGCTGACATTGGTCGCCTATTTCAGTCAATTCCTCAGCCAGACGATGGCCAGAAAAACAGTCGTTGCGACGATGAAATGGATTCCTTCGCTCGATATCAACTTTACTGCTTACGTGGACGGTCTGGGTCTGCTGTTTGCATTGTTGATTACCGGAATCGGTTCGCTCGTCGTCCTGTATTCCATCTATTATCTTGATGCTAAAAAAGAAGCTCTTCATAATTTTTATGTTTACCTACTTCTTTTCATGACGGCGATGCTCGGAATCGTCTTATCTGACAATATGATCGTCATGTATCTATTTTGGGAATTGACATCAATTTCGTCCTTCCTTTTAATCGGTTATTGGTACGAGCGGGAACGCTCCCGTTACGGTGCACAAAAGTCGATGCTCATTACTGTATTCGGTGGTTTGTCGATGCTCGGCGGAATCTCCCTGCTGTCGCTGCTGTCCGGTTCATTCAGTATCCGGGAATCGCTGGCGACGGTCGGCACTTATTCAGGTGATCCGCTCTTCACCGTGTCGCTTGTTCTGTTTTTACTGGCAGCTTTTACAAAATCGGCTCAGTTCCCGTTTCATATCTGGTTACCGGATGCAATGGAAGCGCCGACCCCGGTCAGTGCTTACCTCCACTCGGCCACAATGGTCAAGGCCGGTCTGTATCTCGTCGCCCGGATGAGTCCCATCTTTGCTGAAACACCACTCTGGTTTTATCTGGTCTCGTCTGTCGGAATGTTCACACTCTTCTGGGGGTCGCTCAACGCCGTCAAACAGGTCGATTTAAAAGCGATTTTAGCGTATTCGACGATTTCCCAACTCGGTCTGATCATGTCATTGCTCGGACTCGGAGCTGCTGCATTGCAGGTCGAAATCTTACCGGACAGCCTCTATACGGTTGCGACCGTTGCTGCCGTCTTCCATTTGATTAACCATGCCACATTCAAAGGAAGTCTCTTCATGATGGCGGGGATTGTTGATCACGAGACCGGCACACGGGATATCCGAAAACTCGGCGGCTTATCGCAACTGATGCCGGTGACGTTTACGATCGCGACGATCGGCACGTTGTCGATGGCAGGGGTCCCACCCTTCAACGGTTTCTTGAGTAAGGAAATGTTTTTAACCGGTGTGCTCGAAGTATCAGAGTCCGGATTGTTCCATCTCGATACAATCGGACTCTTGTTCCCGTTCGTTGCGGTCATCGGCAGCATCTTTACATTTGTCTACAGTATTTTAATTGTCTACCGGACGTTCCTCGGTCCAAGACAACTCGAGAAGTTGCCGAAAAAACCGCATGAAGCACCGATCGGCATGCTGATTCCGCCGCTCGTTCTTGTTTCATTGGTCATTTTGATCGGCTTGTTCCCGAACCTGTTGTCGAACACATTGATCCGTCCGGCCGCTGAAGCGATTTTACCGAAAGTGATTGCAAATGGCGGGACGATTCCAGTCGAGATCAAACTCTGGCACGGATTTAACCTGGAACTGTTCTTAACCGTCCTGATCATCTCAGTCGGTACGGTTTTATTCCTGACTTTACCGAAATGGCGCTCGTTGTATCACCGGATGCCGAAACAGGTTTCACTCAATCATCAATATGACGCCCTGTTGCGTCGAGGGGAACGGACATCGACCGCTATCCATGATACAGTCATGACTGGCTACATGCGGTCTTACTTGGTCTACATCTTCGGTTTTATCGTCATCCTGATTTTATCGAGCCTGTATTTCCTTGACGCCTTCCGGTTTGATGTGAATCCACTCAGTACGGTTCACACTTATGAAGTCGTCTTAGTCCTTGTCCTCGTGGGCAGCGCCTTGTCGATTACGTTTGCCCGGTCCCGTTTGACATCGATTATTCTGCTTGGTGTCGTCGGTTATACGGTCGCGCTGTTCTTCGTCTTATTCCGGGCACCGGACCTGGCTTTGACGCAACTCGTCATCGAAACGGTGTCCGTCGCTTTGTTCCTGCTTGTGTTTTATCATATGCCGGAAATCAGCCGGAAAGAGGAACGGATTAAGTTTAAACTTGGCAATGCCGCCATCTCGGCACTCGTCGGGTTAAGCGTCACATTGGTCGCACTGGCTTCACTCAGCCAACGTTCATTCGCTTCGATTGCCCAGTATTACATCGACAACGTGGCGGACTTAGCCGCCGGCGGTAATATGGTCAACGTCATCCTCGTCGACTTCCGGGGTTTTGATACGTTGTTTGAAATCAGTGTATTAGCAATTGCCGGTCTTGGTATCTACGCGATGATTAATTTCCGGAAGACAGGAGGAACCGATAAATGAAAAATCCGATCAAAAAGCATACGAATGACGTCATCTTGGAATCTGCGACGACGTTCATCACGTTCATCATCTTTTTGTTTGCCGTCTACCTGTTTTTCGCCGGTCATTACACACCGGGCGGCGGCTTCGTCGGCGGTCTTGTAACGGCTTCCGCCCTCGTCTTGATCTTGCTTGCCTTTGATATCAAGACGCTTCGGCAAATCCTGCCCGTCGATTATAAACAGATGACAGCCATCGGAATGCTGATTTCCGTCCTGACAGCGTCAGGTGCCCTGTTGTTCAACAAACCATTTTTCACACATGCCCACGACTATTTTAATTTGCCGCTGTTCGGAAAAACGTCCTTACACACGGCGATGCTGTTCGATTTAGGGGTGTACCTTGTCGTCGTCGGTGTGACGATGACGATTATTCAAACGATTGGGGAGAGTGATTAACGCATGGAAATCATCATGGCGATTGCAGCAGGCATCCTGACGATGTGTGCCGTCTATCTCATTCTTTCAAAAAGTGTCTTACGTATCATTATCGGAACGGGCTTACTCAGTCACGCCGCTCATTTGCTCGTCATGACGATGGGCGGTCTGAAGACTGGTGCCGCTCCCGTCCTCAAAGACGGCGTCACCCAGTATACGGACCCACTGCCACAAGCGCTTGTCTTGACGGCTATCGTCATCAGCTTTGGAGTGACCGCATTTTTCCTTGTCCTGGCTTATCGGGCTTATCAGGAACTGGGAACAGACAATCTGGAGGAAATGAAAGGAACCGATACGCATGATTAATTTACCGTTACTACCGCTTTTAATTCCACTGATCACCGGTGTCATCTTGATGCTGTTTCCGAACCGGCTTCATCTGCAACAAACGTTTTCGCTTGCTTCGACCTTTTTAACGATCGTCGCAGCCGGCTATCTCGTTTATAGCGTCCGCCAAGACGGCATTCTGACCGTTACACTCGGCAGCTGGCCGGCTCCGTTCGGAATCACGCTCGTATCAGATATGTTATCAGCCTTGCTCGTCCTGACGACAAGCTTACTCGTCTTTTTTGTCGTCTGGTATTCCATGTATTATTTATCCGACTTGCATCAACGGTTTTACTATTACATCGCCGTTCAGTTTTTACTCGTCGGGGTCAATGGTGCTTTCACGACAGGTGATATTTTCAACATGTTCGTCTTTTTCGAAGTGTTTCTAATTTCGTCTTACGTCTTGATTGTTCTTGGAGGCAAGCCGGCGCAACTTCGGGAATCACTGAAGTATTTGTTGATTAACGTCATTTCATCCGCTTTGTTCGTCATGACCGTCGCCTTTTTATATGGTGTCATTGGTTCCTTGAGTATGGCTGATATTTCACAAAAGATTACTGAAATCAATCAACCCGGTATCCTCAGTGTCATCGCAGTTCTGTTTTTAATTGTCTTTGGCTTAAAGGGCGCCATCTTCCCGTTGTACTTTTGGCTTCCGGGCTCCTACCAAGTGCCTCCGACACCCGTTCTTGCGCTGTTCGGCGCCTTGTTGACGAAAGTTGGTGTCTACGGGATCTTGCGGACATACAGCCTGTTTTTCTCGCACCAGCAAGAGTTTACGCACCAAATTCTCGGTTGGCTTGCACTGGCAACGATCGTCATCGGTGTCATCGGTGCGCTGGCGACACGTGACGTGAAACAAATCTTAATCTATAACATCATCGTTGCGGTCGGCGTCATCTTGTATGGTGTTTCCGTCATGACCCGTCAGTCACTTGAAGGAGCGGTCTTCTACCTGATTCATGACATGTTGATCAAGGCGGCCTTGTTCCTGTTGATCGGTGTCATGATTGGTATCGCCGGATCAAGTCGTCTAAAAGACATGGGCGGAATGATCAAAGACTATCCCTTACTCGGGTGGACGTATTTCATCGCTGCATTATCACTCGCCGGAATTCCGCCACTCAGCGGGTTCATCGGAAAACTGCTGATCGTCCGGGGTGGTTTTGAAGCCGGGGATTTAGTCGGTCCGTTCGTCGTCTTGATTTCAAGTCTGCTCGTGCTCTATTCCGTAATGCAGATTTTCATCCGGGGATTCTGGGGAACACCGAAAACCTACAGTGGACCGAAACGCCACCTGATGAAGCAGTTGCTCGCACCGGCACTTATTTTGGTTGGGATTACCGTTTTGTACGGTATCGGAACGGAAGCGGTCCGGCCGTTCATCTCGCAGGCGGTTGATCCACTTGTCGATCCCTCAATTTATATTCAAGCTGTACTGAAGGAGGATTAATCCATGCCATTTCAGTTATTACTCAATATCTTGCTTGCGTTCCTCTGGATGTTTCTTGCGAACTCCTTCTCGGCGTCATCGTTCATCATCGGTTATTTACTAGGATTGATTGCGATGTTCGCAATGCGGCGGGGGTTCAGCAGCCGGTTTTATCTCGGACCGTTCATCGCCTTGATCCGACTTGTCATTCGTTTTTTATATGAACTGGTTGTTGCGAACCTTCAGGTGCTGTCCATCATCCTGAAACCGCGTCTTGATATTAAGCCCGGTATCTTTGCCTATGAAACCGAACTCGAACACAATTGGCAAATTACATTGCTATCGATGCTGATTACGTTGACACCGGGTACATTGGTCGTCGATATTTCGGACGATAACAAAACGTTGTACATTCATGCCCTGCACATGCCCGAGGCGGATGATGCCGTCGCCTCGATCCGCAACAGTTTTGAGAAAGCCATCTTGGAGGTGAGCCGCTGATGTTCGAGACGTTACTATTCATCGCTTTAGGAGGCGTCTTTCTGTCCATGCTCGGTTTATTTTACCGGGTCATCAAAGGACCATCCGTTGCTGACCGGGTCATCGCCCTCGACTCGATCGGGATCAGCTTGATTTCCGTCGTCGGTCTCGTATCCATCATCCTTCGGACAAGCGACTATCTTGAAGTCATTTTATTGATTGGGATATTAGCTTTCATCGGGACCGTCGCCTTCTCTAAATTCATCGAGAAAGGAGAGATCATCGAACGTGACCGCAATCAGTGATTATTTTGTAGCTGCCTTTGCATTGATCGGGGCATTTTTCAGCCTTGTGACGGCACTAGGCCTTATCCGGTTACCTGACCTCTACACACGCGCGCATGCCGCCTCTAAGAGTGCGACACTCGGCGTCATGAGCATCCTCATTGGCGTCATCATCTATTTCGTCGTGGAAGATGGATTTTTCTCTTCCCGCGTCTTGCTCGGAATCCTGTTTGTTTTGATTACAGCACCAATCGGCGGACATTTAATTGCCCGCGCCGCGTATTACAGTGATGTTCCGCTATGGAAAGGATCTGTTCAAGATGACCTTGCCAAAAACCCGGAACATGTAACGCCTAAAAAACGGCCCGGTCCAAAATTAAAATGAGCTGACTCCTTTTTAACTTAACTAGACACACATACAAAAACGGATGCCACCGTTCACTTAACGTGAAGGGTTAGCATCCGTTTTTGCAAATAACAAATTCAGTTCGTATGGGTTTTTGAGTAGCTCGGCTAATGTATGTTGCTCCAGTTCACGGATGAAGGCGCGCAACGCACGACCAAGAATCCCCTTGAGTTGACATTGAGGTTCGATGACACAATGGCCATCTGCGGCAAAACATTCGACGATATCCATCGGCTCCATCTCACGAACGACTTTTCCGATATTGATTTCCTCCGGATCGCGAATCAACCGGAGTCCGCCTGTTCGTCCGCGTGTCGATTCCACGTATCCAAGCTTCGTCAATTGTTGTGTCACTTTCATCAAATGATTGGAAGATATCCCATAATGATTGGCAATCGCCGGCATCGGTGTGACTTCTTCTCGGTGAAGACCTAAATAAATCAGAACGCGAAGTCCATAGTCTGTATATTGAGTGATTCGCATGTCTTTCCTCTCTTCCCTGTTCATGGAACCCGTTTTAAATCCCACTTAACACTGTTGTTACATCGTATCATGTTCGATACCAATCGAACATAAACGATGTGCTTTTATCAGTATACGTAACGGAAAGAGACTTAGATGTCATCTGAACAAAAAAAGTCAATTTCCTGAACAGGAAACTGACTTTTAAACGATTCATTTCTTTTTCATGTCATGTAATACTTCGTTGAAGCGATCCGCATAGTTCGTAAAAACTCCTGTCACGCCGTAATCGAGCATCCGTTCCATGTCGACTTTCTCGTTCACCGTGTAAGGATGAAGCAACAGGCCACGTTCCCGAATCATTGCCGTATTTTCGCGCGTCAGTCCTTTAAATGAGGGTCCGAGTCCGACTGCGTATGTCTGAATTTCGTCAAGTGCCTCAGGCGTGAGTGATTGGACTGTTGATGCTTCCATCAGCTGGACGAGTGGAAACCCTTCATCAAGTGCTTTAACTTTTAATAGACTTGCTTGACTGAACGATTGAATCATGACTTGTCCCGGTTTAACACGCTCGCTGGATAGACCATGATCTTTTAATGTTTTCAGTAGTTTTTCTTCCATTCCCGGGTAAACTTCAGGTGATTTTGTTTCAATATAATAGTTCGCATGTTTGCCATATTTATCAAAAATCTCATCAAGTGTCGGAACTTGGAGTCCCTTATATTCAGCCTTCGCATAATCAGGATTCGCTGTATTGAACCAGCTTCCCGCATCGAGGCGTTTGATTTCAGCTAATGTCTTGTCTTTGACGGCACCGGTTCCGTTCGTCGTCCGATCGACCGTCTCATCGTGCATCGCAATCAATTGACCGTCCTTCGTCATCTGCAAATCGATTTCGATGTAGTCGGCTTTTAATTTTTTATGGCTTAGTTGATACGCTGTCATCGTATGTTCCGGTGCATACCCGGAAGCACCTCGGTGGGCAATGTTAACGACACGATTTGGATCGAGTAGATCATGTTTGCCATGTGCCGAAGCGTCAATACTCCCAAAACTCGTTGCGGCAATTGCTCCTGTAAGTACGGTAACGCCAATCTGTTTCATCATGTTGTATTTCCCCCTTAAAAGTAACTTACAGACTGAATCTTACGTGACGACTGTGAAGGAAACATATAGGTAAGGTGAAGAAGTTTTTAGAATCGATGACAGACTTGTAATCAAACGGATCACCAGCTTATCTGAAAAAACGAAAAGAGGCGTTCTCCCTCTCGTAGGAAGAACACCTCTTTCTCAAATCGACTTATGCTTCAAAGATCAATGATTCCGGATCTTCCAGCAAGTCTTTAATGTGCTTCAGGAACGTGACGGCTTCTTTCCCGTCAACAATCCGGTGATCATAGGAAAGTGCGACATACATCATCGGACGGTTTTCCATCCGCTCAGCGTCGATGGCAATCGGACGCAGGTTAATCGCATGCATCCCGAGAATCGCGACTTGCGGTCCGTTCAGGATTGGTGTCGACATCAATGAACCAAACGTTCCGCCGTTTGTGATCGTAAATGTTCCGCCTGTCAAATCCGATAAGCCGAGTTTGTTGTCCCGGGCTTTGACCGCCAAATTGATGATATCTTTTTCAATTTCGCCAAAGTTCTTTTTATCAGCGTCACGGACGACCGGTACAACCAAACCGTCCGGTGCGGAAACCGCAATTCCGATATCGTAGAATTTCTTGAGTACGATTTCGTCCCCTTGAATTTCAGCATTCAAATACGGCATTTTTTTCAAGGCGGCAACGGCTGCTTTCGTGAAGAACGACATGAAACCGAGTTTGACTTCATTGTCCTTGACGAATTTTTCCTGACGGCGTTTCCGTAAGGACATGACGGCAGACATATCGATTTCATTGAACGTCGTCAACATTGCCGCTGTTTGTTGCACTTCGACTAAGCGATTGGCAATTGTTTTACGGCGGCGCGACATTTTAATCCGTTCTTCCGGTTTGCCAGGGGCAGCAGCAGGCGGTGCGGCTTGCGGCGCCGGAGCTTGTGGTGCTTGTGCCTGTTCGCGTGGTGCGACTTCAAATGTCGCAACATCCTGCACACGAATGCGACCGAGTGGATCTTGTGTCGCGACTTGTGCTAAATCAATTCCTTTTTCACGTGCCATTTTCCGGGCAGCCGGTGAAGCGATTGGACGATCGGCGTGTGACGTCGCCTCTGTTGCTGCGACGGCTGCCGGTTGTTCTTTTTTCGGTTCTTCGGCAACAGGTGTTTCTTTTGATTCAGGTGCTGGAGCTGCTTCTGTCGGTTGTGCCGATTCCCCACCTGCTGTAATGATAGCAATCGTTTCTCCGACGCGGACTGTATCCCCTTCGGCAGCCATTACTTCAGACAGGATTCCAGCTTCGTCAGACGGTACTTCGATATTGACTTTATCTGTCTCCAGTTCGACGATGGCTTCCCCTTTTTCTACCTGATCGCCGGGCTGTTTTAACCACGATGCGACCGTACCTTCCGTAATCGATTCTGCAAGTTCTGGCACTTTGATTTCCATGTTAATTCGTCCCCCTAAGACTTTTCGTGTTTGACCCCACTTGATTTCAGATTAGACATTTGTTTCGGAAGTAGCTGATGTGCTTGGTTGATCGACTGTCGTTCGTGTCAAGGCTTCTGTCAGGATTCGCGCCTGTTCAACTTTGTGCCCCGTCGGATCACCTTCCGCTGTACTCGAACGTCGACGACGACCGATGTAACGGACGGTTGTAATTCCGTTGATGGCAACCGATTCAAGACGCGGCTCGATGTATGTCCAGGCTCCCATGTTTTTCGGTTCTTCCTGAACCCAGACAAATTCACTGACATTCGGATATCGTTCCAACAACGCGTTTAACTGTTTGGCCGGGAACGGATAAATTTCTTCAATCCGTACGATGTGCAACCAGTTGAAATCATCGTCTGATTTCGAGACGGCTTCTGCCAAGTCAATTGCAACCTTTCCGCTGCAGAAGACAATCCGCTCAACTTGTTCCGGTGTTTGTCCCAACCCCTCCTGCTCGACAAGCCGTTTGAAAGAACCGTCTGTCAGTTCAGATAAATCGGACGTCGCGAGTGGATGGCGGAGTAAACTTTTCGGTGTCATGACGACTAGCGGACGTACTTCTTCTTTTCCAAGAATCGCGGCTTGACGGCGAAGCAGATGGAAGTACTGTGCCGCACTTGAAACATTGGCAACTGTCCAGTTCTTTTCGCCCGATAACGTCAAGAACCGCTCCAAACGGCCACTTGAGTGCTCCGGCCCTTGTCCTTCGTATCCATGTGGTAACAGCATGACAAGTCCGGACGTCTGCCCCCATTTTGCACGGCTTGCCGAGATGAACTGATCAAAGATGACTTGACCGGAGTTTGCGAAGTCACCGTACTGAGCTTCCCATAAAACAAGTGTTTCCGGCGCAAAGACGTTATAGCCGTATTCGAATCCGAGAACGCCTGCTTCCGATAATGGACTGTTGTAGACAGCAAACGATGCTGTTGCTGACTTCAAGCTGTGCATCGGTGAAAACGATTTACCGGTCTTCACGTCATTCAGATTAATATTTCGTTGGGCAAATGTTCCCCGTTCCGAATCCTGACCACTTAATCGAATCGGTGTGCCATCGGAAAGAATTGAAGCAAATGCCAATGTTTCAGCATGACCCCAGTCGATGCCGTTTTTCGTCGTTAAGGCGTCCGTACGGCGTTTCAGGACTTTCTCAAGTTTATGGAAAACGTTAAATCCACTCGGCCACTCGAGGAGTTGCTCGTTATAGTCCGTCAATTTCTCGACCGCAACTCCCGTCTCGATGTGCGGGACTCCTTTGAAGACGACATCCGGCATGACTCCGCCGTATTCTTTTTCCACATTCGGGACTTTCTCCCGTGCCGCTTTCATCATCTCATTGATGTCAGATTCAATCTTCGTCACATCTTCTTTTGCGACATCGCCCTGTTCGACCAGTTGCTTGGCATACAGAACGCGTGCTGAATCATGTTTATGGATTAAATCGTAGAGAACGGGATTCGTATTCATCGGCTCATCCATCTCGTTATGTCCGAATCGACGGTACCCGATCAAGTCAATCAAAACGTCCTTGTTGAATGTTGCCCGGTATTCGCTGGCAAGGAGTGCTACGGCCAGACAACTTTCCGGTTCATCCGCATTGACGTGGAAAACAGGAATCTCGTAACCTTTTGCCAAATCACTCGAATAGCGTGTTGAACGGGAATCAGTCGGTTCTGTCGTAAAACCAATCGTATTGTTGGCAATGATATGAATCGTTCCGCCTGTATTGTATCCTTTTAAGTTAGCTAAATTGAGCGTTTCAGCAACAATGCCCTGTCCCGGGAACGCAGCATCACCGTGAATAAGAATGGCAGCCGCTTTTCCCTGTTCCTGACGAGGTGCTCCTTTTTGTGAGCGATCGTCTTGCGCAGCCCGTGTAAAGCCTTCGACGACTGGATCGACGAATTCAAGGTGAGACGGATTGTTCGCAAGCGTCATTCGAACGTTGCTCGATTGTTGCTCCATCTTCCGGTTTAATCCGAGGTGATACTTGACATCTCCCGTCCAACCGTACGTGATCCCGATTGATCCTTCTGAAGGAACCAAATCATGGTTCGGCGCATGTTGGAACTCTGCAAAAATCATTTCATATGGTTTTCCTAAAACGTGCGCTAAGACATTCAGTCTTCCCCGGTGCGCCATTCCGATGTTAATCGTTTCCGATCCGTTGGCAATCAGATGTCCAACAATCGTGTCGAGTAGCGGAACCATCGCATCGAGTCCTTCGATTGAAAAACGTTTTTGTCCGACATACGTTTTGTGCAAATATTTCTCAAATAATTCGGTTTCCGCTAAACGTTTGAACAATTGCTTTTTTTGATCGATTGTCAGCTTAGCTGTCAACGCCCCTTGTTCAATCTTTTGCCGCAACCATTTCTTTTCATCCAAGTCATCGACATGCTGAAATTCAACCGCTGCCGCCCCTGTATACTGAGCCTTTAAGTGCTCGATTCCTTCAAAAGCATCTTGAAGATGAGCCGGTGGTTCTGGACAAACGAGTGTGACAGGCATGGCGCGTAGATCGGCTTCCGTCAATCCGAATTGACGGAGCTCGAGCAGTTCTGTTTCCCGTGGATGATCTTTGAGCGGATAAATATCAGCCACCAGATGACCTTTCGCCCGAATCTGATCAGCTAAACGACTCGCGGCCAAATACTTTTCGAAATCTCCCGTTTCGACCGGTTGCTTCGTTTCACGTTCTGAAACCGGAGCACCATTCTGTTCAAAATATGTCCGTGTTTCTTCATCAACTGAAGAAGCATCTTCTAAAAAACGTTCATACAATTCAATGATGTACCCAAGGTTCGGTCCATAAAATGCTTGTTGGTCCTGGCTTGCCATGTACGGTTCCCCCCGTTTCATTCGTTTCACTCCTGTACTGTATCAGTACGTTTCCAGCTCTCTACCTGTTAGCGCTTTCAAATCATATGACATAAAAATTCGGTAATCGTCATGTTCCTGACATTTCATCCGAACATAACCCTTAACGAAGGCCTGTATGTCAAAAGTGTTTGCCTTAGTTATTATATTACTACTTCTTTTAGGTCAGTGCGTTTCGAATTCCCAATTTCTCAGTCACAAATGTATAAGTTTTTCTTATGACTGTACCCTGTGTTCTTTATGATTGAAACGTCTCTAAGCAAAAACAGGCGTTTCCATCAAAAAAAGAGCAGGAATGACCTCCCTGAAGGTCATTCCTGCTTCATTTCATCATTTATAACACTTTACTTAAAAATGACTGCGTCCGTTCGTGTTGCGGAGAATCAAACAATAAACTCGGAATGTTTTCTTCGACGATGAAACCACCGTCCATGAAAAGAACCCGATCCCCGACCTCACGGGCAAATCCCATCTCGTGCGTAACAACAATCATCGTCATCCCTTCGAGTGCCAATTGCTTCATGACGGCAAGAACATCGCCGACCATCTCTGGATCGAGTGCCGAAGTCGGTTCGTCGAACAACATGATTTTCGGATTCATGGCCAGAGCACGGGCAATGGCGACCCGTTGTTTTTGACCACCGGACAGTTCTCCCGGATAATTATCGGCTTTTTCCCGTAATCCGACTTTATCCAGCAATTCGAAAGCCCGCTGTTTCGCTTGCGTTTTGTCCGTTTTCCGGACTTTCATCGGTGCAAGTGTGACGTTCTCAAGCACTGTCTTGTGGGGAAACAAGTTGAAATGCTGAAACACCATCCCGACTTCTTCCCGTACTTTATTGATATCGACTTTCGGATCCGTAATGTCGTGTGTATCAACAATCACGATCCCTCCTGTAATATCTTCGAGCCGGTTTAAACAGCGGAGAAACGTACTTTTTCCGGATCCTGAAGGTCCGATGACACAAACGACTTCTTTTTCTTGAATCTCAACCGAAATATCCTTTAACACTTCATTTGAACCAAATGACTTTTTCAATTGTTTTACTTCAATGATACTCATCGCAGTGTAAACCTCCGTTCCAAGAATTTCCCTAACAATGAAAGGAGATAGATGACGACGAAGTACATCAGACCGACAACTGTCCAAACGATGAACGGTTCAAATGTCGTTGCTTGTTGCACTTGTCCCTGTTGCGTCAAATCCGCGATCCCGATGATCGATAGCAACGACGTATCTTTTAAACTGATGATCGATTGGTTCGTAATCGTCGGCAACATCCGGCGGAAGGCTTGCGGTAAAACGATTTGCGTCATCGTTTGACGTCCTGTCATACCGAGAGAGCGCGCCGCTTCTGTCTGCCCTTTATCAATCGATTGAATCCCGGCCCGGATAATCTCGGCGAAATATGCTCCGGCGTTGATCGCAACTGTCAGGATTCCGGCATACATCCGGTCCATCGACAGCCACTCAAGCGAATTGAGTCCAAAATAAATGAAGAACAATTGGACGATAAAGGGCGTTCCCCGGATGACATCGATGTAGACGATGGCAATCCCGTTTAAAATCTTAAGTGGTGATAAACGCATCAAGGCGACGATCAAGCCGATTAAAAATCCGACGATGACCGCGATGATAAAGATATAGAGGGTGATCTGTAACCCTTCCAGAAAAAACGGAAACGCCGTTTTTGCGACTTCCATCAGTGACTCAACTCCCTTGTCATTCGTTCAAATGGCTTATTTCAAATACGTATCGACGATTTTGTCGTACTCCCCGTTTTCTTTCAGGTTTGCGAGTCCTTTGTTGATTTTTTTCATCAACTCTTCGTTTTCACCCTTGAGGACGGCAATTCCGTAATTATCACCATTCAAACGGTCTCCGACGAGTTTCAGACCAAGATTTTGTTGTTTGTTGGCATACGAGATGACCGGATAATCTTCAATCAATGCCGCCGCGTTTCCGTTTTTGACTTCTTGGAACATCGCTGGACTGTCATTGAATTGAGTAACTGTAATGCCTAGTTTATCTGCATTGTCCGTCGCATATTTTGCACCTGTAGTTCCCTTTTTAACCGCAACTTTCTTGCCTTTCAAATCATCGACTGATTTGATTTTGTTTTCATCTTCTTTGACGACCAGGATCAATCCGGCTTCAAAGTAAGGATCAGAGAAGGTCACGACTTTTTTCCGTTCCGGTGTGATACTCATTCCGGCAATCGCTACATCCAGTTGATTCGCTTGAAGAGCGGGAATGATTCCGCTGAAATCCATCGCTTCAAACTTGATTTTAAATCCTTGATCCTTTGCAATCGCTTTGATGAGGTCGATATCGATTCCCTTGTACGTGTCCCCGTCTTTATATTCGAACGGCGGATACGTAACATCGATTCCAACCTTGTACGTCTTGTCTTTCGAGACCTCGTCCTGTGAACCGATACTACATGCGCTTAATACCACGAGACAGCTGAGCAATAAAAATAATACCGATAAATGCTTTTTCATGTTGTTACTCCTCTCCTGAAGACAAAGGCCTTCTTTCATGTATTTTCCTCAAAAACTTTTCCTTAACACATATTTTATCAGAAAAATTCAAATTTTACGAACAAACTTGTTAAGGGCATGAATCAAAATTTTTCGAAATAAAAAAACAGGAGCACTCTTCTGGCGAAGAGTACTCCTGTTTTCATCTTAAAATGCCGCCGAGAGGACTTGAACCTCCACGGTGTTGCCACCACTAGATTCTGAGTCTAGCGCGTCTACCAGTTCCGCCACGACGACTTCTATTTATGTTATTAGAATACTAAATAGTTTTTTTCGTGTCAACGGTTTCATGCATTTTTTTACACCTTTTCTGTCGGTTCGTCTAAAATCCGCCGGACGAATCGTTCCACGACCGTGTCGTATGTGTCCGGATCCTCGAAATAAGCCATCGCATGCGCTGCATTCGGAATGACCACCAATTCTTTTTCTGTCGGACAGGCTTGATACAATTCATAGACCATCGAGGTCGGAACAAACGTATCGGCTCCGCCGTGTAAAAACAGAATCGGAACCGTCGCTCGTTTTACTTGCTTAAGTGCCGAGGCTTCACTGAAAAAATAACCGGCTTTTAATTTCGTCAAAATACTTGTCATCGTCAGGAATGGGAAATGCGGCAGACGGTACATCCGTTTCATTTGATAGGCAAGGACCGCATTAACCGACGTGTAGGCACAATCGGAAATGATACCTTTGATTTGCGGCGGCAATAGTTCTCCACTGGTCATCAGAACGGTTGCTCCTCCCATCGAGACCCCGTGCAAAAAGATTGCACTTTCCTGGCCAAGACGAGCTACCAGATATTCGGTCCACCGGAGACAATCTTCCCGGTCATGCCAACCAAATCCAATATAGTTCCCGTCACTTTTTCCGTGTCCGCGGTTATCCGGCATCATGACATGGAAACCGGCTTGATGATACAGATACGCAAATCCGGCTAAGTCTGTTCCGACACCGCCGTATCCATGAACTAAAATGACGACCCGATTCGATGGAACAAGCGGTGGTAAGTAATGCCCGCGTAACGTTAATCCGTCATGCGCCTTGACTTCAATCAGTTCCAGCGGCTGTTCTTTAATCCACGTCTGCCCCGGCTGCATCAGACGGACCATCTCGTCACTCAAATCACGGTTGTTGGATAAAAAGGGTTTCGGATTGGTCGCGATCGCCATTTCATAAAAGTAATAACTCGCTGCAAGCATCCCGGAACCGATTACACCTAAACCGATTTTCGTTCGTGTTCGCATTGCTCCCACTCCTCATCTGCTCTTAAAGATCAATTTGTAGTTGTGCCGAAGACTCGGCATCCTCTTCTTGTAAAATTTGTTGCCGCAGACGATGTTCGTGTTGTGCCTTTCGGTAAGCAAATTCCTGAACCAATTCTTGTCCCGTAAATCCTTCTTCGACGATGTCCGACAGCAAATCCGTTTCCGTCGTGACTATTTCCTGTGGGTTACGAATAATCAGCACTTGACCAACCTGTGCTAACATCAGTTCATCTTTTACCTGTAACGCATCATAAAACGGTTCAGGCAGGGTCATCCGCCGTGTTTCCGGATTGATGTGCACCCGCTTGTACGCTGCTAACGATTGAAATTTCCGACTCGCCATATCTGTCCTCCTCTTCTAGATTACTGGAATGTCATGTCTAATCTAGAATCTTTTCCTTGAATCGTGATGGTAGCTGATGCTCCGTTGACGAGTGTCATTTGCGGCGGTTGGTGACCGATATCGAGATCGTAAAATAACGGAATGTCCAACAGTTCTTTAAACGTTTCATACACGTCGAGGATGGTATACTCCTCAACCGTCCGCCCGCCGGCTGTTCGTCCGAACACGATGCCCGATGCCCGCTCGAACCACCCCGCAAGGTACATCTGCATCAGCGAACGGTGAACGTCGGTGGCACTCGCTTCCGATACTTCAAAGTACCAAAGAATCGGTTCTTCATTCAGCTGATCCGTCTGAAACGTGACCACATCTCCGTACGGCGTTCCGATGAGATGACGAATCGTTTCAAGACATCCTCCAAGCAACCGGCCGGATACCTGTTTTTGGACCGAATCGATTGTTTTCCACTCTGTTGCCGCGTCGAGGTGGTACATGTAACGTTCGGGCCGTTCCGCATGATTCCAATTCGTCTGATACAAATCAGATGTCCACTGTGTCACGGTCGCTCCGGCAGGCGTCGCGAGAACTCGTCGCCAAGCTGTCGTCGTTTCATCCCATTCTTCACTGCGCATGTCGACGAAGTTTGGTCCGTGCGCCGTCGCAATGCCGGTCTTGACCGTAATCGCAAACAGTAATGTACTGATATCCGAATACCCGAGCAACCACTTTGCCGGAATTCGTTCGAAATCCAGGAATGGTAACACATCAATCGCCCGTTCCCCTCCAAACGGTGGAATGATTGCATCAATTTCCGGATTTTGCAGCATTGCATTCAGCTCGTCCGCCCGCGTTTGAGCCGGCGCACTTGCTGCCTGCTGTTGTGTCCAAACGGTTTGTCCGACTTGAACAGTCATTTGTCGATCCCGTAATCGATTCGTCGCCTCTTCAATCATCGGATGCAGTTCTTCCGGTAATCCGGAAGACGGAGCCGTCACACCGATTGTTTGTCCGGTCCAACCTAAATAAGGATAACGCATGTCTGTTTCCTCCTGACGATGTGATATTGTTAATCGAGCGATGCCACCAATCGGCTGAGCTGTTCGACTTTTTTAGTAAACGGTTCAATTGGAACGATTCGTACTTCCCGGTGAATTTCTTTCCCGTTCACAAAAAACAGCAAAGCCGGAGCAGTAAACACGGAAAATTCTCCGGCAATTTCCGGAACGCTTCCTAAATCGACATGTCCCGACCGAAATTCGGGATGACTTGCTAATATCGGCTCAATCTGCGGAAACAACGAAGCGCAGACACCGCAGCCCGGACTCGAAACATAAATAAAACTCGCCCGCTGTCCGAGATAAAAATCCCTCACGGCTTCAATGGACGTCAACTCTTGAAAAGTCGCCATGTTTCGTCCTCCTCTTTTTGTAAAATATCTTTTAATTATAACGTGATGCCACAAAAAAAACACCTTCCACCCTGTGTATCTAAGTCGCAAGCACTTAAATACTCGGGCGAGGTGTCTTCTTTTGATTGTTCTATGGTTTGGCAGTAGCTGTGAGCTCCGCATATTCTTCGGACGTAAACGCGCGAGAACGTGTCAAAAATCGTTTGCCCTCGACACCTTCCAAGGAAAACATTCCGCCTCGACCATCAACGACATCAATGATCAGTTGCGTATGTTTCCAGTAGGCATATTGATCCTCATGGATATAAAAAGGACAGCCACCGATTGTACCGATCAATAAATCTTGGTCGCCTAAAAATAAATCGCCTTCCGCAAAACACATCGGGGAACTGCCGTCACAGCATCCACCCGATTGATGAAACATCAACGGTCCGTGTTTCGCTTTCAACCGTTCAATCAATTCCAAGCCGGCATCGGTCGCAAGTACACGTTCGACCATGTCGCCACATCCTTTCTTCGATTAGAAGAAACCAAGTTTATCCGGGCTGTAACTGACGAGAAGGTTTTTTGTCCGCTGGTAATGGTTGAGCATCATTTTATGGTTTTCACGGCCGATTCCCGACATTTTGTAACCGCCGAACGCGGCGTGTGCCGGGTACTGGTGGTAACAGTTTGTCCAGACGCGTCCTGCTTCAATCGCTCGTCCGAAGCGGTATGCCCGGTTCATGTCACGCGTCCAGACACCGGCACCTAAGCCGTACAGTGTGTCATTAGCGATTTGCAACGCTTCTTCTTCTGTTTTAAACGTTGTGACCGATAGAACAGGACCAAAAATCTCTTCTTGGAAAATCCGCATCTTGTTGTGTCCTTTAAAAATTGTCGGTTGAATGTAATAACCATCCGCCAAATCGCCGTCAAGATGGTTCCGTTCGCCGCCAATCAGGCATTCGGCCCCTTCAGATTTTCCAATTTCAAGATACGACAGAATTTTTTCCATTTGTTCACTCGACGCCTGGGCACCCATCATGACATCAGCATCAAGCGGATTGCCGAGTTTGATTGCTTTGACCCGCTCCAGTACACGTTCCATGAATGGTTCGTAGATCGATTCGTCAATCAAGGCACGCGATGGACATGTACAGACTTCCCCTTGATTCAAGGCAAACATCAATAACCCTTCAATCGCTTTATCGAAGAAGGCATCATCGGCATCCATGATATCAGCAAAGAAAATGTTTGGGGATTTCCCGCCGAGCTCGAGTGTGACCGGAATAATGTTTTGCGACGCATACTGCATGATGAGTCGTCCTGTCGTCGTCTCACCCGTGAAGGCAATCTTCGCAATCCGTTTGCTTGAGGCGAGCGGTTTTCCGGCTTCCAGTCCGAAACCGTTGACGATGTTCAAGACACCTGGAGGTAATAAGTCTTCAATCAGTTCCGTCAGCAACAGAATACTTGCCGGTGTTTGCTCCGCTGGTTTCAAGACGACACAGTTTCCTGCCGCGAGTGCCGGTGCCAGTTTCCAGACAGCCATTAAAATCGGGAAGTTCCACGGGATGATTTGACCGACGACTCCAAGCGGCTCATGGAAATGATAGGCGACTGTATCGTTGTCGAGTTCCCCGATTGAACCTTCTTGCGCCCGGATGACCCCTGCAAAGTACCGGAAGTGATCGATAGCGAGCGGAAGGTCGGCATTCAGTGTCTCGCGTACAGCTTTGCCGTTTTCAAGCGTTTCTGCATAGGCGAGCATTTCAAGATTTTCTTCCATCCGATTCGCAATTTTATTTAAGATGTTTGACCGTTCTGCGACTGACGTCTTGCCCCAGGCATCTTTTGCCGCATGTGCCGCATCCAGTGCCAATTCGACATCTTCTTTCCCTGAACGGGCTACTTGACATAATACTTTCCCCGTAATCGGCGTCACGTTATCAAAATATTCTCCACCGACCGGTGCCATCCACTTGCCATTAATGAAATTTTCATAACGATCCTTGTACTGTACCTTCGACCCTTGCGTGTTTGGAATCTCATAAATCATCTGATTGTTCCTCCCTCAAATAAAATGGTCAAACGACGAGAAGGTATCCCATGTATACGCTTTCATTTTACCCCTATCGAAACGTCTTCTCGTTTCTATCGTACCAAATGTTTGATAAAAGTCAAAATTTTCCGATATTTTTTATTCAGAAATTTTTATAAAAAAAACACGTCCTCCTAAAATGGATGGACGTGTTGCTCGTTTAACTTAGCGTGTCGGGTCAATACCATCCTCTTTGTCAGAAGGTGTGTCTGAGTTACCGAACTCACCGACCTTACTGAATCCGTCGGTTGCCCCGTCGATATCTTTTCCGGTTGCCGTGACGGACGGATCAAGTACCGCTTCTTCACTCGGACGGGATGCCGGATCGTTCCCGATTTTTTCTTCTTCTTTTTTAGCGTCTTCAATGCATAACAACGTTTCCGGAATGATATCAAGACGTTCGATTTCGATGTCTTTTCCACAGATTTTACAGATACCGTACGTACCATCTTCGATTGCTTTTAAAGCGACATCAACGTCTGATAACATCTCTTCCTGCATATCCGTCATCGCTTGATCCCGTTCCCGTAAAAAGAGTTCGTCTCCTGAATCGCCCGGATGGTTATCGTAGCTCGACAGTTCCCCTGTGTCGTAATCAACTTCACGATTTTCGATATTTGTCTCCGTTTTATCTTTTTCTTTTAACAAACGTGTTTTGAATGTCTCAATTTGCTTTTCTGATAACATAGCCTTCATCTCCAATTCTTTAGCTTCAGCTTCTTCTCTAAAGGATTTAACCGAAATGAAACCATGTTAAACGTCAAAGACCCTCTCAAGAACATTTATACGAGCGGATCGAACCGTGTAAATCACAGATGACCGTCATGAATTCTTGACCGTCCTTAAAGCAGATTTGATGGCTTCTGCCGTTTTTGGAAGTCGTAATGTCATCAATCCATAGCCGAGTGGCGTCAGCAGACGATAACATCGCCACTTTATCACGAATCAAAAACAGATCAAACGGTAACAGATTTAAGGACTGGATGACTAAGCCGTATTTCCGGAACAGCGGATCTAGTTGATAATGCGATAGACTGTATAAACTTTTTTCCATCCCGCCGATTAACAATTGAATCGAGTGACACGGTTCCCGGCTGTCGATCCGCTCTTTTTGTAAAATGATTTGACCGTTGACACCAGATCCGTCGAACACACGCTGCATTTTCTCTTGATCGACACGAAGTGCTCCCGGTTTGACATGCAAAACCAAATGAGCAAATTCGGCATAGTCCGGCTTCCCGATTTCGAGCGCTTGAATATGTCTCACCTCTTCTCGTTCAATCAGTTCAATCAGTCCACGTTCCATCGTTTCCGACACGTCTACTTCAGAAGAAAGACGGACATCGATGACGTATTGGTCAACGACCGTGTTGACTTCGAGGGTATACATCAAGTGATGATTCTCTTCCTGCTCGAGTGTCAGACGATTTAACAGCAATTGATGAAGCAGTTCAACCGGTGTGTGCGATGAAAATTGACTTGTATAAATCAAGTGTTTAGCTGTCAATGAATGATTGGTTTTTAATCGTGCTCCTTTTACCATATATACGTTCACTTTATAATTTTGCATAATGCCACCTTCTCTTAACTAAGAATCGGATCGGAGAATAGTTCCGTTTCTATAGCGTACATCGCAATAACCACAAAAAATATTCGATAACGAATATTCTAAATCTGTTATACACAAGACGATTGATTTATGTTAATGATTTGGAAATTAGAAAACTATAATGCTTGTCCTAAAACAATTGGACGTGAATTACTCACCACTTATTTGCTTCGCAAATTGAAGTGGGAGCTTCTTGGGAAGACCGTACTTTTACGAGCTACGATTATTGACCAATCTCATCGGGTGGTTCCCACCCTGAAGGGTTTTCAGTCTGCTAACAGCAACAAGTTGATACTTGCGTTGATATCTCGATCATGATGCGCACCGCAAGTGCATGTCCACTCTCGCACATCCAACGTCTTCACGAAATATTCTTGTTGTGGTTTCGTCGGATAGAGTCGAAACTTGTACGCCTTCAGCAACGCAATCACACCTTTCCTTTTGATTCGTTACACTGATTTTATCAAACAATCTCAGTCTTGAAAAACAGGGCGATTCATCTCCCACCTATGCTGGGCTTCGCCCTGAGACGCTTAGAGGTGGGAGAATTCTCGCTAAATTTAGTTAAAGACAAAAAAACCAGTCTCTGGTAAACACCGGAACTGGTTCAAGTCAAACGGAATTAGGCAATGGAATCACTCATCGGGTGCATCTGTTCATACTGACTGACGATCAGTTGACTAAGACGTTCGTCTGCTTCCAGTCCCAGATAAGTCGCGACGGTTTTTCGGATGCCATTTTGTTCAATAAAGGTATTTAATTCAGAAGATTCTGAATCATTTGGATCGGAATAGGTTAAGGCGGCTGCAATCCCTAAGGCCAATCCATTCGCTTCGATTCCGCGATCCATTAATTCACGGGCCGGTTTGACCAGGCGGTCGCGTGGTCCGAGTTTACGAATCGGCGAACGGGCGACGCGGACGATTTCATCATGAATCCGCGGATTTTCAAATCGTTTAATATTTTTTTGGATGTACGCACTGTGATCTTTTGGATCAAAGCCGTATTTTTCAAGCAACAGCCAACCGGTCTCATACAAAGCGGTCTGGACACCGCGTCGGACACGGACGTCCTGCAGACTTTCAGCAATCGTCTCTTTTCCAAATAACGCACCGAGGTATGAGGCAATCGCGTGTCCGGTGTTAACGGTGAATAACTTTCGTTCGATGAATGGTGTAATGTCCGTGACGTACGTTACCCCTTCAAACGTCGGATACCCGTCTGGTAAGTCTTTCGTCTCAATGACCCATTCGAAAAACGGTTCGACTTCGACATATAACGGATCTTCATGATGTTGTAATGGAACGATCCGGTCGACGGCGGCATTCGGGAAAAAGACGCCCGGCGGCATCGTATCCAGATGTTGCATCACTTCTTGCTGCAAGTGACTGGACCCCTCAATCATGTTTTCACACGCGATGACATATACGTTTTTCATTGTCGTCCGCCGTTTGATTCCCTCTGCCAGTAACGGCGCGATTCTTGCGAGCAACGTTGGACCGACTGCCGTCGTCACAACATCGGCTGTAGCGATTGCTTCCATCACCTGCTCGGCTTCAGTTTGACTATTCAAGGCAGTCACGTTGGATACCTCCTCTGCCGCCGCTTCTTCTGCCGCATAGCCAACCGTATATGCCCGGCGCGACTGCAATGCTTCGACGACTTCGGCGTTGACGTCAATGAAACAGACGTCATAACCGGATTTAACCAATTGTAAGCCGATGAATCCCCGACCGATGTTTCCTGCTCCAAAATGAACGGCTTTCATGCCTTACACCTCCACAGTTAACAATTGAATGATGTCTTCGGCTGTTTGCGCCTTGACCAACTGTTCGACATTCTCTTCATCCGAACAGATGATGGCAATATGCGACAGCAGTTCCAGGTGTTCGTCGCCGATGCCGGCGATCCCGATGATCAGCTTCGCCTGTTCTGTTCCGAACGACACACCGTTCGGAACTTGCAGAATCGATAATCCCGTTTTCAGGACTTCGCCTTTCGACTCTTCCGTACCATGGGGAATCGCGACGTGGTTACCGATATAGACCGTCGATAAGCGGTGACGGGTTTTCATCGATTCGATATAGTTCGGACGGACATACCCGTGATTAACAAGTAATGCTCCGGCTGCTTCAATCGCTTCCTCGTCTGAACTAAAGTGTTGATTCAGTAACACCATCTCTTTTTCTAATTTCATCGCTGTTGCCATCATGCATTCACTCCTATCTATTTTTTAAGAAATTTTATTACGCGCCGTTTCAATTTCATGGACCAGTTGATCATAGTAACCGGCATTCAAGAAGTTTTCGACGGACCGGTGTTCGGCTTGCGGTACCTGTTCCTTCGCCCGTTGCGTTAAATCCTGGTGCGTAATGATGAACTCTGCGTCTTTCGGGAGTTGACTGATTGACGTGTTCGTCACTTTAATCGGCAATCCGGCTTTATTGATTTTGTTACGTAAGACGGATGCTCCCATCGCACTTGACCCCATTCCGGCATCACAGGCAAAAATGATGTGTTCGACTTCTGCTAACGAAGTTGCCGATTCAGCCGAGACGAGCGATGAAGCAATCGAATTTTTGCCTTTCATCGCGCTGACATTGGCTGTCGCTTCTTCAAGTGATGTTTCTTTTGCTTTACTCGTTTTGAGTAAGACCGCCGAGACGACGAACGTTACCGATGCGGAAATCAAGATGCCGGCAACGAGGCCAACGTATGAACCGCGCGACGCCATCGCAAGGACGGCTATGATACTTCCGGGTGAAGCGGGTGCGACAAGGCCGACATCAAATAAGACGAATGTCAGGATACCGCTCATTCCTCCGGCAATCATCGCGAGCAAGAGTACGGGTTTCATCAACACATACGGGAAGTAAATTTCATGAATCCCGCCGATAAATTGGATGAAGGCCGCCCCTGGAGCCGTCTTTTTCGCCGCTCCGGAACCGAAGACCGAATAGGCGAGTAACAAACCGAGACCTGGACCCGGATTCGCTTCAAGTAAAAACAGAACTGATTTTCCGGCTTCACTGACTTGATCCAAGCCGAGCGGACTTAAAATCCCGTGGTTAATCGCATTGTTGAGGAACAAGATTTTAGCCGGTTCGATGAACAGACTGGCGAGCGGTAACAGGTGTGCACTAACGATTGCTCCGACTGCTGCTGCCATGATGTCATCCAGTCCTGTCATTAATGGACCAAACAGTTTAAACCCACCGATCATCAGCAAACCGCCGATAATTCCGACTGAGAAGTTGTTGACGAGCATCTCAAGACCCGGTTTGACTTTCCCTTCAATCAGTTGATCAAATTTCTTGATTGTGAATCCCCCGAGTGGTCCCATGACCATTGCGCCGAGGAACATCGGAATTTCTGTTCCGACGATGACCCCCATCGTCGCCAGTGCTCCGACGACGCCTCCCCTTACATCATGCATGAGCTTCCCGCCGGTAAAACCAATCAGTAGCGGTAACAGATACGTGATCGTCGGACCGACTAATTCTGCCAGACTTTTATTCGGTGCCCACCCGGTCGGAATGAATAACGCCGTAATGATTCCCCAGGCGATGAACGCACCGATGTTCGGCATGACCATTCCGCTGAGGAAACTTCCGAACCGTTGAACCTGGACACGCAATCCGCGTTTTCCTGCTTGTGTTGTTGTCATTGGTGTACCCTCCATTTCATTTGCATCGTAGGATAAGTGCTTTGCTATGCCCTTATTGTATGCGCTCTGGAAACGCTTACTCAATCTTTCCTAGTTCACGTTTTGGCAACCTTCTTGGACAAGACCAAAAGAACCATCCGTACCAACGAATGGTTCTCCTGATTTGCCGTCACAATGAAAAATCAAGCGGTTGCTCGACCGGCTGCAGTTCCCGTTCAATGACTTTCCGGAACGTCCGGTTCAAGATCTGCCGGAGCTGATGGATATCTCCGTATTCAAACTGATGGGTTTGCAGATCATTTTCGATGATGGCGCCACTAATCGAACTGAGCAGTTGCAACAGCTGATCCGTCGCTTCTTCCGGTGCCGCCAAAACTAACATCCGTTCGACCGGTTGAATTGCTTGATCCATCCCGAGCAGCTCAATCGGTTGTTCGAGCTCATAGATGAAAAATCCCCCCCGGTGAATCGAATCGTCGCGACCGTGAAACAATGCCAGGCGTGTACCGGGAATCCCGAGTCCGGACATCTCGTGCCGGCGTAACAATTGCGTTGACAACTGAACCGCCGATGAGGTGACATTTTTATCGACCAGTCCGTTGCTGATTTCAAGAAGGATTTCTTCCAATCCTTCCGTTTGTGCGGAAATCGTTTCGATGGAAAAGGCGTCACTTAATTGACGGGCCGTCTTGACCAATTCTTCCAATCTGGATAAATCCAGCCAGCCGGATGATTCCTGTCGAGGAGCGGCTTGGAAGGATTTAGGTAAGGAAACGAGCAACTTCCGGATTCGCTCAACCTCTTCTTTGGGCAATAACGGGTTGACGAGCAGATGCGGTTGACTGATATCCGGTAACGGCACCGTCGATAACACAAAGTCATAATCTTTCAACTGTAGACGTCCGATGCCAAAGAGCGACGAACTTTCGACCTGCTCCAATTCCGTAAACTCCTGTCGCAACCGGTTCATCAATAATTTGGATGATCCCAGTCCCGCTGAACAGACGACCAGGACACGGTACGGGATTTTCGGCAATGGTTTACTTAAAACGGCACCAAAGTGCATCACCCAAAATGCCAAATCATAATCTGCAAACGTTTGATCGTTGAAGACGAATTCAGCTGCTTGTTTGACGGCATCAAACAGACGCGGATATTCCCGTTCAATTTGTTTGATGACATAGGACGGATTGACGATGTTTTGTTTCGTGTATGACAT
The DNA here is from genome assembly GCF_003339585.1 of Exiguobacterium sp. RIT594. Taxonomy (GTDB): domain Bacteria; phylum Bacillota; class Bacilli; order Exiguobacteriales; family Exiguobacteriaceae; genus Exiguobacterium_A. The sequence goes on along the minus strand of NZ_QPKF01000001.1, from coordinate 895,052 downwards.
GATGTGGCTGACTAAACCGTGTTCGAGTGCCCGGTCTTCCATAAAAGCTTCCCCGTACAATAAGGAAACTTGTTCGATGAGTCGTTTAACACGCAGTCGAATGACCAATTCTTCACCGGTCTCCAGCTGATCTTGTTGGAAATTCCGTAATTCCTCAGAAATCCATTGCCGCTCGGCAATCGATAAAGGATACGGCAACCGTTGCTGTAACGTATCGACGTGATGCAGTATTTCGAGCGGATACGCTTTCAGTTCGTAGACCATCGGGAACCGGTCCATCCGGATTGCTTGCACCGCTAAACTCAGTGCCGCCCGCATCAGGAGACGGTCACTGATATCCTGTTGTTTCGTCAAAGGAACGATGACGGCATACGATTGGTTAATTGCCTCAATCCACTCCCTCTGGTGGATTTGAAGTAAATGAGGCAATTGATCGACGTGCCCCTGAAGAAATCGGTAAAAGGACAAGACATCCCATTGGGTGAAAATCAATGATACCAGCAAGCGGCGCTTGTCGATTTCTTCACCGATGACCTCCGCCCCTAATCCCTTTTTACGTTTTAACTCCAGCGCATACTGACAAAACCATTCATCAACCTGTTCTAAATCTTGACTGATCGTACTTGGCGCGATGTACATGGCATGTGCCAAAGCCTGCAGTTTGATCATTCCTTCTTCTTGTAAGAGGCGATACGCAAGCTCGACTTGCCGATCTTCCGCCGATGGTAACTGCCGATGCGATAACAACAATGCTTCACGGAGTTCCCGTTTGTGTCCCTCATCGCCACTCAACTGTAAGCCCCTTCCCCGGATGTAACTCATTTCTAACTGAAACGGCGCTACCGTTTGTCCAAGCCGCTCGCGTTCCCGTTGAATCGTCCGCTCCGAAGTTTCGAGTGCTTCTGCGATTTCCTGAATCTGAACCGGTTCTGATTTCGTCAGTAAATAAAATAGGATTTCCCGCTCGCGGGCCGTAAAATCAGTCACATTGCATCAACTCGTTTCTAATGGTCTTAATTAAATCATCATAGGACGCCGCTGCCAACAGATGATCGACAGCAAATACCTTGCACGTAGAATCGATCGGCAAATCGGATACGATTTGCCGGGGACCGACTAGAAACCTGGTCTCTGTCGGGGTTTCTTTCGCCCGGCATGTCTCGACTGTTACATGAAGCTGCTCTTTTTGTAATCGATTCCGCAACACTTTGGCTCCCATGACACTGCTGACCAGCCCCGAGTCACAGACAAAGATAATAGTAATGGCATCCATCCTGATCACTCCTTCTCTTTTATCCTAGCTGAAAGCGCTTCGAAATGGGTACAAGATAAACTGGATTATCGATTTTCTTTTTTTAACATTGTCCAACATTCATGACAAACCAAAAAACGTTCGAATCTCCCCGTGTGGTGAGGAGTCTCGAACGTTTTTTGATTTCACTACTGATCAACCGGTTTGCTGGTGCAAGGTCTGGAGGTGTTGCTCAACTTTTTCAGCAACTTCCCGTCCTTCCCGGATGGCCCAAACAATCAATGACTGACCGCGCCGGGCATCGCCGGCGGCAAATACACCCGGTCGGCCGGTCGCGTACGACTGCGTTTTAATCTTCCCGTTCTGTGTCTCAACCGGTAGATGACGTAGAACATCCTGCTCGACACCGCTGAACCCGATTGCAATCAACATCGTATCGACCGGATAATATTTTTCGGTGCCGGGAAGCTTCTGAAACTCAACCCGTCCATCGCCATGGCGGATTTTTTCATTATGAATCGTCCAGACGCCGGTCAAACGTCCGGCTTCATCCGTCGTGTAACGCTCAATCGCAATCAAGTATTCCCGTGGATCACGACCGAATTGAACGAGCGCTTCCTCATAACCATAATCGAGGCTGTACAGGTTCGGTGTATCCGGCCACATGTTGTCCGGTGCCCGTTCCGGACCCGGCATCTCGTGTTTCCCGAACTGGACGACGGAGCGGCAGCCTTGCCGCAGTGCCGTCGCTACACAGTCCGCTCCCGTGTCGCCGCCTCCGATGACGAGGACATCTTTCCCCCGTGTGTCATGCAGGTCGATTAACGATTGTCCTGTCAAAAGTTGCCGCGTCACGCTTGTTAAATAATCCATCGCGTATCCGACACCACTACTCGGAGCGTCCGGTATTTTTCTTGGTTCAGTTGCACCGACACAGAGGATGACCGCATCGTAATCGGCTTCCAGTTGATCCAGTGATAAATCAAGACCGATCGTAACACCGGTTTTGAACGTGATCCCTTCCGTCTCGAGCAGGCGGACACGACGGGCAACGATGTCTTTCGAAAGTTTCATCGCCGGAATTCCGTACGTCAATAATCCACCAATTTGGTCTTCCCGTTCAAACACCGTCACTTGATGCCCCGCTTGGTTCAATTGATCGGCTGCCGCTAAGCCGGCCGGCCCTGAACCGACGATTGCAATCCGGTGTTGACTTCTGATCGACGGAATACGCGGTTGGACCCATCCTTTTTCAAAACCGATATCGATGATGGTCCGTTCGATCTGTTTGATTGTGACAGCAGGTTCGTTGATCGAGAGGGTGCATGATCCTTCACACGGCGCGGGACAGACGCGTCCTGTGAATTCCGGGAAGTTATTTGTCTCTTGGAGCCGCTGCAGGGCTTCGTGAAAATTTCCCTGTTCGACAAGCACGTTCCATTCCGGAATCAAATTGTAGACCGGACACCCGATTTTGACTTGTCCATACGTCTCACCGACATGGCAAAACGGTGTCCCGCAATCCATGCAACGGCTGGCCTGCTCCGACGCTTCCGCTTCAGAAAAACGTTCTTTGTACTCATTAAAATCGCCAACTCGTTCCCTGCTGTCACGTTCCTTGCCTGCCTGGCGAGGAACGTTCATGAATTGATCTCGTCTCTTCATTTTTTCCCTCCTGTTCCGCGACCGATATGCGTCTCAAATGCCAGCAACATCGCTTCTTCTGTATTGTGTCCCTGTTGCGCGTAGCCTGCCATCAAAGTCGTGACAGCTTGATAGGTTGTCGGGATGACACGGATAAACGAGCTGAGGACATGATCCCAGTTTGCTAAAATCGCATGACCTTGTTCACTGTTCGTCCGGGCGACATGCCGCTCGATGAACGTTTTTAAGCGGGTGGCCTCTTCCGGGTCGGAAACAGCTCCGGTTACGACAAGCTCTCGGTTGATCCGGGCCTCAAAACGGGTGACGTCTTTTGGCAGGACGTACGCGACACCGCCGGACATTCCGGCGGCAAAGTTCAGTCCGACATCACCTAAAATGACGACACTTCCGCCCGTCATATACTCGAGACCATGATTTCCGATCCCTTCGACGACTGCCGTCGCTCCGCTGTTCCGGACAGCGAATCGTTCCCCGGCCTGACCGTTGACGTAAAGCTCTCCACTCGTTGCCCCGTACAGTGCCACGTTCCCGATAATGACCTGATCCGAGGAGACGAAACTGGATTTTGCCTGCGGACGCACGGCGATGACGCCGCCGGATAGTCCTTTGCCGACATAATCGTTGGCATCTCCCGACACATTTAACGTCATGCCACGCGGGATATACGCACCAAGACTTTGACCGGCTGAACCCGTCAGATTCAGCGTTAACCGATCCGCCGGAAGCCCCATCGCGCCGTAAAGCCGTGTCAAACGTGATCCGGTATTCGTCCCGATGGCCCGGTCCGTATTGGTGACCGGGAAGGCAAAGGTTTGTTGTTCCGTAAAGGAATCATCCGTGATGACAGTTTCCAGTTCCCGTCCGTCAAAGGAATCCGAGACGCGATGCTCCTGATACTGCCGATTTTCTGCCGAATATCCAGGCATGACGAACAGACGGGATAAATCGAGACTGGCTGCTTTCCAATGCGTCTTTAACCGGTCCGATGTTTGCAACAGATCCGTCCGGCCGACTAAATCGGCTAAACGTCTCACACCGAGCTGCGCTAAATATTCGCGGACTTCTTCGGCGACAAATTCCATGAAGTGAACGACATGATCCGCTGACCCTGTAAATTTCTCACGAAGCTTCGGATCTTGTGTTGCAACGCCGACCGGACATGTATCGAGATGGCAGGCCCGCATCATGATGCAGCCGACGGCAATTAACGGTGCCGTCGCAAAGCCGTATTCATTGGCACCGAGCATCGCAGCGATGACGACATCGCGTCCCGTCAATAACTTTCCGTCCGTTTCCAGAACGACACGGTCCCGTAAACCGTTTAAAGCCAGCGTCTGATGGGTTTCGGCCAAGCCCAGCTCCCACGGTAATCCCGTATGCTGAATGCTGGTCTTCGGTGAAGCACCGGTTCCCCCGTCATGACCGCTGATGACGATGACATCGGCCAATCCTTTGGCGACGCCGGCAGCAATCGTTCCGACACCGCCTTTTGCGACCAGTTTGACACTGATCCGTGCCCGGTCATTTGCGCGTTTCAAGTCATGAATCAACTGCGCCAAATCTTCGATTGAATAAATATCATGGTGCGGTGGAGGTGAAATCAATCCGACGCCCGGTGTCGAGGCACGGACACGCGCAATCCACGGATAGACTTTTTCACCCGGCAGCTGTCCGCCTTCCCCCGGCTTCGCTCCTTGTGCCACTTTGATTTGCAGTTCGTCGGCATGGACGAGGTAATCGCTCGTGACACCGAATCGACCAGATGCTATCTGTTTGATCCGACTCATCCGGGAATCCCCGTTTTCATCCAAATGATACCGGTCCTCTTCTTCACCGCCTTCACCGCTGTTACTTTTACCGCCCAACCGGTTCATCGCAATCGCTAACGTCTCGTGCGCTTCTTTCGACAGCGAACCGTAAGACATCGCTCCCGTCTTGAAATATTTGACGATTTCACTGACCGGTTCAACTTCGGCAAGTGAAATCGGTGCCGTTTCCCGGAAAGACATCAGATGACGCAAAAATGTCGCCGGTTCTTCCTGGATCCGGGAAGAATAGGTTTTGAACAAATCATACCGTCCGGTTCGGCAAGCATGTTGCAGTAAATGAATCGTTGCCGGATTGAACGCATGATGTTCCCCGTCGTGGCGATAGCGGAAGACACTGCCGGACTCGAGGCGTGTCCGTTTGATTCCTTCTTCATGTTGACGAAGCGCTTCCTGTTCAATCAGTGACAAGGTCAAACCGTCGAGTTGCGAGACGGTTCCTGTGAAGTACCGATTGATGACTTCTTCGGAAATCCCGACAGCCTCAAAAATTTGAGCGCCCCGGTAACTGAAGACCGTCGAAATGCCCATCTTCGACATGACTTTGACCACACCCTCTGTCACTGCGGACCGGTATCGCTCCGCATAGTCAGGCATCGTTTCGACAACGGCATCCTGTAACGTCGCATAGACAAGGTAAGGATGAACGGCATCAGCTCCGTATCCGATCAGGGCGGCAAAATGGTGGACTTCCCGGACTTCGCCGCCTTCGATGATTAAACTGACTTTCGTCCGTAAACCTTCCCGGATCAAATGATGGTGAACGGCACTCGTGACGAGGAGAATCGGCATCGGGACAGCACCCGGCCGGACATTCCGGTCGGAAAGAATCAACAGTTCACAGCCTCCCCGGACGGCATGGACAGCTTGCTCGAGTAACGATTCGAGCGCTTCCTCCAGCTGACCGTCAAACACCGTCGAGAGTGTCTTGTGGACGAGTTTCGTCTGCTTTAACGCCGCTGCTTCCGCTGGCGTAAGAACCGGTGAGCTCAGACGGATCCGACGGCAATTTTGCCGGTTCGGTGTCAACAGTTCTCCTTGTTGACCGAGCCAGGTCATTGTCGACGTGACGATTTGTTCCCGCAACGCATCAATCGGCGGATTTGTCACCTGTGCGAATAACTGTTTGAAATACCGGAATAAAGATTGCGGCCGTTCACTTAACACAGCGAGCGGGATGTCCGTTCCCATCGCACCTAACGGATCTTTTTTCTCTTCCACCAGCGGAATCAAATACTGATCGATGTCTTCCCGTGTGTAACCAAACAACCGCTGGAACGTTCCGAGATTCGAGACCTCTTCCGTTTTCACGCCTGCCGGTAATGAAATCATCTCTTCCGCCAACCACTCGGCATACGGATGACGCATCGCAAGTTCACGCTTGACCTCTTCATCGGAAATCAATTGGCCGGACGCAAAGTCAAGAAGTAGCAGCTCTCCCGGAACAAGACGTTTCTTGAATAAGATATCGTGCTCAGCTACCGGTAAGACACCGGATTCGGAAGATAACATGAAGTGACCGTCCCGCATCATCATATACCGCGCCGGTCGCAGACCATTTCGGTCGAGTGTCGCCCCAATCTGTTTGCCGTTCGTGAAGACAATCGCTGACGGACCATCCCATGGTTCCATCATGCTGCTGTGGTATTCGTAATAGGCCCGTTTGGCCGGTCGGACCTCTGCATGTTCAAACGGTTCCGGCACGAGCATCAATGCTGTTTCTGCCAGTGTCAAGCCAGACAGATATAAAAACTCGAACGCATTATCAAGCATCGAGGAGTCACTGCCCGACTCGTCCAAAATCGGTAAGACATCTTTTGCCCGACGGCCGTATGTCGTCTTGGCCAAGCCGTTTTCACGACTCCGCATTGCCCGGACATTCCCTTGTAACGTATTGATTTCTCCATTATGGATGAGATAACGGTTAGGATGGGCACGTTTCCAGCTCGGAAAAGTGTTCGTACTGAATCTCGAGTGGACGATCGCGAAACCGGACTGGTACCGTTCATCCTGCAAATCATTAAAATACAGACCGAGCTGATCCGTCGTTACCAGTCCTTTATAGACAATCGTCTCGCTGGAGCTGCTTAAGACGTATTGTTCGATACCGAGTTGCTCCGCTTCTCGCTCAAACAGTCGGCGAATCAAAAACAGTGTCCGCTCGAACGCTAATCCTTCGACGTTTTTGGCTTCAATAAAGCATTGCCGGATGACGGGTTCCGTTTGACGCGCTTTATCTCCGATCACCGTGTTCGTAACCGGGACCGTTCGCCACTCAATTAACCCTTGTCCTTCCGATAAGATGATCGATTCCAAAACACGTTCCAACCGTTGACGGAAGCGGTCTTCCCGCGGCAAAAACATCATCATCACCCCGTAGTCCCCACTGCGCGGCAAGTTGATATTTCGTAACGTTTGGCGGAAAAGACGATCTGGTATTTGTGTGAGGACGCCGGCTCCATCGCCTGTTTTGGCGTCACTCCCTTGTCCCCCCCGATGTTCCATCTGACACAACATCTTCAAGGCGTTTTGAACGATTTCATGACTTACTCGTCCCGTCCGATGAGCATAAACCCCGATTCCACACGCATCGTGTTCTTGTCTCGGATCATATAGTCCTTGCCGTTGCGGCATTTGATGAAATGACATATTACCACGCTCCTAACCGTTCTAAATTTTCTGTATATTCTGTTAAAATACACTTTACACTCTTTTATGTTTATTCGCCACTATGTATATTTCTAAAATCTAGTTCTTCAAATCCCTTGATAGACCGTCTCATCTTGATGATAACGCTTACATATGGGTGAATAATTTTTTTGCATAAAATATTTTTCAAGAAGCTATTCTTTTTTGCGCCAATTCCATTTTCCATGGTACTTTTAAATAGAAAATAAATTATCAGTGTCTATAAGGAAAAGGAGAATGGAAACGATGAAAAACTCTGTGAAATGGACGGGCCTCTTGATTGCAGGAACTGCCCTGGTCCTTAGTGCATGTGGTCAGGAAGAAAAACAGATGACCGCATACGATAAGATTCAAAAAGAAGGAACCTTGACAGTTGCAACGGCTGGTACACTTTATCCGACTTCATTCCATGAAGAAAAAAGTAATAAATTAACCGGCTTTGATGTCGAAGTCGTCAAAGAGATCGCTAAACGTCTTGATTTGAAGGTGGCATTTAAAGAAATGTCTTTTGACGGTATGTTGACGAGTGTAAACACCGGTCAAGTTGATTTAGCCGCCAATGATATTACGATTACCGATGAACGTAAAGGAAAGTTTGCTTTCTCTAAACCATACAAATATACGTACGGGACGGCGATTGTCCGTAAAAGTGATTTATCCGGCATCAAGTCTCTCGAAGATTTAAAAGGCAAAAAAGCAGCGGGAGAAGCGACGACGACCTATATGCAAGTCGCTAAGAAATTCGGTGCAAAAGAAGTCACCTATGATAATGCGACGAATGATCAATATTTGCGTGATGTTTCCAACGGACGGACAGATGTCATCTTAAACGATTATTATTTACAAAGTTTAGCTGTCGATTTCTTTAAAGATTTTGACATTACGATTCATCCTGATATCGCTTATAATCCCAGCCAGGTCGGACTCATCATGGATTTAGACAATAAAGAATTACAGTCGAACATCAATGCTGAAATCGACAAGATGAAGAAAGATGGAACGCTTGCTAAACTGTCGAAGACATTTTACGCCAACAAAGACGTCTCGAAAATGCCTGATATCAAGACGACGCTCGTTGACGTGAATTGAACAGCTTCTTTGAAATTGAATGGCGGTCCGTCTTTAATCCAGAATTAGCACGAGAAGCGTTTCCCTACATTTTAGGTGGTCTTGGCCATACTCTTTGGATTTCGGTTCTCAGCATGATGATCGGCCTTGGTCTCGGCTTGTTACTTGCTTTGGCGCGGTTATCCACATCACGATTGTTACGGACGATTGCCACCCTTTATATTTCATTTATGCGTGGTGTCCCGATTCTCGTCTTGTTATTCATGTTTTATTTTGGTTTACCGGTCATCAATATTCAACTGGATGCCTTGACCGCTGCCATTGCCGGCTTTAGTCTGAATAGCGCTGCCTATATGGCTGAAATCATTCGTTCATCCCTTTTGTCGGTGGACCGCGGTCAACGGGAGGCTGCCCAGTCACTAGGACTTTCCAGATACCGTGTGTTCGTCGGCATCACCCTGCCTCAGGCTGTTCGACTGGCAATTCCGCCGCTGTCAAATGTCCTTCTTGATTTGGTGAAAGCCTCTTCGCTTGCCGCCATGATTACAGTCCCGGAGATTTTTCAACGGGCAAAGATTGTCGGTGGACGGGAGTTTGACTACATGACAGTTTATTTTGTCATCGCTTTCATTTACTGGGGAATCTGTGCCGTCATCGCTGCCGGTCAGGAAATGCTTGAACGGCGTTTCGCCCGCTATTTATAACGTGAAAAAGCTCAACCGTTTTCTACAGACGTCTCGTGACGAAAGTGAAAATGGTTGAGCTTTTGTGTTAGGCTTCTAACTCGAGTAATGGTTCAATTGATAACGCTTCCAATGGTTTGTGGAACAAATACCCTTGAAGCGTCTGACATCCTAATCCTGTCAAAAGTTCCGCTTCTACCATCGCTTCGATTCCTTCTGCGACAATTGTCATCTTCAACCGATTTCCCAGTTGAATGATCGTCTCGACGATGGCTCGTTTTTCTTCCGAGTCAACCGCCTCCCGGACAATCTCTTTCGGAATTTTTAACTGATCGAAGGGTAATTCGACAAGCGTCTGCATCGATGAAAAGCCCGTTCCGAAATCATCAAGGGCAATCCGGATCCCGTGGAGATGCAACTCATTTAAGGTTTCAATGATTTGTACCGTTCCCTCAATAAAGATATGTTCCGTCATTTCAATCTCCAATAAGTAGGGCGGAAAACCGGTCGTTCGTAGAATCTCCAAAACCTTTTCGGTAAAGTCTTCTTGTCGCAACTGCCAAGGCGAAACATTGACGGCAATCGTTATTGGTTTTCGTCCTTGGTCTAACCATTTCTGTCCTTGCAGGCAGGCTTTACGCATTACCCATCCTCCAAGTGTCTCGATGAATCGTGTCCGTTCTGCCAATGGAATGAATTCCAGTGGTGAAATCAGGCCATATTTCGGATGATTCCACCGGACTAGTGCCTCAGCACCCGTGATGCGGTGATTAGCTGCGCTGACTTGTGGTTGAAACAGCACAAAAAAGTCCCGGTCAAGATCAGCATCATACAGGTCCCGTGTCAGTTGCATTGCTCGTTTGCGTTCATTTTGGGTTACCTGATCCGTAATCGCAAACGTATTTTTTCGATTTGACTTTGCCGTAAATAAAGCAATCTCGGCATCATTGATGACGTGATCAATCGATTCCCCGTTGACGAATGAAACCCCGATGCTTGCCGTTACATTGATTTGCTTAAAATCAATCTGGACACGTTCAGAAATATTGGCTAAAATCTCATCACATAGTTGATGCGGTGGCGTAGATGTTGCATGTAATAAAAAAGCACTTCCACTCGCTTTCGCCACGATACAATCGGAAAAACGGGTCATCAGGCGCTTTCCGATCACATGAAGCGTCCGGTCCCCCGTCCGGTAACCGAACGCATCATTGACTGTCTTAAAATCATCGAGATCAATCAGACAGATGATATCTCCCGAAACTGCTTTTTTCTCCGTTTCAATGACAAAAAAGGACCGGTTCGCCAGTTCCGTAACCGGATCGAAGAAAGCTTGTTCTTTTAATCGTGTCAGGTAATCGATGTTTCGTTCCAAACGTGTGACATATTGTCTATGAATCAACAGACTGATGAGAGTGGCAATCAGAATCAATCCAATTCGCGCGATATGATCGGTCAGACTGAAGGTCGAGATTCCTGTCGGTTCTTTTAACCAGACATACAGCAAGGAAAGGACACTGATTCCTGTCGCATACAGCAACATCGTCCGATTGATCACGACAAGAGACGTCAAGACAAACAACAACGAGGCTGCCCATACCGTCTGTGCTCCATTGTCGATATATGGATAGTAGATAAAAGGTATCAATAGGAAGACGCTTGACATCACATGCGGTTTCCACCGATCGGTCAGACTACTTTTTCCGATTAAAAATTGAACTACACCCACGATGAAAATTAAAAATGCCCGCCATCCGACAGACTGCTCTAAACCAGTTTGACTGATGCTACTTGAAAAAACATACAGAGCGGCACCGCAAGTAGTCAGCACAAAGATAATCATTCCGAACAGCCGATAATTTGCGTTTACTTCGCGATGATAGTGAAGATTTGCTGATGAAGGACGGTTATGCGCCTTCATATCATCCCCTCTTTTCTGTCAATTCATTCTTTCCTTTTCCTTATCAAGTTGGAATTAAAACCTAAATCCTCCATCAATTTGCTTTTCATTCTCCACGTCTAAAGAAGTCTTCAATCGGGTATTTGACTAGTAAAGATTGAAAGGAGTGTTATGTCATGAGCCGTTTGTTATTTATCGAAGCAAATGATAGTACCCATCAAAAGAAAGGAATCAGTTCGCACATGAACGAAGCGTTTCTCGCGAGTTACCGGACCCATCATCCGGATGATGAAGTCGTCGTACTCAATTTATTCGAGGAACGGTTACCGTTTTTTGATTTACGTCTCGCCACTGCTGCCGCCCAACTATTTCGTGGAGAATCTGTTGAGACCGATGAACATGTGCCGCTCGACAAATTACAAGAATATCTGACCGGGTTTCTCGACTCGGATAAAGTCGTTTTTTCCTTCCCGATGTGGAACCTGACCGTTCCGGCTCCGCTTCATAATTATATGGACTATCTTGCACAAGCAGGTCAGACGTTTCGTTATACAGCAGAAGGGTCTGTCGGCTTAGTGACGGGCAAACAAGTTTTGTTGCTGCATTCACGCGGCGGGGACTATTCAACAGCGGATAAAGCTGATTCCGAACATGCCGTTCGTTACATGCTCGACATCCTTCGTTTCTTCGGGATTGAAGATGTCCAGACCATTATCCTGGAAGGACATCAGCAATATCCGGACCGGGCGGAGGAACTCGTCAAAAAAGCCCTCTCTGCATGTGAGAAGGCCGGGGAAACATTTTAAAATCTGTAGAGTAAAAATTCTTCGTGGCTATCAATGACAAGTTGTTCATAGCTCGGCATCTCAAAGGCTTTAAACATGCTGTAAGAAAGCGTAAAGTCTCTCTTAACGTCTTTGATATCACCATTGGTTTTTTTGGTAAAGTAGCCGCGTTGAAAATAAAAATGCCCTAAAAATGATGCATCGTCCAACGCAAGACTTTCTTTGATTCCAGTCGCTACTACGTTTAGACCCTTTTCATAATTTTTTTGAAATGATAATTGTTGGGCATGGTTATACATTATTTTAATTCTGGTTTTCTTTAGTTCAATCGTATCAAAATTTAAATTTAATATTTCTTCATATACGTTTTCTGAATGAACAAACTGCTTGTTTTCAAAGTAAAAATTTGCAATCGCCATCTTGATACGGAGGTACATTTGAGGCGATTCAAACCAAACTTCTGCCGTATCCGTTAAACGAACTAATTGTGAGATACTTGTTCGGAAATCGACCTTTTTAGTACGCTCATTACACACGATTTCAAAATATTTCAACAAGAGTAGAATTTCCTTGACTGTTGACCGACTTCTTATTTGTTCAATTTGATTCATTAGCTCATCAAATTGTTGGCTTCGGAATAAGCCGTTGAGAAGTCGGTCACATTCACGGAATTGTTCACTTTTATATTGGTCACGAAACAACATCGACATCGGAATACGCAACCGTTTGGCAATTTGTTGCAACAAGTCAATTGTTGGTGAATTGCGTCCATTTTCAATTTTGCTAATTTCCGCCTGACTACATATACCTTCACACAACTCTTTTTGCGTCATTTTCTTTTGCTTACGAATGCGTTTGATTTCATTTCCAATTGATACAGGTAGTGAATTCATTAACTTTCTCCCTTAGATATAACCTTATAAGAACTTAAATAATAAATAATCATTTCTTCCTTTTTCAACAATCTCGACGTAACGCTCTAAATTAAATGCAGTGAATAACGTATATGATAGCGTATAATCTTCTTTTATTTTTTTGATTTCATCAAATTCTAGCTTTTCTTTAAAATTCGCACGTTGATAAAAAAAATGTCCTAAAAAAGAAGAATTTTTTCGTTCTATGCTTTCAGATATACCTATTTCCGTCACTTTCATTCCCTCACGGTAGTCTTCTTGAAAGAACAGTTGTTGGGCATGGTTATATAAAATCTTAATCCGTAAGTTTTTTAATTCTTCTGTATTGTAATCCATCACTAGTAATGCTTCGTAAATCTTTCTAGAATGTACGAACTGATGATTTAAATAATAGTAATTTGCGATTGCTAATTTGATTCTTATATACATTAACGGTGATTCATACCATACTTCTTCTTGATCTGCTAAAAATGATAATTCCGAGATACAGGATCGATAATCCAACCTTTTTTTACCTTCTAATGCGATTAATTCAAAATATTTAGCAAGTAGATATACATTAATATTTATTGGAGTAGATAAAGTTTCTTTAACAGAATTAATAACAGCATCAAATTTTTGATTACGAAAGAGTTGTGTCCACCCCTGATCATATTCTTGAAACAATACCGCTTGTGCGTCTTCCTCGAATAATTGTAGCATTGAAACATTTAGTCGATTTGCGATTTTTTGAATTGTTTCAATCGTTGCGGATACTTTTCCTTGTTCAATTTTACTTAATTCTGCTTGGCTACAAATATTTTGACAAACTTCTTTTTGAGTAAGTTGTTGTTCAAGTCGAATTCGCCTTAATTGATTTCCGATTGAATTTGAAAGTGGAATCATTTTATAAACAGCCCTTTTTTAATCAATATTCATTTTATTCGGTAAAAAGAAATTTTCGTTTTACTTCTTTAACAGTATTCGCATATCGAGTCATGTGAAATGCTTTAAATAATTCATATGCGATAACATAACTTTGAGAGGTTTCTTCACCATCACCGTTCAGTACTTCTAACACTTCTCCCTTTTGATAATAAAGATGTGCGATATAAGAAGCATTACTCAACAGCACACTCGAATGAATACCTTTTAATGCAGTAGTCAGACTCTCTTCAAAGTTCCCCATCTTAAACAGTAGTTTTGCATGATTATATATAATTTTTAATTGCTGTTCGATCACTTTTTCATTACTAAATTCAAAATGCGTCTCTTCTAACTCTTTGTACAGCTTTTCAGCTTGTCTATATTCCTGATTTTCTGCGTACAATATAGCTATTGCCATCTTTGCTCTTAAGTATAAATCCGGATAATTATATTTAATATCATTATGTTCAATTAATCGAGAAAGTTGAACCGATGTTGTCCGATAATCATAATTATCTATACGATACTCGCTAATGATTCGATAATATTCAAGTAATAATGTTGTCTCATGAAATCTATCACCAGTAGTAATATCATACGATAGAATTTGTTCATAGTTTCCTTCTCGAGTTAATTGTAGCAACGTATGGTCTATTTTTTTTATACTTTCTTGCTGTTTTCGATTTTCGAGTAGGAAAGAAACAGGTATTTCAAGACGTTCCGCAAGTTGTTGTAATAAATCAACTGTCGGTGAATTTCGTCCGTTCTCGATTTTACTGATTTCTGCCTGACTACAAATCCCCTGGCACAGTTCGGCTTGTGTCCAATTCCGTTCTTGCCGGATCCGCTTGATTTCGTTACCAATCGAAATATTTAATTGATTCATGGATGTCTCCTTCAAGATCAGTCCCTGTTCTAAACAAAAAAACAGGTCCTCCGTTCAAGTGATTAACTTGTGACGGAAGACCTGTTTATTTTGATGCTTCCGGCGAGAATCGAACTCGCACTGCAGCATTACCATTGCTGAGGTCTGCCATTAACCTACGGAAGCCTGTTTTTTCTAATATTAGTATAACGTAAGCCTAAATGAATATCAACTTTTTCAGGAAAATACAAAAAAAGCAGTTAAGGGAAACTCAGTTCCCCCTAACTGTTTTCTGATGCATTAAAGGACTGTTTTAGTTAATGAGTTATCAAAGACAATCAACACAGAATAATGTTCATCCGCTTTCGATGCGACGAATGTCGAGAATTTAAGTGTGATGATTGAATTTGAACCGACACCATTTTCCTCAAAGAAATGATTAAGTCGTTCTTCGAGTTCTTCTGGTGATCGTCCTACTAACACTTTTGAATGTAACATAAAATCCACCCCGTCCTTTTTTTTGTGTACGATATTGAGTTTTCCCATGCGTCCTTTGTTTAAAACCTCTATTTTTCTAACTTGCCGAATTGAGACCTGTTCGGTACTGTGAAGATATAGTTAAGTTTATATTGAAAGGACTGAACAAAATGAATGAGCATATGTTTGATGAAGTGTTGGAGAAAAGACAAACCGGGTCCGCCAAATGGGATGGTTTGAAACAACTGTTCGGATCGGATCAACTGATTCCGATGTGGGTTGCAGATATGGATGTCCGTCCTGCCGACTCGATAACAAAAGCTTTGACAAGACGGGCAGCAAGCGGCAACTTTGGCTATTCTCTGTTCGAAGAAAAAGCCAAACATGCCATTCTACATTGGTTTGACAAACGTTATGACCAATCGGTTGATCCGGCAACGATCCTGTATTCGAGCGGCGTCGTTCCCGCACTCGCACATAGTGTATTGGCATTGACGGAAAAAAATGATGAAATCATCATCCAGACCCCTGTCTATCCGCCTTTCCATCATGTTATAGAAGCGAACGGAAGACGTTTAGTCGAAAATCCGCTTGGTTTACAACATGACCGGTATGAAATCGACTTTACATTGCTCGAACAACAGATGAAGACAGCGCGCATGATCATTTTATGTAATCCGCATAACCCGACCGGTCGCGTATTCAGCTTCGATGAATTGAAACGACTGGTTGCACTTGCTAAACAATACGGCGTCTATGTCTTGTCGGATGAAATCCACGCCGACTTGCTGTTTTCGAATGTAACGCATCATCCGATTATCGCGTTTGAATACGATCAGGTAATACTGGTCAGTGCCCCATCTAAAACATTCAATATCCCGGGACTTTATGCTTCATATCTGATTGTACCGAACGCTGACTTGCGTCTTAAAATCGAGCAGGTGCAGCAGGCGAACTTCGTGCATCCGAATGCTTTTGCGGCAACCGCTATTATTGCTGCTTATGAGGACCCGGAAAGTGAACACTGGTTACAGGAGTTGTTGGTTTACCTGGAAGAGAACCGTAACCATGCCATACAACGGATTCGGACGGAAATGCCTCGTCTCACCGTCGTTACACCGGACGCCACTTTCTTGCTTTGGATTGATTGTGCCGCTCTTCCGTTTAATTCGAAAGAGCGGGCTGACTGGTTAGTCAACCAGGCTGGTCTCGCACTGACACACGGAGAACCGTTCGGAAAAAATGCTTCGACGTTTGAACGCCTGAATTTCGGATGCCCGCGAAGTCAGTTGGACGAAGCTCTTGACCGTCTTCAAACGGCTTACCAGACGATTGTCTTTACAGATTAAGTTACGTTTCCACCTGCGATTCAAGTGATTTTTATATCACTTGAATCGCCTTTTTTCATGCAGAAAAAATTTTAATTATACCTTTTTTAATAACACTCTTCATTTCTATTTCCTTTCCATTTGACGACATTTTCATGACCGAATTCAGAAAAATAGAACATTAAGAGGGACGGAAAGTGTCCCGACCCCTTGATAGACGAGGGCTGAAGCCACTTTTCATGACATTGTGAAGACTTGCTTTGTCGTTTTAGACCCTGTAAGGTGGGGAACAAATCGATTGTGCTTATTTTGACAGATGAATGAACAGCGCAAAAAAAAGATTATTGGAGGCTTTATTGTTATGACGCAAGAATGGATTTCAATCAGCTTGTATCTGGTCATGATGCTCGCCATCGGCTACATTGCCTACAAGCGAACGACAAACACGGAAGATTATATGTTAGGTGGTCGGGATTTAGGTCCCGGAGTCACGGCACTATCCGCCGGAGCATCCGACATGAGTGGCTGGATGTTGATGGGATTACCCGGAGCGATGTACGCGACCGGTGTATCGGCTTTATGGCTTGCTTTAGGGCTGTTAATTGGTTGTTACGTAAACTATTTGATTTTAGCGCCACGTTTTCGTCTTTATACGGAAATGGCAAATGATTCAATTACGATTCCTGACTTCTTAGAAAATCGTTTTAAAGATACGTCACGTGTCTTACGGACTGTTTCTGCCGTCGTCATTATCGTTTTCTTCACGTTTTATACATCAGCTGGTATCGTATCCGGCGGTAAGCTGTTCCAAAGCTCATTCAGCTTTGATTATCATTATGGTATGCTCTTGACGATTGCGGTCGTCGTCGCCTATACATTGTTTGGCGGTTTTCTCGCAGTCAGTTGGACCGACTTCGTCCAGGGTTGTATCATGTTCATCGCCCTCGTTCTTGTACCGATCGTGGCGTTGACAGATGTAGGCGGAATTGATGGTGCCTACAACTATGCAGAAAATCTGGATCCTACATTGTTTGATCCGCTAAAAGGTACGACATTCCTCGGAATCATCGGATTCCTTGCTTGGGGACTCGGCTACTTCGGACAGCCCCACATCATCGTCCGTTTTATGGCCATTCGTTCGGTCAAAGATTTGAAAAAAGCACGCCGCATCGGAATTAGTTGGATGTTTGTTTCGATTCTCGGTGCCATGATGACAGGACTTGTCGGAATTGCTTACTTTGAAGGACAAGGAAACGGTCTCGGCGACCCAGAAACCGTCTTCATCCGTTTCTCTGACGTCTTATTCCATCCTTACATCACAGGATTCCTGATGGCAGCAATCTTAGCTGCTATCATGTCGACGATTTCGTCGCAGTTGCTCGTCACATCAAGTGCTTTAACAGAAGATTTTTATAAAACGTTTTTAAATAAAAAAGCGACAGATAAACAGCTCGTCTTGACAGGACGAATGGCCGTCCTGGTCATCGCTGTCATCGGTTCCGTCTTAGCCTGGAATCCGTCTGCCACGATCTTATCATTGGTCGGTTATGCCTGGGCTGGTTTTGGTTCCGCCTTTGGTCCAATTATCCTGCTTTCGCTTTACTGGAAACGGATGACGAAACAAGGTGCGCTTGCCGGTATGTTGTCCGGAGCAATCACCGTCATCATTTGGGTTCAGCTCGGTCTCAGTACGACACTCTATGAGATGGTACCCGGATTCTTCACTAGCTTATTCTTCACCGTTGTCGTTAGTCTCTTGACGAAACAACCGGTTGAATCGGTTCAAGAGAAATTTGACGATATGGAAGAAGAATTAAAAGAAGCAGTCGAATAATCCTAACTAATAGGTAAACCCCCTCTGAGTCAGACTCAGAGGGGGTTTTGTCGTCATAATTCAAGGACACCATAATGAAGTTTGGACGATTTTCGTTTCGTCCGTTCGAATCCGTATCGTTCAAATAACTCACTCTCAAAATGAGCTTTTAAGACGATTCTTTGTCGCGCGACACGCTTCGCTTCGGCTACTACTTGTTCGGTCAACGCTTCATAGTTTGCCAGTTGTCGCAGTCCGTCAAGATGCGTTGATTCTGAAACGGTTTTTTCAAACATCGGATCAAAATAAATGACATCTATCGATTTGCTGGCACATTGCTTCAAGTACGTGAAGTTTTCCGCCCACTGAACTTCAACCTGTCGCATCGCGTCAATGATTGGTTGGTATCCTTCGATCCATTGTTGTAACCCTTCCCGTACGATCAAGGCTGTCACCGGATTACTTTCTAAACCGATGACTTGACCAGACTGTCCGACTGCGTGACTCATGACGATGGCGTCTGCTCCTAAGCCTAACGTACAATCAAGGACTGTCATCCCCTTTTGCAACCGGGCGATTGTAATCAATGGATCATGACCATTCCGGTCAAATTGTTTGATTCGAAAAACCGCACTGGACGGATGAAAGAAAAAAGAGCTGTCTGCATCTTGCGGATAATATTCCAATCGGTTTTTATCCACGACAAGAACGGGACGCTGATACTGCTCGCGAAGTGCCTGCAGTCCTATTTTTTTTCGCTCGATGACGTCGAAGTCGATGGTTCGCTCTGTTTCATAAAGTCGCTGTAATCTGGTCCTGACTTTATCTGTGGGCCTTAAGCACGTCGTCAATACGACTTTTTGTTTATTCAATCCGTTTCACTCCCAGAAAAAAATAAGCTAGCCTGCGCCAGCTTATTTCTTTTTCTTCAATAACCCTTCGATATCTTCGATGAGTGCTTTTTTAGAAATTAAATCTTCTTGTTTTTCCTGCTCGACTTTGGCATCAACAGTTGTCCGTTGTAACAATGCCTGCAATGTCTCATCGATACTTGATTTCAAGTGGTCGCGATCTTCTTTATTTAATGCAAGATCATGACGGACTTCGTCCCCTTGTTCGTCAAGTTGGCGTAACCGCTCCGTCAATTGTTTCGCTTCCCGATTCAAATCAGAATATAAGCGTTCGATTTGTTCTAAGCGTAATTTGATTCCATCCCGTTCTGTGAACACATTTTCCAACCCCTTCCAGCATCCAGATGTCTACATCATTACTTTACCATATTCATCACGAATTGAAACAATCACAATCCGTTTACAACTTACTTTTTCGCTTCCCCCCCGTTCCTTACTTCTTCAGCTATCTTTTGCAATTTGTTTCCTGAAGTCGCTATAATAAATGAGCAGAGTGAATTGCGATCAGAGGAGGACACCGTCATGGATTTAAAACGCCGAACACTACGTCATGTAGATCAGACTGAATTCGAACACTTTTTAAAGTACGGCGAACAGGCTTACGGATTATCTCGACAGGAAATTCAAGGATACGACCATGAGCTTGGGGTCGAGCGCGCTTTCGATTCTGTTGAACACAGTTATTCCGAAGACTTCTACTTTGATCTTCTCGTCGACGAACAACTGATTGGTCGTGTACTCTTATTAAAAATGGGGCATTATTTCCAACTTGATTTGATGATATTCGACCCGTACAGCGGCCGCGGTTTTGGAACAAAGGCAGTACAACAGGCACTTGAGCAATCAAATGTATTGTCTCTTTACGAAGTACGTGCCCGTGTCTTACCGACATCTCCCCATCAAGAGATCGCTTCTCAGATTTTGAAGACAAACGGATTCGTCAAACAAGACGGTTATTTTAGTAAGGGCCGTCGTAAACGCTATTCCTTACAACGCCCTTGAGGCTCGACCGACGCAATCAGGCGTCGGTTTTTTTTTGACATCGACCAAAAAAAAGCGTAAAATTTTGGATTGTATGATTCAGAAAGGAGTTCTCACATGAACGAATGGTTATGGTTTCCTTCCATCTTACTTACGATGGGATTGTTATTACTCAGTTATCGTCTGTTTGGCAAAACCGGTTTGATGATGTGGATTGCCATCGCAACAATCATTGCCAATATCCAAGTCACACAACAAGTTGAACTTTATTCTTATATTTTCACATTAGGGAACGTCGTATACGGAAGTTGTTATTTGGCTACCGACATCTTAAATGAAAAGTACGGAAAAAAAGTAGCGCGTCAAGGCGTCTATATGGGATTTTTCTCATTGATCACGACAACGTTATTGATGCAATACAGCATATTGTACACGCCACTTAATGACACCCTGGCGAAAGACATGTCAAGTTCATTGAACCTGTTATTCGGTTTACTTCCTTGGATTGCGCTTGGTAGTTTGTCTGCCTACCTGGTATCACAATTATTTGATGTCTTTATCTATTCCAAGATCCGTCAAAAGACGGGGGAAAAGAAACTTTGGTTACGGACAACCGGGTCGACGGTCCTCAGTCAATTGATTGATACGTTGACGTTTTGTGCGATTGCCTTTCACAGCTTACCGTTTGATATTTGGTGGCAGATTTTCATCACCACTTATCTCGCCAAATTCGTCATTGCCTGGGTCGCCACTCCCTTCATGTATCTTGCTAAACGGATTCACCCGACCACTCCCTCTAAGGATTTAGCAGCTTGATACAATCACCTTCCTGATTTTTAACATTTCGCTAGAAGATTGTCCTCTTTTAACGGATAATGGAAATCAGGAGGTGTTCATCTTGAAGATTAAACGCAACGAATCTTTCCGGTTTCATTTTGATGAACCGGTTGCTGGTGAATTTTATCTTGTCAAAGGTGGACAACGGACGCCGATTGGATCGATGAAGATCCATAATATCTCACCTAGTGGCATGGCGATTGCAACACCGCTGAAGCTGCCGATCGACCGTTCGACGTCGATTGTCGTCGAATTTTCTCTTATACGCGGTCTCGAACCATTAAAGCTGAACGGACGGATTTTACATGAAAAATGGCTTGATTCCCAGCGTTTATATGGCATACGACTCGAAACAACCAAAGATGAGCAACAGCAGATTATCGATACGATTAAACAAGTCGTCAAAGCGACCTCTTGAATGTCGTGTGGTTTACTTAGAATAGAAGTTTGTGACTTTTCTTTAATCGAAAGAACGGACTTCAACAACCAAAAACAAGGATGGCGGATTTCATGTCCGCCATCCTTGTTTTTTCCTTGTTTACATGCTGTTCTTTTTTACCGGAATATTCGGTAGACGATTGCTTCATATGGCCGAAGGACCAACTCTTCTTTCGAGACCAACGGAGATTCATTGTAATTTCCGATGACTGAATCAGAGGTATCGTGTGAAAGTGGAACGGTTACTTTCTCTTTACTGAATGAGCAGTAAACGTACCATGTTTCATTTTCATATGTTCTCGTATAGGCATAGACATCGGTCTCCTCTTCTAAAATCAACGCATACTCGCCGTACACGATTAAATCGTGCTGATGACGTAACGCAATCAGCTGTTTATAGTAATAGAAGATTGAATCGGAATCTGCTAAGGCCTGTTCGACGTTAATCGATGGATAATTCGGATTGACCTTCAGCCAGGGTGTACCTGTCGTAAAACCACCGTGCTCGGTTGCATCCCATTGGATCGGTGTCCGGGCATTATCCCGCCCCTTGATGTGGACAGCACGCAATAACTCTGCCGGTGAAGCCCCCTGCTCGGTCCGCTCTTTCCACATATTGCGGATTTCGATATCCTCATATTCCTCAATCGATTCAAAGGCAACGTTCGTCATGCCGATTTCTTCCCCTTGATAAATGTAAGGTGTTCCTTTTAACAGGTGAAGCAATGTCGCTAACATTTTAGCGGATTCAACACGATACGTCGTATCGTCTCCGAATCGACTGACGACCCGCGGCTGATCGTGATTATTCCAGTACAACGAGTTCC
The DNA here is from genome assembly GCF_003339585.1 of Exiguobacterium sp. RIT594. Lineage (GTDB taxonomy): Bacteria > Bacillota > Bacilli > Exiguobacteriales > Exiguobacteriaceae > Exiguobacterium_A. The sequence goes on along the minus strand of NZ_QPKF01000001.1, from coordinate 872,888 downwards.
AGCCCTTCTCATGTAAGGCAACTTGCCACTTCGTAAAGTTTTCTTTTAGTTTTTGAAGATTAAACGGTTGGACATCCCATTTGCCTCCTGGACCGGAATCCAGGTCCATGTGTTCAAATGTAAAGACCATGTTGACTTCTTTTCGCTCCGGATCTGTATAAAGGATTGCATCTTCGGTCGTCGCTCCCGGCATTTCCCCGACCGTCAATACATCATATTGACCAAACGATGCATCATTCATCTCTTTTAAAAATTCATGAATTCGTGGTCCGTTAATATAATGTTGTCCGCCGTCTCCATACAAAGCACCGGAAGGAACCGTCGCATCCGGAAGTCCGGGTGTCTTCGAAATTAAATTGATGACGTCCATCCGGAAACCGTCAATCCCGCGATCCAACCAACGGGTGATCATCTGATACACTTCTTGACGGAGTTTTTCGTTTTCCCAGTTGAGGTCGGGCTGTTTTTTAGAAAACAGGTGTAAAAAATATTCATTTGTCGTTTCATCTAATTCCCAAGCCGGTCCGGAAAAAATCGATCCCCAGTTGTTCGGCAACGTACCGTCTTCGTTGGCACTTCTCCAAATGTAATAATCGCGATACGGGTTGTCCTTGCTTTTCCGTGACTCTGCAAACCAGGCATGCTCATCCGAGGAGTGGTTGACTACAAGATCCATGACGATTTTGATGCCCCGCTCATGTGCTTGATCGAGCAGACGATCAAAGTCTGCCATCGTTCCAAATTCAGCCATGATCGCTTCATAATCCCGAATATCATATCCATTGTCATCGTTTGGTGAGTCATAGACAGGGCTCAGCCAAATGACATCAATTCCAAGTTCTTTTAAGTAATCCAATTTTTCGATGATACCGACAAGATCTCCAATTCCGTCTCCGTTAGAATCTTTAAAACTACGCGGATAAATTTGATAGACTACACTGTCATGCCACCATTTTCGTTCCATATGATTGATCGACTCCTCTTATGAACAATTTATGCAAGCGATTGCATTTATCGATAAAGCGCTTCCATTTATTTCATCGTTAGCGTATCACGAATATTGTAACCAGGACAAGAGGATTCCCTCATCCGGATTCCTGTATACTGGACCTAGCGTTTCACGTTTGAATTTTTTCGATAGAGGAAAATGATTTAAGAGAGGAGGCGTACCAACATGTACCGTCGTTATTTATTGTTTCTAGTCTGGGCTATTGCCATTGTCTTCATCCTACTGTTTGGGAATAACAGAGTTTTTCCTTCCGGTTTTCTCCTGTCCTTTTTACGGTTTGATCAAAGCCAGTTCGATACGTCTGCACTCAGTTTATTTACGTTACTTGGCATCTATCCAGCCGCGTTTTTCATGCTTTTTTTAGATGAAAAACGGTTCTTGAAACCTTCACCGATGTTAGCAAGTTTTGGCGCATTTGCGTTAGGATCCTTTATTCTCATGCCGTATCTAGCTCTCGCCATCCCGCGACAAACGTTTTTGCCGTTTCGACGCCGGAAATTCATTCCTTACGTTGTCGCCCTGCTGACTGTTCTGTCAGCTGTCATCATCTGGTTAGCTTTAGCACGTTCAGACTGGGCCATTTTCCAAGTCTATTTCACGACCAATCAATTCGTTCGCACGATGACGGTCGATTTGGTAATGTTTTATATTTTACAGCTGTTCATGTTACACCGGATACGGGCACGCCAGGACATACGCCTTGGCTGGCGGGACATCGTACCGTTGTTTGGTCTGTTCAGTTATTTGTTCCGCCGCCATCTTCCGTCCTCTTCCAACGGTTGATTCGATCCAGGAGGTTCGGCTACAATAGGAAGATAGCTTTAATAGGGGGACATTATTCATGAAACAGTATCATCAGCTTTGTCAGGAAATCTTAACGAACGGCATCAAAAAAGAAGATCGGACGGGAACCGGGACCATCAGTATTTTTGGTCATCAAATGCGGTTCCCGTTACAGGATGGTTTTCCGATGATAACGACGAAAAAGTTACATATGAAGTCCATCATTCATGAATTGATCTGGTTTATCTCCGGTGAAACCAACATCTCCTACCTGCAAGAACATGGTGTCCGCATTTGGAATGAGTGGGCGGACGAAGAGGGCAACCTCGGACCGGTCTATGGTGCCCAGTGGCGTTCTTTCCCGAAACCGGACGGAACGACCGTCGATCAATTAGCCGAGGTCATTGAACAAATCAAGGTCAATCCGGATTCACGTCGTTTAATTGTCAGCGCTTGGAATCCCGGTCAATTGGAAGAGATGGCTTTACCGCCTTGTCATCTGCTGTTCCAGTTTTATGTCGCGGACGGAAAACTATCTTGCCAGCTTTATCAGCGGTCAGCAGATGTCTTCTTGGGTGTACCGTTTAATATTGCTTCCTATGCTTTATTGACCCATATGATTGCCCATGTATGTAAACTTGAGGTCGGCGATTTTGTTCATACTTTAGGTGATGCCCATATTTATTCAAATCACTTGGATCAAGTCAATCTCCAATTGAGCCGGAATCCAAAACCTTTACCGACGATTCGTTTTGACCGGGAAGTGGAACGTATTGAAGATTTTACGTTTGACGATATCATCATTGAAGGATATGATCCTGATCCGCATATTAAAGGAGTCGTCGCCGTATGATTTCGCAGATCGTTGCCTATACAAAAAACCGGGTCATTGGTCGGGATAACGAGATGCCCTGGCATCTCCCCGCTGATTTGGCCCATTTCAAGAAAACGACTTACGGCAAACCGGTCATCATGGGCCGAAAAACATTTCTGTCAATCGGACGTCCATTACCGGGTCGCGAAAATATTGTCATTACGCGTGATCCAAATTTCCATTCAGAAGGAATTACCATCTGGCATGATTTAGACGGACTGGCTGCTTTCGCGGAGTCGGAAGAGGAAGTCTTTTTGATTGGCGGTGGCGAACTGTTCCAGCAAACACTGCCACTTACCAAGCGGATTTATGCAACGGAAATCGATGCCGTCATTGAAGGGGATGTTTATTATCCCGAGATTCCGGATGACTTCGTTTGTTTGTCCGAGATGTTTCATCCGGTTGATCCACAACATTCAGAAGCTTTTACGATCAAACAGTTTGATCGTCCGCTCCGTTAACATTCTTTTGTTTTCAAAAGACACCTCGACTTCCAGAAAGTCGAGGTGTCTTTTTAGTGTACTGCCGTTACGGAAGACGAATCGCCCATTGTCGAATTTGCTCTTCCAACTGATGTGGATCGAGAGGAGACAAACAATAATCCGTAACGCCTCGTTCAAGCGCTTGACCAAGCAATTGATTTTCTTCGCCGGCAATCGCAATCACGTCAATGATTTGGTCACGTGTCTGCTTCCATTCATCGACAAGCTTAAAATTTGATGCTGCCAGTTGTTCAAGCGGCATGACATACAATTGAATCACACCCGCTGTTTTTTGATTGTCCGCCACGAGGTCAAAATCATATTTCGGATGGCTCGGGATTTCCATCAGCGAAAGAGATGGAAGAATCGTCTTTTCGATTTTAATGACGGCTTTCACTTTCTCTTTGGCAGTAGCCATTGCATAGACGATAACCTGATTTCTCCCATTTCGCTTAGCTTGATAAAGCGCTTCGTCCGCTTCAGATGTCATTTCCTCCAAATCCCGCATTACATCGTCAATGACTGTTAATCCGATGGAAACCGTCACTTTCAATCCATTTGGAAATGTATGACGTTCAATCCGTGCCCGAACTTTCTCCATCATTTCTGTAGCATGATTCGAATCATCCGCACTAAACAACACCATGAATTCTTCTCCCCCAAAACGAATCAATTCGTCGTCTTGTCGAAGGGCTTGTTTCGTCAAGGACGCCAGTTCGGTCAACACAAGATCCCCCGTTGGATGACCATGCAAATCATTGATCCGTTTAAAGTGATCTAAATCAAAGATGGCCAAGGCAAACAATTGACCATCACGTTCTAAGCGGGATGTCCGTCTCCGGTAAGCATTTTGAAGGTATTTCCGGTTAAAGGCTCCTGTCAATTCATCGACTAACATCGACGAAGAAACTGTCCGTAGTTTTCGGAGCAAACGCTTCAGACGAATTTTACGTTCATCGATTCCGACGGTTTCATCCCAATAGTCGTCTGTCCCGAGCGCATAACAAGCTTGACGGACACCCGGGTCATTTGGTCCAATCAAAATCAGCGGAATAAACGATGCTTCTAATTTTTTAAACAACTTCACAATCAATGCATCATTCGTCATTCGGATGATTTCGTAGTCAATCAACATCGCATCGACATGCAAATCGTATCCGACTTCCAATGTATCTTCGATGGATCCAAAAAAACGGGTCATGTATCGTTCTTGTTCCAGTGCTTTTTTCCACTGGATATTATCTAAAAACCGTTTTGTGACCGAAAGAATCATTTCTTTCCGGACGACTTTTTTCCGTCCCCGTTCTGATAGATGATCTATGACAGGTGCGAGTAGTGTGACGAGTTGTTCATGCGGCACTTCTTCTACCACGCTGTCCAACTCACTCACCCAGCGAGCAGTCTGCCGTTCGAAAAATTCTGCTTGATCGTGTTCGCTAAATCGGTTAAGCCACTGTGCGAAAACAAGCAACTCCGATTTTGGAACAGAATCCATCCGGAGTAAACGTTCGACCATGAGAATCGTTTGATCGATTTGTTTTTCAATTTGTTTTTTTGTTGTTTCCACAAGTCTTCCCTCTCTTTCTATACAGCCGAAATCATCCGTTCGACTGAAAAGAAAACGAGGGAAGACCCTCGTTTTCGATTATGCCTTTAGGTTAGGATGGACCATCTCTGCTGGAACGATCCACTGGTCATACTGTTCTTCTGTCAATAAACCGGTTGCAAGCGCAGCCTCTTTTAAAGTTGTACCCTCTTTATGAGCCGCTTTAGCAATCCGAGCTGCATTTTCATAGCCGATATGCGGATTCAGTGCCGTAACAAGCATCAGCGACCGGTCGACGTTCTCGGCAATGACCGTCCGTTCCGGCTCGATTCCGATGGCACAATGGTCATTAAAGGATTGAAGGGCGTCCGTCAATAAACGAACCGATTGGATGTAGTTATACATGATGACCGGTTTAAAGACATTTAATTCAAAGTTCCCTTGGCTTGCTGCAAAACCGATTGTCGCATCATTTCCGAGAACTTGAGCGGCTACCATTGTCAGCGCTTCACTTTGTGTCGGGTTGACCTTTCCAGGCATGATGGAACTTCCCGGTTCATTTTCCGGTATCGTGATTTCACCAATTCCGGCACGAGGACCCGATGCCAACCAGCGGACATCATTGGCGATTTTCATCGCATCCATCGCCAGCGCCTTGATGGCGCCATGTGAAAAGACGAGTTGATCATGACTTGTTAAGGCATGGAACTTATTTTCTGCGCTGACAAATGATTTCCCCGTTTCTTGACTCATTTTTTCAGCTGCCCGGTCTCCGAATTCTGGATGGGCATTGATTCCGGTTCCGACTGCAGTCCCGCCAATGGCTAGCTCCGTCAATGGCTCTAACGTCAACTCAATCATCTTTTTCGAAAGCTGTAACATACGGACCCACCCACTGATTTCTTGTCCCAGTGTGATTGGTGTTGCGTCCTGTAAATGTGTCCGGCCAATTTTGACGATGTCTGAGAAGGCTTTTGCTTTCTCGTCGAGCGTCGCATGGATGGCATCAATCGCTGGCAACAGTTGATCGATGACAATCGTTTTCGCTGCGATATGCATCGCGGTCGGATATGTATCGTTCGAACTCTGTGATTTGTTGACATCGTCATTTGGATGAATGACTTGCTTGCTTCCCCGTTCGGCAAGTTTCCGTGTCGCGACACGTGCGACGACTTCATTGACGTTCATGTTCGACTGTGTACCGGATCCGGTTTGCCAAACGACCAGTGGAAATTCTGCGTCGAATTGTCCGGCGATGATTTCGTCACATACTTCGGCAATCACTTCGGCTTTCTCTTGATCAAGGACACCTAAATCACGATTGGCTAAAGCCGCTCCTTTTTTGAGAACCGCAAATGCCCGAATGATTTCAATCGGCATTTTTTCTGTTCCAATCTTAAAGTTTTCCAAGCTCCGTTGTGTTTGTGCTCCCCATTCTTGTGCTTCCGGGACACGAATTTCCCCCATCGTGTCGTGTTCTAAACGGTATTCCATGCTAATTTCCCCCTTTATCTGCTGATACATTAATAGTTTAACGGAAACCGTCACGAATGGGAATGATAGAGGCCAGTTTGGGGAATAGTTTGTTATCAAAAAGGAGTGAATGCTAGATGTGGTTGATTAACTTAACAATTGTTTTACTTTTAATTCTGGCGAACGGAGTATTTGCGATGACGGAACTGGCTTTACTGTCCTCCAAAAAATCCAAGCTGCAACAATATGCGGACGACGGAAAAAAATCCGCTCAAATAGCCCTCGACTTTTTGGAACGTCCGACGGATTTGCTGTCGACCGTTCAAGTCGGCATTACCTTGATTGGCATCATCAACGGGGCCTTTGGCGGTGCTGCTTTATCCGCTCCGTTAATTGACTGGCTCGCCCGTTTTGAGTGGTTGGCTCCTTATGCCAGTACGGTCGGCTATATCGTGGTCGTCACCATCATCACCTACTTATCGCTCGTTGTCGGTGAACTGGTCCCGAAACGCATCGCCCTTGTCAGTCCGGAACGTGTCACGATGGTCTTGGCACAACCAATGCGCTTATTCTCGAGTATTTTAAGACCATTTATCTTCATCTTAAGTAAATCCACAAGTGTTATTTTTCGGATGATCGGACTTGATCGCCTTCAAACGGAAGACGAGACGGAAGATGAGGTTAAACAATTACTGATTCGCGGGACGAAAGAAGGAACGTTCGCCATGTCAGAAGCAGAACAGGTCTCTCGGGTATTTGCCTTTCATGATCAGTTAGCCTATGAATTAATGGAACCGCGTACGGTGACGGAATGGATTGACTTAACGGACTCACCGGAACAAATCTTAGCTGATTTACGGACTGCAAAACACCGGAATCTTCCCGTCGGTCACGGTGATTTGGATCACTTCGTCGGATACATCGATGCGAAGGAAATCCTGGCTGCCGAGCAACCGATAGCTGTGATTGAATCGATGATTCATACACCCCTCATTGTCCCAAAACAATTGCAAGCGACCGTCCTGCTCGAACGGATGCGGAAGGAAACGGTTTCGATTGCCTTTGTGCTCGACGAGTATGGCGGTTTTTTGGGAATGATTACGTTGTTTGATATTCTCGAAGCATTTGTCGGTGAAATCTCGACGGTCGAAGAGGAGCCGGAACTGGTGCAACGGACGGATGGATCTTACCTGGCGGATGGGTTGTTGCATATTGATGACCTGAAACGTGTTCTTGGTATCAAAACAGATTTACCGGGCGAAGCAAAAAACACGTATCATACGGTGGCTGGACTCGTCTTATATCTGCTCGGCGAATTTCCGGTCCGGGGAAGTCACGTGACGAGCAACGGTTATCGTTTCGAGGTCGTTGACTTGGATGGTCGGCGGATTGATCAAATCTTAGTCGAACGACTGGAAGATCCGGTCGATGAGACGTCTCCATGAAAAAACTGGCCGGATCTGTGAGATCCGACCAGTTTTTTGATTAATATTCATTTAAAGCATCTTTTGCCACTCGATCAGCTTTATTTTCCGATCGCGGAATCCATTTGACGAATGCTAGCGGTAAACGGGAAAACCGTTCGAATGCCGGATCAAAATAAATCTGAATCCGCTTATTTTTGGCAAACTCGCGTTCGACTGCCAACGAAACGGCTTCTGAATCCGTTCGGAAAGAAAATACACTTTCCCCTTGTGCCAATAATTCTTCCGCTAATTCCACTGCTTTTAAAAATGCCTGAAATTCAGCTTCATGATTATTCTCAGCCGTAATCCTAAATGTCCGTTCGATGACCTGACCTTCTGAATTTTTGCAAAAAATCCCGACTGCCGCATCATCATTCGAGGGACGGACTGCTCCGTCAAAATATAATTCAACCATGTTCTCTCGCCGCCTTTACACCTTTTCGAATCGCTTGTTCATCTAAATTTTTTCCGATGAAGACCAGCGTTGTTTGTTTCAGTCCTTCAAATTCACCACGTGTTGCCGTTCCGTAAATCATGCCTGTTCCTTGTAAAATGATTTTCCGATTCGTATCCGAGAAATGAATGATTCCTTTATAACGATATAAATCTTCCGCATACGCTTCGAGAATTTCCCGAAGAACGGCACCGAAGCGTTGCCGGTGCAACGGGACTTGTTCGGTAATCGTCAACGCGGTGAAGGACTCCGCTGCTTTTTGCAAACCGTCTGTTTGGTGTGCCAGCCGCTCTTCTTCCTGCTTCGGGAAATGAAACGTTTCGAATAACTGTTGAATCGGCGTGTCCGATTCGATCGTCGGTAGAATCAATGCCGTTGGATTTAGTTCCGATAAGCGTTTGGCTGCCACCGTGACCTCGTCCGCCGAAATCAAATCGGTTTTATTTAACAACAAAGTGTCCGCAAAGCCGATTTGACGGACATTTTCTTCAAACGTCAATTGCCGTTCCAGTTGATAGGCATCGACGACTGTAATGACACTCGAGATGTGATACTGTTGCTCGACTGCCGGTTCAAAGTAAAACGTCTGTAAGATTGGACCCGGATCGGCAATCCCTGTCGTTTCGACAATCAAACGGTCAAAGGCCATCTCACCGTCCCGTCTTTTTTTAGCAATCCGGAGCAACGCATCCCGCAAATCGCCACGAATGGAACAGCAGATACAGCCGTTTGTAAGTTCAATGACTTCCTCGTCACTGCGTTCGATCAGCGCCTCATCAATGTTTACGGCACCGACTTCATTGACAAGTAAAGCCACTTTTTCAATCGGATTCGCAACAATCCGGTTCAATAATGTTGTTTTCCCTGCCCCTAAAAAACCCGTGACGAGGGTTGTTTGAATTCGTGATGACATGTGTTCACTCCTTAAGTTAACTGCGACTGCCGCCATTTTTCTTTTCGTGCATCCAGTAAGTCGATGGCATGTAAATACCAGGCGTCTGTCGTCTGCGGGGTGACGCTTGATCCCCACTCTTTTTTGCCATGATGCGATAAAATCATATGCATTAACCGGTGGTACTGATCAACCGGAAGTCGGACTGCTTCTGTTTGTAGCGCTTGTTCCAAAACAAAACATCCATATGGCATATGTCCCATCAACACACCGTTCGGATCTAAGGCAATACCGGACAGTTTTTCATCGACCGGTTCTGCTTGGACCAAACGGGAAAAACGGTCCTCGCTCGCTCCGAGATGGGTATATTCAAAGATTTTTCCAATATCATGCAACAAAATCCCCAACAGTAATTCATCCTGATGTGGACGTTCGTTCAACAAGGCAATCGAACGTGCCGCCTGATATAAGGCATCAAAACTGTCATCCCAGGCAAATTGACGCATATCCCGGTCACTCGCCTGGAACAAGTCGTTTTTATGATCCGCTTCGGCTTCTTGGATACATTGTAAGAGCGTCAAGTTCGGCCGTTCCGATTGACAGATTCCAAAACCAATCGTCATCATACAAGCCGTATGTTTCAACAATCCGCCGATATAGGCATGGTGATGATACAATGCCGCCGGGCGGGTCGAAAAATCCTCCCAATATGTCGATAAAACACGGTGTGCTACTTGTCGAAGCGGTGCCTGCATCTCATCGATCAGACCAATTAATTGATTACGGTAGTCACGTGCAGATTCACCGGCAGGCATTTGCGGTAAAAATGCCGTGCCGGATTGATCGTGAACCGCTTTCACCCGCTGAACGGTTAATGACTTGTTGCCGGAATCAACGGGATATTCTTCGACTTTGGCAGAGATATGCACGATACCGGTCTCAAGATAAGGACGCATCGCCTCTTCCGCTGTCCCTTGGTTCAACCATTGTTTTCCCTTACATGCACCACTTGGAGAGTTGAAGGTAAATTGTAACCATTCACGACCTGTCTGGCTCGTTTTAATTTCAGCCGATGCGACGAGTAGGGTTTCTTCTACCTGTTCTCCCGGAACATGATTGGAAATCAGAAAGCCGGATGTCGTCTCGGTTCCTTCGAGTGGATAGTCTTGTCCGCTATAAACCGGCATCTCAAGCTCCGGAATGGCTTTAAATAATCGAATCATCGTCAACACTCCTCTCATTTACTCTGCCTTTCATGATAACAAATCTTTTCTGTTCCTGCATATGTTAAAACATTCATTGTAAGCGCTTCATTTATGATTTAAAATGACAAGTGAAGACAAATTATCCATGATAAGGAGGAATGCCGGATGATTTTTTCATTATCGACTTGTTATGACATGGTTCAAGATTCAGTATCGGAGCCGAATCCATCTACCGTAACACGTGAACAACTTCGCCAAGCCGTCTCTGTTTATGATCCGCTTGTTCTGAAAGAGCCTTGTTTGTTACACCAACTCATCTATCAAGAAATGGTCTTAGCATGCCAACAGGTTGAATCACTTGGTTTATCGCTTGATGCTACTCCTGTTAAGCTGTTGATTATATCCTCATTTAATCCGGGAGCGGGTTTGGGTGCGGATGAAATCAATCAGATGTCCCATTCAACGTTAAAACGGCAACTCGCAACGAACGATGTCGTTTTCTCGCGGTTCATCCAACAACTGTTTCTTCATCAAACACAACCGGACATTCTCTGCCAACGTTTGCTGACGGTGTTAGCCGGCGCGACAGCGAAAAAGGCGCTCATTCGAGCCGAGCGTCTTCAAACTTCCTGGGCTATTCTGCAGTAATCATACAAAAAGTCCTGACTCATTTGAGTCAGGACTTTTTTTCAACGACCTGGCATTCCAGCTCCTTGATAGACAATTCTAATGAAAATGCGGCATTCCGCTTCGTCATATTCTATATACATCATTGCAGAATATTGGAAATATGTCAATTTATTTTTCAAAAAAAAGTGGGACAACTTCGTCTGAAGTTATCCCGAATGGAAGAGTGAATAATTACCATGGCAATGCTTAATTTCATAATACAATGTGATGGAAGCGTTTACAAGTCTTTATCGAAAATTCTTTCAAGAAAATATTCTTCTGTTAAGGGACGATGAAGCACTTCAATCCCGCTTTGACGCATGAGTGTCAATCCATCCCCATATTCATATCCTGTCGAATAAACAACACGGTCGATTTTTGAGGCGATCAAAGCCAAACTGCAGGCATGGCATGGACTGTGGGTCACGTATGCTGTCGCATGACGGGCACTGGTCGAATCTGCCGCCAGTTTTCCGAGTGCATTGATTTCAGCGTGAATCTCATTCATCTTCGACCATTCATGGTGTTCTTCCTGATTGTCACAGCGGTAAAAGACTTGACCGTTATGTACGATAGACAAATCAGGATGCTTTTGACTTTGTCCTTCTGCTGCGGCTTTATAAAGAATGTTCTCTTGTTTTAAATAAATTTCATTGCAATTCATGTGTCCACTCGGTGTGCCGTTGATTCCGATCGAAATGGGTTTTTCATCCTTGACGATGACACAGGCAACAGATTTTGAAGCACATTTCGAATGCCGATCCGCCATCATCCGCGCAAATAAAAGCCAGGTTGTATCCCATTGATGTTGTTTTTTCATCACACATCTCTCCTTTTTGAATAAACCACTAAGGAACACATAAATGTGTTCCTTAGTAAGGGCGGTTTGGTAATTCACGATTTTTTGAAGCCACTTCCATGACTTTTTGTTTTAATTCATTTTCCATTCGTTCCAGCTCATGTTCCGCATCACGACGTTTTTGTTTACCGTCCTGTTGAATCCGTAACGTTTCGTCCAACGTTTCAATCAGATTTTGATGCGCCACTTTCAAGGATTCGACCGATACGATTCCTTTTTCATTTTCTTCTGCAATCTCGATGGAAGAATCTTTTAGCAACCGCGAATTTTGTTCCAGTAATTGATTGGTCGTATTCGTGACGTCTTTCTGCATCTGCAAGGCAGTTTTTTGCCGTGATAGACTCAGCGAAAGCACCACTTGGTTTTTCCAGAGTGGAATCGTATTAACGACCGCCGATTCAATCTTTTCTGCCAAGATTTGATTGTTTTGCTGAATTACACGAATTTGGGGAGCCATTTGTAAACTAATCGTCCGTGATAGTTTTAAATCGTGAATTTTCTTTTCGAATCGATCAGCAAGCTGAATCATATCATTCAACTCCTGTAACCGGGTCTGATCCTGTGACCGTTCGACTTCCATCCGTAACGGTTCGATTTCGTTTTCTCTGACGTGTGCGATTTTTGTTTCCCCTGCTGCAATGTAAAGATTCAGTTCTTCGAAGTATCGTTTGTTTTTTTGATACATTTGATCAAGCAACGTAATATCTTTCATCAGACCAAATTTGGAGCGATCCAGATTATGGACGACTTCTTCCAGATAAGCACTCATTTTTTCATACTGTAAAAAGTACGTTTCTGCTTTTTTCTTCGCCCGGCCGATAACCGGAACATTTGACCAGAAACTTTTCTTTTCCTGTAACGTGTCAGGATCCATCTGACGCACCCGTTGCATTAAATCCGACAACAGCTTCCCGGCATCACCGCCGTCTTTCATTTTCACTTCACTCAACACTTGATCTGAAAACTGTGACAATTCGCGTTGAACCGGTGCTCCGTACTGCATGACGGCATCTGATTTTTTTAAATCGATGACTTGAAGTAACCGTTCAATTTTTTGGCGTTGTTCGACCGGAACGTCACTTGGAATCATGTCTTCAACCGGACGGACCGGTACAGTGGGTTGGGATGAAGTTTCCGCAAGATTTAAATCAACGGACGGATCTGAAATCGTCGGTTGTGTCGTTGATTCTTCCTCCGGCCATTGTTGCCAGCTATTGTTATCAGAATGGGTCATGTTTATAACTCTCCTCCTGTTTTCGTTGTTCCGACTCTTGTGCCAAAACCTTTTCAATCGTCAACAATTCACGTTCTAAATCTACCGTATCGCCTTCCAACAACAGTGTTTGCTGTTGTTTTAGTTTTTCAGCGATGAGTTTGAGGTTGGATTGTAATTGTTCCCGTGTTTCCATTTGAACTTGCGCCCCTCGTCGTTCGAGATCTGCAAATTTTTCTGAGATCGAGAGCAGGGAATCTAAATAGAATGTAAAGAAATCACGGACTTTTTTGACTTCACGCGGCGCCGTAAACAGTTCTTCAAACAACACATGGGCTTCACGGGAAACGATCCGCATCTCGGACCGGATTTCACTATCACGAATCGCCGGAATAATTTGATCAAAGGATTGAAGTTTGACGAATCCTTCTTCGACTGTTCGTTGTAAGACTTGAAGCTCTAAATCATCCGTTTCATCAAATCTGCGTGTTGCTTGTTCCGGTTTTAAGATGACACTTCCGACGAACTCGTCTTCGTCATCCAGTAACAGTTTCTTTTTAACGTTTTGGCGTTTTAGTTCCGTTGATTTCCGTTCAGTCCGATACCGTTTTCCCGGTTTAGCGCGATAACCGCTCCAGATGAACCAGAGACCTAATGCAATGAAGATACCGGAAAAATTCAAGGCATCCGCCACTTGAAGAAATACGAACATCAGACCGATTGATCCAAGGACCCACCATGTAGAAGGCTTCATTTCATCACCACCCCTTTTGATTGTTTCTTCTATCTGTCTTCAGGTTAGTTATTTATTACTTATATCTTACCATTACGAATCATATAACAAAAAGTTTCCCGTTTTAGCGAAATGTTAGTCCTCTGTATTTCTTATTTCACCATAATCTATGACGTGTTGCATCCGCCTCAAGTTTGATTTCTGCGACCTTACCGGCGACAAAAAAAGTCCATCCGCAAAAAAATGCAGACGAACTTTTTCAAAAGACAGGTAGTCACTATATTTTTCTTCTTAAGAACCGAACAGCGGCCAAATCAAGATAATCAAAATCGCGACCGGACTCAGATAACAAATACTAAAACGCCAGAATGGCAGTAAGCGTTTCATCATCGGGCTTGTCACAAGTTCTTGTTCAACCAGGGTCCGGTCCAATTTAAATCCGGCAAAAAATGAAATTAACAAGGCGCCGATCGGCATGAGAATGTTTGAAACGGTAAAATCCATCCAGTCAAAAATCGTCTTATCCATCCACGTGATGTCAGATGCCAAACCAAACGACAGAGCGGACGGGATACCAATCACACCAATTAATATTGTCGCAATCATCGTATTGCGCTTTTTATCTCGGAAGGTCGCCGTTTCTTTCCGGTCAGTAATTGCCGATACTACCACTTCAAGCATCGCAATCGAAGACGTGATTGATGCGAATGCAAACAAGAGGAAGAACAGGACCAAAAACAGGGAACCGAATTGGATTTGACTAAACACCGTCGGCAGGACGATGAACAATAAAGACGGTCCTTCTGCCGGATCAAGACCCGAGGCAAAAACTGCTGGGAAAATGGCGAATCCAGCAAGCAAGGAGACGACGACATTCAGTGACACAATCCACGCAGCGGATCGATTAATTTGCCCCCGTTCCTTCATGTATGAAGCATAAGTCAGCATCGCTGATACGCCTAACGATAAAGAAAAGAATGCTTGCCCTAATGCACTAAGGACCGATGTCCGGTTTAAGGCAGAGAAGTCCGGTTCGATAAAGAAGCGGACTCCTGCCCCTGCGCCTTCAAGCGTCAACGAACGGACAACAAGAATGATGAAACACAGAAACAGTAGCGGCATCATGATTTTACTCATTTTTTCGATTCCGGCCTGTACGCCGCGTAAAACGATCACACATGTAATGAGCAAGAAAATCAGCTGTCCAGTAATGGCGTAAGCGGGAGAACCCGAGACTGTGGCAAATAATTCTCCTAAATCCGCTCCGCTCATCGCGGTTAAATTACCGGAAAACCCTAACACGATATAGATGAGAACCCAGCCACCGATGACACTGTAAAACGAGAGTAGCAGAAAACAGGCGATGACACCAAGCCAGCCAATAAACGTATATTTTTTATGACCAAGCTCTGAAAAAGCCTGTAACGCTGTTTTTCCACTCGTCCGACCGATTAAGAACTCTGCAATCAGGACCGGTAATCCGAGCAAGAGCGTAAAGGCTAAAAATAATAATAAAAATGCCCCACCTCCGTTTGTTCCCGTTGTATAGGGAAACTTCCAAATGGCGCCCAGCCCAATCGCTGATCCAGCTGCCGCTAAAATAAATCCGATCTTCGAAGCCCATGCATTTCCTTTCATGGCACTCGACCTCCTTTTCAAAAATACTTTTCCATTGTACAAAAGTTCGTCCGGGAAGTCATCCTTTATCAAACATTTTCTTTAAAGCGTCAAAGCATAACCGCATATTCGTGATGAATCAAATGGGTTTTAAGATAAAAAAATCGAAGTCCGCGTAATGGACTTCGATTAGTAAATAATTCAATTGGTGGACAGCTTTATACTAATGTATCGATTCGACCACTGTACATCTTTAAATATTCCGGTAATACTTTGACTTCGATTGGCGAATGCATCGCCTTTTCTCCATCCGTATCAATGACTTTCGGAGAATCGGTCTTCAGGGTGAAGCCGCTAGTCAAAACATGCGTAAACGACGGTTCCGTCGCTAGACCGATTTTTTGTAAGATGACATCTCGGATCGTCGTCAAGTTCACTTCGTCGACGATTACAAGATCCAGTTTTCCATCGTTGTAAGCCCCTTGCGACAGGTTGGTTTCAATGCCGCCGAGTGATTCGCCGTTCGCAGCTAAAATCAAGACCGCTTCTCCGGTCATTTTTTGACCTTCCGCTAACTCCAGTTCGTACGAAAAAGGCTCTGCTTCCATACTTGACCGGATTGTCGAGAGGTAATATCCCATTTTACCCAAGCGTGCTTTTTCTTCCGTATCAATCCCGATGGACGCTTCCGCAACAAGACCCAAACCAACGAAATTCAAGAAGTACGTATCATTGACTTGACCAAGATCGACTTCGACGATTTGCTGGGTCGCTATCATCTCAGCAGCTAGCCGGGGAACCATCGGCAAGCCCAAGGTCCGCGCAAAATCGTTACATGTGCCTCCCGGAATGATACCGAGAACCGGACGGTTTTCCAGTTTCGCGATCCCGTTGATGACTTCAAAAACTGTTCCGTCTCCGCCAATGACGACGAGCGCGTCAAAACCATCCGCTTCTTCCGCGAAATGTAAGGCATCCAGGGCTTGAGCCGTCTGACGGATGACGATTTCATCAAACATCGCTGCCAACGGATCAATCACATCCTGTAAAAGTCCGGCGCGGTTCGTTCCTGCCGTCGGATTACTGATCAATAATAATCTCATTTCAAAATTCCTTCTTTCCGTAAATAGTCGCGTGCGACTTCGTTCGCCGTTTTTCCACCATAAGCGACCGCTTCATTCATTTTCGACATCTCACTATCGGAAATTTTTCCGTCCAGCTGTTTTAATGCCTGTTCGACTTCCGGATACTCATCTAACGTCTCTTGACGAAGAAGAGGTGCTCCCTCGTAAGGCGGGAATAACTGTTGATCGTCTTCCAGGACAACCATATTGTATTTTGCGATTTCCGGATCGGTCGAATAGGCATCAATGACTTGGATGTCTCCCGACTCTACAGCTTTATACCGTAATTTCGGCTCCATCGTCACGACTTCTTTAAAGTTAACGCCATACTTTTCCTGAATCCCTTTGTAACCGTCTTGACGATCTTTAAATTCTAATGTGAATCCGGCTTTTAATTGATCCGCTACTTGCTGTAAATCGGAAATCGTTTTTAATTTGTATTGATCCGCTACTTTTTTCGGAACGGCAACGGCATACGTATTGTTGTAGTTCATCGGTGGCAGTAATGCCAGTTTTTGTTTAACAAGTCCGTCACGTGCCTGTTCAAAGACGGCTTGTTTATCGTTTGAGACCGGCTTTTCGTTGATTAGACTGGCAAGGACTGTTCCCGTAAATTCCGGATACAAGTCAATGTCGCCGGACTGTAGAGCTTTATAGACAAATGTCGTTTTCCCGAAGTTCGGTTTGACTTGGACATTCAAATCCGTCTGATCTTCGATGACTAATTTGTACATATTCATCAGAATTTCTGGTTCGACACCT
Source organism: Exiguobacterium sp. RIT594 (assembly GCF_003339585.1). Taxonomy (GTDB): domain Bacteria; phylum Bacillota; class Bacilli; order Exiguobacteriales; family Exiguobacteriaceae; genus Exiguobacterium_A. Next base: position 855,727 of record NZ_QPKF01000001.1, on the reverse strand, counting down.
AATTTTCCGGCGACGACCAAATCCGGTTGCTCGGTCCGTCCGAGCGCAAACGGTGTGATGATCAATGTCGCGATTAAGGCAAGTGCGACGACGAGTCGGCCCGTTTGGCGTTTTTTTGTAGCAACTTCCGTCTGTCTTAACAACGCATCAAACAAAAGTGCCAACAAAGCGGCAGGAATTGCACCGAGTAAGAGGAGATAATTATCGTTCCGGTCAATCCCGAGCAGAATAATTGAGCCGAGTCCTCCTGCACCAATCAAGGCGGCAATCGTCGCTGTCCCGATAATCAGGACCATTGCTGTCCGGATGCCGGCCATCATGACAGGTAAGGCGAGCGGCAACTCGACTTTCATCAGACTTTGCATCGGTGTCATCCCGCAAGCGCGTGCCGCTTCTTTCAAGGAAGGGTCTACTTCTGCTAAGCCCGTGTACGTATTACGAACGATCGGAAGAAGAGCATACAAAACAAGAGCGATGACTGACGGAACCGTCCCGATTCCAACGAGCGGAATCATCAAGCCAAGCAACGCAAGTGAAGGAATCGTTTGGATGACTGACGTGACGCCAATTGACCATTCACTAAACTTTTTATGCCGCGACAGATAAATACCGAGGGGAATTGCAATCAGACAGGCAATTACAAGTGATAGAACAGACAGTTGAATATGTTCAATTAAAGCCTGCAGTAATTCAGCTTTACGGTCCTGATACGTCTCAAACAATCCTGTCATTGGAAAGTCCCCCTGACTTGTCCCATGAACTCTTGAACGAATTCATCCTTACTGGCCAAGATTTCTTCTTTTGTCCCGATTAAAACGATCTCGCCCTCGTTCATTAAACAAATCCGGCTGCCGAGTTTTAACGCTTCATTCATGTCATGGGTTACGAATAAGATAGTTTTACCGAGTTCTGCGTTCAATCGCAATAAATCATTTTGTAATTGATCTCTCGAAATCGGATCGAGTGCCGAGAACGGCTCATCCATTAAGATGACGTCTTGTTCTGCCGCTAACGCCCGCATGACACCAACGCGTTGTTGCTGGCCGCCTGAAAGTTCACCCGGATACTTTTTTCTTAAATTCTCATTTAATCCGGTGAGTTGGAACAAGGTATGGACACGTTCTTCTACCTTCTTTTTGTCCCATTTCAGTAAATGCGGCACGACACTTACATTTTCTTCGATCGTCATATGCGGAAATAAGGCAATTTGCTGAAGGACGTAACCAATTTGACGACGTAATTCGTGTTCGTCGATTGACATAATCGGTTGACCATTTATCCAAATTTGTCCTTCCGTATGATCAATCAATCGATTGACCATTTTCATCGTGGTCGTTTTCCCACAACCGGATGGACCAATCAGACAAAAGATTTCCCCCTGATTGACTGTAAAATTTAAATCTCGGACCGCTTTCGTTCCATCTGGATATGTTTTTCCAACTGCTTTAAATTCAATCACGTACGATCCCTCCAACACCTTAATGTAGTCAAGTCTATTCTTTATTATCTTTGTAAAATTTCCCTCATTTAACTTTTCTGAAACCTGATTTACACGATTAGGAAACACAAAAAAACCGGCAGAAGATTCTGTCCGGTTCGCTGTTTATTTTGTTTTACGCTCTAATAATTCAATCTCTGATTTGATCAAAACTTGTTTCTCGAATTCAAAACCGAGAGATTCAAAGTTTTTAGTATGCGAGAGGTCACCCACTACTGTATTGGTTAATACAGCCGTGACTTCTGCCACCCAACCTTCTTTTGTTTTTACCATATCACCGACGATATAATCAAATAACTCTTCTTCTTCCATCTTCTTCATCTCCTGACACGTTCAGATATTCTTAATCATATAAAAGAACCTGTGAAAAAGCTAGTATTGCGTCAATGTCCGTAACATCTGCCGTAAAATTTTGGCTGTCAGCCCCCAAATTAAATACTCTTCATGTTCATAAAAATGTTCGACCGTTTTATACGTCCGGTCGACGTATGCATCACGATTCGCCAGACGATCCGTGGGTACGGTTTTACCGGGACGAATTCGCCACTCCATTTCGCCTTGAATCGGTTCCGCTGCAAGTAAATCAGCGAGTGCTACATAAAAGATGTGATCGACTTCCATCGGGGATGGGTCGATTTCCTCCGCTGTCAGAATGCCGAGGTACGGGTAGATGATGGAGCGATTCGGCGTCACAAGTGGCTCCAATGTCCCGATGATCTCAATATCCGTAGAACTGACGTTCAGTTCTTCCATCGTTTCACGAATCGCCGCTTCTCTTGGTTGTTCGCCCGGATCAATCCTTCCACCCGGAAAAGCAATTTCTCCCGGTTGCGATCGTAATGTCTTCGCCCGCACTTGGAACAACAGATGCACTTCTCCGTCCCGCTCCACTAAAGGAACTAAAACTGCAGCGGCATTTTTAGGAAGTTGTTCTGTCGAAGACGTAAATGCACGCTTGACATCATTTAATTGGAAATCCTTCATCGTGTTTCCTGCGCCACTTTCTGATACGCTTCTTCGAGATGACGCATCCGAACGATTAAATCGGCATTTTTGGCGATTCGATCCGCTAAAATTGATCCGGCCACAACTTTATAATAGGCATTTAATGCTTGAATTTTCGTCATGTACGCTTCGTTTTGCTGCATGTATTCTCTAAAGTTACTCATCAAACGTTCTGTCGTAAATAATTGCTCGTTCACTGCTCTCATCCTTTCAGACGGTTTGCCGTCCAGTCGATAGTTTAATGGTAGCGAGTTTCGGCTAAGAAGTAAAATAAGGGGGGCTATCCGTGAAGAAAAAAATAGATGTACTGATCATTGGGGCTGGACCGACCGGCTTAACATTAGCGCTTGCCTTGTCCCGTTACGGATTGACGTTTCGAATCATCGAACGGGCAAGCGGTCCATCTGTCGTTTCAAAAGCAATCGGCATTCAGGCCCGGTCGCTCGAATTGTTTGCACGCCTTGGTGTAGCGGATGCTTTAATGGAGAATGCCATTAAAATCAATCAAGGGAACTTATATGTTAATGGAGCCTGGCAGGCAAAACTTGATTTTACGGATTTAAATACACCGTTTCCTTTCGTCACGTTGTTGCCGCAAAGCGAAACAGAACGTATTCTTGAAACGCGTTTAAAAGAAGACGGTCATACGGTCGAACGCGAAACAGAGTTGACCGGCTTCGCCCAATTTCCGACGTTTGTTACCGCATCGATTCGAAAAAACGATGTCACGGAAACCGTTGATGCTTCTTTTATCATCGGGGCGGATGGAGCCAACAGCTTCGTCCGGCGCGAACTTGGACTTCCGTTCAGCGGTAAGTCTTTTAAGGAATCTTGGGCACTGGCCGACATTGAAGTCGATTGGCCATTATCTTCCGAAGAAGTGCATATCTTCTTTTCTGATCATGGTGTCATTGAATCCTTCCCACTTCAGTCGAATCTTTTCCGGATAACAGGAAATCTGACAAACGGGACTGTCCCGACTGATCATTCTGCCATTGAAGATTTCTTAAAAAATCGTGCAAAGGTTCCATTTACATTGAAGAAGGTCCATTGGTATTCCATGTTCCGGGTGCACAACCGAATCATTGAAAAATTCGGGCACCACCGGATTTATTTAATTGGTGACGCTGCCCATATCAATTCACCGGTTGGCGGGCAGGGCATGAACACCGGAATCGCCGATGCGATGAATTTAGCCTGGAAACTTTGGTGTGTTCACCGGTTCAAGGCAAGTTTCCCTTTACTCGATTCTTACAGCGTCGAGCGGCGTGAAGCGGCACGCGGTATTCTACGTTCTACGAACCTCGCGACTGAATTATTACAGATTAACATTCCATTTTTACTACCGCTTCAGGAAAAAGTCATTCGGAACAGCTTAAAGATTACACCGTTACATCACTACGTCACGAACCGGATCGCGCAACTTAACAGCAACTATCAAACGTCACGGTTGTTTGTTACACAAGGACGGTTCCCACTTTTGACACCACGTCCGGGAGAACCGATGCCTTATAGTGAAGTCGTGAATCCGCGAACGAAAAAAAATGAACTGTTATTACGGCGTGCGGATCGTAATTTCCTGCTCTTGCTGTTTCTCCCCCGGGAAGCGAACGAACAGATTCTCCTGCCGTTTAAGGAATTAGCTTATTCTTATCCAGATTTGTTTGAGACCGTTTCGATTCATCAGGAACTGAAAGATGACGGTGTCGTCGACCAAGGCGGTGAACTCGCCCGGAAGTTCGGAATCAAACAGGCCGGTCTCTATTTGATTCGACCAGACGGGTACATTGCGTATCGTCAACAAGGTTTGAAGATTCAACCCTTCTCACGTTATCTTGAACGTTTACTTTATGCCCGTTAAGAACGTATGATAAAGATGAGGTGAGGTTTTCCATGGACTTTAATACGATTCGGATTATATTGATTGTAGTACTTGTTTTGTGTTTTCTCTTCATCGTGACACGGCGGACAAAAGAGTCGTTGCGCTGGGTCTTGCTCGGCGAAGAGTTTGGAGAAAAGGGAGAGCGGTTGGCCCGTGATCATGACCGGCTCGAACAAGCAGGACTCCATGTCCGGATGGAACGCGGCGTCAAAACGTCGTTTCTGTTCCGTCGTTTCAGTAAGGATTTAGATGATCGTGTGGCGCTTTATGTCTTAAAAGAAGAGTTACCGGAAGCTGAAGTGCTTCTGCATCGTTCGTAATACGAAAAACGGATTCTCTATACAGAGGATCCGTTTTTTCATGTCATGTCCTGATACTTGCTATAAGTAAGGCAGCAATCAATCTTCTTGATGGGGACGTCCGAAAACCGCTTTTTCAAGATTAGAAATCCGGCGCAACATATCGTAGTTGGACGAATTAGATGGTGGAGCCGTCACTTCCGGTTCCACTCTTCGTTCTTCCCGTTTGAAACCGACAGAAGAAGATGAAGATTTCGCTTCTTCCAGTTCTCGTTTTAAACGCTCGATTTCCCGTTCAAATCCTTCATAATCTTTGATGACTTGATCAAGATAACCATCGACATCTTCAATCACATATCCGCGTAGTCCGGTTTTGAACTCTTTTTTGTAAATATCATCTGCTGTCAATAACGGCTTATACATATGCTTCACTCCCACTGTTCATTGTAGTTCTGCTCTTGTTCCATCATCGCTAAATCATCTTGCGTAATCAGAAACAATTGATAATCCGAACGTTCCATCTCTAGTTTAGCACGTTCCACTAAATACTTGGCGGATCCGCCGTGTTCTTCATCATAGACAGACAACAACCCTTGACTCTTTTGAATCATGAACTCTGTTTTGTTTCGGAACTGGGATGGATTTTCATACGGTTTTTGACTGATGGCATCCACGAAGTCCGCTTGATTCAACACAGCCAGGTATTGCGCTTGAACCGGCTCTTTCCATTTTGACTCTTGTTCCAAAAAAGGAAGCAGGATTCCCAACCGTATTTCCGGATACTCTTGTTTAAGTTCCAGAATGACTTCACATGCCCAAAGTTCACACCCTGGCGTGGCACTCGTAATGAACCAGGTCGTACCCATGTCCTCAATCAAACGGATTATCCGTTCCCGATAGGCAGCTTTTAAGATATTGATTCCTGGATGTTTTTGATCAAAAATCCCGAGTTCCGCCGGTTTATACCCTGTTACTGCAACGACATTCATCCGCGACACTTCCTTTGCAGGCGTAAGCTCCGATGGTCCAACTCAGCAAACAATCGTTCTCGCCGCGAAGCTAACAACTGTTGATTTTCTAATAGACATTTGGCTCGTTCAGTATAATCATAAGCAACGGAAGGTTGTTTGGCAATGTGCTCGGCCCATTTTGCCAGTTCGATGAATCCTTCATACGTTCCACTTTTTTCAAAGCAGATTTTAGCCTTCTCATGTTGCTGCAGTTTTTTATATAACCGTCCTTGACGCAACCAGCCTTGAGCCGTCAATTCGTCAGCTTGTCCAAAATGTTCGGCTGATTGTTCATTTATACCTAAATCCGCTAACCAGACCCCGATGTTCTCACGAATCCGTGACGTGGCTTCTTGGCGGTGCGTCACAAGCCGATTACATTCGTCATATAAACTCACCAGTGTCAAACAATCATGCAAATGGTGTTCTAATACGCCTTCCATAATCGCCGGATTCTGGTGTTCGACGTATTGAAAATAATGCATCGGTGCTAAAAATCCAGGTAAATCATCCATTCGTTCAAATCCAATTCGCTCCTCCATTGCCGTCAAACGGAATGAATCGTACATTCCTTTGAACATCCGTCGGCAGACATGGAGTAAATCCAAATGACCGACTTTCGGCAGACGGGGGACACGCTCCCGGACAAAAACGTGACGGGTCTTAATCTGCGGCCAATCAAAGCTTTTTCCGTTATAGGTGACGAACCGGACATCATCCCCGATATCATGCAGAAAATGATGATAAAGAGCCGCCTCATAATGCGGATGCGGTAAAAAATACTGCCGCATCAGCAACTCCCCTCGTTCAAAGCGGGCGAATCCGAGCAAAAAAATCGTCGTTCCCGTCCCCTTTAATCCGGTCGTCTCCGTATCGAAAAATATGACCTGTTCGAGCGGGACATCGAGGGCGAGTGGCGGATGGGGCAACTGCAACGATTCAAACACTTCGGCATACGAACGATATCCATGTTTGGCATGCAGTGGATACCGGTGATCAATCCGGACAATCCATTCGTCTTCAAACGTGAGGATATCTGCTCCTCGATCGAGCCATGCGGTTTGTTCGGCTGATGTCATTTGTTCCTGATCCGTCGATGAGGAGCTTGCTGTCGGCTCGGTCTCCGTCGTCTTCAACATCCGTCTCAGCTTATTTTTCATGATAATTCCTTCTCCATTTCAGCTAGCATTCTGATTGTCCGCTCTTTTTCATCAGACAAGCCGATCATTCCGATACATGCCGGACAACCATCCTGACAAGGACAGGTCTCGATTGAATCCCGTGCGGCACGTAGCATGACGCCACGTTGTTTGTAAATCGATTCTGCCAATCCGACACCGCCAGGGTAACGGTCATACAGATAGATGGTCGGTTTTTGTGTATGGGTTGCTTTGACCTGGGGCACAACGAAGACATCACTGGCATCACACATCAAATACAGCGGCGCGACCCGTCTCAAGCTGTTCGCGACCCCCTCGATGACTTGTTCCAGTTCCGTACTCGAGGAAGCTTCTTCCGGCAACGAAAACCAGACACCCGTTGTGTGAATTTCCCGTTCCGGAAGATGAATCGGACCTGATCCGATGTTTTCATGTGTTCCGAACTTTATTTTCTTGAACATCGTGGCCATACCCCGGACACTGACATCCCCTCTCGCGACACTAAAGTCTCCGTTCGTGTAACTGTCATCCTCATCGAGGACAGAAAGTTCGACTGAAAAATTGGCATCTGTATAGTAATCGACGTCTACGGCACGAACAAAGGCTTTTTTCTCTTCAAAATCCAAGACCTCGACCTGATATTGATCCGCCCCATGTAAATAGATCGCTTCATCATGCAACAGGGTCATCGCGCTAAACGTATCCATTTCTCCGATAACACGATTCGGGACTTCTGTTTGATCCACGATGATGACATTTTCCTGATCACTGGAGCGCAGAGAAATACCATGCGCCGGAAACGCATCATTCATCCAATAATAACGTTCCCCGCGTTGATGCAAAACACGTTCTTCGACCAGGTATTCGAGGATATCTTCTGTCTCCAGTGTCCCGAACGCCTCCCCCTGCCGGAACGGCAGTTCAAATGCCGCACATTTAATGTGATCGACGGCAATAATCAGATTATCTGGGTCGAGCCGTGCCGCTTCCGGTGATTGATTTAAAAACAATTCCGGACGTTCGGCGACATACTGATCGAGCATCCCGGAAGAAGCGACTAAGATGATCAACGCGTCGTCTTGTCGTCGACCGGCTCGACCGGCTTGTTGCCATAAGGAAGCAATCGTTCCCGGATAACCGTTCATGATACAGACTTGTAGTTGCCCGATGTCGACACCGAGCTCTAGTGCATTGGTCGAGACAATCCCGGTGATTTCACCTTTACGCAAGCGTCTTTCAATATCCCGGCGTTCACTCGGAAGATATCCGCCTCGATATCCTTCAATTGATTTCGGTCCCAGTTCAAACCGGATCAAACTTCGGAGATAGGTTAATAACACTTCAACCCGTACCCGTGAGCGGGCAAAAACAATCGTTTGAAACTTCTTTTTAATGAATCGCGATGCCAATTGTTTTGTCTCAAGGGTTGCCGAACGACGGATGCCGAGCTGCGCATTGACGATTGGTGGTTGATAGACGATAAAGTGTTTTCGACCGGTTGGTGCCCCGTTGTCGTCAATCAATTGGACTTCTTTCTCTGTCAAACGTTCCGCTAATTCTTTCGGATTGGCAATCGTCGCACTCGTCATGATAAAGATCGGATCACTGCCATAATAGCGGCAGATCCGTCGCAACCGTCGAATGACATTCGCGACATGGCTTCCAAATACCCCACGATACGTATGCAGTTCGTCAATGACGATATGCGATAGATTTTCAAACAGTTCAATCCATTTCGTATGGTGTGGCAAGATTCCGGAATGCAACATATCCGGATTCGTAATCACGATGTTCCCGGCTTTTCGAACTTTTGTCCGAATCGTCGGTGACGTATCTCCATCGTACGTAAAACAACGGATCGGCGCTTCCATCTCATCAATCAGCTCCAACAACTCACTGTTTTGATCTTGAGCCAATGCTTTAGTCGGATACAGATATAGTGCCCGTGCATTTGGATTTTCTAAGAGATGGGATAAAATTGGTAAATTAAAGCAATAGGTTTTCCCTGAAGCCGTCGGTGTTACAATCACCGTCGATGCGCCGCTTTGGACCGTTCGAAACGCTAGTTCCTGATGGCGATACAACGATGTGATGCCTCTGCCTTCTAGTGCCTGGCGTAAACGCTCCGGCATCTCTTTTGGAAACGGTGCATAACGTCCGACAGTCGCTTCCATCGTTTTCATATATGTGACACGTTCCATGAAGGAACGATCGGCTTTTAATTCTTCTAAATAGGTGACAAGTGATTGTCTTGATTCCATTGCCTCACTTCCTTCCTGACCTCCATTATACAAAAAAAGAGAAGCAAGACCGAAGAAACATACCCGTTTCTCCGGTCTTATCTTCTTCAAGTAATCGCTCTACTCGTTATTGCTGCGTTTCTGATTCTGATTGTGGATCGGCGGGCGCATTATCCTGACCGCGCCCTTGGTTGCCGTTCGATGAATTTCCTCGGTCCGACTGAGTGGATGCTCCGTCGCTTGAGGCTGGATCGTCCGTTGCCGGCTCATCTGTTGCCGGCTCATCCGTCGTCGGTTCATCCGTTGCCGGTTCGTCCGTCGTTGGCTCATCCGTTGCCGGTTCGTCCGTCGTCGGTTCATCCGTTGCCGGTTCGTCCGTCGTTGGCTCATCCGTTGCCGGTTCGTCCGTCGTTGGCTCATCCGTTGCCGGTTCGTCCGTCGTTGGTTCATCCGTTGTCGGTTCGTCCGTCGTCGGTTCTTCTGTTTCGACGTCTGCAACAGTCACAGTCGTCGATACCGGACCAGACTTTTCTCCGGATGCTTTCGCAACGACTGTGAACGTCGTCCGACCCGGATCAAGTCGATTAATGCCCATTCGATTCGTTGAGCTGGTGCCAAGCACCGACTGTTTTCCATCCGGATCCGTCATCGTCACTTCAAACGACACGCTGTCATAGCCGTTTGTCCGAAGGGCAGAATCATTGTAACTCCATGTCAGTTCACCAGACTCCGAGTCTTCATTGTAAGATGCTTGTAAGCCAGTCGGAGCTGGTACTGCCTTTTTTTCGACAACCGGCTCTTTTGTCCCTTTGACATACAGTTCCTCACCGATACTGAGGACAGAACTCGGTTGCTCAAACGGAGCAGGCGTCCGGTCACGCGTTTTCGTGACAAAATCTTTCCAAATATTTTGTGCCATTGTACTGTTTGTCGGTCCGCTTAAACCGGCACCGTTGTTGTTACCCGACTTCGTTGTTCCCGTCCAGACACTGATCGAGACATCAGAGGTGTAACCGGCAAACCAAACATCTTTGTACGCATTGGTGGTTCCGGTTTTACCTGCTGCGTCAAAAGCAAGAGCGGCACTCGGGAACGTCCCGCCCGGTTTGAGAACATCACGTAACATATCCGTTAACATATAGGCTGTATAATCCTGCATTGCTTTTTTCGGTTTGACAGGTGATTTGATTTTTGACCCGTCGCTGTATTCAATCGTTTTGATGATGTGCGGTTTGATGTAGTCACCGCCGTTACCAAGCGTCGCATAGGCAGAAGCCATTTGCGTCGTATTGAATCCGTGTTTCATCCCACCGATTGCATAAGCCGGTGAAATCGATTCGTCTTTTTCTAAACCTAATCCAGACTTAGCTGCAAAACTTTCGACCGTATCACCGCCGATTTGTTGGAACGTTTGAATGGCAGGCGTATTGGCAGAAATCTTCAGCCAGTAGCGAATTGTATTTGTCCCACGGTAACCATCATAGTAGTTGCCGATTTTTTTGCCGTTTACTTCTGTTTCCTGGTCGGTCATCATTTTAGCCGTTGACCATTTCTCATTTTCAATGGCTGGTCCATATGCGAAAAATGGTTTCGCTGATGAACCGGGCTGGTGCGGTTCTTTGGCAAAGTTACGCCGTGAAGTGCCTGTACCCGGTTTTTTTCCGTCAACAATCCCTAAAATTTCACCCGTTTGTGTATTGACTGCCGTTGCCGCTGCTTCCGCGTAATCCGGCAACTGGACGACTTGATCTTTTTTAATCGCTTCGTTCATATAATCGTGCATCGGCTTATCAATTGATGTATAAACTTTCAATCCTTGACCGTAGATGTCCTTGCCTTCTAAACCGAAGACATCCTCTAACTCCTGCGACACCATATCGAAGATGACGCTGTCGTAAGCCGCATCATCTTTTGATTTTGGTGCCGGGTTGATCAATTTTGAAATCGGTTGATCAACTGCTTTGTCACGTTGTGCTTGCGTGATGACACCTGTCGTCAACATTGCGTTCAGTACTTGCGTTTGACGCCATTTCGTCAACTTCGGATCTCCTTGAATCGGATCGTAAGCCGATGGACGTTGCGGTAAGCCGGCAAGCATCGCCGCTTCCGCATAGTTCAACTTATCGACCGTCTTGTCGAAGTAGGCTTTTGAAGCCGTTTGAATGCCGTATGATTCTTGACCGTAATAGTTTTTATTCAAATACATCTCAAGGATCTGTTCTTTCGTGTAGTCCCGTTCCAACCGGATCGCTAACCATTGTTCCTGGACTTTCCGGGTAATGGTCTTGTCTGAACTTAAAAACGATTGTTTGATGACCTGTTGCGTGATCGTTGAAGCTCCCTCAGAACCAAAACCATCTGTGATGTTGGCAATGATGGCGCCGCCCAAGCGACGGAAGTCGATTCCGTTATGCTGATAGAAGCGTCGATCTTCGATTGAAATAAAGGCATCTTTTACGACATCAGGAACTTCTTTAATCGACACATACTCCCGACTCGTCCCACCCTTTTTGATTTCTTCTTTATTGCTCGCATAAATTTTTAGCGGGAGTGCATCACGTAACTTTGATTCATCAAGTTCCGGTGCGGTCGCGACAGCATATGCTGCAAACCCTCCACCTGCAATCATCATCAGGATGAACAATCCTGTCGCGATCAGTAGGAGCTTTTTCCAAAGTGGACCTTTACCGCCGGTCCCGCCTGATTTTTTCTTTTTCGGACGTTTTGTCCGATTCGTTTGTTTGGCTGACGTCTTCGTTTCTTCACGACGTGCGACACGACTTCTTTCCATATGCTATCCTTCTCCTTCAATCTGTAAAGTTTCTCAAGTGAAATATAACTCGTCCACTGCTGGTAAATAATCAATCGCAGGAAACGCACCTGTCTCGAGTTTTTTTCCATGCCGTTCGATTTCGTCTAGCGGAATCGATTTTCTACCCGTTTCCAGTTGCTCCCACCAGGGGAACAAATGCTCTGCAGACAACACATATTGCACATTATACATACTGAATCGAATGATGACAAAACAAATTCCTCCATGTGCGATACATTGACGCATATGCTCGATTTGATGGGTATGAAAGTTTTTTAAGGGGAAGGATGTTTTATGATTGGTTTCCTTCGCTTCAAAATCGATGTATTTTCCGCGGTACACACCATTATAGTCGGTTGTCGAAGGTTGCTTGAAGTACGCTTCCTTGACGACGGCTGCCGACCGTTTCGGATAATCGACTTGGACGATTTGTAGAGGGGTCGGTTTCTTGTGAATGATTGCCCGATTATGCGTCAAATAAAACATATTACTTTCATTGATGAGTTTCTCAAGCTTCATTCCGCGATTTGAAAAAGTCGATTCCTTAGAGCGTGCACTTCGGATCGCCATACCATGCGGTTCTACTGGTTTCTGAAATTTTTTACCGTTCGGGTAATTCAAAAGGATTCCCCTCCTAACGCGTTTATTGTACCATGATATGTGATTGTATCGTATCGGCCGAGAGGAGTAGTTAAAAACAAATGACAATAGAACCGTTACTTCAGGATATCGAACGGATTTACCAGGCTGGACGAAATGGTCAGGAATATGACTTTCAAACGGATGTCATGCCCTTCGTCGCACAAGCAGACGTCCTGATCGAAGCCTGGCAACAAAATGCACAGAACAGTCCTTATTTGCGTCCGGCGATGGTCGAGAGTGCCGTTGACCAGTTAAAACAACTGTCCGTCCAGGCATTTCAACCGAAAACCAGTTTAAAACGCTTTAACGAAACGATCAAGTCTGTCCGTTATATCGATCAACTGATGCAATGAGTCAGATGTCAGAATGACAATTTGACGGATTTTAATCAAACAAAGCATAATGATAAACAGCAAAGCGTTACACAACTCGCTCTACAATGAAAGGATGTTGGTTATGTCATCAAAAAAAGTCTGGTCAGTAGAAGGTTATGAAGAACACGGTGTAGAGAATCATCAAAAAGCAACTATGACTGAAACGTTTACGAATGAGGCCGATGCTCGTAAAGCTGCTAAAAAAATGGCGGATACGTACGATCAACTCGATGTCTATGTCATCTATACGAATACGTCAAGCGGTAAAGCAGAAGAAAAATTCTTTAATTCTGATGGATCTTACAGTGAAGAAGGATTTGAATGGTAACATCCCAGCCGTCTAGTTGACGGCTTTTTTTTATAAACCGGGCTGTTCACGCCTCTACCAAGCTGCTTATTCCTTTTTTAACGAGAAACATCATGTGTCTTTTTCTGAAGCTACTCCTATCAGGCAGGAAGGAGAAGCGATATGACGAATATAAAAAAGAACCCCCTTCCCGGTAAACAGGCAGTCCGAATCCGCTTTGGATGCGATGAACGAGAAAAGCAATATTGAGACACATCCTCTCGTATACCTTGACGAAGTCTACGGAACAGTATCCAAGAAAGATTGGTCATGCAAGTTGTGCAATAACCATGGATTTATATGGCCGTGTCAGTGTAAAGTTACATAAAGAGGTAATAAATGTGCTTGGTTTTAATAAAAGTGTGCAGTATGTGTGCAATTGGAGGAGATTCGCTTGAATAAAAGAGAACCCAAAAACGTGAAAAACGTTGATGTCAAAGGATTTCCTAGGACTACAAACCCAACAGCCAAAAAATATGTCATGTTCGTGGATGAGACCGGGACACCAAAAGGAAATACCCAGTTTAATCTGACCGGGGTCTTGATGGAATATAAATATGCCATCGACTCAGACGAAACCGGTGAGCCGAGTCCATTACGCAAACGATTGATGGCGTTCAAATCATCTGTTTTCGAAGATCCGCATATTCCGCTTCATCTGAAAGAAATCTTAAAGGCGGAACACCCGTACGGCAAAGAAGACGGAATCACGATTGATATGTTACGGCATTTTTGGGTCGCCTTACCGGACTTTTTAGTCGACATCGATTGTACGATCGTCAGCGTCGAAGTCGATAAACAAAAACTACATGAATTTTATTCGACACCGAAAGATCCGTATGTCGTTGCCTTTGCCCACCTGATGAAATCATTTTACGCGTTTCTTGAGGAGACGGAAGCAACAAGCGCCCGTGTCGTGCTTGAAAGTCGGGATGATTATCAGAATCTACTGATTCAAAAAGCATTTTTTGATATCTTCAACTCCGGCACCGTTCATTTGGATGTGGAGAAAAGCCGTCAAAAAATTAAAGGCTTTATTTTTGCTGAAAAAGATAGCGACCTCTACCAATCGGGTCTTGAGATTGCCGATCTCGTCTGTCTTCCTCTTTCCCGCGTCCGACGTGGTGTCATTGAGGTGAAACCCCGGTTTGTCCATTATGGGGACGAAAACCGAATTTTCAAAGCCATCAAAAATAAAATTTATATCCGCCGTGACAGTCCCGATCAGGATTTCCGAAACTGGGGCTTCAAAAAGGTTCCGATTACGAAAAAGCGCCGCGAATGGTCCGATACACCATGGAACGGGTAATTTTCCAACCAACAACAGCGTCCCGCCAAAAGTGGCAGGACGCTGTTTTGTCATTCTCCCTCAACAGGCGGCAATAATCCTTTTGTCCGTTTTTTCCCTTCCCGACACATATCGAGCAACGGGCATTCCAGACAGTTTGGTCGTTGAGCCTTACAGTGATATCGCCCAAAAAAGATGAACTGGTGATGCAGCTTCGACCATCGTTCCCGCTTAAAGCGTTTCATCAAGGTCTGTTCGACTTGCGTCACATTGTCTTTCCAGCGGCAGATGCCAAGACGCTTCGATACCCGTTCGACGTGGGTATCAACTGCGAAGGCCGGCACGTCAAACGCAACGGACAACACAACGTTCGCCGTTTTTCGTCCGACGCCCGGTAAGGCTTCAAGCCCTGCGCGATCCGTCGGGACTTCCCCACCATGAAGAACCAGCAGTTGCTCCGCCAACGCTTTGATGTTTTTTGCTTTGTTGCGATACAAACCAAGCCGTTTGATTTTTTCCTCAATCTCTTCGACCGGTGCTGCGGCCAACTGATCCGGTGTCGGATAAGCGGCAAATAACCCAGGGGTCACCTTATTGACCAATACGTCGGTTGCTTGCGCACTGAGTGCCACGGCAACGACGAGTTCGAACGGATTTTGATGAACCAGTTCACAGAAAGCTTCCGGAAACATCTCTTCGAGTGTCGATTCAATTCGATCAATCTCTGCTTTGCGTAACATCCTTATCAGCTCCCTCTCGTCGCAAGATCTTCGAGCGTCTTGATGCCTTCTCGTTCCCACGTCCGGAGAATTTGATTGATGTACGTCATCTTCCGGACATTATGGTAGACGGCTTCCCGTAAAGCTGCGAGAACAAGTTCTTCTGCAATGTTTTCAATCGTCAACCATTGAATGATTTGTTCCATCTGAAACGGCGACATCATCCCAAGTTCGCGCTCAAAATGCTGGAAGACAGACGGATTGATCGTATCGAAGTTTGGCGCTTCCTGTTCCGGTGGTGCCATTAACTTTTCATAGAGCGGCACCAGGGAATAACGTTCCGAGCCGGCAACGTTCTCCATGGCGAGTAATCCTTTTTGAAGCAATCCGAGTGTCGTCTCAATCGTTTCCGTTTCCGAAAGTCCGAGCCGGTTACTGAGCTCCTCTGGCGACGGCATCTCCATCCCTTCGGCGCGACAGGCAAACAATTGTCCAATCAGCGTAAACTCAACAAAACTGATGCCAAGACGTTTGGCTTCTGTAAACAATCGTTTGGGAAGGACAACCGTTCCTTCTTCAAACAGCTGAATTAAATTATGATCCATGATACTTCCTCGATTCTTTATTGTAAGCAAGAAATCGACCCGTCCGAGGGATGGGTCGATTTCGATCACTATTACGGATACAATCGGTTCAGCAGACGTGGGAATGGAATCGTCTCGCGGACGTGTTCGACTCCTGTGATCCAGGCGACAGTCCGTTCAAGTCCAAGACCAAAACCACTGTGCGGTACTGATCCATATTTACGTGTTTCCAAGTACCATTTGTAAGCACCGGTTTCATCCAGGTCATGTTCCTTCATACCGGCAAGCAACTTCTCATAGTCTTCTTCCCGTTGCGAACCACCAACGATTTCTCCATAACCTTCCGGCGCAATCAAATCGTCACATAACACGAAGCCCGGGTTTTCCGGATCTTCCTTCATGTAGAATGGTTTGATGGCTTTCGGCCAGTGTGTAATGAAGACGGGACGCGCAAACGTGTTGGCGATTGCCGTTTCATGAGGCGCACCGAAATCGTCGCCGAATTCGATATCGTCAAAACCTTGTTCTTTTAACATGTCAATCGCTTCCGTGTATTTTACACGCGGGAACGGGGCTTGAATGTTTTCAAGAACCGTCAAGTCACGTTCGAGCAACTCAAGTTCCGGACGACAGTTTTTCAAAGCCGATTGAACAAGATGCGACACGTAGTTTTCCTGAACTTCGAGGTTCATGTCATGATCATAAAACGCCATCTCCGGCTCCATCATCCAAAACTCGATCAAGTGGCGGCGTGTCTTTGATTTTTCGGCGCGGAATGTCGGACCGAATGAGAAGACTTTACCGAGTGCCATCGCGGCTGCTTCCATATAAAGCTGACCGGATTGCGACAAGTAGGCATCTTCGTCAAAATATTTTGTATGGAACAGTTCAGTTGTTCCTTCCGGTGCACTGCCGGTTAAAATCGGAGGATCAACTTTAATGAATCCTTCTTCGTTAAAGAATTCATATGTCGCCCGAATCAGTTCGTTCCGGACAACCATGACGGCATGTTGACGTTTCGATCGTAACCAGAGGTGACGGTTATCCATCAGGAAATCCGTTCCGTGCGCTTTTGGTGTAATCGGATAATCGACCGCTTCATGAATCACTTCGATCGCTGTGATTTCCATTTCGTGACCGATGGCTGTCCGTCCACCATCCGACTTGATGACGCCAGTCACCCACATCGATGTTTCCTGCGTCAAGCCTTTCGCCGTTTTGAACAATTCTTCTCCGACTGTTTCTTTGACGACGACTCCTTGCATGAAGCCTGAACCATCACGTAATTGAAGAAACGCAATTTTTCCGCTCGAACGTTTATTGGCGAGCCAGCAGCCAATCGTGATTTCCTCGCCTACGTGTTTTTCTACATCCCGAATCATTGCTTTCAAAAGTCAACATCCTCTCTCTATTAAACGGCCGTATGTGCCGTGATAAATCCTTCGATCCGGTCTAATGCTTCCAGTACCCGTTTCGGGTCTGTCGCATACGATAACCGGACATATTCTGGTGCGCCGAAGCCGGATCCCGGAATCAGGGCGACCTTCGCTTCCGACAAGACCGCTGTGCACCAGTCATCGACGTTTGAGAAGCCACACATTTCGGCTGCCTGTAAGGCATGCGGGAACAGGTAAAAAGCACCTTCCGGCTTCAGGCAGGTTAAGCCTGGAATTTGAATCAACCGGTCGTAAATTTGTTCCAAGCGTTCTTCAAACACAACACGCATCGCCTCAACGGGTGCGTCACCTTCCGCATAGGCTGCGACCGATGCCGCTTGCGCGATCGATGTCGGGTTTGAGGTCGAATGACTGGCAAGGTTCGTCATCGCACTGATGATGTCTTTTGGTCCGATGGCATAACCAATCCGCCAGCCTGTCATGGCATGCGATTTCGACACGCCGTTGATGATGATGGTCCGTTCGCGCATATGTGGTAACGTCGCAATCGATAAATGCGTCACACCGTTATATAACAGCTTTTCATAGATTTCATCACTGATGACAAGTAAATTGTGGGCAATCGCCACATCTGCGACCATTTCAAGTTCTTCCTTCGTGTAGACCATCCCTGTCGGATTGGAAGGCGAGTTTAAAACAAGTGCTTTTGTTTTGGGCGTGATGTGCTGTTCGAGCAGATCACGCGTTACTTTGAAGCGTGATGCTTCCGTCGTCTCGAGGATGACAGGAACGCCGTCACTCAGTTTGATTTGCTCCGGATAGCTGACCCAATACGGAGCCGGGACGATGACTTCGTCGCCCGGATCTAAAATCGCCTGGAACAATGTCGATAAGGCATGTTTTGCACCTGAAGCGACCATGACTTCCGAACGGTCGTACGTGACCCATAAATCACGGCGTGTTTTTTCAATGATGGCATCTTTTAGAGCCACTGTTCCGCCGGACGGCGTGTATTTCGTATCGCCCGCTTCAGCTGCTGCAAATGCCGCTTGGATGATAAATTCTGGAGTGTTGAAATCCGGTTCGCCTGCACCGAGTCCGATGATGTCTTGTCCTTCTTCACGCAAGGCTTTCGCTTTTGCAGTAATCGCCAGTGTCGTTGACGGTGTCAGTTGTTGTACCCGTTTCGATAACATCCTGCCCACTCCTTTTTTAGTTGATCCGTAATCGTTTGATGAAGGATCCCTCTTGATAGGTATAATACGAATAATCGTATCCGGTCGTCGTTTTAGTGACAATCTCAATCAGCGCCCGGTCTTCAAAACCGTATTTCGCTGAAACGATGTTCTCCGGATTGCCCGCTTGTCGAATGACATCGGCAATCTTCATCCCATCCTTGACACGTCTCGTCTCGATTTCACCTTTTTTTGGAACGAATGCCCGTAATGCTTGACCATCCTGTTTAATCGTAAAGACACTATACTGGGTTTTTCCATTAAATACATAATTAAATTGAATCTGTTGCGGTGCCACTTCTTTTTTCAAACGTGCTTCCGCCTGTACGGCAACGGTTTGTTCACGTTCTTTTGCCTCAGCAATGGTGAATTGATACACACCTGTCCCGATGAGCGTAATCAAAAGGATGAAGCCGATCAGACCAATGACGATCTTCCACTTCATGTGCGGTAGATGGTGAAGACCATCTGCTCCTTATCTTTTTCGTCCAGTGCCAGACCAAACATCAAATCTTCTGTTTTTAACGTGCGATTCAATAAGTCTACAATCTTGTACGTATCGTCATGGCGGTTGACCTTGACGGTTGCTAGCGTCTCGATTTTCGAATCCATCTTATATCCTCCCTCATTTTTCTACATCTATTATAATGCGATAATGCTTATTTTAACAGACTCAATCCGTCTCATTTAAGAACAATTCCAACTCAGCCGTTAATTCGTCGAGCGGTTGCGCTAAAAGCGGGACATTGGGCAGACTGGAAACGAATCGTTTTCCGTACCGTGTCGTCTCGATCCGGCGGTCAAAAATGAAGACGACCCCCCGGTCATTTGTCGTCCGGATCAAGCGGCCAAATCCTTGTTTGAAGCGAATGATCGCTTGCGGCAAACTGTATTCGAAGAACGATGATTTGCCTTGCTGTTCAATCTGCTCGGAACGTGCTTGAACGATTGGTTGATCGGGTGGTGCAAACGGCAGGCGCACAATGACAAGACAGCTGAGATCATCACCCGGAACGTCAACGCCTTCCCAAAAACTGGCTGTACCGAACAGGATGCAGGCATCGAGCTGTTTGAATTGTTTCATCAACCGTTGTCGTGACCCTTGGGTGATACCTTGGGACAGCAGCGTAAACCGTTCCGGCAAGGCCATTTTCGTCGCATCATGTGTTTGACGTAACATCTCGTTTGACGTAAAGAGTACCAACATCCGGCCTTCCGTCACTTCGGCAATCCGGATGATCGCATCCGCAATGACTTCAGAATATGTCGCTTGCGGCACATCCTGCAATAACGGTAAATCGGTCGGGACCATCAGCCGGACTTTCTCGGCATAGCCAAACGGCGATGGGACGATGAAACGCCGTGTCTCAAGTTCCGATAGTCCAAGCCGTTTTTCGATGAACTGGAATTTATTCGAAACCGTCAAGGTCGCAGACGTTAAGATACAGGTCCGCTTCGAAAACACTTCCCGGTGCAGACGGTCTGAAATATCAATCGGTTGCGTATAAATCCGTGTTAACTTTCGATTTTTAGCTGTCGTTTCAATCCAGGAAACCGTCTCGTCGTGAGGTGCGAGCATCGTCTCGAAAATCGCCTGTTCGACTTCTTCCAGTTGGCCGATGACAGCCTTCAGATCGGCTACGACCGAGCGCTCACGGTAACTCATATGTTCCCGTTGATCATGGAACAGTTTATGAATCGCCCGAATGGCTTGCCGTAACCGTCTCAAGACCAGTTCGACCCGTTTCGCGCTCTCCTGTACGGCACGCATCGAATGATCCAGTCGTTTGAAACGAACTGTAACCCGTCCTTCACGCCGTTCTTTTCGTGATGCGAGTTCAAGACCGTAGGCTTGAATGATCGTCAACAGTCCGTCTGCTTCTTCAAGCAGTGCCGTCAACGTCTCATCGATCGTTTCACTGTGCGCTTCGACCAACTCCGTCAAGTCATATTGATCCGATAAACTAATCAGACGCGTCAATAATTTTTTATCGGAAGAGAATCCAAGTTGTCTGAAAATCCGGTCAAAGGAATGGCCGTCAAAAACCAATCCAAAATGATGACTGGCCACTTCTTCGATTTGATGCGCTTCATCTAAAATCAAGGGGCATCCCTTTGGCAAGACGCCGGCTTCATATTGAATATCACTGAACAACAAGGCGTGGTTCGTGACGATAATCGTCGCCTGTTTTGCCCGGCGGACTGCATGATGGAAGAAATCGCGGCTGTACCAGGGGTCAAATCGTCCGAGTTGCGACTGGCTGTCCGACTGAATCAGTTGTTTGATGGCGATATTACCTTGCGCTGCCCCGCCGGGTAAACTGACTTCCTCCAGGTCTCCTGTCTCGGTCTGCGTCAACCAGACCAACAAAATCGCTTTAGCGAGCGTGAAGTTATACGGTTCTTCCGTTTCACTGAGGAAAAACTCGAACTTGCGCAAGTCCATGTAATTGCTGCGGCCTTTTAACAGGGTGATGTCGACCGGTGCTTCAAACAATTGGCGTAAAAGCGGCAAATCCCTTGCAAATAATTGTTCCTGCAGTTGAATCGTGTGCGTACTGACGATGATCGGCGTTTCATGTTCAATCGCATAATGCGCCGCCGGTACAAGATAACCAAGCGATTTCCCGGTTCCTGTTCCTGCCTCGACCAGTAATGGCGTTTCTTGATCAAGCGACTGATAGACGTGACGCATCATTTCAAGTTGTCCCATACGCGGTTCATATCCAGGAAACAGTTGCGGGAATACCGTTTCATTCAAGCGGTCGACGAACGGACTGAACGGTTCCAGTTCTGTCCGTTCCATCCATTCTTCCGGTTCGGTACGTTTCTTTAAAGCCAGCTTACGGAAATAATCAAAACGGTCATCGGGCTCCAATCCCACCGTTTGAATCGCTTGGTCGATTTCTTCTTCAATGGCGCTAAACAGCTTTCCCGCTAACCGACGTAAATGTCGTAATGTATCGAGCGGTAAATCCTGTAGACGCGTAAGTAGATGGAGTAACAATTCCGCTGTTGCCTCGGCATCACTCCCAGCCCGGTGTGCTTCATGATGCGTCAGTTGTAACGCTTCCGTCAAATGGGACAAGGAATGACTTTCGGCAGTCGGCAATAAGATTCTTGCCAGCTCCACTGTATCAATGACCGGACCGGAGTACGGCAAATATCCTTCTTCCTCTAGTGCTTCATTCAAAAAGGTCAAATCAAACTGCACATTATGGGCGACGAACACACCGCCATCGAGTAATTGAAGCACACGCGGTGCAATGGTCGCGAAGGACTCCGCCTGCGCCACGTCCTCATCTTTAATACCGGTTAACTGAGAAATAAACGGCGGAATCGGTTTTTGTGGACGGACAAATGCCGACAGACGATCTGTAATCTGACCATCTTCAATTACTGCCACTCCGATTTCAATCATCTCATCGCCGGATTTAATCGAATGTCCGGTCGTCTCTAAATCCACTACAACAAACTTCTTTTTCACGACTCATCTCCACCTTTAACCATCCATATCTTCTATATATGGCATCTCAAGTTCCATCTTAACAAAAAAGAGACCCGAATGTATCTCGGGTCCCTCAAAAATCATAAGATCGTATGTGCGATTTCCTGCGATAACATCTGCTTGATTGAATTATCCTGATCAAGGACCGCGACTTTCGGAACATGTGATGAAATTTCTTCGTTCGTCAACTGCGCATAGGCCATGATGATGACTTCATCTCCGATTTGGAAATGACGGGCAGCTGCTCCGTTCAAACAAATCACGCCAGAACCACGGGCACCCTTGATCGCATACGTCTCAATCCGTGCGCCGTTTTGATTATTCGTCACTTGGACTTTCTCATTTTCGAGAATCCCGACCGCATCGAGCAAATCCTCGTCGATCGTAATCGAGCCGACGTAATGGAGATTTGCTTCCGTGACACGGGCTTTGTGTAATTTTGCATGCATGAATGTGCGTAACATGATCATGCTCCTCTCGTATATAGTAAGTTATCAATCAACCGTGCCGATGCAAATTGAACGGCAACCGCAAGTAAAATCGTTTCTGTTTCCGCTTCAACCGGTCCGAGCGTCGGATAGGCGACGGCTTCCACATAATCAATCGTCGTTCCTTCAAATTGAAGGGACGTACGGGTTTGTGCAAGAACCGTTTCAAGTGGTTTTCCGGCGTCGAGCGCTTGTTTGGCTTGTTGCAACGCCTGCTGGATTCCGGGCGCTTGCTTGCGTTCTGCTTCCGACAAATAGACGTTACGCGACGATTTCGCCAGTCCATCCGCTTCACGAATAATCGGACACCGCTTGATTTCAACCGGGACGAAGTAATCTGCGACGTATCCTTCAATCAATGCCAATTGTTGTGCATCCTTTAATCCGAAATAGGCACGCGTCGGTTGGACAATATTAAACAATTTACTGACGACCGTCAAGACTCCGTCAAAATGTCCCGGACGTGATGCACCGCATAAGACGTCATCCCCCGAACGAACGGTAACCCGCGCCATATCGAGCGGATACATGACATCATTCGTCGGATAAAAGAGGTAATCGACGCCTGCTGCTTGCGCCAGTTGTTGATCGCGCTGTTCATCGCGCGGATAACGGTCTAGATCTTCGTTTGGACCGAATTGGGTCGGATTGACAAAGATACTCAAGACAACGATATCGTTTTCCTGACGTGCCTGGTTCAGTAAAGAGGCATGTCCTTCATGCAAGAATCCCATCGTCGGAACGAATCCGATCGATGTTTGTCCTGCCAACGCTTCCCTCAGTTGTTCGACACTCTGCATGATTTTCATTCTTTTGATCCTCCATATAACGCCCCGATCAATTCTTCATCCATCATAAAGGAATGGGCGAGTTCAGGGAATGTCCCGTTTTTGACTTCTTGGACATACTGCGCAATCGCTTCCGTACCTGATGTGTTCCAATCCGTGTACGCTTTGACGAATTTCGGAAGCCGGCCGACACCGTACGTCAAAAGATCATGATAAACCAATACTTGTCCGGCAACATCCGCCCCTGCACCAATCCCGATGACAGGAATCTTCAGGAGTTCCTGAACACGTTTTGCGAGGGGATGCGGCACACATTCGAGGACGAGCATCTTCGCTCCCGCTTGTTCTGCTGCCAAACTGTCGGCAATCAACTGTTCCGCTGCTTCAAGCGATTTCCCTTGGACTTTAAATCCTTCGAGCACCCCGACCGATTGTGGTGTCAGTCCTAAATGTGCGACACACGGCATCCCGGCATCGGTCAGACGGCGGATCGTCGTCAAGATGTCTCCGGCTCCTTCAAGTTTCAGGGCGTCTGCTCCGCTTTCTTGGAAAATACGGGCTGCTGCTTCAAGCGTCCGGTCAAACGAACCATGGTAACTGGCAAACGGCATGTCGACGACCATGAATGTCGCCGGCGCCCCGCGTCGAACGGCTTTCGCATGATGGACCATATCGTCTACGGTCACGGCAATCGTCGAATCATAGCCAAGAATGACGTTTCCGAGTGAATCACCGACAAGTAGCAAATCGACCTGTCCGGCTTCTGCCAGTTTGGCTGACGGATAATCGTATGCCGTCAGCATGACGAGTTTTTCGCCCGCCTGTTGTTTTTTTAATAAAGGTGTCATCGTATGCATGTGTGTTCTCTCCTTCGTAGTTTAGAGAGGACAAAAGGAAACGCCTTCCTTCCTAAAATAATCCATAGGAAAGAAGGCGTGGATAAGTGCAATATCATCCTTCTGTCCCTGTCCGAGTAGGATCAAGGCAGTCAAATAAACGTTATGAATAAAAGCCTCTAACCGGTATGACTCCAAATGGCTATCATCCTCGCATTCATTATACATGATTCAAAAAGCAGACTGCAAACGTCCGAGCTTACATTTCCGTCCAGTAAATCAATTCGGCGGAATGAAAAGTTTTCAGCCCCGTCTCCGTTTCGAGCTGCAAAGTCCCATCCGTCCGAATTCCGCGTAAGATTCCGGTCACGGTTTCTTGTCGTGTGCGTAATGTCACTAAATCGTTCAATCGATCGGCATGTTTCTCCCATGCCGGAACAAATGAGGCGAATCCGTCCGTCAACCACTTCCGGTACATCGGCTCGAACGTATTTAAAAACAACGCGACGATTTCAGCGCGGGCAATTGATTTTCCTGTCGTTAATTTTAACGACGTCGCCCGATCTGCCAACTCTTCCAAAAACTGTTCGTGATGAACGTTGATACCGATTCCGATGATGACGGAATTAATACGATCCGCTTCCGTTTGCATTTCTGTCAAGATACCGGCTACTTTTCGTCCGCCGATCAGCAAATCGTTTGGCCATTTAATCGTTGCCGGAACATCGAGCGTTCGTAACGTCTCAGCTAAAGCGATACCGGCAAGTAATGTCAATTGACCGGCTTGGTGAAGCGGTGCTTCCGGTCGCAAAATCAAACTCATCGCAATGCCTGCTCCCCGCGTCTCATACCACGTGCGTCCGAGTTGCCCCCGACCGCCGGTTTGAAAGTCACAGACGATCAGTGTACCTTCGTTTGCGGCTTGCTGAGCTTGTTCATGGGCAATGCGTTGCGTCGTTTCTGTCTGTTCGAGATGGATGATCCGTTGTCCAAGCGTCTGTGTCCGCAAATGTTGTTGAATCGCAAGTGGGGTCAACCGGTCACCTTGATCGGCTAAATGATAGCCTGTTTTTTTATTCGCTTCGATGATGTATCCGGCTTCTTTTAATGCTACAATTTGTTTCCAAATAGCGGTACGTGAAATATTTAAATGATCTGCCAACTCTTGTCCCGATATCCAGTCGGTCTGCATCAGTGCGTGGAGGACTCGGTCCCGTGTTGTTTTTTCCAACTCATCACTTCCTTTAACAGAATCTCGCGTTGATTGTCCAGTTGGCGGTGTACGACTTGTCGCTCCAGGTGATGAAGCGCTTCTTTAATCTGGCTTTTTTGCAAACCGAGCTCGATCATGTCACGCCCGTTGACCGTTAAGTCTTGCAGCCGCCGGATCGGCAAGGACGTCCGCGCTTCATGTCGGCGTCCTGTCATCTCGTTCAAATGTTCCAACTCTTCGTCCGACAGCCGGTAACGCTGCCAATCGGATAACGTCGCTTCCTGAACAAGCGGAGCCAGTGTCTTCGCACGCCCTTCCTGTTTTTTCGAACGTTTCCAGGCCCGTAACGCTTCCGGACGGAGTCCTGCGACTAAGACGAGTGTCCAGACGTCATCTGACGATACACCTTTAAACGGGAGCGTCATCAACTGCTTGATGATTGTTTCGTTCAGATGGGGCATGTACTGCTGGATTCCGGTTCGGAGCATCGCCGCCAAGGCCGCTTCACGTCCGGGACCTAACAACAGTTTTTCGAACTCGATCGCAATCCGCTCAACAGCAACCGATTGAAGGTGCTGTTTTTGGTTTTTGATCGCCAGTTCCGTCTCCTGGTCGAGCATAAAGTCCAACTGACTCATAAATCGAAATGCCCGGACCATCCGCAGGGCATCTTCATTAAAACGTTCTTCCGCTCGACCGACCGTCCGGACGACTTTTGCTGCCAAGTCGTCTTGACCGCCAAACAGATCCACGAGCCCGGTCGGCTTCAACGCCATCGCATTGATCGTAAAGTCACGACGCGTCAGGTCTTCTTCCAAGCTGACACCGAGCGTCACTTCATCCGGACGCCGGCGGTCACTGTACGTGCTTTCCGAACGAAATGTCGTCACTTCAAACGGGACATGATCGAGGACAACCGTGACCGTGCCATGATCGAGTCCGGTCGGAATCACGACCGGAAAGAGAGGCATGACTGCTTCCGGAAGAAGAGAAGTGGCCAGGTCGTAGTCTCCGGGTTCCCGTTTGAGTAACATATCCCGGACCGCTCCACCGACGATATACGCTTCGCCGCCCGCCTCTTCAATCGTTCGAATGATCTGATTGGCGTAGTCAAGCATTTTCATAGCGTGCACACACCCGTTCATACAGCAGTTCGTAGGCACGAACGACCTGATTGGAATCAAACCGTCTCCGGGTATCGCGAATCCCTTCCTCCGCCAATTCTTCCCGCAGTGTCGCATCATCCGCCAACTGTCCAATCCGGTCCGCTGCGGCCTTGACATCATACGTCGGCACGATGAATCCCGTTTTCCCGTCTTGTATCACTTCCGGTAATCCACCGGCACTCGAGACGACACTCGGCACACCGACGGCCATTGCCTCGAGGACGACAAGTCCGAACGCTTCTTTTTCCGACAACAGTAAATGAATATCACTGATCGCCAACAACTGGGCGACATGTTCCTGTTTGCCGGCAAAAATAATTTTGTCGTAAATCCCCAGTTCCTTTGCCCGTCGTCTCGTCTGCCCCATTTCCGGGCCGTCTCCGACTAATAACAAGCGCATGGCACGATCTTTTGACGCAATCGCAAACGCAGCAATCGTATCGTCGATTCGTTTGACCGGTCGGAAGTTTGAAATATGGATGACAACGACCTCATCCGGCTCAATGCCATAATGGCGTTTCAATCGTTCATCGCGCATCGGATAATACATGCTTTCATCAATCGAGTTCGGAATCACGTCAATCGAATACTGTCCGTTTAATGTCATGTTTGTTTCAAGTGCCAGACTTTCGGAAACTGCCGTCACGGCATCCGAACTTTCGATGCCGTACCGGATCGCCGGCTGCATCTCTAAATCTTGTCCGATGACGGTAATATCCGTCCCGTGTAAAGTCGTTACGACAGCCACTCCCTTTTTCTTCGCCATGTTCCGCCCGAGCTCCGCACAAACGGCATGCGGCACAGCGTAATGGGCATGAATGACGTCAAGATCAAACAAGTCAATGACTTCCGCTACTTTCGACGCCAGCGTGATATCGTACGGTGGATATTTAAAAACCGAATATTGATTGACCTCGACCAAATGAACGGTGATGTTCGGCCGGTACTCGGTCAGTCGAAACGGAATGCTCGATGTGATGAAGTGGACATCATGTCCACGGTCTGCCAATTTCATACCGAGTTCCGTCGCTACGACACCACTGCCGCCGACTGATGGATAACAGAGAATCCCAATCGCTTTTTTCATATCTAGTTCACTCTCTCTTCATTAAGTAATGTCCTGTCCCCTGCTCATTGTAATCAAATTGCCGACTAAAAACTACATCTGCCACTTTTCAAGTGATTTTCATCAGAAAAGCTAGTCTTTTTTGACGTCTGCCGTTACCCTAGAGAAAGAGTCATGTCAGAGAGGAGCAATCAGATGGCACCCCCATTCCAGTTTCCGATTCGCATTCAAAATATCATCTGGATTTTGATCGGATCCTTTATTTTCGCTTTTGGTATCTATCATTTTAACGTGCAGAACGAGTTGGCCGAGGGAGGATTTACCGGCATCACCTTGATTTTAAAGGGATTATTCGGGTTTTCCCCATCCGTCACGAATTTATTGCTCAACATTCCGTTATTCTTCGTCAGTTATAAGTTGCTCGGACGGACGACATTCGTCTATACGTTGATCGGGACGTTCAGTTTTTCGATTTGGTATGGATTGATTGCCAAATACTCACCGCTTGAAATTTTCTTGAAAGATGATATGGTCCTCGCGGCTTTATTTGCCGGTGTCTTTATCGGTGTCGGTCTCGGCATCATCTTCAATAACGGCGGGACGACCGGTGGTGTCGATATCATCGCCCGCTTGACCAAACGGTATTTTGGTTGGTCGATCGGCCGGACCTTCATGGTCTTCGACTTTTTTGTCATTATCGCATCACTGAGCTATCTCGATTACAAACAGGCGATGTACACGTTACTTGCCGTCTATGTCGGTGCTCGCGTCATCGACTGGATGCAAGAAGGGACGTATGCCGGAAAAGCCGCAATGATCATCAGTGATCAACGAACGGAAATCGCGGATGGTATTCATGCGACGATGAACCGCGGGACGACTCGCCTGATCGCCAAGGGCGGGTACTCAGGACGCGACTTGGAAGTACTGTATGTCGTCGTCGCCCGAAATGAAATCACACGATTGAAGACACTTGTCAAATCAGTCGATCAACATGCCTTCATCACCTTGCATGACGTTTATGAAGTGACAGGAGAAGGATTCACCTTCGATGAAAACCGAATTCCGATCAAAGAAACGTGATTGGATACCTTACAAAAAAAGACGAGAAATCCGATTGGATTCCTCGTCTTTTTATTTACCTGTTTTTAATCATCACTTGACGGTGCAAAGACAATCAATGCTAAGCGAATAAACTCGGCAACCGCAACGAGCGTCGCAGCGACATATGTCCAAGCTGCTGCATTCAGGACCCGGCGCGAACCGCGTTCTTCTTCCGCGTC
Source organism: Exiguobacterium sp. RIT594 (assembly GCF_003339585.1). Lineage (GTDB taxonomy): Bacteria > Bacillota > Bacilli > Exiguobacteriales > Exiguobacteriaceae > Exiguobacterium_A. Next base: position 826,888 of record NZ_QPKF01000001.1, on the reverse strand, counting down.
GATGATCCCGTGTTCCGTTAACTGGACCATCGCCCGTTTGGAAGCATCAAACTCAACCGGCAACGTCACGAGTTGGAAGATGACTGCACCTAGCATCAAGATGACTCCAAGCATCGCCAGTCCACTCATGCCCGCCAAGAAACCGATCAATAGTAACGGGAATGACAAGTTAGACGTAATCGAAGCCACCGGGGCAATCCGGTGACGGACCCGCATCATTCCGTAATCCGTCGCATCTTGGATGACGTGGCCGATTTCGTGTGCCGCGATTGAAACCGCTGATACCGTCGAACCGTAATAGACATCTTCCGACAGGCGGACGACTTTATTCGTAGGGTCGTAATGATCGGACATCGTTCCGCCAATCGGCTCAAGACGAACATCCGTAATCCCGTTTTGCTTCATGATGAAGTCTGCGACCTGCGCTCCTGTCACTCCACTGTGAATCGGAACTTCCTGATATTTTTTGTACGTCTTTCTGACACGCATCTGCGCCCAAATCGGCACGATGATGATGATCGCCAGATAGATTAAATAGTTCGCCATATCGTCGCTTCCTTTCATAAAAAAAGATTATAGTCTTATTTTATGTTCAAGCGAACTTATTGTCAATTGAATCGCGTGCGACAAACCAATATCCCATCAAAAGACATAATCCGGTCAACCAGAATGAACCGTATCCGATCCACTGGATATGTTCGGCAAGTGCCGGATACCGCGGCCACTGTCCGAGCACATAATCCACGACATCGTTATGAATGACCCAAATCGAGACGAGGACCAGTTCCTTGACCCGAAACGTCATGACTGGCGCATACAGAAGTGCCTGAAATGCCATCGCTCCGTGTGAGACCATCAGCATCAAAGCCATCGCGGTCAAAAAGGAATCATCCGTCCCGAGTTCCTGTAACATCAACGCATTCATGACAACTGCCCAAACCCCGTATTTAATCAAGGTGACGAAAGCAAGGGCTTCAAATAAACGCGATCGTCGATTGAAAATCCATAAAAAGACGATAATCGTAAAAAAGAATGAGGCTGTCGGGCTATCCGGAATGAACGGATAATAGTACCATTTCGACTGCGCGAGTTGCGGCTGATACCAGTAATAGCCGTATAATGTTCCGCCCAGATTGATCAAAGCGAGCAGCCAAAGTACAGCTTTATGTTTTAAAATATGAATGAACGGCATATATCGTCACCTCATGATAGACAAAAACCGGAGGAAAATTCCCCCGGCCGGTTGTCTTATTTATTGTTTTCTCCGCCTTCACCGTATGATGCGATGAATTTAGCAAGTTCTTTATGATCGGCGTCTGAACCTTTGAACTGTCCAGCAGGCATCGAACCGATACCTTTAACTGCGATATCATAAATCTCTTTTTCTGTCTTCTTCGTCCCGACGAGGGCTGGAGCTGCTGCGCCGCCTTCGAGGTTCTTCCCGTGACAGTTGACGCATGATTGGTTCGAGTAAATCTCGAAACCTTTTGCTGCTGTATCGATTTTTGGACCTTCGTTCATTGTCAACTCACCTTGTTTATGGATAGTATCCCAGTGTGTTGTCTGAACTGATTCCCATGTCAAGAAGACAATCGATACGATTGCAAGTAACATCATGCTGACCGCGATCGGGCGTTTTGCCGGGCGACGTTCGAGTCCCTGATCGAGCCATGGCGCAACAAGCAGTGCCGTAAACGCAAGACCCGGAAGGATGACGGTACCCATTAAAATGTACGGACCAGCCGCAAATTGATATTTCAAGAGCTGATAGAGGAATAAGAAGTACCAGTCCGGAAGTGGAATGTACGACGTATTCGTCGGGTCAGCGATATTTTGAAGCGGTGCTGCTTCAACGATAGTCAATGTCATGAAGCCGATCAGGAAGACCGCTCCTACCATCCATTCGCGAAGCAAGAAGTTTGGCCAGAACGCTTCCGTCCGACCTGGATACTCCGAATAGTCTTTTGACTTATTCGGCATCCGGTTGTTGATCGACACCCGTGAATCGGTGACGAATTTCATTCCTTTACCACGATGCATCGTGTTCTCCCCCTTTTAGTTGTCTAATGATAAGTGTCGGTTTAAAGTGGTCCAGAGATCCCTTGTTTCCGGATCATCATGAAGTGGGCCCCGAGCAAGACGAACAATGCTGCAGGAAGGAAGAAGACGTGAATCGCAAAGAATCGAGCGATTGTGCTTGCACCGACGATTTCCCCACCCGCCAGGAGTGTTTTCGCGATACCACCGATGACAGGAATACTTTCCGCAATTTGAATCGTAACTTTCGTTGCGAACAATGCTTTCATATCCCATGGCAACAGATATCCTGTCAGACCAAGTGCTAAGACAACGAAGAATAACAGTACGCCGACAACCCAGTTCAATTCACGTGGTTTTTTGTATGAACCTGTGAAGAAGACACGTAATGTATGTAAGAACAACATTACGATGACGACCGATGCACCCCAGTGGTGCATACCACGGACGATTTGACCGTGTGCTACTTCGTTTTGAAGATAATACACGGAAGCATGCGCATTGATGATGTCTGGTACGTAATACATTGTCAAGAACATTCCTGAAAGAATCTGGATGACAATCGTGAAGAATGTCAACCCGCCAAAACAATAAACGAATGCTGAGAAGTTATGGGCCGGGTTAACGTGTTCTGGAACTTCATGATCGGCGATATCTCGCCAAAGTGGCGTAATATCAACGCGCTCATCAATCCAATCATAAATTTTTTGCATCATCGCTTACGCACCTCTTTCGACTGGTTTACCTAGGTAAAGGAAACCATCTTTCTCTTGCTTTTCATATTCATCAAGCGGTTTCGTCGGAGGCGTACCTGGTACGTTAACGCCATCTTTCGTATACCGGCCGAAGTGACATGGGCAATAGAATTGTTCTGGGTGCGTCGGATCCGCTCCAAAACTGACCTGGCATCCTAAGTGTTTACAGATCGGTGATAAAGCCAATACTTCGCCTTTATCGTTTTTAAACACCCACGCAGATAACGTTTCTTCAAACTCATACCACGCATCCTGTGTTTGTTTTTTGAAGTCAACCCGTTTTGGTTCTGTCGTGATGTCCGACAACTTCATTACTTTTACTTTATCGCCTGCTCCTGATTTCTTCAGGACTGGGTCAACTGCGAAGTTGACCATCGGCATGACCATCGTCGCCGCCATAAAGCCGCCGACTCCAGTCAATGTATACGTCAAGAATTGACGACGTGTTACGTTAGACCCGTTTTGAGCCATCTCGATCCCCCCTCGTGATGTACGCTGTGCCCCAAGACCACAGTACTTCACACAAATTTCTCACATGGTAATAGTATCTTAATAAAATCATTGCGTCAACCGCTTCATAGCGCGGTCCAGCGGTTTCCTAACTGCTCTAAGACTTGCCCGACAAAATTCCCGACCATCTGACCTTGTTGATCGCGACTCATCGTCTCAAGTGATAAACGCGGGACATAAATGATGTCCGTGACCGATGTCTCTTTCCACCGTAAATCGGCAGTAATGAACGTTACAAATCGAAACTGCTCTGAAGATGCGGCCTGCTCCCAACTGGTGAGCTGGTCGATGGACGGTTCACCAATATACGTCATTGGCGGAACAAGCATCGCCCGTCCCGACAGTTGCCGTTCGACTTCCGTCGCGACAGTCATCGTCATATCTGCACATTCCGAGAAAGCATGCATCGCTTCGTCGAATCCGACGGGAATCAATGGGACAATCAACGTATCGATATACGCTTGTTCGTTTCTCGTCCTTTGAACATCGGATGGTTTGAAACGCAAGTCATTCCCCCCTTTCCTGTTCACTTACATTTCGTCACATTTAATGTATCATATCCGCTTTTGGAACTGCTTCTTTAATGTGAACGTTTTATGAAATTAGCTACAATTTTTCTTCATATTTTTCCCTTAGTTTCGATTTCGAAAAAAAGCCTCCCTTCGGTTCAGTCGAAGGGAGGCAAACGACTCGATTCTCCGATCAAAGTTGACTGCGAATGATCCGTAATTCGTCCGAAAGCGATTGGAAACGATTTTTATCCCGGGCATCGAGCGCCTCGTCAATCAATCGGACCAAACGTTCTTCTTCTTGACGGTTGACGGTCGCCGCAATGAAATTCATTGCCGCATCTGCCAACTTCGGTTCAACGGCCACTTCCGGTCGAAAAGGATTTTCCTCTAACAGCGAGAGGTACTCGTCATCCATCATCATTCCTTGAAAATTCAACTCGATATAGATCGGTTCATCGGTCAAACGAATATCATGATAGGCTTTTTCCGGATCGGTCGTCTTGACCTCTCCTTTTTTAAAGAGAAAAGGGTCTGCATCAAATCCATAGGTCGTAATGATTATTGCCTTGGGCGCAAACATGGCATTTTGAACAAAATGAACCTGTTCAAGCTTCGAATCGTTTCGAAGCCAATAATCGATGATCCACTTTGATTCCCGACGTTTCAACGTATAATAGGTCAAGATGCGGCGCAAGAAACGCTGCTTTCTCTCTGTCATCTTAATCCTACTCCCTTCTCCAGTGAAGTCATCCATCCATTCGTTCGACATAGTCGACTAGATCGGCATCTTCCGGTGTCAGATTGGCTGCCCGGCGTAATAAGACCAGTCCTTCATCGCGGCGCCCTTCTTCTACGAGAGCATATCCGTACTCTTTTAAGAATAATGCATCATCTGCAAAAGCAGCTTCCACTTGCGCATATTTCTCCATCGCCTGCGTATATTCTTCGAGCGCGTATAGCGACCGGGCACGATACCACGTCAGGATTGGTGCCGTCACATGTTCTTCGATGGCGGAAATCGTCTCAAGCGTCGCATCATGATCTTCGTCCTCTGCGAGTAAAGCCAACAGACGTTCCGCTGCGACGAGCGATTCCGGGTTGAGGGCCAACGCTTCACGTAACGCTTTGACACTGCCTTCCCGGTCACCGAGCTTCAAGAGGAACAAGGCTTCCATCGTCCGTAACTCATCGTTGTAATCATCACGCTCGATTCCTTGCTTGATGACATTGAGTGCTTCTTTCGTCAAGCCGAGTTCCGACTGACTTTCCGCGTACGGAACATAGGCCGACGTATAGTCGGGATCCTGCGCAATCAGTTGCTGGAATGTCTCGACCGCTTTTTGGTGTTGTCCGACCCGGTGTGCCGTCATGGCGAGACCGAATAATGTATGCAGATCCGAGCGCTCGGCAACCGCACGTTCATACAGTGGAATCGCTTCTTCGAACTCACCGATCATCGCCAGTGATTCCGCATAGAGGGCATCAAGCGGTAACTCTTCGCGTAAAAGCGGATCAGCCGCGATTTCCGCAAACAAAGGAACGGCTTGATCAAAGGCACCGAGTGTCATATAGAGTTCCGCCAGTCCATATGCCAGCAGCGGTTCGTTCGGGGCCAGGTCACGCGCTTGTTTTAATTTAGCTAACGCCACTTCATCGAGCCCTTGGGACTGATACAGGTCAGCCAGCAAAACCAGTGTCCGGGGGCCATTCTCAATATCCGTCACATCGACCTGCTCAAGCACAGTGATGGCCTCTTCTTCCCGGTCCAGATCGATGTAACATTCTGCCAGTAATAAAGCTACACCGGCATTTCCCGAATAATCGACATACAAAGGTGCCAGTAAATCGACTGCCCGATCGGATAAGCCCAGTTCGATATACAAATCGGCGACCGCTAAACGGTCTTCATCCGTCCCGGTTTTTTCAAGCTGTTCGAGCGCCGTTAATGCTTCTGACGTGTGACCATGTTCGAGACTTTCGACGATCTCTTTTAATACGTTTTCGTTCAAGGCAAACGCCTCACTTTCCTCTATTTCACTGTTCGCGATCTTTGTCAGGGATTCGTTTGTTGCAGTGTCTTTAAATCATCATAAAACGTCGGGTAGCTGACTTCAACTACTTCATTCCCAAGGACTTGAATTTCCGGCTGTAATGTCGAGGCAATCGTCAACATCATGGCCAGACGATGGTCCCCCGCACTGTCGACCGTCGCTCCTGTGAGTGGTGTCGGTCCGTCAATAATCATGCCATCTTCCGTTGCTTCAATCGTTGCCCCGATTTTTTGAAGGGTCGATACGACCGTCTCGATTCGATCCGTCTCTTTGACACGCAGTTCTGCTGCATCCCGGATGACTGTCCGTCCTTCTGCTTGCGTCGCAAGCAAAGCAAGCAACGGGATTTCATCGATTAACGAAGGGATTTGCTCCCCTTCGATGGCTACTGCCTGCAAGTGAGTCGTCGTCAGGGTTACATCCGCAGTCTCTTCTCCCGCCGTTTCACGGCGATTTGTGATTTCGACACTGGCACCCATCTGGCGTAACACTTGCAAAAATCCAGTCCGAGTCGGATTCATCAAGACATGTTCCGTCGTGACTTGGCTATCGTCCCCTAAAGCCGCCGCTGCCCACCAAAAAGCCGCCGAGGAAGGGTCACCCGGAATATCGATCGTCGTTGCCTTTAGTCGGACCGGTCCTTGCAGACGAATCTGTCGTCCTTGTTCCTGTTCTTGAATCGTCAGATTTGCTCCGAATTTCGGTAACATCCGCTCCGTATGATCCCGCGATAAAATCGGTTCGACGACTGTCGTCTCTCCTGTTGCAAACAATCCGGCCAATAACACCGCGCTTTTGACTTGAGCGCTCGCTACCGGCAGTGTGTAGGTCGTGCCCACAAGCGGTTGACCATGGATTGTCAGCGGGGCGTTTGTGCCCTCAATGTCCGCGCCAAGTGTCGCAAGCGGGACAGTCACCCGGTCCATCGGCCGTCGCTGTAGCGATGCATCTCCTGTTAAAATGTATGTTTCCTGTCCGCCGGCCAAAATCCCACTCAACAAACGAATTGTCGTTCCTGAATTGCCGCAGTCAATCGTTGCCGCCTTCAGAGTAGCGGTACCGGTAATCTGAATGTCTTGTTCCGTCCGGTCAATTTTTGCCCCAAGTGCCTCGACTGCTGCGAGTGATGCCAAACAGTCTGCTCCTAGCAAGGCGTTTGAAATCACGGTTGTCCCTTCTGCGATTCCACCCATCAAAAATGCACGATGGGTCATTGATTTATCGCCTGGTACGCGTACTGTCCCTTTTAAACCCACTGTAAACACCTCACTGTTTGATCGTATGCTTCTTCTAGACGTTTCCGGTTGATTGCTTCTAAGCCAAATCCGTCTTGACCTTGTAAAACAAATCGAATCGACGCATCATTTTTTTTATCCCGTTTCATCAACTCCAAGTATCTTTCAAACGGTTGACGTTCCGGTAACACGACACCGATTCGACCAATCAGTTCCACCAGTTGACAGGCTTGACGCTCATTTCCTTCGAGTAACGATACAAAGACCAGTCCAATTCCGACCGCTTCTCCGTGGGAAAGATCCGCACTCGCATATTCGACCGCATGGCCAAACGTATGTCCATAATTTAAAAAGGCGCGGATGCCCGCCTCACGTTCATCCTGCTCGACGATATGTTGTTTCACTTTAATCCCGGCTGAAATCCAGTCTGCCAGCGCTAACTGTTTGATATCTGCCAATTCAAGTCCGAGCAAATCTTCAGCAAATGTCGGACGCGCCAATAATCCGTGCTTCACTAATTCAAAAAAACCGCTTCTCCATTCGCGGTCAGGCAATGTTTGTAAAAAGGCGGGATCGTACAAAACAGCAGAAGGCTGATAAAAAGCACCTACTAAGTTCTTACCCCAACGTAAGTTTAATCCAACCTTTCCCCCGACACTCGAATCGTGAGCAAGCAGGGTCGTCGGGATTTGAATGAAGGGAACTCCGCGCAGGAAAGTCGCTGCGACGAATCCGGCCAAGTCACCAATCATGCCGCCTCCGACGGCAAGGATCATCGTCTTACGGGTTGCACCCAGCTCAATTCCCTCTTCTAATAACCGTTGATAGACGGATAATGATTTGCTGCCTTCTCCCGGATCGACGGTACTGACACATTGAGATGTCAACGGAAAACAGCTTTCGAGCTGACTTCGAATCGACACCATGTGCAAATCCGCTACGGTCTGATCCGTAATAATCCAAAACCGATCTGCTTCTTGCGCTTGTTTGATTTCACGAATATGACGGATAGCCTCCGCTTCGACATAGACCGGATAAGGACGGCTTGCTTCGATGATCAGATGCGTCAAAAGAGACGCACCTCCTCCCGGTAGTCTGTAACAGCCTGCTTAAGACGATCAAGCGTCGATGTACCGAACATCTCAAGGACAGCTGCCGCAATCTCAACGGCTACGACGGCTTCCAGTACGACCGCAGCAGCCGGAACGGCACATGCGTCACTTCGTTCAATCTGGGCAACAAATGGTTCTTTTGTTTCAATGTCGACTGATTGCAGGGGACGGTACAGCGTCGGTATCGGTTTCATCGCTACCTGAACCCGAATCGGCATCCCGGTCGACATACCTCCTTCAATCCCGCCCAGATGATTCGTTTTACGGAAGTAACCGGTCTCATCATGCAGAATCTCGTCTTGGACGGTACTGCCTTTTCGTCGTGCCAGCTCAAATCCGTCTCCGAATCCGACTGCTTTCATCGCATTGACACTGATGACAGCCCGGGCGATACGACTGTCGAGTTTCGTCTCGTTTTGCGTAAAGGAGCCGATTCCCGGCATGACACCCGTCACGACCACTTCAACTTCCCCGCCTAACGTATCTCCGTCTTTTTTGGCTTGATCAATCGCTGCCATCATTCGCTCCGCTGCTTCTTCGTCGGCACAGCGGACAGGTGATGTCTCAATCGCGTCACGATATGTTAGTGGATTGATGACATCCGCATCGACGCCACCAATCGAGCGGACATGCGAGAATAAATCGATCTCCAGTTGGCGCAACAGTTGTTTGGCAATCGCACCGACAGCGACACGTGCCGCCGTTTCCCGGGCAGATGAACGTTCGAGGACATCCCGTAAATCCCGGTGCCCATATTTCAATCCACCAACCAGATCGGCATGTCCCGGTCTTGGACGGGTTAGCGTCCGCGGACGCTCCAACTCTTCTTGTAACGGTTCTGCCTGCATGACTTGTGTCCAGTGGGTATGATCTTTATTCTCAATGAACAGGCTGATCGGTGCGCCCGTCGTATAGCCATGGCGGATTCCCCCACGGACATCTACCGCGTCCTGTTCGATCTGCATTCTCCGCCCTCGACCATAACCACCTTGGCGACGTGTCATCTCACGTTGTACTTCGTCAAAATCAATGATAAGACCAGAAGGGATTCCTTCGATGATGACCGATAATCCTTTACCGTGTGATTCACCTGCTGTCATGTAACGCATATTGCCTCATCCCCTCTTATCCTTGGATTTTTTCGTAAAAAAAGCTTTGCTTCATCTTCAGACCAAACCGTTCCGGTTGGAAGATCTGTTCTGTTCCACCGACAAACAAAATACCGCCCGGTTTTAAGGCGTCGACGAACGACCGGTAGACATGCGCCTTGGCTTCCTCTGTAAAATAAATCAAGACGTTCCGGCAGATGATCAAATCAAACCCGGTATCATATCGGTCACCGAGCAAATTATGTTTACTGAACCGAACGAGACGTCTGATTTCCGGAACGACTTCAAACTGCTGTTCTTGTTCGATGAAGTACCGTTTTTTTCGTGCGTCCTCCACTTCATTTAAAGCGGATGCCCCGTAACGGCCCTGTTTCGCTTTTTCGAGAACCAGGTCATCCAAGTCCGTTGCCTGAATCGTAAATTGTGCCGGATCCATCTTTTCGTTTAAGATCATCGCTAACGAATACGGCTCTTCCCCTGTCGAACAGGCAGCACTCCAGGTTCGGATTCGTCCGTGAGCACGGGCTTGCAATACAGGTAAGATATCTTGTTCGAGTTGTTGCCATCGAATCGGATTCCGGAAAAACTCGCTGACGTTAATGGTCATGCGATCCAGAAATTCGTCATACAATGTCGCACTTTTTTCCATCGCCTGCATATAGGAAGCAAACGTACTATATCCTTTTTTATCGCGTAGCGCTGTCAATCGCCGCTTCATCTGGGCTTCTTTATATTGTCCTAAATCAATTCCTGATTTTTTCAAGAAACGTTGGATGAAAAGCTCATAGTCCTGCATAGTCCACCTCACAAATCCTCTCTCTGTCGGGATTGTTTTTAATACACTCCCTATCTTATTTTCTATCTTAGCATAAAGCCATTTCCTTTCCAAAAAACAAAAAAAGACGATTGAGCAGCTGCTCAATCGTCTTGCCGACATTAAACGTTTAATGGTTGTCCTTGAAACCAAAGACCGAGTTCACGCTCGGCACTTTCCACACTGTCTGAACCATGGATGACATTCTCGCTCATCGTGTTCGCGAAATCGCCCCGAATCGTTCCTGGCAGTGCTTCCGTCGGTTTCGTTTTCCCGATCATCATCCGTGAAACCGTGACGACATCTTCGCCTTCAACACGAAGGGCGACGACTGGACCAGATGTCAAGAAAGTGACCAACTCTCCGAAAAATGGTTTTTCTGCGTGTTCCGCGTAATGAGCTTGAGCCAATTCTTCAGATACCTGCATCATTTTCATTTCACGAATGACAAATCCCTTACGTTCGATACGAGAGATGATTTCCCCAATCAAACCTCGTTCAACACCATCCGGTTTTACCATTAAAAACGTTTGCTCCATTGCTAGTTCCCCCTATGAAATACAGATAAAAAAGCGCTTACATAGTAAGTTTACTGCGTAAATGGACAAGCGGCAAGAAATTTTTTACATTTTTTTAACCTTTACGTTTCCCGACATATCGAGCGACTTCTTCCAAAGAACGTTTGGCTGACGATTTTGGCAGCTGATTCAAGCGAAGAATCGCCCGCCGGATATATAAATCAACGGTTTGTTGCGTGCGCTCCAACGCATCTGATTGTTGCAGCCGGTCCAGTAAAGGAGCGACTTCTTCATGACTCGGCATCGAACGGATCTTTTGTAACTCCCGAAAAAAGTCTTGATCTTCCGAAGCATAAAACACAGGCAAGGTTTTATGACCATGCCGTAAATCTTCCGCGACAGGTTTTCCGAGTTCCGTCCGTTTGGCCGTAAAATCAAGCAAATCATCTGCAATTTGGAAAGCTAGACCGATGTCACGCCCAAATTGTCGTAACGCTTTTGTATCTTCCGGTGAACAGTTCGCGACAATTGCCCCAAGGTGGCAGCTGGCTTCAATCAAGATCGCCGTTTTCCGTTCAATCCGCTTGATATACCGTTTGATGGATTGTTCCCAGTCGTACTGATCGTAAATCTGCTCGATTTCGCCTTCGCAGATTTCACGCATCGCATGGACCATCACTTGGACAAGTTCCGGTTTCCCGACTTCACCAATCAACTTAACCGCTTCCCCGAATAAAAAGTTACCGGAATAGAGAGCAACTTCTTCATCAAAATGTTGCATGACGGTTGGTTTTCCGCGTCGCAGTTCGGCATCATCAATCACATCATCATGCACGAGCGAAGCCATATGGACCAGTTCGAGACTGGCTGCAACACGAACGAGTTCATCGCGGTCCGCCCGCCCGAATTTTGATGCCAACAGAACAAACGCAGGCCGGATCCGTTTGCCGCCTGCTTGCAGCAATTGTTGTCCGGCAGCATCGATTGTCGGATCGTTCGATGCGATGTGACTGATCAAAAATTGATCCACTAAATTCACTTCTTTTGTTACATCCCGATAAATTGAATGCAGTGACATCTCACCACTTCTTTCCGAGGTGCATTGCAGCCGCCCCACCTGCAAATGCTTTTACTTCAACTTGCATAAAACCGGCCTGTTCAAACAGCTGCTTCAGCTCGACACGATCTAAAAAGACTTCGGTCGATTCTTGCAACCAATTGTATTGATCATAGGATTTTGCAAACAAACGACCGACTTGCGGCATGATTTTCCCGAAATACAGTGCGTAGGCTTCTTTAAATAACGGTGCTGTCGGTTGGCTCGTCTCGAGACAGACGACCGTCCCGCCCGGTTTTAGGACGCGGTGCATTTCTTTAATGACTTGCAAATAATCCGGGACGTTCCGCAGTCCGAAGCCGATTGTCACGTAATCAAACGAATGGTCGCCAAACGGAAGGTCCATCGCGTTTCCATGAATCAGTTCGACATTTTTCATTTCAAGCGCTTCAACTTTTTCCACGCCGACTTTCAACATGTTTTCAGAAAAATCGAGCCCTTTGATCACACCGGTCGGACCGGCTGCTTTCGCAAGTTGAATCGTCCAGTCGGCAGTTCCGCAACATAAGTCGAGACACTTTGCTCCCGGAAACACATTCATCCGCCGCATCGTTTCTTTTCTCCACAATTTATGAAGACGGAAGCTGATGATGGAATTCATTTGATCATAATTACTCGAAATCGATTGAAACACTTCATATACTTTTTTCTCTTTTTCTTGTGTCTGCACGCAGTTCACCCTTTCGAAGATATTACGCTACTGCCATCTGTTCCAGATGAGATAATAACAGTTGTTGGGCACTTGCCTGTAAGCTTCGTGCCCGTTGACGGATTAAACGTTGTCCGTCCTCCGTCAACCAGTCTCTTCCGCTAATCGTTGCTAGTCCTTGAACCAATCCGAATTCTGCCTTTAACCATAATAAGACATACTCTTCGGTTGAATCGTAGTTTTCCTCATGAAGGGCACATTTTGCTTCGTTCACATGCTGAACGGTCCGCCCGAGTGTTACGAGTGCCGTTTGGGGAAGAGACGCCAATTCTTCGAAGAAATAGCTCGAAAACAAATCCCCCGCCAAAACCAGCAATTGTCGTTCTTTTGAACCTCTTTCGGTCTCTCCGACACGTTCGTGTAACAGTAAGGCCACTTGTGCATAATGCACACCTTTGACAAGTGATTGCCAAGCCAACGTTTCATTTTGGGCGACATCGATCAACCAACTGATTTGTTCACGATTGATGGAAGGGAAATCCACATGCCGAGCCAATTGTGTTGTTTGTTTTGTAGTGAGTGCAGTGACCATTTCTTCCACGAGCAGCTCTTGATGATTCATGCTTTTACCCCCCGATCTCCAGTGCCATCTCGTTGATGGATTTTCTTCTTTTTTAATATACCATAATCAGTCCGTTTTCTCGTCTCTCAATGTCCACAAAAAAAGCCGTCCGAGGATTTCCTCGAACGACTATGTAGCCGAATTACTTAACCGCATCTTTCAATGCTTTACCTGGTTTGAAAGCCGGTACTTTGCTTGCTGGGATTTCGATATCTTCTTTTGTACGTGGGTTGCGACCTTTACGAGCTGCGCGTTCACGGACTTCGAAGTTACCAAAGCCAATCAATTGGACTTTCTCTCCAGACTGAAGTGTCTCAGTGATCGATTCGAATGTTGATTCTACAACTTTCGTCACGTCTTTTTTAGTCAGACCTGATTTTTCGACAACTGCTTGAATGAGTTCAGTTTTGTTCATTACGTTCACCCCCTCCCAATCACTTCTTCGAGGCTAATCATACCTTATAAACGTTGATATTACAACATTTTCGTTAGAATCCCTATTAATTTTCTGATTCTTCGATCGATTCTTCAGAAAACACAGGTTCGCCTTTTTTGTTGATTGTGTAACTTTGGGAGTATGCAGGAACAAAAGGTTGTTCATCGTAAAGCAAATGCCGAATATCTTGACCGGGTTTTGGTGTTTTCTTCGCTGTTTCGACGGCTTTTTCGAGTTCAGGCAAGTAGTTGATGAACAACTGCCCTTGCCCATCGACATAGATGGACAATTTTTCGTCCGAATACGGACTTGGCACTTTCGGTTCTTCTTTAATAAACAACTTTTTATAATCCAGCGTGAACTGATTTTTCCCGATCGAACCTTTGAAGGGATACTTGTCATTTTTCTTACGGTACGTATCAATCCGTACTTGAAGCTTTTGAAGTTCTTCTGCTACAAGCAAATCCATCAATTTGACGGTCGGTTTTTTCTCGACGTCGACGAGTAAATAAATGAATGTACCGCCACCTTCAAAACTGTTTGGAGGCGGGTCACTCATGTATCGCGGAATCAGACGTCCCAGTTCGATTTGATAGCGTTCCATTAATGGCGTATCTGCTTCTCGTGTTTTAATCGGCAAAACCCCAGTATCCTTTTGATACGCGTCCACTGCATTTTGGACCGTCCGAATCTGTTCCGGATAAGGAACCCGATTCGACGGTTTTTGACTGTCCGGAAACAGACAACCGGATAACAACATGACCGGGACCAGCATGAAAACCACTAGAAGTTTTTTCATGCGCTCGGACCTGCCATGACGATAAAGACCATGATGATTGATGCGACGATGAAACAAAGAAAAGCAATGGTCGACATCAAAAATTGCCAGCCTCCGGATAATTTGGTCCGACTGATCGTGACCAATAAGACACTGATCGCAAACAAACCGATCCCGGCGAATGAAATCCACATTTTTAGTAATCCAGGACTCAAGGTTTCCACCCCACTCCGTTAATCTTTCATCGTAAACAGATGTTCAATCTCATTTTTTTGCGGACGGCGCATCAACTTCTGTACTTCTTCTGCCGGAGTGTGTCCGTCAAATAAGACATGATAGAGCGCTGTCGTGATGGGTAACTCACATTGCTTGGTTTCTGCTAAATCATAAGCGGCTTGCGTCGCCCGGACACCTTCGACGACCATTCCCATGTTTTCGAGAACGGTTTCGAGTTTTTCCCCCCGGCCAATCGCATTTCCTGCACGCCAGTTCCGGCTGTGGACCGATGTACACGTGACAATCAAATCTCCCATGCCGGTCAATCCGGTAAACGTCATCGGATTAGCGCCGAACAATGTGCCGAGCCGTGCAATTTCAACCATTCCACGGGTGATCAAGGCCGCTTTGGCATTATCGCCGTACCCTAACCCGTCCGCCATTCCGGCTGCTAAAGCAATGATATTCTTGAATGCTCCGCCCAATTCGGCTCCGATGATATCGGCATTCAAATAGACACGGAAATTATCATTCGTAAATAATTCCTGCACACGTCCAGCCTCTGCCATATCCGTTGAAGCAACCGTCACAGTCGTCGGCTTGCGTAATGCGACTTCTTCCGCGTGGGATGGACCCGTCAACACACAAATTGCCGAACGTTTAGAGGCGTCAATTTCTTGTTCCATCAATTCCGACAGCCGCAAGTGTGTTTTAGGCTCAATCCCTTTCGAGGCATGAATCAACACGACCGGTTCCGTCAACAATTCATTCAGTTGACGCGATACAGAACGAATCGCAGAAGAGGGCGTCACAATCAAGATATGTGAGACCCCTTCAACAGCTTCGCTTAAAACAGTTGTTGCCCGAAGTGATTCCGGCAACGTCACATCTGGTAAGAACTGCGTATTTTCATGATTTTGATTAATGGCATCAACATTTTTTTGATCCCGACCATAAAGAATGACCTCATGACCGTTATCGGCTAAAACGAGTGAGAGTGCGGTTCCCCAACTCCCGGCTCCAATGACTGCGATTTTTTTCATCATGATTCACCTTGTCCTTATTGTTTTTGACGTGCCAGAATCCGAATCGGTGTTCCTGTAAAATCAAAGGCTTCACGAATCCGGTTATCCAGATAACGTTTGTACGAGAAGTGTAACAATTCCGGATCATTGACGAATAAAACGAATGTCGGCGGACGGGAAGCGACCTGTGTCGCATAGTTAATCCGCAGACGAACACCTTTATCCGTTGGTGCGGGATTCATCGCCACCGCATCTACGATGACATCATTCAAGACACTTGTCTGAATGCGTTGTGCATGACTCTTCGCTGCTTGTTTGATGACAGGAAGTAACGTCTGTAAGCGACGTTTTGTTTTCGCCGAGACGAAAACGATTGGTGCATAATCAAGGAACCGGAATTCTTCGCGAATTTCCTCTTCCATTTTTTTCATTGTTTTATCGTCTTTTTCAACGGCATCCCATTTATTGACGACGATGACGATTGCACGACCTGCTTCATGGGCATAACCGGCAACTTTTTTATCTTGCTCGATGATACCTTCTTCACCATCTAATACGACACAGACGACATCCGCCCGTTCGATGGCTTTTTGTGCACGCATGACACTGAATCGTTCTGTTGATTCATAGACTTTTCCGCGTTTGCGCATACCGGCTGTATCGATGATGACGTATTCTTGTTCATCCCGTGAGAACGGTGTATCGATTGCATCGCGCGTTGTACCGGCGACACTTGATACGATGACCCGTTCTTCACCGAGAATCGAATTCGTCATACTTGATTTCCCGACGTTCGGACGTCCGACTAAAGCAAACTTAATCGTGTCCTCATCGTATTCGATATCTTCTTTATCCGGTGCCAGTTCAAGCACACGGTCAAGCATATCCCCGAGTCCTAAACCATGCGTTCCGGAAATCGGATACAAATCACCAAATCCTAATGAATAAAACTCGTACATCAAATCGCGCATTTCAAAGTTATCGACTTTGTTGACCGCAATGACCACGGGTTTATTTGAACGGAATAACATATTTGCAACTTCTTCATCTGCTGATGTAATGCCTTCACGGCCGTTGACCATAAAAATAATGACATCCGCTTCATCGATGGCGAGTTCCGCCTGATGACGCATCATTTGAAGTAGGGGCTCATCCCCGACTTCGATTCCACCTGTATCAATCAAATGAAAATGACGATTCAGCCATTCTCCAGTTCCGTATATACGGTCGCGGGTAACGCCTGGCTTGTCTTCTACGATCGAAACCCGATCTCCAATCACCCGGTTAAAAATCGTCGACTTTCCGATATTTGGGCGACCTACGATCGCCACTACTGGAATTGCCATCCCAACACCTTCTTTCTCTTCTCTCGCTTCATAGCCGTTCTATTGTACCAAATGAAGCGGTTTTATACCATATCTATCGGAACATAAAAAAAGTGAACACGTTTCGTGTCCACTTTTACTACGTTATTCTTTTGAATCCGATTCTTTCTCAGCAAGATCAGCAACTGAAAATCCTTCGTTTTGATCCGTATACTGAGAATAGTCATCTTCCGACGATTCTTCCTGCTCCAGCACACGTGTTGACAAGGAAATTTTATGCTCCGCAAGATGCACTTCAAGAACTTTTGCTTCAATTTCCTGGCCTTCTTCAAGCACTTCTGACGGCGATCCGATGTGACGGTTCGCGATTTGCGAAATGTGAAGCAGTCCTTCCACCTGTGGCGCTAGTTCAACGAAAGCACCGAACTGGACGATTCGACGGACACGTCCTTTGACGATATCTCCCGCTTCGATTTTACCTTCCATCTGTTGCCACGGACCCGGCTGCGTTTCTTTAATTGAAAGTTTTACTTTTTCCGTATCGCGGTCGACACCAAGTACTTTCACTTCGACTTGTTGTCCTTCCGTGACGATATCAGACGGCCGTTCTACACGGTGGTGTGCCATTTCAGAAATATGGACTAATCCATCCACACCGCCAATATCAACAAACGCACCAAAATCCGTTAAGCGTTGAACTGTTCCTTCTAAAATCTGGCCCACTTCAAGCTGTTCGAGTGTTTCTTTTTTCTTCGCATTCAGCTCGCCTTCGACAACGGCTTTATGCGAAAGAATGACACGATTTTTTTCTTGATCCAGTTCGACGACTTTAACAGCAATCGTCCGACCAATATAATCCGAAAAGTCTTCCACGTAATGTCGTTCTACAAGAGAAGCCGGAATGAATCCACGAACACCGATATCGACGACAAGGCCGCCTTTGACGATGTCTTTTACAACAACATCAAAAATTTCACCCGATGCGTATTTCGCTTCAACTTTTTCCCATGCCTGCAAGGCATCTACTTCACGTTTGGAAACAACTACTTCTTCATCTGTTATTTTCTTGACCTTTACTTGTAGTTCATCACCGACTTTGAGCGCACCTTGAATGTCATCCAAATGGAGACTCGATACTTCGCTAATCGGCAGGATTGCTTCTGTCTTATATCCGATATCAATGAGTGCTTGCTTGTCTTCAATCTTCACGACCGTTCCGGTTATTACCTGGTCCCGATGAATTTCAAAATCAGGCATATCTTTCATTTCTTCGACCATTCCAACACAACCTCCTCACGATGAGTACAAGAAACGTATGAATACGTTTATCCTTCTTCTAACTTCTTACAATTCTGACTATTTGTCAAGGCATTACGCGTGATTGAAGTAGACGGTTTTGATTTCTTCCAAAATCCGTTCGGAAATCGCCTTCGCCGCTCCTCGTTGATCTCTTAAATCCGTAATGTCAACCGGTTTTCCGATGGCAACGCGCATTCTTCGGAACGGACGGTAATCGCCGATGATTGCAATCGGCAAGATCTGGGCCGGCGAACGCAAAGCGAAGAATCCGACACCGGGTTGGGCTGATGTGAACTCTCCTGGCGCCGATCGGGTCCCTTCTGGAAAAATTCCGACCGTTTCATCCGAATTTAACAATTCAATCGTCCGCTTCAGTGCCTGACGATCACCTTGTCCGCGACCGACCGGATAAGTTCCGGCTGAAATCATGATTTGCTTGAGAACCGGGATATTGAACAATTCTTCTTTCGCCATGTAGCGTACGGAGCGGCTGGTCGGAATGGCACTGACCAAAAAGACCGGGTCCCAGTTGGAACTGTGGTTGGCACAGACTAAGAGTGATCCGTCAGACGGAATATTTTCCTTCCCCGTCACTTTTAAACGGAAAACCGTTTTAGCAATCATCAGGACGATGAATCGTGCTAATCGATAAACAAATTCGTTTTTCTTCATTTCAGGACACCTTCTGCAAGTTCAGTTAACCGGGCGACGACCTGATCAATGTTCAATTCTGTCGTATCGAGGTAAATGGCATCTTCTGCTTGCTTAAGCGGGGAAACCTTCCGTTCGCTGTCTCGCTGATCGCGCAGGGCAATTTCTTCCTGTAATGCTTCTAAATCGCTGTCCATTCCGCGGGCGACATTCTCACGGTGGCGGCGGCTGGCGCGTTCTTCGACCGATGCCGTCAAAAAGACTTTCAGTTCGGCTTCAGGCAGGACGACTGTGCCGATGTCACGACCGTCCATGACGATTCCTCCATGTTCCGCCAGTTTGCGTTGGGCAATGACAAGCGCCGACCGGACTTCTGCCTGACGGGCGACAAACGAAACGTTATTCGTCACTTCATTCGTTCGAATCGCTTCCGTCACTTCCCGTTCTCCGATGAAGACCCGTTGACCGTGTTCTCCCGGTGTCAGACGGAGATCGAGTGATTTCATCAATTCTCCAAGGACCGGACCATCTTCTAAATCAAGCCCCTGTTCTAACGCGGCCAGCGTGACGGCACGGTACATGGCCCCTGTATCGATGTACACATAATCGAGATGTGCTGCTAACTGTTTGGCAATCGTACTTTTCCCGGCCCCTGCAGGTCCGTCTAAGGCAATTTGAATATTCTTCATGAGTGACTTCGTTCCTTCCATCATCACCAACGTAAGTGGTGTGTAGTATCGACCGTTATCATAGCAAAAAAATGCCCTTACGTGAATGGATTCGTCCCACGCCGTGAATTTTTCATTTGCGCTTGATAACAGTGCCGTAAGACCAGTTCACGATTTCGGTCATTGATCCGAGTAAACTGAAAAGCTAGTTCGTAACGGGCCTCTCTCGGGTCAACACGGACAAGTTCTGCCAAAACATCGACTGTATGAGTCACGCCGTCTCCCGTCGGCAATAAAAAGGTTAATTCCAGCTCTTCCTTCACTTCGACTGGAATTTGATTAGCCAATACTAAAATTCCGCCTGCCGATAAATCAAGCGTCACAGAAGTGAATGGTTCAAAAGCCGTTTTATGTGGATGAACAGCTACATCCAACAATTGAGGCACACGGACGAACTGCCGGCGCTGGACACGCTGAATCATGTCTTCTTTTGGCCGGCGTAACGCATACCGTTGACCTCGTAACGGATCATTTTGACGTTCGACGACTTCCGTCTCAAATCCATACAGCTTTCCTTTTTCCTTAAAAAAGTAAAATCCGACTTGTTCTTGATCTGACAAGATAAAAGTTTTTAACGTCGAGACTTCACTTGGTGCCTCAATCCAAATCAGTCGGTTCGTCACGGCTGTCACTTTCGTTCGCCCTTGACGGTCCTCTTGATTGGTCAACATGACTAAATCTCCGGTTTCTATCATCTTACTCTCTCCCAGCCCATTCTATTCAGTTACTTTTTCTATTGTGGCGTTGGTTCAAACGATTTGCACTTCGAATTTGATACAGACCGACCGTCCATAATCCAATCATAAATAAAATCGGCACAATAGATATACCACCATTTTCCAATATTAACAAATTAAAGATAGTGTGTACAATCATCGGAACAAAAATCGATAATCCGAGCCAGCGATACGGATGATTCGAAAATTTAGCTTTCCCCATAAAAAATCCCATGATGACTGCAAATAAAGCATGTCCGGAGACCGGTAACAACGCCCGGAAAATCATATGTTCAACCGTCCCATTGACCATCAAATATAAAATATTTTCCAGTGTCGCAAATCCTAAGGAACAAGCGACCGCATAAATGATTCCGTCATAATAATCATTAAACCGCTGATGGATATAGACGGTATAAAACACAACAAACCATTTTGCAAATTCTTCCGTCACAGCAGAACGAACCAATTGAATCGGTTCCAGTCCTCCAAACTCATTTTGAATGATGTATTCGATGAACATTAAAGGAAAAACAAGAAGTATCCCGAAAATAAAACTACGCAGGATATACCCTACGGGCTCTGATTCATGTTCGTGACGCAGATAAAAATATGTCAGCAATGCAATTCCTGGGGCAATTCCTGAGAAAACGATTGGTAACACGTCTCCTCCCCCTTCCTATTCTCTTAGAATAAAGGTTTCTATCAAAAAAGAAAACCGCACCCATTGTTTCTCTGGAAAAAAAGGGTACAATGTTAATGAAAATGACGGGAAAGAAGGTGAAGGTTGCTCGTTTTACGACGACGACTACTTAATGAAAAAACTACTTTTGATTCATACCGGAGGCACCATCGCCATGGCGCAAAACCATTCCGGTCACGTTTTACCTAATGAAATCAATCCGTTGGATGCCTCATTGCCCAAAGCGACCGACATTGCTGACATTACAACACGCCACTTTTCCAATCTGCCGTCTCCGCATATCACACCAGAAATCATGTTGCGACTTGCTCACTTCATCGATAAGGAATTAGAGGACGGTGCATATGACGGCGTCGTCATCACACACGGCACGGATACGTTAGAGGAAACGGCATACTTTCTCCAGCTCACGATTGGAGCGCCGATCCCGATCGTTTTGACTGGTGCGATGCGTTCTTCCAATGAGGTCGGATCAGACGGTGAATTTAATTTGATTACCGCCTTACGGGTTGCCGTCAGTAAGGCTGCTCAAGACAAAGGGGTCCTCGTCGTCTTCAACGGGGAAATCCACTCTGCATTTAACGTCACAAAAACTCATACTTCTTCCGTCGATACTTTTAAATCCGTCCATTTCGGAAATTTGGGTATGGTGACGAAAGATCATGTTTACTTATTTAACACACCGCTTCTCAAACCAACCCACATGGTGACACAATTGAGCAAACGCGTTGCTGTCCTCAAAGTCTATGCCGGGATGGAGCCTGATTTACTGCTTGCGGTCAGCGAACTCGGTTACGATGGCCTTGTGCTAGAAGTACTCGGTCAAGGAAACGTGCCGCCGAGCCTGGTCGATGCGATTCAGACACTGACACAACAAATGCCGATCGTCATCGTCAGTCGTTGTTTCAACGGAATCGTCCAGGATGTATACGGGTATACCGGGGGCGGACAACAGTTAAAAGAACTCGGTGTGATTTTCTCAAATGGACTGAATTCTCAAAAAGCACGGTTGAAATTAATGATCGAACTTGAGATTAGTGCGACGCACCCTGCTTTGGAAGAATCTTTCCGCGTCGAATAAAAGAACAGACAACAAAGGGAGGGGCTATGAACGCCTCTCCCTTTGTGTACATATACATTATGATCGTGCAGTTTCTTGTTTCAGACGATGCAGGAGACTGTCGGCAATCAATTCACCATGGAATCGTCCATTTTCGATGAAGATTTTATTGGCGTCATATCCGGCTGCAACAACACCAGCGATATAGATGCCGTCGATGTTCGACTCCATCGTCACTTCATCAAATACAGGGATGCCTGTTTCTGAATCGATTTCAATTCCGGCATCGGCGAACAGTCCGATATCCGGTGTGTAACCCGTCATCGCGAAGACAAAATCAGCTTTGACAGCCAACTGTTCGCCGTGAACAGAATATAACACTTCCGCATTCGTAATTTCTTCAATCGTTGCGTCAAACACCATTGTCACTTTTTCCGCCCGGACCAGGGATTCAAAATTCGGCAGGACCCACGGTTTAATCGATGGACTATACGATTCGCCGCGATACAACATCGTCACACGGGCACCTGCTTTTTCAAGTTCAATTGCCGCATCGACACTCGAATTCTTCCCGCCGATTACGACAACGTCCTGGCCATAAAACGGATGACCTTCTTTAAAATAATGGAAGACGTGTGGCAACTCTTCCCCCGGTACATTCATCTTATTCGGCAGTCCATAATAACCGGTCGCGAGAACAACCGATTTGGCTTCCCGTGTCACGACTTGCTGATTGCGAAGCGAAGTCACGTTAAACCCGCCGTCGATGTGCGCGACGTGTTGAACCGTCTCAAATGGTCGCACGATAACTTCTTTTCGCCGTACCACTTCCCGGTAATAAACGAGTGCATCTTGCCGTTTCGGTTTCAATTCTTTATTAATAAAAGGCACACCGCCGATTTCTAATTTTTCACTGCTTGAAAAAAACGTCTGGTGTGTCGGGTACTGATAAATGGCTTCCACGATATTTCCTTTTTCAATCACTTCGACGGACAATCCCCGGTCCTGCATTTCAATTGCAGCTGATAACCCGCAAGGTCCTGCGCCGATGACGATACAATCCAACATATCTCTTTCGCCTCTTCCGCTTGCTTTTTTTTCATCTTAGCAAATCTTTCCGGCTGAAGAAAGAAATAACCATACAAAAAAGCTCACTTCACTTAGAAGTGAGCTTGACTTAGATTAAACCCAACCACGGAATCGTGACGCTTCCGCCATTTTCCGGACACCGACCATGTATGCTGCAAGTCGCATGTCGACATTTCTTGTCTGAGCCGTTTGATACACCTGGTTAAAGGAATTCACGAGCACTTTTTCAAGTTTTTCATGCACTTCTTCTTCCGTCCAGTAGTATCCTTGATTATTTTGAACCCATTCAAAGTAAGAGACTGTTACACCACCACTTGAAGCGAGAACGTCCGGAACAATCAAAATATCACGGTCCGCTAAAATCTTCGTCGCTTCGTTCGTCGTCGGACCGTTTGCCGCTTCGACCACGATACTCGCTTTAATGTCATGGGCATTGTCTTCTGTAATTTGATTTTCAATGGCTGCCGGGACTAAAATATCACATTCCAGTTCCAACAACTCTTTATTCGAAATCGTATTTTTGAAAAGGGTCGTTACCGTACCAAATGAATCGCGACGATCGAGTAGATACGGAATATCAAGACCGTTCGGATCGTGTAATGCTCCGTATGCATCACTGATGGCGATGACTTTCGCACCGAGATCATGCATAAATTTCGATAAGAAGCTTCCCGCGTTACCGAATCCCTGAACGACGACACGTGCCCCTTCAAGCGTGATTCCTTTTTTGGCAGCCGCTTCTCGAATCATGATGGCGACACCTTTTGCCGTTGCCGTCTCACGACCATGGGAACCACCAAGCACTAATGGTTTCCCAGTAATGAAGCCTGGTGAGTTGAATTCATCGATTCGACTGTACTCATCCATCATCCACGCCATGATTTGTGAATTCGTGAAGACGTCCGGTGCCGGAATATCTTTCGTCGGACCTACGATTTGACTGATGGCACGAACATATCCGCGACTTAACCGTTCAATTTCACGGAAACTCATTTCACGTGGGTCACAGATGATTCCGCCCTTACCCCCGCCGTAAGGTAAATCGACGATTCCTGCCTTGAGACTCATCCAGACGGACAATGCCTTGACTTCGACTTCCGTTACGTTAGGATGGAAACGAATTCCACCTTTCGTCGGGCCGACAGCATCATTATGCTGGGCACGGTAACCGGTAAAGATTTTGGTTGATCCGTCATCCATTCGAACCGGAATCCGGACTGTCAACATCCGGAGTGGCTCTTTCAACAGTTCATACATCTCGTCTGGGTAACCAAGTTTTTCAAGTGCTTCCTTGACGATTTCTTGTGTTGCTTCGAGTACATTCTTGCGATGATTTGCGTGTTGTTGGTCAGTGATCATTCCAACGTTCCTCCCCATAAGTGGCATCCCCTATGCCGTTTCCTTGTTCGGATAAAGTATACCTTTTTCCGAGCCGTAATGAAAGGGGTTACCACCATATTTGTAAGCGCTTTCTACCATCTACTTCATTTTCATTTTTTTTTGCTTGCCGATTCACTTTGATGACGCATAATCGCCAGTTCAATAAATGTTTCGACCAGTTCCGGATAGTCGATTCCGACAGCTCGTGCACCATCCGGGAACAGACTCGTAGAGGTCATCCCCGGTAACGTATTCGTCTCCAGAATAACCGGTGCCCCTTCATCGGGAACAAGGAAATCGGACCGCGAATAACCGGCGCATCCTAACACTTGATGGGCTAAAACAGCCCATTCCTGTAAGGTTTGTGTCGTCTTGTCGTCAAACTGTGCCGGACAGATATGTTCCGATCCACCGATTGCGTATTTTGACTCATAGTCATAAAATTCATTTTTCGGAATGATCTCAATGACCGGCAAGGCTTTTTCTTGTCCTTTCGCCCCGAGAACCGGTACTGTAACTTCACGCCCTTTGATGAATTGTTCAATCAAAACCGCATCATCCGCCTCAAAAGCCAGTTCGATGCCTTGACGCAGCATCTGTTCGTCCGTCGCAATCGTTAAACCATTCGAAGAACCTTCTTGTGCCGGCTTGACGACACAAGGGAATTGCTTGTCCCATTGTTTGACTTTTTGTTCGATGTCGTCCCCTCGCTCGACCAACACATCCCGCGCAATTCGAATGCCTGCTTTTTCGAAATGTACTTTCGAGCGCGCCTTGTCCATCGCTAACGCTGACGCCAATACTCCTGAACCTGTATATGGAATGCCTGCCATCTCTAGTAGTGCTTGGACACGACCATCTTCACCAAACTTGCCGTGAAGGGCAATGACAGCGGCCTCGACTTGTAGATTTAAGATTTCCTCCGCACGCTCTGGATGAAAGTCGACGGCAACGACTTCATGCCCTTTACTTTCCAGCGCATTAATTACCGATTTCCCACTATTTAATGAAACTTCACGTTCACCAGAAATTCCGCCAAACAATACTGCCACTTTCATCTTGTTCACTCCTTCATCTTACGTTCAATGCTTATCATACCATCACTTTTTGTATGAAAAAACACAAAATGGTCGCAAGAACCGTTCAGACACATAAAAAGTCACTTCCCGAATCCATTCGGTGAAGTGACTTTTTAGCTACACGTTGACGATTCCCGATTAAAACGGGTCATCCGAATCAAGGTGTAAAGGTTGCGATCAGAGCCGGAACCGCTTGTTCCAACAGAATCGTTTTGCCGTATTCCGACATCACGAGTGGACTTTTCGGACTCGGTGATCCGTATTCCGACAGAATCGTTGTAATCGTCTGCTCAACGTGTTGCTTCATTTGTTCTTGGAAGTATAAATAATAACGGTTTTCAAAGAAATACAGCGTACCACCCGTTTCCGTTTGATCGATGTGACGCCCAAGACCATGACTCGCTTGAATGACATCTTCCAACTGATCCAGTTGATATAAGACATGATGCACGATATCGACCGTCATCCTGATTTCCACTTGATCAAATTCTTCAAACGTTTCTTCCGGCAAGGCACCTTCACGCCGAACATCGACCAACATCCCGTCATTCGGAAAAAATGTGACGAAAAAGTCGAGTGTCCCGACGGCATGAAATCCGTAATTTGATTCTGCTTCTTCTAGTAAATTACGTAATAATGTTTGTCCTTTTCCGACAGCCAACGTTTCTGGTCGAACGTCATGGGCAGACAGTTCTTGCTTTGACACGAAGACCCGTAAGTGACCTTGTTTAAATTGCTCAAACCTCATGTTAGACTCCTCCAGTTACTCGGCAGAGTACAAAAGCTCTCCGTTCGATATGACTCACACTATACACCAGTTGTCGGAGTGAGTCGACTTAACCAACTTTTCCAAGCGGTATCATCTGATCCAAGCAACATATCCCCGTACTTTTCCGGATGTTGGTCAACGGCATAGCCACCCAAACCAATTTCCGTTTGCGGCGCATGCAGATGAATCTCGTTAATTGCTTCATCCAGGTCCTTTAAATGATCGGAAATCGTACAAGATAAAACAACTGCTCGAGGAGTCAGCTGTTTCGTTACTGCCACAAGATCGGGTACTGGAATACCCGCGCCAAGGAAAATGACATCGAATCCGCTCTGACGCAGATACAGCGTAAAGAAGAGCAATCCAAGTTCATGTTCTTCTTCCGGTGCACAAACGCACAGAATGCGTGGCAAAAAGGGGTTAATCGGCATTTGAAGGGATAACGTCGAGAGACGCGCCCGTAAGAACGCCGTCGCAAAATGTTCATGGGCAATCGTAATCGTTCCTTTTTCCCATCGCATCCCGATTTCATGTAACAACGGACCGACGATGTCTTGAATGACCTTATCAAAGCTAAACATCGAAAAGGCTTTGTTCATGATGTCATGCGCGTGCCGTTCTTCGAAACTCGTCAGTGCTTCGAACAGTTGGTCACGCAGTTCGATTCCATAATCGGTTGGAACCTCCGTTCGGTTCACCGGCATTTCATATAGTTGAATGGCTTTCGAAACCGATAGCCCTTCTTTTTGTTTGTCGACAATCCACCGCAGCTTGGCAACATCGTTATCGCTGTAAATACGATGGCCTGATTCGCTCCGATCCGGATCCAATACTTGATACCGCCGTTCCCAAGCACGAATGGTCGTCGGATTGAGTCCCACCAATGCAGCAACTGCTTTGATATTATATTTCCCACGATCCATGCACCGTGCCTCCTTTCTTCTTCCCTTTAGTATACCCGTAAAGGAAAAAAATCTCCGTTCACAATGTGCGCTTACATCATGAAACCGATGGAGACAAAGGCAATGATAATGGTAATCATCAAAACGGTGAGGGTAATCGCGAGTGGATTTTTAGCAAATGGTTGTTTTAACCGTTCATTTCGAACGTGTTCGATTCTCGAGGAACGGGGAGGTAATGATGTTCGTTGTTGTTCATCTTGCCGATTTTTTCGTTGATCGTGTTTACTCAATTTCATCACCTTTTCTAAAAAATAAGGAATACTATTAGTTTACACTGAAGGACGGGATGAAAAAAAGACTTCTTCTAGCCGACGTTTCCAGTCAAGTTGATTCACATCGACCTCTATGACGGGTTCGTCCACCGTGAGCGTACCGCAATTGTCACAACACCGGTCTTGTACAACTGGCTTCTCGCCAAAATGCTCCAAGATGAAGGCACGGCGACAAAACGTATTTTGAATATAATTTATCATTTGCATAAGTTCACGTAAACGTATTTTTTTCCGATTTTCCTGCCAGTCAATAATTTGCGATTTTGTTTTCCCTTCCTTAAGTTGACTTTTTAACAATCGATAGGCGGGATCATCCGGTTCGAGATGAAGGCGTTGTTCAATCGATTCAAAAGACTCCCCTTGTCCGCGGGATTGTGTCACTTGATCAATCCAAAGCAACGACGCATATTGTTTATCCGCTAAAAATTGTTGCAGTTGTGGATCACCTGGTGCATAGAGTAATACAGCAGTCGAGGGCTGACCATCCCGTCCCGCTCGTCCGATTTCCTGCATATAGGCTTCAATCGTCGCCGGCATCGTATAATGAATGACGGTCCGGACATTTCCTTTGTCAACACCCATACCAAATGCACTGGTACAAACCAGACAATCAATTTCGTCGTGCAGGAACTGTTGTTGAATCAGTTGTCGATCTTCCGGTTCAAGACCGGCGTGGTAATAGGCCGCCTGAGGAACAAACGCCGCGATTCGTTCTGCTTCTTTCCGCGTCGTCGTATAAATGACGCATGGACGATTGGTGGTCTTCAATCGTCTTTTCAACACTGCATCTTTTTCGTTTTGTTCAGTTTGTTCAACAATGAGTTGAATTTCCGGTCGGTTGACGGAATGACGGATCCGGTTAGGTTGTGTAAGTGCCAGCCCCTGAATGATGTCCTGTTCGACTTGATTCGTTGCCGTAGCCGTCAAAGCCAGGCAAGTCGGATTACCCAGCTGTTTTCGGATAGACCCCAGTTTGGCATACTCCGTTCTGAACTCGTGCCCCCACTGCGAGATACAGTGGGCTTCATCGACGACAAACAGATTGATTTTGATGTCCGCTAACCGTTGTTGGATTTGCGGGACAGCCAACTGCTCAGGAGACAGATATAAATAACGTAACTGATTCAGATGGCGTAAAATATGGTCTTTTTGATCACGCGACTCAAGCGACGTCAACTTGGCGACGGATCGTTCCCCCCGCCGTTTGATCTGCATGACCTGGTCTTCGATCAGTGACAGCAATGGGGATACAATTAACGTCAGTCCGGTCGTTTGCAGATAAGACGGCAATTGGTAACAAATCGATTTCCCTCCGCCTGTCGGCAGGATAGCGACTGTATCATGACCGTCAAGGACCGATTCGACGATTTGACGTTGCCCGTCACGAAATCCATCATATCGAAAGATTTGTTTTAATACGTCTTCCATCATGGACGATCCACCTTTCTTGCCAGGACGATACGGATTTGAAAATAGTCCATTTCCTGCGTCAATTCCTGTTTAATCCGTTTCAGTGAGAACGTCTGTAACTGGTCAGAGACCCGGACAACCTCTTCATATTGGATAGCAGTCACAAACTGTTCGAGCGGAAAAGCAGTAGCATACATTGCGATTTCGACGAGATGATCTTCCATCGTACTTTTTTTTAATCGTCGCCTCTCGGCAATTTGTTGAACGCTGTAGCCTTGTTTCAGTAATTCCCAGGTCTTTTTCGCAGACTGCGTCATTTTAAAATGATCAATATCGTTGCCTAGCGACAGGATCAGACCGTCTTCAGGTAAGGCCCGTAGACATCTTCGCCAGGCCATCACAAATTCCAACTGTAGCGAAAGCAAGTCCGTTCCCAGCCGTTCACTCAATTGAGGAAACGATAACCCCGTTTTTTGTCCGGATAACCGGTAACTGATGAGAATCGCATCTCGTTCTGTCAATTGATGTAACGCCTTATTCAGTTCTTGATATACAGCCGTTATCCAAACCGACCGTTCGGGTATCTGACGGATTTGTTGTCTGACCCACTCTTTTATCCCGCTGTCTTGTTGTATCGGAATAAAAAAAGTGTTTTGATCGAGACAGACAATCGATTGAATCAACAGACTGATCCGTTTCCACAACTGCATCGGATAACCGCGCAGTTCTCCCCCTAAGTCATCCAGTAAAAAAGGCGAAGTGATTTGTGCTCTTCCGGCATCTGTAATCATCAAAGTTTGCTCCCGCTCGATCCAGCCGGCATGTTCCAGCTCCTGTAACAGTTGTTCAAACCGGTCTTTTTTTAATGGAACCATTCCAAAAATAGCTTCCAGTCCGTAAAAATGGGCATCTTGTAAGGAAGTCGCTGAACGTTTTCCTTGAATCAGATGAAATAAGCTTCGATCTGTCCGTTCATTTTGCAAACGACTGATGGCTTCTAGTACGATTTGTCGGACGATTGTTTTTTCCATGTCAGTCCTCCTTTCCGTCATATCGCAAGTTGTTACCGGGATGCCTTGTTCATGTTCCGAATACATCCGACTCCCAATTCGTACATTCGTTCTTATTTTACATTCCCTATCTGATTTACGCTATGTTGAATCTACTAAAGAATCGGTAACGGCGATTTTACTCCCTCAATTGGTTTATTCACATACTTCTGCCTCTTCTTCATTGAAATGCGCGCATGAGTCCGATACAATGACTTATAGATGAGAACAGTACTTAGTTTCCAATGTTTTCGAATCGAGAGGAGAATGACCGATGGCTAAATTTACAATTGTTGACAAAGACACATGTATCGCATGTGGTGCTTGCGGCGCAGCTGCCCCTGATATTTATGATTACGATGACGAGGGCTTGGCTTATGTCATTTTAGATGATAACAAGGGAACAGCTGAAATTCCAGAAGCGTTATTTGATGATATGATCGATGCCTTCGAAGGATGCCCGACAGATTCTATCAAAGTAGCGGACGAATCATTTGAAGGCGACGCGCTTAAATACGAATAATATTCGACTCACCGGTCTGCTCTTACAGGAGCAGATCTTTTTTTTCGTAAAAAAAATCACTTTTCTACGGCGAGCGCAGAAAAGTGATATAAGACAGGAAACGTTACCGTTTTCCTTTGATATACGGTACACCGACAGCTTTCGGTGCATCCGCCCGTCCAACGACACCGGCAAGTGCCAAAATCGTCAGCAAGTATGGTGCAATCAACAAGTAGACTTGTGGAATTTGATCCAAAAGCGGTAACTGTTGCCCGATGATCGAAATCGCTTGAGCGAATCCGAAGAATAAGGCTGCGCCCATTGCTCCGAGTGGATTCCATTTTCCGAAGATCATGGCTGCAATCGCAAGGAATCCTTGTCCAAGAATCGTCGTGACACTGAAGTTGAGTGAAATCGATGTCGCGTAAACAGCGCCGGCAAGACCACCAAAACCACCTGAAATCATGACACCGATGAAACGCATTTTCGTGACATTGATTCCCATCGTATCTGCCGCCATCGGGTGTTCCCCGACCGAACGAAGACGGAGACCGAACGGTGTTTTAAAGATGACGTACCATGCGACGAATGCCAACGCAATCGCAATGTATGACGTGTAATAGACGTTAGCAAAAAACATCTTCAGTACCGGGATATCTGATAAAAACGGGACGTTTTCTTTCGAAATCCGGTTCGGAATCGAATCCGTCTGTCCTTTTCCATAAAACGCACGCACAAGGAAAATCGCCAGACCGACAGCTAACATATTAATCGCTACTCCGAGAACCGTCTGATCGGCACGGAATAAAATGGCCGGAATTGCGAGGAACAACGAGAAGACGGCTCCGACAACGATGGCAATCAGCATGGCAATCCAAGGACTGGCAGCGCCTAAACCCATCTTCGATAACGTTAAGGCCGAGACGATACCTGAGAATGCCCCCATGACCATCAATCCTTCAAGTGCGATGTTGACCACACCAGAACGCTCACTGAAGATTCCACCGAGTGCTGCAATGATCAACGGAGCCGAATAGGCAAGTGCGATCGGTACGATAATATACAGTACTTCTAAAAAGCCCATTATTTATCGGCTCCTTTCACTTTTTTATCTTCGGGTTTCTTGACCGTGAACTTCTCGATCAAAAGACGGATCGCGTAACCCGATGCGACGAAGATGATGATAAACGCGATGATGATTTTAATTAACTCTGGCGGGATTCCGATTTGTTGCATCGAAAGACCACCGATGTTCAGACCTGCAAACAGTAAGGCGGCAAGGACAACCCCAATCGGATTGTTGGCACCTAGTAAAGCAACGGCAATCCCGTCGAATCCGACACCTGTGAATGAGGCATTCAGCGTCATGTTTTGGAATGTTCCTAATCCTTCCATCGCTCCGGCGAGTCCTGCAAATACACCTGAGATGACGAATGAAAGAACAATGTTCTTGTTGACGCCCATACCGGCATATTCTGCTGCACTCTTATTGAAACCAACTGCCCGTAATTCATAACCGAGCGTCGTTTTCCAAAGGATGAACCAAAAGACGAGTGCTGCGAGAACAGCAATGAAAATCCCGTTATGCAGACGTGAGAAATCCGTCAATTCTTGCAGGAATGGTGAAGCAAGTGAAGCGGATTCCTTTACTGACTCCGTCCGTTCGTTTTCAATCCCGATGACGTGACGTAAAATATCATTCGTCACATACAGGGCAATATAGTTCATCATGATCGACGTGATAACTTCGTGCACGTGGAATTTTGCTTTTAGGATACCCGGGATGGATGCCCAAAGTGCTCCAGCAAGTCCCGCTCCAATCAGCGCGAGCGGCAAGTGAATCGCTGTCGGGAGGTCAAACTCAATCCCGATCCAGACGGCAACCATCCAGCCGACCAACACTTGTCCTTCCACTCCGATGTTAAAGAGTCCTGTCCGGAAAGCGAAGGCGACAGCAAGACCCGCAAAAATCAGCGGAGCAGCAGCTCGTAATGTTTCACCGATACTGTAGGGCTCTCCGAATATTCCATAAAACAATTGATCAAACCCATCAACCGGATTGTAACCGCCAGCCAGCATAACGATTGCACCGACGACCATTCCTAGGATGATGGACAGAATCGGAATCAATATTCCGTAAAAACGTTCCAGTTTCATGAACGACCGACCTCCTCTTTCTTACCGCCGGCCATCAAGAAGCCAAGTTCGATTTCGTTTGTTTCTTTTGGATCAAGGAAAGCAACTGTACGTCCTTCATAAAGAACCGCAATCCGGTCCGACACCTGTAGAATTTCTTCCAATTCAAATGAAATCAATAGAACAGCACGGCCTTTTTCTCGTTCGAGCACCAATTGTTCATGGATGAATTCAATGGCTCCGACATCTAGTCCACGGGTTGGTTGTGCCGCAATCAGCAAGTCAGGGGAACGATCCACTTCACGGGCGATGATTGCCTTTTGCTGGTTTCCACCTGACAGGGCGCGGGCAAATGTTTCCGGACTCGGAGTTCGGACGTCGAACTTCTCGATTAAGGTTTTTGCTTTTTCCATGACCTGACCGTAGTTCATGATGCCTGCTTTTGAATACGGTTTTTGATAATACGTTTGTAACACCATATTGTGCCCGATCGAGTAGTCGAGGACCAAACCGTGTTTATGACGGTCTTGTGGAATATGTCCGACTCCGGATTCCGTCACTTTTCGTGGTTTTAAGTTCTTGATGGATTTGTTATTGAGGAAAATCTCACCGCTGTCTGCTTTACGCAAACCAGTGATGGCTTCAATCAACTCCGTTTGTCCATTCCCGTCGATTCCAGCGATTCCGACGATTTCACCGGCCCGGATATCGAGGTTCAATCCGTCTACTGCCTTGATACCGCGACTGTCTTTGACGACTAAGTCTTTGATGTCCAGTACAAGTTCTTGTGGAGTTGCCTTGGAATACTCCGCATTGAAGTTTACTTCCCGCCCTACCATCATCTCAGCCAGTCTTGATTGGGTCATCGTTTCATCGATATCAACTGTTCCGATATACTTACCACGACGAATCGTCGTACAGCGATCGGCGACTTCCATGATTTCCTTCAATTTGTGGGTAATCAAGATAATCGATTTCCCTTCAGCAATCAATCGATTCATGATTTGAATCAATTCTTTGATTTCTTGTGGGGTTAAAACAGCAGATGGCTCATCGAAGATTAGAATATCCGCACCACGGTACAGTGTTTTTAAAATTTCAACACGCTGTTGCATCCCTACCGAAATATCTTCGATTTTTGCATCTGGATCAACGGCAAGACCGTATTGTTCCGAAATTTGGCGGACTTTTTCACGTGCCGCTGCTCGGTCGATCTTTAGACCGGCTTTCGGTTCTGCACCCAAGATGATGTTTTCTGTTACCGTGAAATTTTGAACGAGCATGAAATGTTGGTGTACCATCCCGATCCCCAGATCATTCGCAACGTTCGGACTCGTAATATTGACTTTCTCACCACGTACACGAATCTCTCCAGCCTCAGGCTGATACAAACCAAATAAGACGTTCATCAGCGTCGATTTTCCGGCACCGTTTTCACCAAGTAAAGCGTGAATCTCACCTTTCCGAAGCTGGAGCGTGATGTTATCATTTGCGACGAAACTGCCAAACTCTTTTCGTATGTTTAGCATTTCAATGACGTATTCCAAGAAAATCCACTCCCATGTTTAGTTTAAAAGGGGAGGCCGCAGTACTAGCGACCCCCGCTTCCAGTTTATTTCAGTGACGCTTCGTATTCTTTGTACTCGTCGTCAGTAGCTGGAACTTTGATGTCGCCAGCGATGATTTGTTTTTTGAAGTCTTCCACTTTCGTCAAGACGTCTTTCGCTACGTTGTCTTGTGATGGTGCGATATCAACTCCGCCGTCTTTGAGACCGAACTCAACGACTTTACCAGCTGGGAAGTTACCGTCTTTCGTATCTTTTGCTACTTGTTCAACTGCTGTATCTACACGTTTGACCATTGACGTCAATGTAACGTTTTCTGGCATACCTTCTTCAACTTGGTCACGGTCGACACCGATTACCCAAACATCTTCGCCGTTTTTCTTACGGTTTTTCGCTTCTGTGAAGACACCTTGTCCTGTTCCACCAGCAGCATGATAGATGACGTCGACTTTTTTACCGTACATACCTGAAGCAATTGCTTGTCCTTTTTCAGCAGCGTTAAAGTCTTCTGCATATTGAACTTCGATGTCTGCTTTCGGGTTGACGGCTTTAACGCCGGCTTTAAATCCACTTTCGAACTTTTTGATCAAGTCAGAGTTAACACCACCGACGAAACCAACTTTATCTGATTTTGTTGTCAAACCGGCAACAACACCAACGAGGAATGATCCTTCGTTTTCTTTGAAGACGATTGAGGCTACGTTTGGCTTATCAACGACCATGTCGACGAGTGCAAAGTTGTTGTCTTTAAACTGATCGGCAACTTTACCGATATCTTCTGCCATCAAGAATCCGATACCGAGAATCAAGTCATATTTCGCACGAGCCAATTGCTGAAGGTTCGGTTGGTAATCCGATTGTTTCGCTGACTGGAGGTACTTGTAGCCTGTACCTTCTTTTAAGTCGTTGTCTTTACCGAATTTCTGAATCCCTTCCCACGCTGATTGGTTGAACGACTTATCGTCAACACCGCCCGTATCTGTAACCATACCTACTTTGAAGCCTGCTTTTTCGTCTCCGCCGCTTGAATCTTTCGAATCATCGTTACCACCACATGCTGCGAGTACCGAACTCATTGCTAAACCTGTTGCTGCTAATGCGAGAAGTGACTTCTTTTTCATCTGAAATAATCCCCTTTCGAATATGGTCATACAAAGTTCCTGACTACGTCAAGCACCTGAGGCTGGTGATGAGGAGCGTTACGTAGGTAGGTGGAAAGCGCTTTCAGTGGAACCCCTAAAACGAGTGGTTAGACACGCTTACGGATGACATGGAAATCAAACTTATCCGCACGGAAGTAGTTCGCTGAATAAAGAACGGATCGGTCAAGCTCATCATAATGCGTTTGCCGCAATACGAGTAACGGTTGGTCCGTATGTAATTGTTCAGCGATTTTGGGATCAATCCGCGGCTCGATGTGCGTGACCGCATGAGTGACACGGCGTCCTAATTCTTTTTCTAGGGCGTCAAACAGTGACGTCGAGGACGTAAACTGTTCTTCATTTTTAATATAATGGCTTGGAATCTTATCGACACAATAGACGACAGGAACATCTCCCGCAAGTCGGATTCGTTCGATTCGATAAACCAGTTCATCCGGTCCTAACTGAAAACGTTCTCGATCACGTTCAGTTGGTTGTACCATTTCTGATGACAGGACTTCTGAGGTCGGAATCATACCTGCACGCGCAATCATCTCCGTGACACTGTAAAGCTCCTCAATCCCTGAAGTAAACGGTGGTCTTGCATTGATAAACGTACCGACACCGTGTTTACGGATGACAATGTTCTCATCTTCAAGAATTCGTAAAGCCTCTCGAAGAGTCGCTCGACTAACGCCAAGTTGCTTTGAAAGTTCAAACTCTGAAGGTAACTTTTCGCCTTCCTTGTAAACGCCGTCATCGATGTCAGACTTGATTTTTTCAATCACACGTAAATAAAGCAAACGATGATCTAATTTAATCGACATGACGCATCTCCATCCTCTATCTAGTTGTAACCAGTGCTCAGACTTCTGACGTATGAGAACTCCAGCCAAGATAAGTATATGATGCCGGACTCAATCCTGCAATCATTTTGTAACAGGTTAGAAGTCTGACTTCTGGCGCTTTTGTAACCCTTTTCATAACGTAAATAAGATTGGAAGAAAATAGGGCATTCTACCTAAGAATACCCCTTTTCCACCTATCGCTTATTGTTCAGGGACAACTGTTTTTCCTTCAACAACAGCTTTTTTAGCTTGTTCGACTTTTTTCAATGTCTCTTTTGACAGCTTGTCTGACTCTACTAAATCGACACCTTGTTCTTTTAAACCGTAACGAATCGTTTTCCCACCCGTTAGTTTTCCGTCTTTCGCCGCATTGGCTGTATCCTGAACCGCACGATCTACGCGCTTGATGACCGATGTCAACGTCACGTCTTCCGGCATCCCTTCTTCTTTTTGATCCCGGTCGACTCCGATGACTGAAACATCTTCGCCGTTTTTCTTACGGTTCTTCGCTTCTGTGAAGACACCGTTTCCTGTTCCGCCGGCAGCCGGGAAAATAATATCTGCGCCTTTTCCGTACATTCCGGCTGCGATTGCCTGTCCTTTTTCCGGTGCTGCAAAGTCCTCAGCGTACTGGACGTCGACTTTGATTTTTGGATTAACGGATTTCGCGCCTGCTTCGAATCCGGCACGGAATCGCTCAATGACATCCATCTTCATGCCGCCGACAAATCCGATATGGTCCGTTTTTGTCTGCATGGCTGCGACAATTCCTGCAAGATAAGCGCCTTCGTTCTCTTTGAACGTAATTGATGTCACATTTTTACCCGGTACGACATTGTCGACGATGGCAAATTGAGTATCCTTAAATTGTTTCGCTACAGTCTCGATGTCTTCGTTAAACGTATTCCCGATTCCGAATACTAAATCTTCCCCGCCTCGTGCGAGTCGGGACAAGTTCGGTTGGTAGTCTTGTTGGGACTTAGACTGAAGATAGGAGTAGCCTTCATTTTGCTTAAGCTGATTTTCTTTTCCGTACGCTTGAAGCCCTTCCCATGCCGACTGGTTAAATGATTTGTCGTCGATTCCGCCTTTATCGGCAACCATCGCTACAGAAAACTGTTCCTTTTTATTTGAATCGTTGTCCGCCGAACCTCCACATGCTGCTAATCCGACTGTCGCAACAGTCATCATTGATGCGAATGCATACTGTTTTTTCATCATCGCCAACTCCTCTTCCTGTAATGTGAGCGCTTTCATTATCTATTTGTGAAAAAGTCGCTCACGTACCTTTATCGGGTACGCCAACTCATATGACTGAGTATGACAAATATCCCGCACAAAATCAACAGACGTCTGACAACTATTTTGATGAAAACGGTTTAAGTTTTCGTTTTTTGGTTTTTACCTGAAAAAAGAGGACAAAGCCTCAGGTGGCTCTCTCCTCTTTCAACCGTTAATGCCCCATGACACGACGCGGTTTTGATCCTTCAGACGGACCAATCAAACCATTTTCTTCCAACGCATCAATCAGTCGGGCGGCCCGGTTGTAGCCGATCCGGTATTTCCGTTGAATCATCGAGGTGGATGCTGTCTCTTGCGTCAAGATGAACTGAACAACTTCATCGTATAACGGATCGTCGACTTCCGTCTCCCCTTCTGGAATATCCTTCGGAATCATCGCCTCGACATACTGTGCCTTTTGTTGGGAAATGACATGATTGACGATTGTTTCGACTTCTTCATCTGACAAAAATGCTCCCTGGACACGAACCGGTTTATTCATTCCGTTCCCGAGCAATAACATGTCCCCTCGTCCGAGCAACTTGTCTGCTCCGCTTGTATCAAGAATCGTCCGGGAATCCGTCCCACTGGAAACGCTGAAAGCGATCCGGGACGGGATGTTGGCCTTGATGACGCCGGTAATGATGTCGACACTTGGCCGTTGTGTCGCGATGACCATATGGATCCCGGCGGCCCGCGCCATCTGAGCGAGACGCATGATGGCATCTTCGACTTCGTTTGAGGCGACCATCATCAGGTCGGCTAACTCATCGACGATGACGACGATATACGGCAGACGTTGGTGGACTTTTTCCTCTGCGTTCATCTTATCGATCAAGGCATTGTAGCCTTCGATATTCCGTGCTCCGTTTTGGCTAAAGATTTCATACCGCCGTTCCATTTCCGAAACGACCTGTTTTAAAGCCTGTGCCGCTTTCTTCGGATCCGTCACGACAGGTGCGAGCAGATGGGGAATCCCGTTATAGACATTCAGTTCGACCATCTTCGGATCAATCATCATCAGCCGGACTTCATCCGGTCGAGCCCGCATTAAAATCGAGACAATCATCCCGTTGATACAAACCGATTTCCCGGATCCGGTTGAACCGGCGACTAAGACGTGCGGCATTTTATTCAGTTTCGCTGTGACCGTCTCACCGGAAATGCTTCGACCAAGCGCAACGAGTAAGCGGTCCGGGTCTGCCTGGACACTTTCCGCCCCTAAGACCTCTCGTAAAGAGACCATCGCGACTTCACGGTTCGGCACTTCAATTCCGACGGCAGCTTTTCCGGGAATCGGTGCTTCAATCCGGATATCTTTTGCTGCGAGCGCAAGTGCCAAATCATCGGCCAGTCCGGTGATTCGACTTAGCTTGATACCCTGATCCGGTTCAATCTCATATTTCGTCACACTTGGCCCAAGATGGATTTTTAAGACTTTTGCTCCAATTCCAAACGACTTTAACGTAGCAATCAGTTTCGTCGCATTGTCTTTTAATCGTTTATTTTCGCCTGATAAATCTTTAGTGACGGGTTCTGACAGTAAATCAAGCGACGGCAATTGATATCCGTCCGGTGTCTCCGTCATCGTCAACGGTCCTTGCGGTTCTTTCGCTTGTGGTTCGACATGATCCGCAAATCCAATGATTGGTACATCTTGAAGATTGACCGGTGCTTCTTCCGGCACGAGTTCTTCGACGGCTTGTTTTTTCAATGTTTTCTTTTTAT
Organism: Exiguobacterium sp. RIT594; assembly: GCF_003339585.1. Lineage (GTDB taxonomy): Bacteria > Bacillota > Bacilli > Exiguobacteriales > Exiguobacteriaceae > Exiguobacterium_A. The sequence goes on along the minus strand of NZ_QPKF01000001.1, from coordinate 787,698 downwards.
CAACCGGTTGTTCCAGCGTTTCTGACTGGGTCGGTTTCTTTTTCTGAGGACTTTCTTTTGCTACTGTCTGCCGCTCGCGTTGCCGGAATTCCTGAATCCGTTCCTTGACCCCGAAAGCCAGTTCACTGAAAAATGTCGGCTGAAGGAGATGAATCCCTGTCACAATCAGAAATAAACCGATCATAAATGCCCCAAAACTAGAGATGTAATAGGAAGAACCTTGATAGAGCCATGCATTCATGGCACCACGCGGTTGACCGAGTAGCAAATCAATCCAGATTAATCCACCTAAAATTAAGGAGGACCAGGCCCATTTGGCTACCCGTTCTTGGTTTGATAAGATCAGTAACAGCATTCCACCGATTAAACCGTACAGGAGGGAACCAAACTGTCCGACCTGATCTTTCGCAAACTCGGCCAGTACTTCACCGACACGTCCAAACTGTCCAAGTGCTAAAACATACGCCAGCAACGAAAGGACCGCGATGATTGCTGCATATGTACGATATTGGATCGGTTGACGCTGTTTTTTCGCGGGTGGCCGTTTTTTCGCCGTGGAGCGCTTTTGTGGTGATGTTTTCCGGACCGGTCCTTTTTTTGCTGTTGCCATCTTTCTCTGACCTCCTGATAAAAAAACGACTCAGCTGACCATCCATCGGCCTCCCTGAGTCGCTCCTTTTGTTAAATTTCCATGATGATTGGTAAAATCATCGGACGACGTTTCGTCTGTTCATACAAGTATGAACTTAACTTGTCACGAATCAATGATTTCATTTCTGTCCAGTCGAGCTCACCAGTCAATTTCCCTTGCAATTGCTTGGCAACGATACGGTTGGCTTCATTAATCATATCTTCTGATTCGCGCATATAAACGAATCCGCGGGAAATGATTTCTGGCCCGGAGACAATCGTTTTATTTTTTCGGCTGATGGTAATCACACAGAGGACAACACCATCTTGTGACAACAGACGACGATCACGTAAGACAATGTTTCCGACATCCCCGACACCGATTCCGTCAATCAGGACGTTTCCGGCGTTCACTTTACGCGACATCCGGGCTTTCCGTTTTTCAAACTCGACGACATCCCCGTTTTCGATGATAAAGATGTTGTTCGCATTGACACCAACCGTTTGTGCTAAACGGCTGTGAGCCTTTTGCATCCGGAACTCCCCGTGGATGGGAACGAAGAATTTCGGTTTGATCAGGTTCAGCATCAACTTCAAGTCTTCTGCGTGTCCGTGACCGGATACATGAACTTTCCGCTGGTTGTAGATGACGTTTGCACCGGCGCGGAACAAGAGATCAATTGTTTTCGAAACGGATTTCTCGTTTCCGGGAATCGGTGACGCTGCAACGACAACTGTATCGTTTAAGCGAATGTTAACCTGCTTATGCGCATTCCGTGCCATGCGTGTGAGAGCTGCCATCGGTTCGCCTTGCGAACCCGTCGTTAAGATCACAACTTGATTGTCATCAAGTCGATTGATTTCCGACAGTTCAACCAACGTTTTTTGTTTAAAGCGCAAGTAGTTCAAACGTTGAGCGACCTCCACGATATTGACCATGCTGCGACCGACAACTGCAACTTTCCGGTTGTTCGCTTCTGCCGCTGCAAAGACCTGTTGCAGACGGTGAACGTTTGATGCGAATGAAGCTACGATGACGCGACCTGGTGCCTCGTAGATGACATCATTCAGTTCGGAACCGACCGTTGATTCTGAGCCGGACATTCCAGGACGTTCGGCATTCGTCGAGTCCGATAAGAGACACAGGACACCACGCTGACCGATTGCGGCAATCTTCCCGAAATCAGCTTGTTTGCCATCGACTGGTGTGTAGTCAAATTTAAAGTCTCCCGTATGGACAATCGCCCCTTGCGATGTTTGGATACATACCCCGACTGCATCCGGAATCGAGTGATTAACGCGGAAGAACGTAATGAAGTGACCTGCTACGGTTAATTTCGTCTTGGCATCAATTGGACGAAGATCTGCCTTTTTCAATAAACCGGCTTCTTTTAATTTAATTTCAATCAAACCAAGCGTTAAACGTGTTCCATAAACCGGTACTTTTAAGTCCCGTAAGACATAACTGAGGGCACCAATGTGGTCCTCATGTCCATGAGTAATGAAAATCCCTTGAATCCGCTCTTTGTTTTCTTTTAAATAACTAATGTCTGGAATGACTTTATCGATTCCAAGCATCTCATCTCCTGGGAACATTAACCCGGCATCGATTACGAAGATGTCCTCGTCGAGTTCGACGACGTACATGTTCTTACCGATTTCACCGGCGCCACCAAGAGCAAAGACGCTTACCTTTTCCGTCTTTTTCTTTGACACGATATGACCTCCTATTTATATTCACTTTTCGTGAGCCGTCCACTTATCACTATCACTATTCTAGCCGAACTTTGCCATTCTGCCAACAACAGGGATGGTGAAAACGAAAAAAAACATCGTGTGACCACTCTTTCGGTCCACACGATGTTCGTTTTACGGATTCAACAGCTTCTCGATTTCCTCTGTTCGGTTTGCTTTTTCCTGCCGGCTCGGTTTCTCGCCTGCTTGAAGCTCATTCAAGGAATAACCGAATGTCATCTCGAAGTGCGGATAATCGACAAACCGTTTCCAGTCGCCACCCCACTCAAAGCCAAGCGCTTTCCCGACAGCAGCCACCTCACGCCAGTCACTTTTACCTGATTGATTTCCGTCGTATTCTAAATCGTAAGAAATATCTCCGTCTATCATTTGAACGAAGTCAATCGCTAAACCATAATTGTGCATCGATTCTCCACCGCGCGCGTTGGTCACTACGTCTCCTGCTTGTGAGCGGCCTTGTTCATACAGTGCATCCTGCTGTTTTTTTGTCCGATACCCTTGTGTGATCCGGATATCAATGTTGTAGCAGGAATGACTGAGACGAATCAAATCCTCCGCACCGGTACGGACGGCCGGATGAAGTTGCTTCAATTGATTGGCACTGTCGTTAATGAGACGGTTCTCGCCGGCACGGTCTCGTGGACAACTTTCCAGTCCCAACTCCGGCTGATCCATCAAAATGCTTGGCATCCGATTAGTAGACGCGGCAAGAAAGGATCCGATGGCAAACATGACCAGCAGGAACAAAATCCAGATGAAGATTGTTCCCCGTTTCATTAACGGCGTAACTTCTTCCGGAGTTTTTGAAGAATCGGCAATCCTGTTTCAAGCAACAAGTATAACGGCTTGTTCAGGACATAGTCGAATTCTCCGATTTTTTCAATCATTTCACTGCCCCAACCTGATTTAAAGGCGTATAACCCGGCATAATGATCGTCCGGATCCGTGGATCCACTCACACCTCCGAAGTCATATGAAATGGCTCCGTGCGCTTTCGCATGACGCATCATCGTCCATTGCATCAAGTGGTTCGGCATGAATTCACGGTATTCATTTGACGAGGCACCGTATAGGTAATACGACCGGCGACCGGCAAGCGTCAACAAACCACCCGAAAGAATCACTCCGTTTGGATGTTTTGCCGCAATCGCCATCAGTTCAGTTTTGGACTTCTCTGCCTTTTCAATCTGGGCAGTCGTCTGTTCGAGTCGATTATTTAAGCTGTTGATTTTTTTCTCGACCGTTTCTTTTTCCAACTGTCGATGAATTTTTGTTAACTCCTTATCTGCTTGTAATAAGGCGGCTTCCGTATTTTCAAGCGCCCGGACGACATCCAGTTTAGTTAAAAACAATGCCGCATCTCCAGTCGGACGCAGATGATCGTAGAGATTTTCAAAATAATCGAGACCGCGAATCGAAAATCCGTCGCGTTCTCCTGTTTCGACCATCAGGTTCGCAAATGTTTTTAACTCGTCCCGCGATGCTTCGTAACAAATAATTCCTTTTCGTTCGGCCAAACGGACATTATAACGAAACTTGGAATGAAAACGGTCAAAGATTTCTTTTTCCGATCCTTCAAGACTCGTCTCCATCGTAAAGCGCGGTTGCGCATAATCAAATCCGCCTCCGAATCCGTTGTGCTTAAATCCGAGTTCCTTCATTTCTTGAAGCAAGTTCGGATATTCCGTCCGGTCGACGTTCGGGTCGAGTTTAATCGTAATCGCTTTTCGTTTTTTTGCGACTCGAATCGCCGCATCCCGTAATGCCGCAACGGCTGCCTGATCCGTATAATCAACGACAAATCCACGGGGAGCATAACATAATGTAAACGGTAATTTCGGAACTTTTTTAAATAACAACAGCGCGACGCCGACCAGTTGACCGGTTGACGTTCCGACCGCAATCCGCTCATGTGTCCAGCCAGTTGCCGCCTTGACGGATCCCCAAGCAGGTAGCTGCAAAAGGTCTCCTTTCGGATGGGTTTTTACAAACTGTTCAAACTGCGCCTGTTCAATTTCAAGTTGTTGATAAGTCACTTCTTTTCCTCCAATTGGCGTATCATCTCTTTGACGAGTACTTCTTCGTCGAGGGGTGTCTTCTCATCCCCAATGATTTGATATTTTTCATGCCCTTTTCCTGCTAGAATGACGATGTTGTCCGGTCGAGCGAGACTCGCTGCGTAGCGGACTGCTTCTTCCCGGTCTCCGATTTCAACGAATTGATCGTGAAGCATACCGGATGCGATTCCGGATGTGATCGACTCATACGATTCAAAACGGGGATCGTCCGTCGTGATGACGACTGTTCCCGCGTACGTCGAGGCAAGTTGTCCCATCATCGGCCGTTTGGTCACATCCCGATTACCGCCTGTTCCAATTAAAAAGACGATATTTTCTTTTGGAACATCAACTAATGCTTTCAAACATTGTTCGATACCATCCGGCGTATGCGCATAATCCACATAAATGTTATAACCGTCAATCGGCAAACGTTGCATCCGACCTTTTGCCGGCTGAATCTGAGTGATCGCATTCGAAATCTCAGTTAAACTGTAGCCGATTGAAAGAAGGATGCCTGTGGCAAGCAGTAAGTTATAGACGTTGAATCGACCGATGAATTGAACCGTCAGTTCGACCGTTTGTTCCTGATAGACCATCGTAAATGTTGTTTCCTGAAGCGTTTGTGTAATATTTGTAGCCATCAAGTCGGCCGGTTGATCAATCCCGTATGTCATGACACGGGCACCCGTCATCATCTCAAATAACTGACTGATCTCATCATCTGCATTCAGGACTGCGACTTTTTTATCGGATAGCCGTTGCCCGAGTTGTGCGAAGAGCAAGCCTTTTGCCCGTGCATAATTCTCGAACGTTTTATGGAAATCGAGATGATCATGTGTCAAGTTTGTAAAACCGGCCACGTCAAAATCTGTTCCGGTCACCCGTCCAAGCTCCAATCCGTGTGAGGAGACTTCCATGATGACGTCCTCGACGCCTTCTTGGTGCATCTGATGGAAAAAGGCTTGCAGTTCCGAACTTTGAGGTGTCGTATTGCGACTCGGGACGACCCGGTCACCAATTTTGACTTCGACGGTACCGATGATTCCCGTTTTCCGGCCCAACTGAGCCAAGACATCCCGGACGATCGTCGTCGTCGTCGTTTTTCCGTTCGTTCCGGTGATTCCGATCATCCGCATCTTTTCAGAAGGGTAATCATAAAACTTACCGGCAAGTTCTGCCATCGCCCGGGTCGTACTTCTGACAAGAATGACAGGAATCGTCACATCGAGCAGGCGTTCCGACACGATAGCGACAGCCCCCTGTGCTTCGGCCTGTTTGGCATAATCGTGTCCATCCACTGTATAACCTTTAATGGCGACAAATAATGTACCTGGCTTCACATCACGTGAATCGGTTGTTAAAGACGTCACGACTGCCTCTACCATACGTTCCGTTTTTTGAGTCTGAATGACTTCGATTAGTTCAGCTAAATTCAAGGGTATTCCTTCTTTCTCAACAACTTGTTTTTCAGTTACATGCTATTTCAGTGTAGGGTAAGGCTTACTCGGTTTCAAGGTCTGCCTCATCGATTTCCGGCAAGATGTAAGCTTTAGCCGGTGGCTCACTAAAGATATAGGCAATCATTTCCTGAACGCTAGCAGACGTAATCTGTTCCACTTCTGCAAGGACGTCTTCCAGTGTCGGATGCATTCCTAAATGGAGTTCATTCCGGGCATTACGGTTCATATGACTGGATATACTCTCATTTCCTAAAATCAGCGATCCTTTTAATTGTTCGATTCCATCTTCGAGCTCTTTCGTCGTCAGACCATGTTCGAGCAGTTGCTTGATTTCCGTCGAAAGAACGGTTTCAACTTCTTCCAGCGTTTCTTTTGATGTTCCGACATAAATCGTAAACGTGCCATGATCATCAAACGTCGTATAGTACGAAAAGACGGAATAGGCTAATCCACGGTCTTCGCGAATCGATTGGAACAAGCGGCTTGACATCGTCGCACCGAACGCATTATTGAGTAAGGCTAACGTCGGCAAACGATCGTCAGCGGAAGGGATTGCCTGGAAATTATAACAAACATGGACTTGTTCCGTGTCTTTTTCCTTCTGCAACGAGTCACTTTTCAAAATCGGTTCTTCAATCTGGCGGACGGTTTCACTTGCCTGCAGTGTACTGAATCGATTTTTAATTTGTGTAATTAGTTCGTCCGTCACATGCCCTGCAACCGAGATGACGATTTGTTCCGGTGCGTACGCTTCCTGCAGGTAGGCTACAATCATTTGACGGCTGAGTTGCTTGACACTTTCTTCCGTACCAAGAATCGGTCGGGCCATGACATCTTCCCCATACGCCGCAACGGCTAACAGTTCATGTACCAAATCATCCGGTGTATCTTCATACATTTTAATTTCTTCAATCACGACCCGCTTTTCTTTTTCCAGTTCCTCTTCGTCAAACGTCGACTCCAAAAACATGTCAGCGAGGACATCAAACGCCGTGATGGCATGTTCATCCAATGTCTTTACATAATAACAGGTCTGATCTTTACTCGTGAATGCATTAATATTACCACCCAAGCGGTCAAAATAAACGGCAATTTCTTTTGCCGATTGTTTTTTCGTCCCTTTAAACATCATATGTTCAATCAAATGGCTGATGCCATGTTCTTCTTTTGTTTCCGTCCGCGAACCGGCTTTGATGAAAATACCGGTTGCTACACTCCGGGCATTCTCGATCCGTTCACTGACGATTCGAACCCCATTCTTTAATACAAGTCTTTCGACCATCGTTCATTCCTCCTTGAAATATGAAACAAGGTGGCCCGCGGTGCACGTATTCGCACCGTTGAGCCACCTTTGTTTTCATTAGTTACGACGCGGTGGACGTTGTCCGTCACGTGGTGGGCGAGATCCAGTATCCCGACGCGGCGGGCGGCTGTCACGCTCTGTTTTTTTCTTTTCATCGTATGCAGCACGATCTTCCGCACTCATACCTTCAACAAGCAATACTTTATGCGATGCATTGACACGTCCTTTGTCATCGACTTCTGTGACACGGACTTTCAATTTATCGCCTAATTTGACGACATCTTCAGTTTGGCCAACACGCTCAAGTGCTAATTCCGAAATGTGTACAAGAGCATCTTTTCCTTTGAATAGTTCGACGAAAGCACCGAATTTTTCGACGCGACGAACTGTCCCGTCAAATTCTTCTCCGATGACGACTTCACGGACGATATCTTCAATCAACTGACGAGCACGATTGATGCCGTCTTGATCCGTTGACGCGATAAAGACTGTTCCGTCTTGATCGATATCGATTTTAACACCCGTCTCATCGATGATGCTGTTGATGACTTTACCGCCGGGTCCAATCACATCACGGATTTTATCCGGATTGATTTTCAATGTGACGATTTTCGGTGCATATTTAGACAACTCGACACGTGGTTCAGCAATGACTGAATTCATGTGTTCGAGAATGTGTAAACGACCGAGACGTGCTTGTTCAAGCGCCTCTTCTAAGATTTGACGCGTAATTCCGCCAATCTTCATATCCATTTGAAGCGCAGTCACTCCGTCTTTCGTTCCTGCGACTTTAAAGTCCATATCGCCGAGATGATCTTCCATCCCTTGAATATCTGTCAGGATCGAATAGTTTTCGCCTTCTTTAATCAAGCCCATTGCAATTCCGGCAACCGGTGCTTTCAACGGCACACCTGCATCCATCATGGCAAGGATTGATCCACAAATCGACGCCTGTGAAGATGAACCGTTTGATTCAAGTACTTCTGATACAAGACGAATCGTGTAAGGGAAATCTGTTTCTGATGGAAGAACTGGTAACAGTGCACGTTCCCCGAGTGCTCCGTGACCAATTTCACGACGACCCGGTGCACGCATCGGACGAGCTTCTCCGACTGAGAACGGCGGGAAGTTATAATGGTGCATGAAACGTTTTTCTGCTTTAAGTCCAAGTCCATCGATGATTTGCGCATCTCCTGCGACACCGAGCGTCGCAACAGACAAGACTTGTGTTTGACCACGTGTGAACAAACCTGAACCGTGTGCACGTGGTAACAATCCGATTTCCGAGTCAAGCGGACGGATTTCAGCAAGACCACGACCGTCTGGACGGACTTTGTCTTCTGTAATCAAACGACGGACTTCTGTTTTGACGAATTTGTTCAAGACACCCGATACTTCTGCTAATTGCGCTTCCGTAATCGAGTCATCTGCTGCGTACTGATCGATATATTTCGAAATGACTTCATTAATGGCAAGATCGCGTGCTTGTTTTTCTTCGACTTGAACGGCCATCGTCACTTCTGCAAGTGCATCGGCTTTCAAGCGATTGACAAGTGTCTCGTCAAACGAAGAAACCGTATAGGCGAATTTTTCTTGACCAACGGCTGCGACGATTTCTTCTTGGAACGCAATCAATGCCTTGATGACATCATGTCCGAGAAGAATCGCTTCAAGCATTGCTTCTTCCGACACTTCTTTTGCTCCGGCTTCGACCATGTTGACCGCATGTTTCGTTCCGGCAACTTGAAGGTCGATATCACTTTCAGCTGCTTGACTCATTGTCGGGTTGATGATGAACTCACCGTTCACGCGACCAATCGTCACGCCTGCAATCGGACCATCAAATGGAATGTCTGAAATCGATAAGGCAATGGAAGCCCCGATCATCGCTGCGACTTCTGGTGAATTGTCTTCATCTGAAGATAAGACCGTCGTTGCGACTTGGATGTCATGACGGAATCCATCCGGGAACAAGGGACGGATTGGACGGTCAATCAAACGTGATGTCAAAATCGCGTTTTCGCCCGGACGTCCTTCACGTTTTAGGAAGCCGCCTGGAATCTTACCTGCTGCATATAATTTTTCTTCATAATTCACTGTTAATGGGAAGAAATCTAAGTCTTTCGGTTGTTTTGATGCTACGACCGTCGCAAGGACTGCCGTCTCACCGTAACGGATCAATGCTGCTCCGTTTGCTTGTTTGGCCAGTTGACCGATTTCAATTGTTAATGGACGTCCACCGAGTTCGGTCGAAAACGTCTGCTTTGTTTGTGACATGCACAAATCCCCTCTCACTTCTATCCGTTTTTTCATTCAAATCTAATTATGGATGTTCTTGCGTCAAATGTCCATGAATCGGCAAAAAAAAGAAGCAGGAGACGATGCTCCTGCTTCCTTGTTGATCTGTTCGGATTAGCGACGAAGACCAAGACGCTCGATCAATGAACGGTAACGTGAAACATCCTTGTTACGAAGGTATGTGAGCAAGTTACGGCGACGACCAACCATTTTCAAGAGACCACGACGTGAGTGGTGATCCTTTTTGTGTGTACGTAAGTGATCGTTTAAAGTTGTGATCTGTTCAGTTAAAACAGCAACTTGTACTTCCGGCGAACCAGTATCGCCTTGTTTCGTAGCATAAGCTTCGATAATTTCATTTTTACGTTCTTTAGTGAGTGCCATTGTCACTCCACCTCCATCTTTTGAATGACCGTATTGCCGAGCATCGGATGGTGAGACCTGATGCCAAGCCAACCGGCTGTACGTATTCGTACTGACCCATCATAACGAACCTGTCACCGTCTGTCAAACCGTTAATGCCTGCATCGCGTGAATTTTATCTTGGGCAAGTTGATTTTTTAAACTCTCGATTCCATCGAATGCTTGTTCGTCCCGTAAGTAAGCCATCCATTCGAGCTTCAGTTCCTGTCCATATAAATCTTCGTCGAATGCGAGCAGGTGAGTTTCGATACTGACTTCTCCCGTCTCATAAAACGTCGGTCTCCGTCCGATGTTCGTCATTGCCGGAAATTTCCGCCCATCCTCTAGATGAACAAACGTCGCATAAACACCGAGTTTCGGAATGACATAAGCAAATTCCGGGCGGATGTTGGCGGTCGGAAACCCAATTTGGCGACCGCGGGCGTCACCATGAATGACAATCCCTTTCGTTTGATACGGCTCACCTAACAACAGGGCTGCCTCTGCGACGGCGCCATCTGCGAGTAAACGACGAATTCGTGTCGAACTGATCTTTTCATCGTCTGCCTGGTGTTCTGAAACGATCGTATGATCAAATCGTCCACGACTGTGGAAATCAAGCGTCGCCATTTTGCCTGCCCCGAACCGTCCATACGAATAATCAAATCCTGCAACAATGTGGCGTGCTCCGGCAGCAATTAAATAGTGGTCAACGAAGTCTTGTGGGGACAACTCTGAAAAAGCGACCGTGAATTCAATGACATACACCCGGTCGATGCCCAGTTGCGCCATCTTTTCGAGTTTCCGGTCCAGCGGTGTAATGTAGAGAATCTGTTCCGTGCCGTTACCAAGTACTTGTTTCGGATGCGGATCAAACGTCATGACCGCTACCGGCAGATGTAAGTCGCGGCTTTTTTCAATTGCGGTTTGTAATACACGTTGGTGTCCAAGATGTACGCCATCAAAAAAACCGAGTGCGATGACAGCCGGATCTTCTACTGGTTGTTCTGGATATGTTAAATGAATGATGTCCATTCCTGATCTCTCCGATCCTAATCGATTTGTAACATGACTTCCACGCGTCCCATATTGATTTCGGAATCAAGCCGATAGATTGCTAAAGGGATGCCCTCTTCATTATAGACAGTAAAGCGTTCAAATTCGACCGGAATGCCTGGTAACTTGGCACCATTCAAGACACGGGCGGCTGTCTCGGCGTCTACAGTCAACCGCGGCCACTTTTGAATGACTTGTTCAATCGGTAAAACGTACTGCATCCGCTCTTCCACCGTCTCACAGGCTTCAAGTGTTGCAAGTGTCACCGCTTCTGTTTCGGACATCGCACCCGAGCTCGTCCGCCGCAACTCACTCATATGAGCCGCATAACCTAACCGTTCACCGATTTCAACCGCAAGTGTCCGGATGTATGTGCCTTTTCCGCAGGCAATCTCGATTTGAAAACGGCAGACACCGTCTTTAAAAGTCAATTCAGATGTTCGGTCCAGTGTATCGATTTGGACGATCCGGGTCGGTCGTTCCACTTCGATGCCTTTACGGGCATATTCATATAATTTTTTCCCGTTTACTTTCACGGCCGAATAATAGGGCGGTGTCTGTTCCAGCTGTCCGGTCAGTTGATTGAGTATTTCATCGACTTGCTGCTCCGTAAATGCATCAGGTGGAACCGGCGTTTCCCGAACGGTTTCCCCGTGGGCATCTTCGGTTGTCGTCGCATAGCCGATCGTCACTTCTGCGACATACTTCTTTCCTTCGTCCGTAATGAAGCGCGCAAGCTTCGTTGCTCGTCCGAGACAAATCGGCAAGACACCTGTCACTTCCGGATCAAGCGTTCCGGTATGTCCGACTTTTTTTGTTTGGAAAAGGCGACGCAGTCGAAAAACACAATCGTGACTCGTCATACCTGCTGGTTTATCTAACGGTAATACTCCGATGGGTTCCATCCTCGTCCCTCCTAAAAAAGGACAACCACAGGTGTGGTTGCCCTTGTCTTGTTAATCCTTGTTCAAGTTCCGGAGCAATTCATCGATCCGTGATCCGTACTCGACAGATGTATCGATCTCAAACAGCAATTCAGGTGTCTTCCGTAAACGGATCCGTGATCCGATTTCTTTACGCATGAACCCTTTTGACTTTTCAAGACCAACGCGCGCTTCTTCACGCACCGTTTCATCACCGAGCACCGAATAAAAGATCGTTGCTTGTTGTAAGTCACCTGTGACTTCAACACCAGTTACCGTCACCGCCTTGACACGCGGATCGTTCACATCTTTGATCAACATTTGCGTAATTTCTTTACGCACCTGTTCTGCTACACGGTTGGAACGTACACTCATTCTATATCCCTCCAGTTCGGATTCTGATCCGTTCTGTTACTTGCGTTTTACTTCTTCCATGATGAATGCTTCGATGACATCGTCTACTTTGATGTCGTCGTAACGTTCGATCTTGATTCCACACTCGTAACCGGCTGCTACTTCTTTGACATCGTCTTTGAAGCGGCGCAACGTATCGAGTTTTCCTTCATAAATAACGATGCTGTCACGAACAACACGGACACCTGCAGCACGTGTCAATTTACCTTCTGTGACATAACCACCGGCAATCGTTCCGACTTTCGAGACTTTGATGACGTCACGAACTTCAGCTTGACCGATAATTTTCTCAACGAATTCCGGATCAAGAAGACCTTTCATCGCCTGCTCGATTTCTTCAATCGCATTGTAGATGATTTTGTGGAGACGAATCTCAACCTTCTCTTGGTCTGCCATCGATTTCGCGTTACCATCTGGACGGACGTTAAAGCCGATGATGATGGCGTTAGCTGCTGAAGCCAAGATGACGTCACCTTCTGTGATCGCACCAACACCTGAGTGGACGATGTTGATTTTCGCACCTTCGACGTCAATTTTCTTAAGTGAACCGGCGAGGGCTTCGACAGAACCTTGAACGTCACCTTTGATGATGATGTTAAGGTCTTTGACTTCGCCTTCTTTAATCCGGTCGAAGAGATCTTCCAAGCTGACTTTCGCTGAATCACGGCGTTGTGCCTCGATTTCACGTTGGTAACGCGCTTCCCCGATTTGACGGGCTTTTTTCTCATCTTCAAACGCAAAGAATTGATCTCCGGCTTTTGGTACATCGTTTAAGCCTGTGATTTCGATTGGTGTCGATGGACCAACCTCTTTGACACGACGACCGATATCGTTGACCATTGCCCGGATCCGGCCAAACGTATGACCGACGACGATTGGATCACCGACACGAAGTGTTCCGTGTTGGACAAGCAATGTTGCGACAGGCCCGCGTCCTTTATCGAGTTTCGCTTCGATGACCGTTCCGCGTCCGTGCATGTCCGGTGTTGATTTGTATTCTTGTACTTCCGAGACAAGCAGAATCATCTCAAGTAACTCGTCGATTCCGTCTCCTTTAAGTGCTGAAACCGGTACGAAGATCGTATCGCCGCCCCAGTCCTCGGCTACGAGTTCGAATTCCGTCAATTCTTGTTTGACGCGGTCTGGATTAGCGCCTTCTTTATCCATTTTGTTGACAGCAACGATGATCGGAACACCAGCTGCTTTTGCGTGGCTGATCGCTTCTTCCGTTTGCGGCATGACGCCGTCATCTGCTGCGACAACGATGATGGCGATATCCGTGACATCTGCCCCGCGTGCACGCATTGTTGTAAACGCGGCGTGACCTGGTGTATCGAGGAATGTGATTTTCTTTCCTTCGATTTCAACTTGGTAAGCACCGATATGCTGCGTAATCCCGCCGGCTTCGCCTGCTGTGACTTTTGTGTTCCGGATCGAGTCAAGCAATGTCGTTTTACCGTGGTCAACGTGACCCATGATCGTAACGACCGGTGGACGTTCTGACAATTCGTAGTTATCGAGATTCAGTTCATATGCATCGAAGTCTGTTTCATCGACTTTCACTGTTTTCTCGACTTCAAATCCGAAGTCAGATGCAAGCAATTCAACCGTCTCATCATCGAGGTCCTGGTTAATGGTCGCCATAACGCCCATTCCCATCAATTTCATGATCAGTTCGTTTGGTTTTTTATCCATTTTTTCAGCCAATTCGCCGACTGTTAAGTTGTCTGCGTATTGAACGACGTTCGCCATTGCTTCTTCTTGCGCCCGACGTGCTGCTTTTCGTTGACTTGATTTTGAATTTGGATCTGCTACTTCCAGTTTACGTGGTTCCACTTTTTTCTGTGGACGGCGTTTTCCACCGCGGTTATTGCGGTTTCCGAATTCCGGACGTCCGCCTTTTGTATTGCGTGATTGGTTCCCTGCTGGTTTGTTAGTTGTTCCTGGTCTGTTCGGTTTATTGTCTGATTTCACTTGTTTTGGAGCCTCCGTTTTTTGGACCCGATGTTTCTCGGGATTAAATACTTTGTCGAGTTGCTGTACTGTCTGTTCATCTAAAACCGCCATATGATTCTTAACGGGTTTTTCCAGCTTTTCGAGCTGGGCGATGACCTGCTTACTCGTTACATTCTGTTCTTTCGCGAATTCGTATACACGTTTACCCAAAAGATCCACCTCCAGTTAATCGTTCGAGAGGAGTTCCGTTAGCTTTTTCGCAAATCCGGCTTCGTTGACTGACACGACAACACGCGCGTCTTTCCCAAGTGCATGTCCAAGAATGTTTCGATCTCCGACTTCGATGTACGGAACACGATAACTTGTACATTTATCCGTCACTTTCTTACGCGTGGCAGCCCCCGCATCTGCTGCTAAGAGGACGAGTTTGGCTTGTCCTCCCCGTACTTCTTTTAGTACGAGTTCTTCTCCAGTCGTCACTTTCCGCGCTCGGTTCGCGAGACCAAGGAGCGATTCCCATTTACTCATGTGTACCTCCCGCGATCGCAAGCAATTGATCATATAACGCATCTGTTGTTTTGACTTTCAGATGATGATCGAGTGTGCGCTTCTTTTTGGCTGTCGCAATGACAGTTGCATCTTTCGTCAAATAGGCGCCTCGCCCATTCATTTTACCATTAAGATCGACGACAACCTCACTGTCAGGTGTCCGGACGACCCGAATCAACTCTTTTTTAGGACGCATTTCTTGTGTGATGACACATTTGCGTAATGGTACCTTTTTTTGCACGAATTATTCCTCGCCTTCGACTTGGACCGTTTCCACGTCAACTGCTTCTGCTGCCGCAGGTTCGACTTTCATGAAGACATCTTTCAATTCCATCGATTCTGCTTCTGATTCACTCTTGATGTCAATTTTCCATCCTGTTAACTTGGCAGCTAAACGGGCATTTTGACCACGTTTCCCGATCGCAAGTGACAATTGGAAGTCAGGTACGACGACGATTGTCGCTTTTGCCGGCTCATTGACATATACGGCAACGACTTGTGCCGGGCTCAGAGCGTTGGCAACATACTCTTTCGGATCATCTGAATAACGGACGATATCAATCTTTTCTCCGTTTAATTCGTTAACGATCCGTTGGACACGCGCTCCTTTTTGACCGACACATGCACCGACAGGATCAATCTCGTCGGAAGCAACGGCAATCTTCGAACGGTCGCCGGCTTCACGTGCTACCGATTTCACTTCAACTTCGCCGCTGGCGATTTCAGGTACTTCGATTTCAAACAGACGTTTTAATAAACCCGGGTGTGTCCGCGATACAAGAATCGATGCGCCTGACCCCTTGACCATTGGATCGACTTTCGTCACGTATACTTTGATGTATTCCCGGATTCCGAAACGTTCATTCGGCATCTGTTCGTGTGTCGTCAGTACGGCTTCAATCCCCTCGAGGTTAACGTACAGATTACGTGCATCCTGACGTTCAACCATTCCGGTCATGATTTCATCTTCCCGGTCGGCGAAATGATTGTAAATACGTTCCCGCTCTGCTTCACGCATCTTTTGTGTGACGATTTGTTTCGCCGTTTGTGCTGCGACACGTCCGAAATCACCTGGTGTCACTTCGACTTTGTGGAAATCACCGAGTTCATACGTTGGATCGATTTCGTGTGCTTCCTCGAGTGAAAGCTGTTCTTCCGGCTGTGTCAAACGTTCAACAACCTCTTTTAAGGCAAAGACACGGATATCTCCTGTCTGTTGGTCAAATTCGACTTTTACTGCCTCCGACTCTTTTCCGAAGTTGCGGCGGTAAGCGGAAATCAATGCCTGTTCCAGCGCATCGATGATGATATTCTTATCAATCTCTTTTTCTTTAGCGATTTGTTCGATTGCTTCAAGTAACTGTGGTCCCATCGTTCTCTTCCTTTCCTTAGAACACTACCGCAAGCCGCGCCATCGCGATCTTGTTCACCGGTATTTCAATTTTCAATTTTCGTGTCTTCACACGGACTTCGAGTTCAAGCATTTCTTCAGAATAAGTCAGTAATGTACCTTCAAATTCTGTCGCATCCTTGACGGGATCATGCGTCTTGATATAGACATGTTTGCCAATCGCCTTTTCGAAATCCTCGGTTTTTTTGAGTGGTCGTTCAGCACCTGGACTCGCAACATCTAAATAGTAGGGTTCGTCAATCGGATCATCTTGATTCAATGCTTCCGATAACTTTTCATTGATGTTGACACAGTCTTCCAGGTCAACGCCACCTTCTTTATCGATGGAGACACGTAGGAACCAATCCGCCCCCTCTTTGACGAATTCGACGTCGACAAGCTCCATCCCCTCTCGTTCTACGATCGGTTTTGCGAGTTGTTCGACCTTCTCAGTTACGTTCGTCATCTTCATCCTCCTTCAAAAAACAAACAAGAAAGGAGCAGGTCCCCCTACTCCTTCCAGGTCGTAGTATAAAAAACATTTCCTCACTCAATATAGCATAATGCACCTTCTTAAGCAAGCATCCGCAAGGCTTTAGAGGTCAAATAACGAGAGTTGGTTCTCATCCGGAAGACCTTCCAGACAACCTAGATTATCCAGCGTTTCGATAATCGACTTCGAGAGTTTCGCCCGTTTTTGCAAATCTTCCTTCGACAGGAACTCACCGCCTTTTCGGGCTTCGACGATTTGTTTCGCCGCATTCGTTCCAAGACCGGTGACAGCATCGAACGGCGGCAATAGCGAATCTCCATCAATCAGAAACTCGGAGGCACTCGATTTATACAAATCAACTTTGCTGAAGGTAAAGCCCCGTTCAATCATTTCAAGCGCAATCTCAAGCACGGTGTACAGTCCCTTGTCTTTCGCCGTTGCTTCAAATCCTTTATCTTTGATATCCTGCAATACTTTGCGAATCGCTGCCGATCCTTTGTTCATCGCCCCGATATCAAAATCACCGGCACGAACCGTGAAGTAAGAGGCATAATAGTACATCGGATGATGGACTTTGTAATAAGCAATCCGGACAGCCATCAACACATAGGCCGCGGCGTGGGCTTTCGGGAACATGTACTTGATTTTTTTACACGAATCGATGTACCACAGCGGTACATGATTTTCAATCATCGCCTCTTCCATCTCAATCGAAAGACCTTTCCCTTTACGGACCGATTCCATGATTTTAAAGGCAAGTGACGGTTCAAGACCCGCATAAATCAAATAGACCATGATATCATCCCGGCAACCGATGACGTCTTTCAGTTCACATGTTCCGTTATAGATCAGCTCACTGGCATTACCGAGCCAGACATCCGTGCCGTGAGACAGACCGGAAATCTGGACAAGCTCTGAAAAAGTCGTCGGTTTTGTTTCTTCAAGCATCTGTCGGACAAATTTTGTCCCAAACTCCGGAATCCCAAGCGTCCCGGTTTTCGAATCAATCTGTTCCGGTGTCACGCCAATCGATTCTGTCGAACTGAAAATCTTCATGACCTCTGCATCATCGACGGGAATCGTTTTCGGATCGCGTCCCGATAAATCTTGCAGCATCCGGATCATCGTCGGATCATCATGTCCGAGGATATCCAGTTTCAAGAGGTTATCGTGGATCGAATGGAAATCAAAGTGGGTCGTTTTCCACTCGGACCCCATGTCATCCGCCGGGAATTGAATCGGACTGATATCATAAATGTCCATATAATCCGGAACAACGATGATCCCACCCGGGTGCTGACCCGTCGTCCGTTTGACACCGGTCACACCGCTGACAAGCCGGTCGACTTCAGCATTCCGGTAATTGAGGTCATTTTCAGATTGATACCCTTTGACGTAGCCGTAAGCCGTTTTCTCGGCAATCGTCCCAATCGTCCCGGCTCGGTACACATAGTCGTCACCAAACAAGACTTTTGTATAGGCGTGGGCTTTCGGCTGGTATTCTCCACTGAAGTTTAAATCAATATCCGGTACTTTATCCCCTTTGAATCCAAGGAACGTCTCAAACGGAATATCGTGCCCGTCTTTGATTAACGGCACGTCACACGTCTTACACGTTTTATCCGGTAAGTCGAATCCGGAACCAACCGATCCATCATCAAAGAATTCCGACTCCTTACAATTCGGACAGACGTAATGCGGTGGCAGGGGATTCACTTCCGTGATTTCCGTCATCGTCGCGACAAGGCTCGACCCGACCGATCCCCGGGACCCGACGAGGTATCCGTCATCGAGTGATTTTTTAACGAGCTTGTGCGAAATCAGATAAA
The DNA here is from genome assembly GCF_003339585.1 of Exiguobacterium sp. RIT594. Classification (GTDB taxonomy): domain Bacteria; phylum Bacillota; class Bacilli; order Exiguobacteriales; family Exiguobacteriaceae; genus Exiguobacterium_A. The sequence continues at coordinate 769,180 of NZ_QPKF01000001.1, read as the reverse complement.
TGACAGCAAATCCGTGACCGATGATCGATTTGAGTTCTTTTTCCAGACGAGCCTCGACGATTTCCGGCAGGACATCGCCGTAAATACGATGCGCCATGTCATATGACAACGACCGGACCTCTTCATCCGCGCCTTCAATTTTAGGCGTGAACAAATCTTTCGGAATGATATCGATATTTTCAAACCAGCCGGCAATTTCCTGGCTATTGGTGATGACAAGCCGTTCCGACAGTTCCGGCCCTAAAAATTTAAAATCACTCATCATTTCCTGTGTCGTCCGGAAGTGGGCCGGCGGCAATTGTTTGCGCATATTCAGCATATTGGCACCGCCCTGCGTCCGAATCAACACTTCCCGATAGGTGGCGTCATGTGTATCCAGATAATGCACATTGCCCGTCGCGACCGGCAAAATATCGTTTTCTTCCGCAACCCGGATGACCTTTTTGATCAAATCCCGCAGTTCCAATTCATTTTGAACGATTTCCCGTTCGATTAAATGGCCGTACATCGCAGGCGGCTGTATCTCAATAAAGTCGTAAAACCGCATGACCTTCGCCAAATCTTCATCTGATTTATTGAGAGCGGCATCAAATACTTCCCCGTTGTCACAGGCCGAACCGATGATCAAACCGTCCCGGTGTGCAACGAGTTGCGAACGCGGTGTCCGGACGACCCGGTGGACGTGTTTTGTATGCGCGAGTGAAATCAATTGATACAGGTTTTTCAGACCCGTCCGGTTTTTGGCATAGACCGTCGCATGATACGGACGTGATCGGGAGATATCTTTCCCCATCTCCCGGTTCAGCGAAAGGTGAGTTTTCATGTTAAACATCTCATCCGCCATTTGCAGTAGTTTAAGCATCAAATAGCCAGTCGCTTCCGCATCGTAGATTGCCCGGTGATGCTGGGTCAATTCAATATCAAATCGTTTAGCGAGCGTATTCAAACGGTGATTTTTAAGGCTCGGCATCAGGACACGGGCGAGTTCGAGCGTATCGATGACGGGTAAAGCCGATTCGTCATGATTGCCGGATCGTAATGTGGCATTTAAGAACCCGATATCAAAGGAAGCATTGTGGGCAACGAGAATCGAATCGCCCGCCCAGTCCATAAATTCTTTAACGACTTGTTCCGGATCCGGTTTTCCGCGGACCATCTCATCGGTAATTCCCGTTAAATCAATCGTTGTCGCTGACAAGAGATGTTTTGGATCAGCAAACGCTTCGAACTTGTCGATGATGTCCCCATCGTAAATCTTAACAGCGGCTAACTCGATGATTTTGTTATACATCGCAGATAATCCGGTGGTCTCGACGTCAAAGACGACAAACGTTGCTTTTTCCAAGTCCTGGTCGACCGGATGATACGCGACCTGGACCCCGTCGTTGACGACGTTCGCTTCAATCCCGTACAACACTTTGATGTTGTTTTTCTTTCCGGCATAATACGCATCCGGGAAGCTTTGCGCCCCCGCGTGATCAGTGATGGCGACTGCCGGGTGCCCCCAGGCAGCTGCTCGCTCCACATATTTCGTCACGTTCATGACAGCATCCATCTGACTCATTTGGGAATGGGCATGTAACTCGACACGTTTTTCACCCGCCCATGGATCGGCCGGCAGTTCCATTTTGACTTCGGACAATTGGGCGATCATCATACACAAGTCACGCAAGAACGTATCAAATTCGACACGGCCCGCTACTTGAATCCACATGCCTTTTTTGATAGCCGACAGGATTTTGACATCGGTCTCGTCACGGGCAAACATTTTGACGACCAACGAATCCGTATAGTCGGTCAGTTTAAAGGTAAAGATCGTTTTTCCGCTGCGGAGTTCCCGGCTTTCTGCCGCAAAAACAAGTCCCCGGATCGCAATCCGGCGTTCCTCATCTTGAATTGTCTTAATCGGTACCACTTCGTCTTGAATCGGTTTTCCAATCCGGATATCAATCGGGCCTTCGTCATCGTCACGGGATTGTTCCCGTTTGAATTGAAGTTCAAGCATTCGTTTGGCTTCATCAATATCTTCCTGTTTGACCTGGTTCCGTAATTCTTCCTGCTCGGTTTGATCCATCTGGACGACCGGTTCACATACAAATTTCGGAAATCCGTATGCCCCGTACAATAATTGCATTTCACCGCAAAGATCGTTTTTCAGGAACCCGGCTTCCGGTTCACTGCGAACCGGAATAAACAGCTTATTGTCCCGGTATTCCGGCAAAACACGGCTTAAATGACTCCGCATCGCAGACGAGGCATCAGCTAAATCCTCGACGATATACGGCCAATAATCAATAAACAGTTTGGCGTCGGGACGTTGCTCGGATTCAAGCAGTAATTTGACCTCCGCAAACTGTTGGTAACGGCTTTTCAGTCGACTGTAAAACATCTGATAAACGTTTTGAGGTAAGACCTGAGCCAGTCGGATATGGAAAGTCCATGTCGCAGTTGCTTTTTGGACCCGTAATTTTTCAAGTGAAGCATCTGTAAAAAATTCTTCGACGATGCCGGTCGGTAATTCTAAATCGCTCATCAAGAGCGACATGCGTTGTTGTGTGTCCACTCGCATTTGTGCTGTCGTTGTTGCTTCACACCATGACAGCCACTCCTCCTCCTCTTGCAGATTGCCCAAGGGGCGAATGGGTGTGAGACAAGAAAACAGTCACTTTACGAAAAGTGACCGTTCCCATTACTTATTGTAAACCTTCGTAAAGCGAACGAACAGCTTCAAGAAGATCTGCTTGTTGAATTTCTTCTGCTTCTCCACCGCGTCGTGCTTTCAGTTCCACGATACCGTCCGGTGCTTTTTTACCTACATTGATTCTTACTGGCAGTCCAATCAAGTCTGCGTCGGCGAATTTGACTCCGGCACGTTCTTTCCGATCGTCAAAGAGAACTGAGAATCCGGCGGCTGTCAGGTCACGGTAGACCGTTTCCGCCACTTGCATTTGTTCTGCATTTTTACCGTTGACGGCAATCAGATGAACATCAAATGGGGCAATGGCTTTTGGCCAGATGATACCGCGCTCATCGTAATGTTGCTCAACGACAGCAGACATCGTCCGCGAGACACCAATCCCGTAACAACCCATGATCAACGGTTGGGCTTTCCCGCCTTCATCAAGGAACGTAGCATTCATGCCTTCTGAATAACGTGTCCCGAGTTTAAAGACTTGTCCGACTTCGATTCCCCGAGCGAACTTGACGTGTCCTTGTCCGTCCGGTGAGAGGTCACCTTCTTCAACGAATCGTAAATCTGTGTATTCTGCTTCAAAGTCGCGGCTTGGATCGACATGCACGTAATGCGTTTCCGGCTTGTTCGCGCCGCAAACAGAATTTGTTAATGCTCGAACAGCGTAATCCGCAACAACCTTCATGTCGGCTCCGATCGGTCCGAGTGTTCCCGGTGTCGAATGGAGCGCCTGTTCGATTTCTTCATCCGTTGCCATCATGATATCGAGAGCACCGAGATAATTCTTCAGTTTAATGTCATTGACTTCATGATCACCACGGACGAGCGCCATGACAAGACCTTGTTCCGTTTTGAAGACAACCGTTTTGATTGACTCCTGTTCCGGTAATCCAAGTACTGCACTGACAGCTTCAATTGTTTTGGCGTCACCTGTGTGAACTTCTTCCAACGCTTCTGATGCTTTATCTTGTTTCGTGTACTGATCGACCGATTCGGCCATCTCCAGGTTCGCCGCATAATCCGACTGATCAGAATACACGATCGTATCTTCGCCGATGGCAGCCAAGGCATGGAATTCATGTGTTCCGCTACCGCCAATCGCACCGGAATCCGCGACGACCGGACGGAACTCGAGTCCGACACGTGTGAAGATTTTTGAATAAGCATTAAACATGTTTTGATACTCTTCTTCCAAACTCTCTTGCGACGAATGGAATGAATAGGCATCTTTCATGATGAATTCACGTCCACGGAGTAATCCGAACCGTGGACGGCGCTCATCCCGGTACTTCATTTGAATCTGGAACAAATTGACCGGTAATTTTTTATAGGAGTTCAGCTCATCACGGACGATGGACGTAATCAACTCTTCATGTGTCGCACCAAGCGCAAACCGCCGATCGTGACGGTCAGTCAAACGCATCAGTTCCGGACCGTAAATATCCCAGCGTCCGGTTTCTTCCCATAGTTCTGCCGGTTGAATAGCTGGCATCAACAATTCCTGCGCACCAGCTCCCTCCATTTCTTGACGAATGATTGTCTCAATTTTCGACAGGACACGTTTCGCCAGTGGAAGATATGAATAGATTCCGGCTGCATTTTGACGCATGAACCCTGCCCGTAACAAAAGCTGATGACTGATGGCTTCTGCATCGGATGGTACTTCACGTAAAGTTGGCATAAATAATTTGGATTGTTTCATGTGAGTCGTGAACCCCTTTGACTAATAATTTAAAAGAACTTCTGGATATCGTTCCATGTGACGACCAACATCAAGAGCATCAACAGTGCAAATCCAACAAAATGGACCAGGCCTTCTTTTTGCGGATCGACCGGTTTCCCGCGTAACGCCTCTAAAAACAGGAACAATAATCGGCCACCGTCTAAAGCCGGTAGTGGTAATAAGTTGAACACTGCTAAGTTGACTGAAAGCAATGCAGTCCATGTCAGCAACATCGAAAATCCGCTGTCGGCAACTTGATCCGTCATTTTGACGATTCCAACCGGACCGGATAATTGATCGACACCGACGACACCCGTTACGAGATCTCCGACCGCTCCGACGATCAAGGTCGACATCCGCCATGTTTCGGAAACCCCTGTCTGTAAAGCTGTTCCAAATGATTTTTCTGTCTCATTCGTCACACCAATGATTCCGACTTTTTGATCACCTTGCTGTTGGACCTTCGGTGTGATGGACGTCGTTTGTTCCTGACCATCTCGTTCGTAGACGACGGTTGTCTTTTTTCCGGCCTGATCTTGGAACCCGGCCCGTAAATCCGTCCATTTATCCGTCTCTGTTCCATTGACGGAAACGATCCGGTCTCCTTCGACAAGACCTGCCTTGTCGGCCGGAGATCCTTTTTGGACAGTACCAATGACACTTTCTCCGGTCGGTGAACCATTATACAATGCTAAACCGAACAAGATAACAAACGCGAGGACAAAGTTCATGGCCGGACCTGCCGCAATGGCTAGAACACGTTTGAAAACGGATTTCGATCCGAACGTTCGATCGTATGGCGCGATTTGAGTTTTGGTTTGTCCTTCAACAAGAAACGCCGTCTTCGAGACAGGGTAACGTGTCGATACTTCATCTTGTAAGGCGATGACTTCTAACTTGTTCAACAAATCAATTTTTTCGACGGTTACGACTTGATCCGCCTCCGGACGGGAAGCATCCAGATACATCGTCTCAATGACACCGTCACGAAGCCCCAACCCGATGGTTTGCCCCGGTTTGACTTCAACGAATTCCGGTTCTTCCCCGGCCATTTTGACATATCCGCCGATTGGTAACAGGCGGACCGTGTACAACGTCTCATTTTTGAAAAAAGAAAAAATTTTCGGACCAAATCCGATGGCGAATTCGCGACAGAGGATTCCTGCCCGTTTTGCCATGACGAGATGACCCCATTCATGCACGGCAACAAGTACACCGAACATCAAAACGATTGATATAAAGGTCGTCATTGTTATCCCATCCTTAGTTAGTGAGTGAGAGGGACGCAACAAACGCACGGGCCCAACGATCCGACTCTAAAATCTGGTCCAAAGACGGATCTTCGATGTTTTCATGTGCTTGAAGAGCCGCCTCGACGCTCGCTTCAATTTCTAAAAAGCTGATTTCCCCTTTTAAAAAACGGTCGACAGCTTGTTCGTTCGCAGCATTGAGCACGGAAGGCATCGATCCACCGGCACGTCCTGCTTCAAACGCAAGACGAAGCAGGGGATAACGTTCAAATGAAGCTTCCGCAAAATTCAGGCGTCCGATTTGTTTTAAGTTTAACCGTTCTCCCCCTTTGATTTCAAGGCGGGACGGATATGTAAGGGCATATTGAATCGGTTCACGCATATCCGGCATCCCGAGTTGCGCCATAACCGCACCGTCATTGAATTCGACCATCGAGTGGATGATGGATTCCCGGTGAAGAACGACATCGATTTCATCGTACGTGACATCAAACAACCAGTGCGCTTCGATGACTTCAAATCCTTTATTCATCATCGTCGCCGAATCAATCGTAATTTTGGCTCCCATCGACCAGTTCGGATGGTTTAGCGCCTGCTCCACCGTTACGTTTGCCAACTGTTCCCGTGTTTGATCTCGGAAACTGCCGCCGGATGCGGTTAAGATGATTTGTCGGACGTCCTGACGCCGTTCGCCATTCAGACATTGGAAAATCGCGGCATGTTCACTATCGACCGGAAGAATCGCGACACCTTTTTCACGTGCTTTTTTCATGACGAGGTGTCCGGCTGTCACCAGTGTTTCTTTGTTTGCCAATCCGATCGCTTTTCCCGCTTCAATGGCGGCAAGCGTAGGACGAAGCCCGACGGCACCGACGACGGCTGTAATGACGATATCCGCTTGTTCTGCCGTTGCGACAGCAATCAATCCTTCTTCACCGACGAGCACTGTTGGCGCGTAATCAAGAACTGCTTCGAGTTGTTCTTTTACCGTCTCGTCTAAGACAGCTACCAGCTCCGGACGTAAACGATTCAGCCAGGGTAAGGCAACCTCGATGTTTTTCCCGAACGCAAAGCTGACCAGTTGGAAACGGTCCGGATTTGCTGCGATGACATCTAACGTTTGGGTCCCAATCGACCCAGTTCCCCCAATGATACTAACCTGTTTCATCTTTTTTCCTCCTTATCCGAATATACCGAGTACAATCAGAACGGTAAAGACAATGATCATACTGTCGAACCGGTCAAGAATCCCACCGTGTCCGGGTAATAATGCTCCGGAATCCTTTACACCGTAATGACGTTTATACGCTGACTGGACTAAATCGCCTAATTGACCGACAACGGCAACGATCAGTGCCAACAATACGACGGTTCCGAGACCGACTGTCGGATGAATCAGTTCAAACACCACTCCGAGTATGATCGCAAGAACGACACCACCGAGTGCTCCTTCAACTGTTTTATTGGGGCTGATGGCCGGCCACAATTTTGTTTTCCCGAGACTTTTCCCAACGAAGTACGCACCCGAATCCGTAAACCAGATCAACAAGATGATCAGTAAGGAAAACGTCAGGCCGTTTTCAAGCAGACGAATGTACGTAAACGATGCGAATCCTACTCCGACATAGACTGCAGTCAACAGCAAAAATGCCACATCGTCGAAGGTGAAGACATTTTTGGAGAACACTGTCCAAAATAAACCGATCAAGACAATTAACATGCCCCATCCAATCGGAGACAATCCGAGTGAAAGCGACTGTTCGCTAGCCTGTTCATACAATCCGATGAACGGAAGTAAGGTTCCCGCTCCAAACAACAGGACCGGAATTGACTTGAACGACAATTGTCGCATTTTAATCAGTTCGGTATAGCCGATGATCGTCAAAATTGCCATAAAAGCAAGGAATGGGAGTCCTCCTAGATAAAGTAATACTAAAAAGATGGCACCTGCCCATATTCCTGTAATAATTCGTGTTTTCATAAGATATGTCCTCGTTTAGTCAGACTCCGCCAAAACGACGCGTCCGTTGATTATAGTCTTCAATCGCCGCTAAGAACTGGTCACGCCGGAACTCGGGCCATAAGACATCCGTAAAGTAAAACTCGGCATAGGCAGCTTGCCATAATAAAAAGTTGGAAAGTCGTTGTTCCCCACTCGTACGAATGACGAGATCGACATCTGTCATCGAACCTGTCATTAACTCTTGTTCAATGACTTCATTCGTAATCATGTCAGGCCGCAATACACCGGCCTGTACTTTTTCAGCAATTTTTTGCATGACTTGAACGATTTCATCCCGTCCTCCGTAATTGAGGGCAAAAATCAATCGAAGTCCTGTATTGTCTGCTGTATCCGTTTTGGCTTGCTGAACGGCTTCCCGTGTATAAATCGGCAGACGCGAAACTTCTCCCGCCACTTCGACTTTGACGTTCCGTTCATTCAAATCTTTCAGATCCGACTCTAGAAATTGGGCCGGCAGTTTCATCAGGAAACTGACTTCTTCTTCAGGACGCGTCCAATTTTCGGTTGAAAAAGCATATAACGTCAAACTTTTTACACCTAATTCATTTGCCGTCCGAACAACTTCCCGGACGGATTTCATCCCTTCACGATGCCCCATGATACGGGGAAGGCCTCGTTTTTTTGCCCAACGTCCGTTTCCATCCATAATAATCGCAATGTGTTCAGGAACTTGTTGTTCAATTACTTCTTTAGTCTGATTTAACCATTGAAACATTTACTTCTTCCTCCCCTCGTTTAGTTTAAGAAGAAAGGGACTCTTCGTGTGACAAAGAGTCCCCAACCTGACAATATTACATGTCATACTTCCATAATTTCTTGTTCTTTATCCGTCGCCGTTTGATCAAGTACTTTAACGAATTTGTCCGTTAATGTTTGAACGTCTTCTGTGTAACCGCGGAGGTCATCTTCAGTCAACACGCCGTCTTTTTCTTGTTTTTTCAGTTGTTCGTTCGTATCACGACGAATGTTCCGAAGAGCGACTTTTCCTTCTTCCGTGTACTTTTTGACAAGTTTCACGAGTTCTTTCCGACGATCTTCTGTCAGCGGCGGAATTGCCAAACGAATCACTGTCCCGTCCGAAGAAGGAGCAAGCCCTAAATCTGCACGTTGAATCGCTTTTTCGATTTCTGTCACCATCGATTTATCCCACGGTGTAATCAAAATCAAACGCGCTTCCGGCGTGTTGACGTTTGCGACTTGATTGAGTGGTGTCGGTGAACCATAGTAGTCCACTTGAACCGGATCAAGGATTGATACGTTTGCACGTCCTGCACGTAACGTCGCAAGTTCTTTTTTCAATGACAGATGTGCTTTCTCCATCCGTTCTTCTGCTTGTTTCATAATTGCTTGTGACATGTTATTTCCCCCTTACAAGTGTCCCGATTTCATCACCGATGACGACTCGTTTAATGTTTCCTTCTTCCATCAACGAGAAGACGATGAGCGGGATGTCATTGTCCATACAAAGTGATGTTGCCGTTGAATCCATGACTTGAAGACCGTCTTTAAGAACATCCAAGTAAGATAATGTCTCAAATTTCTTCGCATCTGGATCAACATTTGGATCAGCCGAGTAGACGCCATCGACGTTGTTTTTCGCCATTAAGATGACTTCCGCCTCGATTTCAGCTGCCCGAAGCGCCGCTGTCGTATCTGTTGAGAAGTACGGATTTCCTGTTCCGGCTGCAAAGATGACAACCCGTCCTTTTTCAAGATGACGCATTGCCCGGCGGCGGATGTATGGTTCAGCGACTTGTCGCATTTCAATCGACGTCTGAACACGTGTTTCGACACCAACGGATTCCAGGCTATCTTGTAAAGCGAGCGAGTTCATGACGGTCGCAAGCATTCCCATATAATCGGCATTTGCCCGGTCCATCCCAAGCTCCGCTCCCGTCTTACCGCGCCAAATGTTTCCTGCACCTACGACGACTGCGACTTCTACGTTCAATTCGACTAGTTCTTTAATTTGATTCGAAATCGAATTGACAATCCCAGGATGAATTCCGAACCCTTGATCTCCTGCGAGCGCTTCTCCGCTCAATTTTAACACAATCCGGTTATATTTCGGTTGCATGACTATGTCCCCCTTGCTAAATTCCGTAAAAAAGGAACACGACCCACTTCCACACGAAAGTGGATTGAAGCATACGTGTTCCTTCTCTTGTCATCAGGAAATCCTGATTCTTATTTTTTAAGTTGGTTCATTACTTCTTCAGCGAAGTTTTCTTCACGTTTCTCCATACCTTCTCCAACTTCGAAGCGTACGAATGAAACGATTTTCCCGCCTTTAGATTCTACATATTTACCAACTTTGAAGTCTGGATCTTTGACGAATGTTTGGTCAACGAGGCAGATTTCTTCGTAGAATTTGTTCATACGACCAGCAATCATTTTCTCAACGATGTTAGCAGGTTTGCCTTCGTTGAGTGCTTGCTCTGTAAGAACTTTTTCTTCACGTGCTTTTTCTTCTTCTGTGACAGAAGAACGGTCGACGTAAAGTGGACGCGCTGCAGCAATGTGCATTGCGATATCTTTTGCAACAGTTTCGTCTGTTGTGCCTTCGACGACGACGACAGAACCGATACGACCACCCATGTGGAGGTAAGAACCGAATGCTGCGTTGTCTTCTTTAGCGAAGAGCGCTACACGACGGAGTGAGATTTTCTCTCCGATTGTTGATGCTTCTTCTGAGATGTATGTGTCGATTGTTTTTCCTGCTTCGTATTCAGAAGCAAGTGCTGCTTCAGCCGTTTCAGAACCATTGCGGAGTACTGCGTCTGCAATGTTTTGAACGAGTGATTGGAAACGTTCGTTTTTCGCAACGAAGTCAGTTTCCGAGTTGATTTCAACAAGTGCTGCTTTGTTGCCGTTAACTGCAACAGCTGTCAAACCTTCTGCTGCAATCCGGTCGCCTTTAGCTGCTGCTTTAGCGATTCCTTTTTCACGCAAGAAGTCGATTGCTGCGTTCATGTCCCCATCTGCTTCGACGAGTGCTTTTTTGCAGTCAAGCATCCCTGCACCAGTTTTTTCACGAAGTTCTTTTACCATAGCTGCTGTAATAGCCATTCGATATTCCTCCTTATAACGTCCTTATTTTCAAAAAAAAGGTGATAAAAGGTCAATTCCCTTTATCACCTGGCATCACGAATTACTCAGCGTCTGCTACTACTTCTTCAGTAGTTTCAGGTGCTACGTTATCTTCGCCTTGTTTAACTTCGAGGATTGCGTCAGCCATTTTACCAGTAAGCAATTTGACTGCACGGATCGCATCGTCGTTTGCTGGGATGACGTAGTCGATTTCGTCCGGATCACAGTTTGTGTCAACGATCGCAACGATTGGGATGTTGAGTTTGTGTGCTTCTGCAATCGCGATACGCTCTTTGCGTGGGTCAACGATGAAGAGTGCATCTGGAACGCCTGGCATATCTTTGATACCGCCGAGGAATTTCTCAAGACGAGTCATTTCTTTTTTAAGAATGATGACTTCTTTTTTAGGAAGAACTTCGAATGTACCGTTCTCTTCCATTTTTTCGAGTTGTTTTAAACGGTTGATACGTTTTTTGATTGTAGAGAAGTTCGTGAGTGTTCCACCTAACCAACGTTCGTTGATGAAGTATTGACCAGCACGGATCGCTTCTTCTTTCACAGTGTCTTGAGCTTGTTTTTTCGTACCAACGAAAAGAACGTTTCCGCCTTCAGACGCTACTTCACGGATGAAGTTGTAAGCTTCGTCTACTTTTTTAACCGTTTTTTGTAGGTCAATGATGTAGATTCCGTTACGTTCTGTGAAGATGTATTTTGCCATTTTCGGGTTCCAACGGCGTGTTTGGTGACCAAAGTGTACACCAGCTTCTAACAATTGTTTCATCGAGATTACTGCCATGATGAATTCCTCCTTTTGGGTTTTGGATGTCCTCCGCGATGATCGTTGTTCCAGCTAACCTATTAAAGGCACCGCAGCCGGCGATACATGCGTGCGTAATTAACACCGTAGACTAATATAGCATAAAGTTTAACGCCGGGCAACCTTCGTTTTCTGAGAAAGTTTAGCAATCAAGGCCACTTCTCCGGCTCCCCGGTTCAATGAACGGGCCAATTGATCTAAATCAGCACCTTTTTCGAGTTGATCTTTAACATCCAATAGAGGCGGTTCTTCTACCCGGTCGTCCGGTTTGTCCTCATTTCCAGGTACGTTTACCGGTGCAGACGGATAATCGGATCGCTCTGATTCTTCAGCTACAATGATCTCGCCTTTCCATTCTTGTCCGACCGGAGTCGACGGGCGGGATATTACCTCCCCTTCCGTCAGCTCATTCACCTGTTGCATGAATTGTAACAGAATTTCTTCCGTTTCCTGCTTCTGTCGTTCAAGGTGTGTGACGCGGTCCTTCAAAAGGGCTTGTTGCTTAAACAATAACAAAAGACCGTAACAAATGAGTGCTGCTAGCAAAATATAAAAAAGTGTCATGGTATGTCCTTTCACATCGCGACGCGGTCAGAAAGATAAGCACTCCCTAACGCTTGTTTCAGTTTTCGGAGCGCTTTCGAGTGAATCTGTGAAATTCGTGAAGTAGATAAACCAAGGACTTCCCCGATTTCCGTCAATGTCAGTTCTTCAAAGTAAAAGAGGGATACGACGTATTGTTCCTTCTCGGATAATTGCTCCACTTCTTCCGCCAATTTCGAAATCAGTTCCCGCATCAAAAGCGTATCCTCAGGTGTTGCTGCATCCGGATCCAGATAGGAAACGGCCATCGCTTTTCCTTCGTCTTGAAGTGTCACGGCTTCATCGATCGATAGAATATTCGCAAAATAGCTCTCAGCCAGTGCCGTCTTGACTTCTTCCGGATTCATATCAACAATCGATGAAACCTCATCAATCGTCGGGGTCCGTTGAAGACTTTGTTCTAAAATCTCGACAGCGGCTTCGACCCGCTTTGATTTTTCGCGTAACGACCGGGGTAACCAGTCAATTTTCCGTAAGCCATCCAAAATGGCGCCGCGAATACGGAATGCTGCATACGTATCAAATTTATTGTTGTGATTTTGATCGAATTTTTGAAGCGCATCATACAATCCCATCATCCCAAGACTTTTTAATTCATCACGATCGACACTCTTCGGAAGTGTCGCGCTGAGACGCTGAACGTGGTAGTGCACAAGAGGTTCATAATTTAGCAGTAACTGGTCAGCTACCGCTACATCACGCGTCGATAGCCATTGATTCCAAAGTTGTTGTAATTCCTCACGCATGACCATTCCTCCTCTAAATTTCCAGCGTTCCGACGTTGACTGTCCGGATGACTAACCGACCAGTCTGAGAATGGAACTCGATCGTTCGACCATTTGTTCCACCAACGTCTTCCGCAACGAGTGGGACGTTCGCTTTTCGTAAAGCCAATTTTACCGCCGCAATATTTCGTTCACCGATTCGCATCGATTCGTGTTCATATTTAAATTGAAACATTTGTGCACCACCGGCAATTTTTGCCCGGAGACGAATTGCTCCACTATGACGAAGACGACGTGCCAACTCGACGACTGCTGTATCGGCGAACTTTCCGATTTCCAGTGCGATATTCCGACTGATTGACGAGTCCGGTAACATCACGTGTGCCATACTCGACAGCCCACGCTCTTGGTCGTAGATGATGACACCGACACAAGAACCTAAACCAGCCGTCCGAAGAATGATCGGTTTTTGGCTGACTGCATATTCTGCAATTCCAATCCGAACGACTTCATCCATCAATATCCACACCCAATCGTTGAAAGACCGAATCAAAGGCACCTTCTTCAGGTAGTAACAATAAATGACCATTCAAATCATTACCTGAACTGGATAAACGTGTATCGATGTATACTGCCATGTTACCAAATTTTGTTGACTCAAGTAAGGCAACTTCCAAAATTGCTCCCACCATATCAAAAGCAGAGGCCGGGACCGTGACATGGACGGATAAATCCAGCCAATCGGAAATCGAGCGGGCATAAGCGCCGATCAAAATATTCCCGATCTCTTCCCATGCTGAAACACCAAGTGCATGGTGCTCCGAAAAAAATTGAAATGGCTGTTGCAATAACTGAGAAACGAGTTTCTCAGCATCCTTGAGTGGCATTAAAAATAATAAGGATGCTTTAATATCCCCAGAAAATCGAAGGAGTGCTCCTGCTGTGTAAGCTTCAGCACCTCCGACCCGCTCAATGATGGTCGAGAACCCTTCCAAGTCCGCTGAAGGGACTTCGATTTCAACCGGTTGCCCCAGCAACGTGGATAAAGCGGTTGCCGCATGTGCTGCCCCGATATTACCAATTTCTCGAAAGACATCCTGTTCCATTCGATTAAGCATGGATAATCTCTTCAAATAAACGGTTTGGCTCGAGTAAAGAGAACAGTTGATCTTCCCCTTTAGCGATGGCCGTTAAATAGTTGGTCTCGTCTTGTTTTGAATCTGCCAGCGGTTCAATCCGGACATCTGCTGCTTCAACGACTTCATTTGCACAATCCACGATGAATCCTGCATCTCCATGTTCCAGTGTTGCGATGATGATCCGTGTTTCTTCTGTTTCCTCGACGGACTCAAATCCTAAACGTGTCCGCAAATCAATCACGGGTGTAACGACTCCGCGTAAGTTGATGACACCTTTGACATAAGATGCGGCATTTGGGATACGTGTGATCGGAATGACACGTTCGATTGAACGAACCGATTGCACATCAATTCCATATGCATTTTCTTCTAATTGAAAGACGACCCATTTTTGTTCCATTCTTCATTCCCTCACTTTCGTAACAGTGCATTGCTGTCAATGATTAACGCAACTTGTCCGTCACCCAGAATCGTCGCACCTGAAATCGCACGAATCCCCTCAAGATAACTGCCTAGCGGTTTCATGACTATTTCCTGTTGTCCTATCAGTTCTGAGACTATCAACCCTGCTAATTTCTCGCCGCTTCGGACGACGACGACAGAATAGGCGTCTGCTTCCGCATGCGGTAATCCGTATACTTGATTTAATGAAATCAATGGAACAAGCTGGCCACGGAAATCGAATACCTTTTCCCGGTGGGCTTGTAAAATGGCGTCCTGCTTCAGCGATGTCGTTTCAAGGATGGCTGTCAACGGGATCGCATATGTTTCTTCTCCCAATTTGACGAGCATCGCAGAAATAATCGATAACGTCAGCGGTAAACTGATTCTGAAAATCGTTCCTTCTCCGCGTTTCGTCTCGACGAAGACTTCTCCACCGAGCGATTCAATTTTCGATTTAACGACGTCCAGCCCGACACCACGGCCTGATAAGTCGGTGACGGTTTCTGCCGTCGAGAATCCAGGCGCAAACAATAACATCGATACTTCTTCCGGTGTCAACAACGCTGCCTCTTCTTCCGTCAACAATCCTTTTTCAAGGGCAATTTTCGTCACCCGTTCCTGATTAATGCCTGCGCCGTCATCTTCAATCTCGATGAACACACGGTTTCCGGAATGGTAAGCCCGGAGTGACAGATTTCCTTCGACTGCTTTTCCGGCTAAAATCCGGTCAGCTTTGCTTTCAATTCCATGATCGACTGCATTTCGGATCAAGTGGACGAGCGGATCCCCAATTTCATCAATGACCGTCCGGTCGAGTTCTGTTTCCGCTCCTGTAATGTGGAGCTTGATGTTTTTACCGACATCTTTCGATACCGAACGTACCATCCGCGGGAAACGATTGAAGACTTGTTCAATCGGCATCATCCGTAATGTCAGGACAAGTGACTGCAGTTCATTTGTTCCGCGTTTAATCCGTTCAACCGTCTCCGTCAAATCAGAAGAACCGGCTTCCGCCGCAATCCGTTCGAGACGTCCACGGTCAATGATGAATTCTTCAAACAGATTCATCAATCGATCAATCCGCTCGAGGTTGACACGAATCGTTTTTGCCGCAACCGGTGTTTGTGTCTCGTTCGAAGTATCCGTCGCCGGATTGATGACCGGCGTTTCAACCGGCTCGAGCAACGTCGCCGCTGCTGCTGGTTCGACCGGCACTTCGAATGGCTGTATCAACACTTGAGCGACTTCCGAAACGGCTTTGACTTCA
Organism: Exiguobacterium sp. RIT594; assembly: GCF_003339585.1. Classification (GTDB taxonomy): domain Bacteria; phylum Bacillota; class Bacilli; order Exiguobacteriales; family Exiguobacteriaceae; genus Exiguobacterium_A. The sequence continues at coordinate 753,407 of NZ_QPKF01000001.1, read as the reverse complement.
CTTTGAATGTCGTCAGCAGATTTCATCGTCACGAACAAGACATCAAAACGGGTCTCGAATTGTTCTTGTTCCAGTTCATCCGAAGTCGGATTCGACAAGATGACATCCCCAAGGTTTTGCAAGCGGTCAAATACCATATACACCCGGGCCGCCTTCAAAATGACATCCGCCGATAACTCCACCGTAATGACATAGGCTTGATAACCGGAAGCCATCGATTGACGGACAACCGACTCGGAATAGACATCACACTCAAAGTTTTTCATGACTGTTGCTGCAGGTTTGTCCGTATCCTGACTTGGTTCCGAATCCATATTGATAAACTGTTTCAAACGAACGACGGTTGTTGCCACATCCAGCTTCCCGGTACCACCTTGACTGATGTCCTCGACCATCGTTTCCAGCTGTTCAGCTGCGACAAATAATACATCAATCAATTCGGGTGTGGCAGGTTGTGTCTTCGAACGGACTAAATCAAGTGCACTTTCCATTTCATGTGTTAAATCGGCAATGGCATCATACCCCATCGTTCCGGCCATCCCTTTTAACGTATGAGCGGATCGGAAAATTTGATCGATGACGGCTTCATCGTCGAGCCGTTGTTCAAAAATCAGCAAACTCGAATTAATGGCTTGTAAATGTTCAATCGATTCATCAAGAAACAATCCTAAATATTCATTTAAATCCATGGAACGTATCCTCCTTTATGGTTAGCGGACACGGTTATGCCGTTTTTTCAAACGATTCAGTAACCGGTCTAAAAATTTCTGTTCCTGGACCTGAAGCCCCGTCAGCGATGTCGTAATATGATCAAGTCGCCAACTGACATCACTCGTCCGATCAAATACATAAAATGGTCGTTGGGCTTTGACTGCCTTCATGACAGTCGGATCATCCGGCAAAAAACCGACGAAGCGCAACGATTTTTCCAAAAAGTTCTGACTGACCTGTTGTAGACGGTCAAATGTTTCAAGCGCTTCTTGGCCGTTCGTTGCCCGATTGACGATGACTGCGACAGGAAGTTCATGTGCGTGGTGATGCGCAAGTTTGACGAAAGCGTATCCGTCCATGATTGACGTCGGTTCAGGCGTCACGACCAGCCATGCTTCATCCGCACTGCTGATGAAATCAAAAGTCTGATGTGTTGCTCCGGCACCCAGATCGAGTAAGACGAAATCATATTCATAGAAAAACCGAAACTCGCTCATCATGAATTCGACATCGTGATCCGTCAGATCCATTAATTCTGTGAATCCGCTTCCGCCATGAATGAAATGCAGCTCCGGCGTCGCTTCGACGACGGCTTGGGTCAAGGGTGACCGTTCCTTGACACAATCCATCAATGAAACTCTAGACGATTTTCCGAGCAGCACACCGACATTCGCCATGCCGATGTCCAAATCAATGATTAATACTTTTTTGGCTTGCAACGATAGCGCGACACCGAGATTCACCGCGACATTCGTTTTTCCGACCCCGCCTTTACCACTGACGATTGCAATGGTTTTGGTCTGCCGTACAGAAACTTTTGATCTTAACGCTCGTGCCTGATCTTCTGGCATCATCTTAACCCTCTTTCTACAATCATTCGGGAAACTTCTGCACTTGTCGGCCAGATGATGTCTTCAGGTACTTCTTGTCCTGTCGTCAGACAAAACACAGGCAACTGTGTCTTTTTCGTCAGTCCGTAAATCGACCACAAATCTGTTGTCTCATCGGCTTTGGTAAAAATGAATCCGGACAACGGGACTTGATCGAACCGTTGTTGAATCTGTTCTAAATCGCGGTACTTCGACGTTAAGCTGAGTACAAGAAATACATCCGTCTCTGAAAAATCATGCCGCTTTTTTAACTGTTCGACATAACCCGCGTCAAGAAAATTTCTTCCCGCCGTGTCGACCAGGATGACGTCACAGTCGGATAAGTCGACTTTCGCTTGTTCGAATTCTTGTAAATCATAGGCGACGCGTAACGGAATATCGATGATGTCGGCATAAGTCCGCAATTGTTCGATGGCTGAAATCCGATATGTATCCGTCGTAATCAATCCAACGGTTTGTTGTTTCGTAAGGCGGTAATAAGCAGCCAGTTTAGCAAGCGTCGTCGTTTTTCCGACTCCCGTCGGTCCGGTCACCATGATGAAACGGGAAGTTGCCGTCGTGACTTGAATAGGAGCAGTCACAGTCGCGATGAAGGCTTGTTCGACCTGTCTCACATCATTGGTCTTGTAGTAAGTGGACACCAATAAATCATAGAGTGCCTCCGCTTCATGTTGCAGGGCAGGTTCAGCAAGCAAAACTTCGTATGAGCTCAGCGCTTCCGGCAACCGCCGTGAAGCGAACGAGACAATCTTCGGACTAAGCGGCTCGATCATTGACGGATGACTTTGAACGACTGATTTAGTTGGTTGCAGCTCAGCCGTAACCTGTTTTACAGGCTGTATTATTTTTTCGATCGGATGTTCTTCGACTGAGGCGACGAGCTCCACTTTTTTTTGTGCAAATAAGCCGAACAAACCGCCCACTTTGATCTGTCGTGTGTTCAAAATGATGGCATCATTTCCTAAGTCTTGTTTAACCAGTTCCATCGCTTCGCTGACAGAATTTGCGATAATTCGTTTTACCATCATGTGTTAAATCACCCCAATACTCTTGACTTCAATTGTCGGAATCAATTCGTTATAAGACAGAACAGGTACATCCGGGAAATAACGTTCTGTTAATTGACGAACAAACATCCGAATACTTGGTGATGCCAAAACGATTGGCTGAGCTCCGTACCGTTCGAATTCTGCCGTCAATTCATTTAATGACTCAATGAAATGTGTTGCCTTATCCGGATCAAGCGCCAAATAATTGCCGAACTCCGTTTTTTGAATCGCTGACTGGATCTCCATCTCCAGTTCACTCGATACCGTCACAACGTGTAATATGTCTCCTTGTAAGACTTGTTCCGTAATTTGTCGGGCTAATGCTTGACGGACATATTCAGCTAACAAATCACTATCTTTCGTCACAGCCGCATAATCAGCGAGTGTCTCAAAGATAAGCGGTAAGTTTCGAATTGAGATTTTTTCTTTTAACAACTGCACGAACACTTTTTGCAGCTCGCCGATCGACAACAATTGCGGTGTCACTTCGTCGACTAAAATCGGATGCGATTCCTTTAAATGATCGACCAGTTGTTTTGTCTCTTCCCGGCCGAGTAAATCGGCCGCATGTTTTTTCAGAAGTTCCGTCAAATGTGTGGCGACAACAGATGGCGGGTCGACGACTGTATATCCGGACATCTCAGCCCGGCTTCTCGTCCGTTCATCAATCCATAAGGCCGGCATCCCGAACGCGGGTTCAACCGTCTCGATCCCTTGGATTTCCGGATCATCGACACCCGGACTCATTGCCAGATAATGATCGAGCAGCAGTTCGCCGGTTGCCATCTCACTTCCGCGGATTTTAATCCGGTAGTGGTTCGGCGGGAGTTGCAGATGGTCACGAATCCGGACTGTCGGTAAGACGAATCCAAGTTCAAGTGCCAACTGTCTCCGGATCATGACGACCCGGTCGAGTAAATCCCCACCTTGTGCTTCATCTGCGAGCGGGATCAAACCATAGCCAAATTCAAACTCGATCGTATCGACGTTCAAGAGGGAAATGACGGATTCGCTCGATCGCAGGTTTTCAGTTGGTGCCTCTTCGACAGCGACTTCTTCTTGAGCTGCTTTTGACGTTCGGGTCAATCGCCAAGCGAAAAAGGCCGCTGCTGCCGCGACAGGAATCGTCACGTAATCGGGAATCGCTGTAAAAAGACCTAACAGGAAGATGGCACCGGCTCCAATCATGACGAGGAGCGGTGTCCGTGAGAGCTGACCGATGATGTCTTCCCCTAAGTTACCGTCAGAAGTCGAGCGGGTAACGATAATTCCGGTTGCGACAGAAATCAATAAGGCCGGGATTTGACTGACAAGACCGTCACCGACCGTCAACAAGGTGTATAAGCTGATTGATTCGGTCATCGGTAACCCTTGTTGGACGACACCGATGATCATTCCGAAAATCAAGTTGATGATGACGATGATGATTCCGGCAATCGCGTCTCCCTTGACGAATTTCGAAGCTCCATCCATCGCGCCGTAAAAATCGGCTTCCGACTGAATTTTTTGGCGGCGTGTCCGGGCTTGTAATTCGTCGATCATACCGGAGTTCAAATCGGCATCAATCGCCATCTGTTTTCCGGGCATCGCATCGAGCGTAAACCGGGCCGATACTTCCGATACCCGCTCCGATCCTTTCGTGATGACCAAAAACTGAATCAATACAAGAATCAGGAATACGACGAATCCAACCAGAGCGTTTCCGCCGACAACGAAACTACCAAATGCTTCAATGACTTCTCCACCGTTCCCGTTCGAGAGAATCGATCGGGTCGTCGAGACGTTTAGTGCCAATCGGAACAGGGTCACGATCAGCAAGAGGGTCGGGAACACAGAAAATTCCAATGCTTCCTTCGCGTTCATCGCGACAAGTAAGACCATTAAGGCAATCAAAATGTTGATGATGATAAGAAAATCGAGTAAAAATCCTGGCAGTGGAATGACGAGCATGAAGACAATCATAATGACGCCTAGCAGGACAGATAAATCTCGTGTTGAAATGGTCATGATGCTTCATCCTTTCATTTCGCTTGTTTCATTTGATAGACAAAGGCGAGTGTTTCAGCGAGTGCCTGATAAAATGATTCATCCACTGCCATTCCTATTTCTGATTTTGCGAATAATGCTCGTGCGAGCGGTCTATTTTCAATAATCGGGATCTCAGCTGCTGTCGCCTTCTCCCGAATCCGGAATGCGACAGCATCCACTCCCTTGGCGACGACAATAGGTGCGGCATGTTTGCCGTCATCATACTGAATCGCTACGGCGTAATGGGTCGGGTTCGTAATGACTACATCGGCGTTCGGTATTTCCTGCATCATCCGCCGCATCGCCATTTCCCGTTGTTGCTGTTTGATTTTCCCTTTGATTTGCGGATCCCCTTCTGTATTCTTATGCTCATCCTTTAAGTCTTGTTTACTCATCCGAATCGACTTTTCAAAATCGAATTTTTGATAAGCAAAGTCAAGGACAGCAAGGACGATCAACGCGATACTGACTGAAATCCCCAACAGGAACGTCAGATGACCGATAATCGCCAAGGCGTCACCAATCGGTTCTGACGTCAAACGTGAAATTTCTACTTTGTTATTCCATAAGACTGTTCCACTCGTCACACCGATGACAAGTAATTTAAATACCGATTTTAAGAATTCAATTAATGCTTTCATGCTGACGATTCGTTTGACGCCTTGCAGCGGATTGATCCGGTCGAGTTTCGGTTGAATCGATTCTGTACTGAGCAATGCTCCAATCTGCACAAAATTCCCTAAAATGCCGATGACGACTGCTGTCAAAAAGAAGGGTGCAACCAAAATACTCATTTGGACCAGCATTTCAATCATGACTTCCTGGACGCGTCCTTCTTCGACAGCGACTAAGACCGTTTGGGCACTCAGTCCATCTTCTAATACCATGACGAACCGTTTCCCTAGAAACGGACCAAAGAAAAATAAAATCAAGAACATTCCGAACAACATCAAACTACTTGTTAAATCAGCCGACTTTGCGACCTGACCTTTTTTTCGAGAATCATCACGTTTTCGAGGGGATGCCTTTTCCGTCTTTTCGCCCGCAAAATACTGGAGGTCAAGCGTTAATGTATATTTTCCCATCTCAACCTCCTAGTAATTGAATCGCATCGGACAATACGTCTTGTAATAAGGGAACAAATCGAGAAATCCCGGTAATGGTTGCTCCGGCGAGTAAAAACAAAATCGCATAACCCATCAATAACTTGACAGAAAATCCAATCGCAAAAATATTGAACTGGGGTGCGGTTTTCGCTAAAAACCCAAGCGCCAAATCAACTAAAAACAGGGCGACCACAAGTGGCATCGCCATTTGAAGAGCCGTGAGCATCGCGAGCCCGACGACACGAACGACTAAGCTCATGCCGGCTTCTCCGGAAACGTTAATCGCACTACCGGGCGGAAAGATTTTAAAACTCGTATAGATGCCATCCAGTAAAATCAAATGCATATCTGATGCCAGCAACACGAGCAGTGTCAACATGTAAAAAAATCGGCCGACGATCGGCGATTGACCACCAAACATCGGATCATATGCCGATGCCATCGCCAGCCCCATCTGTAAATCAATGATTGATCCGGCCATTTGTGGCGCATACAGTAAAAAACTGGCGAGCAAACCGAGGGCGAGCCCAATGATGACTTCTGTTCCCATTCGAAAAAAGAAATCGATGTCATCGACTTGAACCGTCGTCTTGACCGCATAACTGGCAAAATAGGCAAGTCCGGCAGCGATTGCCAATTTATGCTGAGCGGGTAACTGCTTCGATGAAAACAAAGGAGCAGCCACTAAAAATCCAACGAGTCGACCAAATACAAGTAAAAAAACACTGACAAAGGACAGTAACGTCATTTCCGCGAAACCTCGGCAATCTGTTTGAAGATTTCAATCGTAAACGTTTTGAGTTCTTCCATGATCCATGGACCGAAAAAGACGAGTGCTAAAAAAACGGCAACAATCTTCGGAACAAACGATAAGGTCTGCTCTTGAATTTGAGTCGTCGCCTGCAAGATGCTGACGAGAAGTCCAACGACGAGTGAGACGAGCAAGAGCGGAGCTGACACCTTTAACAAGGTCCATACGGCCGAACTGGCTAATTGAATAATCATTTCCTGCGTCATGTCGTCCCTCCCTATCGCATGCTGACGAGTAGTGATTCGACAATTAAATGCCAACCATCTACTAAAATGAACAATAATAATTTAAACGGTAAGGCAATCATGACCGGTGGTAACATCATCATCCCCATCGACATCAAGACACTCGAAACGACCATATCGATGACGAGGAACGGAATGAAAATCATAAATCCGATTTGAAACGCCGTCTTTAACTCACTGATGGCATAGGCCGGTACTAACGCGACGAGCGGAATATCTTCCACCTTCTCCGGCTTCTCGTAATTGCCATATTTCAAAAAGAGTTCTAAGTCATTGCTCCGTGTGTACTGAGACATAAAACGTTTCATCGTTCCTCCGGCTTGATCAAAGGCTTCCTCTTGACTGATTTTGTCGTCCATGTACGGTTGTAAGGCCGTCGTGTTCAATTCCGTTAAAATAGGCGCCATAACGAACAATGTGATGAATAACGCCAGTCCGACAAGCAGTTGGTTCGGCGGTGTTTGTTGTGTTCCTAAAGCAGAACGCACAAAGGATAAGACGACGATGACGCGTGTGAAACATGTCATCAAAATCAGTAACGACGGTGCTAATGATAAAAGCGTAAGTAAGACCAGTAATTTGATGGAAGTTGCCGTCCCGGACGGCGTATCCAAGGAGATCAAGTTTTCAATCGTCGTCATGACCGTCCTCGTTTCTTCTGGAACTGATCGAGCTGTTGCTTAAATGATTCCAGAAACGGAGATGCGGCTGACGTATGTGGTGGGCTGTCGGATGTATCCGTTGCTAACCATTCGTCATCTTCTTCAATCGTATCAAGCAATTCAACGTTTTGACCGACACCGACAACATAAATCTTACCGTGAACCCTCACGAGCTGAACGGATCGATCTTTGCCAAGCGGGACACCACCGAGATGCGACAGTCGGCTCGATTGACGGACTCCCTTTGTCCGTTCATTGATGAAACGGACAGCAAGCAGGAATCCACCAATCAAAACTGCGAGTGTCACGACGATTTTTACGACCGTGACGACTGTCGATGACCCGTCGACCTGTTGTGTTGTAGGTTCATTTTTCTTAGATGGGTTGAGCTTCTCTTCCACTGTTTCGGCACCGACCTGATGCGTCAGCAGGAACAGGAGAAGACAGGTCAAACAGGTCAGTCTTCTCATGATGAAATGGTTTTCGAAACGGCTTCGAGTACACGGTCTGCCTGGAACGGTTTGACGATGAAGTCTTTTGCTCCGGCTTGAATCGCATCGATGACCATCGATTGTTGTCCCATCGCCGAACACATGATGACTTTGGCAGCCGGGTTGAAGGCTTTGATTTCTTTTAATGCTGAAATCCCGTCCATTTCCGGCATCGTGATATCAAGTGTGACGAGATCCGGCGTTAACTCTTTATATTTCGAAACGGCTTCACGTCCGTTTTCAGCCTCACCGACGACGTCATAGCCGTTTTTCGATAAAATTTCCTTAATCATCATTCGCATGAAAGCTGCATCATCTACAATCAAAACTTTTGCACTCATCCTATTTCCTCCTTAGAACATCCGCAGACGTTCTTTTGTATTGACGATCTCTGTAATCCGGACACCGAAGTTTTCTTCGATGACGACGACTTCTCCCGTTGCAATCAATGTATTATTGACGAACACGTCAACGGGTTCTCCTGCTAATTTATCCAGTTCAATGATGGAACCTTGTGTTAATTCCAAAATGTCCCGGACTGACCGGCGCGTCCGTCCCAGTTCGACTGTGACATTCAACGGTACATCGTAGAGCATGCCGATGTTGCCGGGCGGACCTTCTTGTTGCACTTCAGAAAACTGACCGAACTGAACAGGACTGACGCCAACCGGCTCCTTTTTGTGTTCGGGTGGTGCTTCATACCGGGGTTCCGGCTGCGGCTGAGACGCGGCCGGCTGTTCCCGGACCGGTTCTGGTGCAGGGACTTGAACTGCGGGTGCCGGTTCACTCGTTGTCGTACTGGCATTGAATAATTTCTGAATCAATTGTTTGGAAAATTCAAGTGGTGCCAATTGGACGATTTTTGAGTCGATCAGCGTTCCGATTTTCAAATCAAATTCGATGATGACCATGCTTTCCCATAACGAGAAGCTGTCCACAATTGTTTTTTCTTGCGAGAAATCAAAAATTTCGACCGCTGGAGGCGAGATATCGATGCGCATTGAGAACACGGTCGACATCGAGGTCGCAGCCGCTCCCATCATCTGGTTCATCGCTTCCTGAACGGCAGACAGCGCAATCGGTTCCATCTCAAGGCTCTCATCAACGACACCATCGCCGCCCATCATTAAATTCGCAATGACGGAAGCATCCCGTTGTGTCAAAATCAAAACGTTTTCTCCTTTGAATCCTTCTGTATATCCAACGCGAAGAGCGACGTGGGGAATCGGATAACGACTCCGCAATTCTTCCATCGTAATCATCCGCACGTGTGGTGTCGTGATTTCGACTTTTTGATTCAACAATGCAGAAAGGGCTGTCGCGGAATTTCCTAACGAGATGTTCCCGACTTCTCCAAGCGCATCAATTTCCATCTCATCCAATTGATGTAAATCATCCGTTGAACTGGTATCGGTTGGTTCTTCAGCCGATGGGGTTCCACGTAATAATGCATCGATTTCATCTTGCGAAAGCATATCGCTCATGTTATTCCTCCTCAATTCGTTGTAAGACTTGTAAAGCGAGATGCTTCCCGTTCAGACCAGGCCGCGCTTTGAACATTTTCCGATCATCGACGAACAATTCAACCGGATCGGATGTACGTGTCTGGAGGGACAGGCAATCGCCTACCTCGAGGTGTAACAATTCTCCAAACGAAAGTTCCGTCTGGCCGAGCACTGCTTTCAAATCGACGATTGATCCCATCAACTGTGTTTGCATATGTTCTGACTCTTGGTTATCGGCTGACTTTCGTTTCTCTTGTTGCATCCAAAAGTGACTCGATAGTTTCGGAATGATTGGTTCGAGTGTCACGAACGGCAGACAGACATTAAGCGTTCCGCTTACTTCTCCGACCGTCACGTAAATCGAGACGAGAATGACCGTTTCATTCGGTGAGACGAGTTGAAGAAATTGTGGATTGATTTCCAAATCATCATACTCGGCTTCGATTTCGGCAATCGATTCCCACGCTGCCCCGTATTGAACAAAAGCGCGTTTGAATAACTGCGTCAAGATCCGGGTTTCGATTTCCGTCAAGTTCTCAATCTTATTCATACCTTCCCCCGGTCCGCCGAGCAATCGATCGAGCATCGCATACGCGATGTTCGGATTCACTTCGAAGATGACCCGTCCGTCTAACGGATGAAGATTCACTAAATTAATTAAGGTCATGTTCGGAATGGAATGAATGAATTCGTCATAAGGAAGCTGTTCGACCGTATTGACCGTAAACTGGACGTATGTTCTAAGCTGTGCTGAGAAATGGGTCGTCAAGACTCGGGCAAATTGTTCATGAATCCGCGTTAAGTTCCGCATCTGGTCTTTTGAGAATCGCAACGCCCGTTTAAAGTCATATACTTTCACACGACGTTCTTCTTCTTGACTGCGTATTTCCTCGACTTCCATATCTCCGCTTGAAATGGCTGATAGCAGGGCGTCAATTTCATGTTGTGATAATACTTCGCTCATGCGGCCACCTCACTGGATGATTTTTTTCGTCGTGTAGACACGTTGAACATCGCCTTCTTGCAGGAGCTTTTTAAATTGCCCCCGTAATTTTTCTTCGAGTTTCGCCATGTCCTGTTTAGAATCTAAATCTTGTTTTTTCATCGAAGCTAAATCCCCTAAGATGATATTGTTGATTTGAAACTTGCGTAATTCCAGTTCTTCCCGTGTTGCTGCATCATCCGTGACGATTGTAAACTGAACATTTAAGAATCGTTCGTCTGCAATGTTCGTCGTCAAATCATCTGTTTGAAAACTTCGCTCTTCAAGTTCCGCTCCTGTCGGTTGTTCGACTTTCGCTTCGGTCGGATCACTCGTTAACAAATATTTTGAAAGCATGTAGCCCGCACCTACCATCATAATCGCGACGACAACCATGATGAGTGGTAATTTCAACTTACTCTTCTTCTTTTCTTCTGCCATCTTCGAGCCTCCTAGCACTGTTCAAGCCCGTTAAACCGACTTGTCGGTAAAAATCGATTGTGGCTGCTTTTACCTCTTCCAATGTTTCTTTGACGACATAAGTCTGTCCCCCGACCAACTGGATCGTCGTATCGGGTGTCGACCTGACCGCTTCGATTAAGATTGCATTTAAGACAAGCGGTGTTTCACGTAATGTCGTTAAAGTAATCATCGTTTCAAGTTAACGAGTTCTTCTAAAATCTGATCTGATGTTGTGATGATCCGGGTGTTCGCCTGGAATCCGCGTTGGGCGATGATCATTTCCGTAAACTCTTCCGATAAGTCGACGTTCGACATTTCAAGTGTTCCGGATGTTAATTGACCAAGACCGTTTGTGCTTGGCGTTCCAGTCGCTGCGATACCCGAGTTTTGAGAAGCGGCAAACAAGTTCACTCCTGATTTTTCAAGACCACCCGGGTTAGCGAAATTGGCCATTGATACGTAACCAACTCGTTGCAAGTTACCCGTTCCATCAACGAATGTGACTAGTCCGTCTTTTCCGATTGCAAGGTTCTGTGCTCCCGTCGGAATTTGTAACTTCATGTAGCCATTATTTACTTTGTTTGTGATTTGCCCTTGAGCATCGTATTGGTTGGCAGGTAGATTTGCTTGATCGGCAGGTGGCTGTCCAGGGTTGGCAGGCGGTGGATCAGACAATCCTACGAGATAATTTCCATCTCCCGTTACGATGTTCCCTTGAAGATCTGTATAAAAGTTACCGGAACGAGAATAACGCACACCGTCTGCCGTTAAGACTTGATAGAATCCTTCACCGGAAATCCCGACATCAAGCGTTCGACCTGTATTTTGTAACGCTCCTTGATTATAAACGTTATCGACCGTTGACATCGAGGCCCCGAGTCCTACCTGTTTCGGGTTTGTCCCACCGACACCTCCACCATTACCTGATGCGGAACCAACTGATTGGTTGACAAGATCCTTAAACGTGACACGGCCTTTTTTATAACCAAATGTATTGACGTTGGCGATGTTATTCCCGACGACGTCTAACTTTGTTTGGAAGTTCTTTAACCCACTGATTCCTGAATACATTGAACGTAACATTATTTTTCCTCCTTTGTTTTAATTTCAGTCAATTCGTAGACACTGACACTTTTTCCGTTTGATAACTCGGCAATGACATCGACCCCGTCACGCTTTACACTGAGGACGTTTGCCGTCACTTTACCGGTCGATGTCACATCTGCTCCCGTTGCATCTTTCGTGACAGTCTCACCTTCATAGCTGACACTTTTTCCAATCAAATTACTGTAGTTCATCAGAGCCGCCGCATGCTGATTGAGCATCATCGTATCCATCCCTTTGCCAATCGCTTGCATCTGTTCAAGAGAAGAAAACTGAGCCATCTGCGAAATGAACTCCTTGTCTTCCATCGGTGCCGTCGGATCTTGATTGGACAATTGGGCAATCAGGATTTTCATGAACATGTCTTTGTCCATCGAGTTACTGGATGGTACTTTCGTTTTCTCCGGTAACTGATAGGACGACGCATCATTTTTGATGGAATCAGTCATCTTCATCCTCCTCTAGTTCTTCTTCGTACGGTGCAGGTTCTTCTTGCTGGCGTTCCCGTCGCTCTTGCGGCAAACCTTGTTCAAAGTCTTTGACACTCGATGCCAACATCCCGGTTTCGACTTTGACGAGTGGTGCTTGCGGCTGCAACGATGTATGTAGCTTTCCGAGTTGCTGATCCAGCATTTGTTTTGCTTGTTCTGTCGCCGCGAAAAGCTTTACTGTCAATAAACCGTCTTTTTTATCCAACTGGATGACGACCTCACCCAATTGTTCTGGATATAAGCGGATCGACATGCGTGTCGAACCGTCCGCGCCTTTTAAAAATGGTGCTTGTTTCATCGCCGCTTCAATCCGGGACGTGAGTTGTTCATCGACATTTGGTTGCATGACGGATGGCCGAACTCCTACCCCTAATACACCGTTCATACGTTCAAATTTCAATCCGGTCAACGGTGATGGTTGTTCTTTCCCTTCCGGATCGGCAGCTACCTGAATGGATTCAATCACCTTTTTAGTCATGACATTGGTTTTCAGTGTTGGTGTCGTTTGTTCAGATGAGACAAGGCGATTTGAAAGCAAAGGCATCACTGCCTCTTTTTTAGTACCTGGAGCATTCATTAACGTCGGATTAGTTTGCGGTACAGCTGAAACCGCCGTTACAACTGGCATTACCGGAAACGGTCCAACAGTCCCTGAAACATCAGTCGCCTGAATGACCGGAGCATTTAGTCCTGCCGGTAAGTCATTTCCTTTCACATGTTCCTTAGCGACGACGGTCGACATCACCGTTGCAAGTACTTGTTGGAGGAAAGCTGGGAATTGTTCGAATAACTCCATCGCTTTTCCCGGCTGTCCGTCTTGTATCGTCTTAATGAACTGAATCAGCTCCGTTGCTTTTTTAGGATCATGTATTATATCTTCTACTTCAGGTTGCTCCAGAAGTTGTAACACTTTTTCCGGCTGTGCGGTCAATTGTTCCAACAGCGGTTTGACTTCGAGATTCGTCTCCCCTTCAGTCGGTATTGCCTGTTGATCCAGTGAAGGGTTCTGTACGCCCTCAGCTAGAGGTTGCACTAAGTATTGAAGTAACGAAGCAAAATTTCCAACGCCATTCGCCGGGAGCTCTTTCCCGTTCCACTTCGTAACCGGTTTAGCTGTTTGTGCTTGCTGTACATCCGTCAAGTTCATCTTATTTTCTCACCCCTTATTGGACTGCCAACAATTGTGTCAACGCTGCAGCTTTTTTAGGATCCATCTTTGCCATGATGGCTGCCTGTTGTTCAGCATCAATTTCTTTAATGATTGAAACGACTTCCGTCGGACTCAATTCGTTGAAAATATTGGCTGCATCCTTCGGCGTCATCTCCGCATAGACATCTGTCACATCAGCAGTCTTTTTCGAAGCAGACTTATCTGTCCCTGTTGTTGCAGGTGTAGCCGGCGTGTTTTTCAACCGATCCCGTTCCGCAATCAACCGGACGACTTCCTGTTCTTTTGCTTGGATGAGTTCTGCTTGATCAGTTGTCTTCGCCCGTAGTTTTTTGATTTCAGCATTGGCTAATTTCAAGCGTTGTTCGATCTCTGAATTTTTCGAAGACGTTACTTTTGAATCCGTCACTTCTTCCGATGCGAAAGGTAATGAAAAAATCGGACGCCCATTAGCGTAATTTAATACGAGATAGGCTGTAAATAATAACAATAACAACGGGATGATTAATAAGGGCAAAATCCATTGTTTTGATGACTTGTTCTCACTCATGTCGTTCGCCTTCTTCCAAACTGCAATAATGCTAATTCATCCATTTGGTTCTGTTCCACCAAAGCGAGTGTCCGCCGATTTTCTTCTAATTGATTTGATTGCAGTCGTGTAAATTTCTTTTCTTCAATCAAAGCCTCTTTTAAATCGATTTGAGCCCGCTCATACTGATTTTTCGCCTGGGTAACATATAATTGTTGGCGTTCAATCTGTTGTTTGACGACATCGCGTGCACGTTCACGGTATTGAGAAGCAAGCAGCTCAACCGTTCCTGTTTCATTTTGTGCTTTTAAAAAAGCTTCATAACGAACGAGAAGATGGTACAATTTCTCGACCTCGATTTCATATTGTTTCTTTTTTTCAGCAGTATGTTTTGAAACACGATCCTTTTCCGCTTCCGCTAAAGGAATGATGCGTTCATATATGGTTTTCATTCGTGCACCTCCTTTAACGGATTGTCGAAATCAGACGGCTCATTCCATCTTCAAAATGGCTTTTTTCTTCCACACGTTGTTTTAAAAATCCGATTAATTCAGGATATTTTTCAACAGCCCGATCAATGTCGGGGTTTGTACCGCTTTTATAAGCGCCGATATTGATCAAATCTTCGGCATCGAGGTATGTCGACAGTAACTGTCTGAACGTAATCGCACTATCTTTATGTTCGGTCGAAGTAATTTGATTCATGACCCGGCTGATGGAGCGTAAGATATGGATTGCCGGATATTGCCCTTTGTTTGCGAGATTTCGGTCGAGGACAAAATGACCATCGAGAATCCCGCGGACCGCATCCGCAATCGGTTCGTTCATGTCATCACCGTCAACCAGGACGGTATAAAATGCTGTAATGGAACCTTCTGTCGTTTTACCGCTTCGTTCCAACAGTTGTGGAAGCAAGGCGAACACACTCGGTGTATATCCCTTTGAAGCAGGTGGTTCGCCGGTCGCCAGACCAATTTCACGCTGAGCCATGGCAAAACGTGTGACGGAGTCCATCATCAATACGACATTTTTTCCTTGATCCCGAAAATATTCAGCGATCGCCGTTGCCGTATACGCTCCTTTGAGTCGAACGAGTGGCGGCTGGTCACTCGTCGCTACGACGATGATCGAACGGCTCATGCCTTCCTCACCTAACTCCGCCTCAATGAATTCCTTCACTTCACGGCCCCGTTCACCGATTAAGGCGATGACATTGATATCAGCCGTTGATCGTTTGGCAATCATACCGAGTAATGTCGATTTACCGACACCCGACCCTGCGAATAGTCCGACTCGTTGCCCTTGTCCGACGGTCAATAAGCCGTCGATGGCACGAATCCCTGTTGATAACACTTGATCGATCCGCGGACGATCGAGTGGACTTGGTGGTTTACGGACAATTGAAGTCGTCCGTAAATGCGCCAGTGATTTCCCGTCTAATGATCGTCCGAGACCATCCAGGACTTTCCCGATCAAATCATCTCCGACAGGAACATGAAGCGGTTTTCCTGTTGCGATGACGATCGATCCCGGTGCAATGGCCGTCGTTTCACCATATGGCATCAATAGTACATGTCCTTCTCGAAATCCAACGACTTCTGCCTCAATCTCGTCTCCACGATGAATCCGGATCAAGCACCGCTCGCCGATGGCAACAGCTGTCGGACCACGTGATTCAATCATCAAACCAATGACTTGAACGACTTTACCAGAATGCTCGACAAGTTCTTCCCGACGAATATCTCGAATCGCTGCTTGTAACTGTTTGAGTTTATACATCGTGTAACACCTCGGTGAGTTGCTCCATTAATCGTTGATAACCGATTGACAATCCACCCGTGATGGCACCATTCTCTGAATCAATCCGGAAATCTCGTGCATCAAGCTCGGGATCAATCCGTAAACGGATCGTTGCCGTCCCTCCTAAAATGGTCTGTAACCGTTCATCCAGTAAGACAACCCGTTCAAAGTCTTCAGCTGATGTATAGACAATTAATTTTTCACGATCTCTAAATTGAAGAATCAACTGTTGAATCGTCTGATAAAGTGCTTCTTCATCCTTATCGTGAAGCTGCTCCATAAACTGATGCGTCAATTGAAGGGCCAGTGCACACAATTCATCTTCCATCAGGAGGACTCGTTCTGAAAACATCTGTTCGAGCCTGTTCGCAAGCTGGTTCGTTTCCTCAATCCGTTGTTCGTATTGTGTTCGTCCAGCTTGTTGACCCGACTGAAAACCTTCTTCGTAACCCTGTTGTCTCGCTTCTTCCAGCACGCGGAGCCGCTCTTGCTCCAAAGCTGCCCGCCGTATTTGTTCTTGTTGTTCGATCAACAGTTGCTGTTGCTTTAGTTGGACTTGTCCTTCCCGCATCATCTCATCATAAGAAACAAGCGGTTCGGTTTCAGTCACCTGCTCGGATTCCGTCTGATGGAAAATCGTTCGTTGCGTCCGGTCGAAAACAACTTGACGCTTAATGACGTTAGACAACGATATCATCTCCTCCACCACGGGCTACCACGATCTCACCCATATCTTCTAGGCGACGGATGATGCCGACAATCCGGCTTTGTGCTTCTTCGACATCCCGTAATCGGACAGGTCCCATGAATTCCATATCCTCTTTGAACGATTCGACCATTCGTTGGGACATGTTGCGGTATACCATTTCCTTCACGTCGTCTGAAGACACCTTGAGCGAAAGCAACAAGTCTTCATTCGAAACTTCCCGGATAATCCGTTGAATAGCTCGGGCATCGAGTGTAACGATGTCTTCAAAGACAAACATCCGTTTCTTGATTTCTTCCGCCAATTCCGGATCCTGAATTTCAAGCGTATCGAGAATCGTTCGTTCCGTCGTCCGGTCGACACCGTTCAAGACTTGAACAACCGCCTCGATTCCACCAGACTGGGCATAATCCTGCATGCCCGCTTGCGATAGATTCCGTTCAAGAATTTGTTCGACTTCACTGATGATTTCCGGATTCATCCGGTCCATCGTTGCAATCCGTCGGGCGACATCTGACTGGGCTTCTGCCGGAAGTTCTGATAAAATTTGTCCCGATTTGACCGGATCCAGATGTGCCAAGACCAAGGCAATCGTTTGCGGATGTTCATTTTGAATGAAGTTCAGCAATTGTTTCGGATCCGCTTTGCGGGCAAACTCAAACGGTCTCACTTGAAGCGTCGACGTCAAACGATAAATGAGTTCCATCGCCTTCTCTTCACCTAATGCTTTTTCCAACACGGATTTGGCGAATCCGATACCACCTTGCGTGATATAATTTTGTGCTGTCGCTAATTCATGGAATTCTACTAACACTTCGAGCTTCTCATCCGGATCAATCCGTTTCATGCTCGAAATCTGTAATGTCAGCCACTCCATTTCTTCTTCCGACAAATGTTTATATACGCTGGCCGCGACTTCCGGACCAAGCGAAATCATTAAAATTGCGGCTTTTTCCCGACTACTCATCTCTAATTTCTTCATCTCATCAATCCTCCGCTAACCAGGTGCGTAACAACTTCGCAAATTCATCCGGATTGGATGCGGCAAGCTTCTCAAGCTGTTTCCGTTTGACCGCTCCTTCACTTGTGTCCTCTGTCGACAGTTCAGGAATCTCTGTCTCGATTGGTGTCCACTCTTCCAGTTCTTCAATCTCAGCTGTTTTTCTTCTACGCAACATTAGGAAGATGGCTCCTACTACAACCAGTGCTGCGGCACCTAATGCAAACCAGACCCACATTGGTGTTGTTTCCGTTGTTACTGTCTGTTTCGGCGTCTCGGCAAACGGTCTTGACATGACGACGACTTTATTCGCAAGCTCTGCATCGGTTAAGGTCGTCTTCGCATCCGTCTTCGTCAGTGAAGTACGAATGATCGAATACATCATAGTCTGTAAATCTGTTTGAAGTTGCGGATCAATTTGATTTTGTCCTTTAGGTGGCTCAACGATGACTTGAATTCCCAAATCCCGAATTTCATACGGTGCACCGGTAATCTGTTTTGTAATTCGATTGACTTCGTAATTGATGATGTCATGTGTCTTCTCACTTGTGTCCCCTGCCGTACCCGTACCTTGCGGGAAGTTAATGGTCTCATTCTCACCCGTTCCTGCAGTTCCTTCATTGGCCGCTCCCGTATACGCTTCAGCGACTTTCTCTGCCGATGTCACGATTCCCTCGATTTTATCAGGATCAACCGGTTCGACTAATTTTTGTTCCTCTTGCCGTTGCGTAACGTCGACATCTGCCGTAACAGAAACCAATGCTTTTTGCGGACCGAGAACGACTGACAGCATCTGCTGAATTTGTTGGCGTAAATCTTTTTCCGTCGTTTTCTTCAATTGCATTGGATCCGTTCCGCCTGCAGTCTGTGCTCCTTTACCCGGCTCATAATACGTAAAGTACTGATCCATGATGGTAATGTTTTCTTCTTTTAAATTCGGGATACTTTTCGCAATCAGATGATACAGACCTTGAACCGTCTGCTGGTTCAAGTCGCTGCCGGCGCTTGATGTCAAGACGACCGAGACAGTTGATGTCTCTTCTTTATCTGATAAGAAAACACTTTTTTCAGGTAAGGTAATCATGACCTTCGCAGCATCAATCCCGTTGACTTGCGTAATCAGATTTTCTAATTCCGTCTGCATCGTGTCCCGCTCGAGAATGTTCATTTCCTTATCTGTTGTTCCAAATCCGGCGTTTTCGCTGAAGAAGGAATAATCGATTTGACCTGATTTAGGTATTCCGGCTGTCGCCAACTCCACTTTTAAGTTTTCGGCACTTTCTTCCGGTACAAGAATCGTTACACCGTCTGTCCCACTGACGACTTCGGACTGTACACCATCTTCATTTAATTTCTCAGTCACTTGCCCAGCCTCTTGCGGTGACAACTTTGAGTACAGTGGTGTCATCGTTGGTTTACTTAACCAAATGGCTGCAACAATGATAGCTGCAATTAGAAATAAGATCATTCCGATGATCGTTGCTTTTTTGACGAGCGACCATTCCTGCCATGTCGTTTTTAATGCGCCAAAGCGCGTTTTTAGTCCTTCATTCATCAAACATCTCCCACGCTTTCCTCAACAATCACAGTTGCATACGCATCATTTCTTGGTATGCTTCGATGCCTTTATTCCGGACTTCGATAGCGAGTTGCATAGAAAGCGATGCTTCTTCTGTTTTGATCATGATGTTATGTAAGTCTGTCGTTTTTCCAGTCGCAAGATCGACTCGTGCTTGCGAAGAGGCTTGTTGCGCCTCGTTCAGACCGTTCATGGCCTGACTCAATACTTCACTGAAATCACTTGGTGTCGTTTTAGCAACAGATTGAGACGGTAAGACCATCTGCATACTTTGAATTGGTTGAATCGCCATCTTGTCATCTCCTTCTTACTTGCCGATTTCCATCGCTTTGACCAACATTGCTTTTGTTGCATTCAACGCTGTGACATTCGCTTCATAAGAACGCGTCGCCCCCATCATGTCGACCATTTCCTTCAGGAGATCGACGTTCGGCATTTTTACATATCCCAGTTCATCCGCATCCGGATGATTCGGATTGTATTCCAATTTAAATGGTTCTTGGTCTTTTCGAATCTCGCTGACTGTCACCCCGTTGCCTGTTTCTTTCAAGACGGCTAACTTACGGGCATATGGTTGCCATTCTCCGTTAACAAGCTCACCGCGTGTCGTCTGAGCATTGGCGATATTGGCAGATACGGTATCGAGTCGCAGACGCTGTGCCGTCAATCCCGTTGCTGATGTATGAAAACCTGAAAACATACTCATGAATTAACGTCCTCCCCGGATGACGGATTGAATTCCGGAAAATTTCCGGTTCAATTGTTCAACCAATGCTTCGTACTCAATTTGATTGCGTGATAATTCAGACATTTCGAGGTCAATATCGACCCCATTCCCATCATTACGCATAGCAGACGATTGTTCGACGATGCTTCCTGAAGTACCGATTGTTGCGTGTCGTTTTAAACTCATTTTCATCTCTGAGTCCAAAACATCGCCAAACACTACACGTTTTGCTTTATATCCAGGTGTATCGACGTTCGCAATGTTTGCTGAAATTACTTTCTGCGCTGCCACCGTCCGATCGACAGCCTGTGTCATTGTTGCATAATCTGAACCAAGCCAGTTCATCATTCAACCTCCACCTCTATTTATCTCGTAAAACTTAGTATTATACCGTAAGCGGTTAGTAACATATCTGAAATAATTGAAACAAATAGGTCAATGTTTGAAAAGAAGTTTTTTGAAAAATAGGGTAATGAGATGTTAATATTTCGCTTTTTAAACCCTTTTCTTATAAAAATGATAAATAATACCTATAAAAAAAAGAAGACCTAGTACTTTACTAGGTCTTCTTTTAAATTCTATTTTTTCCTTTTTTTAGTTCGATTTAATGCGTTCTAACTCATAGAGGAAATTGTCATTTAAAATCTTGATATATGTCCCTTTCATACCAAGTGAACGGGACTCGATGACGCCGGCGCTTTCAAGTTTCCGCAGAGCATTCACGATAACTGAACGCGTGATGCCGACACGATCGGCAATTTTAGAGGCTACGAGCAACCCTTCGTTTCCGTCCAACTCTTCGAAGATGTGTTCGATGGCTTCAAGTTCCGAATAGGATAAAGAATTGATTGCCATTTGAACGACGGCTTTCTTCCGCGCTTTATCTTCCGCTTCATGGGCTTTCTCACGTAAGATTTCCATTCCGACAACTGTTGCTCCGTATTCCGCAAGCACTAAGTCCTCTTCATTAAAATCTTCGAGCATCCGGCCAAGGACAAGTGTTCCAAGTCGCTCACCGCCACCGATGATCGGAACGATCGTCGTTTTGGATGTCTCGAACATATCGCGGTTATCGATCGGGAAAGCTGTATGCTCACTGTCGATTGCGATGTTTGCTGTCGTTTCCGTCACATTAAACAATTTTTTTGTATAATCTTCCGGAAACTGACGCTCTTCAAGGAATCCACGAATCCGTGCATTCTCGATTTGTTGTTTAATCGCAATTCCTAATAACTTTCCACGACGGCTGACGATAAAGGTATTTGATTCCATGACTTCACTTAAACGATCTGCCATGACCTTAAAGTCGACATGTGTGCTTGCTTCTTGTTGTAACATCGTGTTAAGCTTTCGTGTTTTTGCCAATAAATTCATGATTTTCTTCCTCCACTTATAAGATGAACTGACTTAAATCACGATCATCTGCTACTTTTCCGACGCGGTCCATGACATATTGTGGTGTGATGGTGACGTCTGTCTCTGGCATCTCTGCCGCTTCAAACGATAATTCTTCTAATACACGCTCCATGATGGTATATAAACGGCGAGCACCGATATTATCTGTTTCATCATTCACTTGTGCCGCAATCCGTGCAATTTGACGAATCGCGTCTTCGGTAAACGTGACATGGACTTGCTCCGCTCCAAGCAAAGCTTTATATTGTTTCAACAATGCTTGATTGGGTTCAGTCAAAATTTTAACGAAGTCATCTTCGGTCAGACTGTCGAGTTCCACCCGGATCGGAAAACGTCCTTGCAACTCCGGAATCAAATCAGATGGTTTTGCCATATGGAAAGCACCGGCTGCAATGAATAACATATGATCCGTCTTCACAGGACCATACTTCGTCACGACAGTCGATCCCTCGACGATTGGTAAGATATCACGCTGTACGCCTTCACGTGATACACCGGCACTATCTTGCCCCTTCGTTGCAATCTTGTCGATTTCGTCGACGAAGATGATTCCCATCTGTTCAGCACGACGAACAGCTTCATCGTGGACTTCATTTAAATCGAGTAATCGTTCCGCTTCTTCTGCTGTCAAAATCGGACGTGCCTCTTTGACACTCAGCTGGCGTTTCTTTGTTTTTTTCGGCATGACTTGCCCGAGCATATCCTGTAGATTCGCAAGACCTTCCATGCCTTGTTGACCGGAGAACAAATCCATTTGGCGTTCTTCGATGTCCACATCAATAATGCGGTCTTCTAGTTGACCTTGGAACAATTGTTGACGAATGACGGACCGATCGGCTGTATCGCTGGCAGTTTCCTGCTCGGGCGGTTTTGGAGTCCCACCGAACAGCATCTCAAACGGATTTCCTCCGCCAAGACCCGCCGAAGCTTTTTTACCGACAAGGGCATCGACGATTCGTTCATTCGCAACCGCTTCAGCCCGCTCTTTCAAAGCTTCCTTTTTCTCGTCTTTGACAAGCCGTAGTGAGGCTTCGACTAAATCACGAACCATCGATTCAACGTCACGTCCGACATAACCGACTTCCGTGAATTTCGTAGCTTCGATTTTAACGAACGGTGCACGGACCAATTTCGCAAGTCGACGGGCAATTTCCGTTTTCCCGACTCCTGTCGGTCCGATCATCAAGATGTTTTTCGGTGTCACTTCATCCCGCAGACTCGGATCGAGCAACTGACGGCGGTAACGATTTCGGAGTGCAATCGCGACGGCTCGTTTCGCGTCCGCTTGACCAATAACATGTTCATTTAGTTTTTCCACGATTTGTCTCGGTGTAAATTCATGCATCTGCACTTCCCCCAATCGTTTCTAAAATGATTTGATCATTCGTGAATACACACAACTCTCCTGCTGTTTCAAGAGCGGCACGGGCGATTTCCTCAGCCGTCATGTGTGCAGCGTGCCGAGCCAGTGCCCGACCCGCGGCAAGCGCATAGTTTCCGCCTGAACCGATGGCCAAAATCCCGTCATCGGGTTCGATGACTTCTCCGTTACCTGAAACAAGAAGTAAATGTGTTCCATCCATGACAAGCAACAAAGCTTCCAGCTGGCGTAACATTTTGTCACCCCGCCATTCCTTTGCTAATTCCACGGCAGCCCGTTGCAGGTTTCCATTGTACATTTCAAGTTTTGCTTCAAACTTTTCGAATAATGTAAACGCATCGGCTACACTTCCGGCAAACCCGGCAATCACTTTTCCACCATAGAGACGCCGGACTTTTTTTGCACTTTTCTTCATGATGACTTGATTACCAAAAGTCACTTGTCCATCCCCGCTCATTGCAGATTGACCGTTATGTTGAATCGCAAAAATCGTCGTTGCATGAAACATGCTATTTCCTCCCTTAGGCACGCGGATGCGCTTGCTGATAAACATGCCGTAGCCGCTCCGTCGTGACGTGTGTATATTGCCCTGTCGTCGATAATGAAGCATGCCCAAGCAATTCTTGCACCGCTCGTAAATCTGCTCCACGTTCCAGTAAATCGGTCGCGAAACTATGTCGTAAAGCATGTGGTGTCACGTGTTTCGATAAAAACGGATCTGCCTTTTTTAAGATTTTCCGAATCCCGTCCGTTGTCAAACGGCGACCAGAACGAGAAAGAAAAACGGCTTGTGCTTCATCCTCGGCCGGTTGTCGTTCCATCAAATACTCGGACAAGGCTTTTCTCGCAAAGGATCCGATCGGTGTAATCCGTTCTTTTCGTCCTTTTCCGTATACATGCACATATTCCAAGTCCGGATCCAAATCTTTTACGTTCAATCCGGCTAATTCGCTGACACGCATTCCTGTCGCATACAGCAACTCAATCAATGCCACATTCCGTACGCCTAATGAATCCGACGTTCGGAAAACTTCTAAAAATCGTTCGTATTCTGATGGTACTAAAAACGTCGGCAACGTTTGGACACGTTTCGGTGCCTTTAATCCCTCAAAAGGATTGACGTCATTTGTATCCCGCGTCACAAAACGTCCGAACTGTTTCAAACAAGATACTTTTTGAGCGATCGTTGATTTAGATGCTTTTTGGTCATAAAGAGCAAACAAATAACGCCGTGCAGTTGCCAATTCAATCGATCTCAGCTGATGATCGAGGCAAAAAGCGGCGTATTGTCGAAGTGTTTGATCATAAGAACGGCCCGTATTTGGAGATAATTGACGCTCGATGTGCACGTACCGTAAAAACGATTTTCGCAGTACATCAAACTCTGAGTCTACTCCCATTGATGAGCCCCCTTCTAACCATTTCATACTCGAATCGCCCTTAGCATAGCACACCGGAAGTAGTCTGACAATAGACCAAAAATCGGAAAAATAACAAAATTATCACGCTTTTATGACAAATTAAGAAATGGGAGAAAAGAACGCTGATTTGCGCCTTCTCCCCCATCCTCTTTACATATCGGTAAAGTCTTTAATTGCATCCAATGCCCGCTCGGCAAGGAGCGCATATTTTTCCGGTTTTCTCATTCGACCGGTTTGGTCGGCAAGTCCCGGTACCAGTCCGAAGTTCGCATTCATCGGTTGGAAGTTTTTTCCTTCTGTCGTCGTAATATAATGCGCCATCGCACCCATCATCGTTTCCTTCGGGAAGGCGATCGGTTCCGCTTCATTAACTAAACGAGCCGCATTGATACCTGCCGTCAAACCGGAAGCAGCTGATTCGACGTATCCTTCGACACCTGTCATCTGCCCGGCAAAGAATAGATCCGGACGTGTCCGTGTTTGATACGTCGGTTGCAACAAGTTCGGGGAATTGACGAACGTATTGCGGTGCATGACACCATAACGAACGATTTCAGCGTTTTCAAGTCCTGGAATCAAACGGATGATCCGTTTTTGTTCGCCCCATTTGAGGTGCGTCTGGAATCCGACGAGGTTGAACAGTGTTCCGGCCGAGTTATCCTGACGGAGTTGAACGACGGCATACGGACGTTCACCCGTTTTCGGATCTTCAAGCCCAACCGGTTTCATCGGTCCGAACAACAGTGTTTTCGGTCCGCGTGACGCCAGTACTTCAAACGGCATACAACCTTCAAAGTAGATTTCCTTCTCGAACTCTTTTAATGGAACGACTTCCGCTTGAATCAACTCATTGTGGAAATGCATAAACTCTTCTTCTGTCATCGGACAGTTCAAGTAAGCTGCTTCCCCTTTATCATAACGTGACTTTAAATACACTTTATCGCGGTCAATCGTATCACCGTCAAGAATCGGTGCGGCAGCGTCAAAGAAGTACAGGTAATCTTCTCCGGTGAACTGCTTCAGGGATTCGGACAAGGCGGCACTTGTTAAAGGACCTGTCGCGACGATGGTCGGACCATCCGGAATCGCTTCAAGTTCTTCATGATGCACCGTGACGTTCGGATGATTTTTTAATGTTTCCGTCACGTATCCGGCAAAGTCATGTCGATCGACAGCAAGCGCACCACCTGCCGGCACACTCGCAAGATCGGCAGCTTTGAGGATAAGTGAGTCGAGTTGGCGCATTTCTTCTTTTAATACACCGACTGCATTTGTCAGTTGATTGGCCCGAAGTGAGTTCGAGCAGACGAGCTCTGCAAATTGGTCGGTATGGTGAGCAGGTGTCTGCTTGACTGGTCGCATTTCATATAAATCTACTTGTACACCGCGTTTCGCAAGTTGCCATGCTGCTTCAGAACCTGCGAGACCGGCGCCGATTACGGTTACCCGCTTCATCGGTCATTCCTCCTCTTGCTCCTGATCGATGCGTGTTTCGTGATGTCCGCAAGACGTACATTCTACTTTCACACCGTTCTTGATTTTCTTTTGTACCATCATACTGCTGCAAACCGGGCATGGTTCTTCGACCGGTTTATCCCATGAGACGAATTCACATTCCGGATAATTCGAACAGCCGTAGAACAGGCGTCCTTTTTTACTGCGGCGTTCGACGATTTCACCTGTTCCACACGTCGGACATTTGACACCGATCTCAACTTGAATCGGTTTGGTGTTGCGGCATTCCGGGAAGTTTGAGCACGCCATGAATTTACCATAACGACCCATCTTGATGACCATCGCGTGACCACAGACTTCACAATCTTCTCCGGCCGGTTCATCCTTGATTTCGATTTTTTCGATTTCGGCTTCTGCACGTGTCAGACGTTTTTCAAACGATTTATAAATCGGATCGACGACTTCCGTCCACTGCATGTCCCCTTTTTCGATTGCATCGAGCAATGCTTCCATGTCAGCCGTAAATTGAACCGTGATGAATTCTTGGAAATAATCACTGATCATATCAATGACCAGTTCCCCGAGTTCGGTCGGCAAGAATTTTTTCTCTTCGAGCGTCACATAACCACGCTTTTGAATCGTATCGAGTGTTGGTGCATACGTCGATGGACGGCCAATCCCGAGTTCTTCCATCGCTCGGACGAGACGTGCCTCGGTATACCGCGGTGGTGGTTGGGTAAAGTGTTGTTTCGGCTCAATCATTTCCTGTTCCAATACTTCACCGTCTTCAAGCGGTGGTAGCAAACCGTCCTTGACGTCTGTTACTGTCTCATCGTCTGTATCTTCAATATAAACTTTCATGAATCCGGCAAATTTGACCGTCGAACCGTTTGCCCGGAACATGACATCGTTTGAAACCAAGTCGACTTTGACTGTATCGAGAACAGCCGGAGCCATTTGGCTCGCAACAAACCGTTCCCAAATTAATTTGTATAACCGGAACTGATCACGGGATAAATACGATTTGACAAGTTGCGGGTCACGCATCGTCGATGTCGGACGAACCGCTTCGTGGGCATCCTGCGAATTCGCTGCTTTTTTCTCTTTCCGTTTTTCAACAGCGATATATTCTTTTCCGTACGCATTTTCGATGAACCCTTGTGCTTCAATGTTGGCGGTTTCAGATGTCCGGGTTGAATCGGTCCGCATGTACGTAATCAAACCGACCGTCCCTTCTTTTCCGAGCTCGATTCCTTCATATAATTGCTGGGCAATCATCATCGTCTTTTTCGCACGGAAGTTCAGCTTGCGGGCTGCTTCTTGTTGAAGCGAACTCGTTGTAAACGGCAAGGCCGGATTCCGGCGACGTTCTTTTTTCGTCACGGAATCTACCGTGAAGGACTCTGACAGTTTTGCCAATATTTCATTGACTTCTTCTTCCGAGTGCAATTCACGTTTCTTTCCGTCAACTCCGTAGAAGTTGGCTTCGAGTTTTTCACCATTGGCATCAAGCTCTAGTTTAATCGTCCAATATTCTTCCGGTAAAAAGGCATTGATTTCCTGTTCACGGTCAATGATCATCTTCACAGCAACCGATTGAACACGTCCTGCTGATAATCCTTTTTTAATTTTCTTCCAAAGTAACGGACTCATACTGTAACCGACGAGACGGTCCAAGATACGCCGTGCCTGTTGTGCATCGACAAGATCATAATTGATCTTGCGGGGTCTCTTGAACGAATCTTTGATGGCGTCTTTCGTGATTTCATTAAAGACGACCCGGCATTCTGTCGATTCATCGACACCGAGGGCTTTCGCTAAGTGCCAAGCGATTGCTTCCCCTTCGCGGTCCGGGTCGGCTGCGAGATAGATTTTTTGTGCTTTTTTAGCGGCCGTTTTTAACTCTTTTAAAACCGGACCTTTACCACGAATCGTAATATACTTTGGTTCATAGTCATGTTCTACGTCAACACCCATTTGACTTTTCGGTAAGTCGATGACATGCCCCATCGAAGCTTTCACGGTATAGTTTGAACCGAGATAACGTTTGATGGTTTTTGCCTTTGCAGGTGATTCGACAATTACTAAATATTTTGCCATTACAATCGCTCCCTATTAGAGGCGTACTCGTATTTTAATCTCACTTATCATAGTAGTCTCGATTCCCATTTGTCAACGTTCATCAAGATACTTTTTGAAACTTCTTCCGGATTTAAGAGTGGAATCGCCCCTTCCGCAATCAGTTGATTTGTCCCTTGAAAGTGTTTTTCTGTCGGACAACCGGGGATACAATACACGTCTTTCCCCTGTTCCAGCGCGTGACCGGCCGTGTTCATCGTTCCGCTTTTCCGGGTTGCCTCGACGATGATCAATCCTGAAGCCAGGCCAGAGATGATCCGGTTTCGTTCTAAAAACTGATATTTCTTGACTGGGGTTGGAGCGGGATACTCCGATAACAGCAGACCTGCTTGTTGAATCCGCTGAAACAGTTGTGAATGCCGGACGGGATACAGGCAATCAAAACCGCTCGCTAACACAGCAATCGTCGCTTGATGATGTTTAAGGGAAAGACGATGTACAAGAGAATCAATGCCAAGGGCGCCACCTGACACCGTGACGAATGGAGACTCAAAAAAGGGACGTAAGAAAGATAAACGTTTTGAGTGTGAAGGAGAAGGTTGACGACTTCCGATGATACTGATCATCGGCTGTTGTAATAAGGAAGGGTCACCGCTGAAGAAAAGACCGTAGACAGGTTGAGGAATCTGAAGTAACGACATCGGGAAACACGGGTCTCCGGGAACAAGAAGGTTCGTTGGGACTTGATCCAATTGTAGGGCTTGCTGATAACGGTTTTTGATGGATTTTGACACGGGTAAATCCTCTACCGGTAAAAGACCGTACTGCTCGATCAAGACAACGATTGAATACGGAACCCGGCAAGTCGCAAAACGTGCATACAGTTCTCTGTCCATTCATTCCGCTCCTTTTATATAGAAGAAAGCCGTCCTGATTAAATCAGGACAGCTGGCCTCTTGTTTAGTTCACAGTTGAACCTGTGACACATTCATCGTAAATACCGGCTTCTTTGATGACACGAATCAACGTCTCACCGATGATAGCTGGCGTTTCTGCCACTTCGATACCGTTAGCACGAAGTGTTTTGATTTTTTCTGCAGCTGTTCCTTTACCACCTGAAATGATGGCACCGGCATGACCCATCCGTTTGCCTTCAGGTGCTGTTTGTCCACCGATGAATCCGATGACCGGCTTCGTCATGTTGGCTTTGACCCACTCAGCCGCTTCTTCCTCTGCCGTTCCACCAATTTCACCAAGCATGATAACGGCTTTTGTTTCCGGATCTTCATTAAACGCTTTGAGCGTATCAATAAAATCTGTTCCGTTGACCGGATCGCCACCGATTCCGACTGCTGTTGATTGACCAATTCCTGCTGTCGTCAATTGATGCACGGCTTCATACGTCAACGTTCCAGAACGTGAAACGATTCCGACGTGACCTGGTGTATGAATGTATCCTGGCATGATCCCAAGCTTCGCAACGCCTGGCGTAATCACACCTGGACAGTTTGGACCGATCAGACGGACTGGTTTTCCGTCCAGATAACGTTTTACTTTGACCATATCAAGAACCGGAATTCCTTCCGTGATACAAATGATCAAAGCGATGTTCGCATCCGCTGCTTCCATGATGGCATCCGCTGCAAATGCAGGCGGTACATAGATGATTGAAGCATTGGCAGCTGTTTTTTCGACTGCTTGTGCTACTGTATCGAAGACCGGTACTCCTAATACTTCCGTTCCACCTTTACCTGGTGTCACGCCACCTACGAGGTTCGTTCCGTAATCAATCATCTGTTCGCCGTGGAACATCCCTTGATTCCCTGTAATTCCTTGAATGATGACTTTTGTTGATTCATTTACCCAAATACTCATCCTTAGCTCCCCCTTACTTCACGAGCGCAGCAATTTTTTCTGCGCCGTCTGCCATTGATGTAGCTGCTGTAATCGCTAGACCTGAATCTTTGAGAATTTGTTTCCCGGCATCGACATTTGTTCCTTCGAGACGGACGACGAGTGGCAATTCTAAGCCCACTTCTTTTGTTGCGGCAACGATACCTTCTGCAATGACGTCACACTTCATGATTCCACCAAAGATGTTAACGAAAATCCCTTTGACGTTCTCATCCGATAAAATCAATTTAAAGGCTTCTGTTACTTTTTCTTTTGTCGCACCGCCACCGACATCAAGGAAGTTTGCTGGATCGCCGCTGAAATGCTTGATGATATCCATCGTCGCCATCGCGAGACCTGCACCGTTGACGAGACATCCGATGTTTCCGTCGAGTGCGATATAGTTTAAGTCATTTTTAGAAGCTTCCACTTCACGCGGATCCTCTTCTGACTCGTCACGGAGTGCAACGACATCCGCATGACGGTATAACGCGTTTGAATCAAAGTTGAGTTTTGCATCAAGTGCCAAGACATCACCGTCTTTTGTTGTGACGAGTGGGTTGATTTCAGCAATCGAGCAGTCTTTATCGACGAAGAATGTATACAATTTCGTGACCATACCGACGAATTTATTGACAAGTTTAACCGGAACACCCATTGCAAACGCCAATTTACGCGCTTGGAAAGCTTGTAAACCGACTGCCGGATCAACCACTTCTTTGATGATTTTTTCCGGAGTTGCTTCCGCGACTTCCTCAATATCCATTCCGCCTTCACTTGAACCCATGATGACGACACGTCCCGTTACACGGTCAAGGACAATCCCGAGATAGTATTCCTTGTCAATCGCGCAACCTTCCTCAACAAGAAGACGTTGGATGACTTTACCTTCTGGACCTGTTTGATGCGTGACGAGTGTTTTGCCGAGTAACTCTGTCGCGAATTCTTTCACTTCTTCTTGCGATTTTGCCAATTTAACACCACCGGCTTTACCGCGACCCCCTGCGTGAATCTGTGCTTTTACGACTTTGATCGGACCTGACAATTGTTCTGCTGCATCGACTGCTTCTTCAACTGTAAATGCTGCAATTCCGTTCGGAACAGGTACACCGTACGAACGAAGTAACTCTTTTGCCTGATATTCATGTACATTCATGAAAAAATCCCCCTTAACCCCTTTAGTTTCGGCTCTTTCATTGTAGTTAAAATTGGAAGCGCTGTCTATCGTTATCGACCGAAAGCATTTATTTCTTCGAAATTCCTGTTTGATCGAGTTGATATAAAAAGGCGAATAACTCGGCAATGACCCCGTATAATTCATTTGGAATTTGCTCTGAGACTTGGACGGCGTCGAGCAAGGTGACCAACGTCTTGTCTTGCCGAATCGGAATACCGTGTTGTAGGGCTTCTTCGAGAATTCGCTCCGCCACCCGTTCTGATCCTTTCGCGACGACCTTCGGAGCCTGCATCTGCTCTTCATAGGATAAGGCGATGGCTTTTTTCATATCTGATAATCCACCCTTCCGTTTCGATCCGTCGGTTGGAACGGTATCCGTTCTTTTTCCGCTTCTATTTGTTCGAAGCGGATCAAATCATATCCCTGTTCGTGCAGACGTTGTTCGATGGTCGGCTGATAGTGGGACATAAAAGCGGCAATCCGGTCATCCGGATGGAAAACGGAAATCGCGATTTTTCGATCCGTGATTAATAAATCCAATGCAATTTCGCCGACTTTCGGCAATTTTAAGTAAAAAGCAATTCGTGCGTGATCCGGGTTAAATTCTTTTTGATCAAAGGGTGCCTCCATCGTGACATCGACTTCTTCGAACGGACCAAATTGCGGTAATTGAAACAAAAATATACCGCGTCCGGTTTCATTTGTCGCTTGAATGACCTGTTGGGCCAGCACCTGATCACTCGTCTTCCGGTCGAGCTGCCCCTCTGTTGTCCCATCCGCACTCCGAGCGAGTTGAACCAATTCGATGATGGCTTGTTTGAAGGCTGTTCCGGATCCTTCCATCACTTTTTGCCCCAGCTGTTGCAAGACATCCCGTGTCGTGTGCGGGACGGATTCCGCTGAAAGTGGAGCGATCCGATCAAATGTCGGAAGCACCGGTAATTTCGGAGAACTGGTTTCCTGTGAAACAATTTTTAACACGGGCTGTCCATCTGTACTCGTGACCAAAAACCGGTAGGTCGCTCCCTCTTTTAGCTCGGCTGTCGTTCCCGCCGTCAAGACACGTTGTCCGACCTGCAGTTCCATCAGACCGTCCGGAAGCAGTTTCAATACTTTACCGATGACGTTTGCCCCTTCACGTAACGGTTGGTTGGCCGAATCAATTATTTTAAAGGGCAGTAAGGCACGATGCTCAATCTGCATGATAGCTCACCTCCTAAAGTCGGTCGAGGACCGGTTTAAATGTCTTCCGGTGAATCGGCGTCACCCCTATACGGTCGAGTGCCTGTAAGTGTTGTACCGTCCCGTATCCGGCATGTTGTTCAAAGCCATACTCCGGATAAATCATGGCGTATTGTTCCATCATCGTATCCCGTGTTTCTTTCGCGACGACACTTGCTGCTGCAATCGAGATGCTCCGGGCATCTCCTTTAATCAGGGATTCCTGCGGGAGATCGACATCAAGCGTCATCGCGTCCACTAACAGGGCATCCGGCGTCAATTGAGCGACAGCCTGCTGCATGGCCTGTTTAGAGGCCTGGTAAATGTTGATCCGGTCAATCTCTTCCGGTTCGACGATACCGATTGCGACTTCTGCGACTTCCTGAATGTGCTCATACGCAGCAAGTCGCTGTTTTTTCGACATCTGTTTTGAATCTGTCAGCCCGGAATGATAAAAATCGACCGGTAAAATGACAGCTGCTGCGACGACCGGTCCCGCAAGCGGTCCCCGGCCGACCTCATCCACTCCAGCAATGCGCTGGTGACCTTTCGCGCGGTACTCGTCTTCAAAACACGATCGCTCTTGAAACTGAAGTCGTTGTTGCGCTTCATTTAACAACCGGCGTTCTGCCTGTTTCAGGGCAGCAACGACTCCTTTTCGGGTATCTTGTGCGAACTCGATTTTTACTTGTTCAAATTCTTCCTGTGAGACGATTGCTAATCGTGCTTTGATTTCAGAAATGTTCATGACTTGACTCCTTTTCGAAAAAAGCTTGGATTTCTCATCTCGAGAAGTCCAAGCCTGTCTTATTCTGTAACGGTCGCCCACTCTTCGACGGTCTCGAGCGTAACCCGACCAATTTTCTCCGTTCGGAGTTCGTGAAGTAACATTTCACTTGTCCGCTCAAAGTCGACATAGCCGCCGGTTACGAAACCACGGTTTTTTCCGATGGCTTCTAATACATCAACAGCTTCTCCCGTGATTTCCTTGAGACGATAACGCAGTTTTAATTGTTCCGGATAACGCGTCATCAACTCACGGATGGCAAACAAGGCAATATCATCAATATTTAGGATATCATCCTTAATGGCGCCCGTTGCCGCTAACCGGTAGCCGACAAGCTGGTCATCAAACTTCGGCCAGAGAATTCCCGGTGTATCAAGCAGTTCCATCTCACCCGTCTTCATTTTGATCCATTGTTGACGCTTCGTCACACCTGGACGGTCGCCAGTAATCGCGATGTTCCGTCCAGCCAATCGATTGATCAACGTTGATTTCCCGACGTTTGGAATTCCGATGATCAAGGCTCGAATCGCACTTGGATTCCGCCCTTTATCCCGCATCCGGTCATGTTTGTCTTTCATCAGGCGTAAGGCACCTTCATGAATCTGTCCTAACCCCTTGTTATGCTTCGCATCGACTGCAATGACGTCGACACCATCCTTCCGAAGTGCCTGCATCCACTTTTCGGTCAGACGGGCATCAGCCATGTCTGATTTATTCAGGACGATCAGCCGCGGTTTTCCTGCTGTGATTTGTTCGACCATCGGATTACGGCTCGACATCGGTAACCGTGCATCCACCAATTCGATGACGACATCAATCAACTTTAATTTTTCCGTGACTTCACGGCGTGCTTTCGCCATGTGTCCCGGGAACCATTGTATTGTCATTTCTTCCACCTCAAGTTTTCATAGTGCTTGGACTGCTAATAATGAACGATTTATACATCGTGTCTCGTGTGACCGATCCACTGCCTGTTCGAGAGAAACGATCCATTCTCTAGTATACGCAACTTTTCGTCAGAAAAGAACCCTGTGCCGGTCCGAACAAAAAAACGGAGTCCACATGCAGTGAACTCCGTTTCTTAATTACTTAATTACTTAATTACTTGATTACTTGCTGAAATCATCAATTGACCGATCGAACATCATTAAACGGATAGAAAACGAAGTTCGTCGTACCGACGATTTGGTCTTCGTCTACAAAACCGATGTCCCGGCTGTCTTTCGAGTTTTGACGATTATCTCCCATTACAAACACTTTTCCTTCGGGAACGGTCGTTTGTGCTGTTTTTTCTTCCAATGTAAAGTCTTCTGTTAACGGAACACCGTTCATCTGCGCCTTAAACTCGTTCAGATAAGGTTCCACGACTTTTTTATCGTTGACGTATAACGTATCATCTTTGTAGTACATCGTATCACCTGGAACAGCAATCACACGTTTGATGTAATCCCGTGTCTCCGTTGCATGGAAGACGACGATGTCTCCCCGTTCCGGTTCATTGAAATAATAAGGAACCTTATTGACAATCATTCGGTCCGAATTGTGTAACGTCGGCATCATCGATTCGCCGTCTACAATGACCGGAACGAATAAAAACGTTCGGATGATGAACGCAATTACGAGCGCCACGACCAGCGCCTTGATCCAACTAAATAACTCCTTCACGCGTTCCACTCCTTCAACTCAATCTCTTGCCTAAACCTAGTATACGCATAAACGGTAAAAAAAAGAAGCTTGTCCGGAGACAAGCCACTTTTTCACATGATTAACGACGAATTTCTTTAATACGAGCCGCTTTACCGCGAAGGTTACGGAGGTAGTAAAGTTTCGCACGACGGACTTTACCGTAACGAACGACTTCAATTTGCGCTACACGTGGTGAATGGAGCGGGAATGCACGCTCAACGCCAACTCCGTAAGAAATCTTACGAACTGTAAACGTTTCGCTGATGCCGCCACCATGACGTTTGATGACTACGCCTTCGAAAAGCTGGATCCGCTCACGCGTACCCTCGACGACTTTAACGTGGACGCGGACTGTATCACCAGGACGGAATGCAGGGACGTCTGACTTGATTTGTTCTTGTGTAATTTCACGGAACAATTGTTGTGTGTTCATGAATGATTTCTCCTTTTTTCACCAATGTTCGTATCTTCATTTGCCCTTGGCATCCAACAGCGGAACATCGTTAATATGTGGCTTTTGCCACATGTTTTAACTTATCACAGTTTCAGTCGTTTGACAATCCTGAAATTGATTGCAAGTAACGACGGTCGGTCTCGGACAAATCGGCCTGCTCAAGTAAATCCGGTCGCCGTTCCAGTGTCCGTTTCAATGCCTGTTCACGGCGCCACGTTTCGATCCGGGCATGATTGCCGGACAATAAGACATCCGGAACCACTAAACCCCGAAAGTCAGCCGGACGCGTATAATGCGGATACTCGAGCAATCCGGTCGAAAACGAGTCGTCTTCATGACTGGCAGCTTTTCCGAGAACATCCGGTAACAGGCGGACGGTGGCGTCAATCATCGTCATCGCGGCAAGCTCGCCACCGGTCAAAACAAAGTCACCGAGCGACACTTCGTCCGTCACGAGCTCATCATGGATCCGTTGGTCAAAGCCTTCGTAATGACCGCACAAAAAGACGAGCTCCGTTTCGGTTGACCATTCTTCAGCAAGACGCTGATCAAATCGCCGCCCCGTCGGTGTCAGGGCAATGATTCGCCGGTTGGCTTCAGGCAATGCCGCAATCGCGTCAAACACCGGTTGGGGAGTCAATAACATTCCGGCCCCTCCACCGTATGGAGAATCATCGACACGCCCATGACGATTCGTCGAATAGTCCCGGAAATTGACATAGTTGAGTTCAATCCGCTTCTCCTCTTGCGCACGGGCGACAATCGAGTGATTAAGCGCTGTGAACATTTCCGGAAATAGCGTCAGGACCGTAATGTTCATCCTTCGATCAAACCCGGTAACGGTGTGATTTGAATCCGTTTGGCTTCGACGTCAATTGAGGCGACGACTTGTTCGATATAGGGAATCAGCACATCTTTTTTACCGGGACGTTTGATCGTCCATACGTCATTTGCTCCCGTTTCTAAAATATCAGAGACGACACCGATTTCGTTTTCACCGTCGAAGACCGTACAGCCGATGATTTCATGATAATAAAATTCATGTTCCCCGAGTTCCTGTAAGGCTTCCGGCTGAACATACAGTTTCAAGCCTTTGTATTTCTCAACATCATTGATGTGTTGCATTCCTTTGAACGTCACCATGATGAATTGTTTGTGTTTCCGGTAACTGCTGATCGTAAACGGTGTGTATGTTCCGTTTGATTCTAAAAATACATCATTGCCGACTTTAAAGCGCTGTTCCGGAAAATCTGTGCTTGCCAGTAGTTTCAATTCGCCTTTCAAACCGTGCGTGTTGGCGATTTTTGCGACTTCCAACCATTCCATCTGTTCCACTTCCTTATTCCCAAGTCTTGTTTCCCGTTATTATTTTGCCATACAAAAAGGAGGTAAGCTTTCGCTCACCTCCAATCGTCTTACTTCGCGAGTTTCGCGTTGTGGAATTTCTCCATGATACCAGCTTTTGAGAAGAGGTTACGAACTGTGTCTGAAGGTTTAGCACCTTCAGCGAGCCATTTAAGAGCAAGCTCTTCGTTAAGTTTTACTTCTGCTTCTGGTTTAGCAACCGGGTTGTAGTATCCGATTTGCTCGATGAAACGACCATCACGTGGTGCACGTGAGTCTGCTACTACCACACGGTAGAAAGGTGATTTGTTTGCGCCCATGCGCTTAAGACGAATTTTAACTGCCATTCGTAAGTCCCTCCAGATAATAAATAGTTTTTTGGTTTAGTCAAATTGACAACTTCACTAGTATACAACGTTCCAGCAAAAGTGAAAAGACTTTTAGAAGAATGGGAGGCCAAAGCCGCCTTTCTTTTTCCCTTTGCCCATTTGGCCGGAGAATTGTTTCATCATCTTCCGCATGTCTTCAAATTGCTTGATCAATCGGTTCACTTCTTGAATGCTACGACCACTGCCGCGCGCAATCCGTTTCCGACGACTCGCATTGAGAATTTCCGGTTCAGTCCGCTCTCGTTTTGTCATCGATTGAATAATCGCTTCGACATAAACAAGTTGCTTCTCATCGATTTGGGCATTTTTCAGACCCTTCATCTTTCCTTTACCGGCACCCGGAATCATTCCTAACAACTCATCCAAAGGACCCATCTGTTTCACTTGCTGTAACTGCTCGATGAAATCGTCAAACGTGAACGATGCATCGCGCATTTTGCCTTCGAGCTCTTTGGCGCGTGTCGCGTCCATTTGAGACTCCGCTTTTTCAATCAGCGTCAGCATATCTCCCATGCCGAGAATCCGTGACGCCATCCGCTCCGGATAGAATGGCTCGATTGCGTCCAGCTTCTCTCCAAGACCGACGAACTTAATCGGTGCTCCGGTGACTGCCTTGATGGAGAGTGCTGCTCCGCCTCGAGTATCCCCGTCGAGCTTCGTCAAGATGACACCTGTCACACCGAGCTTTTCATTAAAGCTTTCGGCGACATTGACGGCATCCTGACCCGTCATCGAATCGACGACAAGGAAGATTTCATTCGGTTTGGCGATTTCTTTCACATCAACCAGTTCCTGCATGAGGTCCTCGTCGATATGTAAGCGTCCCGCCGTATCGATCAACACGATATCGTGGTGATGCTCTTTTGCATAGTCGAGGGCATTAGTGACAATCTCTTGTGGACTGACCTGATCTCCCATTGAGAAAACAGGCAGTTCGAGTTGTTTTCCTAACGTCTCGAGCTGTTTGATCGCAGCCGGTCGGTAAATATCCGCTGCAACGAGCAGTGGACTGCGATTTTGTTTCTTCCGTAAATGATTCGCAAGTTTTCCGACTGTTGTCGTCTTACCAGCCCCTTGCAAACCGGTCATCATGATGACGGTTGGCGGACGGTTCGATAACGTCAATGGAGAAACTTCTGACCCCATCAGTTTCGTCAATTCGTCATGGACGATTTTGACGACTTGCTGACCTGGCGTGAGAGACGTCATGACATCTTGCCCGACTGCACGTTCTTTCACATCATTTACGAATTGTTTGACGACTTTGAAGTTGACGTCAGCTTCTAATAACGCAAGGCGAACCTCACGCATCATTTCTTTTACGTCCGCTTCAGAAATCTTACCTTTACCCCGCATTTTAGCGAGACTGGCTTGAAGCCGTTCCGATAATCCTTCGAATGCCATGAAATTGCCCCCTACTCTAATTGCTCGAGTGCCGTAATGGTCACGTGAGCTTCGCTCGGAAGGTCTAGTTGCTTCAACTGATCAAGAAGTATCTTTCGCTGTTCATACTTTGCGAACAAACCCAGTCGTTCTTCATATTGTTCAAGCATCGCTTCCGTACGTTTTATGTTGTCGTAGACTGCTTGTCGGCTGACTTCAAACTCATCGGCGATTTCACCTAACGAAAAGTCATCTAGGTAATAGAGTGACATATAATTCCGTTGTTTCGGCGTCAAAAGCTCCTGATAAAAGTCAATCAGATAATTCATCCGGTTCGTCTTATCAAGTGTCATTCGAACACCTCCGCGGTTGTTAAGTGAAATTCCTTTACAGATAGTATAGTACAGCCCTCACAGTGTGTTGTCAAGTTTTTTTCTTTACAAGGAAATCGTGGTCAGTCCTCTTCTCGGACTTCTTCGACCGTTTCTTTTTCTTCAAAGACATCTCCGAATAATCCATAGACGAATTGTTCGGCATCGAACGGTTGTAAGTCATCAATTTTTTCACCGAGACCCACGAATTTCACCGGCAAATCCAACTCGTTCTTAATCGCAAGGACGATTCCACCTTTCGCTGTTCCGTCGAGCTTCGTCAAAACGATCCCACTGACATCCGTCGCTTGTTTAAAGGCTTTTGCTTGCACCATCGCATTTTGACCGGTCGTCGCGTCAAGGGCGAGCAATACTTCATGCGGCGCCCCCGGAATTTCCCGTTCGATGACACGTTTTACTTTTTCGAGTTCATTCATTAAATTGACTTTGTTTTGCAGTCGACCGGCTGTATCGCAAATCAGGACGTCGACTTTTCGGGCTTTAGCAGCTTGAACCGCATCATAGATGACCGCTGCCGGGTCCGACCCTTCACCTTGACGAATGACAGGCACACCGGAACGTTCACCCCAGACTTGAAGTTGATCGATGGCACCGGCCCGGAACGTATCGCCAGCTGCAAGCATGACCGTTTTGCCTTCGTTTTTCAGACGGTTCGCCAGTTTACCAATCGTCGTTGTTTTCCCGACGCCGTTGACACCGACAAATAAGATGACATTGAGTTCGTGACTGAGATCCAGTTCCGACTCTTCCTCTTCCACCAACATGCTCGCGACGACTTCGACCAGTACGTCACGCACTTCTTTTGTATCCTTGACATTTTTACGTTTGACTTCAACTTTTAGCTTTTCAACAAGATCCATCGTCGTCGTGACACCGACATCGGCCTGAATCAATACTTCTTCCAACTCTTCGAAAAAATCTTCGTCGACTTCACGGAAACGGTAGACGAGATCGTTGACGGCATTCGCCAACCCGTCCCGTGTT
The DNA here is from genome assembly GCF_003339585.1 of Exiguobacterium sp. RIT594. Lineage (GTDB taxonomy): Bacteria > Bacillota > Bacilli > Exiguobacteriales > Exiguobacteriaceae > Exiguobacterium_A. Next base: position 713,899 of record NZ_QPKF01000001.1, on the reverse strand, counting down.
TTCGTCAAGCCTTCCGTAAACTTCGACGTCACTTCTTGCGTGGATGTCGTCAGACGATCTTTTAATTTTTTAAAGAAACTCATTTTTTTATCCCCTTTGGTTCTACTTCTTCACTGAGTGTCCGTCTCGCTTCTTCCAGTTTAACGGATAATACTTCAGAAATACCGTTTTGTTGCATCGTAACGCCATACAGGACATCGGCGGACTCCATCGTTCCCTTTCGGTGGGTAATGATGATGAACTGTGTCTCGCGTGCCAGTTGATGGACGAACTCTCCAAACCGGGCGACGTTCGCTTCATCGAGGGCCGCTTCGACCTCATCGAGGACACAGAATGGGACCGGTCGTGTTTTTAAGATGGCGAATAGCAGCGCAATCGCAGTCAAGGCACGTTCCCCACCGGACAACAAGGACAGATTTTGTAACTTTTTGCCGGGTGGTTTGGCTACGATATCGATACCGCTTGTCAACAGGTCGGTTGGATCCACTAAAATCAAGTCGGCTTCCCCGCCGCCAAACAGTTCCCGGAAGGTTTCCCGGAAATGTTCCCGAACGGCTGTGTATGTCTGTTTGAACAATCGGACGACTTCCCGGTCCATTTCTTCAATGACAGCATACAAATCAGTTTTCGCATTGACTAAATCGTCACGCTGCGTCGACAAGAACGTAAAGCGTTGATCGACTTCAGCAAATTCCTCGATGGCACCGAGATTGACAATCCCGATTTCCTCGAGTTGCCGTTTCAAGAGATGTAATTCTTCCTTGGCTTCCTCGAATGAAGTGGTCAACGGTTGAATCAAGTCCGCGATCAGTCCCATTTCTTCCAGTGTTTCGTGACGTGTCTCAAGACGTGTGCTGAGTCGTCCCTGGGCGAGACGGGCTTGATCAAGACGTTGCGTCGTCGCCTGACGGGCTTCCGTCAATTTCGCTTCCTGAATCCGTAACAGACGCAAGTCTTCTGCTGCCTGCCGGATTTTTTTCGTCACAAGCGTCAATTCATGTTCGACTGAAGTTTGTTCTTGTTGCATCTGCATTTTTTCAACGTGCAGCGCATCAATCTTCGCTTCATCGAATCCTTCTAGAATATGTTTCAAATCACGTCGTTTATGACTTCTTTCTAATTTCGCATGACTCAGTGTCTCGCGGAGACGCATGACTTCACGATCGATTTGATCGCGTGTCATACTGACCGTCCGTTCTTCAAGCAAGGCTTCTGCTTGTTGTTGTTTTAATTCTTCGACTGCAACAGCCCCGCGTGACTGCGCTTCTTTCAGTTGATCGAGAGCCTGGCGCAGTTCCACTTGGCGTTTCGTCAACTGTTCCATGTCCTGCTCTGATGTTGCAATGATTGCTTTTGCTTCGGCCGCTTGTTCAGCAAGGCGATTCAGCTGACCATCGTGAACCGATAATTCCGAAGCGGTGACGGCGAGACTGCGTTTCGCCTCTGTAAAGGCTTCACGGACACTTTCCAGTTGCGCCTGGACCAGTTGAATGTTGCGGACATTTTCTTCAAGTGAACCGGCAAGTTGTGCGTTAGCTGTTCTCATTTCATCACGGCGTCGCTCTTGTTCCCGAATAACAGCCTGACCCTGTTTTAATCCTGTCTGCAACTCTTCCAGTTCACGCGACTGGCTGAAGAGAGGGGTTCCTTTTTTCCGACTGCCTCCCGTCATCGATCCTCCGACGTTGACGACATCGCCTTCGAGCGTCACGATCCGGTAACGGTGTCCTGTCGAACGGGCAATCGTATTCGCTTGTTCAAGCGATTCCACGACCAGAGTCGTCCCAAGCAGATTCTCTTTCAGTTTGATGAAATCTTCCCGTGTCGTGACCAGATTGCTCGCAACGCCGAGGTAGCCCGACATGCCGGACAGACTTTCTTGCACGGAAGCACTCAGTTCACGACGCTGAATGGACGCGAGCGGCATGAATGTCGCCCGACCGGCATTCAACCGGCGTAGTTCTTGAATCAGTTTCCGGCCTGTCACATCTGTATCGACGACGACATTTTGCATCGCTCCGCCGAGTGCCGTTTCGATTGCCGCCTCAAAACGGGCAGGAACGGTAATCAGTTCCGCAACAGCGCCATGGATACCGGCAATCCGGTCACGTTGTTTCAAAACGGTTTTGACGGCTCCGAAATAGCCACTGTAGTCCGCTTTGACCGATTCCAAAAACTCGATCCGGTCTTCCGTCTTATCGCGACGCCGGTGGAGATCGATGATGGATTGCTCCATTTGCCGCAACGTCTCTTGTTGCTGACGGTGCTGGTCTTGTTGTGCGTGTTCTTCTTGACGCAACGTTTCTAAACGGTTCCGCAACTCTTCCACCTGTTGCCCGAGACGAATCGTTTCCGCTTCATACGTCGAGCGGTCCGTTTGTTTTGACCCGACATTTTCCGAAAAGCTGATTTGCTGTTCTTCTGCATGAAGGAGATCTTGTTTGGCACGGTGGTAAGCATTCGTTGACGCCGCCAGACGGCTGGCTACTTCAAAGGCTTCCGAACGTAATTGTTCGGCTTCTTTTTCAAAATCCCGGTCGGAGTAAGACAAGGCAGCATCGGCTTGTTCCCGTTGCGCCACAGTATCGAGGTACAGTTGCTGTGTCTGTTGCTGTTGTTTCAGCACCGCCTGTTCCTCTTGCTCGATTTGCGCTACCCGTTGTTCAGCAACTGCTACTTCCTGTTCCAGACGCGCCTTCATTTCCGCCCCGTGTTTTTCCCGCTCTTTCGCGAGGTTCAAAGCCCCTTCGATTTCAACGAGTTTATTCGAGACAAGCCGTAAACGATCCTGCATCTCCGTCTCAAGTCGCCGCGTCTCTTCTAGCGACGTTTCTTGCGTTTCCCGTGTTGCAATCGTATCTTGCAATCGGTCTTGTTCCGTCAATAATTGAGTTTGGCACGATTCGATTTCCGTCGACACGTCAGCAAGCTGTGTCTTATATTGTTGAATTTCGGTTGCAAGGATGCCCCGTTCCAAGAAGTCGTACCGTTCCCGCGCAACTAAAAATTCTTTTGCCAGTGACGCCTGTTCTCGTAATGGCTCAATTCGTCCACCCAGTTCAAATAAAATGTCATCGACCCGTGACAAATTTGTTTCTGTATCCGTCAACTTTCGTTCGGCTTGTTTTTTACGGTTCCGGTATTTTAAGACGCCTGCTGCCTCTTCGATGACCGCGCGTCGTTCTTCCGGTTTTCCGGAAATCACTTGTTCGACCCGTCCTTGACCGATGATGGCGAACGCGTCACGCGACAATCCGGTATCCATGAATAAATCCAGAACATCTTTTAATCGGCATGGTTTTTTATTTAAAAAATAATCACTGTCGCCGTTCCGGCTGACACGCCGCGTTACATTGATTTCTTGATACGGCAAGGCCACAGTCCCCGACTCATTGTCGAGCACGAGCGTGACTTCCGCAAATTGTTTCCGGTGTTCCGTGATACTTCCGGCAAAGATGACATCTTCCATCTTCCCACCGCGTAATGATTTAGCTGATTGCTCACCGAGCACCCAGCGCACAGCATCCGATATATTGGACTTCCCACTGCCGTTTGGTCCGACGACGGCTGTGACTCCCGGAAGGAAGTCGAGCTCCGTCCGACTGGCAAATGACTTGAAGCCATTGATTTCAATTCGTTTTAAGTACATCTTGACCACCCATATGTTTAAATTTCTTTTTGATTTTCTTTTAGTTTACCATAGCCGAAAGGTCTACAAAATGGTAGCTTTTATGGTAATGTTAGGCTTAAAGAAATGAAGAGGAGATTTTAAGACATGACAATTGAACAAATGATTGTAGACATTCTGGATAAATTAAACATTATCAACAAAGGCGTCATCAAGGCGGAACAATTCGACGGCACAAAAAATGATGATTTAAAAGAGATTTACGACTTCGTCATGATGCGTGAGTCCTTGACGTTAGCAGAAGTCGATGCTATCGTCGACGAACTGAAATCACTCAAAACCGTTTAAGATCCTTCAAAAAAGGCACTCCATTTTAAAATGGGTGCCTTTTGCATGTCAGAAGCTGTTTTTGAGTTCCAGCAAGGCTTGTTTAGCTGCTTGCTGTTCGGCTTCTTTTTTCGAACGACCGGTCCCGATGCCTTCCAGCTTATCGGCGATGTGTACGCGCGAGATAAACTCACGACTGTGCGCCGGACCACGTTCCTCAATGATTTCGTACTCGATTTGTCCAAGTCCGACCCGTTGGATGGCTTCTTGGAGCTGGCTTTTAAAATCAGTTTGTTCTTCAAAAAATCCAGACGCCACTTTCGGAAAAACCGCTTCGGCGAGGAATCGTTCTGCAGCTTCAATCCCTTGGTCCAGATACAAGGCTCCGATGAAGGCTTCAAACACATCCGCAAGTAACGCCGGACGATTTCTTCCCCCTGTCAGTTCCTCCCCTTTACCAAGTAGAATCATTTCAGAAAACTCATAATGATTCGCGAACTGGACCAGTGACGGCTCACACACGATGGCCGCACGCAGCTTTGTTAATTCCCCCTCGGAACGTTCCGGATAGTGCTGAAATAAATACCTGGAGACCGTCAATTCTAATACGGCATCGCCTAAAAACTCCAGACGTTCGTTATCCCCATCTGATTCACGTTGTTCATTTACAAAAGAAGAATGCGTAAATGCTTGCTTCAATAGTTCTACATTCGCAAAATGAATATCCAGCCGTTCTTGCAACTGGCTGAACTTCTGTTCAATTTGCGCCAAAGCCCGTGAGTCTTTCCGTCGCTTTACATACGGTCCTTTTCGGACACGACGTCCTTTTTGATTCGTCATAATGCCTCCTAAACAGCTAAATCCCACCGCAAAAACGCGGTGGGCCCAGCTTCATGTATTAGACTTGTGTTTCAATGTAGCTGACGACATCGCCGACTGTTTTTAGGTTTTCTGCTTGGTCATCTTCGATTGTGATTTCGAATTTGTCTTCGAGATCCATAACGAGTTCCATGACTTCAAGTGAATCTGCTCCGAGATCGTCTTTAAACGATTTGTCGAGTGTGATTTCACTCTGTTCTTTGCCTAACTTCTCTGCGATTGCTTCTTGCACGTCTACTAAAATTTGTTCTTTTGTCATTTGAAAATCCCTCCATGAGTTGAGTATATAAGATGATTGCCAATTTGGCAAAGTAGTACCACAGTTCACTTACATTGTCATGCCGCCATCGACTGCCAAAGTTTGACCAGTGATGTAACGGGCATTGTCTGATGCGATAAAACTGACAAGCGACGCGATATCTTCCGTCTGACCAAATCGTTTTAACGGAATTTGGTCGAGTGTCTGATTGCGTTGGGTTTCTGTCAATTCATCCGTCATATCGGTTTCAATGAAACCGGGACAAATCGCATTTGCTGTAACGCCTTTGCTCGCCAGTTCACGTGCGACCGACTTCGTAAATCCGATCAGACCGGCTTTTGCCGCCACATAGTTGGCTTGACCCGGATTACCGGTGATTCCGACGACGGAAGCGATATTGATGATGCGCCCGCTCGATTTCAATAAGGGGCGCGTCGCTGCTTGCGTCACAAGAAACGCACCTTTTAAGTTCGTATTCAGAACGGCGTCAAAATCGGCTTCTTTCATTCGCATCAACAGACCATCCCGCGTGATACCGGCATTGTTGACGACGCAATCCAACTGGCCGTACGTATCCAGTGTCGTCTTCAGCAATGCTTTCACCTGTTCGGCGTCTGCAACGTCTGCTTGGACGGCGATGGCTTCCCCACCCGCATCGACGATAGACGATACGACTTCTTCTGCTTTTGCTGTATTACCGGCGTAGTTCACGACGATCCGGAATCCGTCTGTCGCCAATCGTTTGGCGATAGCGGCTCCGATTCCGCGTGATGCACCGGTTACGAGTGCTACTTTATTCAACGAATCGCCTCCGCTTCCAATTGTTCAAGTGTCGTGATGCTGACGATCTTGACATCTTTTTTAATCCGCTTGACGAGACCACTCAGTGGTGATGACGGACCGAATTCGATAAATGTATCCGCACCCTCTTCAATCAATTTTTCCACGCACGATTCAAAACGAACCGGTGAATACAATTGTTGAACCAGTAAACGAATCAATTCATCCGGCTGATCGTGAAAATCACTATCGACGTTCGAGATGAATTTTGTTTTCGCCGCCTGGAAAGGTGAAGAAACCAAGATATCTTCAAATCGTGAGGCGAATGGAGTCATTAACGACGAGTGGAACGCTCCCGATACATCAAGCGGCAGGACACGTTTCGCACCCAACTCTTTTAATTTCGCAGTCGCTGTCTCGACAGCTGCAACTTGTCCTGAAATCACGAATTGTCCCGGACAGTTGTAGTTTGCGATTTGGACGATTTCTCCTGTTGCTGCGATGGACTCGACTGCATGATGCGCGGCTTCGACATCGTTCAGCCCGATGACAGCTGCCATCGTACCGCCTGTCACTTGATTCATCAGATTACCTCGTTCGCGAACGAGGTAAACCGCTTCACTTGCTGTTAACACAGACGCTGCAACGAGTGCACTGTACTCTCCGACACTATGTCCGAGTACAAAGTCCGGTCGATGGCCAAGTGCCGCATAACGATTCGCAAGCAATGTGCTGTGTGCAACGATGGCAGGTTGTGCGATTTCTGTCGGCTTCAAATCTTCTTTTGTGCCCGTCGTCAATAAATCCGTCAAATCGAGACCAATCCGTGTCCCAAGGTCCATCAATGCTTGACGTGACTCTTCATGATGTAGAAGCGTTTGTCCCATTCCTGGCATTTGTGAACCTTGACCTGGAAACATCCAAACCGTTTTACCCATCCGTCTCACCCCTTTAGATTTCTTTTGTTGTCTTTGCCTCGATGATTTTTGTGACTACCTGCTGTTCAACCATTTGTTCTGCTTGTGCCAATGCCCGGCTGAATGCGTAGGCATTGCTTGAGCCGTGTGCTTTGATGACCGGAGCGGCAATTCCGAACAATCCGGCTCCGCCGTATTCTTCATAAGCAAGCAGTTGTTTCATTTTTTTCAGTTTCGGCTTTAGAATCAAGGCCGCAATTTTTGAACTGAATGAACTCATGAATTGTTCTTTCATGACACCCATGATCATGCTGGCAGCACCCTCTGTACTCTTTAAGAGCGTATTTCCGGCAAATCCTTCCGTTACGATGACATCCACTTCACCGCTCATCGCTTCTCGCGCCTCAACGTTCCCGACAAAATGGATCGGAGCGGTCTCAAGCAGAGGATAGGTCTCTTTCGTCAGGGCGTTGCCTTTACCGGCTTCTGATCCGATATTCAGCAGAGCCACTTTCGGCTGTTTGATTCCTCTGACTTGTTCTGCGTAGACCGACCCCATGATCGCATAATCCAAAAGATGTTCTGCTTTTGCATCTGGATTGGCACCAACATCTAGGATGACGACCCCTTTTCCATTTCGGGTCGGGAAGGTCGGCGCTAATGCCGGACGGTCAATTCCTTCGATTCGACCGATCACGAACAATCCGGCTGTCATGAGTGCACCCGTGTTGCCTGCTGAAATCAAGGCATCTGCCTCTTTTGATTTCACCAGGTTTGCAGCCACCACGAGTGAACTATCTTTCTTGCGACGGATTGCGCGGACCGGTTCATCTTCTCCGGTAATGACGGATGCAGCATGGACGATTTTCACACGTGGATCCTTGATGTCATACGAACGTAACTTCAATTCATCGCCGACCAACCGAATTTCAACCTGTTCCGTCGGGCGTTCCGCTAAAAATTGGACGACTCCTTCTACGATGGCGCGTGGAGCATGATCTCCTCCCATTGCGTCTACTGCTAAAATCATCTTGACTCCTCCTTACTACTTCGATACACCGTAAATTCACCGATGAACACACACTCATCGCCGACAAAACTCTCGACGTTGATGTCCGATCGTCCATCTTGTCGATGCGAGCTGACGAAAGCTTTCGCCACGACACGTTCACCAACATGGACGGATCGCGTAAACTGGACATTGGCTTTTGTCGTCAAGGCCAGTTCATCATCAATCAGGGCGATTGCCAATGAGTTCGCTTGGGCAAACAAAATATGTCCGCGGGCGATCGCATTTCGGCTGAACGCGTGTTCCGGTAGGATTTCTAAAATCGAAATCGCCGATGTATCCAGTTTCAGGTCAATCATATCACCAATGACTTCATTTTCAGTCAATGTACGCACATCATCTAACCGTTCTGTTGCGACGTGTTTGATCCGTTCACGTAGTTCCGGAATCTTCATTTCCATCCGGTCCAGACGAATCGTCTGGATACTGACGTTGAAATGAGTCGCTAACGCTTCATCCGTAATGAACGGATTTTGTTCAATTGTATGCTGTAATTCAGTTTGTCGCTCTTTTTTAGGTACCCGCATGTATGTTCCTCCCACAAGAAGGATGTCTACCATTATCACCTGGTACTAATAGTAGTATATATCCCTTGTTGTTCACTTTCAAGTATTATTCGATTCTTTCTCCGTCCAGCAGTCCCTGCTGTTCGATGTATTGCCGTAAAACTGCGTACTCCGGTTGTTGCCAAAAGGCATCGGAACGTAACAGACGAACTGCGTCGTTTCGTGCAGTCTCCATCACTTGGATGTCGAGTGCTGGATCCGTCAGCACGAATCGGGGTAATCCGCTTTGCTCGGTTCCAAAGAAGTTTCCGGCTCCGCGTAATTCCAAATCTTTTTCAGCCAACTTAAAGCCGTCGTTTGTCTCAGTCATCGTTTTAATCCGTTCTTTTCCTGTATCGGAAGACGGATCAGCAATCAGGATACAAAACGATTGGGCTACTCCCCGCCCGACCCGGCCGCGTAACTGGTGTAATTGGGCCAAACCAAACCGTTCCGCATCATAAATGACGATAATCGAGGCATTCGGGACGTTGACACCGACTTCGACGACGGTTGTCGAGACCAGGACTTGCACTTGATTTTCTTTAAAGGCCTGCATGACGTCGTCTTTTTCTGACGAACTGAGACGGCCGTGCATCAATCCGACACGTTGCGTGGAAAACCGTTCTGTTAAAAGCAAATGCAGCTCGATTGCATTTTGCACATCCAGTGATTCAGATTCCTCAATCAGTGGCGTGATGACATACGCTTGATGACCGAGCAGTAACTCTTTTTCGACAAACCCAAAGACACGTTCCATTTGTTCCGGTTTTGCCCAATAAGTTTCAATTTCTTTTCTTCCTGCCGGCATCTCGTCAATGATTGAGACATCCATATCACCAAACACGGAAATCGCAAGTGTCCGTGGAATCGGTGTGGCCGTCATATAAAGAACATCCGCCTGCTCCGCTTTCGCCCGGAGACGTTTTCGTTGTTCGACACCAAACCGGTGCTGTTCATCCGTGATGACAAGATGAAGATCCTTAAAAACGACCGTATCTTGAATCAAGGCATGTGTCCCGACTAACACATCAATTTCCCCTTGCCTTAATGCTTCCAGTAGGAGCACCCGGTTTTTTCCTTTGACGGAGCTCGTCAGTAATCCTACTTTGATTCCGAGCGGCTCGAGCAATGGAGCCAGTGATGAAGCATGCTGTTCCGCTAAAATTTCTGTCGGCACCATCAATGCCCCTTGTTTATTGGCACGGACTGCGGTGAAGAGGGCGATGGCTGCCACTACCGTCTTCCCGCTTCCGACATCCCCTTGGAGAAGCCGGTTCATCCGTTCCGGTCGATGCATATCGGCTAAGATTTCTTCCGTCACACGTTGCTGTGCTCCCGTGAGCGGAAAAGGTAACGCTGCGATGAATCGGTCGATTTCTTGCTGGAACAACGGCAAAGCAAGACCTTGTCCCTTTCGTTTTCCGAGACGTAACGTCTGTAACTTCAGTTGGAAGTACAGGCATTCTTCATAGACATAACTTCTCCGGGCAGTCGTCAAATCTTGCCGGGTCGTCGGGAAGTGCAACCGGCGCAACATCGTCATGCGATCAAGTAACCGATACGTTTTGCGAATGTTATCTGGAACGCGTTCTTCGAGTGTGTCGCTTTCGGCAAAAGCCAGTTCGACAACCCGCCGGAATGTCTTCATCCGCATATCTCCTTTTAGCGAATAGACCGGCGTCAATTCCCCTTCAATCGCTCCGAATTGTAATTCCGTCGCCGAAATCGTCATGCGGTGTAAATCCCATTTACCACTGACCGTCACTTCTTCGCCGAGTTTTAACTGCTCTTTATAAAAGGCACGGTTGAACATCGTCACGGTGACGCTGTAACGGTCTTCGACAAGCAGACGGAATGTGAGCCGGTTTTTTCCTTTTCCATAATAACGGACAAGCGCTTCCGATTGAACCTGTCCCGTGAATTTCACTTTGTCTTCATGGATGGCCTCTGTCAGACTGCCGGTCACAAAATCGTCATAACGAAACGGGACGTGCTCAAGCACGTCCGCAATCGTCAGCATATCCATTTCTTCGAGTTTACGGGCTAAATCACGCCCCACTCCTTTTAATGCAGTCACTTTACTTAATGGATTCATTCGAGAGTTCCCCAAAGATTTTTGATTCGAGCCAACGTCCGGTCGGTGTGTTGGCGAGTCCTCCTTTGGCCGTTTCCCGTAAAGCGGATGGCATCATTTGACCGATTTCATACATCGCGCCGATGACTTCATCACACGGAATCCGTGACGTGATGCCGGCTAACGCCATATCAGCAGCGACAAGCGCATTCGCTCCGCCCATCGCATTCCGTTTTACACACGGTACTTCGACAAGTCCGGCAACCGGATCACAGACGAGTCCTAGCATATTTTTCAGGGCGATTGCAAAGGCATGGGCCGATTGATCGGGTGTTCCACCCGCCATTTCAACGATTGCCGCCGCCGCCATGGCCGTTGCCGAACCGACTTCCGCCTGACATCCACCCGCCGCACCGGAAATGGACGCATTGTTCGCCACGACGAAGCCGAATGCTCCGGATGTAAACAAGAAACGTAGCATCTGTTCGCGACTCGGATTCAAGCGTTCCCGAACTGCGAATAATGTTCCCGGGACGACGCCCGCACTACCGGCCGTCGGCGTTGCACAAATTTTGCCCATCGCGGCATTGACTTCATTCGTTCCAATCGCCTTGCTGACGGCATCTAACAACAGATCACCGGATAACCCTTGACCGCTCGCCCGGTAGCGTTGCAGCAAGACGGCATCGCCGCCGGTCAGACCGGTGACGGACTCGACGCCGTCCCCTGTCAGCGAACGTTCGACCGCCGCTTCCATGACTTCGAGATTCCGTTCCATCATCCCGAGGACTTCATCCCGCTCAAGGTGCCGAACGGTCATTTCCTGTTCAATCATGATTTCTGAAATCGGTACCTTTTTTTCAGTCGCCAGTGCGACGAGTTCTTTTACGGATTTAAACATCTCTTCACTCTCCCATCATGACAGAACGCTCGACTTGTGGTAAACGGTTGATTTCTTCAAGTACAGCAGTTGGCATCCGGTCATCGATTTCAATGGCCATCAATGCCTGTTTGCCTTTTTCATGGCGCGATACTTCCATGTGTCCGATGTTGATTTCATAATCGGCCAAAATGCTTGTGACGGCCGCAATCGCACCAAAACGGTCATGATGCAGGACGATCAGGGCCGGTCCGCCGCCTGATAACTTTAACGGCACACCGTTCAACTCGGTAATCTCAATCGTTCCCCCGCCGATTGAAATACCCACGAGTTCAAACTCCGCCTGTCCATCCGTCAAATGAACACGTGCCGTATTCGGATGGTCCGTCAACGCCTCACTTGTTTCAAAATGAATCCGGATCCCTTTTCGTTCCGCAATCTTGATTGATTCCGGAATCCGGTCGTCAAACGTATCATAGCCGAGAACACCGCCGATAATGGCGACGTCCGTTCCGTGTCCCCGGTACGTGTCCGCAAATGATCCATAAAACGTAATCGTAATATCCGTCGGCTGTTCACCAAACAGTTTCCCTGCCATTAATCCAATCCGTGCTGCCCCCGCTGTATGCGAACTGGATGGTCCGACCATGATCGGACCGATGATATCAAATACACTCCGGTACTTCATCTTCTTTTCCCCTCTCTTCCAACTAAACAAAAATCCCACCTCTATTATCGCAGATGGTGGGATGTGTGAAAAGGTACGTTCACGTTTTATATTATTCGACGCTCAGGATATACGAGTAGAGCGGCTGTTTGCCGTCATGCACTTCTACTTCCGCTTCCGGATTGATGGATTCGATGTAGGCGACAAGTTCGTCAACCTCTGCTTGCGCCACGCCTTCACCAAACAGGACCGTGATGATTTCATCTTCGTCCGTCACGAGTGTGTCAACGAGTTTCTTGACCGCACCGAGACTCGAATGATCCGTTGCGATGATTTGTTTTTCGGCGATCGCCATATGATCGTCTTTTTTAATCTCGACACCATCGATGCTCGTATCGCGGACGGCATATGTGACTTGACCGGATTTAACAGCTGCAATCGCATCCGTCATATGACGTTCGTTTTCAGCGACTGTCGCTTCCGGATTGTAGACGATTGTCGCGGCAAGCCCTTGAGGAACTGTTTTCGATTTCACGACCGTCACACCGCAAGAAGCAACCGATGCCGCTTGTTCTGCCGCCATGATGATGTTTGAGTTGTTCGGATAGACATAGACATGTTCCGCATGGGCATCTTCAATGGCTTTAACGATGTCTTCCGTTGACGGGTTCATCGTTTGTCCGCCTTCAATGACGACACTGACACCAAGTGATTTAAAGAGTTCGCTGATTCCTTCGCCCATCGCTACTGTCACAAGTGCCGACTGTGCTTTCGCTTTCGTCGCGACTGGAGCTGCCACCTGATTGACACCCTCTTCTTCGAGGATTGTCGAGTGTTGTTGACGCATGTTTTCAATCTTGACGGCGACGAGTTCACCAAACCGTTGACCTTTCGTGATGACTTCACCCGGTGTTTCAACGTGAACGTGAACCTTCAATAACTCTTCGTCGGCAACGACGAGTAAAGAATCTCCGAATTCCGCAAGTTCGTTCCGGAAGGTTTCTTCGCTGAATGGTGTTTTCGCCAATTTATCGTCCTGGAAACGAACCATGATTTCCGTGCAGTAGCCGTAATGAATTTCTTCCGTCGACATGAAGCTTTGAGCCGATTTGTGATGCTCTGCTTCGACGAGTGCTTCCATGACCGGTGCATGCGGCTTTTCAAGCTCTTTCCCTTCGAGTGTCGCAAGGAATCCTTCATAGATACAAACAAGTCCCTGACCACCGGAATCGACGACGCCGACTTCTTTAAGTACAGGTAACAAGTCCGGTGTACCTTCGAGTGATACTTTTGACGCTTCAACGATACCGCGCATCAATTCAAGCAGATCAGTCGTTGTTTCTGACTGGGCAATGGCTGCGACAGCTGTCTCGCGTGCCACTGTCAAAATCGTTCCCTCGACAGGTTTCATGACTGCTTTATACGCTGTGTCGACCCCTTTTTGCAGGGCATCTGCGAATTCCTTTGTATCAATCGCATCTTTGCCTTCGATTGATTTCGAGAACCCCCGGAACAATTGGCTTAAGATAACGCCGGAGTTCCCGCGTGCTCCCATTAAAAGACCACGCGCAAAAACCGTGGCAACTTCTGAGACTGAGTCTGTCGTTGTTTTTGCGGCTTCTTTCGAGCCCGACGTCATCGTCAAATTCATGTTTGTTCCCGTGTCACCGTCTGGGACCGGGAAAACGTTCAGCGAATCGACAAAATCCGCATTTTGATAGAGATTCGCTGCGCCATTCTGGATCATCTTGACCAGTTGCGCTCCTGTTAAACGATCTACGCTCACTAAAGTTTCCTCCTCTATTCCCGCCTTAGACATTCGTCAAGCGGACTCCTTGGACAAAAATATTCACAGATGTCACTTCTAAACCAAGTGCCTGGCTGAGTGAATACTTCACACGGCTCTGGACGTTGTTTGCGACTTCTGAGATTTTTGTTCCGTAACTAACAATGATATGCATATCGATGTGAACTTGTTCCGATACCTGCCGGACGATGACACCGCGTGCAAAGTTTTCGCGTTTCAACAGTTCAGCCAGTCCGTCTTTGATCTGCGACTGGGATGCCATACCAACGACACCAAAACATTCCATCGCTGCTCCGCCTGCAAGTTGCGCAACGACATCGTTATCTACGTCAATTTTTCCATAAGTCGTTTTCATCTCGATCGCCACTTGAGTAGCCCCCTTTGTTAATTGTGTTCTTCTCATAATTCTACTATAAGGACCTACTATTGAAAAGTCGCCGTACTGACTATACAATGAATATGTGAAAAATAGTAGCGGTCAAATGAACTTTTACCATCATCCTCATTCATTATTTTAAATTTTGAGGTTGTCTGTCAAGTTTTTTTCTTGTCAGCTACTTTTTTTATGTTGCAACCGTCTTAACAGCATGCTAAGATAGCAAAGTGTCTATTAGGACGAACGCAAAACAACATAAAAGGAGGCGGAACACATGGCACGTAAATGCTACGTTACTGGGAAATCGCCGAAGTCGGGAAACAACCGTTCACACGCATTGAACAAAACGAAACGCACTTGGGGAATCAACGTACAAAAAGTACGTATCCTCGTTGACGGTAAACCTAAAAAGGTTTGGGTTTCAGCTCGAGCGCTCAAATCAGGTAAAGTCGAACGCGTATAAGGCGCAGTAACCGGATGGGAATCTTCCCTTCCGGTTCTTTTTTTGGTCTTTTTTTATTTTTCTTATAAACTAATTGTCGGACTAATTGAAAACGCTTACAATAAATGAGCAGTTATTTTTTTCAAGGGGGAAGGGTCAACATGCAGTTAAAAAGAGAAATGACAAGCCGGCATCTCTTCATGATTTCACTTGGAGGGATTATCGGTACGGGACTGTTCCTCGGTTCTGGATTGACGATTTCGCAAGCGGGACCGCTCGGGGCGGTTCTCAGTTACATCGTGGGTGGGACCATCATGTATCTGACGATGTTATGTTTAGGAGAGATGGCTGTCCATATGCCGGTCTCCGGATCTTTCCAAACGTATACGACACGGTTCATCGGACCGGGTATCGGATTTGCGGTCGGTTGGATTTACTGGCTCGGTTGGGCGGTCACGGTGGCGCTCGAAATCACGGCAGCCGGCAGTCTGATGGACCGGTGGTTTCCGGATACACCAATCGTCATCTGGTGTGCAATTTTCACCGTTATTTTATTCGGTCTCAATGCGGTATCCGCAAAAGCCTTCGGGGAGGCTGAATTCTGGTTCTCGAGTCTGAAAGTCCTTGCCATTCTATTTTTCATCGCGCTCGGGGGAGCAGCTTGGTTTGGCTGGATCGATATGACAGCAGCACGTCCGGAAAGTTTATTTGCCAATTTTACATCAAACGGATTATTCCCGAACGGTGCTCTTGGGGTATTGACAACGATGATTGCCGTCAACTTTGCATTCCAAGGGACCGAATTGATCGGGGTTGCTGCCGGAGAATCGAATGATCCAGAAAAATCGATTCCAAAAGCAATCCGTAATACCGTCTGGCGGACGTTCATCTTCTTCGTCCTCTCGATTACGATCGTCGGGGCGTTAATTCCTTATGAAACAGCCGGCGGCATCAGCAGTCCATTCATCATGGTATTTGATGCGATCGGAATTCCGTATGCAGCCGATTTAATGAACATCGTCGTGTTGACCGCCTTACTGTCGGTCGGAAACTCGGGGTTATACGCTGCTACCCGGATGTTATGGTCGATGTCACAGGAAGGTATGATTTCGAAGAAACTTGCCATCGTCAACTCACGTGGGGTACCGATGCGTGCTTTATGCTTTACGATGTTGTTTGCGATGTTATCGCTGTTGACTGCCTTTTTCGCGGAAGATACCGTCTTCATCTGGCTGTTATCACTCGCCGGACTCGGGGCACAAGTCGGATGGATTTCGATTTCCGCCTCGCAGATTGCCTTCCGTCGTCAATTCATCAAAGAGGGACATGCTGTCAGCGAATTAAAATTCAAGACCCCGTTCTTCCCGGTCTTGCCGATTATCTCGTTTTCTTTGAACATGCTTGTACTGATCAGCCTGGCTTTCCAAGCGGATCAACGGATTGCGCTGTATATCGGCGTTCCGTTCTTCGTCTTGACGTGGGCCTCTTACCATCTGTTTGTCAAAGGAAAACATATTGCGGCTCAAACCGAACGTCAGGCAGCCAGCTCGACATTGGAATCTTAAAAACAAAACTACAAAAAAACGTGATCGACTTTTAGGATATCCTAAAGCCGATCACGTTTTTTAGTGGTCTGACAAACTTCGTAAAGCAATCACTTCACCGGTATGCACCGTCACGTTCGCCACTCCGTGCTGTGTCCATTCATTGCTGACGGTCAATGATCCGCCGATCGGCACGTCATGATTCGTCAACGGATACTTGACCCCGCGGAGGGTCAGACGTGTCGGAACGAGCGGGATGAAAGAGAGATAGTGAAATCCATCTGCCTCAATCTCATACGTCCCCGGCTGTAAGAAACGAACCTCTTCCCGCTTCGTCATCAAGCGGACTGCCGGAAATTGTTTTAGCAGATAGACGTTTTGAAGCGTCATATCAAGTCGTCCTCCGGTCGCACCGAATATGAACACTTCCGTTGCTTCATACTGTTGACTGACATGGCGTAAAGCCAGTTCCAAGTCGGTCTCATCCTTTTCAGCCGGATGGATGATCGCTCCTTCCGGTTTGTATCCGAGCGAATCAAAGTCACCAATCGCCAAGTCAAAAGCGAGACCTTGCTGCGCCAATTCGGTGACACCTCCGTCAACGGCGATGACAACCGTCTTCTCATTCAGAAACGGTTTCAGGGACGGGATGTCTTCTGTCGGACCGGCCGCTACAATCACGACCCGCATCAGACACCTCGTGCCGAATAACGAAGAAGTCGGGGCGCTGTCGTAAACAGAAGTCCTGCGACAATACCACATAACAGATACGATGGAACCATATACATCGCGTTATAGATCAACGAGTACGGAACGACCGGCCCTTCCGCATATTCAGCGAAGAACACGATTCCGCTGATGACGTGACAGACATAACGCAAACCTGCACCAAGCAATGTCGCACCTAGTACAATCGCCATCAAACGGCCATTCTTCCCGGCTGCTGCTGCTTTTTTGACTTGCCGTGCGAATAGTCCGCTCAGTCCGACGACTCCAAACGCAATCGTATAATCGAGTAACGGCTGAATGACTGTCAGAATTTGCGGAGCGAACATCAGTTGGATCGTTCCGACGAGCGCTCCCGTCACGACCCCACCGATGACACCATGACGAAAGGCCATGACGAAGATTGGCAGCATCGCCAAACTGATCGAACCCCCTTGCGGCATTTTAAACGGGATTAATAAATCGAACACCACACCAAGACTTGCAAAGATTGCAATTTCCATTAACATTTGTAGCCGTTTCATCCTTTTTTCCTCCTAAAAATAAAATCGCAGGACGGCAAAAAGACAGTACGACGAACGCCGTACTGCCTGCGTGCGCCACATCCCTACGTCCGTCTGAACGGAACAGGTTCGAAGGGTTAAAGTCCAATCACTTCTCTCAGCCGCTTGACGCGACACCCCTTGCGGTCTTCATTCAATTTTGATTCTGCTCTTATTATACGTGAGCGGCATTCCGAATACTAGTGATTGCTTCTGAATAATCCGGTGCATTGTAGATAGCGGAACCTGCAACAAGTACGTTTGCCCCATTCTCAATGCATAATTTCGCTGTTTCCGCATTGACTCCGCCATCGATTTCAATCTCAAACGATAGATCGTGTTCCGCTTTCATTGCAGCCAGTTGATTTAATTTCTTCATGACACCCGGAATGAACGCTTGTCCGCCGAATCCCGGATTGACCGTCATCAATAAGACCATGTCCACATCCTCGAGCACGTGTTCGATCGTCGACAGCGGCGTATGCGGATTGAGCACGACACCCGCTTTTGCTCCGGCTGCTTTGATTTGTTGTAGCACACGATGGACATGATTCGTCGCCTCGACGTGGAAGGTCACGATATCAGCCCCTGCTGCAACGAAGGCTTCGACAAAGTTTTCCGGACGATCAATCATGAGATGGACGTCGAGAACCATATCTGTTTTTTGACGTAAACTGCTTAAGACAGGAAGTCCGAATGAGATGTTCGGAACAAATTGACCGTCCATGACATCGAAATGGATATAATCGGCTCCGGCTGCTTCAACGGCTTTGACATCCCGCTCTAAATTTGCAAAATCTGCTGATAAGATTGATGGTGCGATTTTAATCATCTTAATACCTCCGCGTCCGATTCTTGATTTCCTCTACAAACATACCATAATTCGTATACCGGGAAGCCATGATTTCCTGGGCCTCGACGGCTTGTTTAACGGCACAACCAGGCTCATTCAAATGCAGACAGCCACGGTACTTACATTCGTCCTGTAAAGCAACAAATTCAGGGAAACACCACCGTAACTCCTCGAGTTCCATTTCGTGCGGAAAATCAAGATTCGAGAACCCCGGGGTATCTGCAATCAATCCTTCGCCAAGCGGGATCAATGTCACATGACGGGTCGTATGGCGTCCACGACCAAGCGCCTTCGAAATATGACTCGTTTCGAGTGCCAACGAAGGTTCCAAGGCATTCAACAACGAACTTTTCCCTACACCGGATTGTCCGGCCAGCACACTCGTTTTATCTTTTAACAATGGACGGACGGATTCGACTCCGGCCAATGTCTCACTTGACGTTTCGATGACGTGATATCCGATGGTCCGGTACGCGGAAATTGCTTCCAATACCCCTTGTTCGGCTTCACCTTGTAACAAGTCCATCTTCGTCAAGATGATGATCGGTTGAATTTCCTTTGCTTCAATCAAGACTAAAAACCGGTCCAACAGATGGGCAGAAAAATCAGGTTCTGCTGCCGATACGACCAACAACGCTTGATCGATATTGGCAACTGGCGGGCGGACCAGGAAATTTTGACGGTCCTTTACTTCCAGGATATATCCGGTCTCACTTTCGATGTGTAACACGACCTCATCGCCGACGACAGGGCTGATGCCCCGTTTTCTGAAATTACCGCGTGCCCGTGAACGGATTTCACCTTGAGGCGTCATGACATCATAAAATCCACCCTGTAAACGGATAATCGTTCCATCCCGATTGTCTTCAATTCGATTTTCTGCCATCCTATGCCCTCCTTTGTCAGGATTAACGTCCTGCTCGTTATTCTTGTGATTTTGCCTGATTGTACGTAATCGTCTTCGCCCGGTACACTTCGTCATCTTTATAAATCGTAATCTTACCTTCTTCTCCCGGATCAATCGTCAAGGGAACATCAAATGTTTCATCCTGATCAATCGATTCTTCAATGACGGTTCGTTTTCCTTTGGCATCTTCCGTCTCAATCCGAACGAGTTGACGTGGCGCAGGCTCCTCGTCTTCACTGACGCCATCATAGACTACTTTTTCAGGGAACGTCGCCGTGATGGTCTTTTCTTCCTCTCCGCGAGAAATAAAGACCGTGACCGAATCGTTTGGTTCGACCTGCGCACCGGCTTGCGGATATTGACGAATGACCTGATCGAGCGCGACCTCACTTGAGAACTCCTGTTCAAACGTTCCGTCCAGTCCCATCTCATCCAAATAAGCTTTTGCTTCAGCACTCGATAAGTCGGTCAAATCTTTCAGAACGAATACGGGTGATCCGTTTGAGACCGTGATGGTAATCATCTGTTCTTTCGCGATGACTTCCGTTCCAGCTGAAATCGACTGCCGGATGACATTTCCACGTTTGATGTCTTCCGATTCTTCCCGTTCGACATCCACTTTTTCAAAACCGCTGTCCTTTAAGATGGCGATCGCTTTTTTCTCTGTCTCATCTGAGACGTCCGGCACCTCGACCGGATCGCTTCCTGTCGAAACAATCAAATCCACCGTCGATCCTTTTTTAACCGTCGCCTGTTCACGCGGTGACTGACTGATGACGAACCCTTCTTCCACCGTATCACTTGAGCGTTCGGTCGATTCCACGACGAATCCCATTTTTTCAAGCTTCGTTTCCGCCTCGTCGGCATCCTTGCCTGTTACATCCGGTACGACGACCGTCGGGTCAGGCCACATGGCAAAAGTCGTTGCGGCTCCGCCCATTATGAATAAAAACAATAAGATGATCCACCACGCACGTTTCTTTTTCTTTTCTGGTTTCGGCATGACAGTAGCGACCTTCGGAACCGGTGCTGTGTGTTCAATGTCGGCTGTTGGCAGGGACACAGGGCTGAGCACCATCGTCTTTTCCATCAAATCGTCCCCGCGAATGCCTTCATTGGCCCGTTCAGCTGACATCGCGGTCACCATGTCTTCTTTGAAGGCAGCAACCGTTTGTTGCCGATCATGCGGCGCTTTTGAGAGAGCTTGCATGATGCAATTTTCTAAAGCTTGCGGCACAGCCGGATTTAACGAGGTCGGACGACGGGCGGTATCTTGCAGATGTTTCAGGGCGACAGCAACCGGTGAATCGCCTTCAAACGGCACTTGCCCCGTCACGAGTTCGTACAAAACGGCTCCCAGCGAATAAATATCTGATTTTTCATCCGCAAATTTTCCTTTTGCCTGTTCCGGCGAAAAGTAATGCACGGATCCGAGGACTGACATCGTGTGGGTCAGGGTCGCATTCGACATGGCGACCGCAATGCCGAAATCGGTCACCTTGACAGTCCCATCCTCACGTACCAACATATTTTGCGGTTTGATATCGCGATGAATAATCCTGTGTGCATGGGCATGATCAATTGCATCACAAATTTGGCTGATGATGTCAATCGCTTTTGCGACCGGCAGTGCCCGCCCTTCACAATACGTTTTCAGCGTCATGCCATCAATATATTCCATTACGATATAATAAATCGCTTCTTCTTCTCCTACGTCATAAACCGCGACGATGTTGGGATGATTTAAACTCGTCGCAGCATGTGCCTCTCGTTCAAATCGACGGATGAATTGTTCATCATGCGAAAACTCTGTACGTAAAATTTTGATTGCGACAGTTCGATTCAAGATTTCATCATATGCCTGATAAACGTTTGCCATCCCGCCATTTCCAACTAACCGTTCTATGCGGTAGCGGTCGTTCAATCGATCTCCGTAACGCATATTCAGATCCTCTCTCTTTCTTTAAAACGGATTGCAGCAATCGTAATGTTGTCTGCGCCTCCCCGGTCATTCGCCTCGGATACGAGACGTTCGACAATCGTATCGAGCGGTGCATCTTCTTGAAGCAACTGCTCGATGACTTCATGAGGCACCTCATCCGACAAGCCGTCGCTGCACACTAACACGATATCATAGTCCGGTGCATCCCGGACTTGAATGTCGACATCCACGGACTCGTTCGAACCGACGGATCGTGTAATGACATTACGACGGGGATGATTTTCAAGCTCTGCTTCCGATAATTCCCCTAATTGTTTGAGCATGTTGACATAGGAATGGTCATCCGTCAGCTGTTTTAATTGTCCTGCTTCCAGGGCATAGACGCGGCTGTCCCCTACGTGTCCAATGACAAGTAAATCATCCGACCAGCAGACACAGGCCATCGTCGTGCCGACAATCGACAAATTTTCGACTTGAGAAAAACGTTGAATCTGCGCATTGGCTTCTTTCACTAATCGTTCAATCCAGGAAGATAACTCCATCGGGCGGTTTGGCATATCTGCGTATGCTTCGGCAAAAATCTGCTTGACGATGGCACTCGCCGTTTCACCGGCTGCATGTCCCCCCATGCCGTCAGCGACGACAGCTAATCCTTGTGTCGCATCGCCTACCAATAAGACCGTGTCCTCATTTTTTGAACGGATCTTTCCAGTCGTCGTCAAATAAGCTAACTCCATACCCGTCCTCCTCATCGTTTTTTATTATCCTGTTGGTTCATTCACTTTTTTGAATGCAGCGATATAAAAACCATCTGTACCAAGTGATGTCGGGAGTAATTTCAATTCAGCCCGTTCACCAATCAGCGATTGAACGGCTTCCGGCATCCGTGTTTTGAATGTTTCGTCAAAAACAAATCCTTGGCTGAGAATATAGTCCGTTTGCTGCTCATTTTCGAGCGGATCCATCGTACAGGTCGAATAGACGAATGTTCCGTCCGGTTTGACCAACGGAAGAACCGCTTCCAGAATCTGCCGCTGAATGACCGGCAACTGCGTTAAATCTTCCGGACGTTTCGTCCACTTGATATCGGGTTTCCGGCGAATGACACCGAGTCCCGAACACGGTGCGTCGACCAGTACCCGGTCAAACGACGCCGCCTCAAAACGGGTGCCCGCTTGACGGGCATCCAGTGCTTCCGCCTGAACATTTTCAAGTCTAAGACGAACTGCCTGTTTTTCTAGCAATTTCACTTTGTGTGGATGAAGATCCAGTGCCAACAGCGAGCCGTTCGCCAAACCTTCCGCGATATGCATCGCTTTCCCGCCTGGCGCCGCGCAGCTGTCCAGGACACGATCTGTCGGTTGTGCACCTAACGCCGCAGCAACGAGCATCGAACTTTCGTCCTGGAGCGACAGGTACCCACGTTCCAATAAATCCGTCTGTTGCACGCTGCCACTGATGATTTCGAGACCGTCTGGCGCCACATGGGCCGGTTTCGCACTGACGCCCTGGGCTTCCAGTAATTCAATCGCTTCTCGTCTGTCTGTCCGGGTCCGGTTGACACGGACGGTGACGGGAGCCGGTTCATTGTTCAGTCGGCACATCTGCCATGTTTCTTCTTCTCCGAATAATTCAATCCACCGTTCGACTAGCCATGCCGGATGGCTTGTCTCGATACTGATTCGGTCGACCACTGAAGGAATCGCTGAGAAATCAGGTTTTCCTTGTCGAAGGACGTTCCGCAGCACACCGTTGACGACTTTCGCAATGTGCGGTTTACCGCGTGTCTTGGCAATCTCAACTGCCTCGTTGATGACGGCATGATCCGGAATCCGGTCGAGATAAAACAGTTGATAGACGCTCATTCGTAATAACGGACGAATGAATGGATCGAGCTTCTTTTGTTTCGTTAAGAACGGTTCTAAAATATAGTCGAGTGTCAATTCACGGCTGAGCGTTCCGTACACCAGTTCCGTATATAAGCCGACATCTGCTTTTGAAATGGCACGTTTTTCAAGCATCTGGTGGACGGAAATCGTGGAGAAAGCCCCACCTTGACCAATTTTTAATAAAGTTGTTACTGCTGCATCTCTGACGTTCATGCTTGTTCGCCTACTTTCTGTCCAATCGTCAATGTCTGTCCGACACCACGCATAAATGTGGCACCGTCCATCCGTTTTTTTCCGGCCGGTTGTACATCTACTAATTTCAAGGCGACATCCGATCCGGTTGCGATGACCGGTCCGTCGGCTTCAAGGGCAATGATTTCGCCCGCCGGTCCGTGACCCGGGACTTTTTCAGCAAAGTAGACTTTCAGACGGTCTGAACCAAGCATCGTATACGCACTCGGGAAGGGATTCATTCCGCGGATTTGATTGTATAACGCTTCTCCGGGACGTGAAAAATCAAGTCGTTCCCGTTCCCTGCTGATATTCGGAGAAAACGTGACGTCTTCTTCCCGTTGCGCTTCCGGTGTCAATGTTCCCGCAATCAACTGCGGTAATGTTTCGATTAGCAGGCGGGCACCGGCAGCACTGAGTTTGTCAAACATCGTTCCGACTGTATCACGTTCTTCGATCGGCACGATGATTTTTGATAACATGTCGCCTGCATCCAACCGGTCCACCATATACATGATTGTGACTCCCGTTTCCGCTTCACCATCGATAATGGCTTGATGAATCGGAGCGCCGCCGCGATACTTCGGCAGCAAGGACGCATGGACATTAATCGCACCATATCGCGGTGCTTCAAGCACGGCCGTCGGAACGATTTGTCCGTAAGCAGCCGTAATGATCAGGTCCGGGTTCAAGTCGAGTAAGTCTTGATAATCTTCCCGGATTTTAACGGGTTGTAAGACAGGAATGTCGTGAGCCAGCGCAACTTCCTTCACCGGTGTTGGTTTGATTTCACGTTTGCGTCCAACGGGTTTATCAGGCTGAGAGACGACACCGACGACATCATAACCGGCATCAATCACTTCACGGAGCGTATTGGCGGCAAAGTCCGGCGTCCCCATGAAGACGACGCGAGGGGATGCTTCTGTTTCGACTAATTTATCCGTAAACAATACACCGTCCAGATGATCCATTTCGTGTTGAATCGCCCGTGCAAAAAAACCATTCGCCTTAATTTTGACACTCCGTCCTAGACGGTCTTGTGATTTGACGACGATTTGCTCGAACCGTTCGACCGGTCCGAAAATTCCCGGCATACTCAAACATCCTTCGTCATCGATTTCTGAACCGGATGCTTCGATGATTTCTGGGTTAATCAGCTCAATTGGTCCCGTTTCATCATCCGTATGGACGACAGCGACACGAATCGGCTGATTGATTTGTGGCGCAGCAAGTCCGACACCATCATATTCATACATCGTATCGAACATACGATCAATCATTTTCCCTAATCTCTTATCAAACTTCGTTACGCGTTGGCATTTTTGACGTAATACTTCATTTGGTACTTCTACAACTTTGTACATAATTTGCCACCTCACATGAATACAAATGGATTTAAATCCACTGTTACTTGGACTTTTTGTTTGATGCGTAACGCAAGCATCGCACGGAGTGCCTCCCGTACCTCTTCTTGACCTTTATGTTTTAAAATCACCTGTTGGCGATACATGTTTTTCAACCGTGCGAGCGGCGCTTCGAGCGGACCGTTGACAACCAAGTCGTCTGATTCCAAATGCCGGAGTTGTCCGGCAATCGCTTCTGCTTCCGCTTGGGCTTCGAGCGGATGGGCCGCTGAAATCGTGATCAATCCTAAAAACCAGAAGGGCGGATGCCCCCCTAACTTGCGCAACTGCATCTCCCGCTTATAAAACGCTTCATAGTCGTGCCGTTTTGCCGTCTGGATGACATAATGATCCGGGTTATACGTCTGAATGATCGATTGCCCGGCAAGTGCTCCCCGACCGGCCCGCCCTGAAACCTGTGTGATCAACTGAAACGTTCGTTCACTCGCCCGAAAATCGGGAATTCCGAGTGTGGCATCCGCCGCAATGACACCGACCAGTGTCACATTCGGAAAATCAAGTCCTTTGGCAATCATTTGTGTTCCGAGCAAAATGTTTCCTTCGCCGCGCTCAAACGCATTTAACAATTTTTCATGCGCCCCTTTGCGTGACGTCGTGTCCTGATCCATCCGAATGATTTTCGCTTCCGGAATTAAATGTGCCAGTTCTTCTTCGATTTTTTGCGTTCCGGTACCGAACTGCCGAATTTTTTTCGATTCACACGACGGACACGTTTTCGGCATTGCTGCTTCAAATCCGCAATAATGACACTTCAGACAATCTTGGTGTTGATGATACGTCAGATTGACAGCGCAATGAGGACATTGAAGCGTTTCTCCACAATCCCGGCACAGCACGAATGTCGTGTATCCCCGTCGATTGAGGAGCAAGACCGTCTGTTCGCCCCGCTCGATGCGCTGTTTGATTCCTTCGACGAGCGCGAGGCTGAACGGCGTTCGATTGCCGCGTTCTAGTTCTTTTCGCATATCGATGATCTCGACCGGTGGAAGTTCGCCTCCGAATCGTTCTGTTAGAGGGAGGTAACGATAGACCCCTTTCTGAGAGCGTGCATACGTCTCTAGAATCGGCGTCGCACTTCCAAGGACGACGGGACATTTATGGTATGCCGCTCGCCATGTTGCCACGTCCCGGGTATGATACCGCGGATTTTCTTCTTGTTTATAGGTCGTTTCATGTTCTTCGTCTAAAATGATCACACCGATGTTCGTCAATGGTGCAAAAATCGCAGATCGTGCTCCGACGACGACGTCCACTTCTCCATGCGAAATTTTGCGCCATTCATCGTATTTTTCACCTAACGACAACCCGCTGTGCAACACGGCGACACGGTCTCCGAACCGTCGTTTAAAACGTTTGACCATCATCGGTGTCAAACTGATCTCCGGTACGAGCAGAATGGCTTGGCGTCCCCGTTCAAGCATGGTATGAATCGATTCGAGATACACTTCCGTTTTCCCGCTCCCGGTCACCCCATGGAGTAAAAACGTATGTGTTTCATCCGGTGCCGTAATCGCATCGACGGCATCCTGCTGGTGCGTCGTCAACGTGGAAGGAACAAAGATATCCTGGACAAGATGTTCATACGGATTTCGGTTCACATCAATCGTCTCAACTGTAATGACGCCTTTTTTCTCCAGACTGTTGAGAATGCTGACGGTCAAATCGAGTTCATGCATCACTTCACTCCATAACACTTCCGGTCGTTCCGTCAGATAATCACGGAACAGAATCTGCTTGGTAGCTTGTTTCGATAATTCAATCGTCGCATCAAGCAGGCGGATCCGTTTGTCGGTTTTAGACGTCTTCTTTTCTTTGACGATCGGTTGCAGTCGGATATCCCCATTTTGGGCAGCCACTAATATCTGTTGTTGGACTTCACTCGGAAACTGGCTGATTTTCTTCTGGTTCCAGTGAACCAGCCGCGGGTCTTCCGCCAAAATCAGTTTATCATAACTGACTTTCAAAGCAGCGGGCAACATCGCAAGCAGTGCCGTCGCCTGATAGCAAAGGGTTGTCTCTGATAAATAACTCGACAGTCGAAGTAATTCTTCCGTATACGTCGGAGTCTCATCGAGAACACGTACGATCGGTTTAATTCGTGCGAGATCGGTCCCATCCTTCACGGCTACGACGATTCCGAGCAACGCCCGCGGACCAAACGGCACTTCGACACGCATACCGGGAACGACGAGATCACGCCATAAATCCGGTACTTCATAGTCAAAGGGCCGGTCGACCGTCGCCGCAGCGACATCGACGATGACTTCAGCAATCATCGTAAGGCCTCCGCGAACTGTTCGATTAATGCGGTTGCTAATCGGGTCTTCGCTTGTTGATCGTAATGGACGGCTTCATTACTTTTACCGTAGACCGTGACTTGATTTTCATCACTCGAAAAACCGATGTCCGCACGGGAGACATCATTTGCGACGATGAAATCCGCCTGTTTTCGAATCAGTTTTTGTTGCGCATGTGTTTCCAGGTTTTCCGTCTCTGCTGCAAACCCTACTAAAATCTGTTTGGTCTTCCGCTCACCAAGTGTTCGTAAGATATCAGTCGTCTCTTCCAGTTCAATCCGTAACGGTCCGTCGATTTTCTTTTGTTTGCGATCATATTGGACAGTCGGGCGATAGTCTGCGACCGCCGCTGCCATGATGACCAGGTCTTGTTTGTCATAGACGGCTAACATCGCTTCGAGCATTTCCTGACCGGATTCGACAGCAATCGTCGTCATACCGGTCGGCACTGTCCCACGGACCGGACCGTGAACAAGTGTGACGGTTGCTCCAGCATCCCGGGCCGCTTCCGCAAGCGCGATACCCATCTTTCCAGATGAATCGTTCGTCAAATAACGAACCGGATCAATTCGTTCCACCGTCGGACCGGCACTGACCAGGACATGGCGGTTTTCCAGTTTTTTAGTTTCGAAAAGACCGGATAATGTCTCGACCAATTCTTCCGGTTCAGGCAACCGCCCTTTTCCGACCCAACCGCATGCCAAATTCCCGACGCCGGGTGCAATCAAATGGACTCCGTCTGCCATCAGCCGGTCCATATTTCGCACCGTCGCCGGATGTTCGAGCATATTGACGTTCATCGCCGGAGCAACAACGACCGGACACGTCGCCGCTAAAATCGTCGTCGTAATGAAATCATCGGCGATTCCGTGCGCCAGTTTCGCAATCAGATTGGCCGTCGCAGGAGCCACGACGATCAAATCAGCTTCATCTGCTAAATCGATGTGGGCAATCTTGGATGCATCATGCTCGATGAAGACATCATCATAGACCGGTTTTCGCGTCAAGGCGGCAAACGTCGTTTTCCCGACGAATTGTTGGGCATTCTTCGTCATCGCGACTTGAACGTTCGCTCCGGCCTGAACGAGTTTCGATGCCAAGGCCGCTGCTTTATATGAAGCGATTCCGCCTCCGACACATAATAGGATGTTACGATTCGTTAGCATGATGAATTCCTCCTTATTGAAAAAAACAGCCACAATGAGGAGTGGCTGCTTCAAAATTAGTCTTGCGGTTGGTTCGTAACCACGACTTCACCAGAAAAGAGTTCTTCGAGCGCTTTTCCGACTGGTTTGTATGATTTCGGGTTCGCTACTTTCACGCGTTTCCCGTCTTGGATTTGACGCGCACGTTTTGCTGCGACCGTCACGATTGTGTATTTCGAAGGGACCGTCTTTTGAAGCTTGTCTACTGATGGATATAACATGTTATTTGACCTCCATGGCTTTTTTATACAAGGACGCAACGCGTTCCCGGCTACAATGTTCTGCAGTGACGATTGCTTGAATTCTGTCACATGCTTTATGGATCTCATCATTCGTGACGACGTAATCATAAGCATCCATCATCTCAATCTCTTCTTTCGCAACAAGAAGACGTTGTTTGATGACTTCTTCTGATTCCGTTCCACGTCCAACAAGTCGGTTACGAAGTTCCTGTAGACTTGGCGGAGCCAAAAACAGAAAAACAGCTTCCGGAAAATGTTCCTTAACCTGCATCGCACCCTGCACTTCAATTTCTAAGATGACGTCTTTTCCTTCATCCAAGATTTTGTTGACCCAATCGACGGGTGTACCATAATAATTGCCGACGAATTCCGCATGCTCGAGCAATTGATTATTGGCAATCATACTTTCGAATTCTTCACGTGTCTTGAAGAAATAATGGACACCATCCACTTCTCCCTCACGCGGTTTGCGTGTCGTACATGACACCGAATAGTGCAAATTGTTGTCTTCGTCTTCGCGTAAAGCACGGCAAACCGTTCCTTTACCGACACCACTCGGACCAGACAATACGAGTAATAAGCCACGCTCTTTAAAAATCACTTCAGAACCCCTCCATCTAACAAACTTCACATTGTTTCATATTAGCAGTAGAGATAGGAAGTTCGCAAGTGGTCTTTTTCAGCTCGACTGCTTAATCATACCATAACCGTGCACTTTCTGTTACCTTTAGAAAGTGGAAACGAAATCAAGAAAGAAGGTAATATCATGGCTTTTGATGGACTAATGACGACACGTGTCGTCCGGGAACTCCAACCGCTCGTTGGAGCACGGATTAATAAAATACATCAACCGTATGCACTCGATTTGATTTTCAGTGTCCGGGCAGAACGAAAAAACGTGATGTTGCTCGCATCGGCCAATGCGATGTACGCACGGCTTCATCTGACATCGGAGTCGACGAGCAATCCAAGCGAACCGCCGATGTTTTGTATGATGCTCCGGAAGCATCTCGAAGGTGGCTTCATCGAATCGATTGAGCAACTTGGACGTGACCGGGTCATCTTAATGCGCGTCCGTTCACGAAATGAACTCGGGGATGAAGAAGCCAAGAAGCTGTACATCGAACTGATGGGCCGCCACTCCAACATCCTGCTGACAGATGGACAGGATAAAATTTTGGATGCCATCAAACATCTTCCGCTCAGCCAAAATACATTCCGGACTATCATGCCGGGTCTACAGTATCAATTGCCTCCGGAACAGGATAAAGTCGATCCGTTGACCGGTGACATCGAACAGACGTTACACCGGATTGATTGGAATGCCGGAAAGATTGATCGTCAATTATTAGGATTGTTCAGTGGTTTTTCACCGCAAATCACTGCCGAGATCGTATCACGGGCTGGACTTGCAAACCGGACGTCGCTGGCGCAGGCCATTCATTCCATACTGGGTGAACTGACAGGACCTTATTATTTCCAGCGTCTCGCAAACGGAAAAGAACGGTTCTCGCCTGTCGCGCTCCATCATGGAGAGATTGTTGAAGAAAAGACGTTCGCAACGAGCGGAGACGTCCTCGATGCATTTTTCCACCAGAAATCGAATCGGGATCGCGTCAAACAGCAGGCTGCCGACCTGGAACGGTTCATCAAAAGTGAATACGATAAAAACATTCTCAAACGAACGAAACTCGAGCGTGATCTCGCCGCCACGGAAAAGATGGACGAGTTGAAACATAAAGGGGAATTATTGACGACCTACCTGTACCAGCTCGAACGCGGGATGAAAGAAGCAACCGTCGTCGATTATTATGAGGAAGACGGCAAGGAAATTACGATTGCCCTTGATCCCCGCTTTTCACCGAATGAAAATGCCCAGCGCTATTACAAACGGTACAACAAATTGAAGACCGCTAAAATTGAAGTAGCGAAGCAGCTTGAGAAAAATCAGCTCGAAATCAATTATTTTGAGTCCTTGCTGGCACAACTCGATGTCGCTTCCCCGGAAGACATTCGGGAGATGCGGGAAGAGCTCGTCGAAGAAGGTTATGTCCGGGAGCGCAGTAAAAAGAAAAAGAAACCGCTCGTCCCGAAACTCGAGGCGTATCAATCTTCGACCGGTATTCCATTTTTCGTCGGGAAAAACAATAAACAAAATGATTATGCGACCTTTAAATTTGGACGTCGGTCCGAGACGTGGTTGCATACAAAAGATATTCCCGGTTCACACGTCATCATTCGCAGTGAACAGCCGGATGAGACTACCCTGAAAGAAGCAGCAATTGTTGCTGCCTACTATTCAAAAGCCCGTGAATCGAGTCAGGTCCCGGTCGATTTCACAGAACTCCGTTATGTCAAAAAGCCGAGTGGTGCCAAACCGGGATTCGTCATCTATACGGATCAAACGACACTTTACGTCACACCGGACGCCGATCTCGTCCAGTCATTGCGGACACCTTAAACCAAAACGTCGCCCTCACTCTTTTTCGATTGAAAAAGGGTCTCGAGGACGACGTTTTTTTATTTCATTTTTTCGAGTTGTTCCCGGTAATCCAGCAAGTGTCCGTTGATGATGTCTTTGACCTCACTCACTTCCTGGTCAAAGCTGAACATCGGCTGATCGCGGTCATGTGAAAAGATCACATCATAATGATGGCTGAGCAGAAAATCGATTTCTTGTCCAAGTACCTTCTCCTGCTCGTCTGACATCGGCAAGTCACGATGACTGGCGATACTCTCGAGAAGCAATAGAAGTTTATCTTCCAGATCTACAAGCTGTTTCAATTGAATGAATGCTTTACTCTGACCACTGGCAACCAGTGGATATTTCTGATCTTCTTGCAGCATGATGATCATTTCCTCATGTTTTAAGACCTGTTTACGGACCGTCAGTAATTTCGCATCGTCTTTGACCAGACTCCGCCAGTCCTCCATCAATTGTTTGGTCGTCTTTTTGACGAACAACAACAAGCGGTCTTCGTAGTGCGGCGGGAAGACGATATAGTTGACGGCGACAGCGGATAAGACACCGACGACCGTCAATAATGACCGCGTCAACGCGTAATGGACATAGTCAGCTGTCGGACTCTCAAACATCAGGACGATCGCAAAAGCGGCAAACGTCGACATGTCGGTCCGTCCAATCATCGAGTTAAAGACAAGCGAAACGATGACCGCGAGACCAATCGTCAACGGATTTGCTCCAAGCGTAGCGACGACCGCCAGTCCACAAACTAATCCAAGAATCGTTCCTAAAATCCGATTGAAGACGATTTTAAACGACCGGTGAATCGTCGGTTGCATCGCAACGATGGCAGCGACGGCGCCCATACCTGAATAGATCCCGAAGACATACCAGGAAAAGCTGAGGGCAATCGCTACAGCGATTCCGGTCTTGATCGTCCGGAGACCAATACGAAACTGGAATTTCACTCGAGCGTCACCTGCCCGACTTCACTCTCGACAGTCACTTCCGGTTTTTCTTGTTTGGATAACTCGAATAAAGCGACATCTTCGTCTTTTTGTTTCGTATACCGGTCGGAAGCTTTAATGTCTCCCTCTGTCGTTACAGCAATCGTTCCCGCTGCTTTCGTTGGTTTCAATCGAATCGGACCATCAATCGTTGAGACGGTCAAATCGAGTTTTGCACCGTATTCCGATAAACTGACCGATTCTGCCGTCACTTCAGCATGGACGGCATTCATATTCGATGCTTTGATATTGCCTTGACCTGTCAGCACAATATCATCGGCGTCCATTTTATTTAAGTCCATCGTCTCGGCTGACAGATTAATTGATTTGGCGTAAACACCCATTCCTTTGATCGACTCGGCGTCGACATCGATACGATTCATATAGTTCGGTAATCCGACCTGAATCGAAAAATCACCCGGCTTCTCACTCGGACGGTTCCCGAGTCGTGCGGTAAACCCATCACGTCCTGTCACCGTCAATGTATTTCCTGACGTCCCGATCTTTAATCGTTTTTGACTTGACGCACTATCGACCAATTTCAATTGAACGTTTCCGTCCGTACTCCGGACAAAGTTGATCGTGCCGTTCGGGGCATCGATTTGCAATGTTTTATACCGCTTCGTCGTTTTAAATGCTTCGCCCCGCGATAAGGAATCCGTCGTCAAAAACAACGTCACCGTATATAAGACCAGCAAACTTAAAAGAACCGATCCATACACGATCAGTGGACGCCGGATCGGTTTGCGGGCACCAATCCGATCAAATGATGCCGCCACCTTCCGTCGCTTGTCTTTCAGACGTGTAAATGACGATTGTTTCCGTTTCCGTTCCGTTCTGCTTGTGTTCTCCTCCATTGGTCTACCTCCATCCAATTCTCTCCCATTATTCCGAATTTATGATTCGTCTGTCAACATTCCTTCTTTATCATACGAAATTGTTCACATATTGCCATCGGGCGGAGGATGGAGCACAACAAAAAAACGAACACCTCTTCCTGCTTCATCAGAAAAAGTGTCCGTTTCGATGTTCGAAGAACATTCACATGGAAGGTCTCGCCATATATTAGAGTTCAATCGATGCGTCAATTTTTAACGCATGCCCCGTCTGCCCTTGTGCTTCGAGATTCGCACAAAATGCCTCAGCGTCCTGTTTGATTAAATCGAATGTATCGTAATGGACCGGAACGACTGCTTTCGCTTGGAGCATGTCTGCTGCAACTAACGCATCATCAGGCCCCATCGTATAGTTATCTCCGATCGGCAAGAAGGCGAGGTCGATGTCATAATGCGCACCGTAGAGCGCCATATCACCAAACAGTGCTGTATCTCCCGCATGATAAATGACTTTGTCTTCAATCGTCAATAAGAAACCGGCTGGCATCCCCATATACGTGATTGTCTGTTTTTCTTCGTCAATGATGCTTGAAGAGTGGAATGCCTGCGTCATTTTGACTTTACCAAACGGAAATTCGAACTGTCCGCCCAGGTTCATCGGATGCACGTTCAAACCTTTGAAGCTGAGGTAAGTCGCCAGTTCATGTGTTGCGACAATCGTTGCGCCGGTTGCTTTTGCGATGGCTTCTGCATCCAGCATATGATCAGCGTGCGCATGCGTCAGCAAGATAAAATCTGCTTTGACATCTTCCGGCTTCGTCATCGCGTGATCGTTACCGCTGAAAAATGGATCAATCACGATATGGTGCCCGTTCGTTTCGATGGTGACAGTAGACTGTCCATGATAAGTCAACTTCATCTAAAATGACCTCCTGAGATTAATGGTATCAACAGAAGATTTAGTTCCCTTCTCCCCAGGCACATAAACCTTTTACCGCAGGTTGTAACGTATAAGCGGCGTCTGTCAACCGGTACTCGACATGTAAGACGGCTTCATCAAATTCAATCCGTTCAACCATCCCGAGCCGTTCGAGTTCCTTTAACTGATCGGTCAAAACTTTACGCGAAATACCCGGAATTGCGCGTTGTAACTCTAAAAAACGTTTCGGACCGTCTTCTAGCGTGCAATATAACTGTGGACGCCATTTCCCGCCGATGATGGCGAGCGCCCGATTGACTGGAAATTGTTCTGTCGTCATTGTTTCCGTCTCTCCTTCAGGTAGTTACTTCAAAGTGCGTACTATGCAGTCGAGTGTATCGTAAGTTATCGTTGTCGTAAATCAAAATGCAAAGGAGCTGGATGTTATGACGTATCCACGTAATTTTTCGCACATCGGACTGTCTGTCCCAAACTTAGAACAAGCCATTTCGTTTTACTCGGAGGTCATGGGCTGGTATATCATCATGGAACCGTCCGATGTCGTAGAAGACGATTCGCCGATCGGTGTCATGTGTACGGATGTCTTCGGAGCCGGCTGGGAAAAATTCCGCATTGCGCATATGGCGACGGGTGACCGGGTCGGGATCGAGTTATTTGAGTTCCCGAACAATGAACAGCCGGACAACAACTTTGAATTTTGGAAAACAGGTATTTTCCACTATGCGATTCAAGATCCGGACATCGAAGGCATGGTCGAAAAAATCGTCGCGCACGGCGGCAAACAACGGATGCCGATCCGTGAATATTATCCGGGCGAAAAACCGTACCGGATGGTGTACTGTGAAGATCCGTTCGGCAACCTCGTTGAACTGTATTCCCATTCGTATGAACTGACCTACTCGGAAGGAGCGTATTAAAATGAAAGCATGGCTAAATCACGCAGGCGACACTATCAATCAATGGACATTTGAAGAAGTCGAAACCCCCACACCGGGTGAAGGACAGGCCATGATTCGCGTCCAAGCGGCCGCTTTAAATCCTGTTGATTACAAAGCAACGAAGAATCCGGCTTGGACGTACCCGCATATTCCGGGTGTTGATTTAACCGGTATCGTCGAACAAGTGGGGGAAAACGTAACGGAGGTCGAGCCCGGTGACCGGGTGGCAATCCATACGAACCTCCAAAAAAACGGAGCTTTTGCGGAATATGCAGTCGTCGATGCCCGTGCCCTGGCCAAGATTCCGGATGCTGTCAGCTTCACCGAGGCAGCGGCGATTTTGTGTGCCGGGATGACCGCCTATGAAGCAATCGTTCAAAAGATGAACACGACCGGTAAAGAAACGATCCTCATCCATGCCGGTGCGGGTGGTGTCGGCGGAATCGGGATCCAACTCGCCAAACGTCTTGGGCTCTCCGTTGCGACGACGGCCTCAACGGAAAATCACGATTGGGTCAAGAAACTCGGTGCGGATCTTGCCATCGACTATAAAAAAGAAAACGTAACAGAAGCCATCCGAAACTGGACGAACGGTCGCGGTGCTGATTTAATTTTCAACACGGTAGGTCGCGACGAAGCAACAGCTGATTTTGGACGCCTCGCTTTTTCCGGTCAACTGGCCTTCATCGCCGGTGGACCCGATCAATCGGTCGTCAAACCGTTTACGCTCTCTCCGTCCGTTCATGAAGTCGCACTCGCTGCTGCTTATGCGAGCGAAGATGACCGTGCCATTCGAAACCTTGGTCATATGGCGAATGAGCTTCTAAAACTCGTTGCAGCAAAAGAACTGGATCCGCTCGTCACGGAAGAAATTCCGGCGGCAGACATCGTCAAAGGCTTACAACGTTTGTCAGAACGCCACGTCCGCGGAAAAATCATCGCGACGTTTTAACACACCTTATTTCTACAACAAAAGCAGCAGGGCTTCCTCCTGATTCAGGAAAGCACTGCTGCTTTTTCATGGTGTCATCCGGTCATTGGTATTTCGGACGTTTCGTAATTTGTACCGAACGTCCGACGAGTTCAAAGCCGACTGCCTGATAAATCTTGTTCGACGTCGGATTCGACCAGTCCGTATACAATGACACCATCGGATATTGCTGTAATAAATGCTCGGACAAACAGGCCACTAAGTAAGAAGCAATCCCCTGTTTCCGCCGTTTTTGCGGGGTGAAGACATACGAAATCGTCACACCGGAAGCAGTTGGTCGACTGGAAGACGCCATCGCGAGCAACTGCTCCCCGTCGAACAGACCAAACAAGGTATCTGCTTGAATATGTTTTCGGATCGTTTGTTCATTTTTCAAACGACTGCGTTCTGTCGCGGGTAAGGCCCCGGTCTCTTGGATGAATGACCAGCCGAACGCAACAGCCTGATCAGCAAATCGTTCCTCGATCAGACGGAACTCATAGTCGAGCGTTACCGGAGGAATCACCGTCGTCAATGCGTAAATCCCTTGATCCATCTTGATTTGAAACGGACTGTGCGAAGCCAGCAACGGTTTAATGATTGCCTGCTCGCCGACATATCCGGGGCAGTTCAAAATCCGTGATAACTTTCGGATTCCTTCGTATGTAAACACATCCCCTGCCAGGATCGCCTGTTCTTCAATTGTTTGCAGGACGACAATCGTCCGGTCTCCCTCTTCTGCAATCGCCATCAAAATCGGGACATCCCCCCGTTCGAGTATCCCGAGCGGCAACTGATGAACATCAGGTCGTCGTTCAAGCAACGGGAGCGCAACCTGTTTGAAGCTCTCATAATCACGATAATGGGTCAACATCTGAAAACAGCTCCTTTTCTTTGTTTTCAGTGTATCAAAAAACAGAACGCATGACGGATGATTCTCATCATTTCCGTCATGCTCGGATCACTTCACTCATGCTGTCGTGATTAATTCTGTTTTGCGACCGCCAGGAACGCTTCACTCCACTTCACCGGATCGACCGACCAGGTCTGTAAAGCGTCTCGTTCTTCTTTAGAAATGTAGGCCGTCTCGACAGCTGTCTCCAGCAATTCTGTGAACGTCAATAACGCATCCGCTTCCACTTCGGCCGCCGTTAAGTTTTCCTTCAGTCGTGTCATGCCGTAAGAGAAGATGGCTTGAATCCGGACGACGGTTCCCCCGGCTGCTTCGACGGCTTGTGTGGCTTCAATCGAAGACATCCCCGTCGACAATAAGTCTTCGACGACGATGACCCGTTGTCCGGCTTGCAAACGTCCTTCAATCTGATTCCCTTTTCCGTGTCCTTTCGCACTCCCTCGGATATAAATCATTGGAAGGCCAAGTCGTTCCGCGACGAGCGCCGCATGCGGAATACCGGCTGTTGCCGTCCCCGCGATGACATCGACGTTTAAAGGACGGATGCGTTCCGCTAATTTGTCGGCAATCAGCGTCCGAACGGCCGGACTGGATAAAGTCAGCCGGTTATCGCAATAAATCGGCGATCGTAATCCGCTTGCCCACGTATACGGTGTCGTCGGTGCTAACGTGACCGCCTCGATTTCAAGTAATGCCTGTGCCAGTTGATTCATTGTTTAATCCCCTTCCATTCTGAGAGTAATGCTTCATAGACGGCTTTCGGATCCTCTGCCTGTGTGATGGCACGTCCGATGACGAGATCCGTTGCCCCGTTTCGGCGTGCATCCGTTACTGTCGCAATCCGTTTTTGATCATTTGCAGCCGTCCCGTCCGGCCGGATCCCCGGCGTGACCAGTTGGAAGCCGGAGCGACAGGTTGCTTTGATGTGCGTCGTATCGAGAACGGAACACACGACTCCGTCAAGACCGGTCTGGTCGGCTTCGCGGGCATAATGCGCAACGACCTCGTCCATCGCGTGTGGAATCATCAGGTCGGTCAACATGTCTTGATCGGTCGATGTCAGCTGGGTGACGGCAATCAACCGTGTATCGGCTGATGTCTCCCGCAGTCCTGCCAGGGCCGCCTGCATCATTGTTTTTCCACCTGCTGCGTGGACGTTCGTCAATTCAACACCGAGTTGACCAATGATCCGCATCGTCCGCCGGGCCGTTTCCGGAATATCATGGACTTTTAAATCGAGAAAGACAGCATGTCCTTGTTTGACCAAATGCCGGACAAAAGCGGGACCTTCCGCATAATACAGCTCCATCCCGATTTTGACTGCCGGACGGTGTGGTGCCAATTTTTCTAAAAATCGTTCAACTTGGTTGGCTGACTCAAAATCAAGCGCGATGTAAAGTTGCTCCATATGCTTTCCCCCTGATGTCCAAAATGTGTTCAATGCCTAACTCGTCCATTCGTTTCGGCAATGCCGTGATCAGTTCCTGACAAATGAACGGATTCACGAAATTTGCCGTTCCAATTGCTACCGCTGATGCGCCTGCGTAAATCATCTCGAGTACATCATCCACTTCCATGACGCCTCCCATCCCGATGATCGGAATCGAGACGACTTGGGCGACATCGTTAATCATCCGAATGGCAACCGGTTTGATGGCTGGTCCGGACAATCCGCCGATCCGGTTAGCCAAAATCGGTTGACCGGTCCGAACGTCGATCCGCATCCCGACAAGTGTATTGATCATCGTCAGTCCATCCGCACCCGCCTGTTCCACTGCTTGGGCCATCTCAACAATCGACGTGACATTCGGAG
Organism: Exiguobacterium sp. RIT594; assembly: GCF_003339585.1. Lineage (GTDB taxonomy): Bacteria > Bacillota > Bacilli > Exiguobacteriales > Exiguobacteriaceae > Exiguobacterium_A. Next base: position 675,563 of record NZ_QPKF01000001.1, on the reverse strand, counting down.
ATAATTTGACATAGACCGGTTTTTCGGAAACCGCTTTGACGCGCCGTGTCAGCTCAGCCGCCATCTTCGGATCCGTTCCGAACTGCAACCCGCCGGACTTGACGTTTGGACAGGAGATGTTCAACTCGATTGCTTTAACGACCGGATCCCGGCTGATCCGTCTTGTGACTTCCTCATATTCTTCTGGTGTCGAGCCGGCCACGTTCGCAATGATTTCTGTATCAAACTGACTGAGAAACGGTAATTTCTTTGCGATGATTCCGTCGACACCTGGATTTTGTAACCCGATCGCATTCAGCATGCCCATATCGCTCTCTGCAACCCGCGGCGTCGGATTGCCATACCGCTCTTCTCCGGTCGCCGCTTTGATCATGATGCCGCCAAGCATCGATAAATCGTACAGTTTGGCAAACTCTTCACCGAATCCGAAACATCCGGACGCCGGAATAATCGGATTTTTTAAATTCAGACCGGGCAAGACCACTTGCAGACGGTTCATAGGATCACCTCTTCTGCCCGGAAGACCGGACCATCGGAACAGGTTTTGACATAATGTCCGTCAGGTGTCGGACAGACACAAGCGAAACAGGCGCCAATGCCGCACCCCATCCGGTTTTCAATCGATAAAAACTTATGTTTGATTGGAACTTGTTGAATCGAGCGTAACATCGGTTCCGGTCCACAGGCGAACAGTGTATCGAACCGGTTGCTGTCGAGCGCGGCGGTCACGAATCCTTGGATTCCCGCTGTCCCGTCGATGGTCGTCACGGTCGTCGGACCAAGTTTTCGAAACTCGTCTTCATAAAAGACACTGTCTGCCGTATCGAATCCCAAAATCGCTTCGCAGGCAATTCCCCGTTCAACCAATCGGCGCATCGTATAATAAAGCGGCGGAACCCCGATGCCTCCCCCGACCAACACAATTTTGGCGTCACGCGCAACATGTTCGACTGGAAACCCGTTTCCGAGTGGACCGAGCGCATCGATTTGATCCCCTGCCCGAAGACGCGCCAGTTCTTTTGTGCCTTGACCGATTTCCTTGAACAAAAACGTGATTAAATCTCCTTCGACGTTAGCGATTGAGATCGGGCGACGTAATAACGGACCGACCCGTAAATGCATGAACCGGCCTGGTTCGATAGGCGTCGCGTCAGGGCGGCGACAGACTAATTCTGTCGCGCCTGAAGCAATTTGTCGTCGTGTCACGACCGTCAGGAGTTGAATCATCGAGTCACCGCCTTTTTCATATAGTCGAACGGTTGAATGGCGCTGGCTTCAAAGGACAGACTTTCAATGACCCGTAACAAGGCTTCGGCTGTATCAAGAGATGTCAGGCAGACGACATTGTTTTCTGCTGCTGCCCGGCGAATGATGAAGCCGTCTTTCGTAACTTGCGAATCCCGACTCATCGTATTGATGACATATTCGACTTCCGCTTTTTCAATCCATTCGAGCATTGATCCTTGTTCCGAACCGAGCTTACCGACGACTTGGACACGCAGACCGTTCTCCGCCAAGACACTGGCAGTTCCCGCCGTGGCGAGGAGTGTAAAGCCGAGTGCTGTAAAGCGTTTGGCGAGATCGAGCATTTCCTGTTTATCCTGATCGGCAACCGTCAGCAAGACCCGGCCGTGTTCCGGAATCGCCATACCGGAGGCAAGCAACCCTTTATAAAGTGCTTTTTCAAGTGTCCGGTCCGTTCCAATGACTTCTCCGGTCGATTTCATCTCCGGTCCGAGCGACGGGTCGACTTCCTTCAGCTTCGCAAACGAGAAGACCGGTACTTTTACAGAGACCAGTTCTTCTTCCGGTAAAACGCCACTCGTCAATCCGTAAGACGCAAGCGTATCTCCCAAGATGACATTCGTCGCCAGACGTGCAACCGGTAAGCCGGTGACTTTTGAGATGAACGGGACGGTCCGGCTTGCCCGCGGATTGACTTCGAGCACATACAGTTCTCCGTCTGCAAAGACGAATTGGATATTAAGCAATCCTTTGATCCGGAAGGCTTTGGCAATCCGTGTCGTATAATCGACAATCAAATCCTTGATCGCTTGCGGTACACGTTGCGGCGGATAAACGCCGATGGAATCCCCGGAGTGGACGCCGGCCCGTTCAATATGTTCCATGATGCCCGGAATGACGACATCTTCCCCGTCACAAATCGCATCCACCTCAAGTTCCATTCCGGTCAAATAACGGTCGACGAGAACCGGACGTTCCGGTGAGGCAATGACGGCGTGTTTCATATAATGTTCGAGTTCCTGTTGTCCATAGACAATCTCCATCGCGCGTCCGCCAAGGACATACGACGGGCGGACGAGAACCGGATACCCGAGTTCGCTTGCCGCGTCTGTCGCTTCAGCTACCGTGATGGCAGTTTTTCCCGGAGGTTGCGGAATTTCAAGCTGTGTCAGGGCTGCTTCAAACTGTTTCCGGTCTTCTGCCCGGTCGAGATCCTCAAGAGACGTTCCAAGAATCTTCACCCCTTCCGCTTCCAGTGATTCAGCTAAATTGATCGCCGTCTGTCCGCCGAATTGCACGATGACCCCGATCGGCTGTTCATTCTGGATGACTTCCAAGACATCTTCCGTCGTCAAGGGTTCAAAATAGAGCCGGTCAGAAATCGAGAAGTCAGTTGAGACCGTCTCCGGGTTATTGTTGACGATGATGGCTTCATATCCCGCTTCACGAATCGCTTGAATCGAGTGGACCGTTGCATAATCAAACTCCACCCCTTGCCCGATCCGGATCGGTCCGGAACCGAGGACGAGAATCGACGGCCGTGTCGTTGGTGCCGCTTCGTTTTCAACTTCGTACGTACCGTAGTAATACGGTGTGTCGGATGCAAATTCCGCTGCACACGTATCAACCATTTTATAGACCGGATGCAGTCCCGCTTCGTTGCGGATAGACCGGACAGCTGTCTCGGTTTGTTGCGTGATCCGGGCGAGCATTTGGTCACTGAAGCCATAACGTTTGGCATGACGCAGGCGTTCCTGTGTCAATCCGTTCTTGACGATATCTTGTTCAATTCGGTGGATGTGATGCAGTTTTTCTAAGAATAACCGGTCGATGCTTGTCCATTCGTGCAGCTGTTCGACGGTATAACCACGTTCGATGCCGGCATAGAGGGCAAACAATCGTTCATCCGTCGCTTTGACGATTTGACGGTGCAGATCGGCTTCATTCATTTCAGCAAAACGTGTCATGTGTAAATCGGATTGACCGATTTCAAGCGAACGGACTGCTTTCAGCAAAGCTTCCTCCATCGTCCGCCCCATGGCCATCACTTCACCCGTCGCTTTCATCTGCGTCCCAAGTGTCCGGTCAGCTGATTCAAACTTATCAAACGGCCACCGTGGAATCTTGGCGACAACATAGTCGAGTGCCGGTTCGAACGAAGCAAAGCTCGTTTCCGTAATCGGATTCTTCAACTCGGATAAGGCATACCCGACGGCGATTTTTGCGGCCAGTTTAGCAATCGGATATCCTGTGGCTTTCGAAGCCAGTGCCGAAGAACGGGAGACGCGCGGATTCACTTCGATGACATAATACGTGAAACTGACCGGATCGAGTGCGAATTGAATATTGCACCCGCCTTCGATCCCGAGTGCACGAATGATATCGAGCGATACATTACGCATCATCTGATAATCGCGGTCGGATAACGTTTGTGTCGGGGCAAAGACAATCGAATCACCCGTGTGGACACCAACCGGATCAAAGTTTTCCATCGCACAGACGATGATTGCCTGGTTCGTCGCGTCACGCATGACTTCAAATTCGACTTCTTTCATCCCGGCGATGGATTTCTCAAGTAAAACCTGTGTCGCTGGACTGGCTTTCAGTCCGCCTTCGACAATCCGGATGAACTCATCCATCGTTTCAGCGATGCCGCCACCGGTTCCTCCAAGCGTATATGCCGGTCGAATAATGATTGGAAGACCGATTTTCGCACAAAAGTCCTCGGCTTCTTCGACCGTATGCACGATCTCACTTTCCGGAACACCGTGCCCAAGTCTAAACATCAATTTTCTGAACAAATCACGATCTTCCGCTTCCTCGATTGCCGTCAGCTTCGTTCCGAGCAGCTCGACGCCGTATTCCGCAAGAACACCCAGTCGATCCAGTTCAACAGCAAGATTCAGACCCGTTTGTCCGCCGAGAGTCGCGAGTAACGCATCGGGACGTTCTTTCCGGATAATCCGGGAAACAAACTCTGCTTGTAACGGTTCAATGTACACGCGGTCGGCTACTGTCGGATCCGTCATGATGGTCGCCGGATTGGAGTTAACGAGAACGACTTCGTACCCTTCCTCTTTTAAGGCTTGGCAGGCTTGTGTTCCGGCATAATCAAATTCCGCCGCTTGTCCGATGACGATTGGACCGGATCCGATAACGAGAATCTTTTGAATATCTTGACGTTTAGGCATGAGAGACCTCCTGTTGGTTCGTGATTTCTGTTAAAAATTGATCAAATAAATCATTGGCATCCATTGGTCCGGGAGAAGCTTCAGGATGATACTGAACGGAAAAGACGGGGTGGATCGTATGCCGGATTCCTTCAACGGTCCCATCATTGATCGCCCGGTGCGTCAGTTTGAGATTCAATCCGACCAGCGACTGTTCCTCGACAGCGTAACCATGATTTTGTGACGTGATACTGACTTGTCCCGTTTGAAGATCTTCGACCGGGTGGTTTGCTCCGCGGTGACCGAACGGTAATTTAAACGTATCTGCTCCATGCGCCAAGGCAATCAATTGATGACCAAGACAGATGCCAAAGATGACGACTTGACCGGTCAGTTCCTGAATTAAGGGAATCGCGGTCGGAACATCTTTTGGATTTCCGGGACCGTTCGATAACATGACACCGTCCGGTACGTAACGCAAGACATCCTTCGCCGTCACGTCGTGCGGGACGACGACGACTTCACATCCGCGTCGGACAAGCTCCCGGATAATCCCGAGTTTGGCACCGAAATCAACCAAGACGATCCGTGGACCGGCACCCGGGATGACATAGGCGCGTTCCGTCGAAGCTCGTTTGACCTGATCGGTCGCAAGCGTCATCTGTTGAATCCGTTCCAGTTGCTCGGACAACTCGTACGCTCCATCGACGAGGAGTCCCCGCATGACTCCTTTTGAACGCAGGTGTCGGGTTAACTGACGGGTATCGATTCCCGTTAAACCGGGAATGTTGAATTCCTCTAGAGCCGTTGCAAGTGACGTCTGGGAGCGGAAGTTTGATGGTGTATGACAGACTTCCCGGACGATCAGTGCTTTCGCAAGCGGACGGGTCGTTTCATAGTCATCGCGGTTCATGCCGTAGTTGCCGATCAACGGATTGGTTAAGACGATCATTTGATCACAGTAGGAAGGATCGGATAACATCTCTTGATACCCGGTCATGCCTGTTTGGAAGACCACTTCCCCCATCGTCACCTCGCTTGAACCAAATGCTTCTCCTTCAAACACCATTCCATCTTCTAAAATCAACGTCCGTTTAGACATGTGTCATTTCCCCCTTGAATACAATTTCTCCACCGACGAGCGTCAAGACCGGATAGCCCGTTAGCCGTTCTCCACTAAATGGTGTGTTTTTCCCTTTCGAGAAAAACTGATCCGGTTGAACCGTCCGGACTGTCGTTAGATCGAGTAGGACAAGATCGGCAGGTGCACCGACTTCGATTCGTCCAAATGGCAAGTCAAACAAATCAGCCGGTTTACGTGACAGCCAATCGAGCAACTGGGCAAGCGTGACGATGCCCGGTTCGACCAGCTTCGTATACAGCAACGGAAATGCCGTCTCAAATCCTGTAATTCCGAACGGGGCCCGCTCGATGCCGAGTGCTTTTTCCTCTGCTGCATGCGGGGCATGGTCCGTTGCGATACAATCAATCGTCCCGTCCAGTAAACCTTCCAGCAATGCTTGACGATCCGCTTCGCTCCGAAGTGGTGGATTCATCTTGAAGTTTGGATCGCGTCCGACGATATCGTCTTCCGTTAACACCAGATGATGGGGCGTGACTTCCGCCGTCACCCGAATTCCTGCCCGTTTTGCATCCCGGATCACCCGGACGGATTCCTTCGTCGAGACATGGCAGACATGATAATGACAGCCGGTCGCTTCTGCAATCAAGACATCCCGCGCGATATGAATGCTTTCGGCCAGTGACGGAATTCCCTGTAACTTTTCGCGTGCACTGTACGCTCCTTCATGGACACAACCTGCCTTTAGCGAATCATCTTCACAATGGGCGATGATACTTTTATTGACGGCGGCGGCGCGTGTCATCGCTTCCCGCATGACAGCGGCACTTTGGACACCGACTCCGTCATCCGTGAAAGCGAAGGCATCGGTCAGTTGTTCAAATGCGACGAGTTCCTGCCCTAGCTGATTTTTTGAAATCGCCGCATAAGGGAAAACACGGACAGATGCCGTTTCTTCAATCTTTTTAAAGAGCGCATCCAGCGTCTCCCGGTCATCCGGAACCGGTCGCGTGTTCGGCATCGGACAAATCGTCGTAAATCCGCCTGCTGCCGCTGCTGCCGTTCCCGTCGCGATCGTCTCCTTATGTTCGCCGCCCGGTTCGCGTAAATGAACATGAATATCGACAAATCCCGGTGCAACCAAATAATCTTTAGCGTCAATCACCTGATCCGTTTCAATCGGTGTCGCATCGAGTTCCGTAAAGATTCCATTTTCGATGCGAATGCTCGACTCTTGCCGTTCCCCATTTTTATACCATGTCGCATGATCAATTCGGATTGCCATCTTATATCGTCTCCTTTGTCGTTTCTGTCTCAAACGCCCGTTCTAAAATCGCCATTCGCGCAAACACACCGTTCGTCATCTGATCAAAGATACGTGATTGCGGATGTTCAACCAGTTCTTCGGCAATTTCAACGCCGCGGTTGACCGGTGCGGGATGTAACACAATCGCATCCGGCCGAATCCGGTTCATCCGTTTCCCCGTTAAACCGTACCGTTCGTGATACTCATCTGTTGCAAACGACTGCTTATCCGCATGCCGTTCATGCTGAACCCGGAGCAGCATGATGATATCACTCGTGGCTACTGCCTCATCCATCTCCCGGTAAGTGATTCCCATCGTTTCATCGAACCATTCCCTCGGTCCGGAACCGATGACGGTCGCTCCCAACCGCTGTAAGACGTGTGCATTGGAGCGGGCCACCCGGCTATGCCGGAGATCCCCGCAGATGACGATCGTTTTCCCGCTGACATCACCGTATGTCTCGTACATGGTCATCAAATCCAGTAAGGATTGTGAGGGATGCTGTCCGCTACCGTCTCCGGCATTAATGATTGGAATCGCCAGATGGTGTTGCAGTGGTTCGTAATAACCGGTCTCTCCGTGACGGATGACGAGCGCATCGACGCCAATCGCCTGTAACGTCTTACATGTATCCAGTAACGTTTCACCTTTTTGAACGGATGAGGTCGCTGTTTCGAATGGCAGGACGTGCAATCCGAGATGATATTCTGCCATGTCAAACGAACATTTGGTCCGGGTCGAATGTTCGAAAAATAAGTTAGCGACGGTTTTCTTCGGCAATGGCCGGGCGGGTGCGCCTTGTTTCAATTCCAGTCCCCGCTTTATCAATCGTTCGATTTCAGTTGTCGACAGCTCGTCAAGACTTGTAAAATGGGCAATCCGTTGTCGTGTCTGCATGTTCTTCTCTCCTTTGGGCCGCAAAAAAGCGCACCTTCTGATGTGAAGGTGCGCTGAAGAAGACAGATGTCGCCATCTGTTTCTGAAGGGCCTCCACTTTATCGTTCTCTCTGGAACGTCTTAAAAGTCGTTAGCTGCTCGTTTCGGTTGTGGTGATTCTTGTTCTTGTTCTGCCACTTCGGTACTCGTTTTCGGCAAGATCAGATTCAAAAGGACTCCTAGAATCGTCGCCAGTGCCATGCCTTCTAACGAGAAGTTACCGATTTTCAAAGCAGCCCCGCCGATTCCGATGACCAGGATGACGGCAGTGATCGTCAGATTGCGTTTATCCGCAAGATCGACTTTACTTTCGACCAGAGTCCGCAAACCGTTCGAAGCGATGACTCCAAACAGCAGGATGCTGATGCCGCCCATGACAGGTGTCGGAATCGTTTTGATGAATCCTTCGACATAGCCGAGGAATCCGAAGCTGATGGCAAGAACGGCTGCGCCTCCGAGGACAAAGACGCTGTAGACGCGGGTAATGGCCATGACACCGTTGTTTTCACCGTATGTCGTCACCGGCGGACCGCCGAGCATCGAAGCGATTGTCTTCGCCAGTCCGTCTCCGAGAACCGTCCGGTGCATCCCCGGATCAAGAAGCGTCTCGCGCCCGATAATCCGTGATGTCACTTTTTGCTCTCCGATGTGTTCTGTCAACGTGACGAGTGTGACCGGGACGATGAGTGCAAGTGCTGCCCAGTTCAAGGTTGGTGAGTAATCCAGGAACGGTACCGTAAAGTTCGGAATTTGGAAAAAGCTCGCCTGTTTCAGTGAAGTGAAATCAACGATTCCCGCCGCAACAGCGACCAGATAGCCTGTCAAGATACCGAACAGGATCGGCACCGTACTCCACATGCCTTTGAAATACGTCATGGCAAGCAACGTCACGGCGAGTGTCGTCAAGGCGACGAGGAGGAAGGTCCCGCTGTACTTTCCGTCCGCTCCGTTCATCGCCATGTTGACAGCTGTCGGCGCAAGCGATAATCCGATGACCATGATGACAGGTCCGATGACGACCGGCGGCAAGAGTTTCATCAGCCAACCGACTCCCGTATATGTGATGATGAGGGAAACGATGCCGTAGACCAGCCCGGCTACCATGCCGCCGACAAGGGCATCTTCCACTCCCCAGCGTTCACTGACAGCGATGATCGGGACGATATACGCAAAACTTGAACCTAAGTACGTCGGGACTTTAAAGCGTGTGACGGCGAGGAAAATCAAGGTGCCGACTCCGCTTGCGACGAGGGCGACGGATGTGTTTAATCCCGTTAATAGCGGAACCAGGACCGTCGCACCAAACATCGCGAAGACATGTTGGAGGCTGAGCATCAGCCACTGCAGGGGGTGTTTTGGCCGTTCTTGTACATCCAAAATCGCTGTGTGGGTTTTCATAAGGATAACTCCCTTTCTGGTCTCTCTGGACCACGTTAAAGGTATTTGTGTTTAACGTTTGATAAATACTTGATCGGCGTCATCGACTTCAGATAAGGCGACGACAACTTGTTCTTCGCGTGATGTCGGGACATTCTTCCCGATGAAATCCGGTCGGATCGGCAGTTCCCGGTGTCCCCGGTCGACGAGGACAGCGAGTTGAATCATACTCGGGCGACCGTGATCAACGAGCGCATCCATCGCAGCGCGGACGGTGCGTCCGGTGTATAGGACGTCATCCACCAGGACGATGATTTTTCCGGTCACCGTCTCCGGCATGTCCGTGCCTTTGATTTCCGGCTCAAGACTTTTTTTCGATAAGTCATCCCGGTACATCGAGATGTCCACGACACCAAGCAGGACCGGCTTGCCTTCAATCTCTTCGATCCGGCGGGCCAGACGGCGGGCCAGTGTCTCGCCCCGTGTCTTGATACCGACGATCATCAGTTGATCAATTCCTTTGTTGCGTTCGATGATTTCATGGGCGATGCGTGTCAATGCCCGACTGATTGCGGCTTCATCTAAAATGACGGATGGTTTCATTACTTGCTCCTTTCTGCAAAAAAACCTCCTGCGTGAAGTCGCAGGAGGTTGTTGAAGACAATAAGTGTGGGCAGCTCACGCTACACGTATCTACACAAATGAAGTGTCTCCCTTTCGTAGCCTCTCCGGACTCGTTTAAAGGTGTGCTATGGGTAGGATCGTCAACGCGGACGACCGGTTGTGTGAGGCAGATGTCTCGCATCGCTCTCTAGGTGATACTCTACCGTTTTATTAGAAAAACGTCAAGACTCTAATTCAAGTTTTTTCAACTGACTGATCTCGAACGTCATCTCTTCCGGTAACGGTGCCTCGAAATGTAACATTTCCCCAGTCCGCGGATGCTTGAATCCAAGAACAGCCGCATGAAGCGCTTGACCGTTCATTTTCATCGTTTTCCGTGGTCCGTATTTCGGATCTCCGGCGAGCGGGAAACCGATGTAACGCATGTGGACACGAATCTGGTGCGTCCGTCCTGTCTCGAGCTTACATTCAACGACAGTGAACCCTTCGTAACGGTCAAGGACACGGAAATGCGTCACAGCCGCTTTCGAGTTTTTATCCGTCACCGTCATCCGTTGACGGTCATTTTTGTCACGGCCGACCGGTGCTTCGATCGTTCCCAGTTCATGCGGAATCTCGCCGTGGACAAGCGCGATGTACAGACGCTCTGTCGTCTTGTCTTTTAGTTGTTGTGCCAGGGATTCATGTGCCAAATCATTTTTAGCGACCATCAGGAGACCGGATGTATCTTTATCGATTCGGTGGACGATGCCTGGACGTTTGACGCCGTTGATGCCGGACAAATCCTGGCAGTGATGGAGCAAGGCATTGACGAGTGTTCCGGATACGTGCCCTGCTGCCGGATGTACGACCATCCCTTTTGGCTTGTTGATGACGATGACATCACTGTCTTCATACACGACATCCAGCGGGATATCTTCCGGTAACACTTCCAGCTCCACGGCTTCCGGAATCCGGACGAGAATCTCTTCCGTACCCGACATCTTATAGTTCGGTTTGACGATTCGTCCGTCGACTTCGACGTGTCCCGCTTTTAACCAGTCCTGGACTTGTGACCGGGACCAGTCTTGTTGTTCCGCTAACCATTTATCAATTCGACCGGTAGCACCATTGGCTTTAACAGCCCATTCATTTTGTTCATTCATTTAATCAATCGTTCCCTTCTTAGTCAAACGCTCTTCAAACATGACGCTGATCAGCATCAGAATAACCCCAAACGTCAAACTGACGTCTGCCACATTAAATATCGGGAAATTATACCCGAACGGATAAAAATGAAAAAAGTCGACGACTTCTCCACGTGCCATCCGGTCGATGAAATTCCCGACCGCTCCGCCGAGTAATAAGGCGACGCTCCAAGCAAATACTTTGTTTTTTGTGCCTTCTTTGTAAAGAAAATAAATCAGCCCAATGACGACGACCAGCGTGATGACGAAGAAAAAGCCAAACTTCCCTTCAAGCATCCCCCAGGCAGCGCCACGATTCCGGTATGAATTTAAATAAAAGAAATTGGGAATGATCTCAATCGCTTGACCAATCGTCATCTGTTGGACGACGATCCATTTCGTCAATTGATCCACTCCGACGAGTACAGCAGCAATCGCTAAGTAAAGCCACATTCTTTTTTCCTCCACATCCAAAAATAATGAGGGACCGCTACGAAGTCGCCGTAGCTGCCCCTCCCTGATTCATTATAAAGAATTGACGACTTCAGTACAACGTGGGCAAAGTGTCGGATGAGCCGGATCTTGTCCAAGCTCCGTCGAATATGTCCAACAGCGTTCACATTTTTCGCCGTCCGCTTTCAGAACGGTGATGCCTGTTGTCCCGTATGATTTCTCCGCCGAAGCGACGAACTCAATCTGTGAAACCTGCAACAACTGCTCAAGATGATCGATCGTCGCAAGCAATGCTTTCGTTTCGTCATTTGGTGCCAGTTCCAGTTTCGCTTCGAGCGTTTTCCCGACCAGTTTCTCGGCGCGTGCTTCTTCGAGCGCTTTCAAGACATCATCACGGAAGACGAGGAAACTGTTCCATTTCGCAATCAACGCAAGGCCTTCTTCTGTCACTTCCAGTGCTTCCGGAAGATCTGTCAAGAAGATGCTTGCCGTCTCGACGCCAGGAACGAATTCCCATGCTTCGTCTGCTGTATGCGGTAAGACCGGTGCCATCAGTTGTAACAATGTGACGACCGTATCGTACATGACCGTTTGAACGGCACGACGCGCTGGTGCATCTGCTTTTTCGATGTACAAGATATCCTTCGTGTAATCGAGATAGAACGAAGACAAGTCAAGGACACAGAAGTTATGCAACAACTGATAGACCGCCATAAAGTCATACGCGTCATACGCCGCTTTTACTTTACCGACGAGTTGATCCAGTTTCGTCCGCATGAAGCGATCCGATTCCGGTAAGTCGGCAAAGGCAACACGATGCGCCGTATGATCGAACTGATCCAGGTTACCAAGCAGGAACCGGACCGTATTCCGGATTTTCCGGTATGATTCCGAAACTTGTTTGAAGTTGTCCATTGAAGCCCGGACGTCCGATTGATAGTCGACAGAAGCGACCCAAAGACGAAGGATTTCCGCTCCGAATTGTTGCATGATTTGGATCGGGGCAATCGTATTTCCGATTGATTTCGACATCTTCCGCCCTTGACCGTCAAGGACGAATCCGTGACTGACGACCGCTTTATAAGGGGCTTTCCCTGTCGTTGCGACAGCTGTCGAAAGCGACGAGTTGAACCATCCGCGGTATTGGTCAGAACCTTCTAGATACAAGTCAGCTGGACGCTCGAGTTCCGGACGTGTCGCAAGAACACCGGCATGAGATGATCCAGAATCGAACCAGACATCCATGATATCCGTTTCTTTTTTGAAGATCCCGTTCGGGCTTGCCGGATGCGTAAATCCTTCCGGTAACAAATCAACGGCTTCCCGCTCATACCAGACGTTTGATCCGTGTGCCGCAAACAGGTTCGCGATATGGTCGATTGTTTCCGGTGTGACGATTTCCGTACCGTCTTCCGCATAGAAGATTGGCAACGGGACACCCCATGCGCGTTGACGGGAAATGACCCAGTCCCCACGGTCTTTGAACATATTGTGAAGACGGGTTTCACCCCACTCCGGTACCCATTGAACGCCTTTGATCTCATCGAGGATTTCTGCCCGGAAATCTTTAATTGAAGCGAACCACTGGGGTGTCGCCCGGAAAATCACCGGTTTTTTCGTCCGCCAGTCATGCGGATACGAGTGTTTGATGAATGACAGTTTTAATAAAGCACCGGCTTCTTCCAATGCCACACCGATTTCTTTGTTGGCATCTTCATAGAACAACCCTTCAAAACCAGGAGCTTCTGCCGTCATGACACCTTTATCGTCAACCGGACAAAGCACATCCAAACCGTACGCTTGACCGATTCTGAAGTCATCTTCCCCGTGTCCGGGTGCTGTATGAACGACACCCGTCGCTTCTGCCGTGACGTGATCGCCGAGCATGACAAGTGATTCCCGGTCATAGAGCGGGTGTTTCGCTTTGATGTACTCAAAGTCTGCCCCGTTAAAGACACGACCAACCGTCGCATTTTCCCAGCCGAGTGCTTCGATCACTTCCGGTACGAGGGTCTCAGCTACGATATAGCCTTTTCCTTCGTGTTCGATGCGTGCATATGTCAACTCACCACTGACTGAGATTCCGAGGTTTGCCGGAATCGTCCAAGGTGTCGTCGTCCAGATGACGAAATGATCCGTCGACTCCAGGATATTTTTTCCATCCATGACTTGGAACGCTACGTAGATGGCAGCAGAACGTTTATCCTGGTATTCGATTTCGGCTTCTGCCAAAGCAGATTCTGATGACGGCGACCAGTACACCGGTTTTTTCCCTTTATAGATGTAACCTTTATTGGCCATATCGCCGAACAGACGAATTTGTGCGGCTTCGAATTCCGGTTGTAACGTGATGTATGGATTGTCATAGTCACCGAGAACACCAAGACGCTTGAATTGTTCACGTTGATGATCGACCTGTTCGAGCGCATACTTCGCACACAGCTCACGGAATTCCGCGACCGACATTGATTTACGGTCGACACCCGCTTTTTGAAGAGCCGTCTCGATCGGAAGTCCGTGTGTGTCCCAACCCGGTACATACGGAGAGCGGAATCCGTTCATTGATTTATAACGGACGACGATGTCTTTTAAGACTTTGTTCAATCCGTGTCCCATATGGATGTCTCCGTTTGCGTAGGGAGGACCGTCGTGCAGGATGAATGTCGGTTTTCCGGCATTTTTTTCTTGAACTGCTTCATAAAGATTCATCTCGTTCCAGCGTGCCTGCATATCTGGTTCACGTTTCGGTAAGTTTCCCCGCATTAAAAATTCCGTTTTCATCATCAATAACGTATCTTTGTATTCCATTTGGCATTCCCTCACTTGTCTATATTTTACGTACAAAAAAAGCCAAGCTCATCCCCTGATAGGGACGAGCTTGGCTTGAACTCGCGGTACCACCCTACTAGTAATCCTAACGAACGGATTACCACTTAAGAGCCTGATAACGGAGGCGAAACGGCGGAACTTACTGAATATGTTCAGTCCCACACTCAAAGGGGATATCTTTTATCATTCACTGATCGGGCTCGCACCAGTCCCCGATTCGCTGACAGTATCCTGATAAAAGACGTGTCCTTTTCATTGATTTAGCTTATATGACATCGTCGTCATTATACGCAACTGCCGGAATCTCGTCAAGCGCACCCCGCGTCGAAATATCGAATGCATCCCAGTCGTGGCTCGTCAACAATTCCATCTGTGCGTCAATCAACACTTTGAATCGATTCCGGTACAATTCGATTTTTTTACGCATCTGTTCGACTTCGAAATCGGTCCGTTGTGCTCGGCGTTGTGCCGCATCTTGCAATTGCTCGGCTTCCCGTTCCGCTTGTTTGACGATTAAGCTCGCTTCTTTCGTCGCATTGGCTTTGACTTCTTCTGCCGCTTCTTGTGCCACGATGATGGATTTGTTTAATGTTTCTTCCATCGAACTGAAGTAATCGACACGCGACTGCATATTGTGAATGACTTCTTGCTGTTGACGGTTTTCCCGGAGCAACAATTCAAAATCTTTGATGACTTGATCAAGAAATTCATTGACCTCATCTTCGTCATAGCCGCGAAACTTACGTGTAAATTCCTTATTGTGAATATCAAGTGGCGTCAATGGCATGATGAAATCCTCCCTCAGCTTGTTGGTTATCCTTTTAGCAGACCGTATTGCAACTTAATCCGATCCCGTTTTGTCGAGCCGAGTACGGCGATTAACTTGACACGTCCCGTTCCGCGAAGGGACAGTAGGTCGCCTTCCTCTAACAAAAAACTTGGATCTTCAACGATTTTATAATTCACTTTGCTTTCACCTTGTTTAATCAGGCTTTGCGCTTTTTGTCTTGAAAAACCAAGGATTTCACTGACAACCGTATCAAAACGAAGTGAACTGACGAATCCCAGTTCTTCTTGCCATTCTTGATCCTTAATCTTCAACTGTTCTTCTGAATCCACGAGCGACAACCGAATCTTCGTTTTTCCCGCACGATCGACATTTGCTTCGATATAAGAAGCTACTTCTTTCGCAACGGCAAATTGGACGACTTGATCTTGAATGACGACGTCACCGAATTTCCCTCGCTTTAATCCGACATTCAGCAATGTGCCTGTCACCTGGCGATGCGAGAGCTCCACGAATTTTGTGGGATAATGGATACGATAAATGGCGATATCAAAATCGTTGGCATCAAGCTCATAATAATCAGGGGCAATCAGCGCACGCTGTCGTTCGGCGCCTTCAAAACCGCCCTCAAAAAAGAGGGCACATTTTGTTCCGACGAGTTCTCGGGTAATTTGTTGTTCACGCGGATCCAGAAAATCTGTCACTTTAAACGTATAGGTCGCTTCGACATGGTCGATCCAATTCAAGACAAGATCGACGAACTCCCGCTCATGTCCGCGATAATGATCATAAACACTCATTACAGGAAGATTGCTCGAATACCCGACTGTGCGAGATTAAGCACAAGAAAGGCAACGATAGGTGAAATGTCAAGCATACCTCCGATGGGCGGGATAATCCGTCGGAACGGCGCGAGGAAAGGTTCAACTAACATAGCGAGAACTTGACCGAATCGTGATTCACGTGCGTTTGGGAACCACGATAATAAAATATAGGCAATCATGACGTAGCTGTAGTATTGAAGTAACGTGCTGAGTGTACGACCGATTGCGTACATGACTTGCGAATCCATGCTTACCACCCCTTATGGTTGATATCATCTTCACCGAGCAGATTTGAAATACTTCCGGCCAGCTCGACGTTGTTCGGAACACAGAGGAGTGTATTTTGACTGATTGTCGTAATCGTTCCATCAAGGGCAAACACGACACCTGACAAGAAATTGATCATTTGGCGTGATTGATCTTTAGACATCCGTTGCATGTTAACGATGACAGCACGATTTTGGCGAAGATGTTCTCCAATTTCCTGCGCTTCATTAAACACACGCGGTTCACTGAGAATGACTTGTGATTTTGTCTTTTTTGTATGAATGGGTACGATGTTCGATTGTCTCACAGGGTCCTCCTTTTGAGTAACACTCGGGGTAGATTCCTCGTAGTACTCGTCGTATTCTTGCTGTGATGCACCTCTACCTTTATTTATTGTAGCATCATTTTCATATTCGAGTTCATCTAAATCGTCTGTGTTACCGAGAAATAGATTTTGCATTTTTGATTTGAATCCCATATCGATTCTCCTTTCACATATCTAGACAATTTATGATTGGACTAACGTCGTTCCGATTCGGACGTATGTCGCACCTTCTTCAATGGCAATCTGATAATCTGATGACATACCCATTGATAACTCCGTGCATGGTGCGTGCGGTAGATGGCGGGAAGCCACTTCATCCCGCAACACACGCAGCGAATGAAAGACTGAACGCAGTACTTGCTCGTCCTCCGTCAATGGTGCCATCGTCATCAAACCGATGACGCGGACCATCGGATATTGTCCGACTTCATGCAAAAATGAATGGACATCTTCCGGATCAATTCCTTGCTTTGATTCTTCCCCGGAGACGTTGACTTGAACAAAACAATCGACGGGACGTTTCGCACGTTTGTTGATTTCTTCCGCCAAATGCAGCCGGTCCAAGGAATGCAACACATCAATCCGATCAATGATTTGCCGGACTTTACGGGTCTGTAACGTTCCAATGAAGTGCCACTCACAGGCCTCGCGTCCTAAGACCGTTTGTTTGTCGGTCAACCCTTCCGGACGATTCTCACCAAGTGCCGTTATCCCTGAAGCGAGTAGTTCGGCTGCCACTTCACTTGACACTGATTTCGTCACGCCGATCAATTGTACCTGCTTTTTTTGATCAGTCTTTTCATAGGCCTGTTTCATGTTTTGTCGGACATGTTGTACATTTTCAGAAATTGACATCGAGAGACTCCTTTACAATCAAACTGGCAAACCGTCCACCATGATCTCCGTGACGATAGGAGAAATAGTCTTCTGCCTGACAGTTCGTACAGATTCCTGTATCGAGCACATCGCCGACACCACTGCGTTCGGCTAACATAGCATTCGTTTTTTGAAGTGATAACATGGCTTTCCCGTCTTCTTTCTTGATGTAAGGAGATTCTTCAAGACCAAGTTGATCTACCGCTTCAAGGACCGGTCCATCGACTTCATAACAACATTCGCGAATCGAGGGTCCGATGACCATCTGAATAGAAGACCGTTCGGCACCGGCTTGTTCCATCTTTGTAAGAGTTGCTTCGACGATGTTAGCGACCGTTCCGCGCCAACCGGCGTGAACATTTGCAATGATACCGGTCCGCGGATCACAGAACAGGAGCGGTACACAGTCAGCAAACAGCATCATCAATAAGACGTTTGAATCCGTTGTCACCAGTCCGTCTGTACCCTTGATTGCCGTTTCGTAATCAGAAGCTCCACGACCGGACTCGAGTGTTGTTACTTGTTCTACGTGATTGCCGTGCACTTGTTCAGCCCAAACAGAGTTTTCCAAAGCTAAATCCAGTTGTCGGACGATGACTTCACGATTTTTGATGACCCCTTCCGGATCATCCTTGACATGAAGTCCTAAGTTGCCCTTGCCGTGAGGTGCTGAAAATTTTGTCGTAAACGCTGCGCGAACAGTACCTGTCGGCGTATCCCATTTTATCCATTGACCAAACATTTCATCCCATCCTTTTTTAAAAAAAGAGGTGTCGCTTACGCGACACCTCTTGATCTAGCAGTCGTGTCTCTGGAATATCGGATTAACGATTATTCCGGCGAAGGAAAGAAGGAATATCCATCGTCTCTTCAACATCTGACCCTTTTGCTGATTCTTGGTTCGAGCTACTAGGTGTCTCTTCGACTTGCGGTTTAGGTTCTTCAGCTACCGGTGATGGTGCCGCTTGCTTTTTCTTAAGCAAGTTTTTCATCATCTCTTGTGCTGATGGGATTTCAAAATCGAGTGGTTCGTTTTCGAATTCCGTTGCGATGACCGTAACAATGATTTCGTCTTCCAAGTTGTCATTGATGACTGATCCGAAGATTAAGTTAACTTCTTCATCCGCAGCGCTTTGAACGATTTGAGCCGCTTCCGTTACTTCGTAAAGGCTCAAGTTCGCACTACCGGTAATGTTCATCAGGACGCCTTTTGCCCCTTCGATCGATGTTTCAAGCAATGGACTTGAGATCGCTTTTTTCGCAGCTTCCGTTGCACGGTGTTCGCCGGTTGCGACACCAACACCCATCAATGCTGAGCCTTTTTCCGTCATGATCGTTTTAACATCCGCGAAATCCAAGTTGATGAGACCAGGAACGGCGATTAAATCCGTAATCCCTTGTACCCCTTGACGAAGAACGTTATCGGCTTCTTTGAAGGCTTCAAGCATCGGCGTATTACGATCGACGATTTCAAGCAATTTATCATTCGGGATGACGATGAGTGTATCGACTTTTTCTTTAAAGTTCTGAACACCTGAAACAGCATGTTGCATCCGTTTACGGCCTTCGAACATGAAAGGTTTTGTGACGACACCTACTGTCAATGCGCCGATTTCTTTAGAGATTTCTGCGATGACCGGTGCAGCACCTGTTCCGGTGCCTCCACCCATTCCTGCCGTTACGAAAACCATATCGGCACCAGATAAAATTTCTGTCAACTGTTCGCGGCTTTCTTCGGCAGCTTTTTTACCGATTTCCGGATTTGCTCCGGCACCAAGACCACGTGTCAGTTTTGCTCCGAGTTGAAGTTTTACATCTGCCTGTGACATGTTTAATGCTTGTGCATCCGTGTTGACAGCGATGAATTCTACGCCTTGGACACCATGTTCGATCATTCGGTTGACAGCGTTAGATCCACCGCCGCCTACTCCGATGACTTTGATTTTAGCTACTTGGTCCATCATTTCATCAAAATGCAACATAAAAGGGGCCCCCTATTTTTTTACTGATAATTTTTTATTTAGCCGAAAAACTTCTCAAAGAAACTGCTGAATGACTTTCGCTCTTTTGGAGGCTGTTCCTTCTGTGGTCGCTCTTCGCGTACTGAAGGTTGGGAAGGGTGTGCAAGTAACTCCTCTTGCTCACGGCCTTGTGCGGCTACTCCCTTTTCGTCCGCACGGTCAAATCCTGACTTCGAAACGGCACTGCGTGATAAAACATATCGTAACATTCCAGCAGCGACAGCATACTTCGGATGACGAATCCCTAAGCTGGCTGGTTGATACACATTCACGCTTTGTTTAAAGATTCGCTTACCGAGCTGGTCAATTCCTGGTAGGGAAGAACTGCCACCACAAAGAATGATTCCACTGTTCATTTGTGGATACCCAGCCTGTGTCATTCGCTTCTGAATCATCTCAAAAATCTCTTCCAGACGGGCTTCCAGGACAAAGCCAATCTCCGTCTGTGGTTCGAAACGGTGTTCCCCGTTGATTGTCACGTACGAGACTTTCTCTTCCGGGTCACCCAATGCTTCTAATGCGACACCGTATTCTTCTTTGGCTAGTTTCGCATCTTGATATTTACAATTCATTTTATACGTCAAATCGCGTGTCAGATGATCTCCACCGTACGCAAGTGTCGTTGAGTAAACTAGATCGTTTTTTTCGTAAATCGAAAGAGTGGTCGTTTCATGTCCGATATCAACGATCCCGACACCCAGTTCTAACTCATCAATCGAAGCTGCGATTCGTGAGACGGCTAAACTTTCCAGCACATACCCCGCAAGTTCTAAACCAGCCCGTTCGATGGAACGTTTGATGCTATGTAGAATCGTCTTCGCTCCGATAATCAGCTTCCCTGTCACTTCTAAACGATAACCGATCATGCCACGTGGATCCGTGATCTCCGTCTGCTGATCGACAGTAAACGTTTTAGGTAACACATCGACAACACTCAATTCGTTTGGAATCCGCATCACCATGGCTGAGTGAAGAACATCTTTCACGTCGTCATCTGTGATTTCGTTGTCTTCCCCTTTGATTGATGTCATCCCTTGGCAATCCTTGACTTGGATGTGTTCACCGGAAATTGCTACATATACTTCACCAATTGGTTCGCCGAGTGTGCGCTCCACTTCTGCAACCGCTTGTTTAATGGCATTTACTGTTTGATCGATGTCGACGATGACACCTCGCTTGACGCCTGCAGATGGTGCAGACCCTTCCGCTAAGACATTCAGTGTTCCACCTAGAAGTTCACCGACGATGAGTTTCACTTCCGATGTCCCAATATCTAGTGCGGCAATCGTACCTTTCGTTTCCATGGGAGTGACACCTCCACTTTCATAATACTAATCCTATCGTCCCTGTTTATATTTACAGGAATCGAGACAATCTTCTTCTCGTTTAAGTCTACACTATAAAAAACCTCACGAAAAGAAGTTATTGTCTAACTTACCCATCTAATAGATTACGATTTGATGACGATGTGTCCGCTTTCCTACTAATGAAAACAAACGTTTGTCAAACCCATCTAATCCTTGATGTTATTTTCTATTTTTTACCTTTATATGGTTTGAAATAGATTCCTCCATCAATGGTGATTGTTCCGGTCTTTCCTTTCGGTAAAGCGGAAATCACCTTGACATATTCATTCAACGAGTTAGAAAAAGCCGATGTACTCAATAAGACGGTATTTCCGTCTGTCATGAATAACTTCAATCCCCCCTTGTCCGTCTGGTCATTGGCTACGATTTCCGAAATCCGGCTCCGGACTTTCGGCTCGATTTTGACAAGTTCCTTTGTCAGACGTTCCAGGGACTGATCCGTAAATCCTGTTAGAATCGGAGCATCAAACAATTCTTCCTTCGATTTTCCGGGAATAATCGTTCCATCCGCTAAGACGATCCGGGCGCCCGGTTTATCTTTGGCATACGCAATCTCTTTTTCTTCGACGACGTCAACTTCATAATGATGTAAAAACGTTTTTTTCATCGTCGCTTCGCGTATACCCGGGACATTTTCAATCCGTTCCAACACGGCTTCTTCCGACACATTGAAAGCATGTGTCTCCTTCACCTTAATACGTGAGGCTTGAATGATGTTTTCCTTCTTGACGTTCACGGTGCCGGTGACGTCAAACGTCGCGACACGCGAGAAACTCGATTGAAGATAGAAGACGACACCAATCAATAGACCGATCAGGATGAGGACATAGATTAAACGCCGGTTCGCCTTTTTCCGACGCTGCTCACGGACATATGGAATTTTATCTTCTAAGCTGCGGACAGTCGTATCCATCTTCGGCTGGCTTGCCGGTTGTTGTTCCTTCACGTAAGCCTCTCCCTCCATTATGTTTAATTTCAGTACCTTATCGGTCTATTCCTGCAATGCTTTAGTTATTTTGCTGAATCAACCGTGATAATTCATCGACCAAATCACTTGCCGCATTTGGCATGCCGAGTGCGAGCGATGCTTTTGACATGTTGGCTTGATCGGCAATCGCCTTCGTACACGCCTCGAACAATCGGTCTCCCGTCAATTCGGATTCACGGATCAAAAGACTCGCACCTGTCTCGACGAGTGATGATGCGTTCACTTCCTGATGATTTTCCGTCACGTATGGACTTGGAATCAAGATACTCGGTAAACCGAGCGTCGTCAATTCAGCTAACGTACTTGCTCCGGAACGCGAGATGACCAGTTGACTCGCTTTTAATATCAACGGCAAATCGTAAATGAATGGACGCAATTGAATCCGGTCCGGTAATGTTCCTAACTGCGTCTGAATGTCTTCATAGTGGACCTGGCCGGTGACGAACAATAACGACCAGTCAGTTGCTGTCAACTTGGGAATCATCTCGACGACTGCTTTATTGATGGCCGGCGCACCTCGGCTGCCGCCGTACACGACAATCAGGGGGCGATCCTGATCAAAACCATATTTTTGTTTTTCTTCGATTGGATCGATTTGCAACATCGCAACTTCCGAAGCCCGGGGATTTCCGATTAGAATCGTTTTCCCTTCGTTTTTCCCGAAATGATGACCAGACCCTTTAAAGGATAGTGCCACCCGGTCGACATAACGCGCCAAGAATTTGTTGGTGATTCCAGGTAAGCTGTTTTGTTCATGGACCAACGTCTTATACCCCATCTTCGCTGCTGTATAGAGGACGGGACCGCAGACAAAACCACCTGTTCCGACAACGATATCCGGTTGGAAGTCACGCAGAAGTTTTCGGACGCGGACAACACTTTTCATGAAACGGAAACCGGTCTTGACGTTCTCAAACGACAAGGAACGGCGTAGTCCTGAAATTTCAATTGATTCAAACGGAATGCCTGCCCGGCGGACGATGTCCGCCTCGAGTCCATTCTCAGTACCGATATATAACACTTCACATGCCATACGACGTTCAATTTCTCGGATCATGGCTAAGGCGGGATAAATATGTCCGCCAGTTCCGCCACCTGAAACTACGATTCTCATTTCTTCGTCCCCCCTACTTTTTGGACAGAACGGATGAAATGTTCGCCACGCTCTTCATACGTCTTGTACTGATCCCAACTGGCCGATGCCGGAGAAAGTAAAATGATATCGCCGGGCTGCGAGACATCGAATGCCGTGACTACCGCTTCTTCCATCTCACGCGTTACCGTCGAGGCGATTTGTTGATCGGCTGCCAAATCAGCGAAGCGTTGACCTGTCTCACCGAGTCCAATGACATGTTTGACATGGGTCATCGCACTTTTTAACGGTGTCAAATCTGCGCCGCGTTCGAGTCCACCACAAATCCAGATGATGGACGAGTGAAAACCAGACAAAGCCGCTTCCGTCGCCACATTGTTTGTCGCTTTTGAATCATTGTAAACTTTCCGTCCGGCAAACTCGCCGATGTATTCCGTCCGGTGTGCGACTCCACCAAATGTCCGCAGAACGTCTTGAATCGCTGTCAAGGCAATCCCGAACGGTTCAATCAATGTCAAGGCGGCCAGGACATTCTCGAGATTGTGTCCACCACCAAGCGCCAGTTCACTGACCGGAAGAATTTTTGTTTGACCGACGAAGATCATACCGTTTTCGACATGTGCATAGGCCGGTTGACGACGTGAAAACGTCAATCGTTCCGCTGCCGCTGTTTTGCTCAAGCGCATGACTTCCTCATCGTCCGCATTTACGACAAGGCGTCCAGCTTCATCCATGTTTGAAAAGATTCGTGCTTTTGCTGCCGCGTAAGATGTTACATCTCCGTGATAATCAAGATGAGCCGGCGACAAGTTTAAGAATGCTGCACTGACTGGTTGGAATGATTGAATCCCCATCAATTGAAAACTGGATAACTCGATGACGATGACATCATCTGCAGCCGTCTGCTGGGCAACTTCAACTGCCGGGAAACCAATGTTTCCAGCTAAATGAACGCGTCTTGACCCCTGTTTCAATAATTCATGGACCAGTGTCGTCGTCGTCGTCTTACCGTTTGATCCGGTAATCGCGACCCAATCTGCTTTCGTTGAACGGTATGCTAGTTCAACTTCTGTCCAAATCGGAATGCCACGCTCAATTGCCGTCTGTAACAACGGAATCTGATACGGAATCCCCGGATTTTTTACGATTAATTCTGTTCCATCCAGTAAGGATAACGGATGACTTCCGAAAATCGTTTCGACTTCCAAGGATTCAAGCGTTTGTACGTCGGCTTCCGAAGGAGTCCCCCCATCATTCACCGTCACGACAGCTCCCGCCTTAACAAGATAGGTCGCTGCTGCAATTCCGCTTTTCGCAGTCCCAAGGACCAATATTTTTTTCTTCTCCAGTTCAGAACTCTTCATCATTAAATCGCTCACTTTCTTGACCACGAATTTCGATTACACGAACAGATAGGCGATTAACGCCACGATTAAGCTAATCGAAGCAAATGTTCCAACGATTCGCCATTCACTCCAACCGACCATTTCGAAATGGTGATGAATCGGACTCATCTTAAAGATACGTTTTCCTGTCGTCTTGAAGGAAATGACCTGCAGGATGACCGATAATGTCTCAACAACGAATACAATTCCAATTAATACTAACAATAATTCCAGCTTCAATAAGATCGATAAACCAGCAAGGGCTGCTCCTAAAGCAAGTGAACCGGTATCACCCATAAAGATTTTAGCCGGGTAAACATTAAACACAAGGAACCCGATCAATGCACCGACAGCTGAAAAAGCAAATAAGGCAACACCCGGCTCATCGGCGATGAACCATCCGTAGAGACCAAAGAACAAGAACGTCGGAATAGCCGTAAAGGATACGAGTCCATCCAGTCCGTCCGTCAGATTGACGGCATTCGAGAATCCGACGAGCCAAAATAACGCGACGAGCGGATACAGGATACCGAAATCAATCGACCATGACGTAAATGGAATCGACAGATACGTCGCCTGACTCGAAAATCCACCGCTTAACCAGACAAACAACAGACCAACAACGATTTGCCCGACTAATTTTTGCTTTGAGTTCAAACCAAGGTTTCGCTTTTTGACAACCTTGATGTAATCATCGATAAATCCGATCGCCCCGTAGGCAAGCGTTAAGAACAGTAACGACAGATGACTCCGGTCCAAGTCTCCCATCAACAAGAGAACAATCAGGCTACCGATCATAGCCAGCAAAATGACGATTCCACCCATCGTCGGTGTTCCTGATTTCACTTGGTGCCAATCCGGACCTTCTTCCCGAATCTCTTGACCAAATTTAAGGCTGTGTAAAAAAGGAATCGCTTTTGGCATCACGAGTACGACAACCAAAAACGCAATAATTAAACTGATGAATAATGTGATCATTGCAAACACCTACTTTTAAGGATTAAGTTTCATTTAAATATGTGAAGATTTGTTCCAGTGCCAGCCCACGCGAAGCTTTCAGCAAGACAACGGTTTGCTTGCCGAGCAACGGTTGGAGCAGATGTGCTGCATCTTCGACCGTGTCCGCAAATTGGACTTGGACAGTCGGATCAACAATTCCATCCGCGATATGACGACCTTTCCCCCCTACAAGAATAGCATGGGATACAGGAAGTGCAATCTTCTTCCCGACAGAGGCATGCAACAGGCGTTCCTGTTGACCGAGTTCATACATATCGCCGAGAACGACGACTTTATTCGTAAATCCGTCGAGCGTTGCAATGGTCTCGATTGCCGCATTCATCGAAGTCGGGCTGGCATTATATGCATCGTTAATGATGGCAGTTTGACCGTACATTAAACGTTCCATCCGCATGGGTGTCAATTGGACCTCGTTCAATCCTGCCTGAATCACTTCGTCCGTAAGACCAAGTGCTCGAGCTGTTGCAATCGCATACGCTGCATTCCGGATTTGGTGTTTGCCAAGGACCGGTAAGTTGAACGTCGCACCATCAAATTTGAATGTCGTCCCGACGAACGTCGCTTCCGCCTGTTCGATGACATACGTATTGGTCGCATGATACCCGATCCGTTCAGCCTCCACTTCTCCTAACAGCGGTTCATCCCCGTCTACGAAGAGATGACCATTCGGTTTTAATCCTGACCGGATTTCTAGTTTGGCTCGGGCAATTCCCGTTCGTCCGCCGACCTGTTCGGCATGTGACTCGCCAATGTTCGTCACGAGTGCAATATCCGGTTCGGCAAGATTCGATAAGAGTTCGATATCTCCAAACCCGTTCATTCCCATTTCGAGAACAGCAACTTCCGTCTCGTTCGGCATCATCAAGATCGTCAACGGCATTCCGATGTCTGAATTGAAGTTACCTGCCGTTTTATGCGTCCGGAACGACTGTTTCAGGACACTCTCAATCATATCTTTTGTTGATGTCTTGCCGTTTGATCCAGTAATCGCGATGACTTTTGGCGCCACTTGCTGTAAATACCGTTGTGCGATGACCTGTAACGCCTGTAATGGATCTTCGACTTCAAGAACCGTAATGTCCATCTCCGGAAGAGGAATCCCTTTTTTCCACAACGTAGCAATCGCACCTTGAGCAACTGCTCCCTCGATGAACGAATGTCCGTCGACGCGTGCTCCCTGGATTGGGATATACAACCCTTCCGTGAGTGTACTTCTTGAATCCGTCGCAAAATTTCTTAATGACCGTGTATCGGTTTCTTCCAATCCCAACCACTGGGCGATCTGTACAATTGTTACCATCCCTATTTCCTCCACTCGATTACAGCAAACGAGGACGAACAGAAGTCAACGAATGACTCCGGTCCGTCCTCGTTTCACTGCAGAAATCAGGAGACCGCTGTTTCTTACTCTTTTGGTTCAGCGAGTTCCACCGTCAGCTTTCCATTTTCTTTCACTAGTGTACCAGTTCGTGCCGATTGTTTGGTTACAAAACCTTTACCAATCACGTCTAACTTTAAATCATAGAGACTGACAAGTTTTTTAACATCCCGTTGTGACCAACCGGTGATATCAGGCATTTTGAACGTCCGTCCTGTTTTAAAGAGGACACGTTCCCCGCTGACGAATTCTTGTCCGCGCGTCGGTATTTGTGAGACGACTTCAACCCCGTCACCCAAAACGACCGGTACGGCCCCCTGTTCCTTCGCCATCGCTTCTGCTTGATTCATACTTTTCCCGATGTAACTTGGAATGATTTTAGCCTTGACATCCACCGACTCTTTTTGAGTCGCAGGTTTGATGCTTCGATATTGCAAAGCGGTATTCATGACACTTTTGAAGACCGGACTCATGATACTCGGTCCGGAAACCGACGACTCATTTTTCGATGGCCGGTCGACAGCGATGTACATGATCAATTCCGGATCATCTTTTGGCGCCATTCCAATAAAGGAATGAATAAACTGCCCTTGGATGTATTTTCCGTTTTCTGAAATCTGTGCCGTCCCTGTTTTTCCGATGACACGATAATCTTTCAGCTTATACATTTGTCCGGTACCGATTTTACTGTTGACGACACCATCCAACGCTTCACGGGTCGCTTTTGCCGCTTCCGCAGAAATCGGTTTTCCGACCACTTCCGTTTTTGCTTTATACGGCGCTTTATCCGTATGATCCGCTTTTTGGATAATGTGCGGTTTGACCATTTCACCGTTTCCGGCAATTGCTGTCGCCCCTTGGAGAATCTGCATCGGCGTCACTGCCGTCGATTGTCCCCATGATGTAATCAACGTATTCAACGGTTTAGACAGATCAGATTGGCTGTTCACTTCACCCGAGATGTCTATACCCGTTTTTTGATCAAAATGAAACTTCTTGAAATAGTCTTTATACCGTTCGATTCCAAGCTTTTCAGCTGTCAGGATCGAGAACATGACGTTTGAGGAATGGTAGACCCCTTCAATCATCGGAATCGTTCCCCAACCGACATCATTGTAGTCTTTGATGACAGTTCCCTTGTAATTGTAACTCCCTGATTTATACGGTTCGTTCGGACGGAAGACTCCTGCATCGATGGCAGCAGCCAACGTAAAGATCTTCATTGTCGATCCGGGTTCAAACCGTGAGGAGACCGCAAAATTCGTAAAATCCGTCATATCGCGTAAATTCGGATTAAACGACGGACGATCCGTCATCGCCAAAATTTCGCCTGTCTTGGCATCCATGACGATTCCTGTCGCATTTTTAGGTTTGTACTCGTTGTACATCTTTTGCATCTGTTTCTCGAGTGCTTGCTGGATCCGGTGATCGATGGTCAGATAGAGGTTCGATCCGTCTTTCGGCTCATTCGAGATTTTCGAAGTCCCTTGAACCAATTCTCCGCCGCTGCGATCTTTTTCAAAGACACGGGAACCAAACGATTCACGTAAGGCTTCATCATACTGTTTTTCGATGCCCATCTGTCCTTTTAAGACGACCCGTCCATTATCTTCTGTGATTTTCTGGACGAATCCTAACGTATCGGACAGGAAAATCCCGTTCGGATAATAGCGCTTCGGTTCTTCAATCAATCGAATCCCCGGCAGCTTTAACCGATCAATCTGTTCTTTCTGATCAACCGTCAAATCGTTCCCTTTTTTACCGAATTCGATTTGGGAGCGGTTTTTATTTTCAATCAGATAGGTTTCCAATTCTTTAACCGACATGCCTAAAATCGGTGCAAGTCCGGTTGCTGTTTTCTTAAAGTCGACTACTGTCTCATCCGGATCTTTTTCCCCACCTAACCGGTAAACGGCGACCAAATGATAGGACGGGATGTTAATGGCAATCGGCGAGCCCAGTCGGTCAAAGATTTCTCCACGTTCTGCCGACAGCGTGGCCTGGGACTCCCAACGTTTCTTTTCCGCGTAGACAAGCATGTCTTCCCCGTGGAATTTCTTCGTCGTCGATAAGTACAAAAAGCGTGAAATGAACACCAAAAAGAGAGCAGCAAATATCAACATGACAATGGCTACTCTCCGTCGGGATTTAGATAGTGGATTCATTTAGGAATCACCTTGATGTTCCCTTTTCGCATATCAAGACCTTGTTCTTTCGCAATCTTGTAAATTCGTTCTGGAGAGCTTAAGTTGGTCACTTCAAGTTGAAGACGTTCATTTTCTTTCTTCATCTCTTGCGTGACTTGATTTTCCTTCGCGAGATCCCGGCTGACATTATACGCTTCGTTATGAGCGCCAATCGTCATACTGCCGAAAAGGACGATTCCGCCAATCATCGCACTGTACAAAAACTTCTCAAATGGATATAGACGATATTTCGGACGAACCGCAACACGACGTGCGATATCTTCCGTCTTACGTGGTTCTTGGATAGGTTGCTGCCGAACGGGTTCCATGGTTTGCATCGGCTTGCGAAGTGGCTCTGCCATTTGAATGCTCCTTTCAACTTTCCTTCATTTTTTCAACGATTCGTAACTTGGCAGAGCGTGATCGACGATTGTCATCGAGTTCATCGTCTCCTGCTGTAATCGGTTTTCTTGTCACCAGGCGTAGTTCCGGTTCAAACTCTTTAGGAATCATCGGTAACCCTTGCGGAAGCTCAGGTAACGATGACTTCTCTTTGAACGCTTGCTTACACATGCGGTCTTCGAGTGAATGGAAGGTAATGACACATAGGCGTCCACCGACAGCGAGTAAATCAATTGCTTGATAGACGGCGCGGTCGAAGACATTCAATTCATCATTTACAGCAATCCGAATCGCTTGGAACGTCCGTTTTGCCGGATGCCCTCCTTTGCGGCGGGCCGGTGCCGGAATCGCATCTTTGATCAATTCGACCAGTTCAAACGTCGTTTCAATCGGTGCGATTTCACGTGCCTTCTCAATCTTGCGTGCAATCTGTTTGGAGAACTTTTCTTCCCCATATGTAAACAAAATTCGAACAAGATCGTTATACGGCCACTCATTGACGACTTCGTATGCCGATAGCGATGATGTTTGGTCCATACGCATATCGAGTCGGGCATCAAAGTTGTAGCTGAATCCACGTTCGCCTTCGTCTAGTTGCGGAGAAGATACACCGAGATCAAATAAAATCCCGTCCACTTTTGTCACAGATCGTGCTGCTAATTCTTCTTTTAAATGTACGAAATTACTTTTTATTAAAGTAAAGCGACCTTCATACGCCGCGAGACGTTCTGCTGCATGTGCCAGTGCGACATCATCCTGATCAAACGCGTACAGATGTCCTGTCGTTAACTGTTTGACGATCTCTTCACTGTGTCCTGCTCCACCTAACGTACAATCGACATAAATCCCGTCAGGTTTGATATTCAGCCCTTTAATGGACTCCCATTTTAATACTGTTTCATGCTCAAACATGTGCTGCCTCACCTTTCACTGTCCAAACTGGACGTTACTCTTTTTCAATGTATCATATTCTTTCTTGAAAACGTTACGAAAATGAGACAGTTTCCTTGATTTTTTGAACTTTTATGTATCTTTCGTTAAAAAAACAAAAAAACCTGCTGATTTCGCAGGTTTATAGCATGATTTTCAATTGTTCTGCCTCAGTTTGTTCATATTGCATCCGCAAGGTCTGAACTAAATTCAAACCATAACGATTCAGCCAAGGTAAGATCGAATGAATCCGTTCCTGGGGTGCATGATCGGGTGCCAATTGATATTGCAGTGCCCGATCCGAACGGTTCGCTTGTTCATGAAGACGCCGTTTTTGTTCGACGATTGTTTCCAAGGCAAGCTGCAGCTGTTTATTGAGCTTCGTCGCGACAGCTGTCGTCTGCAATTCCTGTTTTTCAATCCGGGTGACTTCTTCGACCAGGACTGCACCTAACACGGTCGAGTCATGTAATTGTCCTTTAGTCGCAGTCGCATCGAACGCTGCAAGAGGGACACCTGTCTGAAGCACTTGCTCAAGGCTCAGACCATGGCGCCGAAGCCCCTTCTCTTCCTTCGCCTGCAACATGACAGCTCCCATCCGTGGAAGCAACAGCGGCATCGTCCAATCGAAGTGATGGAATAATGGTCGCAGTCTCGTCCAATATGCAATTTCACCCGGTCCTCCGATATAAGCGAGCGTCGGGAATAAGTAATCTTGCATCAATGGACGCGTGACGACGCTGTTTGAAAAACGTTCCGGACTTGTATACAGCAATGCCAACAGTTCCAGTTCCGTATAGGTCTTTCCTTGTTTCGTCACAAAATCTTGGCCCGGGTATAACAAATCGCGTCCGATATCCTCAACAAAGAGGTGGGCCGCTTCTTCATTTAGAAATGTATCCGGCAATTCGGTGGTTTGTTGGATACCTTTCGATAAGGCTTGGCGGATTTCTGCATTGTCTTGAATCAGCCGTTCGAAAAATGGAATTTCAAGTTGACGGACTGTTTGCGTATCCGCGTCAAAGAAGATGATATCGTGATCGACAAGTTCTCCTAAGAAAGAAGCGAAAAATTCTCCATATGTCGAACTGGATTCGATTAACCGGTCCGACAATGCCAACAGCTCTTTTGTGTATGGCGTCTCTCGTTCAGTACATAATGCCTGACGTACGATTTCCTTGACGCCCGTCTGATCGAAGGCCAAGCGGCTGACAGAGCGCGAAATCGAGTCCGGCGCCTGGACGGCCAGCTTCCGCGTCCGGAAATCATGTGTCGGGACGATCAGGTGATTGATTTCATCAAAATCATGGTCTTCGGTTGCGAGCCAAAAGATCGGGAGAACTGGACGACCGATCAGTTCTTCCGTTTGGCGGGCAACCTTTAGACAGGTCAGCAATTTATAAACGGCATACATCGGACCGCCAAAGATTCCGGTTTGTTGACCGGTAATTACAACTTGCGCCTCACCTGTCCGCAACAGTTCGAGACGGTTCTTCAAGCTGTCGCTCAACCGAGGATTTTGCCGTAACAGTTCGTCGACAAGCGCGTTCAGATGCGGATACTGCCGTTCTTGTAAAAGGCTGCTCCTTGCCTGCATTCCTTCTGTTCCAATATGATCAACGTATTTCGAAAATTCCTGGCGCGAGACTTTATGCATCAATGAATCTTCATCATACAAGGCATGAAATGATTGTACCTTCAAACAAAATCCCTTCTTTCTGACAAAATCAATGAATGAACAGTTGTTGAATTCCGATTCCAAACAGCATCAACTGAACGGGAAGAGCAATCAAGATCGTAATCCGCCAACTGTGTCGTATCATTTGTATATAATCCACGTCCACTTTTTTAATGCGTTGCCATAAAGCGTTGACCGCAAAAATCAAGAGTACGGCAATCAATAACCATCCTAAGTAATTTTGACCTGTCAGTGCAATCAACGCGACGTGAATCCCATACAAGACGATGAATGTACCTAAATCAAGTGCCAACCGAACTGCTTTTCCATGTTGGCGAAAGACAGCCAAAAAAATGATATATAGACTAACTAAGCTGAAGACTGGAAAGATAATAAACCACGTCACATCGAATCCCCTCTTTTTTCCTGAGATTTAATCTGATGAAAATAAAAAGTCAGTAAGGGCGTCGGATTCATCGCGTGTTCCAGGACAAAACCGACAATCGGTTCAATTTCCGTCTGTCTTCCCCGCTCTAGATCTTGAAGCATCGACGAACGATTTAATGCAGTCCGTCTGATGACCTGTTCGATTTCTTCGTAGCTGATCGGATGTTCTGGAAAGACGTTCCGTAACTCTTCAAAAATACCGTACGCCTTTTCAGCATAGGGCGTTTCCAATAATTGACCGTTTGTAATCCGGTAATAGGCTGTCAATGGATTGATGACCGCATTCATGAATAATTTCGTTAACATGACCTGCTCGATATTCGGAACATACTCAAACTGTAACGGTGTCGCTTCAAGCATTGGAACAGGTACTCGTCCGTAGCGGATGCGTCCCATCCCGGTATGTTGCACCGCGTATCGTCCCGTTCTCATGGCACCGTGTTCCACGACCCCGAACAAAGCATCCTGGACCTGCTCTGCTTCTTTCACATGCCCCATTCCGTTCTGTAAGAACATGACCGGCATCTTTCCGGTCGTCAGGTAAGGCATCACACTTTTTATATCATACGACTTTGTCGTCACGAACACCAAGTCTTGTGACTCGAATTGATCAAGTGGCCGTACCTCTATCGGTCGGCTGACTTGATCATCCCGGAGGATGGTGACGTCGTGCCCTGTCGTTTGTCTCGTATAGAGTGTCACATGGTGTTGTTCTGCAAGGTAGGACGCGATTAACAATCCAATCGATCCCGCACCGATGATTCCTATATTACTCATCCACTCACGCTCCTTCTTTCATCAAAAAAAGCGACCTGTCAAACCGATTGCTCGATTCTAGGGTCGCTTTTATACCGATCATTCAGCTTACTTG
Source organism: Exiguobacterium sp. RIT594 (assembly GCF_003339585.1). Classification (GTDB taxonomy): domain Bacteria; phylum Bacillota; class Bacilli; order Exiguobacteriales; family Exiguobacteriaceae; genus Exiguobacterium_A. Next base: position 642,530 of record NZ_QPKF01000001.1, on the reverse strand, counting down.
CTGACGATTTCTTTACCTTTGTACGAGCCACATGCTTTACAAACGCGGTGTGAAAGTTTCATTTCACCACAGTTTGGGCACTCGACCATACCTGGTACACGGAGTTTGAAATGAGTACGGCGAAGACGTTTGCGTGTTTTCGACGTTCTGCGGAATGGTACTGCCATCGTTGTCCACCTCCTTGAAAAAATACACTCGTCTTTTTATGAAAAGATTAGGAATCCTGATCTTTTTTAAAGAACTGAGCGAGACCCGCAAGTCGCGGATCAATTTTTGGTTCAGTTTCTTCTGGCGCTTCTTCAGAGAGAACCGTCCAGCCTTCCCCTTGAACCAACTGATTTTCTTCATCATCCCCATGCACTTGCACTGGCACATGAAGTAAAATCAATTCTTGCACGAGTGGTTGAAGATCAACCGTATTCCCGTTCGGTAAGTTGATCTCATCCGAATCACTCGGAACAGCATCAACCTCGAGCAGGAACGACTCGATGGATTCAATCTCGAACGGGTACGCGACGTCACTCAGCGTCCGGGCATCCGGAAGCGTCATTTCACCTGTAATCCGGAGATTGAATATTAATTGATTCGATGTAAACGATGCATTTGCACGAACGTGCACAGGTTGCACCGCCCGGATATCCGGATGGAGGGCGATAAGCTCAGGAAGCTCAATCGTCTCGTTAACCTGAAGTTGACCCAGATTGCGCAATTTATTCAATTGCATCAGGGACCATTTCATCCGAATCACCTCAATTGCAACAATATGAATTATAGAGAGGACATCTTGTTTTGTCAATGTTTTTTCTTTACACTGAAATCGCTAGAGAACGAACACTTTTGGACGTCTTCATCCATATTACCGCACTTAATTCGGTTTGCAAAGGAGAAAGTTTCATGAGAATGACTGCAATTATTTCTGAGTACAATCCGTTTCACAATGGACACCTTTATCAAGCCAAAATCGCCCGCCAGGAAACCGGTGCTGATTTGATTGTTGCGATCATGAGCGGGACGTTCACACAACGCGGGGAACCGGCCTTTACAGATAAATGGTCGCGCGCACAAGCAGCCGTCGCAAGTGGTGAAATCGATCTCGTTCTCGAACTTCCATTTTATTTCGCTGTCCAACGGGCTGACCGCTTCGCCCTCGGCGGGGTAACGATTGCGGAGACCATCGGAGCCGAAAGTTTATCGTTCGGGAGCGAATGTGGTCAGTTGGCCCCTTTCATCCATGCCGCTGCCGAAAATCATGAAGCGAGTCCACGTTATCAAGAATTGGTCCAACAAGGACTAGCACGCGGACTGTCTTCGGCAACAGCTTCCAGCCAAGCGTTTCGGGAAATGACGACCACCCTGGACTTGACGACACCGAACAATACTCTCGGCTACTATTACGCACGGGCTGCCTCCACGATTACGTTACACACGACTAAACGAATCGGAAGCGGCTATCATGACCTTTCGACCGGCGACATCATGAGTGCGACGGCTATTCGCGCCTACTATGCCAACCACCAGTCGTTAATCGGTTTGCCGAAACTGACCGCTGAGACACTCCAGAATGCGGTCTTCGCTTCATTTGAGCCCTACTATCCTTTTATTCGCCACCGCCTTCTGACAACCCGTCTCGATGATTTGACGCAATTTAATGGGATCGATTCCTCTTTAGCCCCGCGATTGATTGAAGGAGCACGCAGGAACGAGACGTTTGATGACTTCATGACTGCCATAAAAACGCGCCGCTATACCCGGACCAGCCTTCAACGCACACTGATTTACCTGTTGACTTCAACTATGACAAGCGAGATGGATAGCATTGCATTCAATCAGATCGACTATGTGCGTCCGTTGGCATTCAATGATAAAGGACGCCTCGCCTTACGTGAAATCAAACAACGTATTCCGGTCATCTCGACATTCGAAAAACATCCTTGGCTCATCAAAGAAAGCCAAGTCACAGCAGCGTACGCTGTGCCCTTGGCTCGTTATGACGCCCTCGAAGAACATCGCCGTTTTGCTCATTTCGCCGGCAACGCTTCTAAGTAATCCAGTGCATCTTCCACTGTCTTGATCGGGACGAGTTTCATATTCGTCTCGATTTTTTTGATGGACGGTTTGGCTTCTTTGTAATTTTCACCGGACGGGACAAACATGATTTCTGCATCCGCTTCGTCTGCCGCTACGACTTTTTGCCAAGCGCCGCCGATCGGACCGACTTGTCCACCTTCTTCAATCGTACCTGTTCCGGCAATTTTGTACCCTTTCGCTAAGTCCCCTTTCGTCAGTTGATCGTAAATTTCGAGCGTAAACATCATTCCAGCTGACGGTCCGCCGACATCTTTGACGTTAAAATCGACTTCTGGATCCGTTTTGACCGAAGACATCGGAAGCGGCTCGTAAATCCCCAGTCCGACCCGCTCTGATTCCTTCGTCAGCTGACTGACCGTGATGTCCGTTTGTCGCTGTTTTTTGTTTCGCAGGAACGTCAACTCCATTTTTGTCCCTGCCTTTTTACTGCTGATCGTTTTCATGAATCCGCTCAATGAAGTAATTGCTTCGTCCCCAACCGCCGTGATTTGGTCCCCCGCTTTCAACTTCCCGTCTGCCGGACCGTCCGGAATGATGCCCGATACATAAATGCCCTTGAAATCGACAGTCGCCTTTTTCCCTGCGAGCTCATACCCTTCAATCGTCGCATTATGCTGGGCTTCTTCCATGTATAGCTTCTGACGTTTCTCATATTGCGCATCCGACTCACCGTCATACAAATAGTCACTGACACTCGAACGGTCCGCAAACGGCAAAAATAGGCTCTCTACGAGAAAATACGGAGTCGCCCGGCGCTGGGCAATCGTCAACATCATTAAATCCCCCGGCTCCTTCGTCGCTCCTTCGACATCAATCAATTGCTCCGTCGAGGTCGCATCTCCGGGATAGGAGATGAAATACGGAAGCGGAACAAAAAAAGCAATCATCGCTGCGAGCACAGCGGCCAGTGCCGGTTTCCAAGCTTTCATCTCAATTCTCCTTTGCTGTATTTATGACGTAATGCTTCTTCAACGGCAGGAGGTACAAGTCCGGCAACGGAGGCACCGTATTTCGCAGCTTCCTTGACGATCGATGAACTCAAAAACGAATACTGGTTATTTGTCATCATAAACAACGTCTCGATTTGATCATTCATTTTTTTATTGATTGAGGCGACCTGCATTTCATATTCAAAATCTGATACGGCACGTAATCCACGGACGATGACGTCTGCTTCGACCTCCGAAGCATAATCGACGAGTAACCCGTTAAAGGAATCGACTTTAATGTGCGGTAAATGTTCCGTCACTTCCGAAATCAGCTCCATTCGTTCACGCACCGAAAACAGCGGTTGCTTGGAGGAATTGTTCAGTACGGCAACGATGATTTCGTCAAAGATGGGTGCTGCCCGTTCAATGATATCAAGATGTCCGTTCGTGATGGGATCAAAACTCCCGGGACAGATGGCGATTCGTTTCATGCTTGTTCCTCCAGTTCTGTAAATTCATACAATGTAATTGAGATGACCGTAGAGTATCGCAGACGTTTGATGACCTGTAAACGGCCGATTTCATCCGGTAACTCCGTCTCCGTTCCATGTTCACAAATAATAACGCCATTGTCTGTCAGCATGTCATGTTGATCTATGTACGCCACTTGATCAGCGAGTTGCTCCTTCGCATACGGTGGATCAAGAAAAATCAGTTTAAAAGGTGACTCGCCCGAAAGTTCCGATAAAGCCACCGTCACGTCCTTCTTTAAGACGCGGCTTCGCTCTGTAAAGCGGGTTGTCTCTAAATTTTCTTTGATTGTTTGAATCGCTTTGAAATGTTGATCGACAAAAACCGCTTCATCACACCCTCGTGATAATGCTTCGATCCCAAGACCGCCACTGCCGGCAAATAAATCGAGTGCCTTTCCTCCGTCAAAATACGGTCCGATGACATTAAACAAAGACTCTTTGACTTTATCTGTCGTCGGTCGTGTCTGATCCCCCGGTACAGCTTTGATTCGCATCCCTTTTCGTTCCCCTGATATGACCCGCATGCATTCTCATCCTTTCACAAAAAAGCGACGAGGATGACCTCATCGCTCTACCTGTTAGACTTCTTCTTGTATCTTACCTTTTTTATTTGCATAAGTTTCACTGATGAACGGTCGTTCTGATCGAATGACGCTTTCGACAAACGGTAATTCTGTAATCCGTTCAACCACCTGTTCATGTCGTTCCAAATCAACGTATAAAAAGACGTATCGTTCCCGTTTTGAAGTGAAATAGACATTTCCGAACCGACGCAATTGACGTGATGCTTTCAATGCATTGACATAGACGATAAGTCCAATTCGATCCTTGATCACACACCGTTCCTCCCTTGTGTCGTTCTTAACCGCTACAGCTGCAGCTTCCTCCAGTCGAACATCCGCCTGCGCATCCTTGATCGAAAAACGGATTTCCAGTCGGTACTTTGATTTGAGGAGAGACTTGTCCTGCCAGGACGAGACTGACTTGTCCGAGAAGCGTTTCCAATTGTTTTTCAGCTTTTTTAAACTGCGCGACTTCCTCTTGTAAATCCAGTGCACGTTTAATTTCATGTACTTTTTTTGTGATGGTTTGATAATCCGGATGATACCGGCCAAATCGTTGCACCAATTCGTACTCTTCCTTGATTCGGTTGAAGTCCCGAATCACATCCTGTGCTTGTCTTGAGTTTGCACGTGCCTGTTTTGCTAATCTATATGCTTGACCTGTTTCGCTTTGCGAGAGAGAGTATGCAAGGTCTTCCGCTGCGTTGATGAGGTCGATTGTTTTATCTGAATAAATCACAACGAATCTCCTCCTTAACTTAACCATCATATCATAACATTTATCTCGCTCCTAGCACGCTGAATTGTGTATAATTTGTTCAGAAGGAAGGAATGAATTGTATGCAATTTTTATCATTTAACATGTTCCGGACGATTGGAATCAAAACCGAACATGCGAAGTCGGATTATCATTTTGATTCATTAAATAAAATCGCCCAGGCGGATGTCATCCTGTTCCCGGAATACTGGCAGATTCATTCCATCATCTATGGAATGAAAAAACCGATTTTTCCTTCAGCAGCGACGTTCCATTTGGGTCACGATAAAATCGAAATGACACGGATTTTCAAAACCGTTATTCCCGATAACATTCCCCGGACAGAAATTTACGGAAAAAACGAATTCACGATTTCCCGTGTACTCGATCAGTTCAGTTTTCCGTTCGTCGCCAAGACCGTCCGCAGTTCCATGGGTCAAGGCGTCCATCTGATCAAAAATGACGCGGACTGGGATAAATACGTGGCGCAACATGATACGTTTTATGTACAGGAATATATTCCGAATGAAAAGGATTTACGTGTCGTCGTCGTCGGCGATCACGTTCTCGCTGCCTACTGGCGGGTCGGCGGTACCGAGTTCTTAAATAACGTCGCTCAAGGGGGTGTCCTTGATTTCGAGAACATTCCACAGGAGGCACTTGATTTTGTGCTGACTCTCGCTAAGCAACTTGATATCGATCATGCCGGATTTGATCTCATTTTCCGGGACGGTCATATTTATGTGCTTGAATTTAACGTTTTCTTTGGCGGAGAAGGGTTAAATCATCTCGGCATCCATGCACCGGATACGATTCTTGAATACGTTGAGCGAAAATACGGAAGTTCATGAATTCTTCAAATTGACTTCACAACTTTTTCTTTATCGGTTGTTTCATTATGGTATGATAGCTTGGAAAGACTAGTGTACGCTAGCAAACTGGGGTATAGGGGGATTCACACATGAAGTTTGAACAGTTCGGAATCGAAAATAAGGAAATGAAGTTTGGGTTACTCGAAACGATTATGGCGCATCACCGTTTCGTCCGTGAAGGACAATGGGATTATGAGCGTGCCATGTATGACATGAAGTACGAAAAACAATCGACGGGCGAGGTATTTTACCTCCGTATTCCGGTCTATGCCATTCAAGGTGAGATCGAGGACCGTCAAGCAGTCGTTCGGATGTTGACACCGTTACTCGGAAAACATTACTATCCGCACGGCGTCGAGTACGATGAGGAGTTCCCTCCTGAAATCGTCAAAGACTGCGAACGCCGCTTGACTGCACTACTTGAAACGCTCGAAAAATAAGCATCAAACGAATCAAAATTCACCTTTCGTGGATTTTGATTTTTTTTTTTGCATATCCATTTCTTAAAAAAGGTTGTAAAAAGGAGGCACCTTCTCATGAACCGAGAAAATGCCTCCTTTACTTTTTCCGGACATCTCGCTGGAATCGATGGGTTCCGGTTACTTGGCCACCAACTGAAGATAGTCGAGCACATCTTCCCCTAATTGGAGGTTTACTTGTTCACGCAAATAGTGATACAAACCCGGAAGCCGGGTGGCGTCGACCTGGACTTTCAAGCTGAATGAAATCGAGTCTCCGGATAATCGTTTGATCCGTGCTACAGTTGCGCCGAAATCAAGGACTGTACAGAGTAAAAGTTCTTCAATCGCTTGTACGGAGACCGTCACTTCGCCTGTTACTTCATACTGCTGTTCCATCACGGTATTCACTCCTTCGCAAGTTGTTTGACCGATGTCATTACTTCCTCTAAGTCAACCGGTTCGTCTGTCGTTTTTGCCATCGAAGAAATCGCCCGGACTTTATTGTCCCGATCAAGGATGAACATCTGCGTGCCGTGTGTCACCAAGCCGCTTTCTGCTTTTGAATAATAGAAATTCAATTGGCGTGTCAGACGATCGATGACGACATCGTCTCCCGTCAAGACTTTCCAGCCTTCTGCATTCGCCTCGAAGTTGGACGCATATTTTTTCAGGACTTTTTGTGTATCCACTTTCGGGTCGACCGTAACCGCAACAAGTTCAACATCTGTTCCGTACAATTCTTCAGCACGTAACTGTTTTTCTAATTTGCGGTAATCGTTTAACGTTAACGGACAGATGTCCGGACAGTTCGAGTAGAAAAACGTCAAGACTTTGACTTTTCCATCTTCCGAACTAAACTGCTTTCCATCGACTGCATTCGTCAATTCAAACGGAGTTGGTTCCGCAATGACAGGTAATTTTTCTTTCATGAAAAAATAATAATATCCGCCTGCTGCAGCCACTAAAATCAATACGACTGCGGCGACAGTCAAATAACTGTTTTTCTTCAAATCAAGACCTCCTTAATGGTTCCAGATTGCCCGAAACACATTTGTTGTCTCTCCCGGCTCGTAGACCACGTATAAAAGACAGTAGACGATAACACCTGTAATCGCCGTTAAAAACCAAATGACCGATGCTTTCGGACCAATTTTACGGTGTTTCGCAAAGTTTTTCTTATAAGCAAAGAAAAGAGCCATCAGTCCAAGAACACCACCTGATGTGGCGAGCAGGATATGGAAAATCAAAAATCCAGTATAGTACGGTTTAATCGTATCGGGTCCTCCAAATGCAGTGTTGCCCAATAAAATCGTTCGTAACGCATACATGATGAAGAAGAGTAAAGCTAACGCAGCAGCAATCGTCATCACGAATTGGTGTGCTTTCATATTCCGGCGTGTCTGCGCAATCAAAAACCAACCGATTGCGACAAAAATCGCACTGATGACAATCAACGAGACACAAATCAACGGCAAATAACTCATGTTCCAACTTCCCCCAATTTAATCCGCTTTTGGCGAGAAGGACATACCTTCATCGACAGCAGTACTTTTAGAACGTCTGACCCATGTAAAGAACGTCAGACCAAAGAACAGCCCGTACACTAATTCTTGACCGAGTTTCATGAGAACTCCGCCAAAACGCTGGTCCTCAAGCAAATCTTTTGTTGTTCCGAATAGTCGTTCCATGTTGAGTCCACTTAAATCATTATTCGGCATACAGTATGCTAATACTTTCGCAAAAGTAGCCGGATCCTGATAGGCATCGTACTGAAAACTTTGACTAAAGATCATGAACGCACACGCTGGTGTCAACAATACACCGTTCGCCACGATATACACCATCTTCTTCAAGTCCGACAAACTGTCTTCTTCGTTGACGGGTGCAATGATCGGATACCACATCGTCATGCTGAGGAAAATCAGTGTTCCGTGGAAAATCCGGTGCACCGTATAATTCGTCAAGACATAATCAAAGATGAATGGCATGTGGTAAAACGTGAACAAGGAATTAAACAAAATCAGTGCAATCAACGGCAAAATGAAAAATCGTAATGTCCGTCCGAGATATGGCACCTCAAACAACCGTTTGAATACCCACCCTGGAATCGCCATCATCAAGAGCGGCGGCGCCACCATATACACGAATACCATCTGCAGCATATGGGCAGAGAATGTGATGTGCGCGAGGACGTCAAGCGGACTGCCAAAACCGATGTAATAGACGAATAATGCCGCAAGCATCGAAAACTTCTGCCCTAGCGTCGTCTCAGCTTCATCGGGTCGACGGATCTTTTCCGTCAAGACAGCGTATAAAACATATATACCAATCAAAAGTAATGCATAATATGGACTCCATAAAACCGTCCAGTCGAATTGTGATAAAGATCCCCTTAAGTTGCCTAACATGTTTTCACCCCGTTCCTTTTTCCTACAGATTAAGATTACCGTTCCCCTATTTCATTGTAAAGGTTTCTCATAAAACGATTCCAAAATAAAAGACCATCCTGCTAAACGTTAGCAGAATGGTCACAATTTATTACCAGATCAAAAGACGGAGTGTCGCGACGATCGTCAAGGCGACGAAGATGCCGAGTGCCATCATGACTTTGATCCACGTGTTGCCTTTATTGTTCATATGCATGAACATATAAAGCTGCAAGTAGACTTGAACGATTGCCATGATGATCAGGAATCCACCCGCTGCCCAGTGTGGCATGAGTTCTGCCATGACCGCACCAAAAGCAATCAGTGTGAGAAAGATCATCAAAGCGAAACTCGTGAGTTGCAACTGCATCTCGCGGCTGCGATCTGCTTTCAACTCGAGTTCAACTTGATTACGTGTTAATTGCGGTTCGTGTTTTTCCATCTTATTTCACCATCCCCATGAGGTAGACGACTGAGAAGATAAAGACCCAGACGACGTCAATGAAGTGCCAGTAAAGACTTGAAACATAATACTTCGGTGCGTTCACGACCGTAATCCCGCGATTCCAGTTCCGAATCAACAATGTAGAGATCCAGAGGAGACCGAACAAGACGTGTGCTCCGTGGAAACCAACGAGTGTGTAGAAGGCTGATCCAAAAGCACTTGACGTAAACGTGTGACCGATGTGGTAGTAATGATTGAACTCATAAATCTCACCGCTGAGGAACCCTAAACCGAGTGCAAGCGTGATGATCAACCACATTTTCATTTTCTTCACATCATTACGTTTCATCGCCATCATCGCAAGAACACTTGTCAGTGAACTTGTGAGAAGGAGCATCGTCATGATGAAGACAAGACCCATTTCAAAAATATCGTAACTGCGTAATCCTTCTTTCGCACCGGAGTTGTGCAACCCGATGTACGTCCCGAAGAGAGAAGCGAACAATGTCGTCTCTCCTCCAAGGAAGAACCAGAAGGCTACATATTTATTCTTACCCTCAAGTGTTGCTTTTTCAACATGATCCGGAATACCCGTAATCGGGTTGTTTGGTACTGAATGATGTCCCATCTTACTTCGCCTCCTTTTCAGCTTCAAGGCGTAGATCTTTTTCGATTTCCGCTTTCGGGATGTAGTATCCTTCATCGTCAATCCAAGAACGGAGGAACATTGCGAAGAGTGTCATCGCAAGACCGATCAAGGCGATAATCAGACCTACTGTACCGTAGTCAAGGCGAAGAATGAATCCGAGACCGGCAAGGAATAAACCGACAGACATGACGAATGGCAGGATCGAGTTGTTCGGCATGTGGATATCGCCGACTTCTTCCGAAACCGAAACCGTTTTGTTTCCAGCCATTTTTTCGAGCCAGTATGTGTCAAGACCTTTAACAAGTGGAATCTGTGCAAAGTTGTACTCTGGAGTTGGGACAGGAAGTGTCCACTCGAGGGTACGACCGTCGCCCCAGACGTCACGTTTAACGTATTCTTTTGACATCAATGCCGCAACGATGGATACGACAAGAACGATTGTCGAGACACCCATGAAGGCTGCTCCGATTGATGACAGTAAGTTCATTGTTTCCCAGCCTTGGTTTGGCAAGTACGTGAAGACACGACGTGGCATACCAGTCAGACCGAGAATGTGTTGTGGGAAGAACGTCAAGTGGAAGCCGATGAAGAACAACCAGAATTGAATTTTACCCCAGAACTCGTTGAGCTGTTTCCCGAACATGAGTGGGAACCAGTAGTACAGACCTGCGAAGAGACCGAAGACAACTCCACCAACGATAACGTAGTGGAAGTGGGCAACTACGAAGTAGCTGTCATGGTACTGATAATCGGCAGGAGCAACAGAAAGCATGACCCCTGTCATACCACCAACAAGGAATGATGGGATGAAGGCAACCGAGTAGAGCATCGCAACTGGGAACGTCAATTTACCGCCCCATAGCGTAAAGAGCCAGTTGAAGATTTTAACCCCGGTCGGAACGGCGATCGCCATTGTCGCAACCGCGAAGATTGCGTTCGCAACCGGACCAAGTCCAACTGTGAACATGTGGTGGACCCAAACCATGAATCCTAAGAAACCGATCAACATTGTCGCAAAGACCATCGTCGTGTAACCGAAGAGACGTTTACGGGCAAATGTAGGAATGATTTCAGAGAAGATACCGAAGGCCGGTAAGATCAAGATGTATACTTCCGGGTGACCGAAAATCCAGAAAAGGTGTTCCCAGATGACTATGTTACCACCGGCTGCCGGATCGAAGAAATGTGCCCCGAACAGACGCTCAAACGTCAAGAGGAACAATCCGACCGTAAGTGGCGGGAATGCGAAAACGATCAATGCTGATGCAACGAATGCTGTCCATGTGAACAACGGCATCCGCATCAGTTTCATACCTGGTGCACGCATGTTCAAAATCGTAACGAGGAAGTTAATCCCCCCCATGAGTGTACCGAAACCAGAAATCTGTAATCCGAGTGAGTAGAAATCAACACCGAGTGATTCTGGAACAGTTGAAAGTGGTGCATATGCTGTCCACCCTGCGTTCGGAGCTGCGCCGAAGAACCATGACAGGTTCAACAAGACTCCCCCGAAGAAGAACAACCAAAAACCAAGTGCATTTAAAAACGGAAACGCAACGTCACGTGCTCCGATTTGAAGCGGAACAGCAGCGTTCATATAACCGATCAACATCGGCATGGCTGCCAGGAAGATCATGGTCGTACCGTGCATCGTGATCAACTGGTTAAATAATTCACCGCTGACGAAATCGTTCATCGGTTTAATCAATTGAAAACGAATCATTAAGGCTTCTACGCCACCAACCAGAAGGAAAAACAATCCAGAGATGATATAGAGAACCCCGATTTTTTTATGGTCGACTGTCGTTAGCCAGTCCATGATGCCGGTTTTTTTCTTCGGCATACCCATAGTATGTGTCCCCACTATGATTCCCCCTTAAATATTATTGGAGCTTTTTGTCCAATAGGTAGTCTGCAAGTTCGCTTAACTCTTCATCGCTAATCTTATCTTCAGAGAAACCAGGCATTTTTGTTCCTTGTTTTTCTTTTTGTGGATCGCGAATCCATTTTTCGAGATTTTCTTTGTCATGATCGAGGTATCCAGCGATACGTTGACGATCACCAAAGTTTGTTAAGCTTGGCGCGACTTTCCCGCCACCGTGACAGCTGAGGCAGTTTTGTGCGTAAACTTGCTCGCCAGTCGTCCAGTTCTTTTCATTTTTTGCATCCAATTGTTTTGTTTCTGCTTCTTTAGCTGACTTCATGTCTTTAAGCCATGCATCGTAATCATCCTGTTCAAGCGCGATGACCTTGAAGTCCATCAAAGCATGCGATGGTCCACATAACTCGGCACATTTACCGTAGTACGTACCGGCTTCTTGTGCTTGTAACCACATTTCATTCTCAAGACCCGGGTTTGTATCTGTTTTACCTGAAAGAGCAGGTACCCAGAATGAGTGAATGACGTCTTTTGAAGTTAAGTTGACAGCAACACGTTTTCCGACTGGAATAACGAGCTCTTGTCCTGTTGAAACACCTTTGTCTGGATATTCGAACTCCCACCAGTACAGGTTTGCTGTAACGTTGATGACTTCATTTTTCTTCGCTTCTTTCGCATCTGCTAATTCAACCGTCGTTTTGATGGTTGGTACGGCAAGAACGACTAACAAGAGAATCGGAATGACTGTCCAGATGATTTCAAGTGTGTGATTTCCTTCCACTTGTTTCGGAACAGTGTTGTCTCCAGCTTTACGACGGAATTTCATAAGTACGTAAATATAGATGACTGCTACAATCGCAAGGACAAACAACATGACCCATAAGCTGAGCTTAATGATTTCAAGTTGCATTTGTGCGCCTTCCCCGCGAGGCTGTAGTGCGGACAATTCCGGGATTCCACAACCTGATAACAATAATGCCATCAAACCGATCGGAAGAAGCCGGAAGAGCATTTTTCCTGATTTTTTCACAACCATCCCCACTTTCTTTTCCCCAATTTTTTTCTTTCTTAATGGTGTCCGTGAAGTATGTCAAATCGTTTTAGAGAGAAACGAGTACGACCGTCACGATCCAAGCCGTGAAATAAAAGAGCGAGAAGAAAAACATCTTCGAAGCCCACTTAATCTCAGCTTGTTCTTCCTTGATTTTGAGACCTTTCAGTCCCATGTAGAGCCAGTATCCGCCAAGCACTGCCATGACAAGCATATAAATGATGCCGTAATGCGCAAGGAGGAGTGATGATGGAACTAAAACTGCAATCCACCATACAATTTGCCGTTTCGTGATCGCAAAACCATTGACGACAGGTAACATTGGAATACCGGCAGCCCGGTACTCTTCCGTCCGTCTCATGGCGAGCGCAAGGAAGTGAGGCGGTTGCCATACGAACATGATGAGAAACAAAATCCATGCATCGATATGAAGTGTTGGAGTGACTGCCGCAAATCCAATGATCGGTGGCACTGCTCCGGAAATACCACCTACGACTGTATTGATCGTATGTGTCCGCTTTAACCACATCGTATAGATGACAACGTAGACAAACGAACCAATCAATCCGAAAACTGCCGCGACATGGTTAACGATCAGCAAGAGAACGGTACCGGTAGCCAGTATCCCAAGTCCTAATGCCAATATCCGTTGCCCATCCATCTTACCGGTTACACTCGGTCTTCCCATCGTCCGCTCCATCTTGTAATCAATGTCACGGTCGATATAGTTATTGAGGTAACAACTACCGGCAATGACCAGTCCACTTCCGAGAAGCGTCCACAATAATGTCAACTTCGTCTGCCACAAGTACAGTAGAACATCATCCGTTAAGTATGATGCTGCCACGACATAACCTGCGAAGACGGTGATGAGATTCGCACGAACGATTCCCATCTTTGCTAGGGTGACATAGTCCTTGAACGTCGGCTGATCCGATTGCTCGATCATGATGTCCAGGGTCTCCCCGTTTACTTTCGCCATGTTGTTTCCTCCTTCTAACCGTCCGCGTTCTTTCTGTACGTAGGATTCACGTATTTTCTTCACAGAAATAACACAGACACGCCACGAAACGTCCTTTTCTCTATAAAAGATACCACATATTCAAGGTCATGACGTATGAAAATACTTTCGACATAATGAACAAAATGTGAAATCTATGTGATTAACCTCACAGTTCACCATATTTACCTAATATTAGAATAGCGTTCTTCTAAAAGATTGCAAGCGTTTCGATATTTTTTATGCGATACTATTGCTAGGTATTTCAAGTATCATGTATTTTCTCTAGAAAGGTGGTGGCTGCGTTTTGAATCGAAAACTTTCGATTTTTTCAGCATTTGTCACATTCACGATGATGATCGTTCTTCTCATGGGGGGGACCGTCACGAAAACAGATTCCGGAAACGGATGCGGGACCGATTGGCCGCTCTGTCACGGAGAATTGATTCCAACTAATCCAAGTGTCGAAACGATGATTGAGTATAGTCACCGCGCAGTAACAGGAGTCGTCGGTTTATTGATCATCGCCTTGTGTCTTTGGACACTTGTCGCTTTCAAAGATCGCCTGGATATCAAGATTTTCGCTTTCCTGGCCTTCATTTTCATGTTGATTCAATCCATTGTCGGTGCAGGTGCCGTCGTTTGGCAACAGTCGGATCTCGTCATGGCACTCCATTTTGGAATCTCATTGATTTCTTTTGCTTCCTTACTTATCTTGACGATCTTGATTATGGAGCGTCCCGGTCAAGAATTCAGGGAATCGGTCCCAGCGTTCTTGCGTAAACTGTTGTACGGCTTACTGATCTATACGTTAATCGTCGTTTACACCGGAGCGTTCGTCCGCCATGTCGGTGCGACGTATGCCTGCGTCGGCTGGCCGGTCTGTTCGCAACCGACGATGACGTTCGAAGCGTGGGTGCAAATGATTCACCGGATTTTGGCCGGTCTGTTGTTCTTCTATACGCTGTTCGTCCACTACACGGCGATTCGCCTGAAACACCGGACCTCGCGTACCGGTATGTTGTTCGCAACCTTCTTTATCTCTTGTCAGGTTGCAACCGGTGCCTGGATCGTTCTTGGTGGACATGCCACGTACGTTCCGTTATTACACGCATTCCTGATCACTTGTTATTTCGGAGTCATCTCTTACCTCGCTTACCATGCATTCCGGACGCGAAAAGACGATTCCCGGTTACGCTGATTAGACTTTCAACTAAAAACAGGGAGAGGATTTTATTCCTCCTCCCTGTTTTTTTGCACGTTTTATTTGAAACGGGCAATCGCTCGTTTTCGGGCCATGTCATGCTCGACAATCGGCATCGGATAATCGTAATCTTGTCGTTGTTGTTCCGTCGGCTCATGAATCGACGTTTTAGGTAAATCCTTGAGTTCCGGCAAATAGTGGCGGATAAAGGTTCCATCTTTATCAAATTTCTTCGACTGAGTCGTCGGATTGAAGACCCGGAAATATGGAACAGCATCCGTCCCGACCGACGCTGCCCATTGCCACCCGCCAATATTCGACGCGGCTTCATAATCAACCAGTTTTTGCTGGAAATACCGTTCCCCTTTTTGCCAATCGACCAGTAAGTCCTTTGTCAAAAAGGACGCGACAATCATCCGCAGACGGTTATGCATCCACCCCGTCGTGTTGAGCTGCCGCATGGCTGCATCGACAATCGGATAACCCGTTTTCCCTTCTGTCCAGGCGTTAAAGCCAGCCTCATCCGTTTCCCATTCAATCTGTGTATACTGTTCGTTGACCGGCAGTCGTTTGGATTCCGGATAATGCATCAAAATCGTGTAGTAAAACTCCCGCCAAATCAATTCGGTCAGATACGTTTGTTTGCCTTTCGAATCTTCCTCCTGATTGACGGCTTCATAGATTGTCCGAATTCCGATCTCACCGGTCCGCAGGTAACGGGACATCAGACTTGTTCCGTCGACCGCCGGCAGATCCCGTTGCTCGTTATAAGAAGACAGACTGTTTTGGATGAATGCCTGCAATCGTTTCGTCGCCTGTTCTTCCCCTACACCAAAGTCAGCATCCGATGCCGCCTGTTTAAAGTAATCCAACATAAATGCATTGTTTTGACGGCGTGTCTGATAACGTGCTTTCAGGAAATCCAGATTGACCGGGTACGGCTTATCGATATCTTTCTTCAAAAAAGCATTTTTATATGGTGTAAACACTTTATAATAGGAACCGTCATTTTTTTTGACGGCATGTGGATGAAGCAGATGACGGTCCAGCAGACGTTCTGTCTTTTTGTCACCCCGCTTTTTCATAATCCCGTCGTCACGACTCTTAAACGGTTCTACATATTCAGCGTTAAATAATAAGACATCTGCCATATCTGTCGCCTCGAGAAAATCTTTTTCCTGCCCTTCGATGAATCGAATCGGCATCCCGTGTGTTTTACAGTTTTTTGCGAAGTGTTCGAGTGCCTGGAAGAAATATTGTTGCCTCGCATCATACTCTCCGATATAGTTCGGGTTCACCCAAAAAACGAACTCGACGTTTGCCTGTTCATCCTTTTCCAGATAGTTCACCGCTTGTGCCAACATGTGATTGTCCTCGATTCGAAAATCACTTCGAATCCAGCAAATGATGTTCATATTCGTGCCTCCCTAAAATAATGATGAACGAAAAACAGGCAATCCGCCATGCGTTTTGCCTGCTTTCGTCATACTGTATTTATGCTGATTTACGTTTTGTGTTAAATGAATTCAATCAATAAGTCTTGACTCGCGATAGCTTCGCCTTCTTTGACATGGACCGACTTGATTTCACCGTCTTCCGGTGCTTGAATCGTCGTCTCCATTTTCATTGCTTCCGTTACAAGCAACTGCTCTCCCTTACGAACCCGCGTTCCAGGCTCAACCAGGACTTTCAAGACGCTACCCGGCATAGACGCACCAATCTGTTTCGGATTCGAACGATCGGCTTTCGGACGGCTCGATGAGCTTTCTTTAATGCTGATATCTTTTACTTCGACCTCACGCGGCACACCGTTCATCTCGTAGTAGATGACACGGACACCATGATCGTTTGGTTGACCAATTTGAATCAACTTCAAATACAACGTTTTTCCGCGCTCGATTTCGACCTCGATCGTTTCCCCAAGACGCATGCCGTGGAAGAACGTGCTCGTATCGAGAACTGAAATATCACCATATCGTGCAACGTACGAACTGTAATCGAGGAATACCTTTGGATACAAAGCGTATGCCAAGGCATCAAACTCCGTCACCGGACGTTCCAGTTTCTCGAACAGTTCATGCTTGATGGCATCAAAATTGAGTGGCTCCATCATTTTTCCGGGACGCTCCGTCAACGGCTCGACGCCTTTGAGGATTGCCGCCTGGACTTGTTTCGGGAAACCGTCTGGTGGCGTCCCAAGCTCCCCTTTCATCAATTCGACGACAGAATCCGGGAAATCAAGATTGCTGGCACGTTCCAGTACATCTTCTTCCGTCAAATGATGCTGGACCATGAACAAGGCCATATCGCCGACGACTTTTGAAGATGGTGTAACTTTAACGATGTCACCGAACAGCATGTTGACACGGGCATACATCGTTTTAACTTCAGACCAACGATCCGCGAGTCCGACAGCTTTCGCTTGTTGTTGAAGATTTGAGTACTGACCACCCGGCATCTCGTGATCATAGACTGTCGGATTCGGAGCTAACATATCAAGTTCAAACGCTTGATAGAGATGGCGTACATCCTGCCAATAGTCCGATACTTGTTCGAATTTTTGGACAGACACGAGCGGCTGACGTTTATGACCGCTTAATGCATGAATTAAACTTCCTCCGGCAGGCTGACTTGTCAGACCGGCCATACTTGAAGCCGCGACATCCACGATATCGACTCCGGCATCGACAGCCCGGGCATACGTGTAAATTCCGTTTCCGCTTGCATCATGCGTATGCAGATGAATCGGCAAATCAACAGCATCTTTTAGTGCTGAGACCAAAGCATAAGCAGCTTCCGGTTTCAGTAATCCTGCCATATCCTTGATGGCAATGATATGAGCACCACTCGCTTCGAGCTGTTTCGCCAGTTTGACGTAATACGGAAGATGATATTTCGGACGGTTCGCATCAAACAAGTCGCCTGTATAACAAACTGCCGCTTCGGCGATTTTCCCAGTTGGCAAGACGGCATCGATGGCAAGCTGAATCGATTCCGGATTGTTTAAGCTGTCGAAGATTCGGAACACATCGACACCTGCTTGGGCTGCTTCTTTGACGAAGGCATGAATGACATTGTCCGGATAGTTTTTATAACCGACTGCATTGGCTCCGCGTAACAACATCTGAATCAAAACATTCGGCATTTTTTCGCGCAATTGCATCAAACGGACCCACGGATCTTCTGACAGGAACCGGTATGCCACATCAAATGTTGCTCCACCCCAAGCTTCCACTGAGAAGAGTTCCGGTAACAGTTTAGCTTCCGCTTCCGCGATGGCGATTAAGTCCTTCGTCCGCATCCGTGTCGCAAGTAAGGACTGATGGGCATCCCGGAATGTCGTATCCGTCAATTGGACGCGTTCTTGTGCTTTTAGCCAGTTGATGACACCAAGTGGTCCTTCCGCGTCAAGAATCGCTTTAGCTCCTGCTTGATAGTCGGCAGGCAAATCTTTTGGAATCCGGACGTCACGGGCAATCGGTTTTTCGATTTTTCCGATTCCGGGGAAGCCGTTAACAGATACTTCTCCAATATACGTCAGCAGCTTCGTTCCACGGTCTTGTCGTTTCGGGAAGATGAACAATTCTTTTGTATCATCGATGAACGACGTATTGTAATCACCGCTGATAAACGCATGGTGTTTCAATACATTACTTAAGAACGGAATATTGGTTTTAATACCACGGATTCGGAATTCGCTTAAGTTCCGGCTCATTTTTGCAACGGCTTGATCATAGGTTAAGCCGTGTGTCGAAATCTTAACGAGTAAAGAATCGTAATAAGGTGAAATCTCAGCACCGACATAGGCATTTCCACCGTCAAGACGAACACCAAAACCACCCGGTGAACGGTAGGCCTTGATTTTGCCCGTATCCGGCAAGAAGCCATTTTCCGGATCCTCTGATGTAATCCGGCTTTGGATAGCGAAACCTAACATTTGAATCTCTTCTTGTGCAGGAATACCCACTAATTTACTATGTAGTGATTCCCCTTCCGCAACTCGGATTTGTGTCTGAACGATATCAATCCCGGTAATCATTTCCGTAATCGTATGCTCAACCTGAACACGCGGATTAACTTCGATGAAATAGAATGATTCGTCTTGTGTCACCAAAAATTCAACCGTTCCGGCATTCTCATAACCGACGTGCTTCATCAATGTGACAGCTGCATCACAAATCTTTTGGCGTCCCTCATCTGATAACGTGACACATGGCGCGACTTCGACAACTTTTTGGTGTCGGCGTTGGACTGAACAATCACGTTCGAACAAATGAACGATGTTGCCATGGGCATCTCCAATGATTTGAACTTCGATATGTTTTGGACGTTCAATCAATTTCTCAACGTAGATTTCATCCGAGCCGAATGCTTTTAAGGCTTCCGATTTTGCCCGTTCAATCATGTCCGGTAATTCTTCTTCGGTCCGGACGACACGCATACCGCGTCCACCGCCGCCTAAAGAAGCTTTGACCATCAATGGATAACCGGCCTTTTCAGCAAAAGCATACGCTTCATCAATTGATGTAATCGGACCATCCGTACCCGGAATAACAGGTAAACCGGCTTCAATGGCCGTCGTCCGCGCACGGACTTTATCGCCAAAACTGTAGAGATGTTCTTCTCGGGGACCGATGAAAATAATGCCTTCTTCGCGGCATCGTGTAGCGAGTTCAATATTTTCTGATAAAAAACCGTACCCGGGATGGATCGCATCACATTCCGCTTTCTTCGCAGTCTCGATGATTCCTTCGATATCAAGATACGCTTCAATCGGCTTTTTCCCCTCGCCAATCCGGTATGCTTCATCTGCTTTATACCGGTGAAGCGATCCCTTATCTTCTCGTGAATAAATAGCGACTGTCCGAATCCCAAGTTCGGTTGCCGCACGGAATACGCGAATCGCGATTTCTCCGCGGTTGGCGACAAGAATCTTTTTGATTTTAGTCAACTGATGCTCCCCCTTTAGGTAATGAACTCGTAGCACTCATCTTTCGTGCTTCCTGTACTTCTTTATGATACGCTATCCGGTGCTTGTTTTGCATCGAAATATTTGCCACGACACCAAGCATCGTACTCATGACGAGAAGCGAAGACCCGCCGTAACTGATGAACGGTAACGTCACACCGGTCCCCGGAAACAGACCGGACATCGCTCCGATATTGATGCCGGTTTGAATAAAGATGATGGACGAAATGCCGAATGCCACCATGCTCGAGTAGATGGAAGCCGATTGCCGGGCAATAAGCGCACTTTGCCACATTAAAAAGAACAACAGTCCCAGCACAATCAGGACTCCGACGAATCCGAGTTCTTCCGAAATAATCGACATGATATAATCGGTCTCCGGTTCCGGCAGATAACCGTACTTTTGAAAGCTATTCCCTAAACCAACTCCAAAGAATCCTCCGTGGGCAATCGAGATGACCGAATTGATCAATTGATACCCTTTTCCTTCCGCGTCCAGAAAGGGATTGAAGATGGCATTGATTCGTTCCATCTGATTGGCGGAAAAATTGTTCCAGGCATACAGAGCGGCTCCTGCTGCTAATACAATGGCAACAGCGATATAACCGCGCGGCAATCCGACTGCAAACCAAATCATCGCCGTAATTAAGAGTAAAATGAACAACCCGCCATCATCCGGTTGCATCCGGATAATCAAGGCATAAGGGGCTAGTAACACGAGCATCGGAATCAAAATCCAGTCCGTGAAACTGAGCAAAATCCGCTTGCCGGATGAATCCGGTGCGATTTGACGATGAATGAAATGGTGGACGATTCCAATCACACCATTCATCTGCCCTTTATGTTTTTGATCAAAATAGTTGGCAAGACCGATGACGAGAACAAATTTACACAGCTCGATCGGCTGGATCAAGAAAATCCCGAAATTCAACCAGGCACGCGCCCCGTTCAACGGTGTAGCAAACAGCGTTGCCGTCAACATACCGAACGTGATGACATACAAAGCCAACCGTACCAATGGTCCTCGGAAAATCTCATGATTCAGATGGGCGACAAACAAGAAGACAGCAATCGCCATTACATCAAACATCAATTGTTTCTCAAAAAATGAGGTGTCTGCGTAATCGCCACCGTTCCAGACACTGGCACTGTAAACCATCACCGTGCTGATCGCCATCAGAATCAGCATCGTGAAGAAGAGGCGATAATCAAAAAACGCACGTTTTTCCTTAAACTTCGATTGCATTATGTACACGTCCTTTTTCTAATTCCTAGTTCTAAAAAAAAATACCCAAACGCCGCATTTCACGTTTGAGTAGAAAATCAGCACGTCTCCGCATCATGTAAATCAGATAATTGCTGTTCTAATGAGTCGAGTAATTGTTTTCCTTCACTCGCATCAATCAGTTCGAGACGAACGGCAAAATCAATTTGGCGTGACAATCCGAACATTTGTGTATCCAATACTTCCTCATACAGAGGACATTGTGGCATCGTTAAATTCGCAAGCTGGACCTCGATCAACCGGCGGATTTTATGGGCATCCGCTTCTAGTAGCTCAAGAGCGCGCTGGCGATGAACTGTCCCGATTTCAGTTGACAATCCAATCCCTCCTCATCAAATGACGCGTTCCTGTTATAGATAAACTTTACCTTACTTTCGCCAACAATTCAACGTTTCGGTATAATGGATTTGCACGACTCATACATTTAGGGGGAATAATGATGATTTTTCCGATTACAGGTAACGTCCGCTATCCACTGACGATCGACCCAACGGTTTGGATCTTCGATGAACGGAAGATTGAAGTCGACCACATTGGGAAAGAAGTCGGAGATAACGCACAAGAAGCTTATTATGCCAAGATGGGGGCCGCTTGGGATAAAGGAATTACGGAAGGCAGCCGGACTGACCATAACAAACCGATGACGCGCGAAGAAAAAGATGCCGCCTTGCGTGGGTCATTCGCTATGCCGCTTGCAGCGTTCATTCAAAATGCCGAGCCGATCGAAGGCGCCGCCGCATTACGGTTCGAAGGAACGGAAACGGTTGAACTTGATCTGAGTATGTTACCGGAACTGTACTTGCAGTTTTCAAAAGACGGAAAAGTGTTAAGTGATGGTCCTGTCCATCTGCTTTACCGTGATCAAATCGTCCGCTCTGTGACTCGTATAACTGTAGTATGATCTAAAAAAGATATAAAAAGCCGCTTCTGTGCCTTCTTAACGTGAAGGAAACAGAAACGGCTTTTTTGTCGTGTTTGCTTAGAGTAAGTCTGCTGCCAAGCGGGCCAGGCTTGACCGCTCGCCTTTAACGAGTTTGACATGCCCCGTCATCTTTTCACCTTTCAGCCGTTCGACTGCATAAGATAATCCGTTTGAATACTCATCCAAATACGGATGATCGATTTGTTGGGGATCGCCGACTAAGACAATTTTAGAATTTTCACCGACACGGGTCAAAATCGTTTTCACTTCATGTTTTGTCAGATTCTGCGCCTCATCGATGATAATGAATTGCCCCGGCATACTCCGCCCTCTAATATAGGTCAGGGCTTCCAGTTGAATCGATTTCATCCCCGCCAAAATGTTTCCTAGTTCGTCACCGGAACTCGTGTTGAATAAATGCTCCAAGTTATCATAAATCGGTTGCATCCAAGGACGGAGTTTTTCTTCCATCTCTCCCGGTAAATATCCGATATCATTGCCCATCGGTACAACCGGTCGCGCAACTACCAATTTCTTATACCGGTGTTCATCTTCGACCTGTAATAACCCCGCCGCAAGTGCCAGTAATGTTTTTCCGGTTCCTGCTTTCCCGACGAGTGTGACAAGTGGAACATCATCCCGAAGCAACAGTTCAAATGCCATTCGCTGTTGGACGTTTCGCGGAACGACACCCCAGACTTGATCGATGTCGAGTGAGAGCGCCCGAATAATCGGCATTTCTTGATCGACGACAGCAATCGCAGATGCTTTCGACACATTACTCTTTAAAATGACGAATTGATTCGGATGCACTTTTTCCGGAAGAACATCGACTGACAATCGTTTATCTTGATAAAAAGCATCGATGTATTCTTGGTCAACGACCAGTTCAACAAAACCCGTGTATAGTCCTGTCAGGTCAGCGATATGATCCGTCAAGTAATCTTCTGCGACCAAACCATACGCGTCCGCTTTCACCCGAACTAAAATATCTTTCGAGACCAGGATGACATCCCGCCCACTTTGTTGTTCTTTTTGTTCCCGATGAATCGACCAGGCCAGTTCAAGAATCTTGTTGTCGTTTGATTCATGCGTGAACGGTGAAACTTCACTGATGGAATCTCCGATATCAACCCGTAGAATCCCCCCATTCCCGAGCGGAACACCGGCATGGAGATGCCCGGTTTCCCGTAATTGATCAAGAATCCGCGCCGTTTCCCGTGCATTTCGTCCGACTTCATCCATATTTCGTTTTTTCCCATCCAATTCTTCTAAGACAATGGCCGGAATCACGACATCGTGCTCTTGGAATTGAAACAGAGACAAAGGATCATGTAGCATGACATTGGTATCGAGCACATATATTTTTTTCATTCCATCGTTCGCTCCTTTAGAGTCGAGTTTTGATGAATGTTATCCTTTTAAAATATCCTGAATTTGTTGATCAAGTTTCAGCGCTGCCGCTTCATCATACGTTTTATGAACACGCGGCCGGTCCGACACGGCAGCCCCGTAGAATAAGATATCGCGGACTTCTTGAATCTGTCCTTCATACAACGCTACCTGTAAAGGTAATCGAGTGTTCGTTTCCCAGGCTGCGACATCCGTACACGTTAAACTGTACGTCGATTGATCGGCAAAGAAAATAAGTGTAAAAACGGGATGGTCAGCTAACGTTTTGACAAGTAACGAATCCGCTTCGATTGCAAAACGAATCGTTGTTTCATCTTTTGCGTACACCCAACTGATGGCATGTGTAATCGGCCAGCTTTTGCTCTGATCATGTGTGATTAAAAATACGAGTGGTAAATCTGTTAATGCCTTCATCTGCTGTTCACTCAGACGATGTTCCACCTTATTTGCCATGGTACCACCCCCTCCGTTCCTTATTTTATTACTATTCGATACCGGATAATCGCATCCCTTTTTCAAGTTGAATAATTCTTAAATATGATATACTAAGAAAAAAAGGAGGACCTCCCATGCGTGTTAAATGCACCATCTGCGATAAACGAGAAACCATCGATGACTGGTCCTTCACAGCCAAAAGATTGCGAAACAAACCAGTGCGCGTCTACATATGCGATGAATGTCACGACCGTGTCACAAAGCGGACCGTCGCGCGGCAAGAAACAGGACAGTTTAATCTTTATCCGACCTGGGCGACAACTAAAAAAAGATGGTAAAAACTACTTTGGTTTTCAAAGTAGTTTTTTTACGGGTCGAGACGAACAAGAACGTCGTCTTCATCCGACGGATTTCCTCTTCCATCCGTATTGTTCGTGACGTAATACAGGTGTTGTCCATCCGTCATCACGTCCCGGATACGCCCCTGGTCCGTCACAAGTTGCTCCACTTTAGTGGTCGACGTTTCAATTGACCGGAGGCTCTGACCGACCAGCGTTCCGAAATACAACTTTCCACCTTGTTCTGCTATTCCACTCGGTGCAACTGAATTTTCACCCACTTCATACCAGGGTGTAACGAGTCCTTGTTGCTTTTCCGTTCCTTCAATCAACGGCCAGCCGTAATTTTTTTGTTCGATCCGGTTGATTTCATCATGACCGCTCTGACCGTGTTCCGTTGCATACAATGTTTGATCGACAAAAACCAACCCTTGTGGATTACGGTGACCGTAACTGTAAACGTATTCTCTTAGATTCCCCTTCGCCGGGCTGCCGTCGAGGTTCATCCGGAGAATTTTTCCGGATAAAGAAGATAGTTTTTGAGCATTTTCGGGGACTGCCGCGTCACCTGCCGTCACATATAATAATCCATCCGGTCCGATTTCAATTCGACCGCCATTATGAATCGATGCGCCTGGAATCTCATCCAGTAACACGCGTTGCTCTTTCCACGATTCGGTCTCTTCCGTGATCTCAATGACCCGATTCCAAAGTGCCCCCTCTTTCTCATACGTATGATAGACATACGCTGTGCGGTTCTTTTGGAAGTCTGGATCAAGCGCCATCCCAAGCAGTCCGCCCTCCCCTTCTGCAACGACCGGTTCGGTCAATTCGAGCTCCATCCGGCTATACTTCCCTTCTGTTCCTTTGACGATTGTCCCTTCCCGTTCTGTAATATAAAAGGTCTGTTGGTTTTTTTCAATATTCCACGGTATCTTTAAATTTTTGAAAATGATATTACTTTCGACCGGCTCAGATGTTTTCGGAACCGATTTCGATGGATCTTCGGTCGTAGTTTCTGAACATCCGGCTAAAACAACAGCAAGACTGCACGGGATGCTCCATTTTCGGTTGATCATATCTATCACCTCTTGCTATTTTTTTCCCGAACCTGTCGTAAACTATTCCTGGAATCGAACACGGAACGCATTTCCCTTCATTTCACACAAAAAAGTCCCGTCTCCAAAAGGAAACGGAACTTTTTTGTGTTGATTTACGATCAAGAAGCGGTTCGTTCTCGCTCACGTTTGACCATCCACATCCGGAATCGGTAAATTCCGAGAATGACAACCATCGCAAGCAATACTTCAGGGATCGGCCATGTCCAAAAGACAAGTGTTAAAGCGGCAGAGAACACCGCGAGCAACAAGTAGACAATCAGTGATTTCCACCAGGCTAACTCTTTCGCAAATCCTAATTTAAAAACGATTAACGTCAAGATGACGACCGTAATCATCAGTGCATTAAAGCCGGCACTCAAGTTATTCGGATCACTTCCCACACCAAGCAACTTCGCAACGGCGGGAATATCAAATTTCGAGAAATCAGAAGCAACGGCAGGTTGTGCAGTCATTGCCAGTCCCCCTTACGTGTTAAGAGCTCAGTCTTTACCAAGACGACGACGCTTGTCTTGTTTTTCACGTTCGTTTTTGTTTAATACTTGTTTCCGAAGACGAACTGATTGTGGTGTGATCTCACAGTACTCATCTTCATTCAGGAATGTTAATGATTCTTCGAGTGAGAAGACACGTGGACGTTTAAGAACGTTTGTTGTATCTTTCGCAGATGCACGCATGTTCGTCAATTGTTTCGCTTTAACAACGTTAACAGCGAGATCGACGTCACGGTTACATTCACCGATGATCATTCCTTCGTAAACTTCAAGGCCTGGCTCGATGAAGATCGTTCCGCGGTCTTCAAGTGCAGAAATCGCATATGCAGTCGCTTTACCAGCTTCGATTGAGACCATAACACCACTGCGGCGTCCACCGATATCCGCGTTGATGAACGGACGGTATTCTTCGAATGTATGGTTCATGATTCCGTATCCGCGTGTTGCAGATAAGAATTCATTCCGGTATCCGATCAATCCACGTGAAGGAACGATGAATTCCATTTTTGTTTGTCCGTTATCCATTGTTTGCATGTTCGTCAGTTCACCTTTACGGAGACCGATCGATTCCATGACGCCACCTGTGTACTCTTCAGGTGTATCAATGACAACGCGCTCAAACGGCTCAACTTTAACGCCGTCTTCAACTTTGATGATTACCTGCGGTTTAGATACTTGAATTTCGTATCCTTCACGACGCATGTTTTCAATCAAAATCCCGAGGTGAAGCTCACCACGGCCAGAAACGATCCAGCGGTCTGGTGAATCTGTGTTTTCGATACGGAGTGAAACGTCTGTTTCAAGCTCTTTTTCAAGACGCTCTTCGATTTTACGCGAAGTGACGAGGTCACCTTCACGACCAGCGAATGGCGAGTTGTTGACGATGAACGTCATTTGAAGAGTCGGCTCATCAATACGAAGTAATGGGAGTGGATCGACGTGTGAAGTCGGGCAAACCGTTTCACCGACGTTGATATCTTCCATACCTGCGATTGCAATCAAATCTCCAGCTTTTGCAGCTTCGATTTCGACGCGTTTCAGACCAAAGTATCCGAATAATTTCGTAACACGGAAGTTTTTGATTGATCCATCAAGTTTAGAAAGCGAAACGCTGTCTCCAACTTTGATTTCTCCACGGAAAACGCGTCCTACTCCGATACGTCCAAGATAGTTATCGTAGTCGAGCATTGTAACTTGGAATTGTAAAGGATCCATGCTGTTGTCAACAGGAGCCGGAGTGTGCTCAAGAATTAAATCAAGTACGTTTGTAATTGTATCTTCTTGATTTTCAAGTTCAGGGTCAAATGAACTTGAGCCGTTGACTGCCGATGCATAAACGACTGGGAATTCGAGTTGATCTTCATCTGCTCCAAGATCAATCAAGAGGTCGACGACTTCGTCAACAACTTCGAGTGGACGGACCATCGGCTTGTCAATTTTATTGACGACGACGATTGGCTGGAGACCTTGCTCAAGTGCTTTTTTCAATACGAAACGTGTTTGTGGCATACAGCCTTCACGCGCATCGACAACAAGGATAACGCCGTCAACCATACGCATGATACGTTCTACTTCACCACCGAAATCGGCGTGACCTGGTGTATCCACGATGTTGATGCGTGTATTTTTGTAATCAATTGCCGTATTTTTAGCAAGGATCGTGATTCCGCGCTCACGCTCGATATCATTTGAGTCCATTGCACGTTCTTCGACTAGTTCATTCGCACGGAATGTTCCAGATTGTTTTAAAAGCTCATCGACGAGTGTCGTTTTACCATGGTCAACGTGGGCGATGATCGCGACGTTGCGTAAATCGTTTCTTACTACTGTTGTCATAGGTGTGTACCTCTTTCTGTTCATTTAAATAATCCATTAATACTTTCGGTCAACTTTAAGAGTATAGCACAGGTTGACTGGTAGTTGGCAATCACTTAGATCGAAGATGACAGCGAAAGCCTTTTCATTGCCCTTGATTCAAGCTAAACTAAAGACGAGTTCATGTATCGCAAGGGGGAAATGACAAATGCGGATTCTTTTTTTATTGCTAGCCATCATCGCAGTCGGTTCAATGGCTGCCATCGGTATTTTTATTGCGGAACAAAACGTACTCATGATCGTCGTCTCACTTCTTTTGACCATCGGGACAATGGGAGTCGGCTTCGTCTTGAAAGCACGTTTACGTAAACAAGCCTAAACGCCCTCTACGGGCGTTTTATTTTTTCACGTACGTCAACACATCCTCGACGAATTGCCGGCTTCCTGCCAGTACGCTCGTTTGCTCAAGATATGTCATGTCCATTCCTTCGATTGTCCCGACACGTCCGCCAAGTTCTTCGATCAATACTTGTCCACCTGTATAATCCCACGGCATATTTCGCATCGTGATGTAACCATCGACCCGTCCCGCCGCGACCCAAGCAAGTTCCAGTGAAGCCGCACCGACAGCCCGAACGCCAACCGCATCCCGGACAAGTGGCGCGAGTAGATTAGAATCGATTCGCCGGTTCGCCGTCACCCATGTCGCGTTCATGCAAATGATGGCTTCTTTGACCGGTCTCTCCTGGATTGGTGCGAGTCGAATCCCGTTTTCATAAGCCCCCTGCCCTTTGATGGCATGAAACAGTTCATCAGCCATCACATCATACACGAATCCGTAACGCAATTCCCCTTCTACCATAATGGCAATCGAAATCGCGAATAAGCGTTTTTGACGGATGAAATTCATCGTCCCATCAATCGGATCGACGAACCAGACCGTTCCTTCCAGTGTATCTGGACGAACGATTCGTCCTTCTTCTCCATACACGTGATGATCCGGGTATCGATCCAAAATTCCTCGAATCAATAAATCTTCCACATGCTGGTCAATTTCTGTGACGAGATCACTTTTATTTGTTTTTTCTTCTATATGATACGCTTGATCCATCTTTTGACGAATATACTTGCCCGCCCGCTTGATTAGATCGATCGCATGTAACTCAATCCCTTGCATCCGACTCACCCTTTCCGTCTCCTTCAGACCGTCCTACATTTCCATGATAACAAAAAAAATCAACCAACAAAAATTTCGCTGGTTGATTTTGGGATTATTTTATTATCGTTTATTCTATTTTAAAAGATATCATCTTGTTTTACGCTTCAAGACGAACCATCTCTTGACGATATTTTTCAAGACGTTCCTTACTGGCACCCATCGCTTCCGTATCACTTGCTACGATTGCATCATGTAATGTCGCAAGTTCATAATCGATTTCAAGGCGCAATACAGGAATGCGTTTTTCTGCATCTTTTCTTTTGTATGCTTCGATCACTTGTTTCACAGTAACCACACTCCTTCGCGGGATAAAAAACTCAGTTATCAGACAATTGCGACTATTTAGTGGATTGAATCCATAATAGTACGATTTAACTTAGATGTAAAGTATCTATTTTTCAATTTTACAGTTGTACGATATCGTCTTGTATGTAGTATATAACCAGTTTTTGTTTTTTCTAAACAAGCACCCCCTCTTCTGAACGGTCAGAAGAGGGGGTGCTTAACGATACGAATGTCGTTACTTTTTTAAACGCAACAACGCATCTGTTTGTTTTCTTGCTTGTTGAACAGCCCGGTAGCTCGAACACCCTGTCTCTTCAAAATAAAACTGGTCGAGCTGTTTTTCTTCCGACTTTGAATTGACGATGGTTTTAAAAGCTTTATAGGCATTCAAAAAGACTGTTCGATCGATTCCTTTTTCATAAGCTTCTTCGACCATATTAAAAAATTGGATGACTGTTACGATTTCGTCCGTAGACCAGTCCGGATTAATCGGATAATTGACCGCCATTGTGACACTTCCTTTCTTCACGCTTCCTATTTTACAACGAAATCGAACATAAAACAGTTGCAACCTTATGAAAACTTGTTATAGTTAGCTTGTTTGATTGTTTTTTTATTCGGTTTTAAGGGGGGAAATCTGGTGCAAACAAAAAGCTTAACACAGCTCGATACACCTTTATTCGATGCGCTGCTGGCGCATGCGAAACGTCAACCAATTCAATTTCATATTCCCGGTCATAAAAATGGCCAGGGAATGGATCCTGCTTTTCGATCATTCATCGGTCAAAATGCGCTCGATATCGATTTAATCAATATCGCGCCGCTCGATGATTTACATCACCCAAAAGGAATCATCAAGGATGCTCATCAATTGGCAGCCCAAGCTTTTCATGCAGACGAAACATTTTTCTCCGTTCAGGGAACGTCGACCGCCATCATGGCAATGATCATGAGTGTCGTCGGTCCGGACGATAAAATTTTAGTTCCTCGGAATGTTCATAAATCGGTCATGTCGGCTATCGTTCTTTCTGGAGCGCATCCGATTTTCATTCACCCCGAATTTGATGAAATGTTCGGTATCGCTCATGGTATCACGCCAAGTGCCGTCGAACGTGCCCTCAGTCTTCACCCGGACACGAAAGCGGTCCTCGTCATCAATCCGACGTATTTTGGCGTCGCAGGTGACTTAGAGAGCATCGTTACGCTTGCCCATAGTAAAGGGATCCCTGTCCTCGTCGACGAAGCACACGGTGTGCATATTGCGTTCCATGATGATATGCCACTGTCTGCGATGCAGGCAGGTGCAGATCTTGCCGCGACAAGTGTGCATAAGTTAGGCGGCTCTTTAACTGGTAGCTCCGTCTTGAATGTCCGTCGCGGACTCGTCTCACCGGATAAAGTCCAGGCCGTCCTGTCGATGCTGACGACGACTTCCACTTCCTATCTATTGCTCGCATCACTCGACTGCGCCCGCCGCCATTTGGCGATTAACGGAGAAGCGATGAACCGCCGGGCGCTCGAACTTGCGACACGGATGCGGATGGGACTTGCGAAACTGCCTTATCTTGCTGTGTTTGGTGAATCGGATCTTCATTCCAGTGCGACATTCGCCTTCGATCCGACAAAAGTATTGATTTCCGTTAAAGGACTGGGTATTTCCGGTCATCTCGTCGAAGAATTTTTACGGGAAGAACACCGCATCGAGGTCGAACTGTCCGACTTAAACAATATTTTGCTGATTATCACGTCCGGTGATTCGGAAGAAACGATTGATGCTCTACTTGCAGGAATGGCTGATCTTGTAGAACGTCACCGGGATACGGGATCGAAAACCGCGTCCCACTCGATCGTCTTACCCGACATTCCGGCACTCGCCCTCAGTCCGCGTGATGCTTTTTATGAAGAAACAGAAACGATCCCACTCGCGGATGCTGTCGGCCGGATCTCGGCAGAGTTCATGATGGTCTATCCACCCGGCATTCCGATTTTCATTCCGGGTGAAATGATTACAACAGACAATTTGGCGTATATCAAAGAAAATATCGAAGCCGGTCTCCCCGTTCAAGGACTCGAAGATCATACGCTCGAGACAATCAAAGTCATTCAACAATCGAACGCGATTCGTTAAAAAGATGCATTAAAAAAGACCGCAACTGCTGAAAAAGCAATTGCGGTCTTTTAGTCTGCCTGTTCATAACTCGGAACATCCGGCAACAGTGTCGCTAAAAACTCTCCGACCGTCTCAGCATCCACCGGTTCAATCCCGAGCAGACGCGTCATGGCATCCGCCTCGAGAACATCCGTATGATCGAGTAAAGCAGCCCGTCCGCTCGTGAGACTGACAACTAACACCTTCCCGAAAAACTGTTTGGTAAAGACGACACCAAAATCGTACCGTGCTTGTTCCGTTGTCATCCCGATAAACCTGACTTTATCCGTTTCTGAGACATGATACAGTTCTTCAAGTGGCGAAAGTTGAAATTCCATCTTGTCTCATCCTTTCTTTTTTATCCTTTTCCTGTTTTAAAGACAGATTAAACGACACAAAAAAAACCTTAAGCGGTCGGCTCCCCGCTTAAGGTTTTATGACTTATTTCATGATATGGATTGGGCTACCGATTGCAACTTCAGCAGTTTCCATTGCGATTTCACCGAGTGAAGGGTGCGCGTGGATTGTGAGTGCGATATCTTCAGCTGTCATACCAGACTCGATTGCGAGTCCCATCTCTGCGATCATGTCAGATGCGCCTGTACCAGCGATTTGAGCACCAATCAAGAGACCGTCTGCTTTACGTGTGATCATTTTCAAGAAGCCGTCTGGCTCGTTGAGTGCAAGAGCACGTCCGTTTGCAGCGTAAGGGAATTTAGACGCAACATAGTCGAGTCCTTCTTCTTTTGCTTGAGCTTCCGTATAACCGACTGTTGCGAGTTCTGGGTCTGTGAAGACAACTGCAGGAATCGCGCTGTAGTCGAGGTATGCCGGATGTCCAGCAGCTGCTTCAGCAGCAATTTTTGCTTCGAATGAAGCTTTGTGTGCAAGTGGCGGTCCAGGAACGATGTCCCCGATAGCGTAGATGTTTTCGTTCGACGTACGGCACTGATCGTCGATTTCGACGAGTCCACGTTCGCTGACTTTAACTTCCGCCATTTCAAGACCGAGATCAGATGTGTTCGGGCGACGACCAACTGTGACGAGGACGTAGTCCGCTTCGACAGTTTGTGTTTCACCTTTGACTTCAAACGTAACTTTTACGCCTTCTTCTGTCTCTTCGACACTTTGTGCAAGTGCTTCGTTGTGAATCGTGATGTTTCCTTTTTGTTTGAGCTTTTTCTTAACGACTTGCGTCATTGCAGGCTCGAATCCAGAAAGGATATCTTTTGTACCTTCTAAGATGACAACTTCAGTGTCAAAGTTAGCATACGCTGTTCCGAGCTCCATTCCGATGTATCCGCCGCCGATGACGATGAGTTTTTTCGGAAGTTCAGGAAGGTTCAAAGCGCCTGTTGAAGAAAGGACACGTTTTGACCATTTGAAAGCTGGAAGTTCGATTGGAGTCGAACCTGTTGCGATGATACATTTTTTGAATTTGTAAGGTGTAGAAGAATCTTCATTGATGATACGAACTGTATCTTCAGATTGGAAGTAAGCTTCCCCAACGACTGTTTCAACGTTGTTACCTTTAAGAAGGCCACCAACACCACCAGTCAATTTGTTGACGACTGATTGTTTCCAAGATTGAACTTTTGAGAAGTCGACAGCGACGTTCTCAGATGTGATTCCCATTGAATCTGAACCTTTTGCATGTTGGAAGTTGTGTCCAGCTGTGATCAAGGCTTTTGACGGGATACATCCGACGTTCAAACAAACACCACCGACGTTTTCACGTTCGACGATTGTTACTTTAAGTCCGAGTTGCGCACCGCGGATTGCAGCGACGTAACCACCAGGGCCAGCCCCGATTACGAGTAAATCTGTTTCTTGTGCGAATTCACCTACTACCATTGCTTATCCCTCCATAATGAGAAGTTGTGGGTCATTTAACAAACGTTTAACCAAGTTAAGCGCGTTTTGTGCTGTAGCACCATCGATGAGACGGTGGTCGAAGCTGAATGAAAGAGCAAGTACTGGTGCTGCAACGATTTCGCCGTTTTTGACGACCGCTTTTTCAGCGATACGGCCAATACCGAGGATTGCAACTTCTGGGTGGTTGATGACAGGTGTGAACCATTGTCCGCCAGCAGAACCGATGTTTGTGATTGTGATCGATCCGCCTTTCATTTCGTCCCCAGAAAGTTTACCGTCACGTGCTTTACCAGCAAGGTCGTTAATGTTATCTGCTAATCCGAAGATTGATTTACGGTCTGCATCTTTGACGACAGGAACAACAAGACCGTTGTCTGTGTCTGCTGCGATACCGATGTTGAAGTAGTTTTTGTAAACGACTTCTTCGTTCACATCGTCGATTGACGCGTTGATTGCAGGGTATTTTTTAGCCGCTGCTGTCAATGCTTTTACGACGAATGGAAGATACGTTAATTTCGTACCTTGTGCTGCCGCAACTTCTTTGAAGTTTTTACGGAGTGCAACAAGATTCGTAACATCGACTTCGTCCATCAATGTAACGTGTGGTGCTGTATGTTTCGAGTT
Source organism: Exiguobacterium sp. RIT594 (assembly GCF_003339585.1). GTDB lineage: Bacteria > Bacillota > Bacilli > Exiguobacteriales > Exiguobacteriaceae > Exiguobacterium_A. The sequence continues at coordinate 608,732 of NZ_QPKF01000001.1, read as the reverse complement.
GACCATTGCTTTCGAAATCGCTTTACGGATTCCTTTGATCTTCTCGCGTGTTTCAAGCTCAGGTTGAGCTGCAACATACGGTTTCACTTCAGATTTAGATGCTGAAGCTTGTGCTGCCGGTGCTTTTTCTTCTGCTGCTGGTGCAGTTGAAGATTGTCCACCGTTTGCAAATGCATCGATGTCTTCTTTGACAACGCGACCGTTGTCACCAGAACCTTGAACTTCACGGATGTCGACGCCTTTTTCACGTGCATATTTACGCACTGAAGGCATTGCGATAACGCGTTCTGATTTATGGATTTGAACTTCATTTGGCTTGTCTTCGACTTTTTTGTCTGTGTCTTGGACATCTTTTGCGTTGTCTGCTGCTTTAGGTTGTTCCGGTGCTTCTTCTTCAGAAGGAGCTGAACCTTCGCCTTCCACATCAAACGTGATCAATACGTCACCAACGACGGCTACGATGCCTTCGTCGACTTTTACTTCTTTGACTGTGCCATCAACTGGTGACGGGATTTCAACGACTGCTTTATCGTTTTGTACTTCAAGAAGAATGTCATCTTCTTTTACTGTGTCGCCTGCTTTAACGAACCACTTTACGATTTCACCTTCGTGAATACCCTCACCGATATCCGGTAATTTGAATTCAAATAAACCCATTTGAATTAGCCTCCTTTTATTTCACTCTTCTGGTCGATTGTTATCTTTAAAACGGAAGCAAGGAGAGAATTGCCTCTCTCCTTTTTTCCGGTTCACTCTTAGAAGTTGTAAACAGTTTTTACTTTTTCGACGATATCTTTGTGGTCCGGAAGCCATGAATCTTCACCTTGTGCGAACGGGAAGATTGTGTCAGGTGCCGCAACACGAAGAATCGGTGCTTCGAGATCAAGAATTGCGCGCTCTTGAATTTCAGTTGCGACCATTGCAGCCACACCTGCTTGTTTTTGAGCTTCTTGAACAACGACAACACGGTTCGTTTTCTTGACTGACTCAACGATTGTATCGATGTCAATCGGGCTGATTGTCATCAAATCGATGATTTCAACGCTGATGTTTTCTTTTTCAAGCTCTTCAGCAGCTTTGAGTGACGCGTGAACCATTGCACCGTACGTTACGATTGTCACGTCAGTACCTTCACGTTTGATGTCTGCTTTTCCGAGTTCGATCGTGTAGTCGCCCTCTGGCACTTCACCGCGGAATGAACGGTACAGTTTCATGTGCTCAAGGAAAACGACTGGATCGTTATCGCGGATTGATGCGATCAAAAGACCTTTTGCATCATACGGAGTTGAAGGGATGACGACTTTAAGTCCTGGTGACTGAGCCATTAATCCTTCCAAGTTATCTGCATGAAGCTCAGGTGTTTTAACACCGCCACCGAATGGTGAACGGATTGTAACAGGTGCACTGTACGTGCCGCCTGAACGGTAACGTAAACGTGCGAGTTGTGCCGCTACAGAATCAAATACTTCGAAAACAAAACCGAAGAATTGGATTTCCATGATTGGACGGAAACCAGTTAAGCTGAATCCGACTGCAAGGCCACCAATACCAGACTCGGCAAGTGGTGTATCGAAGACACGGTCTTCGCCTAATTCATCTTGAAGACCTTCTGTCGCACGGAATACCCCACCGTTTTTACCGACGTCTTCACCGAACAAGAGAACTTGCTCGTCGCGTTTCATCTCGACGCGCATTGCGTCAGTGATCGCTTGGATCATCGTCATTTGTGCCATGGGTTATTTCGACTCCTTTGCTGTATACTCATCAAGCTGCTCTTGCAGGTTTTGTGGTAACTTTTCAGCCATCACGTTGATGAAGTCTGTTACTTTTTGTTTTGGTTCTTTATCTGCTTGAGCGAGTGCTTCTTTTACATCCGCTTTCGCTTGTTCAATGACTTCGTTCTCTTTGTCTTCGTTCCAAAGACCTTTTGTTTCCATGAAAGCACGGAAACGAACGAGTGGATCTTGTGCTTGGTACTCATCATCCATATCTTTTGTACGGTAACGTGTTGGATCATCTCCAGCGAGCGTATGCGGTCCGTAACGGTATGTGAGCGTTTCGATCAATGTCGGAACACCGTTCAGTGCTTCAACACGAGCTTGTTTTGTTGCTGCGTAAACAGCAAGAACGTCCATTCCGTCAACTTGGATTCCGTTGATTCCGGCTGCAACGGCTTTTTGAGCGATTGTTTTCGCCATCGATTGTTTTTCAACCGGTGTCGAAATCGCAAAGCGGTTGTTTTGGACAACGAAAATTGCAGGTGCTTTGAATGCTCCAGCAAAGTTCATACCTTCGTAGAAGTCACCTTGTGATGATCCGCCATCACCTGTGTACGTAATTGCGACTTGCTCTTTTCCACTTTTCTTAAGACCGAGTGCCACACCGGCAGCTTGCACGATTTGTGCACCGATGATGATTTGCGGCATTAAGACGTTAACACCTTCAGGAATCTTACCACCTGTGATGTGTCCGCGTGAGAATAAGAATGCTTTGTAAAGCGGGAAGCCGTGGAAAACCATTTGCGGGATATCACGGTATCCTGGAAGAATCCAGTCATCTTTATCTAAAGCGAATTGTGAACCGATCATTGACGCTTCTTGTCCTGCGACTGGCGCATAGAAACCAAGACGTCCTTGACGGTTAAGTGAGATTGCGCGTTGGTCCCAAATACGTGTGTAAACGAGACGACGCATTAATTCCGTAAGTTCTTCATCTGAAAGATCCGGCATAGCGTCTTTGTTGACGACTTCACCTTTTTCATCCAGAATGCGGAATGTTTCAAAGTTTTCTTCCACGTTTTTAAACATGTTTAAGTTCATCTTTTCACCTCATCCTTTCACTGTGCTCAGCGAAATATTCCTCTGACTGATTTGCTCACATACGAATAGTGTTCAAAAAATGAAGTCCCGTATGACCTTTTCTTGAACATATATCTGTGTACCTATCCAGTTGAGTAAACTGTATTAACATGACTAGACACGAAAGCATGTCTTGTTCATTACGTTACAAGTATAAAACTGTAACACCTATAAAATCAAAGGAAATGTTTTATTTTTTTTAGCGGATGTTCTTGTGAACGACCTCACATTCGAAGAACGGCTTTACTTCTGTACTATTCATCATTTCACAACTGTGTTAGTTATTAATATTCCTCCTTTGATATGCTATAATTTTTCTAGATGAAAGGGGTGTTGTTCATGATTACCATGAATGAAATCGTTCGGGAAGACGTTCCTTCGCTTCACGAACGTTCTGTCGATGTTACCTTCCCCCTCAGCGAGGAAGATAAAGAAACGATGCGTCTGATGATGGAGTATCTTGCCAACAGTCAGGACGACGAGTTAGCTGAAAAATATGATTTACGTAGCGGGATCGGACTGGCGGCTCCCCAAATCGGGGTCAATAAACGGATGTTTGCCATTCGTCTGCAGGACGGAGATGATATTCTCGAGTTCGGGATCTACAATCCGAAAATCATCAGTCATTCCGTTGAACAAACGTATCTCGCCGGCGGTGAAGGCTGTTTATCCGTTGACCGGGAAGTCGAAGGCCATGTACCGCGCTATATGCGTATTACCCTGTCTGGCATCGATCATAACGGAAATCCCGTAAAATTAAGATTAAAAGGATTAAAAGCCGTCGTCTGCCAACATGAATACGATCATTTGGACGGCATCATGTTTTACGATCGAATCGATCCGAAAGAACCATTCAAGGAATATGGTTCATCTCTTTAATTTAATTAAGAAATAAAAAAGGTCATTTCCAATATAAGGAAATGACCTTTTTTATTTATACTTCCATGATGATCGGCATGATCATTGGATGACGTTGTGTTTTTTCAGTCAGGTACGGTGTCAGTGTATCGTTGATGACTTGTTTGATATCCGTCCATTTTGTGTTTCGATTCGCCAGAGATTGCTCAAGCGAACGCTTCAACAGACGTTCCGCATCCTTAATCAGATTTCCTGATTCACGCATGTAAACAAATCCGCGTGAAATGATGTCCGGTCCTGAAACAAGACGATTTGTTTTAGAATCAAGTGTGACAACGACGACGACCAATCCTTCTTCCGAAAGAATCCGTCGGTCACGCAGGACGATATTCCCAATATCTCCAATTCCTTTTCCATCTACATAGACGGCATTCGCTTGAATTTTACCGGTAATCGCGGCTGCATTGGCATCGAGTGCCAAGACTTCACCGTTGTCCATGACGAAACAGTTTTCTTCCGGTACACCGGCGTCCATTGCAAGCGACATATGCTTTTTCAACATCCGGTATTCTCCGTGGATCGGCATGAAGTATTTTGGCTGTAGGAGACGAAGCATCAACAATTGTTCTTGTTGACTGCCGTGACCTGAAGTATGGATGTCATTCAACTTGCCATACATGACATCTGCACCGGCTTTGTACAATTGGTTGATCGTTTTTCCGACAGAAACGACGTTTCCTGGAATCGGAGAAGACGAGAAGATAACCAAGTCGTCCGGAATGATTGAAATCTGACGGTGTGTCCCGTTAGCAATCCGGCTCAGGGCTGCCATCGGCTCCCCTTGTGAGCCTGTGCAAAGAATCGTCAGTTCGTTCGATTTATACCGTTTCATCTCATTCGGTTCGATGATCGTCCCTTTAGGTGCTTTGATGAAATCAAGCTCCTGACCAATCATCATGACTTTATCCATGCTCCGTCCGAACACGACGATTTTACGCCCTGCTTCGACCGATGCATTGACGACTTGTTGCAAGCGATAGATATTCGAAGCGAATGTCGCAAAGATAATCCGACCTTCTGCCTTACGGAAGATGTTTGAAATCGTATCTCCGACGACACGTTCACTCATCGTAAAGCCTTCAATCTCAGCGTTCGTCGAGTCTGATAACAGACAGAGAACACCTTCCTTGCCGAGTTCCGCCATTTTGGTTAAGTCAGCAGGTTCTCCGACTGGTGTGAAATCGAATTTGAAATCACCGGTATGGACGATGTTGCCCTGCGGTGTTTTGACAACGACGCCAAACGAGTTTGGAATCGAGTGTGTCGTCCGGAAAAACGAAATGCTTGTCTTCCGGAACTTGATGATCGAATCCTCATCAATTTCATGTAACTCGGCCGTCCGTAACAAACCGTGTTCTTCGAGTTTTACTTTAATGAGACCAAGTGCAATTTTCCCCGCATAAATTGGTAAGTTGACTTGTTTGAGTAAGAACGGCAATCCCCCGATGTGGTCTTCGTGACCGTGGGTGATGAAGACCCCTTTTACTTTATCTTTATTTTTAATCAAGTACGTGTAGTCTGGAATGACATAGTCAATTCCAAGTAGTTCATCTTCCGGGAACATGACACCGGCGTCGATGACGATGATCTCGTCTTGAAATTGAACGACATATGTGTTCTTCCCGATTTCTCCTAAGCCACCGAGTGCGAAAACGGCTGCTTGATGGTTTTTAACGAACTTCATGCGAACGTTTCAACCTTATAGTCTGGGCTTAGTTTTTCATATTCGAGGAATTCGCCGCTTAACTCACGGATGAATTCGACATTGATATCTTTGATGAGGTGATCAATCGCTGTTCGCACTTCACGAATGTTCTCTCCCTCAACATACATCACTTCTGTCCGTTCCCGTACCGGGGCTTCCGAACGAAGCGGTTGATAAAATACTTTAAAAATCATGTTTAGCAACTCCTTATCAGTCCATTGTTTTTTGTCCTTAGATTAGTATACACGATATCCTACTATTTTTTCATCCTATTCCTAATCCAAGGTCGGCGTAAACGTTAACGCTATGCTATAATTCCACATGTATCCGGCTGAACAGCCAATTAAAAAGAGAAGGTGAAACCATGGCAAATCAGAAAGTCGTCTTTTTCGATATCGATGGAACCTTACTTCACGATGGTCATTTTGTTCCCGAGTCGACCAAACAAGCAATTAAACAGCTACAAGCAAATGGTGTTTATGTAGCCATCGCGACCGGACGTGGTCCGGCGATGTTATCCGGTGTGCGCGAACTGCTCAACATCGATACGATCATTGGTTATAATGGTCAAATCGTTGTTCATCAGAACGAGGTCATTTACAGACGCCCACAACCGATTGAAGATCTTAAGCATTTAACCGCTCGCGCACATCAAAACGGTCATACACTCGTCTATCTAGGTGAAACACAGGGTTTCTCAACTAAACCGTCAGATCAGTTGGTCCAGGAATCCCTTGGAGAACTGGATATTCCTTTACCCGCCTTCGATGAACAAGCATTTACGACACATGATGTCTTCCAAACGCTTGTCTATTGTACCGCTGAAGAAGAAGCCGAGTACACTCAAAACTACCAAGCCTTCGACTTCATCCGCTGGCATCCGAATGCGATGGATGTCATCAATGTCGGTTCGTCAAAAGCTGATGGTATCAGACAATTCCTGAAGTTGACGAATATCCGGCGCGAAGATACGTTTGCATTCGGAGATGCCCTGAACGATTTAGAAATGTTACGTTATGTCGGAACCGGCATCGCGATGGGCAATGGTCTTGCCGAAACAAAAGCGGCGGCTGACTTCGTCACAAAACACATACTAGAAGATGGCATCGAACATGGTCTGAAAGAATTCCAACTCATTTAAATGTAACAAGTACTCAAAAGGCCGAGGAATGATTCCTCAGCCTTTTTTGATATTAATTTTTCACTTTATGGATGGCACGTTCCAAACGGTCCAAGTCATCATTTTCGCCAATGACGACAAGGTAATCCCCTTTTTCAATCAATTCATCCGCTTGTAAGGAAATCATGACGTTTTCGCCTCGTTTAATTGCAACGACGTTGGCACCGTACTTACTCCGCAAATCCAAGTCGATTAATGTCTGATTGGCCATTCGATCACTGACTTTGATTTCAACGATTGAGAATTCTTGTGATAAATCGAGGTAATCTAAAATATTTGAACTCATCAGTCCGTTCGCAATCCGGACCCCCATATCCCGTTCAGGGTGAACGATGAAGTCGGCTCCAATCTTACGTAACACCTTTTCATGATAATCATTTGTCGCTTTGACGGTAATCGATTGAACACCGAGCTCTTTTAAAATTAAAGTCGTCAAAATCGACGCTTGAATATTTTCACCAATCGCAACGATGACATGGTCAAAATTGCGAATCCCAAGACTCTTTAAGACGTTTTCATCCGTCGTATCCGCAATGACAGAATGCGTCGCAATCCCCATGTATTCATTGACACGCTCTTCATCCGAATCAATCGCCAAAACATCATATCCATTCTTTGATAATTCCCGGACAATCGAACCCCCGAACCGACCTAAACCAATTACTGCGAACTCTCCATTCATGTTCAACTCTCCTTCACAATTCTGCTTCAGTAGTAGTGTACCCGATTCACTTCTAAATTACTATGAACGCTTTTGTAATGCGATTTTCCGTTTTCAATCCCTTAAAGTGAATGACAAATCCGCTCAAAAAAAGTGTGCCATCCTTTAATGGATGACACACGGAATGGTTACGTGATACAGGTTCTGTTTATTTTGCTTTTTTCCCACTGACATAGTCGTTATCAAACAGGAACAAACGTAAGATCAGATACAATGCAGGAATCAATAACATTAGTCCGAAGATAAAGACCACAACAAGTGCCGTCGCCATCGTTTCGTTAACGACCGCTTTATTGATATCGATGTACGGATAAAGAATGTAAGGAAGATGTGTGTATCCGTATCCGAACCAGGCAACCCCATATTGCGCCATAACAGCGATAAAGGCAATCCCGTAGTTTTTCTTCAGGTAAACAAGTGTGACCGCGACGCAGAAGAAGAGAAAACTTGCTGCGAACCACCACCAATTACCGTTCAAGATGTTTTCATAATGCCAAGCCGCCTGATTTTTTAAACCGAAGAAGACTAGTGCACAGACAACAATCGTCGGAATACTCCAGAACAATGCCCATTTACGAATCAATGGTGTTGCATTCTCATCCTTTGCTTTATCCGCATAGAACAACAAGAACATGGCACTGATATAGAGGACGGATACAATCGCAAGCGCGACCACCGTCCAAGAATAAAAGTTCGTGAACAGCTTCGTTCCGAGGAATTCGACCGTCTCATTCGTTTTCCGAATGAATCCACCTTGACTGATCGTCAATGTGGTGGACATCGCTGCCGGAATCAATAGTCCCGTTGCTCCATATAAGAACGTATAGAACATGCTGTCATTTGAACCGTAGTTGGCAAACGCGTAAAAGCTACCGCGAATCGCGATCAATACTAAGACGATTGAAGCAGGAACAAGTAAAGCCGTTCCGTAATAATAAGCCGTATCCGGGAAGAACCCGACAAGTCCGACAAAGAAGAAAACGAAGAACACGTTCGTCACTTCCCAAACCGGAGAAAGATAACGGAGAATCAAACGGTTCGTCAAATGATCCCGTTTCGTATATTTTGAATAAAACGCATAAAAACCGGCACCGAAGTCAATTGAGGCAACGATGAGATATCCATAAAGGAACGTCCAAAGTACGGTTATTCCAAGTGTTTGAATGTCCAACTCGTTCCCTCCTTATTTGTTGTCGTCGGCAAACATCGCTTCACCACGTGAGTGATGATCATCCGCAAGTTCTTTGCCGACAGGATTATTTTTGAACATCCGGAGCAGGACGACTGTACAAATCGTTCCGAGCAACAGATACAGTAAACTGAATAAAATCAACATCGGTCCGACAGCGGTCGAAGTGGTCGCCGCATCAGCCGTTCTCATAATACCATAGAGCGTCCACGGTTGACGTCCGATTTCCGCATACATCCAGCCTGCTTCAATCGAGACGATGGCGAGTGGTCCACCGATAAAGATACCGCGTAACAACCACTTATTGTATGGATTCAACTTTTTGAGTCGGAATGCCAATACGAACAAGGCCGAGATGGCGGCTAAATACATGCCGATCGACACCATGATATCGAAGAAATAGTGGACAAACAGTGGTGCCTGGTCCTCTTTGGCGAATTCATTTAACCCGATGACTTCTGTATCCGGTGCTCCACCTGCAAGAATGGATAAAGCATACGGAATTTTGACGGCACCTTTGATTTCATAACTGCCGTCTGCCTGTTCATCCAGGATTCCACCAAAAATCAACTCGGCTTCACTTGTCGTTTCAAAATGCCATTCTGCTGCTGCTAATTTTTCTGGCTGGTATTTCGCTAGGTATTTCCCGGAGAAGTCTCCAACTAGAGCTGTTGAGAAAGCAAAGATTAAACCGGCCATGACAGTTAAACGAAGGGCTTTTTTGTGATAAGCCGTTTCTGCTGCCGACAAAGTTTTCTTCCGTAACAGATGGAAAGCCGCAATCGCTGCCAAGATAAAGGCAACCGTCAAGTAAGCGGAGACGATGACGTGTGTTGCTTTTGTTGGTGTCGCCGTATTAAACATCGCTTTTAACGGTTCGATTTGCGTGAGTGTCCCGTTGACGATTTTAAATCCTTCTGGTGAGTTCATGAATGAGTTGACCGTCGTGATGAAGAAAGCGGATAATGTTGCTCCGATGACGACCGGAATCCCAATCAACCAGTGTAACCACGGATTTTTAAACCGGTCCCATGTGTAGAGATAGATACCGAGGAAAATCGCTTCAAAGAAAAAGGCGAAAGTTTCCATGAACAACGGTAAAGCAATCGTTTGACCTGCTACCTGCATTAAAGAAGGCCATAGGAGCGACAATTGTAATCCAATTGCTGTTCCGGTTACGACACCTACCGCTACAGTTACGATATAACCACGCGTCCAGCGTCGAGCCAGAAGAATATAGTCTGAATCTTTTCGTTTAATTCCGATGTACTCCGCTGCGAGTACCATCAATGGAACCCCTACCCCAATCGTCGCAAAGATGATGTGGAATGCTAATGTGAGCCCTGTCAATAATCGACTGAGCATGACTGGATCATTGAACATGTGTATAGCCCCCTCTTTCTAGACGTACTTCTATATATTGTTTATATCCGTATCATAGAGAACATAATCATTTGTGTCTGTTTTAAATGTTTGATGTAACAAATTGTTCACATATACTCGTGATTTATTTCACAAAACGTTCGAAAACTGTTCTCTTCTATAAAATGAAAGCCCTTTATCCATTTTTTCATGAATAAAGGGCCGATTGTCACGTTTTTTGTTCAGACATATTCGCGGAAGTAATGATCGAGTAAATTAATCACGAAGGGAATGGCATCCTCATCCGGATTCAGGGTCGGCTGGTGTAATCCGGACGTGGCATTATTGACACCAAGCCAAAACATCATGCCGGGAATTTCTTTTAACATGAAGCCAAAATCTTCTCCCGTCATCGCAGCATCGCACTCAATATAATTCGCATTCATTTTGACGAATGACGAAAATTTATCAACCACTCGTTGATCGTTGACGACTTCATAATACCGATTTCCAAACTGCAAATCGATTTTTACGCCGAATGAAGCTTCGATGCCGCGTACGATGTCCCGCACACGTTGCTCTAGTTTTTCCATGTCTGTTCCGTTAAGCGCACGCATCGTTCCGTCGAGTAAAGCACGACCTGCAATGACATTTTCCCGTATTCCCGCTTCCACTTTCCCAATCGTAATGACACTGCAGTTCATTGGATTGATTGAACGACTGACAATCGTCTGAAGCTGCATGATCAACGCCGCCTGAGCAACAACCGTATCAATCGTCAAATGCGGAAAGGCAGCATGACCGCTTTGTCCATAAATCGTGATATGAACTTCCCGGGCACTCGCAAACAAGACACCAGGCCGGCTTGCAATCGTTCCGACCGGATATTCCGGCGCAACATGCAGACCATACATTTCACTCGGACGATACTTTTCAAACAGCGGGCTTTTGATCATCGGTTCCGCCCCACCCGGTCCTTCTTCAGCCGGTTGGAACAGGAAGACGACATCATCCATGACAGGCAGTTCGACAATCCGGCGTAACAGACCTAAGGCGATGGATGCGTGAACATCATGACCACAGGCATGCATGAAGCCCGGATGTTCAGAACCAAATGGTAACCCCGTTGCTTCTTCGATCGGTAATCCATCGATGTCCGCCCGATATCCAATCGTCCGGTTCCCCGTTAAACCTTTTACGCGGACAAATACTCCTGTTTCGAATGTATCATAACTTACCCGATCTTCCGGGTACGACCGGATTTGATCGAGGATAAAAGCTTGCGTTTTAAACTCCTTAAAGCCCGGCTCCGGTATTTTATGAAGTTCTCGGCGCATTTCAATTGCGTATTCCATCTGACTGACTTCCTCCTTCTTCTTTGACGATGTCCCAAAACGCTTGGACTTGTTTTAATTCAAGCATCGACTCCGTCGATAGAATCCACGTGTCCCGCTTTAAAATTTTTCCCGATGACGTTTTAAGCGGGATCTGCATCACTTCACTCGCTTCATGAATCGTTGATTCCGGTAAGATCGCAAAACCAATTCCGTGAAGCGCCATCTGTTTACACGTCTCAATCTGGTCAACGACGAGCGTCCGAGCCGGTGGACTCGAAAAACGGTCCTGCCACCATTCTAAAATCTCCTGATAGTACGTCGAGTCACTTTTAAATTGAATGAAAGGACGTTCTGTTTTCCGAAGCTGTTCGAGTGACGTCAGTTCACTGTCAACAAGATATAACGGATCCGAGAACAGCCGTTCCTTCACGCCTTTCCAATCAGGATTTCCGCGGATGATACCAATATGAAAATGCTCTTCCAGCATATGGCGCATCATCTCACTCGACCACCCTGTGACCAGTTGGACACGGACGTGCGGATAACGTTCGACAAACCGTTTCAGGACACGGGGAAGCCAATATTGTCCCATAATGGACGCGACAGCAATCCGAAGTGTACCGTAAACAGCCCCCTCTTCCGCCGTCAATTCACTTTTAAGCTCCAGTTCTTTTCGGTTCATTTCTTTGGCAAGTCCGATGACTTTTTCACCTTGTGGAGTGATACTCAGTCCACGTGATGAACGAATGAACAACTTTGTTGCCCAGCGCCGTTCGATTGCGACCAGACGCTGGCTGAGAGCAGGTTGCGAGACAAACAGACGTTCGGCGGCCCGTCTCATGTTCAATTCTTCTGATAACGTAATCAACATTTCCATTTCCGACACTTGCAATGTATGATTCGACTCCTCATGATATAAGATGGCATTAGTTTAACACGTTAGAGAGGAAGGTACATATGTCACGCTATCATTTTATGTTGATCGTCTCAACGGTCGCGACTTTAGGCAGTCTGTATTTCAGTGAGATTCGCGGATTCATTCCTTGTCCGTTGTGCTGGTGGCAACGTCTGTTCATGTATACGACCGCCATTTATTTGCTTGTATCCTTATTCCGCAATCGCCCGGTCGATGGATTTTTTCTTCGATTATATACGTTACTCGGATTTGCGGTCGCAGCTTATCACGTCATACTCGAACGCTTACCGGACGGAGAAGCACTCTGCACGAACGGTTGCCTCATCAAGTGGGTCAATTATTTTGGTTTCCTGACGATTCCGATGATGAGTTTGATTGCTTTTACGATTTTGATTGTCCTTGCCTTTTATCCGAAACAAAAAAACGCTCAATGAGCGTTTTTTTGTTGCCATTCCGCTGCTACGTTCAACGCACTCGAGAAAGACAGTTCTGATAACTGACCTTCTCCTTCACACCAATCCCCGACAAAGGCCATCGTCTCCTTATGTCCATCCTGCATAAAATTAGGGAGGGGCGTTTGCCCCATCTTCCATTTGATTTCTTGAACGATCGCCCGCTTCATTGTCCGTTCGACAACCAGACGCTGCTGCCATTGCGGATAATGCTGATCGAGAAGCCGGTGAATCTGTTTGACCTTTTCTGCCAAATAGTCCGGATTTCCGACTTCCTGATGCGCGAGATAGGCAACGACTTGTAAGACCTGACCGTTTTTCGGTGCGATACTCGGATCGTAATGAGATAAATCGGTGACAAACAGTTGATGGGTACGGTCGTAAACGTATGAAAACGGTGTTTTGAGATATGGACTGATTCCGACATCGTACACAAGAACTTCTACCGGTTCATATTGGGCAAAAGGTTCGATAAAGGATTGGACGGTAGCCGGTAAAGCGAGCTTTCGCATGTCACGGGGTGGAAGCGCCAAGACAACCCGGTCAACAGTCCATTCCGTTTTTTTCCGGTCACGCAACCGGTATCCTTGTTCCTTTTCTTCAATCGCTGTAATTTTAGTTTTCCGGTGAATCGTTCCTCCCTGTTCTTGCAGAACACGTTCCAGTTCATCAATTAGGACTTGCCACCCTCCTGCGATATAGGAAACCGGTTTTCGTGTCCGAAAGAGTTTCCGGTAATAGTCAAAATAGACGACTGACGGAATGTTTTCAGGTTCGGTCGTAAAAAAGTTACTGGACGCTAAATCAAGCATCAAGCGTGCCACGTCTTCTTCGACTTTTTCTTGCACCAACCATTGACCAATTGACAGCTCCGGCACTCCTTTTTCAAGACGGAGAACTGTTTTCACAACTTCCCATGTAAAACGAAGTTTATCCGTTCCGCCAATCACTTCTGTTTTCAAGAGACCAATCGCATTAGCCGGAGCAGCCGTTAAGTGGCCGGAAAATTCATATTTTGCTTTCGTCGAAGAAAAGTCCAGCCAGGTAATCTCTAGTTTCAAGCTTTTAATGATTGTCTTTAACACGGAATGATCCCGTCCGTATACTGCATGCGCCCCGTAGTTGAACGTATACCCTTTAATGATTTGTGAAGTCGCTCTTCCGCCTAACATCGCCGCATCATACAGCTGAACACGTTTTCCTTGTTTTGCAAGCAAGGCCGCGGCTGATAATCCCGCTAGTCCACCACCGACGACTGCAATTGTTTCCATGCCTTTACCTCCCGTCCGACTCTCTTATTGATGTGTTTTGGGTCTTTTCCCGATTTTCAGACGAAAAAAACGACAGCTGTTTCAGCTGTCGTCTGCAATGGATTACTCATTTCCACCAGGTATCCAGTGGCGAGACCGGCATATGATGTTTATGTCCCACTCGTTTGTACTGACCTTCCAGCTTAGCTTGGCTTTCACTGGAAATCATTTTACCTTCTAAATAATCATCAATTTCATTGTATGTCATGCCCAGCGCTTGTTCATCAGGCAACCCCGGCTGATCGTCTTCTAAGTCGGCTGTCGGAACTTTTTCAATCAATCCTTCAGGTGCCTGTAATTCACGGAGTAACTGTTTTCCTTGGCGCTTGTTCAGTCCGGTCAATGGTGTTAAATCACATGCTCCATCCCCGTGTTTCGTATAAAAACCGGTTACGAATTCTGCTGCATGATCTGTTCCGACGACTAAACAGCCGTAATGAGCCGCTATATCATATTGCACCTTCATTCGTTCCCGTGCTTTTGTATTTCCTTTGCTAAAATCAGACAAAACGTCTCCCGTTGCCTGTTCAAAAGAAGCCATGGAAGCAGCAACAGCCGGTTTGATATCGACTCGCAACGCATGATCCGGACGGATGAATGACAACGCAAGCTGCGCATCCGACTCGTCTTGTTGTTGACCATACGGTAATCGGACGGCGTAAAATTGATAATCGCGATTCGTCTCACTGCGTAACTCTTCAACAGCGAGTTGACAAAGACGACCCGCTAATGAGGAGTCCTGTCCTCCTGAAATACCAAGAACAAGTCCCTTTGCCCCTGTATGCACAAGATACGCTTTTAAAAATTGAACACGTTGTTTAATTTCTTCTTCAGCAACGATGACTGGCTTGACCCCGGTCACTTGAATGATTTCCTGTTGCATGAAACCGTCACACTCCTTCAGCTTTTTTATACTTGTCTAGTTCAAGATTTCACTTTGCGCTTTCCTGTTGGAACTCGCATCTCCCTTTACTTGACGGATGGTCATCGCCTCGACTTGCGTCGGATGACTGGAATCCGGAAGCTCAATTCTTACTTCGTAACGTTTTGTCTCCAATCCTTTGAAGCGCTCTTGTTCAATCGCTTGCGTAAACACCTGCTCTTGCGAAAAAGTATAGAGCACTTTTTGATCCGCATCCTTGACTTTCAATTCAAATCGCTGGGATGTCGGGAATGTCAAGGTCACAGCTTGTTCATTCGGATTTTTTAATTGTACGACAGCTAAGACAACGTTTGGTTCTACTTGTTTTCCGGACACCTTGATTTCAATCGGTTGTTCCGTGGCATCGCCTTGTGTCGTCGCTTTCTTTTGTTCTTGCTGGTTACATCCAGCCAACATCAAAGTCAGTACGCATAAACAGGATAACCGGATGATCCATTTCAAAACAATGCCCCCTCTCTTCTCTCTTCTCAATTTTAGCACAAAAAAGAGGCAGGATAAGGTTCTCCCCCCATCCTGCCTCTTTGATTCATCGATTAAGCAACCGGAATGGCTACTGTCATTTTTGATGTAGAAAACAATTGTTCAATCCCCGTCACAAACAATTCATCACAAATGGCATCCGTTGCCGTTGCCGGTGCCACAAGTGTAATTGTCCGGCTGTCCATTGTTTCAATCGTTACGAATACACCCGAAGCCGTACGTTCTTTGTATCCTACTGCTAGATCTGTTTCAGCAAAAAGTATCATGTCCCCGAATCTCCTTTGTTATGTCAGATGTCAGTCAAACCAGAATAGCTGTTTGAAATCGAATCAGTTATTGTGATTTCACTTTATCAAAACAGGAAAAACATCGGAAAATTCTCGTTCGACATTTCGTGTCAAAACTTTATTCCAAAAAATACAACCATTTATTGGAATGTTAAAATAGTTGGATTATACACCTTTAAAATGGCGATTTATCACGACATTTCAATTCCATTTCAAAACCATTACAAAAAAATATTCATATTTTCCCATATCTATTCGTTAGAAGGTAAAATATACCTAGACATCTTAATTGTTATTTTGTCGAATGGTTCTTCATACACCTCTTTTTTGAGGTTCTTATGAACCTTCACCTGACATTCGATTCATTTGTTGCCAAACCGTGCCTAGTGCTTCTTCCCCACTTTCGATTCGTGCCAATGCCAGTTCCGCTTGAAGTGCGACTTCATATTCCTTATCTTGCGCGGCTTCCTTTAACCGTGGAATCGATTGTTCCGTTCCGACATCAAATAAAAAGCGGGCAGCCCGCCAACGGACCAGTTTATTTTTATCCGTCAACGCTTCAATCATCATCACTTCCGCCTCCGGCAAGGCCCAGTCGGAAATCGTATCTCCGGCCGTTCGCCGTACACTGCTTGACGGGTCGTGTAGCGCATTTGTTATATAATCCAGCAGCTCTAATCGGTTTTCTTCAAACATTCCGAGTTTGACTACAGCCTGTCTTCTGATCTGCATCTTTTCATCTTGAAGCATCTTGGCGTATGCCGGAACCCAATTCAATTCAATCGGTAATTCATCCAGAGCTGCAAAACGCTGTTTCCACTCTGCCGACGTTAACGCCTGTCCGTCAAATGTGACTTCTTCCCCTGAAGCAATAGTCTTTAAGCGATCAATCCGCTCTGCTGGATATGCGACTTCGATTTCTTGAGCTACTTCTGCCAAACTTTCATCTAAATCCCCGTAACGCGGTGCCTGTTCGACCCAGCGGCGGTCACTGATGACATTTTTCACATAAGGTTGAACGAATAGCGCCGCTTCCCGGAACCGGTCAGGTAATCCGTGGCGTTTTTCTTCTAGTCCTTTGACTCCTTTTAGTTGCATCGGTACACCTAAAATAAATTGAATGAACAGATGAACAGGCTCAAATGCTTCATCCGTCTCATGCTGTTCGACATCGCTGAGTACTTCGCCAAAGGACCGGCGAATCTCGATGACTAGTGTACGCCAATCATATTTTGGAAACCGTTCAACGGCTAAAAAGTCACTCACTTGATAAACCGACTTAATGCCTGGAATCTCCAGTAATTTTGCTACATGATCCGGTGCACCGAATGCATGTTCAAACGTTTGTCCCTTCTCCGAAAACGTTTCATCAACGATGACCTTCATATTATTCGGACTTGGTGTTGGTTCAATTGCTATAATTTTCATCTTAATCCCTCCCCTTTCATCATTCAGAAATTCAATTAAAAATGCAACGCATACGCTTTTGTATCTTTTTTCAACCGGTAACGTAAAAGAAGCAAGAAAGCGCCCACCGTGTGGTGAACGCTGATCAGACAGATTTCCCTCAAGACTTCTCCTCTGAGAACACTTCTTCTAAAATCTCACAAAATGCATCGGGTGTCTCAAGCATCCCCATATGACTGCTGTCCGTCGAACGTTTTATAATCCGTTCGTTTTGAGGCGCAAATGCACTCGCTTCCGAAATTAAAGGATCCTTCGTTCCGTGGATGATCACTCCCGGAACGTCTGTTCGACTTAAAACGTCTGTCAAATCTCTACGGTCACGCATCGCTGTCAGCGCCCGGATTGCCCCTTCGACAGTCATCATATAACCGATTTCCTTCGCTTCAGAGATAATCATCACATCAGTACCTTCAGCGAATAGTCCGGGAACTAACCCGTCAACAAATTCCCGCACACCGATTTCTTGGACTCGGCTGATGTTTTGATTTCTTTTTTGTTTGGCTTCGTCCGTATCTGCTTTAGCCGTTGAATAGACAAGACCAAATCCATTGATTTTTTCCGAATACGTCTCGACAATCGAGGAGACGATATAACCGCCAAACGAATGTCCAATCAGAATCGGCCGTTCAATTCCTCTTCGTTTCAAGTCCTCCATCACCCATGAGGCAAATTCTTCAATCGTCTCCGGACCGACTGATTGTCCTTCATGACCAGGCAAAGCCAGCACGAGTACATCAAACGACAGACGCAGTTTCGCTTCAACCCGATTAAAATAATCCGTTCCTCCGGCAAATCCATGTAGTAACACAAGTGATTGTTTCGACATTCGACTAGTCATCCTTTCCATTCCGATGCAAGCATTCGGTAGATCGTTAAATCCATAAATCGTCCATGACTGTATGCATAATCTTCAAGTAATCCTTCTGCTTGAAAACCAAGTTTCTGAACCAGTGCATTGGACGCGATATTTTCAGGTGCAACAAGTGCACTGATCCGGTGCAGCGCGAAGTCTTCAAATCCGTGTGTCAAGACTGCCCGTGCTGCTTCCGAGGCCACTCCCTGTTGCCAATAGTCTTGGCTGACTTCAAATCCGATTTCTGCCCGGTGATACTGGGTCAACCAATTATGAAATCCAATTGTTCCAATCAGTTGATTCGTTTGCTGGTCGGCAATCGCCCATCGAATCGCTTTCCCTTGGGTAAATTGTTCTTTGAAGTAACTGATGACATTTTTTGCTTCATACACCGTGACCAGCGGATCTGATCCGTAATAATACATGACCTCATCATCCGATAAAATCTTAAATAGATCTCGTGCATCTTTGTTTTCCAGTTCTCTCAAGATGAAGCGTTCTGTTTTTAGTTCCGGGAATGGTTTTCTTAACCCCCACATGCCCAATCACCTCTTTTTTATATTATGCCCGTTTTCAGAAGGAAATACCCTTTTCGCTCATTAGAAGTTTTGCTACTATTGAACTTATTCACGTCCTGACCACGAAAGGAAGTCGCTCGTTTATGTCCAACTCCCTGCTCTATTTGTATGAAGATGCCGAAAATCATCGTTTGACGATGTCCGGTGTTACCTTTGCGGACTTTATCACGTCTATTGATTCAAAAAGTGCCCTGCTTGTCTCAGGAGCCGCTTTCAAATCCATCAAATATTCTTCGCGGACCGCCTTTCATTACGTCGAGGCCCATGAAGTCGAACAATTTGTCCAATCGAATGATGTAGAACGTTTTCCACTGAACGCCATTGATATCCGTTCTTCTCATTCCCTGGATATCCTGACAGATGTTGAAATCGCAGAGCTGTTATTTTTAATGCATATGAAACGCGGAATGCCTAGTCCATTCATGACTTCCGTCGAAAACGAATGGGCCTATTTCAGTGAGCGTGATGGGACACAGGCAACGGCTTATTTAAAAGATTGGTCCAGTATCGAACAAGCCTTATCCACACTAGTGCAACAAAAAATCCGTCGTGAACTCCGTATTCCGACCCTCTCACCTCTTACAGCGGAAATCATCATTAATCTGCGTCAATTGTTACAAGAAGGAATTTTGATCGATTTCACGCATACACGGCAATCGATGTTCACACGTCAAACGACCATTCCGGTTTATATCGCCGGTCGATACGAAGACATGCATGTTCTGAAAGAAGATCTTGAGGCAAAAAAAGAATCAATCATCCTTCGTGGTGAGTTGATCCATCGTAAAAAAAATTGGAGTTTGGAGTTACGTTGATCCCAATCACTTTTTTTACTTGATAACAGGATAGTTTTCTCATATGTTTCAAACAGTATTTTTTGGTCGTTTTTTGCATAATCCTCTATATGACAATATCATTACTGATTAGTTGGAATTTTCACATAAATTAAGACTGGCATCTGGGCGAGACTTCGTTATAATGAGATTAACCTTTTGGAAGTTAGAAGTTGGAACCGCTTTTCTGATGATTTAAATAAGTCTGGATCAACCGAAGGAGGAATTTAGCATGGATCAGTTAAAAGTGAACGGTATCGGTTCATTCACCAAGTTTGCAACGAACGGAAACATCCTGAAATTGAAGGATGCCACAACAGGCGAACTGAAAGTATCGTTGAATGAAGCGAGCTCAATGACTATCTCACCTATTGATGAAGAAACAGGATTATTTATTATCCGTGGTCAGCAGCAAGAACCACTCGTGGAACTGACCCTTCCTCGTCAATCGTGCGAAGTCGTTCACGCTTGGCTCCTCCATAAATTAAGACGACAAAAAAAAGGTCGTTTCATGGCGTCTAGCTAAACCACTTACTCCTTTACTTTGTCATTCCTGCAACACCTGCTCATGTCACCGTTAGAGATCTTCTAACCATGACATGGGCTTTTTTTGATAAAGTCAAAAAATAAAGCTTGAAAACAAATGAATTTTCTAAAAATTCTTTCATCCATTTCCATCCGATGATATAGTGGATAACGTAAAAAAAAACAGGAGGTAAGATATATTATGAGTAAAAAAGATGTCTTTGCTTTAGGTTTTATGATTTTCGCATTATTCTTTGGTGCGGGTAATTTGATTTTCCCTCCTGAACTCGGTGCCCTGGCCGGAACACAGTTCTTTCCTGCAATACTCGGCTTCATTGTTACCGGTGTCGGATTACCTCTGACTGGATTGATTGCTGTCGCATGGGTCGGCGGGGGAATCCGTACACTTGCCCGTCCGCTTCCTAAATTCGTCGGTGCCCTACTGACTTTTGCTTTATATGTCGCCATCGGACCTTTTTTTGGAATTCCACGGACTTCCGTCGTCACGTATGAACTTGGTGTTGTTCCCTTCTTAAGTGGTCCTAGTCAAACGACGCTGTTGATTTCTTCTTCCGTTTTCTTTTTAATCACATTGTACCTTGTCCTTAAACCGGGCAAACTGCTTGATATCATTGGCCGTTTTATCACTCCGTTGCTGCTGTTGGCACTTGCGACACTCAGTATCAGCAGTATCTTAACGCCATTATCAGCAGTTCAACCCCCTGCCTCTTCGTACGATGATTTTACAGATGCATTCATTCAAGGATTTCTTCAAGGATACTTGACGCTTGACGCTCTCGGCGCTCTTGTATTTGGTGTCATCGTCCTGCATACACTACATGCCAGAGGTTTAAAAAGTCGAAAAGTCCAATTAAAAACCGTGACACAAGCCGGATTAATTGCTGCACTATCACTGACTCTGGTTTACACCGGACTCGGTTTCATTGGCCGGAATAGTTTTGGAGCAGTCGGGGTAATCGATGGCCCTTCATTATTACAACAATATGCCGAAAGTACATTTGGTACGATTGGTCTGATGATTTTGGGAGTCGCTATTTTACTTGCCTGTTTAACGACATCCGTTGGTCTTGTCACAGCTTTTTCAGAATATATGATGTCGCTCTCAACCCGTCTCACACTTCCAATCACCGGCACGATCACAACCGTTTTAGGTTTTTCCGTTTCAATTGTCGGACTTGATGCCTTACTTGCGATTGCGGTACCTGTTTTGATGTTCCTGTATCCGATCGTCATCGTCCTGATTGATTTGACCTTTATCCGTTCTTTGCTGAAGAGACCATCACTTGTGTATCGAACCACTTTATCGGTCACGGCCTTGTTCTCTTTATTAAGTGCTCTCCATACGTTAAAAGTTTTGCCTGATCCGATAGTCGCTGTATATTCTTCCTTGCCGTTATCCGATAAAAGTTTAGCTTGGCTGTTGCCTGTTTTGATCACCTTCTTCATCAGTTCATCGATTAGACACGATTCTCCAGATTCTATTCCTGAAAAACAGATTGGCTAGTGATGCCGCTTTCATCGCTATGGTATGATTAAAAAAATGAAATTCTACTGGAGGCGTCGCTTTAATGGATAAGATTGCTTGGATTACCGATAGTATGGCTTTTTTCCCACCCGGGGAAGCTGAAAAACTCGGAGTCCATGTCGTACCAACAGTCATCATCATCAACGGAGAATCATACCGGGAATATGCTGATCTGTCGATTGAACAACTGGATCAAAAAATGCGCGAAAATTCTTCTGTCATCCCGACGACTTCACAACCGTCGTTTGGTGAGTTGGTTGAACTTTACGAGCGTTTACAAGCAGACGGTTATGATTATGCGTATGCTGTTCACATCACGAGCGGCTTAAGTGGGACGTATGCCAGTTCTGTCGCCGCTGCGGATGCTGTCGGTTTTAAGTTATATGCTATTGACTCTTACACCGGTGCTACGAATCAACAAAACATGTTACGTCTTTCCATCGAGATGGCGCAAGCTGGTAAGCAGCCGGAAGAAGTCATGCAAGTCTTGGAACAGTTCAAGCACCACTCTCATTTCTATCTGATTATCGGCAACATGGAGACGATGCGTCGAAGTGGTCGTGTTTCCAGCAGTCAATTTTTACTGGCCAACATGCTGAACATTAAACCGATCGTGAAGTTCGACGAGGTCGGTAAACTGGTTCCGTTTAAAAAAGTGCGGTCGATTAAAAAAGCTTTTCACGAAATGTCATTCGAGATCGCTACTAAAATCGAACAGTTTGGTTTATACAATCAGACCCTTTACATCGGCCATACACTTGCGCGGTCTTCTGCCGAACAATTACGCGATTTGCTGCAAACAAAATTGCCACAGATTTCAATCGAGATTACACAGTTTGGTCCGTCCATTCTCACGCACGCCGGATCGGAAACCGTTGGTGTGTACTGGTTCGATGATTTGACTGTCAACGTATAAGAAGTAACCTTGAACGACTTCCTTTATTCTGGACGCTGCCCCCGCTTATTAGGTGATTCCGATATTACATCGGAGTCATCTTTTTTTGTGCCCAACAGTCCATCTACACAAAAAAACCGAATGGGACCTTTGAATTAAGTGTCCCCATTCGGGTAAGTGTTATCCTTGCTGCAAATCATTCATTTGTTTAAAGACATCATCAAGCATCGTCGCTTCATCTTCTTGGCGCAAAATCGTCTGATGCGGACGAGTGATTCGTTTTTCCCATGCTTCTGCCGGATAAACGGTCCAATCGAACTGCTCCACTTCCTCTAAATAACGGAGTACCGTTTCCAGGGAAGGGTTTTCTTCGTATTGTCGTAACCAGTTTGCATAACGTTTATCTGGTTTCCCATCCTTCAGCAAGGTTCTACCACTCTCAAGAATAGACCATTTCGGCTTCGCATCGATTTGAAACAACTCCAAATGCCGGAATCCCTCAAATGTGCGGCTCGTAAATGGAATCAAAGCGTTCTTTTCAACGAGACGTTTCAATCGCAAATGCGTCCGCATCGTCATGAACCGTTTTTCCTCTCCTATTCGCTCTACTAATAAAGTAGGGACTGCAATCTTTTTCATCGCCGTTTCATCAAAAAGCAGACTGTGATCGATATCAATTAATAACATGATGACCGGTCTCCTTTTGTTTACGTCGCGATGAGATGAAGGCATAGGACAGGCACAAGATGAACGCAGCAAAACAAAAACCACCAACAACATCCGAGAAGTAATGCACGTTCAAGATAATACGTGACGAACCCATTGCTAAAATCAACAGACTAAGAAAGGTTCCCAAAATGATTTTCCCGGCCCGGTTTAAAAACCGCCAACTCAGAATCAAAAACCCACCGTACACTGCAAAAGCCATTGACGAGTGACCACTCGGAAAACTGTAACCGACGCCGCCAACCAGTTCATTGAGGGAAGGACGGTCCCGGACAAAAATCGCCTTCGCGACTTGATTGAGAACGGCCACTGCTAAAAAGGTCGACAGGTACCAAATACTTCCCACGCGATCTCGCCACAGATAATAACTGATGGCGGTTAACAGAAGTGTTACCGTCACGGCTCCTACTCCTGATCCTAACTGCGTGAACCAACTGACATAGTCAGCCGGGACTTGTTTCGACATGCGATTGGACAGTTGCGCGTCAAATAAAAAATAGCCCGTCAACCGGATGGAGATAGCGATT
The DNA here is from genome assembly GCF_003339585.1 of Exiguobacterium sp. RIT594. Lineage (GTDB taxonomy): Bacteria > Bacillota > Bacilli > Exiguobacteriales > Exiguobacteriaceae > Exiguobacterium_A. The sequence continues at coordinate 585,124 of NZ_QPKF01000001.1, read as the reverse complement.
CCGAGAAAGATGACGAACGCAATTCCTGAAACAGCTAAAGCTTTTCGATTTAATTTCATCAATACGTCCCTTTCCGTTGCTCAAGTTCTTCGGCCGAGTAATCTTCCTTATCACGTAATCGGTGTGCAAGACGCCCGGACGCATTGGCAGCAATTGCCGCTACGATATCATCCATGAAGGTATTGACGCGTCCGTCATCGACCTTTGTATCCAGTTCTTTGATAATCCCGATCTTAGCCTTATCCAAGTAACCAAACGTTGTTACGGCAATCGAACCGTACGTATTGACAGCCCCAATTGCAATCGTCTCATCGACGCCAAACAATCCTTCATCACTACGAATGATGGATAAAAGCGGTTCAGATAACAATCCTTTTTCGGCTAAAATATCGAGTTCTGCCCCAACGAGAATAGCATGCTGCAACTCCCGTTTTTCGAGAACACGTTCCACGGAGCTGACACAGGTTTCAAGCGTAAGTTCAATCGTGTATGGTGCTTGCATTTGATACACGATTTCAGCAATTGCATGAATCGTGACACCTCGCTCATGCAACTTATCGATTGCTGCTTGTTTGACTTCTTTAGAATGTGCTTTTTCTTTCATGACAAAATCCACCTCTCTGACAAAGTTCTTCACAAGTATACACGGATTGCTGCTCTCCCCTCAAACTTCTTTGACATCACGCCGATAATCCGTCATGATTATCCTGTAAAGCGTTATCATTTCAGGGGAAAGTAGGGGATTTTCGATGAACATCGGGGTAGTTTTGTTTCCATCGAAACGAATTCAGGATTTTGCGAATTCATACCGAAAACGGTACGATTCCAAGTATGCGTTAATCACACCACACATTACGATGCGAGAACGGATCAGCGTCGATGATGCCGAACTTGATTCCATCGTAGCAGCGCTCAATCAGGTAGCAGAGCAAACAAAACCGGTTTCACTTCATATCCAAGGCGCGCGGTCTTTCCATCCGACGAATAATGTCTTATTTTTAAAAGTCATGCCGACGGATGAATTGGAACAATTACATCAAGCCTTGCATTCGGGTGATCTTAGTCACACACCGAAGTATGATTTCTTACCTCACATTACAATCGGTCAAGATTTATCCGATGTCGAATTATTCGACGTTCTCGAACGATTGAAAATGGAAGATATCCGTTTCCAAGAAGATGTCACCAAGATGGCTCTGCTGTATGAACTAGAAAACGGTTCATGGAGTGTGTACGAAACGTTCCGATTTACAGGTCAATAACATCAAACTTCCCGGTCGAACTTGCGACCGGGAAGTTTTAGTTCTGGCAAAACCCCATAAGCATTTGCTTGTTCTTCCAGTTCAGCATGATGCGGCTCGACACGCTTGATCGGATTGATGCGGGCGACCGGTTCTGTTTTCCGCTCCAAATCGACTCTGACTTGCCGATTGACATATTGGACTACCGTGAAATCTACCTGGTACATAGAATATCCCTCCCTAAAGTTCAGCTCGTTATTCTGTTATTCCCAAAATCTCTTTAAGAAAAACAAAAAACCAAGGTTTCCCTTGGTTTTAACTGGACAGTTTAGTTCGAAATGAACGAAAATTCTTATTATATTATAAGATATGGAAACCGCTGTCGACGTGAAGAATCTCACCCGTAACACCACTCGACATCTGGGACAAGAGGAATAATCCACTTTGACCAATTTGTTCTGTCGTGACGTTACGGTGAAGTGGTGCCCGCTCTTCGATACTTTCAAGAATCGAATTGAAATCACCGACACCTTTTGCAGAAACCGTCCGAACCGGACCGGCTGAAATCGCATTGACGCGAACACCCTGCTTTCCGTATTCTGCTGCTAAGTAACGGACACTTGCATCGAGTGCCGCTTTCGCGACGCCCATCACATTGTAGTTCGGGACCATCTTTTCGCCACCAAGATACGTCAATGTAATAACAGAGGCATCTTCCGTGAAGAAATCTTTTGCTGCTTTGACGACAGCCGTCAAACTGTATGCCGAGATATCAAGTGCTTGTGCAAACTGTTCGCGTGTCACACCTGAGAATTCACCACGTAATGCTTCTTTATCGGCAAAAGCAATCGAGTGAGCGATTCCTGAAATCTGTCCGTGATCGGCATGAATCGTTTCAAATACTTGTGTGATTTCAGCATCACTCGTGACATCACACGTATAATACGTCGCCGGTCGTGAAAGTTCTTGGCCTAACTTTTCGAGCGGGGCCTTGAAGCGTTCTCCGACGTACGTAAATGCAAGACTTGCACCCGCTGCATCAAGAGCACGTGCGATTCCCCATGCGATTGACCGTTGATTGATGACACCCATTACAACATACGTCTTTCCCTCAAGCGAAGGATAAATATTCATTATGAGTTCCCCCTTAAATTAGTACCTGGTAATAACACCTATGTCTAGGTTACAAAAACGTAACGCTTCTGTCAACTGTCGCTGTTGATATTGCGATTTTGATAAATTACGGTAATATAGAAAGAGACAGAAAGTAGGGATGGAATGAACCGTTTTAAATCATTTACACAACGTTATGATAACACGTTGCTTTTTTTGCTCGGTTGTTTGATGGTCATCAGTGTCATCGCAATCTATACCGCGCAACCTTTCTTACAGGGAGCAATCAGTGAAATCAATTTCATGGCCAAACAGATTCAGTGGTATATCATCGGATTTATCGCATTGTCTGTCGTCATTTTCATCGATTATGAGCAGCTGAAACGTTTTCACTGGTACTTATATGGAGCAGGGATCATCTCTTTGATTGGTCTCGTTGTTTTACGCGGTACACCGTTGGTCGCAAACATTAAAGGAGCCTATGGCTGGTATCAGTTCCCGGTCATCGGAACCGTTCAACCGGCTGAGTTCATGAAGTTTTTTCTGATTGTTACGTTAGCTGCCGTCATTTCGGAACACAACGCCCGGTATGTCCAACATGAGCGGGACTTCCTGCTGTTAGTCAAGATGGTCGCGATTACGTTGCTTCCACTTGCTTTGATCATCATTCAACCTGACTTAGGAATCGGCTTGATTCTCTGCGTCATTTTAGCGTGTGCGATGTTACTGTCCGGTTTGAACTGGAAATGGCTGCTCACTATGTTCGGGTTGTTGACTGTCGCGATCGTCGGATTCTTTTATCTGTTTTATTTCCAGAATGATTTACTCGCCACCTTCTTCCCGGGGCATGCAATGAACCGGATTATGGCCTGGTTACAACCGTTCGAATATGCGGATGACCTCTCCTATCAGTTGGTCCAGTCGATTAACGCCATCGGTTCAGGTCAGATGTTTGGTGTCGGGTACGGAAAACTGCAGGTATCGGTTCCCGAACTGCACACCGATTTTATCTTCACTGCGATTTCAGCTCACTATGGCTTTATCGGTGCAGCCGTCGTTCTAATTATCCTGTTCCTGTTCATCTACCGGTTGATACAAATCGCGCTGGAAACAGCAGATCCGTTTGGAACGTATATCGTAACGGGTTACGTCGCCATGTTCACATTCCAGATCTTCCAAAACATCGGTATGACGATGGGGGTCTTACCGATCACCGGTCTCCCGCTTCCCTTCATTAGTTACGGAGGGTCGACGATGATTGTTAACTTGGTTGGACTCGGCTTGATCATGGCAATTGCTTCACAGTCCCGCATCTCGATGTTTGATGAAGATTAACGTCAAAAAAGAGTGGCATCCAGTCGGGTGCCACTCTTTTGGTATTCACGCAAGACTTAAGTCGTCCGGCAACGGTGCGACGAACGTCATCATCTCACCCGTCCCCGGATGCGGAAACGTAGCAGACGCACTGTGTAATGCTTGTCTCGCAATCAATGGTGTCCCTTTATACATCGTATCTCCGACTAACGGATGACCAAGTGCTGCGAGATGTACCCGGATTTGATGCGTCCTGCCCGTTTCCAGTTTAATCGTCAATCGGGACAATTCACGCGAAAAAGCAGTAATCCGCTCACTCGTTAAGATATGCGTAATCGCCTGTTGACCATCCTCCCGGACCATTCTTTCCATGAAGGAATGATCGGTTTGACCGATTGGAAGATCAATCGTCTGAGGTTTGATTGATCCTTCAATCAACGCCACATACCGGCGATCGAGCAAGCCATTCTGTTGCATCTTGCTCAACTGATAATGTGCAAGGGCATGTTTCGCAAACACGACCAGACCGCTCGTATCCCGGTCCAACCGATTGACGATGTGAATCGCATATGGAATTTGATGTTGCCGGTAATAACCGAGTACGAAATTCGATAATGACCGCTCCGGATGGAGTCGGGACGGAATCGAAGCCATGCCCGGCGGTTTGTTGACAATCAACAGCCACTCGTCTTCAAAGAGAATATCAAGTTCTCCAATCGTCGCATGCATATCGTGCGCAGGCTGTTCGTCAGGAAACCGGACATGAATCCGGTCACCTGCGTGAACGGGCTCGTTGACATTGACATGTTGTCCATTCCGTAAAATATCCCCGTGGTGCTTGATCGAAACTAACATTTTTCGGGAAATATGAAGGCGTGTCGTACAAAAATGACCGACACTCCAGCCATCTTCATTTAAAGTTACCTGGTGTTCCATTTGAAATGCCATCACGTTACCTCTTCTAATTAACTTCTTTCTTCTGCTAAAAACGATTCTCGGACGCGTTGCCAAAACGGGAAAGAGCGGAATCGGGCGAATTTGACTTTTTTATCGGACACACGACAACGGATCGACTTAACATTTTGGTGCACAATCGATGCGTAATGATCGTATGTCAATTGAAAATCAATCGGATTGACCGGTTGAATCTCGACATCGTGGTGCTTCGGCAGTAACATCGGGGATCCAATCGTCCGGTACACCCGGTTATTGATTGAAGCCATTTCTGTGATCTGGATTGCCTCGAGCGCCGGATGCACGATGGCCCCGCCCAGTGCTTTGTTGTAGGCTGTTGAACCGGATGGGGTTGAAATACACAGACCATCACCACGAAACGTTTCAAAATATTCTCCACGAATCGACAAATCGCAGACCAGCGTCTGATTAAAACTTTTAATCGTACATTCGTTTAGTGCCAACAGTTTATTCGTCGAACCGTCTGCATAATCAATCGATAATTCAAGTAGCGGATATTCAACGGTCGCTATGTTATCGTCCGCGATGTGTTGAATCAATTCATCCATTTCTTCCGGTCTCCAGTCGGCATAAAATCCGAGATGCCCGGTATGAATTCCGACCAGCGTGATTTCCTCGACCTGATCCAGATAAGAATGAAAGGCCTGTAACATTGTACCGTCCCCGCCGATTGAAATCACGATTTCCGGAGTAACGACGTCTCGATGACTTCCCCGTTCGATCAACGCCTGTTCTACTTGTTCCTTCAGCATATGGGAACGTTCATCGCCCCGAGCCGTAACCGCAAAACGCATCGTCATCCCCCTACTCTTTTGTTCGATTCTTTGCTTCGGTCGCCTCTCGTTCATGTAAAACGACTTGAGCATCTTGTATCTCTACTTTCAGCTGACTCATCTCCGCATCGAGCAGAAACGCCGCTTCAGCCGCACGTCGCAAGCGTTCCCGTGTCTCTTCGGGAATATTCCCCTGGTATTTATAATTCAAAGAATGTTCGATCGTCGCCCAAAAATTCATTGCAAGTGTCCGGATTTGAATCTCAACAAGTGTCGGGATTTCTCCTTCAATCGTTTGGACGGGATAAGCAATGATGATGTGGTACGAGCGATACCCACTCTCCTTCTTTTGTGTAATGTAGTTGCGTTCCTCGACAATCTTAAAGTCTCCCCGTGAACGTAACAGTTCTAAGACATGGATGATGTCATCCACGAATTGGCACATGATCCGGAGACCTGCTATGTCCTGCATATCTTGTTCCAACAACTCGATATCAATCGATTTTCGTTCTGCCTTCTGTAAGATACTCTTTACAGGTTTGACACGTCCTGTGACAAATTCAATCGGTGAATGTTCCCCACGTTGTTGAAATTGTTTTCGAATGGCTTTTAATTTTACTTTTAATTCATCCACTGCGATTTGATACGGTGCGAGAAATAAGTCCCAATTTTCTTTTGTCATCGTTATTGTCACCACTTTTAGTCTAAATTGTTAGTTCAATTCGTTCCACTACACCATTCATGGTATCATATTTTCAAGCATTCAACTAGAAAGGTGTGGTCGGAAATGAGACAAGAAATGGAAATTGAATTTAAAAACCTGTTAAACGAAAAGGATTATACCAAACTGATGGAACGGTACAATACATCCGGGTCTTCTGTTTGGCAAGCAAATGACTATTTTGATACACCTACGTTTGAACTTCGTAGCCATGGTGCTGCATTGCGCATTCGCGAAAAGAAGACCGGTTTGATTTTGACTTTGAAAGAACCACAGGACGACGGGTTACTTGAAACACATGTGTCTTTGTCCGAACAAGAGGCGGAAGATTTATTTCAATACGGTTTGATCCACTCTTCTGAAATGAATCAGCAGTTGGAAAAATTCGAATTAACGACTTCACTTGAACATTTAGGGCGCCTTGAAACAGAACGATTCGAGAAACAACTGGAAAGCGGTTTGTTAGTTTTAGATAAAAGTACGTATTTAGGCACCACAGATTATGAACTTGAATTTGAAGTGACAGACTACGCGGCCGGTAAACGTGCGTTCGAAGAACTGTTGCAAACAAACGAGATTCCCCTTCGTGAAACAAAAAATAAAATCGTCCGTTTTATGGACCGTAAAGCGCTTACACGTTAATCGTGTAGAAATGTACAAGCAAAACCTTTGCTCTTTCTTTTTTTTCGTTGCTAAAATAGGGTAACGATATTAAAAAGAAAAGGGGTGAACGGATGGAACACGAACAATGCAACGGTTCATATTGTTCATTGGACGAACCATCAATTCAACAACCGACAAAACCACTAGAAATCTATCATTTTCTAGACATCACACAAACGGATGGTTTACGGTTGATTCCCGTTCTCAAGAAATTAGAATTAGAATACGGTCATCTGTTCCGTCTTCGGACAATTGCAACAATTCCTTGTGCGCCTTCGCGATCAGCGTGTGATATGTCACCTCTGCTGATTCTAAAAGCCATTGAATTGCAAGGTAAAACGTTTGGTATGCGATTCATGCGTCGTTTACGCATGTTGCATAATGTCGAAGGAAAAAGCGCTTATTCGCGCTCTTCCCTGATGCGATTGGCAGAAGCATTAACGGAATTTGGTCTTGATTTAGCAGAATTCCATCGTGATATCGAATCAGATACCATTCAATTGATGCTCGAAAAGGAAACTGAACTGGTGACCGATTGGGACGTACGTATTCTCCCGACGCTTGCTTTTGTTGGAGATGAGGAAGCAATCAAGGCGGAAGGCCATTACGAATACTTGATTTATGTATCGATTCTGAACGAATTGTTAGAACAACCGTTTGAGAAACAGGCAAAGCCTCCTCTCGAACAATTCTTGAGACGGTATGACACCGCAACTACTTCTGAAATTGCATTTATCTATGATGCAACAGAAGCGCAGGTTGAACACGAATTGAAAAAGTTAATGCTTCAACAAAAATGCGTTTCACTGACGTATTGTGACGGTAAAGTATGGCGTCATTTAAAAGATTCTGCCCATGCTTAACTTAAAAGAAGCTGCTTCCACGTCAATCGCGGAAGCAGCTTCTTTGTCGTTCTTTTAAACTCGGATGGGGGAAAAGAGAATCATCAGGGGGAATGTGATTCGCTTCACATGTTTAGTATAATCGAATATATTCCTCTTCGAAAGCCTTTTGTTCATCTTTTCACAAAATTGTCATTCTCCGAGAAGTGCTTCAAATTCATCGAGTACCCGTTCGAATTGACGGAGGGCCGCCTCAACCGGGGCTTTCGTCGTCATATCGACGCCTGCCGCCTTGAGGACTTCAATCGGATAATCACTTGATCCTGCTTTAAGGAAGTTATTGATGTATCGCTCGACCGCCGGCTCCCCTTCTTCTAAAATTTGTGAAGTCAGCGCTGCAGCTGCAGAAATACCTGTCGCATACTGATAGACATAGTAGTTGTAATAAAAATGGGGAATCCGTGCCCATTCCAAACCAATTTCTTCATCTAACACGATACCCTCACCGAAATACGTTTCATTTAAGGCGTAATACGTCTTGGTTAAGAATTCAGGTGTCAGCGCTTGTCCAAGACGTGCTGCTTCATGAATTTGGTGTTCGAACTCTGCAAACATCGTCTGACGGAATAACGTTCCGCGGAATGTTTCCAATTGGTTGTTCAAGAGGTACAGTTTCTCGTTTTTATCCGTCACAAGTTTCAACAAGTAATCATTTAGGAGTGCTTCGTTTGTCGTCGACGCTACCTCAGCGACAAAGATTGAATAATCACCATAAGCGTATGGTTGATTCTGACGTGTATAGTAGCTATGGACGGAGTGACCAAACTCGTGTGCTAATGTAAACAAGTTGTTGACGTTATCCTGCCAATTCATCAAGATGAACGGCTGTGTATCGTATGCGCCTGACGAATAGGCACCACTCCGCTTGCCACGTGTTTCACGGACATCGACCCAGCGTTCCGCAAGACCTTCTTCAAGAATATGTTTGTATTCAGGTCCTAGTGGAGCCAATCCATCCACCATCAACTGTTTGGCTTCTTCGTACGTCACCTTCATCTCGACTTCACTGACGAGCGGTGTATACATATCATACATATGCAATTCATCGACGCCTAAAATCCGTTTACGTAAAGCAACATAACGGTGTAACAACGGAAGGTGTTCATGAACCGCTTCAATCAACCCGTCATATACTTGCTCCGGAATCGTGTTTCCGTGTAATGCTGATTCGCGGGCCGTTTTGAACTTCCGGACCTCGGCATAGAAGTTATCTTTTTTGACGGAACCGGCTAAAGTAGAAGCTAAGGTATTCGTATACTGGCTATACGTCCCATACATCGCTTTAAACGCAGCTTCGCGGACAGAACGATCTTTTGACTCCATGAACGTGATGAAACGTCCGTGCGTCAATTCTGCCTCTTCCCCGTCCTCGCCTTTGATTTTCGGGAATTTCATATCCGCATTATTCAGCATGCCAAACGTCGTTCCCGACTGTCCAAGGACTTCTCCTGCCTTTGCAAGAATCGCCTCTTCCGCTTCCGATAAGACGTGTTCCCGCTCACGGTTCAACTCGTCAAACGCATGACGGTAAAGTGCGAGATCCGGATTCTGATCCAAGTACGAGGCAATCGTTTCTTCCGGAACTTCCAACAGCTCAGGTGTCATGAAGGCTAATGTTGCACCAATTTGCGAAGCCAGCGTCCGGGCACGGTCATTCATCGCCTGATAAAAACTATCCGCTGTATTTTCATCGTAACGCATATGTGCATATGTATAGAGCTTATGCAGCCGTCTTGAGATTTCGTCACGAAGTTGAAGTCCTTCAAATAAAGTTGCATCCGACTGTGCAAGACGCCCTTTATATTCAACAAGTAGAGGAAGCATTGCTTTCACTGACTCAAATTCCTCTTCCCATTTCTCGTTCGTTTCATAAATCGATTCTAAATTCCACGTTTCTTCGTTCTTAACGTCTTTTCGTGTTAATACTTCTGCCATTTGAATCACTCCTTTACTTCATTTATACCTGTTTCCCTTTCGACAAACAAACGAAGCGCTCCTGCTAACTTTTGATCTTCTTCCAAGCGAGCTGATAAATCAGCAGGACGGTTTTGAAAAAGTTTAGACAGATGGTATTGAAGAAAGTTGATCATCGCCATCCATTCTTCAATCAGAACATATAAATCAGATTGCTCGAATCGAATCGTCGACTGTGTCAGACATTCTGTAAGAAATGAAAGGAGATTGGGCACGGAATAATTCCCTTTTAAGCGCAGGTAAACTGCTATTTGAATTTCAAAAGGATGGACGGGTACGGAAAGTAAGGCAGATAAGGGCAAAAAACACCAGGATGGAAGTGTAGAGACACAAAGATTGGAGTGATAAAGAGGATCGCGTACATAACGATGCGGTAACGAAGAAAAAAACGGACGAAGCCGATAGTGTTTTATCAGTGTCATCCATGGTCGTTCGAGGAATTGTTGCGGAACCGGACGCGGGAAAAGAAATTGCTCCACTGACAAGGATACGCGCTGACAGATTACAAAACGTTGTGCGAACGGAAATGGATGCATGTAGCGGACGATTCGTTCCTGCTCGATTAAATCAACATAACCATTCTTCATAAATGCCGGTTTCATCCAGCCATCGAGCTTAAGAAACTGACCGCTCGACTCATGAAACCCGATCCACCGTACTTGATATCCGCTTTGTTGATCGATCGACCATCTTCGTCGCCATTCTTCAGCGCTCATTTTCGAGCGCTGAATCTCAATCCCGATTTCTCCGGGCCATATTAAAAGGTCAAATCGTCTTCGCCCCCGTACCGCCTCAACTTCAACTTTAAATCGTAAATTTTCAAAATGGGCCGCAAGTCGCTTTTTCCAAAATTGATGTTCTGACGATTCACCGGTACAGGCCGTTACGTGAACAAAATGCAGCCGTTTTTTCCCTTGCCGGATCCGAAGGCGTGTTTGGCAATACGGACAGTACAGTATTTTACCTGCTAACGATTGTAAGGTCTCAAGCTGACTGTTGATTCGATTTCCTTGCTCATCCATCGCCTCAAACATCTTACTCCTCCTCATTAGAGCAACGGTGAAAATAACCGCGAAATGGATTCAATCAAACGTTGACTAAAACTTCTTTGAATAAAGACACTCCGTTCGACCTGTGAAGAATTCGAAAAATCTTCATAAAAATCACGTGTCAATTCATGAACTGAATTTGTCCCGTACAAAAAGGCATTTACTTCAAAGTTCAAATGGAAGCTTCTTAAGTCCATATTCGCTGTGCCGATCGTCGCAATCGCATCATCGACTACGATGACTTTGGAGTGCATGAATCCTTTGTTGTATTCATAAATCTTTACACCTGCTAATAATAAGTCGTCAAAATAAGAGCGGCTGGCATAAAAAACAACTTTATGGTCCGGAAAACTCGGCAAGAGAATTCGGACATCGATACCAGACATGGCGGCGGTCTTCAAAGCTGTCATCAAGTCCTCATCCGGAATTAAATACGGAGAAGCGATATAAACCGAACTGCGGGCTTCCGTGATTAAACCAAAGTATAAAGACTTCATTGTTTCATGTGGTTCATCCGGTCCGCTCGCAATGATTTGAACACCCCCTGTCGCTTCCTCCACGACTTCGAGCGGTTTCATGTAATACGGTGTAAACAACCGTTCTCCCGTCATGTAGTACCAGTCCTGAAGGAAAATCAGCTGCAACTCCGAGACGGCTTCTCCCCTGACCAACAGGTGGGTATCTCGCCAAAATCCAAACATCTTATCTTTTCCCATATATTCGTCTCCGACATTGATTCCACCGGTGAAAGCAACTGTACCGTCAATGACAACGATTTTCCGATGATTCCGGTAATTGGATTTACTCGAGATAAAAGGAAGGACAACAGGGAAAAATGGACGGACTTCGATTCCGACCGTCTCCATCTTTTTAAAGTAGCTTTTGTCCGTTGAGAAACAACCGACAGCATCATACAAAAAACGAATCTCTACTCCGGCTTTTGCACGTTCGATCAATGCTTCTTGCAATTCCAGCGCAAGTGCGTCATCCCGGACGATATAGTACTCCAAATGGATATGGTGTTCTGCTTGACGGATTTCAGCTAACAATAACGGAAATTTCTCTTGTCCGTTCGTCAATACTTTCGTATGGCTATTATACGAAATCGGCAAGCGGCTGATCGAATCGATAAGTTTAACAACTTTCGTGTAATGTCCATGTTTGAACACCCGATTGTGTATCCCATGATCAAACTGGGTACGATATTTAATGTAAGACTCTTCATCGAGCATCGCTTTCAGACGAAACATTCTTTTTCGTCTATAATTTTGACCAAAGGTGAAATACACGAAAACACCGACGACCGGTAATGCCATCATGACAAGTGCCCAGACAAGCGTCCGTTCCGGATTCCGGTTCTCAAGCAGGATGATGACGAAGACACTCAGTACGACAAGAATGATGACGAGAGAAAGCCATCCTACCATGTACACACTCCAGTAATAAGAAAGAAATCCGATCAGACTGACTGTCAAAAGCAGCGTCATAAGTAATTGGACACGTCGCAACATGGTATCCCCTCCTGTAATTTTTTATGAATGACATACTTTTATGTAGAAGGGACGATTCAAAATGAAAACGTATCTAGTGACTGGTGCAACAAGCGGAATTGGTGAAGCTACCGCCTTACAATTGGCACAGGAAGGACATACGGTCCTTGCGCTTGGACGAAATGAGGAACGTGGTCGCGATTTAGAACGTCGCGGTGAAGGACGGATCAATTTCTTTCCAGTCGACTTGTCGATTCCATCCGACATAAATCGATTTTTCGAAGATACAAAAGAACAATTCCCGACACTTGACGGCATTTTTAACAATGCGGGTACATTCGGAAAACCAGTGGCGCCGGAACGCGTAACCGATCAGCAAAAAGAAGTGTTCCAAGTCAATTATCATGCACCGGAGCAGATCATTCAACATGCAGTCAAACGTCTGAGTCGTGGTGCTTCCATCGTCAATAACAGTGCAATTGTCGGGCATGTCAAATTCCCTGCCATGCTCTTGCCGTATGCTTCTTCCAAGAGTGCTCTTCTTACGCTTACGAAAACATACGCTGCTCGGTTTCACGGAAAATATCGTTTTAATGCTATCTGTCCCGGTCCTGTCGACACGAAGTTAAGTCATTCCTTATATGGTGGAAAAGATAAGTTTGATTTAGCGATGAAACATCATTTACGTGGTGAAGCAGCTCAACCGTCTGAAATCGCAGAAGTCGTCTGCTTTTTATTATCCGACAAAGCCAGTTACATCAATGGACAAACCTTAGTTGTCGATGGTGGTTACACCCTCACTTGATTCTTCTACACAACAAAGGACTGCTTCCAAACAAATTGGAGCAGTCCTTTTTGATTGTACCGTTTGATTCTGTTAATTCGGAAAATGTTTCCGAATGAACGTAAAGACATCGTCAGGTACGATTATTTTTCCATACTCTGCTACGGGATGAATCGTCTGTTCACTAAAGCTCAAGTACTCTGCAATCAGACTCATTACATTTTCCTGTTCTTCGACTTCTGCTTCTTCTTTAAAGTGAAGGTGCAACAGGTAGAGTCCGTCTTTTTGATAAAGAGACGTTTTCACTTCTTCGAAGATCGGTGCTTCCGCATATTGGCTAAGGGCAATGATATGCTCGAAATCTGTTGTTTCAAATAAGACATCTTGACTGAGTTCCGTTTCTTTTTCTTCCGCATCAGACATCGCGGAACGAAGTAACGAATCCAACTCATCTTCGTCAACTTGTTCTCCGTCAATCGTTGTTTTAGCGATTGTAACGGTGACTTCTAAACCTTTTTCAAATGCCTGTACTTGTATCCATAGTGGACCTTCGAAGGAGATGGACTCTTTTTCATTCGCTTCATCCATCATCTGCCAGAATAACTGTTCTCCACGTTCACGGTTGTACCAAATCTCGTCTCGGGCGAAGCCGCGGCGTTCGATGTCCGTGTACGTAATGAAGAACTTGACGGTGTTGTCATTGACGCGTTCGATTTTCAATATGTCCACTCCTTTCCTCTCGCTCTTATCTAGTATACGAACGAGCACTTCACATAGATTCAAAAGAATCATTAAACATATAGGGTATATTCCTTTGTTATCTCTATTTTAACCTTTTTAGGCGGTAACAAAAAGCACACTGCTCAGAAAGCAGCGTGCTCATTACAATTTACTCGTTGACAAGGCGCTGAGCTTCCAACAACTGGAAGGTACGGACTTTTCGCGGTAAAAAGCGGCGGATTTCATCCTCGTTGTATCCAACTTGAAGACGTTTTTCGTCGATCAGAATTGGACGGCGTAATAAACCTGGATATTCTTGAATCAAGTCATACAAGTGTTGTAACGATAAATTTTCTACTGATACATCTAATTTTGAAAAGACTTTCGAACGTGTCGAGATGATTTCATCTGTTCCGTCCTCTGTCATACGAAGTATTTGTTTAATTTCATCAAGCGATAATGGCTCTGAGAAAATATTACGTTCCACAAATGGGATTTCATGTTCTTCAAGCCACGCGCGCGCTTTACGACAAGAAGTACAGCTTGGTGAAGTATAGAGTGTTACCATTGAAAAACATCCTCCCCCTGATTTCACATCATTTCTCCTGCGTAAATTTATTACCCAGTAGTTGATGATTCTATTACTTGACAGTTTACTTTGATTTTCATTAAAAATAAAACCCGATATATGTTTTGAGATGAAAGAACTTTTCGTAAAAAAACTTGCTAGAGCCACCAGGTGGCTTCAGCAAGCTGGTGTGTGATCAAAGGGTTGAGAAATCGTCTCTTTTGCTTTCGGGAGTTTAATCTCTTTTAATTTTTTTTCGAAAATGTCCCGCAAAAGGCGTTTTTTCAACTTTTTCTTTTTATCACGTTCTTTCATACTCCGACACCTCACTCGGTCCGAAAAAAGAACTGTTAACCAACGAAAGCTAAATTATCATCTTCTACATTAATTAGTATACCACGTTTACCTGATTTCTATTCCTACTTGAAGCAATTAATTATGTGAGATTGTCGATTTGTCTTTAGTAAATAGTTGCATTTGCTCGCCACTTCACGTAAAGTGTATAGAAATACTTACTCGTGAAAGGAGTTATTTTTTATGTCAGTTACCCTTGTCACTATCATTGAACACCCGATTGCCCAAAAATATTTAGAACGATCCGGCTTGAATCATGCCATTTCCGTAGCAGAACAGGCATTGACACTCGCTACCCAGCGCGGTTTGGATGCAGATACGGCAACGAAGGCTGCCCTGCTTCATGATATTGGTCATTATGAATGGTATACAGACGGCACTTGGAATTATGATCTCTACCGTCAAAATGACATCCATGCGATCAAAGGAGCGGAACGGGCGCATAAATTACTGATTCGGCTCGGTGAAGAACCGGAACGGGCAAAAGAAATTGCTCTTGCCGTTCTGTTGCATACGGATTCCTATTTACCACCGGGTACGATCAACCGGACTCCGTTGCAACAATTGGTCCATGATGCCGACACGCTTGAAGAACAGCCAGGTGGTCTCCATCATTATGAGAAAATTCCATTCGAAGAAGCTGTCAGCCGTCTGCATGCTCTTGACTCGGTTGTCCACCGTTTCAACAACCTTCCCCGTATTGCTTCCGAAAATTAAAAAAAGGCATTCCCGAATAACTTCAGGAATGCCTTTTAATTTGGTTCAATTACACAAGCTGTGCTTGATACGCTTCGAGTTCTGCATCTGTCATTGAGACATAATGGCCCGGTTCGATTTCACGCAATGGCGGGATACTTGAGTCTTCACTCGATTTCCCGACCGCTCCGCCTGTCGGACGGTCATAAATGATCCGCTTACGTGTCCGCTCATGCTCCGGGTCCGGAAGTGGAATTGCTGATAACAAGGATTTCGTATAGGCGTGGACTGGATTTTCATAGAGACGATCCGCGTCACACAATTCAACGAGGTGACCTTGATACATGACTCCGATTCGATCTGAGATATATTTGACCATTGATAAATCATGGGCAATAAACAGATACGTCAGACTGCGATCACGTTGTAATTGTTTCATCAGGTTGACGACCTGTGCTTGAATCGATACATCCAGTGCAGAGATTGGCTCATCGGCAATGATGAAGTCTGGTTCGACGGCTAACGCACGGGCAATCCCGATCCGCTGACGTTGTCCACCTGAGAACTCGTGCGGATAACGACTCGCGTGTTCTTTCGTTAAACCAACTGTTTCCAAAAGATCATATACACGGTTATTCCGCTCGTCTTTCGACTTCGCAAGTCCGTGGATATCGATCCCTTCTGCGATGATATCTCCAACTGTCATCCGAGGATTCAACGATGCATATGGATCTTGGAAAATCATCTGCATCGAACGGTTGAATTTCAATTTCTCTTTACGCGATTTTTTACCATGAACATTTTCACCTTTGAAAAGGACTTCTCCGTCTGTCGCATCGTATAAGCCGATGATTGAACGTCCTGTTGTCGATTTCCCACAACCTGACTCTCCAACAAGACCAAGAACTTCTCCTTCATAAATATCGAACGACAACCCGTCAACGGCTTTGACGACACGGCCACGACCGATATTAAAGTGTTGTTTGAGGTTTTTTACTTCAAGTAATTTACTACGATTCTCCATTACTTTAGACCGCCTTTCAGAAGCGATTTCGCGAATGTGCTATCTGGACGATACTTCAGCGCAAGATCGCGGATGGCTACTGGTGGTTCTACATACGGTGCTTGCGGATGTAACAACCAAGTTGCCGCTTCATGAGTATCTGTGATCGGGAAGAACGGAGGTTCTTTCTCGAAATCAATTTTCATTGCGTACTGATTACGTGGTGCAAATGCATCACCGACCGGTGGGTGCAATAAGTTTGGTGGTGTACCAGGAATTGCCGGTAAGTCTTGCGAACGATCGTCAGACGGTCGCGGCATAGATCCAAGAAGTCCCCACGTGTAAGGATGACGTGGCTCATAGAAAATCTCATCGACTGTTCCTTTTTCAATCAACTTCCCAGCATACATAACCGCTACACGATCTGCCATGTTCGCTACGACACCTAAATCGTGAGTGATGAAGATGATAGCTGTCCCTGTTTTTTGCTGGATGTCTTTTAGCAACTCAAGAATCTGTGCCTGAATCGTAACATCGAGTGCTGTCGTCGGCTCATCGGCAATCAAGACTTTAGGATTACAAGCCAGTGCAATCGCGATAACAATCCGTTGACGCATACCACCTGATAGTTGGTGCGGATATTGTTTCAGACGTGCTTCCGGGTTCGGAATTCCGACAAGTGTCAGTAATTCAAGCGTCCGTTTTTTAGCTGAATCACCCGTTAGTCCCTGGTGACGCTTCAAGCCTTCTGCAATCTGTTTGAAGATGGTCATCGTCGGGTTTAATGATGTCATCGGATCCTGGAAGATCATCGCGATGTCACGACCACGGACTTTCTGCATCTCTTTATCAGAGAGTTTGACCAGGTCACGGCCGTCAAACATGATTTCACCTTTTGTGATTTCACCGGGTGGATTCGGAATCAAACGCATGATAGCTTTTGACGTAACCGACTTACCTGAACCGGATTCACCAACGATGGCAAGTGTTTCGCCTTTTTTTAAATCAAACGATACGCCACGGACGGCTTGAACCGTCCCGGCATACGTATGGAAAGCGACAGTCAGGTCGCGTACTGATAAAATAGTTTCCATTGTGGATGAACTCCTCTCTTATTTCCGTTAGCGACGCAGACGTGGGTCGAACGCATCACGTAATCCATCGGCTAGCATGTTAAAGCTGATCATGACAAGTACGAGGATTGTCGATGGGATGACGAGCAAGTAAGGGAATGTTTTTAATTCTTTATATCCCTCATTGATCAATGTACCCAGTGACGGTTGTGGTGGAGCAAGACCAAGACCGATGAAGCTTAGGAAAGCCTCGAAGAAGATTGCACCTGGAATCGTGAACATCAATGAAATGATGATTGTACCGAGTGTATTTGGAATCAAATGTTTGAATACTAAACGTGCGCTAGAAGCACCAAGTGTACGTGCTGCAAGAACGAATTCCTGGTTCTTAAGTTTCAGGATTTGTCCGCGGACGAGTCGACTCATCCCAATCCAGCCGGTGATCGTCATCGCGAGGATGATGGTCGTGATTCCGGGTTCAAGAATCAAGATGAACAGGATGATTAAAATCAAGTTCGGAATCCCTGTCAGGATTTCCGCAATCCGTTGCATGATGTTATCGACGCGTCCACCGTAGTAAGCAGAAATTCCGCCGTACGTGACACCGACTAGAACATCAATGATTGCTGCGACAAGACCGATGAAGAGTGAAATCCGTGTTCCTTCCCAGACACGTGACCATAAGTCACGACCGAGATGGTCCGTACCAAACCAGAATGTATCTTTCACTTGTTTCGTTTCATAAAAATCGATTGGTTTTTCACCAAGCGTTGCCATTCCGTCAAAACCGGCCCATTCGAGACCTGTGATTTTAGGTGGAAGTTTAGCTTGAGTAATCGTTTGGGTATATGCATCTCTACCGGATAACATCGGTCCGAAGAGTGATAACAATGCGATGATGACGATGATAACGAGCGACAGGATCGCCGCTTTGTTTTTACGCAGTCGTGTCCATGCATCCTGCCAGAAGTTTAAACTTTTTCCGGCAATCCGCTCACCCGCTTGTTCATTAAATTCTACTGGTTGGAACAACGATGAATCGAACTGTTCTGCTTTTGCATTTGAATTTTGTTCTGCCATTATTTGCTACCCCCCAAACGAATCCGTGGATCGACGACACCGTACAGAATATCGACGAGCAAGATCATAAAGATAAAGACTGCCGAGAAGAACAGCGTTGTCCCCATGATAACCGTATAGTCATTTTGTGTGATGGACGAAACGAACAATTCACCGAGACCCGGTACGGCAAAGATTTTTTCGATGACGAATGTTCCGGTAATCAAGGCCGCTGTCATTGGTCCAAGAATCGTGATTGCTGGAATCAACGCGTTACGCACCATGTGTTTCCAAGTGATCGATTGACCGTCTAGGCCTTTTGCCTTAGCGAGCGTCACGTAATCCTGACCGGTGACTTCAAGCATCTCCGTTCGAACGAAACGGGCAATCGAGGCCGTTACTCCAAGCGATAAGGAAACGGTCGGAAGAATCGTATGTGCTGGACTTTCCCAGAAGGCTACTGGCAATACGCCCCATTTCACTCCGATATAATATTGAAGAAGTGACGCAAATACGAATGATGGCACGGAAATTCCTAGTACCGAAATGAACATCGCACCGTAGTCAACTGCTGTATTGTGGCGAAGTGCCGCGACAACACCGAGGACAAGACCAAGTAATACACCGAGAACAAGGGCTTGAATACCTAATTGAGCGGATGGTCCAATTCGTTCCATAATCAAATCTGTTACTGGACGGCTGTCATATTTAAATGATACACCGAGGTCTCCTTGAACTAAGTTGACCATGTACGCTGCATAGCGTTGTGGAAGCGGATCATTCAAGTTGTACTTATCCCGCAGGATATCTAACTGTTCAGGAGAAAGTTTCTCCTGGTTTTGGAACGGTGAACCTGGTAACAGATCCATTAGGAAGAAAGTGAACGAAGCGATGAGTAAAAACGTCAGTACGCCGTAAACAAGGCGTTGAGCTAAATAACGGCCCATAGATGGCACCCCCTATAAAGATTTTCTGTTTTTTTCGAAACATCAATAAAATCAGTATGACCCAAAATTGTCGGAACATTCAAGAATTTTGTTGTAAAAATTAAAATTCTTTTTTATTTTGGACTGATTGACGCCCCCCTGGCCGCTGTTTTTTCACAGTTAACCAATATTTCAGAATTTTTCGTTTGATTCCATTATACTTTGCTAACAAAGTAATTAGAACCCATTTTTTACGAAAAGTTCACATTTCTGCTAACAAAATGAGTTTCCATTCAGAAAAAATCGTATAAAACAGGAGCGTTCCTTGAAAACGTTCTCAAGGACGCTCCCATTTTCAATTACTTCACATCAACATATTTGTACTGGAAGTCAGCACCAAAGACTTGACGGTTAAAGTCTTTGACCGTCGGACGACTCAAGAATGCAGCACCCGCTTGATAAATCGGTGCGATCGCTTGGTCTTTTTCGATCAATTGTGACTCTGCTTGTTTAAAGAGATCAAGACGTTTTGCGACATCTGATTCTTCGTTGGCAGCGTTCAACAATTTATCGTAGGCAGACGATTTGTATTTGACGTCATTTTGACTGTTCGTCGATTCAAAGATCGATAAGTTCGACATTGGATCTTGATAGTCCGGACCCCAAAGCGCATAAGACATTTGGTAATCGCCTTTTGCTTCTAAATCCAGTTTGTTTTTGAACGGTTGTTGTTTAATTGAAACGGTAACATTCGGAAGGTTCTTCTCGATTTGCCCCTTCATGTATTCACTGATTTTCTTCGCGTCTTCGCTGTCGAATGACAAGAGTTCAATCGTTGCTTTCTTATCACCGTTTGCTTTTTTCCAAAGATCAGCTGCCTCTTTTCCATCCCGGTCGAACCAGTTGATGTCGCTTGTATAATCTTTTCCTGCGTCATCTTTAATAAATTCTTTCGGAATGAAGCTTGTTGTCGGGATCGAACCGTTCGCAAGTAGCGTATCTGTAATCCCTTTCGGATCGATAGCCCGTGCAATGGCTTTACGTGCATCGACGTTTTTCATCGTTGCATCTTCGTTGTTGAATTTCAAGTAAGCGATTGATGAACGAAGCGCTGTCTTGAATTCAGGTTTTGATTCATATGTTGCTACTTGTTCAGATGTCAATCCGGCATAATCGATTTCATCCGTATCATAGAGATTCACAACGGTTGAGTTGTCTTTTACGACGCGGATAGATACTTCATCCAATTTTACATTGTCTTTATCCCAGTAATTTTCGTTTTTCGTCAGAACACGTTTTGAATCCGTTTTCCAAGATGTCCAAACAAAAGGACCATTGTAAAGCAACTTATCCGGTTTAAGCGAGAAGTCTTTTTTGTTTTTGTTATAGAAATCTTCGCTGATTGGTGTATACGTTCCGAATGATGTGAGTGAAAGGAAGTATGGTGCCGGACGCTCGAGTTTAACTTCAAGTGTCTTGTCGTCAATCGCTTTGACACCTAGCTCGTCGACTGGTTTTTTTCCTTGCGAGACATCAGCACCGTTTTTGACCGTATCAAAGATGTATGCATAACCGGAAGCTGTTTTTGGATCGACAGCGCGTTTCCATGCAAACTCAAAATCCTGTGCCTTAACCGGTGTACCGTCTGACCATTTCGAATCACGAAGTGTGAATGTGTATGTGAGGTTATCACTTGAGATATCTGTTTTTTCAGCAAGTGCCGGAATCGCTTTCCCGTCTTTGTCTAACCGGTAGAGACCTTCCATCGTGTTTCCGATCATGTTGAATGCGACTGCATCCGTTGCTTGCGCCGGATCAACTGTCGTAATGTCCGACGTATCCGTCAAACGTAATACTTTTTTGCCTTCAGAAGAACCTGCATCTTTATCTCCGTCACCTGTTGTTGAACAACCTGCAAGTACAACACTTCCTGCAAGCATAACTGATAACGCGAGACCGACTGTTTTTTTATTCATCGGTGAGTCATCTCCTTTTCATTTTCAAAACCGCTTAATATAAACGATTTTTAGACATCTCGTCGAAACTGCCACAACGTTCCCCAAAACGCATTGACCTAGTTTCAAAAACTTAAACGAAGTGATAAATTGATTTTATGTGAGAATAACAATAACGTCAAGTGAATAGTCACACTATTTGCTATTTTATACGTAATGAATAGTACAGAGTCGTAACTGCTCTTGACTTTGCGTATAATGAAATTAATATCTTGTTGTAGGAGGTTCAACATGTCTGCTAAATTATTTCGTCCGCTTCTTGCTGCTTTGGTTTTAACCACCATTTATACGATTTGGGCTGTCGTTACTGATTCTACCCATACATTGATCTATCATTTGTCAGGTGGTTTGTTCATTGCCGGTTTTCTGTTACTTGCTATCGGATTCTTCTCCAATATGTCTGCCAATGGATTTTTCAAAGGCATCACTGCCGGCTTTAAAAAACAACGGGAAGCAAAGTTACGGGAAGTCGATGGGGATTATTACGAAGACGAGGATGAAGAAAGTGAACTTTTAGAAGCAAAACAGAAACGAGCTTCTAATCGGACGGCTCCTTATCTCTCGAGTGGTTTTATTTGTATCGTCGTCTCTTTACTCTTATCGTTCATTTGACGGAATTTTGATGACGATTAGAAGAAACATGTGCTAAAGTGGAGATAACGTTATACGAGAACATAGTGATGGAGAGTAGTACATCTGATAACCACTTACAGAGAGTCCATGGATGGTGGAAATGGACAGTCGGCGCAGATGGAATGGACTTCGGAGTGGCTGATTCGAAATGATGTAGAATCAGACGGGTCTGCCCGTTACAGCAAATGAGCGGCTAGTTTTCTAGCAACTTGGGTGGCAACGCGATGACTCGTCCCTTGAATGATTCAAGGGATGTGTCATCTTTTTTTATTTCATTTTTTTGGAGGGATTCTCATGAAAACGATTTTTTCAGGCATTAAACCAACCGGTACGGTTACGCTTGGTAACTACATTGGCGCGATGAAACACTTTGTTAATCTGCAGGACGAACACGATGCATATTACTGTATCGTCGACTTACATTCCATCACGGTCGAAATTGACCGGATTGAACTTATGAACAACACACGTGCGCTTGCAGCACTTTATATCGCAAGCGGACTCAATCCTGAAAAATCAACAATCTTCGTCCAGTCGGAAGTTAAAGCGCACGCTCAGCTCGGTTGGATGCTGACATGTCTGTCCGGTATGGGTGAACTGGAACGTATGACACAATATAAAGATAAGTCGCAAGGCAAAGACCGGATTGGTGCCGGATTGTTTGTTTATCCGACCTTGATGGCAGCCGATATTCTCTTATATGATGCAGAGCTTGTTCCAGTCGGCGACGATCAAAAACAACATATCGAGTTGACACGTGATTTAGCGCAACGTTTTAACAGCCGCTATTACGAAACATTTAAAATGCCGGAGCCGGTCATCGCCGAAACCGGCGCCCGTATCATGAGCTTGACGTCTCCCGATAAAAAGATGTCAAAAACGGATACGAATCCAAAAGGCTATATTTCGATGCTTGACGCACCGGACGTGATTCGCAAAAAAATCAAGTCTGCCGTAACGGATTCCGAGGGGATCGTTCGATTTGACCGGGAAAACAAACCGGGCGTCTCAAACTTGCTCGAAATTTATTCATTGCTGGCTGGTATTTCAATCAAAGACTTGGAAGCAAAGTATGATGGGTTGAACTATGGTGTCTTTAAAGCAGATGTCGCAGAAGTCATCGTGGCGGAACTAGAACCGATCCAGCAACGCTATTACGACTTAATTGATTCAGAAGAACTCGACCTGATTCTCGACAACGGTCGCGACAAAGCAGATCTGGTTGCTTCACGTAAATTGGCGAAAGTCGAAAAAGCGATGGGACTCCAACGGAAGCGCGCAAAAGTAAAGAAATAATTTCAGCTGGCTTTCAACGATCCTTGCCTTTCTTCTTATGTTTTAAGAAGAAAGGTTTTTTTTATTTGTACAACAAAAAAAAGTGCTCCCGGTTAAGGGAACACTTTTTATACTTATTTACCTTCGATTGAAGCCCATTTGTACGAGAAATCTGCGCCGAAGTTATGTTCGACAATTCCTTTAACGTATGGTTTAACCATGAATGCACGTCCACGCTGATAAACAGGCGAGATGGCTGCAGAATCAAGAAGGATTTTCTCTGCTTCTTGAAGCTCTGACCAACGTTTTGTAGCATCCGTTTGTGTTTTTGCATCGTTGATGAGTTTATCGTACTCTTTATCCGACCACTTACCACGGTTGTATGGTCCGTCAGTCAAGAAGAGATCGAGGAACGTCATTGGATCTTGGTAGTCAGGACCCCAGCCGGCGAATGAGAACTCAAAGTCGCCTTTGTTTTCGAGATCAAGTTTGTTTTTGAACGGTTGTTGCTTGATTGTGACTTTCATGCCTGGAAGGTTCTTCTCAAGCTCACCTTTCAAGAACTCACCGATTTTCTTCGCGTCATCACTATCGTAGTTAAGAAGCTCAAGTTCAACCGATTTTTGACCGATTTCTTTTAAGCCCTCTTCCCATAGTTTTTTCGCTTCGTCTGCATTGTACTCGTTGAATGTCGGGTACTTTTCACGGAAGTCTTTTCCGTCAGCATCTTTCGCGAAATCTTTTGGTACGAGATAGTTTGCAGGAAGTGATCCGTTCGCCAAGATGACGTCCGTGATTCCTTTTTTATTGTAACCCATGTCGATTGCGCGACGGATTTTTTCGTTGTTTAATGCTTTGACTTTCGTGTTCAAGTAAAGGTAGAAGATTGTAGATTCACCCTTTGTTTTGAACTCGTCATTATCTTGATACTGAGCAACGAATTCTGAAGAGAGACCAGCACGGTCGATATCGCCTTTTTCGTAAAGGTTAACTGCTGTTGAAGTTTCTTTAACGACCTTGACGTTGATTGTGTTCAACTTGACGCTATCTTTATCCCAATAGTTGTCGTTTTTGACCATTTTCCAGCCTTGTTCACGTGTCCATTCTGTTAACTTGAATGGTCCGTTGTAAAGTGATTTATCTGCTGTCGAACCGAAGTCCTTACCGATTTTTTTCGAAAGTTCTTCTGATTTCGGCATGAATGGTCCGAATCCAGTTAAACCGAGGAAGTAATCAGCTGGTGCTTTTAATTTGACTTCGAATGTCTTGTCGTCAACTGCTTTGACGCCAACCGCATCACGCTCGCCTTTTTTCGTGTTGTATTCTTCAGCACCTTCGATGTTGTAGAAAACATACGCGTATTGCGAAGCATTTTCCGGGTTCAAGACTTCTTTCCAAGCATATTCGAAGTCTTTTGCTGTGATTGGTGTACCGTCCGACCATTTAGCATCACGTAGCTTGAATGTGTATGTCAATTTATCGTCAGAAACTGTGTGACTTTCAGCAATACCTGGTGTCGGCTGTTGCTTGTCATCTAAACGATAAAGACCTTCCATCGTGTTGTTCAAGACGTTGAACGACACGGCATCCGTAGAAGTTGTTGGGTTAAGCGTCGGAATATCAGCACTTTCGATCAAGTTTAGCGTTTGCTCACTTGATTTTTTGTCTGAACTTTTGTCGCCCGATGATGTGTCATTTGAATCAGTCGTCGAACAAGCTGCAAGGAACGCGCTTGAAACGAGGGCTACAGATGTAGCCAGTGCAAAACTTTTCTTTTTCATGATACGATGACCCCCCTAAAATTTCCAAAGCTAGTAATCTAAGGTTTTTGAGCGAAAAAAAAAGTCGTTACTTTTATTCGACCAAAACCTCTCGTTACAAATAGTTTACAATGTTCTGATAATTTTGCAAACCTTTTATCCGATTTTTCTAAATATTTTTTCAAAACAATTTGAAAATAAGTGGAATTTTTAGTTTTTTGTGTGACTTTTTATAAAATAAAGCTAAATTTCTTTATTCAAAAAAAGCGATTTAACGGTCATCTGAACCGTTAAATCGCTTTTCCTTCTTCTATTCCTATGCGCAATTACGCGTGATAGCGTTTAAAGACGAGTGAAGCATTATGACCACCGAACCCAAGCGAGTTGCTGAGGGCATACTCCACATCCCATGACCGGCTTCCCTCGCGCACGTAATCAAGATCACATCCTTCACTTGGATTCTCCAAATGAATCGTCGGGTGAACGATTTGTTCTTGCAATGATTTAATCGTCGCGATGGCTTCCACTCCACCGGCACCGCCTAATAAATGACCAATCATCGACTTCGTCGAGTTGATGGCTAATTTTTCAGCATGATTTCCAAATACGGTATGGATTGCTTTCGTTTCAAGTACATCATTCATCGGCGTACTTGTTCCATGCGCATTGATATATTGAACGGCAGCCGGCTCAATACCTGCATCTTGAATCGCCATCGCCATTGCGCGCGCTCCGCCGTCACCATCTGGATCTGGTGCTGTGATATGGTATGCATCGGCCGTTAATCCGTATCCGCTGACTTCTGCATAGATTTTGGCACCGCGGGCAATCGCATGTTCATACTCTTCCAGTACCAGGATTCCGGCACCTTCTCCCATGACGAATCCGTCACGGCCTTCATCAAACGGACGGCTTGCCGTGTTTGGATCATGGTTCGTCGACATCGCTTTATTGGCACAAAAACCGGCAAATGCAAGATTGGTAATCGGTGCTTCTGATCCACCGGCAATCATGACGTCCGCGTCGCCGCGTTCAATGACGCGTAACGCTTCGCCAATCGCGTTCGTACCGGAAGCACATGCGGTGACGGAACAGTTATTCGGTCCTTTTGCACCTGTATAAATCGAAACTTGACCACTGGCCATGTTCGGAATCATCATCGGAATGAAGAATGGGCTGACACGGCGGTGTCCCCGTTCAAAATAAATTTTCGCCTGTTTTTCGATTGTTTCGACGCCGCCGATTCCTGATCCGATCCAGACGCCGATACGTTCAGCATTGGCTTTAACATCCAGATCAGCATTTTTGACTGCTTCCATACTGGCAACAAGTGAATAATGAACGAAACGGTCCATTTTCCGTGCTTCTTTTGCTTCTATGAATTCTGTAACATCAAAATTCTGTAGTTCTCCCGTGACTTTCGTTGGATATTCATCGATATCCAGACGCTCCATCGGACGAATCCCGTTTTCTCCGGCCTTTAAAGCGTTCCAAAATGTGTCGACGTCATTACCGATTGGCGTCAGTGCGCCCATACCTGTTACTACTACACGTTTTCTCATCATTTTATGTGTTCTCCCCTTTAGTCCAAGTAATATAAGCTGCTCCCCATGTCAAACCTGCGCCGAATCCGGCGAGGACAAGTGTCGTCCCCGGTGACAATCTTCCTTGTCGCCGTGCCTCTTCTAGTGCAAGTGGTATTGACGCAGCAGATGTATTCGCATGTTCGTCAATCGTCACAATCACTTTTTCTTCTGCAATCCCAAGCCGTTCACGTGCTGCATCGATGATCCGTAAATTCGCTTGATGCGGAATCAGTAAATCAAGTTCCGCCAGCGTTCCATCCGCTTTTTGAATGACTTTTTCCACGATGTCCGGTAACTTGCGGACCGCGAACTTAAACACTTCCCGGCCGTTCATTTCAATCGGACCATCCAAGTTTTTAAATAACAGATGTGCTCCGCGGCCATCCGTGCCCAGTTCAAAGGCATTCAATCCTTGTTGCTCGGTTGGACCGAGGACAACTGCTCCGGCACCGTCACCGAACAAGATGGCTGTCGACCGGTCTGACCAGTCAACGATGCTGGACATCTTCTCTGCTCCGATGACGAGTGCGTGTTTTGATCCCGTTGCCGTCATCATACTCGAAGCCGTCTGTAGGGCAAAAATGAATCCGCTGCAGGCTGCGCTAATATCAAAAGCTGTCGCACCAAGTGCGCCGATCCGCTCCTGAACGATACAGGCCGTTGACGGGAAAGCACGCCCGGTTGCCGTTCCGACAACAATCAGTCCGATATCGTCGGCTGTCAGGTTGGCATCTGCCAATGCTTTTTCCGCTGCTTCCGTCGCTAAATCCGTGACATCGACTGCATCATCTGCAATCCGCCGTGCGCCGATTCCTGTACGTGTCCGAATCCATTCATCACTCGTATCGAGTGTCGCTGCTAAATCATCATTTGTCATCCGGTGTTCGGGTAATGATGTACCGAGTCCTACAATTCCGATATTCATATGATTGCTCCTTTGAAATTAGTATCTGGTACTAATATAAAGCGTTAAACACATTTTGTCAAAGAGAAAAGAAGGCCTCCCGTTGAGAGACCTTCTTTTACGTCATCCAGATTACTCTGAATCAGCTAATGTACGGACGACTTCCATGACCATCTTCGCCGAATTAATCGAAGCAATCTCCAGGAATTCATCAAATGACAGAGATGCTTCTTCATCGGCACTGTCAGAAATCGAACGTGTCACGACGAACGGGACATTAAATTGATGGCAGACTTGTGCAATCGGTGCTGCTTCCATCTCAACTGCCGCGACATCCGGGAAGTTCGTTTTAATGAGGTTTGAACGCTCCGTATCATGGATGAACGAATCACCTGTCACGATCAAACCATGGACGACCCGAATCGCATCCATTCGTTCAATGACAGCTTCCGCTGTTGCAATCAATTTTGGATCAGCTGTATAGGCAGCCGGCATCCCCGGGACTTGACCATACTCGTAACCAAACGCCGTCACGTCGACATCATGGTGACGGACTTCCGTCGAAACAACGACATCACCGACTTTTAAACCGGCTCTGAATCCGCCGGCTGAACCGGTATTGATGACGGCACTTGGCTTGAAATGATCAAGCAGTAATGTCGTTCCGATTGCGGCATTGACTTTTCCGATACCGGATTTTAAGATGACGACCGGGACACTGTTCAACAGCCCTTCATAAAAATGATAGTTGGCAATGACCGTATCTTTTCGTTCCGATAATTCATTTCGAAGTAAGTTTACTTCTTCTTCCATCGCTCCGATGATTGCGATTGGCATGTCTTTTCCCCCCGTTCAAACAGAAAACCGGATTGCTCCGGCTGCTGTTAATTCGTATTTACTTGATTGATGTAATTTTTACAGCGAAATCTCCGCCGGGTGCTTGAACGGATACTTGTTCACCGACGCTGTGACCGAACAGACTTTTCGCAATCGGTGATTCGTTCGAGATTTTACCCGTGAACGGATCGGCTTCTGCACTACCAACAATCGTATACGTCTCTTCTTCATTGTCTTCAAGGATCAGGAAGGTAACTGTCGTCCCGATCCCAACAACCGAGATATCCTTCTCATCTTCCGAGATGATGGCAACGTTGCGTAACATCTCTTCCAGTTGAGCAATCCGGCCTTCGACCATTGCTTGTTCTTCTTTCGCTGAATCATATTCCGCGTTTTCCGACAAGTCACCAAATGAACGGGCAATCTTAATGTTTTCGACAACTTCTTTACGGCGGACTGACTTCAGTTCGTTTAATTCGTTTTCAACATTCGCTTTACCTTCAAGCGTCATGTAATACTGTTTTTCTGCCATTTTTGTCACGCTCCTTTTTATTCCACTAGTATAGTATATTCACATCTTTTTTGGAATCAATATCCTCTTTGATCAAGTGAAGACCGATAATCGAGAATTGCCCGGATCTTCGTGACGAGTAAATCGATTGCCACATGGTTTTCGCCACCTTCGGGAACAATGATGTCGGCATATCGTTTTGTTGGTTCACAAAACTGAAGATGCATCGGACGGACGACCTTCGTATACTGTTCGACGACGGAATCAATTGACCGCCCCCGTTCATTCATATCACGTTGCATCCGGCGCAGAATCCGAACATCGGCATCTGTATCCACGAAGACTTTAATATCCATCAATTCCCGTAAACGCTCGTCTTCAAGCGCCAAAATACCTTCGACGATGATGACGTCGCGTGGATCAAGCGGAATCGTTTCCGTTGCCCGTGTGTGTGCAACGTAATCATAGACCGGTTTTTCAACCGCCTGATTTTCTCGCAGTGCCTTAATGTGTTCGATCAATAAATCGTTATCAAAGGCAAACGGGTGATCATAGTTCGTTTGATAACGCTCTTCCATCGATAATTCACTTTGATCCTTATAGTAAGCATCCTGCTCGATCATGACGATGGATTCACTCGGGAACGCGTCGACAAGTGACCGTGCAACTGTCGTCTTTCCTGAACCTGTTCCTCCAGCCACACCAATTACAACCGGTTTTTGCATTGAATTCATACCTCCATCATTCATTCCGACTTTACTTTCCGACTGACGGAGACTCCGTCTCCAAGTGGGAAAATCGTCGTATCATATTGGTCTTGCTCCATCATCCATGCCGTGAATTCTTTGACCAGACGGACAAGACGCCGTCTTCTCCGGTCAAAGGTCTTCGGATCTGTCTCGAGGACATCTCCGTGCAAAAACAGGTTATCCGTATATAAAACTCCGCCTATTGGCACCAATCGCCCATAACCGTTAAAGAATTTTTTATACTGTCCTTTCGCTGCATCGATGAATACGGCATCGAACTGCTGTTCAAGGGTTTCGGCTAATTCTACTGCATCCGCAAAAACGATGTCAATCCGGTCCGCGACGTCTGAACGTTCAATGAACATCTTGGCTTCGGCGTATCGTTTCGCATTTCGTTCAACCGTCGTGATCCGGGCATCCGGTAAGGCACGAGCCATCCGAATTGCACTGTAACCAATCGCTGTTCCAAGTTCGAGAATTCGTTTCGGTTGTTGTAACGTCAACAACGATAACAAAACTTCCGATCCCGTCAGTTCAATGATTGGAATATGGTGCTCTTTCGCGTATACTTCCATTTCCTGTAACAAGGGATCACGCGGTCGAATCATCCCTTCGACATACGCTGTAAAATCATTCATTCGGAATTCACTCCTTCTGCGCATAAACAGGTTGACCGGGAACGAACATACCGTTCCCGATCAACCCCTTGTTCATTGCTCTTTACTTGCTTCGTATTCGACCCATTCCGGTTTATACTTCACAACATTTCGTTGATGTTCCTCATAGGTTTCTTCATAAAGAATTTGACCCCGTGGATTTTTATCGCTTGGTGGTCGGGCAAAGAAATAAACATATTTCGTCTTTTTCGGATTAAGGACGGCAAGAATCGAATCTTTACTGACCGTTGAAATCGGACCAATCGGAATACCTTCATACTTGTACGTATTGTATTTCGAATTGTTCTCCAGATCCTTCAATGTCGTCAGTGCTGTGTTTTCTCCTGTACCGTACCAGACCGTTGGATCCGATTGAAGTTTCATCCCGTCGTTGAGGCGATTCGTAAAGACACCGGCAATCTCACGACGATCGTCTGGTGTCGCGGCTTCCCGCTCGACCATCGATCCGAGACTCAACACTTCATGGAAGGTCATGCCTGATTTCTTAATCGCATCGGTGTTCTCATCATAAATCTTTTCCGTCTCATCTAACATCGTTTCGGCAATTTGATTGATACTTTTTCCTTTGTCGAATTCGTATGTCGCCGGGAAGAGGTATCCTTCGAGTGAATAAAGGACTCCCTGTTTCGTCACTTCATCCGTTAACATCGGATACTTGTCAATTAATGTCTTGATATACGCCTCATCCGTCAATGATTTTCGGATCGAGTCAGCTTTAAAACCGGTTGCTTTCGCAATGATGGCAATTTGACGATCCATCGTAATCCCTTCAGGAATCGTAATTTTAACATCTGCTGCTTTCATGATCGTTCCGGTCTTTAACTCATTGATGATTTCATCCGGTGTCATCGCTTGCGTCAATGTGTATGTCCCGGCTTGGAATGACGATTCATTCTTATAGCGGACATAATAGCGGAAAATCGTTTCGTTCGCGATTAAATCTTTTTCCTTGAGAATGCTTGAAATCGTACTTGTTCCGGCGCCTAAGGGAATTTCGACCTTGACGGACTTCGTTGCCTCTTCGTTGACCGGCTCGAGTGAACTCTTTAAAAAGATGTAGATGGCTGCTCCTGCTACTAAGAAAATCGTGAATAATACTGAAAGGATGATTAACGTAATCCGGCGCGATGTCCGGCGACGTTTCTGTTCGATTTCAGCATTTTTCTTCCATTCATTCTCCATCGGTTCCTCCTTCTTCTCTTAAAACAAGGTGATATCGAAAGAGCTACTGCTCTGACGACACCACCTTATACACGAGTCGGTTTAGTCAAGCTCGTCTTCTAATGTATTAAAGACTTCTTCGATTTCATCCCAAGTTTCTGCATCGTCTTCTGCGATCGGAACAAGGTTGAAGTCATCATCACCATCACCATATTCTTCTAACTCATAAACAAAGATGTCGACTTCTTCCGCTTCATCATAATCCGCGCCGACTGGCTCAAGGAAAATATACGTTTTGCTTGAGCGCGGGCTTTCATACCGTAAACGCTCGGCAAATTTAAATTCATTACCTTCTCCATCGGGAATTACGTAATGTGTAGGTTCATTCTGTTGCATCATTCATCCGCTCCTTTAGTGCAGCCTCAAGTTCATCCCAGGTCTGCTCATCGTTTTCATCAATCAGGCTCAATTCAAAATCATCTTCGCCTTCGCCAAACTCGTCGATTTCACAAATGATCAAATCATCTGCGCCCTCTTCCGGATGACCAATCATTTCGAGAAATAGATAGGTCTTGCCGGTTCGCTCACTGACATAACGGTACCATTCTTCGAAAAGATGTTCGCCACCGTCTTCATCAGGAAAGAGATACTGCCGTTTTTCTTCAGACATCTCATTTCCTCCTTATCGATTTGCCCGATCCAAATAAGATTGCAGGATCATGACTGCTGCCATCTTATCGATGACTTGTTTCCGTTTTTTTCGACTGACATCGGCATCGATCAGCATACGTTCTGCCTGCATCGTCGTCAATCTCTCGTCGACAAGAACAGTCGAAAGGCCTGTCTGTGTCTCGATTTCACGCGCGAACGCTTCACTCGCCTCAGCTCTAGGACCAATTGATCCATTCATGTTTTTCGGATGTCCGATGACGATGATTTCGACACCGTATTCCTTAATAATTGCCTCGAGTCGCTTGAAGGCGACCGGATATTCAGGTTCTGTCCATTTAATGGTCTCGATGCCTTGTGCTGTCCAGCCCATCAAATCACTCACCGCAACACCAATCGTCTTCGAACCGACATCAAGTCCGATGGCACGCTTCATTTTTTGTCTCCACTCTCCGATAGATAAGATTTCACGAGTTCTTCCAGTAGTTCATCACGCTCAATCTTTCGGATCATATTACGTGCATCGTTATGACGAGGAATGTAAGCAGGATCACCGGAAAGTAGATATCCGACGATTTGGTTGATCGGATGATAGCCTTTTTCTTCTAAAGCATGATAGACCGTCAGCAATACTTCGCGTGTTGCCGCCTGGCTATCGTCTTCTGGAAAATTAAATTTCATCGTTTGATCCATCTGACTCACGTTAATCACCTCTTTCATTTACACTACTTCTCTATTATGCCAGTGATTGCACGTAATGTGAAGTAAACGCAAGAGCTTCGTTTAATTTTGCTGGATCTTTTCCGCCAGCCTGTGCCATGTCCGGACGGCCGCCACCGCCACCGCCGCAACGCGTCGCTACTTCCTTGATCAGTTTACCGGCATGGTATCCTTGATCAATCAAGTCTTTCGAGACACTTGCAACGAGGTTGACTTTATCTCCCTGCGCGCTGCCGAGGACGATGATTGCCGAACCGAGACTCGACTTCAATTCATCCATCATACCGCGAAGCGCATCCATATCCGAGACGTCGACTTGCTTCGCAAGGACTTGGACTCCATTGATTTGCTCGACATCGTCTTTCAATGATGCTGCTTCAATGTTTGCCAGTTTTGCTTGTAGGGATTCGTGTGCCCGTTCCGTTTCGCGGAGCTGGACTTGAAGTGCTTCAATCCGTCCCGGTACTTCAGTCGTCTTCGTTTTCAGTACGCGTGCTGCCTGCTCGAGTGTCTGCAGATGACCGTTCATCACATGGTATGCTCCAGCGCCTGTGACTGCTTCGATTCGTCGTGTTCCGGCTCCGATTCCTGATTCGGAAACAATCTTGAACAGACCAATTTCTGCCGTATTGCGGACGTGGATTCCGCCACATAGTTCAATGGAATATGTTCCGGCCGAAACGACACGAACCGTCTCACCGTATTTTTCACCAAACAAGGCCATTGCACCTTTTGCTTTCGCATCAGCAATGTTCATCTCTTCAATGTCGACTGCAAGTGATGCCCAAATTGCTTGGTTGACATCCTGTTCGATCGTTGTCAATTCTTCAGCCGTGACTGCTCCGAAGTGCGAGAAGTCGAACCGGAGACGATCTGCCGAAACGAGTGAACCGGCTTGGTTGACGTGTGTCCCGAGTGTATCTTTTAATGCTTTGTGCAACAGGTGGGTTGCCGTATGGTTCTTTGTGATGGCTTGACGTGACGACGCTTCGACTGTTGCATGAACTGTCGCATCTGCCAAAACAATCCCCGTCCGAACAACAACGGTATGCAGGTTTTGACCGTTCGGTGCTTTTTGAACATCTTTGACATCGAGGACAAAATCGGGACCTGTAATGGTTCCTGTGTCCGCCACTTCTCCACCGCTTTCTGCATAAAACGGAGTAATATCAAGCAACAATTGTGCTTCTTCGCCGGCAGCGACTTCTGTCACTCGTTCTCCATCATGCAACAAAGCAATGATTTTAGCATCCGTCTCAAGGTCCGTATAACCAATGAACTGGCTCGGAACAGTCAACGTTGCCAACACTTCTGATTGTTGTTGCATCGAACCGCCGTCTTCGCGGGCAGCACGGGCACGCTTCCGTTGCTCATCCATTGCCCGTTTAAATCCTTCTTCATCGACAGACATCTGATGATCTTCCGCATATTCAACCGTCAATTCGAGCGGGAAACCATACGTATCATACAAACGGAAGGCATCTTCTCCGCTGATGACGTGTTCACCATTCTCCTTCGCTGCTTGTGCCACGGTGTTTAAGATGGCAAGACCATCATGTAACGTCTCGTGGAATCGTTCTTCCTCGTTTTTAATGACACGTTTGATGAAATCTGCTTTTTCCGGAACTTGTGGATAAAAATCGACCATGACGTTACCGACCGTATCAACGAGCTCGTACATGAACGGACGTTCGATTCCGAGCATTTTTGCATAACGGACAGCACGACGAAGCAGGCGGCGTAAGACATAACCGCGTCCTTCGTTCGAAGGCAACGCGCCGTCTCCGATTGCAAAGGCAACCGTCCGGATGTGGTCAGCAATGACTTTGAACGCAACATCGAGTTTCGTGTCTTCACGGTAACGTTTACCGCTGAGTTCTTCTGTCTTGTGGATGATTGGCATGAACAAGTCCGTGTCAAAGTTCGTCGGCACATCTTGCATGACGCTCGCCATCCGCTCAAGACCCATCCCGGTATCGATGTTTTTACGCGGTAATTCTGTGTAATTGCCGTGTCCATCATGATTATATTGACTGAACACGATGTTCCAGATTTCGAGATACCGTTCGTTTTCGCCGCCCGGATACAATTCAGAATCGTTCGGATCGTCGCCGAAAGCCGGTCCACGGTCGAAGAAAATCTCTGTGTTCGGACCTGAAGGACCCTCACCAATTTCCCAGAAGTTATCTTCCAACGGAATGATGCGTTCAGCCGGCACACCAAGTTCGAGCCAGATTTGACGTGCTGCGTCGTCTTCCGGATGAATCGTCACGGAAAGACGGTCCGGATCAAGTCCGTACCACTCGTCACTCGTCAAGAGTTCCCAGCCCCATTTGATTGCATCTTCACGGAAGTAGTCGCCGACAGAAAAGTTTCCAAGCATTTCAAAGAATGTATGGTGACGTGCTGTTTTTCCGACATTTTCGATATCGTTCGTCCGGATTGATTTTTGCGCGTTGACAATCCGCGGATTTTGCGGAATCACTCGTCCATCAAAATATTTTTTTAACGTAGCGACACCCGAATTGATCCACAGTAATGTTGGATCCTCGATTGGAACGAGCGATGCGCTTGGTTCGATTGCATGTCCTTTAGACTGGAAAAAGTCGAGATACATCTGACGGATTTGTGCACCCGTCAACGGTTTTAATGGTTTCATCGAAAATACCCCCATTGATTAATTTGTCCTGAACGCAAAAAAACGATACATTCATCCCTGAAAAGGGACGAAAGCATCGCTTTCGTGGTACCACCCTCGTTCGTAAAGACAGGTGCTCTCTTTACCTCGAAAAATCCGTTAACGGAGATTACCCGCAAGTGTTTACACTCGACTCCGGAAGGAGCTTCAATCGAATCGTCATGAAGATGGTTGCAGCAGATCCATCTCTCTCTGGTCATGAAGATTACGACTTACTTATCTTCCATCAACGTTTTGCGTCCATTCATCTACCGTGATTATTACCTATCTGGTGCATTCAGTCAAGTTTTTGTCATACCGCCGAGCCGTTCAATCAGCCGGGTCCGCCGCCGTGGTTCTTCCTCCTGGGAAGCTTTATAAAAGGCACGGGGATCTCCGAACAACAACAAACTGGCTTTTGCCCGTGTGACGGCCGTATAGATGAGATTACGGGAATGTTTAAAGGCTCCGGTGAAAAAGACAGGCATCAGGACAATCGGAAACTCCGACCCTTGCGCTTTATGAATCGTAATCGCATACGCATGCGTGAATTGATCCCACTCACTCCGGTTGTATTCGACTTCCGTCTGATCGAACCGGGCAATGATTTTATCCACTTTGTCGACATTTTCCTTTGCAAAAAAGATGTTGACGATTTCGCCGATATCTCCGTTGTAGACATTTTCTTCGGCATTATTGACGAGCTGAAGAATCTTGTCTCCGCTCCGGTAAATCCGCGTCCCTTGTTTGACTTCCCGTTTTTTAGGCGCTTCCGGATTATAGACCTGTTGCAGGACGATGTTCAGTTCATCGATCCCTACCTGTCCACGATACGTCGGTGCCAGGATTTGGACATCAAACTTCGAATAACCTTTCGCCAGTGCTTTTTCCGCGAAGGCGGCGATACCGCGTAACGACTCTTGCGGGGCGAGCGAATAAAATCGCCGGTCGGATAACGGAGCAAGCAAGTCAGCTGAAGTGACCCGGTTTTTCAAATCGTGAGCCAGCCGAAGAATCGAGGAATCCTCGGCTTGCCGGTGAACGACATTGAGCCGAACGACCGGAATGCCGTCTGTGTCCATTAAGTCGGCCAGGACTTGTCCCGGTCCGACCGACGGCAGTTGATCACGATCGCCGACAAATAAAATCTTCATCCCATTTGGTACTGCTCGTAGCAAACTCGATAACAGGTAGATATCTATCATCGATGATTCATCAATGATCAAAACCTTGCCTGAGATCGGTTGATCTTCGTCCAATTGAAAATTTGACCCGTCATATTTTAACAAACGATGGATGGTCATCGCCGGAACATCCGTCGCTTCCGACAAGCGTTTTGCCGCTCGTCCGGTCGGGGCGACAAGCACATACGGATAGACCTCACCCGACTTGACCTGACTTTTTTCAAGCGGCCAATCATGAATTTCCTGAAGCGCGTGCAAAATCCCTTTAATGACGGTCGTCTTCCCGGTACCCGGTCCACCCGTCAAGACCATCAACGGTGCTTTGACCGCCAGTTCGATGGCTTCCCGTTGTTGGACGGCATATTCCATACCGAATCGTTCTTCGAGCTGACCGATGGCCGACAGAATCGTCGCGACATCAACTTCCTGTTCCGCTCCGTTCGCCATGACACGGGCCAGTTCCTTTGCCGCCCGAACTTCCGCATAAAAAATCGTCGGCAAATATAAACAGCCTTCTTCAAGTTTGACCTTCTCTTCGGTCAACAACAGTTCGATCGCTTGTTCGAGACGTTCGCCGGGATCTTCTCCAAGCAGACGGGGTGCCCGTTGCAGCAGTGATTCGACGGTTGCAAACGCATGCCCCTCTCCCGCCTCCTGTTCGAGTATATGCATGATGGACGCTGCGACCCGTTCCGGATGCAAGCCGATAAGCCCCAAGTGCGAGGCAATTTGATCGGCTGTCTTAAAACCGATGCCACTGACTTCGTACATTAAAGAATAAGGATTTTCGCGAATTCTCGCCATCGCGTCTCCTTCATATGCCGCATAAATCTTCGCCGCGAGTTTCGGCGTAACATCAAACGGTGCTAAAAAGAGCATCAGTTGATCGACCCCGTATAGTGTCGCCAGGCGACTGAAGATGACATCCGCTTGTTTTTGCTTCAGTCCCGG
This sequence comes from Exiguobacterium sp. RIT594, assembly GCF_003339585.1. Classification (GTDB taxonomy): domain Bacteria; phylum Bacillota; class Bacilli; order Exiguobacteriales; family Exiguobacteriaceae; genus Exiguobacterium_A. The sequence goes on along the minus strand of NZ_QPKF01000001.1, from coordinate 547,417 downwards.
AACACGGTCAAGCGCCTTGCTGTCTTTTAAGATGATATCGATGGCATCTTCACCAAGAGCATCGACGATATTTTTCGCTGTTTTCGGACCAATGCCGGTAAACGAACCGTTCGTCAAAAAACGGACGGCTGCGTGTTTCGTCATCGGAACCGACCGGCGGATTAACTCTGCTTTTAGTTGTTTACCGAATCGCGGATGATCAATCAATCGTCCGAATGCTTGGTACGTTCCGCCGAGTTCGATTCCGACACCGGTTCCTGTGACGACGAGTTCTGTTTCTTTTAATTCAAAGTTCTTTTCTTTAATTGCCATCAAAACGATGGAATGGGCTTCTTCTTCGGAGGAAAAAAGCACACGTTTAATGCGGCCGACTACTTGATGGGGGTGCTCCATCACTCCACCTGCTTTCTGTCTGAACTCCGTTACGCTGTTCCAATCATAGCATTCGTTTAAGGGATTTTAAATGAGGGAAACATTTCTTGAATCAATAATTGAATGGAGGAACAAATCATGGGACGATTGCCAATTGCCGGATTATGTGAATTAGTGCTGGAAGTGGAAAATATGGAACGGGCTGTTGCCTTCTGGAATGGGACGCTTGGTATTCCGATTGTTGAACAGTGGGCACCGGAAGATGCCGAGCCGAGTCATGAACAGGAAAAGCAGGACGGTGTTTGGGCGACGTGGTTGTATATTGGCGGAAACACCCGTCTCGGCCTTTGGCTCAAACGTGACTTTACAATGGAAGAACGGACAGTCAAACACCTTCCTGTCACAGAGTGGGACAGTTTGTACGATGAAGGCGGAGTCCATGTCCATTGCGCCTTTTATGTCGAGAAAAATGAATTCACAGAAGCCCTTGATCTGTTGCGTACTGCTTCAATTGATGTCAAAATTCGTGAATGGGATGAACAGGAGACATCGAATGATAAGGAATACTCCGCTTACTTTAAAGATACGGAACAAAATGTCATCGAACTGTATACGAAAAACATGGACGAAGCGTATGAAGACTTTTCCGGTCCACCGTTACGGATTGTACGTGAAGTCGGACATTGACGAAAAAAGCGTTGCGAAACCGGGATGTTCATCGGTCGCAACGCTTTTTTTAGTTCAATAAGGCATCCATCTTCGCTTTCGCATCCTGTGCCATCGTATGGTTCGGCTGATAGGCAAGAACAGTTTCAAGTTCCGTGTAACATGCTTCCTGCTGACCTAAAAAAGCCAGTGCAATGGCATAGTTATAACGGGCATCCGTGTGTGTCTCTTCCAGCAATAAGACCTGCTCGAAGATTTCAGCCGCTTCTTCAATCTGTTCGTTCTGAGCAAGGGCAAGACCGTACTGGAAGGCGATTTCAACATCTACCCCGTTCAGTTCCGTCGCTTGCTTCAAACGCGGAATTCCCCGGACCGGATCACCGAGCTTTTGATATGTCAGACCGAGCATGAAATGAAGATCCGCGTCATCGAGTCCATGTAACAAGGCAAGGCGCAATGATTCTTCGGCTTCCACCAGTAAATCCGCCGAGAAATATAATGCCCCTTTGGCATAGTGGGCACTGGCAAACGCTGGATCAATCGTCAATGCCTTATCGTAAAACCGGAGTGCCCGATCAGCATCGTCCATTGATTGGAGCAATGTCCCTAAATTGACGTAACCCGTCGGATCATTTGGTTGTTCTTCGATGGCATCGTTAAAAGCTTGAGCCGCCAGTTCATAATTCCCGGACTCCAGATGTCGGAACCCGACTTCGTTGTAGTTCATTTCATTCTCTCCCTTACGCAAGATACGTTAACTGTTTGCCGGCTTTGTATGCATCGTCAATCGTCGCCCCGCCAAGACAGATGTCTCCGTCATAGAAAACGACTGCTTGTCCCGGTGTGATCGCCCGTTGCCGTTCGTCGAACGCGACGTCTAACCGTCCGCCGTCCAAAATACGAACCGTCACAGGTGTATCCGTTTGACGGTAACGGAACTTCGCTGTACAACGGAATTCTGTCCCGACCGGCATCGTTGCCGTCCAGCTGATATCAGACGCATATAATCCTTCTGAATAAAGCAATTCATTATGGAATCCCTGCTCCACGAACAGGATATTCTCTTTGAGGTTTTTCCCGACGACGAACCATGGTTCTCCGTCTCCACCAATCCCGAGACCGTGGCGTTGTCCCATCGTGTAATACATCAGACCGTCATGCCGCCCCATCGTTGTCCCGTCAAGTGTCCGCATTTCACCCGGTTGCGCCGGCAGATACTGACTGAGGAATTGTTTGAAATTCCGTTCCCCGATGAAACAAATACCGGTCGAATCCTTTTTCTTCGCCGTCGCGAGGTTCGCTTCTTCGGCGATTTTCCGCACTTCTGATTTTTCCATGTGTCCAATCGGGAACATCGCTTTAGCGATTTGATCCTGCGACAGTTGGTTCAAGAAATACGTTTGATCTTTGTTTGTATCGACGCCGCGTAATAATTTATGCTCACCGTCTTCATATACAGCCCGTGCATAATGGCCCGTCGCAACAAAATCTGCCCCTAAGCGCATCGCATGGTCAAGAAATGCTTTAAATTTAATTTCTTTATTACACATGACATCCGGATTCGGTGTCCGGCCTAGTTTGTATTCATCCAAGAAGTACGTAAAGACTTTGTCCCAGTACTCTTTTTCGAAATTGACTGCGTAATACGGAATGCCGATTTGATTGGCGACGGCGATGACATCTTCGTAATCTTCCGTTGCTGTACAAAATCCGTTTTCGTCGGTATCGTCCCAGTTCTTCATGAAGATTCCGATGACGTTGTACCCTTGTTGTTTTAATAAATAAGCCGTAACGGACGAATCGACACCGCCGGACATCCCGACGACGACCGTTGTTTCCTCCGGTGCTTTAGCGCGTGTATTCATTATTTTCACCTCTTAATTGTTCTGAAACGATTTTACGACATCTATCAGGCCTTGTGCGAGCAGTTCGACTTGTGACACGTCGTTTCCCCGGCCAAAGCTGATCCGGACCGATTGTTTCGTCCGTGGATTTTCACCGTACATCGCTGACAAGACATGCGACGGCTCAACCGATCCTGCCGTACAGGCACTTCCGCTTGAAACGGCAATCCCTCGCATGTCGAGCATAATTAAAAACGGCTCAATTTCGACGTTTGGGAAATACAGGTTGAGGACTTGCGGCAAGCCTTCCGCCCCGTTGACTTCAAAATCAATCGTTGAGGTTCGCAACCGTTCGAGCAAGATCGTCCGTAACAGCTGGTACTGTCGAGTCTGCTCTTCCCGCTCCGCTACCGTCAGTTGGACAGCTTCCGCAAACCCGACGATTCCGGCGACGTTTTCCGTTCCGGCACGACGCTTGCGTTCTTGTTCCCCACCATACGATTGAGGCGCTAACTTGATAGCAGACCGGACATATAATAATCCGACGCCTTTTGGTCCATTGATTTTATGACCCGATGCCGACAGCAGATCGATGTGCATCGCTTCTACATCGATGGGCGACTTCGCAAATACTTGAACAGCATCCGTATGGAACACAATCTGTTGTTCCCGCAGGAAACGACCGCATGCCGCAATCGGCTGGACCGTTCCGACTTCGTTATTCCCGAACATCATCGATACTAAAATCGTATCCGGTCGAACGGCTGCACGCAAAGCCTCTTCCGTCACGATGCCCGACTCCGGAATATCAAGATACGTCACGTCAAATCCACGTTTCTCCAGTTCCTCGAAAGCATGAAGTACGGCATGGTGCTCAAATCGCGTTGTGATGACATGACGTCCTTTCGATTGATACTGGATGGCCGCACCGAGGATGGCATAGTTATCGGATTCCGTGCCACCGCTCGTAAAGATGATTTCCGTCGGTTTGGCGTTTAATTCCGTCGCCATCACCCGTCGTGCCGTGTCAATCGCAGCCCGCCCTGTTCGTCCGAATGCATGGACACTTGACGGATTTCCGAATTGTTCCAGCATATATGGTGTCATCTTCTCGAGCACTTCGGGGCGCATCGGCGTCGTTGCAGCGTGATCAAAATACATCATCGTTTTTCACCTCTCATATATAAAACATATAACCTGTATCGTCTTCTTCCGCTAAATCCTTTAATGTCGTCGTATCAAGTACTTGATCGACGGCACTTTGAATTTTATCCCACAATTTCCGTTTCGTCACTTCATCACAATTGTCGCCTTCGACGACGACAAGCGGACCTTCGAGCAGACGGATGATATCCCCTGCGGTAATGTCTTCGGCTGAACGGCCTAATTTATATCCACCGTATGCTCCGCGGACACTTTTGACGAGACCGCCATTTCGGAGCGGGGCAATCAATTGCTCCAGGTAGTGCTCGGACAGATCATACATCTGGGCAATTTTTTTTAAAGACAATGGCTTTGCCTCGCCTCCTTTGGCGAGTGCAATCATGATTGTCAGACCATAACGGCCTTTTGTCGAGATTTTCATCATGCGAAAAGACATCCTTTCTAGTATAGTAGTAGCTAAAAGTTGAAAGAAGGAACGCTACCTATGGCTAATTTATTTGAATCACATTCTCCGGCCGGGCCGCTCGCCAATCGGATGCGCCCTCAATCACTGGATGAAATCGTTGGCCAACGCCATTTGATTGGAGAATCGACCCTGTTACGCCGGGCTATTCTCGCCGACCGGCTCGGAACCGTTATTTTTTACGGACCCCCGGGAACCGGAAAAACGACGCTCGCCCGTGTCATTTCCAGTTATACGAAATCAGCGTTTGAACAGTTGAATGCCGTCACGGCAAAACTGGATCAGTTGCGTGAAGTCTTAAAAGCAGCGGAATCCCGTTTGCAGTTTGACCAACAAAAAACCATTTTATTTTTAGATGAGATCCACCGTTTCAATAAAATGCAGCAGGATGCCTTACTGCCGGCCCTCGAAGCCGGAACAATCACGTTGATTGGCGCAACGACGGAAAACCCAAGTTTTGAAGTCAATGCTGCCCTGTTATCCAGGGCGACTGTTTTCCGGTTCGAGACACCGACGACAGACGATTTGCGCGTTGTTCTGCACCGGACTTTAGAAGACCCGGACCGCGGTCTCGGCAAGTATCCGGTCACTGTCACCGAGGAGGCCGTCGAGCATTATGTGAAGCTTTCGGACGGTGACTACCGGGCACTGCTCAACGCACTCGAACTCGCCGTTCTGACAACACCGGAAATTGACGGTGAAATCACGATTGACCTTGCTGTAGCCGAAGAATCGATTCAGCAAAAAGCGTTGAAATACGATAAAGACGGAGACCGGCATTACGATGTCATCTCGGCCTTCATCAAGTCGATTCGCGGCTCGGATCCCGACGCTGCCCTTTACTGGCTTGCTGTCATGATTGAAGCCGGGGAAAGCCCACGCTTCATCGTTCGTCGCCTCTACGTCCATGCAGCAGAAGACATCGGATTATCCGATCCGCAAGCGCTACTGATCGTTGATGCGTGTGCCCGGGCCTGTGAGTACATCGGATTTCCGGAGGCACGGATTCCGCTCGCTGAAACTGTGCTGTATCTCGCGACCGCACCGAAATCAAACACTGTCATTACAGCGATTGATCAGGCACTTGAACTCGTCCGTCGATCAGATGGCGGTCCGGTTCCTCCGCATTTACGAGATGCACATCATGCTGGGGCCGCAGCACTCGGCAATGGTGTCGAATATCAGTATCCGCACCAGTTTCCCCATGCGTATGTCAAACAGAACTATTGGCCGGAGAACCTGGCACGAACCAAACCGATTTTTTATAAGCCGAGTCCACGCGGATTTGAAAAACAATTACAGGCACGGCTCGATTTTTGGAAAAAACAACCGTAAACGATTAGAAAAAGCGACCTGCTGAGGTCGCTTTTTTAACGGACACGTTCGATGATGACGCCAGCTTCCCGGACAATCTCATTGATGACATAACTTGCCGCAATCAATCCACCAACCGATGGAACAAACGCGTTTGAACTCGGCGGCATTTTAGCTTTCCGAATAAACGCCTCATCGTTACCGACGACTTGACGGACTTCTTCGATGATTTTGACCGGTGGTTCATCTGAAAAGACGACGGGGACTCCTTTATGGATTCCTTCCTTACGCAGACGCGTCCGGATCACTTTTGCAAGCGGATCGTAACTCGTATCTTTAATATCAACGATCTTGATTCGTGTCGGATCCATCTTGTTTGCCATTCCCATACTCGAGATGATTGGAATCTGACGTTGTTTACACTCTTTAATCAAATGAATCTTAAACGATACTGTATCCGAAGCATCAATCACATAATCCGGATTTTCTGCAAAAAAGGCTTCGTACGTTTCTTCGTTGTAGAACATTTTCAAGCGGACAATTTCTAAATCCGGATTAATTTGCATCAAACGATCCGCCATGGCATCGACTTTCGGTTGACCGACTGTCGGTAACAAGGCATGGATCTGACGGTTGACGTTTGTGATATCGATATCATCTTTATCAACAAGAATCAAACGGCCGACGCCGCTGCGGGCCAGGGCTTCCGCTGAAAACGAGCCGACGCCGCCGATTCCTAAAATCGCAACAGACTTGGATGCCAATGCGTCAAGTCCGGTCTTACCGATTGCTAATTCATTACGTGAAAATTGATTTAACATCTCATAACCTCACAATACTCATACTGTTTTACTCGGAATTATATCATAAAAAAAAACGTCATGCGACGTATGGTGTGATTCATCTAAAAAAAGAAACGATGGGACCCGAAGTGCCGTGTCGATACCTTATTTTTGAACCTGCTGCGCAGGTGGGTGTCTTATCCGATTCCTATTCGTACGTCCTCCTGCTGTGTTACGAGGCATGTACTACTAGTTGGAACGTCAAACTCCCTATCAAAAAAGAGTGGCTCAAAGATAAAAGGCGGCTCTCGTACATCTCAGGAACCCCATCTGTTGCATTTAATATAGCATTCCCCTTATCGAAATGCAACTGGTTCTGACTCTTAAAATTTGGTCATTTTTCAGTCGTTTCGCTTGACATCCAGCGTCGGATAAATGCTTTGGCCGGATCATATTTTTGTTGTTGAAATTCAGGATTAAACCGGGGTGTCCGGGTCGCATTTCCGACTCCTGCGATATACGCCCAGTTCCCGTAATTGGAGGCGACATCATAATCAATCAGCTGCTGTTCAAAGTATCGCGCGCCGATCCGCCAATCCTGATTTAAATCATGAATCAGATAACTGGCCGTAATCTGACGTCCACGGTTCGACATCCAACCGGTCTCCTTGATTTCCCGCATGAAGGCATCAACAAACGGTTCGCCCGTCTCGCCGGCGATCCAGCAATCAATCGCCGCTTGATCCGTCTTCCACGTCATATGCCCGTCCCGTAATCCATTAGAACGAAACAGCCGGTGTCCCGTCTCGCGCATCGTCAAATGGAAAAAGTCGCGCCATAACAATTCGAAATACAACCAGTATGTCGATTCATTAGCGCCGTGTTCCCGTTCGGTCCGTTGAAGTTCTGCCATGACCCGTCGCGGGGACAGCGAACCGTTTGCCAGCCAGGCGGATAATTTCGAAGAGTCATCGACGTCAAATCCGTTTCGTGTTTCTTTATAGGTAAAGACAGGACCTTCCAAGTAAGCAGCCAAGCGATTACGTCCTGCCGTTTCCCCTCCCGCAAACGGGAATGCCGTTCGAGAATCCACCGTTTGCTTACCGGGTGGTTCAATATACCGAACTTCCTCCGGTGCTTCGATTGGATCCGCAAAGCGGCCGTCATGCTCAACTCTTTTCCGGAATGCCGTGAAGACACGTTTCAGTTCGTCACTGCCGATATCTTCCCGGAGATGGAGCGTTTGGGTCTCGTACATCCGCGTGGTAAAACGCTTCTGTACTTCGTTTTCCTGTCGTGCTTCGTATTCACCCGTCATCCGGTGAAAATAAACGACGTCATCCGGTTGAACAAACGATGTCAGTTGTTCGACTGTCTCCCCTTGTAAAATCGTCAGTTCGACGCCGAGTTGTGCCAAGTGTTCCCGCAAGGACTGAAGCGTTTCCTGTTCAAACCTTACTTGCTGTTTTCCACGGTCTCCAGATTCCTGCTGGATAAATACTGCACGGACCGTATTTTGTTCGTTGCATGCACGCATCAATGCTTCATGATCGTCGACCCGCAAATCTTTTCGATACCATACGACTCCTGCCACGTCATCAGCTCCTTTCTCTTTTCTACCCGTACTATCTCAATCTTATTTCCTTTCGCAAAGAACCGATGTGCCGGAAAGGTTTTAACTTTTTGTTTTCGTGGAATATGATTAGTACAACTTACTAAGGAGTGAATTATTTCATGGCTGCTAAAAAAGGTAAATTAAGAACATTAATCACACTTGCTACGACGGTCGGACCAATCGTCTACAAATTTTATAAAAAACAGCAATCTAAAAAATCAATCAATACACCAAAACGATAAAACAGCAAAACGTGCTTCTCTTTTTTGAGAAACACGTTTTTTTTTTGCAAAAGATGTGTCCATCAGCGACACGTCTGTTTGTCATTCCGTTTATTTTTTACTGACCCCGGTGCTTCCCGCCTCATAAAACCGCCACGGATAGGCTGTCGCTTCTCCTGCATTCGGAATCCCGATCCGGGTTGTCTGGACGACTTCAGTGACTGGACCGGCTTCAATCTGAAAACGGTGATCCGTATAGAGATCGGTTCCGGAATCTTCTGTCATCAACCCGAACGCTTGGCATAATTTAGCGGGACCGTTAACGAGGTTTTTTTGCTCGGTTTTCGTCAGGTCCGCATACATTTTTCCAAAACGGCGGCTTGCAACGAGATCATGTCCGTGGACGACTTCCGCTCCGCGCAACAAAATTCCGTATCCTTCCCCAACCTCCCCGCAGACGATATTCAAACAATGATGCATGCCGTAGGTAAAATATACATAAATATGACCGGCTGGTCCAAACATCGGTGCCGTCCGTTTCGTTGGTCGTCCACTGTAAGAATGGGCGGCTTGATCGTGCGGTCCGAGATATGCTTCCACTTCGACAATCCGCATCGTGACCTCATCAACCGTCAACAGACTCCCTAACAGTTCCGGCGCCACCTCAACCGGTGACCGTTCAAAAAAAGTGCGCTCCATCACGAATCCTCCTCCATTAAAAAAACAGATTCCCCTCATGACTGAAGGAAATCTGTTGGTATTATGATTGTTTGACAGCTGTCCGAATCGACAGTTCGTTCAGTTGTGCATCTGAAACCGGGCTTGGTGCCGCTGTCAGCAGATCGCTTGCCGAAGCTGTTTTCGGGAACGCAATCGTATCACGTAAGTTCGTCCGACCAGCAAGCAGCATAATAAGACGGTCAAGACCGAGTGCAATACCTGCGTGTGGCGGCGTGCCGTACTCGAACGCCTCCATCAGGAAACCAAACTGTTCGTTTGCTTCTTCTTCCGTGAAGCCAAGCAATTTAAACATCCGCTCCTGGATATCACGTTCGTAAATCCGTTGTGATCCGCCACCGAGCTCATACCCGTTCAAGACGAGGTCATAGGCTACGGCAAGGACGCTGCCCGGGTCTGTCTCGAGTTTCTCGAGATCTTCCCGGCGCGGCATCGTGAACGGATGATGGTTCGCATAAAAACGGCCGTCCGCTTCTTCGAACGTTACGAGTGGGAAGTCTGTTACCCACAGGAAGTTGAAGACGGTTTCGTCAATCAAACCGAGTTCTTTCCCGAGTTTTTGTCGCAGTGCACCGAGGCTGTCGGCAACGATCGAAGCTTTTGCTGCGACGAAAACAAGTAAGTCACCAGCTTCTGCTGCCGTCGCTTCGACGAGTCGAGCTGTGGCTGTCTCGTCAAAGAACTTCGCGATTGGACCGTTCAGTCCCTCTGCTGTCACTTTGACCCAGGCAAGACCCTTTGCTCCATAAATCGCTGTGAATTCTTGTAATTTATCGATGTCTTTGCGGGAGAACTGATCGGCTGCGCCTTTGACATTCAACGCTTTGACTTCGCCGCCTGATTCTAGCGCCATATCGAAGACTTTAAAGCCGGCTCCTGTGACCGCTTCTGCGACATCAATCAATTCAAGACCAAAACGCGTATCCGGTTTATCTGAACCGAATCGGCTCATCGCTTCTGCATACGGCATCCGCGGGAACGGTGTCGAAATCTCTTTTCCGAGCGTTTCTTTCATGACACGTGTCATCATTGATTCCATCATTGCATATAAATCTTCGACGTCCATGAAGCTCGTTTCGATATCGACTTGTGTGAATTCCGGTTGACGGTCGGCCCGTAAATCTTCGTCACGGAAACAACGGGCAATTTGGAAGTACCGCTCAAAGCCCGAAACCATTAGCAATTGCTTAAACAATTGCGGTGATTGTGGCAAAGCGTAAAATTCCCCCGGGTGAACACGACTCGGAACCAAATAATCCCGTGCGCCTTCCGGTGTCGATTTTGTTAAGATTGGTGTCTCGACTTCGAGGAAGTCCTGTTCGTCAAGGAAGTTCCGCATGATGTTCGAGGCTTTCGAACGCAAACGGAATGTCTCTTGTAACGACGGACGGCGAAGATCGAGGTAACGGTATTTCAGACGAAGATCTTCTGACGTCTGTTCCGCTTCCTCACTGATCGGGAACGGCGTCATTTTCGAAGCATTCAAGATGATGACTTCGTCTGCGACGACTTCGACTTGTCCGGTCGGGATGTTCGGGTTCGGATTTTCACGCTGGACGACCGTCCCTTTGATGTCGAGTACGTATTCCGAACGAATCGATTCCGCCAGGCGGTGCGCCTGTTCGTTTTCCGGTTGGAAGACGACTTGGACGATCCCGGTCCGGTCACGAAGATCAAGGAAAATTAATCCTCCGAGGTCACGTCGTTTTTGAACCCATCCTTTTAATTGAACGGCTTGGCCGATTGTTTCTTCTGTTACGGTTCCGTTCATGTGTGTACGTCCGATCATTATGCTTCCTCCTTTAATTTCGCGACAATCGTATCGGCGACAGCTGATAATGGCACATCAATCTGTTCACCGGTCGACATGTCTTTTAACGCTGCTGCTCCACGTTCGACTTCTTCGTCTCCCAAAATGACAGTAAAGCGGGCTTTCATCCGATCGGCCGCTTTGAATTGTCCTTTGAACTTCCGTCCGAGATAATCACGGTCAGCGGCAAGTCCTTCGAGACGCATCAATTGCAGCAGGCGTGTTGCCGTTTTTTCAACTTCTTCGTTGCCTTGCGCGACGATGAAGACATCAATCGCATCATCGATTTCCGGCAGGACACCTTCATTTTCAAGCGCCATCAACAGACGTTCGATCCCGATTCCAAATCCGATTCCCGGTGTGGCCGGTCCACCGATTTGTTCGACGAGTCCGTTATAACGTCCGCCGCCGCAAAGCGTCGTGATTGCGCCGAATCCTTCTGCTTCCGACATGATCTCAAACGACGTGTGATTGTAGTAATCAAGTCCTCGAACCAGTGTCGGATCAATCACGTATTCGATGCCGAGCGCATCCAGGTGCAACAGGACTTGATCGAAATAGTCTTTCGAAGCCGGGTTCAGGAAGTCGAGGATCGACGGCGCTGTCGCCATGCTCGGGTGATTACGGTCGACTTTGCAATCCAGTACCCGGAGCGGATTCGCTTCGAGACGGTTCTGACAATCCTGGCATAACTCGTGGGCGACCGGTTTGAAGTGATTGACCAGTGCTTCCCGGTGCGCGGCGCGGCTTTCGCTGTCTCCGAGCGAGTTGATGACGAGCTTCAGTTTTTTCAGACCAAACGAGCGGTAAATACTCATCGCAAGACTGATGACTTCTGCATCGATTGCCGGTTCTTCGCTGCCGAGTGCCTCGACGCCATATTGGTGTAACTGGCGGAAACGACCGGCTTGCGGACGTTCATAGCGGAACATCGGTCCGATATAAAAGAGTTTGACCGGTTGATTGGCGGCGCCGTAGAGTTTATTCGTCACGAATGAACGAACGACGGCTGCTGTCCCTTCCGGACGAAGCGTAAATTGTTCCTTCCCGCGTTTTTCAAGCATGAACATCTCTTTTTGAACGATGTCCGTCGTCTCACCGACACCCCGTTTGAACAACTCTGTTTCTTCAAAGATCGGTGTCCGGATTTCTTTATAGTTGTACCGTTTACTGATCTCCCGCAATTGGTTTTCAATATACTGCCAACGTTCTACTGTACCCGGAAGTACATCAAACGTTCCGCGTGGTAATTTCATCCTAATTCCTCCTTTTTGAATACAAAAAAAGTCCTCGTCCGCAAAGGGACGAGAACCTGAAGATCCCGTGGTACCACCCTGGTTGCTGAAAATTCTCAGCCACTCGGTGCAGTTAACGCCTGCCTACGATTTTCCCTACTCTGTTCGTTTCAGGAAAATACCTCAAAAGGGTCTTTCATCTAGTTCGTCTGATCACCCTTTCAGCCGGGGGGCGACTCTCTATGCAGCCGAGATCTAAATTACTCTTCTTCGTCATCGGTTCTTAATTCGTTCTGTTATCCTTTATATTGCCTCGTTCAAAAGATCCTGTCAAGACTTTGGTCACTTTTCTAAAATCAGCGTGACCGGTCCGTCATTGACGAGTGCGACGTCCATCATCGCTCCGAACTGTCCCGTTTCAACAACAATTCCCTGCTGACGTAAACGCGCGTTAAACGCTTCATACAACTCGTTCGCAAGATCCGGTTTTGCCGCTTCCGTAAAGGCAGGACGACGGCCTTTTTTGATGTCTCCGTATAAGGTGAACTGGGACACCGATAAGATTTCCCCTTCGACATCCTGCAACGAACGGTTCATCCGCTCTTCTTCATCCTCGAACACCCGTAAACCGGCAATTTTGTCCGCCAACCAGTTGACTTGCTCCAGCGTATCGTCATGCGTGATCCCGACGAGTAAAAGAAATCCTTGATCGATTTGACCGGTAACTGCCCCTTCGACCGTCACACTTGCTTCTTTGACCCGTTGTAATACGACTCGCATTTCTATCCGCTCCTTATGTCATCATGACGCGATGCACCGCATAGACGTCTGATATTTGTTTAATCCGATCAACGACCTTTTGCAAATGGTTGACGTTGTCGATTGCAATCGTCATTGAAATCTTCGCCTGTTTGCTGTCGTTTCCCTTCCCGCTGACGGCTACGATATTCGTATTCATCGCGGATACCGATTGGAGAACGTCATTTAACAGACCTGCCCGGTCAAAACCGGAGATTTCGATTTCGACGTTATAACTCTTGACTGTTTTTCCTTCGTGTTCCCATTCGACTTCAAGCAACCGTTCCGGATTCTGTTCATGAATGACGTTCAGACAATCGGACCGGTGAATCGAAACCCCGCGGCCACGGGTGATATAGCCGACGATGTCGTCACCCGGAACCGGATTACAGCAACGACTCATGCGGACTAACATATTGTCGATCCCTTTGACGCGAACCCCTTCCGGATTCTGTTTCTGCGGCCGGTCAAATGTCTTCATCCCGCTGATGGCTTCGTTTAATTCCATATTCTTCGATTCTTTGTCTTTGCGCAATTTTTCCGTCAATTTATGGGCGACTTGAGCCGCGGTCAGTCCATGATAGCCGACTGCCGCATACATATCTTCTTCCTGACCGAAGTTAAACTTCCGTGTCACGTCTTCGAGCGTCTTTTCATTGATGACGTCTTTTGGCTCGAAACCGAGTTTCTTCACTTCCGCCTCAATTAATTCGCGGCCCTTTGAGACATTTTCTTCCCGTTGCTGGCGTTTGAACCATTGACGGATTTTATTTTTCGCCTGACTCGACACACAAATTTTCAGCCAGTCTTTGCTTGGACCATAACTGTGTTTGGATGTGACGATTTCAATGATGTCACCGGTCTTCAATTTATAGTCAATCGGCACCATCCGTCCGTTGACTTTGGCACCGATTGTCCGGTGACCGATTTCTGTATGAATCCGGTACGCGTAATCAATCGGGACCGAACCTTTCGGCAGCTCGATGACGTCTCCTTTTGGCGTAAAGACGTATAACATATCACTGAAGAAATCGACTTTGACTGATTCCATGAATTCTTCCGCGTCCGCCGTATCTTTTTGGAGTTCCAAGATTTCACGGAAATGAGCAATTTTATCTTCAAAACCTGATTTGGCTTCCTGCTCTTTTCCTTCTTTATACGCCCAGTGAGCGGCAATTCCGTACTCGGCGATGAAATGCATATCGCGTGTCCGAATTTGCACTTCAAGCGGTTCACCCTTCGGCCCGATGACCGTTGTATGCAACGACTGGTACATATTCGGTTTTGGCATCGCAATATAATCCTTGAAGCGACCGGGCATCGGTTTATATTGCGTATGAATAATTCCGAGCACCGCATAACAATCCTTGATCGAATCGACGATGATTCGGACCGCCATCAAGTCATAAATCTCACTGAACTCTTTTTTCGAGTTTTGCATCTTGTTATAGATGGAATAAATATGTTTTGGACGACCATCGACCTCAGCTGCAATCTCAACTTCTTCCAGGACCTCATTGACTTCATCGATGACAGACGTGACGAGTGCTTCCCGTTCGGTCCGCTTTTGTTTCATCATCGAGACGATCCGGTAGTACTGTTGCGGGTTGATATAACGCAGACTGATGTCTTCCAGTTCCCATTTGATCGTCGAAATCCCGAGACGATGAGCAAGCGGGGCAAAGATTTCAAGTGTCTCTTCCGCTTTTTGTACTTGCTTCTCTTTGACCATGTGTTGCAAAGTCCGCATATTGTGCAAACGGTCGGCCAGCTTGATCAAGATGACCCGAATGTCCTCGGCCATCGCGATGAACATCTTCCGATGATTCTCAGCCAGTTCTTCCCGTTTCGACTTGTATTTGATTTTACCAAGCTTCGTCACACCATCGACGAGCATCGTAACATCTGCTCCAAATCGTTCCGTCAGTTGTTCCAGCGTAATATCGGTGTCCTCGACGACATCATGAAGAAGCGCGGCAACAATCGTTGTCGCATCCAAACCGATATCCACTAGTATCCCCGCTACTTGAACGGGGTGAATGATGTAAGGTTCACCCGATCGACGAAATTGTCCGTCATGCTCGTCTTTTGCGAATTGATAGGCGCGTTCGATATCTTTAACTTCTGCCTCTGTCATGTACTCCGCACATCGAGCGAGAAGGTCTTCTACATTTACGATTTGTTTATTTGTCATCCCTTATCCTCACCCAGTCCCCGGGATTGATTACGCTGAATCCCTAATATATATCCTCTATTATCGTGAAATTTTGATAATATGTCAAAATAAAAAGAAATACCCCCCCGACCACTGTCGGGAAGGTACTTGCGATTCATTAATCTGCGTAACGAATTAAGGAAAGAATATCGTATCCTTCTAATTTTTCACGTCCACCTAAACCGTCGAGCTCGATCAAGAATCCGATTCCGGCAACCGTTCCACCAAGTTGCTCGATCATTTTGATTGTCGCTTCGATTGTTCCGCCTGTTGCCAGTAGGTCATCCAGGATGACGACGCGTTGTCCTGGTTGGATCGCATCGTGATGCATCGTCAAGACATCTTTTCCGTACTCAAGGCCATACTCGACACGGACCGTCTCACGTGGTAATTTTCCTTCTTTACGGACAGGTACAAATCCGATTTCCATCGCGTATGCTGCCGGGCAGCCGACAACAAATCCGCGTGCTTCCGGTCCAGCGATGACGTCCGCTCCTTGTTTACGGGCATAATCGATCAAGGCATCGACCGACTGCTTGTAAGCAGGACCGTTTTGCATCAGGGATGTGATATCTTTGAAACTGATTCCTTCTTTCGGCCAGTTTTCGACCTCTTTTATATGCTGTTTGAACTCCATGTCATTTCCTCCTGCTTCGCCGCTTCTACCAAAGTATCAAAACGCTCTTTCAACTGAGCGAGTGACGAATAAATGTATTGTTGCTCAAGACGTTGACGTTCCTCATGACGCTTGTACGTCGCAGCTTCCGTCAAGTCTCGTTTTTCAGCGTTCGGGTTCACACCCGGCAGCCCGTCCTCCATTGTAACAAGAAAATCAAGTTCCGAAAACACTGAATGCATAAAGTTAATCGAACGTTTCGACCATTTTCGCGATTTCGACAAACGAACAAGTCCAATTCGGAGCTCATCACGGGGGCATTTCGCAAAGTAATTAAAGTAATGCTTAAATTCTTCCCGGGATGGAATCGTCTCGAAATAGTATCCTTCGTCTTTAAACGCACAGTAAATCCGTTCGGCTTCGTTCAAATAAGGCAAGAAGGCCGATTCTTCTTCCGGCAGATCCAAAAAGACGACGTTTGCCTTAGCAGATCCATTTAGCGTACGCTCGGCATATTTGGTTTGTGTTTCTTCCGAGAAGGCGACAAACGTCGTCGTATCATGCGGAAGTTCAAACACATCCGTCAACGGTTTCTTGCCACCACGGTAATCAAACAGTTGGTAATCGACGACTGCTAAATCCTGAATCATCAGTTGCGGTTTACGGAAACCGTTCCATTCATTGATATTCAGACTCCCCATTAACGACACTTCTGCGAGTGATGACACTTCGTCGACGGCGTCACCAAAACCGAATCCGATTCCATCCAGTTCGGTCTTTCCGTCGGTCACGAGAACCTTCAGGTGGGTCAAATCACGGCCAATCCGTTTTAAGTCTCGGATGCTGGCATCTTCCACGACGACACGCGGTGACGGATTCCCCATACCGAACGGTGCGAGTCGTCCCATCTCTTCAATCAAGCCGATGGAGACATCCGAAACATTCAGGCGTAAATCAATTTCTGTCGTCGCGATGAACGCTTCTTCCGGCAAACTTGCCGCTTGGGCATTCAATCGTTCCCGTAAAACACTGACGTTTTCTGATGACAATGTCATTCCGGCAGCAGCCGGATGTCCTCCGAAGTGCGGTAGTATATCAGCCGACTGATTCAACTCGGCAAAGAGATCAAATGCGGCAATCGAACGGCCAGAACCTTTTGCCGTCCCTTTTTCTGCATCATGACACAAAAGAATCACAGGTCGATGATACTTTTCAACAAGCCGGGACGCTACGATTCCGACGACACCCGGATTCCATTGATCCGAATCGACGACTAAGACACGGTCTGCCAGATAATGCTGTTCCACGAGGTCGGTCGCTTCTTCGGCAATCTTTTTGACGATATCCTGCCGTTGTTTATTTTGTTGGTCGAGTTGTTCTGCAAGCAGGCTGGCTTCTTCTATTGTTTCCGCGAGTAACATCTCAAGCGCCGGCATCGCCGAGTCGAGTCGACCGGCTGCATTGATCCGGGGACCGAAGGCAAACCCGACCGACTCTTCCGTCAACTCGTCTTCGACGAGACTGCAGACTTTCCGTAACGCTAAAATACCCGGTCGTTCACTGGCATTTAACGCTTCAATCCCTTTCGCTGCAAGCAACCGGTTTTCACCGACGAGCGGCACTAAGTCGGCAATCGTTCCGAGTACAGCCAAATCAAGCAATTCTTCCGGCACACGTCCCAATAACGCATGGGCGACCTTAAAGGCAACACCGGCACCGGCAAGCTTCGAATACGGGTAATTGGAATCAACACCCGGATGAATCATGGCGAAAGCGTCCGGCAAGACGTCTTTTGCTTCATGGTGATCGGTAATGATTAAATCAACGCCGAGTTCTTTTAAGACGGCGGCTTCCTCGATACCGGAAATTCCGCAGTCGACTGTGATGACGAGACCGAATCCTTCTTCTGCCGCCCAGCGGAACGCTGCCTCGTTTGGTCCGTAACCTTCTGTAAACCGATTCGGAATGTAGCATTCCGCCATCGCACCGATTTCAATCAACGCATGCCATAAAATCGCAGCGGAACTGACGCCGTCGACATCATAGTCTCCGTAAATCAAAATCATCTCACCTTCATCAGCCGCTTGCTGGATCCGGGCGACTACTTTGTTCATGTCCTGGAACAGGAACGGATCATGAAACGCCATTTGATCGGTTTCCAAAAACGCTTTAGCTTGATCCGCTGTCTCAAAGCCACGTTGCACGAGCAAGTGTGCGACTTGATGGGAAACGTTCACCTGGCCAGCCAGTTCGTCTATTTTAACGGAATCGACTTGCTTATCGATCCATGTTTTCTTTGAATGATACATCTAATCCCTCCAATCAACTTCATCATTATAGAACAAAACCCGCGTTAGCGATAGCTAACACGGGTCAGGTTATGAGGCTTGTTTTGTTGATTTCAGCGTCCGACCTTTCATGACGAGCCACAGTTGGGCTGCGATGAAGATCGAAGAATACATGCCCATGATCAGACCAACGAGTAAGGCAAGACTGAATCCACGGATCGCTTCACTACCGAAGATGTAGAGTGCCGCTGCCGTCATGATGACTGTGACGACCGTGTTGATTGAACGAATGATTGTCTGTTGAATCGATTCATTGACGATATGCGACAATTCACTGAACGTCACTTGACGGCCACCTTTTTCAGCAAGACCCAAGTTTTCCCGGACCCGGTCAAAGGTAACAATCGTATCATTGACCGAATAACCGATGATCGTCAAAATCGCTGCGATGAAGTACAGATTAACTTCAATCTGGAACAACGAGAAGAAGGCAATGATCATCAACGCATCATGGAGCAAAGCAAGGACAGTCGCAATCCCGTATAGCGGTTGGAAACGGAACGAGACGTAAATAACGATTCCGAGTGAAGCCAGCAAGACGGCATAAATCGCGTTACGGGCGATTTCCTGACCGACTTGTGCCGACACTGTCGAGATGCTTGGTTCTTTTTTATATTTTGCTTCAATCGTTTGTTTCATTTTCGAGATTTGCTCCTGATCGAATTCTCCGACGAACGTCACGTTCGCGAGCTTTCCGCCTTGCGCGAATTGCACACCATTGATTTCAGCGGCATCAATTCCGGCCTCTTCAATGACGGAACGAACCTCTGCTTCTTTGATCGTGTTCGTTGAAGAAATTTCAACGCGTGTTCCTTCTGTAAAGTCGATTCCGAGGTTCAAGCCGCGGAAGGCCAACAGTAGAATCGAAATGACTACAAGCGCAATCGTGATTGCAAAGTAAACTTTCCGATGCTTCACATAATCAAATTTCGTTGGATTAAAGTTCACGAATTTCATCCTCCTTTACGCCAAACCAGGTTTTTTTCTTATCAAACCAGCGGCTGCTGACGAGAAGTTGCATCAAGTAACGTGAGATGAAAACATTCGTGATGAACGTAACGGCAATCGAGACCATCAGCATGATGGCAAATCCTTTGACGGTACTTGTTCCGAAGTAATACAACACGCCTGCTGAAATCAACGTCGTCAAGTTGGCATCAAGAATCGTACCAAATGAGCGGCGGTTACCGGCTTTAAAGGCGGACAAGACGGATTTCCCGCTTCGGAGTTCATCTTTGATCCGTTCTGCCGTGATGATGTTCGCATCAACTGCCATCCCGACACCCAGTACGAGCGCAGCGATACCCGGCAATGTCAAGACTGCATTAATCCCGTTAAAGAAAATCATGACGAGATAGATATAGAACAACAATGTAATGATCGACACTAAACCAGATACCCGGTAGAACAGCAACATGAAGAGGAAGACGGCTGCAACACCGATCATTGATGCAAACAATGTCTGATCGAGGGCATCTTGACCAAACGCGGCCGAGACAGACGTCGAATAGATTTCATCCAGTTTGACGGGTAGTGCTCCGGCATTCAGGATTGACGATAGTTGTTTTCCGTATTCTGCTGTAATGTCACCACCAGAGATGATGGCTTTATCCGAGTTGATCGGCTGTTGGACCGAAGCATCGGAGACGATTTTTGAATTTTCTTTTTGAATCTCTTTTTCGTACGTATCCCCTTTTTCATAGTCGAGCCAAATGACAAGACGATTTGCAGGAGGTTGCATTTTAGACACTTGTTGTGTCACTTCATAAAATTTTTCTTTCGACTTCATTGTCAGTTCGACGAGCGGTGCGTTTGTTTGCGGATCGTATCCGACTTTCGCTCCTTTTGCCTTTAAGTCTGATCCATCAAGTAACACTTTGTCGTTGATGTCCCGGAATGACAGTTCGGCAGTCGAGGATAAAATCTGACGGGCTTCACTTTGATTTTTGACACCTGCCAGTTGAACACGAATCCGGTTGTCTCCTTCGATCCGGATGTCCGGTTCCGAAACACCCAGTACGTTAACCCGGTTTTCGATTGCCGTCAGCGTCGCGCTCATCGCATTGGAATCGATGACATCGCCTTCTTTTAGTGGTTGTACTTCATACAAGACTTCAAATCCGCCTTTTAAGTCTAGACCGAGTTTGGTGTCTTTTAAGAGCCAATTCGATGTCGTGCCAATCAAAACGAGCAGCGCGGCGACGATAATGAAGAACGTGGCCAGTTTTCCCTTCTTAATCATGCTACATTGTCCTTTCTCTCAATCCCTGTATATTTTCAGACAACTTTCTTATCCTATCCTAGCTTACATAAGAATTGGTAATCTTAGCAATCGTTTTTCTCATATATAAACAGAAAAGACGCTTCCGAATTCGGAAAGCGTCTTTTTCGAGCCTTATTCGACGATTTCGTCGTCCATGACAGTCGTAGTTTTTTTCGTAACTTCTGCGACCGCACTACGGTTAAACGTCAATTGCGCGTTACCCGACTTCAATGTGACGGTTGTCTCATCTACTTTTTGTACGACCCCATGAAGGCCACCGATCGTTACGATCGAGTCACCGCGTGATAATTGGGTTTGCATCTCACGCACTTGCTTCTGGCGTTTGTTCTGTGGACGAATCAACAAGAAATAAAACACCACGAAGATCAAGATCATCGGGAGGAAAGTCAATAGTTGTTGCATCTGAGTCAGCTCCTTTTCATTCAAATCACGTTCATTATACCGTAAAAAGAATGGAATTGTCAGACCATTTATCAGAAATTCTTTGCGTTCGGTAAATTATAACCGTATTCTTCAAAGAATTCGTCTTTGAAATCAAGCAGACGGTCTTCGCGAATCGCTTGACGGACGCCTTCCATCAACTTGACGAGGAAGTGAAGATTGTGTGTCGAACAGAGGTGAAGACCAAATGTTTCCTGTGCCCGGATCAAGTGATGGATATAAGCACGTGAGTAATTCTTACACGCATAGCAATCACATTTCTCATCGAGTGGACGGAAGTCACGGGCATATTTCGCATTCCGGACGACAAGACGTCCGCTTGATGTCATTAACGTACCGTTGCGTGCAATTCGAGTCGGCAAGACACAGTCAAACATGTCGATACCGCGAATGGCACCTTCGATCAAGGCATCCGGTGAACCGACGCCCATTAAGTAACGCGGCTTGTCTTCCGGCATGAGTGGTGTCGTAAAATCAAGAGCGCGGTACATGACGTCTTTTGGTTCTCCGACTGAAAGACCACCGACCGCATAACCCGGGAAATCAAGTGATGCAAGATCACGGGCACTTTGACGGCGTAAGTCTTCATACTCGCCGCCTTGAATGATACCGAACAATGCTTGATCCTGCGGCCGTTCGTGTGCTTCAAGGCAACGTTCCGCCCAGCGGCTTGTCCGCTCGACAGAAGCTTTCATGTATTCATGAGAAGCCGGGAACGGTGGGCACTCGTCAAACGCCATCATGATGTCAGAACCGAGGGCATTTTGGATTTCCATTGCTTTTTCCGGTGACAGGAACAGTTTATCTCCATTCAAGTGGTTCCGGAAATGGACACCTTCCTCTGTGATGTTACGTAAATCAGCGAGAGAAAAGACTTGGAATCCACCGGAATCGGTTAAGATGGCGCCGTCCCAATTCATGAATTTATGCAGGCCGCCGGCTTCTTTAATGACATCATGGCCCGGACGGACCCACAGGTGATAGGTATTGGACAAAATGATGTTCGCATTCATGTCTTTAATCTGTTCCGGCGCCATCGTCTTGACTGTCGCTTGTGTACCGACCGGCATGAAAACAGGTGTCTCGAAGCTGCCGTGCGGCGTATGGACGATTCCTAACCGCGCACCAGATTGTTTACAAGTCTTGATATGTTCGTACGTTACTGCATGTTTTGTCATCGGTTTAATTCCTCTCTCGTTAAGAACATTGCGTCTCCGAAACTAAAGAATCGGTAATTTTGCGCAACAGCTTCTTCATAGGCATGTAATATGTGTTCACGGGTCGATAGAGCGGATACGAGCATGATCAACGTCGACTTCGGTAAGTGGAAGTTCGTGATCAAGCCGTCGATTCCTTTGATTTCCTGCCCCGGATAGATAAAGATATCCGTCCAACCGGATGCTTCGACGAAATCCCCGTGATCCCGGATGACGGTTTCAAGTGTCCGGGTCGAAGTTGTTCCGACGGCAATGATCCGTCCGCCGTTTTTACGGGTCTCCCGTAAAATCTTCGCAGAGGACTCCGGTAATTCGTAGTATTCACTGTGCATTTTGTGACTGTCCACGTCATCGACGGAGACCGGACGGAATGTCCCGAGTCCGACGTGTAATGTTAACGGTGCAAGCTGAACGCCTTTATCAGTCAGTGCCTGCAACAGTTCCGGTGTAAAATGCAGACCTGCCGTCGGGGCTGCCGCACTCCCCCGTTCCCGGGCGTAGACCGTCTGGTAACGGTCCTGATCTTCGAGTTGCTCATGGATATAAGGTGGCAAAGGCATCGTCCCGAGCTGATCGAGTACTTCATAAAAAATGCCGGTGTACGAGAACTTCAGGATTCGCCCGCCATCGTCGAGTGCTTCGACACATTCCGCCCGGAGCAATCCGTCACCGAATGACAGGACAGTTCCCGGTTTAACGCGTTTCGCCGGTTTTGCGAGCGTCTCCCAGACATCTTCGCTCGTCTGCTTGAGCAATAACAGTTCGATTTTGCCGCCGGTCTCTTCTTTGACACCAAACAGCCGGGCCGGTAAGACCTTCGTATCATTGATGACGAGCGTATCCCCTGCATTAAAATACGAGACGATATCATGAAATTTTTCATGACGAAGAGCGCCTGTTTCCCGATTGACGACCATCAACTTTGAACTTGTCCGATCGAGCAATGGCACTTGGGCAATCTGTTCTTCCGGTAAATGAAAATCAAATAAATTTACATCCATCTTTAGTTTCCTTCTTTCAATCCTAAATGTTGCCGCGCAAACGGCGTCAAGACACGACCGCGTGGTGTCCGTTGTAAAAAACCTTGTTGAAGCAAATAAGGTTCATAGACGTCTTCAATCGTCTGAGCATCTTCGCCGATCGTCGCCGCAATCGTCTCAAGGCCCACCGGTCCACCGGCAAAACGTTCGGCAAGCGAACGTAACAGACGGTGATCGACATCATCCAGTCCAAGCGCATCGACATGTAAACGATCGAGGGCACTCGTCGCAAGTGTCGCGTCGATTGCGGTCTGATGCGCGACTTGTGCAAAATCACGGACACGCCGTAACAAACGGTTGGCAACCCGTGGTGTCCCGCGGGAACGAAGCGCAATGGCTTCTGCTGCCATCCGGTCTGCTTCAAAGCCAAACAAACGGGATGTCCGTGTGACAATCGCCGACAGTTCCGGCATCGTATAGTACTCCAGTTTCAGCGTCACACCAAAGCGGTCACGAAGCGGAGCCGACAACATGCCTGCCCGTGTCGTTGCTCCGACTAGCGTAAACGGCGGCAAATCAATCCGTACGCTGCGTGCCAACTCCCCTTGACCGATGACGATATCAAGACAATAGTCTTCCATCGCCGGATAAAGAATCTCCTCAATCGACCGGCTCAACCGGTGAATTTCGTCAATAAACAAGACGTCTCCCGGTTCAAGCGAAGACAAAATTGCCGCGAGATCCCCCGGCCGTTCAATCGCCGGGCCGGCTGTCGTCTTGATGCCGACGCCCATCTCGTTGGCAATGATTGTCGCAAGTGTCGTCTTCCCAAGACCGGGAGGACCGTATAAAAGCACGTGATCCAGTGTTTCCTGACGGATTTTTGCCGCTTGGATAAAGACACTCAAGTTGCCTTTCGCCTTTTCCTGACCAATGTACTGATCCAGTGTCTGAGGACGTAAACTCCACTCTTCCTGATCTTCCGCATGTGCGGATTCTGACAAAATCCGTTCTTCCACGTTCTCACCTCACATTCAATAACAACTGCAACGCCCGCTTCACATATTGGTCCGTCGACAACACTTCACCTTGAAGTGCTTTTTTGACTTTCTCGACTTCCCGTTCACTGTATCCGAGTGCCGTCAAGGCTTCACATGCTTCATTCAATTCCGCATTTCCCTGGGCAAATAATCCTTCACTTGGAATATAGTCCGGTGCGAGCTCAGCCAGTTTCCCTTTTAAATCAAGCGTCATCTGCTTCGCTGTCTTTTTACCGACACCCGGGAACTTAATCAAATAACTTTCCTTCTCCTGCTCGATTGCTTCAACAAGCGCATCGACATCTCCTGACGCCACGATGGCAAGTGATCCTTTAGGACCAATCCCTGTTACGCCAAGCAATTTCGTAAACAGCGCCCGTTCACGTCTTGAACGGAATCCGAACAAGACTTCCTGGTCTTCTCTGACATAATGATACGTATATACGATAACCTGTTCGTCTCCGGTCCGATAAAAAAACGGGTTCGGTGCTACGATTTTGTAGCCAATCCCCCCGACCTCGATCGTCACGAATTCCGCACAGACATAAGCGACTTCGCCGCGTACGAATTCTATCACTTTTGAACGCTCCCATCCATTAACAAACTCTCGTGTTATTGTAGCATATAACGAGGAGGCTCTTCAAAACGTAATTCTCCATAACTGAGACTGTCACGATGGAAATTTGCGTATTCTACTTCTCTCAAAAAAATGAAACAGAGCAACGGATGTCGCATTCCGTTGCCCTGTTTCGTAGTGCGTGAATTGTTCGAGCCCGCTTTACTTTTCGTACTGTTACGAGCGTTCCAGCATCCGTTCGAGTGCGAGGACTGCATAGCGTGTCGTTTCCGGATCGACGGTGATGACATTGACCGGCTGACCGGATTCAATTTGTTCGAGTGACCAGGCGAGGTGCGGTAAATCAATCCGGTTCATCGTCAGACACGGACACATGAATGGATTCAAGGACACGATGTCGAGTTCCGGATAATCTTTTGCCAGCCGTTGGACTAAGTTCATTTCTGTCCCGATGGCCCACTTCGTTCCAGGTTCCGCCTGTCTGATTTGATCAATGATATACGCTGTCGAACCATTCAAATCTGACGCTGCGACGACTTCAAAGGAACATTCCGGGTGAACAAGAATTTTCCGTTCGGGATCTGCTTTACGGAACTGCTCAATCTGTTCGACCGTGAACTTCTCATGAACAGAACAATGTCCCTTCCACAGTACGACCCGGATGTCCTCATCCGATCCGTCAAACACCAACTGATCGGTAATCGGATCCCAGACAGCCATCTGTTCGAGCGGAATTCCCAAGGCATGCGCCGTATTCCGTCCGAGATGTTGATCGGGCAGGAAGAAGAGGATGTCGCGTTCAGCAAGTGCCCACTCGACCATTCGAACTGCATTCGAGGAAGTAACGGTTGCTCCGCCGTGACGACCGACAAACGCTTTGATTTCAGCTGTTGAATTGACATACGTCAACGGGAGAATCGATCGTCCCAACCGGTTCGTCAACACGCCATATGCCCGTTCCGTCTGAAAGCCGTTCGCCATATCAGCCATTGAACAGCCGGCCCGCATATCCGGCAAGACGACCGTATGCTGTTGATCCGTCAGCATATCCGCCGTCTCTGCCATGAAATGAACACCGCAAAAAACTGTATAGTCGGCATCCGTCATCTGTTTCGCCACTTGCGCGAGTTGGAGTGAATCTCCTGTTGCATCCGCAAACTGAACGACCTCATCTTTTTGATAATGATGCGCCGGTAAAAATAGCCTTGATCCCATCCGCTGTTTGACCCCTTCGATGATTGCCACTAATTCTGCATCTGTTTTTTCTAAGTATGTTCTCGGAATCCCTTGCTCTGTAAATAAATTAAGACTCATCTTTTTTTCCTCCCGCAATTTTCATACTGATGTCTAACGCCGGTGCCGAATGGGTCAATGCACCAAGTGAGATATAATCTGCTCCGCACTCACCATATGCCGGTAACGTATCCAGTGTGATTCCGCCTGATACTTCGACCGTAATCGTTCGCGGAATCCATGACCGGAACAACTTGATCTCTTCCGGTGTTCGGTTGTCGAGCATGATGATATCGACACCGGCTGCGACTGCTTCCTTGACCTCTTCACTTGTCTCGACCTCCACCTCAATCGGTGTCGTGTGACCGACTTGTGCCTTCGCCCGACTGACGGCAGCTGTAATTGAACCGGCGACGGTGATGTGATTATCTTTGATCATGACGGCATCATCGAGTCGACCGCGGTGATTAAATCCGCCCCCGATCCGAACTGCATGTTTTTCAAGCATCCGGAGACCCGGTGTTGTTTTCCGTGTATCGGCAATCCGGACTTTCCCATCGACAAGACTTACAGCCCGGTGCGTCAAGGTCGCAATTCCCGACGTTCGTTGAATGAGATTTAAAGCGACCCGCTCTCCCGTCAGAATCGCCTGCAGGCGACCGGACCATTTCGCGACTACTTGTCCGCGGGAAATTGGTTGTCCGTCCCGGACGATCGTTTCGTGTTCAACTTCGAGCAGTCGGGCCAATTCGCCCAATACAGCTTCTCCGCAAAAAATACCGGACTCTTTCGCCATGAATTGACCGGTTCCTTGTTCATCGCCAATCAGACACACTTCACTCGTCACGTCCTGACGACCGATATCTTCCACTAAAAAATCTTCAAGCTGTCGTCGTAGGTACCATTTGTTCATGTGGTTGTTCTCCTTTTAATCGTTGAATTGCTCCTTCAAGTAACAGCTTGGCCGTCATCCGGTGCAGACGGCTCAGTTCAGCGTCCCGTCCGGATCCTTGTTCATCCGGTTGATGTTGGAAGGTTTCCAGTGTTTGTTTAAGCAGACGTTCATCGAGCTGAACGCTTAACGCTTCTGCCCAGGAGGAATCGAGTGGTTCCGCCGCTCTCTCCTGTCCGATCTCTAAGTCCGGTAACGCCTGACGTGCCGGCAACCGAAGCCGTAATGCCAATTCTTTGCCCATTACGAAACATTCGAGCAGCGAGTTCGAGGCCAATCGATTTTTCCCATGCAATCCTGTTGATGCCGTCTCGCCGACGGCATACAGTCCCGGAACAGTCGTCCGCCCGAGACGGTCTGTTTTAATCCCGCCCATTAAAAAGTGAACACCGGTCGTCACTTCGACGATATCAGGTGATATGTTCAATGTTTCACATTTTTTCACAAACGTTGGAAAGCGTGTATGCAGTTGTTCGACAGGCGTCGTATTGAGATAAACCGGTTCTTGTTCGCCTACTGTCGTGATGCGCCTTGCGACTTCATCCCGGGCGGCCAAGTCTCCTTGCGGATGATCCGCCATCACACGGCGACCGTCTGTTGTCATCAAATACGCACCCGCTCCGCGTAATGCCTCCGTAATCAAGCCTTGACTGACACCGTCGTGAAGAAGCACGGTCGGATGATGCTGGATGTACCCTAAATCGGATAGACGTGCTCCGACCTGCGCCGCGAGTGCCAGACCGTCACCCGTCAGGTCCGGTTCGTTCGTCGAAGCCGTGAACAAACCGCCGATTCCGCCTGTCGCCAGGATGACAGCCCGGGCGGAAAAGACGACCGGCGTTTGACCGCGATACCCGCGTGCGCCGACGACCTGTTGTCTGTTCATCAACAATTCCGTAATGACGGTATCCTCGATGACAGGATGATCCAATTGCTGAAGCAGTTGTGTCATCATTCGTTCACCCGTCCGGTCGCCTCCACTGTGAAAAATACGGGGTCTTGAGTGCGCCCCTTCCTGACCTAAGGCATATTCGCCCGTCACTTCACGGTCAAACAAGACACCAAATGCTTCAAGTTCTTGAATGACCTGCCTGCCGGTCGCGGTGATGAATGAAATCATCGTTTCATCTGTCCGTCCCTTCGCGGCCTGCTCCGTGTCAGCTTGATGACTGAAATGGTTCTCCTCCAGATATGCCGACGCAATCCCGCCTTGTGCCCGCATCGAATTCGTTTCTGTCTTTGACCCTTTTGAGACGAGGACAACGTTCAAGTGAGCCGGGAGATGCAGGGCAGCTGAAACGGCTGCTAATCCTGTGCCGATGATTAAGACATCAACTTCCTTTACATTATGTAAAGACATATGACAAACACCTCTATACTTAAATATTTACTATTGACTTGACAATAAGTTTGGCATATTTTTAGCTGAGTGACAAGACGAAAGGATACGATAATGAATGATTTATTTAGATTACGCGGCAACGACCCCCATGCACCCGGACGCCCTTGAACAGTACCGGTACACGGCAGAACATGCATATGGCAACAGTTCATCGCTTCATGACACGGGAGATACCGCCCTCCGATTGTTAGAGCAGGCACGGAATAAATTAATGGAATGGCTTGGTGTGACCGAAGGAACGATTGTCTTTACGGGGAGCGGATCTGAAGCCAACTACATCGCTTTAAGTCATCTCCTCCGCCAAACCAACAAGACAACTGTCTTGACACTTAAATCGGAACACGATTCTGTCTTGTTACCCTTGAAACGGTGGCAGCATGACTGGCGGGCAATCGATTTACAAACGACTGGCGAATTCGATTGGGCGCTGTTTGAACAAGCGTGTACGGAAGAAATCGGCGTCGTTTCAATCCAGCATGTCAATTCAGAAACAGGTTTTATCTTTCCGGTGGCTGACATCGCGGCTTTCTGCCGAAAAAAAGGTATTCTGTTTCATTGCGACGGCATTCAAGGCTTTTTGAAAGAGCCTGTTGATTTAACGGACGTCGAGGCCTACACCATCAGCAGCCACAAAGTCTATGGTCCGAAAGGACTCGGTGCCGTCTATTTGCGGCGCCCCCTGTTCAGTCCCTATTATGAAGCGCACCATGAGTTCGGAATTCGTCCCGGAACTGTCGATGTCCCCGGTATCGCGGCTTTCCTGATGGCGTGTCATCGTTATCTTGAGGAAAATCAGCAGATCCAGGCATCGAGCAAAAGATTTCGTGGTATGCTAAAAAAAAGACTTCCAGCTGCTTATTACCAAATCATTGAATCACCTCAGCAACTTAATTCGATTTGTGCCATTCATACGAAACAACGGGATGGTCAATTCGTCCTCCTCGCCCTAAATCGTGCCGGAATTGCCGTCTCGGCGGGAAGTGCTTGTCGTGCAGGTGAGAATGGACCCAACTCGACTTTACGTGCGATTGGTTTTGATGAAGCAGCGGCTCACGGATTGATTCGACTCAGTTTCGGTCGGATGACGACAGCCGAGGAAGTAGAGCGATGTATCGATGTCCTTTGTTCTTTGGAGGAATCAGATGAACCGGAAAGGTAGGAATGGGCATGGGAAGAAGACAGTCCGGAGAAGAACGCCGGCAAGAGTTACTAGAGATGATTCAGCAAAGCGATCGACCCGTTACAGGTACGAAGTTAGCGAAACAGGCAGGTGTCAGCCGCCAAGTCATCGTACAGGACTTATCATTATTAAAAGCAAAAGGATATCCTGTCGTCGCGACGGCCCGGGGATATTTATTAAATCACCCCGAGCTTGACGGATCCCGCCATCTCAAAAAAGTGGTCTGTCGGCACGGCAGCGATCAGTTGAAGGCGGAGTGTGATGCCGTCGTTGATGAAGGTGTCATTATCCGCGATGTCATCGTCGAGCACCCCGTCTATGGATTTTTGACCGGGGAATTGATGCTGAAAAGCCGCCGGGATGTCCGAGCATTGATTGAACAACTCGAAGAAACGCAGGCGACGCCTTTATCTACTTTGACGGACGGCGTTCATATTCATACGCTCGAAGCCGATAACGAAGAAGCTTTACAAGCCGCAATCGATGCCCTTGACCGGTTAGGGATTCTTGTTTCAGAGCTCGATGTCTAATTTTGTATACTTCTTGCTCTGTAGATCCTGTCATCACAAAAAAGGTCCATCCCGTTAAACGGAATGGACCTTTTTTGTGGTTGGGATCAGACGGTTGGATCATCCGTCCCTTCTGATGATTCATTTTGCGAGAAAACAGCGGAGACGGTTTGAACACGCCGGTTTTCGACATGAAGGACGGTTAATGTCACCGGTCCATATACCATCTGAGTCCCCACTTCCGGAATATGACCGACATCTTCCATAATCCATCCTCCGAGTGACTGGGCTTCCGTTTCCGGCATCGCCAAGTCAAATTGATGACAGAAATCTTCAATGTCATACTCCGCCAGACATTCATAACGGTTAGGACTGACTTGTTTCGTATATTCGAGTGACTCATCATGTTCATCCCAAATCTCTCCGACCAGTTCCTCGAGAATGTCCTCGAGTGTAATCAAACCGGCTGTACCGCCAAACTCATCCAGTACAACAGCCATATGCGACTGTTTGACTTTTAATTCCGGCAACAGATCGATGATATGGGTTTGCGGAACAACAAATGAGACCGGACGAATCAATTCACGAATCTCGACACGTCCGTGCTTGACGAATTCACGTAAAAAATCACGTTCTGATAAAACGCCGATGATATGATCAATCGAATCTTTATAGACCGGCAATCGCGAGAATCCACCTTTTTGCACTTCACGTAAAATTTCATCAAAACCGGCATCAATGTCAATCGCCTGAATGTTCGTTCGCGGTGTCAGCGCTTCTTCAACCGTGACATTCTTGAAGTCAACCGCCCGGTGCACGATTTCCGCCCCTGCCTCGTCCATGACCCCCTCTTCTTCACTGATGTCGACGAGAGCCCGTAATTCCTGTTCGGTGACAAGCGGTCCTTTCGGATCAGCCCCGATCAACAGTAACGCAACCCGTCGCAATTTCAGAAACAAGAAAATAGCCGGCTTAAAGAGCATCAGACAGACATGCAGCGGACCACTGATCCAAAACACATAGGTTTCCGCATGCTCTCTGGCATAGGATTTAGGAATAAGCTCCCCGAATAACAAAATGAACAGAAACGTCAGAAAGACAATACTGATTTGAATCAATAGATCCGTTGATACCGTCATCGCCAACCAGCCACCGATCATCGCCACTCCCAGATTGGACAGGGTGTTCCCGATTAAGATGGCTGTCAGCGTTTCCTCATACCGTTGCAACAGGCGGAGTGCCTGGGTCGCACGGCGGCTTCCTTCTTCCGACTGATGCAAAATCCGTAACCGGTTTGCGCTCGATAACGCGGTTTCGGACGATGAGAAAAATGCCGAGATGACAAGCAGGACGAAAAACCAGATGATCTGAATCGCGGGAAGTGGGTCCACGATGCTCTCACACTCCATTTCTCAAATGAACTTGTTTTTTCTTAGAACGAAGACTCGATGAATTCGAATTCGAAATCACGGATTCGAACGACATCACCGTCAATCGCACCCATCTTACGAAGTTCTTCGTCGACACCCATTTGACGCAACGTCCGGGCAAAGCGTTTGATTGACTCTTCACGCATGAAGTTTGTCATCGTGAACAGCTTCTCGATCCGTGGTCCTTTGATGACGAAGCAATCATCTTCATCTTTTGAAACCGTAAATCCGGCTTCCGGTGCTTCATATCCGTAAACGACACGTGGTGTCGCTGTTTTTTCTTCCAGTTCTTCGAGACCGAATTCCGGTGTCGCGTCAACAAGATCAGCAATACGGAATAAGAGGTCACGTAATCCTTGACGTGTTGCTGCCGAGATGGCAAACACTTCAAGACCCGGGAACGCTTCTTTGAACGCTTCGAGATTCGCTTCCGCATCCGGCATATCCATTTTGTTTGCGACAACGACTTGTGGTCGTTCTGTCAGACGAAGGTTGTAATCCGCAAGCTCTTTATTGATGATATTGTAATCTTCAATCGGATCGCGCCCTTCCATACCACTCATATCGATGACATGAACAATGACTTTTGTCCGCTCGACGTGACGGAGGAACTGGTGACCAAGACCCACACCTTCGCTTGCACCTTCAATCAGACCCGGTAAATCGGCCATGACGAAGCTGCGGCTGTCTTCCGTTTCAACGACACCGATGTTCGGTGTAATCGTCGTGAAGTGATATGCCCCGATTTTCGGGCGAGCTGCTGAGACGATTGACAGCATCGTTGATTTCCCGACACTCGGGAAGCCGACAAGTCCGACATCTGCGAGCATTTTCAGTTCGAGTTTCAAATACTTCTCTTCACCCGGTTCACCATTCTCCGCGTGTTCCGGAGCCGGGTTTGCCGGTGTTGCGAAACGTGAGTTCCCGCGTCCGCCGCGTCCACCTTTAGCAACGATTGCCTGTTGTCCGTGATGGACAAGGTCAGCGATGACTGCATCCGTGTCATCATCATAGACGACAGTGCCGGGTGGAACTTTGACGACGAGGTGCTCGGCTTTACGTCCGTGCATCCCTTTCGACATTCCGTTTTCGCCTTGAACGGCTTTAAAGTGACGTTTGTAACGGAAGTCCATCAACGTCCGGAGTCCTTCATCCACTTCGAGAACGACGTGAGCACCATGCCCACCGTCTCCTCCGGCTGGACCGCCGTCTGGAACATATTTCTCGCGACGGAACGCCACTTGCCCGCGTCCTCCATCTCCTGCTTTTACATAAATATTTACCTGATCGACAAACATGTCAGATCCCTCCTATTACTTTTCTTCCTCTGCAGGAAGACTTTCGATTTCAATCACACACTCATACTCCGTCTGTGACTCGATCTCCATCGGCGTCACTAGATCTTTAAGGCGCGACATATCTAGTAGATCCCGATAGATCTCGATGGTCACGCCCTCATGGAAGGTCACGGATACTTCTCCATTCCCCACTTCTATCATGTCAAGCGCAGCTTCAAGAATAGACGCCAGGCGTGCATCCTCGATCTGCTTTGGTGTTTCGATTACATCATATTCGACAGTTAGGCCTGTCCAATCTGCTCGTTGCAGGGCGAGCGCCGTTTTCGGTAGTCCAATCAGGGAAAGTCGTCCTTCTCGTGACGCTTGTTCCCGATACATGGAACAAATCGATTCAACAGCCGCCTCGTCACCCATCGCGCTATATGAACGAACAAGTTGTAATCGGTTCAACCATTCATGACGAAGTGACTTCAAAAGATCCAGTACCTGCTCATCCTTCATCAGTCCGTTCCCTCCTAAAAAAACAGACCCTAACCCCTGAAAGTGGCTAGAGTCTGCTTCATCAATCACTTATGCTGGGTAAACGCTGACTTGTTTTTTGTCGCGTCCGAGACGTTCGAAACGAACGACACCAGTTGCAGTTGCGAAAAGTGTATCATCGCCACCACGTCCGACGTTCATACCTGGGTGAATCTTCGTACCGCGTTGGCGGTAGAGGATTGAACCAGCAGAAACAGTTTGACCGTCTGCACGTTTCGCCCCAAGGCGTTTCGATTGCGAGTCACGACCGTTCTTTGTCGAACCTACCCCTTTTTTCGATGCGAAGAACTGAAGATTAAGTTTCAACATGTGGAATCCACCTCCTATATTTGTTCAAGTTGGATAAACTCACCGTAACTTTCAGCGATGGTTCCAAGCTGGACCAACATCGCTTCCAGTAACAATTGGGTGCGTTCACTGACATCCGGTGCTAAGTCAGCATACGGTTCTACATAAAAGTAGCCACCTTCTTGTTGTTCTGCCATTTCAAGGAGCAGGACCTGCCCGAGCAGTGATTCGATGGCATTGTATGCCCCGAAGATCACACTTGATGTGCCGGCACAGACTAAATCTAAACCAGGCTCAGCGAACTCGGCATGTCCTGTCACTTCGATGGAACGGATCAACTCCGCTTCATCTCGTCGAATCTTGACACGTATCATGGCTTACGCTTCGATTTTCTCGATGCGGACCTTCGTGTAAGGTTGACGGTGACCTTGCTTACGACGGTAGTTCTTTTTAGCTTTCATTTTGAAGACTGTGATCTTTTTCGCGCGAGCGTGTTTGATGACCGTTGCTACGACCTTCGCACCTTCTACGAGTGGAGCGCCGACTTTAACATCGTCACCACCAAGGATCAAGACTTCGCCGAATTCTACTGTGCTGTCGACGTCTGCGTTTAATTTCTCAACGTAGATCTCTTGGCCAGCTTCGACTTTAACTTGTTTACCACCAGTTTTAATAATTGCGTACATTACGTGCACCTCCTCTTAGGAACTCAGACTCGCCATCACGGGCAGCGGATGCTTTAAAGACCCGGTCTGTGCGGTTGTAGTCATTTGGGTGCTTCCAAACGAACTAACGTTATTCAGAATACCAAATGAAGCTGACTGTTGTCAATAACGTTCTGCCGGATTCTCAATGTCTTTTGACAAAATCGTCACAGTCGGCTTTCGTACCGGTAAACAGAATGCCCGGTTCACCTTCTATAAGAAGTAATTCAAGAGGACTTTCGGCGAGAAGCAACGGACTGAGCAGAGCGAGCGGAGCGCGAACGACCGCTGCTTCCGCATGTGTCGCGAGTTCGATCAACCGCGGCTCGAGTTGACGGTGGATGGCGATCCGGGACAACTGACCATGATCCCGTGACCGTTCGAACAAGGACTTCCCGTGTCGCTGACGTGTCAGTTCACATAAACCCATTTTCGTAAAACCGTATACTTCGATCTGTTTCGATTCGTGCGCCGCCCGTTCCTTCAACAGTTGGGTCACCCGTGTCTGTCCTTTACTGGACCCTCTCAAAAAATCAACGGCAATCATCCCGCTGATATTTCGCAGACGGAGCTGACGCATGATTTCAACTGCTGCCGCTTCATTGATTTGATCAAACGTCCGTTTTTGTTCCTTGACGGAAACGGTCTTGCCGCTGTTGACATCAATCACGGTCATCGTTTCGACTTCTTCAATCAGCAGGTAAGCGCCCCCGTCGAGCCATACGACCCGGTCCAGCGCCTTCTCAATCGTCCGGTCCACCTGTTCCATGATCGGCAGGCGGCCTTTGATGACAGGACGCTCGACCTGAAACCCCATCTGCTCCAGACGCTCTTTCTCCATCCTGTTCGTGACGAGTGCCTCTGTGACATGACCCAACCGCTTCGCCTCTTGAATGATCAGGGGCTCATCCTGTTCAAGTGTCGTCTGCTGCAACATATGTTGATGACGCGCACGCAGTTGCTTCAATTCCGCCATCAATACCCCGTCATCGGCTTGCGCCGCTTCTGTCCGGTATAAAATCCCTTCCTCTTCCGCCACCGGAATCACTTTAGCCAGTTGCTGTTGGACGACCAAATCCAGCTTCCGGCTGAAACGCACGCGGCGTCCGTACGGGAAATAGACGAGGAACCGTCCCCCATACGTGATGTTTTGTGTCACTTTATGCTGTTTCGGGGCCGCTCCTTCTTTTACGACCTGTACGAGTACGGTCTGGCCGACTTGAACAGCTTGCCCGATCGTCGGAACTTCCGGATAACGGCGTAACGTTTCCAGTGTTTCATTGATCGGTAAATAAAGCGGCGTCCCGTCCGTCGCAATCAAAAATGCCGCTTCAAGCGTCGGGTGCAGGCGGTCAACTTTCGCATGTAACAATGTCCCGACCCGAAGTTCATCCCGCATCCGTTCGTGGTATTCGACGACCCGACCCCCTTCAACCAACGCTACCCGTTCCAGGGACGGAGTCTGTTCACTAATCCATTTCATCTTCATTCCTCCATGAAAAATAGACTAGAAGCATAAAACCCTTCTAGTCTATTTTTCCCCATCTTATTTCATGCCAAGCATTTTTTTCAGTTTCACGAAAAATCCTTTTTGCGGCTGTTCCATGATGTCGAGCAATGGAACCGACTCCCCGAGAATCCGTCGCGTGATGTTCCGGTAGCCGAGACCAGCCCGGTTATCCGGATTCATCGTTACAGGTACGCCGCGGTGAGATGCCGCGATGACTTCTTCATCATCGACGATCAAGCCAAGAAGATCGATCGACAGGATACGCATGATTTCGTCGATATCGAGCATATCTCCAGCCGCCATCATATGCGAGCGGACACGGTTGACGACGAGCTTCGGCACGATTTGACGCTCCGAACGCTCCAGCATCCCGATGATCCGGTCTGCATCCTGAACCGCAGCTTTTTCCGGTGTCGTGACAATAATGGCTTCGTCTGCACCGGCAATCGCATTCATGAATCCTTGTTCGATTCCTGCCGGGCAGTCAATCAAAACAAAGTCATACTCTAATTTCAATGAGTCAATGATGCCTTTTACCTGTTCCGGTGTGACGGATGATTTATCCTTAGACTGAGCAGCAGGTAACAGATACATTTCTTCAAAACGTTTATCACGGACGAGGGCTTGATGCAGTTTACATTGTCCGGTCACGACGTCAACGATATTATAGATACTCCGGTTGTCGAGGCCAAGTACGATATCCAGATTCCGAAGACCGATATCTGTATCGACGAGACAAACCGAATTCCCCATCAGCGCAAGTGCTGTCCCGATGTTTGCAGTTGTCGTCGTCTTACCGACTCCACCTTTACCAGATGTGACGACGATGGCACGTCCCACATGCGTTTTCGCATCTTTATGTACCTGTTCTTTCACTTGTTCCATATCTGTCACCCTCTTTCACTATCAATCGCAAATTGATCCATCCGCGCAAGCGGAACGGTTTGAAGACGAGAAAATTCGACTCCTGTTTCCCCTACAAAAGCACAACCCATTTCTAACGCCTTGATCGGCGCGTCATCCGGATCTTCATGGACGAAATCGGAAATCGAAATCCATTTCGGTTGCAGGATACTTGCCGCAATGACAGCCTGCTCGTTCCCGCCTTTTCCTGCATGAACCGTTCCCCGTAACGCTCCCAGACAATAAATACTGCCGGTTGCGTGCACGACGGCTCCCGGATTGATGTCGCCAATGACGACGATCGACCCTTCGACATCTACGACATGCCCACTGCGGGCCGTGCCGCCAAAGTAATGAAACGTTCGCTCTCCATAGAGCGCTTTTGCTTCATCCTTCGTCAGACACTCGCTGTCGTACCCATTAAACGAAAATGAATCATGACGCGCAACGATGGATTCGACAGCCGTCACAACGCCTTCGTCGACGTAACGGCGACCGAAGAAGAAAGTAATCGGAACGGCGCGTCCGTTCTCGACGGATTTGTCGGCAAGCGTCAATTCTAAATCGTCAAGAAATTCATCCACACTGCACCTTTCATTTACATAGACGGCGAGGCCACCACGATGGCCCTTCATCGTTACATAACGCTTACGCTCAATCATGACTCATCCTCTTTTCTCATCAAATGTGGATTGCACCAGTCGCGTCATCGGATAATACAGCACGATGATCCCAATCAACTGCGCAATGAGACTCCTTGGAATGATTTGTGTCGCGAGTTCCTTGAAAGGAACACCGACCCCTACGACCGAAGCCGTGAAGAAATAAATATCCAGTTCAAACAAAATAGCGCTGAACGTAAAGGTGACGATAATCGTTAATACGTTCTCCTTTACATATTTTAGCACGAAGCTACTAAAAAGCGGAATGGCAGATAGCGCAAATAAATAAATTCCGATGATATCCGAATAGACGAAATCATATAACAGACCGAACAGCAGTCCAAAACCAAGCGCTTGCTCAATTTTCCCGTAACGTCCTAAAAACATCAACGCGATCAACGTGACATGAATGACGTAAGGAGAGCCGTCTCCAAGCGGACCTGCGAACAACGTTCCTTCCAAGATAAAAAGAAGGAACACGGCGAAAAACAACTTGATGTTATTCACTAGTGTCCCCTCCCTTGTCGGTCTCAGCGAAAGGTTCCTTCGCTTCGCGTTGAATCACGAAAACGTGACCAAACTGTTCGAAGTCTGCTGCCGGTTTGACGTATGCGATTTTCGAAGCACCGTATTGATCCGATTTCACTTGTTCGATCTTTCCGACCACGATACCACTCGGATACTTACCACCGAGTCCGGATGTCGTAACAATCTGATCTTTTTTCAGTTTGGCATCGTTCGGAATCTTCGTGAATTTCAAGAGATTCGTCTCTTCATCAAATCCTTCGATCGTACCGAAGACACTTTTTCCTTTCGTATCGTCAGCAACTGCTGAGACATTGTTCGTCCGGCTCGTATCTGATAACAATTGAACGAGTGATGTGTAGGCACTTGTCTGAATGACACGGCCAATTAAACCATCTGCTGTCACGACGGCCATATTGGCTTTGACACCTTGTTCTTTTCCGATATTGACCGTGACGAAACGTTGCCATTCGGATGACGTTCGACCGATCATTTCTGCCGGCAATAACGTATAGTCCCGAATCGATCCTTTTAGCTTCAACATGTCTTTTAATTCATTGTTCTCACGTTCCAGGTCGCGGACTTTGACGGAATTTCCGGCATAGTCGCCCAGTCGTGATTTTAAATACTCATTTTCCTTATACACATCGCGCACTTCTTTAACCGAAGTGACCGTATCATCAATCCAGCCAATCGGTGTCGCAAAAAGACGTTGGCCAACCCCGACGGTATCGCGGACAAAACTTTGATACCAGTGGGTCTGGTTACGTCCTTGGAGCGAAATTCCGATTAAAATCACCAAAAGGAGAAAACTAAGGAGTGTGATGAGCAGTTTTCGATTATTTAAAAATCGCTTCATCGCTCATCCCGTCCTTATCTTTTTTGTGAGATGCCTGATTTCGAACGTAACACATTCATCATCTCCAATGATTTACCTGTACCGATTGCGACACAGTCAAGCGCGTTTTCCGCAACGAGTGTCAAGATGCGTGTTTCATCTTCAATCACGGCATCCAAGTTTTTCAGAAGGGCTCCGCCGCCTGTCAAGACGATTCCGCGATCCATGACGTCTGCTGATAATTCCGGCGGTGTTTGTTCAAGCGTGTGTTTGACACCGGCTAAAATTGCATCGACCGTATCTGACAACGCATCACAAATTTCTGCGCTTGTGACTTCGATTTGTTTCGGAAGTCCCGTCACGAGATCACGTCCACGAATTTCCATCGTCTCGTTTTCCGATTCTTCATCAATCCGGGCATACCCGATCGTCATTTTCAACGTTTCAGCCGTCCGTTCACCGATCATCAGATTGTATTTTGATTTGATGTAACGAATGATTGACTCGTCCATCTCATCTCCACCGACACGAATCGATTGGCTTGTCACGATACCGCCAAGTGAGATGACCGCGACTTCCGTCGTTCCGCCACCGATATCGACGACCATTGAGCCCGTTGGTTCAGAAACCGGAAGACCTGCTCCGATTGCTGCTGCAAACGGTTCTTCAATCGTATAGGCTTCACGTGCACCAGCAAGTTTCGCCGCGTCTTCGACCGCACGTTTTTCAACGGACGTAATCCCGCTCGGTACACAAATCATGACGTTTGTTTTAGAAGAAAATAATCCTTTTTTCTTTGTTGCTTGATCCATGAAGTATTTGATCATCGTAGCCGTTGTTTCATAATCGGCGATAACCCCATCTTTCATCGGGCGTCGTGCCGTCACGTTTCCCGGTGTCCGTCCAATCATGTTTTTTGCTGCGTTACCTACTGCTTCAATCTTACCTGTATCGGTACGGAATGCGACGACAGAAGGTTCGCGTACGACGATTCCTTGCCCCTTCACATAAACGAGCGTATTTGCCGTACCTAAGTCAATGCCGATTTCACGGCTAAATGATCCAAACATTATTCAAAAAACCCCTCTCTGAGAATACACTTCACTAATTATAACGGAAAAGCCTTCCTTGGAAAGCGTTAAAACGTTACAGCTTGTTTACAGTTCAATGGTTGTTACAAAACTAAAAACGCCTGAGGTCAGGAAGCACAGTTCCCCCTCAGACGTTATTCTTACATAAATCCCCGCTGTTTCATACTAATAAATTGTCCATGCCCGATGACGAGGTGATCGATGCAACTGATTCCGATCAATCTGCCCGCTTCGACCATTCGTTCCGAGACTTCGATATCTTCCCGGCTCGGCGTCGGATCGCCGGACGGATGATTATGGACCGCAATGAAGCTTGCCGCCGAACAACGGATGGCTTCCCGAAATATGTCGCGCGGGTGAACAATCGATGTATTGAGCCCTCCGATAAACAGCGTCTTCTTCGAGATGACCTCATTTTTTGTATTCAAGTACAGGCAGATGAAGTGTTCCTGCTGATAGAGCCGCATCTCTTCCATCAATAATTCGGCGGCATCATCGGGTGAACGGACGACCGGACGGACCCATTTCGGTTCCGTGACAAGCCGCCGCCCGAGTTCAAGTCCCGCCATGATTTGAAGCGCCTTTGCTTTGCCGACGCCCGGCGCCTTTTCCAGTCCTCCGACACCTGCCGCTTCCAGTTCAATTAGTGACGGATAAATGTCGAGTAAATCTTCGGCAATTTCAAGCGGGCTCCGGTTCCGTGTCCCGCTGCGGACGAGACATGCCAATAACTCCACCGTCGTCGCCTGTGCCAAACCCTTTAACTGAATCATATCTTTTGGCCATTCAATCACTTCATCCGACCTTTCTGTTCATGAAATTACGCGAACATCGGCTTGATTCCAAACGTTTCGAGACGACGGCTGATTGGATTGATCGGTAAACCGACGACATTATAATAGTCGCCGTCAATCGCTTCGACGAATAGACCACCTTTTCCCTGAATCCCGTATCCGCCTGCCTTGTCGTACGGTTCCTCTGTCGCAACATAAGCCAGCATCCAGCTTTCCGGGATATCACAGAATCGGACCTTCGTCGTAATCGTAAACGTCTCCTCCCGTTCATCCTGTAAAAGCGTTACACCGGTCACGACCTCATGTGTCCGTCCGGATAGCTGTCGTAACATCTCGAGGGCAGCCGCTTGATTGACCGGTTTTTCAAGAATGTGCCGATCCAGGGCGACGACCGTATCTGCTGCCAGGACGATTTCACCGGACTTCGCCACGGCCCGGGCTTTTTTCCGTGATAAATACATCACGTACTCGTCAGCCGACATCGGATACGGGGCTTCCTCCAACACATCGGCTGGTCGTATCATATGGGGTACACCAATCTGCCGTAACAGTTCCGTCCGTCTCGGAGAGGCCGAAGCCAGAATCAATGAGTGTTGCGTTATCATCAGTATCACGCTCTTTTCCTTCTTTTTCGACCAGTCTTACTGGAATCAACTTTCAGTATAACGAAAAACAAGTATCGCTCCGAGTCAGAGCAACACTTGTTTTGGGGTTAATTACCTGTAACATCGACAAACGGATCCGATTTCGGAGTCGTCTCCTGAAGCGGCGTCTGTTTATCCGGAATCAACTTGGTTAAATCCGGACGGTAGTAACTTTCGATTTCCACTGTAAAGGACATCATTTCGTCTTCAAGGACAATCGTCTGGCTCCCTGGACCCGGTTCATCCGGACCGGTCAACTGGATTTGGCGTAAAATCGTAATCCGGTCCGTCCGTTCGATTTGCTTAAGAAAAGCCATCAGTTCGAGATAGGACGGGGCTTCGACCGTCAAAGAAGCAGGCAGTGCCGTCGCCGTTGTGGTCGCAACCGGTGTCTCTGCCGTCTGAGCAGCTTCCGTCTCGGATTCCGTCGCCATTGCACCGTCCACGGCAGGCGTTGACTGGACCGGTGATGCAGGAGCTGCTTCCGTTCCGGTTGCACCAAACGTGATGGCTTGGACTTTCACACCGGCAATTTGACTGGCCGCATTGATTGCATCAATCACATCATCATTCGCCGGTACGACCGGCACCTGTTTTTGGAGGAAGCTGGATTCAGCAACATCGACTTTCTGTTCATTCGCTTTTGCCGCTTCAAGCGCCATCTGTTCCCGTTCAAGTGTTGCTTCGGTTTGCTGTAATTCCTGATACGTCGTGTACGTCGTATAACCGAAGTAGCCGAGCCCCCCGACAATCAAAACAATCGTCAAGGCAAGAAGAATGAGACCACTATACCGTTTCAATTTTCTTCCACCTCCTCTACTTCAGTCGAAACCGGTTCGTCCGCTTCTGTGCCGGTCGCCGGTGGTTCCACCGTTTCCGTCGCTTCCGCTTCCGGGTCGACCACGGCATCCG
Source organism: Exiguobacterium sp. RIT594 (assembly GCF_003339585.1). Taxonomy (GTDB): domain Bacteria; phylum Bacillota; class Bacilli; order Exiguobacteriales; family Exiguobacteriaceae; genus Exiguobacterium_A. The sequence goes on along the minus strand of NZ_QPKF01000001.1, from coordinate 505,262 downwards.
TCGTTGCATCTTCCTTCGGCGCATCGGGATCCGCCTGGTTCGTTTCCCCTTTGATGACTTCCGCCGGGACAACCGTCAGACCAAATTGCCCGATATAGCGGGGTTCTTCCGTCTCCGTCTCGTCCGTCGGCGTAATGGTCGTCGTCGGAATCTCTTCGCCGGTCGACGGATCGATCGTCGTTGATGTGACGAATTCCGCTTCTTCATTCATCGTTTTCGTCGTGACATTTGTTAACGTCACTCCGGTAAAGGCCGTATCCGTCAACAATTGACGGTAAAAACCGTTTAACTCATCGAGCGTCTCAAACTGGGCATTCATCGTCACAAGATGATCGGCTCCATAGGCAAACTGCAAAATATAGCCGCGTTCCGGCAGATACCGCGTAATCCGTTCCAAAGCCGGCACAGCCGGACGTGGTGTTGCTTCCAGTCCGTCGACGGTTTGCTTGAGCTGCGCAACTTCTTGTTTGGCCGACTGAGCGGATTCCGATTGCAACGCCTGGACGATTTGAATCTGATTGTTTGCCGTCTCGAGCCGGTCGGCAAATTGATCGGTCTGCCAGTACAGATATCCGCCTGCCATCCCGCCGAGTAGCAACAGGATCAGCGAGGCAACCAATGGAAATTTCGGCGCGACATCACTGTCCGGCAATAAATTGATCCGGTCTTTATGGCTTGTCGCAAGACCAACGAGCGGTAAGTACGCTTTCGGAATCGATTGTCCCGACACATCGAGGACATCCGGCACCTGTTCCAACCGGACGTCAAAGTTCGTTTCGAACCGGCGCACCAGTTCCTCTTGAAACGGAAAATCTCCCGTCAGCATGACACGGCTAATTTCCCGTCCGTCACGCGCTAACGAAAAACGATAGAAATCAAGCACACGTGAAAATTCCAGTAACATCTCTTCCAGGATGAATTCGACGTTGGCATCATCTGATTGATAGCGGTAATGCAGCCGGTCCTCGATGACATCGACTTCCCAGGCATTCGCGACAAACGTATCGACCGAACGAATCAGACGCGGAACCTTGTCTTCGATGATGATCAACTGATGATTCGTCGCATTGACGTTCCAAATCAACAGATTGCTGTCAGCTTCGACTTCATACAGCGAATCGAGACCAAAAAACGTCGCTAACGGCTGAGGTTCTGCTGCTGCGAGACGGATATGTTTTTTCCGGAACAGTTCCATGTACTGTTTTAACGCTTCATTCGGTGCCGCATACAACATGATTTCCCGTTTGCCGTCTTCTTCGAGCAACGTGTAATCAAAATAAGGTTCTTCAAACGGCAGGACGATACTGTGTCCCAGTTCCATGAACAAATAACCGCGAATCTGATTGGTCTCGACCGTCTCTGGAATTTCGAGTTTCCGGGCCAGGACGAGAGATCCGTCAATCGCGAGGACCGCTTGCGAACCGCGGGGCACCTTCAACTTCGCCAGTAAGCTGTCAAAAATCAGATCGAGTGATGCTTCCGGTTGGAGCCATCCTCCCTGAAGCGTTCCGGGCGGTAAGGAAACGACACCCCGCCGCTTAATGACCCCCTTTTTGACGACCGCTCCAAAAATCCCGACATCTGTGAAATTAAAGTAGATATATGTACCTCTGCGCCGAGCTTGCGCCATATGTATATTCTTCCTTTCCTAGAGGAACAGATCGAGATAAAGCTTCACCCAATCGTCCGCGAAATAATATGTCAGTAACGTTCCGACGGCAATCGAGGGAACAAACGGAATCGGCTGTTTTCGTTCAACGCGCTTGAAGCCGAGTAACCCGAGTCCGATGATTGATCCGACGAAAGCGGAAACGAACAAGGCGATGACGACGTGTAACGGTCCTAAAAAAATTCCGAGCACCCCAAACAGTTTGACATCTCCTGCTCCCATCCCTTGTCGTGACGCAAGAAAAATCACGAACAATAGAAAGAATCCGACGATTCCGCCAATAATTGGATTATACCAGTTCTCAAGGGGAGAAAGGTAGCGAACAATCAGACTAATCGGTAAAAAGAATAATAAGATTTTGTTCGGAATCAGCATGTAGGCAAGGTCCGACATGACGAGGATACTGAGCAGGCTCGTCAACAGAATCGACAGGACGAATTGCATCGACCAACCGAACTGATAAAAAGCATACGCATACAACATGCCGCCGAGTAATTCGAGTGCCGGATACTTGATTGAGATTGGCAGCTGACACGTCCGGCATTTCCCGCCTAGCACCAAGTAGCCGATGACCGGTGTCAGTTCGAGTGGACCGAGGACGTGTCCGCAATTCGGGCAATGGGAGCGCGGACGGACGATTGATTCCCCGACTGGAACCCGTAAGCCGACGACATTCGTAAAGGACGTCACGAGCAGCCCGATCAGGAAAAAGTAAATGGTAAAGACGACTGTCATCATACAGTTCCCTCCTTAAAAAAGTTCAGAAAAAAACCCCCGAGATGGGGGTATTAATTACCAACGCTTCAGATCAGCTGGTGCATCACCAGTAAAGTAGTCTTCGTCACCTTGCAAAGTTACAGAGTAAGTATATTTGCCGTCCTCTTCAGTTACAGAAACAAAAGCGTCTTTATATGCAGTTGGAGAGTTAAACGGATCTTCCATACTATCAATATACTTATCTAATACAACACCATCAGTTGTTGTATAATCATTTCCGCCTTTTCTTACTCCCATATTAACTGTCTCACCAGGCTTAATCGGATTCGAAGAAGTGTACAATTTCGCAGCCGAAACCAATTGTTTCGCATCGGATACAACGGCATCCTTACGTGAGTTCTCAATCAATCCGCCGATGGCGACGACAGCGATTGCTGCAATAATTCCTAAGATAACGACAACAACGAGTAACTCGATCAATGTCAAGCCGCGCTCGTCCCGCATTTGTTTTGCATCTAACCAGATCTCTTTCAGACGTTCTAACATGTTTATTATTCCTCCCTAGTACTTTTTTACTGCTTCTAGCGTATAGGTCATACTATCCAGATTGATACTATTATAGTAGCACCATATTTTTTGTAGAAAATGGTTTTTTTCTACATCAGGTAAATGTTTTTACAGTTGTCAACTTGCCTGAATATCGGAATAGATTTTGAACATCGGGACAACGACAGCGATGACAATCACACCGACGATAACCGCGAGTACGACAATCAATAACGGCTCGATGATTGACTTTAAGCGGTCGGTCGTCGTCTCGACTTCCGTTTCGTAAAAGTCGGCGACTTCCGTCAGCATCGAGTCGAGTCGTCCCGACTCTTCTCCAATCGCAATCATCTGTGTGACAAGAGGTGGAAAATATTTGTTTTTCGCCAACGGTTCGTGCATCGGAATTCCCCGGGACATCGCTTCGTTTGCAGCGGCAATTCCTTTGCGGATAACCCGATTTGTGACAATCCGTTCCGTGATGTCAAGCGACGTAAGAATCGGAACGGACGCATTTAACAAAACAGCCAGTCCCCGGGTCATCAACGCAATTTGTGACTTTTGAATCAACGGACCGAACACCGGAATCATCAACAGTAACCGGTCAAAAACAACCCGTTGTCGTTCATTTTTCAAGTTGAAGTACAACAAACCGAGTAATCCAAATACAATCAGCAGTAAGACCCACCAATAGGCGACAAAAAAGTCGGATACGGCGACGACGATTTTCGTAATCAACGGCAGTTCACTGCCGAGCTGATCAAAAATCGAGGCGAATGTCGGAACGACGTTCAGCATCAAGAAGACAACAACACCAATGGCGACAATCGAGACGACCGCCGGATAAATCAAGGCGGAGATGACTTTTCGTTTGATTTCATACTGTTTTTGGAGCTGGGTCACGATATTATCAAGCGCTTCTTCCAAGTTTCCGCTTGCCTCACCCGCCATCGCCATACTGACGAAAAATGTATCAAAGACACGCGGATGTTTTTCAATCGCTTGCGAAAATTGAATCCCGCTTCGCAAGTCATCCTCGACTTCGACCAGCGCCCGTTCCAGCGGCTTTGATTCCGTCTGTTTCCGTAAGATTTCCGTCGCTTTGACAATCGAGACACCGGACCGGACGAGTGTCGCGAACTGCCGGGCATACATGACAAGATGCTCGATTTTCGGTTTGGCAGTCAAAAATGTGATTTCCGTATTTAAGCCTTTTGATTCCTGTTTCTCAAGTAACGTCACGGCAATTTGATCTGTCCGTAAGCGTTCTGCCGCTTCCCGTTTCGTAAGTGCCGTAATTTTTCCTTTTTTACGTTTACCGGTCATCGTACGACCTTCGTATTTGAAGACTGTCATTGGTTCACCCCGATATGTAAGGTGTCGCGGCTGATGCTGGAATCAAACCTCGACTCACTAAGTCTTGTAGTGCCATCTGCATCGTCTGCATGCCGTATTGTTTCCCGGTCTGTAAGACAGATTGAATCTGATATTCTTTCCCGGTCCGGATCAAGTTGGAGACGGCCGGTGTCTCGACCATGATTTCAAGCGCTGCGACACGACCGGACCCGTCCGTTCTCGGCATCAGCCGTTGCGAAACTACTCCAGCCAAAACGTTGGCGAGTTGAGCCCGAATCTGATCTTGTTGTTCGGACGGAAAGACGTCGATGATCCGGCTGACCGTCGATGCCGCCGTCGACGTATGGACCGTCGCAAAGACTAAATGACCGGTCTCCGCTGCTGTCACTGCTGTTGAAATCGTTTCAAGATCCCGCATCTCACCGAGCAGAATGACATCCGGATCCTGGCGAAGGGCGGATCGTAAACCGGTCGCAAAACGCGGGGCATCGATGCCGATTTCCCGCTGGTCAATCAGGCTTTTCTGGTGACTGTGTAAATATTCAATCGGATCTTCCAGCGTGATGATCCGCTTATACATCGTCTGATTGATTTCATTGATCATCGCTGCAAGTGTCGTCGATTTCCCGGACCCGGTCGGACCGGTCACGAGAATCAACCCGTGCGGCTTCGTCAGGAAACGTTTTAAGACCGGCGGCAATGACAATTGATCAAGTGTCGGGACTTCAGTCGGTATCGTCCGAAAGGCCATCGACAATGCGCCGCGTTGATAGAAACAGTTGACGCGGTAGCGTGCCACTCCTGTCACACCAAACGAAAAATCGATATCCCGGTCCTGTTTTAACTGTAAGAACATTTCCTCGGTAATCAGGGACCGGACGAATCCTTCGATGATGACCGGTTTCATCTTTTCTGTCCCGAACGGTGTCAAGGTGCCGTTGATGCGAAAGACCGGCGGTGAGCCGGCCGTCAGATGGACATCGGATGCTTCTTTTTCTTTCGACGATCGTAAGATATCTTCAATTTGGGCGCGCTCCATCGTACTCATTCGGAAATCACCGTCCGTAGAATTTCTTCCGTCGTCGTGATACCTTGCGCGACTTTGGCTAAACCGTCCGCCAACAATAACCGTTGGCCTTGTGATCTGACATACATCGTGATCTCACTCTCCGTTGATTGATTCATGATCATCCGTCGTAAGCTCTCATCCACCATGACGACCTCTTGAATCGCCAGACGTCCGCGATACCCTGTCATATTACATGATGAACAACCGCGTCCACGCATGACGGTCGTCGCTGTGATACCTTCTTGTGCAAACAATTCTTCTTCACGTTTTGATAACGGCTGGACTTCGCCGCAGTCACGGCAAACGCGTCGAACGAGACGCTGCGCAATTAGTCCGGTAACCGAGGCCGCAACTAGGAACGGCTCGACCCCCATGTCAATCAAGCGGGTGATCGAACTGACAGCGGAATTGGTGTGCAGAGTCGACAGGACCAGGTGACCGGTTAATGAAGCCCGGATCGAAATCTCGGCGGTCTCGATGTCACGAATCTCCCCGACCATGACGACGTTTGGATCCTGCCGGAGAATCGAACGGAGACCACTGGCGAATGTCAAACCGATTTTTGAATTCACCTGTACCTGGTTGATACCGTCAACTTGATACTCGACCGGATCTTCGACCGTAATGATGTTCCGTGTTTCATCATTTAATTCATTTAAAGCGGCATATAACGTCGAAGATTTACCGGATCCGGTTGGTCCGGTGATCAAAATGATGCCGTTCGGCCGTTTCAACATGTCGCGGAACTGGGTTTCATTTCGTTCACTGAAACCAATCTTTGCAATCGAGATGTTGGAGTTTGAACTGTCGAGAATCCGAATGACGACTTTTTCGCCGTAAACCGTTGGTAACGTCGAGACCCGGAAATCATACGCAACTCCGTTATGTAGGAATTTGATTCGTCCATCCTGCGGCAAGCGGGTTTCCGTAATATCCAGTTCGCTCATGACTTTGATCCGGGTCGTTAAAATATTTTGAATCTGTTTCGGATAATTGTTTTCTGTCCGCAACTCGCCGTCAATCCGAATTCGGATGGACAGGGATGTTTCTTGTGGATCCATATGGATATCCGATGCCCGCTGGGTGATTCCGTTCTCAAGTATTTGATTGACCAGTCGGATAATCGGGGCATCTTCACGCGTCACTGTATCGCGTGATGTATCCGAAATCGTCATCTCGTCCGACTCGAGTAATTCGCGCAAGGATGAATCGATATCGTAATACTTTAAGATCGTCCGCCGGATTTCGTCGCGCGTTGCGAGACCTACTTCAATCATTAATCCTGTTTGCAGTCGTAAATCATCAATCGCAATCAAATCCATTGGATCCGCCATCGCGATGAACAGCCGATTTCCTTCGCGATAAACCGGCACAAGCGTATGCCGTTGTGCCAGATCTTTTGAAATCAATTTTGTTACCGCGACATCGACCGGATAGTTATACAGTTGAATGACAGGAATTTTTAATTGATGATGTAGTGCTTCAATCAACTGTTGTTCCGTTAAGTGACCAAGTCGTAACAATGTATCCCCGAGCTTTTCCGATGTCCGTTTGACGGATAACGCCTCTTCAATTTGTGCTTCCGTTACGACACTCTCTTCTAACAGCATTTCACCTAGTCGTTTTCGTTTCATTGCCATTTACGTTGTCATCCTTCCGCGTGCCATGTTTCTTCCTCATCCAGTGGTGTCAGTTTCTGCTTTTTTTCATCCACGACACTCGTGATTGCCGTCACAACGAGAATCGATACAATATAACCGGCAATTACGAAAGGATTCGAAATCCAGTCAAACTTAACGATTAAATAGAGGGAAGTGACCAGGACGAGCGCCGTCAAGGACAGAATCACTTTTGCTGCCGTAGTCGTGACAAAAGGAATTTGAATCGCAAACATCAAGCCACAAATGATGGTCGCTAGACCGATGATGATACCAAGTTCAATTGTTAAGTCCGTCCAGTTCATATTCATCCTCTTTTCTTTTTGGCAAAATCAGCCTACAGCGCCTTCCGTCGAATCATCTTCGACCGGAGATGCCGGGTCTCCTGTCGTCGGCGTATCTGGAGTGTCCGGAGTATCCGGTACCGTCGGTTGATCCGGTGTCACCGGTTCTTCCGGCGTTGTTGTTCCATCGGTTGTTCCGTCTGTTGAATTATCGGTTGAATCGTCTGTCGAGTCATCTGTTGTTCCATCATTCGTCGTATCGTCCGTCGAGTCGGTCGTCGGTTCTTCTGCCGGCGGTGTTACGACAGGCGGTAACTCTTCTTGGCTGCTTTTCGTCACAATGGCTGGTGTCGCCGCATAAAAATCGAGGGCAAGCAGTCGTTTGACTTCTCCTTGATTGGATTTCGTGACTCGATACAACTCAATCGACTTTCCTTCAATCCCCGACTGTGTATCACTGCTCGTTCCGGCAGACAACGTCGCAGAATAACGTGTGATGGTCCGGTACGGAATCGTTTTTTCTGCTTCAAGTACAGCCGTGACCGTTTCTTTAAATGGTGTCCCGCGTAATTCAAGCGTGACATCGCTCCCGTTCTTCGTCGCGACGACTTGGTAATTAACCGCTTGTGTGTTGCGAACGGCGAAATCGGTTTTTTCATCAATTTTGACATCATAACCCAGTGTGATATCGTCCGGTAACTCCGCATGCGGCATCCGCTCGACGATTTCAAACGGTGTTTTCGCAAATAATTCGTACAGTTTACTGCCGATGAAGGAAGCAGCTACCGGATCCATTCCGTATGTTTTTACATTCATCAATTGACCGGCCTTGATATCGACCTGAGCCATTGCGTCAATCATCTGTTCTTCTGCTGCCGAACGGGTCGTAAACGTGATACTCGAGACGACTTCTCCCGCCGGATCGATGGCTGCTGCGGTTTCAGACGGGTCAAAGTTTCCTTCTTCCAGCTTTTTACTTGTTTTAATCAACCAGGTATTGAACGTCTTCACCTGTTCTTCTGTATATGTAATCGGTTGTGAGGCAAGATAAGCTTCCATGGCAGTTTGATCAACAGTCACTTGTAAAGATCCGCCTTTTTTCAAAGAAGCTTGTTTGATGGATTCTTCAATCTTAAATGTCACCAGTTCTGTCGGAATCGGTAAGGTCTCTTCTCCTGTCCCGACGGTCAATGGTGTTTTTTTAGACCAGGACGTAACTGCTTCCTGGACTTTCGGTTTGGCTTCCTTTCTTGTCAATCCGCTGACAGGAACAGAACCGATTCGGGCGGTATCGGAGAAATTCTCAGAAACAGTTGCTTTGCCCGTAAAGGAAATCAAGGCAAAGGAAGGAACATAGATCAGAGCAATCAACGCGACTAATAACAGCGTATGTACAGCAAAACGTTTTAAATTTATCATCATCTGTTTCCTTTCCGTATGAAATAACCATATCAGGTGTCTAGTATTTCCATTATAATGAATATTATGATGAAACATAAGTCCTACCTGACAAATACTTTCTCTATATGTGAATACATATCTTTTTTTAATTTTCAGGTCCAAATATCATATTGATTTAACCATGAGGTGAGTCCATGTCAAACAAACAAGATGGTTTTTCATTAATCGAAGTGCTCGTTAGTATTACAATACTATCCATCATATCCGTATCATTGATCAGCATTTTTTCACAGTCTCTTTCCGCTTCAAGAGATAGCACGAAATTGACATTTGCAAATTACCTAGCGAAAAATGCCGCCTCCTATATCGAACGGGAAGCCTTAGAGACTGAAAACGGTCCATTTGTTTTTAGTGATTTGAAAGAAGCAGCCCAACAAACAACTTATCTGAATGGATCCTTTAAAATACCGACGCCGAGCACGCCGTCATGTGGTGTATCGGCTATTTGTGACTCAATCTTCAATGATGCGGAAATAAATAATTTACCGTTTGATGTAAAGTACAGTGTTACCCCCCATAAGATCAATGGGATTAACGATCCGAATTTGCTCGATCTTTATATTTATGTCTATCCGGATGGACAACCGGAGCCGATTACGTCTTTGAAAGGATCGATCACCAATGCGACGCTTAATCAAAGTTTTCCCTCAACGAAATGATGGATTCTCGCTCGTCGAACTTCTTGTGGCCATCGTCATTGCCGCCATTTTTAGTGCTGTCATCTTAACGGTGTTTATTTCGGGAACAAAAAGCTTTCAAGCAACCGGAATCATTAGTGAATTACGAAGCGAAGCAGACAGTTCAGTTGGTTTAATTTTAAATGAAATTACCGGATTTGATGCTATTCGGATTGATCAACCAAATGAATTATCTTTTTATAAAAAAACATTGCCCAGTATCAGTCAAACAACCGGCTTGCTAGAACGGCCGGCCGGCTTTGTCCCCTATAACGCCAACCAAAATGATGTCATTCATCCCGTCACTTATTCTTTTGTCGGAAAACGAATGGAAGAAACGTCAATGATTTATTCAGGAGCATCTGAAACCATTGATGAACAGACTAGTCTCAAAAAAACATTTACCTTGTCGAGTCCAGAAACGGTCACAATTAAGACCGGTGAATTCCCTGGAATCTATGTCATTCACGGCATCTTGACAATTACCTTAACAATTCAGTCCGTCGATCAAGAAGAAACACAAACACTGACCAGTACGATCGGCTTTTAAGACAGAAGGGATGACTCATGCGAAAATCCGAAGAAGGTTATACGTTATTATTTGTATTGGTAACACTGACAGTCCTATCCGTTTTAGCTGTCGCAACGATCGGAATCAGTCTCCAATCTACACGGTTGACAGAAATTCGTGGAACAAACATCGAAGTAGAGTCAGCGACCCAAAATGAATTGAATCAAGCGATTGCTGCTTTACAGCAAATCGTCGCGACGACAGCAGGAACCAGTCCGACCAGTTCTTCGAAGGAGTTATTTAATGATCCGACCAATCAAATCATTTTAAAACTTGCGACTGCAACACCTGGTGTTAAAGTGACGTTAAACGAAGCTGCCTCGAATGTTCGCGTCAAGGCATTCGATTTGACAGCACAAGTTGAAGAAACGAAAGGTGATCAGCCGACCGTCCGAAAAACATACTCTCAACGCGTTTATCTGTCTGCGATTCCAAGCTTTTTATATTACATCCTCGGCTCTGATAATCAGGTTATTTTAAACGGTGCCCCGCGAATCCAGGGAAATATCTTTTCCCGGGAACCGTTAAAAGTGTCTGCTTCACCGAATTTTATCTACAATGGCGCAACCGGTTCTTACACAGATAAAACTGCACGTTCTTATATTGACGGTCAGGTCAAAGTCTTTCAGCCAAAGGATCAACCTTTATTAAGCTGTAGTGACTTCTTATCTTGTGATACGAGTGTATTTGATCCAACCGTCCAGACAAATCTCGTCGCAACGAAGGAAGCTTTGGTGCCGTTCGATTTTGATTTTGCTTTAAATGACTTTTTAAATATCCCGAGTACAACTTCTCTTTCGGCATTGCCGGGCTATTTACGTGCACAACCCATTAAACAAGCTATTTTAACAGGTCCCTTTTTAAACGAACTCAGTACAGATAAACAGTTAATTCGACCGGCACCAATGGAAAACAACACCGTTACAATTACTGATGATATCGTCAAGGAATCAAAAGAACCGCTCATTATTGACGGGAATTTAACTATCTCCTCTCTAAATCCGGTGAATCAACCACTTGAAATCAAACGTCCGATAATCGTATTAGGTAACCTGTTGATTCGAGGGAATGTCAGTTTTGCGACGACGATGTTTTCTACGGGTTCGAGTCGATTGGATGACGCAAATATCCAAGGAATCGCCAGTTCATCAAGTCAAAATACGTTGATTCTTCTCAGCAAAGGAAGTTTGACGATTAACCGTGTCAACAAGTTTTCAACACCACAGACAACACAGCCTGATATGAATGCTTTTTTATACAGTGACGACCCTGCTTCGAATCGAATTTATTCCGTTGGTTCTACGATGAATCTCCATGGAGGGATTTTTACGAAAGGCCGTCTTGAAATCAATGCATATCGTGGAACGCTGGATTTACCAGAAAACAGTTTCCCGCAAGATGTGCTTGCTCTTCAGACGTTGATGACGGCAAAACAATCGGCAGATGCTGAAAAATCGCGGCTCCGTCTGACTTACGATGCCAGCGTTCTCCAAAATCCAACTGCCATGTTACCGCTTAGTCGAGCTGTTCAATTATACGTCGAAACACCTAAGCGCCTTCCATGATACATAAAAACACGACATCCTTTCTCATGAGGATGTCGTGTTTTTCGTTACTTAAATGATTCCGCTCCATAGCTGTCCGCTATTTTTTTTACTTGTTTTTCCGTTGCTGACGCCCCATTCGCTTCTAACAATTCGTATAAGTCAATCCGATTTTGTTTCACGGTCTCATAGATTGGTGAATCTTTCCCTTTATCCGGTTCAGCGTCTGCTTCAAGAAGCAACTCCATTGCTTCTTGATTTTGATCCACTGTCGCGTAATAAAGCGGTGTATGACCAAATCGATCAAGTTGATTCAGCTGACTTTTAGATACTTGTTTGACGAGTAACGCATAGGCATCTGCAGAACGATTGAGACTGGTTGCGACATGTAATACATTCTGTTTATTTTTATTCATTTGTTGCGTTGAAGCTCCAGCCGCTAACCATTTTTTGACAACATCGGTCGGTGCGAACTGTGCGACATAAAACCAATTTCCCTGATTTTCAGCACTTGTTCGATCAAGTAAAACAAGTGCTTTATCATATTCCAATGACTCTTGAAACTTCCGAATATACCGGTTTCGTTCTTTTGTAGATAAATCAACAGTTTCAGCTGCTTGTTTCAGCTTAGTTGGATCTTTTGCTTTGAGGCTCTCTTCAAAGGTTTGTTGATCCCGGTATTCGATTAGAAAATACGTTATTCCTCCGATTCCAATCAGAAACAGAAAGACAATGCTGATGATTTTTTGGCGAGTCACGTCGTTGGCTCCTTTTTAATATACATCGGTATCACTTTCCCCTGATGATCCGTCGGACGAAATCGTAACTTTAAACGTTGTCGTTAATGGTTTCTTTTCGTTTGTTCCTTCGTTCATCACTTCAAAAATTTCTTTATTTTCTTTCAAGGCCGTCACTTTAATCCTGGCGACACCTGGTCGAAGTGCCTTCAGTGTCTGACCAGTCGTATCTGTCTTGACATATTCTTTTCCTTGTAAAACTTCTAAACGGTAAAAACGTTCAGTTGCTGTGACAGGTAACCAGTTCAGCATCGGTCGTTTTTGATCGTCTTGTAGGGTCATCATCAAATCGTTTGCTGTCAACGAGATGGGATTTTCACGGACCTTAATTTTTGTGATGGCACGGGAATCCGGAAAATCTTGTAATTGTAAGACAGCATCGACCGGACCGTTCGGCGTACCGGTTAACCCTTTGACGACATAACCGGTATTAGTCGCAGTCAGCTCAATTGCGTCACTAATTTTTGAAAGAATAAACGGTAAACGAATATCCGGTGAGAATGTAGCAGTCACGTTTTGAGTCGTTCCTGCCCAAAGTTCCAAATTACTTGGACTGACGACGAGCTCCGGTAATTTGACTTCTATCGGGTAAACTTGTGATTGCGCCAGATAAGTCGTCGCTCCTGCTGTCGCGGGTACGACTGCTTGTACGGTTATCGTGCCAGGTTTTACCCCTGTCAATTTCAGCATATCCGTTTCCTTACCTGTTGCTTCTACAAATGAAGTGTTCGTTATGATCCATTTAATCGGAGCATCTGTTCCGGATAACATAATAGCATCTCCGGTCATCGACTTCGTTTGGCCGACATACAAGACACTCGGAACATCACGGACAACTAATCCTCCAAATACATCGTTGATAGTTAGTTTGGATGTCGCAACAAGTTCACGGCCATTCGCAACAGGGACAATCAATTTAATATCTGTTGTTCCGATTTTTTTCGGAACAATGATTCCCTCTTGATTGATAGCCGCAATGTCTGTGTCTGCGATTGACCATTTCAACGTCCCATACTGACTGCCGGTCGGATTGATTTCTGGCAAGACTTTATAGGAAGGTGTATTGAGATCAATTCGGACTGACGGAATTTTCACTTCTGTTGCATAAGGTTTTGATAAGGAATATCCTAGTGTCGGAAAAGCTTGCGTGTCATTAGCAACAGACGTAGATTTATCTTTTCCATTTTTCTTATCTCGGTAAATGGTTTTGGTTGAACTAACTGTATTATCTTTTTTGTCGAATAAATGAGTTCCTGCACTATCTTTTGCTCGCACTTTTACTGTAAATGTAAGTTCAGACGGTTGCGCAATCCATAGTCCTTTATGGACCCCTTCAATTGCTTCATCGTATTCAATATCCGGCATATCTCCAGTCAATGTTTTCCCTACAATTTTAGTGTTACCAAGTCCCGTCGCTGAAATGACATCAACATTTTCCGGGAAATTTTCAGTAAACAAAATATTTTGCATTGTAACTGAGAATTGACTCATAATGTATCCGTTATTTCCAATTGCATCTTTTTGAAGCATCGGACTTGTTTTGACAGTGTAGGTGATATCAGCTGTTTCACCTTGCGGGATCGTAGCCGGATCGATAGACCGTGATAAGATGAACGGCGATGAAGCAGACGGCTGAACGATTTGAATCGTCCGTGTCTCAATCGTCTTCGCTCCACGTTGATCTTCCGCTTCAATCCGAATGACGGCTGACGTTTTACCCGACAGCTTACCATTGAACGTCTGACTGACAAAAGAATTATTCTTTAATTTATCGTTTTCAAATACTTTTTCATTATCGATGTAAATCCGTGTTTTTAATTGGCGGTCCCGTAAATCATAGTCATTTACTTTATACGAAATTGTTAAAGGCTCATTACTTAAATAACTGGCTTGAGAATCAGGCAGGATATTTTTAATCAACGGCTTATGATTAGCACCGATAAATGCCCGGTACATCGTATTTGAAAAAAGTTGCATTTCTCCAACTTTATCAAATTTAGAGGTATGTCCCGCACCAGAATAGGTCACATTTCCTTTAGTGTACATATAGTAATGATTTCGCGCGTCACCAACCGTCCGTCCAGAATCCTGACTTGCTGCATCAATGCTATTTTCCCGAATGTTATACCACGGAATCAGGTCCGGTTGTTCAAGATCCAGTCCAAAGTATTGATTGTGTGTCTCAGCAATGTCAATTTCATCTGTAAGATTAAAGGGATACGATGTCATAACCCCTAAATTTTGCTTGATTGCTTTAGTTGATTTACGAGGAGCCGCATATCCCATATTCGTAAAATTTTGTTGTCCTGCGAGTCCGGCGAACTTCGATTCCCAAAATAATTCTGAATTCCCCGATTGACTTGGTCTAAAAATCGTATCATGGGACAACATGAGCCCTTGTCCGGTATTTGTAAATCCTAGAATTTTATTCGAAGCCGCCTCACTTAAAGCCGCTGCCCCGTAAGAATCCTGGAATCCAAATATCAACAAATCGTACTTGGAATTCAAATCAACGTTTGCGTAATCCGAAGAAAATTTCGCAGAATCCGTTACTTCAATATTAAATTTATAAAAGTCCGGTTTCTCCAAATAAGTACCGTTTAAATAGGTATTTAACGATCCTTTACCTACATCTCTTGTGACCTGAAGAATTTTTGCTTCTGCAACTTGGTCCTTCATCAAAAAGCTGCCGGTCTTATAGTCGGTTAAGCCGTCGCTGCTCAAAACACGAATCATCCAGTTTCGCGGCCCAGTATAACTCGGGGCATCAAAGTTATAGCTTAACGTGCCGGTCTTTCCGGCCGGTTTCTCATCTATTTTTTCAGATTCGTCAAATTGATCGTTACTGTCAAAGTCAATGAAGAGTTGCACCAGTTGATTCGTATTTTCGACACTGGTAGTATATGAAAAATCAATGGGTGCATTTGGAACAGCAATCGGTCCTTTATCGACTCCAGTCAGCGCCGCTCCATTTTGTTGAACAGATACACTTTCGAGGCGTGGTCGGACAATTTTCTGTGCTTTTAATTTTGTAATTACCGCCGCCATGTCGGTATAGGCAGGAACATCCTTAAAAATTAAATTAAAATTACTTGAGGTTTGCGCGAAAACATCCTGATGCAAAAAGACCGGTAATCCTTTTTTAATATAGGCATTGTTAATTTCATTTGCTTTTAACTTCGTAATATCATTTTCAATCTTATTGGTATTATGATTTTTTTTCGTATCCGAAATGGTCATCGAATAACGATCTGTACCCGAAAATGCAGACGAATCAAAGACAATCGCGTCAAAGGCTCCGTTCAATTGAAAACGCGAGGCGTTGAGTTCCTTGACCGTCATCATCTTAATCTCGTATTTAGTCGCATCCAAACCCGTCAACATCGATGTGATGCCGGTATTCGGATTGATCCGGTTTGTTGCTGACCAGGCATCCCGGATTTCTAAAATCTTGAACTTTTCTCCGGTTGCTGCCTTTGTATATGGTGGTTGTATATACGTAATACTAGTAAATATCAATAAGCTGACTAAAAACAGACGTACCCAACGTTTCATCTCCATCGTCTCCTCGTCTTAAGATCATGCAATCTAGGACTATATTACCCCACCATTAGTATACAAGGACTTTCAGCGTTTCCCCTTTTTTGTAAAAGACTGCGCCTTTAGTAATGTGCGAACCGTGCTGATGAAATAGAGCGATCCCGTGACGATGAGCGTCTTTTCCGTCGTATCCACTTCCTTGAAAAAACGGTTGAGTTCCATCGCATTCGCTCCGTCCATCTTCAATTCTTCAAGCGACCGCGCCCGTGGAAAATCAAACGTCGTCTCATAAATCTCTGATGTTACTTCCTCTAACTGCGCAAGCATCGCTTCGCGGTCCTTGTCCCGTAAAATCGAACACAGGACGACGACCTGTTTTGTCTCTTCCTTCAGACGTTCGACAAGTGCCGTCACGCCCTCCGGATTATGAGCACCGTCCAAAATAATCCGCGGCTTGCGGGAGATGATCTCAAACCGTCCCGGATGAGTGGCATTCCGCAGTCCGCGTCGGATTGCCGGTTTTGACCAGCCGAGTTGTTTTGCGCAGACGACAGCGTTCGCCGCATTGTGGATTTGATGAATCCCTTCCAGCCCGAGACGTGTCTCGGGAATCCCTTCATAGGTCGCCCATGTGCCGGTCTCACTCAGCCGGTAATGCCGGATGACTTCCTGACTCCAGGACAGGCTCGCCTGCCGATCGCCACAATAGGCCATCAACGGAACCGTTAATTCTTCCTGCAGTTTTCCGGCAATGACCCTCGTGCCCTGCTTGATGATCCCGAATTTCTGCAAAGCGATTTCTTGGAGCGTATCTCCGAGAATCGCCTGATGATCGTGACCGATCGAAGTAATAATGGCGGCTTTCGGTTGTTTCAGGACATTCGTCGAATCATACAGACCGCCCAGTCCGACTTCATAAATGACGAAATCAGGACGAATCTGATGAAAATGATAAAAGGCGAGTACTGTCAGGGCTTCAAATTCCGTCACTGTCCCGATTACCGGTTCTAATTTCAGGATTGCAGCTTGAACCACATTAGCCGCTTCTACCAGATCCGCTTCACTGATTGGGACACCGTTCAACATGATTCGTTCCTCGAACTGAATGATATACGGTGATGTAAAGGTTCCGATTTGCAATCCTTCCGCTACACCCATCTCCCGCAAAAAAGCGACCGTTGATCCTTTGCCGTTTGTTCCCGCAACATGAATCGTCGGAATCGCATCCGGATCAATTGCAAGTTCCGCCAGTACCGCCTCCATCCGGCTCAGCCCCGGTTTGATGCCAAATGCCAGTAACGCCGATAACCATTCGAGTACATCTTCTCGTGTTCTCACGCTTAGTTCACTCCTTTAAAAAAAGTGACTCAAGAAAACTTGAGCCACTGTTAAGATTATTTTGCGAGTTCGCTGATCCGGACTTCGACTGCCGCCCGTTTCTCTTTATAGTCTTGTGCTTTTGCTTGTTCTTCTTCAATGACGTGTGCCGGAGCTTTTCCGACGAAGCCCGGGTTGTTGAGTTTCTTCTCGACCCGTTCGACTTCTTTTGTATATTTCACCAGTTCTTTGTTCAGACGGGCAATTTCTTCTTCGATGTTGATCAAATCAGCCAGTGGAATGAACAATTCGGCTCCCGTCACGATGGCACTCATCGCTTTTTCCGGTGCTGGCATATTCCGTTCGACGAGCAATTCCGAGGCATTCGTGAACTTTTTCAAGTACGAGACGTTTGTCTCTAAATCGTGTTGGACTTGATCGTCACTCGTTGAAATCATCAACTGGATTTGTTTCGACATCGGTGCGTTCACTTCAGCACGGATGTTTCGGACTGAACGGATGACGTTCTGAACCGCTTCGAACGCTGGAACGGACGCTTTGAAATCAAGCGCATCGTTGCGAGTCGGCCAGGCAGCGCGTGTGACCGTTTCGCCTTCGTGCGGCAAGTGTTGCCAAATCTCTTCCGTGATGAACGGCATGAACGGATGCATCAGACGCATGATTTGATCCAGCGTATACGCAAGAATCGAACGTGTCGTCAATTTCGCTGCTTCGTCCTCACCGTTTAGCGGCAATTTCGCCATCTCGATGTACCAGTTACAGAAGTCTTCCCAGATGAAGTGATAGAGGACACGACCGGCTTCACCGAACTCGTATTTGTCCGACAGGCGTGTTACATCGTCAATCGTCGTGTTCAGACGCGTCAGAATCCATTGGTCGGCCAGTGATTTCTCACCTGACAAGTCAATCTGTTCATGTGTCAGTCCGTCCATGTTCATCAAGGCAAACCGGCTTGCGTTCCATAATTTATTCGAGAAGTTCCATGTCGCTTCGATTTTCTCCCAGTAGAAACGTAAATCGTTTCCTGGTGTTGAACCGGTTGTGAGGAACCAGCGCAGTGAATCGGCACCGTACTTCTCGATGACATCCATCGGATCGATTCCGTTACCGAGTGACTTCGACATTTTCCGTCCTTCGGAGTCGCGGATCAAACCGTGAATCAGTACATCGTTGAACGGACGTTCGCCTGTGAATTCATACGATTGGAAGATCATCCGTGAGACCCAGAAGGCGATGATATCGTAACCCGTAACGAGTGTTGACGTCGGGAAGTACTTCTGATAATCAGCTGCCCCTTCATTCGGCCAACCCATCGTCGAGAACGGCCAGAGCGCTGAAGAGAACCAGGTATCAAGCACATCATTGTCCTGTTCCCAGTTCTCGAGATCAGCCGGTGCTTCTTTACCGACGTAGACCTCACCCGTTTCTTTATGGTACCAGGCCGGAATCCGGTGACCCCACCAAAGCTGACGGCTGACACACCAGTCGCGGATGTTTTCCATCCAGCGGACGTATGTGTTTTCGAAACGTTGCGGAATGAAGTTGATTTTGTCTTCCCCTTGCTGCTCTTGTAAGGCTTTTTCAGCGAGCGGTTCCATTTTGACGAACCATTGAAGTGACAAGTATGGCTCGACAATCGCGTCCGACCGTTCCGAGTGACCGACGGAATGCAGATGCGGTTCGACCTTGATCAGGACACCTGATTCTTTTAAATCTTCAACGATTTGCTTGCGGCATTCGAAACGATCCATGCCTTCATATTTCCCTGCATTTTCATTCATCGTGCCGTCTTCGTTCATGACAAGGACACGTGGTAAGTCATGACGGTTTCCGACTTCAAAGTCATTCGGATCGTGGGCCGGCGTGATTTTAACGACACCTGTTCCGAACTCCATATCGACGTACTCATCGGCAACAATCGGGATCTCCCGGCCGACGATCGGCAGCGTGATCGTTTTTCCGACGAGGTGTGCATAGCGCTCATCTTTCGGATTGACGGCAATCGCCGTATCGCCGAGCATCGTTTCCGGACGTGTCGTCGCGAGTTCGACGTGACCGCTTCCGTCCGTCAACGGATAACTGAAGTGATAGAAAGCTCCTTCGATGTCTTTATAGATGACTTCGATATCCGAAATAGCTGTTTTCGTCGCCGGATCCCAGTTAACGATGTATTCACCACGGTAGATCAAGCCTTTTTCATACAATTTAACGAACACTTCCTGAACCGCTTCCGACAAGCCTTCATCGAGTGTAAACCGTTCCCGTGAATAATCGAGTCCGAGTCCGAGTTTCGACCATTGTTCGCGGATCGTTGAAGCATACTCTTCTTTCCATGCCCATGATTGTTCGAGGAACTTCTCACGTCCCATTTCAAGACGTGACTTGCCTTCCGCCCGGAGTTTCTGTTCGACTTTGGCTTGCGTCGCGATTCCGGCGTGGTCCATTCCCGGCAGGTACAAGACGTCAAAACCTTGCATCCGTTTCATCCGTGTCAGCATATCCTGAAGTGTTGTATCCCAGGCATGACCGAGGTGTAATTTCCCGGTGACGTTCGGGGGCGGGATGACGATTGTATACGGCGCTTTTTCCGGATCCTGATCGGCTTTGAAGTATTCCCCTTTTATCCAAAAGTCGTACCATTTTTCCTCTGTTGCCTGCGGATCATATTTGGTTGGCATTGATAATTCCTGCATCTGAATCGCTCCTTTAATCCATAATAAAAACGGCTTCTCTCGTCCTCATCTAAGGACGAAAGAAGCCGTTGCTCTTCCGCGGTACCACCTTAGTTCACTCTTTACAGAGTGCCCTCTAGCCCGCGTAACGTGCGGCAATCCGGATCTCGCTTGCTTATCGCTTACGAGACCAGCTCGTGGGGTGACCTTCATCAGGACGTCCTGTCACATCTCTCAGCCATGGATGTGTTCTCTCATAACAGTCCGTTGATTGACTACTCTTCCCGTCATCGCTGTTTTCCAAATTAATCTTTCTTCATTTTATCCGAGACGTCCGTAACTCGTCAAGAACTGCTTAACGATTAAATTCGAGTTGTAATTCCTTGAACGTCAGCTCGACTGCTGCAATCGTCTGCTCGATGTCGTCGTCCGTATGAACCGTCGACAGGAAGAGTCCTTCAAATTGTGACGGCGGTAAGAAGATGCCGCGTGCCGCCATCTTTTGATAATACGAACGGAACATGTCTAGATTTGATGATTTTGCCTGCTCGAAATTCGTCACCGGCTGATCCGTGAAGAAGACACCGAACATGGCGCCTGCCCGGTTCGTCGTTAACGGAATATTGTATTTCGCTGCTGCTGCGAGATACCCTTCCGCCAGTCGACCGGCTTTCCGGTCAAACTCTTCGTAATGTTCTGGTTTCAGCTGCGTCAATGTCGCAAGACCGGCTGTCATCGCAAGCGGGTTACCTGATAACGTCCCCGCTTGGTAAATCGGGCCTTGCGGCGCAATTTGTTCCATGATATCGCGACGTCCGCCGTAAGCACCGACCGGCATACCGCCGCCGATGACCTTACCGAGACACGTGATATCCGGTGTGACACCGAAGTATCCTTGCGCACAGTTGAAGCCGACACGGAAACCGGTCATGACTTCGTCAAAAATCAAGAGTGTGCCATACTGTTCCGTGATTTCGCGAAGTCCTTCGAGGAATCCCGGTTGCGGTGGAACGAAGCCCATGTTTCCGGCTGCCGGTTCAACGATGACTCCTGCGATATCATCTCCGTGTTTTTCAAACGCAATCCGGACCGCATCCATATCATTGTATGGAACCGTCAATGTCATGCTGGCAATTTGTGCCGGTACGCCCGGTGAATCCGGGAGTCCGAGAGTCGCGACGCCTGATCCGGCTTTAATCAACAGCGAATCGCCGTGACCGTGGTAACAGCCTTCAAATTTCAGGATTTTTGTTTTTCCGGTATAACCACGTGCGAGGCGAAGCGCCGCCATCGTTGCTTCCGTTCCCGAGTTGACCATCCGGACGACTTCAACCGACGGGACACGGCTGATGACGACTTCTGCCATTGCCGATTCGATTTCGGTCGGTGTTCCGTAGCTCCATCCGCGTGTCGCTTGTTCCTGAATCGCTGCTGTCACGATCGGATCCGCATGACCAAGAATCATCGGTCCCCAAGACAAGACATAGTCGATGTATTCTTTGCCATCGATGTCGTATAACCGTGACCCTTGTGCCCGTTCTGCGAAAATCGGTGTCATTCCGACTGATTTATAGGCACGAACCGGGCTGTTGACGCCACCCGGCATGAGCGGCAAGGCGCGTTCAAACGCCGCTTTTGATTTTGAGTTCTGATTCGTTAAGCTCATTTTGACCCCTCCAAGTAACGACAAATGTCTTTCGCGAAATAGGTGATGATTAGATCGGCACCGGCCCGTTTAAATCCAAGCATCGTCTCCATGACGATTCGCTCTTCATCAATCCAGCCATTTAATGCAGCGGCTTTGACCATCGCATATTCACCCGATACGTTGTATGCAACGATTGGCAGATCCACGCGTTCGCGGACGTCACGAATGATATCCATAAAGGCAAGGGCCGGTTTGACGATCATGAAGTCTGCACCTTGATCAACATCCGCTGTTGCTTCACGGAACGCTTCCCGACGGTTGGCAGGATCCATTTGATACCCTTTGCGGTCGCCTTCACCAGGAGCCGAGTTTGCCGCATCACGGAACGGTCCGTAATACGCGGAAGCATACTTGACGCCGTAACTCATGACCGGGATATGGCTGAAGCCATTCTCATCGAGTCCTTGGCGAATAGCTGCCACAAATCCGTCCATCATCGAAGACGGCGCGATGATATCGGCACCGGCACGTGCTTGTGAGACCGCTGTTTGGACATGCAACGGAAGTGATGCATCATTATCGACCGTTCCGTCAGCGACGATGCCGCAGTGTCCGGTTGACGTGTACTCGCATAGACATGTATCCGCGATGACCGTCAGTTGCGGTGCGACTTTTTTAACGAGCCGTGTCGCTTCTTGAACAATCCCGTGATCATGAAAAGCACCCGTCCCCTGCTCATCTTTTAAATGATCGTGCGGTACGCCGAACAGGATGACTGATTCAATACCAAGTGAAACGACTTCCTTAATTTCTGCTTCGAGATGATCGAGTGATAAGTTGAACACACCCGGCATCGAGCTGACTTCCCGTTTGATGTCGTCCCCTTCCGCGATAAATAGCGGATAAATCAAATCGGATTTGTGCAAATGATTTTCCCGGACGAGTGAGCGTAATGACGCTGTATTGCGTAAGCGGCGGTGGCGTGCGAATTCTAATGTATTCATAACAGTTCCTCCTCTAAAATACAGTCAATCAGTCCGTCGAGCGTATAGACAGCAGCGACCAAAAGCGGTGCCAAACCAGATCGTCGGGCGGCTTGCTCGGTGATTGGTCCGATCGTCACATAAGTCGCGGTCGTTCCCTTGCAAAATGGAGCAATCGCTTCGACGGCCGAAGGACTTTGTAATCCAATATACGTAGCACGTTGCAGCACATCAGGCGGAATCCTCCGTAACTTCGTTTCGTACGTGATGACTTCCAACACTTCAGCCGCAACAGCATTTCTTAATCGTTCGAGCGGTTCTTGACGTGACCGGTTCCCGCGGGCAAAACAAATCCGTTGACCGGTCTCGAGAAGCGGTCGTAATTCTTCGGCGAGCACATCCCCAGTAAAAGCGGATGGCATGAAATCAGGTCTTCGTCCCTGCCGGATTAATGCCGCCGCCGTTTTCGATCCGACGACGGCAATCTTTGTGTCCTGCAAAGACGGAAGCTGTGACTGGATACGTTCGACGCCGGTCGGACTCGTGACAATCAGCCAATCTAATGCTGTCGGCAATTGAAAGGCGACAGGAATCGTTTCGATGACCGGGTGATGGACGACTCCAATCTGTTGTGCCGCTAAACGCGCCACTTGCTCTGCAGTCGGCTGCCGACTCCCCGTCAAGACCAGTTGTTTATAAATCATCCGGTAAAGATGCGAGAATTTCACGGCCACCCGCATCGAGAAGACGCGTCGCAACCGTTTGACCGAGTTGCATAGGATCAAGTGATGTTTCCCGTTCAAGCAAGATTTGTTGTCCGTCTACTGAACCGAGGAATCCGACGAGTGTCGTCGACAAATCTTCGTTGATTGTCGCAAATCCACCGACAGGTACATGACAGCTTCCTTCGATTGCCGCTAAAAAAGAACGTTCGGCGAAGGCTACTTTTTCGGTCATCTGATCGTGGATCAAATTCAATAAGTCACGGACTTCTTGATCATCCGCTCGGCATTCGATTGCCAAAATCCCTTGTCCGACTGCGGGAATCATATCATCCGTTGAAATGTATTCCGAAACGATTTCATCCGACCAGCCCATCCGTTGAAGACCTGCAGCAGCAAGCAGAATACCGTCAAACGGACCTGTCTTCAGCTTTTCAAGACGTGTATCGATGTTCCCACGAATCGATTCGATTTTTAAATCCGGACGTAATTTGAGTAATTGGGAACCGCGGCGTAAGCTGCTTGTTCCAACGATCGCGCCTTCCGGAAGCGAGTCCAGTCCGCCGCCTGTCGTCGTAATCAAGGCATCACGCGCATCGACTCGTGCAGGTGTCGCGCCGATGATGAGCCCTGTCGGCAACTCAGACGGGAGATCTTTCATGCTATGCACAGCAAAATCAATGTCTTCGTCAATCATCTGTTGTTCGATTTCTTTGACGAATAATCCTTTACCACCGACTTTAGATAGTGTCACGTCAAGGATGCGGTCACCCTTCGTGATGATATTCTTGATTTCGAATTCGTATGGTGCACCTGCTTGTTTCAATTGTTCGATGACCCACTTCGTTTGTGTCATCGCAAGTTTTGAACTACGTGAACCTACTATGATTTTTCGCATGCTGAAATCCCCCTGTACAATAATAAAGGGGCGGCACAAGTCCGCCCCATGCTTTTCTATTGTAACACAATTCGGTCTATGTTCACCGATTCACAGCTTTCCGTTCAGCTGTTGTTTCTTCCTGTAACACCATTTCCTCAGCGGCACTGTCAAACAGTTCTTCGTCTAATGCAAACGTATCCATGAACTGCGCAATCCGTTGATCGGCGTCTGGTTTTGCGGCTGCATCTTTGATGTAGGATAATGGCTCGCGAAGCAGTTGATTGATGATGGATTTCATGTGTTTTCCGATCACGGTTTTTTCCCGACTTGTCATGTTCGGCAACTTCCGCTCCAGGCTTTGCATCGTCTCTTGCTGGATTTTAAGCGACTGGTCACGGAGTTCCGTAATGATCGGAACGACACCAAGTGTCGTCATCCACCCTTCGAACTCGGCAATCGCAGCTTCAATCCGGCGTTCGATTTTTGCTGCTTCTTTCATTCGTTCTGCCATGTTTTGCTGGACGATCGACGTCAAATCATCGACATCATATAAATGAACACCCGGCAAGTCACCTGCCGTCGGTTCGATATCACGCGGAACCGCGATATCGATCAACAGGAAGGGACGATCACTTCGGAACAATTGTGCTGCAGCAATGTCTTCACGTTTGATGATTGCCCGTTTTGCTCCGGTTGAAGAAATAACGATGTCAGCCCGAAGCAGACCGCATTGCATTTCATTGATCGAATGTGCGGATCCTTCGAAACGATTCGCCACTTCTTCGGCTTTGGCCAGCGTCCGGTTAAAGACGGTGATATCACGGGCACCCGCTTCATACAGGTTAAGTGTCGTCAATTCGCCTGTTTCTCCGGCACCGATGACCACGATGGATTTGTCTTCAAGCGATCCAAGTAACTGTTCCGCCAACGTTACGGCAGCTGCGCTGACCGACACCGCATTTTCACCGATTCCCGTTTCAGCATGCGCGCGTTTCGCAAGCGTGACCGCTTCTTTAAACAATTTATTGAAAACCGTTCCTGTTGTCTCGAGTTTTTGTGCCGTGAAGAAACTTGTCTTCACTTGCCCAAGAATCTGTGTTTCGCCGACAATCATCGAATCGAGTCCGCTCGTCACCCGGAACAGATGCTTCATCGCGTCAAATCCCTCGTGAATGAACAAATACGGCTCTAATTCTTCCATCGTCAAACCAAACCAGTTCGCCAGAAAACGTTTTGTATAATAACGCCCTGTATGCGGCTGATCCGTAACAACATATAATTCCGTCCGGTTGCATGTCGAAACGATGACGCTTTCGAAAATACTTTTTTCGTCACGTAGCGCAACGACCGCTCCCTTCATCTCATGTTCCCCAAATGAGACTTGTTCGCGGATTGATACAGGCGCCGTCTTATTATTTAAACCGACAACTACGATATGCATGCGCTCTACCCCTTACGTCCAAAGATTTCATTCTCATCTATCTTTCGTTCTCTACTCTACATTATAACCATTATAAAAAAGATTCCAATCAATTTATAAACTAAAATGAGTCGAAGTTGTGAAACTTATCTTCTTACCTTATCCCTCTCAGCTTCAAAGTACAAACCCTCTGCTTTCATCGTCAGCAGAGGGTTGTGAATTTCTTATTTCGTCGAATCGGTAATGATCCGCGACTCATCCATCTGGACGTCCAACTTTTGTTGGCGCAGACGATAAATCCGGGCAATGTTTTGAACGACGACTTTGGTTACGGCATAGGTCGGGACCGCTAGGATGACACCGATGATCCCGCCGATTTTACCGGCAACAAGTAAAACGATGATGATGGTCAACGGGTGGACCTTCAACGTCTTCCCTTGAACGTAAGGCGAAATCAGATTCGATTCAATCTGTTGAGCAACGACGATCGTAATGATCGCGTAGAGCGCTTTGATTGGATCATCGATGAATCCGACGATGACTGCAGGAACAGCACCGATATAAGGTCCGAGATAAGGAATGATATTCGTGACCGTACAGAACAGCGCCAGTAGCAACGCATATTGAATGTCCGAGATGAAGAATCCGATCAGCGACATGAGACCGACACACAACGAGACGATGACTTGACCGTTCACGTAATGTTTGACTGTCACATGCATGTCATGAAGAATTTTACGTGTCTCCGTTTCATAGCTTTTCGGTAAAATTTTGACGACTGAGTTCGGAAACTTGTAACCGTCAAGTAACATGTAGACCAAAATGAATGGTACAAGCACGATAATCAGCACGGTAGAGGAAATGACACTGAAAATCGTCCCGACAGATGTAGACACCGACTTGAATAATGTACCAATATAAGATGTCGCTTCATTCGTCCATTTATCAAACAAATCGGTATTTTCATGTACCCAGTTGGAAATGAGTCGATTGTTCATCAGCTGATCCCGGAGGTTCAGCGTCTGGTCCCGCAGTTCGACGACCAGATTCGGAATACTCGTTACGAAATCGGAGACTTGCTCCACCAGAATCGGTCCGATGGATGCCACGGCAATCGTGATGACACCGAGAAATCCGAGCAGGACGATTAAAACAGCAAGACCCCGCTTCTTGACTCGCTTTTGAAGTGTATCAACAATCCCGAGTGTGAAGTAATAAAAAATACCGGCGATAATCAACGGTGGGAAAATCAGGGCTAACATCACTTTAATCGGTTGAAATAAAAATGAGATTTTTGTTCCGACCCAGATGACTAAGAATATCGTTAAAATCCAAAGTAAGGCTTTAAACCATTTGTTTCGAAGTAAATCCACGAACAGTCCTCCTACGAGTTTACAATCAACTTGTTTTTTCTTTCGCTTCTTCTGTTACGACTTCATCCAGTCGTTGTCGTTCCATCTTACCCCATTGCCCGCGTCCCGTCATGAACTGAATTAACCCACCCAATTTGAAAAACACAAGGATCGGCCGGTACCAGAACGATTCTGTCAGTGACCACAGGTATAATCGGATCAATTCCTTGACGTTTTTGAAGCGGTGCATTGTCCATTCTTCAAGCAGGACAGCCCCGGCCGATAACAACGAGCCATACAGCAGAGCCACCGTCAGCAGAACGATCCCGAACTCAAAATTAAGCGTTCCGACGAGGAGATTTAATGGAATGATGAAATAACCGATCAGTTCGACGATCGGACCCAATAATTCAATCAAAAAGAAGTAGAGCATCGAGACACTTCCGACGAACCCGTAGCGCGGATTACCAATCATCCGCTTATGCGTCCATAATGTTTCAGCCAGTCCACGGTGCCACCGGCTCCGTTGCGAGCGTAAGACTTCCATTGTCTCCGGCGCCTGCGTCCAGCAAACCGGTGACGGAACATATTCAATCCGTTTATCAATCTTGTTTTCTTTCATGTAACGGTGAAGCCGGACAACCAGTTCCATGTCCTCGCCGACCAGCCCTTCTTTGTAGCCCCCAGCTTGAACAACGATAGACTTTTGAAATAATCCAAAAGCGCCGGAAACGATCAATAACATATTAAAGCGGCTGAGTCCGAGGCGGCCGAATAAGAAGGCACGGAAGTACTCAATCATCTGCATCAACACAATCCGTTGTTTTGGTGTCCGAATCTCAACGATTTCGCCGCCTTCGATCGTACAACCGTTAACGAGGAAAATCGAACCGCACGTCGCAATGACATCTTCATCGGACTCAACAATCGGCTTCATGACTTTCAGGAGAGCATCCCGTTCAAGAATCGAGTCTGCATCAAGTGAACAGAAGTACGGATAGCTCGAGTAATCGATTCCGGCGTTCAAGGCATCCGCCTTGCCCCCGTTTTCTTTGTCGATGACGATCAAACGGGCATCGATTCGGGAACGGTAAACCTGTTTGACCGGTTGCGATCCAATCAGAATCCGGGGAAAGCGTAATTCCTTTTCCAACTCGTACGTCTTAAACAGTTCGTCCATTGTCCCGTCACTTGATCCATCATTGATGACGATGACTTCATGTTCCGGATAATCGAGTGCCAGCAGAGCCTGGACACTGGTGACAATCGTATACTCTTCATTGTAAGCCGGGACAAGGATACTGACCGGTCGTGTATAAAGGGAACGCATTAACGGAAGATAGGAACTTTCTTTCCGTCTGAATCGTTGTTTCCGGACCATTTGCGCCGAAATCAGATACAACGATGAATAGAAAATGATGACGAGAATCATATAAACCAGTACAGTCCAGGATAAAACGTTGATGATATTTTGAATCATTTCAGATGACAACATGTTGTTTCATCTCCTTTGCTAACCGTTCTGTCGCTTTTTGTTTGGCATAACGGTCAGGATGATCTTTTGCGACAAGCGCCAGCTGTTCGAGACCACCACAGGCAAGCAAGGCGTCAAATGCTGCAGTCCGCACCCACCAGGAACGACTGCCGACAAACGGCAGGATGTAGTCGACGGACTCTTTCGGTGCCACATTTTCTAAAAAACGCAAGGCCAACATCTGCTCGACCCAACTCGTCTCATCCTCAAGATAGGGCATATAGAGTTGCCAGTCTTCTTCGAGACCGACACGCGTCAACGCCCGGAGTGCCCGTTTCCGGATTTCCGGATTGGCATCTGTCGTTTTCGTTCGTGCCAGCTCTGCATACTGTGTTTCGTCACGATCATAAACCAACTGGAGAATCGCCATCTGAAAGGGTTCTGTCAACGCGTCAAACGTTTGAATCCACAATGTTAAGTCTTTGCTGCGTCCGACTGCCAGGACGGCTCCAAAAAAACTGATATCGCTTTTTTGTTTCGCTTCTTCAATGGCCAGTTCCGGAGCAATCGAAACCAACGTCCGGATGATGACATCTTCTTCTTCCCGCGATAATGATTTATGCAGCTTTTGATGCAGTTCAGTTGCGACCGGCTTTAAGCGGAATTGTGCAATTGCTTCGTATGCGTTCAAGCGACGATCGATCCGCCGGTGCCGGATTTGTTTATGATAGTACGGCAACAGCTTTGCTTCGACGTATTGGTAGACCCGTTCTTGATGGGAAACCGTCGCTGTCAGATTCGTAAAGGCAAACAGTTCGAGCTCGACCAAGTCTTCGTTTCCGGATAAGATTTTCGGCATGTCAGATTGTTCACCTGTCGCAAAATCATATAGTTCGTCCCGGAAATGTAATTGCCATGTCAAACGGCTGTCTTCCTGCTTGGCCCGTTTGCGTTTTTGAATCACGAGGTACACGAGTGCTCCAATCTGCAGGACGACCAGAAGGACGATGAAACCTAAAATCCATTTCATCCGCGGACCTCCTCTAGTCTGTTGACCCATGCCCGAAACTCTTCGACTTTGAGCGGCAAGGTCATGATGCCGTCGACCCCACGCTCAATCGCCAGCACATGGTCTCTTTCCCGGTTGTACATCGAAATCATGATGGCATGAAACGGAACGATGGTTTCCTGTTTCGCGCGTAACAATAACTCAAGTCCGTCAGCTCGCGGGAGTGCAGATGAGAACACCAACAGATACGGACGTGTCGCCACATGCTGTTCCAAAAATACTTCTGCCCGTTCGTACAAGGAAAGGGTTTCAAAGTTTTTCGTCAATTCGCGTTCCAGCAATCGTCTGAGATGCGGGTCATCCGTGACGATTACCGCATCGATGACACGTTGAACACGTTTATACCGAACGATCCGGTCCAACAGGACATTCTTGTCTAAATCAGCCGGAACGATTTCCCGTGCGTTCTCAAGCAAGTAGAACAAGGCATCGTTCACGTCCGGATTCAGATAGACGACAGGAATTCGTTCTTCCTCAACGGGTCGACTGGCGAGAATGACATCCGCATAGGACACGTCCGTTCTCGCACATCGCCCTTCTTGAATTAAATCATTGACGGTTTCCGGCATCACACCGACTGTATGAATGAAGATGACTCCTGATGTTGACTCATTTACGTCCTGTTCGGACAAGATATGCGATGAGCTTGTTTCTTGATCGATGGGTTCGATTGTTGCATTGATTAATTTCCACATCTCTTCCCGGCGCATTTATCTCACTCCTTCTTTAAATGCTTGTTGCATCGTTTGATAAACCGGTTTCAACGCTTCACGCTGTTGCGGATTCGTCCATTCCGACCAATTGTAAAAACCACGGTCTTTTTCCGGAATTCGTGTCGTCCCGATTTGACCGGTCACTTCAATCCCTTCCGTGATCATCTTCGCTTCGAGCCCGTCTTTCCAAAAATCTCCGATGATTTCATGTTTGCTTGGGTCGCGCATGTTCATTAACATCCATGGAATCCGGAGTTCGATTTGTTTCCGCTTCATGTCGGAGATATCGGTCAAGATACTTTCCGGTGGTCCTTCATGTAAGATGCCGGTGTCCCACTTCACGGCCGGCTTGATGATTTTTTTAGTGACCGGGTCCCGTCTTGCATAGTCGAGCATTTGGTAAATCGGATTAAAGTTTCCGCTGTTTTGTTGATCGGATGGTGGTTTGACCATCTCAAACGGTTTTTTCAATCCGTAATGGTAGCGGAAGATGTCATACCGTTCATCGACGTCCAGCCGTGCTTGATCGGCAATCGTTAAACGATATTCTGCTCCTTCTTCCAGTTTCAACGGTCCTACTTGTAAGTTGCCATCGTTCGGTTTCGTCGAAAAGGCGAGTGTCGTCGGTTCCGCTTTTTTCCGGTCAATCCGGACATACAGATAGGCTTCATCTGATGTCATGTAAATGGCTTGATCGTCGTTTTTCGCTACTGGCGCATACCCTTTCCAGTCATCCATTTTTCCGTCAATCGTAATATCGGCTCTTAAGAAACCGAGCATTCCGAAATGCTGTTCGCTCGTTTGAACATTTGACCAACGCGGACGCGTGTTGGCATCATCGTAGTCCATCGTGTTCCACGTCCGTTTGAACCATTCATCCTGCCAGATGAAGACGAGTCCGCCGGCCATTTTCGTTTCAACGATGTCTTGATACAACTTCGCCACAAGTTTTCCCTGGTTTTCTTCACTGACATGCCCTTGATCAAATCCATTCGGTCCAAGGTGAGTTTTACCGCGCGAACTCGGAATACCGAATTCGGAAACAAGTAACGGCATATCATGATAGTCTTTCATCCGTTTAAGATACCGGCTGTACGACTCTGAGCCGGTATCCCCTTTCCGTCCAAATTCTTCCTTGATGAACGATGGATAGTACGGATAAATATGGTACGAGGCAAAGACGCCGCCTGCAAAGTCTTTTGTGGCCTGGATATGATTGAAATCAATCGATACTAAATCCTGTTCTTCTTCCACTTCCTCTGGATGTGAAAGCGGATCCGTCGTCGGCCAGTTCGTTGCTGCGATCGGCCGGGTCGTTTTATACGTGTCGAGCTCATGTTGCGTCGCAGCATCCATCCGACCGGCTAACCACGACTCGAACGGAGATGCCTCTTTTGTCGTCGTCACATATTTTCCGTCGTACCGAAGTCCTTTATTCTTTTTGTTTGTTCCGATGACGGCATCCGGTAACCATTCAATCCCGAACACAAATGCCGAGACGTATTGCGAAACATCTGACGTATAGGTTCCGGAAGCATGACCGACAACTTCTTTGACGACCGCATTCCCGTGAATCACGTCGACCATCCGCTTCGCTTCCGTATCCGTCATCTTCAAAAATTTCGGTTCAAAGGCATTTTTTAATTCCTCGAACGGTTTTTCTTCGACCCACATGCCCTGCATTAAATAAATCGGTGTTTTTGCCGTTTCATTGTAAGCTTTTAACGCATCATAAAAAGCGGGAGGATGCAGGGTATAAATCCGGATCGTATTGACGCCCATCTCGCCCATCTGTTTCAGCCACCGGTCGTATTCATTCCGGCTGATGGCGTGTTCTCCAGGGAAAGCACCGGGACGACCGAGTCCAACGTTCACCCCTTTAACGAAATACGGTTTCCATTTTCCGTCTTGATACATCTCAAGTGTATCCTGGCCAGAGCGTGCCCGTGTCCGGACTGTCTGATTGTTGACTTTTGTTTGTGCTAACGGCTTAACTTGTACCGCCTGCTGTTTTACGACTTTCGTTTCCTTTAAGATACGACTGATGGTCGGTGCATAGACTTTCCAAAAGAAGGCGGTCTCGCTGTCTGCACTATCCAAAATGAATTGCTTGCGGAACCAGTCAAGACCGGCATAACGATAGTAGCGGGGAATATCGGCCACATCTGTGAAATCACCTGCAAAATAATGACCGCTACCCTGTTTGACGTATGCGGGGAATTCCAGTGGCAATTGTCGTTCACGCAACATGGCTTGTGTTTTCTTTGACGGATTCCAAGAGAAATGCGCCTGTTGTTCGCCACCGTCAAGCTCCAACACTTCAAACCAGTAATTGTAGCGGACTTCATCCTTCGCCTGGCCCTGGTTTTTATCCCATGTGTATACAAGAGGTGTCTCATCATTGACGAAAAAGACTTCTTCCGTCGAATCGTTGATAAAGACATAACCCGGTCCGGACAATTTAAATGTTTTATCTTTTGCCTGAAGCTTCAATTTATCGATGACCGTCTGATCGAGTCCCTGTAATTTCGTCAAGTCCGGGAAAAAGCGTCCAATCCATCCTGTCCATGCCGTACCAAACAATTGCCGAAACGCATTGGAGCGATCGGATGGCGTCGGGCTGGCTGCTGTATTAAACTCTGCGACGACTGTCTTTCCTTTTGAAATCGCGTCTGTCGCCAGTGCCACATCCTCAGCCGTCAGTCCGCCACGATGTTGTTCCTTACCATCGACCGTATAGGATTTCCCGTACGTGTCCGTAAACAACAGGACATCCGCCTTGGCTGCTTGTTTGAGCATCGTTTCGCCTTGCGTCCCGTCATAACGGTTTACATAATCCGCGTATGTATAATTCTTTCCTTCATCCTTCGTGATTTTCAAATGATTCAATAACCAGGTCGTTCCTGCATGCTCCCGTTGCTGTTTTCCCACTGTATAATCAAATAAGACCACGTTTAACATACGTTCTTTTTGTACAAACCAAATCAATAGCGGTGTCAAAATCAGAAGGACAATTATCATTGCGATCCATTTATATCGCTTCATCTTTACACGTCCCTTCCGTACTTTTGTTTTTTTCTATTGTAACGTGAAAACAATCTATCGCATATATGGGAACTGCTTATTTCTGAAAGGTATATTTTGGATAAAAAAAGAAACGACTACCGTTAGGCAGTCGTTTCAAGTCATTTGCATTATAAGTGACGGTAGATGGCTTCCCATGCTGCGTCGACACCTTCACCTGTTTCCGAAGAAAAGGGAATAAATGTGTCTTGCCCGTCAAACTGTAATTTCCGTTTAATCGCCGCAATCTGTTTATCACGTTGACCACGCTTGATTTTATCGAGTTTGGTTGCTACGACGATGACCGATAAATCGTAGTATTTCAGGAAATCATACATGATAACATCATCTGCTGAAGGTTCATGACGGATATCGACGAGGAGGACTACCCCTTTTAAGATTTCACGTGTCGTGAAATACTTTTCCATCATCTTGCCCCATGCCTCACGCTCGGTTTTTGAAACTTTCGCATATCCGTAGCCGGGTACATCGACAAACATGACTTCATCATTAATATTGAAGAAGTTTAACGTCTGAGTTTTACCCGGTTTTGATGATGTGCGGGCGAGTGCTTTTCGCTGAACAAGTTTGTTGATGAACGACGACTTTCCGACGTTCGAACGTCCGGCGAGTGCCACCTCTGGAAGGAGTGGTTCCGGATAATGCTCCGGATTGACACCACTCGTAATAAAATCTGCTTTATAAATTTTCATGTTACTCTCCTTTTAATGCATGTTCGAGCACTTGATCCATTGTTGCGACCGGTATGAAGCGAATGCCGTCCCGGACCGTTTCCGGAATGTCATCGATGTCACGTGTATTGTCCTGCGGCATCAAAATCGTCGTCAGACCCGCACGATGCGCGGCGAGTGACTTCTCTTTCAGACCACCAATCGGCAAGACACGTCCCCGTAATGTAATCTCTCCGGTCATCCCGACATCTCGCCGCACAGGGCGTTTCGTCAAGGCGGAAATCAATGCTGTCGCAATCGTAATTCCTGCCGAAGGACCATCTTTCGGGACTGCACCTTCCGGAACGTGAATGTGGATGTCTTGTGTCTCATAAAAATTCGGATCAATCTTAAATGCTTCCGCATTCGCCCGAACGAAACTGTGCGCCGTTTGAGCCGACTCCTGCATGACATCTCCTAATTTCCCCGTTAACTGCAATTTTCCTTTACCTGGAGCGAGACTCACTTCAATCGTCAGTGTATCGCCCCCAAATGCAGTATACGCTAAACCGGTCACCGCGCCAATCGTATCTTCGAGTTCACTTTGACCGTAACGGTAAATCGGTTTGCCTAAAAAGTCAGGTAAATTACGTTTTGTGACCGTGACCCGTTTCTTTTCGCCCATCGCGATTTGTTTCGCCGCTTTTCGGCATAACGCACCGATGACACGCTCTAAACTCCGCACACCAGCTTCTCGTGTATACCGCCGCACGACCTCTTGTAAGGCATCCGGTTTAACCGTCAGCTGACTTTTTTTCAGGCCGTGCTCTTTTAATTGTTTTGACAATAAATGCCGGATGGCAATCTCTGTTTTTTCCTGTTCCGTATAGCCGCCGATTTGAATCAGTTCCATCCGGTCAAGCAGTGGTCCCGGAATATTGGAAACATCATTTGCGGTCGCAATGAACAGGACGTTTGATAAATCAAACGGTTCTTCGATATAGTGATCGGAAAAACTGTTGTTTTGTTCCGGATCCAGCACTTCGAGCATCGCTGAAGACGGATCGCCCCGGAAATCGTTTGCCATCTTATCAATTTCATCGAGCAGGAAGACCGGGTTGTTCGTTCCGGCCTGTTTCAAGCCGCGAATGATGCGGCCGGGCATGGCTCCGATATAGGTCCGGCGGTGCCCTCGGATTTCTGCTTCATCACGGACTCCACCAAGTGAGACACGAACGAATTTGCGCTCGAGCGCTGTAGCAATCGACCGTGCCAGCGACGTCTTCCCGACTCCCGGAGGACCGGCCAGACATAAAATCGGTCCGCGTAACGAATCGGTCAACTGTCGGACCGCCAAGTATTCAAGAATCCGTTCCTTCACTTTTTCCAATCCATAATGATCTTCATCCAACTGTTCC
Organism: Exiguobacterium sp. RIT594; assembly: GCF_003339585.1. Taxonomy (GTDB): domain Bacteria; phylum Bacillota; class Bacilli; order Exiguobacteriales; family Exiguobacteriaceae; genus Exiguobacterium_A. The sequence continues at coordinate 469,950 of NZ_QPKF01000001.1, read as the reverse complement.
GATGCGGCTTCGACGTTCAGGAAGTCGTCGGTCGCTTCGTTCCAGGGAAGCGAAAAGAACCACTCCAAGTAGTTCCGGATTACACCATGTTCCGGACTCGTTGCCGGTACGACGGAAAGACGGTTGATTTCTTTTTCGATATTAACGACTGCCGTTTCCGACAAATCAAGCATTGCTAATTTTTCTTTGTATTTTACAGCGTCACTTTCCGCCGAGACTGCTTCTCCACCGAGTTCCTGTTGAATCGTCTTCAGTTGTTCCCGTAAATAATATTCACGTTGCGACTGTTCAATCGTCTTTTTCGTCCGTTCCCGCATTTCGCGTTCCAGTTCGACGACTTCATATTCATGTTTCATGACATCAAGAAGCATGACCCCGCGTTCAACCGGATCATTTTCTTCCAGGAATTCTTGTTTTTTGGCAATGTCGATCGGTAACTTCGAAGCGATATAATCCGTCAACGAGTCGAGTCGTTCATATGTTTCAAAACGACGCCGTTCGTCCGTCCCGATTCCTTTGATGCGTGATACCAATTGCCCGAACTGTTCCTTGATCAGACGGACGAGCGCTTCCTGCTTCGCCCCTTTGATGTCGGCTTTTTCAATCGGTTCAATATTTGCTTGGTACCCTTCGTCCGTTTCCGTTACTTGATCAATCCGGACACGTTCTTTACCGATGACCCGCACGCGGACCGTATCGTTGCCAAGCTCACTCATTTTTGCAATCTGAACAAGTGTACCGATTGTATGCAGGCCGTCAACAGATGGTTCTGCTTCCGGATCACGTTGCGTAACGACGACCAGATCAATTTCATGTTCTTTCGACGCCAATAATGCTTTTAGCGAGACAGGACGCCCGACATCAATCGTCAGGCCGATTAATGGGTATGCGACGACACCACGTAGTGGCAATAATGGATATTGTTTTGTCTTCATCAAAAATCTCCTCCTAAACAAAAAGACTCGGAAAGGCGTACAAGTAGCCTCCGAGCCGATTTGTCACGGTGTTACGCCGTTTCTTTTTCTTTACCATGTTCAATTGTGCCATCTTTCAACTCGAGCGTTGGACCGCGTTTTCCAGTCAACGTTTCCGCTGTGATGATGACTTTCGCAATATCTTCACGTGATGGAATCTCAAACATGATATCAAGCATCGTTTCTTCAATGATTGAACGAAGACCACGTGCTCCTGTTTTCCGTTCAATTGCAAGTTTCGCAATCTCAACGAGTGCGTCATCTGTGAAGTCGAGTTCGACATCATCCAGTTGAAGCATTTTTTTGTATTGTTTGACGAGTGCATTTTTCGGTTTTGTTAAGATTTGAACGAGCGCTTCTTCGTCAAGCGGCTCAAGTGTCGCCATGACAGGTAAACGTCCGATGAATTCCGGAATCAATCCGAATTTCTGCAAATCTTCCGGTAAAGCAGCCGCAAGGATTTCTTTTTGCGTCAGGTTACGGTTCTCAGAATCGTTTCCGAATCCGATGACCTTTTTACCAAGACGACGTTTAATCGATTGGTCGATCCCGTCAAAGGCACCACCGACGATGAACAAGATGTTCGTCGTATCGATTTGAATGAATTCTTGATGCGGATGTTTCCGGCCACCTTGTGGCGGAACGCTCGCAACTGTACCTTCTAAGATTTTCAGAAGCGCTTGTTGTACACCTTCACCTGAGACATCACGTGTGATTGATGGATTCTCAGATTTACGGGCAATTTTATCGATTTCATCGATGTAGATGATACCTTTTTCTGCTTTTTCGACATCATAGTCAGCAGCTTGAATGAGTTTTAAAAGAATGTTCTCAACATCTTCCCCGACATATCCGGCTTCCGTCAGACTTGTTGCATCCGCGATTGCGAACGGAACATTCAGAATACGGGCCATCGTTTGTGCGAGGAGTGTTTTACCACTACCAGTCGGTCCAATCATGACGATGTTCGATTTAGACAATTCTACGTCGTCAGCACGTCCACCAGCATTGATCCGTTTATAATGATTGTACATCGCGACAGACAACGATTTTTTCGCTTTTTCCTGTCCGATGACATAGTCATTTAAAGTCGCACGGATTTCATGCGGTTTTGGTACGTTCTTCAGTTCGACTTCTTCTTCTGTACCAAGCTCTTCTTCGACGATCTCATTACAGAGTTCGATACATTCATCGCAAATGTATACGCCAGGTCCAGCAACAAGTTTGCGCACTTGTTCTTGTGTCTTTCCGCAGAAAGAACATTTTAGCTGACCTTTTTCTTCGTTAAATTTAAACATAAAGGTCCACCCCTTTAACGTGGAATTTGTATAGATCCGTTTCGCATCTATTCTCACGTTTTACTATTTATGATTGTAGCATGAACAAGGAAACTCTTTCAAATCTTGGATGAGCGTTTTACAGTTTGATTTGAAAAATATAATTTTGTTTGTCCTTGTTTGACCTATCGTACAAAAAAATCGACTTCAAGACCAGAAATTGGTCTTGAAGTCGATCCTGTTCGGTTGTTTGCTTATTTTGCTTTTGCGTTGTCAACGAGAACGTCGATTGCTTTACGGAACTGAAGATCACCTTTAAGTGTATCCAATCCGCCTTGTGGTGCAAGCATCGTTTCGAGTTGATCTGCAGGAATGTTGTAGAGTTCAGACATCGATTGAAGTTCAGCTTGCGCTTCTTCTTCAGTGACTTCGATTTTTTCATCTGCAACGATTTGTTTAAGAACGAGACGAGCTTTAACGCGCTCTTCTGCTTGTTCTTTCATTTCAGTGCGCATCGCCTCTTCAGTTGTTCCAGTTAACTGGAAGTACATGTTAAGGTCAATTCCTTGTGACTGAATGCGTTGTGTGAATTCTTGGACCATACGTTCAACTTCGTTTTCAACCATGACTTCTGGAAGATCGACTGTTGCGTTTTTAGTCGCTGCTTCAACCAACTCATCACGCATTGAAGCATCTGCTTCTTGTTTGCGTGTGTTTTCAAGACGTGTGCGGATTTTTGTTTTCAACTCATCAAGAGAAGAAACTTCTTCGTCCATTTCTTTAGCGAACTCATCTGTCAATTCAGGAAGTTCTTGTGCTTTGATTTCGTGAATTGTTACTTTGAATACGACTGGTTTTCCAGCGAGTGATGCTTCATGGTACTCTTCTGGGAACGTGACGTCGATATCTTTTTGCTCGCCTGATTTAAGACCAACCATCTGCTCTTCAAATCCTGGGATGAAGTTTCCAGACCCGATGACGAGTGAGTAGTTTTCTGCAGTACCGCCGTCGAATTGGTTTTCACCATCGAAACCTGCGAAGTCGAATACGACTGTATCGCCATTTTCGATCGCGCCGTCTTCTTTAACGACGAGCTCTGCACCGCGTTCTTGCATTGTTTTGAGTTCAGCATCGACATCTTCGTCTGTAACGTCTGTTTCGACTGCTGTGTACTCAAGACCTTTGTACTCACCGAGTGTTGCGTCCGGCTCAATCACGAATGTGATTTTGAACTCAACTGGTTTTCCTTTTTCGAGTGTTTCAACGTCGATGTTATCAAGCGCGATTGGCTCGATTCCAGATTCGACGACAGCACCTTCGATTGTGTCTTGATATAAGATATCAAGTGCATCTTGGTAAAGTGCTTCTTCGCCGTACATTTTGTTAAACATTGCGCGTGGCATTTTTCCTTTACGGAAACCTGGTGTGTTCAATGTCTTAACGACTTTTTTGAACGCTTGGTCTACCGCTTTATCAAATGCTTCAGCAGGCGCTTCATACGTGAGAACGCCGAGGCTACCTGATTGTTTTTCCCATTTTGCAGTCATGCTGAGTCCCTCCAAAAATGTCAATTAGCGTACGTGTGTGTACAACAAGTCACATTATAGCACAATCGTTCTGAGGATTACCACTGTTGAACAAGGCATTCTCTTGAATTAGAGAAGTAATGCCTGCTCATACTGTTTCCCTTCCGGCAACACGAAATGAACAGCCTGATAAATCTTTTCAGCTTGTTCACTCAAGTCGGATGGTGGTGTTTCCGAAATGAAGTCGAGTTCTGCCAATTCATCGACCGCCTCCAACCACTTCTGCCAGCCGTCATCCCTCTCCAGTGTTTCTTTTGGAAAGACGATTTGATACCAATTCATGAACAACAGTGCCTTGAACGGATCCATTCGTTTTAACTTAAACGTCTCCTCACTAAAAGCCTGTAGTTCCATCGCCTGTCTCGCCACATGTCTGTCGAGTTGATCCGGATTTTCAAAGACATACTCTACCCGGATGGACGGAATGGATATCCGCACCGGAAACAGATCCACATGCTGAGGCAGTTGTGGAAGGAACGCCTGAATGACGAGAACACTCTGTTCTTTGACATCTTCTCCCGTGAAGTAGTCATCAACGATATAGTGGACGAAAGAAGGATTCGTTCTTACATCGATTTGTCCGATCGAACGAAACTGTTCCTCCATCGTCCCGAGCCGGTAAAGCTCGACCCAGTCACCTTCGTCTGCGTCCAAAGGTGATGTCTCACGGATCTTCACATAGGAGGAATCATCCGTTTGCCGCGCATTCCCCTTCTTACGCGAAAGCGACTGGGCCATTTCGTCTAATTTTAATGCAAGACCATAAGGAAGATAGGGAGAGGCCGTCCTTAAAGCCATGTTAAACGAATACCGCTCTCCCTTTTCATACATGAACAGCGCGATAAGTTGTTCGACACCGTCTACATCCAGAAAAGGATCTGTCATTTGTAAATAAGCTTCCACACCATGTTCAGTTGTCAAAAAAGCTTCCTGAATCGTGTAGAGTACATAGAGAACGTCTTCTTCTGTCTTCAAGTCCTCCAATTGCCCGATCTCAGCTGCCAACTCGTCTTGGCTTAAACCGGCGAGCCGCTTGCGTTCGTCTTCCAACGGTTGTTCCATCCAACGTGATTGCGACTGATTCACAGTCATCCCACCTTTTTCATATCTGTCTTACTTTGTGAACGGGTCAAGCAAAGACGTCCAGTTCGAGATGGCCTCCTGTAATTGCCCTGCCTGTTCGATCCCCATTTTGTTAAGTGTATCCAAGGAGACATCCGTTTCCAACAATCGTGTGATGTCTTCCGATTGATTCACGTACTGCTCAAGTTTTTCACTTAAGTTTTTCAATTCGGCTGGCGGACTGTCTAAATTTGCAAGCCGTTCATCAATCTGGTTCAATTCTTCGTTTAACTGTTGAACCGTTCCATCATTTTTTAATTGTTCGATCTGCTGATCCAGGGCTTGTTCCGGATTCGCCGCATCGCGTGCTTCTGTCGCCGCTTGGTCCAATTTCGTCGATAACTCAGATGTCACTTGCGACGTATCCTTGGCAATGTCTTGCAACTGACCTGCATAATCGACGCTATTCTTTACCTCTGTCACTTGCTGTTTTGCATTATCCACTGTATCCGTAACCTCGCTACAGCCGGCTAAAGCCACTGTCAAGACGAGGATTCCACTCATTCTCTTTAACATCCTTATCATCCCTTTCAAGTTCATGATACCTTAAGTATACCCGAAAAAATGGATAAAAAAAAGAGACCTCCCTCATAAGGGAAGTCTCTATTTTAATTATAGTGTCCCAAGAGGGATTCGAACCCCCGACCGACGCCTTAGAAGGGCGTTGCTCTATCCAGCTGAGCTATTGAGACGTGTCAACACGAATAAACTATACTAAAACAATTCTTTCGTGTCAATCACATTCGTAAAAACTCTTTTTAAAGTGTCCCGTCGAGATGTAAGGCATTAATTCTTTCGCCTGTCAGATCATAAAAGTCGACTGCGAATTGATTGTTTTCTACTGTCAACAAGGCATATGTCTTTTCCGGGCGATGACGTGGCATCCGAATCGAGCCCGGATTGATAAATAATTTCCCGTCCCGCTGCTCGGCTTTCGCGACATGCGAATGACCGTATAAGACGATTGCTGCCGCTTTCTGATCAGCATGGTGAACCAATTGATCAAGACTGTACTTGACGTCTTGCCGGTGTCCATGAACACATAAGACACGAAACGGTCCTAGCTCTTCAACGACGTCGTCTGGAAAATCATTCCCATAATCACAGTTCCCTTTCACAACACGATAGGGGTATAACGATTCGGCATCTCTTGTCAGTTGGGAATCACCGCAATGAAAGGCAACATCCGCTTCTTGGTGGCGGTTGAATATCGTCAATAGTTCCTGATCGAGACCATGGCTGTCACTTACGATTAACGCTTTCATTTAAAATCACTCTCCCAAAAAAGTAGTTAATGTCGCTTCAAGTTTTCGCAACGCTTGTCCACGATGACTGATGGCCGCCTTTTCACTTTTCGTTAATTCGGCCGCCGTCTGATTCAAAGACGGAATGAGGAACAACGGATCGTAACCAAAACCGTTTGTTCCTTTTAATTCAAATCCAATCCGTCCTTCCATCGTCCCACGGACAGTCAATGTTTCACCCGACGGTTTTGCCAGTGACAACGCACAGACAAATCGGGCTGTTCGCTGTTCTGCCGGTGTGTCCGCTAACTTTTCTAACAACAATGCGTTATTAGCAGCATCTGACTTGTCCTCTCCTGCAAAACGGGCGGAGTAGACACCCGGTGCTCCGTCTAACGCATCCACTTCAAGCCCGGAGTCGTCCGACAGTACGGCATGACCAAAATAGGCAGCTGCCTCTTTGGATTTCAATTCTGCATTTTCTTCAAACGTCGATCCGGTCTCTTCGGTCTCAGGCGCCGTCTCATAATCCAGTAAGGATTCAACGTCGTATCCGAGTCTTCCAAGCATCGCCTGAAACTCACCGACTTTCCCGGGATTTCTCGTTGCTACGATAATTTTCATCCGTGCTCCACCTCTTCCCCGACATACCACCACGAGGCGCCTAATGATTGTTCCGCCGCATGAAGGAGTTCTTCAATACCCTTTTCCCCAAGTTCGAGCATATCGAGCATTTCCTTGCGAGAAAAGGTTGCTTCTTCCCCTGTCGCTTGCAGTTCAACGATTTTTCCGGACGATGTCATGACGAGATTCAAGTCGACATCTGCCGTTGCGTCTTCTTCATAACAAAGATCGAGCAATAACTCCGTTCCGACTTTCCCGACCGAAACGGCCGCGATGCCTTCTTTGATTGGTGTATCCGTCAGCTTCCCGCTTTGAATCAACCCGTCAACCGCTAAGACAAGCGCCAGGAAACCACCTGTAATGGCCGCTGTTCGGGTTCCACCATCCGCTTGAAGAACATCACAATCAATCCAAACCGTCCGTTCGCCTAATTTCTCAAGATTGACGACAGACCGTAATGCCCGGCTGATCAATCGTTGAATTTCCATCGTCCGTCCTGTCTGCTTGCCTCGAACGGATTCCCGGCCTGTCCGTTGTGCTGTCGCCCGCGGTAACATCGCATATTCGGCATTGATCCATCCTTGTCGTTTCCCGCGCAGGAAGGGCGGTACTTTTTCTTCGACCGTCGCGGTACACAGGACGCGTGTATCCCCGACCGATATCAGTACGGATCCTTCCGCATGTTTATTGACACCCGTCTCCAGCTGAATTTTCCGCATTTCCGTCCGTGCTCTTTGATCTAAACGCATTTTTCTTCCTCCGTTCCTAACACTAACCGTTTTGCCTGGACCGGTTGATTTAACCAGTCACTGGCGATTCGTTCAAAAGAGCGTGTATCTCCGGTTGCATGGTAGACATGCTCCGGAACGGTATCGTGTGCTGATGTGATGCCGTTATAATCAAGCAAAGCACTTACTTCAAGTGCGGTTTCGTCTCCTGAAGAAATCAGCTGGACATCTGGTCCGATGACTCGTCCAATGACTTCTGCAAGCAGTGGATAATGTGTACATCCTAAAATCAGTGTATCCATATCGTACGAAAGCAACGGTTTTAAAGTGTTCGCGACGATACGTTCCACATACGGTCCACTTGTCTGGGATGATTCAACAAGCGGAACGAACGGTGGACAGGCCAGCGATTCGACGACGACTTGTCCCTCAACATGACGTAATGCTTTTTCATACGAGTTACTTTCAATCGTCATTTTCGTACCGATGACGCCGATTCGTTTCGAACGTGTGACTTTAACCGCAGCCCGCGCTCCCGGATCGATGACACCGATGATTGGAATCGATAATTTTTGCCGGGCTTCCTTCAGGACAACGGCTGTCGCCGTATTGCAGGCGATGACAATCAATTTCACATCTTGGGCGACAAGAAAATCAATCATCTCCCACGTAAATTGACGAATTTCTTCTTCCGGCCGGGGACCATACGGACACCGTAACGTATCTCCGACATATATGATTTGTTCATGGGGCAGCTGACGCATCAATTCACGTGCGACCGTCAATCCACCGACCCCAGAATCTAATACTCCAATTGATCTATTCACGAGTTCCCCTCACTTTCCTCTCATCTCATATGGTAACAAAAAAGGACGACGGTGCAAGACCGGCGTCCAAGAATGTACGATAAAGGATTACTGAGCAAGACCTTCGCTTGTCAGCATATCTGAAAGAGTCGTGATAGCTTCAGAAGCATCGTCACCGTTTGCAACGATTTTGATGTCTGAGTCTTTTGCGATTCCGAGTGAAAGAACACCCATGATCGACTTGAGGTTTACAGTCTTTCCGTTGTATTCCAAGTTGATGTCTGATTGGAATTTAGAAGCTGTGTTGACGAGTTGTGTTGCCGGACGAGCATGAATGCCTGAATCCGCGATGACTTTGAATGTTTTTTCCATGATTAAGAAATCTCCCTCCACTAATAACGTACTAGTGAGTCGTTTTCGAATATGTGAACTCATTATCAAATGATAACGGATTCGAATCGATTCTGCAAGGAATTTTTATAGGCTTCATTCCATGGAAAGGCATTCCCGGAACGATCAATCTGAACCATCGAGGTCCGACCGGTAAACATCAATTCCTCTTGTTCGTTGAACGCTGCGTAATGCACATCACACGAAGCCGTTCCGACCTGGACAGGATAGGCGTAGACGGCAAGACGGGCCCGCGGATAGACTTGTCGGATGTAGTTACATTGGGCATCCGCGACGACGACGATGCCGTCGTCAGCAAGCGAGTAGCCCGTTTCCTCAAGCATCAGAGTCCGGACATCTTCGAAATAAACGAAGGGAACTCGATTATTCATATGACCGTAAGCGTCGGTTTCAGCGAACCGGACCGCGACATCAAGCCGCGTCCCGTGTTTCATCTGTTCCAACCATGAATCTAAATCATTGATATAGCTAGGTACACGCACAATCAGTTCCTCCTTAAACTATAAAAAGAAGGAGCATCGCCCCTTCTTTAATTTTACGTTTTTGTATTAATGACTAACTGCTTCACCCGTACGTCCTTCGTCACTGCCGAAGAATTTCTTGAATGAGTGCAATGTCGTCTGACGGTTCATTGCTGCGATTGATGTTGTCAATGGAATCCCTTTCGGACACACTTCAACACAGTTTTGTGCGTTTCCGCACTGCATGATTCCGCCATCTTCCATCAAAGCTTCAAGACGTTCTTCTTTGTGGAACGCACCGGTTGGATGCGAGTTGAAGAGACGGACTTGCGAAAGTGCTGCCGGTCCGATGAAGTTCGACCGGTCGTTGACGTTCGGACACGCTTCCAGACAGACGCCGCATGTCATACATTTCGAAAGTTCGTATGCCCACTGGCGTTTGTTTTCCGGCATACGGGGTCCCGGACCTAAATCATACGTACCGTCGATCGGTACCCAGGCTTTGACTTTCTTCAAGGCATCAAACATCCGTTGACGGTCGACCTGAAGGTCACGGACAATCGGGAACGTCTGCATCGGTTGAAGACGGATCGGTTGCTCGAGTTTATCGACGAGCGCCGTACATGATTGACGGGGCGTTCCGTTGATGACCATTGAACACGCGCCACATACTTCTTCGAGACAGCCCATATCCCAGTTGATCGGTGTCGTTTTTTCTCCGGCTGCATTGACCGGATTACGACGAATCTCCATCAAGGCCGAAATGACGTTCATGTTCGGGCGGTAAGGGACTTCAAATGCTTCATCATACGCTTTACCATCCGGTCCATCCTGACGTTGGACGATGAATTGAACCGGCTTTTGATTCGTTTTCTGTTCGAGTGGTGTCGCCATTATGCCTTCACCTCTTTCTTCGACTTCTTGCTGTAGTCGCGCTTACGTGGTGGAATCAATGATGTATCGACTTCTTCGTAATAGATTTCCGGATGACCGTTCGTATAACGGGCCATCGTTGTTTTCAAGAACCGTTCGTCATCACGCTCCGGGAAGTCCGGTTTGTAATGCGCACCACGGCTCTCGTCCCGTTTGAGGGCTCCAAGCGTAATCGCTTCCGCAAGATCAAGCATATGATCGAGTTGACGGATGAATGATGCGCCCTGGTTGCTCCAACGTGCTGTATCCGTTGCCGAAATACGTGTGAAGCGGTCACGGAGTTCCTTGATTTTCTCAAGCGTTTGCTCGAGTTTATCATTGTAACGGACAACCGTGACGTTATCGGTCATGACTTCACCGAGTTCACGGTGGATTTGATACGCATTTTCCGTACCTTCCATCGCGAGGATGTCGTTGAAGCGGTTGATTTCTGCAATCTTATGCGCTTCGACGACTTCTTCCGGCATCTCGTGGACAGATTGATCGAGATCATTCATGTAAGCGATGGCTGCCGGTCCAGCGACCATTCCGCCGTATACGGCAGACAGTAACGAGTTCGCTCCGAGACGGTTACCGCCATGCATCGAGTAATCACACTCACCGGATGCAAATAAGCCCGGGATGTTCGTCATCTGATCATAATCGACCCATAATCCACCCATTGAGTAATGGACTGCCGGGAAGATTTTCATCGGTACTTTTCGTGGATCATCTCCGACGAATTTTTCGTAGATTTCAAGAATCCCACCCAGTTTGACGTCTAGTTCTTTTGCATCTTTGTGGGAAAGGTCAAGATAGACCATGTTTTCCCCGTTGACACCAAGCTTCTGATTGACACAAACATCAAAGATTTCGCGCGTCGCGATATCACGCGGCACAAGATTTCCGTAAGCCGGATATTTTTCTTCCAGGAAGTACCATGGCTTACCGTCTTTATACGTCCAGACGCGTCCGCCTTCACCACGTGCTGATTCGCTCATGAGACGCAGTTTGTCATCCCCCGGAATCGCTGTCGGGTGAATCTGAATAAACTCGCCGTTCGCATAAATGGCACCTTGACGGTAGACAGCTGCCGCCGCCTGCCCTGTGTTGATCACCGAGTTTGTTGATTTTCCGAAGATAACCCCCGGACCGCCTGTTGCTAAAATGACCGAGTCAGCTGCGAACGCTTCGATTTCCATCGAACGTAAGTTTTGACATACCGCACCGCGACAAATACCTTCTTCATCGATGATTGCACGAAGGAATTCCCATCCTTCATATTTTTCTACCAAACCTTGCGCTTCGAACTTACGGACCTGTTCGTCGAGTGCATACAACAATTGTTGACCTGTCGTCGCACCGGCATAAGCCGTCCGGTGATGTAATGTTCCTCCGAAACGACGGAAATCAAGTAATCCTTCCGGTGTCCGGTTAAACATGACGCCCATCCGGTCGAACATGTGGATGATTTTCGGCGCTGCTTCCGTCATTTTTTGAACCGGTGGCTGGTTGGCTAAGAAATCGCCGCCATATACCGTATCGTCCAAATGTTGGTAAGGTGAGTCACCTTCCCCTTTCGTGTTGACGGCCCCGTTGATTCCGCCCTGCGCACAAACGGAGTGTGAACGTTTGACCGGCACAAGTGAGAATAACTTTACGGGTACACCTTGTTCTGCTGCTTTTATCGTAGCCATCAAACCGGCGAGTCCTCCACCGATGATGACAAGATTCTTATTCGCCATGTTGTTAGTTCCCCTTTCCTTACAACACGCCTGCAAACGTCAAGATCGAGCGTACGCCTACAAACGATAATCCGATGAATACGAGGGCTGCCACATAAGACATCGCTTTTTGAGAAGCGGGTGATTGTGTGATTCCCCATGTGATGCAGAACGTCCAGAGACCATTCGCCAAGTGGAACGTCGTCGCTAAAATTCCGACGATGTAGAAGGCAAGCATGAATCCGTTATCGACGATGTTTTGCATCATACTCGCATCAACTGCCGTACCCATTGCTGCTGCAATCCGTGTTTCCCAAACGTGCCATGTGATGAACACGACGAGGAAAATACCTGAAAAGCGTTGTAGCACATACATCCAGTTCCGGAAGTATGTATAACGACCTGTATTCGCGGAACCTGTAAATGCGATGTAAACACCGTAGATACCGTGCAGGATGATTGGAATGAAGATGACAAACACTTCCAAGAACAACCGATACGGAACGCTCCCCACGACTTCCGCAGCCTTATTAAAGTCTTCCTCCCCACGAACGATGAAATAGTTCGTCGTAAAATGAGAAAGTAAAAATAACCCGATTGGAATGACGCCGAGCAGTGAGTGTATTTTACGCCCCACGAAATCACGATGATTCGCCATCCAAATCCCCCCTTTTGTTTGCCAATCAAACGTTGGCGCATTTTGGTAGAAAAGCGCTTTCATAAGGAAATTCGTCTTTTCATCACTTATTCTACTCCTGTCCTTTTTATAAGACAACCCGAGCCGTTGCATTTAACTGCAAATAACTGCAAATTTTTTCAGGAAAACAATGACCGAGGAGAATTACCCCGCTATAATAGTTTCAGAGATAGGAGTGATTGTTGATGGATTCAGTACCAACGCCCTCTTCCGCATTCGGAATCGAACTGATTCGCGACTATGTGCTGATGGATTTATTAGGAACAGATTATCGCCATGTCATCTATTGGGCAGGCAAGCGACTGGCACGCGAATTCCCGGTCTTAAGTGCCGAAGAAGCGGCTCCCTTTTTTTACGAAGCGGGTTGGGGACATCTCGAACTAAAAAAACAAAAAGGAAACTCCTTGAGTTTTGTACTAACACCGCCCGAATCGACACGCCTCGACCGTCCTGCAGGCTATTTTCAACTGGAAGCCGGCTTTTTAGCAGAACAATTTTCCCGACTGCATGGTTGTGTGGCGGAAGGATACGCTGAATTAAATAAAACCCACGTGCAGATTTTGATTGAGATGGATCCAAAAGATCCGATTGAACGTTCACTTTGAAATCCGGACAGGAGTTTGAAGGCAAACCCCGAATTCTTGAAACATGAAACCTTTTTAGTTTGATTGCCGTATCAATACTCAGTCGCATCTACCAAAGGAGGAATTTTTTATGTTCAAGAAACTAGCAGCCGATTTAACAGGATTCAGTGATATTGGGCAAGTGATTCACCCGGACGATTTTGATAAGGCCGCCGCAGATGATTATGTGTTACACGAAGACGGCGAAAAAATTTATTTTTTAATCAAATCGAAAACAGATGAATATTGTTTTACGAACCTAGCGCTTGTTCACCTTGATGGCGAAAGTGCCGTCAGTTCAAAACGTGTTCTCTACCGTTATCCATATGCGCATTATCCGATTCGTCATGTCATGTTTGAAACGGCCGGTACGGTCGATCTTGATGTCGAAATCAAGTTTGAAATCGGTGGAAAACATTACTCGATTGATGTCGATAAAAAACAGCTCGAACACGTGAAGGATCTCTACAAAGCACTTCTTGCGATTGCCGAGAAGCAATACGAAGGACAAAAAATGCTGGAGTTCGCCAACAGTTCACTGAATCATTCCGTGACGATTCTCGGCGGCCTTCGCCAAGGCGACATGAATGTCCCGCAAACGTTCAAAGACTTATCGCAAGAGTCGTTCGACTGGTTACAGGGTCATTATTACAAATGGAATCAAAAAGACTTCGGTTCGTTCTACGAAAAATATATCAACAATTAAAACCAATGCTTTAACTTAATCTGAAGGACCACTATAAAAAACGCGCCAGCCTCTCGCTTTCTATCAGAAATCCGAGGGAATGGCGCGTTTCTTTTTTTATTTTATTCTTCATTCGTCTGACTGAGATATTCCGCAACCGTCTCTGCTAACTTAACGGGTAAGCCCGCTTCCGTCAGCTGTTCGATGTTCGCTTTTTTCAAACTCCGCATCGATCCAAAATGGCGGATCAACTGTTGACGGCGTTTTGGCCCCACTCCGGGAATATCGTCAAGCAACGACCGGGTCATTCCTTTTGAGCGCAATGACCGGTGGAACGTGATGGCAAATCGGTGGACCTCGTCTTGCATGCGTTGCAACAGATAAAACGCGCTCGAACGCGGATGCAGTTCAATCAACTGTCCGCCCTCCCCGAACAATAATTGACTCGTCCGGTGCTTATCATCTTTTTTCAGTGAGCCGACCGGCAGGGATAACCCCAGTTCATCTTGAATGACTTCAAGTGCCGCATTTAATTGGCCGAGTCCACCATCAATCAAAACGAGATCCGGTAATCGAGCTCCTTCGAGCAGAAGGCGTCGGTAACGCCGTCGGACGATTTCCCGCATCGATTCATAATCATCCGGTCCTTTGACGGTCTTAATCTTAAATTTGCGATATTCTTTTTTGAGCGGCTTCCCGTCTTCGAAAACGACGAGTGCCGAGACGGCATCAGCACCTTGGATATTGGCATTATCAATGATTTCAATCCGCGATAACGGATGGATACCAATCGCATCGGCCAGTTCCTGGACGGCCTGAACGGTTTTCTTTTCATCACGGGCAATCAGTTCGAACCGTTCGCCGATTGCATTTTCCGCATTTTTTGTCGCAAGATCCAATAATTTACGTTTGGACCCTCGCACCGGGACATGGACACGCAGGTTCAGCGCTTCTTTGAGCAACATCTGATTGACGAGGGGCGGTACATAAATTTCGCTGGGCTTGATATTTTTTTCGTAGAACTGAACGATAAAACTCTCGAGCTCTTCTGCCGGTGTTCCGTAAATCGGAAACAGCGATACATCGCGCTCGATCATTTTTCCACCGCGCAGGAAGAAGACCTGGACACACATCCATCCTTTATCGACATAAATCCCGAAGACATCCCGGGCAGTCAAATCTGCTGTAATCATATTTTGCTTATTCATGATCGATTCAATCGCCCGAATTTGGTCACGTAACTCCCCTGCCCGCTCGAATTCCATCTCCTCCGCTGCAACACTCATCTTTTGTTGCAATGACTGGACCAGGTCTTTTGTTTCTCCCGACAAGAAACGGCGGATTTCCGAAACGATGTCTTTTTGAACGCCTTCCAGGTTCGGAATTTCGCAAGGGCCGAGACATTGACCAATATGATAATACAAACACAATTTCTTCGGCATCGGCTGACATTTTCGCAATGGATACAATCGGTCGAGCAGACGTTTCGTTTCGTTCGCAGCATAGGCGTTCGGATAAGGACCAAAGTAATGTCCGCCGTCTTTTTTTAATTTACGGGTCGTAATCAGACGCGGATACGTCTCATTCGTAATTTTAAGATACGGATAGGATTTATCATCCTTCAGCATGATGTTGTATTTCGGATCGTGTTTTTTGATCAGCGTCATCTCAAGAAGCAAGGCTTCGAGTTCGCTTCCGGTGATGATGTATTCAAAATCACGAATGTCTGCAACAAGCCGTTCTGTCTTTAAATCATGCGCTCCGGTGAAATAAGACCGGACACGGTTCTTTAAATTTTTGGCTTTTCCGACATAAATGACCTCATCGAATTGGTTTTTATGCAGATAGCAGCCTGGTTCGTCAGGTAAAAGGGATAATTTCGCCTTAATATGTTCTTGATGACTCACAAAAATGTCTCCTTCCACCGTTTCTAGTTTTACGTTATAGGGTAAATATCATACATTGATTATGACACATGGGGGATAAAAAATGCGTACATACGATTGCATTGTAATAGGTACAGGCTCAGCCGGGAACCAAGCGGCTTATAAATTTGCTGAAAAAGGACTTAACGTCGCCATCATCGAAAATTTCACACCGGGCGGGACTTGTGCCCAACGCGGTTGTGATGCTAAAAAGATTCTACTCACCGGCAGTGAAGCAAAGGATGCCGTCGAACGTCTGCTGGGATATGGATTAAAAGGTCTTGTATCCATTGACTGGCGCCAACTGATGGAACGGAAAAATGAATACACACGCGCCATCCCGGAACAAACCCGAAATCGGTATGATGACTTGGGTATTGACTACTATCACGGTGAACCGCGTTTTCTATCCAATAAAAAGCTTCTGGTTGATGATATCGAGTTGGAGGCCGAACAATTTTTGATTGCGACCGGCCTTCGACCACGCGAGCTGTCCGTTCCCGGAAGCGAACGTTTCCTCAACAGTAATGAATTTCTGGAATTACGGGATGTCCCCCGTCGCCTGGTCTGCATCGGTGGAGGATACATTTCGTTTGAATTTGCTCACCTGGCACGAATCGCCGGTGCCGAAGTGACGATTCTTCTTCGTTCAAGTGCACTTAAACAATTTGAACAAGAATTGGTTTCCGTCTTACTCGAAGCGACACAAGCACTCGGTATTCAGATTCTTCATGAAACGGAAGCCGTATCATACTCGGACACGACGTTGACGCTTTCCGACGGAACACGCATAGAAGCTGATGTTGTCTTGAATGCGACAGGTCGTGTCGCAAGCATCGAACATTTACAATTGGAAAAAGCGGGTGTTGTTTACGAAGAAAAAGGAATCCATGTGAACGACTATTTACAGTCTTCCGCTCTGAACATTTATGCAGCGGGTGATGTCGCAGTCAGCGGAAACCCTGCCTTGACTCCTTTCGCAGGGACGGAAGGACGTCTTGCGGCCTGTAATATGCTTGAAGGTAATACGCGCCGACTGGAGTTACTTCCTGTACCGAGTATCGTCTTCACCACGCCGAATCTTGCAAAAGTCGGGCAGACGGAGGCCAGTCTAAAACAAAACAATACAAGATACCGCGGGAAATTAATTGATACCTCGAGTTGGCAAACAAATGTCCGAATCAAAGATCCCTTTGCCCGGGCCAAAGTATTGATCGGGGAAGACGATCAGATTCTCGGGGCACATTTCATCGGCGTCCATGCTGCAGAACTGGCCAATTATTTTTCGTTCGCGATGCAACACCGGATTCCAAGCTCCGCCTTGCAAAAAACAAGTTTTGCTTATCCGACACCGGCATCTGACATTGCCTCATTACTGGAAGACTGATTGATGAAAGTGAGGGGTTAACATGGTTCGTTACGGATATACGATTCTATACATTACTGATCCCGTAAAGACCCGCCTGTTCTATCACGGTCTGCTTGGGCTTCCGATTAAAGCCGAGCATGGAAGTTATACGGAATTTGACACCGGATCAACGATTCTTGCCTTCAATACAAAAGAAGATGTTCGTTCCATCATTCCCTATGAAATTCCGGACGAAACCGTTCAACAATCGATGGAACTCGGTTTTGTGACGGAGGATGTGGCTCATTTGTATGAACAGATTAAAAAGGCCGGTCACAAAACCATCTTGCCTCCGACTGAAAAACCGTGGGGGCAAACTGTTGCCTACGTGCTCGATCCGGACGGTCATCTGATTGAACTTTGTTCGCCGCTAAATTGATTTCACTCAAAAAAGGCATTCCGTCGATTGACGGAATGCCTTTTGAATGTGTGCTTAGAATCAGTTTGATGTTTCGACGAATTCTTTTAATGCATCTTTAGGCATGAAGCCCATTGTTTTGTTAACCGGTTGACCGTCTTTGAACAAGACGAGTGTCGGAATACTTTGGACTTGGAAAGCTCCAGCGACTTCCGGGTTAGCGTCAACATCGACCTTAACGATTTTCACGTTTTCCATGTCTGCATCGAGTTCTTCAAGAACAGGAGCAAGCATGCGACAAGGTCCGCACCATGTTGCCCAGAAATCAACGAGAACGAGACCTTCTTGTGTATCTTCTTTAAACGATTGGCTAGTTGCATGTACGATTGCCATTGAGAAAAACCTCCTATTTTTAGATCGGTTTGATTTATTTATCGAACCCATCTTTTTACTGACTTGAGTATAGCACAGCCCTACCTTACAACAAACGAAACTGCTCAGACAAGTCATAGCACGAAAAAAGAAGCAAAGAAGTTACTCTTCGCTTCCCTTCCTCTGCCTTAATGGACAAGCATTTTTTTGAATTCTGCTGTTAACAACGGGACGACATCAAATAAGTCGCCGACGATTCCGTAATCTGCCACCGAGAAGATATTCGCTTCCGGGTCTTTGTTGATGGCAACGATGACTTTCGCGTTCGACATGCCAGCTAAATGTTGAATCGCACCGGAAATCCCGCAAGCGATATACAAGTCGGGTGTGACGACTTTACCCGTCTGACCGATTTGAAGGGCATAGTCACAATAGTCTGCATCACAGGCACCACGTGATGCACCGACTGCGCCGCCAAGTAAATCGGCCAGTTCTTGAAGTGGTGCAAACCCATCCGAACTTTTGACCCCCCGTCCACCGGCAACGATGACTTTCGCTTCCGATAGATCGACTCCGCCCGTTGCTTTTCGAACGACTTCCGAAACGATTGTCCGTAAATCTTTTAACTCAACGGTTACCGATTCGACAGTCCCTTCGGAAGAACCTTCAGCGAGTGGTTCGATGTTGTTCGGCCGGACTGTAAAGAGCGTTTTTCCTTCTGATACCTTTACTTTTTCAAAAGCTTTCCCCGAATAAATCGGTCGGATGAAAGAAGCGTCTGCTCCGCTTCCTTCGATCGACGTGACATCACTGATCAATCCCGCTTGCAGTTTCGCTGCAATTTTCGGTGATAGATCTTTACCGAGTGATGTATGACCAAATACGATGACGTCTGGCGCAACACGATCCAGCAGTTGCATGAAGACTTGTCCGTACCCATCCGGTGTGTAATGCTGCAGTCGCTCGTCTTCAACGACAAGGACTTGATGGGCGCCTCGTGTCGCAAGTTGTGCTGCATCTGCCGCTACGTTTTGTCCGATTAAGGCAACTACGACTTCATCTGCCACTAGATTTGCTGCTGCAATTGCTTCAAATGATACATTTCGTAAATTCCCGTCCCGTGATTCCGCAAGTACAAGTGCTTTTGACATATCGTTTCTTCCCCCTTAAACAACTTTTGCTTCGTTGCGTAATAATGAAGCGAGTTCCTGGACCTGTGTCGACAAATCCCCTTCTAGAATTTTACCGGCTGCTTTATTTGGCGGCAAAAAGCGTTCGACCGTTTCAAGACGGGGTGCCAGTTCATCCTCATCTAATTCAAGATCAGATAATTCGAGTTCTTCGAGTGGTTTCTTTTTCGCTTTCATGATGCCCGGAAGACTTGGATAACGGGGCTCGTTTAATCCTTGTTGTGCCGTGACGAGCAATGGTAACGATGTTTTAATGACTTCCGTATCCCCTTCCGAGTCACGTGTTACGACAGCATCGGTTCCGTTTAACTCCAGTTTCGTAATCGTCGTGACATACGGGATGTCCAGTAGTTCTGCGACGCGCGGAGCGACTTGCCCGCTTCCTCCGTCAACCGCTACATTCCCGGCGATGATCAGATCGACCGTCTGTTCCTTGAGATATCCGGCCAACACTTCTGAAATCGAATAGTGATCCGCTTCTTCAATATCGTCTTCGATCGAAATCCGGACTGCCTGATCTGCTCCCATCGCAAGCGCCGTCCGCAGTTCTTTGTCTGCATCTTCCGGTCCGACGGTGACAACCGTCACGGTTCCAGATTGGGCATCCCGTACACGGATCGCTTCTTCGACTGCATATTCGTCATAAGGATTGATGATGAATTCTGCACCATCCTCTTCGATTTGACCATTTTCGAGCTGAATTGCTTCTTCCGTATCAAATGTTCGCTTTAACAAGACGTAGATTTCCATTCTTCGTTCCCCCTCGTATCAACTTCTATTGACCACCATCATTTTTGTATCCGCTTACAAAAAGTTTTTCATGAAAAGGGCTTAACTCAGCCCTTTAATTAACATGCGATGAATACCATGACGCGTTTCGAGCAACTCGTATTTAAACCCGCTCGCCATCCAGCTCGTCACGACCTCGTCAATCGTGCCGAACACCATTTGCCGTGCCAAACGATAATCCAGCTCGTTTGAGAACTCTCCCGATTCCATCCCGTTTCGAATCACACGATCAATCAGATGGAGATACGGTTTTAAAACCGCTGCGATATTATGGCGCATCTCTTGATTCGATTGGCGTAACTCGATTTGCGTGACGACGGCCAAATCGTAATCAACCGACAACTGTTCAAGATGCGCTTCAATGAGCGCTGCCAGTTGTTGTGTCGCTGATTGATGATGTGCGATTTGCGCTTCCGAATATTCGATGAAACTGCCCATCTTGGCTTGAAACAAGGAAATCAACAAATGTTCCTTGTTCTTGAAGTAAAGATAAATCGTTCCATCCGCTACGCCTGCTTCTTTCGCGATAGCTGTTACTTTGGCACCGTGGTAACCATTTTTCGCAATCACCTTCACTGCCGCATCAATGATGCGATCACTCTTAGACATCGTTCTTTTCATAAGGCTATCTCCTAACACATAAAATGAATGATGGTTCATTCATATTTATTCTATCATGCCATTTCGAGCTGTCAACTGCTTTCTTCCAGTTGTTTTGCCCGTTCTTCCTCGACTAAGACACGACGCAGGATTTTCCCGACGAAGGTTTTCGGTAACTCTTGTCGGAATTCATATTGCTTCGGCACTTTGAATGACGCCAAACTTTTCCGGCAGAACTGATCCAGTTCCTCTTCTGTCGCCTTCACGTCATCTTTCAAAACGATAAAGGCTTTGACCGTTTCTCCACGGTAGGCGTCCGGCACACCGATGACGACGGCCTCTTTGACCGCCGGATGTTCGTATAGAATCTCTTCGACTTCCCGTGGATAAATGTTGAATCCCGATGCAATGATCAAATCTTTTTTCCGATCAACAATCCGGAAATAATGGTCCTCACCGATATATCCAAGATCACCTGTGTGCAACCATCCGTCACGGAGAACAGCCTGCGTATCTTCCGGACGTTTCCAGTATCCTTTCATGACTTGCGGACCGCGGACAAGAATCTCCCCGATTTCTCCTGGTGCAGCCGGCGTTTCTCCGTCCGGTTGAACGATTTTCGCCATCGTATCCGAAACAGGAATTCCGACTGTTCCGGGAACCCGCTTATCCCAAATACAGTTCGTATGCGTCACCGGACTTGTTTCCGACAACCCATATCCTTCGACGATCCGTCCGCCCGTTACCTGTTCAAATTTTTCTTGTACTTCAACCGGTAACGGTGCCGATCCTGAAATACACGCTTCGATTGAGGATAAATCATATTTTTTCAATTTTGGATGATTCAACAATCCGACATACATCGTCGGTGCACCTGGAAACAGGCTTGGTTTTTCTTTATCAATCGTCTTCAAGACTTGTTCTAAGTCGAATTTCGGTAAAATGATCTGTTCATATGCATTGAACATACCGAAGTTCAAGTTACATGTCATACCGTAGACATGGAAATAAGGGACGACTGCCAATAGCTTTCTCCCGTCTCCCCGTGAATATTTATAGAACCAATGACTGATCTGTTCGACATTGGCACTTAGATTAAAGTGCGTCAACATGACTCCTTTAGGCGCGCCGGTCGTTCCACCTGTATATTGTAACACTGCGATATCTTCTTTTGGATCGATATTTACCGGTTCAATCATCCCACTCCCGCGATGGGATAGAAAAGGAATCGATCCTGTCGTATCAATGATGATGTTATTGTCTTTCCGGGACTTGATCGGATACAGTTTATTTTTAGGAAATGGCAGATAATCAGCAATACTTGTCGTGACAACGGTTTTTAAACGTGTTTTCGCTTTGACACGTGACGCTTTCGGATACAGCAAATCGAGTGTGACGAGCATCTTCGCGCCTGAGTCGACGAGAATTTGTTCCAGTTCACGGTCCGTATATAACGGATTGACTTGAACAACGATTCCACCGGCGTACAGCACTGCGTAGTAACTGATTATATACTGCGGACAGTTCGGCAACATCAAACCGACACGATCCCCCTTCTCAAGACCGGCATCTTGCAGGACTTGAGCAAAACTCCGGGCCTCCTGTCGTACTTCCTGAAACGTCATACGTTTCCCGATAAAACTAAGGGCTCTCCGCTCCGGAAACTCATCTGCCGCCTCTTCAAGTGCTTGATAAAGCGGTACTTCCCGATAGTCGATTGATGCAGGTACTTGTGCCGGATAATCCTTTAACCATGCTGAATCCATTCCATTCCCTCCCTGTAACTGAATTACTATTCATTTTTATTATACGTGTAATTCAGCCATAGCGGCTAGTCTTCTGTTAAAATAAATTTCATTTTTTCCAAATAACAGGTATTTCAAAACATACCAAAAAAACCACCCGTGAGATTTCACGCGTGGTTGACGCTTTAAGACATTTAACGGGATGGATACGTAAATCCTTCTCCGATGACTTCCCGTACTTTATGAATGACGACAAAAGCACGCGGATCGGCCGCTTCGACGATTTGTTTCAATGGCGCGAGCTGACGTTTGTCGACAATCATGTATAACATGTCGTTTTTCTGTTTCGTAAAATGACCGTGACTGTGGATGACGGTCGCACTGCGTCCCAGTGTTTCAGTCAAAATCGTCGCGATTTCTTCCTGACGGTGACTGATGATCGTGACGGCTTCCCGGACATTCAATCCTTCACTGACCAAATCAATTAAATACGAACCGATGATGATGGCAATTAACGTATACAGCATCGTTTCTTCGCCGAACAAAAATCCGGACGCCCCGACAACCGTCACATCGATGATGAACATGGATACGGCAATTCCTAAATTCAGATATTTGTTCATCAACCGGGCGATGATGACACCACCGCCGGTCGTTCCACCTGCCCGGATGACAAGACCGATTCCGAGACCGATCAAGATTCCGGCATAGACCGTCCCGATCAGCCGGCTGTCGGAACTCGTTGCGAGTGACGCCGTTGACGACAGGACAAATGAGGTCGTTGCAACGGAAATGACAGAATAGATCATCGTTTTCCGACTTAAGAAGCGATAGCCGACGACAAACAGTAATGCATTCGCAATTAACGAGACTAAACCGGTATCCCACCCATACAGGTAGTAGAAGATGACGGTAATCCCGATCAATCCTCCTTCAGACAAGTCATTCGGAATCGTGAAGTAGTTGATGCCGAACGCCAGGATAGCTGAACCGATGATGACCCAAAAGATATCTTTCCAGGAAATCAGTTGCATCGCTTCAAAGGCGCGCCGCCGTATTTCATTCGTATTGGTTTTTTTGACATTCATAGTCGTTTCCTCCTTCATTTTTTTGTGTCCTGCCAATAAAAATTCCGTACTGAATCAATCTCAGTACGGAATAATCACTCGGCAGAGCCAGTTCTTTTAATTCATAAAAATCCATAACAGACCGACGACCAAAAAGACAATCGATACACCGAACATGATTTTTGCTAATCGTTCTAACACCTGTTCACCCCACTAACGCTGAACCAATCACATAAGACATCCCGATCGATAACGAACAGGAGATGATGCCGACAGCGATATTTCCTTTTTCGATCTCCCGGTCGACCGGAAGATTCGGAGTTAAGAATTCAAAAATCCAATAGGTCGAAATCAATAGTAAAAATCCGAAGGCACTCTCTAAAAAGATTGCCCCGACACGCTGCTCACTTTGAACAGCAAAATGAACGATATTTGCCAGACCAATGATCTTGCCACCGGTCGCCAGCGCCACAGCGATGTTTCCACTCTTGATATGTTCCCAGTTTCGGTACCGGGTTGTCAACTCAAAAAGTGCCAGACCCATGATGATCAATAGTCCCGCAACCGAATATAAAGCTGTCGTGTAGACATAGACGTTTTCAAAAATATTCACCTAACCGCGCCTCATTTCAATTCGATGATCGTCACGCCATGTCCACCTTCACCTTGACCGCCTAAGCGATGCGTTTTGACATGACGGTTGCCACGTAGATATTCTTGTACTCCTTGACGCATTGCTCCTGTCCCAAGACCATGAATGACACGAATCTGTTCGTAGTTGGATAACAATGCCTGATCCATGAACCGGTCGAGTTTCGCCAGCCCTTCCTCAACGCGGACACCACGTAAGTCCAGTTCGGCTGAAGCAGCGGATTGTTTCGTAATGCTTGTTCCACCGGAGCGTTTTTTAGTTTTCGAAGCCGTTTTCGCTTCCCCGACTTTGGCGAGATCCCCCGGCTTCACGTTTACTTTCATGATCCCGACTTGAACCGTATACTCACCATTCGAATTTTGATTGATGATATATCCTTTCTGGTTGAACGTCGTCACTTTTACTTCTTCACCTTTTGCAAATACCGGAGCCTGATTCGTTTTTGCTTTGACCTTGGCAATCCGTTGATCTTGTAAGGAAGGTTTCGCTTGTTCCAGTTGTTTACGGGCTTCAATCAGTTCGTGTTCTTTGACAGCTCCCGCGTCACGTAATTCTTTCAGACGTTTGATGACAGCTTCCGCTTCTTTTTGCGCCCGTTCGACTGCACGCGTCGCCTTTTCTTCTGCTTTGGCCAGGATTTCATTTTTTTCTTGATGAATCTCTGCTTGTTCCCGCTCGAATTCTTCCCGTTCTTCGACTAATCGTTGTTGCTCCTGCAACAATTCCCGCTCTAAGGATTCAGCACGTTGTTTTGCTTCCTCGAGTCGTCCGATCATCGTTTCAACAGACTGGGCGTCCGTTCCGACTTGATCGCGGGCCGCATCAATGACACGGTCCTCTAACCCAAGTCGCTTCGAAATTTCAAAGGCATTCGAACGTCCCGGTACACCAATCAGCAAGCGATACGTCGGACTGAGCGACTCGACATCAAACTCCATCGAGGCATTAACAACGCCTTCCCGGTTGTAACCGTACGCTTTCAGCTCCGAATAGTGAGTCGTCGCAGCGACACGTGCCCCGCGTCGTTTCACTTCATCTAAGATGGCAATCGCAAGTGCCGCCCCTTCGGTCGGATCGGTTCCGGCTCCGAGCTCATCAAACAGGACAAGACTCATAAAATCAATTTTCCCCATCATCGAAACAATGTTCGTCATGTGGGAACTGAATGTCGAGAGATTTTGTTCGATGGACTGTTCGTCCCCGATATCCGCATAAATCGCGTCAAAAACACTCAACTCTGTCTCATCCGCTGCCGGCACGTATAAACCGGATTGGACCATCAATTGCAGTAAGCCGATTGTTTTCAGCGTGACGGTTTTCCCGCCGGTATTCGGTCCCGTGATGACAAGTGACGTAAACTCACCGCCGAGCGAGACCGTGATCGGTACGACTTCATCATCCGGAATGAACGGGTGCCGTGCTTCTTTCAGGACGATATGCCGATTTTCATTTAATTTTGGTTCGACGGCACGAATCGTGTGTCCATATAAGGCTTTTGCCATGATGAAATCAAGTTCTGCCAAGACGTCGACGTTAATTCGAAGTGAATCACCAACCGAGCCGACCAGCGCTGAAAGTTGAGCTAAAATCCGTTCGATTTCCGCTCGTTCTTTAAGGCGGGCTTCCTGAATTTCATTGTTGGCGGCAACGACTGCTTGCGGCTCAATGAACAACGTCGCACCGGATGCCGATTGGTCGTGGACGATTCCGCCGAAAGCTTGACGGTACTCTTGTTTGACCGGTACACAATAACGATCATTCCGCATCGTGACGATGGCGTCGGATAACATCTTCGACTTACTGCGTAATACGCCGTCGATTTTCGAGCGGACCTGCCCTTCGAGGGAGCGTAATTGACTCCGTAAAGACCGAAGTTTATCGCTTGCCGAGTCTTGAACAGTTCCTTGATCATCAATGGCGTGACGAATCCCTTGTTCGATTTCCACCAGTTTCGTAATCTGCTCGATCCGGCTATCAAGTGCCGGTAATCGGAGATCCGGATGATCTTCATGCAACCGTTCCTGGAAGGCTTTCACTTGACGTCCGGAATAGACGACGTCGGCAACTGCCAACAATTCACTGGTCGAGAGGACCGAGCCGATTTCCGCCCGTTTTACCTCACTGCGGACATCCGTCAGTCCACCAAACGGGTAACGGTCGCGCAACCGGTAGACTGTCGTCGCTTCTGTCGTCAAAGCAAGCAACGATTTCACATGTTCGAAATCTTCCGCCGGCTCCATCTTCCGCACAAATTGAGCCCCCAGTGAACTGGCTGTTTGTTTTGCGAGTAGTTCTTTTAATTTATCATATTCTAATACACGTAGTGCATTGGCATTCATTTACTTCACTCCTAAACGTTTTCGATCAAAAAAAGCACGCGCTTCTTTTGCAGTCCACGTATTAATGACATCGGATGGCTCCAAATATGCTTTACGTGCATGCAGGACACCAAGTTTCATATCTTCTAACATTTCCGGACGATGGGTATCGGTATTGATCATGATTTTAACCCCTGCCGCCTTCGCTTTTGCAAGGGACGAGGCGGTTAAATCAAATCGTCCGGGATTAGCGTTCATCTCCAGTGCCGTCCCGGTTTCAGCCGCCAACTCGACGAGTCGATCGATGTTGACTGCATATCCATCCCGGCGTCCGATAATGCGTCCGGTCGGATGGGCAATCAAAGAGACATACGGATTGCGGCAGGCATTTTCAAGCCGTTGCATGATTTCCTCTTCCGTCTGATCAAACTTCGAATGGATCGAAGCGATGACGTAATCCATTTCTTTTAAGAAGTCATCCTCATAATCCAGTGATCCGTCCGGTAAAATATCCATCTCAACGCCGCATAAAATCGTCATTTCCGGATGTTTTTTGCGTACCGCTTCAATTTCCACACGCTGTTTCCGCAATCGTTCTTCCGTCAATCCATTGACGAATTTCATATATTTACTGTGATCGGTAATCGCCATCCAGGAATATCCCCGCGCCGCACAGGCATCGACGAGTTCATCGACAGACAACGTACCGTCCGACCATGTCGTGTGCATATGGACATCCGCTTTGATATCCGCCTCTTGAATCAACTTGTCTAAATCTGCTTCGAACTCCAGACGACCTGCTCGCAACTCCGGTGGGATGAACGGCAAATCATAACGGGCGAACAGCTCCTGTTCCGTTTTTGGCTGGAACAGACCGTCCTTGGTTTCGACACCATACTCCGAGATGCTTTCACCGCGTTCTTTCGCCAGTTGTCGCATCCGGACGTTATGATCTTTTGAGCCCGTAAAGTGATGTAACGTCGAAGCAAATGCCAAGTCGTCTACTAATCGGAAATCAACTGCAATGTACGCATCATCGCGCTTCAAAACAATCGAGACCTTCGTTTCACCGGCAGCAATGATTTCATCGATTTGTTCAATTTCAAGCAATTGTGCCTTCACTTCTTTTGGTTGATCTGTCGAGATGATGAAATCAAGATCCTTACAGGTCTCTTCCGCACGCCGGAAACTACCCCCGACTTCAAAACGGATAATTTGATCGATCCCGGCTAACGTCCGCTCCAGCTCACTGACACTTTTACGCATGACACCGTACGGTAATCGTTCCGGCCGTGTCTCGAACGTTTCCAGTGCCTTACTGTATTTTTCGACGGTCTTTTTCCCGAAGCCCGGCATTGCTTCCACTGTACCATCCGCCAGTTTCTCAGCGAAGGAATCTGCATCAATGACACCGACTTCATGCAGTTTCGCGAGTTTCTTCCCGCCAAGTCCCGGAATCTTCAATAAGGCGATCAATCCTTCCGGCACCTGTTGCTCCAGTTCTGTCAACGCTGTACTCGTTCCGGTTTCACGAAATTCTTCAAGGACCGTCGCCGTACCTTTACCGATTCCTTTCATCGCTGTAAAGTCTTCAATTGCCATGAAATCCAGTTCTGCCGCTTCAAGCAGACTCGCTGCCTTTCGAAACGCATTGATTTTAAACGGATTTTCCCCCTTCACTTCGAGATAAACTGAAATTCGTTCCAAATGTCGAATCGCATCTTGTGTCGTCCGCATGTTCAATTCTCCCCTCAAAAAAAGCTCCCATTCAACGGGAGCACGTTATTTTATCAAACCGACTTTTTGCATCAACCAATCTGCAAGCACTGGTGTATGTTGAATCATGAACGAGGCTAAACTCGAATTTGCAATGGCATCCTGAATCGACTGAACCGGCGCGAAGGCGGCCAAGAATAAAATCAGGAAGATGAAAATATACATCTCGATGAATCCGAAGACTCCACCCAAGAGACCTTTTACCTGCTTGAGAACCGGAATATTCGTCAGCGAATCAAACATCGCAATGATGATCGATAACACGATTTTCGTCACAAAAAACAAGACGATGAACCAAAAGGCTTTGTAAAACACTTCATCCAAACCGACTGAACTCGGGATGGAAAACATCGTCAAATCAATTCCGGCATCATCTAGCGTCGATGGATAGGGAATCCATAACTTGAACTTCTCGGCCAGTTCATCGTAAAACGATAAAGCGACGATAAACGAGATAATCAAGCTTAATAAATGACCTATCTGTAACACTGCACCCCGACGGACGCCCGTCATCGTACCTAAAGCTAAAAACAATAAGATAACAAGAGAAATCATGTTTAAAGTTCACCCAAATTCTTTTTGATTTTGACATAATCACTACCGATATTGAGAGCTGCCAAGACAGCAATTTGTCGAACGTCGAGTTGTGGTGCCTGGTCTCTGATTTCACGAATTTTTGTATCCACGAGGAGACCCACTTCGCGTACATGTTCAGGTGACTCCGTTCCGACAATCGTATAATCGTTTCCTGCAATATGAATCGTCGTCCGGTTCAACCCTTCTGAATCAGCCATTTTCCTGTCCTCCTCATACTTTGCTTCATACATATAGTACCATCATTTTTGAAATAGGAAAAGAAGTCCACCATCCGACTTAAGGATGGTATGCTTATTTCCGAAAGGGTGATTAAGCCATGGGAACAGTCGTTTTAAAGTTAACAAAAGAAAAACAAGACACCGTCATTTCAGATTTCGGACGTCATCAAGTCTCTCCTCCGCCGTATGCACGTTTCGCTGCCCGAACAACCGGATGTATTTTGACCGTCTATAATTCAGGTAAAGTCATGTTTCAAGGACAAGAAGCAGAAACAGTCGCTGCCCGGTATGGCTCTCCTGTTACAAAAAAAGCAGCTTCGACGGCAAGCGGCTCTTTACCTGAAGGATTTGCCAATTGGTCGGTTGTCGGCAGTGATGAAGTCGGAAAAGGTGACTTTTTTGGTCCATTAGTCGTCGTTGCTGCTTATGTCGACAGCACGAAAATCAAACTGGTCCGCGAGCTCGGGGTCCGTGACTCTAAAAATGTCTCTGATCCGGAAATCCGAACGATTGCGCGTGATCTGCATGCTGTCATTCCTTATGAATATCGTATCCTTCATAATCCGGATTACAATCAAATGCAACGGACGATGACACAAGGCAAAATGACCGCCCTGCTTCATAATGCGGCGCTTAATGGATTACTCGCTCAACTGGAAGAACCGCCGCAAGCCATTTTAATTGATCAATTCGCTGAAAAGGCCACCTATTACAAACATCTTTCCGGAGAAACAAAACAAGTCAAAGACAATGTCTATTTTTCAACGAAAGCAGAAGGGTTACATGTCGCTGTCGCTGCAGCTTCTATCCTAGCACGGGCCATCTTCTTAAAAGAGATGGACAAATTGAGCCGACAGACCGGCATAGAGATTCCGAAAGGAGCCGGTGCTAAAGTCGACCAGGTCGCTGCTTCCCTCTTGTTAAAATACGGACCAGAACGCTTACACGAATGGACAAAATATCATTTTGCCAATACGAAAAAAGCAGAAGCTTTAGCTGAGAAAAGAAACCGACCATAATCAAAAATGGTCGGTTTTTCACATGGCAGACTCTTGACCAGATAATCGAATCAGTTCATCCGTTAAAATCTTGATTTCATCGAACGGAACATGTTCCGTCCCAATCTGTTCAAACCGTTCATGTCCTTTACCGACGATGACCATCCGCTTTCCGGCCAATGCAATCTTTGCCGCAATCTGAAGTGCTTCTTTTCGTGACTCATGACACGTAATGATTTTCCGGGGAGCGATGTCACTCAGAAGCTCTTTAATGATTTGCTGCGGATTTTCCCGCCTCGGGTCATGAACCGTCACGATGATTCCATCACAATACTGACTGGCAATACGTCCCATCACTGCTCGTTTGGAACGATCCCGTTCACCGGCTGCACTCAATACCAGATATAACGGTTCATCCGGAAGAGATAATGCTTTCAGACATTTTTCCAGCCCGTCCGGTGTATGTGCATAATCAATATACACTTCACACCCCTCGAACGGAATCCGTTCCAAACGTCCTTTGGGCAAACGAAGTTCCGGTATGTGTCGAATCAATTGATACATATTGACTTCACCTGCCTGCATCAGTCCGATCGCCGCCGCAAGATTCGCCGCATTGAAGTCCCCAAGAAGAAAGACCGGAACCTCAGTCACCGTCCCCTCAATCCGGACACTGACTGTTTCTTCTTTCCATTCCACCGTGATGGGTGCTGCCGACAAGGCATTTGTCGCATACCAGGTGACAGGTACCCCTTCCGCTGCTCTCGCCATGACCTGACTCGCTGGATCGACTTCATTAAGAATGACTGCTTTACCACCGCCCGTTGCGACTTGTTTAAACAACAAGGCTTTTGCCTCCGCATATTCTTCCATCGAGGCATGATAGTCGAGATGATCATGGGTCAGGTTCGTAAACGCCGCTGCATAAAACTGTACTCCTTCGACGCGACCTTCCATTAAAGCATGGGAAGAAACTTCGAGTATACAATCCGTGACCCCCTGCTCGACCATTTGATGTAACAGACGATGCAAAATGATGGCTTCCGGTGTCGTATTCGGTGTATCAATCATCTCTCCGTCAATCATCGCACCAATCGTACTGATCATCCCTGCCTTATGCCCGGCAGCACGGAATAAATCATAGGTCAATTTTGTTGTCGTCGTTTTTCCGTTCGTACCTGTTATTCCATAAACCCGCATTTTTTGACTCGGATGGTCGTAAAACAAATCCGCCACTTGTCCTGCAGCATGTTTTGTATCCTGTAATATGACGACCGGAACGGCTAATCCATGTAATGGTTCTTCCGCTAAAATCGCAACGGCTCCGTTTGCAACGGCCGCTTCGGCATACTGGTGACCATCAACGGTATAGCCTCGTACACAAATAAACAGACTCCCATTTGTCACTTCTCGCGAGTCTGTCGCGATACTCGTGATAGAGGGATTTTCTTCACATGTAAGTTGGAATGGAGCAATCAATTCTGACAGATGTTTATATGGATGATTCATGATGTATGTTCTCTCCTCCTAAGTTTAAGCGAACGGTGACATTGTTCAGACCGGTTTTGCCGCTAAAAAATACAGGTCATCTCATCTCCAGTTAAACTTCAGGTGATGATGGTAAAAATAAGTTAAGTAATGAAAGAGTATATCTCCGAATTTTTAACATGTATTGTTAATCAGAATTAATGCTATCATTCGACGAATTCAGCCCAATATCGAAGAACAGCTCTCTTTTCGTAAAATTACCCTATTTCCGGCAAGCTGTAACGTTTTATTTTTTAACAGCCGATCATTTTGGCTTTTAAAAATTCCAAACCCTTCATTTAATACGCTTAACTAATCTTTTCCCCCCCACCCTCTGATTGATGGAAGACGACCACTCGAATCAACTGCCAGTTGCATCAATTATCTCCATGTTAGCCGTCCTTTCCGTTTCCTTCAGAAAAATCACTTGTCATCGTGTCATCGATTCGGTATACTCCTTTAAGTTAACTAGTTAACTTAAAGGAGTTTTTTATATGAACACATTTCAAGAAGATTTGTTAGGACAATTATCCAAAGTAGCACGCCTTGCCAAACGTGATATCGATGCGGCCCTTCTCCCTTTTTCGTTACACACCGGACAATGGGGGTTAATCAAAGCGGTCGCCATTCTCGAACCTGTTTCGCAAGTTGCCTTATCTAAATACTTAGTCATTGAAAAACCAGCTGTCACAAAGACCGTTGCGCGTCTCGAAGAGTTGGGCTATATCACGCGAACGGGTTCTGGTCGTAAACGCCTGATTACTTTAACCCCTTCCGCCCGTCACACTTATCGTGAAATCGATCAAGCCGTCCAGGCGGCTCATCGTGCATTTCTGCAAGCTGTTTCAGTCGACGACCAAACCATCATTGCAGCAGTCATGACACAATTACTGGCAACACACCGTCCGGATGAACAGGAGGATTCCCTTTGAAAAACCGTTTATTTCATCGTCATTACGTACTGACTTTATTGATTAACCTGTTGTTGTTCATTACATTTTATCTACTCAATGCTTCCCTTCCGTTACTTGCCGCTAAACAATTTGATGTTTCACAAGCTGCACTGGGCTGGGTCGTCACCAGCTTCATTTTAGCAACTGTCTGTTCCCGACCATTAATTGGTCATTGGCTTGATCGCCACGATGTCAAACGGATGTTGCTGATTTCAGCAGTATTGTTCACAACGATGAGTGTTTTGTATCTGTTGGTTCTTCCTCTGAATTCTTTTTTATATCTCATCATCGTCCGTATTTTTCATGGTTTTAGTTTCGGGATGTTGTCTTCATCCATCAGCTTGGCCGTAACGACACTCATTCCGAAAACCCGCCAAGGTGAAGGCATGGGGTACTTTGTTTTATCCATGAATCTCGCATCCGTTCTCGGACCGGTCATTGGACTCAGTTTGATTCAACACGATGCCTTTTTCCTTTATTTCATCACGGTCGCATTGCTTGCATTCGTTTCACTCGTTCTGATGATCCGTTTGCCGTTGACGAGTCAACATGTACCGAATACGCGGGTATTCCGGCTTCATCAATCACTTTTCCTATCTCGTCCGTTATTATTACTTGCAACTGTTTTGGCCGGTGTCGCAATCTCCAGTACAGCGGCTTTTATTTCGCTGTATACAGATTCGATTGGTCATATTTCCTACGCCTCTTACTTTTATGCCCTCGTCGCCCTTGGCATGGTGGCAATCCGTCCGCTTGCCGGCAGATGGTTTGACCAAAAAGGACCAGGTTTCGTTTTATTTCCTTCTTACCTGCTTTATGGTGTCGGTTTTATTCTTTTAGGAGTTTTCCCTTCGTTACCCGGGTTACTTTTGGCTGCACTCATCATCGGAATCGGATCGGCTTCGATTTTCCCAGGACTCCAGACGGTGATGCTGACCTATGCCGCACCACACCAAAAAGGGAAAGCCATTTCCACCTTTTTCTTGGCTTACGACAGCGGGTTTGGTCTCGGCGCATTACTACTGTCGGGTCTTGCAGCCAAAATCGGCTACTCGAATATGTTTTTATTTTGCAGTGCCATCGTCCTCACAAGTGGTTTCATCTACTTTATTTTCAACCGACGAAATGAACCGCCGCATGAGCAAGAACTTGCTTCATGATTTTCTGTATGTATCAAAAGGGAGCTGGATGTAGATTCATCCAGCTCCCTTTTTCGGGTAATCATTTACTTTTGAGTACATGTTGAACGTTGTGTTATGGGATTAAGAACGTAACTCGGCTTCGAACGATGATTGAAGAGCTTCGATTACTTGTTGGTGCGCTGTCGCGACTTCTTCATCGACGAGTGTCCGTTCTTTATTCTGATACCGTAACGAGAACGCAAACGACTTTTGATCGGCTCCGACGTTATCACCGGTATACACATCAAACAGTTCCACTTGTTTCAACAGAGGACCTGCCGCTTGCACGATGACGGCTTCGACTTCACTCGCAGATACTTCACGCTTCAGCACAACCGCGACGTCACGTGTCATCGATGGGAAACGTGAAATTTCTTGGTAGACACGAGCTTCTTTTGAGTGCAATGCCATCACATCGAGTTCGAAGACATATACTTCCTTCAGACCGTATTCTTCTTTCGATAATCCAGGATGAACTTGTCCGACAAATCCAATTGCTTCACCGTCAAGGAAGATCCGTGCCGTCCGGCCCGGGTGCATCGATTGCATGGCTGCAGCTTCATACGTTAAGGAGACATCGAGTGCCTCGGCGAGCGTCTCGACGATTCCTTTCATGACGAAGAAATCTGCTTTGACATGCGTCCCGTGCACACGGTGTTGCTCTGCCAGCCCCACCATGATACCTGCCACCATTTCGTGTTCGAGCGGCAAGGTTTCAAGCGAAGCATCACGTTGCAGATAAACACTTCCGAGTTCATAGTAGGCAAGGTCTGCATGTTGTCGCGCCGCATTGTGTTGTGCGACTTCAAGCAACCCCGGAATCAACGAGGTCCGGAGTGTCGAACGGGCTTCGCTGATCGGCATCGCTAATTTAACCGGATGCAAATCCTGTTGTTCATTGAATTGCATCGCGCGTTGCTCACTCGTCAAGGAGTACGTGATGGCTTGTGAAAGACCTGCGCCTTGAAGAAGGTGACGGATTTTACGGCGGTGCTGGTTACGTTTAGGTAAGAAACCGCGACTCGCTTCCCGTGGTAGGCTTGACGTCAACGCATCATATCCGTAAAGACGGGCGACCTCTTCCGCTAAATCAGCCGGAATCATTAAATCTTGCCGACGTGTCGGTACACTGACTGTCAATGCATCTGCTGACAACTCGACTTCAAGACCAAGACGTTCGAGCAAATCTTTCATGACAGTTCCTTCGATCTCCATACCAAGACGGTGGTTAATATACGAGACACTGCCTTCAATCAGATGATCCTCCAGTTGAAGTGTACCGGCTTGGGCTGTTCCGGATAATACCGTGCCTCCTGCAAGTTCCGCAATCAGCATTGCAGCCCGATCAAGTGCCAACATGACACGACGCGGGTCGACACCTTTCTCAAAACGCGAGCTCGAATCAGAACGAAGACCTAACACGCGGCTTGTTTTCCGTACGGATGCCGGTGCAAAGTAAGCAGATTCGAGGATAATCGAAGTCGTCGTTGTATCAACTTCCGTGTTCGCTCCCCCCATGACACCGGCAAGTGCTACCGGACGTTCGCCGTCTGTAATGACGAGCATTGACGGATCAAGTGTCCGTTCAACTTCATCTAATGTCTGGAATGTTTCATCGGCTTTTGCTTGGCGCACGATGATTTGTTGTCCTAATTTTTTTGCATCAAAAGCATGCAACGGTTGTCCCGTCTCCAGTAAGACGAAGTTCGTGATATCAACGACATTGTTAATGGGACGGATTCCATTCGCGATCAGACGGTTTTTTAGCCATAATGGCGATTCACCGATTGTAATATCACGAATTTCCCGGGCCGCATAAAACGTACAGGCTTCCGAATCCAGTTGAACGGTTACTTCAGTCGATGCCGTTCCTTCTGGTACTTCCACGTTCGGGAAGACAGGTGTCGAATTCAAGATTCCGGCGACTTCGTGTGCCACGCCGTACATACTCAAACAATCCGAACGGTTCGGCGTCAATCCGAGTTCCAATACCTCATCATGCAGACCAAGTAATTCAAGGACATCCTGCCCTGGTGTCACGTGTTCACGGAATGTATGAATACCATCCTGTTCATCTTCACGGATATACTTTTTCTCAAATCCAAGTTCTTCAAGCGAACAAATCATTCCTTCTGAAACAACACCACGCAGTTTAGCACGTTTGATTTTAATGCCAGGCAGACGGGCTCCGACACGGGCGACGATGACATCTTGTCCGGCATCGACGTTCGGTGCACCACAAACGATTTGAACCGGCTCTTCTTGCCCGATATCGACCGTCGTGACGTTTAATTTATCGGCTTCCGGGTGTTTTTCTTTCGTCAGAACACGGCCAACAACGATATTACTTAAGTCAGCATCCCGCACCTCGACAGATTCGACTTCAATCCCGCTTTTCGTAATCAAGTCAGCTAATTCCTGACCTGTCTTCTGACGAACATCAACAAATTCCTGTAACCATTGTTTTGAGACTAACATCTGTTTTCCCCCTTAAAACTGTTCGCTGAAGCGAACGTCATTCGTATAGAAGTGGCGAATATCATCAACACCATATTTCAACATGGCGATTCGTTCAATCCCCATTCCGAAGGCGAAGCCAGACATTTTCGTACTGTCATATTCCGCCATTTCAAGCACGTGCGGATGAACCATACCTGCTCCTAAAATTTCAATCCAGCCTGTCTGTTTACAGATGTTGCAGCCTTTACCGCCACATTTAAAACAGGACACATCGACTTCGACCGATGGTTCAGTGAACGGGAAGAAGCTTGGACGTAAACGAATTTCACGTGCTTCACCGAACATTTGTTTAACGAATGCTTCAAGTGTTCCTTTTAAGTCTGCCATTGAAATCTCTTCGCCGACGACCAAACCTTCGACTTGCATGAATTGGTGCGAGTGCGTCGCATCATCTTCATCCCGGCGATAGACTTTTCCGGGACAAAGAATCCGGATCGGTTCTCCTTTTGAAGCGAGCATCGTCCGTGCTTGAACCGGTGACGTATGCGTCCGCATCAAGATTTCGTCCGTAATGTAAAACGAATCCTGCATATCACGGGCCGGATGATCTTTCGGCAAATTCAACATCTCGAAGTTGAACAAGTCCTGCTCGACTTCCGGACCTTCAGCAATCGTATAACCAAGTCCGACGAAGATATCTTCGATTTCATCCGTCACTTGTTGCAGTAAATGTGCTTGTCCGACCTGTTTCGGACGACCCGGAAGTGTTACATCAATCGCTTCGAGTGCTAATTTCGCATCCATTTCCTGTTGTTTAACATCGACAAGGCGTTGTTCGAGTTCTGTTTGAATCACACCGCGGACGGCATTCGCGATTTCTCCAACGACCGGTCGTTCTTCTGCCGAAAGTTTTCCCATTCCCCGGAGAACTTCTGTAATCGGTCCCTTTTTACCAAGATATTTCACCCGGACATCGTTTAATTCTTTTTGTGTACTTGCCTGTTTGACCAGTTGCAGCGCTTCATCACGTAATGCTTCTAATTGTTCACGCATATTCCTCACTCCTTTTCCAAATAAAAAAGTCGTCCCTCCGGCAAAATGCCGAAGGGACGACTCAATTTAATCGTGGTACCACCCTTGTTCGACCTGAATTTCTCAAGTCCTCAAGTGGCGCGGTAACGGGCGCCTCCCGTCACGATCTCTCGTGCGACTCCGGAGTGAATTCAGCTAGCAGACTCGTAAAGAAGCTCCCAGTCTAAGGCTTCCTCTCCCTGATCGAATCGTTTTCTAACCTACTCTGTTCCATCGTTGTCTAGGTAAATATGATGCTGTAATTCACTTTAGCATGAACGTTCCCCGGATTCAATCGGCCGGAGCAAAATGATACAGTAAAATACCCGCGGCAACTGCTGCATTTAAGGACTCTGCTTTTCCGCGAATCGGGATGTATGCCCGACCATCACACTGATTAAGCAGTTCTGGAGCCACACCTTGCGCTTCGTTTCCGATAATCAATCCGATGGCACCCAGGTTCTCGACATCCGTGTATGGTTGAGCTCCACGTAAGTCAGTCCCTAAAATGAAGACACCCAGTTCGTGTAAGTCTTGAACGGCTTCTTCAAGTGACATCATGATGACCGGTAAGTGGAAGATGGATCCTTGTGTCGCCCGGAGGACTTTACTGTTGTAGACATCAACCGTTCCGTGTCCGATGATCACTCCATCGAATCCGGCAGCATCTGCTGTCCGAATCATTGTACCGACATTACCCGGATCCTGAAGACGGTCGAGTAAAAGATAACGGCCGCGTTCCAAGCGTTCAGTCTGCTGTTTCATCTCACAGACAGCAAAAATCCCTTGTGTCGTTTCTGTTTCAGAAAGTACTTTTGCGACAGATTCATCAATCGTGATCAAATCAGCGGCATTCTTTTTCCACGAACCCGGTACTTGGACATCTTCGCGCACGATTAACTCTTTAATGATTCCGGCACGAACGGCTTCTTCGACTAAATGTTCCCCTTCAATCAGAAAACGTTTTGTTTGCAGACGTCCTTTTTTAGTCAGTAATTTTTTCCATTGTTTAACGATTTCGTTTTTTGCGGATGAAATGTGTTTCATAGTTTACCCCTCGTAAATCGCTTGGACCGTCTCTGCATCTAAACGTTTTGTGACCGCGACGATCAAGTCGACGGCTGCTTCAAAATCTGCTTTATGCATGATTGAAACATTTGTATGCAGGTAGCGGATCGGAACAGTCAGTGCAAGTGAAGGAACACCTGTATGCGACAGATGGAATTTCGCTGCATCTGTTCCACCACCCGGTGTCAGATCCAATTGATATTTAATGTTTTCTTCTTTAGCAACAGTTGTGACAAAATCAATCAATCCACGGTGTGCAATCATTGTGGCATCAAACAGGATGACTTGAACGCCTTCTCCGAGTTTCGACAACGCTTCACGGTCCGTCATACCCGGTGTGTCGCCAGGAATTCCTGTATCGACTGCAAACGCAATCGTCGGCCGAAGCAGATTTGCAATCGTTTGGGCACCACGTAAGCCGACTTCTTCCTGCACGGTAGCACCGGCAAAAATCGTATTTGGATGTCCCTCTTCTTTTAAGCGTTTGATCGCTTCGATTGCAATGGCGCAACCCACACGGTTATCCCACGCTTTTGCCATTAAGAAATTTTCATTTTTCATCACAGTAAATTCGCAATGCGGAACAACCGTATCTCCCGGTCGGATTCCCCAACCCTCGACTTCTTCTTTCGAAGTAGCCCCGATATCGATGAACATATCTTTGATATCGACTGGTTTATTGCGCGCTTCCGGTGGTAAAACATGAGGTGGTTTCGCACCAATCACACCTGGAATGACTTCGCCAGATGACGTGACAATATTCATAC
This sequence comes from Exiguobacterium sp. RIT594, assembly GCF_003339585.1. Lineage (GTDB taxonomy): Bacteria > Bacillota > Bacilli > Exiguobacteriales > Exiguobacteriaceae > Exiguobacterium_A. The sequence goes on along the minus strand of NZ_QPKF01000001.1, from coordinate 431,036 downwards.
GCTGTGCAAGAAGAACCTGACCCCACCATCCACCGAGTGGTTGGAAGCGTAGGAATCCTTTTTCATCAATCTTCGTGACCATGAATCCGACCTCGTCCATATGCCCGGCAATCAAAATCCGCGGTGCATCTTCTCCCGCTCCTTGACGTTCGGCAAACAAACTGCCCAATCCATCTTGATGGAAGTTTTCTGCATGCGGTTCGAGATATTCGCGCATTAATTGACGTACTTCTTTCTCATTTCCGGGAACACCCGTTGCATCCGTAAGACGTTTCAGCATATGTAATTGTTCATTCATCTGATTTCCTCCTCAGTAACCGTTGTCTTGGCGAACGTGATTCGCCTCGTTTTTTGCGACATAAGCTTTGAAAATCATTTCTTGTGTAAATCCAAGTGTAGCACCTAATGCGAGATAAGCACCAATCAGAACATCATAACTTTGTTCTGTCCGTGAAATCGCAAACACGTTTGTCTTATTATAGACATCTAAAAACGCGTCTGTCGCCGTCAGGTAATAATCACCTTCGACAAATTCGTTTTTACGATAATCTAAAGAGAGTCCTAAAGAAAGTAGAAAATGGACACCATCCACATACTCTTCGAGAATCGTGACTTGAGCCGATGGTCCTTTTGTCGACCAGAATTTAAAACAACGCGTTTCATTCGCAAGCTCACCAAGCTCCACTAATAGCGCCAGCAAACGTTCATCAAATTGATTTCCCGTCAAATTATGTTCTGACTGAATCCGTTTATCCAATTGTTCCTGCATTTCAAAAAGTGTCAACCAGTCCATCTTAATTCTCCTTTTAATCTAAAAAAATTGCCTCAGCCCATAAAATGCGCTTTTTTATTTTACCATGAATCCAAAAAAAACGCCGGAGAATTAAATTCCCCGACGAATTGTAGAACTTAAGCGTTCAATTTTGCTTTTGCTGTGTCAGCAAGTGAAGCAAATGCAGTTGCATCTGTAACTGCGAGGTCAGCGAGCATCTTACGGTTAACGTCGATACCTGCTAATTTAAGACCATGCATCATGCGGCTGTAAGAAAGACCGTTGATACGTGCAGCCGCATTGATCCGAGTGATCCAGAGGCGACGGAAGTCACGTTTCTTTTGACGACGGTCACGGTAAGCATACATGAGAGATTTCATGACCTGCTGTTTTGCAACCTTGAAGAGTGTATGTTTCGAGCCGTAATAGCCCTTAGCTAATTTGAGTTGTTTTTTACGACGTTGACGAGTCGTATATCCGCCTTTTACGCGTGGCATATAAATTCCCTCCTAAATCTGTGTACGATTGGGTAAATTACTTAGCGATCATGTGACGGATACGTTTAAAGTCACCCGATGATACCATGCTAGCTTTACGTAATTTACGTTTCGCTTTAGTTGATTTGTTACCGAATAAGTGGCTTGTGTAAGCACGACCACGTTTCAATTTACCAGAAGCAGTACGTTTGAAACGCTTAGAAGCACCGCGGTGCGATTTCATTTTAGGCATGAGAGATTCCCTCCTACTTCGATTCGATTAGTCTTCTTTCTTTGGAGCAAGCACTAGGAACATGCTGCGTCCTTCCATCTTCGGTCTCTGTTCAATGACACCGAACTCGCTTAATTCTGTAGCGAGACGTTCGAGGACACGTCTACCGATTTCTGAGTGAGTGATGGCACGTCCGCGGAAACGAATGCTCGCTTTCACTTTGTTACCATTCTCCAAGAATTTCTTCGCATTACGGAACTTCGTTTGGAAGTCATTCTCCTCGATTGTCGGGCTGAGACGGACTTCTTTCATCTGAATCACTTTCTGATTCTTCCGAGTTTCTTTGTCCTTTTTTTGTAACTCAAAACGGTATTTACCGTAGTCCATGATTTTACATACTGGCGGCGTCGCTTGTGGTGCGACCATGACGAGGTCAAGGTCAGCTTCCTCAGCTAAACGTAACGCTTCTGTACGCGACTGGACTCCAAGTTGAGCACCATCCGCTCCGATAAGACGAACTTCTCGAGCGCGAATGCCTTCATTGATTAACAGATCTTTGCTAATGGTTAGCACCTCCATCGTGCAGAGCACGAAAAATGAATGATATAAAACGCTATAAAAAAAGCGTCGGCAGTTTTTCCCGCCCACACTCATAAAGTATACAATAGTCAGAGAACACTCTACTATCACATATCATCATGATGGACCAGCATAGATTGCTATACGTGGTGAGAAGCGGGATGCTTCTGCTTTGTTGTCATTTCACTTTGCTATCATAGCACTTGTTTTCCCTCGATGTCAAGCCGCTATATCTGTTCAGTTAGAACGTTGCTCAGATACTTGATTATAATAGCAATCCTGTCTCGTTTTAGCAAGAAGTTTCTAAGTTTGTTCGCATGGGTAAATACAGAAAGTCAGAAAAAGTTTTCAGAATATGCAGAGCATTATTCTTTATTTAGAATAATTATTGTTTTATAATCAATGTAATCTTATACATAAGGGGGAGTTATTTAATGAGTGAAAAACGATTAACCACAAATCAGGGTGTCCCAATCGGTGACAATCAGAATTCGCGCACGGCAGGTCGCAGAGGTCCAACATTACTCGAAGACTATCAACTGATTGAGAAAATGGCCCACTTCGACCGGGAACGTGTTCCGGAACGTGTCGTTCACGCCCGCGGTTTTGGTGCACATGGCGTCTTCACAGTGAAAAACTCGATGAAGAAGTATACAAAAGCTGCGTTCCTTCAAAACGAAGGTACGGAGGTTCCTGTATTCGCTCGTTTCTCAACCGTTATTCACGGCACACATTCTCCTGAAACATTACGCGATCCACGCGGCTTCTCGGTTAAGTTCTATACAGAAGAAGGAAACTGGGATTTCGTCGGTAATAACTTACCGGTCTTCTTCATTCGCGATGCGATGAAGTTCCCGGATATGGTCCACTCGCTAAAACCGGATCCACGTACGAATATTCAAGATCCGGACCGCTACTGGGACTTCATGACATTACGTCCGGAATCGACAAACATGTTGATGCACCTCTTTACAGATGAGGGTATTCCGGCAAGCTACCGTAAAATGCGCGGTTCATCCGTCCATGCTTTTAAGTGGGTGAATGCACACGGAAATACGGTTTATGTCAAATTGCGTTGGGTGCCGAAAGTCGGTGTCCATAACCTGACGGCGGACGAAGCGACAGAAATTCAAGGAAAAGATTTCAATCATGCTTCAAACGATACGTTCCAAGCAATCGAAGACGGAGAATTCCCAGAGTGGGATCTGTTCGTCCAAGTTCTTGACCCGTCAGATGTCGACAATTTTGACTTTGATCCGCTCGATGCAACAAAAGATTGGTTCGAAGATGTCATCCCGTTCCAACATGTCGGTACAATGGTCTTAAACAAAAACGTCGATAACTATTTTGCTGAAACAGAGTCAGTTGGCTTTAACCCGGGTGTGTTGATTCCAGGCATGTTGCCTTCTGAAGATAAGTTGCTTCAAGGACGCCTCTTCTCGTATTCAGATACGCAACGTTACCGTATCGGAACGAACTACCAACAGTTGCCGATCAACTGTCCGTTCGCCCAAGTTAACAACTATCAACGTGATGGTGCGATGCCGGTCGGACAACAAACAAGTCCGGTCAACTATGAACCAAACCGTTATCAGGATGAACCGAAACAGACACCGGAATACACGGAAGAAAATCAACCGTTGTATGATGATATCCACGGTCGTCTCGAAATCGAAAAAACAAACAACTTCGGTCAAGCCGGTGAAGTATACCGTCGCATGACAGAAGAAGAACAAATGGCCCTCCTGAACAATTTAGTGGATGACTTAAAACAAGTCCGCCATGAGAATACCGTCTTGCTTGCCATCTGTAACTTCTACCGCGCGGATGAGTCGCTTGGTCAAAAATTATCAAAAGCGTTACAAGTCGATATCCAACCGTTCTTACAACAAATGCAAAAATAATATATCCATAAAAAAAGTCTATTCCGTAAAGGAATAGGCTTTTTTTATGGAATAAAATTAAAGCGTTCCGATGTTTCAGCGGAAAAGACACCTAACTTGGAAAACAAAACGACTTGATTTACTGTTGCTTGCTTTACTTCGTTTTGACGAAAGCTCAGTTTTTCTTTATCCGTAAACCGATTGTACAGCGGCTTGAATCCATAATTGACGTGTGGCTGAAATTGAATGGCCCGATCAATCTTTTCCAGTCGATTCTGTTTGATGCTGCCACCGACTACTCCTCGTCCCAAAATAGCAATCGCTTTCCCATCTGGCCGGTGAACGTTTCGAATCGTATTGTATTGAATGACCGGTTGGTTCCAGTTCATCATTGAAATCGCATGATCTTTCGTCCCGTCAATTACGTTATTTAAAATACGGACCGCCGTATGCGGACGGTCTTGAGAGTATTGGTGTGTGCCGATTGCGACATTAACATTGGTAAAGTCGTTATTTCGAATCGTGATGTCATGATTCGGTGTCCGGTCTTGCGCCGACCATTTCCATTGAAATCCTTTCGTGACCGGATCCGGTGTATCCAGATTAATGGATTCATTCGGACCTGTCCCGGCAATCATCTTCGCATCGACAAAATGCATGTTTTCAATGAGTGCCGTTTTTGTCGCATCCAGTTCAATCGCATGCGATCCTTGTTGATGACGGATCGTGATTCCCCCGAGATACAGATTTTCATTATGTGCGATGGCAAAAGCCGAGCCGCGCGGAAAATAATTTAAATCGATTTGAGCACTTCCCCGTCCGATGATTTTGATATTTTTGGATCCACTGTATGTTCCGACCGTTGTATGTAACCGTAAAACAGAGGGCGGTACTAAATCAAAGATACTTGTTGTTGCTTGAAGCTTTGGCGTCCCGGTCTCCTTCGTCTTCTTGATGATGACACCATCCTCTAAAATGATGGTCGTATTGGAAGGAACCCCGACACGTAACGGGGAAAGATACACGCCTTTTGACAAGACTAGCGTTCCTCCGCCTTCCGCCTCGATTTTTTCGAGATACGACCGAAGTGTGTAATGATTTCTAGTTTGGGCATTGTATGTCGAATACGCGCGAAGTACAGGATCAACCGGTTCTGTCTGTGGTGTAATCCGATAACTTTTCATACTGATTGCGTGTTCTGTGTCAGGTAAAAGCAGAAATACTAAGGCAAGGCATACTCCAAGCATCGTTCTTGTTTTCATTCCCTCATCCCCTTCTCTGTTCCTATTATCGGTATTCGAGCATAGAATCTGTAGGACAAAAAAAGAGGGCAGCTGTGAGCCACCCTCTTATCGCTATTACTAAATCCTTATTTTGAACGGTTTGCGATTTCTTGTTCCAAGTCACTGACGAACTGTTCCAGTGATGCGTTGCTTGAATCTTTTGAACCGTAGCGGCGGATATTGACTTCACGCGCTTCGATTTCTTTATCACCCAGAACGAGCATGACCGGTACTTTGTTGACTTGCGCTTCCCGAATCCGGTAACCGAGTTTTTCATCCCGGAAATCTGTCTCGACACGAATCCCTTTTTTCAAGAGCATCGTTTTGATTTCACGTGCGTAGTCTTCATGTACGCTTGAGACTGGAATCAACTTCACTTGAACTGGCGCGAGCCACGTCGGGAACGCTCCTTTGTACTCTTCGATCAAGTACGCGACGAATCGTTCCATTGTCGAGACGACACCACGGTGTAAGACGACAGGACGATGATCTTGTCCGTCGTTTCCTTTATACGTCAGCTCAAAGCGTTCAGGCAAGAGGAAGTCGAGTTGGACGGTCGACAGCGTTTCATCTTTACCGAGCGCTGTGCGGACCTGCACGTCAAGCTTCGGTCCGTAGAATGCGGCTTCGCCCTCTGCTTCGAAGTACGGCAGTTCGAGCTCATCCATCGTTTCTTTTAACTCACGTTGCGCCATTTCCCAAATCGCATCGTTGTCGAAGTATTTTTCTTTATCGGCCGGATCCCGGTACGACAGACGGAACTTGTAGTCTGTGATGCCGAAGTCGGCATATACTTCCTGAATCAAGTGGACGATTGCTTTGAACTCTTCCTTCATTTGGTCCGGACGAACAAACGTATGTCCATCATTGAGGACCATGTAACGGACACGCTGAAGACCTGTTAACGCACCAGACATCTCATACCGGTGCATACCGCCGAGTTCTGCAACGCGGAGCGGTAAGTCACGGTACGACCGCGGTTCATTTTTATAAATCATCATATGGTGCGGACAGTTCATCGGACGGAGAACCAACTCTTCATTGTCCATCTCCATTTTCGGGAACATATCATCTTGATAGTGATCCCAGTGTCCTGATGTTTTGTACAATTCAACCGAACCAAGAACCGGTGTATAGACGTGCTCGTAGCCGAGTTCCAGTTCTTTATCGACGATATAACGCTCGACCGTCCGGCGGATGGCCGCCCCTTTTGGTAACCACATCGGCAGACCTTGTCCGACATCTTGGGATGTGAAGAACAAGTCGAGTTCTTTCCCGAGTTTCCGGTGATCGCGTTCTTTGGCTTCCGCCAAGAAGTGCAGGTGTTGTTTTAACTGATCTTTGTTTGCCCATGCTGTTCCGTAAATCCGTTGCAGCATCTTGTTTTTTGAATCACCGCGCCAGTAAGCACCGGCGATGCTCATCAGTTTGAAGACTTGGAGTTTCGCTGTTGCCGGTACATGCGGTCCGCGGCATAAGTCGAAGAACTCGCCTTGACGGTAGAACGTTAAATCCTGATCGGCAGGAATCGATTCAATCAATTCGATTTTGAGCGGATCATTTAATTCCTGATAAACAGCTAATGCTTCATCGCGTGAAACGACTTCCCGTTCGATCGGTAAGTTTTCACCGGCAATCTTATTCATCATCTTTTCGATTTCCGGCAGGTCTTCCTCTGTCAGACGGCGCTCCATATCGATATCGTAATAAAACCCGTTTTCGATCGTCGGTCCAATTCCGAGATGGATTGTTTCGTCCGGGTACAGGCGTTTAATCGCCTGTGCCATTAAGTGGGCAGATGAGTGACGGATTAAATCCAGTCCTTCTTCCGAATCCGGCATGACGAGTTCGATCGAACCATCTTCCTCAATCGGACGACGGTAATCGATGACTTGTCCGTTTAATTTCGCGGCAAACGCTTTTTTCCGTAATCCCGGGCTGATTGAAGCGGCAACTTCTTCAGCTGTCGTTCCGGCTGTAAATTCCTTTACTGCACCATCTGGAAATGTAAGAGCAATGTTTGACATGACTGCTTCCCCCTATAAATTAAAATAAAAAAGACCCATCCCTCTAAAAGGGACGAGTCTCAATCTCGTGGTACCACCCTCGTTCCCGAACATGTTTCCATGCACCGGCTCGAACACGCGATAACGGGCGTGACACGCAAGCGGATTAGCCCCGCTCGAGCTATGAGGGAGTAAAGAAATGACGGATTCCATGAGAAGCTTTCACCATCCTTCTCTCGCTTGTCTGGTCCTGTTCATTTTTCATGTCCTCAATCGTAGCTGACATCTATACAGATTGTGTCCTTAGTATAGCGAAAGTCGAACTTCTTTGACAAGAGAAATTAATACCGGCGTCGGTTTTCACCTAAAAACTCAACGGGATTCGTCGTCGTCCGGATCCGTTCCATCAGACGCATCGCTTTTAGTTTATCTCCCTGGTCATTCGTAATCCCGAAATGCAACTCCAGTTCGTCATACGACAGGTTGGAACTGAACAGGGTCGGCAGACGGTGCATCATCCGGTATTGCAGGATGATGCCGAATAATTCATCGCGGACCCACGGACTGATTGACTCCGCTCCGATATCGTCAATCAACAAAACCGGCACGGTTTGAAAACTTTCCAAAAACGTATCGAAACTGTCCGACCGGATCCGCCGCTTCGCTTCCGAGACGAAACCCGGTGCATGAACCAAGATTGTCGCAACCCGTTCCTTTTTTAATGCATTACCAATCGCTGCGAGCAAATACGTTTTCCCGACGCCAAAACTGCCGTGCAGGTACAATCCTTTGACTTGTTGTTTTGAACGGACTGTATTTAAAAACTGTGAAGCTGCACGTAAAGCGAGCTTTCGGTCCGTCGTCGTCAAATCAAAGTCACTGAAGTTCGCATCCCGGACTTCATCCGGTAAGAACAGACTTTTAAATTTCTTTTCGAGGGCTCGCTCGTTCTCACGGTCGCGTAACGCTTGGGTTTTTTCATAAGCAACCATGATCTGGCCTTTTTCTAAGTGCAGGACAGGTTGATAGCCTTCAATGACGGCTTTCTTTTCAATGATTTGATTTCCGTTCATCTGTTCCGCATACTCGTTTAGTTTCAGCATGCCCCGTTCAATCATCCGTTGATCGATTTCAGGATGCGTCCGCAAAAACATGATGACTCCCGGATGTGACAAGACACGCTGATGAATGGCTCGAACCGATTCTGCCACGTCCGGACGGTTTAAAATCTTTTCAATCGATGATTGGATATGTTCCATCTCACTACTCCTTTATTTGCCTTTGAGTTCCCGCAGAATCCGTTCCATTTCTTCATCATCCGGCACCTCAGCTTCAAAACTGGCTTTTTTCGTCGCTTCATACTGCTGTTGTTTTTCTTTTTCTTCCTGCAACCATTTCGGATTCGGTCCGGTCGCATTGGAACGACCTCTTCGTCCTCCGACGGTCTGCCGTGAACGCTCTTGTTTCTGATCCTGCTTTTTCGAAATTAGTTCGTCTTGTTCTTTTGTTTTCGCCAATGCTTCGGCTGCCGTGACATATCCTTTTTGTTTCCAGTCATCGACGATCGAGAGAAGGAAATTTTTACTGAACCGGTTATCCTTTTTAATGACCAACGCATAATAATAAGCTGCGTTGACGATTCCGGACGACATCTCATAGTCGATGATCAATTGCTGAATCAACTCTTCATCACGCTCCGACAGTGCTTTGACTTTTCTTAGCTTCGCAACGTAATGCTTCGGATGCGTTCCTTCCATCGTCTCGGTTTCGCTCAGCTCCCCGACCTCTACTTCTTCGAGAACGGCAACCTTGGCTTTCTTTTCCCGGCTGAGTTTCTGTTTTGCAGACAGCATCATCTGTTTACACCGTTCTTGCTTTTCACTGTCCGTCATCGGCAAGTACGCTTCGTGACGGAAACGGGCGTTCAGGAGTTCTGCCATGAGGGCTTCATTCGATTGTGTGACGTACGCCAGTTTCAACAATAGATGGTCAATCGATTTCGTATAAAAACTGCGTGGCAAGAAGCGATCGGTTTGGCGTTTCATTTCTTCAAGGTCAAACGAATAATCAAATTCATAGGCTGCCCGTTCCTGTTTCGCATAGGATTTCGGCTGATGCGCGGAGGCGAGTCCTGCCTTGACGTCAAATACTTGATCAAACCGGACGGTCCGGTCGACGACGTTTTTCGGTAGCGGATCGGTCCGGAACCGATTCTGTAAGGCACGGAAACGAATTTCGCCGACGCGGTAGAACAGTAAGCTTGACAGCACCCCATCGTTTAAGAATGTATTCGGTGCTAACGGGACACGGATTTGATAAACATACCGGTAAGCGGCCTGTTTCGCTTCAAAGGTCCGGATCAAACCAATCCCCTCAAGCTTAAACAGTTCTTCTTTGAATTCATCGACTGAAAATCCGAGCAGCGTCCCGAGTTCGGCATGCGAGATGTATTGCGATTTCGTCTTACCGGGAATCATCTCACTCCAAAACGTTTGGTACAGACCAAGCGCCTTTACACCGATGATTGGCTGATACAGATAGTAGAGGGACTGATACGCCTCCCGGTCGACGACGCCATTACTCATGATCAAGCAGAGATCGGTCCCTGACAATTCACGTTCCATCATTGTGCTTCATCCCTTCTTTCGTGAGAAAAAGAGAGGGCGTTCTGAACAGTCAGACGACCTCTCCTTCATTAGGTTTGATTTTCCCGTTCAGTGTCTTGATGACGTTCCATCAATTCGGATAATTCCTGAAAAAAGACATTGATGTCTTTAAATTGCTTATAGACACTGGCAAACCGGACATACGCCACTTCATCGACAGAAGCGAGTTCATTCAGCACGAGTCGTCCGACCTGTTCGCTCGGAATTTCATGTTGTGCCGTTGCTCGTAGTGTTTTTTCAACCCGGCTGACGACTGTTTCCAGTTGTTCAATGGAAATCGGGCGTTTTTCACATGCTCGGACTAATCCACGCAAGATTTTGTCCCGATTGAATTCGTCACGTGTTCCATCTTTTTTGACGATGATGAGAGGAGTTTGTTCCACCATCTCAAATGTCGTAAAACGATAGCCACATGATTCACATTCCCGACGTCTGCGAATCGAACCAAAATCTTGCACGGGTCTCGAATCTAATACTTTTGTCCCGTTATAGTTGCAGGCTGGACAACGCATGTCGTACCTCCATTCACGTAATTTCTTTCGTACCGATCATTTTTAAACGATACGTCGAATCAAGCCCCTGATAAATGGACTCAATCCATTTTTCAAGATCGGGACCAAGCATCCCGTCGCGGTGCAGGAACAAATCAACAGCCGTACGGCCGGACCCCACCATGATGACAGTTGCCAGACCATCTAAACCCGGTGCACTAAACGCAAGTTCTCCGCGCCCCTGATCGATCCGCTTAACTGTTCCCTGTTGTTTCGTTACTGTCGCCTCCAACCCCGTAAATAGCATCTCTACGGTCGCTGCATAGTAATGGGTCCGTAACTTTTCGTTTTTATGTGTATCTGACGTTTCCATTTGTTTTTGTAACCGTTCTTTCAGTCCCATTCCCTGATCACCCTTTTTCTGTTTTCTTCTACTATTAAGAATAACAGACGTCAGACATATTAAAAAGCCCTCGCCATAAGACGAGGGCTTGTTGATTCGTGTTTTTGTCAGTTAACGTGCTGAACCTTAGCAGCCGGAACTTCAACAGGTCCCATGCCACGTGGAATTTCGACATTTTCACGGATTTTCGCATCGAGTCCGTCAGCGATATAATGTGCTGCGATGGCCGGATCGATTCGATCGCCACATGTAAATACATCAACCGATGCATAACCATGCTCTGGGAAACTGTGAATCGTTAAATGCGATTCAGAAATAATGACGACGCCGCTGACGCCGTGTGGAGCAAACTTATGGAATGCGACTTCGCGTACTTCCGCACCTGCTTGAAGTGCTGCATCAACAAAAAGTCGTTCTACAAATTCCATGTCGTTCAATTTTTCAGGATTACAATCCCAAAGTTCTGCAATAATGTGTCTTCCCATAGTATCCATTTGTGGATCCCCCCTACATTCAATGGTCTTCAAAGTAGTTGATCACTTACTTTGCGCCTGAGTCGTTCGCACCCACGGGGGAAAGTTAGTCCAGAGAGGTCCTAACCCTTTAAGCTGCGATTGCCAGACCGATTGAAGTTCACGATTTGAATTATAGCGAGTATCAAAAAGATACACAAGGATAAATTTCGAATTTTAATATATTTTCTCGAAGAAAACGCTCTACAGGTTGCTGTAGAGCGATTCTTACTTATTATTTTATTTTAACTCCAGTTGTTTTTGTTCGTTTCCGCTTGCCTCGATATGTGCACCAACCAGATGAACGAGATCGACGACACGACATGAGTATCCCCACTCATTGTCATACCAAGCGAGGACTTTGACCTGTCGTCCCCCCATGACCATCGTCGACAGACCATCGACGACTGTTGATTTCTCTTCTCCGTTGAAGTCGATCGAAACGAGTGGTTCCATCGTCAGACCGAGTATGCCGTCGAGTGCTCCGTCCGCTGCCTTGACGAATGCTTCATTGACTTCAGCGACTGTCGTATCGCGGCTGACTTCCACAACCAGATCGACCAGTGAGACGTTTGGTGTCGGAACACGGAGTGCCAGTCCGTTGAGTTTCCCTTCGAGATGCGGTAAGACGAGTGAAATCGCTTTGGCTGCTCCGGTCGAAGTCGGAATGATTGATGATCCGCAAGCCCGTGCCCGTCGTAAGTCCTTATGCGGATTATCGATATTATTTTGATCATTCGTAAAGGCATGAATCGTCGTCACAAGACCCGATTCAATCCCGAATGCCCGGTCGATGACTTGAACGACAGGTGCAAGACAGTTCGTCGTGCATGAGGCATTTGAGACGATTGCATCCGTCTCGTGATCATACATCTCGTCATTGACCCCCATGACGATCGTACGTAAATCTCCTTTGGCTGGTGCTGTGATGACGACTTTCTTTGCTCCGGCCGTCAAATGTTTTTCAGCACCCGTTTTTGAATTAAACTTCCCTGTTGCCTCAACGACGATATCGATGCCCAGTTGCCCCCACGGCAACTGTTCCGGATCGCGTTCGCTGACGATTTGAATTTGTCGTCCATTCACCATCAGTGCCCCGTCAATGATGTCGACTGGATAAGCAAATTTCCCGTGAACCGTGTCATATTTGATGAGATGTGCCAATGTTTCCACTGGATAACTTGCGTTAATGGCGACAACCTCACTTTTCCCCTCAGCGATTAGACGCCGGAATACCATTCGACCAATTCGACCAAAACCGTTAACTGCCACCTTGACTCCCATTTGCGGATCCCCCTTCAATGTGACGGATGATGCTCCGTTTACAGATAGAACTATATCATGAAATGTAAGCGATTTCATTACGTAATCTAAAAAAAATGAGAGAAGTTGGTAACTTTCTCCCACTTTGATTATGAAAACACTTTTCCCGGCAGAAAACCGATCTGAACGGTTTGCCTTTATGCGGAACGAATCGTTTTTAACCAGTCATCGATTTGCCGGTATAATGCTTCTCGTGTATCTTCATTAGTCAGAACATAGTCTGCCAGACGTTTTTTCTCCTCGATATCAAGTTGCGTATCCATTCTGGCTTGTGCCTCTTCAACAGTTAGATGGTTCCGCTCCATCAAACGTTGCTTTTGTAATTTAGCAGGGCAATAGACCACTACGACTTGATCGACAAGTTGTTTCCAGTCTCCTTCTAGCAGTAATGGAATATCAAAAACGATGATGGATTGTCCGGCCTGTTCGTGTTGAGACGCCATTTCTAACATCTGTTGCCGAATTTTCGGATGCATCAATTCATTCAGTATGATCCGCTTTTCATTATCGTGAAAAATGATATCCCCGAGTTTTGACCGGACGAGTTCACCTTCTGAAAAAGCTGTCGGAAAAGCGGCTTTGACATCGGCATACGCTAATCCGCCCGGTTCGATGACTTGACGGGCGACAAGATCGGCATCGATGACGACGAGACCCTGTTGTTGTAGATAAGCAGAGACCGTACTTTTTCCGGTTGCAATTCCTCCGGTCAGTCCGATTCTCATAAAGCCACCTGTTGACATGTCGGGCAGAAGTGCGTCCCTCGTCCGCCTACTTTGATTTTCTCGATTGCTGTCCCGCACCTCGGACAAGGTGAACCGGTTTGTCCGTACACAGCCAGCTGTAATTGGAATTCCCCTTTTCCGGTCGGAGACACATAACTCCGAATCGTGCTCCCGCCGCTTTCAACAGCTTTCCCTAACACGTCCACACCGGCGACATGAATCCGTGAGATGTCGTCTAACGTCAAAGCCCCTGATTTCGTTAACGGATGGACCCGGGCGGCAAACAACGTCTCATCGACATAAATGTTCCCCAGTCCTAAAAAAATCGATTGATCGAGTAGTGCGGTTTTAATCGGACTCCGCTTTTTCCGAATCAGGTTTTCAGCCAAAACTTCAGCCGTAAACGTCGGATCAAACGGTTCCCGTTCGAGTTGGGCCAATGGCGGGACCGACATCGCCGTCTCTTTCTCGCGCAACTCCATCGTGCCGAATTTCCGAACATCGTTGTAATGCAGTTCTGAACCGTCTGTAAAGCGGAAGATGACATGGGTATGCTTATCTTTCTCAATCGCCTGCGGATAAGGGAAGTACTTCCCTTCCATCCGCAAATGACTGACGAGATAAAACCGTTCAAACGTAAATAGTAAAAATTTCCCCCGACGTTCGACGCGTTCGATTCGCTCTTGCTTCAATGCGTCAACGAACGGTGTGACTTCCATTCCCCGAATCATCTTCGGATGAAATACTTTGACAGAAGAAATCGTTTTTCCGGAGACCGTCCTTTCCAAGCTTCGTCTGACGGTCTCGACTTCAGGTAATTCAGGCAACTTACTTCCTCCTCTGACCACTTCTTATTTAGTTTCGTACCATGAATGACCGGCATCCCCATCAACACGTAATGGTACAGACAAGTGGACCGTCTGTTCCATCGCTTGTTTGACTAGCGTCTTCAGTGCATCCAGTTCTTCATCCGGCGCTTCAAAAATCAATTCATCGTGCACTTGCAGTAACAGACGAGCCTGCAACGGAGATGCTTCCAGGGCGGCATGGACATCGAGCATGGCTTTTTTGATGATATCGGCTGCCGAACCTTGAATCGGCGTGTTAATCGCCGTCCGTTCCGCAAAACCGCGCAAATTAAAGTTTTTCGAATTGATGTCAGGAATATTCCGGCGGCGATTCATCAGCGTTTCGACAAAACCGTTCATCCGTGCTTTCTCAATCGCTGCATCCATGAACAACTTGATTTGCGGGAACAATTCGAAATAACGGTCGATGAAGTCTTGCGCCTCTTTACGTGAGATATTCAAGTTCTGCGACAACCCGTAATCACTGATGCCGTAAATGATTCCGAAGTTGACGGCTTTCGCCTGACGACGCATATTGCCTGTGACGTCATTCGGTGCGACACCAAAGACACTACTCGCTGTCTGCGTGTGAATATCGGCATCGTCCAAGAATGCTTGGACAAGTGTTTTGTCTTCCGACATATGTGCCATGACCCGCAATTCAATTTGGGAATAGTCGGCGGCGTACAGAGACCAGCCCGGTTCACTCGGCACAAACGCTTTTCGGATTTTTCGTCCTTCTTCGATCCGGACCGGAATATTTTGTAAGTTCGGGTTAACGGAGCTGAGACGTCCTGTCTGCGCAATCGTTTGAGCGAATCGGGTATGAATTTTTCCGTCTTCCTTGATGACCTTCTGTAACCCTTCGACATACGTCGATTGCAGTTTTTGCAATTCACGGTACAACATGATGTGGTCGATGACCGGATGCAACGGACGAAGTTTTTCTAGTACGTCAGCCGCCGTCGAATAACCGGTCTTCGTTTTCTTGAAGGCAGGCAGTTCAAGTTTTTCGAACAGGATGACACCGAGTTGTTTCGGTGAGTTGATGTTAAACTCTTCCCCGACTTCCCCGTAAATCAATTGTTCTAAATCATGTAGACGTCCTGCTAAATCGGTTTGCATCTCCTGGAGGGTTCCGACGTCAACACGAATGCCGGTCCATTCCATTTCAGCCAACACGCCGGATAATGGGCGTTCCAATGTCTCATACAACTCAAACTGTTGATTTACCTTCAGTTCTTCTTTGACTTTCGGGAACAACAGTTCAATCATGCGGGCTTTTTCCGCCAAGTAAGGATGTAACACCTCGTCTGCCGGAGCAAGACGTTTTGCACCTTTTCCTAAGACAGATTCTTCGTTTGGTGCCATCAGCATGTAATGTCCGGCAATCGACGCGAGGGTCGTTCCTCCGCTCAAGTTCAATAAATAACCGGCGAGCAACAAGTCATCGAATGCTGTTAATTTCAGCCCGTGCTTACGTAAAGCGAATGCGACCTGCTTCGCATCGAGACAAATTTTTTGATGTTCTGATTCAATCCAGTCCCGGAAGGCCGGATCATGGACGAGTTCCAAGGACGCAACATAAATTTGATTCGGTGTCGCGATACCGAACCCGATGATCTCTTCTTCCATGTAATCTTCACGCAGTTGTTCAACGACCAACACAGCATCTGTCACATCTGACGGGAGCGAAGTAATCGTTTGGACGTTTAACTGCTCTTTATCCGCTTCTTCGACGACGGGCGCAAACCGGTTCGTCAAGGATTTAAAGCCAAGTGATTGGAATAATGAATACGGTACTTGTGTATCGACATCGCTGATTTGCAAATCGTCGAGTGTTACATCAAGCGGAACATCCAGTTTGATTGTCGCTAGTTCTTTCGACAACCGTGCCAGTTCTTCGTTTGCGATGACTTTTTCTTTCTGTTTCCCTTTTAAGTCTTCGACATGCTCGTACAAACCTTCGACAGACCCATATGCAGAAATCAATTTGACGGCTGTTTTTTCACCGATTCCCGGAACTCCTGGAATATTATCGGATTTATCGCCCATCAAGCCTTTCAGGTCAATCATCTGAATCGGCTTTAATCCGCCGTAAGTTTCAGCAAACAATTCTTCTGTCATGCAGAGAACGTCTGTAATGCCGCGCTTCGTAATCAGCACTTCGACCTGATCCGTCACGAGCTGAAGTAAATCCTTATCTCCCGTCACGATTCGGATACGATCAGCTGGCATAGTTTGTGCCAATGTCCCAATCAAGTCATCCGCCTCATAGCGATGCAGTTCCATCATTTGAATTCCCAGGGCTTCACAGATGTCCCGGACAATCGGAAACTGTTCCCGGAGCTCGGAAGGCGTCTTTTCACGACTTCCTTTATATTCTTGATATACATCATGCCGGAACGTTTCGCTCGATGCATCAAATGCGACAAGCATGTGGGTCGGCTGTTCCTCTTCAAGTAATTTCAACAACATCATCGTGAATCCGTAAGCAGCATTCGTGTTGCGTCCTTGTGCATCTGTCATCGGTGGTAACGCAAAAAAAGCACGATACGTCAGCGAGTTACCATCGATCAATAAAAGTTTGTTTTCCATCATCTACGCCCCTTTGGAAGATTTTCTGTTCTTATTGTATCACTCTACACACATTTGTTCGCTAAAAAAGCAGACAAAAAAAGACGACCGGCTAAAAAGCCAGTCGCCATTGCGTGTCCCGACATGGGAGCTGAACCAGTCGGGGCACAGATGATGAAGAAGGTACTTTAAGCATACGATTGTTCTGTAAAGAGAATATGAATCCTCATCCCTTTTTAGGTAAACGTATCGTAAAGGTTGTCCCGACATTTTCTTCGGATTCGACTTCGATCGTTCCATGATGAAGATCAATGATATGCTTCACAATCGCCAGACCAAGACCTGTCCCGCCCGAGTTCCGGCTTCGTGCTTTATCCACCCGGTAAAACCGTTCAAAAATCCGTTGCATCTCTTTCGGATGAATCCCGATTCCATCATCCTTAATTCGAAGCATGACGGCTTCTTCCCCGTCTTCTAGACTAATCCAGACATTCCCGCCGTTCGGCGTATAGTTCAAGGCGTTTGCTACAAGATTGACGACGACTTGCTTTAAACGATTTAAATCTGCCCGGATAAACACTTCTTCTTCTGTCTCGAGATGAATCGTCATCTGCTTTTCCGTTGCTTTCCGTTGTAACAGCGTTGCAGTTTCACGAAGTAAGCTTGTGACGTCGACAATCGTCGTCTCGAGCTGATAGTTGTCCTGTTCGAGACGCGACAGTTCCAGCAAGTCCTCGACCAGGGTCTGCATCCGCTCGGATTCATCGTGGATGATGTTCAGGAACTGCTCCCTGATTTCCGGTACGTCCTGTGCTCCATCAAGCAGTGTTTCCGCAAATCCTTTGATTGACGTCAGCGGGGTCTTCAACTCATGACTGACATTGGCAACGAAGTCTTTCCGCATCTGTTCAAGCTTTTTGATTTCCGTAATATCGTTAAAGACGACCGTCGTCCCTTGGACCCGTCCGTTTTTTCCGAAAATCGGCGCTGCACTGACCATAAAGGTCCGACTGTTCAAACCAAACCGGACACTCGATTGTTTCCGGTTTGGTTTTTCCGTCAAGTAGACATCTTCGATCACTTGACTCATCTTTTCATTTGGTAAGACCCGGTAATATAACTGTCCGTTCGATTGACCGTAGATGTTGAACATTTCCCGGTAGGTTCGATTGACAAGCAAGACATAGCCTTTTTCATCAATTAGCATCAAGCCGGCTCCCATGTATTCAATCAGTGACTCGAGTCGCGCCCGCTGCATCGCTTCGCCGGAAGACGCATTCTCTAAATTCCGGGCTAACAGATTAATGGATTTCCCGAGATCTCTTGATTCATCCGGTGCCGTCAATTCATAAACCCGGGATTTGTAGTTCCCATGTGACAATTCGTGTAAGACTTCTGTTGCTTCCGCAATCGGACGCAGGAAACGCTTTGTCGAACTGTAAACAGCAAAGAAAATGATACAAAACGATGTCAACAGCGATAAAATGATGACGGTCCAAATCCGTGAATAAATCATATTTAAATCTTTTGTATAGCGGATGAAACTGATATAGACTTCCCCCCCGTCAGCAGTCAGGACGGGTTTCGTATATTGCAGACTCGTCTCATCGACTTTCGATTCGAAGGTCCCATCATTCGGAATGGCAGAAAAATTGATGGCCCGAACGTTCAACTTCGTGACATCGACCGGGGTTCCGGCAATGATTTCCCCGCGACCGTTAAATAAAATCATGTCGAAATTCGATTCAGCATACATCTTATCAACGTAAGCTGCCATATCCGGCACTGTCCGCTCCCGTAAAATGGATTCCACCAGTGAAGTCTCATCCACTAATTTTTCTTTTTCATTATTGATATAAAAATCTTTAAATGATTGTCCAAGCAAAAAGCCCAGTGCGATTAAGACCAGGCTGATGAAAGACAACATTTTCAGAATGAATCGTTTGCGGTATTTACTCATTCCGCTTTCGGCTCCTCCATCTTGTAACCTAATCCGCGAATCGTTTTAATATAGATCGGCTTTTTCGTATTCGGTTCAATTTTTTCCCGGACATGACTGATATGGACGTCGACGATTCGTGTATCCCCAACGAAGTCATAATTCCAGATGGCGGACAATAATTGGTCCCGTGTCAAGACACGTCCCTTGTTTTTTGCGAGATACACTAACAGCTCAAATTCCTTTGGTGTTAATTCAAGTCGCTCTTCCGCCTTGAACGCTTCGTAGTTGTCCGGTACGATTTTGACGTCTCCAATCAGAATCGTTCCATCCGTCACTTCCTCCGCGACAGTTTGCTGGTTCATCCGGCGCAGGATCGCTTTGACACGGGCGACGACTTCACGCGGACTGAACGGCTTCGTCAAATAATCATCTGCTCCGAGTTCCAGTCCGAGCACTTTATCGAACTCATCATCTTTTGCCGTCAGCATTAAGATCGGGGTATTGATTTTTTGTTGGCGTAGTCGCTTGCAGACTTCCAGTCCATCCAGTTCCGGTAACATGAGATCCAGGACAATTAACGCTGCATCCTGTTTCTCCGCTAACTTCAACCCTGTCATGCCATCATGGGCCGTTTCAACAATAAAACCGGCTTGCTCTAAATTAAATTTTAAAAGTGTGGCAATCGAGAGTTCATCATCAACAACGATTATTTTATCTTTCAAGACAGTTAGCCTCCTCAGCACATTTCATCTTTGAATGAGGAATTCCGTGGAATCCGCTTCTTCTGTCTTCATCTTAACGACTTTCGCTACTAAACCACAAATCTTTCTGGTCTTTCTTTACATAATCTTTAAGGTCGGACACTTTCTTCCAGTAGTTTCCCGTGTTGAAATGACGGAATTGGGGAAACAGTTACATATCGTGATCATGTGGAGGAATGAATATGGAATGGAATCACCCGCTGTTTGCAGCAATTACGGCCTGGTTTATCGCACAAGCCGCTAAACTCGTCACCGGTTTAATCAAAACAAAAAAATTTGACCTTGAAATCATGTTTGCTTCAGGCGGCATGCCGAGTTCACATAGTTCGACTGTCGTCGCACTGGCCGTCGTGATTGGTTTTCAAGAAGGCTTTAGTTCTTCCCTGTTTGCACTTGCCGCCATTTTCGCTGTCATCATCATGTATGATGCGACCGGCGTTCGCCAAGCCGTCGGGTTACAGGCCAAGCTGTTAAATGATTATTTCAAAGGAATCCGGCACAAGACACCTTTGCTCAATGAACTGGTCGGACACACCGAGTTCCAGGTCTTCGTAGGTCTTCTGCTTGGTCTTGCCGTAGGTTTCCTATGGCCCGTCTTGTTCTTCTGATCGTAACGCCCTCCCGGTACATCGGGTATAATTTTTTCACATAAAAGGCCGCTTCGAATATCGAAGCGGTCTTTTTGCTAATTGCGTTATGGTTTTAAAATGACTTTAATGCACCCGTCCTCATGATCGTTAAACGTTTGATAGGCATGGGCTGCCTGTTCCAAATCGATTTTGTGCGTAATGATATCGGTTGGATCAAACTCCTGATTGATGATTTTTTGGAACAATTCGGGCATCAGATGAACGACCGGAGCCTGTCCCATCTTGAGCGTGATGTTCCGCGTAAAGAAATCTCCGAGCGGGAACTGATTGTATTTTTTGGCATAGACACCCGTCAATTGGACGGTTCCAAATTTCCGAACAGCATCTTTCGCGATATTGATGGCACTCAACGTTCCGCCTTGCAAACCGACTTTTTGTTCCACTTTTTCAACAGCCGACATCTTACCGTCTAGTCCGACACAATCAATGACGACATCTGCGCCGCCCTGAGTCAGTTCCTTCAGATATTGACCGGTCTCTTTGTGATCCTGCAAATTGACTGTTTCGACGCGGTTCGTCATCTTGGCATGATTTAACCGGTATACCTGCTGATCCACGGCAATGACCCGTTTTGCTCCTTGCATCCAGGCAAATTTCTGTGTCATCAATCCGACCGGCCCCGATCCGAGAATGACGACCGTATCCCCTTTTTTGACTCCCGAATTGATGACGCTCCAGTATGCTGTCGGAATGACGTCTGATAAAAACAACAACGCTTCGTCTTCCAGTTCACATGATTCAGGAACAACGAGCGGCATGAAGTTTCCAAACGGGACTTTTAAGTACTCTGCCTGACCGCCCGGATGCCCGCCGAATTCTTCCGTAAATCCGAAATACCCGCCTGTATCAACATGAGGGTTTCCATTAGAGTTATCGCACTGACTCTCCATATCGTGTTCACAAAAGAAACAATGTCCACACGCGACGTTGAACGGCAGGACAACTCGGTCTCCCCGCTTGACCTTCGTCACATCCGGACCAACTTCTTCAACGATCCCCATCGGTTCATGTCCAATGACATAATCTTTTTTCGCCGGCATGTTTCCTTGATAGATATGCAAATCTGACCCACAGATGGCAGTAGACGTAATCTTGACGATGATATCATCGTTCTTCTCAATCGACGGATCCTGGACATCTTTCACTTCGACATTTTTTGTACCTTGATACGTAACGGCGCGCATGAAATTTCCCCCTTTAAAGTTTTAAAAACAGGTATACTGTAAAGGTTTACCCTAAAAAACAGGCATTCATGTTACATGTTTCTTACAAAAAGAGGATTTTTTAATCCAATACAAAAAGACACCCAATCTTTTGATTGGATGCCTTGTTTACTAAAATTGAAGTCAGAGCATTTCCAACACAGAACGGACCGTTGAAACGGATCGATCCAGCCCTTGCTTTTCTTCTGACGTCAAGTCCAACTCAAGTACCTGTTCTACGCCGTTCCCACCAAGAATGGTCGGAACACCGAGATACAAGTCCTCATACCCGTATTCTCCTTCGAGATAGGCAATCGCCGGCAAAATGCGCCGCTGATCTTTTAGAATCGCTTCCACCATCTCGACGATGGCCGCTGCCGGTGCGTAATAGGCCGAACCATTCCCGAGTAACTGAACGATTTCACCGCCGCCTTTGCGTGTCCGTTCGACGATGGCAGCTAATCGTTCCGGTGTCAGCAGTTTCTCCAGCGGAATTCCGCCCGCGTAGGAATAACGTAACAACGGTACCATATCGTCGCCATGCCCACCGAGCACGAATCCGGAGATATCCTTAACGGAGACATTCAGTTCCATTGCGACGAACGTCCGGAAACGTGCCGTATCGAGCACACCGGACTGACCGATGACGCGTTCTTTCGGAAAACCGGATGCTTGAAAGACGGTATACGTCATCGCATCGACAGGGTTCGTCAACACGATGATGATCGATTCCGGTGCATGGGTCACGATTTCTTTCGTGACGGCTTTCATGACGTTTGCATTCGTGCTGACAAGATCTTCACGACTCATCCCCGGTTTTCTGGCAATCCCCGCCGTAATGACGACGATGTCAGAACCTTGAATGTCTTGATAATCAGATGTCCCGTTGATCCAGGCGTCAAAACCTTGAATCGGTGCTGTTTCCTGCATATCAAGTGCTTTTCCTTTGGTTGCGTTTTCCTGTTGCGGCATATCGACGAGCACGATATCCCCTAACTCTTTTTGAGCGAGGTATAGTGCCGTCGTCGCTCCAGTGAATCCACTTCCGATGACCGAAATCTTTTTTCGTCGATTCATTGCCCCGTCCCCCTATTCAAGATTACATATTCTTGATGAGTTCATCTGCGAATTCAGAACATTTTACTTCTGTCGCACCATCCATGAGACGTGCGAAGTCATATGTGACAACTTTATTTTCAATTGATTTTTCCATTGATTGAATGATCAAGTCTGCAACTTCATTCCATCCAAGGTGACGGAACATCATTTCTCCTGAAAGAATGACAGAAGATGGATTTACCTTATCAAGTCCCGCATATTTCGGTGCTGTACCGTGAGTCGCCTCGAAGATTGCGTGACCTGTCATGTAGTTGATGTTAGCACCAGGTGCAATTCCGATTCCGCCGACTTGTGCTGCAAGCGCATCAGAAATGTAATCACCGTTCAAGTTCATCGTTGCAACGACATCGAATTCTTTTGGACGCGTCAAGATTTGTTGTAAGAAGATATCAGCAATCGAGTCTTTGACGATCAACTTGCCGGCTGCTTCTGCTTCAGATTGTGCTTTGTTTGCTGCATCAGCGCCTTCTTCATCCTTGATGCGGTCATACTGGTTCCATGTGAAGACGTGTTCTGCATATTCACGTTCTGCGAGTTCATACCCCCAGTTTTTGAATGCGCCTTCTGTGAACTTCATGATGTTCCCTTTGTGAACGAGCGTCAATGAAGCACGTTTGTTTTCGAGTGCATATTCAATCGCTGCACGGACAAGACGTTCTGTTCCTTCTTTAGAAATCGGCTTGATTCCGAGACCCGACGTTTCAGGGAAACGGATTTTGTTGACACCCATCTCTGTTTGCAGGAAGTTAAGTAATTTTTGTGCTTCTTCGCTGCCTGATGCATATTCGATCCCAGCGTAGATATCTTCTGTGTTTTCACGGAAGATGACCATATCTGTATCTTCTGGGCGTTTAACCGGCGAAGGAACACCTGTGAAGTAACGGACCGGGCGAAGACATGTATATAAATCAAGTTCTTGACGAAGCGCCACGTTTAACGAACGGATTCCGCCGCCGACTGGTGTCGTGAGTGGTCCTTTGATTGCGATGATGTGTTCGCGGATCAGGTCAAGTGTTTCTTCTGGAAGCCAGTTGCCTGTTTTGTTGAAGGCTTTTTCTCCAGCGTAGACTTCTTTCCATTCGATCTTCTTTTCACCGTTGTATGCTTTTTCGACAGCAGCGTCAAAGACACGAACTGCAGCATTCCAGATATCAGGTCCAGTGCCATCACCGATGATGAAAGGAATGATTGGTGCATTTGGTACGTTAAGTGTCCCGTTTGTTACTGTGATGTTTTCGCCTTGAATTGTAGCCATTTGTAAAATCCCCCTTGAATATGATTGATGTCATCAAAAAGCAGGAGAGGATTTCTCCTCTCCGTCTTTTTTAACGTTCGTTCATGGACACGTATGTCCGGTGTGTTTCACCAATATAATCGGCGCGTGGACGAATGAGGCGGTTGTCGCTATACTGCTCTAAAATGTGCGCTAACCAACCTGACATACGACTGACGGCAAAGATTGGTGTAAACAATTCCGTATCAAGTCCAAGTGCATGGTACGTTGAAGCCGAATAGAAATCGACATTCGGTTTCAATCCTTTTTCCGATTGGACGATTTGATCAATCTTCACTGACATCTCGTACCATTTCGGTTCTCCGATTTGAGCTGTCAATTGACGGCTCATCTCCTGGAGATGCTTCGCGCGCGGGTCGCCGTCCTTGTAGACACGGTGACCAAAGCCCATGATTTTTTCCTTGTTCTTAAACTTATTATGAACATACTCGTCAACCTTTTCAACTGAATCAATTTCAACCAACATTTTCATGACGGCTTCGTTCGCTCCACCGTGAAGCGGACCTTTCAAAGCACCCATGGCAGCTGTGACGCCTGAATAGACATCCGACAGGGTTGCAACACAGACACGCGCTGTAAATGTTGAAGCGTTCAGCTCGTGATCGGCATGCAAGACGAGTGCTTGGTTAAAGGCTTTTTCTGCTACTTCTGTCGGCTCTTCGCCTGTCAGCATGTAGAGGAAGTTCGCTGCATAAGAAAGACCTGCTTTCGGTGCAATCGGCTCTTGGTCTTTTTTGATTCGTGCATACGCTGTAACGAGTGTCGCAATCTGCGCCTGGAGTTTGATGGCTTTAGCGTAATTCGCCTCTGTCGACATATCTTCAGCCGATTCATCATATAATGCGAGTTGTGATAAAGCAGTACGAATGGCTGACATTGCGTTGGCGGTTTTCGGCGCCACTTTTAATGTCTCAAGAACTGCTGGTGCGACCGTTGCTTCAGCAATCAAAGCTTCTGACAGTTGCTTCAGTTCGTCTTCTTTTGGTAAGCGGTCATTCCAAAGTAAAAAGACCACTTCTTCAAATGAGGCGTGCTCCGCCAAATCATCAATTGTATACCCACCATACGTCAACTGACCATCAATGATCGAACTGATCTTCGATGCTGTCGCGACGATTCCTTCTAAACCTTTTGTTTGTGTCATACAAAAATCCCCCTTTTTTTCCCCCAGAAATTTAAAACGCTTTCATTTCCGTATTGAAAAAAAGACGTCTACGCAAGAGTCGTTCCCCACTCTGAACCGTTTGCTCTTGAATAGACCATCTTGTTTCTGTTCTTAGTATAAACAAAATTAACCAAAAAGTGAACGAACTTGCATACTATTATCAAAAAATTAATTCAGTTCACTATTGTTACATAATTTAACCACTGATTGTTTTAACGATGATATCCCACATTCCGATGACAAGAGCTGCAATTCCTGCTCCGATCAAAGGACCGACCGGTACACCGCGGAACAGTCCGACTGCAAGAATCGTTCCGGCAAGCAGTGCTGTCGTGACGAGTGGATCTTCCTTCATCAGACCAACGCCGTGGGCTGCAATGATGGCTACAAAAATCCCTGCTAAAAATGAAATGATCCCGATATGTCCCCGGATACTGTTAAGCAATTCTCTAAATCCGATGTCTCCCGTTGCAATCGGTACTAAAATCGCCGCCGTGATCAACGTGACTCCCCATGTGATGCCTTTCGCCTGTAACGACGGGAACAGACGACCGTCGAGCCCGACCGCTTTGATGATGAGTAAAAAAGCGGCCGCAATGATCAACGATTTATTTTGAGCGATGACACCAATCAACACGAGACCAATCAAAAAAAGATAGGCTTCCATGTTCAAACCCCCGATTTGAAAAAACGGACATGGCTTTCGCCACATCCGTTTCATTGATTATGCGTTGTACAATTTACCTGTTAAAGGATCGATTGAAATACGTTGACCATCTGTGAAGATTGTCATGGCATTTTCAACACCGACGATAACCGGTTTACCGAGTGAAGGACCAACGATTCCAGCATGGCTTGTCAATCCGCCGTCTACTGTGACCATTGCTGCAGCCATCTCGATTGCAGGCATCATGTCGCGATCTGTTGAGTTCGTGATAAGAATCATACCCGGTTTTGCTTTTGCGTTTGCTTCTTCAGCCGTATGAGCGATAACGACTTCGCCAACGACACCACGTTCACCGATTCCGCGACCGTTTGTGATCTCTTTACCGACGATGTGGATTTTCAACATGTTTGTCGTACCTGCTGTAAGAGCCGGGATACCTGCAGAGATGACGACGAGGTCACCGTCTGTAACGAATCCTGCTTCTTTTGCTGTATCAGCAGCAAGTGTCAACATATCATCCGTGTTGTCTGACAAATGGTCGACAACGATCGGGTAAACACCCCAGACGATATTGAGTTGACGTGCAACACGCGCGCTTGGTGTGACGGCAACGATGTTTGGCTCTGGACGGTATTTTGAAATCCGGGCAGCTGTGTAACCAGACTGAGTCGGTGTCAAGATTGCTTTCGCGTCCAGGTTGATCGCTGTATGCGTAACGGCTTGAGCGATTGCGTCCGTCACCGTATGCTCACTGCGTGTTTGACGATCTTTCAAGAGCATTTTGTAGTCGAGCATTTTTTCTGTCCGCTTCGCAATCGTATGCATCATTTGAACAGATTCAATCGGGTAATCCCCGGCTGCTGTTTCACCTGAAAGCATGATCGCATCTGTTCCATCAAGAATCGCGTTCGCGACGTCTGATGCTTCGGCACGTGTCGGACGTGGGAAACGTTGCATCGAATCAAGCATTTGTGTTGCTGTGATGACCGGTTTACCGTAGTCATTACAAATTTTGATGAGATCTTTTTGTGTTGGCGTGACTTCTTCCGTCGGAATCTCGATTCCGAGATCACCACGTGCAACCATCAAACCGTCTGAAATCGCGATGATTTCTTCGATGTTGTCGACACCTTCTTGGTTTTCGATTTTCGGGAAGATTTTGATATGACTTGCATTGTGTTTTTCGAGCAATTGACGAATGGCAACGACATCAGATGCACGACGAACGAATGAAGCGGCGATCAAATCGATGTCGCTTTTGATTCCGAACTCGATGTCTGCGATGTCTTTGTCTGTCAAAGCAGGTAAATTAACTTTTACATTTGGTAAGTTAACACCTTTTTTCGTTTTGATGATTCCTTCATTTTCGATGTCACAAAGGAGTTCACGGTTTTCGAGTTTTTCTGCAACACGAAGTCCGATTAATCCGTCATCTAACATGACCATTGAACCGACTTCGACATCATCATATAAACCATCGTACGTGACAGAGAACTTGTCTGCCGTTCCGACGACTTCATTCGCGTCACCGCTGACGACGATGACTTGTTTACCGCGTACGAGAAGAGCTTTGCCTTCTTCAAATGTATGCGTACGGATTTCAGGACCTTTTGTATCTAAAAGAATCGTGACTAGTTTGTTTGCTTCTTCTGCTGCACGGCGGATGTCCGTGATACGGGCACCATGTTCTTCATAGTCACCGTGTGAGAAGTTTAAACGAGCGACGTTCATACCCGCTTCAATCATTTCTGGAAGACGTTTTTCTGACGCCGGTCCAATCGTACATACAATTTTAGTTCTGCGCATATTCCATAAACCTCCTACAATGTTTGGCTGTTCAATCACAATGCCAATAAAACCTATTCTACTCCGACTGATATCGGTCGATCTTAGATTGATAGTTGTTTTGACAACTCTAAGATTCCAAGATCCAGTTCGTGTTTATTTTCGTCCAATGCCTCATCGATATCAAGATCAATCATCTTGCCACCGCGTACCCCAACGACACGTCCTTGCTTACCTTCAAGCAAGATGTCGATTGCATAAGCACCCATTCGGCTTGCCAATACACGGTCAGCAGCTGTCGGCGCACCACCGCGTTGAACATGACCTAATACGGTGACACGTGTATCAAGTCCGGTTTCTTTGGCGATCTCGTCTCCCACATCCTGCGCGCGTCCGGCACCTTCTGCCACGATGACGATCGAGTGTTTTTTACCACGATTGACACCGCTTTGAATCCGGTTTAAGACTTCTTTTAAATCTTCTGGTCGCTCAGGGACCAGGATCGATTCCGCTCCGCCGGCTAATCCAGCGTAAAGAGCGATATCCCCTGCGTCGCGTCCCATGACTTCGATGACATACGTCCGCTCATGCGAAGACGCTGTATCACGAATCTTATCGATTGCTTCCAGTGCCGTGTTGAGTGCTGTATCGAAACCAATCGTGTAATCCGTACCTGGAATATCGTTATCGATCGTTCCCGGGAGACCGATTGTCGGGAAACCAAGTCCCGTCAATTTTTGGGCACCACGATAAGACCCGTCACCACCAACGACAACGAGTGCATCAATTTCGAATTTCTTCAGATTGACGACAGCTTTCGCACGTCCTTCTTCTGTCCGGAACTCCGGGCAACGTGCAGAACGAAGGAATGTTCCGCCTCGTTGAATGATATCACCTACTGAACCAAGGTTCAATTGGACGAGATCTCCGTTAATCAGACCTTGGTATCCGTTATAGACGCCAAATACTTCCAGTCCATGAAAAATCGCCTTACGTGTTACAGCACGCACTGCAGCATTCATGCCGGGTGCGTCGCCTCCACTTGTTAAAACAGCAATCCGTTTCAAACTCACGTTAATCACCTCTCCATTAATCTTAGTCTAAAATAGCACGTAGTTTTGTTGTTTTACAACAGGGCAGACTGCATAAACTTTCTACAGCAGTTTGTTCATCCCATCACGAAATAAGGAATGCCAATCATGATAGCGATTACATGCAGGTTATGTGCCAATTTGGTGATATTTTTCTGTGCGCTTCTCGATTAACTGTTCTGGTGTCAAACGGGTCAGTTGGGCAAGTTTTTGTTCTAGAACAGATTTTACTTTATCAGCCTGTAATGAAACATCCAAATGCGCTCCACCGATGACTTCCGGGATGATTCCATCCGCGATTCCGAGCCGAAGTAAATCTGGCGCCGTAATTTGCATCGATTCTGCCGCTTTTTCAGCAAGGCTCGCATCTTTCCAAAGAAGAGCAGCTGCACCTTCAGGTGAAATGACGGAATACGTGGAGTTCTCCAACATCAACAACTGATCACAGACACCGATTCCGAGTGCTCCACCTGATCCGCCTTCACCGATGACGATCGAAATAATCGGAACAGGCATTCCCGCCATTTCAAAGAGATTCTTCGCAATCGCTTCGCTTTGTCCCCGTTCTTCAGCCGCCCGGCCGGGATACGCGCCTTTCGTATCAATGAACGTGATGATCGGACGATTAAACTTCACCGCTTGTTGCATCAATCGTAAAGCTTTTCGATAGCCTTCAGGATGCGGCATACCAAAATTCCGGCGGATATTTTCCTTCGTATCTTTTCCTCGCTGATGACCAATGATTGTCACGGCTTGACCATTCAGCATCGCAATTCCTCCGACAATCGCTGCATCATCGTAACCGTGCCGGTCACCATGTAATTCAATGAAATCGTCACAGATCAATCGAACATAATCAAGTGTCGTCGGACGCTCCGGATGCCGTGCCAGTTGCACACGGTTCCACGCTTTCATATTCCCGTAAATATCGAGTTCTAACCGACGCAGCCGCTCTTCCAATAAATTCAGTTCTTCTTTGAAATCAAGGCCTTGCGTCTCTGCCATATCGTGCAGTTCTAATATTTTTTCGCGCAATGCGATTACTGGTTGATCAAATGGTTGCATGATTGGTTCCCTCCGAGTGCATCATCAGAATTCGTGTGTAGTAGGTTTTCAAGTCGTGTCGCGATACGACATCGTCGAGTTGTCCCGCCTGCAATAAGAACTCTGACGTTTGGAAGTCTTCCGGTAATTTTTCACGAATCGTCTGTTCAATGATCCGGCGACCGGCAAAGCCGATCAAGGCACCGGGTTCTGCAATATTAAAATCACCTAACATGGCAAAACTGGCTGACACGCCACCTGTCGTCGGGTGTGTCATACATGAAACGTACAATAATCCGGCATCCGAATGTTGTTTCAGGAATAAGCTCGATTTCGCCATCTGCATCAGGCTGACCATTCCTTCTTGCATCCGTGCTCCACCGGAAGCCGAAAAGATCGTTACAGGCAACCGTTCTTTGGTTGCATAACGGATGGCTTCTGCAATCGCAGCTCCGACTGCCGCTCCCATTGAGCCCATCCGAAAACGTGCATCCATGACACAGGCTACAAGCGGATATCCATTCACTTGACCAACTCCGCAGACAATCGCTTCTTTAAGTCCTGTCCGTACTTGATCTCCTTTCAGCTTTTCCGGATAATCCTGAAAATCGAGTGGATCGGCCTTCACTGCCGGTAAATCGAAATACGTAATCGTTCCCGCATCAAACACTTGTTCAAATCGTTCGGTAGCAGTTAATGGATGATGGTAGCCACAGACACAGACTTTTAAATTGGCTTCGAGTTGTTTCGTATATTGAATCAGTTTGCACTTCGGACATTTCGTCATTAAACCAACCGGTACATCGACCCGTTGTTCTTTTGATGTCAAAGTGACAAATTTTTTAGGTTTTCGAAAAAATGCTTGCACGTTAGTTCCCCCTTGTGGTTCCTACGAGCGTTTTAGAAAAGCTTCCCGTTCCGCTCGCGTATAGAGCTCCCCTTGACCAAAACTTTGATAGAAGGCATTCACTTGCCGCCAAATCCGCTCAAACAAATCGTTATCGATTGTAGCGATCAGCGTTTCCCGAAAAGCCGCATCGGAATCGACGTGCACTTCTAGAATGGACGCGTCTGCGAGTTGAACAAATGCTGCCTGTTCAAGCAAACGAAGTGTTCCTGCCAGATCTTCAAACTTTGAATCGCCGGTCACTAAAAATTGTGCGATGATTTGAATATAGGTATGGTCATCACGGTTTAAAAGAAAACTACCTCCGCCATGCCTCGTCTCGATGATTCCGAGATAAGCTAACGTCCGAAGTGCTTCCCGGACGGACGGACGGCTAATCGACAGTCGTTCTGCCAATTCACGTTCTGATGGAATTCGATCTCCCGGCACAAAACCATCCTGTTCGATCATCGTTTTGATTGCTGAAATATTCATTTCAAAAGCATTCCGCTTTTTCTCCATTTGTACAGCACCACCTTCCTGACGCATGCGTCATTTCCTTATTCCGGCGGTCATTGGTCAGACCAATTACCCCTTATTATAACAAATCTTATTACCTACTACTAGTTCGAACGAGGGACATTTTTCAAGATGATATTCGTTTCCCCGAATCGAATCCGGAGTTGCGCCATCAATTCTTCTTCCTGTTGGATGGCATACATTCCCGGCAGTGATTTTGTCTCATTCGTATCGGCATAACGAACGACGACCGGAATATCCCCGGGGACGGTCTCGAGCATCCGCTCAAGAACCGCGAGATCATTTTTGGACGGTAGTTTGACGAATAACACATCTTGTCCTAAAGAACGTAGCCGCTCCAGGACGAATTGCCGGTTCCCTTCGCGTTCCTGCACCTTCACTTCAATCAACAAGACGTTTCCGATATACAACGAACGTTTAAACGCTGCATACTGTTGCGGAAAGACGACAACTTCTTCCGTCGAATAGCCATCGACGGCATGCATGACCGCCATCGTTTGGGCGCGTTTTGTCTTAAATTCACGGATTTGCTCAATATAACAGACCAGATAATTGGTTTGATTGCCTTCAAGGGAAACCGTTTGAAAATGCGTCGTTTCAACCGGCGGCTTCATCGCGGTCATCAATGGGGAATAAGTCAACCAAAATCCGAGCGATTCACGCTCAAGGCGTGCCCAATCCGTCGCTGTCCGATTCGTTTGAGCCGTTGTCTTTCTTCGCCCGAGACTTGCGAGTTCATCCGGAAGAAGTGTGTTCGAAGCCATCGTAAAGTAGTCAAGGACTTCCTGTTCCGCTAGCCCACGGTCTCCATGAGTCGCCCGATCGAGCGCTCCGCTGTATAACAAAAGTTCAATTTTCGCCCGTTCTTTTTTCCCCCAACCGACTGCTGACAATAATTGTGTAATCGTTTGCGAGGTTTTGGCCGCTTCCCGTAACGTCTGAAAATCTTTTTCCGTGATTCCCCGAAGTGTTTGAACGCCGAGCCGGATTCCTTTACCTTCTAATGTCGAACGGTAATCCGACATCCAAATATCAGGCGGCAGTACCGGAAGACGTTTTTCCCGCATGACACGCACGAGACGTTCCGGTTGATCGATCGATACCAATGAAAAGATTTGTGGATAATGGGCTTTCATGTATCCGAGAGCATAACTGATTTTCGTATATGCTACGGCATGACTACGGTTAAATCCGTATCCGGCAAACCGTTCAATTTGATCGTACAACGTTTCGGCGACCGTTAAATCAAAACCGTTTTGCAGCGCTCCTTCAATAAACCGTTGTTTTTCCGCCTCCACAGACTGACTGCTTTTTTTCGAGATTGCCCGTCGCAACAAGTCAGCTTGTGCCAAGGTGAATCCGGCGACCCGGCGTGTAATCTCCATGATTTGTTCTTGGTAGACGATGACGCCGTACGTCGCGGTTAAAATCTCTTCTAAAATCGGATGCACCATTTGATAGGGTTGACCGGCTTTTCGTTTCGCATAGAGATCGATGAATTTCATCGGTCCCGGACGGAACAGTGACATCGTCGCGACCAGATCCTCGAACTGATTCGGCTTGACCTCCCGTAACGTTTGTTTCATCCCGGCCGACTCAAATTGGAAGATGTGATCCGTCTCCCCTTTGGCGAACAACCGTAACGTCGCTTTGTCCTCGTCCGGTATCCGTTCCACCAAGAAATCGGGGTACGTATGTTGAATCAATTGTTCCATCTGCCGCAGTCGTGTTAAATTCCGTAACCCCAATAAGTCAATCTTCAGCAATCCTTGTTGTTCGATGGCCTTCATTAAATATTGTGTAACGAACCGTCCGCTGGCATTCAAATCAACCGGTGTCGTCTCGATCAACTCATCTGATCCGATAATGACACCGGCAGCATGAATGGAACGTTGCCGTGGTAACCCTTCAATCGCTTGAGCAAGTTGCAGTAATTGGCGTCGTTTTTCACTGCCCGAGAACCAGCGGTAAATGGAAGCCTGTTGTTCAAGGCCTTGTAATGTCGTCACTTTTCCCAATTGTTTCGCTGCCGCGTCTGTTTCATCTTTAGAAAACTCCAACACCCGTGCCACATCCCGTAATGCCGCTTTTGCTCCAAGAGTCGACAACGTTCCGATCTGACCGACATGTTGCTTCCCGTACCGTTCAACCAGGTACTCAAGTACTTCTTCCCGCCGCTCATCTTCTATATCAATATCGATATCGGGCATCGAAATCCGCTCCGGATTCAAGAACCGTTCAAATAATAACCCGTATTTCAGTGGGTCTACCGTCGTAATCCCGAGAGCATAACTGACGAGCGAACCTGCGGCCGAGCCCCGCCCCGGTCCTACACGGATGCCTTTTACCTTCGCATGGCGCACTAAATCTTCGACGATCAGAAAGTAATCAGCAAATCCCGTTTTTTCAATGACTTCCAGTTCATACTGCAACCGTTTTGTCACTTCCTCCTCGACATGTCCATGTGCGAGCAAGCCGTCATGCGCCAAACGGTTCAATGCATGGTTCGAATCATCCGATACTTGCGGGAGAGGACGTGATTGAAACGGCAACGTCAATGTCTCCTGCGACTCTCCCCATTGTTTCAGCAACCGCAGTTCCCGATCCGTATACTGCTCGTGCAACTCCTCCATTAGTTTAAAGTGAGCCGAGCGACTGACTTTTTGATCAGCGAACGTCGACCCTTCGTCAATCGCACGCAAAGCTTGAAACGCTTCCGCCTCTTCCCGAAACAGATAACGAACAGGGTCAATGGGAATCGTTTCGATTCCGAGCGCATTTGCCGCTTGACGGTACTGTTCCCTGCTGTCGCGTTCAACGGTCGACCGGACCGCCTTGACGCCGAGAAAAATCTTCGCTTTGTGCGCTGATCCCATCCACTGAGCGACGAGACGTCGTAAGCGCGAGTCATCTTCCGGTGCTTGGCGTTTCGGTTCCAGGACAGCGATCAATTGTGAATAGTCTTCAACAGGCATCTCACTGGCAATCCGGTAGAGTGCTTTTAGTCCATGACTCGTCTTCGCATACCACAAAATCGTAAGTTCATCCGGTTCTATGACTTGTTCTAGTCCGATGATCGGAGTCAGTTCCCGTTGCGCACAACCTGCCATGAACGCCGGCACGCCGGTCAAGGACGTTTCACAGATGGCTGCAGCTGAAAAGCCGCGTCGTTTGACCTCATCCAGATAACGATCCATCCGAATCGTACTTTGCAAAGGACTGTATGCTGTACGGACATTTAGTTGGATCATTCTTTTTTCCTCCATTCTCATCTGCTTTTATTTCTTCCATAAATGAAACGTTTTCAGAAGTTTCATATCTATGCGTTTCTGAGTCTCGCCATCCCCATCATTTTTCGCTACAATAAAAAGAGAACATCATGACTTGCACGGAAGGAGAGTTTGCCATGATTTTAAACCGTAGCCAAATTGCCCGCGAAAAAGTAGAACAACTGAAATTAGGGGTAACCGCATTTACCGAGACTGAAGAAATCGCTGAAAAAATCCGTAAGTCCGTTAAAGAACTTGAATTAAACGTCATTGAAGATCACACAGAACGGGGAACTTGGTTCATCCCTCAAGAAGAGGCTTCCACTCATTGATTTGATGCTAAAAATTGATGCTAAAAAAAGCTGTTCGCCATGTATCCGAAACAGGATGATGGCGAGCAGCCTTTTTTTGTTAGAACGTAAAGGCTTCTGCCACTTCATTCAAACGGGAGACGACCGTATCCACTTCCGTCAAATCTTTGATTGTCGCACCTGATGCCATCGGATGTCCGCCACCATTAAATTCTTTGGCTACCTCATTGATGACTGGCCCTTTCGAGCGCAGGCGGACACGAACTTCCTTATCAGTTTCAAGGAATAATGCCCATGCTTTTAAGCCTTTCAGACCTGCGAAGCTATTGACGAGAAGGGATGCTTGTTCAACGGTCGCATCGAATGCCGCCAATGTATCCTGTGTCAACACGACATACCCGACGCCGGCTTTCGTCAACTGGATATGTTGCAAGACATAGCCTTGTAACTGCAAAGCAACCAGTTCCGTCTGATACATGTTGCGGTAGAGCCAATCCGTATCGATTCCTGTATCCAGCAGTTGCGCTGCGACGGAAAATGTCCGGCTAGTCGTGCCTCTGAATTGGAAGCGGCCTGTATCACCAACGATCCCTGCATAAAATTGAATCGCCGCCGTTGCCGGAATCTCGTACTCCCATTCATTTAAGAGGTGAACCAATAATTCTGACGTCGAACTGACGGTTGTATCCACAAGTTGAACGTCGGCGTATGGATCTTCGTCCGGATGGTGGTCGATTTTAATCGTCTGTTGCCCGTTTAAGGCTTCCGCTCCATCAATCCGTCCTTGATTGGCGGTATCCAGGACGATGACGAGTGCATGCGGGTACACTGCTGCTTCTACAGCATCGAGCTCTCCCATAAATGAAAGGGAGGTCGCCATCTCGCCCACTGCCTTTATTGTTTTACCGGGAAATCGGTTTTGTAAAACCAGCTGCAATCCAAACTGACTGCCCAGCGCATCAGGGTCCGGACGTTCGTGCCGATGGATGATGATTGTCGATGCTTGTTCAATCAATTGTCTGATTTGTTCTTTCACAGTGCACAGCTCCTCTAAATATTGATATGATACAAACAGATATAGAAAGAAAAGGAGGTCATCCATATGCAGTTTGTTCTCATTCTGTTAATCGTCTTGTCGCTTGGTGGATATTTACTTGCAAAACGACGTGCGTTTCATACGAAAAGCACGAACCGGAAATTTTTATTCAATACGCAAGCGAGCATCTGGCTCAGCTTGTTCGTCATTCTTTTTGCCGTTAACCAATTTGTGTCTGGTGACGGATTGACGACGACAATCGGAAAAGTCGTCTGTTCGATTCTGATTGTCATCGGTGTCGCTTCATTTATCGCAGGTTTCATCCGCTATAAAAAAATCTATCCGTATGTCGTCCGTGAAATGGAACAGACGGAACAATCGTAAAAAAGACGGTAGCTACCGTCTTTTTTTTGTGTCCTGTCCCTGTTATCGATCAATCAGTTGTGACGTCACGAGTGCTTTCGCCACGATTTGTGTACCTTGATACATCTCGACATCCACTTTTCCGAACTTCCGTCCGACATCAAACACATTGGCTCGAATCGTAATCGTACTCTCGATTTGAACAGGTTTGATGAAATAAATGCTGACATTTTCGATGACGAGGTCACCCTTTTTCATATGACGCAACATCCGTGTCGCTCCTTCGACGAGCAACGTCGTCAAGACACCACTCGAAGCCGTCCCCATGAAGTTCGTCATCTGCGGTGAGACTTCGAGTGAAAGGTAAGGTCCTCTCGTATCTTCTGCCGCTTTGATCTGTCCCGTGATCAAGTCATCAAACGTTTCGCCGACTTGCGGTTGACGGTTCGCCAGTTGCAGGGCTTTCAAGACATCTTGCCGGCTGATGATGCCAAGCAGACGTCCGTACTGATCGATGACCGGTAACATTTCGATTCCTTCCCACACCATCTGATGGGCGGAGTTCGTCACGCTTGTCCGGATTCCGACAGTGATCGGGTGACGGGTCATGACTTTTTCGACCGGCCAATCATGCGGACGGTCAATGATATCCTTCGCCGTCACGACACCGACAACCTTCATCTGTTCATCAATGACCGGATAACGGTTATGTTTTGTCTGCTCATTGAGTTCATGCCATCTGGCAATCGGGTCGTTCGTTTGCAAATAAAACGTATCGTGTAAAGGAATTAAGATATCGGAGACCAGTAAAATTTCTTTTTTGATCAGTCGGTCATAGATGGCCCGGTTGATCATCGTCGCGACAGTGAACGTATCGTAAGACGTGGAAATGATCGGCAACTCCATTTCGTCTGCCAATCGTTTTGCGTCTTCCGTCGTGTCAAAACCACCGGTAATCAAAACTGCTGCTCCTGCATCCAAGACCAGCTCATGTGCTTTTTCCCGGTTCCCGATGATGACGAGACTGTCGACATCGATATAACGCATCATCGCTTCTAACTTCATCGCGCCGATGACGAACTTCGTCAATGTCTTATGAAGTCCGTCACGTCCTCCGAGAACCTGTCCATCGACGATATTGACGACTTCCGCAAACGTCAGCTTTTCAATATTTTCTTTTTGTTTCTTTTTAATGCGGATCGTCCCGACACGCTCAATCGTTGAGACGAATCCTAAATTTTCCGCTTCTTTAATGGCACGATATGCCGTACCTTCGGATACCGTTAAGTCCTTTGCGATTTGCCGGACGGATATTTTGGCGCCCACATCGAGATCCTCAATGTGCCGGATGATCTGTTCATGTTTTGTAGGCATGCTGTATCCCTTCTTTTTCCTATATTCTACTCTTCTGTCATTATACTGTACTACTCCAACGAATGAAAAGTGTACTAGTCCCGATTTGCGAGAAATGTTTTCCATTTCTAACGATGGTATACTGAATCATGAAACGAACAGAGAGGTGGAAACGATATGTTAGAACGGACAAATCAGATTAGTCGTGTATTACAGGAATCAGGAATCGACGTTGCATTGATTACGTCAAAAGCGAGTGT
Source organism: Exiguobacterium sp. RIT594 (assembly GCF_003339585.1). Lineage (GTDB taxonomy): Bacteria > Bacillota > Bacilli > Exiguobacteriales > Exiguobacteriaceae > Exiguobacterium_A. The sequence continues at coordinate 393,522 of NZ_QPKF01000001.1, read as the reverse complement.
ATTTTATTTTTCAGGTGTTTATGCGGAACCTCATGAACGTGTGATGGCTGTCATCGTAGACGCTAACGGAAAACGTGCCCTCTTCTGCCCAGCGCTCGAAGCCAACATCGTCGCTGCAAGTCCATGGGATGGCGAAGTCATTACGTATGCGGACCACGAGCATCCATTTGACAAAATCAGCGAAGCCCTGAAGACATTTTCGGTTTCCAATAACCGTATTGGAATTGAAGGCGAACACATGACTTTCAGCCGTTTTAAAGAGTTGGAAGACCGTCAGGAAAATGCAGCAATTCTTGATATCGGTCAACCCTTGCAGGCATTACGCCTTAAAAAAGACGCTCAAGAAATTGGAATTCTCCGTGAAGCAGCCGCATTAGCTGACGAAGCAATCGAAATCGGCAAACAGGCGATTCGTCCCGGCGTCACGGAAATGGAAGTCATTTCAACAATCGAGTTCGAAATGAAAAAGAAAGGCGTCCGCGAGATGTCGTTCGATACATTGGTTTTATTCGGAGCAAACAGTGCCGATCCGCATGGCGTGCCCGGTGACCGAGTCATTCAAGAAGGCGATTTCGTTTTGTTTGACCTTGGTGTCGTTTGGAAAGGATATTGCTCAGACATTACTCGGACATTCGTTTACGGGGAAGCCAGTGAAGAACAACAAACTATTTACCAAACAGTTCTCCAAGCACTTGAAGCAGCAACGGAAGCCAGCCGGGTCGGCGTGACTCTTGGTACATTAGATCAAGCTGCCCGGAATGTGATTGAACAAGCCGGTTACGGGGACTATTTCACCCATCGTGTCGGACACGGTCTCGGCATCGATGTCCATGAATTCCCGTCACTCGCATCGAACAACTTGCTGACAGCGGAGCCTGGAATCGTATATACACTGGAGCCAGGGATCTATGTCCCGAACGTCGGCGGTGTCCGTATTGAAGATGACATTCATTTAACCGAGAGCGGACCGGAAGCACTGACCCGCTATCCGAAGCACCTCCAATCCTTACCGGTAACAGCCGTACAGTAAACGAAATCAGAATCTAACACAAATAGACAACAGGGGACGGAATTCAAATTCCGTCCCCTGTTATCTATACAATCAAATCCAATGGTTCCTTCTTCTTTTGAATCATTACGGACGGGATTGATGCACAACATTGACCCCGCCGGTCACATCAAGAACCGCCCCCGTAATCAGACTGGATTCTTCCGCTACTAAAAACGAAATCGTCCGCGCGATATCTTCTCCGACACCCGTCCGTCCGACCGGCGTCTGCTCATCCGCTGTCGCCTGTTCAATCCGTTTCGACTTATTGTCACCTACGATATTACCGGGATTGACCATGTTTACCGTAATGCCATGTTCCGCCTCTTCAAGCGCCACACTTTTCGTCAAACTGACCATACCGCTTTTCGCAGCAGCGAATGCAGCCCGCTCCACCCACCCGGGTGCCGATGCACTCTCCGGAAAACCGTATGTAATGATACGTCCGTATTGTTGTTTACGCATAATCGGAAGGATTTTTCTCAATAACCAAAAACTGGCTGTCAAGTTGCCGGTCACTACTTCATTCCACTCTTCATCCGAATAGTCGACGAGCGATTTCCGTTCAAAGATATACGGTCCCGCATTTAAAATTAACGCGTCAATCCGACCGTGGGCAGTCATCGTTTGTTCAACCGCATCCATTAATTGATCTTGCTGCGTGACGTCCGCTTTAATCAAATGAAGCCGTTCGTGAAAAAACGTCGGTTCTGAACGGTGAAGCGCTGTTACATGCCAACCCTCCTCGAGCAAGCGACGGGTCACCATCTCACCGAGTCCTTTTGTTCCTGCTGTAATTAATGCGTGCCTCATCTTGGCATCGCCTCCTTTCATCTATTTCCATCTTACGGGTTCCGCTGTCGAAGAACAATTTTAAAATCTCCTTAAATGTTCCTCACCTTCTAATTGAGGGAATGGTATAATAAGGGTGTAAAATCAGACGAATACGAAGGGATGGATACAAGATGGCAATCGTATATCATAACATTTTAGTAGCAGTCGACGGATCAAAAGAGGCAGAACGCGCTTTTGAAACGGCGATTGACGTCTCACTTCGAAACAATGCCAAACTCGTCATTGCTCACGTCATCGATACACGGACTTTCGCAACTGTTGAGGCCTACGATCGGACGATTACCGAACGTGCCGAATCCTATGCAAAAGAACTGCTCGATGATTACGTCAAGACAGCTCAGGAGCGTGGTGTCAAGGATGTTGAAGTCGCTATTGAATACGGTTCCCCGAAAGTAACCATCGCCAAAAAACTTGCACCCAACCATAATGTCGATTTGATTATCTGTGGAGCAACCGGCTTAAACGCTGTTGAACGTTTCTTTATCGGTAGCGTTTCAGAAAGTATCACACGTTACGCGAAGTGTGACGTCTTGATTGTCCGTCTTTAATTGAACTCATTTTGGGCACTTTCTCTTTCAAGAGGAAGTGCTTTTTTGCACAAAAAAAATCAATCGCACCAATGTACGATTGATTGAAATGACTTATTTGTATTTAACAGTGACGTTACGACGACCCCAGTTAAACGCTTCGGCACGTGAGTAGTACAAAATGTCCATCTTCTTGCCTTTGATGGCACCACCTGTATCTGCTGCAGTATATGTCCCTTTTAATTTCCCTTTGTAATATACTTTGACTGTTGAACGAAGCGGAATCACACGTGGATCCACTGCTACGACTTTCTTTTTCGAACTCTTGATGTTCCAGCCGATTGCCGTTAAGTTACCGCTACCTGGATCGTATGGTGTATAAGCTGTTGCACTAACGTTTGTGATTGTTTTCCAACCACCTGTTGATTGTTTTTTCGATCCGCTTGATGTGACGACTTTCGAATAACGGGCACTGAGGTACGCCGTTTTTCCTTTATAACTTACTTTATACCAGTTTCCTGTTTTAGCTTTGTACGGTAATGTTTGATTCTTATATAGAAGACCGAGTTTCTTGGACGCTGTTGTAGCTTTCTGGCGAACAATCAGACTATCGACCGACGACTTGACATTTTTTTTAGTTGCAGCTTCCGCTTGAAGACCTGCAAACGAACTGAGTGCTAACAAGACTGCTAAAACACTAGCGATTATTCGTTTCATCATCATGTAATCTCTCCTCCATAATTGTCCCTGTTTTGTAACTTACATTAATATACATGACAAAATGAAGCTGTGCCGTTACATATAGACCACAAAAAGATGACGTCATTGTTACTTTTATATTACAAAAGACTCATTTTTATCGGTTTCAAACCGTTTTTACGACAATAATCAGTTTAACTTTCGTTTTCACGTTTTTTATATGACAAACCTTGTAACAAACGTTTTTATTACGAGAAATCACCTCACCTGTTTTCACTCCGTTGAGATGATTTTCTTCAAACAAAAAACGCCTGAATACAACTTTCGTTGTAATCCAGACGTTTGCTCAAAAAGATTGAATTATGCGTTTTGCTCGACCAATCCACCGATACGAACCGTGTCACGCGCAATCATCAATTCTTCATTCGTCGGAATGATGATGACTTTGACCGGTGAATGCGGATAGTTGATGAACAATTCTTCTCCGCGTGCACCGTTGTTGAGTGAAGGATCCCAGTAAACGCCCATGAATTCAAGGCCACGTAAGACACGCTCACGGATTGAATCCGAGTTTTCACCGACACCTGCTGTAAAGATGATGGCATCGACACCATTCATCTCTGCTGCATACTGACCGATATAGCCATGAATCCGGTTGGCGAAGATTCGTAACGCCATTTCCGAACGGTGATTTCCTTCTGTTGCTGCAGATTCAACATCACGCAGGTCACTTGAAAGACCAGAAAGACCGTAGATGCCTGACTCTTTGTTCATGACATTCAGAACGTCTTCTGCTGTCTTGCCGGTTTTCTCCATCAAGAATGGAATCAAGGCTGGGTCAAGCGAACCAGACCGCGTTCCCATCGTGATTCCTTCGAGTGGTGTGAAGCCCATTGTTGTATCAAGTGATTCTCCGCCTGCGACAGCTGCGATCGATGCTCCGCTACCGAGGTGACAAGAAATCAGACGCAAGTCTTGTAATGGACGGCCCAACAATTCAGAAGCACGTTCCGTGACATATTTATGGCTTGTTCCGTGGAAACCGTACTTCCGGATGCCGTACTCTGTGTAGTATTCGTACGGAAGACTGTACAGGAAGTTTTCTTCCGGCATTGTTTGGTGGAAAGCTGTATCAAAAACAGCGACTTGCGGTACTTCCGGTAAAATCGCTTGGAACGCACGAATTCCGATCAAGTTTGGCGGAATGTGTAATGGACCGAGCTCCGTGTAAGATTCGATGTCTTGCATGACTTCTTCTGTAATGACAACAGAGTCTGCATATTTTTCTTTACCGTGTAACACACGGTGTCCGACACCTTTGATCTCGTCATACGATGAGATGATGCCGAATTCCATGAGTTTCTCAAGTGATAATTCAACTGCTTCTTTATGTGTCGCAAGCGGAAGAACATCCGTGTATTTCTGTCCTTCGCCATATTTAATCGTAAAGATGGCATCGTCTTTTCCGACGCGCTCTACTAAACCAACTGCAATCATCGTTTCATTCGGCATCTCAAGTAATTGGAACTTCAGTGACGAACTACCGGCGTTTACTGCCATAATCTTTGCCATGATTTATTTCCCCTTTTCCATTCAAATCGATCGACATTCACATCTGTATGAGTCTTGCTCTTTTTCTGTTCTACACTAGAATAGTCAAATTAACGACAGATTTCAATCACTTTGCGCATTTCATTTTAATTCTGTGTTAATCCATTCATCAATCTGTTTCACCATCCCACCGAAGGCACGGGCGTCGGTAAACGATGGCAACTCGGCCAGCAATGCCTGTTTTGGCATCGTCATACCCGCCAAGTGGTTCCGGACAATCAAATAACTTTTAGCTGCTTGTTCCTGCTTGAACATCGTCAACGGTAACTGGAGGATTCCGACGACATGAGCTTTTGTTTCGAAATATTGCTTCAGTTTACCTTCTGTATCATGTTGAAACAGTCCGTTCGGAATGACAAACACTCCAAACCCGCCCGGTTTCACATAATTCATCGCTTGTTCGATCAACAGGAAATGGCTGTAACTCATACCTTCATCCCGTTTTAAAACATATGTTTTCGAGACTTCTTCATCCGGATAATAGCCAATCGGCAAATCTGCCATCGCTAAATCGACCGGATCAAGCAAAAGCGGACGCAAAGCATCCTGATGCGTATAGTTGACCGGATAATCCATGAGTTCAGAAACAGATGCCGACAGTCGAATTAATGTTTCATCCACCTCAACGGCTTCGGCAACCGTATCTTTCGGAAGTTGACTGAGGACAGCATGCAACATCCCGCCTGTCCCGCTGCCAAGATCCAGCAGACGGACATCCTCCTTCTTGATTAGTTTCCCGATTAAATAACCCGCAAACAATGCGACGCTGTCCGGTGTCGGCAAGTGATTCGGTTGTGCCTGTTTCATTCCTTCGAGAATGGCGAGTGATACGGCTTTGCGGACGGTTTCCGGTTCTACGTTTTCCGTATGCCGTTCATTCAAACGATCGATGACTTCCGTCAGACCTTCAAGGTACGGCATGTCTAAATCACGTTCTAATTTACGTGTTTGCTGTGTCAATTCTTTATATAATTTTTCTAATGATTCCATCTGTCTTCCATCCTTTCAAAACGAAACGGCCCCCGCACTTCTTGGGAGCCGTTCTTTCTCATTACTTTCATTGTAGCGGTTTTACGCCGTTTGTAAACCATTCTTACTTCGTTGTTTTGGCTCCTTTGGCAGCCGCAAGTGCTGATTCAAAATCAACTTCATTCGTTGACTCTTCTAGATATTCCGCATAAACGACTTCATTAGCTGCGTCGATGACAAATACTGAACGAGCCAGTAAACGAAGTTCTTCGATTGCGACTCCGTACTGTGTACCGAATGAAAGATCACGATGATCTGACAGCGTCACGACGTTGTCGAGTCCACTCGCCGCACACCAGCGACGTTGTGCAAACGGTAAATCGTTTGAAATCGTCAAGACTGTCACACCTTCAATCGCCGCTGCTTCTTCGTTGAATTTACGTGTTTGGGCATCACAGACTCCTGTATCGATTGACGGTACGACGCTGATGATCCGAACTCCTTCATACGTATCACGTGTCACCGGTGAAAGATCAGTTGCCAGTACTTCGAAATCCGGTGCCTCTTGTCCGATTTCAACAGGTGTTCCGATTAATGTGATTGCGTTCCCTTTAAATGTTGCCATGTAAATTCCCCATTTCCCGATAGATTCATATGTCGTTTTCCATTCTACTATAGAAATGCTACCACGGTAACACAAGATTTCTGCCCGCACTTCGAGCTTGCAGTACCGATTTTTGTCAAAGACGGGTATAATAAAAGAGTTCATGAAACGCTTTCAAGGGGGAATTGACCATGGCTCGAAACAATGTCTACCTGTATTACCGTAACAAACAAAGACACGAGACACAGGTACGTAAACTGATTGAAGTAGGAAATCGGTATGGACTGAATGTCGTTCAGGATCATAAACAGGCCAACATCATTGTCTCGATCGGCGGAGACGGTGCCTTTCTTCAAGCGGCACGCTTTACAGGATTCCGGGAAGATGCGATTTACGTCGGGTTTGCCGAAGGACCGAACTCATTTTATTGTGACTTCGATATCAATGATCTCTCTTCGGTTGAAGCGATATTCAAGGAAACCGGAAGCCGTGCTTCTGAAGGCGAAATCGAAGTCCGTCGCTATCCGCTCCTCGAAGCTTCAATTAACGGTGGACCGGGTATGTTGTGTCTGAACGAATGTTCCGTTAAGTCGAGCATCATCAAGTCACTGGCAATTGAGGTTTATATCGATGGGTTCCTGTTTGAGACATTCCGCGGGGACGGTATGGTCATCTCGACACCAACCGGTTCAACGGCTTATAACAAATCATTATCTGGGGCAATCGTTGATCCATTAATTCATTGTCTTCAAGTCAGTGAGATTGCTTCCGTCAACAACAACCGGTACCGGACACTTGGATCGGCATTCCTTTTGAATCGCGGTCGTAAGTTGTCATTACGCATCATCGAAGATGGCAACGACTATCCGATCATCGGAATGGACAATGAAGCGCTCAGTTTAAAGCGGACAGATTCCGTCGATATTCAATTATCGGAAAAAGAACTCAAAACCGTTAAATTAACGAATAATACGTTTTGGCATAAAATCCAACGTTCTTTCCTGTAAAACAAAAAAACTGCCGATTGGCAGTTTTTTTATTTTACTTCATGACGGGTGTCGCCTCGAAAACAGTTTTTCCTGCCTGAACCGTCTCAAGCAGCCGGTTGGTTAAGACAGCTTCCCCGCTTAACATGTAGAAATCCTGTTCAAAGATCACGAAGTCTGCATCGTATCCCGGAAGCAACATTCCTTTTCGCCCATGTGTATCTGTTGCGATATGCGGATTTTTCGTGAACAACAGCAGAGCTTCATACATTGATAACACTTCGTTCGTCTTATTGATGTTACCTGCTGTCCCCGTCGTCGCAGCATATAAGGACTGCCGGACATCCGGACTCGAAATCGGAGCATCCGATCCGCCACAGAGAAGCGCTCCCGTCTCCGCAAGTGATTTCAGTCGATACGCCCAATCCAACCGGTTCAACCCGAGTCGGTCCTGCGCAAAATCAGCATCATCAAGCAGGAAGACCGGTTGTACATCGATCAAGACCGGCAATTTGCGAATTCGTGCCAACAACTCCGGACGTACGACGGTTGCATGAATGATTCGGTCCCGCGTCCCTTTCGGAGCCGGATATTTTTCAAGGACGGCTACAAAACGTTCAATCGCCAAGTCCCCGATGACGTGTGCCGCCACCGTAAAGCCGTAACTCCGTGCCCGTTTGACGAGTTGTTCCAACTGTTCCGGAGAATGAACTTCGATGCCGCGTGTCGTCGCGTCATCCGAATATCCTCTGCCGAGCAATGCCGTCCGTCCTCCAAGCGCCCCGTCGACGAACAGTTTCATCGCACCGGTCGACAACGTCGGCGGCAGGACAGGATTCAGTTGAATAAGTTGATCGATGACTAAATGATGAACGAGCAGATGAGCATGGAATCCCGTTTCTTCCGTTACTTCCCGGTATGCTTGCAAGACGTCTTCTAAATCACCATGATACGCCAAATCTTCCGTATGCGCGGCAACAATCCCATGGCGGTACAAATCTTTAATGGCTGACCGCAACGAGGATTTATTCCGCTCGACTGAGCCCGATTGCAGGGCATACAACGGTTCGATCGCCGCATCATAAAGGAATCCGTCCGCTTCTCCCGATTCGAGTAATCCGATTTTCCCACCTTCGACGACGGTTGATGCTTTGTACCCCAACTGTTTGAACAAAACATCATTGACGAGTACGGTATGCCGATCCGTTCGTTTTAATAAAGCCGGTTCTGTCGGGAAAAGCTGGTTCAACCACGCTTTTGTCGGTGCCCGGTCAAGCTTCGTTTCATCGTACCCTTCTGCGACATGCAATCCGTTAATGGCTTCTGCCTCGACGAATGCTTTTCCCAATTCCGCTAACGTGGCATAACGCGACGCATCCACACGTCCGATGGCTTCACCGTATCCGATCAAATGAATATGGGCGTCGGTGAAAGCCGGATAAACAGCTTTCCCGTTCAAATCAACGATCGACAGAATCCGTCTTCCAAACCGCCGCCGTAATTTGCTTTCTTCACCCATGGCAATGATCCGTTCTCCTTCAATGAACATCGCCGAGTGAATATCAGTTTCGTGCGTCATCGTTCGAATGATTCCATTTACGTACAGTTTCCCCATCTTAATCGCTCCCCTTTTTTTACAAAAACAGGGTGACCTGGACGGCCACCCTGAATTGTCAGTGATGATTATGCATGCATCGTTTCCGGTTGACCACATGCTTTTCGAATACGTTCAATCGAATCAGGATCAAATTGTTGCAGCACTTGCTCCCCTAATACAATCGTCCGTTCATAGTCTCCTGCAAGGAACTTCGTCTCGGCAATCGTCAACGACATATGTATCTCGTTATCTTGTCGGCGGAATCGATTGGCATATTGAACGAGTCGTTCTGCATACGTGACTTCGAATACTACTTTATCTATCCGTTCTTGCAATGTTTTAAACGTTCCGTTGACATCTTCGCTTTGGGAAACGATGTAATGGACGTTAAACGGTAACTCTTCCAGACGTGTTTCCAGTGTCTGCAGCGAACGACTTGATGCTTGTAAAGCTTCTTCGACGTCTGCCGGGATTTTCGGAAGACCGAGTCGTTTTAAGCGTAAGCGGATAGTCGATAACAATTGCCGCCATTCGGCAACACGTTGACGGACTTCTGTTTCTTCTTTCCGTAACGCCTGCAGTTCAACCGCGAATCGTTCGTATTGAAGCATCAATTGTTCTTCCAATCGGACAGCATCCCGCATTTGATCTTCCAGCATACTGAAGGGAATGATTCGGCTTGCAATCGATTCATCTAAATCTTTCGCTGCTCCAAATAACATTTCTTCATCCCGTTGAATTGATTCGTAATGTTCTCCTAAGTCTGCTGAAATCTCGTAGTTTTCCCGCAGCATGCTGAATTCTTGCGCCAATTGATGGACCTTTTCACGCATCCGTAATGCTTTTTGCTTCAATGATTGATTTTCTTTTTTCACATGGTGCCGGGCATCGACCTCACGACGGAACGTATCGTACATTTGGTCGATATCTGAAGCAAGTTGTTGCACCTTCTCTTCAAGTCCATTAATTTCAAGGAATTCGAGCTTCTTGACGAGACTCAAACGTTGTTCTTCAAATCGTTTGATATCAGATTGCATACCGAGTGGTTCAAGCGGATAGCCATCTAACGTCATCTCTTTATAACCGGCTCCGAGCTGATCAATCCGCTGTCTCAATTCGTGAGCGAGTGTCTTCCATTGTTGTGGAATCACTTCGACGAGTTGACGTGTTTCTTCTACTTTTGTTTCCAGTAATAAACTTGTCTCATAAGCTTTCGTCACTTCACCGGCTTCTTCAAAGGCAACCATCTCGATCCGTAACTGGTCAATCTGCTCTGCCTGTTCCTCTAATTTAGGTAATGCAGGTCCGAATGACGTCGCCTGCAACAATAACGATTTACGAACTTGACTGGAGTTGGTTTCACCTTGCGCCTTCAGCTCCGCCAAGACTGATTGATTCGTCTTGAACGTCGACATGTCTACCAACATCTCATCGATCAATCCTTCGAGTTCTGCAATTAATTGTTCAGTTACTTCCAGATCATTTTTAACCGCAACAAACCGGTAACGATCCAGGCCTTCTTCCGCTCGATATAATGTCTCATCGATTTGCGCGACGTGGACTGTCACTAATTCCTCCCATGCCTGATGCCAGGAAGTGAATTTCGTCTCCGTCTCACCCGCCATCGGGAGTTCCTTCAGTTCTTGCAACTCCTTCGGAATCGACGCGCTGATGATTCCTTGTTTCCGAAGATCAAGTTCATCGATTTTCGTATAATATTTTTTCCGACTGATCATGCTAAACAGCATGACGAGTAATACGATGACGATGACGCCAATCACCCATGCCCACATTTGCTACGACCTCCACCCTATCAAGCGACTTTATATTTTGAGAAATTCGCTTTAATCTTATCCTTATAATAGTATAGCGCAACCGATTTGCATAGATTTACTCGGGCTTTTAGTAATTTCTTCCGAATTTTAAGACATGTTTCTTGAAATCAATTGTTTGTCAGTCGTGTGAAAACCCGATAAGATGAATAAAATATGATTTTTCAGGAGGAATGCTACATGTTTGAGACAACGACTTATGATGGTGATCGGACAAAACAATACGAAATGCTGAATAAACAGCTTGATGCGTTATTGACTGGGGAAACCAATCAGATTGCCAACCTTTCGAATGCAAGTGCCTTACTCGGGCAATTTCTTGACCGGACGAACTGGGTCGGGTTCTATTTAATGGATCCGGAACAAAACGAGTTGGTCCTCGGTCCATTCCAGGGACTGCCGGCGTGTGTCCGGATTCCGCTCGGACGGGGAGTTTGCGGAACTGCTGCTCAGGATCAGACAACACAACTCGTCATGGATGTCCATGCGTTCCCGGGACATATCGCCTGTGATGCGGCCACTAATTCGGAAATCGTCGTACCGTTGATCAAAGACGGAAAAACGATCGGCGTCCTCGACATCGATAGTCCGGAACTCAATCGCTTCGACGAAACGGATCAAGCCGGTCTTGAAGCATTCAGTGAAATTCTTCTTCGCCATATTTGATTGACAGCAGGAATCAGCAGACGTATACTTGTAAAAGTGCAGAAATGATAACGATAGCGGTCAAATCGCTTACGTATCACATTTCATGACTCGGCTTTGCCGGAGGGGCATCGTGTAACTTTGCTATCAAGCGAGGGTGCCACATCATGAAATGGGCGTAACGTGGGTTTGATGGCGTTATTATTTTTATGCAAATAATAACGAACACTAAGGAGGAGTCTTATTATGGCTCGCTATACAGGTCCAGCTTGGAAACTTTCACGTCGTCTCGGTATCTCACTTACTGAAACAGGAAAAGAAATCGCAAAACGTCCGTACGCTCCAGGACAACACGGTAACAGCCGTCGTAAAATGTCTGAGTACGGTCTTCAACTTCAAGCGAAGCAAACGCTTCGTCACATGTACGGAGTAAACGAACGCCAATTCAACCGTATCTTCAACGATGCTGGCAAAATGCCTGGTATCCACGGTGAGAACTTCATGTTCTTACTTGAAGCACGTCTTGACAACGTCGTTTACCGTATGGGTATGGCTCGTACACGTCGTGCTGCTCGTCAGCTCGTCAACCACGGTCACATCCAAGTTGATGGCGCTCGCGTCGACATCCCGTCGTTCCGCGTGAAACCAGGTCAAACGATCTCAGTTCGCGAAAAATCAAAGAACTTTGTCGTTATCAAAGAAGCACTCGAAGTTGCACCAGCAACTAAAGACTTCGTTACTTTTGATGCTGAGAAGCTCGAAGGAACGTTCGTCCGTCTTCCAGAGCGTTCTGAATTGAACGATCAAATCCAAGAACAACTCGTCGTTGAGTACTACTCACGTTAATCAGTTGTTTCAAGCATCCACTCCGGTGGGTGCTTTTTTTGTGTTTCCCTTTTTCTTTTTTTGTGTTAACCTTTATTTTATATTGGTTAACACAAAAACATAGAGGACGTGTCATCTTATGAAAACAAAAGATCTTACATTTATTGCTTTAGGTGCTGCCATCATCTCCGCGGTCAGCTTATTGCCGCAACTTCAACTCGTCGGTCCGGTGCCGATTACACTCCAGATGCTCGCCATCATGACGGTCAGTGCGATTCTCGGTGCGAAACGCGGCGGACTGGCTGTTCTGATTTTCTTACTGCTTGCTGCTGCCGGTCTTCCGTTGCTCGGTGGAAAAGGCGGTCTCGCTCCGTTCGTCGGTCCGACGGTCGGTTATTTAATTGCTTTTCCGATTGCTGGTTTCTTCATCGGTCTCGTGGCCGAAAAGACCCGTCGGTTCCTTCCGCTGTTCATCGGGATGCTCATATTCGGACTCGGGCTTGTTTACCTGCTCGGTACGTTCGGTTTAATGGCGGTCTTGCATCTATCGTTCTTTGATGCCCTGACAATCAACACTCCGTTTATTCTCGGAGATGTCCTGAAAGCATTGCTCGCAACAACGATTGCCGTCCGGTTACTGCCTCTCCGTTTATTCCGTGTCGCTTAAACAAAAATAACGCTGACGAATGTCGTCAGCGTTATTTTTTTACGCGTGCTCGAGCACGAAGTATTTCTTTTTCCCGCGGCGGATGATTGTAAAATCACCTATCGCATCCTGACGTGTAATTTCTTTCGTTAATTCCTGTTCCCGATCCCCGTTGATGTAAATCGCACCGTTCGTCACATCTTCACGGGCTTGACGCTTCGACGGACTGATTTTGGCTTCGACAAGGATATCGACCAGGTTTGTTGCCTCTCCCAATGCAAAACGAGGCATTCCTTTAAAGGCATCGGCGATATCTTCCGCTTTCAACGATTTAATTTCACCGCTGAACAATGCTTTTGTAATCCGTTCCGCCTGTTCAAGTGCGTCTGCGCCATGAACGAGAACTGTCATTTCTTCTGCCAACCGGCGTTGTGCAACTCGTTTTTCAGGTGCCGTGTCGACTTCCTGTTGCAGGGCATTGATTTCGTCATGTGTCAGGAACGTAAAGTATTTTAAGAACTTGATGACATCCAGATCGTCGACGTTAAACCAAAACTGGTAAAACTCGTACGGTGTCGTTTTATCGGCATCGAGCCAGACTGCGCCGCCAGCTGTTTTTCCGAATTTTTGACCATCCGATTTCGTAACGAGAGGCACTGTGATTCCAAAAGCCTTTTGATCGTGACCGACACGGCGAATCAATTCCATTCCTGCCGTGATGTTCCCCCATTGGTCACTTCCACCGACCTGCAGGCGGCACCCTTCATTTTCGTACAGCTTTAAGAAATCAAATGATTGCAGCAACATGTAGGAGAACTCTGTGAACGAGATTCCGTTTTGCAGACGTGAGTCAACGGAGTCCTTCGCCAACATGTAGCTGATCGGGAAATGTTTCCCGATGTCGCGCAAGAAATCAATGATTGTCAAATCCTTTGTCCAGTCAAGATTATTTGCAATCGTTACGGGATTTTCGCCATCAAGCGGTAAAAAGCGTGACAATTGTCCTTTAATCCGGTTGGCGAATTCTTCGACGATATCCGATGTATTCAATGAACGTTCTGTCGAGCGGCCACTCGGGTCACCAATCATTCCCGTCGCCCCTCCGACTAGTCCAATCGCATGATGTCCCGCCTGTTGGAATCGTTTTAACACAAGAATCGGCAGCAAGTGTCCGATGTGGAGCGAATCTGCCGTTGGATCAAATCCAGTGTATAGTGTCGTCGGACTTTCAAGTAATTCTTTAATTCCTTCTTCGTCTGTCATTTGACTGATCAATCCGCGAAACTCTAAATCTTCCAGTAACGTCATCTGTCTTCCCCCTAAAATAGTCTAAAAAAAACCGTCCCCTCGTCTGAACGAAGGGACGGAATATTCCGTGGTACCACCCTAATTGCATGAACCTCATGCCACTTAGATTGCCGATAACGGGGCAGACCGCCTGATTTCTCAAGAAGCTCCTGGAAGCGTAATTCATGAAGCGCTATGTCCTAGTTCGCAGCACCACTAGGTCTCTGATACAGGGAGCGGTTCATTACTTTTTTCCAATCACAGCTGATTCTACTATACATTTGATTAAGATGTTTCCATGATACGTTGAAGCAGAATCCACTGTCAAGCCATTTTCTAATACTTCAGTTATGGTATAATACGTCTATCTGTGATTTAATGTTAATTTACACCCAAGTTTAAGATGTAAAGGAGATCATTTATGCGCGAGAACTGGTTCAAGTTTTGGAATCATCCCCGGACGAAAGCCGTTCGGCACTGGTCAAATATCACATACGACGTTTCTTGGAATATCATTTTATTCCTCATTATAGGGGTCCTGTTGGTCGGAAGTTTTTCTGTCGGAGCAGCTGGCGGCTATTTCGCTTCGCTTGTCAAAGATACGAAAGCACCGAAACTGACAGAAATGAAACAACAAGTAAACAGTTATGCCATTACGAGTGAGATTTATTGGGGAAGTGGCGAAAAGCTGACGAACATTGCCACGGACGAAGAACGTCAACCTGTCAATATTAAGGAGATTTCTCCTTATCTGCTTGATGCGGTCCTCTCAACGGAAGATGTTGATTTTTACGAGCATGATGGAGTCGTCCCAAAAGCCACATTACGTGCCGTCTTACAAGAGGTGACGAACTCGTCTTCCCGGACAGGCGGAAGTACGTTGACACAACAGCTGATCAAAAACCAAATCCTGACGAATGAAGTCTCGTTTGAACGGAAAGCCAAAGAAATCATTTTGGCTCTTCGTCTCGAAAATGCGATGACAAAAGATGAGATCCTGCAAGCTTATCTGAATGTCGTTTCGTTTGGTCGAAATTCACTTGGGCGAAACATCGCCGGAATCGAAGCAGCGTCGCGTGGTGTGTTTAACAAACCGGCCAAAAAATTGACGTTACCACAAGCTGCTTTCCTCGCAGGTATTCCAAAAAATCCTTACTACTACACACCTTATCTTCAAGGTGGAGTAGTCAAAAAAGATTTGACGCCGAGTACCAACCGAATGAAAACAGTCTTAAAGCGAATGTATGTCGCGAAAAACATTACAAAAGCACAATATGAGAAAGCTGTAAAATACGATATTACAAAAGATTTTTCCAAAACATCGAAACGTTCCCGTGATACGTATCCGTATGTCTATGATTTAGCTGAAAAAGAAGCACTTAAAATCATGACGAGCTATTTCATGAAACAGGACGGGATCAAAGAAGATGAGGTTAAACCTTCTGAACTTGCCGAAGTCAAAGCCAACTACCGGGATCAGGCGATGATTGCCATGAAACAAGGTGGATATAAAATCTATTTGACATTGGATAAAAAGATTCACGAAGCGATGCAGACACCGGCTAAAAATGGGGCTAATTTCCCAAGTGCGCCGCAATACAAACAAGTCGTTAATCCAAAAACGAAAAAGACAGTCACGAAAAAAGATCCGGAAGAAACCGCTGCTGTCATGGTTCAAAATGAAACCGGTCGGATTTTAGGATTTGTTGGTGGACGTTATACAGATGGAACAGCGGATGACTTCAACCGTGCTTTCCAGGCGAAACGTCAAATCGGTTCGACTGCTAAACCAATTCTTGTGTATTCGAACGGAATTGAAAATGGATTAATCACGCCGGCATCGACCATCAATGATGAAGAATATTATTACCAGACCGTTCCGCGTCAACCAGGTGATAATCCGATTAATAACGAAGGCGGACGTTACCGCGGAAACGTCACCGTACGCGAAGCATTGGAATTGTCTCTAAACGTTCCTGCCGTTAAGACGTACGAGAAAATGAACATGTCGAATTCGATTCAAAAGTTAGTCGATATGGGAATTGAAATTCCGGATAATATCCGCTATGCCCCGTCTGCTGCTTTAGGAACGATGGAAATTACACCGGTCGAACT
The DNA here is from genome assembly GCF_003339585.1 of Exiguobacterium sp. RIT594. Classification (GTDB taxonomy): domain Bacteria; phylum Bacillota; class Bacilli; order Exiguobacteriales; family Exiguobacteriaceae; genus Exiguobacterium_A. The sequence goes on along the minus strand of NZ_QPKF01000001.1, from coordinate 377,276 downwards.
TGCCGGTGCTTATGCAACACTTGCCAACTACGGTGAATACGTCAAACCGTATGTCATTTCGAAGATTACAAAAGACGGTAAAAACATCTATAAAGCAAAATCAAAGAAAAAGCGTATCTACCAAGATCGTACCGCTTATTTGACGCTTGATATGATGCGGGGTGTCTTTGATAAAGGAACGGCGCAGTATGCCAATTCATTACTCAAGGTACCTGGTGATTGGGCAGGTAAAACCGGGACGACGAATGAAATCAAAGACTCGTACCTTGTTGGTTCAACACCTGGTGTCACGCTTGCCGTCTGGACGGGACATGACCAAAACAACTCATTGATGGGTGCAACCACGTACTATCAACGGACACAAAATCTTTGGGCTCAAATGGCGAATCTGACGTATAACGCAAACAGCAGTTACTTTAAGTCAGGTGCCCGATTCAATCAGCCGGCCTCTGTCAGTCCAGATGACTTCAAAAACACCGGTCGTTTCAAAGAGGAAGACCAAAAGAAAAAAGAAGCGGAAGCGAAGAAAAAAGCAGAAGCAGAAAAGAAAAAACAAGCCGAACAGGATAAACAGAAAGCGGATGAAGCGAAAGCCAAAGCGGACGCAGATGCCAAACAGAAAGCGGACGATACAAAAGCCAAGGCCGACGCGGATGCCAAACAGAAAGCAGATGAAGCAAAAGCGAAAGCCGATGCGGATGCCAAACAGAAAGCAGATGAAGCAAAAGCGAAAGCCGATGCAGATGCCAAACGTAAAGCAGACGAAGCAAAAGCGAAAGCCGATGCAGATGCCAAACGTAAAGCAGACGAAGCAAAAGCGAAAGCCGATGCGGATGCTAAACGTAAAGCAGACGAAGCAAAAGCGAAAGCCGATGCGGATGCCAAAAAGAAAGCGGATGAAAAGCAGAAAAACGCTGAGTAATCCAAGTTCCTTCACTAAAGCATCGACTCTAAAAAGAGTCGGTGTTTTTTTAGTTCCCGCTCAAAACCAAAAACAGGACCACCTGCTTCCGATTTTTCCGGAAATAAGTGGTCTGTTTTTTGTAAGATAAACTTAGTCTTCCATCGTCGAAAGATCTCCCGTTTCAAGATTCAATTCCCAAGCCTTTAAGACACGACGCATGATTTTACCGCTGCGTGTTTTCGGCAGTTTATCACGGAAGTCGATTTCGCGAGGAGCCGCGTGAGCTGCCAGCCCCTCCTTGACGAATTTTTGGATTTCCTGTTTAAGTTCTTCTGTCGGCTCATATCCATCTCTTAGCGAAATGAACGCTTTGATGATTTCACCACGAACCGGATCCGGTTTCCCGATGACACCCGCTTCTGCAACAGCCGGATGTTCGACCAGGCGACTTTCGACTTCGAATGGTCCAACACGTTCTCCGGCAGTCATGATTACATCATCGACACGACCTTGGAACCAGAAGTAGCCTTCATCGTCCATATAGGCCGAATCACCTGATACATACCATCCTTTAAAGAAATACGACTCGTACTTTTGCGGATTGTTCCAAATTTGACGCATCATCGACGGCCATGGTGTTTTTAACGCTAAATTCCCCATCCGGAAAGGAGGTAACTCATTTCCTTGATCATCTACAATCGCCGCCTGCGTTCCCGGAATCGGTTTCCCCATCGATCCTGGTTTGATGTCCATTGATTTGTAGTTACAGATCATCATAGCACCCGTCTCCGTCATCCACCATGTATCGTGAATACGTTGATCGAAAGCTTCTTTTCCCCACCGGATGACTTCTGGGTTAAGTGGTTCTCCGACCGAAAGGACATGCCGTAAACTGGACAGATCATGCGTATTCGCAACTTCCGCCCCGGCACCCATCAACATCCGGAAAGCAGTTGGTGCACTATACCATACGGTCACTTTATATTTCTCGATGACACTGTACCAGAAGTCAGGATTAAATCGACCGCCAACGACAACATTCGTCGCACCGTTCAAAAAAGGTGCAAAGATACCGTAGCTTGTTCCTGTGACCCAACCTGGATCAGCTGTACACCAATAAACATCTTCTTCTTGTAAGTCGAGGACCCAACGTCCTGTCATCATATGTTGAATCATTGCGTTCTGAACATGCAAGACGCCTTTCGGTTTACCGGTCGAGCCTGATGTATAATGAAGAATCAAACCATCTTCCCGGTCCAGCCAGACCGGTTCAAACGATTCAGACGCTTGATGGAACGACTGTCGGAAATCCTTGATTTTATCATCTTCCTCTACGTCTTCATCAACTAAGAGAATCTGTTCGAGTGATGTCAGCTCATCAACAGGAACACGTGGTAATAGTGCTTTTGTCGTAATCAACATTTTCGCTTCCGAATCCAACAAGCGATCGCGGACTGCTTGTTCCATGAAAGCTTCAAATAACGGGCCGACGATCGCGCCGACTTTCAATGCCCCCAGTAATGCAAAATACAATTCGGGCGAACGTGGCATGAAAATGAAAATCCGATCTCCCGCTTCGATACCCGCATCTTTTAGGACGTTGGCCGCTTTATTTGTCATTCGTTTCATATCAGCATACGTAAACGTTTGCTCCGTTGTCCCGTCAAAATAAATCAGCGCCGTCTTATTGGCACGTTCACCTTCTGCATGACGATCGATTGCTTCGTAGGCCATGTTGACTTTCCCCGTCGTCGACCACGAAAAATATTGTTCCGCTTCTTGCCAATCGTATGAATCTGAACCATCATATTCGGATAACCAATGCTTCCCCGGAAGCGCTTTCAAAACTTTCATGTCTCGTTCCTCCCCTTCGCTGTTCTCTCCTACATTATAAGCTAGTTAGCCTGTAGTTCAATCAATTTGCCGTCAATTTGTTAAAAAATCCCTCTCTTTCTTTCTCTGCTTTCGATTATAATGAACAGGAAGGTGGTGACGCTTACATGTTTGAAAAACAATTCAATCATCGTACTCATGAAACATCGCTTGGTCCAGTAGAAATCGAAGGACCGGTCACAAGCCAGGTACTTGCTACTTATACACTTGATCCAGGTCTAACAGCTTTCCGGCAACCTGCGGAACAGCATGAAGCACTCGTTGAAATTGCCGCTTTGGAAGAAGGACGTATCATCATCGCCCGGCAAGGAAATGACATTATTGGCTATGTAACATTTCTATATCCCGACCCTTATGAGACATGGAGCGAGGGGAATAATCCGTATATATTGGAACTCGGTGCCATCGAAGTAGCGGCCCGCTTCCGGGGACAGCAAATCGGAAAAAAACTCTTAGAAGTTTCGATGCTTGATCCAGCAATGGAACAGTATTTAATTTTAACGACAGAATATTATTGGCATTGGGATTTAAAGGGAAGCGGTTTGTCCGTCTGGGATTACCGTAAAATCATGGAAAAAATGATGAACTACGGTGGGCTGGTCTTTTTCCCGACGGATGATCCAGAAATTGCCTCGCATCCCGCCAACTGTTTGATGGCACGAATCGGTAAACATGTCGCACCTGAAGTCGTCGCACATTTTGATGCGTTACGGCTCCGTCGTCGCTTCATGTACGATTAAGGAGGGTTCGTATGTTAATCGAACAAATCATGAAGACACATTGTATCACTATCCAACCTACAAACTCGATTGCTCACGCTGCTGAGTTGATGCGCCGTCACCAAATTCGGCATTTGCCTGTGACGAATGCCCGAAAGGAACTGTTAGGCTTGATTGGTCTACAGGAGATGCAAAGTGCCAGCAGTGTGTTTCACCCGGAAACTTTTTTAAAGGATCAACAAAATGCGGTGTCAAGCATCATGCAACGAACACCGATCACGGCTCACCCTCTTGATTTCATCGAAGATGCGGCGGTCTTATTTTATGAACACCGCCTGTCCTGTCTTCCGATTGTTCGGGGACGTCGCTTGGTCGGTTTAATAACAGAAACGGACCTGCTCCGGACCTTCGTCCAATTAACCGGTGCACTTGAACCGAGTTCACAAATTGAAGTCCGTGTCGAAAACACGGCAGGAACACTTGCTAAAATCGCTGGACTCCTGGCGAAAACAAACGTCAATATCTTAAACGTCTTAGTCTATCCGACAGATGATCCATACGTTCGGATCGTTGCTTTTCGTGTCCAAACGATGAATCCGATTCGTGTCATCGAAAAATTACGAAAGGAAGGATTTGACGTGGTTGGTCCTGATATGAGCCGATGAAAGAGTTTGCTTATGTATACAGCAAAGAAGAGGCCGCTTACCGGTTCTCCGACTCCCATCCGTTTAATCCGATCCGACTTGAATTAACCCTGTCCTTATTGGAAGCAAGCGGTGCCCTCGAGAACGTCGACTGCGTCGTCCCCCGTCCGGCAACAGACGAGGAATTATCGTTGATTCATGATCCGGATTACATACAGGCGGTGAAACTCGCAGGACACGGCGAACTTTCTCCGATGAAGGCGCAAATGTACGGATTAGGAACCGAAGACACCCCGCTTTTTGACCGGATGCATGAAAGTGCAGCCTTGCTCGTCGGCGGAACGATTGAAGCATGCGAACTCGTCCTGTCCGGTCAATACCGGCGGACATTCCATATCGGAGGCGGACTGCATCACGGCTTTCGTGGACGGGCTTCCGGCTTTTGTATCTACAACGATACTGCCGTTGCGATGGCAGCCATGATTCAAAAATACGATTGCCGGATTTTATATGTCGATACCGATGCCCATCACGGTGATGGTGTTCAGTGGGCGTTTTATAACCGGGCGGATGTCATGACATTGTCGCTTCACGAAACCGGGCGTTATTTGTTTCCAGGAACCGGAATGGTGACGGAGCGTGGTGCAGAGGAAGGTTATGGTTGGAGCTGGAACGTTCCCTTTGACGCCTTTACGGAAGATGCTTCTTTTTTACATGCTTATCGAACCGTCCTGTTTGAAGCGTGCGAACTCTTTAAACCGGATCTGATCATTACTCAAAATGGTGCGGATGCGCATGCCCTTGACCCGTTGACCCATCTGTCGTTAACGATGGAAAGCTACGAACAGATTCCTCAAATCGCTGTTGAGGCTGCTGACCGGTACACAGACGGCCGGATTGTAGCTTTAGGTGGCGGCGGTTACGATTGGTACCGCGTCGTCCCTCGCGCCTGGAGTCAAGTATTTGCTGCTTTAACGAATCAATCTCCTTTCCACGGGAATCTTCCGGAAGAATGGATTCAGCGATGGCAAAAAGAGAGTCCGAATGTTCCGGTGACATGGGCCGATCCCGTTCCGCTGTATCCGATGATTCCTCGTCGTCCGGAAATCGAAGAAAAAAACTGGGAGACCGTTAAACGATTACTGTGGCCGTTCATCGATGATTCTAAAAAAGAACACTTATCGTTCTCCTCCCCTTATTCAAATGATTAAAAATGTCTTGTTCTTTTCACAATTACTTCGTGGGCATTTCACAAGTTCTTGTTATACTGAATAAGCTTTCATTACTTTATTTAGTAAACGAAAATTGGGGGAATCCGTGTTGAAGAAAAAAACAATAGGCTTCATGGGGATGTTTTTCGCGACAGGACTTTTGCTTGCCGGATGCGCGAATGACAAACAAGCAATGGATCACGATACAATGCAAGGCTCGGGAAAAAAACCGGTCGACGTTACAGTTGATGTACCGGCGAAGACGATGGAAAACCAAAAAGTAGTTTTCCAAGCGACAGCACTTGAAAACAAAAAGGCTGTTAATCTGGAAAACGTAGCTTTCGAAGTCTGGAAAGCGGATGAAAAAGAAGCGGTTCATCAAAAGTTTAAAGCGGCATTAAAAAAGACAGGTACTTATCAAGCCGAAGCCAAGCTTGCCGAAGGCGAATACGAAGGTCTTTATCATATCAATGATAAAAACGGACTCCACCATATGGATAAGATCTCATTCGTCGTCATGGATCACTCGCACGAAGACACAAAAAAGAAGAAGACTGAACATGCACATGACGCTACCGTTGAAGGATTATCCGTTCATTACATGGGCGCTAAAACAATGAAAGCCGGGTCAAAACTTCCCGTCTCCTTTCATGTTTTCCTAAACGGCAAACCGCTCAAGGCAGATGTTCAAATTGAAGTCATCGAACCCGGTATCGAAAAACATACGTATCTGCCGCTCACTAAAAAATCGGATCAATACGTAGGTGAAGTCTCATTGACACATCCAGGAGAGAGCATCGTCCGACTTCATGTCGAGAACGATCAATTACACCATCACCAAGACCAAACGATCGTCGTTAAACGATAAAAAAAGTCTGTTTCTTTTCCAATCGGAAAGGAACAGACTTTTTTAGATCAAGAACGTGTAGAATCCCGTTGTTCGATTCGGTGTGGTAAGGTCACATCGTTTGTCTCGATTTCTTCTTTATTGAGGATTTTCGTCAACAAACGCATGGAAACGGCTCCGATATCATACATCGGTTGAACGACCGTCGTCAGTTTTGGACGAATCATCGTCGCAAGACGCGTGTTATCATGACCGATGACTTCAAAGTCTTCTGGAACTTGATGACCGGCATCTTGAAGAGCATGAATGACACCAAGCGCCATTTCGTCTGTCCCTGCAAAAATCGCACGCGGACAAGCATCCCCGAGTTCAAGTAATTGGTTCATCGCCTTCATACCTGAATCATATGTGTAGTTTCCAAGGACAACGTTTTGCTCATCAAACGGTAAATTGGCTTCTTCCAAGGCGCTCCGGTAGCCGGCAAATTTCTTTTCGCCATTAATTTGTTGTTCCAGTGGCCCAGTAATGAATCCGATCCGTTTATGACCATTGTCAATCAGAGATTTTACAGCATCATGTGCAGCACTTTCGTAATCAATATTAACGGCCGGCAAATCATAATCTTGGTTTAAAGTAGCCGCCAATACAATCGGAACAGGTGATGTTTTAAATTCACGGACAAGATCTTCATGAAGACGCCCGCCCATGAAGATGATTCCATCGACTTGTTTACCAAGTAACGTATTCAACAAATGAATTTCTTTTTCAGGATTTTGATCTGAGTTACATAGGATGATATTGTACTTATACATCGTTGCAACGTCTTCAATTCCCCGCGCTAAATCTGCAAAAAAGATATTTGAAATATCCGGTACGATAACCCCGACAGTCGTCGTTTTCTTACTGGCAAGACCTCGCGCGACGGCATTCGGACGGTAGCCGAGCTGGTCGATGGCATCCTGTACTTTTTTCCGTGTCGACGGTTTGACGTTCGGATTTCCATTCACTACACGCGAGACGGTCGCCATGGAGACGGCGGCTTCCCGTGCGACATCATAAATCGTTATATTACTGTTCAAAACAAATTCCTCCTTATTTTAGACAACCTTTTTGTTTTCATTCTTGTTTTCATTTTTAGGCAACACGAAAGGAAGACAGGAAAAGATAACTTTCTTTTCCCATTCTTCCCTCATTGTAAAACGTTTTCATTCGCTAAAGAACAGTCTTTTTAGAAAATCATTGAACGTTTAGTGCCGGAAAAGTAGAAGTCAGATTCTCGATGAACGAATCGAACTCATTAAAATCTAATTGTTGGTTTGCATCCGATAACGCAAGCGCCGGAAACGGATGGACTTCTACCATAACGGCATCAGCTCCGATCGCATACGCTGCTTTTGCAGTCGGAAGAAGTAAATCTTTACGGCCCGTCGAATGGGTTACATCGACCATGACCGGAAGATGCGTTTCTTGTTTGAGAATCGGAACGGCGGAGATATCGAGTGTATTGCGGGTCGCCCGTTCATACGTCCGAATTCCGCGTTCGCATAGGATCACCTGTTCATTTCCGCTTGCCATGATGTATTCCGCAGCGTACATGAATTCTTCAAGTGTAGCCGATAAGCCCCGCTTCAACAGCACCGGCTTGTTCGTCCGCCCTACTTCTTTCAATAAGTCAAAGTTCTGCATGTTGCGGGCACCGACTTGAATGATGTCTACGTAAGGAAGTGCTGATTCGACCGCGCTTGGCGTCATGATTTCAGAGATGACATGAAGACCATGCGCATCAGCTGCTTTTTTCAACATCTTTAATCCCTCTAATCCAAGACCTTGGAAATCGTATGGTGATGTCCGTGGTTTGTAAGCACCGCCACGCATGAATCGAACACCATGTTTCGCCAGTTGCTCTGCCACCTCAAACACCTGTTTTTCACTTTCGACTGCACATGGACCGGCAATCAATTGTTGGGAACCATCACCAATCACATCATCCCCGATGCGAATGATTGTATTCGTCGGTTTTTGTTTTCTCGAGACTAACAACTTCCGTGTCCGATCCTCCCCTTGAAGTTCAAGTGAGGCTTTAAAAATTTCTTTAAATACGTGCTGTAGGCGTCCTGTTTCAAATGGACCATGATTGCTCGCTGCAATCGATTCAAGCATCTGGCGTTCACGGACCGGATCATACCGGTCGATTCCCTGGGCACGTTTAACTTCACCAATTTCAACCGCTATTTCCCCTCGTTTATTAATTAACGCCAGCAACTCAGCGTTCACTAAATCAAGTTCATCCCGTAAACGTTTCAATTCTGCATGTTGATCCATTCTTCTACCACTCCCTAATCAGCATATAGCTCGTAATAGCAACTAATTATAGCGAACTCTTTTGCAATTGTATATAAAGAAAGCGTACTACCCTTTAAAAGTCAGGCAGTACGCTCCGATTCTTTATTTTTTAGGTTTCTTTTCATGGCTTAATTTTGACTGAGGATCGTTATCCTCATCTTCTGAATCATCCTGCTCTTCTTCGAGATGCTCACGGAAATCCGACAGTTCTGCAACGGTTTCTGTATCGAGTTGTTCTGCGACAGGTGCGCCGTCCACTTCATCCCCGATTTCACGTTCGATATCACGGACCAATTGTTCCGCTTCTGCAAGCGCAGCATCAATGCTCGATTGGTCTTTTTCAAAACCGGCATATTGCGCCGCTTCCTGGACTGTCGGATTCTTTTTCGCTTTTTCAATGACAGGTGCTGCTTTATCTTTTGCTAATTGAATCCATTCGCCTACGAGTGGTTCTGCTTTTTCGCGAACGACCTGTGTCTGTTCGTTTAAACGTTGGCGTGCCGGTGCTGTCCGCTCATCAAGCATTCCGCGCATTTCACGACCCGATTTCGGACTTGATAATAAAGCCGCTGCTGCGCCGATTAGTCCACCGACGATGATGCCGGCAAGGAATCCGCCACCTTTAGAAGTATCTTGTGCTTGGTATGGATGTTGTTTTGTCATTATGAACGATCTCCCTTCAACTCATCTGGAATACTCTCGACATCCGGGACAGAAACGATTTCCGGTGTAACCGGTGTTTCTGCTTTTTTACGGAAGCGACGACGCGGTTTCTTTTCGACTGTTGTTGTAGCTGTTGTCGAAGAGGTCACGTCTTGGCCTGGTTCAGGCTTATTTTTTTTAAACAGTTCAACCGCGACTGATCCCCAACGGACAGCTTGTGCGATTTGTTCTTTGTTTGTATCGGCAGCACCTGCGACCGTGTCAGACACAGTACGAACTGAATCTGTTACTTTATTGAGCGATGTTCCGAGTTCTTCGATCGAGTTCGCAACCGGTGCAAGTAATTCTGTTTTTTCTTCAATCGTATCGACAAGACGGTTCGTTTTGTGTAACAACGCTGTCGTCTCCATCATGATGCCGTCTAATTGACGCTCAAGCCCTGCTGTCGTATCTGCTACGTTGTTAAGTGTCTTGCCTGCTGCGCTCAATACGCGTGCGAGGAAGATGACGAGTACTACGAATGCAATCGCAGCAACCAGTCCGGCAATTCCGCCTAATGTAATTTCCATGGTTCGTGCCTCCAATTTCTTTTGCTAGTGTCTAGTTGGTAGTTCGACGTCGGAGAAGTTGTTCCTGCTACTCCAAATGGTTTATTTCCGTTACAATGATAAATGAAACCTACATACATCATTTTGAGGAGGAACTTTTCATGCGTGACCCGCGCCTAACACAACTCGCAACGAATCTTATCAATTATTCAGTAGCACTTGCTCCTGGTGAAAAAGTCTTGATCGAGAATTTCGGAATCGAACGTGAACTTGTCGAAGCACTCGTTGATGCCGCTTATGAAGCCGGCGGTCTTCCATTCGTCCTCTTAAAGGATAACCGTGTGTTACGGAAATTGTACCGCAATGCGTCGGAAGAACAACTTCAGTTGATGGCAGACATCGAACAAAAACAAATGCAGGCGATGGATGCTTATATCGGTCTGCGTGCCGGAGACAATATCAATGAACTTTCCGATGTCCCGTCTGACAAAATGAAGCTGTACGGTAAAACGCTCGGTAAAATGCATACCGAAGATCGTGTCAAAGGTACGAAATGGGTCGTATTGCGCTTCCCGACGACTTCAATGGCCCAACTGGCGAACCAGTCGACAGAAGCTTTCGAAGATTTCTACTTCGATGTCTGTACGCTCGATTACGCGAAGATGGGTGAAGCGATGACGCCCCTCGTCGATTTGATGAATAAAACCGACCGCGTTCGTCTCGTCGGTCCCGGAACAGACCTGACTTTCTCAATCAAAGACATTCCAGCCATCAAGTGTGCCGGCAATGCCAATATTCCGGACGGAGAAGTCTTTACGGCACCGGTCAAAGATTCGATCAACGGAACGATTTCATACAATACACCTTCCCCTTACCAGGGCTTTACCTTCGAGAACGTCAAACTGACGTTTAAAGACGGTAAAATCGTAGAAGCGACAGCAAACGATACAGAACGGATCAATCAAGTATTTGATACAGATGCCGGAGCCCGTTTTGTCGGAGAATTCGCAATCGGTGTCAATCCCTTTATCCATCATCCGATGAAGGATATCTTGTTTGATGAAAAAATCGATGGCAGCTTCCACTTTACACCCGGTCAAGCATACGCCGAGGCATACAACGGAAACGACTCATCCATCCATTGGGATCTCGTGAACATCCAACGTCCTGATTACGGCGGTGGAGAAATCTGGTTTGATGATGTCTTAATTCGTAAAGACGGTCGATTCGTCTTACCTGAACTCGATGTCTTGAATCCTGAAAACTTAAAATAAGGAAAAACGGACGGCTCATTCCATAGAGGATGCAGCCATCCGTTTTTTTTTGACTTATTTTTTTAATGTTGCACGCAACATCCAAATCTGTTTTTCGATTTCTTTTGCTTGTGCCAATAAATCATCTTCAACCGTCACGTCTTGCGATTCAAGATGGACGATTGCATCCAGCATTTCCTTACGAATCTGTTGGAAGTCACTGATGACCGACTCGACCATTTCATCTGCCGATAGACCCGGTTTCGCTTCTTCAAGCGTCGTTTGCTCCAAATATTCCTTCAGCGTTGCAGAAGGCATTCCATTGTTCATCAACAGACGTTCTGCCACGACATCGTATTGTTCTGAAACCCATGTGTATAATTCTTCAAGCTTTACATGTAACGTCAAGAAATCAGGACCTTTAATGTACCAATGGTAGTTATGGAGTTTTACAAACAGGACACCATAGTTTGCCACCTGTTGATTTAAAGCCGTCTTAGCATGATTACTAATCATTATCGATTTCTCCTCTCATAAAACTGTGTTTTGTTCTATTTCATCTTTATCCTTAAATAACAAAACTTAAACATGATTTCACGAGAGATTCTTCGAGCATGCAGTAATCAAATTTCTTACTGAGACCGTTTCAATCCTTTGAGCATATAACCGCCTTTGAAATCAACCGAATCAAAAGCGACAAGAAATGCTTTCGGTTCATATTCCTCGACCAGGTTACGCAATATTTTCATTCTTGTCCGGGCTGCCAGTACGTCCAATCGATAACGAATTCCATCACGACCTTGACCTTGATAATGTGTGACTCCGAATCCGTTATCCCGGATAACCTGAATCAACTCTGCCGGAAACTCTTGTGTGTGAACTTGAATCATATTGTATCCAATCGCGAGCTTCCGTTCGACGAATCCTCCGATCAGAATACCAAGACCGAATCCCAGGGCGTAGACAATCATTCCGACTGTCGTCAAGTCACGGAATACGATACCGAGCGCAAAGATATAAATCAACGTTTCAACCGTTCCTAACACACCTGCAATGATTGTTCTTCCTTTGACGAGCATGATGGTACGTAATGTCAAAACAGGTACGTAAATCAGCTGTAACAGTAAGATGAGTAAGATTTGTCCCATGACGTCTTTCCTTTCTAAATAACATACCCCCACTATTCCAAAAATCAATTCAAGATGCAATCAAAACTTTACGACAACCTACCTCAAAATCGCTTCAGGTTTTTTGTTTCACGAAACCGACAAAAAGGACACTGACAAATGAATGTCAGTGCCCTACTCAGGATGTTATTTCGTGTTTTCGTACTGGTGTTGATACGTTTGAATGTCTCCTGCTCCCATAAAGAGCAATACGGCATTTTCGTGTTTACTTAAGAGTGATACATTGTCCCGTGTCAAAATATCCGAGCCCGGCACTTTTTCTTGTAAGTCTTCTACGCGGACCTGGCCTTCCTGCTCACGTGCCGATCCAAAGATTTCACACAGATATGTGGCATCCGCCTCGCGTAATGATGTCGCAAAATCATCCATGAATGATTTCAAGCGAGTATACGTATGCGGTTGGAAGATCGCTACGACTTCACGATCCGGATATTTCTTGCGTGCAGACTCAATCGTCGCACTGATTTCTTTCGGATGGTGCGCATAATCGTCAACAAGAATCTGCGAACCGAAGTTAGATTCACTAAAACGACGTTTCACTCCGCCGAATGTAGACAGACGTGCTGCTACCTCTTCCTTGTTCAATCCTTCGTACTGGCAGATCGCGATGACAGACAGTGCATTCAAGACATGGTGACGACCAAATCCAGGAATCAGGAATGTCCCGTAGAAGTCATCCCGGAGATAAACGTCAAACGATGTTCCATCTGGAGTCGACGTTGCATTTTCTGCACGGAAATCATTGTTTTCGCCAAAACCGTAATACAGAATCGGAACATTCGCCTGAAGGTTTTGGAGATGTTCGTCATCTCCACAAGCCACGATTGCTTGTTTGACCTGCATCGCCATCTCCTGAAATGCGGATACGACGTCATCAATGCCTGTAAAGTAATCGGAATGATCAAAGTCAATATTCGTCATGATGGCATAGTCCGGCTTGTAATACAGGAAGTGGCGTTTGTATTCACACGCTTCAAACACAAATGCTTTCGCATCTTCTACACCGGCACCTGTTCCATCACCAATCAAAAATGCCGTTGGTGTAATGCCACTCAAGACATGTGACAGTAACCCGGTCGTCGATGTTTTACCATGCGAACCGGTAATGGCGACAGACCGGTATTCATCTGCTAAATAGCCTAAGAAATCATAATAATGATAAATCGTTAAATCCAGTTCCTTTGCCCGAGCAATTTCTGGATGTTCATCCCCAAAAGCATTTCCTTGGATGATGACTTGATCTTCTTTAATGTTGTCCGCACTAAACGGGAAAAATGGAATTCCTTTTGCCCGTAAGGCATCCTCCGTAAAAATATGCTTGTCAATATCAGAACCTTGTACTTGATGATTCATTTCATGCAGTACTTGGGCGAGTGCACTCATCCCTGTTCCTTTAATCCCTACAAAATGATAATTTGTCATATATGAGCCCTCCAATTCACGTTCCGGTCCGTACCATCGGGCTTGGGTACAAAACCTGTACCATTATAGCAAACCGACTTATTATTTACCATTTAAATTATTTTGTTCCCGACGCGCACGATACATGGCCATCAAGTCTTTTGTCGTCATCACGACGTTTACCGGCGGTCCGACCGGTTTTTTAATTTGAACCGGCTGGTCTGTAGGTACCTTTTCTGACCCACTATTTTCTACTTTGATTTCAGCGACTAAATCGTTTTCAGCAGAGGGCACTTCTTCTACCCGTTTGACCGGCTCCTCCGTTTGGGAATCGACGTGTAAAGTACCCGTTGATAACTGGACAGGTTCCGCATCTTCTCCGTGAACAGCGTGCTCTTCCAAAGTCATTTCAGACTTTTCTTCCACAGAAGTCTCTTCAGGAGTCTCTTCGATTGCTTCTTCCATCGTCTCTTCTTTACTCATTTCTTCTGTAGCAGGATTTTCTGACACTTGAACGGTATCGTTTACTTCAATAATATCGTCTGCTGCAGGAAGAGAACTTTCCGTCGTCACATCTGCTTCGACTTGTTCTTCCGAAACGTCTGACGAAGAATTTTCTTCGATTGTCGGTTCTGGAACGAGGATGTCTGCATCTGTCGTCGGTACTAAGCCAGCATCCGCTTCGGTTAGATCCGTCTGTTCCATCGTCTCGATCCGCGACTCTTCGTTCAATTCTTCTGTCTCATGTTCAAGCGACTCTTCTGATTTTTCCTCTTCCTGTACACTTGAAACATCGACTTCAGATTCTTCCGAATGGATTTCCTCTTGGATCGACCGTTGCTTTCTAGGCCGTTGGAATCCGTAAATAGGCGATGGAACATCCGTCAACACGAAACGATCTTCACGCTCTTCTTTTTTAGGCCGTTCAACGGGTTTTGTTTCTTTTTCGCCTGCTAATTCACGTCGAATTCGTGCTGCCTGTTCCTTTAACGACTGTTCATAACGATTGCTCATTCCCTCACCCCTCCATCTTGTTAAAAAATCGGCCGAATTATCGACCGATTAAAAATGCTTCTCCCGTTTTTGCCGTATCCTCGAGAACAAGAATTCCTTTTTCCTGCGGTGCATCCGGCAATGCGAGTTCCCGTGCAGAACAAAGCATTCCACTAGAAGCCACTCCACGTAAAGCGGACGGACGAATGATTAATCCGGACGGCATGACTGCGCCGGGTTTAGCGACCACTACTTTTTGTCCGGCAGCAACGTTTGGTGCTCCACAGACGATTTGCAATGTCTGATCATCCACCTCTACTTGACAGACCGACAACTTTTCCGCATCTGGATGTTTTTCAGCAGATGATACGAATCCGACTACGAATTTAGGTGAATAATCAATTTCACGTGGTTCGAAATCGACGCCGTTTTCTCCTAATACGCGTTGAACCGTTTCAACAAGCTCCGGTGTCAATTCGACCGGTCCTACAGCATTTAATTCAAACTGCTTTGATGCTTCGAAGATGTTATAGCCAATGACGTCTTCGCCATGGAAAATCGTTGCTACATCGCCTTTTCTTTCGGCAGTGATTTCAGCGCGTGGTGCATCTGCCAAGATGACCATCAGGACGTCTCCGACACCTTCTTTATTATAAAAAACATTCATGCAATCCATGACTCCCTTCAAACTTTCTCACAATGCCTATTGTAGCAGATTATTCAACTTTTCGGATGCTTGTTTTTTGCAAGAACGAAGACAGGCTCCAGTTTACCTTCTTCATACATGAACGGAAGCGCCGTTACCGGAACCCGTCCATTCGTGAAGAAATCGAACATCAATTGTTGCAAAACATCATATCCTGCATCATTTCGGATATCGGCAAAAATCAGGACATCCTGATGCGGAATCCCGACAGCAAACTCACCTGTCATTTTTTCGGCGTAGTCGCTCAATAACTGTTTATTTAAGACACGACTTGCTTCATATCCGTCACCCGTACTCAGGAAATAAAAGATGTTCCCGGCTACTTCGTCCATTTTAAAAGGGGCTTCCAATGTTTTTAAATTAAAGCGGGCCGCTTCTGACAAATGTTCCGTCGACCACCCTGCCTGATTTAACAATTCTTCGTCAATCAACCGGTACGTGGCACCTAAATCAAGCGCGTACATGATTTTCGTTTCACCGGTATGAGGTGTGCTGATGATTTTCTTACCATCTTTCGTTTCATCCGCAAAGGATTTTGCGCGAATGACCGGGAAGACTTGTTGCTCATGACCAATTAAAGAGACCGGTTCCGTCTGTTCCAGAACGGCTTTGATGTATTCAATCGTTTCTTCGACTGCGATGACACCGCGACGCTTCGCTTTCGCTACAAGTGGATTTAATCCCAGATCGACTCCTGTACGATCTTTTTTCCGTTCGATGCGCAGCACCGATTTTTCACGATCGAAATACGTTGTATAGTAGGTTGTATCAAATGCCTCAGTAACAAGGCGGCGAATTTGTTGTAGTTCCATGAATCCATTTCATCCTTTCCTATTAAAAAAAGCGAGTCAGCACTCGCTTTTGTCTCAGACTGTTTCTAAAAAGGCTGTAACCTGTTCAGGTGTTTTTCGTTCTTTCCCGACATAACGGCCTGTCTCTTCATTTTCACGATACGCGACGAAACTCGGGATCCCGAAGATGTCCATTTCCTGGGCAATTTCAATGTGCTGATCGCGATCGACGTAATAAAAATTGAATTCATTAAACGTCTGTTCCATCTCCGGCATGAACGGATCTAAAAACCGGCAATCCGGACACCAATCCGCCGAGAAAAGGAAAATCGATTTTTCTTTTTTCGCTTGGTCAAATTGTTCTTTTGATTCTAACTTTTTCATCTGTTACACTCCCTCAATACTTGCTTTTTCATTGGGTCCATCATAGCATATTCGAATGTTTCTGTGCGTTTTGGCGCTCTGTTTGCTATACTGCAACTAGAAAATGTCCTGAAAGGAAATTATTATGACTGATCAACCTGTTAAACATCCTTTCGAACGATTTGTAGGTTTTGTCGGCATGACAAGTTGTCTCCGATATGGCTATTCGTTCATCGATTCCGAGCGTAGCCTGCCTCAAATTTTGATTTTTCTCGTGGTCGGATTCGCCCTCATCATGTTACTCGAAGCCATCGGGAAACGGCTCGCCAGAAAATTACCAATCGTTCGGATGCGTTACTTGATTCCACTCTATCTTTTATATTTGTATGTCTTTTTCACAAGTTTTTATTCCAGTTCTTTTGGTTTTTCGCTGTAAGAATTTAAAAACGGGCGATGGATACGTATCCATCGCCCGTTTTTATTTTTTACCTCTTTGAAACACGTGTTGAACACACATCTCTTCATTAGTAATCGATTTTCAAATCCCCGTCTTTAATCCGCCCCATGCGGTGCAAAGCCCGATAAATCAAATAACTGAGCAGAGCCGGTGCGAGGAAGCATAAAACGAAGACCGCTAAATAATACTCCGCTTCAAACCCCATCGTTTTCAGTAGCATCAGGGGACCGACAAGTCCGCTCGTCCCCATACCCGATCCTTCAGGATTACTTTCGAGTGTCAATAAGACGGTCGCAAACGGAGCAAGCAGCGCTCCCGCCAGTGTCGGCGGGACAATCGTCCATGGATTTCGAATGATGTTCCCGACTTGTAACATCGACGTACCGATTCCTTGGGCAATGAGTCCACCAATCCCGTTATCCCGGTAACTAATGACACCGAAACCAATCATTTGCGCCGCGCAGCCGATGGTCGCAGCACCGGCTGCCAGTCCGTCAAGACCTAACATGATACCGAGGGCGGCACTTGAAATCGGGGCTGTCAAGGCGAGACCCATGACGGTCGCGACAAAAATCCCCATGATCAAGGGTTCTCTTTCTGTTCCCCACCGGATGACTTCGCCTAAATCGGTCATCAATGTTCCGATCCAGGCACCGACATACTTACCACTTATAAAACCGACGAGCAACGTGATGAACGGCGTCAGGATGATATCAAGACGTGTCGTTTTTGAAATCAATTTTCCAATCTCGGTAGCAATGACAGCTGCAACATAACTTCCGGCTGGCCCCCCTGCTTCATAACCAAAAGCACCGACAGCAACGGCAGAAAATAAGACGAGCGGCGGAGCTTCGAGCGCAAAGGCGACCGCCACTCCGATTGCCGGTCCGGTCAGCGCGATGGCCTGTTCACCGACCGTAACGAGCATCCCCGCTTCGATTCCTTTTGTGATTAACCCTTCACCAATCGTCTTTAAAATTAAGCCCATGATTAAAGAACTGAATAATCCTAACGCCATATAACTGAGCACTGTAATAAAATATACTTTCGGACTAAGTAAAATCCCTTTTCTTTTTAACAAGATGCCACTTCCTTCTGTTTGAAATCAGATTCATTATAACAAACCCTAAAAAAATGGCATACATTTGTTTTTCATGTGACAAGACAGTTGGGGCATGAAAAAGAGGATGCACAAAAGCATCCTCCATTATCTTCATTTGATTTGTAATGTTGCAAGCGTCGTCGCATCGAGTTGTGTGACAAGTTTCTTGAGTAATTCTTTTGCCGCATCATAGTCATCCGTATGCATGATCGAGGCATGCGTATGAATGTAACGTGCCGGAAGACCGACGACCGTCGTCGGAATGCCGTTATTCGAACGATGAACGACTCCCCCGTCCGTTCCGCCTGCACCGACATAGTATTGATACGGAATCTTGTTTGATTCCGCTGTATCGAGAACATAATCCGTCATTTCTTTCGATAAAATCATGACGCTGTCCTTAATGCGTAACAACGGTCCTTGACCGAGCTGACCAAATTCTGTTTTATCACCTGAAGCATCGTTGGCTGGTGAGGCATCGACGACAAAGGCAACATCGGGATCAATCAGGTTCGTTGCTGTTTGTGCACCGCGTAAGCCGACCTCTTCCTGAACCGTCGCCCCTGAGAATAAGACGTTTGGATGATCCGACGCTGTCGTCTCTTCCAACAATTCGATCGCCATGCCGACGCCATAACGGTTATCCCATGCTTTCGCCATGATTTTCTTCGGATTTGCCATTGGCGTGAACGGGAAGAACGGAACAGCCGGAATACCCGGACGAATACCGAAAGATTCTGCTTCTTCTTTTGAGTCTGCCCCGACATCGATGAACATATCTTTGATTGCCATCGGCTTATTCCGGACTTCATCCGTCAATAAATGTGGTGGTATCGAGGCAATGACACCGGGAATGATGCCGTTATCCCCACAAATCGAGAATCGTTGTGCGAGCAGTACCTGACTCCACCAACCGCCGAGCGGTTGAATCCGGAGCATGCCGTTTTTCGTAATCTGCGTTACCATGAAGGCCACTTCGTCCATATGACCGGCAACCATAACCTTCGGACCATTTTCCTGCCCCGTCCGTTTGCCGAAAATCGAACCGAGACCGTCCATGACGATTTCATCGGTCACCGGTGTAATGCGTTCTTTGACAAAGCGTCTGACATCATGTTCAAATCCAGGTGCACCATTTAATTCCGTCAACGTTCGAAACAAGTTTCTTGTTTTTTCATTCATATGTATCGCCCCCTGTTCATTCATTATACAAAATTTTGCTTCAATCACTTAACCTTTTGTTTCTCACTGGACGAATTATTTGGTACAGTAGGAATAGAACCTGTAAGGAGGGGAATTTTAATGAAAAAACGCTATTGGATTATCGGTCTCGCAGCAGCGGTCGTTGCCGCTTTCGCAGTCAAGAAGGCTGTCGACAACAAACAACTCTCTGCCGAGGAAGCGCTCGAAATCACGAAACGCACATTTTCAGCAAAAGGACGTGTCCAAGGTGCATGGATCTCTGCAACACCAGAGGCGTACGCATACGAGTCACGTGACTACCAAAGCTACAAAGGTGGCATCTCGGTCCTTGAAGGTGACGATGAAAAAACGTATCAATTCACAGTTGATGCGGAAACAGGTGCTTTACTCGAATACGCATAATAGACGGACCATACTTCGATCGACGAAGTATGGTCTTTTTTAAAGAAAGGAGCCTCGATATGTCTTTACTCGCTATCTTCTTCGTGCTGCTAGTTGCTGTGGAACATTTTTATATCATGGTACTTGAAATGTTCCTTCTATCATCTAAGTCTGCCAAACGTACATTCGGACTAACGGAAGAAGCGGTCTCGAATCCGCAAATCCGGACATTATTCGCCAACCAGGGCCTTTACAACGGGTTTCTTGCTGCCGGTCTGATTTTCGGACTGATTCTTGATTCCCCCGCTGTTCAGTTGTATTTTCTCGGATGCGTCATCGTTGCCGCCCTTTACGGTGCAGCTACTGCAAATGTCTCGATTCTTTTCAAACAAGGACTTCCGGCCATCATCGCTTTTTTACTCGTTTTATTTGTCTAAAAAAATCCCCTGTCCGTCCCGACGAATCGGTTCAGACAAGGGATTTTCATGTGTTAAAAAAAGATTAACGCGGGTTATCATTACGCTCGTAGATCGGGTTCATGTATTCACTTGTTGAATACAGACGCGGTACAACAACGTATAGCATGATAGCCGGTACTGCAATGAGTAATAACATCAGTAACATCGGTAACCAGTAAACCACCTTTTGGTGCAGGTTATCCGAGTTGCTGTCGATGTATTCTTTGACGCCTTTTACTTTAGCCGCATCTGCGCTTGTAAGTAATTTACCGCTGTCTGCGTTATAAAAATGAATTTCACGTTTCATCGTGATGAAGATTCCATCACGAACTGTCTCGATTACCGCGATTCCACCGATAATCTGTTCACCTTTTTCACCAGTGAATGTTTTTGGATCTTCAATTTCTACAGAACCTTTTTTATAGTCGTAATGTGTACTCTTCAAATCCTCATCAAGTGCTTTTTGCATAGATGACGTATCAATCGCAGCGAATACCGATTGTCCGATACTCAATGCGAGAAAGAGTGCCGTTACGAAGGCTAAGCTTTTTTGCCACATCCCCAATTTCCCCCTTTACCTGTAAATACAGTTCTTCAGTCAACAACATTGTACCAATTAATAAGAAAAAAGTGTGAAAGAAATGCTAGGAAAATAAGAAAACTTTTTGTCTAAATTATTTCGTATACGTTGCTTCCATCCGATAAATCGGTTGACCCAGTGCTGAAAATCGTTCTTCGTATTCCGTTCTGACGTTATTTTCCGGCTCATTGGCATGCAAATCAAGCGACATCCAGTCGAACGTCATCCCGTAAGCAGACATCGTCATCAGACTTGATTCAAATAATTTCCGGTTATCCGTCTTGAAATGAATCTGTCCTTTTTCCGGTAAAATATCTTCATATGTCGCTAAAAACGTTTTGTACGTCAAGCGGCGTTTGGCATGGCGTGATTTCGGCCAAGGATCGGAGAAGTTCAAATAAACACGGGCAACCTCTCCTTTTTCAAAGAAGTCACGCAAATCTTTTGCATCAACCGTCAAGACACGAACGTTTTCAAGTGGTTCTTCCACCATCTTTTGAACGATGGCGACCGCAACGCTCTCAAACAACTCGATTGCGATGAAGTTGACCTCCGGATACTGTTTTGCCATTCCTGTGATGAAGGCCCCTTTGCCTGACCCGACTTCGATATAAATCGGATTTTCATTTTTAAATTCATTCGACCAGTTTCCTTTTAAAGTCGACGGGTCTGCTATATAGATGGAGGATTGCTCTTTCATATAATCCAGCGCCCATGGTTTGTGGCGTAAACGCATATTGTTCATCCTTTCGATTCTTAAATTATCCGCAGATAAGTTTATCATGATTCGGGTAAATATATAAGATGTTCTTGATTGACGCCAAAAAGAAAGTTCAGCAGATCGTCACTTGAGAATAACTGAGCAATCTACTACACTTACAGTACAAAGTTTCTTGAAGGAGGTTTTAATGATGGATGACTTTTTAATTGCCTGGGGTTCTCCGATCGTCCTTGTCATGGGTGTAGCAGCCCTCTTTGTTTGGGCGACATTCGGGAAAGTGAATGCGGAATAATGCTGACGTGTCAGACATCTTGTGTACATCACAAGGTGTCTTTTTTAGTTTCTGAACGATTCACCTTGGTTTCTCATTAAAACAGATGTATACTTTTTACGAAACAGTTTTCATATTACAGCTATCGAACAACCAAAACTACTGGTAGAAAAGGAGAATTGTAATGAATAAAAAACAAAACAGAGAATCAGAAAAATTAGTACAGAAGAAAACAGGAGCCGATTTGGTCGTGGATACTCTCATCGAACAGGGTGTCGATTACATTTTCGGAATTCCTGGAGCGAAAATTGATTCTGTCTTTAACGTTTTGCAAGACCGCGGACCAGAACTGATCGTCGCACGTCATGAGCAGAATGCCGCTTTCATGGCGCAGGCGATCGGTCGCTTGACGGATAAACCCGGCGTGGTTCTTGTCACGTCAGGACCAGGGGCTTCGAATCTTGCGACCGGTCTCGTCACAGCAAACTCTGAAGGCGATCCTGTCGTCGCGATTGCCGGCGCCGTCACACGAGCTGATCGATTGAAACGAACACATCAATCGATGGATAACCAGGCACTGTTCAAACCGATCACGAACTTCAGTGCTGAAGTTCAAGATGCCGACAACATCCCTGAAGTCTTATCCAATGCTTTCCGGACGGCCGAAACGACATCAGGTGCTGCGTTCGTCAGCATTCCGCAAGATGTCGGATTAAATGAAGCAAACGTTACTTCGTTTAAAGCCGTCCAAACACCTAAACTCGGAATCGCACCGGAAGAATGGATCGATGAGACAGCTACCTTAATCGAACAAGCGAAATTACCGGTCTTATTACTTGGTATGCGTTCGAGTCAACCCCGTGTCGTCGCAGCAATCCGTGCTTTGTTAACACGTGTTTCGATTCCAGTCGTTCAGACATTTCAAGCGGCCGGCACACTGTCACGCGAGCTTGAATCCAATTTTTACGGCCGGGTTGGTCTTTTCCGTAACCAACCGGGAGATGCTTTGCTTGCTGAAGCCGATCTTGTCTTGTCGATCGGATACGATCCGATCGGTTACGATCCGAAATTCTGGAATCAACCGTCTCAGGAGCGGACATTAATCCACCTCGATCAAATGCGGGCTGAAATTGATCATTTCTATCGTCCGGACCGCGAGCTTGTCGGTGATGTCGCAGCAACCATCAATGCTTTATCAGAACGATTAAACGCATTGACACTTTCAGAAAGTTCAACTGAGTTTTTACGTGGTCTTCAGCAACGGTTGGAAGAACGGGACATCCCGCCCATCGCCAAAGATTCGCCACTCACTCATCCGCTTTACTTTATGAAGACGTTACGCGAACAAATTGCTGACGATGTAACGGTTACAGTCGATGTCGGTTCACATTATATTTGGATGGCACGTCACTTCCGTTCGTACGAGCCACGTCACCTTCTATTCAGTAACGGGATGCAGACGCTTGGTGTCGCATTACCGTGGGCGATTGCGGCGACACTCGTTCGTCCCGGTAAAAAAGCCGTCTCGATTTCCGGAGATGGCGGCTTCCTCTTTTCTGCAATGGAACTGGAGACGGCAGTCCGTCTGAATGCCCCGCTCGTCCATTTCGTCTGGCGTGACAGCGGTTTTGATATGGTCGCATTCCAACAGGAAATGAAATACAACCGAAAATCCGGTACATCGTTTGGTGAAGTCGATTTAGTGAAATATGCTGAAAGTTTTGGCGCAAAAGGACTTCGTGTCAATCATCCGTCAGAGCTCATCTCGGTCATGGAAGAAGCATGGCAAACAGATGGTCCTGTCATCGTTGATGTCCCGATTGATTACAGCGATAACATTACACTCGGCAAAGAAGTACACTTGGACCAACTGAACTGATAAGGAGATGGAAGCGATGCAACACGAGGATACGTTACTTCAGATTTCGACAATGATGGCTTTACTCGACGGCGTGTTCGAAAGTGAGACACGCTACGAGTCGATTCTTCCCGGACATGATTTCGGAATCGGAACATTTGATCATCTCGACGGGGAAATGATCGGTTTTGATGGTTCCTTTTATCAATTACGGTCGGACGGCAGTGCCCGTCCACTCGATCCGAAGACGACGACGCCGTTCTGTTCTCTGACTCGATTTGTTCCGGAACAGTCGTTGTCCGTGAAGCAAGCAATGACGAAAGCTGATTTCGAACACTGGTTAAGTGAGCAGCTGAGTACAGTTAACAGCTTTTACGCAGTACGGATTGAAGGACGCTTTTCCGAGGTCAAGACACGCACAGTCGCTCGACAGGAAAAACCCTTCCGTCCGATTACTGAAGCCGTTGCGACGCAAAGTGCCCGGACATTCGAACAGATCGACGGGACATTAGCCGGTTACTTCACACCCCGGTTTGGTCATGGAATCGCAGTCGCAGGTTACCACCTTCATTTCATCGACCAGGAACGAAGCGGTGGAGGACATGTCTTCGACTATACGGTACAGGACGTAACGGTCACGTTCGAAGAAAAACCACGGTTGGATTTACGTTTGCCGACAACAGATGCCTATCGTCAAGCGGATCTCGAAAGTCACGATATCGAAAAAGAAATAAAAATTGCTGAAGGCTAAAAAAATGTGCGGACACAGAATGATTCTGTGTCCGCACATTTTTGATCGTTTAAAGCCCCGTTATGTTGAAAGTACCCGGCGTTGATTTAATCTTCCTGCTCCATCTCGAGCAGTTGGGCCAAGAAAAGATAACTCTCTGCTGCATCAGGATGCACGGTATCTTCATACCAATAAATCGAGAGTACCGCCTGAGCCACGACATACCAATACATCCGCTGTTTCAGATCTGCCGTCAACGGATGTCCGTAATTCGCAAACCATTCCGGCCAACACTCTTCGTCGACATAACTGTATAACATCATTCCAAGATCATAAGCACGATCCGCGATGATGGCATCATCCCAATCATTGAGATACAGATGTCCATCTGTTCCGACCAACCAGTTATTATGATTCAAATCCGAGTGACAAACGACTTGCTCGTCCGTTCTAACAAAAGGTAATTGTTCTGACAGATAGCCGATTGCCTGCTCAATCAATTCCGGTTGTTCCAGTTCAGCAGGTTGAAAATACAGCCGACATTGCCGTAAAAGTTCATCCGGTTCGATCGGACGCTGATCCAGTTGTTGTAACATGAACAGCAATTCCTTGGAGTCATGAATTTTTCCGAGCAACCTTGCGACTTCCGGCCGTTCCATCATTTCCGGTTCCAGTTCTTGCCCCTCAATGAATTGCTGGGCACTGATGACATCTCCGCTATAAATCCGCTTCGTCCAAAGCAGCTTCGGTACGATTCCATCCGCTGATAAAATCGCCAAAAATGGCGAGGAGTTTCGTTTTAAAAAGAGTTTTGACTGCCCTGTCGAGGCAATATATGCTTCTCCCGTGATTCCGCCTGCTGGCGTAAGGGTCCAGCCTTCGCCAAGCGCATCTAAAATATCTAATTCCATTATAATCCGCTCAACTTTTTAGTAGATTTGCCTTAAGGCACAATGATTATCTTAACATGTGGCGATCGTTGTTGACAACGGAAGGACCGTGATCTGCGAAACACCCTTTTCAAGTGGCGTAACGGATGCTTCATTTCCGCGGACATGTACATTCCATCTCGGATGATCGAGCGCAATTTCAATCTTTTCAAACGTCACATTATGAACGACAAGCGTCCGTTGCCAGGCATCATATGAATGAACGGCCTCTACTTCGTAGGCGATGACACCCGGATGCATCGGCAAAAAATGCATCAATTCTTGCACTTGATTGGCTCGGTGTAACCGGAATCCTCCGTGCATCCGACGGATTTGTAAGATATTTTTTAAATACTCGACCATATTCGCATGGCGATCGCGTAACGTCCAATCCATCCGATTGATCGCATCAGGTGCATTGTAACTGTTCTCGACCCCTTGTTTTGTCCGTCCGAACTCTTGTCCGGCGTGAATAAACGGAATACCAGCTGCTAAAAAAATAATCGTTTGAGCCAGTCGACTCATTTGTAACCTGGTCACTTCATCCAAATCCGGTCGGGCGAGCGCTAACTTATCATACAAGGTATGGTTGTCATGCGCCTCGACATAATTGATCGAATACGTCGGTTCAGGAAACCGCCCGGTCGTTTGACCGTCCAATGTGATACTCCCGGCCATCCCGTTTCGCACTTCCCCTTCCCACCAACCATTACCCGATACAAAACCACAATCCGTTTCATTGAACGTCGAACCTTTTAACGCATCCCGGAAAACATCGTTAAAATGACCGATCCGAGGCATTTGCGAAGCCACTGAACTGATGGCCTTTTGACGTTGCGGTAAAGGGGTCGCCAAATCCCAGCCTTCTCCATAAACAAGAATGGTCGGGTCGATATGATCTAATGCTGCCCGGACATGGTTCATCGTCTCAACATCATGAATCCCCATCAAGTCAAAACGAAAAGCATCCACCTGAAAAATGTCCGCAAAATACGTCAGGCAATCAACAATCATCCGTCTCATCATAAACCGTTCCGATGCCGTATCATTCCCGACACCTGTCCCGTTGGCAAGTGTCCCGTCCACTTCATAACGGAAATAGTAACCCGGTACCAGATGTTCGAGTGCGGATTGTTCCCGAATATAGACATGATTCATGACAACATCAAACGTCACCCGAATTCCTGCCGCGTGCAACTGTTCGATCATCTCGACATATTCAAGAATCCGGACTTTCGGATCGGTCGGGTTACTGGCATAACATCCGGTCAGTGAAAACCATTGAACAGGATCATATCCCCAGTTATAAGGAAGACGACTGACTTCCTCTGTCGTCGTAAACAGGTGAACCGGTAACAATTGAAGATGGGTCACCCCCAACTCAAGTAAATAATCAATGCCTGTCGAACGTCCTTCCGGTGAAACGGTTCCTGTTTCCGTCATCCCCGTGTATTGTCCGGGATGATGCGAGCCGGAAGACGAATCAATCGTAAAATCTCGGATATGCGCTTCATAAATGATGGCATCTGTCGGTTTGATCAACAGCGGTCGTTTCTGTCGATGCGGAAACTGCCGGTTGATTTCTTGCTCGACATCAAGCAAAACAGCAAACTGTCCATTTACGCTGACTGCCTTTGCGTAAGGATCGACGACTTCATGTGTTCCTTGATATGTCGTGACCCGGTAACGGTACCGGCTGTTTTCCCATGTTCGGGGAACTACTAAACGATACGCCCCACGTTCTTGCCGTTCGAAGTCCCTGCTGTCGATTTCGACACCGGCTTGATCGTAGCGAATACACTCCAACCGTTCCGCCAGCGGTGACCAGACGTACAATGAAATCATTTCCGTGTCATAGACGACACCTAAAGGTCCTTCATAACTGTATTTGCGGTCGAATCCCGCCGTTCGGACAATCCGGTTCGGCAATACACGGAATCGTTTCTGATCGGGTAAGATGATTTCATAACACCGTTCTACTTCAACCGCCCGGTCGAGCAGCAGTGTCAATTTGATTGTTCCGTCCGTATCTTCTCGACGTTCAATGAAATAGTTCATCGGCTGACCATCACAGACGAGCAAAAATTCACCTTGCTCAACTTGTGTCGTCGTCTCCATTAGAATGGTTTGAAATGTCACGAACTCAACTGAACACAATCCGACTTGCTGCGTTTCCGATTCATTATTTACCATCTGTTTACGCGACAAGCGAACATCTTGCCGCTTCCCTCCCTATTTTTGAATCCGCCCGTTTTCTTGACTGTTCAGCGCCATTTGAAAGGTCACCGAAACCGTTTCTTTTAAAATCTGTTCGCATACCCGCATTTGAAAAGCTTTTGTATGCACAGCCGACAAATTCATTTTCCGTAGCCAATCCGTGAAGTCCACCTTACTGACATACGTCGTCGTTGTCTCTTTCGGAATTTGATCGAAGTAACCTTGCGATGCAATGACAACACGTTCGATTGGTAACATGAATTCGGAACCTAGAATCAATCGCAGAATATCCTCCGTCCGTTTTAAGCTGATTAATGGATTGACGATATTTTTCGGCGGGGCTTTAAAGGGTTGTTCCCGCCACAGTTTGTTTCGCTTGATATGATAGATACTTTCTTCCCCGTCTAACCAGTCCAGTATATAGATGGCAGAAGGTCCTACGACAAACGGACTGAGTTCAACCTCTCCTTGCTGGTATTGAATGACGGCACGATAAAACATGCCGAATTGATCGTTTAAGAGATGCAACATTTGATAAAAGTCAAGGTGGCGTCTTAAAGGCAAGCGCCAGATGTCTTCTTCCGTCGCTCCGCCCGCCACGTAAATTAATTTTTGGACTTCTACTCGCTTTTTATACCATTTATCAAACGCCGTCTTTGAGATTTGTTTTCCCGGCACTTGAAACATCTCTGGTTTTTTAAAAGGCTGCCACCATTTTTTCGGCCGGATGATCGTCTCACCTGGAAACAGTTCACCCGACTCCCATTTTTTTAGGACATTCGCATAATCCACCCGCTGTTGTTCTTTGAAACGCTTCGAAGCTTCCAGGGGATTTCGTTCATATCGGCTTTCTAAATCATAAAGTTTCATCAGTAATGCCAATCATATCACCTCGTTATTTCTTCCCAAATGGAAATCGTGTGTCTGCCTGATACCGCGGCTGATCGTCGGGGCAAATCTGATACAGAACGATTTCTTTGACATTCAAGCTGCCGCCAGGTGTTTGTTCGGGTGGATGGAGCGATACTTCTTGATTCCACTTCTTCGCAAGAGTAATGTGCGGAACAAACGGTTTAGCCGGATCCGGATCAATCCGTCGGGCGAGCTGAAACAGTTTTTCCTCATGTGCCGGTCCGACGGCAAAAACACGGGGCCGCTCGGCTAGTCCAAACCGTTCAAGGTGATCTAATTTCAAGGTAAAAGCAGAAGTTAGCTGAGCAATTTCCGTCAGTTGACGCCGCCAATTTCTCAACTCGTCCTCTGTCAGCGTTCCTAAAAAACGTAGCGTCAGATGATACTCGTCTGGTTCGTACACCGTTTTGTAATAACGTCCAAGTTTCAGGGAAGACGCGAATCGCGCCAACGTCTCATCAGCAACCGGGATAGCGATGAAGTAGTGTTTTTGCATACGGATCACTCCTTGATTTTTGAGCTGACCAGATACAAACAAGCACCTAACAAGCTACTACCTGTATATACCCAAAATACGGCATAGATGGTCCATTGATCAAAAACAATCCCACTCATTAAATTAAACAATGCCGTCGCAAGACCGGTCGTCGTCGCCATATATGTACTGACTGCCGTCGCCACTGTCGAAGGCGGAACGAGCGAGCGAACATACTCAAGTGCGACCGGAATCAACAGGCCGATGATGAACCCTTGTAATGCCGCCAATATCCAGAGAGTAAAAATCGGCGGCTCAAGCGCCAGTATCCCTGTCCGTACCGCGGATAAAACAGAGATGAACACCAGGACAGGAATCGGTCCAAACCGCATCATGACACGCGTCGCAACACGCATGAACGGAATTTCGCATAAGACGGCGACAAAAAACAGTGTACCGACGAGCGCTGTTGATTCCCCGCGAATCGTCACATAACTTCCAAAGTAATAGTTATTCGCAAAAATCGGTCCGAATACTAAACTTCCACCTGCTAAAAACAGTAAAAAACGTTTGTTTGAAAATAATGATTTTAATGGAATATGTTCACGCTCGACGGTCGAAACAGGCGTTTCTTCAATTCCGATCAACACAAGGAATCCAAGAACAAGCGCAGCTCCGCTGGCATAAAAAATCGCACCGAGTGATCCTCGTTCCGTTACCTGTCCAAGGATAAAGACAGCCAGTGCAAAACCGGCGGAACCAAATAAGCGTAACGCTCCGTAGTCGACTGATTTTCTTTTTGAAAATTCGATGGCCAACGTATCGACAAGCGGAATATGTGCACACTGGAACAATGCCCAAAGTGAAGAAATTAATAACAGGAATAAGTAGACAGACGTCAATAAATAACTCAGTGTTAAGAGCCCCGCAGCGAGTAAAGCCACTAACAACAGACGTTTCGGTCGTCCGAAGCGATCTGCCGCCATGCCCCATACCGGTTGTAAAACAATTGATAACACTGGACCTACTGCAACAATCGTTCCGATTTCGGATGCCGATAATTGAAAGGCATCATTGGAAAAATAGAGTGCCAAATATGGAATAAGTGCACCTTGCCCAAAGAAGATGAAAAAATAAAGGGCTTGAAAATGATATTTTTGACGATGGATCACAACTGAGTCTCCTTCAAGAATCAATCCCCCTATCACAACGGATTCGGGGGATTCATTTCGTTATACTATTTTTTTAAGATGCACTGATGCTTATTTCGCCAATTCGTAAATCGCCTCTGCATAGATGGCAACGGCTAATAAGAGTTCTTCAAAATCAACATACTCATCCACCTGGTGCGCGACTTCCGGTCCACCCGGGAAAACCGGTCCAAATGCGACACCTGCTGTCAATGAACGGGCATAGGTTCCGCCGCCGATCGCAATCAAGTCGGCCTTTTGATTCGTTTGCCGTTCGTAAACCGCACTGAGCGTCCGGATCAGTTCATGGTTCGGATCGACGTGATGGGGCGGCATATGCGTCCGTGTCTGGAGTTCGAATCCGTATGCAATTGCGGCTTCTTTAATCAATTGCAACCGTTCTGTGAAATCGGCACTGTAAGGATAACGAATATTGATTGACGCTGTCCCTTGCCCGTTTTCGTAACGGAACACTCCACCGTTGATCGTCAGGTCGCCTGTCTCATCAGATGCCGCCACTCCAAGTGCAACACCGCGTGAATCGCGGAACATGTGCACGATCATTTCGAGATAACGACGTCCGTTGTAATCCAAATGAAGGGTATGCAAGAAACGCGCCAAATGAAGGGCGGCATTTTTCCCGTTGTCCGGCTCCATCGCATGGGCGGCAACACCTTTAACGTCAAAGACAAGTCCTTCTGCTGTCTCCTTGATTGTCCCTGTCACACCTTGCTTCTCCAGGTACTGATGGAAATCTTCTTCGATCGTCCCCCGCTCAGCGACATGAACCACAGCTGTCGCGTGACCCGGTACCATATTCGGACGTTCCCCGCCTTCAAAGCGAATCAGTTGGTAACCTGTATCCGCGGCTTTAACCGGTTTACCTTGAATCAGTAATCCGTCATATAATCCTTTTTCCGCATTGATGATTGGAAAATCAGCATCTGGTGCAAATCCAAGCGTCGGCATTTCCTCATGCTTGAAATAATGATTCACACAGCGCCATTCACTTTCTTCATCCCCACCGGCAATCAGACGGATCCGTTTTGAAAGCGGAAGTCCCAACTCTTTAACGATTTTTAAGGCATAATATGCTGCCATCGTCGGTCCTTTGTCATCAATCGCACCCCGCGCGATCAATTTCCCGTCAGCCAATGTCGGATTAAACGGGCCGTACGTCCAGTTGTCCCCGCCCGCCGGGACGACGTCCAAGTGACAAAGAATACCGAGTAATTCATCACCTTGACCATATTCAAGGTGACCCGCATATCCACCAACGTTTTTCGTGATGAATCCATCCCGGTCCCCGAGCGCCAGCATCCAATCGAGCGCACGTTTGACTTCCGTTCCGAATGGAGCTCCTTCCTGAATCGTTGTTTCATCGAGAATACTCGGTATGCGTAACAATTCCTTTAAATCAACTAAAAGATCTTCGCGTCGTGCCATGACTTCTTCTTTCCAATTGACCATATGACTTCTCTCCCTTATCCGCTGATTCGTTCATCTTTAAGTATAGCGAAAATTTGACAATTACGAACATCCAAAATACTAAAACTTTTTTTATTGCGTTTTTAACGAACATTAAAAGATAAAAAAAACTTTTCATTCGCCATTGGCTATTAAAAGTTTGTGTTATTTTTGCAAACGTTCGGTTAAATTACTTGCATTCTATATTAAAAGAGTTATACTAAAGGCGAAACAACTTAATTAATCATCGTCTTTTGTCACCCGAAGCTTTAGAACACTATTCTATCCATTGGGGGAGTGGTTATACCAATGAAAGATTCTACAGACCGTATGTTGACCCGGATTAAATCGATTTATCTCTATATCAATGAGAACGGAGCTACTACGACAGCAGACTTGGTTGAAGAGTTCGGCATTACGTCAAGGACCGTCCAGCGCGACTTGAATGTGCTCGAATACAACAACCTCATTGTAAGCCCAAGACGCGGTACTTGGACATCAAGTAAAAAACAACGACAAGCCGGCTGATTAAGATGTTTCCTCACACTATTTTCTGTTACGACGCGAATCCTTCGCGTCTTTTTTTGTTATTTTTTTTTCAGGCAGGGTATATCTAGTTTGAGAAGGAGATGAGCATATGAATATTTTAATTATTGGAGCAAACGGAACAACCGGTCGGAAAATGGTGGAATTGATTGGCAAACAGGGCCAGCATCAAGCCATTGCCGTCGTACGGGAAGAAAATCAAATCAATGATTTGATTGCACTTGGTGCTTCTGAAGTCCGCCTCGGTGATTTGACGAAGAATGTTACAGAGGTCGTCAAGGATGCCGACGTTGTCATTTTCGCAGCCGGTGCCGGTGGTGCTTCGGAAGAATTGACACGTGCTGTCGACAAAGACGGTGCCATTAAAGTGATCGATGCGGCAAAAGCAAACGGAATCGAACGCTTCTTGATGCTCAGTTCAGTTGGTGCTGATCATCCACAAGGTGATTTGAAAGTTTACCTCGAATCAAAAGGTGCAGCGGACCGCCATTTAAAAGACAGCGGTCTTGATTATACAATCGTCCGTCCGGGTCCACTCAGCTATGATGAGCCGAGCGGCACGATCGAGACACAAGAACACTTTGATTCCTATGAAGGACGCGAAGTCTCACGGGATGATATTGCGGCTCTGTTCGTCACATTGATTGACCATCCGACTCAAACTCGTCAGTTTGAAGTACTCAGTGGTCCGTTCCCGATCGCAGAAGCGCTTCGGAATCAATAATCAACAAAGGACGCGCTTCTTTTCGAAGCGCGTCCTTTGTTTTATTCCGGTTTCCAGTCGAACAGGGCTAACTCACCACGTGTAAGTTCCCGGTATTCGCCTGCTTCGAGTGTCGGATCGAGCGGCAGTTGTCCAATCGACAAGCGTTTCAAATACGTCACTTCTTTTCCGAGAGCCAGCATCATCCGTTTGACTTGATGGAACTTCCCTTCGGTAATCGTCAGCTCGAGTGTAGACGTTTCGTCCGTCGCTTCCAGGATGACCAGCTTGCCGGGTTTTGTTTTATAGCCGTCTTCAAGCGTGACCCCTTCTGCGACTTCTTCCACGTCCTCTTCTGTCAGCGTACCGATGACTTCCGCATAATACACCTTTTCAACGTGTTTCTTTGGTGACATCAACGCATGATTGAAGGATCCGTCATTCGTCAACAGCAACAATCCTTCCGTATCCTTGTCGAGTCGTCCGACCGGGAAGGGTTTAAAGTACGTCACATCTTCAAACAATAAATCAATGACGGTTTGATCCCGCTTATCTTCAGTCGCACTGATAACGCCCGGCGGTTTGTTCATCATTAAATAAATGAATTTTTGATACGTGACCGGTTCGCCGTACAGTAATACCTGTTGGCTTTCTGTATCGACATGTTGTTTCGGATCGTAGACGATTTCGCCATCAACCTGAATCGCACCCGACTTGAGTAATTGTTTTACTTCTTTTCGGGATCCTGCCCCCATATTCGAAAGTAATTTATCTAGACGCATTTCCTCGTCCTCGTTTCATTGAAAATTTTCGTCCTAATACAGCTTCCGCTAATCCGCTCCAAATGGCAAGACCTGCAAAGACAATGATTCCGGTTCCTGCTCCGACGATTAAAATGACGAGCGAACCAACCGTCGTAGCAGGAAGCACGACCGATAATCCCCATTTCACAAGCGCGACGCCCGCACCCATGATGGCACTAATGATCATGATCAGTGACGTCCGGCGTAAGACCGTACTGAACGGGAACTGGACCGTTTGCGTAATCCTGAAGAACATCAATCCCGTCGCGACGACGTATCCGAGAATCGTTGCATATCCGGCACCCGTTCCGTCTCCTGTCCAGTGAATCAGGGGAGCATTCAACAGATATTTCGTCAGCAATCCTGCCAATGTCGCCACAATCGTGAAGTACTGCCGGTTGATACCTTGCAATACGGCGGCGGTGACGGAATACAGCGCAAGGAACAACGCACTTGGTGCATAACTCAACAAGTAGACCCATGCAGCCTGATCTTTCGGGAATAAGACATGGAATGTCTCTTCACTCAGCAAAATCATACCGACGACCGCTGGAATCGTTACGAAAAAGGCCAGTTGATAGATTTGCGAGATTTGTTTCCGGACTTTCCGCATATCCCCTTGTGTAAACGAGGCCGTCAACAGTGGTGTCGCGGATAAGGATAACCCTGTCGCGACCGAAACCGGAATCAGGACAATCTTATGACTATCTGCAATCAGATAGGCGGTTGCATTTCCGGCTGCTTCCAACGTGTAACCGATACTTTGTAAAGCCGCATTCATCGTGTTTTGATCAATGACCTGATAAAGAGGTGTCGATAACCCGACCATGACGATCGGAATCGCATACGTCAGCAATTCTTTATACAGTCCTGCTAACGGACGATCCGGCGAGATTGTCGTCTGACCATCGCGTAACGCTTTTAAACCGGGGGCACGTTTTCGGAAATAATAAACGAGCACGACAACACTGCCGATTGCGCCGATAAAGGCACTGAACGTCGCAATCGTCGCTGCCCACGCGGCATCCGTGTCAAACAAATAAATCGCGATGCTGACGCCGGCCAGTAAAAAGATGATTCGCACGATTTGCTCCAGGATTTGCGAAATCGCTGTGGGTCCCATCGATTGATAACCTTGGAAATAACCCCGAGTCATACTCATCGCCGGAATCAGAATCAAGGCAAAGCTGACACCGCGGATCGTCATCGTGACAGCATCGACATACGAAGCCGAATCGACATCTCCTCCCGGTATCGCCCGGTGCGCCAAATACGGAGCCAGTAAAAATAAGGCCAGAAAGGATATTACACCGGTGATGGACATGATTTTTAATCCGGATCGGTATAATCGTTCGCTTGTGTCATATTCCCCCATCGCATTATACTTTGCGACGAACTTCGAAACGGCGACCGGAATACCGGCTGTTGCGAGACCAATCATGATGGCATAATAATTATAGGCATACGTGTAAAACATGATTCCCGTCGCTCCGACCATGAACTGAAACGGAAACAGATAAATCAGACCAAGGGCACGGGAAATGAGTGATGCACCGGACAACAGCATCGTTCCACGAACGAATCCGGTATTACTGGATGAAGTTTCTTGCTTTTTGCTCACAGTCGACATGGATAACCTTCCTCGCACTTTCTATTTTTTCTTGACTCAATAAACGTCTCAATATACAAGTTCTCTCTTGCACAATTGCAAATCATTATACCGCTCAGCTTCCATAAAAGAAAGAGACGGTTTGTTTACAGTACAAACTTCTGCTAAAGTGAAACAAGCAGAATCCAACAAATGAGGTGACCACATGTATGATGTAATCGTAATCGGAGGCGGCCCAAGCGGCTTAATGGCAACGCTCGCCTCGTTACAAGCAGGCGCGAAGACGCTTTTGCTCGATAAAGGAAGTAAACTTGGACGAAAACTGGCGATTTCAGGGGGCGGTCGGTGTAACGTCACAAATCGTAAACCACTGGAAGAATTGGTTCAATCGATTCCGGGAAACGGCCGTTTTCTCTATAGTGCCTTTTCACAGTTCAATAACGAATCGATCATTGAACTGTTCGAAGGATTTGGTGTCGCCCTAAAAGAAGAGGACAATGGACGGATGTTCCCCGTTTCCGATAAAGCGGCCGATGTCGTTCGTGTGTTGATTGATCAAATTCGTCAACACGGTGCCGAAATTCAAATCAATGCCGAAGTCGCAACCCTCGACTTTCATCCGGACGGTTCATTCGCAGCCGTCTTACTTGCTGACGGAACCCGCCTTGAAGCCAAGAGTTGTGTCGTCGCTGTCGGCGGACAATCGGTTCCCCATACCGGTTCAACGGGTGACGGTTATCCCTGGGCACGCAAAGCCGGTCATACAATCACGGATCTCTTTCCGACCGAAGTTCCGATTTTACTGAACGATACGTTCATTCAGGAAAAGACATTGCAAGGTCTTTCATTACGTGACGTCGCTTTGACGGTTCACGGTAAAAAAGACAAACCCATTAAAACGCATACCGGTGACCTCCTGTTCACGCATTTCGGTCTGAGCGGTCCGATTGCGTTACGTTGCAGCCAGTACACGATTAAAGAAAGAAAGCGATCAGGTGAACGAGTCGTCCATCTCTCGATCGATTTGTTCCCGGATGAATCAATCGGTGCGTTGACGGAACGATTCCAAGCCGCGCTTGCCGCTAATCCGAAGAAGACCGTCCGGAATGCGTTAAAGGGATTTGTTCCGGAACGGCTACTCGATCTGTTATTTACCCGGATCGGTTTTGGTGACGAAGTGTGTACGCAAATTAAAAAACAGGACTTCACCCAACTGTTAGCGACGCTCAAACGCTTCCCGCTACAAGCAGTAGGAACACTCGACTTTGATAAAGCGTTTGTCACCGGGGGTGGCGTTTCGATTAAGGAAATCCAGCCGAAAACGATGATGTCGAAAAAAGCGGACGGTCTCTTTTTCGCCGGTGAAATCCTTGACATTCACGGCTATACAGGTGGTTATAATATCACAGCCGCTTTTGTAACCGGACATTGTGCCGGAACGAACGCTGCTCTGACTGCATTATGACAAAAAGGCTAGTTCCTACACGGAGCTAGCCTTTTAGTCGATTGGTGTAAACGAACGGCTCGAGAATTTATCCGTTTGGATGAGTGCAAACAACTCATTGTCCTGAACAAATATTCCTTCTGCCCCGTACACTTTCGGACTCGCTGATTCCCCTGTGATTGTCACATCTTTCGTGTCAATCGAATACAGGAATAAGGCTTCCGAATCCAACGTATAAATCCGCCCTTGCCGCTCGGCCAAACCGATCGGACGGAAGTTTTCCGTGAACGCTTTTTTCGCATCACTGCGCATGCCGTCGGCCGTATCGATCCGTTTTCGTGCCACGATCGTCAAATACGGTGGTTTTTGTTTTTTCTTCAAGGCGCGTATTTCTTTTGCAGTGGCATCTTTCTCAATCTTGATTTCATCTTGTTTCGTCGTGAAATACGTCAATTCACTTCGCGCTAACGAGCGAATGTGATTAATCGTATAAAATTGTTTTTTCTTGACGTCATAACCGAGTCCGTGAAAGCTGTCACGGATTGTCGTACCGGCTACCCGCTCTCGCTTGTCTTCTTTCCAGACGCCCTCTTCCCGTTTGACGGTCACGAGAATTTGATTAGATGTCAATAAGGCGACGGTCTCGCCGTCAACGAGCGTCATCCCGTCAACACCCGACAGCATCAACTTGCCTTCATCTTCGATTTGGAACGAAGCATTGATCCGCTCTCCGGTCCCGCTGATTTCAAAAAAGTGATAATCTTCCGTTACGACAAGGTAAGAACCAATTGAATCATCGTACAGCATCTGTTGGACATTCTTGATCAACGGTTCTTCCGGATTTGGAATCGAGGACGGTGTTTTCGGTGGTACTTGTTTGACTGCTGCCTGGTGTTTCGATTGTGTCTCAATTTTTGCAAACGTCTCTTTGATTTGTGCGACGGTCTCAGGTCGTGAAAAGACGAGGGCCACACAAAGGATCAGACCGGAGACGACGGCAAAAATCGTTGTATAGACTATATAAGTTCGTTTCATTTACACAAATCGCCTTTCTGTCTCGGTTTCTGATTCAGTTTAGCAGAAGGCGCCCTAAAAAAAAAGCGGACTTGCGACGGAGATAATCGAAAACCCCTCGATCTGATCAAATCAGATGAGGGGTTTCGGCTTAGTTGGCTACGATATTGATCAGTTTTTTCGGAACGACGATGACTTTTCGAACCGTTTTATCACCAATCCACTCTTGTGTTTTTTCATCTGCAAACGCAAGGGCTTCAATTTCTTCTTTCGTTGCGTCGATGCTGATGACGAGCTTCGAACGGACTTTACCGTTGACTTGAATGACGAATTCCATTGTATCGCTGACGAGTTTCGTTTCGTCAAATGTCGGCCATTCCGCATATGTCAAGGTGTCGTCAAAGCCAAGCTGCTCCCATAACTCTTCTCCTAAGTGCGGCGCAACCGGAGTCAACAACTGAATGAATCCGCGAAGGAAATGACGCGGTAAGACCGGTTGTTTATTTGCTTCGTTGACGAAGACCATCAACTGCGAAATGCCGGTGTTGAACTGAATGTTCGTGAAGTCTTCCGTTACTTTTTTCACCGTCTGGTGGTAGACGCGTTCAAAGTCGGCGTCGACTGTCGTCACGTCTTGAATGTCCGCTGTCCGTTCAAACAGACGCCAGACACGGTCAAGGAAACGACGTGCTCCGTCAAGACCGTTTTCCGACCAGGAGACTGAAGCATCAAGCGGTCCCATGAACATCTCGTATAAACGGAGTGTATCCGCACCATGCGACTTGACGATTTCATCCGGGTTGATGACGTTTCCGCGCGATTTCGACATTTTTTCGTTGTTTTCTCCAAGAATCATCCCTTGGTTATACAACTTTTGGAATGGTTCTTTTGTCGGTACGACACCGATATCATATAAGACTTTATGCCAGAAGCGGGCATAGAGTAAATGAAGGACGGCATGCTCAGCCCCTCCGATATAAATATCAACCGGAAGCCAGTATTTTAATTTTTCCGGATCGGCAATCGCTTCTTCATTGTGCGGATCGATGAAGCGAAGATAATACCAGCAGCTTCCGCCCCATTGCGGCATCGTGTTCGTCTCGCGACGTCCTTTTAGTCCTGAGACCGGATCCGTGTAATCGAGCCAGTCTTCAGCAAGTGCGAGTGGAGATTCACCTGTTCCGGACGGCTTAATTTCCGGAATCATCGGCAATTCAAGCGGAAGTTCCGATTTATCGAGTGTCTTCATCGTTCCGTCTTCCATGTGGACGACCGGAATCGGTTCACCCCAGTACCGTTGGCGGCTGAACAACCAATCGCGCAACCGGAACGTGATTTTTTTGCGTCCGACTTGGTTCGTCTCAAGTTCAGCGATGATGGTCTCAATCGCTTCTTGTTTTGACAGGCCGTCGAGCATCTGTGAGTTGACGTGCTCGCCTTCACCCGTATAAGCCGCTTCGTCGACGTTGCCGCCCGCTACGACTTCGATGATCGGCAGGTCAAACTGTTTTGCAAATTCATGATCCCGCTCGTCATGGGCCGGTACGGCCATGATGGCGCCTGTCCCGTATGTCGATAACACATAATCGGCAATCCAGATCGGGAGGCGTTCGCCGGAAATCGGGTTGACGGCAAAAGCTCCTGTGAAGACGCCTGTTTTTTCTTTCGCAAGATCCGTCCGCTCCAAGTCCGATTTCGTCTGAACAGACGCGATATACGTTTTAACAGCTTCTTCATGATCGGCTGTCGTGATGTCCGCGACAAACGGATGCTCCGGTGCAAGGACAAGGTAAGTTGCCCCGAAAACTGTATCCGGACGTGTCGTAAAGACCGTCACTTGTTTTTTATGACCGTCAATCGTAAAGTCGATTTCCGCCCCTTCCGATTTTCCGATCCAGTTCCGTTGCATTTCTTTTACTGACTCCGGCCAGTCGAGTTCATCTAAATCTTCGAGCAAACGGTCTGCATACTCTGTGATTTTTAAGACCCACTGCCGCATCGGAACACGGACGACGGGATGATTGCCACGCTCCGACAGTCCGTCGATGACTTCTTCGTTCGCAAGCACTGTTCCAAGCGCCGGGCACCAGTTAACCGCGACTTCGTCAACGAAAGCAAGTCCTTGTTCATACAATTTCGTAAAGATCCACTGTGTCCATTTGTAATACTTCGGATCCGTCGTATTGATTTCACGATCCCAGTCGTAAGAAAATCCTAAATCTTTTAACTGACGTTTAAACGTTTCGATGTTTTGGGCTGTGAATTCCCGCGGATCATTTCCTGTATCAAGGGCATACTGTTCCGCCGGAAGTCCAAACGCATCCCATCCCATCGGATGAAGGACATTGTACCCCTGCATCCGTTTCATCCGTGCGAGGATATCCGTTGCCGTGTATCCTTCCGGGTGTCCGACATGGAGTCCTGCTCCCGATGGATAAGGAAACATGTCTAATGCATAAAAGCCTTCTTTTTCCGGATCTTCTGTTGTGACGAACGCCTTGTCCTGCTCCCAGCGCGCTTGCCATTTTGGTTCGATTTCACGATGATTGTACGGCATCTTTATTCCTCCTCTGAATATACAAAAAACCGGTCTCCGCCCCTAGGAATAGGGACGAAAGACCGGTTCGTCTCCCGCGGTACCACCCACGTTGTCTGCTGAAGCAGACCACTTGATTCACAGATAACGGTGTGAAGGACCGGAGTTCGCTACTTGGTTTCACGAATCATGCTCCCTGACGAGTTCACGGACGATTCCGACTGGTTTGCACCGACCACCAGCTCTCTAAACGGAATGACTCCCTTACTACTTCAGTTCGTCGCAATGGACTATCTATGTGTAAGTGTAAGCCGAACCTTCCCTTACCGTCAACGGTTGCGTAAAATTTCTCCAATTGCAGCGTGCGATGAAACAATATGATCCGCATGTTGCAGGACTTGTGCCGGCATCCGGTCGTCAAGCAGGGCAATGACTTCCATTCCCGCTTTCTTTGCACCGATCATCCCGTTTGCTGCATCTTCAATGACAATACAAGCGTCCGGTGTTTGCCCGATCCGTTTTGCGGCGAGCTGAAAAATTGCCGGATCGGGTTTTGAACGCGGAACTTCAAATCCACTTGTGTACGCATCAACCGTCAATCCGTAATGCGTGATGACCCGTGTGATTTTTTCAAGTGAACTGGAAGAAGCAATCGCAATCCGGTATCCTTCCGTCCGGGCCAGTTCCATCAATTCTTTGACTCCGTCTTTTAAGCCACAGGCTTCCGGCTTTGCATGTTGCTGGAATAATTCATGTTCGAGTGCCAGTAATGCTTCCGTAGAATGAGGTAACTTATGTTGTGTAATCAGTTCTTCCCACATCTCGTCTCCTGTTTTCCCCATGAATGTCGCATACTGCGTATGATCGAGCGGGATAGATAACGTCTTAAACATGTGTTGGTGGACTTTAAAATATTGAATTTCACTGTCGAGAATGACCCCATCCATATCAAAAATCAGACCTGTTTTTTTCATTTTTTCCCCTCCTGCTATCAGCCTACCAAAAAACCTGATCATCCGCAGACGATCAGGTGGATTCATGTCGCTAAAACCGTCTCTTGGTAGCGGTATTCCGGGAAATAGTCTACGTCTTGATCATTTCCATAGCGTTGGCACAATTGTTCATAGATATGGGGCAGAAGAATCGTTTTTCCTTGGTGGTATTCAAACATCCGGTATCCTGTGTAGCGGCACTTGCTTTCAAACAGACTGTCCCGTTCCTTATATCCGCCGCCTAAATGTTGTTCGACCATCCCTGCCGTCTTGGAATGTAAAATCGCCTCGTACTCCAGACGCTGATTCGGAAACAGTTTATGTTCATCCCGTTGACATCCAATCAAATGTCCGTGTGCATACTCTTGTCCAAGCAATACGAAATAACCACCGACGGCTTCCCCTCTCCACTCGGCAATCAACAGTAATGGTTCACACAGCTGTGTCGGCTGAAAGAGTCGTTCAAAGTATTCAGGTGTAAAATAGTAATGGGAAGAGGCATCTTTCCGGTCCATCGTTTGGTAATAAAGACGGATAAAAGTTGGCAAATCTTCTTTTGATCCCCGACGGACTGTCAGCTCTGACGCCAATGACTTCCGGATCATACTCCGGTTTTTCTTATGAAACGTTTGCATGATTTCTTCCACGGTTGGCCGAAGATCGATGCTCGTCGTGTGGCGGATGAATTCCGTTTTCGTCCAATCCGCTATCCGTTTTTGATTTTCCGTCAATGGATTAAAACGAATCAGCTCCGAGACAATCTTGTGACGCATGGCCCATTGCCGAAAAGAACGCTTGGCATCTGCCAGTTCCTCCAACGTCAGTTCACCAACAACTTCCGGACCTCCATAACCATAAGGTGTAATCATATCAAAATACTCGGTGTCGAAAATACGCCTTTTCAAAAAAGGATAAAACAGTTCACCTGACGCACCTTGAAAATAAACCAGTCCCGCCGTTTCATCGGTCCGTGCATTTAAACGGACGTATTCATAGCTATAAAAAATATCAAGTGATTTATTTTCGATAAGTGATGTCCAAGTCAGATGATCTTCAACAAAAATACATTGCCTCATCTTTTCCACCTCCGGCACACGACACATCAAACATATTTTTTCTTTAATTTGGTTAATCAATTAATATTTTCCTTTTAATTGAATACCCATTTTACCTGTTTATTATGCGTCCTCAAAAAAAGACAGATGACGGCATCCAACAACCACATCTGTCTTTCGAACTTATTTTATCGCCTTATTTGGTATAGCACGAATGAATGTGAATCCTGCCACCAGAATCAATCCGATCAACGTCATGAACACGGCATTCATACCGGATAAATCATAGATCAGTCCCCCGACGGTCGGACTGATCATCCGTCCGGCCGAAGCGGCGATATTGACGTATCCCTGAAACTCACCTTCTTTACCAATCGGAGCCAAGCGCGCTGCCATCGCAGGAACTGCCGGCCAAATGAACATCTCACCAAT
Organism: Exiguobacterium sp. RIT594; assembly: GCF_003339585.1. Taxonomy (GTDB): domain Bacteria; phylum Bacillota; class Bacilli; order Exiguobacteriales; family Exiguobacteriaceae; genus Exiguobacterium_A. The sequence continues at coordinate 334,725 of NZ_QPKF01000001.1, read as the reverse complement.
CGTCAAGATGATCATCGCCACTAAAAACATTTTGAATCCGCCCGCAAAGGGAACGATGGCATAGGACAAAAGAAAAATCCCTGTCCCCGTCAGTAATTGACGTTTCAAATCGTCACCAAACCATCGTAAGACGGGTGTCAATAACGGTTGTGCAAACACAATCAGTGCCCCGTTGATCGTCCATAAAATCGAATACTCGGAAATTGTTACCCCAAGTGACTTTGTATGCACGGCAAACGTTCCCTGCCATTGAACATACACAAACCACAACAGTGCATAACCAATTGAGACATACAGCATCGTCCGGACTGAACTTCGCGAGAGCGGTTCCCGCACTTCCTCGCCTACAGACAGCGATTGACGTCTGGTTGGATGGACCTGAATCCAGTTCAATCCTACTAACAGAACGACAGCAAACAACAAGTACAGTATGAGGTTTGCGATGAAGATGAACTGGATATCAATCGCCGCAATTTGTCCGCTGATAGCGGTTCCGAGTGCCACACCGACGTTTTGAGCAACATAGATTGCGTTAAACGCCCGTCTCCCACCTTCCGGCCAGATCACACCGGTCAGGGCATAGATGGTCGGAAAAACCATTCCGCCGACGAACCCGATTAATCCAAGCATCAGAACATAACCGGTGAAAGTCTGATGGAACATCCAGAGACCGATTGAGGCAAGGACGAGTCCGATGACACTGATGACAAGTGTCCGTTTGCCGCCTAACCGGTCAAATGCTTTTCCACCAATGTAGTTCCCGATGATGGCGAGAGCCGAGTTGACGAATAAGGCCATTCCGGCCTTCGTCATCGACTCCCCTAAATAGTCATGAATGTATAATGTATTAAACGGCCATAAAAAAGAGGACCCTGTCGTATTGATCGCCATCGCCAATACCAGAATCCAGACCGCGCGAGGTAATTTCGGCATGGTAAGTATCCTCCAATGTAGTTTCCAACCTTGCCACTTTACGAAATTATTCTGTCGTCTGTCAAGGAACTTCGATTTAAACGAACAATCGGAAAAATGATACAATTGACTAAAGGGTCGATTTTGCGGGTACTTAGAAAAAAATAGAGCATATCAATCAGAAAGAGGAGTTTTTGCCATGTCACTTGCACGTGTGTTACCTTATGCCAAAGAATTGTTGGAATCCGTTATTCATGAAGGAGATTGCGTCGTCGATATGACTGCGGGGAACGGTCATGATACGCATTTCCTTGCTGAACAGGTCGGACCGAGCGGACGGGTCATCGCTTTTGATGTCCAGGAGCAGGCAATCGAAGAAACAACCCGTCGGTTGCAGGCGGCTCACGTCTTCGATTGGGTCGATTTATATCACGAAAGTCATATCCATGTCGGAGCTCGGTTGTTTGCTGAACAACGTCCGATTCGTGCCGGAGTGTTTAATCTTGGATACTTACCGGGAAGCGATAAATCCGTCACGACGACCGGAGAAGAAACGCTAGAGGCACTCCGGGCCCTCCTTCCGGTCCTTGTCCCCGGCGGTCTGGTTGTCCTCGTGATTTACCACGGTCACTTGGAGGGACGCAAGGAGCGTGATGCAGTGTTGGAACATGTTTCATCGCTCCCCCAGCAGGATTATGCCGTCTTGCAGTATCGTTTCTTGAATCAGCAAAACAATCCGCCGTTCATCGTGGCGATTGAAAAAAAATTAAAAAAACAAATACTCGATTAAACAACAGAGGAGTGCCGTCATATGCGACAGCACTCCTCTTTTAAAGCATATTAATCTTCCACTAATTTCAGGAACAACAATAACTTTTCAGCAAATCGTGTATTCAACCGTTCGAAACTGAAGTGCGGGAACCCGTGCAGGCGTTGCAGATAAATTTGGTCTCCGCCCATTTTCCGGCACACTTCAAGCGTCAACTTGACGTCAGCAAACTGATCGTCCGGCGCATAAAAACAAGCGAGTTGGACACGCGGCAATTTTTTCCGCTCTTCATCATGGATGACAATTTCTTCTTCAATCTCACGATATTCAGCGTACGTCAACTCACCAAGACGTGCTGCATCCTCATTGTTTTGACCGAACGGTAATGTTCCGAGTGGCGCATCGGGACGGAACCGGTCGAAAGCACTCGCAAAGACTTGTTTGACGCCTCCCAATTGCTTGGAATTGTGCCAATCAAATAACGGCGAGATAAACGTCAGGCTCGCCATCGGTAACTCATATTCTTGAAGCAGCCGGTTGACGACAAGAGCGCCCATACTGCAGGCAATGATATGAATCGGTAATTTCCGCTTACCGGCTTCGCGTAATGCTTCTTTTAGTAACTGTTGATGTTCTTCAAACGATACACGACGGGGGGCGTCGACCAAGAGGACCTCATATTCGCGTTCTAAGACACGAATCAGTGCTTCACTTGGCCGGGCACGTAATTGGAGTGGATATACAAGAACGATCACTCCGGTTGGTTGTTCTACCACAAACTCACCTCTTCATTCGATATCTGTTTAGTATGCAACAAATCCGACTTCAGCCAAACCGCCTTAAGTCGGATTCCGTTTCGTTAATATATACGTTGCAGTCGCGTCACAGGTTCCACCTGTCCGAAGACTTCCTCTGTCGTCTCGCTGATTTCCTTAAATCCGTATGAAGTCAAAAAGTGACGGGCCTTATAGTTTCGGGATTCGACATACACTTCAATCGGAGACGCTCCTTGCAATTCCAGTTCACGGATCAGCCGGCGTCCAATTCCGTTTTGCTGGTATTTCGGCAAGACATACAGCCGGACGATTTCCCACGTTCCATCCACATCGATGGCGTGGATAAAACCGACGATCTCCCCGTCGATGAGTCCGACATTGAAGTATTCTCCACGTGCTTCCTCTGCTGTCCGGATTGCCCGGACCACTTCTTCCTGCGGGTACGCTTCTTGTACGAAATGGGCTTTCGAACGCTCTGAATAGATTTCCTCATATGTGTCCATCCAGGACGTGAGCGCAATATCATGAATGCGTGCTGCATCAGCCGGAACTGCTTCGCGTATCTCCATACCGAAATCCCCCTTTTCCTTTTACAGACTCATGTTCTTTTACCCTTTTCTAGAAATTTCAGTCGTATCCCTGCAAAGTTCCGGAGAAACAAAAAAAGTTCAGAAACACCCTTAAAAGGGAGTTTCTGAACTCGGGATTATGCGAAACGTTTTGCCTGCTCTTCAAGAGTAGCAGCTTTATCTGTTTGCTCCCATGGTAATTCGATGTCTGTACGACCGAAGTGACCATAAGCTGCTGTCTGACGATAAATCGGACGGCGGAGATCAAGCATCTTGATGATTCCTGCAGGGCGGAGATCAAAGTTTTCTGCGATTAATTCGACGAGTTGCGCTTCAGGAAGTTTTCCTGTACCGAACGTATCGACTGCGATTGAAACCGGGTGCGCAACACCGATTGCGTAAGCAAGTTGAACTTCTGCTTTGTCCGCAAGACCAGATGCAACCAGGTTTTTCGCGACATAACGTGCTGCGTAAGCAGCTGAACGGTCGACTTTCGTTGGATCTTTACCAGAGAACGCTCCACCGCCGTGACGTGCATAGCCGCCATACGTATCAACGATGATTTTACGACCTGTCAACCCTGCATCTCCTTGTGGTCCGCCGATGACGAAACGACCAGTCGGGTTGATGAAGAATTTTGTGTCTGCATCGATGTACTCTGCCGGGATGACCGGTGCGATGACATGTTCTTTCAGATCTGCCTGGATTTGCTCAAGCGTCACTTCTTCTGCATGTTGTGTTGAGATGACGATTGTATCGACGCGAACAGGTTCATTGTTCTCGTTGTATTCAACCGTGACTTGCGTTTTACCATCCGGACGGAGGTAATCGAGTTGTCCCGTTTTGCGGACTTCTGCCAAACGACGTGCCAGTTTGTGTGAAAGCGAGATTGGAAGTGGCATGAGTTCAGGTGTTTCTTTCGTTGCGTAACCGAACATCAGACCTTGGTCTCCTGCTCCGATGGCATCGATTTCTTCATCTGACATGTTTCCTTCGCGTGCTTCAAGCGCCTGGTCAACACCGAGAGCGATGTCTGCTGACTGCTCATCGATTGATGTCAATACAGCACAAGTGTCTGCATCGAAACCGTATTTAGCGCGTGTGTAGCCGATTTCGCGAATGGTTTCACGAACGACTTTCGGGATATCCACGTAAGTTGATGTCGTGATTTCTCCTGCTACTAATACGAGTCCTGTCGTGACAGAAGTTTCTGCCGCAACACGTGCGTTTGGATCGGCTGCAAGAATTGCATCCAAAATTGAATCCGAAATCTGGTCACAGATTTTATCCGGGTGACCTTCAGTGACTGATTCCGACGTAAATAGTCGGCGATTAAGGTTTGTCATGTTTGACCCTCCCAAAAAAGAATTTGACGGTGTACTCATTTCCCCTAGTTGAGTGGGACGGTAAAATGAAAAAAACCTTTCCATGTCCAAAAATGGTCAGGGAAAGGTTGTGCGTTCTTCCTTTACCCTCTTATCGTTCGAAGTGTTTACTTCGCTTCAGGAGAGCACCTTTTCCTACATTAATGATGAAATTAATATAAGACGGTTGCCGGGTTTCTTCGGGCCTTGTTCCCTCCACCTGCTCAGAATAAGAGTATCCGTTACGAATTACATGATATAAACTTGTGTGCACTCTGTCAAGCAACGTTTTAATTTCTAGTCGAAAAAAATTGAAAGAGATGTTAAACTGTTAATGCTGAAAGCGTTTCCAGATAAATAGAAATCAGCGCATGAAAATGATTGCCCTATCATTAGTATGTCATATATAATAAATGTGCCATACTAATAATGGAGCCAAAACCAACGCAGGGGAAAGGTGGGGTCAGGATGCCGATGACGGTCCTGAATATCGAAGAACTACTCAAGAAGGAGCATGTGTTCAAACAACTGTCCGTTGCTGAACTAGTCGAACATGCGATTCGTAACAAAGAAGGAGTTCTTGCAGAAAATGGTGCTTTGTCTGTAGAAACGGGGAAATTTACAGGTCGTTCACCGAAAGACAAGTTCATCGTTCGTGATGACTCATGTGAAATGCATATCGATTGGGGTCATGTGAATCAACCGATGGAGTCGGACAAATTCGAGCAACTGTTACAAAAAGTCCTTCGTTACATGAACGAAGCCGATCAACTCTACTACACAGAAGCTGCTGCTGGTGCCGATACACATTTCACCCTTCCAGTGCGCGTCGTAACCGAATATGCTTGGCATAATTTGTTTGCGAAACAGCTATTCTTACGGGAATATCCTACAGTTGCGGCCTTTGAACCATTTACGGTCGTCTACGCACCGCACTTTAAAGCGGATCCGGCGGTTGACGGGACAAACTCCGAGACTTTCATCGCGATGTCATTTGAACACCGTATCGTCTTGATCGGTGGAACCGAGTATGCCGGAGAAATCAAAAAATCAATTTTCTCGGTCATGAACTATCTGTTACCGCAGGAAGAAGTCTTGTCGATGCACTGTTCCGCCAACGTTGGACATGAAGGGGATGTTGCCTTATTCTTCGGACTATCGGGGACTGGTAAGACCACCCTGTCTGCAGATGAGAGCCGTCAATTGATCGGTGACGATGAACACGGCTGGTCCCATGATGGTGTCTTTAACATCGAAGGTGGCTGCTATGCGAAAACGGTCAACTTGTCACGTGAAAAAGAACCACAAATTTTTGACGCCATCCGCTTCGGAACCGTTCTTGAAAACGTCGTCCTCGACGACGCCCGGATTCCGGATTACGACGATACCTCACTGACGGAAAATACGCGTGCTGCTTATCCGATCACAGCAATCGACAACATCATTATTCCGTCACGCGCCGGTCACCCGAAAACGATTGTCTTCCTGACAGCCGATGCGTACGGTGTCTTGCCTCCAATCAGTAAACTGACAAAAGAACAAGCGATGTATCATTTCTTATCAGGTTACACATCTAAACTTGCCGGTACGGAGCGTGGCGTCACAGAACCGGAAGCAACGTTTTCGACCTGCTTCGGTTCCCCGTTCCTGCCGTTGATTCCAGAAAAATATGCGACGATGCTCGGAGAACTGATCGATCGCCACGGCGTTACCGTTTATCTCGTCAACACCGGTTGGACCGGCGGGGCTTACGGTACCGGCAGCCGGATGAAACTTTCGTATACACGGACGATGGTCAATGCGGCCGTTAACGGTCTGCTTGCAGATATCCCGACAGAAGAACATCCGATTTTCGGTCTGCATATGCCGATCGAAGTCCCTGGTGTTCCGACTGACTTGCTCAATCCGGTCAAGGTCTGGGCGGATGCATCTGTTTACGAACAACAAGCGACCGCGCTCGCACAAAAATTCACACAGAACTTCGCACGTTTCGAAAGTGCGACCGATGCGATCAAAGCAGCCGGTCCCCGCGTGTAAAAACGATTGATGGTACTAAAAAGGTTGAGCTCCTTAACGGATGCTCAACCTTTTGTGTTAGACGATGGAATCTGTCTTATCTTGTAAATGAAGTTCTTTTTGAGAAAGCCAAACTTGGCTTTCTTTTAATAATTCATAGGCACGGCGCTTCTCAATCCCGAATCGATGGCTCAGCATTTCGAACCGTTCGAACTCTCCCCGGTCTGCGCTGATCGCAAGGAGCAGGCAATCCCGAAACGGATGATCATCCCCCTGTAAGACGTTTTTCAAAGCCGGTTCAATCGGAAGCTGATCAATGATTTCATCAATATCGACCGAGAGTAATGCATCAATATGAGACAGTAATCCGATCATATAAGCGCTCTCTGCTTTCAAGGTCTTCGTCTCCGTCGCAAACAGTTCACACAGCTTCGCACAATGTAACGATGAACGTAATAATTCGTCCGACCACTGATAAGGACTCGCGAGTTTCATCTCGCGCAGGACGATTAACGAAATCCAGCTCTTTAGTTGTGAAAATCCCAGCAAGGAAATCGCTTGTCGGACGGAACTGACTGTGTTCCGAAGACCGATTCCCGGAGAATTGATTAGTTGCAGTACTTGTACACTGATGTAGGGATTTCCTTCGATTTCATCGACGACGTCCTCATAGTGGTCATCTGTATCCAACCATTTCAGCATCTTCAACAGGACAGGTACTTGCGGAGGAACTGCCTTCCCTTTCATCAGCATCGGTTTAGCATAAAAGTATCCCTGAAACCAGTCATAACCCATCTCAAGACTTCGCGTATGATCTTCATGTGTTTCGACCCGTTCTGCCAAAAAGCGCATGTGCGGATAATTCCGCTTCAAGATATGTAAGATTGCACTTTGTTCGCGTGGGTTGATGGCTTCGATATCAATTTTAATTAAATCAATTAAATCAAACAGTTCAGCGCCATGATGACGCAACAAATCCGTCACGAAATCATCCAGTGCCAATACGAAGCCCGCTTCTTTCCACTTCTGAAGCGTCAGGAGCATGGCAGCATCAATGTGGACTGTCTCTAACACTTCAATCACGAATTGTGCCGGATCCAAATGATCGATCAGCTCAGACTGTAACAGGTCGCCTGTGAAATTAATGAATAATCGTTTTCCTTCTGCTACACGATCTACTCCCAAATGAATCAGTGTATTCGTCAATACATCCATCGTTGCTAAGTCACCATCAAAGACTTCAGGTGTTTCAACGGAACGATAGAGCAGTTCAAAAGCGTCAATCGAACCAAACCGGTCTACAATCGGTTGTCGCGCAAGTAAGATTTCCATCTCATATATCCCTTCTAAATCCGTTAATCTGGCTTATTTTATATGTTCTAGTATATCAAATATCGTTTTCCCTTAAAAAATCTCTTTTTTAAAACATATCAATGTTCCCATCATTTGGAGAAAAAAACATCTCAATGCGAGGCACTGAGATGTTTTCACGAATCCTTTTACTTGGATAACATCCAATCGATGACTTGTTTCGTCACAAGCATTTTTTGATGGATTGGAAATTGATGCGCATACTGATATACCAATAAACGGGTCTTTTCCGAATAGCGGGCCGCATAGTTCGTCGCATGCCGCAACCGGACGTTTTGATCGTGCAAGCCGTGAATCAGCAAGACGTCTCCTTGCGGCGGGAAGTAGAGTGGTGACCGGACCCGGTATGCCTCCAGCCGTTGCTCCGGAACGCCACCGGTAAATCGTCTGAGCATTTTTTGCATCGTCCGCTGTTCTTCATACGTCCAAATCAAATTCGTCACGCCGGCCCAGGAAACGGTCCGAGCGACTTCACGATGATGCGCCAGTAAAAGCGCCATCTGACCGCCACGGGAAAAGCCAAAGACCGATGTCCGCTCGACATATTGATCGAGCCAATCAAAAGCACTGATGGCGTCAAGGATATCCCGGTGTCCAAAATCTTCTTTTCCGGTCCCCCCTAAGTTACCGCGGTAAAAAGGAGCCATGACCAAATAACCGGCTTGCGCGAACTGCATTAAGCGGGTCGGCCGAACCATGCCGATATTACGTGTCCCACCACGTAAATACAAGAGACCTTGTCCGTTCGCACGAACCGGTAAGATGATGTACGCCCCGACCCGTTCTCCGTCGGATGTTTCATAAAAGACCCGAAAGGTGCGGAACGGTCCCTGCCGCGGGAGCTCAAACCAATCGGCGTTCGGCGAGTACACGAAGAGTCTCCGGAAGGACACGGTCCTTCATCATGAAGCTGTATTGGCGGTTCGTATCTAAACGTTTCGGGATATCGTCTAGTAAATAGGCACCGTCCGTCTCATCGACAGCAAGATGCGGCACCAAGGATGCGATTTCGGCGAAGTAGATGTTCTTGATGATCGTATCCCCCCGACCTTCGACCCGGTATTGTCCGATGTACTGGAGACGTTCGATATGTCCCCCTGTCTCTTCCATGACTTCCCGGTGTGCTGCCTCCTCGGCCGTTTCCCCCGGTTCGACCTTTCCACCCGGAAATTCGTAGCCCCGTTGCTTATGATGTGTCAGTAACCATTTCCCTTCGTACACGGCAATGACCCAGACATGAAGCGGATGGACTGAAAACGGATGGTCCTCAAAACTCAGTTCAACCCGATTTTGATAATAATCTAAAAACGTAATCACGTGCGTGCACCTCATTTCTTCTTCTCTCTTCACTTTACCTGTTTCGAAAGCATTCTAAAAGTGAAAGTGCGCAGGAATTTGCCAGAATGACAAAAAAAGACATCCCTCTGAATCGAGAGATGTCCGGCTTCTTATTTCAAGCGAGCTTCAAGCTCTGCTTTTTCTGCTTCAAATCCAGGTTTACCCAGTAAGGCAAACATGTTTTTCTTGTACGCTTCGACACCCGGCTGATCGAATGGGTTCACACCAAGCAGGTAACCGCTCATCGCGCATGCCTTTTCGAAGAAGTAGAACAAGAATCCGAGATGATACGGTGTCATCTCCGGCAATTCAACTGTCAGGTTCGGGACTTGTCCATCTGTGTGGGCAAGCAACGTTCCTTCTGCTGCCTTGTCATTGACGAATTGAATCGACTTGCCTTCAAGGAAGTTTAAGCCGTCCAAATCCTGTGCATCTTTTTCAATCGTCAAGGCATGACGCGCTTGTCCGACTTTGATGACCGTTTCAAATAAATCACGACGTCCTTCTTGGACGTATTGTCCCATTGAGTGAAGGTCCGTTGAGAAGTCGACTGCTGCCGGGAAGATCCCTTTAAAGTCTTTTCCTTCTGACTCTCCGTACAACTGTTTCCACCACTCCGACACATAGTGTAAGGCTGGTTCATAGTTGACGAGCAACTCGATTGTTTTTCCTTTCGCATATAATGCGTTTCGAACAACCGCGTACTGGTATGCTTCGTTTTCCGCCAAGTTCTCATTTGAGAACTGGACTTGTGCATCACGCGCGCCTGCCATCAATTCTTCAATTGAAATGCCGGCGGCTGCAATCGGTAATAAACCAACCGGTGTCAAGACAGAGAAACGACCACCGACGTCATCCGGAATTACAAACGTTTGGTATCCTTCTGAGTCAGCAAGTGTCTTCAGGGCACCACGTGCTTTATCCGTCGTCGCATAAATCCGGTCCTTCGCTCCGGCTTTACCGTACTTGTCTTCCATAAATGTTTTCAGGAGACGGAATGAAATCGCCGGTTCTGTCGTTGTCCCTGATTTTGAGATGATATTGACCGAAACATCTTTTCCTTCAAGTACTTGGAACAAATCGTGTAAGTACGTCGAAGAAATGTTATGTCCGGCATAAATGATTTGCGGTGCTTTCCGTTCGTCTTTTGACAGTAAGTTGTGGAACGAATGACCGAGCATCTCAATTGCAGCACGTGCTCCGAGATACGATCCGCCGATCCCGACGACTAACAAGACATCTGAATCCGACTTGATTTTTTCAGCTGCCGCCTGAATTTTTTCAAATTCCGCTTTGTCATAGTTTGTCGGTAAATCGACCCATCCTAAGAAATCACTGCCGGCACCTGTACCGTTGTGGATTGCTCCGTGTAATGTTTTTACCGTATCCGCCATATAGTCTACTTCATGTTGTCCTACGAATTGTAGGGCCTTCGAATAATCAAAACGTACTGTTGTCATTCACTCGTCCTCCTTATTCATTCGCAAACAAATGCGACCTTCCTTTTCATTAAAACGCAAGAAGGAAGGTCGTTCAAGTCTTTTGTGAAAAGATTAGCAAATGTTATGACGCTTACAAAGCAGCTGTTACGATTTGGCGAACATCTTCGTTGCCAAGTGATTTGAAGTTACCAAAGTCTCCACGTGTCATCGCTGACTTCACGATTGAATCGACCGTTTCTTCTTTGATGTCATAATCCGCAAGGCGGTTCGGTGCACCAAGTGATGTCCAGAACGCACTGATTGCATCGATTGTAGCGTGTGCTGCTTCCATTTCTGATTTCCCTGCCGTATCGACGTCAAAGACGTTTTCACCAAGCGTAACGAAACGGTGTGCGTTTGACTCATCGAGAACGTGACGCATCCAGTTCGGGAAGAGAATCGCCAGACCGCCTGCATGCGGGATGTCGTGAACCGCTGAGACCGCGTGCTCAATGTTGTGTGACGCCCAGTCGCCGCGTGCACCCATTTGAAGAACACCGTTGAGTGCCATCGTACCGGCAAACAGGATTGTACCGCGGAGTTCAACGTTTTCAAGATCGTTGACAAGTTTCGGTGCAACTTCAACGACTGCTTTCATGACACCTTCCGTCATCCGCTCTTGAACCGGTGCATGCGCCGTATGGAAATATTGCTCGAGGCAATGGCTCATCATGTCGACGATTCCGTAAATCGTTTGATCTTTCGGAACGCTGACAGTGTACTTTGGATCAAGGATTGAGAATGTCGGGAACGTCAACGGGCTGCCCCAACCGTATTTCTCTTGTGTCTTCCAGTTCGTGATGACAGAACCTGAGTTCATTTCTGAACCGGTCGCAGCGAGCGTCAAGACTGTTCCAAACGGGATCACTGTTTCAGGTGTCGCTTTACCGATGACAAGATCCCATGCTTCACCCTCGTAAGGGATACCTGCAGCGATCAATTTCGTGCAGTCGATGACAGAACCGCCGCCAAGAGCGAGCAATGCGTCAACGCCAGCTTCACGTGCGATTTTAATACCGCGTTCTGCTGTCTCGATGCGTGGATTTGGTTCGACGCCGTCGCATTCGACGTATTCGATTCCTGCCGCACTCAGTTCGCGTGTGACGTCATCATAGACACCATTACGTTTGATACTGCCGCCGCCAAATACGAGCATGACTTTTTTAGCATCTAGTGCTTTGAGTTCGTCTTTGATTTTGTTGACTTGACCGTCACCAAAAATAAGTTTCGTTGGATTACGATATTCGAAGTTTTCCATTGTGTGTTGCCCCCTTGATAAGTAATGAACACCTTACATTATCCACACATTCCCCTTTTGCATCTATTTTAATGCTTATAACGCAAAAAAAGAGAACCGACCGATGTCGATTCCCTTTCAAAATCTTATTTTTGGAAGTTTGATTTTTCAATCCATTCTTCCAATTTGCCTTTTAACACGTTGAAGCCAGGAGCTTCTTCTTGTTTGAAAGCAGGACCTGCATCGCGACGGCCAGTGTTTTTGCGTGGGCCTTTAGCGCGTGCTTCGCGTTTTGGAGCTTCCTGTGTTGCTTTGATCGAAAGCTTCATTTTTTTGTTAGCTTCGTCGATGTCGAGAACTTTAACAGTTACTTCATCGCCAACTTTTACGTAATCGTTGATGTCTTTTACGTAATCGTGTGAGATTTCTGAGATGTGGACGAGGCCTTGTGTTTGCTCGTCAAGTGCTACGAAAGCACCAAAGTTTTGAATACCAGTTACTTTACCAGTAACGACTTGGTCTTTTTCAAAGTTTGCCATAGTTTATACACTCCCTAACTAAATTCATCAACTTATAATAACATACTTTTTACGGATGGTAAAAAATATTTTTCAAATTGTTTATTTTTTATTTTACCAGGGAACAAATTAGTAGCAAGACTTCAAGTATTCCCCCTGATTCTGCCGGACTTTTCGAGTCCGGCCCTTTTTTTGTTTCTACTTACTTTTTCACGCAAAAAGGACCGATTCGGTCTGCCCGCTTTCCGCGGACAAGTCATCATGACGCTTCAGATGCAGAGGCATCTTCCAGGGTCATGATTAACTTGTTTTTCCGCAGGAGTCGAGCATGACCTCACCTGTCCTAGCGTAAAGGAAATTGCATGGTGAAGCAATCAAAATTTCTATTCGTTTACAGACTTACAAATCGTCGAATCCGTTTGCATCCGTTACTTTCGCATACGAGCGCGATTTTTGCTCGAAGAAATCGGATTTCGTCGCATTCATCGAGTCGTCGGAATACGCCCGGATCCATGGCATGACGTCTTCATCATGTCCTTCATACAGATCGTCGAGCCCGATGACACGGAGACGTTTGTTGGCGAGGTATTTGACATAGTCACGCATCTCGCTGACATCAAGTCCGTCCAAATCCCGTAGCACGTATTCACTCCACTCGATTTCAAGATCAACAGCACGTTCGAATGTGGCATAGACGAACTTCGTGAATGAACCGTCTGCATCGATTTGCGGATGCTCTGTCAAGACGGCACGCAACAGCTGGCTGATGAAGTACGAGTGTTGCAACTCGTCGCGTTGGATATAACTGATCATCGTCGAAGTTCCGACCATTTTTTGGTGACGCGCCAGGTTATAGAAGAACGCAAATCCGGAATAGAAGTTGATTCCTTCAAGAACGATTGAGGCGACGAGTGATTTCGCAAAGTTTTCCGGTGTCCGGTCGTTTTGGAAATCTTCATACAGATCCAGAATAAAAGCATTCCGCTTCATGACCATGTCGTCATCTTTCGCGATGTCGAAGATCCGGTTTTGTTCTGACAACGGGACGAGACTCGACAGCACGTAGCTGTATGACTGGTTATGCACGACTTCCTGTTGGGCCACAATCGCGAGAATCGCATGAATCGAGGCATCTGACGTAAACATTGCCGACTCCAGGATATAGCGGGTCTGGACAGAGTCAAGAATCGATAACAGACCGATGATCCGCTTAAACGCATCCTGTTCCCGCTCGCTCAATTGATTCCACTGTTGCATGTCTTTTGACATCGAAATTTCGTCCGGAATCCAGAAGTTCGATAACAGTTGTTTATAGATCGAATAAAACTGCGGATATGCGATATCGTTCCAGTTGACGATCGAGCTTGTCTCGCCACCGATGATCGCTGTCGCACGATTTGGATGACGGGCATCAAGCAGTTTGATTTTTTGTAGTTGTTCCATGTTGTTCGGCTCCCTCTTGCTGTAATTGCAGTAATGTTCGACGTGTCCACTCTTTGACCGCGTGCGGCCGGTTTCGCGGCGATTGTTCGATTTTGAGTAATTCACCCGCGAGCGGTACCCCGAATTTCGCGAGATGGTAGGCCATCTCATCAACGGCGCGGCAATATTTGACGAACATTTTATCACCCGTCCCAAAGACGGCTGCCTGCGGAATCGCGTGCGGACTTTCCTTTAAGACCAGCTTCAGACAATCTCGCATCTCATCCGGCAATTGTCCGTCTCCCCAGGTGTACGAACCAAAATAGACGATATCATAAGGGACCAGCTGATACGTCGTCACATCATCGGCAAAGATCATCGTCGGTTCGACCTGCATTTCGGAACATGCTTTTGCAATCAGTTCCGCAACCTCCTCTGTATTTCCGCTCATTGACGCATATACGATTGCTGCCTTCATGATATCGTCCTCCTTCTCTTATGATGAACACGACTCACATTCATCGATTTCGACGGTCGTCGAACGTGTGTAATAAATCGTCTTCATCCCCAGCTGCCATGCTTCCATGTGCATCTCGAGTAACTCTTTTGCTTTGACACTGTTTTTGACATAGAGATTAAAGCTGATTGCTTGGTCAATATGACGTTGGCGTGAGGCATTTTGACGGATGCTCCAAAGCTGATCAATCTCAAACGCTGATTTATAGAACCAGTTCGTTTCCGGTGTCAAATCGGGTACTGTGACCGGAATCTTGTAGTTTTTCTTCTCTTCCGCGTAGACCTTCTTGTAAATCGGATCGATCGAAGCCGTACTTCCGGCGATGATTGCCGTCGACGAGTTCGGTGCGACTGCCATCAGATAGGCATTTCGCATACCGTGTTCTGTGATGTCGGCTTGCAGACGATCCCAGTTCAGTTCAGCCGTTGTTTTGTAGTGACGGCGGGCGATGTATTCCCCTGTCTGCCATTCCGATCCTTCAAAGAGACGGTACGCGCCTTTTTCTTTCGCCAGTTGCATCGACGCATCAATCGTCAAGTAGGCAATTTTTTCGTAGAGACGGTCGGCATACTGAACAGCCTCGACCGACTCCCAGCGGATGCCTTCGAGAGCGAGCAGATGATGCCAGCCGAATGTTCCGAGACCGACAGCGCGGTATTTTTGATTCGTAATCTGTGCTTGCGGCACGTCGATCGTATTTAAATCGATGACGTTATCAAGCATCCGCATTTGAATCGGAATCAACCGTTCCAATACATTTTCACGGACAGCACGCGCAAGCGCGATTGAAGATAAGTTACAGACAACGAAATCACCCGGTGTTTTCGTGATGATGATTTTTCCGTCTTCCGTGTACTCTTCTGTGACAGTCGTCGGGCTCATGTTTTGCATGATTTCCGAACAGAGGTTAGACGAATAAATCATTCCGGCATGTTTGTTCGGGTTGGCACGGTTTACTGCATCACGGAAGAACATGTACGGTGTGCCTGTTTCGAGCTGCGAACGCATGTAGCGTTTGACGAGATCAATCGCCGGTACTTTCGTCCGGCTCAGACGCGGTTCATTGACACACGCTGTATATTTCTCCGTGAAGCTGCCGCCTTGTTCCGTTTCATCGAACGAATCTTCCAGGCTGAAGCCCATCACCGTCCGAATTTCGTGCGGGTCGAACAAGTACCAGTCTCCGCGCGCTTCGACCGTCCGCATGAAATGGTCCGGTAAGCTGACGCCTGTGAACAAGTCATGTGTCCGCAATCGTTCGTCCCCGTTGTTCAATTTCGCATCGAGGAACTCGAGAATATCTTTATGCCAAATATCGAGATAAACGGCGATTGAACCTTGGCGCATACCAAGCTGATCGACGCTGACTGCTGTGTTGTTCAACTGTTTCATCCACGGAATGACACCGCTTGAAACGCCTTTAAATCCTTTAATATCTGACCCGCGTGAACGGATTTTTCCCATGTAGACACCGATTCCGCCGCCGCCTTTTGACAGTGTCGCAACATCGGTATTCGAGTCATAGATGCCCCGGAGCGAATCATCGACTGTATCGATGAAGCATGATGACAGTTGTCCGTATGATTTACCGGCATTCGATAAAGTCGGTGTCGCAACAGTCATGTAGAGATTAGAAAGTGCCCAGTACGACTCTTTGACGAGCTCGATCCGGCGGTCTTTCGGTTCTGTCTGCATGAGTGTCATCGCGATGATCATAAAACGTTCCTGCGGCAATTCGTATAATTTTTTGACGTGGTCGCGCGCTAAGTAACGGTCGGATAATGTCCGGAGTCCGATATACGTGAACAGATGATCACGTGACGGATCGATTGATGCCGCAAGTTCCTCGACTTCTTCTTTTGTATACGTGTCTAAGAGATGCGGTGTAAAGATGCCGATCTCCGTCAATTTTTCAATCAACGCGTAAAGTGAGCCGTAACGTTCGTCCGCTGGATATCCGCGGTTTTCGCTCGCTTCAAGATATAACCGGTTGAGGTAAGTGGCTGTCGCAACAAACGTCCAGTTCGGTTCTTCTGCCTTCAACATGTCCAGTGCATGCATGGTTAAGAGTTCATAGACTTGATCCGCCTGTAACGTCTTCCCTTCAAGTGCCCGAATTGCGCGTTCTGTGTAACGCTCAACGTCGAGCTCCGAGTATGATGCTGTAATCTGACGGATGACCGTGTATACATCTTCTATTGTCATTGCACCTTGATAGATGCGTGCTGTATTCAGTGGAGATGCCACTATGAACCACTCCCATTCTCTAACTTTAAAATAGGTTCCGTTGCCGTAAAAAATGCGCTAAACTAAAAAAAGACGCCCTACATATAGAAAGTGTTATTCAATCTTCACTCTATATATAGACGTTTCAGGCATTTTTAAACCTATTTATCTACAAGATATAGGTTATCACTAAATGCCGGAAAAATAAGCCCTTGCATTGAAATTCAGGTCAAACAAATTTGAAAAGGCGGACTACCGCCTTTTGAGATATATTGAGATAAGGAGTTTTAGTGATTATGAGTTCAGAAGAACTTTTAAAAAAATATGATCCATTTCACCTAGGAGAAGGAAATTATCCGACGGAAATGTCTGCTATACTAAGCTTACTGACGGTTCATGATCAAATAAGCCCGCTTGCGGAAGCAATCGGGAGCGTTTTTGAAGAATCATTTGATGAACGACCGGATCAGCAGGAATTGATTTTACTCGCAACGAACTTACTTTTATGTGAAGCTTCGTGTGAACTTTGAAAGGAGACTGATTATGCAAGTTGACTACACGCCTAACCCGAACTCAGTAAAAATCACCCTCGATGGAGACCGTTTCGGTGCCAAGAGCACCAGCGTCAAAAAAGGGGATACACCGGAAGACGCTTTGCTCGCATCACTCATTACGATTGACGGCATCGATAATCTATTTGCATACGGTGATTTCGTCACCGTCACAAAAGAAGCTGACGCTGAATGGAATGACTTACTTCCGACAATCGAAGAAAAAATGTAAATATCTCACAAGGACACCTGAATTTCAAGGGTGTCTTTGTTCTAAGGAGACGACTTAAATGCCGATGGTCTCAGTCATCATCCCCACATATAACAGATTGCGTGAGTTGCGCGAAGCACTGACCGCACTGACAAAACAAATCTATCAGGATTTTGAAGTCATCATCTTAAACAATAACGGCGAGCCGCTGACTCCTGTCCTGACCGACTTTCAGGACAAACTGACGATCACGTCAATCGATTTGCCGGAAAATCACCATGTCCGGGCACGAAATCACGGTGTCTCGTTAGCAACCGGAAAGTATATCCTTCTCCACGACGACGACGATTTATTGTTGCCTTCGCATATCGAGGAAGTTGTCGGCGATCTTGAGGCCGGTGCGGACTTGACGTACGTCGATGCCGAACTGTTCACTTACGAGTGGCAACAGGGCCGGCGTGTCGTAAAAACGACGGAACCGTTTGCTTATCCGTATGACCGGGAAGCGATGAAAGAGGATTCAACCTATATCCCGTCCGGTTCCCTCTATCGCAAGTCACTTCATGAAGAACTTGGTTTATTTGACGAAGACGTCTTCAACTATTGGGATTGGGACTGGATTTTGCGTGTCGGACAGGATCATCTCGTTCTGCACCCGGCCCGTGCAACCGTCCTATATGCGTTTAATCCTTCGGGCAACCACCAATCGGCTAAGCAGGATGCGTCGCGTCGCGTCTATTTTGACCGCCTCGTCGAGAAGCATCATCTTCCGACAACTGATATGAAAAATTTCCACATCGTTCAAGAGGAACGTCGCTCCCGGCTACGCGAGACACGCCGGACGTTTCACGGCACCCTGACAGAAAGCGAGTGATGATTGTGTACACAGACAAACAACTAGAACTACTGGAATTATTGACGCAGAACGGACCGGTTGATTCTGCCCTGGCTGCTCAAATGCTTAATTTGACAGAGGACGAGGTGTTATCTTCACTCGAAACGTTTAAACAAGACGGCGTCCTGCTCGGTTATACAGCCGTCATCGACTGGCAAAAAATCCATGCCCACCACGGCGTGACCGCTTTCATCGATGTCAAAGTGACACCGAAACGGGGACGCGGCTTTGATGAAGTCGCAGAACGCATCCACCGGTTCCCGGAAGTGACGTCACTCTATTTGATGTCAGGAGCATACGATTTGCAGGTCGTCCTTGACGGAAAATCCCTGCAGGAAGTATCACAGTTCGTCTCAGAAAAATTATCGACACTCGATTCCGTTATTTCGACGACAACCCATTTCCGTCTCAAAACGTATAAACATGACGGCGTTTTATTCAGCCAGAATGACGGGGACAAACGATTGAAGGTGTCTCCATGAAACATTTATCTGAACGTGTCGAACGATTGGCCCCTTCCGGTATCCGGCGGTTTTTCGATTTAGCCGGTTCGATGGAAGATGTCATCTCGCTCGGTGTCGGTGAACCCGATTTTGTCACCCCCTGGAATGTCCGGGAAGCCAGTTTCGCTGCGCTCGAACAAGGTTACACGGCATACAGTGCCAATGCCGGATTGGTCGAATTACGCCAGGAGATCCGTTTATACATGCAAGAAAAATTTTCAATCGACTATCAGGTCGCGGACGAAATCATCGTCACGACCGGTGCTTCGGAAGGGCTTGATTTAGCGTTTCGGACCTTGATCAATCCCGGAGACGAAGTCATCGTCGTCGAACCGGCCTTCGTCTCGTATGCTCCATTGATCGAACTGGCAGGCGGTATCCCGATTGCAGCAGCCTGTCGTGCAGAAGATGGATTTACGATTCAGCCGGAAACCATCGAAGCGGTCATTACGGAGCGGACCAAAGCCATCATCTTTTGTTTCCCATCCAATCCGACCGGTTCCGTCATGACACGCGATCAATTAGCCGATCTTGCATTGCTCGCGAAGAAACATGATCTTTATGTCATCAGTGATGAAATCTACGCGGAACTTTCGTATGAAGACGAACCGACTTGTTTTGCGACTCTTCCCGACATGCGGGAGCGGACGATTGTCATCAACGGGTTCTCTAAAGCTTTTGCGATGACCGGTTGGCGGCTCGGTTTTACCTGCGCCCCGCCCGCCATCAGCCAGGCGATGCTGAAAGTTCACCAGTATGGCATGATGTGTGCCCCGACGCTCGTTCAGTTCGCCGGAATCGAAGCCTTGCGCTCACGTCATAAGACCGTTCCGGATATGGTCCGCAGTTACCGGCAACGGCGGAACTATTTCGTCAAAGCGTTAAATGACGCCGGACTGCCGACGCATTCACCGGGTGGAGCGTTTTATGCCTTCCCGTACATCGGCGGGACCGGATTGACGAGCGAGGAATTCGCAGAGCAACTGTTGCTTGCGGAACGCGTCGCGGTCGTCCCCGGTTCTGTATTCGGTGCAAGTGGAGAAGGTTATGTCCGGGCCAGTTATGCCAGTTCAATCGAACAGCTCCAACAGGCAATTCACCGGATCAACCGTTTCATGCAACACTTGAATCAGAAACAGGTCGAACTATCGAATCCCTCAAGATGATTTACACCAAAAGAAGGGGCTGACTCAACAGTCAGTCTCTACAAAGATAAGGGTGGCAGAATCATAATCCGCTACCCTTATCTCGTAAAAAAAGAATCACTCGCTACACGCAACTCCTACAGGAAAAAGCGCATTTTTGCGCTGTCAGAGACAAACAAGACCCGCTTTCCTGCCTGAATGAGGCAGGAAAACTGGCTTGTGTCTCGCCTGAGGAAAGGGTGTGAAAGACGAGTGATTCTTTTTTGAGTCAGTCCCCTCTTTTTTAGTTACTCATCAACATGCAGGACGATAAACATCCGGTGGTCATCTTCCGCATGATACGGCGACACCGGACCGAGTTGCGGGGCATAGACATCAATCCGGTACGGTGCTTCTTTAAATGACAGCGGTGTCTGTTCCTTAATGATTCGTCCGATTTCATCAGCCTGATCTTTGACGCTTCGTAAACTGTCAGTCCGCTCGATCGGAGCCTCGATGACAAATCCATCAATGCCTTCAATCCGGGCGCAACGCAGGAATCGGCGTAACGATGGTAATGACGCTTGAATATGCGTCTCGAGTGAGAGGCCGCTTTCATGGACGGGTGCACCCCAAAGCCTTTCCGTATTGCCCGTTGCGCTTCGGAAATGATCAATCGTCGCTTCCGTCACCGGATCACGTGTCAAAGCAAACCGTTTCCGGTCACGATTCAGATTCTTCTCGTTTGTCCGGTCGATTTCTTGCAGAAGGTTTATTCCGAGGGGACGGGCCAACCGGAACAGTTCACGCTGGAGACGGGCGAGCGATGTTCCGATCGGAATGATGTCTTCTGTTTGTTTCGGCGGCTTGTCCCCCTCATATCCGTTCATGACACGCGCGACTTGCCCCGCTTCATGAACAAGACGGTAAAACGAACCTCGCGCCTCGTCTTCGATCGTCTCGAGCTGTTGATGTTGCTGTGCTAAATCCGTCACGTATTGATTCGCAAGACAGGTCGAAATCATCAGCACATCGACCAGTTCCGCTTTAAGTGACAACTCATCTCCGGCTTCGAACGCTTCTCCCACTTCACCGACTTCCTCAATCAAGCGGGCTAATCCCGATAACGGGCGAAAATATCCTCCGAGCGCCCGAATCGTTTCATCAACCTTTTGTTGAAGACGAATCATCTCCTGCATCGTCCCGCACCTCCGCCATTCCCTTCACAAGCCGGTCTTCCGATTGTTCCTTAAATCGTTTCGTAAACTGCTGGTTCTTCCGCCATTCCCGAACAGCGAGTCCGCTTGCAACGGCGAGCGAGACGAGTAATCCCATTTCTTTTCGTTTCATCTGAATTCCTCCCCTTTTGAATGATACGTTCGTCTGACAAACATGATATGATGATGACATTCCATACATAGTAAGAGGTGTTGCTTATGTCGACTGAGCGTTTGTGGCAATTAGCCCGTTTCATTGGCGTCATCCTTGCCATCTTTTTCACCGGTTGGCTGATCGTTCGCTTGTCTTCTTTCATGTACCCGTTCGTCTTTGCTTTTCTACTGGCTTTATTCAGTCGGCCGCTCGTCGACTTTTTCCAAAAACGACTTCGGATCAACCGCGGTTGGGGTGCTCTGCTGTCTATCATTTTAATGAGCGGTCTATTGATCGGCTCGCTCGTCTTGATCATCATGCAGTTGATTCGTGGACTTGTGTTTGTCGCCAATCAGCTGCCGGCACAAATCCAGGAGCTGAGTCTTTATTTCCAAAAGCTCTACAACGAAAAGCTGGCACCGATTTGGAACGATGCGTCGGAAGCCCTTCGCTCGCTTGAACCGTCACAACAAAACACGGTCCAAAACAGTATCCAGTCCCTCGGCAGTTCCCTTGCCAGTGCGATCGGCGAAGGCTCCAAAAGTATCGCCGGGATGTTGCAGACGATTTTAGCGACGTTACCCTCAATCGCGTTGATTTTGGTCATCGTCTTGCTCGCCTGGTTCTTCATCTCCAAAGACTGGCACAAGTATGAAATCAGATTGAAGCAATACGAAATGTTACCATGGTTCGCCCGTGCCGAATCGGTCGTCACGAGTCTCCGGTCCGCTTTGTTCGGTTACATCAAAGCGCAACTGACATTGATTACGATTACCTTTTTCATCGTCCTGATCGGGCTGTTGATCATCGGCGTCGAGCATCCGTTTGCGATCGCCTTTATCGCGGCATTTTTTGATATCTTGCCCTATCTTGGAACCGGCTCCGTCTTTTTGCCTTGGATTGCCTATTCCATCATTACGGGAGATACGGGTCTTGCCATCGGTCTTGCGATCCTTTACGGAATCGTCATCTTACAACGCAATATCATGGAACCTAAAATCGTCGGCGATAACATCGGTATTCAACCGATCACCGCCTTGATCGCCTTATTTGTCGGTATTCAGGTGTTCGGCGTCTTCGGATTGATTTTAGGTCCCTTGATTGCGGTCATCATCAAAGCGTTACACAACGCGAGGATTTTTCATTATCTTTGGGACTTTATCAAAGGATCACCTACACCATTTCGGTGAAGGTGATTTTTTTCGGTAATGCGGCATATAACGGAAATCCCATCGAATCAACCGGACAATCGTCCGGCACATAAACTGCCGGTAACGTGGCGGCAACTGCCAGGAGACAAGCATCAATCCAGTCGTCTGTCGCAACACCGCGCACATTTAGTTCCCAGTAAGCCGGACAACCGTATCGCTGCAATAGCGCAATCCGTTCCGCCATTCCCTCGACCGTCCGTTTACTGTGACGTGCCGGATGACCGGTCAAGCGGGCAAAACAGACTTCCGGATGGGATTCCATCATGCCCGGTCGATACCCGTTCCGTACCTGTTGGATTTTTGGTAACAGATACCACGCTTGTTTGGAGAGACCGAAACCTGCCTGCTGCTTCGAATACTCGTTTGCTTCCGGATAACCGGCTTGCTCCAGTGCTGCACGCAACGGGGCATTAAAGACACTGCTCGTTCGGCCAGGCTTCAATTCTTCCCGTAACAACTGATCGACTGCCCGGCGTTTGTCTTCTTCAAGTCCAATCGGCATATCGATATAAGTCCGGGTTCCGCATTCGATTTCGTCGAGTGACGGAGCAACCGTCCAGGAAAACTGACCGTCTTGAATCGACACAGCCACCCACCCGGCTTTCGCCGCATCAATTCCGGTGACGTCCATTGGACTTCTCCCGCAGACTCTTCAGCAGCGATAAAATCGTAAAGACACCAAAAAAAGTCGCTGCCGCTAAAGGAATCTGTTCCCGTGAATCCAGGTACCAGACGATACTAACAATCGTCACTAAAATGAGGATGCTGTTGACGCGCATCATTTTTCGCGTTCGACGAAATGATACAGACTGCGGACCATGACACCGGTCGCCCCTTTTGGACCAAGTTCCGTCGCGGCTTTTTGTTCGGACGTTCCGGCGATATCGAGGTGGAGCCACGGAGTCTCACCGACAAATTCACCGACAAAGGCACCACCGAAAATCATATGTCCCATCCGTCCCGGTGAGTTGTTTAAGTCGGCGACGTCCGAACGTCGGACCTGCTTGATGAACTGATCAACGTACGGCATCTGCCAGACCATTTCGTTTGTCTCTTGTGTCACGACTTCAAATCGTTCGTACAGATTGGCATCATTCGTCAATGCCCCTGTGATTTCTGTTCCAAGTGCCACTAAGACTCCGCCTGTCAGCGTCGCAAGGTCAATGATCATCTTCGGCTTGTATTCTTTGGCATAGGTGACGGCATCTGCCAGGACAAGGCGTCCTTCCGCATCGGTGTTCAGGATTTCAATCGTTTTTCCTGCCATTGACGTGATGACATCATCCGGTTTAAAAGCATCACCGGAAATCATGTTATCCGTCGCCGGAATGACTCCCAAGACGTTGACATTCGGTTTAAGTTGACCGAGGGCTTCAAACAGTCCGAGGACGGCTGCCGCTCCTCCCATATCCCCTTTCATCCCGACGATTCCGTCTTTTGGTTTAATCGAGTAACCGCCTGTATCGAAGGTCACCCCTTTTCCGACGACGGCAATCGGAGCCTCATCGCCTGCTCCTTTGTATTCAAGGACAATCAGTTTCGGTGGAATTGTCGATCCTTGATTGACGGCAAGCAAAGCACCCATTCCGAGCGCTTCCATATCTGTTTTTTCAAGAATGTTCAAATCATGCCCGTGACGCTCGGCAATAAAGCGGGCTTCATCCGCCAAAGCAGGTGCCGTCAACAGGTTACCCGGCATCGTGACGAGACGGCGCGCGAGATTCGTCGCTTGCGCAAGTGCTTCCCCGCGTACAACATCCTGATCTCCCGCGTCTGACCAGATTGTTAAATCCAGATCATATGTGACCCGCGTGTTAGTTTTATAATGTTTGACTTCGTATGTAGCTAAGCCAAACGTCTCAGCAATCAGTTCGACCGGTTGACCCGGGAAAGTCGTTGCATCAATCGTCACTTTGGATAACTGGCGTGTTTTCAAGAACTGAGCTGCTTTTCCGAATAATCGGCGAAGACTGTCCGTCGTAAGTCCTTCGGCTTTCCCCAGACCGACGAACAACACACGTTCCACGGTTCCCGTCAGTGTCGGCAACAAGCGGAGCTCTCCTTGTTTCGTTGAGACATCCCCTCGGCGTACCCATTCATCCAAACGATCCGGATAAAGTGACCGGATCCGTTCCTCGACCGGCTGGTTTCCTGAAATACCGACAACGAGTACTTCGACATGAGCTTGTGGATCTACTTGATTCCATCGCATATTTAAATCCCCCTTTAGTGTTACGTATTAGTATGAAGTGTTTAATCCGATTTTCCAACTGATAGCCTCCAAGACAAATGAAACCGCTCTCAAAAAAGACGTTCTTTAATTTGTCGATTTGGAGCGTTTCAAACAATTGTTGCCCGTTTCACAATATGATAGGATTAAACAGGTGAAAAGGACAGGCACTTCTATTTAACGGTCATTTGGCAACGACAGAAATGTCTACGTTTTCATTCAAAGGGAGAGTCCGCAAGCGACCCGTTAAGAGAGATGCGTTTATGGGTATCTATAGATAGCAAAGAAATGACGTCGCTGCGGCGAAAAAACTTACTGAAAAGAGGGTAATGCACATGGCACAGCACATCAAAGGAATTGGCGCTTCTGCAGGGATTGCGATTGCAAAGGCATTCGTAATGGAAACACCTGTCTTTGACATTCCAACGAATAAAATCGAGGACTCGGCAGCTGAAAAGGAACGTTTCCAAGCCGCTATCGTTAAGTCGAAGGGTGAACTTGAAATCATCCGTGAAAACACATTAAAAGAACTCGGTGCAGACAAAGCGGAAATCTTCTCGGCTCACCTCTTGATTTTGGAAGACCCGGAAATCGTCAGCCAAGTCAACGCAAAAATTGACGATGAGAAGACCAATGCAGCGCAAGCACTCGATGAAGTCTCACAGATGATGGTCATGATTTTTGAATCCATGGATAACGAATACATGCGTGAGCGTGCAGCCGATGTCCGTGACGTTACAAAACGGACGATGGCCCACTTGCTCGGTATCACATTCGTCACACCGGCTCAAATCAATGAAGAAGTCATCATCATTGCCGAAGATTTAACACCTTCAGATACAGCACAACTCAACCGGAAGTATGCAAAAGGATTTGCTACAAACATCGGTGGACGGACTTCGCACTCGGCGATCATGTCCCGTTCTCTTGAAATTCCGGCTGTCGTCGGAACAAAAGTCGTCTTGACGGAAGTCAAACACGGTGATTTCTTGATTCTTGACGGTACGGAAGGTGACGTCATCGTCAACCCTTCAAGCGACCAGATCGCAGAATATGAAGAAAAACGTTCAGCGTACATCGCTCAAAAAGAAGAGTGGAAAAAACTCAAAAACGAAAAAACAGTTACAGCAGACGGTCATCACGTCGAGCTCGCAGCGAACATCGGAACACCAAACGATGTCAAAGGCGTGCTTGAGAACGGTGCGGAAGCAGTCGGATTATACCGGACAGAGTTCCTTTACATGGACGCTGAAACGTTCCCGACGGAAGACGAGCAGTTCACGGCTTACAAAACGGTTCTCGAATCGATGGGCGATAAAAAAGTTGTCATCCGGACACTTGATATCGGTGGCGACAAGGAATTGTCTTACCTCGATCTCCCGCATGAGATGAACCCGTTCCTCGGCTACCGTGCAATCCGTCTTTGCCTGGACCAAACAGATCTCTTCCGGACACAGCTCCGTGCCCTTCTCCGTGCAAGTGCGTACGGAAAACTTGCTGTCATGTTCCCGATGATCGCGACACTTGAAGAATTCCGTGCAGCAAAAGCGCTTCTCTTGGAAGAAAAAGCAAACCTTCAAGCAGAAGGAGTGACGGTTTCAGAAGAGATCGAAGTTGGTATGATGGTCGAGATTCCATCAACCGCTGTCATGGCGAAACAATTCGCGAAAGAAGTCGACTTCTTCTCAGTCGGAACAAACGACTTGATTCAATACACGATGGCAGCTGACCGGATGAATGAGAAAGTTTCATATCTCTATCAACCGTTCAACCCGGCTATCTTGAACCTCTTAAACAATGTCATCACAGAAGCACACAAAGCAGGCAAATGGGTCGGCATGTGTGGGGAGATGGCTGGAGAAGAACTCGCGCTTCCAATCCTTCTCGGACTCGGACTCGACGAATTCTCGATGTCAGCTTCTTCTGTCCTTCGCGCACGCAGCTTGATGACGCGCTTGAACAAAGCAGAGTGTGAAGCCATCGTCGAAGAAGTACTCGATATGGATACAGCGGAAGATGTCGTTAACTTCCTCAGCACAACGTTCGATATCAAAAAATAAGGTGTTTCGGACACGTCCCATCTCGGGGCGTGTTTTTTTGTCGCGTCAAAAGGAATTACTGCTTCTCTCTAGTATTGTGCAACACAAATAAGGGACGGATTTTAAAATCCGTCCCACTGTTTTCGCTTCAAAGAAATCATTTGATGCACGAGACTCCTACAGGAAAAAGTGCAGATGTAAACTGCGCTGTCAGAGACAAACAAGACCCGCTTTCCTGCACACACGGGGCAGGAAAACTGGCTTGTGTCTCGC
This sequence comes from Exiguobacterium sp. RIT594, assembly GCF_003339585.1. Classification (GTDB taxonomy): domain Bacteria; phylum Bacillota; class Bacilli; order Exiguobacteriales; family Exiguobacteriaceae; genus Exiguobacterium_A. The sequence goes on along the minus strand of NZ_QPKF01000001.1, from coordinate 307,801 downwards.
CTGAGGAAAGCGAGTGCATATCCAAATGATTTCTTTTGAGTCAAATTTTGTTCGTTGATCTTCTTTTTATGCTTGCTTTGTTTTCGGTCGTTCGCCTTGTCCTTCTTTTAAGGTCGGTCGTTCATTCCCCATCAGGAACACAAAGACGACACCGAGTACGGCTGGAATCAACGCCCACAGATAGACGGACGAAATCGATTCTGCAAGTGAGGACTTGATGGCATTCGCTACTTCGGGCGGCATTTTCACAAGGGCCGAAGCCGTCGGAAATTGTCCGCCGTCCGGTGCGTTTCCACCCGGTAACTGTTCACTGATCGTCGATGAGAAGGTCCGCGATTGGACGATTCCAAGGACCGTCACACCGAGCGTCATACCGATCGTCCGGAACGTCGATCCCATCGATGTGGCAGCACCGCGTCGTTGCATCTCAATCCCGTTGATACTCGCCAGGTTGAGTAACGAAAAGCTGAAGCCGACACCAAACCCTAAAATGATCATATAAATCGTAATGGCTGTGCGTGATGTTTCAAGCGACATCGTACTCAAGAGATAAACGCCTAATAAGAAGAAAACAGCTGAAACGAGCATGACATTCCGGAACCCATATTTATTCGGTAATCGTCCGCCGAGTTGAGCCGAAACGACGGATGCAATCAGCATCGGCATCAAAATCAGACCCGAGTTGGTCGCACTGCCTCCGAACACACCTTGGACAAAAATTGGAATGAAGACACTGGCAGAGATAAAGACAAAACCGTAAAAGAAGGCGACGCCTTGTGTCGCTGCAAACAATTGCCGTCTAAATAAGCTGAACGTGATGACCGGATCAGCTGCCCGGCGTTCGATGAAACCAAAGATGATGAAGGCGACGAGTGCCCCGCCAAACAAACCGAGGATTTGCGGTGAGTTCCACGCATAATCTTTTCCGCCCATTTCAAGCGCCAGCAGGAATAGGACAAGTCCGGCAACCAACGTCACAGCTCCGGCATAATCAATTTTTTGTGTCCGGTGAACCGGTGACTCCTTGTAAAACAGTGAAACGAGTGTTAACGCCAAAATCCCTAACGGAATATTGATATAGAAGACCCAACGCCAGTTGATGGCATCTGTTAAGACGGCACCAAGCAACGGACCAAAGATACTTGAAATTCCGAAGACGGCTCCAAACAATCCACTGACTTTCCCCCGCTTTTCCGGTGGGAAAATATCAAAAATAATCGTAAAGGCGATTGGCATTAAAGCACCGCCGCCAAGACCTTGAACGGCACGATATACGGATAGTTCCACGATTGAGTCAGCCATTCCGCAAAGAATACTTCCGGTGATGAACAGTAACATCCCAAATAAGAAGAATCGTTTCCGACCATACATGTCACTCAATTTACCAAAGATCGGCATCCCGGCCACAGTCGCAATCATGTAGGCCGATGTGACCCATGCATATTGATCAAAGCCGTTTAATTCACTGACGATTGTCGGCATTGCTGTTGCAACGATGGTATTGTCCATTGCCGCTACCAAAATCCCGATCAATAACCCTAACACGACGTAGCGTGTTTTTGTCGAAGTCGTAGCCATCGACTCACCTCTTTCTTTTCAAAAAATAGCTAATCTTCATAATAGCTTATTCATTGTATCATCGTATGTGCAAAATCTCACTGTTAAATGTTCGCTGCAATAAAAAAACACGATTCCACAAACGGAATCGTGTTCATCCTATAAAGCATTATTTAATGTCGTATGAAATCTTTTCACCGGCTTCGACTGTTTTTCCAACATCGACCGAGACTTTCCGGTCGCCGCTGTTCGTGACGATGATTGGCGTGAGTAACGATGGAACAAGTGGTCGGATTTGTTCCAGGTCGACGTTCAGTAACGGCGAACCTGGTTCGACCCGATCCCCGGCTTTCGCAAGTGCTTCGAATCCTTTTCCTTCCAGCGAGACGGTATCAATACCGATATGAATTAAAATTTCGTCTCCATTATCAGCAAGAATACCAATCGCGTGTTTCGTTGGGAAGAACGTCGTGATTTCACCGGAAACAGGAGAAACGACATATCCTTCTGTCGGCTCAATCGCATAACCGTCACCCATCATCCGTCCGGAGAAGACCTGATCCGGTACGTCATCAAGTGAACGAATCACCCCGCTCAGTGGCGAAACATATCCTTCAACCGGTACATATGCTCCATCTTTACCGGCTAAGTCAGAGCGGTCATCCGTCCGCGCTTCCGCTCCTGTCGGCACTTGTGGAATCGGATCGGCTTCCGGCTTAGCCGGCGGTTGATAGTTCGGGTCGTTCATAATTTCTGCCATCTCAGTCTTAATACCATCCGACTTCGGACCAAAGATTGCCTGAACGTTATCCCCGACTTCGAGGACACCGGCAGCACCGAGTTGTTTCAGGCGCTCTTTGTTGACACCTGATTTATCATTGACGGTAATCCGGAGTCGTGTGATACAAGCGTCCAAGTGTTTGATATTTGAAGGTCCACCAAAGGCTTGGAGAATTTCATACGGCAATTCACCGGCTGTCGCACCGGCCGTTGCTGCACCTTCCTGAATCGCTTCGCGTCCAGGAATCTTCAAATCAAATTTCTTGATGACGAAACGGAAACCAAAGTAATAAATGACAGCGAAGACAAGCCCTACCGGAATGACGAGCCACCAGGAAGTCCGGTTTGGTAAAATACCGAACAACGTATAGTCAATCAAACCTCCGGAGAAGGTCATCCCGATCTTGACGTTTAAGATGTCCATGATCATGAACGACAATCCGGCAAACAAAGCATGGACTGCAAACAGTAACGGGGCAACGAATACAAACGAAAACTCGACAGGTTCAGTAATCCCTGTCAGGAAAGAAGTCAGGGCAGCCGAGAAGTATAACCCTTCAACCGCTTTCCGGCGATCCTTCGCAACTGTATGATACATCGCAAGACAGGCAGCAGGAAGTCCAAACATCATGAACGGGTATTTCCCGGTCATATACGTTCCGGCTGTAAATGGAACACCATCTTTTAACTGGGCGAAGAAGATACGCTGATCCCCGTTGACGAGATTACCGGCTTTATCGGTATATTCACCGAACTGGAACCAGAAACTTGAATACCAAATATGGTGGAGACCAAACGGAATGAGGGAACGTTCGACTAATCCAAAAATGAAGGCAGATAACGTTTCGTTTGATTCGATGATGGTTTTCGAGAACGTGTTGATTCCCGTCCCGATTGGTGGCCAAATATAAGACAGTGCAAAACCAGCGACTAAACTGAATAGCGCTGTAGCAATTGGTACAAATCGTTTACCGGCAAAGAATCCAAGGAAATCCGGAAGCTTAATCTTAAAGAATTTATTATAGCTGTACGCCGCAATCAACCCGGCGATGATCCCTCCGAATACCCCCATTTGCAGGGTCGGGATTCCTAAAACGGTTGCATACGATAAGTCACTCGATTTTTGTGCTTCTGCAATCTTTTCAGGTGTAATCTGTAAAAATGAGCTGATAACTTTGTTCATGATCAAAAATCCGACAATCGCGGCTAACCCGGCGACCCCTTCACCATTCGCAAGGCCAATCGCAACCCCGACGGCAAACAGTAATCCTAAATTGGCAAAGATGATGTCCCCTGCATCTTGCATGACCCGCCAAATGACAACTAGTGCATCATTTTCGAGAAACGGAAGATACTGCGTCAGATTCGGGTTTTGAAACGCCGTACCAAACGCCAGGAGCAGCCCCGCTGCCGGTAGGATTGCGACCGGTAACATCAACGCTTTACCGATCCGTTGCAATACACCGAACACGTTTTTCCACATCAGTGATTTCCCTCCTTTTTTTGACCAAACTACTTACTTCATACCCTTAATGTTTCTTCCGCAAAACTATTTCCTTCATGTTTCTTTCCACAAAAAAAGAGCCTTCCCAAATCGGGAAAGCTCTTTTACTCATTAGACTGATTTTTCTTGTTTACGTGATGCGATGACAGCTTGAATTTCAGATTTAATGTTATCTGATTTCGGTCCGTAGATGGCTTGAACGTTGTTACCAACTTCAAGAACTCCTGCAGCACCTAATTTTTTCAATTCATTTTTGTCAACTTTTGATTTATCAAGGACTTCAACACGAAGACGTGTGATACATGCGTCAAGGTGTTTGATGTTTGATTCAGAACCAAGTGCATCAAGAATACCTGCTGCGAGTTCAGAACCTTGTGCCATTGATGTCTCTTGAACTTCGTCTTCACGACCCGGTGTTTTCAAGTTGAACTTGCGGATTGCGAAACGGAATCCGACGTAGTAAACAACTGCGAGAACAAGACCGACGACGATGACGAGCCACCACTGCGTGCGTCCTGGAAGGACACCGAAGAGAAGGAAGTCAATCAATCCACCTGAGAATGTCATCCCGATTTTAACGTTCAAGAGTTGCATTGTCATGAACGAAAGACCTGCGAAGACTGCGTGAACTGCGAACAAGATTGGAGCAACGAATAGGAATGCGAATTCGATTGGCTCTGTGATACCTGTCAAGAATGCTGTAAGTGCTGCTGATCCAAGAAGACCACCAACGACTGCGCGACGCTCTGGGCGTGCTTCATGGTACATAGCAAGTGCTGCTGCCGGAAGACCGAACATCATGAATGGGAATTTACCAGTCATGAACGTACCAGCTGTCAAGGCAACGTTATCTTTTAACTGAGCGAAGAAGATCGCTTGGTCACCGTGAACAACTGTACCGGCTTTGTTCGTGTATGAACCGAACTCGAACCAGAATGGTGCATAGAAGATATGGTGAAGACCAAATGGAATCAGTGAACGTTCAATGAGACCAAAGACGAATGCTGCAAGTGTAGGGTTTTTCTCCATCATGAAGTGGGAGAATGTGTTCAACCCGTCTTGAGCGAACGGCCAAACGAAAACAAGTACAAGACCTGCGAACAATGAAACGACTGCTGTAACGATTGGAACAAAACGTTTTCCTGCGAAGAATCCGAGGAACTGCGGCAATTCGAGATTATGATACTTCCCGTATGCCCAGGCTGCGATTAAACCGATGATGATACCACCGAAAACACCTGTTTGAAGTGTCGGGATACCGAGTACGTTTGCGTACCCTTGTCCGTTAGCAACCATTTCTGGTGTAACGCCGAGCCAAACGCTCATTGTTTTGTTCATGATCAGGAATCCGACGATGGCAGCAAGTCCGGCAGCGCCGTCTCCTGCTAATCCGATCGCGACACCGACCGCGAATAAGAGTGCTAAGTTACCGAAGATGATATCCCCGGCTGCTTCCATCAATTTTGCAACCTTGATGATTGCATCATTTTTTAAGAACTCGAGTTTTGACGTCAAGTTCGGATTTTGCATCGCATTACCGAATCCAAGTAAGATCCCGGCAGCAGGCAAAATCGCAACAGGAAGCATCAACGCTTTACCGACACGTTGAAGAACAGCAAAAATCTGTTTGAACATGTGTGTTTCCTCCTTTTGATGTACGAGCTAAGAATAAGGAATAATACCAATGACAGGTCGAAAAAAGTCAGACATCTGACCGATTTTTACAGAAAAAAATCAGGCACAAGCGGATTGTAGACAAAATACACTTATCCCGTAAAAATAGAAACGGAAATAAATCATCTTGCCCGACATCCCACTCATGCCTGATCGTATCAGTAACACGTAGTCCGTGCGGTCATTTACCTAAATCGTACTGCACTAAGCGTTGCAGATGCATCGTAAGATACGTCGCTTCGCCGCGCGGTACCGCTTTCTTCAACTGACGTTCCATGATGGACATCAGCTCCCAAGCAGTATCATAGCACAGCGGATATTCTTCGCGCAATAGCTTTTCTACTTTTTCTGGCGCCTCTAGGTACTCCCCATTGGAAACCCTTTCAATCGCCGATCGTAAGTGCCGGATTAAACGCTTGTAATCCAGTGATTTCCGGTCGATTTTAATCTGTAACCGTTGTTCGATATGACTCGCAATTAATCCAACCAATTGATGGTGCCGGTTAACTTCGAGGACATCTTTGAAGTTCGTCGCCGAATGAATATGAAGGGCAATAAATCCGGTTTCAGCCGGCGGTAAATAAAAATTCATCTCGGCGCTGATGAATTCAACGATTTCTTCAGCTAAAGCATACTCTTCCGGATACAAGGCTTCGGTTTCCGCGAGAAACGGATTCGTCACTTCCATCCCTTGTTCAAGTCGTTTAAATGTAAACGTCAAGTGATCCGTCAAACCGATGTGAATGTGTTCATCCACCCGTTTTCCGAATCGCGTTTCAATCATTGAAACGATTTCATTCATCAAGGCGATGAAGTTTTCATCCAAATGTCCGACAAGTGCTTTGTACTGCGCCTGTTCGTCTTTATCCTTTAACGTATATACTTTTTCTAATTTATCAAGATCCGTTAGTTGATCGCCTGGCTTCCGACCGAAGCCAATCCCTTTTGCGAGGATAATGACTTCCTGGTTGGCACCAGTCGAACAAATGACGACATTATTATTCAAGACTTTGATAACGTGGTACATTTGTTTATCCATTCGCTCTCAACCCTATCTGCTCTTACACATTTTTTAAAAGACACTGTTTTCATTATAACGTGTTTTCACATACTAAAAAAGCCTACTCACTCAAGTAGACTTTAAAACATTTGGTAACCGCTCTTACGCAGGAAGCGAATCGACATCCCGGCGATGATAATTCCGGCAAGACCGGCTACGAACATAGTGATGTCTGCCGTCTGCAGACCCATGATGCGTTCCCCGAGTTTCGGAATCGCTTCACGCGCATTCGTGAAATAATCCAGTGTCGACTGGTTATCAATCATCATGATGATGATGATCGGATACAGGACAAGCATGATCCACGTACTGCGTAATAACATGTTTAAGATAAAACCGATACTAAAGAACATGACGAGATAAAGAACGCTCCCGATCACGGCTTGAATGATATGCATAATGTTCCCCCTTCAAATCTCTTTTAGTATAACCGACAAAAAAGGCAAATGCACGAGTGTACATTTGCCTAAAACGTGAACTTAGAATTTACCTTTTTTGATGGCAAGACCAATCTTTTTAAGCTCAAGGAAATGTTTGTTGTCGATGACTTTTTTCATGAACGATGCATTACGGCCGTAAATCTTCTTACCGAAGACCATTCCGATTCCATCTTTATGACCAAGTGAAGCGACAGTTCCTTTATTTTCATATGTGAATGTCGACGTTTGACGTCCACCGATGAGTGCTGCAATGTTTTCAGCCACTTTGTGTGCCTGCTGTGTTGCGATTTGCGCAGTTGGTGGGTACGGACGGTTCGAGTTCGGGTCCATAACCGCTGAACAGTCACCAATCATGAAGACATTTTCGTGTCCGGGAACACGGAGATCTTCTGCAACGACAACACGGTTACGCATTGCTTCGAAACCAGATGCTGCAACAACAGGGTTTCCGCTGACGCCACCTGTCCAAATGATTGTGTTCGCTTCGATTGTTTCTGTCGTATCACCTTGAAGTGGTCCGAATGTTACACTGCCCGGTCCACATTCCTTGATGCCGTTACCGAGTTTGAACTCGATGCCTTGGCGCTCAAGCCATTTGTGTGCGTAGTTAACGAGATCGGCATCAAATCCAGGAAGGACTGTTGGAGCCGCTTCGATATTGACGACACGAACGAGTTCGCGCGGGATGTCATATTGTTTGCACAGTTCAGGGATCCGGTTGACGAGCTCACCCATGAACTCGATTCCTGTAAACCCGGCACCACCGACGACAATCGTCAAGAGTGAACGGTTTGTTGAACCCGTCGTTTTGTACTCTGCGAATGAATAGTCGATGTGTTCCTTGATTTTCCGGACACTGTTCAATGAACTGATTGTTAGAGCATTCTCTTTCAACCCTTTGATGCCGAATGTTTCAGGAACTCCACCGAGTGCCACGACGACATAATCGTAAGGGACTGTTCCACCATCAACAAGCTTCACTGTATTGTTTGCTGTATCGACTTTTTCGACGATTCCTTTAACAAGCTTGACGCGTGAAGGGTTGATGACATCGTTGATATAGATACGTGCTTGTTCAGCAGACATCGTACCTGCTGCTGGTTCGTGTAACCACGTTGTTTGGTAATGATAATCGTGTTTGTTGATTAATGTGATGTTCGCTTGGTCGACGCCAAGTTTTTTCTGAAGGTTGACTGCTGTGATCAATCCACCGTAGCCGGCTCCGAGAATAACAATGTTTGGTGTGTTCATGTTCTAATACCCCTTACGCATAATAGTTTTGTTGTGATCTTCTTCACATTCAATTGCAGATAAATGCTCAAAAACTTTGTTCAAATAATGTTCACACGTCTATACGTTTATTGAACCATTTTCTATCATAGATTGCAAAGGGAAATTATGCAAACTCAAAAAAATGTGAGATGTCCCGTACTTGCAACATAGAACCCCTCTTCCTATATAATAGAGGTATCCAACTTTAGGAGGGACTCAGATGCACCAACCATATGATGTAACGATTATCGGTGGCGGTCCGGTCGGACTGTTCACCGCGTTTTACTCAGGCATGCGTCAAATGAAGACGAAAGTCATCGAAAGTCTGCCGCAACTCGGCGGACAACTTGCGACGCTCTATCCTGAAAAATATATATACGATATTGCCGGCTTCCCGAAAGTCAAAGCCCAGGACTTAGTCGACCGCCTGCTTGAACAAGCAAATGAATTTGATCCGACGTATGTGCTTGGCGAAACCGTCCTTGCTTATGAACGACTTGATGACGGACTGATCCGACTCGTGACGAACAAAGGTGAACACTATACGAAAACTGTCATTCTGACAGCCGGAAATGGTTCGTTTGCCGCCCGTCCGCTCGGTGTCGCCGATGCCGAACGGTTCGAAGAAAGCAACTTACACTATTTCGTCAACGAGATGGACCGCTTCAAAGACCGTCAAGTCGTCCTGCTCGGCGGCGGCGATTCTGCCGTCGACTGGTCATTGATGCTCGAGCCGATTGCGAAATCCGTTACGCTCGTTCACCGACGTGATAAGTTCCGTGCCCATGAACATACGGTCGAATTGTTGCATAACTCGTCCGTCAATGTCATGACGCCGTATACACTCGAATCGGTTACCGGCGAAGACAGCATCGAAACGTTGACATTTAAACACGCCGAGACGGATGAAGTCATCGTCGTCGGTGCCGATGATGTCGTCTGCAACTTCGGTTTCGTCTCATCACTCGGTCCGCTCAAGGAGTGGGAAGTCGAATTCGAACGGAATTCCATCCGTGTCAACTCGAAGATGGAAACTGCGATTCCCGGCGTATTTGCCTGCGGCGACATCGCGACGTATGACGGTCGTGTCAAATTGATCGCGACCGGCTTCGGAGAAGCACCGATTGCCGTTAACCAGGCGAAGTTGCTTGTTGATCCATCGGCCCGCCATCCGCAACACTCAACAAGTCTGTTCGAAAAAGTGAAAAATCATTAAGTGATCACGAACAACAGCGTCCCCTCGATTTCGGAAATCGAAGGGACGCTGTTTTTTTGGCTTATGCGTTGGATACGGGATCGAGTGTAATTCGGTACGTCCACTCACTCAGCTGTTTCCCGCCCCGCTCGATGGTTTTTTCGGAAACGATTCGTCCGCCGAAACGTTCGTAAAAATGACGGGACGGGTTATCTGCCAGCACACTTACCATGCAAGACGAGAAGCCTTTCCGCCTGAGATCTTCCAACACGTGATCAAACAACCGTTTACCGGTTCGTTGCCCCTGATGGCTTTTCAACAGATAGAGCGCGTACAGCTCTCCCTCCGTCGTATCATTTTCCCTATTTGGTCCACCGTTCGCAAAACCGACGATTTCGTTTGTCTGATCAAGTGCCACGAAAACCGGACCTTCGGCAAGACTGTTCCGCCAACCCGGTTCCCGCTTCTCCGCAGATAACTGATCGAGATATGCATCCGGAATAATCGTCCGATATGTTTCCCGCCAAGATGCGACATGAATCCGGGCAATCGCAGCAGCGTCTTCCATGTCGGCTCGTCGAATCGTTAAAAATCCGGTATTCATAGTGGAATGATAAATCGCCGGACCCGTGTTCCATCTTCTTTGATGTAAGATTCGATTTCTTGACCACCGTTTGTCAAAATGACACGACCGGATGCGGTGTTATCCGCACTACAGGTGATCAAGACGGAGGCAAGTCCCCGCTTTCGCGCAACTTCAAGCGCTTGCCGTAATCCTTCCGTCGCATACCCCTTATTGCGCGCACTCGGTCGAATGCCATAACCGATATGCCCTCCGACTTGTTGCAATTGATCGTTTAGATCATGCCGGAAATTGACTGCACCGACAATCGTTTCCCCGTCATACAACCAATACGTCGAGTGGGTCACCCAGTTCGTCGGGGCCACCCGTTCCTCTTGTTCCTGTTCTTCCAAAAAATCCTCCAACGGCAGAAACGTTTTACTGACGACACTCGGAACGATGCTTTCACCGGATTCTTGCCACTCTGATACATAATCAAGGTATTCCGGTTCCAAGTGCAGCGATGGTTTAATTAAGGTAATCATTTGTGGTTCCGGACCTCCTCTTCAATCAGTCGATCGAGCCAGTCATCAACATGTTGGAAGATATATCCCGCTTGTTTGGCTGCCGTCGTATCCATATAGAAATCGTGATCCGGTGCAAGCGGTGACGGATCTTCGCCTGTCGTCTCAAAACGCGATGTCGTTCCTGCCACGTGATCAATCTTATCCATCAAATCTTGAATCGACAACACACCGTCACTTGCCGCATTAATCGGTCCCGTCATCGTCGAACGGCCGCACCATTCGAGGAAGGCTGCCGCTTCATAACTTGAGATGTAACCCACCTTCGCATACAAGTTTTCAGCAACGATCGGCTGATCGGCCAAAGCGCGTTTGACATGAAAGACCAGTCGTTCCGTGTAATCATCCGGTCCGAGGACGACCGGGAAACGAACGGCAATGACCGGGAAGGTCGCGCGTTGGAAGAAATAACTTTCCGCCTGACGTTTCCCTTCGCCGTAATCGTGCTCTTTTTCGAGATCATATTTCCCGGGAAACGGATTATAGGACCGTTCGGAGATGTTTGTCCCTCCCTCCTCATAGACCGACATGGTTGACGTCAGAATGTAACGACCGACTTTCCCCTCGAATGCATCAACTGCAAGCTTCGCCTGATACGGATTAAAACAGATATTGTCATAGATGATATCCCAGTTTTGACTTCCAAGATCCTTCATAGTACTGCTTGACGTCCGGTCCCCTTTAAAAAATGTCAAGCCCTTCGCGACAGGCGGCGTATGTTCCCCACGCGTGACAATCGTCACATCATCCCCCGATTCCGCGAGCCGTAATGCCAACCGTCGACCAAAGTAGCGTGTTCCACCGAAAATCAGTACCTTTCGCATCGATAGTCCTCCCTCATCATAGCGTGCTAACGTTCCTGTTAGTCCTTCTCCATCTCCATTGAAAAATCCTGTCAATCGCTCGTGAAAACAAAAAAATCGCAGACGGTAATCGTCTGCGATACAAGTTTTTTAATTAACAGCCGCCCGGTGTGCCGGCATTGGTAGCCGTCCGGAACGACGTCCCGCAACCGCATGTCGCAATTGCATTTGGATTCGTAATCGTGAATCCGCCGCCGAGCATGGATTGTTTATAGTCTACTTCCAGTCCTTTGACGACCGGATAATCTTTTTGATCGACGATGACTTTGACCCCGTGTTGCTCAAAAGTTAAGTCCGTCTCTTTTTCACTGTCAAAGCCCATGCCGTAGGAGAGACCACTGCATCCGCCACCTTGAACAAGCATCCGCAGATTTTGTTCATCGTCCGGCGCCTGCAACATCATCTCTTTGACTTGGAGTGCGGCCGCTTCTGTTAAATGAATCATGTCATCACCTTCCCTTTTTTATTAGTATACGCAATTTTAAGGGGAATCGAAACCTAGTTGCTTGAAACAATCTTGAATTCGTTGTATAAAGGAGTTGTATCAAAAAAATTAAATCGTTCCATCTTCAGGGCAGGGTGAAATTCCCGACCGGCGGTAAACAGGCGATTCGTCTGAAGCCCGCGAGCGAATAGGGCGCTATTTGCTGATTCTGTGTGACTCAGGAGCCGACAGTATAGTCTGGATGGGAGAAGATGGCGGCATGTTTCTATTTCTTGAACCGATTTTTGCAAAAATCGGTCAGGTTTAGTTTACTGCGGACTTCTCCCCTATCGAACACTTCGATGGGGGTTTATTTTGGACGCAGCCATGCCAATACTTCATCGAGAGGAACGAGCAAAAGGAGATTATACTCGTATGAAACGCACACAAAAAATGGTCACATTATCCATGTTAGGTTCAATTTCGTTTGTTCTTATGCTACTGAATTTCCCGCTTCCGTTTTTACCGAACTATTTGAAGATCGACTTCAGTGATGTTCCTGCTTTGATCGCCGCAATCATGTTCTCACCTGTTGCCGGCGTCATCGTCGAAGCACTCAAAAACGTCCTGTACTACATCTTCCGCGGAAGTGGTGTTCCGGTCGGTGAGCTTGCCAACTTCGCAGCTGGCGTTGCCTTCATTCTTCCGGTCAGTTGGTTCTATCATAAAAAGAAATCGACAAAAGGTCTCGCAACCGGTCTTGTCGCAGGTACGATCACGATGGCACTCGGTCTTGCCATCCTCAACTATATCTTGATTCTTCCAGCGTACGCTTGGTTCTTCGGTATGGACTACATGCTTGACCCTGCCGTCAAGTGGACGACGATTACAGCCGGTATCTTACCGTTTAACATCATCAAGGCGATGTTCATCTCAGCACTCTTCATTCCGCTGTTCCTGAAACTGAAGCCATGGATGACGCGTCGTCAACAAACAATCTAAGTCCGAAGCCGCGCCCGCTGACAGACACGAATCCCCGGTCTCATCTGAGACACGGGGATTTTTTTAAAGTTCGTTTTCTTCAATTTTTAAATAAATTTTTTCTAACAGCTCTTCCGGCGTCTCGCCGACAACCGTTTCTCCGTCAACCAGACAGAAATGATCGAGGGAGCAGATGCCGCAATAACCGAGACAACCATATTCAACGACATCGACATTCGGGTCCCGTTCGAGTTGTTGCATGACGACCTGAGTCCCTGTCGCTAAGTTACTGATACAAAATTCAATAATCGGATTCACTTTTTTTCCTCCTTCAGGCAGGAATTATCTTTCCTCATGTCGTATTATACAAGGTCAGACTGATTTAGGGGAACTAAGGGGGATTTTAAGTTATGAAGCAACTGGTTGTTTTAGGTGGCGGATATGGTGGCATGCGGATTTGTGAACGATTCAAGGATGAAGATGTCGCTGTGACGCTCGTCGATCGTTTACCGTACCACGCGTTAAAAACAGAGTACTATGCACTTGCTGCCGGAACATTGTCGGACCGGGATGTCCGGATCGCGTTTCCGGAAGGGGAACATCTCTCATATAAGTATGGACATGTCGTAAAGATTTCACCAGAGACGAACTCCGTTCACCTGCAAGACGGAACGGAATTGTTTTATGATGATTTGATCATCGCCTTAGGTTGTGAAGATAAATACCATAACATACCGGGGGCACAAGAGTTTACTTACAGCATCCAGACACTCGAAGAGTCACGGAAAACACAACAGGCGATTTGTGGACTTTCACCCGGTGCGATCGTTTCCATCGTCGGAGCCGGATTATCCGGAGTCGAGCTCGCGAGTGAACTGCACGAAAGCCGGAAAGATTTGAAAATTCGCCTATTCGACCGGGGACCGTCCGTTCTGTCCTTCCTCTCGGATAAAGTGTCGACCTACGTCCAGGAATGGTTCGAGGAGCATGACGTCGAAGTCATCAATAACTCGAACGTCACCTTCGTCACGGCGGATGATGTTCAAAACGGGGATGACGCCTATCCATCGAACTTAACGATTTGGACAGCGGGTACGCAACCGGTTAAAGTCGTCCGTGATCTTGGTTTTGAAGCTGACAGCGGCGGACGGATCAAGCTGACGGAACACCACCACGTGCCGGAACATGAAAATGTGTTCGTCATCGGGGATTGTGCCAGTCTCCCGTATGCGCCAAGCGGTCAGCTTGCGGAGCATCAAGCGGATCAGGTCGTCGATGTCCTGCAGGCAAAATGGGCCGGCAAGACATTACCGAAACTGCCGGAAATCAAATTGCGCGGTATGCTCGGATCACTTGGAAAGTCAGACGGCTTCGGCATCGTCATGGGGAAACAGGCGTTGACAGGGAAAGTTCCACGTCTTCTGAAGTCCGGTGTGCTCTGGAAACATAAAAAAATTAAATAAGAAAAACGGCGCCGGTCATTCCGGGGCCGTTTTTTCAAGTCTTCTGTCAATTGCCTGCGTGATTTTTTTCAACTGGACGTATCCTTCATCGACCATCTCACCGTCAAGCAGAACAAGCGGATAAAAATAAACATCGTCCTGAAGAGCCGTAATCCATTCATCCTCGACCGGTGCCGCTTCGAAATCCACATATTCAAAAGTCAATGCCGTCTCGTACTTCCGTCCAAGAACGGCCTGCAGCCAACTGTATGTCTCCTCTGAACTTGGTGCCCCGACGCAACTCGGACACGTCTGTGCCGCCCCATATACCTTGATTTCCATCTGTGGTCCCCCCTATTTGTTACACTTCTTTTTTAGTATACAAGTTTTCCAGATTGAGAACATTTTTCAACCCTGTTACAATGATTCTATAAGAAAGGATGTGTTTACGCATGGAAATGTTTGATCAAGTAAACGAAGTACTCGAAAAATTGCGTCCGTTCCTTCTTCGTGACGGAGGAGACGTTGAACTCGTAGATGTAGAAGATGGTATCGTCAAACTCCGTTTGATGGGAGCTTGCGGCAGCTGCCCAAGTTCAACAATCACACTGAAAGCTGGTATCGAACGTGCCCTGCTTGAAGAAGTAGCCGGCGTCGTTGAAGTCGAACAAGTTTTCTAATGAAGTAAAATCCCCACTGACATCCGTCAATGGGGATTTTTTTGTTTAAAGAATCCATTCTGCCAACGTATCGACCATGTACGTCGGTTGGGCATCCTGTCCTTGAATGAAGACCGGTGTATGAACGCCGGAGTTGACATGCATCGTCCGGATACCGCCGTTGATCCCGAATAAAATGTCGGTATGGTAATTATCGCCGACCATGATGAGATCTTCTTTCGCAAGACCGATCATCTCAGCCGCAATATTGACCATGACCGGTTCCGGTTTCCCGATATAAAACGGTTCTTTTTCCGTCGTCACGCGTAACACCGATGTCAACGCCCCGTTCCCCGGTAAGAAGCCGCGCTCTGTCGGAATCGCGATATCTCCGTTCGTCGAGATAAAACGGGCGCCGGCCCGAATCGCGAGGGCTCCGATCGCTAACTTCTCATACGTGATCTGACGGTCAAGACCAATCACGACATAATCGGCATGCTCATCCGCAACGACTTGTAAGCCTTGACGCTCAAGAGCATCAATCAATCCGCCTTCTCCGATGGCATAGACTTTCGCACCCGGATCGAGTTCTGCGATGTAGCGACCTGTCGCCATCGCACTGGTTAAGACATGTTCCGCGTTCGAGTGAACACCCATGCCGCGTAATTTCTCAGCGACGGCTTCTGCCGTCATCGAAGCATTATTCGTAACGAACAGATACGGTACATCTTCTTCCTGCAACCGGTTGACGAAATCAACCGCTTCTTTGACGGGTTCTGTCCCGTTATACATCGTACCGTCTAAATCAAATAAATAGCCTTTTGCCTTCATGCTGACTCACTCCTCATTTGGTAAAAATGCCGAGACGGGTCCGAGTTCTGTCTCTAGATAATGTCGGACCGCGTCCGGGAAACGACGTAATTGTGTTTCTTCCTCAAACAAAACGTTGCGGATTTCCGCTGTACTTGATGTCGTAAATTCACGGACGATTTGTGTCCGGAGTGCCACGATGCGCTTCAAACTCGTCGCAAGTGAAGCGTCGATGACCCGCTCATCTTCTAAAATCATGACGATATCTTCATAACTTCCCGGATCACGCATGATGAAACCATCAATCATACTGTTTCCGATGTCGATGATGCTTTCAATCACTAAAAATCCAATCCGTTCCCACGCCAGTGAAACCGTCAAAGCATCCCCCGTTAACTCTTTACTTTGACGCAATGCCGTTTCCAAACAAACCACGGTTTGTTCAATCTTTTCACGATTCACAAAATACATCTTCCATTCCCCCTCACACCCTTCATTTTAGCTCTATCGGCGAAACATGAAAAGCAGAAAGGCTGTTTGCATCACATTGCGCAATGTGTTATCCTCAATTTAGATTTTTACGAAAATAGTATGTCACATTAGGTGACTTGGAGGTTATTCATAGATGGAACGCGAATTAGCACTAGAAATCGTCCGAGCAACAGAAGCAGCTGCACTGGCATCCGCCAAATGGATTGGCCGGGGGAAGAAAAACGAAGCCGATGATGCGGCAACAACAGCCATGCGCGAAGTCTTGAACACGGTCAACATGGCAGGAACAGTCGTCATCGGTGAAGGGGAACTCGACGAAGCACCGATGTTATTCATCGGCGAAAAAGTTGGTACGACAAGCGGTCCTATCGTCGATATCGCCGTCGATCCGCTCGAAGGAACGAACATCGTGGCAAAAGGTCTCGGTAACGCCATGGTCGTCATCGCGGTCGCTGACCAGGGAGCATTGTTACACGCACCGGATATGTATATGGATAAACTGACAGTCGGACCAAACTTAAAAGGACATGTCTCACTTGACGATCCGCTTGAAGTCATCATTCAAAAAGCAGCAGAACTAAATCAGAAAAGGATTGAAGATGTCACGGTCATCATGCAGGATCGTCCGCGCCATGACCACTTCCGGGAAGCGGCAATGCGTGTCGGCGCACGTGTCCGTCTGTTTGAAGACGGCGATGTATCAGCCGGAATCGCTCCGCTCTCACCATCAACGGGCATCGATATCTTCATTGGAACCGGTGGGGCACCGGAAGGCGTCATCACAGCAGCTGCCGTCAAAGCAATGGGCGGCGATATGCAGGCACGTCTGCACCCGATGAACGAGGAAGAAACAGCACGCGTCATCCGGATGGGGCTTGCGGATCCGTTGCAATTGTTGACGCTTGATGATCTGATCAAAAGTGACGACTGCATCTTCGCAGCAACAGGCGTGACGACAGGTGAAATGCTCGACGGCGTCCGCTTCCTGACAGATGATATCGTCGAGACGACATCACTCGTCATGCGGTCTAAAACACGGACGATCCGGAAAGTCATCGCTGAACACAGCCTGTCACGTAAACCGTACTTGCAAAAGGTTCCCCAAACCCTTTAATCTAAGCAGAGATGAAGGAAATGAGGGAACTGACAGATGATGCAAGAACGCGATTTTTTATATGATGACGTCGAACAGACCAAAACCCGATTCGTTTGCTGGATTGGTGAGACGAGCCGGTTTGATTTAGCGATCACCCATTCCGAACATTTTTTCGGAAAGATTTTAGTGTTGAATCTCTTATCCAACCGGTTTGCCATCATCGGTCCGGATGACTTTGATGAACCCGGCTATATCGCTCATGCCTTTGATCTCGAGGATGAAGCGGCGGATGAACTTGAAGGATACTTACGCGACTACATCGGATTATAAGCAAAAAAACAGCCAATTCCCGAAGGGAGTTGGCTGTTTTCTGATTACAGTAACCGGTCGTTACGCTCGTTGAGTGTGTTTGGACCGCTGAAGACATTCGTATTGTCGGATTCATCATGGGCTTTGCGTTCCGAGTGTTGATCCGCTTCATCGCCGACGAGTAAGACGAATTGTCCCTCTTCCGCTGCTTTATTGGCACGGTTGACATCATCTTTCGTTAATCCACTTGCTTCGAGAACGTCGCTGTGTGAAGAAGGACCGGCGCTGTCTTTTTTAAAGATCCCTTTGATCTCCTGCCACAGATTCATATGTTCTTCCTGCGACAGACGTGTTGATGTTTGATGATTGTTCAAATCGGCCAATTCCTCGATCTGTTCCAGATCATAGCGATCATGGGCAACGACTTTCAAATCTGTTGATACAACACCTGCGACACGTAAATCATGAACAGCACTGACAACTTCTGGTACAGACTTGTAAATCCCGACGATTCTCATGGATAGTTCCCCCTATAGGTGCGTGATACTATATTATTAGCCGAAATCACCCAATCAGAAACGTCTTTTCAGATGTCATTTTGATTACTGTTCTTCTTTTGTCTCTTCTTTCGCTGCCGAAAACTTCCGTTTCAGTTTTAACGTATTCGCCGAAGATCCGTCGAAGCGAGGTGGTGCTTCTTCTCCTTCTACGAATTCCATCCGTTTGACGATAAAATAAGCACAGCCGAAATTGCAATACTCGTACAAATAATCCGCCACGTGGGAGATTTTCGTATCAAAGGTTGCTTTTTCGTGATTGTCCTCATAAAAACCGCGGAGCCGCAACTGTCCGTGCCCCCAGTCTCCGACGATATAATCATATTTCTCGAGAACATCACTGAAACGTCCGATGAATGCTTCTTCGTTGAATCCTTCTCTTTTTTCTTCCACGATTTCATATCTTTCACGATTGACTTGTATCATTTTTCCACCCCCTGCTTCCTTTATCTTACCATAATCATACTTGAAAACGAATCGTCAGACAGCAGAAAACCGTCCTCGCACGTGGCGTGGACGGTCTGTCGGTATCAATCAATCGGTAAAGCGGCTTTATTTTTTTTCGCAGCGTTGACCTGTTCGTCGGCATGATACGACGAACGGACAAGCGGACCGGCTTCACAATGTGAAAAGCCTTTTCCGAGCGCAATCTGCTTGAGTTCGGCAAACTCTTGTGGTGTGTAGTACTTGATGACATCCAAATGTTTTTTCGTTGGTTGCAGGTATTGACCAATCGTCATGATATCAACGTCATTGGCACGAAGATCGTCCATCGTCTGCAGGATTTCTTCCCATGTCTCCCCAAGACCCAACATCAGACTTGATTTCGTCGGAATTTCAGGAGCCAGTTCTTTTGAACGGCGCAGGAATTCGAGTGTTCGGTCGTATGTCGCTTTCGCCCGGACGGTTGGTGTCAGACGGCGAACCGTCTCGATGTTATGGTTCATGATGTCCGGCTTGGCTTCAATCAGCGTCTGCAACGCCTCGAAGTTCCCACCCATGTCGGATGGTAAAACTTCAATCGATGTTTCCGGGTTCATGCGACGGACTTCCCGTACCGTCTCCGCATATACCCCTGCCCCGAAATCATTTAAATCATCACGTGCAACCGCTGTAATGACGGCATGCTTCAGATTCATCAGACGAACGGATTCCGCTACGCGTTTCGGTTCTTCTAAGTCAAGTTCATTTGGACGTCCTGTCGTCACGGCACAAAAACGGCAGGCCCGTGTACAAATGCTTCCAAGAATCATGAATGTCGCCGTCCGACGAACCGCCCAACACTCGTGAATGTTCGGACATTTTGCTTCCTCACATACCGTGTGAAGCTTTTTTTCACGCATCATACTTTTGAGTTCTGTGTAAGTCTCATTCGTGTTCAGCTTGATTTTCAGCCATTCTGGTTTACGTTGTATCTCTCCGCGTCCCATGAATCGGTTTCCCCCTTTATCCGTAAAAAACTGACCTGATTTCTGTTACAGTATAACAAATATTCAGTGTTTGCGGATGGGTAATTCACCAAATTCTGACTTCTCCGATAGGCGATCAAAGAGCAGATCCCGTAACAATTCCGGCATGAAATATTCTTTCGGCATTTCTTTGATTTCCGGAAATAAAGGACCAAATGTAAACATATCCGGAAGGACCACGGTGTAATGTTTTGCCTCATCCAGATGTTGACGGTTTCCGGCATAATGCATCTTGCCCATCAGTTTCCCCCGGAAACCGAGTCCGCGGACTTTTAGCTGTTCAAAGCGGTCTGTATCGACTTCGGCAATGAATTGTTTTAATTCACTTCCGGTCATCGTCACCTTACACGGATTAATCGGATGAGGACAAAGCCGGTGTAAATCGTAAGACGAAACCGGTCCAGGGGACAAGGAACCAAGCAGCATGCCGGCCGGCACACAGGCGAGGTCCGCCTGACACCAATCGCGCATCGTGTCAGCGAGCAGCTGCGTGAACGGCGATGGATTAAACCAGTCATTCGCTAGACCTGATGTCCGGCCAATCGGTTGTTTCATCTGACGTTCCGCCAAGTACTGCTCCTTATCGAGCAGAACGGCTGTTGCTTCGTCCGCCGAATAGGACTCGAGCGGATGGAGAACCGCTTCTTTTTCGCCCGTATCTGTATTCAGATAAATCTCACCCGCATACTGTCCGTGTTTCCCCGCCTGGGCAATCAGTACACCGTTCCGGACGACGCCGTCATCGAGAACGTGATGCGTATGCGATCCGATGATCAAGTCCAGTTCCGGGAACCGTTCCGCCAAGTCTTCATCCTGATAAAAACCTAGATGACTCAGACAGATCAGCACATCGACCTGATCCCGCAACGCTTCGATCTCGCGAGCCGCTGCTTCGAACGGATTTTCAATCGACCAGCCGAGTAAATCATATAATTCATAATACGGTGCTGTCAGTCCAAAAATACCGACTTTCCCAGTCGGTAATTCCTGAATCATACCGGCTTTCGCGAATGGGGCCGACAAGTTCGAGACAAGCACCGGGAACGTCGCATCTCTGTATAATTCCGCCAACCAGTCATGTGGAAACGTAATGCCCTCATTGTTTCCGATCGTGACAGCCGTCGGTGATAATTCGTTTAAGAGATGGGTATTAATTTTTCCTTGCGTCGCTTCCGTTGCTGGTGCAACCCGGTCGGCATGGTCTCCCAAGTCAAAGACAAGGGAGTCATATGTCCGGTGTTCTTTCATAAACGACATATAGCGAGGCCACATATCAAAGTGTGAATGCAGATCGTTATAATGAATGACGTGTAACTTCACGCTTAAGCCTCCTCCAGGTATTAAAACAGTGAAATTTGCCGGGGCGCGAGCGATTCATAATCGAGACCTAAAATCTCGATGAGACGTTTCGCATTCGGTACGGCATCCCCTGCCGAGTTGTTATTAAAGAAAACATACACGTCTTTTGCCTGTTCGGCAAGTGAACGGATATGTAAGGCTAACTCTTGTAATTCTTCTTCGGAATAACGGTATAGACACCGGACTTTCCGCCAGTCCTCACTGCTTTGTCCAGGCTTCTTCAGCCATCCGGCGACGTTTCGGCCGTGCAAACGCACAAATGCTGTCTCCTGTGTGACGACCGGGACGAAGGGCACCGATCCGTCTTCCGTCTGCGGCTCATCACAAATCGTATGAATAAACTGATGCTCGGCTAAGAACCGGAGCGTTCGTTCCTGGTAGGCGTCCGAATACCAGGACGGATTCCGAAATTCGATTGCGACAGGGAGGCCGGCAAGCGACTTCCGAATCGTCTGAAGATATTCAAGGTGTACTTTGCTGACGTCAAACCACGGTGGCAGTTGGACGAGAATCGCGGCAATCTTGCCACTTTGCCGCATCGGTTCGATCGAAGCGAGATACTGTTCAAAGATGGGACCGAGTGGATCCTTGTTTTCCCGGTCATGACCGCTCATCGCCCGGTGGACCTTGACGATGAACCGGAAATCATCCGGTGTTTCCGAAACCCACTTTTGGTAGTTGCGTTCCGGTTGAATCGCATAATACGTGGAATCAACTTCGACTGCCGGAAAGTGTCCCGCATAAGCGGCGAGCTTCTCTTTCCGGTCCTGTGGTGTCGGGTAGAGGCTGTCATGATCGCCCCAACCGGTCACGCCGACATAAATCATCCTGCTCCCTCCGTTCCGTTTTCTCTGCTTATTGTTCATCATAGCATAGCGGAATCGTGAATTTCTTCTTCAAGACTCTTCTTGGAAAACACGTGTGTCTCCATATAAAAAACAAGCAATTCCTTCCTACTCCTTGAAAAATAAGGAGAAAAAGACTGCTTGTTTCATGGATTCATTAATGATCATAAAGAGTTGGTTCGAATCCGTTCATACGTCAAGGCGATGCAACCGGAAGCAAAGGTCTGTTGATCTACAAGCTGTAAGGACAACGATTGCTCAAACAGCGGAAACATTCGTTTCCCTCCACCGAGTAAGACGGGATAGATGACGACATGATAACAGTCCACCAAATCCAAACGGATGGCTTCCGCGGCAAGGGTCGCCCCGCCGATCGCAATCTGTTTGCCGGGTGCCTGCTTTAATGCCGCGAGTTCCTCGGCAAGCGGCCGGGTCGCAAGACGGGCATTGCCCTCGACGGCCGTCAACGTTTGCGAGAAGACGACTTTTTCAAGGGCCTGCCATGTTTTCGCATACTCGATGATGATCGGTTCATCTTCCTGATCGGCTGTTTCCCAGTAGTGCATCATCTCATACAGACGACGGCCGTACACATGGGTATCAAATGCTTTTTCATAATCATTGAAGTACTGATGCAGTTCCGCATCCGGTGACGCAAAGGTGATGCTGCCCGATGCATCCTCGATGTAGCCGTCGAGCGAGACTTGAAAAGAATAGACGATATCACGCATGATGAATCCCTCCTTTTTCAATCCTTTACCCGCTTTTGCCTGTGTACAAAAAACTCTCTCATCCAGAGATGAGAGAGCAGAAACATTATCCGATTGAACCTTCCATCTCGAACTTGATGAGACGGTTCATTTCGACCGCATATTCCATCGGTAATTCTTTTGTGAACGGCTCGATGAAGCCCATGACGATCATTTCAGTTGCTTCCTCTTGTGAAATCCCGCGGCTCATCAGGTAGAACAATTGCTCTTCCGAGACCTTCGATACTTTCGCTTCGTGTTCAAGCGAAATGTTGTCGTTGAGAATTTCGTTGTACGGAATCGTATCTGATGTCGACTGGTTGTCCATGATCAACGTGTCACATTCGATGTTCGAACGTGCGCCGGTTGCTTTACGGCCAAAGTGGACAATCCCACGGTACGTGACTTTACCACCGTGTTTCGAAATCGATTTTGAGACGATCGTGGACGACGTGTTTGGTGCGAGGTGAATCATTTTCGCGCCTGCGTCCTGGTGTTGTCCTTTACCAGCGATGGCGATTGATAATGTCATACCGCGTGAACCTTCCCCTTTAAGGATGACGGCAGGGTATTTCATCGTCAATTTCGAACCGATGTTACCATCGACCCATTCCATCGTTGCGCCGGCTTCACAGATCGCACGTTTCGTAACGAGGTTGTAGACGTTGTTTGCCCAGTTTTGGATTGTCGTGTAACGGCAATACGCGTTTTTGTTGATGAAGATCTCAACGACCGCCGAGTGAAGCGAGTTCGTTGTGTAGACCGGTGCTGTACATCCTTCGACGTAGTGAACCGATGCTTCTTCGTCAACGATGATCAACGTCCGCTCGAATTGACCCATGTTTTCCGAGTTGATCCGGAAGTAGGCTTGAAGCGGCGTATCCATCTTGACGCCTTTTGGTACATAGATGAACGATCCACCTGACCAAACCGCTGTATTGAGGGCAGCGAATTTGTTGTCTGTCGGCGGGATCAATTTACCGAAGTACTCACGGAATAAATCTTCGTTTTCTTTCAGTGCTGTATCTGTATCTTTGAAGACGATCCCTTGATCTTCCAGTTCACTCTTCATGTTGTGATAAACGACTTCTGATTCGTACTGTGCCGAAACACCTGCAAGGTATTTTTGCTCAGCTTCCGGGATTCCGAGTTTATCAAACGTACGTTTGATTTCTTCCGGTACTTCATCCCAAGATTTTTCAGCACGTTCTGACGGCTTAACGTAGTACGTGATGTCATCAAAACGGAGATCTGATAAATCGCCGCCCCATGCTGGCATCGATTGTTCGTTGAAAATCTTAAGCGATTTCAGACGGAAATCAAGCATCCATTGCGGTTCTTCCTTCATTTTAGAAATCGTCTCGACGACTTCTGTCGTCAAACCGCGTCCTGAACGGAAGATCGAGATATCGCGATCGTGGAAACCATATTTATAATCGCCAATTTCAGGCATGTTCTTAGCCATGTTCGTTTCCTCCTCTTACTTACTGACCGAAGTTACTTCCCTTCTTCGACGCCGCGTTCGAGCGCCTTCCAGGCAAGTGTCGCACACTTGATTCGCGCCGGGAATTTTGTCACACCAGACAGTGCTTCGGCATCCCCGAGATCAAATTTTTCATCGTCGTAGTCTTTTCCTTGAACCATCTCGGAAAAGACGTTGGCGAGTTGTAATGCTTCTTCGACTGTTTTTCCTTTGACAGCCTGTGTCATCATCGACGCAGACGCCATACTGATCGAACATCCTTCACCGTCGAACTTCGCATCTTTGACGATATCGTCCTCGATTGCGAGTTGCAGACGGATTGTGTCGCCACATGTCGGATTGTTCATATCGATTGTCACACCACCGTCAATCGCACCACGATTGCGGGGCGTTTTATAGTGGTCCATGATCACTTGACGGTACAAGTGATCGAGATTGTTAAAATCCATGACTGAAATACTCCTTCGTTTGGCGAAGTCCTGTCACTAATGCGTCTACTTCTTCCTTTGTATTATACAGGTAGAAGCTGGCTCGTGCCGTAGAACTGGCTCCAAGCCAGCGCATCAGCGGTTGCGCGCAATGGTGACCGGCACGGACTGCGATTCCTTGCATATCGAGAACCGTCGCCACATCATGCGCGTGGACATCACCGAGATTAAAGGTAACGAGACCAACACGTTCTTCCGGACCGTAAATCGTCAGTCCTTCGATGTCACGCATTTGTGCCATCGCATACTGAGCGAGCTCACGTTCGTGGGCTTCGATGTTACTGAGTCCGACTTGTTCCAAGAAATCAATCGCTGCCGATAAGCCGACTGCGCCGGCAATGATTGGTGTCCCTGCTTCGAACCGGTACGGAGAAGGTTTGAACGTCGACTCTTCCAGCCCGACGTAATCAATCATCTCACCACCGAATTCGACCGGCTCCATCGCATTGAGTAATGCTTTTTTGCCATACAGGACACCGATCCCGGTTGGTCCGCACATCTTATGTGCCGAAAACGCCAGGAAATCACAATCGAGATCTGTAACATCAATCTGTTGATGCGGCGCGCTTTGCGCTGCATCGACGACCATGACGGCGCCGGCAGCATGGGCAAGTTGCGTGACTTCTTTAATCGGGTTGATCGTTCCAAGGACGTTCGAAACGTGGGCCATTGCCACAATCTTCGTCCGATCCGAAATTTGTTCTTTGACCGCTTCGATCGTTACACGACCGTCTGCCGTCAAGTCGACATATTTCAGTTTCGCTTTTTTCTTTTTTGCAACCTGTTGCCACGGAATGAGATTCGCATGGTGTTCGAGGTACGTGACGACAATCTCGTCCCCTTCTTCCACATGCTCCATTCCGTAACTTGAGGCGACGATATTGATCGCTGTCGTCGTCCCGCGGGTAAAGATAATCTCTTCATGGTGTTGCGCCTTGATGAAACGACGTACGTTCTCACGCGCACCTTCGTACGCATCCGTCGCTCGTGTTCCGAGCGTATGGACGCCACGGTGCACATTCGAATGAACCGTCTTGTAGTAGTTCTCAATCGCCTCAATGACGACGAGCGGCTTTTGTGACGAAGCCGCACTATCTAAATAGACGAGTTTCCGGTCATTAACCTGTTGGTCAAGAATCGGAAACTGATTGCGGATGGATGCATCGATTCCCATATTAGTTTACTTTCCCTTCGATCACTTGCACGAGGCGTTCTTTAACAGAGTCAATCGCGAGTTCCGAAACAACCGGTTGTAAGAAACCGTGAACGACAAGGCGTTCTGCTTCTTTGCGTGAAAGACCACGGCTCATCAAGTAGTAGAGTTGAAGTTCATCGACACGACCGACAGATGCCGCGTGTCCTGCCATGACATCATCTTCGTCAATCAAGAGGATCGGGTTTGCGTCTCCCCGTGCCTTTTCAGACAACATGAGAACACGTTCCGTTTGAACACCGTTTGATTTTGAAGCGCCATGATGAATCATTGATGTTCCGTTAAAGATCGATGTCGCTGAATCTTTCTGAACACCGTGAATCAAGATGAAACCTTCCGAACCTTTACCGAAATGGTCTGTCCGGACGTTGAAGTTTTGTTTTTGCTCGCCACGACCAACCGTTACGGCTTTCGTGTCCGAGAACGAATCGTTACCGACAAGGTGTGTTTTCGTTTCCGTGATCGTGTGTCCGTCATTCATGTGACCGAGTGCCCATTCGAGCTTCGCGCCTTGTTTGACGACACCGCGACGGTTCATATACGTCACAGCACCTTTCGCAAGCGTATCGACGCCTCCGAAAAGAACTTTCGCATTGTCTTCGACGAAGACTTCTGTCACGACGTTGACGTTATGTGCTTCTTCGCCGTAAGAGACGAAGTTTTCGATATACGTCAGTTCACTGTCAGCATCTGCGATGATGATTGCATGGTGGTACAACGCACCGCCTGTTTGTTCCAGCGTATAAATCGCCTGCATTGGAACCGTCAACTTCAAGCCTTTTGGTACGTATAGGAATGTACCGCCGTTCATGAGTGCTGCGTTGAGTGCTGCGAGACGATCTTCGTTGACGTTGACGCCTTCTGTCATGAAGTATTTCTCGACGAGCTCCGGATGATGCTTCATTGCGTCTTCAAGCGTCGTAAAGATGACGCCGTTCGTCGCTTCGCTGTTTTGCGCGTGGACGAGTTGTCCGTTACGCGTGATCAGCATATGGTCACGGTTTTCACCGATCAACGATTCGATATCCGGTGTCAAACCAGTTACCGTTTCGAGATCTGCTGTACCTTCTGTGAAGTTCCAGCCACCGATTTTAATTTTTTCTACTTTTGGCAATGCGAGCGTCGGGGCAAGATCAAGTGCATCTTGACGCTTGGTAATCATCCAAGCCGGTTCCCCTAAGCGAGTCGCACGTTCTGCCACTGCCTCGCGATTTACAGCAAGATTCAGTTCTACAGTCATCATGCTTCCTCCCTCGTCTTACGCTTTTGTTTCGATTTCGACTTCTTCGATGCCGAGTTCTTTTTTAACCCAGTCATAACCTTCTGCTTCGAGACGGTGAGCAAGTTCTTTACCACCAGACATGACGATTTTTCCGCCCATCATGATATGGATGAAATCAGGCTCGATATAGTTCAAGAGACGTTGATAGTGCGTGATGATCAAGCAGCCGAATTCAGGTGAACGCATTTCGTTCACACCTTTTGCGACAACTTTAAGCGCATCGATATCAAGACCTGAATCGATTTCGTCAAGGATGGCGATCGCTGGTTTCAGCATCGTCATTTGGAGAATTTCATTCCGTTTCTTCTCTCCGCCCGAGAAACCTTCGTTGAGGTAACGGTGTGCCATTTCGCCTGGCATTTCGAGAAGACCCATTTGCGCGTCGAGTTGACGGATGAATTTCATGAGTGAGATTTCATCGCCTTCTTCACGGCGTGAGTTGATTGCTGAACGCAGGAAGTCTGAGTTCGTCACACCACTGATTTCGCTTGGGTATTGCATTGCAAGGAACATACCTGCTTGCGCACGTTCGTTGACTTCCATTTCGAGGACGTCTTCGCCGTCGAGTGTGACTGATCCTGATGTCACTTCATACGTCGGGTGACCCATCAATGCAGATGCGAGTGTTGATTTACCAGTCCCGTTTGGTCCCATGACCGCGTGGATTTCGCCGCCTTTGATTTCTAAGTTGACGCCTTTCAAGATTTCTTTGCCGTCGATTGCAACGTGTAAATCTTCAATCTTTAAGTGTGAAGCCTTCATGTAGAATCCCTCCATCTATTCATTTCGTGTCTGACGATTCAGTTCACGAGAGTTACTAATTTAGTATCATTCTAATCTTAATGAATCATACCACATTATTCAAGCGTCATCGCTCATGGTTTTTTCTCAAAACCGAGCCTTTTAGTGAGAATGACTTTAAAGTGAGACGACTTCCTTCTCTTCTTCCGGTTTCGTTTGTCGATGAACCCGCTGTGACAGTAAGAGCAGTGGTATTCCGAGAACTGTCAAGAGGGCTAAAATACCGAAAATCGGCAACGGACGTTCCGGTCCAAAATAAAGTAACAATTGTCCGCCGATGACCGGTCCGACCGATTGACCAATCGACGTCAAGCCCATCGCCCCGAAATAACTTCCCCGTAATTCCGGTGTCGCAAAGCTGTCCGTCAAAATGTCCGTCATCGTAAACATCATCACTTCCCCGCATGTGAAGATGAACATCGCACCGATCATCAGCCAGACAGTGCCGGCCGTTCCCATGACGAATAATCCGACGGCAACGGTCGCAATCCCGACCGTGATCGAGACGAGCGGTGACGTCTTGACACCGAACTTCATGATCGGATACTGAACGACGAGCACGGTGATGGCATTAATCGTAATCAATAAGGCAAACAGACTTGTTCCCCCGGACAATAAGGTCGTCGTGGTCAAAAACTGGGGCAACGTCGAGTTGAACTGACTGTATCCGAAGACACCAAAGATGATACCGGCGAGCGCAAACGTAAAGGCGACATCGGTTTTCAGCAACCGGACCGTCGCTCCGAACGACACCTTTTTCCCGCCGTGGCTTTCCGTAATCGGATGACGTCG
Organism: Exiguobacterium sp. RIT594; assembly: GCF_003339585.1. Taxonomy (GTDB): domain Bacteria; phylum Bacillota; class Bacilli; order Exiguobacteriales; family Exiguobacteriaceae; genus Exiguobacterium_A. The sequence goes on along the minus strand of NZ_QPKF01000001.1, from coordinate 279,059 downwards.
GAACAGGATGAAAATCGCGACGCCGTAGCCGAAGTAAACGAACGCCGTAATATAGAAGGTAATCGACGTATTCCCCGCACTGAGTAGTAAGGCAATCCCCGGTCCGATCGCCGCTGCGATATTGATGCACGTATAACGGATATTAAAGACGAACAACCGGTTTTCTTCCTCCGTCGTATCACTGATCAATGCCCGGGCAGATGGTTCGAAGATGGACCGGAAAATTCCGTTTAAGGCACTCAGGATGAAGAACGTCCAAAAGGTCTCGACTTGAGCCAGTCCGATGAAGACAAGCACAAAACCGAACGTTCCGCTGAGCATCATCGTCCGGCGGCCGTAGCGGTCGGATAATGTCCCGCCGACGAAACTCATGACGAGACTCGCGATGGCTGAAATACTGAGAATCCAGCCGACGTCGACCGGACTGAATTTCAGGACGACCGATAAGTAAATCGCAAAAAACGGCATCGTGATAAAGGTTCCGAGCCGGGCGAAAAACGTCCCGAGCAACACGCCGACCGTCAATGGGTGAAGCTGTTTCAAACGTTGCATGAAAATCCCCCTTTCGCACAAAAAAATAATGCATTCTTCCATTATATAGGAAGAGTGCATCGATTGAGCAGATTATTTACTAACCGGGACGACGGCCCCTTTGTATTCTTTTGTGATCCAGTCCTGGTTCTTTTTCTCGTGGAGAATATCGAGCAATGTCGTGACGCGTTTGTCTTTTTCATCGCCATCACGTGTGACGATGATGTTGACGTACGGTGAAGACTCGTCTTCCAGGGCAATCGTATCTTTCAACGGGTTCAACCCGTTGTCAATCGCATAGTTCGTGTTGATGAGGACCGCGTCGCCTTCGTTGTTTTTGTAAGCTTGCGGTAAGAGTGACGCTTCGATGTTTGTTTTGAACTTGATGTTTTTCGGGTTTTCCGCGATGTCTTTGAGCTGTGCATCGGTTGTTTTACCGTCTTTCAACTTGATCAGCCCTTCGTTTTGAAGGAACGTCAAGACACGTCCGCGTTCAGCGACGTTTGAGCTCGTTAAGATCGTTGCACCTTTTGGCAGTTCATCCAAAGACTTGTATTTTTTAGAGTAGACACCGAGCGGTTCGACGTGAACGCCGCCGGCACTCGCGAATTTATAGTCTTTGTTTTCTTTTTCCTGTTGCTCGAGGTACGGGACGTGTTGGAAATAGTTCGCATCGATTTCTTTTTCAGCAAGTGCTTTGTTCGGCAGGACGTAATCCTGGAACTTTTTGATTTCGAGTTTATAGCCTTTTGCTTCATATTCTTTTTGGACGTGCTCGAGAATTTCAGCATGGGGAACGTTTGACGCCCCGATGACGAGTGTTTTTGAATCGCTGCTGCCTGATGAAGATTCTTCTCCACATGCTGCAAGACTGACTGCTAAGACCGATACGGCTGCTGTGCCGACGAATTTTTTCCAAAGTTTCATGAATGATTCCTCCCAAGATTAAATAAGATAGGTGTTACCGTTTATCGATGGCTTTGACAAGCAGGTCACCGATAATTTGAATGATGAAGACGATGACAAGAATCAACAGTGTCGCGATGACCGTGATGTTATTTTGTGAACGCTGGAATCCTTCGATGAAGGCCATGTCCCCCAGTCCACCACCACCGGCTAACCCGGCCATTGCCGTGTAACCGACGAGTGCGACAAGCGTAACGGTGATTCCTGAGACGATTGCCGGCAAGGCTTCCGGAATCAGGACTTTATAGATGATTTGAAACTTCGTTGCTCCCATCGATTCAGCCGCCTCAATGACACCCTTATCGACTTCACGAAGTGCCAGTTCGACCATCCGACCGTAAAACGGTGCTGCACCGAGAATTAACGCAGGTAATGCAGCCGTTGGTCCTAAGAATGATCCGACGATGATTTTCGTGATCGGGATCAACAGAATCAATAGAATGATAAACGGGATCGAGCGGAAGATATTGACTAAAAAGCTGAGCACGGAATACAGTGTCCGGTTTTTAAACAACAATTCTTCGTTCGTCGCATATAACAACAGACCAATTGCCAATCCAAGGACAAACGTTGCGAGCCCTGCAACGGCCGTCATATAAACGGTGCTGCCGGTTGCTTCCCAGACCATATCCCAATCCACATCTGCAAAAAATGTACTCATCGGTGATCCACCTCCACTTCAACGTCACTCGCTTGAAGTTTGGCGATGACCGCTTGTGCTTCCTCTTCCGAACCGAGCAACTGAATGAACAGCGTTCCGAGTGCTCCGTCCTGCGTCTGTCCGACGTTTCCGCCGATGATATTGAATAATAAGTTCGAATCTTTCATGACTTCGGCAAGGATCGGACTTTCCGCCGTCGAACCGACAAACGTCAGCTGGACGATTTTCCCGGTCGGATAGCGCTCGCGTAATTTCGCAAACGTTAATTCGTTTTCAGACGGTGACGTCAATTGTTTGACGAACTCTTTTGTCATCGCCTGTTTCGGGTGACGGAATACTTCAGCAACCGGTCCCTGTTCGACGATTTTCCCGGCTTCCATGACGGCGACCCGGTGACAGATTTTTTGAATGACATGCATCTCGTGTGTGATCAAGACGATGGTCAGTTTTAATTTTTTGTTGATGTCGACCAACAACTCGAGGATCGAGTCGGTCGTTTTCGGATCCAGCGCACTTGTCGCTTCGTCACAGAGTAAGACGTCCGGATTGGATGCCAGTGCCCGGGCAATCCCGACCCGTTGTTTTTGTCCACCTGACAGTTGCGACGGATAAGCGCCTTCACGTCCGTCGAGTCCGACGAGCTGAATCAGTTCGGCAACCCGTTCTTTACGACGGGCTTTCGGATAACCGCCGAGCTCAAGCGGGAACATGATGTTTTCTTCGACTGTCCGTGACCAAAGCAGATTAAAGTGTTGGAACACCATTGAGACGTTTTTACGGACGCCCCGTAATTCTTTTGGTTTGAGCGTCGTCATTTCGACACCATCGATTTGAATCGAGCCGCTCGTCGGTGCCTCAAGCATGTTCAGCAAACGAATCAGTGTTGATTTCCCTGCCCCTGAATAACCGATTATTCCAAAAATTTCACCGCGCTCGATTGACAAGTCGACATTGACGACGGCTTCAACCGATCCGCGCTTCGAGCGATAAATCTTTCCTACATCCTGTAAGCGAATCAATACGGTCCCTCCTAAAATAAAAAAAGTGCGCACGTTTTAGAGCAAACGCGCGCACTTTCTCAGTACACAAAACCATTTGCTCTCATCTTGCAGACAAATGTCTGCTGGAATTAGCACCACTTCGGAATAAATTCCGCGGTTGCCGGGTTTCATCGGGCCAGTCCCTCCACCACTCTCGATAAGAGTTATCGGTATTAAGTTATTTTTAATATAATCTGAATATTAGCAGGGGTTATTTTGCTTGTCAAACAGTTTTTTCTGAAACCGGTTGAAGCAGACTGAAAGCACGTGTCAAATCTTCTTTCAAGTCTTCCGCGTCCTCAAGACCTACCGAGATCCGAACGAGACCATCCGTAATTCCGAGTTCTGCGCGACGCTCTGCTGGAATCGACGCATGCGTCATCCGTGCCGGAACGGAAATCAAACTCTCGACCGCTCCAAGACTTTCAGCCAATGTGAAGAAATGTGTCGCTTCGACGAGTTTCTCCGCATTTTCTGCTGAACCGACATCAAAACTGATCATTCCGCCGAAACCGGTCGCCTGTTTCTGTTGTGTCGCGTGACCCGGATGTGATGCCAGTCCCGGATAGAAGATGTTTGAAACGATGTCCTGTTCCTGTAAGAACTGAACGAGATCGTGTGATGTTTCTTCGATTGCATCCATCCGGATACCAAGCGTCCGTAATCCACGGACGAGCAGGAAGCTGTCCTGCGGTCCAAGAATACCGCCGGTCGAGTTCTGGATGAAGTGAAGATCTTCTCCGAGCTCGTCGCTGTTGACGACGACAAGTCCGGCGACGACGTCCGAATGACCGCCGATGTATTTTGTCGCGCTGTGCAGCACGATATCTGCGCCGAGTGCGAGTGGTTGTTGCAAGTAAGGTGTTGCAAATGTGTTATCGACGACGAGTTTCAAGTTGTTGCGTTTCGCGATTTCAGCAACTGCTGCGATATCTGTCACTTTCAACAACGGGTTCGTCGGTGTTTCGACATACAGCATCTTCGTGTTGTCTTGCACCGCAGCTTCTGTCGCCGCGAGATCCGTCGTATCGACGAACGTCACTTGGATGTTGAACTTCGGTAAGACACGCTGCATCAAACGGAATGTCCCGCCGTAGACGTCATCGGTCATGACGATGTGGTCACCTGATTCGAGCAGGTTAAAGACAGCGTGAATCGCTGCCATCCCTGATCCGAAGGCAAAACCGCGTGCACCGCCTTCAAGATCGGCAATCAGACGTTCGATGCTCGTCCGTGTCGGGTTCGCTGTCCGGGAATACTCATATCCTTCTTTTAACTGACCGATTTTTTCCTGTTTGTATGTGCTTGTTTGATAAATCGGGGGTGTAACGGCACCTGTTGCTCGATCGACGCCTGTTCCTCCATGAATCAATGCTGTCTTTTTACGCATGTGTCTCGTCCACCTTTTCAAAGATTTGTTGGCTTAAATACCGTTCGGCACTGTCCGCGAAGACGGTGACGATGGTACTGCCTGGAAAACGATGTGCCAGATCAAGTGCTGCAACGAGTGCTGCGCCGGCCGAACTGCCGACGAGCAACCCTTCACGGGCCGCCAGTTCATGGACTTTCGTGAAGGCATCATGATCGGAAATCGTATGAATTTCATCAACTAAGTCACGGGAAACGAGACTTGGCCATTTAGCCGTCCCGATGCCTTCCGTCTTATGCGGTCCGGCTGGTCCCCCGTTGAGGACTGAGCCTTCCGGTTCAACGATTGCACCTTTTGTCCCGAGACGTTCTTTTAAATACGCCGCTGTTCCGGCAAACGTTCCGCCTGATCCGCATCCGGCAACAAACCAATCAATCTGATCCAGCTCCGCCATCAGCTCAGGACCGAGTGTCCGCTGATACGTAACCGGATTTTCTTCGTTTTCGAATTGAAGCGGAACATAGCTGTTTGGAATCGTTTGTCCGAGTTCTTTGGCTTTATCGATCGCACCCTGCATATCGAGCTCAGTCGGTGTATTGACGACAGTCGCGCCGAGTGCGCGCATCAACGTCTGTTTCTCCTGGCTGAACTTTTCCGGAACGACACAGATGACTTGAAGGTCATATTTTTTAGCGGCGAGCGCCAAACCGATGCCGGTGTTGCCGGCAGTCGGTTCGATGATCGTTCCGCCTCGTGTCACATATCCCTGTTCGATCGCGGCATCAACGAGTTGAATGCCCAGGCGGTCTTTGACGCTGCCCCCAGGGTTCATCCATTCGAGCTTCGCCAAAATCCGCGTACCAGCAGGCAAATCGAATGAAGTAATCTCGTAGAGCGGCGTATTTCCGACGAGGTCGCGGACTGATTTCGCGATCATCCGAAGACGATGTCCCATTCATCACGACCGGCAAGCATTTTCTCGGCATAGTGCTTCGCTCCTTTAAGGTCGTGGGCGCTTGCGAATCCGCATTGGACTTCGTTTTGCGCTGGAATTTCTTCTGCTGCTAAGACGTCTTTTAATGTTTTCTCAACGAGTTCGCTCATTTTTTCGACCGAATCGAAGTTCATCATCGCCATGTAGAAACCTGTTTGGCATCCCATCGGCGACACATCGATCACGTCATCCGAGTAGTTACGGATATTTTCAGCGAGCAAGTGCTCGAGTGTGTGCATCGCACGCATCGGCATTTGTTCCACGTTCGGTTGTGTGAAGCGGATGTCGTATTTGACGACTTGGTCGACTTTACCGTCTTTGTAACCGGCAACGCGGATATAAGGTGCTTTGACTTTCGTATGGTCCAGGTTAAAGCTTTCTACGTTCATTTTTTTGAGTGTCATGATTTATTCCTCCATTTTCTCGGCTTCTACGAGCCAGACGAAGTGATTGTATTGCGTAAATGAAACATCGAATCCGCGTGATGCAAAAATCTGTTCCATCACCGGAATCAGTGGATAAAACTCGCGTTCCAAATCTTCGGCGAGTCCGTTAAACCCTTGGGCTTTCGCTTCAGCGATTGTCTGTAAACGCGCCTCTTCCGACACGAACATCGTATCGGCATAGACGATTTTTCCGTCGTGCGGCAAAATCTTCGCCATCAAATCAACGGCTTCTCCCTTTTCCTCATCCGTCAGATGATGAAACGCATAGGTCGAAACAAAACTTTTCGCATGGTCTGCCGTAAACGACAGGAAGTGTCCGTCCTGCACCGGAAGTTCCGGAATCTTGTTGATGAGAATATCCCGCATCTCCGGACTCGGTTCAACGGCAAGGACATGATCATGTCGCTCAAGCAACCGCTGTGTCAGGTTGCCGGTCCCGGCCCCGAACTCAACGACCGGTGAGACAGCTTTCGTTGCGACTGTATCCAATATTTCTTCATAACGACGAAAGACTTCTTTGTACTCCGGATCATGCCCCGTTACCGTGTCGTCGTATGTTGACGCCCACTCTGTAAAAACATCCATAAAACGTACTGTCATGCCTGTTCGTCCTCCGTATCTCTCTTTTAATTCCGACTAATCGGATATGAATTAAAGTAATTTACCTTAATCGCATTGTAGCAGGGAGATTTCCGAATGGCAAGACGACTGCTTTAAATTTTTAGGAAAACAAAAAAAAGGCGTTGCCGGAGAACCGGCAACACGAATAATGTGGTTAGAAATGCCACGAAGGAAAACCCAGCTCTGACACGAACTTCTTCGTTCGTCGTATCAGAGGACGGCGCCTTTTCGACATATCAGTTGAACTGGACTCCCATGACAGATCTCCTGCTCGAATCCCGAATTGTTTCCTTGCGCCGCTTCGTCTTTGGGGGACGACTTAAGGGGAGACAACCAAACAATGGAGGATTTTTTTGAACGGTTCTGGAATGAAAAGCAACAGCCAACTCATATCTCTGCCAGACTTCCTATAAAAGCATTTCTAGAAGTTGATATGAATATACCATTCATAATTTAGCATTGTCAATGAATTATTGTAAATATTCCGACAATTTAGCGTAAAGAGAAATCTCGGATCGATTCCTCTTCTTACTCAGCACAAAATGCAAAGACATTTTGAACCGATTGAAACGCATAAAGCCTTGATACGACTTGATTTTCTTCAATCTTTAACAATGCCGGCACACTCATGACCTGCGCCTGCTCTAAAAATTCCGGAATGAAGTTTCCGTTTGCCTGCATGATCCATTCTTCGTCTTTTGTCGCTTCGACGACCGCAAGCATCCGACTAGCGATGGCGCACGTCCCACACATCGGTGCATAGACATACAAAAAACCGTTTTCCGGGACTTCTGTGACTTCTTTCATCCGTTCCATTCCCCCTCTGTTTTGTCTTATCTTGTGCCAGTATACAGAAAAAAAGACGACGAGGAAACGATTGCGTTTCCTTGCCGTCTTTTCGATAAGTATTACTCGTTGATCATTGATTTGTAAGCAGCTGCATCCATCAACGCTTCTACTTGGGCATCATCTTCGATCTCGATATCGACCATCCATGCACCTTCGAATGGTGATTCGTTGACGAGTTCCGGGGAATCAGACAGTGACTCATTGATAGCAACGACTTTCCCTGAAATCGGTGCGTACAATTCAGATACCGTTTTGACCGATTCAACTGAACCGAACGGCTCGTTGGCAGAAATCGTATCGCCGACTTCCGGTAATTCCACGAAGACGATATCGCCAAGTTCGTGTTGCGCGAAATCCGTAATCCCGATTCGTGCCTTGTTTCCTGTTACTTCGACCCATTCATGCTCTTCCGAATAACGTAGATTGTCTTTGACTTGACTCATTTGCGATTCCCCCTGTGATCTATAGTGGACTAACGCATTCAGTATACCAAATGAACTAGCCTTCTTAATACCATTTTCCTTGATAGAGTTCTTCTTTGAAGCCGATGGTCACGTCTTGCCCGTCCGTGACGATCGGACGCTTCAGCAACATCCCGTCACTTGCGAGTAATTCGTATTGCTCCTGTTCGGAAAGTTCCGGCAAACGGTCCTTGATTCCTTGCGACCGGTACGACTGGCCACTCGTGTTAAAAAACTTCTTCAGCGGTTCGCCGCTCTTTTGATGAAGTTCCCGAATTGTTTCGGCACTCGGTGTCTCGTCGACGATATGCTTGTAGTCGACTTCGACCCCGTTCGTTTCCAGTGCTTTTTTTGCTTTGACACACGTACTGCATTTTGGATAACCGTACATTGTTACCATTTTTTCATCACCTCTGACTTCAGATTAGCAGATGCATCAGTTGCGTTTCAAGCGCGCCAATGCCGCATCGATTTGATCTTGATGGTGGTGGTCATGAGCGATGAAGGATTCGACGAACGCTTTCGGCTGAAAGGTCCCTTCATACGTCCGCTCATATTGTTCGTCCGTCAGCCGGTCGAGGAGTGTGACCAGTTCCCGGCGGACACCGATGGCTTTTTTCAATAAGGCGAGAGCATCGATATGATGGGCATATTCGACCGCCAGGCGGTTGAACTCATCATAGTCGGTTTGAACAAGCGTCAATCGTTCATCCGGTAACTTCGAGACAGCATGATCGAGATAATACCGGTCCCACAGAAACAGATGACTGACACATTCCTGAACGGTCCATTTATCGACGGCAAGCGGTAATTCCCATTCTTCCTCGGAAAGCCGTTCGAGTGATTTATAGTAGTCGATTGCAAACTGGAGTTCTGTCAATTCGTGTCGCATGTTTGCTCCCTCCTTCAAAGAAAAAATTCGCCCTTACAGAGATTTTCCCTGCAAAGGCGAATCAGTAAACCTGACTTAGACCGTATATTTATTTGATTCGATCAAACGTTTCGCAATCTGACGTTTCGTTCCGATTGAATTAATCGGTTGGTAACGGCTGAACTTCTTCAATGCCGACAGCAGCATCCGGAGTTCATCTCCGCTTGCAGCAGCATAAAGCGTTTCTTTCGCGTCACGCTCGACGCCTTCGAACGCTTGTTGTGCGAAGACTTCCGTATAACGGATTTTCAATTCGTTTTTCTCGACGCCTTTCGCGGCAATCGCTTTTTCCGTCCGGACGATTGCTGACTCGAGCGCATAAATCGCACTCATGATGTCGGCTGTGTTCGCGAGGATTTCCTGCTCGCCTTGGAGCTTGTCCTGATATTTCTGGACCGCTGTTCCGGCCGTCAACAGGAAGATTTTTTTCATCATTGCGAGCAGATGACGTTCGCGGTCAAGCGGCTCTGATCCGACTTCTGTCGGCATGAAGCTCATGACTTCCTGTTGCAGACGTTGTGCTTCTGCGAGGAGTGGCAATTCGCCTTTCATTGCTTTCTTCAACAGTGTCCCCGGTACGAGCAGACGGTTGATTTCGTTTGTTCCTTCGAAGATCCGGTTGATCCGTGAATCACGGTACATGTTCTCGACTTCGTATTCGGCCATGAAGCCGTAGCCACCGTGAATCTGGACCGCTTCGTCGATGACATAATCAAACGTTTCCGAAGCGAAGACTTTGTTCATCGAGCATTCAATCGCATATTCGGCAATCGCATCCGCGATTTTCTTGCCGTCTTTGCTCTCTTCTTCCGACAACTGATCGAGACTGTCCTGGAACAATCCGCCTGTCCGGTAGACTGAACTTTCCATCGCATAAGTCTGCGCCGACATCGTCGCCAGCTTTTCCTGAATCAACGGGAACGAGCTGATTGGTGTTTTGAATTGTTTGCGTTCGTTCGCATACTGGACCGCAAGATCAATGGCACGTTTTGATGAACCGACCGCACCGACTGCTAATTTATAACGACCGACATTCAAGATGTTGAAGGCGATGACATGTCCGCGCCCGATTTCACCGAGTACGTTTTCGACCGGCACTTCCGCATCTTGTAAAATCAGCGTCCGTGTTGACGATCCTTTGATCCCCATCTTTTGTTCTTCGAGTCCGGTTGAGACACCCGGGTACTCACCTTCGACGAGGAACGCCGTGAATTTATCACCGTCGATTTTTGCGTAGACGACGAACAGACTGGCGAAGCCGGCGTTCGTGATCCATTGTTTTTCCCCGTTCAAGATATAGTGCGTTCCGGCTTCATTCAAGACTGCCGTTGTCTTCGCACCAAGGGCATCCGAGCCTGAGCCCGGTTCTGTCAACGCGTAAGACGCGATCCATTCACCAGATGACAGTTTCGGGAGATATTTTTGTTTTTGTTCTTCGTTCCCGAAGAAGACGATCGGCAATGAACCAATCCCGACGTGAGCACCATAACTGAGGGCAAACGAGCGACCGCGGGCAAACTTCTCCGTGATGATCGACGATGAAATCTTGTCCATCTGATAGCCGCCGTATGCTTCCGGGACATCAGCACCGAGCAAGCCGAGCTCGCCTGCTTCGCGCAGGAGACCGACCGACAATTCGAATTCATGTTTTTCGATCCGGTCGAGGACCGGTACGACACGGTCTTCGACGAACTTCGCCGTCATGTCACCAATCATTTTGTGTTCTTCCGAAAAATCTTCCGGTGTAAAGAGACGATCTGCTTGTAACTCATCCAGTACAAAACTTCCACCTTTAATCAATTCGTTTGTTGTTTGGCTCATTGTCCTGTTCCTCCTTCAACTAGTTCGAATACGCCGGCAGCACCCATGCCGCCGCCGATACACATCGAGACGACGCCATATTGGACGTTCCGTCGTTTCATTTCATGCAAAAGTGTTAACGTCAGTTTCGTTCCTGTACAACCGAGCGGATGACCAAGCGCAATCGCGCCGCCGTTAACGTTGACGATGTCTTCGTTCAGACCGAGTTCCCGGATGACACCGAGTGACTGGGATGCAAAGGCTTCGTTTAATTCAATCAATCCGACATCTTCGAGCGTGATGCCAGCGAGTTCAAGTGCCTTTGGAATCGCGACGACCGGTCCGATTCCCATGACTTCCGGACGGACACCACCGACTGCAAACGATTTGAACTTTCCGAGAATCGGCAGTCCTTGGCGTTCCGCTTCTTCGCGTTCCATGATCAAGACGGCAGCAGCACCGTCTGATGTCTGAGACGAGTTGCCCGCTGTGACACTGCCGCCAAGGCGGAATGCCGGACGGAGCTTGGCGAGACCTTCCGGTGATGAATCGGCGCGGACACCTTCGTCATGTTCGACGACCCACGTCTTTTCTTCAATCTTCAACTCATCGTTGACGTATTGTTCCGTGACCGTCACCGGGACGATTTCGTCGACGAACTTGCCGGACGCAATCGCAGCGGCTGCTTTTTGATGGCTTTTCAGGGCAAAGGCATCTTGATCTTCGCGTGAGACTTGATAGGTCGAAGCAACTTGCTCTGCCGTATGCCCCATGCTCATATAATATTCCGGTGCCGTCTCGACGATTGATGGATTCGGTCGTACGACGTGTCCTGGCATCGGAATTTGGCTCATCGATTCGAGTCCACCGGCGATGACAGCTGTCGCTTGTCCTGTCATGATCTTCATCGACGCATCGGCAATCGATTGGAGACCGGACGAGCAATACCGGTTGATCGTGATTGCCGGCACTTCATGCGACAGTCCTCCTAGGACCGATGCATACCGGGCGATGTTCATCCCTTGTTCAGCTTCCGGTAAGGCACAACCGAGAATGACGTCATCGATTGCTCCGGTGTAGTTCGCGCGTTTCAATGTTTCCTTGATGGCGATTCCTGCGAGTTCATCAGAACGCATCGACTTAAACGATCCTTTTTTGGCTTTGCCGACCGGTGTTCGTGCACCAGCGACGATTACTGCTTCCTTCATTCGAATCCCCCCAGTCATCAGTTACGGAGCGGCTTGCCTTTGACAAGCATATGCTGCATCCGTTGTTGTGTTTTCATCTCACCGATCAAGCTCAAGAAGGCTTCCCGTTCGATATCGAGCATGTACTGCTCATCGACTTGTGTGCCGAACGAGACGTTCCCACCGGCAATGACGTGTGCGAGTTTACTTGCAATTTTTAAATCATGTTCCGAGATATAGCCGCCGTAGAACATCTCGCGGGTTGCAAGTTCAAGCGTCGCTTTCCCGGCACGACCGACGACTGGAATCTTGGCATGTGCTGGCGCCGTATAGCCTGTCCGGTCGAGTTCAAGGACCAGTTGTTTCGCATCAAACGTCAAGTGGTCCCGGTTCATCGAAATTTGATCGACGGTCCGGACATACCCGAGTTCCCGTGCTTCAAAGGCCGATTTCGAAACCTTCGCCATCGCGACGTTCTCAAACGTCTTCTGTGCGGCTTTTTCGATGTTGACGAGTCCGTCCGGTGTATTCTCAAGCAGACGGCGATACGTGTTGACGTTTCCGCCGCCCCCCGGAATCAGACCGACACCGACTTCGACGAGTCCCATATACGTTTCAAGACCGACCTGCAACCGGGCTGCCGGAAGCGAAATCTCCGTTCCGCCGCCAAGCGTCATCCCTTGCGGTGCAACGACGATCGGACGCGATGCATAACGGATTTTCTGAATCGACTGCTGGAACTTGTTGATGATCCAGTCGAGTTCGAACCAGTTTTCATCCTCTGCTTCCATCAACATCATCGCCAGGTTCGCCCCGACACAGAAGTTTTTGCCGTCGTTGGCGATGACAAGACCCCGGTGATTTTTTTCAACGAGATCAATCGACTGTTCGATCATCTGCATGATATCGACGCCGATCGCGTTACTCTTCGACGTGAATTCAAGGACGGCGACATCGTCTCCAAGATCAAGCAGACGGGCACCGTTGTTTTCAAGCAGGACGCCGTTTGATTTGCGGACGTCGCGTAAACGGATTTCTTTCGGATTGACCGCACTGCCGAAATATTTTTGTGACTGCGCATCGTAAAACTGACCGTCTTCGTTATAGAAGCTGGTGACGCCTGCTGCGAGCATCTCATCGACCCAGGCCGGGACATCGTAGCCGTCCTGTTTCATCTTCGCGACCGTCTTCTCGACGCCGAGGGCATCCCACGTCTCGAACGGTCCCATCTTCCAGCCGAAGCCCCATTTCATCGCTTCGTCAATCGCTTTGATGTCATCCGCGATTTCGTGTGTCAGTTGAGCCGAGTACAGTAACGTCTTCGCATGGATTGGCCAAAGTAACGCACCGACACGGTCCTTCGCAAAGACAACGGCTTTCAGTTTATTTTTAGCGCCCGGAAGAGCTTTTGCTTGACCGATCGACGGTTCGGTAAGCGCTTTCTTTTCAACGTATTCAAAAGTCGTTAGATCGAGTTCGAAGATCTGCTTGCCGGCTTTTTTGTAGAAGCCTTGACCCGATTTCGAACCAAGTGACCCTTCGTCAACCAATCGTTTCATTTCTGCTGGTACGGCAAACGTGTTTTTTTCCGCTCCGTCCGGTAACAGGTCATACACGTTATTGGCAACGTGAACGAACGTATCAATCCCGACGACATCAAGCGTCCGGAATGTCGCGGAGCTTGGACGACCGAGCAATGGTCCGGTGACGGAATCGACCTCCCCGATCGAATAGCCGCCTTTTTTCATTTCATCCATCGTGACAAGCAACCCGTATGTGCCGATCCGGTTGCCGATGAAGTTTGGTGTGTCTTTTGCGATGACGACGCCTTTACCGAGACGTTCTTCGGCAAACTGTTTCATGAACTGGACGACTTCCGGATTCGTATCACGTGTCGGAATCAGTTCGAGCAGCTTCAAGTAACGTGGCGGGTTAAAGAAGTGAGTCCCGAGGAACCGAGCATTAAACGATTCCGAGCGCCCTTCGCGCATCGCTTCGATTGAAATCCCTGACGTGTTGGAACTGACGATTGCATCTTCGCGTAAGAATGGTTCGATCGTTGCGAATAACTGTTGTTTGACATCCAGCCGTTCGACGATGACTTCAATCACCCAGTCGGCTTCTTTGAGACGTCCGAGATCGTCTTCGAGGTTTCCGACTTCGATTAACTCAATTAATTGTTTGGAAGCCAGTGGTGCCGGATTTTGTTTGAGCAACTTTTGCCGGTTGTCACGGGCAATCCGTGAACGGACTGCCGCATCTTCCAGCGTCAATCCTTGTTTCGTCTCCTGCGCCGTTAATTCTTTTGGTACGATATCAAGCATCAATGTCCGGATTCCCGCGTTCGCGAGGTGTGCGGCAATCCCTGCACCCATGACCCCTGAACCGATAATGACGGCGAATTGAATATGTTTCGTCGTGTGTACTGTGGTCGGCTGACCGATTTGACTCGCCATGATAGACCCCCTGATTCGTAATTGAATGAACAACCATTCATTATTCTGACAAAAAAAGAAGCCGTCCGTTTTTCCACTGCTTCCTTCTACATCTCCATCATAAATGAATTATCATTCAGTAGCAATAAAAAATCAGCTATTGGTCAAATTTTCCTGTTAGACTGAAATCAAAAGGGGGAGTTCTCATGAAATCGACAGAACAATTATGGGATCAAAAAGCGACCGACTGGGCGGAACGATCGGAGATGATGTGGACGACAGGCAGCCGGAAAACGATCATTCCGTTTCTGAAGTCCGTCATTACGTCCGGCAACTTACTCGACTTGGGATGCGGTGACGGTGCGGCCTGCCGGTTGCTCGCAGACGCGTTTCAGGTATCAGGACTTGATCTGTCCGAAGAAATGATCCGGATTGCCCGTGACAAATCACCGGCACTCGACTTCGTCGTCGGAACCGGCGAAGCGTTACCGTTTGCGGATGATACGTTTGACGTCGTTCTCGCCGTCAATTCACTCGAATGGTCGACGCAACCCGTTACGGTACTTAAAGAGGTCAGCCGCGTTTCGCCGCTCGTCGTCATCAGCCTGCTCGGACCAACAGCAGCACCACGGGCATTATCCTACCGTCGTCTGCACGGGGAAGAGGCACCGATGGGCAATACGATGATGCCGTGGGAACTGGTCCAACTGGCAGAAGAACTCGGCTGGACGTTGCTTGAGGAAGCCGTCATTCAAAAAGAAGGTGCCGTCATGACCGGTCACCGGTTGCTTGATCAGGCCCATGCGTTTTCCTGTTTATTTGCGTTTCGGACGCGGGAAACGGATTGAGTGCTGAAGAACTAAAAAATCATAAGTTCTAAAGCAGACGTATGTCCACCCGCTTTTCTCGGGCGGGACGCAAGCGAGCTGTCATCTCAGCGATGACCGGGTCTTGCCTGTCTCTGACGGAAGCTAGCTTCCTTTTCCCGTAGAAGTCGAGTGGACACGTCTGTTTTTCGTTTACTGATACCGTTGATGGATTTGAAACAGCAAGTGTTCGATCCTTTCCGGAAGAGTCGACGTCTTGTCCTGCCATTTAACGCGGAAGTAAAAGGCTTGTAACAACTGTTTGGTATTCCGGAGCAGATTAAATCGTTCCTCACTCCATGTCACCGGTACATCGAGCCAGGGTTTAACCGCTGACTCCAATCCTGCAAAAAATGTCTCGTCTGCAATACCCTGCTCCCTTGCCACCATCCAAGCGGAAATCACACGCTCGTGCTCTTCATCTATGAAATGATATACAGGCGTTGTCAAAATTTCGATAAAGCGGACGATTGCCGGCTGTTGTTGCGCCACTCGACAGCGGGGATGAGCCAACCAGACCTGGTACGCATCCGCAATATGGGCAATGCTGTGAGCCCAGCCGTAAGATGGCACCTGTCCCCGAAAATCAGTTTCTTTATTCAGATACATCAACAACTGATCAGAAAGCTGGTCGTAGATTGTCTCATCCAGTTGCGGATCTGCAGCGTCTTTTTCCAGCACAACTGCAAGGAGCAGTGCTGAGAAGGACCGGGTGAACACGGCCGTCTCGTTCGAAGTTTTCAATTGATAAAACAATCCCTCCGGACTGAGGACAAACGACACAATTCGTTTGGCAGATGCTACGGTAAACGTTTCTGACATGATCCATTCCGCAAGTCGTGAAAAGATCAGTTCATCCCGAAGGACCGGGTCCAAACTGCCGATATGGTACAACATCTGTTCCAGCAATTCCTCCGAAATCACCGTGTTCTCTTGTTGCAATTGCTCTTTCAACTGCTGTTCCGTTACGTACATGACCAGACCTCCTATGTAATAAGTGAAGAACGAAATCTTTCAAGCTGTTATCCAAAAAGCATAAAAAAAATGAAGCCATGACAGCTCCATCTTTCATTTCTCTATTAATCGTTATTATCCTTTAACCATTCCTTTAAGGACAAACGCCACGTTCGCCGGACGTTCTGCCAAACGGCGCATGAAGTAGCCGTACCAATCGCGACCGTACGGGACGTAGACGCGGACTTTATAGCCGAGCTTCACGAGCTCAAGCTGACGTTCAACGCGGATACCGTACAGCATCTGGAATTCGAACTTGTCGTTGCCGATACCCTTGTCTTTCGCATAGCGGATAATCTGTTCGATCATCGCATCGTCATGCGTCGCGACCGCAGCATAGTTACCGAGTGACAGTTGAAGTTTTACGAGCTTGATGTAGTTATGATCGACGTCTTCTTTTTCCGGGAAAGCGACCGTTGCCGGCTCTTTGTAAGCCCCTTTGACGATCCGTAAGTTTGTCTCGAACCGGCCGACACGTTTGATGTCGTCTTCCGACCGGTACAAGTACGACTGGATGACCGTTCCGATGTTATCAAACGACTGACGTAATTCTTCAAACAATTGAATCGTTTTTTCACAACGCGGCTCGTCTTCCATATCGATGGTGACGAACACGCCGACTTCCTTCGCCCGTGTCAAAATCCGTTCCATGTTCGAGCGGATCAATTCATCCGAGATATCGAGACCAAGTGATGTCAATTTCAGTGAAAGTTGCGAGTCTAATTTCTCTTCCGCAATCATTTCCACTGCCCGAATACATTCCTGTGTCATCATTTCCGCTTCAGCGACTGTCGAGATGAACTCACCGAGGTGATCCATCGTGACGCACAATCCCTTTGAATTCAAATCTTGAATCGCCCGTTTTGAAGCTTCCAGTGAATCCCCTGCCACAAAGCGCCCTGCACCGAACTTCAGACCATACCGTTTCGCCAGACCATTCAAAGTCTTATTTTGCGATAAGAAGATAAAACCATCCCGTAATACTCGTTCCATCACTCATTACTCCCCCTAAATAAATGCTAGGCTGTTTTACCATGTCGGTTCACATCTCTGCATTCATATTATGACATAAAGCGCTTACATGTGCTCGATGTTTTGTTTTTTTCGAAGTTTTCGTTGTGCAAAAAAACCAATGATGAAAAAGAGCAGATACAAAAAAATCGCAAAGAAAAATTGCCAGGAAAACGGGTCTCGTAGACTGGCGCCGATATTGTTGTAGACAAAAGCTCCAGGAATGATACCGAGGTAACTGGCGAGCGCAAACTGCCGGAATTTAATTTTCGACAGACCGGATGCATAACTAATCGCGTCAAACGGAAACAGTGGAATCAACCGGACAATCAAGACGACGACGAATCCATTCGTTGCGATCCGTTCATCGAGAACCGTCAATTTACCGGTTCCGATGATCTTTTCGATGCCGCGTCGACCGAGCAGACGGGCAATCCAAAAACTTAATAAACTGCCGGTCCCTGCACCGACGACATCGAGAATCGTCCCGATCCACGGACCGTAGGTATAACCGCCAAAGACCGTCAACAGACTCGCCGGGAAAAAGACGAGTGGACGGATCGTATAAGCCAATATGTACAGCAACATGCCGAAGGCGCCCTGCTGACGAATCCAGTCAGACAAAGCTTGAATATCAAACTGCTCCATCATTCCCGAAAAACGGAAATACAGGAGCAGTCCAAGTCCAACAAGCATGTAGAGTGTAAACGGGAGCCAGTCCCGTAACTTTAAGTTTTTCAAGACATCGGTGCCGGTGCCGGCGCGACGTAATAGAAAATCGATAAGAAAATCAAGATACTGCCGGCAAGGACGAACAGATGCCAAATCGCATGATTATAAGGCAAACGGGCCCAGACGTAAAAGATGACACCAAGGGAATAGGCGAGACCGCCACCGAGCAGAAGTAAAAATCCTTGTAAGCCAAGCGCTTCATACATCGGTTTGATCGCAAACAGACAGCACCAACCGAGAATGAGATACGAGGCGTTCGAAATCCAGACGTGTTTTCCGGTCGAATACAGTTTCCAGATGATACCGAGAATACCAACACCCCAAACGATGCCAAGCAACGTCCAGCCGAGTGGTCCACGCAACGTGATCAAGGCGAACGGTGTATAGCTCCCGGCAATCAATAAGTAGATTCCCGCGTGATCAAGGATCTGCAACACTTTATTGGCACGCGTATGCATGAGTGAGTGCATCAATGTCGAGAACAGATAGAGTAAAATCATCGTCGCGCCAAAGATACTGACGGCGGTGATGTTCCAGGCACTGCCCGACTTCGAGGCTTGCAGGACTAGCAATACTAAAGCGACGATGCTGAAAATGACACCGAGTCCGTGCGTGATGGCACTGGCCACCTCTTCTTTAAGCGAGTCGCCTTTCGCAAGCAACTCTTCAATTGTTTCTTTTGATTGCTCTTTGATCGTTTTCGTGATTTCTTTTTTTGTGATCAAGATGACACCTACTTTCTGGACAAACAGACTATGCTCTTGATTATACGCCCGCTTTCTACTAAATGCCTATCAAAATGTTCTGACGATTTGATGACACTTCTTTTGTTGTTTTCCCACTTTTTTCAGCAAAAAAACTCTGCATCCCGTTTGAGGAATGCAGAGCCGTGGATTACCACTGTTCAATATCCGGTCGATCCTTGAACGTCGACTTCGTCCCATGACGTTCGTTCAAAACAGCTTCAACGTCCGTAAACGATACTCCGCGATCAGCAAGCAACACCGTCAGATGATACAGCAAGTCCGCTGTCTCTTCCGCGAGGGTGTCATCCCCCGCGAGGACGACTTCAAAGGCTTCTTCGCCAAACTTCTTGGCGATTTTTTCACGCCCGGCTTTAACCAGGTAGTTCGTATAAGACGCCTCATCTTGCGACGCGATTTTTTCTTTTACTGTACGTTCGAGTTCATGTAGCATGCGGCACCTCCACTTCTGTATAGAAACATGTCCGATTGCCGGTATGGCACGTCGGTCCGGTCGCTTTGACGGTAATCAATAAGCTGTCCTGGTCACAATCAATCCACATACGGCGTAATTCAAGCGTATGTCCGCTCGTCTCGCCCTTCGTCCAAAGACGGTTCTTCGTCCGCGAGAAAAACGTGACGAGTCCGGTCGCAAGCGTCTTGTCGTAAGCCGCCTGATCCATAAAACCGACCATCAGGACATCGTTTGTCGTTTCATCCAAGATGACAGCCGCGACGAGTCCCTTCGAAAAATTCAATTCGATCATCGGACGTCGACTCCTCTCGCCTTCAAGTAGTCTTTTGTCTCCGGCATCGTATAGGTCGCTTCGTGGAAAATCGATGCCGCCAGTGCCGCATCGGCTCCCGCTTCGAGACCTTCCGCCAAGTGTTCGAGTGTCCCGACACCACCGGAGGCGATCAACGGCACATTGACGACTTCGCGTAAGCGTTGGATCAATTCCAAATCGTAGCCATCCTTTGTTCCGTCGGCATCCATCGACGTGACAAGCAGTTCACCGGCTCCAAGCGAGACGGCTTCCTTCGCCCATTCAATCGCATCCCGTCCAACAGCTTGTGTGCCGCCGTGCGAGAAGACGCCCCATGAGTCACCGGTCCGCTTAGCATCGATCGCGACGACCGTCGCCTGAACACCAAACAGACGGCTGATGTCTTGAATCAGTTGCGGGTTCTGTAACGCCGACGAATTGAGGGAGACTTTATCGGCACCGGCGCGAATCAAGCGTTTCGCGTCTTCCAGCGTCTTGATGCCGCCGCCGACCGTAAACGGCATGTAGATGACTTCTGCCACCCGCTCGACGATATCGAGCATCGTGTCGCGTCCTTCCTGCGTTGCCGAGATATCGAGCAAGACGAGTTCGTCGGCACCTTGTTCGTAATAGTATTTCGCAACGGCGACGGGATCTCCGAGGTCGCGCAGATTTTGAAACTTCACGCCTTTGACGACGCGCCCCTCCTTGACATCAAGGCAAGGAATGATCCGTTTCATCAACATACGCGAAGCACCTCTTTCAATGACAACGAACCGTCGAGCAAGGCACGGCCGATGACGGCACCGTCCATCCCGATCTCTTTTAAGCGGGCGACGTCTTCAACCGTCGTCACACCACCGGACGCAATCAGTTCAACGCCGTCCCGTTTTAAACGGTCGAGTCCGTCAACATCTGGTCCCTGCATCATTCCGTCACGGGAGATGTCCGTGTATAAAAACGTCTTGATGCCTTTTTGAATCAAATGTTCAATCGCCCGTTCGAGTGTCCAGTCACTGGCTTCGAGCCAACCGCGCGTCTGAACGATTCCGTTTTTGGCGTCAAGCGCCACAGCCAGCTTATCACCGGCCCGCTCAATCATCTGTTCAAGCAACGCTTCGTCTTCCAGTGCAACCGTCCCGATTAGAATCCGGTCGATTCCGGCGCCGACGTACGCTTCGACCGTTTCGATGTTGCGGACACCGCCTCCGGCTTCGACAAACAAACCGGTTTCTTTTTTGATGTCCGCGATCAGGCTCAAGTGAAGCGGTTCACCGGCTTTGGCGCCATCGAGATCAATCAGGTGAATCGCTGTCGCACCGTCTTCTTTAAACCGTCTTGCGATCGTCAACGCATCTCCGAAAAAGGTTTGCTGTTGAAAATCACCTTGTTTGAGCCGGACGGCCTGTCCGCTCATTAAATCGATTGCTGGGTAGAGTTGCATGTCGTCTCTCTCCATTCCTTAAGTAATTTCAATCCGACTTCGCCACTCTTCTCCGGGTGGAACTGCATCCCTGTCACCAAGTCCTTTTGGACGATGGCCGGGACGAGTCGTCCGTATTCGACCGAGTCGACGATCCAGTCCGGTTCACAGACGGCACCGTACGAGTGGACGAAGTAAACCGCTTCGCCATGGTTCGTCAACTGGTGCCAGCCCATGTGCGGCAAGCGGACGTCACTCGGTAACTTTTCGACTGTTCCCGGTAAAATACCGAGCCCTTGTGTCTGTCCGTCTTCATCGCTTGATTCAAACAACAGTTGCATCCCGAGACAAATCCCGAGGAATGGTTTTTTCGTCGCTTGTTCCTGTAAGAACTCGATTAATCCCGTCTCTTCTAACCGGGCCATTGCCGGGGCATAGGCACCGACACCCGGTAAGACGAGCGCTTCCGCCTGTCCGAGCAGTTCCAAATCACTCGTGACGATGACGGCTTCTCCAAGCTCTTTTAACGCCCGTTCGATGTTGGCGATATTGCCGACACCATAATCTACAATCGCGATCATTGGTCAATCAGTCCTTTCGTCGACGGGACGCCGTCACCGGTTACGGCAATCGCTTGACGGACAGCCCGACCCAGTGCCTTGAACAGTCCTTCGATCATGTGGTGCGTATTCGAACCGTAGAGGACTTGGGCATGAATCGTCATCCGGGCACTGCGGGACAAGCCTTGGAAAAACTCTTCCGCCAGTTCCGTATCAAAATCACCGAGCTTCGGATTTTTGAATTCGGCGAGGAAGACCGTATACGGACGACCGCTGAAGTCGAGGACGACCGAGGCAAGCGTCTCGTCCATCGGCACACGTGATTCGCCGTACCGTTCGATGCCGGCTTTGTCGCCTAACGCTTCCGTCAAGGCAGCTCCGAGAACGATGGCCGTATCTTCAACCGTATGGTGGGCATCGATCCAGAGATCGCCCTTCGCTTCAATCACAAGACCAATCCGGGCCTGGAAGGCAAACAACGTCAACATGTGGTCAAAGAAGCCGACACCTGTCTTAATCTCAACCGGTCCGCCACTGAGGTCGACCGCCACCTTGATTTCTGATTCTGAACTTACTCGTTCACTTGTCCCACGACGCATTGCAGTTCCTCCTCTACACATTTCTCTAAGATTTCCATCGCTTCCGTCGAGCCGCAACTGACGCGGAAGGCTCCGTCAAACAAACGGATCCGCAGTCCGGCGTTGGCACAACGTTCGGTGAAGCGTTCAGCTTTCTCGTATTCAACGTAAACAAAATTCGCAGCACTCGGATACGTTCTACCAAGCGGTTCGACCAGACGGGCAATCGTGTCCCGGCTCGCGAACGTCTCTTCCAAGACGAGATCCAGTTCCGGCTCGGCCATGATGGCAATCCCGACGGCAGCTGAGAGTCCGGAGACATTATACGGTGACTTGATTGATTCGACTTCCGCGACGATCTGTTCACTCGCAATCAGGAAGCCGAGTCGCAAGGACGCGAGGCCAAACGCTTTCGACAACGTCCGGAGAATGATCGCGTTCGGATATTCGTCGAGTAGACCGACCATCGATTGTTCAAGGGCAAAGTCGATGTAGGCTTCATCAATCACGACATATTTTCCGCTGTCGAGCAATCGGCGGACATCCGCTTCCTTGCGTAAAATCCCCGACGGATTATGCGGGTGACTGAGGAAGATGATGTTGCCCGGTGCAGCGAGCAGTCCGTCGACATCAAGTGCCATCCCGTCGAGCAACGGGACTTTACTGAAGTCGGCCCGTGCGCGGTCGGCATAAAACTGATACATGACGAAATCCGGTTGCGAGGCGATGACCGGTGACTCTGGACCGGCGTAGCGGGCACAGAGGTAACCAATCAGTTCGTCGGAGCCGTTCCCGGCTACGAGTTGCGTCGGACGGACACCGGCATAGGCGCTGTACGATGCTTTCGCTTGGTCGATGACTTCGACCGGGTATTCATTGATCGGAAACGTCTCGACGAGTTGTTTGATCGTCTCGATGCCAACCGGGCTGTGTGCCGTAAATCGTTCGTTTTGGTGTAGTCGCATCAGTTCTCCCTCACTTCTATCGCTTGTGCGTGTGCTTCGAGTCCTTCGACCCGGGCAACGGTTTTCGCGGCATTTGCTAGTCGAGCGACACCTTCCCGTGTCGCTTCGAGCATCGTCTGGTGACGTAAGAACGTTCGTGCCGATAAGCCGGACGCAAAGCGGGCTGTCCCGGACGTCGGTAAGACGTGGTTCGTCCCGGCGACATAATCACCCAGTGTTTCCGGTGTTTCGTGTCCGAGGAAAATCATCCCGGCGTGACGGATCAACTTGACGACCTCTTGCGGGTTCGCGACAGCGAGTTCCAAGTGTTCGGCAGCCAAACGGTTCGCTTCTGCAATCGCATCATCAAGTGAAGCGACGAAGACACCACCGTTTTCCATCGCCCGGCGTGCAATCTCCTGGCGCGGTAACTGTTGCAGACGGCGTTCGATGTTCGCATCGACGTCCGCTTTCATTGCTTCCGTTGGGACAAAGGCAATCGCGACTGCGTCACGATCGTGTTCCGCTTGCGCCAGGAGATCGGCAGCAATCCGGTCCGGATGCGCCGTCTCATCAGCGATGACGACGACTTCTGACGGTCCGGCGACTGAGTCGATACCGACAATGCCGTAGACTTGGCGTTTCGCTTCGGCAACAAACCGGTTACCCGGTCCGACGATCAAATCAACCGCTTGAATCGATTCCGTACCGAACGTCAAGGCAGCGACGGCTTGGGCGCCACCGATCGTATAGATTTCTGTCACACCGGCGATTTTCGCCGCGACCAACACTTCTGTGCTGAGTCCGGTGACCGGTGTCACCATGACGACCCGCTCGACGCCGGCGACTTTAGCCGGAATCGCGTTCATCAGGACGGTCGACGGATAACTTGCCGCTCCGCCCGGGACATAAATCCCGACCGAGTCAACCGGAACAAACCGTTGGCGACGGGTGACGTCCGCTTCGACGAGCTCGATGTCGGACGGCAATTCTTGTTCGTGCCACTCGACGAGTCGAGTCGCCATCAGTTTTAACGAGTCGACCAGATTCGGATCGGCTTGATCAAACGCTTCTTGAATCTTCGTTTCATCCAAACGGAAGTCTGTCAGATCAACGCGGTCAAATTCACTTGTATAGCGACGGACGGCTGCATCGCCGTCGTTTGCCACTTGTTCCAGAATCGACCGGACGGCTTGCTCCGTCTCACGGTCGACACTGAAGTTTTTTGTCGTTGCCATTACCGAGTCACTCCTTCTGTCAGCTGTTCGAGTAATTGAATCACTTCGACGCGTTTGCGTTTCAACGTCCACTCGCTTGTAAAGAATCGGGCGTTGATATCGATAATTTTTTCATATTCGTTGAGACCGTTCGCCCGGAGTGTCTCACCCGTTTCGACGATATCGACGATTGCATCGGCCAGTCCGAGCAATGGTGCCAGTTCAACCGAACCGTTCAACGGCACGATATCGACATCGACACCAAGTTCACTGAAGTAACGTTTCGCGATGACCGGATATTTGGTCGCAATCCGGACCCGACGTCCGCCTTCGAACTGCAACGGTTCTTTCGCACAAACCGACATCCGGCAAATCCCGAATGGCAGTTCTGCCAGTTCCGACAATTCCTGATCCGATTCGAGCAGGATGTCGCTGCCGGTGATGGCGACGTCGAGGACGCCTTGGGCGACGTACGGGATCAAATCCGACCCTTTCATGAAGACGAATTCATGTTCGCCGCGCTTGACGATCAATTCACGTTCGATCGCCCCCCACGTTTCGACGCCTGCTTCTTTTAAATACCGTTCCGTCGTTTTTGACAGCCGGCCTTTCGTAATCCCAATCCGCATTTAGAGCACCTCCGCGAGTCGTTCGACGGAAAATCCGATCCCGAACGCTTGTTGTTCCTGACCAAATTGTTCGTACAGCCGGTCGTATCGTCCTCCGACCAACACCGGCTCGGTCACACCTTCGATGAAACCGTGAATCGTCACGCCATCATAGTATGTCTGCAGCCCCATCTGTCCGAAGTCGAGATCGGCATTGACGGCGTCTGCTAAATCGATGACGGCATTTAAGCGGGTTTCGTCGACATACGGCAAGATCTGTTCCGCCCCTTCCCGACCAAACAAGAGCGGGAGTTTGGCGAGCAAGGCATCATCGAGTTCCCGGGCAATCCGTTTCAGTTCGATGACGTTCCGTAACCGCAGCATCTGCGTCACTTGATCCCGCAGGTGGTGATCACCGACCCGGGTTTCAATCAAGTGTTCAATCAGTCCGGCGTCGCCAATCGACAACGTCACTTCTTTACCGGTCAATTCTTCGATCAACCGGACACCGAGTTGGATTGCTTCGACCTCGGCAATGACGCCCCGTTCTTCAAAACCGACTTGGAACTTTTCTTCCGGCTGGAAGACCGAACCACTGTAAAAGACGCGCTTATATTGTTCGCGGCCCCGCTCACTGAGCGCCCGCGCGACACTTGTCGTAAAATCCATCCGAATTTGTTCCCGGCCACCGACTTCTTCAATTAAAGGGGTGATTAATCGGGTATAGTTAGATTGTTCGAGCCCATCCTCGAGTTGGCGGATGACACGTTGCAGGCGTTCAGCTGATTGCCCGACGTAGTCCGTCGCCCCGTCTTTGAGTCGAATCGTAGAAAATGATTGCATGTCGCCACTCCTTTATCTTGTTATCACTGTACCACGCTAAATTATTTAACGATAAGATACCTTTTTTGTGGTTCGATTGTCAATCCTTTTGCCTGTTTTCGTACTGAAAAAACATATTGGAGGTTTTATCATGCAATTAATTAAATGGGACGGTCACGTCCACAGCCCGTATTGTCCGCACGGAACACAGGATCCACTCGAAGCGTATATCGAACGCGCCCTGTTACAAGGTCTCGAACGAATCAGCTTCACCGAGCACGCCCCGCTGCCGGAAGGACTCGTTGATCCGGCACCCGATAACGATTCCGGGATGTCGTTTGCGACAGCCGAACGCTACATCGAAGAACTGAAGACGTTACGCGACACATACAAAAACGATATCGACATCCGGATCGGGATGGAGTTTGATTACTGGGAGCATGACGTCGACGGCACGCGCGACATCATCGCCCGTTACGGTCCCGAGCTGACGGACGGCATCCTGTCGCTCCATTACCTCTGGATCGAGGACCGGTATTACATGGTCGACTTCAGCAAAGAAAGTTTTGGTGAGATCGTCACGGCGACAGGCAGTGTCACAGCGGCCCACGAACGCTATTACGAAGGCATTCAGGCACTCGTCATGACGAACCTCGGGACACATCAACCAAAACGCCTCGGTCACTTGACGTTGCCGACGAAGTTCATCCAAGCCTATCCGCTTGAGCAGACGCCGGCGAACTTGGATGAGACGGTCCGGAAAATCCGGCAGGCAGACTTTACGCTCGATCTCAATACGGCAGGATTGCGGAAACCGTTGTGCGGTCTTTCCTATCCTTACCCGGAACTCCTGCAACTCACGCAGTCTTTAGGCATTCCGCTCGTTTACGGATCAGATGCACATTTAGCGAAAGACGTCGGTGCTGATTTTGGTTTTAAATGGTAAAAGACTTAAAGCCGACATTTCACCTTAGAATGTCGGCTTTAAGTCTTTTACATCCATCAATCTTTTTTTAATTGAATTCTGCAATTAATCGTTTTTTCATATTTAATAGTCCAATACCAATATCATCGATTCGAACTTTGTTTTTAAAGTAAAAAATATCGACTTTATTAAGGTCAAGCAATTGATAAGCAATATCTTGGGCATGTGGCGCTATCGTTTTATTAATTTTTCTCGCAGCAAAACCTCCGGCAATCGCACCCGCTGGTCCTGTAACAGTAGCACCAATTCCTGCAAAATGAGCACCTACTGCACCTCCTGCTATAGCTCCAACAGAAGTGAGTGTAGTGGTCACACCGAATTTAGAAATTGTAACAAGTGCTTTCGCAGCCATTATATTTTTCTTTTTATCATTTGGCATTCCTGTGAATTCTTTATTTACTGCTTTTATATCTAATAATAATCTTATCCCTAAAATAAGTTCAGAAGCGCCCGGAAGTAAATCTAACCCCTCGGGTAAATCTAGGCCCATCATATTTGACATCACGTTCTCGATTTCTTCCATAGAATCTGTGACAAAGCTAAAATCTA
Organism: Exiguobacterium sp. RIT594; assembly: GCF_003339585.1. Classification (GTDB taxonomy): domain Bacteria; phylum Bacillota; class Bacilli; order Exiguobacteriales; family Exiguobacteriaceae; genus Exiguobacterium_A. The sequence continues at coordinate 251,949 of NZ_QPKF01000001.1, read as the reverse complement.
AATTCATATCTAAAATTTCAGGAAAATCAGGCATCTGGTCAATGAGAGAAAGTGTAAATCCCTCTACTTGTTCTGCTACATTTGCCAATATATCATTGGGTCCAAATTTTTCTTCATTGAAGATATGTTCAGATATGGCTTCCTTGTATTTTTCTCGTTGCCAAACACTATTATCTTTTAATACACTTTTTAATACACTTTTAGAAATTACACCTGTTCCATTAACAGTAAGTTCTTCGATTATGTGTGAAAGTAGCATTTATAAAATCTCCTTAAAAAATAGCTATGGATAGAATACTTATTAAAATTGAGACTAAAGATAGAGTTATAGCACTAATGGCTAATCTTTCTTCTTTTTTCGACTTCAATCTTGGTCGCTCAATTAAATCGTTTATTTTTTTATTTTGATCTTCTATTTGATTACTTAATACTTGATTTAAATTCTCGATATCCGTAATTCTATGAAGATTTTTTTCATTTTCAGATTTGTATTTAATATATTCGTTTTTAATTACTTCCGCTTCTACTGCCTGAATTGCAGTCTCTTTTCTTAAATCAACAAGTCTTTCAACAATCAGGTTATTAATTTGTTCTTGTTCTTCCCAAAACTTCACTTTTTCAGCTATCTTAATTTCTTCATTTATTTCGTTCATTTTAATCGTCCACCTTTTACAACAAATTTAATGACTCATTTTTTAATTATATTAATTATCAACTTCTTACACTTGTATTTTATCTAAAAATAAGTATATGTTTTCCTTTTTAGACTAAAAACATTAGAATTTATATCAAAAAAGACCAGTCGGACAAATCCGACTGGTCAATTGCAAGATATTCAGCTTCTGTAAAAACCTTTGCTTCAAGTAACACGACACCAAACCTACGACCCGTATAGGCATCCATCAAACCGATCACAAGGTTCGCCCTGTGACGGATTCTACTTGGTTTGCCACCGACGACCAATACATAGCCGACGAGCTGTTCATCAACATCAACGACAAAGATGTCCGAGTTCGCCGCCTGAGCAAATCGTTCGATAAACGCTTCCGACTGCTCAGTCTACATGCTGCGTTCTTCCAGTTCATACAACATATATTTCGTTTCCCGATCAATCCGTCGAATCAAATCCGATAAGGCCTTCCCGTCCATCAACGTGGCACGTCGTATCATAAGATGTCAGATTCATTTCCACAAAACATAATATGAAAAAATTTGTTATTTTAGTGTACTTGATTCAAACGTAACACGTAACCCTTTTTGAAATCTTGGATTGCAATGCACTACATTTCTAATCAACAAAGATGTCGTTTAGGTAGTATACTCGTAATCCGGTACATTCCCCTTTTTATGAACAGGGCGATTCATTGATTTGATGAAGAATTAAGTCCACGATATCTTGTTGGCTCATATCGCTGGTGAGCATAATTTCTCCGTTTATTCCCAAGTGATCATTCGGAATCCACCAAGTATTTAAACGTTCTTCTCCAAACTCCTTTGCAGAAGAACGTAATTTATGTCGCTCGACCGTTTCTGTAAAAGGTAAATCAAAGTAATAGGCATAGACGTGATGATCAAAGTAGTCAATGAGATTAAGTAGTAATTCTTCATAAGCTTGTTTTTTCAATATCCCCTCTAAAATAACCACTTTGCACGTACCTTTAGCAAACTCTGTAATTCTTTTAATCAACTCGATTGACATATTGCCCTGTAAATCCGATAACATCAACATCTCGCGTCGTACAACGTCTTGCGAAACAAGCAACGTTTCTTCCCCTAAATTTTTTTGAAGCAATTTTGCAATTGTTGTTTTCCCGCTTCCAGAATTCCCACGTAAAATAATCAATTTCGTTTCGATTTTAATCAGACCTTTCAAAAATTAAATTCCGAAATGAATCATGTACTTTTTTCTACTGCTCTTATAATAATCAAAGCCAGTTCTTGAAGACCAGCAGATTTTTTAAAATAACTTGAAGAGATGACGATATCACAAAATATCGATAGTGACTCAAGCAGAATAATTGTAGTGCCATGGTATGCCAAACCACAAGCTGGTCGATTAAATGTCTGGAAATGTGTTTTCAGTTAGGTGTTGCACTTAATATTACAATTCGTCTTATAAATAACTAACTATTCAATAATAACTGAAAAGACCGATCGGCGTGTCACCACGTCGATCGGTCTTTTGATTTCTTCTATTCCAAATTAGCATGTTTGCCGTACATCGTTTTTGAATCAAGTTGTTTCGCCGCCATGATATGGAGAATCAACGCATCATAGAACAGCAACATCGTTTGTTCAAACAATGATCCCATCGGCTGAACCGTTTCGTCCGCCGTGGCTGTCCGCTCTTTCGGCACTCCCGGCAGTTTCACGGTTAAGTCCGCTAATTTCGCCAGTGTCGACGTCGGCTCAATCGTAACGACCGCGACGGTTCCACCGAGTTGTTTCGCTTTCTCGACGATCGGGACGAGTGTTTTCGTCTCACCGGATCCTGATCCGATGATCAACAAGTCCCCTTCGCGCAAGTTCGCGGTAACCGTCTCACCGACGACGTATGCATCAAAGTTCATGTGCATCAGGCGCATGACAAACGCTTTGCCCATCAAGCCGGAGCGACCGGCTCCAGCGAGAAAGATCCGGTCTGCCTTCAGAACGGCTTCCGCGAGTTGCGTCGTCTCGGCTTGATCAATCGCTTCGACCGTCGACGTCAGCTCTTGTAAAATCGTTTGAATATGTGTCATTTACGCCTCTTGCAGCATCCGACGCATCGTTGACGCTGTTCCTTGTTTGTCGTCTTGTCCGGTAATTCCGCCACCGACGATGATGAGGTCTGGGCGTGCTGCGATGACTTCAGGTAATGTCTCCATCTTGATTCCGCCAGCAACTGCTGTTTTAGCGTTTTTGACAACGGATTTGATTGTCGCGAGATCCTCGAACGAGTTTTGACCGACGGCTTGAAGATCGTAACCTGTGTGGACACAGATGTAGTCAACACCGAGTTCATCAAGCTCTTTCGCACGTGTCGCGATATCTTTGACAGCAATCATATCCACCAAAATCTTCTTGCCTGATTTTTTCGCTTCTTCAACGGCACCTTGGATCGACATATCTTCGGCAGCTCCAAGAATCGTCACGATATCGGCACCGTGTGCGACAGCTTGGCTGACTTCATAGCCGGCAGCATCCATGATTTTTAAGTCGGCGAGAACCGTTAAGTTCGGGAATGCCGCTTTCATTTCTTTAACGGCACGAAGCCCTTCGTTGATGACGACCGGTGTCCCGATCTCAACGATATCTAAGTTTTCTTCACCAATTTCTTTGACTAAAGCGATGGCACCTGCTGTATCGACTAAATCGATTGCGAGTTGTAATTTCATAATTGATCTCTCCCATTCTTCTCTCTATTTATGGATCCTGGCACTTCCTTCTGACGTTCGTGAAGGAACATGACTAAATATAATCCTCATAGACGAACTTGGGAAGTACGCACTTTTAATTTACATAGTGCGATTTTTCATACATAGTGCGGAAAAGTATACTGTCGATGACAAGAGGGCTATACTGAAAAAGGAGGTGGGACGATGCCACATTTTGAAGACCGGCAGTTTAATTGTGAAAAGGAATTGACCCTATCGATCATCGGGGGGAAATGGAAGATGCTGATTCTTTGGCATCTCGGGAAAGAAGGCACTAAACGCTTCGGAGAGCTGAAAAATCTAATGCCCGGCATTACGCAACGGATGCTCGTCAATCAGTTACGGGAGCTGGAAGATCACCATATCATCCACCGGGAAGTGTATCCGGTCGTTCCGCCGAAGGTCGAATATTCGTTGACGCCACACGGCTACAGTCTGATGCCGATTCTGGACGCGATGTACGACTGGGGTAAGGATTATGCCAAAAATGTCCTCGAAGTCGAGTTTGAACAACAGAAATTGTCCCAATAAAAAAGATGCTCGTCTGTCCCGTCTCAATTTGAGAGGAGGCATCCGAGCATCTTTTTTAGGTTTCTTCTGTCGTAAAAATCTTCGACATTGCCAGTTCGTCGACGTACTCGCCGTCAATTAACAAAGAAGCAATCCGCGTGCCTTCAATATTGAAGCCGAACTTATGATACAACTCGATTGCCCGCAGGTTATCTTTCCGGACTGTCAGTTCCAGCCGGACAAGTCCCGCTTCAACGGCAAAGGCATCGACGGCTTCGAGTAATCCGGCACCAAGCCCGCGCCCCGTATAGGCATCCAGCAAGCCGATCACGAGGTTCGCCCGGTGACGGATTCGGCTTGGTTTGCCACCGACGACCAACACATAGCCGACAAGTTGTTCATCGACATCGACGACAAAGATGTCCGAGTTCGCCGCCTGACCAAATCGTTCGATAAACGCTTCCGCCTGTTCCGTCGACATGCTGCGTTCTTCCGGTTCATACAACATATATTTTGTTTCCCGATCAATCCGTCGCATCAAATCCGATAAGGCCTTTCCGTCCATCAAGGTGGCACGTCGTATCATAGGTGTCAGCTCCATTTCCATAAAACATAATATGAAAAAATTAGTTCTTTTAGTGTACTTGATTAAAACGTAACACGTAACCCTTTTTGAAATCTTGGATTGCTCTGCACTACATTTCTAATAAACAAAGATGTCGTTTAAATAGTATACGCGTAATCCGGTACATTCCCCTTTTTATGAACAGGACGATTCTTTGATTTGATGAAGAATTAAGTCCACGATGTCTTGTTGACTCATATCGATGGTGAGCATCACTTCTCCGTTTATTCCTAACTGATCATGCGGAATCCACCAGGTATTTAAACGTACTTCCCCGAACTCTTTTGCAGAGGAACGTAATTTATGTCGCTCGACCGTTTCTGTAAAGGGTAAATCAAAGTAATAGGCATAGACTTTATAATCAAAGTAGTCAACGAGATTAAGTAGTAATTCTTCATAAACTTGTTTTTTCAATATCCCCTCTAAAATAACCACTTTGCATGTACCTTTACCGAACTCCGTAATTCTTTTGATCAACTCGATTGACATATTCCCCTGCAAATCCGGTACCATCAACATCTCGCGACGCACAATATCCTGTGAAACCAGCAATATTTCTTCACCTAAACTTTTTTGAAGTAATTTTGCAATTGTTGTTTTCCCGCTTCCAGAATTACCACGTAAAATAATCAATTTCGTTTCGATTTTAATCAGACCTTTCAAAATTAAATTCCGAAATGAATCATATGCTTTTCCTCTTCTATCGCTCTTCTGATAAGCAAAACCAGTTCTTGAAAATCAGCAGATTTTTTTAAACAACTTGAAGAAATGACGATATCACAAAATAACGATAGTGACTCATGCGGAATAATTGTAGTGCCATGGTACGCCAAACCACAAGCTGGTCGATTAAATGTCTGGAAATATGTTTTCATGATTAACAGTTGCTCCATTAAATCGCTAACAACATTGTCACCAACACTAATGCAATTAAATTTCTTTGGTTCATAATCAATATATCTCGAAAGATTTTTGTGGTTATCAATAATCCCAAATTCGTGGGTAAGTGGTATAGTTTTCACCTTCTCATAATCAATGTATTGAACTTAACTCCATTATTCCAAGTATATCTTTTTAGTATTAATACAACTTTTTATTTTAAGGTTCAATAAAAACCTATAAAAAAAACCCTTGGTTTACAAGGGTTTTGACAATCTTTGAAATCTTAACGATTTCAGGGTATGGAGACGGTGGGAGTCGAACCCACGTCCGAAGGCATCGTATACTTAAGCTTCTACGTGTGTAGTCAATTTATTGGGATCTCGTCGTCAGGCTGCCAATTGACAGGCGTCCGTCCGACCAGTCTGATTCCATCTCTTCTCTTTCCCTACAGACGGAAGGGTCCAAGCGTAGCCTGTTTAAAGTGAGACCCTAGAAATCAGCCGACCAGGCGACGGCTGCTAGGATCCGTAGTAGCTATTAAGCTGCTGCGAGTTGTGTGTTAGTTTTGCCAGTTATGGCTGATGCGTTTTAACGAGGCCGACCCCTCGACACGCCACAGAAGACCGAACTACCCCCGTCGAATCCGTAACGTCCCCAAGATATAAATTGGGGCTTTCCGAATACTATTATAATAGCAGAAAAGTGTTACGGGTTCAATACTTTTGCTTGTCGCGTAACGCACGGTCGATATCACGCTTCGCATCCTTCTTCTTCAAATCATCGCGTTTGTCGAATTTCTTCTTCCCGCGGCCGAGTCCGATCAGACATTTCGCGTAACCGTTCTTGATGTAGACCTTCAGCGGCACGATCGTGTAACCGTCGCGCGAGACGAGTCCCATCAAGTTGGCGATCTGTTTTTTGTGCAGTAACAGTTTCCGCGGACGAAGCTGTTCGTGGTTGTACCGGTTCCCTTGTTCGAAGTGCGCGATATTCGAGTTCCAGAGAATCGCTTCCCCGCCGTCGAACCGGACGAACGCGTCGCCGATACTGATTTTTCCTTTACGGACCGATTTAATTTCGGTTCCCGTCAAGACGAGACCCGCTTCGATCGTATCTTCAATCGCATAATCAAACGACGCCCGTTTGTTGTTGGCTAATACTTTTGAACTTGTACCTTTTGGCATCTCTCTTCCACCACATTTCTAAACAGAAGCGCTTATTTGCGCTTCCGTTTTTTATTCGAGACCGCTTTATGGAACGGCGGTTTATCCTTCTTGTCCTTCAGCGCGAACCCTTTGCCTTTCGACTGGTCCTTCGGCTTACTTGGACGCTTCGACTTCCCGCGACGGTCGTCTTTCTTGTCGTCGCGTTTTTGTCCCGGACGGCCGCCGCTTGAACGGATCGTCTTCGACTCAAAGCGTTTTTTCGGTTGGCGTTCCGGCATTCCGACGACTGCAAAGTCGATCGTCTTCTCATCGATGTTGACACCGGTGACTTTAATCTCGACGACGTCGCCGATCCGGAACTGTTGTTTCGTCCGTTCGCCCATCAATTGATAGTTCGCTTCGTCATAGCGGTAGAAGTCATCCGTCATTGCCTGGATGTGAACGAGTCCTTCAATCGTGTTAGGCAACTCGACGAACATCCCGAAGTTGGTCACTCCGCTGACAACCCCTTCAAACGTCTCACCGATGTGTTGTTCCATATACTCGGCTTTTTTCAGAGCATTCGTTTCCCGTTCGGCATCGACGGCACGACGTTCACGTTTTGAAGCGTGATCGGCGATTTCCGGCAAGATCGCAGAGTAGCGGTCCTGAGTCTTTTGCGATTTATCATTAAAAATGATGTACTCGCGCAAGAGACGGTGGACCATCAAGTCCGGATACCGGCGGATTGGTGACGTGAAGTGCGTGTAGAAATCAGTCGACAGACCAAAGTGACCAATCGGTTCGACGTCGTATTTTGCTTGTTGGAGCGACCGTAACATGACCGTACTGACGACGGCTTCTTCCGGCTCACCTTCCACGGCGTTCAGGATCGATTGCAACGTCTTCGGTGCGACCGACTCGCCTTTGCGTTCGACGTTGATGCCGAAGTTGGCGATGAACTTGAAGAACGTATCGAGACGTTCTGCTTTCGGCTCATCGTGGATCCGGTACATGAACGGCAATTTTTGGTGTTGAACGTGTTCCGCCACCGTTTCGTTCGCGGCAAGCATAAACTCTTCAATCAGTTTCTCGGCAACGGACCGTTCGCGGAGGATGATTTCGCTTGTCTTGCCTTCTTCGTTGACGAGGACTTTCGCTTCCGGGAAGTCGAAGTTAATCGCGCCACGGCGCGAGCGGCGTTCGCGAAGAATCGCAGCCAGTTCCGCCATCTGATCGAAGTTCGCGACGAGATCGTGGTATTTTGCGATCACTTCTTCGTCTTCGCGTTCGATGATTTTCCGGACATCGGTATACGTCATCCGCTCCACGGTCTTAATGACACTCTGTAAAATCTCATGGTTGACGACAACCCCGTTTTGATCGATTTCCATAATACAGCTCAGCGTCAGACGGTCAACGTGCGGATTGAGTGAACAGATTCCGTTTGACAGACGGTGCGGAATCATCGGAATCACCCGGTCCACGAGATAAACACTCGTTCCGCGCTCGCGTGCTTCTTCGTCGAGCGGTGAATCTTCCTTGACGTAATGCGAGACGTCGGCGATGTGGACACCGAGCTCATAGTTGCCGTTCGCAAGTTTCTTGACGTGGACGGCGTCATCCAAGTCTTTTGCGTCAGCGCCGTCAATCGTGACCGTGACTTCGTTGCGTAAGTCGACGCGACCGACAAGATCTTTCTCATCGATTTGATCCGGAATGTCATTTGCTTCCGCAATCGCTGCGTCCGAGAAGTCGACATTGATGCCGTGCTTGTGGACGATCGACAGGATATCGACACCCGGGTCGTTTTTATGGCCGATGATTTGTAAGACTTTTGCGGTTCCGGCGTAACGGCCGTCCGGATATTTCGTAATCCGCGCGAGGACTTTATGGCCGTCGACGGCACCGAGCGTATCTTCGTTTGCGACGACTGGTAAGAACGTCAGCTTCGAATCATCCGGCTCGATATAAGCGATCGACTCAATCCGTCCTTTTGGACTGACAAACGTCCCGACGAAATCAGCCGGTCCGCGTGAGAGAATCTTGAGTAGTTTCCCTTCACGGCGGTCTCCGCCGTTTGATTCAGCAAAAACTTTGACGAGGACACGGTCCCCGTTGTAAACATTGCCGAGTTCCGGTGCCGGCAGGAAGATATCGCCTGCAGAACCGTCTTCCGGTGAAACGAATCCGAATCCACGTTGGTGGACCGAGATTTTTCCGGCAACTTGTCCGATTTGAGCGAGGGTTCCGTATTTGTTCGAACGGGTCCGCGCGACAAGCGCTTCTTCTTCGAGTTCATTTAACGTCCGGATCAGTTCCTTGAACTGTGCCGTATCCGTTAGTTCCAGTTTTTTCGTTAATTGATCAATCGACAACGGACGTTCGTCCGCCGCGATGACCTCTAATATGCGTTCACGTAATTCCAACGTGACACCTCCAGTTAATGGCTCCAGTTCAAGCCGTCCAAAAATTCATGGATGTCTTGGTGGAGCGTTTCTTTTTCTTTGTCGAGCGTAATGACATGACCTGAGTTCTCATACCAGATCAGATCTTTTTGTAAGGCACTGACACCATCGTGGATGATGTTGGCTGAATCCGTGTTGATCATATGATCATTGCGGGCTTGGATCACAAGTGTCGGTGCATAGACATCTTCGAGTGAATCGCGTGTCTCTTTCAGCAAGGCTTGCAGATCCTTTAAGGTCGGCATCGGTTCGAACACAGCCATCTCCTGTTCGATTTCCTCGACCGATTTTCCTTCTCGCTTCTTAAATTCTCTGGCATACTCCGTGACTCCTGCATACATAACGTCTTCACTTTTGATGTAAGCCGGCGCACACATCGGAATGACCGCCTTGACCGGACGGTGCATCGAAAGTCGAAGCGACATGACACCGCCGAGCGACAGTCCGCAGACCGCAATCTCGTCGTATCCTTTCGCTTTTAACTCTTCGTAACCGTCGAGGACATCCTGCCACCAGTCGGCTGGCCCGGTCTTCGTCAGCTCTTCGGGTGGGGCAGCGTGCCCTTTATATTGTGGTGCCAGTGATGTATAACCATGTTTTTGCAGGTAACGTCCGAGCATCCGGACATCGGCGCTTGAGCCGGTGAAGCCGTGCAACAACAGAACGGCCCGGTTGCCGCCTTCAAAAAAGAATGGTTTTGGTAATGTGATTTTCATAAAATGATTCCCCCTCTAACTCTATACCCCAAAATGAAAATTTAGAAATCGAGAAATACGAAAAAACGACAGCGCAATCGGACGGCTGTCGTTTCAGTACTCACTTATAAAAAGCGACGAGTAACGCCAAGATAAAGAATAATGCCCCTAAAATAGACGCTACACGATTTAGGACCGCATCCAAGCCACGGGCTTTTTGGCGACCAAATAATTGTTCTGCTCCACCTGTCAATGCTCCGAGTCCAGCCGTACGGCCTGACATTAAGAGAACGACGATGATGAGAAGAACGGAAACGACGATGAGGCCGACAAGAGCCACGTTATGAATGATCATCGATGATCCTCCTTCAGTAATATACGCTTCTTTCATTATAGAGAAAAACAACTACGGGAACAAGGTATAGATTCGCGAAGTTCATCTTACCTCCAAAAAACACCAGCCGGCTGACAAAATCAGCCCGGCTGGTGAGGAAAAATTATTGTTTGATGAGATCGAGTTCGACTGGAATGTTCTTCTCGACTGTCTCCCCCTTAAGGTGTTTGATTGCTGTGTCGATCCCGGTTTTACCGATTTCTGCCGGTTTTTGAGCAACGGTTCCTGCCATTTTACCATCTTCGACTGCTTTAACCGCATCGTCTGTTGCGTCAAACCCGATGACTTTGACATCTTCCATGCCTGCTGCTTTCAACGCTTCGACGGCACCAAGGGCCATTTCATCGTTGTGTGCGAAAACCGCTTTGATGTCTTTGTTGTTTTGAAGAATGTTTTCCATGACCGACAGACCTTTTGCCCGGTCGAAGTTTGCTGATTGTTTAGCAACGACGTCAAGCTTGCTGTCGACTGCCGCGTGGAAACCTTCGCCACGGTCGCGTGTTGCAGATGCGCCCGGGATTCCTTCAAGTTCAACGACTTTCGCTTTGTCGCCAACGAGTTCGATCATGTACTCACCCGCTTGTTTCCCACCTGCGACGTTATCCGACGCGATGTGCGCGATGACGTCACCGGCTTCTGCATTCCGGTCAACTGTGATGACTGGGATGTCCGCATCGTTTGCTGTTTGAACTGCCGCACCGACTGCTGCTGAATCCGTCGGGTTAATCAGGATAAGATCGACTTTCTTTTGAATCATATCTTCGATGTCGCTTGCTTGTTTTGCCGCATCATCTTGTGCATCCGCGACTTGTAATGTTGCGCCTTGTGCTTTTGCTTCTTTTTCTGCCCCTTCTTTAAGTGACACAAAGAACGGGTTGTTGAGCGTCGAAATCGACAGACCAATCTTGAAATCTTTTGTTTTCTTCTCTTTTTCCGTGTCACTGCCCGGTTGTTCCGTCGAACAAGCCGCTGCGAAGACCATTAACGCCATCATGACAAGTGCGAGTAGTTTTTTCATATCAATATCCTCCTTTTGGATGGTAAATCACGTAGTTTGTTTCCGGTCCGCGAGTACCGCGAACAGGATGACGAGCCCTTTGACGACAAGCTGGAAAAACGAGGAGACACCAAGCAGGTTAAGTCCGTTGTTGAGTGTCCCGATGATCAAGGCACCGATCAACGTCCCGACGATCCAACCGCGTCCACCAGATAAGCTTGTTCCACCAAGGACGACCGCTGCGATCGCATCGAGTTCGTACGATGTTCCGGCTGTCGGTTGCGCCGAGTTGAGACGCGACGTCAGGATGATTCCAGCGAGTGCTGCCATTAAACCAGACAGCGAGTAGATCAAAATCTTCACTTTGTTGACTTGAATCCCCATCAGTTTTGCTGCTTCTTCGTTTCCGCCGATCGCATACGTGTAACGCCCGAACGTCGTTTTCTTCAGGATGAAGTACAGAACGCCAAAGGCAATCAACATTGTGACGACCGGAACCGGGAAGATCCAGATGTATCCGCGGCCGAATAATTCGAACCAGCCACCCTGGCTGAGTCCCGTAATCGGCTTCCCGTCCGTATAGACGAGTGTCAGACCACGGAAGATTGTCATCGTCGCGAGTGTCGCGATGAATGGTGCGACTTTCCCGAGTGAGATGACCATTCCGTTTAACGCACCCATGATTGCCCCGACGATCAAGCCGGCAAGCACGGCGAGAATCGCGGACGTTCCGTCGGTCATCAGACCGGCGACGAACGCGGATGACAACGCAAGAATCGAACCGACCGATAAGTCGATCCCGCCCGTTAAGATGACGAACGTCATCCCGAAAGCAATCAAGGCATTGATCGAAACTTGGCGTAAGATGTTGAATAAGTTATTAAGTGTTAAAAAGTCCGGTTCCATGATCGAAACGACGAGAATGATCGCGAACAGTCCGGCGAGCGGACCGAGCTTTTGACCAATCCCGAGTCGTCTCGGTTTCTTTTCTGTCAGTTTCCCTTGCATCAGTTCCATGTCATTGTCCTCCTGTCGCAAGCGTCATGATACTCTCTTGCGTTGCCTCTTGTTGATTGAGCATGCCGCTCATTTGTCCTTCACGCATTACATAGACGCGATCGCTCATGCCGAGGATTTCCGGCAGATCAGAACTGATCATGATGATTGCGACGCCCGATGCGGCCAATTCGTTCATAATCATATAAATCTCTTTTTTCGCCCCGACGTCGACGCCGCGTGTCGGTTCGTCAAGAATCAGGACATCCGGTTTGGTTCCGAGCCATTTCGCGAGGACGACCTTTTGCTGGTTCCCGCCGGATAAGGATTTTGCCGGTTGATCCATCGAGCTGTGCCTGACAGATAACGACTTCAGATAACCTTCCGCGAACTGCCGCTCCGATTGATCGGAGATGACACCGGACTTCGATAACGACCGGATTGTCGGCAGGGAGATGTTTTCCCGGAGTGAAAAATCGAGGAACAATCCTTCGCCTTTTCGGTCTTCCGTCAAGAAGCCGAGTCCCTGTTTGATCGCATCGTGCGGTGATTTGATTTTGACGACGTTGCCGTTTAAGCTGATCGTCCCTGCTTTCATCCGGTCGACCCCGAACAAGCCCCGCATGACTTCTGTCCGTCCTGCGCCCATCAAGCCGGAAAAACCGACGATTTCACCGGCCCGGACTGAAAACGACACGTCTTCAAACCGTTTGCCGGTTGCGCCTGTGACTTCGAGGACCGTCTGACCGAGTGTGACTTGCCGCTCCGGATAGCGTTCACCCATCTCGCGTCCGACCATTTCGCGGACGATCTGTTCAAATGAGGTGTCGGCAATCCGGTGGGTCGAGACCGAGACACCGTCCCGTAAGACCGTGATCCGGTCACACAGTTCGAAGATTTCTTCCATCCGGTGTGAAATATAGACGATCGAGACTCCTTGACCCCGCAATGCCGTCGCGACACTGAACAATGCGCGGATTTCGCGTTCCGTCAAAGCAGCCGTCGGTTCATCCATGATGATGACCTTCGCGTCTGTCATCAACGCTTTTGCGATCTCAATCATCTGCTGTTGTCCGACTGATAACGTCCGGGCGAGCTGATTGACGTCCATGAAGACGTTCAATTCTGCCAGTTCGCGTTCGGCAAGCCGTTTCATCTCTGCTTGCTTAAGAATGCCGAAGCGGGATTTCAGTTCCCGTCCGAGAAACAGATTTTCCGTGACCGTTAAGTCCGGTAAGATATTCAGCTCCTGGTGGATAAAGGCAATCCCGGCTTCTTCCGCCAGTTTCGGATTTTTATACTGTTGTTCGACACCGTCGACCAAAATCGTTCCTTGATCGGCTTTATGAACACCGGTCAGAATTTTCATCAGTGTCGATTTTCCGGCACCGTTCTCTCCCATCAAGGCATGAATCTCACCGGTCGCGAGAGTGAAGTCGACTCCCTTCAAGACGGGAACGGGACCAAACGCTTTTGTGATACCTGTCATCTCAATTTGCATCGTACTTCCTCCCCTTAAAAAATGACGCCGGCGTGTAAGATGACGTTCGCATACGGTGTCGCTTCACCCGTCCGGATGATGACTTTCGCCTGCTTCGTCAATTCCTTGAATGCTTCGTGCGACACATAATCTTGCGGTACGTCGAGCTTCGTCACAGCCTCGAGCGCAACCGGATTGGCCTCTTTGATTTCCGATGCCAGCGTCACCTGCTCCACCGCCATGTCGTCTGCGACGATCCGGACGACATCAACGAACGCTGGTGTCCCGAGTTCAAGTGCCAAATCGATCCGCTCTACCCCTGCCGGAATCGGTAGACCGCAGTCGGCGATGACGATCATGTCTGTATGACCAAGATCCGTTAAGACTTTACTGATGTGACTGTTTAAAATGCCGTGTCGTTTCATGCTTCGACCTCCATCTGTTCGCGTGTCGGCATTCCGCCTTGTGCTCCGAGTGCACGGACGGATATACCGGCTGCCTTGTTCGCAAAGCGAATCGCTTCCGTCAGGGACTTTCCTTCGGTCAAGCTGACAGCGAGTGCCCCGTTGAATGTATCGCCGGCACCTGTCGTATCGACGACCTCCGTCTTGATCGCCGGCACCGTCACGATCGCCTCTCCGTCATAAAAACGGGCGCCGCGGCTGCCTTCCGTGACAATCAATTTATTCGGATACTGGCTTAACCAATGTTCAAGTGACTGCTGTTGTCCGAAAATCAAGCCGCATTCATGTTCGTTTGGTGTCAGGTAGGTCACGTCTGCGAGTAACTCGTCGTCAAGGACGATGGCTGGCGCCGGATTCAAGACGACGGGAATGCCGTGTGTCTTACCGTAACGCGCCACCTGTTTGACGGTTTGAAGCGGAATCTCGAGCTGTAACAAAATCATGTCCGTCTGACCGAGCAGGCTGTCGAGTTGGCTCTCATCATAGACGACCGCCAAGTTCGCCGACTGGACGACGACAATCGAATTATCGCCTTCCGCCAGCGTAATGTGCGCTGTCCCGGTCCGGTCGTTCTCGATCGTCTGCAGATGCGTCGTCCCGACCTGCTCCGTATTGAAGTTCTGTTGAATCGCCACACCGTTCGCATCGTCGCCGATACAGCCGACCATTTCGACGTTGCCGCCGAGCCGGGCAATCGCGACTGCCTGGTTTGCTCCTTTGCCTCCCGGTACCGTATGGAAGGCGGATCCAATGACCGTTTCTCCTGCTGACGGACGACGGTCGCTTTCAACGACCAAATCCATCGAGATACTTCCGACTACACTGATTTGTTTCATGACTCTTCACCCTTCCGCTTCGTTGTTTCCCGTTCAATGACTTCGACCATCAGTTCATGATGGACGGCTGCAATCTCTTTTCCTTCAATCCGCTGGATCAGTAACTTTGCTGCCAGTTCGCCCATCTGGTAAATCGGCTGGGCAATCGTGGTCAGCGGTGGAGAAATCATCTGTCCGAGTTCAATTCCGTCGTAACCGATGATCTGTAACTGGTCCGGAATCGCGATTCCCCGCTCGGCCGCGACCTGAATCGTCGCTGCGGCGATGACATCATTCGCTGCGAAAATCCCGTTGCAGTCGTAATGGTCAAATAAGTAATTGGCGGCTCCGAGCGCCCCTTGGAAATGGAACGGCGACTCGATGCTTGCGACCAAATGTTTACCGGCGATTTCTTCAAATCCGTCACGCCGCTTGCGGATCGTCGGTAATTTTGACGGACCGCTGATGACGACCAGTTCAGTCGCCCCGTGATCGAGTAAGAACTGGGCCGCTTTTTTTCCACCGTCATGTCCGTTCGAGGTCACCGTCGGAATCGCTCCCTGCAGAACACGGTCGAGGGCGACAATCGGCACTTCGAGTTCTTCATAATTCGGATTGTTCGAATAGTTGGTCGTGATAATCAATCCGTCGACATGCATCGCTTCAAGCGATTGAATATATTCTTGTTCTTTCTGAAACTGTTCGTCTGTGTTACACAAAATCACCTGAAAACCGTGTTGATGTGCCATATCTTCCACAGCACGAGCCAGTTGCGGAAAAAACGGGTTTGTGATGTCTGGGACGATCAAACCAATCAGACCAGATCGTTTTTGGAACAACGACCGGGCGACCCGGTTCGGTCGATAATCGAGCTGCTTAATCGCCTGCAGGACGGCTGTTCTTGCTTTTTCGCTGACGTATCCTTTTTCATTCATGACACGCGATACCGTCGCGACTGATACATTAGCCACTTTCGCTACTTCCCGGATGGTCGACATGTTCGCCACCTCTTTCTTTTGATAACGCTTACAATATGTATCATATTGTGTAACCGGTTACACATCAATCCTTTTTACGAAAATATATTTTATTTTTTTCGCAGTCCATCAAAAAGAGTCCTATCAAACGTTCTGCTGCAACGTTTGTCAGGACTTTTTCGAATGATTCGGATGACGTTTTTCATATAACCGGCGAAACAAAGCGATGAGAAACGCGAGAATCGCGAGCGGCTCCAGTAAGTAAATCAACAGAAACGTAATGTCGATGATGGCATCTTCCGGGTTATAGCGCAAAATATAGATGGCTCCCGGTAGAAGCGCAATCAGCCCCGTGATGCCCAGGACCGTTCCGAGAATCATGCTTTGACGTGAAAAGCGACTCGTAATCTGATACAGCCCGATAAAGAAAATCAGTTCTGTAAAATAAATGATTCGTAATTGAATATCATCGATTGTGGGGTCCAGACCCAAAAACAAATAACGAAACAGCATCTCTCTCCCCCCTTACCTCTTTCTGTACCCGGTTATCCGCTTCGTTAATGCCTCGATTCCAGTTTGCCTGCATATCCTATCTGACTTTAGGGAATAACTTGATAGTAACAGTACTTATAGAAAGTTGGGGGTTTGCATGAAAGAAGATCATTCGATGAAAGTCGTCAGTTGTTTAAACGACTTTTTTCAACGGAACGAACAGCCACTTCAGGTCGATCTATTGCGTGGTCTTCCACCCGTCGTCTTATTATTAAAAGATGAGGCCAAACGGTCTTTTACAGCGGAAGAAAATCTTCATGACGAACTGCTCAGTGACATTAAACGATTGGTCCAGGAATGTCTGGATCCACAGACATTACGCGAACTCGATATCGATGCCGATTTACCCGAGTTTTTTGTGACCCGTGCGCCGCTCTATTCAGCCCATCATTACCTCGTTACGTTTATCGAGGACTGATTTTAAGGCGCATAATTCCATTTTGATAATACGGGATTCGACGTTTAGTCGGGTCTCGTTTTTTGTGTCTATAAAAAAACATTCATTTGCTCGTTTTTCTAGGGCGGAACGCGAGCCTAACGGAAGCGTTGCTTCCTTCTCCCTTAGAAGTCGTGCATGAATGTTTTTTCTTTTCTATGCACTTGTTGTCACGCGTTTCACGCGACTCCTACAGGAAAAAGCGCAAAGCCTGCTTGCGCTGTCAGAGACAAACAAGACCCGGTTGTCTGCCTCCATGAGGCAGGCAAACTGGCTTGTCTCTCGCCTGAGGAAAGCGCGTGAAAAAAAGCGTGCTCCCTTTGCACCGAACCTTAGAAAAGCAAACGAACGGCTAGTTTTGTCAAGCTATACTCAACGCAAAAAACAGCCCTCCGCCAAGCGGAAGACTGTCGACACAATCCGTAGATAGATTACTTAATTTTCAACTTCAAGAATCGCTTCGATTTCTGCTTCGACTTCTTTATTCACCATCTGCGAACGTTTTTTTCTTAATTCAAGATCCATTTCCTGATCAATGAACTCGTTCGTATGCTTGTCAAAACAGCTGTAGCAAATCGGATAAAAGTCTTTTTCCTCTGTCTTCAACGAATTGAATTCCCACGTGTTCAGTTCCAAATAACTGACTTGGTTATTCGTTTCTTTTCCGCATATTTCACACGTCATTTTCATTATTCTCCCCTCGTCATGCATCGATCTTATTTTTTGCTGATTGGCGATCCTTGATACGTTTCAAACGCCCGTGATATTTCATGATGTTCGCTTGCGATTGTTTGGCCTCTTCGCTCGTAGGTTGCAAGTTCTCAATATCCCAGTATTTCACGACGACATCTAATACCTGGTCAAAGTATTGGAGGGGTCCGTAATTCGTATCAATCGCAATGGTCTTCATACGCTCGGTAAAGTCCGGCATGATCGCTCCCGGCATCGAGAAATTGATGATGACATCTTCGAAGAACACGATGAAGTTCGGATCGAGTTCAAGGTGCGCTTTCACCGTGTCACGGTAGAACGCATAGTGGAGGGCTTCATCTTTTGCCAAACGGCGGAGCAGTGTCGCCAAGTCTTTGTCGTGCGCGCCGGCCACTCGCGCTACGTTGTTATAGAAAACGAGTGTCGCAAGTTCTTGTAACGACGTATACGCCATCGTCGCCAATGGATTCGTAAAGTCCGGGAACCAGCCGCTTTCAACAACGCGTCTTCTTAATTGATGCAATCGTGTCGGATTGACGTTACGGGTTACGAGTAAGTACGTTTCCAGTAAGCTCGAGTGCTGGTCTTCTTCCGCCGTCCACGTACGGACGAAATCATTGATGACTTCCATCGAGTTTTTAAACGTGTAATCCAAGTGCGACGTATACCAAGGTAAGTTCACTTCTGTCAGCAAGGCCGTTTCTACGGCAACGATGACACCTTCCGGAAGCGTGACTTGACTCTCCTCCCAAGGAACGCGTTTAAACGACATCGCCTTGTCCCATGGAATGAATTCGTGATAACTCCAATCAATATTGGCTGAACGCTCCTTATGTAAGCGATACAATTCTTTGATGCGTGGTTCTAAGCGTATATCTAAATCTGAATTTAACATGATCATTTCTCCTTTAGATGTTTTTTGAACCTTCACCCGTTCAAATGTATTTAAGCCTTATAATGATTGTGCTTAAACTTATTTATAACTATAACATTTTAATGACCAGGTAGTAAAAGAAAGGTCTCGTAAATTTGATTTTTTACCCCTTGAAATTGAATGGCGTTGGTATGTACTCAATGGCAAAACCATTTGTGTTGAATCATTTCTGATGTCAGGTCGAATTCAACTTCTTTTACTCAATGAATCAGGAACAAAAAAACCTCCTATTCGTGTGCGGAGATCGCACATGAATAGGAGGTGTTGGCTGTACAGCGAGTGTACAACACAATTTAAATCATCAACCTGGAATTACTTCTTGAGGTTGTAGAATGATTTGATTCCGTCGTAGACAGCAACATCTGAAAGCATGTCTTCGATGCGGAGAAGTTGGTTGTATTTCGCGATACGGTCTGTACGTGAAAGTGAACCAGTTTTGATTTGACCAGCGTTTGTCGCAACAGCGATGTCAGCGATTGTTGAATCTTCTGTTTCACCAGAACGGTGAGACACGACTGCTGTGTAACCAGCTTTTTTCGCCATTTCGATTGCGTCGAATGTTTCAGTCAACGTACCGATTTGGTTAACTTTGATGAGGATCGAGTTCGCGATGCCTTTTTCGATACCTTCAGCGAGTTTCTCTGTGTTTGTTACGAACAAGTCATCACCAACGAGTTGGACTTTGTGTCCGATACGATCTGTAAGAAGTTTGTGGCCATCCCAGTCGTTTTCGTCACAGCCATCTTCGATTGAGATGATTGGGTATTTGTCAACGAGTTGTGCATAGAATTCAACAAGCTCTTCTGTTGTAAGGACTTTGCCTTCGCCAGCGAGGTTGTATTTTCCAGCTGCTTTATCGTAGAACTCAGAAGAAGCGACGTCCATAGCGAGGTAAACATCTTCGCCTGCTTTGTAGCCAGCTTTTTCGATTGCTTCAAGAATAACTGTGATTGCTTCTTCGTTTGATTTCAAGTTTGGAGCGAATCCACCCTCGTCACCGACTGCTGTGTTAAGACCCATTCCGCTAAGAACTGATTTCAACGCGTGGAAGATTTCAGCACCCATACGAAGAGCTTCTTTGAATGTTGGAGCTCCAACAGGCATGATCATGAACTCTTGGAAATCAACGTTGTTGTCAGCGTGTGATCCACCGTTGATGATGTTCATCATTGGAGTTGGCAATGTTTTCGCGTTGAATCCACCGAGGTACGTGTAGAGTGGAAGACCAAGCTCATCTGCAGCAGCACGTGCAGCAGCCATAGAAACACCAAGGATTGCGTTAGCGCCGAAGTTCCCTTTGTTTTTCGTACCGTCGAGGTCGATCATCTTTTTGTCGATTCCTGCTTGGTCGAAAACATCGTAACCGATGATTTCAGGTGCGATTTTTTCGTTGACGTTGTCAACTGCTTTTAAGACACCTTTACCGAGGTAACGTGATTTGTCGCCATCGCGAAGCTCAACTGCTTCGTGCTCACCAGTTGATGCGCCTGATGGGACGAGTGCGCGACCAAAGCCGCCGTCTTCTGTATATACTTCTACTTCTACTGTTGGGTTACCGCGTGAGTCAAGAATCTCGCGTGCATAAATCTCTGTAATCATTGACATTTAAATTCGCTCCTTTTTGTTTGAGAAAGATTAGTTTGTAGTAAGGCAGTAACAGGTCTGTCAATCGACGGGATTATTTCTTCAATACGATCGATTTCCCCGTCATTTCTGCCGGTTGATCTGCTCCGAGTAAATCGAGAACAGTTGGTGCCAGATCTGCCAATACGCCAGTCAATGGCTCAAGGAGTTCGACGTCCTCGACCGTGACGATACATGGAACAGGTTCTGTCGTGTGCGCCGTCATCTTGCTACCATCGGCATTGAGGACTTTGTCCGCATTCCCGTGGTCGGCTGTGATGATGGCTGCGCCACCCTTGCTGAGAATCAAATCAACGACTTGTCCAAGACATTTATCTACCGCTTCGATCGCCTTCTTCGTCGGCTCGAGCATACCCGAGTGACCGACCATATCGGGATTGGCGAAGTTGAGGATAATTGCGTCATGTTCGTCCGAGTTGATTGCGTCAACGAGCGCTTCTGTGACTTCATAGACACTCATTTCCGGTTTCAAGTCGTATGTCGCGACTTTTGGAGACGGGATCAGAATCCGATCTTCTCCTTCGTACGGCTCTTCACGTTGACCGTTAAAGAAGAACGTGACGTGCGGGTACTTTTCAGTTTCCGCAATCCGCAATTGTTTAAGGCCTTGTTTCGATAACGTTTCACCGAGCGTATTTTTGATGTCTTCCGGTGGGAAGACGATGTCCGTATCAATCGCATCCGAGTACTTCGTCATCGAGACGAGCAGCAGGTTCTTCGGCGCATTGTCCGGCAATTCAAAACCATTGAAGCCTGTTTTTTCTTTATACGTCTTGGCGAGCTGAATCGCACGGTCCGGACGATAGTTGAAGAACATGATCGCATCGTTATCGTGGATCGGTGCTACTGGAGTACCGTCTTCCTGCACGACTACCGTTGGTTCAATGAACTCATCTGTAACGTCTGTTTTGTACGAAGCTTCGACCATCGCGATTGGGTCTTTTGTTGTCGGACCGTCTGCGAACGTGATGACGTCATAGACTTTCTTGACGCGTTCCCAGCGGTTGTCGCGGTCCATCGCATAATAACGACCAGAGACACTTGCGAATTGACCGACGTTTAACTCGTCCATCTTCGCTTGGGCATCACGGAGGAAACCGGCTCCTGATTGCGGATCACAATCGCGGCCATCCGTGAAGGCATGGAGATAGACTTTTTCGATTTCGTGAAGTTTTGCGAATTCAAGCACGGCATACAAGTGGTTGATGTGACTGTGGATTCCACCGTCAGAGACCAGACCGAAGATATGAAGGGCTGAACCGTATTTTTTCACGTGACCTGCCGCATCGTTCATCGCTTGACGCGAGAAGAACGAGCGATCCTTAATGGCATTGTTGATTCGGGATAGCGATTGGTAGACGACGCGACCTGCACCGATGTTCAAATGACCCACTTCTGAGTTCCCCATTTGACCTTCAGGCAAACCGACGTATTCTCCTTGCGCATTCAACAACGTATGCGGGTACTGTTCCCAGTACCGGTCGAAGTTCGGTTTGTTTGCTGCCGTGACAGCATTTCCGAACTCCTCGTCACGCATACCGAAACCATCAAGGATGATCAGTGCGACTGGACGTTTTTTCATTTAAATCGCCTCCAACAGTTTGAGGAACGATCCTGTCTCAAGACTTGCGCCACCAACTAAAGCACCGTCGATGTCAGGCTGAGCCATATATTCTTTGATGTTGTCCGGTTTGACACTGCCGCCGTACTGGATGCGGACTGCTTCTGCAGCTTCCGTACCGAATTCAGCTGCGATGACATCGCGAACGAATTTACAAGAATCTTGTGCATCTTGTTCTGTTGCTGATTTTCCTGTTCCGATTGCCCAGACAGGCTCATATGCGACAACAAGGTTTTTAACTTGATCGACTGTTAAGCCTTTCAAGCTGTTCGTTGTTTGTTCACGGATGACTGATTCGAATTTCCCGCCTTCGCGTTCTTCGAGTGTTTCACCGACACAAACGATTGGCACGATACCATGCTCAAATGCTTTTTTCGTTTTGCTGTTGATGAACGCATCTGTTTCTCCGAAGTACTCACGACGTTCTGAGTGACCGAGGACGACGTATGTTACGCCAAGTTCTTTGAGCATCACTGGGCTGATTTCACCTGTGAATGCGCCGCTCTCCTGGTCATACATGTTTTGAGCGCCGATTTTCAGGTCCGTTCCAGCTGTCGCTTCTGTCAAGTGTGCAAGGAATACAGACGGTGCACAGACAGCCGCGTCGACTTTCGAAGAAGCGGGTACAGTTCCTTTGACTTCCTCAGCGAATGCCACAGCATCCTTGAGGGTAAGATTCATTTTCCAGTTACCTGCGATAATTGGTTTACGCATTGAAAACACTCCCTTGTGAACTTTAGATTACTTGTCGTTAAGCGCTTCGACACCTGGAAGAGCTTTACCTTCCATGAACTCGAGGCTTGCGCCGCCACCTGTAGAAATGTGACTCATTTTATCTGCAAGACCAAATTTCTCAGCCGCTGCAGCAGAATCTCCACCACCGATGATCGAGTATGCATCGCTGTCCGCTAATGCTTGAGCGACACCTTTTGTTCCGTTTGCATATTTATCAAGTTCGAACACACCCATTGGTCCGTTCCAGACAACGAGTTTCGAAGCCTTGATTGCTTCTGCATACAGCTCGATTGTTTTCGGACCGATATCGAGTGACATGTGATCCGCTGGGATACTGTCGATGTCGCGTGGTCCGACATATGTTTCTTCGCCGAATTCCTTCGTGATGACACAGTCAACCGGCATCAAGAATTTCACGCCTTTGTCTTCTGCTTTTTTCATGAATTCCTTCGCCTGTTCGATTTTGTCAACTTCAAGAAGTGACGTACCGACTTCATAACCTTGAGCTTTGAGGAATGTATAAGATAATCCTCCGCCGATGATCAACGTGTCGACGATATCAAGCAAGTGATCGATGACGCCGATTTTGTCCGCGACTTTCGAACCACCGATGATCGCTGTAAACGGACGATCCGGGTTTGAGAGAGCTTTACCGAGAACCTGAAGTTCTTTTTCGATCAACAATCCTGCTACAGCTGTCTCGACATGATGTGCGATTCCTTCTGTAGAAGCGTGCGCACGGTGCGCTGCACCAAATGCGTCGTTGACGAAAACGTCTGCAAGTTTCGCAAAACCTTCTGCGAGTTCAGGATCGTTTTTCGTTTCGCCTGGGTAGAAACGAACATTTTCAAGAACGATGACGTCTCCTTCTTCAAGCTTGCTGACCGCTTCTTCAGCGACCGGGCCGTATGCTTCTTCAACGAGCTTGATGTCTTTACCAAGCAATTCGCTAAGGCGTGCTACGACTGGTGCAAGTGAGAACTCAGGGTTTTTCTCGCCTTTTGGACGTCCCATATGGCTTGCGAGGATGACTTTCGCTCCACCGTCAACCAAGTGTTTGATTGTCGGAAGGGCAGCACGGATCCGTGTGTCATCTGTGATCTTGCCGTCTTCTAGCGGTACGTTGAAGTCCACACGTGTAAACACGCGTTTTCCTTTTACATCGATATCGCGAATTGATTTCTTATTCATACATTCGTCCTCCGTCTCATACGTATAGTGAGGGGCTCATGCGCCCCTCCAGACTTTTTTCCGCAATAAGAGCGGAGACTGGTATCGTTTCCGCTCTTATTCAATTGCTATTTAATTGCTCGAATTACTTAGCGATTTGTGCGAAGTGTTTGAGTGTACGAACGAGTTGGCTAGTGTAAGACATTTCGTTGTCATACCAAGCAACTGTTTTAACGAGTTGTTTGTCGCCTACTGTAACGACTTTCGTTTGTGTTGCATCGAAGAGTGATCCGTAAGAGATACCAACGATGTCAGAAGAAACGATTTCGTCTTCAGTGTAACCGTAAGATTCGTTAGCAGCTGCTTTCATTGCTGCGTTAACTTCTTCAACTGTTACTTTCTTCTCGAGAACTGTTGTGAGCTCAGTGAGTGAACCTGTAGCAACTGGTACACGTTGTGCTGCACCGTCAAGTTTACCTTGAAGTTCTGGAAGAACAAGACCGATTGCTTTAGCAGCACCAGTTGAGTTAGGAACGATGTTAGCTGCCGCTGCACGTGCACGACGGAAGTCACCTTTAGGGTGTGGAGCGTCGAGTGTGTTTTGGTCGCCAGTGTAAGCGTGGATCGTTGTCATGAGACCTTGAACGATTCCGTACTGATCTTGAAGAACTTTAGCCATAGGCGCGAGACAGTTCGTAGTACATGAAGCACCAGAGATAACTGTTTCAGTTCCGTCAAGAATTTCGTGGTTCGTGTTGAAGACAACTGTTTTCATGTCGCCAGTAGCAGGTGCTGAGATAACGACTTTTTTAGCGCCGGCTTTCAAGTGAAGCTCAGCTTTTTCTTTGTCTGTGAAGAAACCAGTACATTCGAGAACGATGTCAACACCGAGCTCGCCCCATGGGAGTTCTTCTGGGTTGCGGTTAGCAAGTGTTTTGATTTCTTTACCGTTGACGAGGAAGTAACCGTCGTGTACTTCAACTTCTCCGTCGAAACGACCTTGAGTCGTATCATATTTCAAGAGGTGTGCAAGCATTTTAGTGTCTGTAAGGTCATTGATTGCGACTACTTCGATTCCGTCAAACTGAAGAATTTGACGAAGTGCCAAACGTCCGATACGTCCAAATCCATTAATACCAACTTTTACTGCCATGATAATTTTCCTCCTTTTAATGTAAAGCGAGTTATCTATTATTCAAAAGGGGGCTACCCTTTCAAAATCGTTGTTGCTGCCCCTTCATCCGTAATCAGGATGATGTCCGGGGACTGTTTGACATACGCATTGATTGCTTCTGCTTTAGAATGTCCTCCGGCGACGACGATGACGTGTTCGACTTGTTTTAAGTCGTCGAGTTGAAGACCAACCGTCTTCACCCGGTGCACGATCTTTCCGTCCCGATCGAAGTAATAACCAAATGCTTCCGCTACCGCATGTTCCTGTTCAAGCTGTTCCAGTAACTCGGTCGAAGCGCGACGACGTTTTGCCATCGTTTTTGCCTCACCAATTCCATGTACCACGATTGAGGCATCTTTAATCATTTGTAACACATTTTTAATGCTTGGCTCTTCCACCATCTTCACAAACGTTTCCTTGCTGACCATGTCTGGAATGTGCAATAAGTGATAATCACTTTGTGCACGGGATGCCATCCGTGAACAGACCGTATTCGCTTGTAATTCAAGGGTTTCACCTAAGCCGCCACGTGCCGGCACGAATGTCATCGGACGGTTTTCCTTATCGGGCGACATCATCGCCGCGACGGAAGCCATCGTCGTACCTCCTGTGACTGCAATCGTGTTGTGTACAGATGAAGAAAGTTCTCGTTTCAAACGTGCGACCGTCGCACGTCCCATATCGCGTTGCACCCAGAAGGTTTGATCCGAATCTCCTGGTACGATGACGACATCCCGGACGCCCAGTTTTTCCTTTAAGGCTTTCGCCATGTCAGAAATCCCGGCCAGTTCTGCCATCACGCTGTGCATACTTCGTAAGACGATTCGCCCTTCATCTGTCAAAGACATTCCTTGTGTCGCCACTTCGAGCAATCCCTGCTCTTTCAGGAAGTCCACTTCCCGACGTAACACCCGTTCCGTCAAGCCGAGGCTTGTCGCCAGTGTCCGCCGGCCAATCGGCTGCATGAGCCGGACATAATGAAGTATGTCGTAACGTGTCTGCATTTCTTCGATCAGATCAGGCACGATTCGTTTTTGGATCTGTACTAACTGCCGAATCATGTATTCCCGCTCCTCTCAAGTTGCTGGACACTTTACGTCCCGCGTGTCATATCTTGTCCCACTTGGTACATCCTCATCATAACAGCCCTCGTACAAGGATTCAAGCCTCGCCCTTTAACTTTTTTCAAGTAAGCGGTTTCTTATCGCCTCTGTCTCGAATTTGCCATAACTCCAAATTTCGGACTGATGCATGACGACAGGAATTTCATATAAAAACCGGAGACTGAGCGCAGCATCTTCTTCAATGTTCACTTCTTCGAATGTCCAATCCGGAAATTCATCGAGCACGAAATCAAGTAAGAAGGCGGCTTCCTCACATAGCGTACATCCGGGACGTGAATACAGTGTTAAGGTCGTGTGTTCTTTTGATGGCATCATTCATTCGCCTCTCGTCGTTTCGTCATGTCGGACCGGGTCAAGTACAGACCCGCCCGATACTTCGCGACTGTCCGTCTTGCGACCCGGATGCCTTCCAGGTCGAGACGGTTGACGATCTGTTGATCCGACAGCGGCGAGGTCGCTTCCTGAATCAATTGTGCGATTCGGGCCTTGATTAAAAAGCTCGATGTGCC
The DNA here is from genome assembly GCF_003339585.1 of Exiguobacterium sp. RIT594. Classification (GTDB taxonomy): domain Bacteria; phylum Bacillota; class Bacilli; order Exiguobacteriales; family Exiguobacteriaceae; genus Exiguobacterium_A. The sequence continues at coordinate 225,475 of NZ_QPKF01000001.1, read as the reverse complement.
GCTTTTCGTCTTCGATACAAAAAAATTCTCAAGCTCAAGGGTTCCCTGAACCGTCCGGATCGTTTTGTTGGCAATCGCCCGACCAATCGTCGACGGATGGTATCCCGTTTGTTCGGCGACTTCTTTTTTCGTCAACGGTTCTAAATGAAGTTCCCCTTTGAACCAACGGATTTGCCGCGCAATGATAACGTCCAGAATCGAATGCAAGGTTTTGCGTCGTCGTTCATAGGCACTCAAAAAAGGTGTTGCTTCCTCAAGATCCGTCCAGGACGTATCAAGTGTTAAGCCATACCAGTTGACTTGCACCTGACCGTCGACCCACTCGACATCGGCTTCCGGGATCGTCATCGTGGTCGATGTCGGTAAGAGTGGGGTTTTCGGTAACCGTTCAATCCGTAGCTTCATTTGTTTCCGCTCTGTCCCGTCATTAATCTTTTCCAAGACGTTTGTAAGAGATTGCCCGTCTGACAGATCAGCGACCAAATCAATCAAACGGTCTTCCTCAAGCTCCATGGCATGCAACAGGCGACACTCCGCTTCCGAGCGTGCCGCAATTCCGGTCGGTTCACATTGCTGAAGCAGTTGTCGTGCTTGCTTGATTGTCGACTCCTCACAGTCAAGCAAAACTGCTAATCGTGCGTCGGTCGTTCTGAGTAATCCATCCGCGTCTAAGTACATGATGAGTTGTTCCGCCATATATCCTATTTCCTGTCTGACCGATTCTAAACGTATTTGCTGAAGAAGTTCCGCTTCAAACGAGTCAATCCGGACTGCGACCTGCTCTAAATCCGGCGGAATCATTTTTCTTCCATTATGTTCAGTACGAGTAGCACGACGGATGATTCGATACAATCGTTCCTCGAGTTCTGCCCGCGTCTCTTCCAGCACTGCCAATTGAAACAACTGGGCGGCTGACATCACGAGACGTTGTGCTTGTTCCTGTCTCTGTTCCATCCGTTCCCCTCCCTTTCCCGTTAAAATAGATTCTGCTTCTATTATATAGGATGGACCTTCATTCAATCGTCTCTTACGTTTTGACAAAAAATCAGTAAACTTGAAAATCTAGTATTGCTTTTCTGAAAAAATGTCGGTATACTATTAATTGTTCAGTAATTACATGCACCCGTAGCTCAGGGGATAGAGCACTGGTTTCCGGTACCAGGTGTCGGGAGTTCAAATCTCTCCGGGTGTACCATACTTGAATCTTCAGGCAATGCCGTTTACGGTATTGCCTTTTTTCTATACTGATATGTTTAGCAGCCACTGTTTCAGGAAAAATATATAAAACCAACAGCGTATCTTTTGACCAATATTGACCAAAGGATTATGATAAGGACAAGTCGAATATGTGCTACATACCAACCATAAGGAGGCAAAGACTATGTTAATTCCAACAGTCATCGAACAAACCAACCGCGGGGAACGTGCTTACGATATCTATTCCCGTTTGCTGAAAGACCGCATCATCCTTCTCGGGAGCGCGATTGACGACAACGTCGCCAACTCAGTCGTTGCCCAGTTACTTTTCCTAGCAGCAGAAGATCCAGATAAAGAAATCTCACTTTACATCAACAGCCCGGGCGGCTCAATCACAGCAGGTATGGCGATTTACGATACGATGAACTTCATCAAACCACAAGTTTCAACAATTTGTATCGGAATGGCTGCTTCAATGGGTGCGTTCTTGCTCCAAGCCGGCGCTAAAGGAAAACGTTTCGCTCTTCCTAACGCTGAAATCATGATCCACCAACCACTCGGTGGTACACAAGGTCAAGCATCGGACATCAAAATCCATGCAGAACGCATCATCAAAATGCGTGAGCACCTCAACAAAATCATGGCTGAAAACACAGGACAACCACTTGAAGTCATCGAGCGTGATACAGAGCGCGATAACTTCATGTCTGCTCAAGCAGCAGCTGACTACGGTTTAATCGACCGCGTCATGGAACGTGCTTAATCTTCACCTGACCGTCTTCGCAGATTGCGAGGACGGTTTTTTTTGTGTGTACAAAAAAAGACCTCCGTCCGTTGCCCGCCCCTCTCGGAACAGACACAGAACAGAGATCCCTGTTGTTTAGTCGATCAAATCTGTGATATCAGATACGATATCGTGGTTTTCGCGAATCAATGTGTAGATTCCGTTCGCATGAGGTGAAAGTTCTTCTTCCGCCTGCAATTGTTTTAGGAACAACGATGTCGCAAAGGCGACGAGCGTACTTTTTGGTACACCGATCGTTTTCGCTTTTTTCGTAAGCACTTCATCAAACTTCGCATCAACTGTCAGCGAAATACGTTTTTTCTCATTAGCCATTTCAAAAACTCCTTAATTCGAACATTTAGTTGCATCGACTATATATTATAGTAGACTATGGTTCATCTCGCAAGTTACTCCCTAAAGAGCCCCGGTCATCGACTCGCCGTTTCGGATTTTATCCGCAATTTGATCAATCTTGCGCAATCGATGATTGATCCCGGATTTCGAGATGGAACCACTCTCGACCATCTCACCGAGTTCCTGTAAGGTTACGTCTTGATGTGTCACCCGCAAGATGGCGATTTCTCTTAATTTGTCCGGCAAGACATCAAGTCCGACCGTCCGTTCGAGAAACTTAATGTTCTCGACCTGGCGTAACGCCGCCCCGACGGTTTTGTTGAGGTTCGCCGTCTCACAGTTGACGAGCCGGTTGACCGAATTCCGCATATCTTTTAAAATCCGGACATCCTCAAACCGTAACATCGAATACGTCGCCCCGACGAGCTTCAGAAAATCAGAAATCTTCTCACTTTCCTTGATGTAGAGAATATGTCCTTTTTTCCGTTCAATCGCTTTTGCATTCAAATCAAATTGATTCGTCAGGCTGCGTAAGGCAGCATTATGTTCTTCGTACAGACTGAAGATTTCCAAATGGTACGAAGACGTCGCCGGATTGTTCAACGAGCCTCCGGCTAAAAAGGCACCGCGCAGATAGGCCCGTGCACGCCGTTCGTCGTTGACGATCGAATTACTGATCGAACGGATCATCGTAAACCCTTCCCCTAAAATACCAAGGTCTTGTAAAATCTTATCCGCCTGTTGTTTGACGCGGACGATATAGACATTATTTTTCTTCAGACGCATTTTTTTCCGGACAAGTAAATCCAGATGGACGGCATAGGCCCGTTTGAGCAAGGAATAAATACGGCGGGCAATCGATGCGTTTTCCGTCGAGATATCCAGTGTCAGTCCACGTCCGAGTCCAAATGAGATCGCTCCATTCATCCGGGCCAAGGCAGCAAGTTCCGCCTTCATTTCATGATCGGTGATCGCGATTTGCGTTAACTCTTTTTTGACTTCTGATGCAAAACTCACGTCAGTTCCTCCTTCCCTTCGAATTGACGCACACGTCGGATGGATAGAACTTTCCGCATGACGAGGCTTGCGACAGCATCTGAGTCATGACGGATGAAGTGGTGGTTATAATCCACGATATCGTCCGCGAGTACTTCAATTCCTGCTTCTTCAAAACTTGATTCATCATAGGTCACGATGTCGGCATGATCCTTTTGATACTTCCGCAGATAACTGACATCAATCGATTCGTTGTTGACGATGATTGTATCAATCACCCCTTTACCGAGGAATCGTTCCAACACATTCAAGTGATCATTTGCCGTAAAGGCCGTCGTCTCACCCGGTTGCGTCATGACGTTACAAATATAGACGACCGGCGCAAGCGATTGACTGATGGCGTCCCGGATTTCCTCAATCAGGACGTTCGGAATGACACTCGTATAGAGACTGCCGGGACCGAGGACGATGACGTCGGCATCGAGAATCGCCTGAATCGCTTCCGGAACCGGACGGACATCCTCTTCCTCGAGAAAAATCCGCTCGATGACTTTGCCGACTTTCGGAATCAGCGATTCTCCTTTGACAATCGTTCCGTCTTCAAACTCGGCACATAACGTAATCGTCCGTTCCGTCGCCGGATAGACTTTCCCTTCGGCATTCAAGAGTTGTCCCATGACACCGATCGCTTCGACGAAGGAGCCGTTACAGAGTTGCGTCGCTGCCGTCAGCATCAAATTACCGAGTGAGTGACCGTGCAGCCCTTCTCCCGTCTCAAAGCGGTACTGCATGATCCGGTCCATCAGTGTCTCCGATTTCGAGAGCGAAACGATGACGTTCCGGATATCGCCCGGTGGTAGCATGTTAAACTCTGTCCGCAGACGGCCGGAACTGCCCCCGTCGTCGGCGACGGTGACGATGGCCGTGATATCAAGCGGATAGTGTTTTAACCCGCGCAAGAGAGTCGATAGGCCCGTTCCTCCGCCGATGGCGACGACTTTTCGTTCCCATTTCATTATTTCTCCTCCTTCGCGTGGACATAATCCCGGTGATTCGTCACGATATGGTATTGGTTCTTAAACTCTTTACTGATCGCTTCGGCAAACGTAATCGACCGGTGTTTGCCGCCGGTACAGCCGAGCGCGACGACGAGCTGTGATTTTCCTTCCCGCTCATACTGGGGAATCAGGAATTCGAGCATGTCGACGAGCTTTTTATAAAACAGCTTCGCTTCCGGCCACTGCATGACGTACGACGAGACTTCAAGATCGAGACCGGTCTTCGGTCGGAGTTCCGGAATGTAAAACGGGTTCGGTAAGAAACGTAAATCGAAGACGAGATCAGCGTCGAGCGGCAGGCCGTGCTTAAATCCGAACGACATGACGTTGACGGTGAACGGAATCCGTTCCCCTTCGGTAAACTCTTTTAAAATCCGTTCCTTTAAGGCGAGCGGTTTGATGTCACTCGTATCCATCAGCAACTGGGCTTTATCGCGGAACCCTTCGAGCAATGTCCGTTCCCGTTCGATGCCGATCAACGGCGAAGCCGTCGGTGCGAGCGGATGCGACCGGCGGGATTCTTTATACCGGCGGACGAGTACATCATTGCGGGCATCCAGATACAACATCCGGATTTGCAGATTCGTTTTCTTCAAATCTTCATAGACGACAAAGAAGCTGTCAATGAAATCACGAGCCCGTGTATCGATGGCAACGGCGATTTTCGGACGCACCTGCCCAATCACTTCAATCAATTGTGGCAATAACGTCGGCGGTAAATTGTCGACACAAAAATAGCCCAAGTCTTCAAAGCTGTTCATTGCGACCGTTTTTCCGGCGCCACTCATTCCTGTAATGATGACCAGTTGCGGTTGATTCTGTTCCATCTCTTCGCCCTCCAGACAACAGTTCCGTGTGTATTTTTTACTCTCGTTTCAGTATAACATAAAAAAAGAGCCAGCTTGATGGAAGAGCTTCCCAACCAAGCTGGATCTTGAATTAGACTTGTGATGATTCCTGTAATTGTTCAAGCAACGCTTCGATATAGTGTTGCGCGTTTTGCGCCGCAATCGAACCATCGTTTGTTGCTGTCACGACTTGACGAAGTGTTTTTTCACGGACATCGCCGGCTGCAAAAATACCTTTGATGTTCGTTTCCATGCCTTCGTTCGTCACGACATAGCCTTGATCGTTCAGAATGCCGAGATCCTGAACATATCCTGTGATCGGGTTCATCCCGATGTAGATGAAGACACCATCAATCGGATACGTCGTCGTTTCCGCTGTTTTCGTATTGATCAATTCAACGCCGCCGACTTTTCCGTTATCTTCGTTGATCTGTTTGACCGTATGGTTCCAGATGAAGTCGATTTTCGGATTGTCGAATGCCCGTTTTTGAAGAATTTTTTGCGCGCGTAATTCTTCGCGACGGTGAACGATCGTGACTTTTTTCGCGAAGCGTGTCAGGTAGACACCTTCTTCAACAGCCGAGTCGCCGCCACCGATGACGAACAATTCTTTTTCTTTAAAGAACGCACCGTCACAGACGGCACAGTATGATACTCCGCGTCCGCCGAGTTCTTCCTCACCCGGAACACCGATTTTCTTGTACTGCGCTCCCGAAGCGATAATGATCGCGCGGGCATGGTAATCCTTGTTGTGAGCATGGACGGTCTTGAATGCCGGACCGTCTTCAATGCTGCGTACGTCGCCGTACGCATACTCTGCGCCGAACGCTTTTGAGTGGTCGAACATTTTTTGTGAAAGATCCGGTCCTAAGATGCTGTCATAACCGGGATAGTTTTCGATATCTTCCGTGTTGGCCATCTGTCCGCCCGGAATACCGCGTTCGATCATCAAAGTCGAAAGGTTTGCACGTGATGCGTAAAGTGCTGCTGTCATGCCGGCCGGACCGGCACCAATAATGATGACGTCATAAATTTTCTGTTCAGTTTCTGTCATGATTCCACCCCATCTGTATTTTCGTTGTAACTTGAGTATAGGTGAGAATCGTACAAACGTCTAACACTTTGCACGAGCCGGGTTCAAAACGCGTTGATAGGAACGGATCGCTGCTGCCGCATCATCAAAGGAAACGTGAACGAGTGCCGCACAGTCTTCAATCAACATGCCGTCACGGACATCGTGGAATAAATAAATCAGAGCCGCAGCCGACTGTTCGACCGAATCAAACGTCTCACCGCTTAAAACGAGTCGCGCAAACCGTTCGTAAAAATCACCTTCGAGGCTCATCCGTTCTTCATCCGAGACGAATCGTTCCGCCAGACGAATCGTCATCAAGGCACGGTGAATCCGGGCATCGACGACGTCGTGCTCCCCTTTCATCTCATGAATGATTTGTTCCGTCAGCAGGAGGACGTCCGGATGATCCGTTACTTCCGGCATCATCGATAATGCGAGCTTGGCTTCTTCATCGTTCAGCTTGCCGAGTAACAACGCCGTAAAAATCCGTGAGACGTCGTCTTCCGTCTTCAAGGCTTGGATCAAGGCCGAGCGGAACTGAAGGTTATGACGGATGTCGTAAGCTTCCTGTTCTTCCCGCATACTTTGCGCTTCTTCTGATTGAAGGAACGCAGCTGCTTCTTCGACGTGTCCCGTCTTGAAAGCTGAGATCGACAGCCAGTGTCCGAACAACGGGTCTCCACGGTAACCGCGGCGTTCCAGTAACTTCAGTTCTTCGTAGGCCAAATCGTGACGACCGATGATCGCAAGCGTTGACGCGACCTTGTAGCGCGTCTCAAGGTTGAAGGAGCGGACGTGCTCGAGTTTGTTCGACAACCGGTGTGCTTCTTCATCCTGTCCCATCTCATGCAACAGCACGAGCGTGTTACAGAGAGCATGCAAGTTTCCCGGATTTCCATCGAGGACCTGTTCCAGTGAAGCAAACGCCCGGTCATTTTCTCCGAGGTAAAACTCGACGATGGCAAGATTGTTGTAGGCCGGCCAGAAGGTCGGGTACTGGACGATCAGGGATTCGAGCGTTTCCTGCGCCGCAAAGAGCATCCCTTTGTCGATTTGACGTTGTGCCTGAGCATGTAAACGAATCAATTCATCCTCATCGTCATCTTCCATCTCTTGTTCGAGATCGATTAATTCCACGAGCGCGGCCGATGCCTCTGCGTGTTTCCCGTTTGGTGCACTGGATAAATATTCAAGCGCATAATTTTTCGCCTCTTCATATAAGGAGACATGCGCGTAGTTATTCGCTAAATAAAATAATGATTCGGTATTTGACTGGTCGAGCGTCCGCACTTGTTTCAAGACATCATTGGCATGATTGATTTCGCCTGTCTCGAACAAAACACGAGCGTAACGTAAAAGATAACGGACATCACTCGGCTGAAGCGTCGTTGCTTCATCAAGGTGATAAACCGCCTCTTCCAGTCGCCCTTCCCGGTGCGCCTTCCGTCCGCGGAAATAAAAAAGCTCCGCTTGGCGCGTTGTAATCGCAAAGGGGTCTGCTTTGTATTCAGTTAATTCCATCATGATTCAAGCCCCCATAGATCTAAATCTGGTTTCGTAGTTGCAGAGACAAGAATAACCTATCTCGGAAACCGTTGCAACAGAAAAAAACGCCGGGGTTTATCCCCAACGTTTCGCATAAATCGATTCCAGTTCCTTGTAATTCTCCAAGCATTTTTGTACGAAAGCATCCGCTTGCGGGTTTTGTCCATTCAATCGTTCAACTTCTTTATCGAACGCTTGGCGTAAGCTTTCGGCGTAGCTCGGAATCTCGCCTTCATAGGCATAAACGACACCGGGAGCAACCGTTACTTTTTCGTGCGGGTGTAAGGCAGTACGGACATGGAAGAGCGGCACGTCGACCTGATTCGGATTGTGCAAGTCACCTTGAATCGGGTGTTTCTCGACGGCCAGTACCTCGACGACCAATCCTTGCGGACGTTCGGCAAATAATCTTCCGAAATACTTTCCTGTTTTGTACGTAAAGCGGATTTGATTCATCTCGTCCTCTCCTTCCTCTCACATTTTCGTCACATTTCGTGCCGGCGGAGCGGCTGACTCGACACCCGTTCTCCGGGCAGAATATCCCGATGGACGACGGAACCGGCTCCGACCATCGCACCGTCCCCGATTGTCACACCGGGTAAAATCGTCACGTTCGCGCCAATCAACACATCATTTCCGATTGTCACGTTGCCGATCCGGTATTCCGTCGTCAAATATTCGTGACAAAGAATCGTCGTATTAAAGCCGATGATCGTATTGGAGCCGATCGTAATCCGTTCCGGGAACATCGTATCCGGCATGACCATCAGAGCGAGTGCCGTCCGGTCACCGATTTTCATCCGTAAACACGTCCGGTAGAGACTGTTCTTGAAACGAAGCGACGGTGAGAACCGGCCGATCGTGATGATCGTAAAACACCACATCACTTTGAAGAACGACACCGTCCGGTACATATGCCAAAGCGGGTTCGTTGACCCGACGTGATACCGGTCAGTCCGCCTTGGCATTTTCGGCCTCGATCCAGTCACTCAACTGTTCCATCGAATCGATGATGACATCCGGTTCCAATGCTTCGAGATACGGACGTCCTTTAATCGCCCAGCCGACGGCAACGGTTTTCAGACCGGCATTCTTTCCGCCGTGGATGTCCGTATCATTGTCACCGACCATGATCGTTTCTTCGCGTGTCGAACCGAGTAATGCCATCGCCTTTTCAAACGGTTCGACAGCCGGTTTCTCTTCCGTCACATCATCTGCCGCGATGACCGCGTCAAACAGATGGGAAAGTCCAAACAGTTCGATTCCTTTTAACGCGACGCGGCGACTCTTCGACGTGACAATCGCCATCTTGTAGCCTTGTTCCTTCAATCGGCGTAATCCGTCGAGAACACCCGGATACTCAAGAACAAGTGCGTCATGCATCGCGATGTTGTAACTCCGGTAAAACGCGACCATCTCTTTCCACTGGTCCGCGTTCATTTCTGAAAATGACTTTTCAAGCGTCGGTCCGATGAACGGAAGCAGTTCTGCTTCCGTAAACGTCCGGTCCGGATAATAATAATCGAGCGTATGGGCAAAACTTTTTAAAATGAGGGGATTCGTATCAATCAACGTCCCGTCGAGATCAAAGAGAATCGTTTGAATCATCGGTTCATTTCGCCTCCCGTTTTGTTCCGTCCAAATAACGGACGGCATTTTTTCGGATAAACAGCATGATCAGACCAAAGACAATCAAACAGATCGAGACGATTTGCGCGGTCCGCAGTCCGCCTCCCATCATCAAACTGTCCGTCCGTAAACCTTCGATGTAAAAACGGCCAATCGAATACCAGATCAGGTAACCGAGGAACACATAACCGCGGCGCGGATTGAACTTCATCCGCCAGACAATCAACAGGATGACACCGATGATGTTCCAGATACTTTCATATAAGAACGTCGGAATGTAGTAGACCCCGTCAATATACATCTGATTGACGATCCAGTCCGGTAAGTGCAACGTATCCTGCAGGAATGTCCATGTCGTTTCTCCGCCGTGGGCTTCCTGGTTAAAGAAGTTGCCCCAGCGACCGACCGCTTGTCCGAATAAGAGCGACGGTGCCAAAATATCGGCAATTTGCCAAAACGAGATGTTTTTCTTGCGCGTATAAATCAGAACGGTCAAAATCGCACCGATGATGGCACCATGAATCGCAATCCCGCCTTGGCGGATGTTGATGATTTGATCGAGATTTTGACCATAATAATCCCATTCAAACGCGACATAATAAATCCGGGCGCAGATAATACTGATCGGAATCGACCAGATGACGACATCGACGGCATATTCTTCGTTAAAGCCGATCCGTTTGGATTCAAAGATGGCAATCATCAGACCGACGACCGCGCCAAGTGCAATGACAATCCCGTACCAGTAAATCGGAATCGGGCCTAACTCGATGGCGACGCGATCAAACGTCGGTTGGACACTCGCTAATGTTCCCATCATAGACCACCGTTCCCGTCTTCAATCGCTTTTGCAAGACGACCGGCAAACTCTTCTGCCGTGTTGATGCCCATGTTCTTCAGACGGTAGTTCATCGCCGCCACCTCGATGATGACAGCCAAGTTTCGTCCGGGACGAACCGGAATCGTTAAGAACGGGATTTCCGTATCAATGATTTGCAGGGTTTCCTGGTCCAGTCCTACCCGGTCATAGACTTTCGCCTGATCCCAAATTTCTAAATTACAGACAAGGCTGATTTTTTTGTGCGAACGAACGGCACCGGCACCGAATAAGGTCATGACATCGATGATACCGATTCCGCGGATTTCAAGCAGATGCTGAATCAATTTCGGAGCTGTCCCGACGAGAATCCCGTCGCCGGTCTGACGAATCTCGACCGAATCATCGGCGACCAAACGGTGTCCCCGTTTGACGAGTTCAAGGGCTGTCTCGGATTTCCCGACGCCGCTTGCCCCTTTGATGAAGACACCGACCCCGTAAATATCGACGAGCACGCCGTGCATCGCCGTCGTCGGTGCCAGTTCCGCTTCAAGGAAGTTCGTAATTTGTGATTCGACCGATGTCGTATGTCCCTTCGTCGTCAAAAGAGGGACATTCGTTTCGTCCGCTGCCTTGACGATTGCTTCCGGTACATCAAAACCACGTGTAATCAAAATTCCCGGTGTCTCATCCGTACAGAGAACGTTTGCCCGTTCGAGCTGTTCCTCATACGTCAGGTTGTTGAAAAACGTCAATTCCGTTTTCCCAAGAATCTGCAGACGTTCTGCTGGATAATAGGCGTAATATCCGGCGAGGACAAGACCCGGTCGACAAAGATCAGCCGTCAGAATCGGACGGTGCAGTCCTTCTTCTCCGGTGACAATTTTTAAATTGAATTGCTTTACGATTTCAGCTGTTCGCACTTTTGGTTGCACGCTCAATCAGCCCCTTTCACTTGAAGTATTGTACCATATTTTTCTCAAAATCAAGGATTTCGATTAGAAGTGGGCAATCTTGGGAATGGAGTACAGATAGGAAAAAAAGGAGGTTTTATTATGATGGAATCAACAGGCAGCGGAATCGGCATTATTATCATCATGATTTTATTCGCAATTCTCGCCATCGTCGGCTTTGTTTATCTGATCATCGCCTTGATCGATATGTGGAAAGCGTATTCGCGGAATCAGGATCAAACGGCATTATTATTCTTCATCATCTCGATTATCGGAATCTTCATCAGTGGTTCGTTCATCTCGTATATTTTAGCCATTATTTTCTACTGGAACCGTTCACGCCGGAAGAGTTGGATGGGGATTGCCTTGATCATTCTCTCGATCGTTCTCGGAATCATCGGCGTCATCACGCTCTTATCGTTTGGGTATGACATGAATAACTTCGAAAACATGAATCTTGACGATCCGATGATGGATCAAGATTACGATTATTAAGCAGGACCACTTTTCCATCCGGCGACTCCCTATCTTATGATAGCGGGTCGTCTTTTTTTTCGGCAAAAAAATCCTGCCCCTTATGAATCAAGGGACAGGACTCGGATTATAAGGCTTGCGGACTCAAGTGCACACCGTGTGTGACGGAAATGGTACCCGTCTTCGTATCGGCAGCGACTTCAATCTTCGGCGTCCGTCCACGACCTGACAGGAAGTGGAGTTTCCGGTTGACGACTTCTTTTTGATCACGGATCAATTCCATCTCATCGAGGTTACAGTTCAACCCGCCAAAGTTCGTTTCCAGTTCACCATAGACTTCCGCACCGTGCGGTAACATCAAGGCGATACTTCCCGCAAGTGATGAGGCTTGAATCTTCGCGTCCTGCACCGTCTTCAGTTCACAACGGACGTTTCCGTTCGCCGTCTTCAGTTCAGAGCGTTCAAATACACCGGTCGCGATGACTTGACCATTGGCGGTCTTCGCTTTTAACGACTTGATTTCCGATTCTTCGATTTCAATCGAACCGTTGGCTGTTGATGTCTTCACGTCTTCACTGAACAGGTCGCGGACATGGATCCGTCCGTTTGCTGTCATCAGTTGCACCGACGTCGCATCGAGTGACGACAACGTCACTTCCCCGTTTAACGTCTGCAAGATCAATGATTCATAGTGACGGCGTGGAATCTTCAAATGAACCGTCGCCCGAACACGTTTGTCTTTTAAACGAATCGATAACGTATTCGCAGAGACAGAGTGCTGAAGTGCTGCCTGCAGCTGTTCCAGTGCCTGTTCTTCGTTCACTTGACGGAGCGGGCGACCCGTAACGGTCAACTCACACTCTTCCAGGTCACCGGGTTCAACGATGGCATTGGCATTAAATAAGTCCAAATGAATCGTCTCACCACTGAACGGGAATTGTTTGACGTACGTGACGTTCGGTCCGGACGTTTGATTGAGTGACAAGTCACTCTCTTTAATCCGGTTGACGAGGCCGTCAAAAGCTGACATGACCTTTGTTGTCAAAGAATCGACCGTATAATGATCAACCCGGTCGTATTGTTCCGGTTCGTCCACATATTTATGCTCACTTGCCGACGACGGGTGCTGATCGATTGCCTCAAGCCGTTCGAGTTTGTCGAGCGCTTCGTCAATCGTCAGCTTTCCTTCTTTCACTTGTTCAAGTATCAGTTGGCGCATATCTTGCTTCATCAATAGTTCCCTCCTCTGATCTGGTACACGTTAATCGATGTGACTTGCTTATTTACTTCGTTCTACTTTCCTTACTTCCCTTTTTACGATTCCTGAATCAAAAAAGTTTCACGATTTGATTCGGGCCGTGTCTCGTTCGAGAACAGGTGCCAGGTAATGACCTGTATAGGATTCCTTGACCGCTGCGATTTCTTCCGGTGTCCCGGTCGCGACAATCTTCCCGCCACCGTCTCCGCCCTCTGGTCCGAGATCGATCAAATAGTCGGCTGTTTTGATGACATCCAGGTTGTGTTCGATGACGAGCACCGTGTCCCCGTTGTCGACAAGTCGTTGCAAGACTTTCAGCAACCGGGCGATATCGTGGACGTGCAGTCCTGTCGTCGGTTCATCGAGAATATAAATCGTTTTCCCGGTCGAACGTTTATGCAATTCGGATGCCAGCTTGACCCGCTGTGCTTCTCCGCCGGACAGTTCCGTCGCCGGTTGTCCGAGGCGCATGTATGTCAGACCAACGTCGGCAATCGTCTGCAGTTTCCGGCTGATTTTCGGAATCTTTTCAAAGAATTCCAACGCATCTTCGACTGTCATCTCAAGCACATCGGCAATCGTCTTGCCTTTATATTTCACTTCCAGCGTTTCCCGGTTATAGCGTTTACCGTGACAGATTTCACACGGCACGTAAACATCCGGCAGGAAGTGCATCTCGATCTTGATGATTCCGTCGCCGCGGCAGGCTTCACAGCGTCCGCCTTTGATGTTGAAACTGAAGCGACCTTTTTTGTAGCCGCGGAGTTTTGCTTCGTTCGTCGACGCAAAGACGTCACGGATATCGTCGAAGACACCGGTGTAGGTTGCCGGGTTCGAACGAGGTGTCCGACCGATCGGCGACTGATCGATATCGATGACCTTATCGATTTGATCGAGTCCGGAAATCCCTTTGTGCGCTCCGGGTTTTTCTTTTGCCCGGTTCATCTCATGGGCAATCGTCTTGTAGAGAATCTCATTGATCAATGTCGATTTCCCGGAACCGGATACCCCGGTCACGGCAACGAACAATCCAAGCGGAATGTCGACATCGACGTTTTTTAAATTGTTTTCCGATGCTTTATGGATTCGTAAGGCCCGACCGTCCGGTTGTTTCCGTTCAGACGGGACCGGAATGAACTTCTTGCCGGAGAGGTATTGTCCCGTCAATGAGTTCGGATCCTGCATCAATTCTTCCGGACGCCCCGCTGCCGTGACGAATCCGCCGTGATCGCCGGCTCCCGGTCCGATATCAATCAGGTAATCCGCCGCCATCATCGTATCTTCATCGTGTTCGACGACGATCAACGTATTTCCGAGATCGCGCATCGTCTTCAACGTATTGATCAGGCGGTCGTTATCGCGTTGGTGGAGTCCGATGGACGGTTCATCAAGGACATAGAGAACGCCTGTCAAACGCGAACCGATTTGTGTCGCAAGACGAATCCGTTGCGCTTCCCCACCGGATAATGTGCCGGCAGCACGCGAGATCGTCAGATAATCCAACCCGACGTTTTCGAGGAACGACGACCGTTCATGAATTTCGCGGACGATCATCCGGGAAATCGTCTGATCTTTTTCCGATAATTTACTTGGTAACTCTTCAAACCAAACGACGGCTTGTTTGACGGACATCTTCGTCACGTCACCGATGTGGATTCCTGACACTTTGACGGCGAGGGATTCACGTTTCAAACGGTGTCCTTTACACGTCGGACAAGCCTTTTTCGCCATGTACCCTTCCATCTGTTCGCGGATGTAGTCCGATGACGTCTCTTTGAAGCGACGCTGCAGGTTATTCAAGACGCCTTCAAAGAACAATGATGTATTCCGGACCATCCCGAAGTCATTTTCATAGCGGAACTGAATTTCTTCCTTACTGCTACCGTTCAATAGAATATCGCGGTGTTCTTCCGACAACTGTTCGAACGGCGTATCCATATCGATGTTGAAGTGGCTGCAGACCGCTGCCAATAGTTGCGGATAGTATTGGGAACTGGTTGGTTCCCAGGCGATAATCGCCCCTTCGTTAAGCGACTTATCCGGATGCGGCACGACGAGATCGACGTCGACTTCCAGTTTCGTTCCGAGACCGTCGCATGATGTACAGGCACCAAACGGTGAGTTGAACGAGAACATGCGTGGTTCAAGTTCACCGATCGAGAAACCGCAGATCGGGCAGGCATGGTGTTCGCTGAACAACAGTTCGTTCCCGTCCATCGTATCGACGATGACGCGACCGTCAGCGAGACGAAGTGCCGTCTCAAGCGAATCCGCCAGGCGGGCTTCGACGTCCGGACGAACGACGACCCGGTCGACGACGACTTCAATCGAATGTTTTTTATTTTTCTCGAGTTCGATGTCATCCGTCAAATCAATCGTTTCTCCATCAACACGGACGCGGACGAAACCTTCTTTTTTCAAATCTTCGAAGACTTTGACATGAGCGCCTTTTCGTCCGGAAATGATCGGCGCGAGAATTTGCAGACGGCTGCGTTCCGGCAGTTCCATCACTTGGTCGACCATCTGACTGATTGTCTGGCTCGAAATTTCGATGCCATGATTCGGACAGATCGGTTTCCCGATCCGTGCATACAGCAGACGGAGGTAGTCATAGATTTCCGTGACCGTCCCGACCGTCGACCGCGGGTTTTTACTCGTTGTCTTTTGGTCGATTGAAATGGCCGGACTGAGTCCTTCAATCGCATCGACATCCGGTTTGTCCATCTGACCTAAAAACTGACGGGCGTAAGCGGACAGACTTTCGACATACCGTCGTTGCCCTTCCGCATAAATCGTGTCAAACGCGAGCGATGATTTCCCCGATCCCGATAAGCCCGTCAAGACGACGAGCTGATCGCGTGGGATTTCGACATCGATGTTTTGTAAGTTATTGACGCGAGCGCCCTTGATGATGATCTTGTTCTTTTTTTCTGCCAACTTAGGCACCTGCTTTCAATTCTAAGATAAGGTCACGCAATTCTGCTGCCCGTTCAAACTGCATGTCTTTTGCCGCTTGACGCATCTCTTGGTCGAGCTGTTCGAGCAATGTTTCGCGTTCCGGTTTTTTCAGTTTATTGAACTTCTCGAGTTTCTCGACGGTATCATCACTTTCAATCGTCGTACTGATGACACCCCGGACATCTTTTTGAATCGTTTTCGGCGTAATGCCGTGCTCTTTATTAAAGGCGAGCTGAATGTTGCGCCGCCGTTCAGTTTCATCAATGGCCCGCTGCATCGAGTCGGTCATCTTATCGGCAAAGAGAATGACGTGTCCTTCCGAGTTCCGGGCGGCCCGGCCGATCGTCTGAATCAGCGACCGTTCCGAACGCAGGAATCCTTCTTTATCGGCATCGAGAATCGTCACGAGCGAGACTTCCGGAATATCCAGTCCTTCCCGCAACAGGTTAATCCCGACGAGGACATCGTATTTGCCGAGCCGCAGGTCGCGGATGATTTCAATCCGTTCGAGGGTCTTGATTTCCGAGTGCATATAGTTGACCTTGACGCCATGTTCCTTCAGATAGTCCGTCAAGTCTTCCGACATTTTTTTCGTCAGCGTCGTCACGAGCACCCGCTCATTTTTCGCGACACGCTCCCGGATGTTATCCATCAAGTAGTCGATTTGTCCCGTGATCGGATGAATCTCGATTGTCGGATCAACGAGTCCGGTCGGCCGGATGATCTGTTCGACCATCTCTTTTGTATGTTCGATTTCGTAAGGACCCGGTGTCGCCGAGATATAAATCGCTTGGCTGACCTTCTCTTCGAACTCCTCGAACCGGAGCGGCCGGTTATCCTTCGCCGACGGCAGACGGAAACCGTGATCGACGAGAACTTGTTTCCGTGCCTGGTCTCCGTTATACATACCGCGGATTTGCGGCAATGTGACGTGCGACTCATCGGCAACGAGTAAGAAGTCTTTCGGGAAATAGTCGATCAGCGTATACGGTGTCGAGCCCGGTGGCATTAAGTTCAAGTGACGGGAATAGTTTTCAATTCCGGAACAGTAGCCCATCTCGCGCATCATCTCGAGATCGTAGTTCGTCCGTTGTTCGAGACGCTGGGCTTCGAGCAACATGCCGTCTTCGCGCATCTTCGCGAGTTGCGTTTCGAGCTCAGCCTCAATGTTCGTAATCGCTTTTTGCAGACGGGTATCCCCCGTCACGAAGTGGGATGCCGGGAAAATCGAAATGTGTTCCCGGTCGGCAATGATTTCCCCTGTCAATGGGTCCATATCACGGATCCGTTCAATCTCATCTCCAAAAAATTCGATCCGGACACACTGTTCATCGCGGGACGCCGGGAAGATTTCAACGACATCACCCCGAACACGGAACCGCCCGCGCTGGAAGTCGATATCATTTCGTTCATATTGAATGTCGATCAGACGACGCAACATCTCGTTTCGTCCCATCTCGTTTCCGACACGCAACGACAGCACGTGGTTGTTGTACTCTTCCGGATTACCGAGACCATAGATACACGACACCGACGCGACAATCAGGACGTCTTCCCGTTCGAACAGGGAAGATGTCGCCGAGTGACGCAGCTTGTCAATCTCATCGTTGATTGATGAGTCTTTTTCGATGAACGTATCCGTCGACGGTACATAGGCTTCCGGTTGGTAATAATCATAAAAGCTGACGAAATATTCGACCGCATTATTTGGGAAGAACTCTTTGAACTCCGAATACAGCTGACCGGCAAGCGTCTTATTGTGTGCCAAGACCAGCGTCGGCTTCTTAATCTCTTTGATGACGTTCGAGACGGTAAAGGTTTTCCCTGTCCCTGTCGCGCCGAGCAACGTCTGATGGCGTTCACCGTTCTTGACGCCTGCAATCAATTTTTTAATCGCTTCCGGCTGATCGCCACCCGGTTCAAATGGTGATACTAACTCAAAATCCATCGTATTCTTCCCCCTCATCCAGTTCACAAAATCTATTTTTATTGTACCACTTTACGAACAAACATTCGACTTTGAAGTGCTCCTCTTAGAAGTTACCCGTTTTTCGCCAAAAGAAAAAGTCCAGCCCGTAGGCTGAACTGTTTTTTTGAGCTGGATTTTGATTTTGACTCACTGAAGCGTCCGGATTTTCGTCCGTTTGTTACCGGGCTCACTGACGAACAAAATCCCGAGATCGTGGTGATCCTGTTCATAAAAGGCCCTCTGTGCGAACCGGACGTCTCCGTTATGGTTCATGACTTCGAGACGCAGGTACGGTTTATGTTTTTGAATCGCTTCATAAAACGATTTCTCCGACTCGACGAACTCTCCGTTGACTTTATAGATTGCTTCACCCGGAACAAGCCCCATCTCGGAAGCCGGTTTCTCCGGTAACGTTCCCAGAATGACGACCCCACGTTTACCGTTCAGGAACAACGGGGTCTGGGACCGGTTAAGTCGTTTCGTCCGCTGATGCAGAATCAGGTGAATCATGAGCAGGACCGGCAACCCGTACAACCAGATGTCCTGTCCGGTCAGGAAGGCGCCTGCCGCGAGCACGACGGACAACAGGAACGTGATCAGCCGCCCTTTGATCAGGGGACGGATCAACTGGTCCGGCAACTGGCCGGTAAAGAGGAAACTGAAGCCGATCGGCAGGAACAAGACAATCGGAACGAATTCCGGAAACGACCACTGCGGAATCAAGGCTTCGAGACTGCTTCCCGGCACGAAGACGACGAGCGGAATCAGCCACAGTTTGTTGGACGACAGCCCGCCGATGTAACGTCCCCGTTTCGATAAGACGAGCGACGGCGATAAATTCTTTTTCCCCCGCCAGATCAGCAACAGCAATTCGGCACCT
The DNA here is from genome assembly GCF_003339585.1 of Exiguobacterium sp. RIT594. GTDB lineage: Bacteria > Bacillota > Bacilli > Exiguobacteriales > Exiguobacteriaceae > Exiguobacterium_A. The sequence continues at coordinate 206,680 of NZ_QPKF01000001.1, read as the reverse complement.
AACGACAGGGTCGCAAGCAGCATCCAATCGCTGACGCTGACATCGCGGAGACCGTCAATCCGGTCACTCGTCATGAACCAGGTGAGTCCTGCCAGGATGACAAGCGGTCCGAGCGGTAAATTGAAGCGGATGATACCCGTCAACAAAACCAGGAACGTCAACACCATGAAGGCGATTAGAAACTCTGACGAGACCGTCAATGTCAGACTTATACTGATGACGGATAAGACAAGACCAACGACGAAGCCTGCAACAAGCGTTTCGAAGACATCGGTCCGTTTGCTACGCGTGCGTGAGCGGAACAGATTCCGTTCGCGTTTGACACGTCGCATACTGAGTAAAAAACTGACTAGAATTGCTAACCACAAGATTGGACTAGCGAAGAGACTAATCACTGTCCAACCGAATCCATCGAGTAATTCCACGCTCATTCAGACCTCTTTCTGTGAGTTATTGTGCCGCGACTTCCAGTGCTTTGATGCGCTGGACATCATTTTTTTCATCTTCCAGTTTCTTCAGGAGACGGGTTTCCATTTCGGACGCCGTGACTTGATCGATTTTACCGGTCACTTCGAGTTTCGCTTCTTTTTGAAGACGCTCGACGGCCTGCTTCATCGTATCGCCATAGTAACCATCCTGTCCTTTTGGATCGAAGCCGATTGCTTCGAGGACCAGGTGCGCGTTCTCGACGGCTTTGCCGTAATCCCCAGTCGCAAGTGTCTTGTCATCGGTTAGAATCTTCGTCACATTAAAGTAATCCGGCTGCTTGACTTCGACTGTCGGCTTGACCCCTTTTTTGTGAATCCAGTTTCCGTCCGGAGTCAGCCATTTATTCGTCGTCAGCTTCAAATCACTGCCGTCTTTCAAATCATAGGCACTTTGGACGATTCCTTTCCCGAACGACTTCGTCCCGACCACTTCCGCACCGGCGCCTTCTTTGAGACCGGCTGCCAGAATTTCCGAAGCCGAGGCCGATCCGCTGTCTTCAAGGACAACGAGCTTATAAGGTTTCTTCTCGTCCGCTTTCCCGAATTCCTGCGTCCGTTCCCCTTTGTTGTCCTCCACCTGGAAAATCGGTGTCTCTTTCGGAATGAACGGCGCAATCATTTGCGAGACGGCCGTCAGCAGGCCGCCCGGATTTCCCCGGACATCGATGACGAGTCCATCAATGTTTTTCTCCTCGAGCGCTGCGAGTTGTTCCTCGAACTCTTTTGCCGTCGGATCCGAGAATTGTGTCACCTGCAGGACACCAATCGTCTTGCCGTTGACTTTTTCCGTCTTCGAATAGACGGTTTCAATCGGAATCGTATCGCGGACGATCGAAATCTTCATCGGATCCTGACCGCCGCGTTGAATCGTCAAGACGACTTTCGTCCCTTTTTCGCCGCGGATTTTCTTGACCGCTTGATCCGTTTTCTGTCCTTTTGTTGATTTACCGTCGATTTCTAAAATAATATCCCCCGGTTTGATACCGGCTTTTTCAGCGGGCGATCCCTTGATTGGTGAGACGATGACAATCGATTCGCCTTTTTGTTCGAGGGTCGCACCGATTCCTTCGAATGAAGACGACAAATTCGTGTTGAACGATGCCGTTTCCGATTCGTCCATGTAGACGGAATACGGATCGTCGAGGACTTCCGTCATTCCCGTCAGTGCCCCTTCGAGCAACTCCTGATCCGTCACGTCCTCGAGATAATTTTGGGAAATCATCTGTCTGACCTGATCAATTTTTTTCCAATCTCCCGTTGCGTTAGACGAAGAACTCGTCGCCACTGAATCCGTTCCACCTGCCGCTAACATCCCGACAGCCCCTGCTCCAAGACCCAAACCAAACGTACTGACCGCTATGACGGCCGTTGTCGATTTTTTCACGCGTAATTCCTCGTTTCTGGTGTAAACCTGCTATTTTTTTCAGTATAGCAAAAAAAGATAGGTTACCCTATCTTTTCGTCAGTCGCTCGTTGAAGTTATAAGATGTACGGTGCCGGATCAACCGCATTTGGTTGTCCGACGGCCCACTCACCGCGATGGATCTCAAAGTGGAGATGCGGCCCTGTCGACCAGCCGGTTGAACCGAGTTTGCCGACGATATCCCCCGGCATGACCGTTTGTCCGGCTTTGACAGAAACCGAATCGAGGTGTCCGTAAACGGTCGTCCAGACTTTGCCGTCAATCAAATGCGTAATCATGACGACATTTCCGTAGCCGGTTGCACTGCCGGCCCGGAGGACAATCCCGCCGGCCGCTGCTTTGATTGGCGTCCCTTTGGCATTAACGAGATCGAGTCCGGTGTGCCGTTCCGACTTCCCGGTCAACGGGTTGTTGCGGGGACCGAACGGGGACGAGACATAACCTGTGACAGGCAACAGGAAAGGCTTTACGATTGCGCCCGGTTCCGATGTCTCCGGTTGGGCAGAAGGTGTTTCCGTCACCGGTTCCGAAGCCGTCGGTGGACGGGACGCTGGTTGATTTTGTTCTTGCTGTTCTTTTTCTGCTTTTGCTTTCTGCTCTGCCTGCCGCTCGGCTTCTGCTGCCGCCTCCGCTTCCCGGGCAGCGGCTGCTCTTTGCGCCGCTTCGGCACGTTCTTTTGCTTCCTGTTGCGCCCGTAGTTCGGCCGCACGCAACTCTTCCAACTGACGGCTGATCAGACGTTGCTGGTCTTCAAGGATCGCCGCTTCTTCCGCTTTCGTGAACTGTTCCTGTTGCAACTGTTCGACCTGACTGTTCAACCGGACGACCAACGTCCGTTTGACTTCGGATTCCGCGATGATCCGGGTCTGCAAAATCAACAGCTTCCGCTGCTCTTTTTTTAATTGTCCGAGTACGAGTTCCTGCTCGGACCGTTGTTCGGTTAATTGTTTGACGTTTGCCTGATAGGTCTGCAGGACACCGTCATCCTGCTTGATGATTTCACTGACAGTGCTGAAACGCGAAATCAGATCTCCAAAGTCCTTTGCATCGAGCAATACTTCGATGTATTTGACATCCCCATCCCGTTGGACGGACCGCAACCGGTCCCCGATCAATTTTTCCTGTGTCCGGAGTTTCGATTCCGTTTGACTGACGGCCCGGGTGACGATCGCCAGTTCTTCTTTGGCAACAGAAACAGCCGCCTGTTGATCCGCAATCTTACTCGCTAAATCTTCCAGACGGCTGTTGACTTCATCCAGGCGCGCTTTTGCTTCCTTGCGCTCCTGTTTCGTCAAGATCAACTTCTCCGATGTCTGATTCTGCGATTGTTCCGTCTCTTGCAGACGGGACTCGACCTCCTGTTGTTCCTTCAACAAATCTTCCTTGGACGTTGCCTGAACGGATACACTTGAACCAATTAATGCCAAGCTTAGGACGGTAGAACAGAATCGGACCTTCATGAGAAGCATCTCTCCTCTATCTTTTATTTGATTTTCAGAATTTAAATCTTCAAGAAACGGCCAAGTGACGTCGTTGATCCCCAGACACCGATGAAGGCACCGAGTGCGAGCAGAATGACAGACACTTGAATCGACAGTTCACCCGGTGGAATCAAGGTGAAAATCGAGGCATTCAATGATACGAGTTGTGGTTGCAATGCATTGTACGTCACTTCGTATCCGAAGTAGACGACGGCAATCGGAATCAGTGCCCCGAGTACCCCCATCAGCAGTCCTTCGATGAAGAACGGTGCACGGATGAAGCCGTTTTTTGCACCAACGAGTCGCATGATTTCAATCTCACGGCGACGTGAGAAAATCGTGACCTTGATCGTATTCGAAATGAGGAACATCGCCATGAATGTCAAACCGACAATCAGGATGATTCCGCCGATCCGAACCCCTTCAAGGAAGTTGAACATCTTCTCAACATAATCTTCGCCATATTCGACACTATCTATATTTTCCATTTTTTTGACGGTATTTGCAATAGTTTCTGTCTCATTTGGTGAAGTTGCCTTGACGATATACCGGTCGTGGAGCGGATTATCCTTCTCAACCGACTGGTAGGCCTGTGATCCTTCGCCAAGCTGTTCCTTGAAGCGGTCCAGTTCTTCTTCTTTTGAGCTGTAACGAACAGATTCAACACCCGGCATCTGTTCTAGTTTTTTTCCAACTGCATCGATTTTTGCCTGATCGGACTCTCGTTCGACGAACACTTGAATTTCGACGTCTTTTTCGACGTTATCGGAAATCTTGTTGACGTTGAACATGACCATCGCAAAAATCCCGACGAGTAATAAGGTCACGGTAACGGCACTGACGGAAGCGAATGTCATCCAGCCGTTTCGGACGAGACCTTTTGCCCCTTCCCGTAAATGACGGAATCCATTAAACTTCATAGCCGTACATTCCTTTCTCTTCGTCTCGGACGATTTTTCCACCGTCAATTGCGAGGACGCGATGACGCATCTTATTGACGATATCTCGGTTGTGGGTCGCCATTACGACCGTTGTCCCACGGCGATAAATCTCTTCAAATACTTCCATGATCTCCCATGCTGTATCCGGGTCAAGGTTTCCTGTCGGCTCATCGGCGATGACAAGTGACGGACGATTGACAATGGCTCTCGCGATCGAGATCCGTTGCTGTTCTCCACCGGATAATTCATCAGGATAGTTCCGTTCCTTGTGCTTCAACTTCACGAGATCGAGTACTTCAAGCACTTTCTTACGGATTTGCGAGCGGTCTTCCCCGACAACTTCAAGGGCGAACGCGACGTTTTCATAAACCGTCAAGGACGGGAGTAGTTTAAAGTCTTGGAAGATGACGCCGATTTGGCGACGAAGTTCGGGGATTTGGCGGTTTTTCAACTTACCTACTTCAATTCCTTTAAATAAAAACGAACCGCTTGTCGGACGTTCTTCGCGATACATCATTTTCATGAATGTCGATTTCCCGGCTCCGGATGGACCAACGATATAGACGAATTCGCCTTGGTTGATCGTCAAATTGACTTCACGAAGTGCCGTGACACCGTTCGGATAAATTTTGCTGACTTGTTGCATCTTGATCACTTACTTCACATCCTTACTTGATTACTGATGCTGATCAGATAGGTCTTAACGCCTACCGACCCCCATTATAACAGGCAACAATTTTTAAGCACATTACAATCAAATGTCATTTCCGGCTGATTTACATAAAAAAAGGGAGCCGGACAGCGAACATTTGTCATGTTCGTCATCTCTAGCCCCATACTATCACATAATTATTTTTTGTCAGCTAACCAATCCGCAACGGCGACGATTTCTTTGTCGTCTTTCAGGATACCGGCTGGCATTTGCCCTTTACCGTTTTTGATGATTTTTTGAATTTCTTCCGAAGAATATTTCGCTCCGACTTTCGTCAAGTTCGGTCCGACATTTCCCTCGAGATTATTCCCGTGACACGAAGCACAGTTGTTGGCGAAGATTTTTTCAGCGTCAACCGCTGTTTCTGTTTTTGACGAATCATCGCTCATCGTCGACTCGTCTTTTGATGTATCAGACGAACTTGAATCGTCACTGCCGCATGCACCGAGTACAAGCGTCGCACCGAGTCCGGCTGCGAGTAAAAGTTTTTTCAGTTTCATCCGTATATCCCCCTTAGTAAGTACCAAATAACGTTGTTTGTTATTAGAGTATAACCGTTATCGCTACTTTTTAAGCGTGATTTCACAAAAACTTCACGAATAACAAACGATTACGGCACATTCCGGTACCGTTTATCATCTGAAAAACCAAGTCCCAGCACTTCATGGGCTTCACTGACGACCAAAAAGGCTGTCGGATCGATGTGCTTGACGATTTCCTTTAACGTCGTGATTTCCCCCTGCCGGACGACGACCATCAGCATCGGCTTGCGTGTCCGGGTAAAGGCACCGGCCGCTTCGATTTCCGTCGCTCCCCGGTCAAGCGTCTGGAAAATCTCTTTGACGAGCGCTTCCCGTTGATCGGAGATGATATACGCCAGCTTATCGTTCGTGATGCCGAGTTGGACGACATCAATCATCTTGATCGTAATGAACAAGGCAACGAGGGCATACAAACCGATTTCAAGCGAGAAGATGATTGCGGCACTGATGACGATCGTCCCGTCGAGCAACGCGATACAGAAATGGAGCGGAATTTTCGTGAAGCGGTGCAGAATCTGGGCAATCAAATCCATCCCGCCGGTCGAGGCCCGGGCTTTAAAAATCAGACCGAGACCGATGCCGACACCGGCTCCGCCGAAGATCGCAGCAAGCATCGGATTCATCGTCGCTGCCGGCACCTCGAACCGTTCATAAACCAGGATGACGACCGGTAAAAAGATTGAGCCGACGAGCGATTTGACGCCGAAGCCCATCCCGAGAATCATCCAGCCGATGGCCAGCAAAACGATATTGGCAATCAGCTGAAACAAGCCCGGTGAAATTCCGAACAGATCGTTTAAGACGATCGACAGACCGCTGACGCCTCCGGAGGCCAACTGGTTCGGTGCCAAAAATAAACTGAACGCACTGGCGACAAACACAGAACCGAGCAATAAATAAATATAGTCGCGAACGACTTCCTGACGTGTTGATGTCATAACGTTACATGTCCCCTTATATAAGTTCTACAACCCGTTTTTCATTTTAGCGGAAAAACAGTGGAGCGACTAGAAGGGCTGAGCAACTCGCAGTGGTTCTCTTATACCGCACTAAAGGGTTTCGAGTACCGGACGACACCACGAATCCCTTTTAACGCCTGTCGTTCAAGCGGCATGACGAGAAAGACGTCCGTCGGTACCGGGAATGGCGCTTCGATGCCATAATCGACAGCCCGTTCGAAGCCGAACTGCGGATAATAACTGTCATGACCGAGGACAACGATATGCGATTCACCGGCTTCCCGGGCATCTTCAATCACTTGACGGATCAGTTCCGACCCGATGCCTTTGCGTTGCCAGTGCGGTTTGACACCGACCGGCGCGAGTGCGAGCGACGGAATGTCCTCGATGTAAATCCGGCTCAGCAGGACATGTCCGACAATCTCTCCCTTGTCCGTGACGGCGACGCGGCTGTAGTGCGGGAGTGACGCCTCGTCTTCCCGTAACGCTTCGACAAGATCGGCTTCCGTCCGCTGACCAAACGCGGCTTGATGGACAAGCCGGATTCCGGCCGCATCTTTGAATATTTCTGTACGAATCTGCATCTGTTCCGCCTCCTGAATCGATTGGTAGAAAAAAACCGCCGACACAAAGGCCGGCGGAATATGGACTTACATATTCATTAAGCGCAGGTACGCATCGATGAAGCCCATGATGTCGCCATCCATTGCCCCTTGCGTATTCCCAACTTCGTAGTTCGTCCGGTGATCCTTGACCATGCTGTACGGGTGGAAGACGTACGAACGAATCTGACTGCCCCACGCGATGTCTGATTTTTCACCGCGGATTTCGTCGAGTTTCTTTTGCTTCTCTTCGATTTCACGTTGGTAGAGTTTGGCTTTCAACATCTTCATTGCCGCTTCACGGTTCTTGATTTGCGACCGTTCCTGCTGACATGACACGACGACGCCTGTCGGGATGTGTGTGATCCGAACGGCAGAGTCCGTCGTATTGATGTGCTGTCCACCGGCACCGGATGCCCGGTACGTATCGACACGCAAATCTTCCGTGCGGATATCGATATCGATATCATCGTTGAATTCCGGCATGACGTCACACGACACGAACGACGTATGGCGACGGCCTGACGAATCAAACGGCGAGATCCGGACAAGACGGTGAATCCCTTTTTCCGCTTTCAAATACCCATAGGCATTGTGCCCTTGAATACGGAGCGTGACCGATTTGACACCGGCTTCGTCACCCGGCTGATAGTCCATCGTTTCGACTTTCCAGCCCTGCTTGTCACAGAAACGCTGGTACATCCGGAGTAACATCGATGCCCAGTCCTGTGACTCGGTTCCGCCCGCTCCCGGGTGCAATTCGAGAATCGCGTTGTTCGCATCGTATTCGCCGTTCAACAGGATTTGCAGTTCGAACTCGTCAAATTTCTTTTTGATGTCGCCGAGTTCCGACTCCAGTTCTTCCTGCAATTCGACGTCCGGCTCTTCTTTAATCAATTCGTACGTCAGGACGATGTTTTCGTGACCGTCTGCGAGGTGCTGGTATTTATCGACCATTGCCTTCAGACCGTTTGATTCATCGATGACTTTTTGCGCCGACTCCTGATTGTTCCAAAAGTCCGGGTATGTCATCTCATTTTCAAGCTCCTCGATGCGTGAGATTTTGTTCTCGAGATCGAGTGATGCCTTGTATTCATCGAGTTTCTTTTCCATCCACTCGGCGGTATTGCGTATTTCTGCTAATTCCATTGTGTTCCACCTTCTCTTTCCGTCAAAAGAGGCAGGAATCTCCCGCCTCTCTCAGCCGCTTCGTCACTTATGCCTGACGGCCGTGACAGTTCTTATATTTTTTACCGGATCCGCACCAACATGGGTCGTTACGTCCGATTTGTTCATTTGGATTTTTACGGACCGGTGCTTTTTTGACGACCTTGTCCTCTTTACCGGAAACGGCGACTTCGTCTTTGACGACTTTTTCGCGTTTCAAGTTCGGATCAAGATCCGCACGGAGAACGAACTGTGTCACTTCTTCCGCAATCGCTGCGTTCATCGTATCAAACATCATCGAACCTTCCGATTGATACTCACGAAGCGGATCGTTTTGACCGTAGGCACGGAGGTGAATCCCTTCACGGAGTTGATCCATCTGATCGATATGGTTCATCCAGTGCTGGTCAACGGCGCGGAGAACGATGACTTTCTCGAACTCGTCAAACGCTTCTGCCGGTACTTCCGAGCGTTTGTGCTCGTAATGGGCGAAAGTCCGTTCTTTTAACAGTTCGATGATTTCTTCGCGTTCCTTGCCGAACAAGTCCTGCTCCGATACTTTTTCTTCGAGCGCCAGTGTCTGGTTCGCCCACTCTGCTAACGCACCGATGCTCCACTCTTCCGGTACGAACTCGATTGGCGTGTACTGATGGACACCCGCTTCAATCGTCTGTTCGATCATTGGACGGACGATATTTGAAACCGACTGGGCGTCGAGAATCGCTGCCCGGTCCGCGTACATGACTTTCCGTTGGTCCGCCATGACGTTATCATATCCGAGAACCTGTTTCCGGGCATCGAAGTTATTTCCTTCGACCCGTTTTTGTGCCGATTCCACGGCCCGTGAGACCATCCGGCTTTCGATGGGTTGGGAATCATCCATTCCGAGACGATCCATCATCGATTGCAGCGAATCGGATCCGAAACGACGCATCAATTCATCTTCGAGTGACAGATAGAACTGGGATGCCCCCGGATCCCCTTGACGTCCGGCACGACCACGGAGCTGGTTATCAATCCGGCGTGATTCGTGACGTTCTGTCCCGAGGATATAAAGACCACCTTTTTCGATGACCCCTTGTCCAAGCTTGATATCGGTACCACGACCGGCCATGTTCGTTGCGATCGTAACCGAGTTCGGTTGTCCCGCATTTTCAACGATTTCCGCTTCCCGTGCATGGTTTTTCGCATTCAAGACTTCGTGGCGGATGCCGCGTTTCTTGAGGATACTGCTGAGGAGTTCAGACGTCTCGACCGCTACCGTACCGACAAGGACCGGTTGTCCTTCGCGGTGGGCACGTTCGATTTCGTCCGCGACTGCCGCAAATTTCCCGTTCATCGTCTTGAAGATCAAGTCCGGCTGATCGTCCCGGACGATTGGTTTGTTCGTCGGAACCGGTACGACATGCATGTTATAGATGTTACGGAACTCTTCTTCCTCGGTTTTCGCTGTCCCGGTCATTCCGGCAAGCTTCGTGTACATTCGGAAGAAGTTTTGGTACGTAATCGTCGCAAGTGTCATCGATTCACGTTGAATCTCGACGCCTTCCTTCGCTTCGATCGCCTGGTGCAGACCTTCCGAATAACGGCGACCTTCCATGACACGTCCCGTGAACTGGTCAATGATCATGACTTCGTCTTCCCGAACCATGTAATCAACGTCCCGGTGCATGACGGAGTTCGCACGGAGCGCAAGACTCAAGTGATGGTTCAATGCGATGTGGTCGAGCGCAAACAGGTTATCGATACCGAAATATTTTTCAGCACGGTCGATTCCCTGTTCCGTCAGTAAAACACTTTTCGTTTTGATGTCGACGGTATAGTCTTCGTCTGCTTTCATCATCTTCGCGAACGTATCCGCCTGCGAATAGAGCGCTGTCGATTTTTCGGCAGAACCGGAAATGATCAGCGGTGTCCGCGCTTCATCGACAAGGATCGAGTCGACTTCATCGACGACAGCGAAGGACAGCGGACGTTGCACGCGGTCTTCTTTATAGAGGACCATGTTGTCACGCAAGTAATCGAATCCGAACTCATTGTTCGTTCCGTATGTGATGTCACAGTTGTAAGCCGCTTGTTTCTCCTGGCGCGACATGCTCGACAAGTTCAGACCAACTGATAAACCGAGTGCTGCGTAAAGTGGTTCCATGATGTCCCGGTCACGTTTCGCCAAATATTCATTGACGGTGATGACGTGGACGCCGTTTCCGGCGAGGGCATTCAAATAGACAGGAAGTGTCGCAACAAGCGTTTTCCCTTCCCCGGTCTTCATTTCAGCGATATCGCCGTTGTGCAGGACGTATCCGCCGATCAGCTGGACACGGTAATGGCGCATCCCGAGGACACGCGTTGAAACTTCGCGACAAACCGCAAAAGCTTCCGGTAAAATATCATCGAGGTCTTCCCCGTTCTCAAGACGAGTCCGGAATTCGACCGCTTTTCCTTCTAATTCCTGATCCGATAAGGCAGCGACTTGTGCCTCAAATGATTCCACGGCATCCGCCGCTTTTTCTGCTTTTTTCAGAACACGTTTCGTCGGTGCGAATAACTCTTTTAGAAAATTAGCCATGCCTTACAGTCCCCTTACTTCGAACGATTCTTTAAACGAACAGAATTCCGAGATTTTTCCTTTATTCAGTGTACCGAATACGCCGTCAAATTTCAACAAGCGGAGCGACTGCGTCTTATGAAATACAACTTTAGTCTGAGACATGTTCTATTCACAAATAGTTTTTTATCATACCAAAAGAGGACTTACTCCATGGAGTAAGTCCTCTGTAGATTCATTATTCTGGTTCAATCAAGCCGTAACGGCCATCTTTTCGACGGTAGACGACGTTCGTGTTACCCGTTTCAGCGTCTGAGAAGACGAAGAACGTGTGACCGAGCATGTCCATTTGAAGAATTGCTTCTTCCGTATCCATCGGTTTGAGTGTGAAACGTTTTGTCCGAACAAGTTCGAGTTCCGCTTCATCCTCTTCGTAGACAGGTGCTTCTGCCTCCGGTCCTTCGAGCGTTTTGAAGTACTCCCCAATACCGCCTTCTTTGGCACGGCCTCTCCGGTTGATTTTCGTTTTATGTTTCCGGATCTGACGTTCGAGCTTATCGACGACAAGGTCGATGGCTGCGTACATGTCGCCATTGACATCCTCTGCCCGTAACAAGAGGTTTGGCATTGGAATCGTCACTTCGACTTTTTGTTTCTCATTGTTAACTTTGAGATTAACATAAGCCGTCTGCGCTTCCGTAGGAGTTGTGAAATAACGAGTTAACTTTTCAAGCTTTTTCTCGACGTAATCCTTGAGAGCATCTGTGACGTCCAAGTTTTCACCGCGAATGTTGTAGATCATGTAAACTCCTCCTTAAGTAACCGGTTGAACCTATGAATTCGTCATCGTTTCAGTCGTTTCCTTCTGAAGATTCAAAATTCTTTTGGTTCGTAATTATTATACCACGATAAGCCATGCAAGGAAATGAAAACGATGACATTCTGTTGAACATCCACCTTGAACCTTAGCGTACTATAATAGTTGTTGCATGTTGATATTAGCGTATATACCCTTAACAAATTGAGATGAAACAAAAAAACCGCTTTTAGGAGATTCCTAAAAACGGTGGCGGCTGCTAACGGGATTACAGTTTCGAGACGTTTGCTGCTTGCGGACCACGATCACCATCGACGATTTCGAACTCTACTTCTTCGCCTTCTTCAAGTGATTTGTAGCCCTCTGCTTGAATTGCCGAGAAGTGGACGAAGACGTCTTTTGCATCCGATGTCTCGATGAAGCCGTAACCTTTTTCAGCATTAAACCATTTTACTTTACCTTGTTCCATTCGAATTCACGTTCCCTTCGCAAACTGGATAGCGAGAGCAAGCTCTCTACCATCTATACTAGCAAAAGAAACAATTATTGACAATTAAAAATTCTGATTAATTTGAATTCAATATCAAATCAAACCTATCAAAGGCACTTATTGCTCTATTTTTCAAAAAATTACATTGTCATTACAGGTGTAGTATTGTATTATATCGTTAGTAATTACCTATTTTATCCATTGTCCTATCTAAGGAGGATGCAGTCGAATGCGACCATTCCATAATGACGAAAAGTATCGAATCACGAAACGGACCGTTGCGATTTTACCGTGCTATGACATGATGAAACAATCCATCATCGTCCTGGAAGACGGCTCAACGATCATGACGCCGCTTCGTCCGTATCAACTCCTGCAGCTATCCTGCAGACAGTACAACAGTTCCATCGAGGAACGGATCGTCACCGCTAAACGTGTCGCTTCCGTGAAAGGAAAAGTCCCTGTCGTCATCGAACCGACACTTGGTCTCGTCTTTTTCCCTACCAAATCACCGAAACGTGATGATTGCGAGTGGTACGCCTGGAGCCACATGTCCGAAGTCATCGAGGAAGACGGACAGACTAAACTCAAAACTCGTAATGGCATGATCCTTCCCGTAAACGCCTCTCCTTACATCGTCCGCAACCAAATGAAAGCAACCGGCGAGCTGATGGCTCGTTACCAGCAATTGAACGCGATGACATTAGAGGACCGCTTTAATGCAATTAAGTCTTAAAAAAAAATGGGTTGGGCGATGATTTCGCTCAATCCTTTTTTGTTTGTGCCGATATATAATAAGATGAAGAATTTTTCAAGAAAGGAGGTTCATCGATGAATATCCAGATGAATCCAACCAGTCCGACCCGATCCGCCCCCACGACCACCTTATCGGAGACGAAAACATATAGCGGGACCGTCCTTGAAAAGACCGGTCCGAACACGGCACTCGTCCAAGTCGGCCGCGAGAAGGTCGAGATGACCTTCACCGGTGATGTTCCGGAAGGCACGTTTCAATTCCAGGTCAAAGGCCAGACGGCAGAAGGTTATCTGATTGAACAGGTAACGGAACAGACCGAGCCCGATGTCCCGGTAACCGGACCAACGAAACCGGATTCGTCTGGTGTCGATGCGACCTTACTCGACGATCTCCCGCCGGAATTAAAACAAGCCGTCGCCCGGTTGCTTGCGACCGGTCAACTGCCTCAGACGCCGGAAACGGTTGCGAAGCTCGTCGCTGCCCTGCAAGGGACGTATAAAGATTTAGTCTTACAACTCGTCACCCGTCCGTCCGACAGTGCGTTGCCGGCTGACGCCGACGTCCTGATTGCCCAGTTGCTCGGCTCAACCGATTCGTTGGTCGACGTCTTACCGGAGCGCCAGGCGGTCCTCGAGAAACCGACGCTCAGCAACGTCATTGCACTCGATGTTGCCCGTGCGACGCTTCCGACGCATCACGATATCGATCAAGCAACACCAGTCGCCCTCCGGCAGATTGCGGCGCATGTCCCAGCAGACGCCCGACCGGATCTCCTCGCCCAAATCGACCGCGGTGAACTACCAGAAGTCCGTGAACAGTTGCGGTCTTATTTCCCGAGTGAACGTCCGGTGCTCTCGGAGCGACCAGCGCCAAGCAAACTGGAACAACTGACCGCTGTCATTGCGCAAGCACAAGCAGCACCGGCGGAAAAAAACGTTCCGTCCGCTGCACCGATCCGGTCGAATTTGACGGTCATCGCTGAAGTGACACCCCGGCTTGCCGAAGTGACCAATGATTTCCGGCGTGAACAACGAACGATCGTCTCGCAACTGCGGCAAATCGAACCGCTTGTCGAAGAACGCCCACTCCAGATGGCCCAGGTCATCGAAAGTACGGCAAATCGCATGCGGCAAACATTCCAACAGACGGACGCGATGTTACATACGAGCATGCGTGATGAAAAACAACTGATTCAACTGTTGTCGAAACTCGAACGGGGAACAGAACTCGCCCTGCTCGGACGCGGGACGGAAGCAAAAGCCGTCGTCCAGGAAGTCCGCCTGGCGCTGGAAGCGTTCCGCTACTCCCCGGCAAACGTCCGGACCGCTTACTTACCAGAACTGAATCCAAGCTTACGGCCGGCTGTTGCCAACACGCAGCAAACGCCGGTACCACAACAAAGCCAGCCGGCTTCGACCGGACAACGACCGATTCCCTATGAGCCGGGACAAAACAGTCCGCGTGTCCTGCAGGAGACAGTCCAAAAAACGCTCCAGTTGCAGACGGCAGAATTGAAACTCGCGACGCCGGCAGCGAATCCGGAAGCGGCGAAACTGCAAACGTTCCTGAACACGCAGCAACAGGTCAATAAACCGGATAACAACCAGCAATTGCAGCAACTGTTGCTCGCCCTGCCCGTCCAACTCGTCGAAGGCACCGCCGGACTGCACGTCCACTTACAAAATAAACGACCGGATGAAGTGATCGACTGGGAAAACAACACGTTGTACGTCCAACTTGAGACACCACGCCTCGGCGACATCGGTGTCCGCGTCGAAACGATCAACCGAAAGATGCAGATTACGATTGAAAATGATTTCCCGCTCCTCGAGCGCCTGGCAACACCGTTCCTCGAACGGACGACGGAAGCCCTGCAGGCGACCGGTTACCAGGATGTCCGGATCCGCTTCGACGCCTTTACGAAAGATCAGACAACACCGGAAACCGTCAAACCGGACGAGACACCAACCGGTTACGACTACCGGATTTAAGGAGGCCCTATGTATCAGAAAATTGATTTAAAACACCGTAAATCAGCGGCCGTCCTCCGGTACGATGAAGCGTCCGGCAATGCCCCGATCGTCGTCGCCCGGGCAACGGGTGCCGCAGCCGACCGGATTTTACAGGAAGCGCGTGCCAGCGGCGTCGCGATCGAACAGGATACGTCGCTGCTCGGTCATCTGCTCGACCTGGATCTCGGAACGGCGATCCCGCCGCAACTGTATGATGTAATGGCCGAATTGTTATTATTGATTGAAGAACTTGATCACGCGAAAGGACGGAACTCATGACCGAACAGGAACTGTATCAAATGACTCCCCAACAATTGACGGAGACGATGTTAAAAGGTCTCGTCTTTCAATATGAGCAGGCAATTACCGGTCGCGAAGAGCGCCGGTTCGATACCGTCAACGTCCGTCTGCAAAAAGCCTATCAACTGCTTGAAAAACTGCAGGCCGGTCTGAGCGACGAAGGTGGTATCATCACCGCCCAGCTCGATCAACTGTATTATTACTTAGCGGAACAGACGTTACAGGCTTACCTCGAGCCGGGACGCTTAGACGAAGTGTTACAACTGACGGAAGAACTGTTGGTCACCTGGCAAGCCGCCAGTCTGAAGAAAGACCGTCCCCTCGTCCGGGCGGCACACCATGAGCGTTACGAAGGGATGGACTATTAATGCGGATTTCAAACAATGTACAGGCTTTGAAAGCCTACCGAAACTTAAGTGCCAATCAGATGAACGTCAAGACGACGATGGATAAACTGTCGAGCGGTCAAAAGATCAACCGCGGTGCTGATGACGCAGCCGGTCTCGCAATTTCTGAAAAGATGCGCAACCGTCTTAAAGCGCTTGATAAAGCGGAACAAAACGTCCTCGACGGCATTTCGATGGTCCAGACGGTCGAAGGCGGACTCAGTGAAACACACAACCTGTTGCAACGGATGCGTGAACTCGCCGTTCAAGCCGGGAATGATACACTCGCGACAGGGGACCGGACGGCGATTCAGGAAGAAATCAATCAGTTGACGAATGAAGTCTCACGGATTGCCGAGACAACCCAGTTCAACGGTAAAAAACTATTGACAGGCGGCTTCAGCACAGAAGACAATGCTGTCTTCATTCAGACGAATGCCGGCGCGAACGAAGGCATTGCTTTGACGATTGATGATATGCGCGCACTCAACATCGGAATCAGTACGACCGTCAAACCGAATGCCGACGCTCGGACACTTGATTATCCAAGCGTCAACACAACACCGGAATACGCGCTCAGCGTCATGACGAGCAGCGACGCCGATGAAGCTATCAGCCGTTATACACAGGCCATCGATACGATTTCCCAGCAACGGGCAAAACTCGGAGCGATCCAAAACCGGTTCGAAGCAACATCGTCCGTCCTGAGTGTCAGTAAAGAAAACCTGACGGCGTCTGAGTCACGCATTCGTGATACCGATATGGCGCGTGAGATGATGGAGTACGCGAAGTATAATATCCTCAATCAGTCGGGTATGGCGATGATCGCCCAGGCAAACGCCTTACCGCAAGGCGTCTTACAACTACTCAACTAATCAAAGGAGGAATCCCCGATGGACATCCGGCGCATCCAAGAAACAAGCCGCCTGCAGACACCGAAGACCGGACCACGTGAGGTCGAAGCATCGACGACGTTTTCTGCCTTGATGCAGGATAAGCGTGAACATAAAGGCTACGAACGTCTACAACAAAAGTTGATGCTCGTCGAAGAGCACGGTCAGTTGCTGGCGGAAAGCCAGACAATCGAACATCTCGAAGCTTATAAAGAAAAAATTAAGGACTTCTTAAAAGATGCCCTCGATCAGTCACAACAACTCGAAGAAAAGCGTGGCTTCAATCGCCGTGGCCGAACGAAAATCTACAAGGTTGTCGAACAGGTCGATGCGAAGTTGCTGCAACTGACCGACAACGTCATTTCAGGCGAATCCCGTCGACTCGAGATTCTCGACCAGGTCGGTGAAATCAAAGGAATGCTCGTCAACGTTTTTGTCTAAATTCATCTTGAGGAGCACGTATCATGCCTGATCTTTATCTTAAAAAATGCCGTTGCCCCTACTGTCTCAAAGAAACGGATACGAAACGTGTTCTGAGCCGCCATATTCGTGTCGAACACACCGATATGGATGGCTTCGTTCATTATCAGGGACCTAACGTCTATTTTTACGAACCCATCCAATGTAGCCACTGTCGTTTCATTTTCCATGAAGCGTTTGAAAAACTACGGCCTGATGTCCGAACGCTACTAGAAACGGACATCTTATCAATGCTTCCGGTCTTACCTTTCTCTGCAACAGAACGTTCTGTGAAACAGGTACTGTATCTATACAAACTATGTTTGTATATGGCACAAGTCACGTTACAAAAAGACAGCATCCAAGCGATGCTTGGTATTCGAATTTCCTGGATGTATCGGTTGCTGGAAGATTTGGAACAGGAACTTTCTTGGACGATGCGATCTGTCCAAAAATACGAAACCATCTACTTAGAGTATTCGGATGCAGTCCGAACGGGCATTCCTCACGATGTCTTACTTTTACGGATCAGTGATTTGTATGCGACGTTAGGCGATACAGATAACGCCAAACAATGGTACGGTCTCATTTTCCAAAGTAAAACGGTTTCCGATCGAATTAAAAAAGAAGCCCGCGAGCACTGGGAACTGTACCGCGAACAACATCCCATTTAATTTTCTCCCCTGTTTGTCTGCGATGTGTTGGACGAAACAGGGGTTTTCTTTTTGGTTGACGAAATCCATACATATAAGACATCGAGGAAGGAGGCGAACACATGACGAGACCTTACGCAACCAGTCTTTATTTACTTTTGACCTATCTGATTCTAGCATTAACGTTTGACCAGACGTGGACCTGTGCCATCGCCGGCAGCATTACCTTAATCGGATTAAGTTTCTGTTCCTGGTCAGCGTTTGTTCATTTTTTAAGACGACCGAATCATCCGTACCGTAGAATCGGTCAGGCGATTGTGTTATTTTGGCTCGGAATTGTCATCAACTCTGTCTTAGCATCGTTACCCGACCGGTTCCACCCTATTTGGTCTGACGCCTTCGCAAATGTGACACTGACACTTTTCTTATTCTTGACCGCGATGACCTTGGCCCAACTAATCGATTGGTCCTCGTTCCGCCAACATCGGTTACTTTATCTTGACGGTTTTATTTTATTCGGCATGTCGTTCGTCTTCGGTTACGTGATGATTTTACAGGACGTGCCTGATTTTGCCCGAAATACCGTCGAACTGATCGCGATGACCATCTATTCGCTCTGTTTCATGGCACTGATTTTGTTTTCTCTGATCCTCTACACGACGGGGCTAAGCGATACAGTACGTCACCGGACGCTCATCCAGGCCATTGCCCTGTTTTGTGTGGCGAACTTCGGTTACTACACGTTTTTGATTCGTGACCAGCTTGATCTTGCCGCTTTTTTCTTACCGCTTTATCCACTCAGCTTGTTCGGACTCATCCGTTACTTCCGCTGCGTCCCGGTATCGACGACACGAAAGTATACGTTGTCCCGTCCGTATTTACCGTACGTCAGCCTGATGCTGTTGCTCGTCTGGATTTCCTTTTTCCAAGTTCCGCTTCTCGTTTACGTCTTGTCAATCGCCTTATTGTTTTCGTTGTTTTTAATTCGTCAGTACTTTTCAGAACGGCTAAACCGGCGTTTATTAGAAGAATACGAAGTCATCCAGCTTGATCTCGCGCAGCAGGTCAAGGAACAGACATCCCTCCTCGAACTGCGGAAAGAAGAGTACCGGCGATTGTTTCTCGATCATCCAGAACCGATTCTTCAAGTCAACCGGACGGGGACCCTCCAAACGATGAATCCGCCGGCCTTGCAGCATTTCGGTCAGCAACTCCCGGAATACCTGTCGTCACAACTCCGTCGAGAAGTCGGGCGCCTGGAGATAAGCCGGAAGCTGTTGTTGCATGAAGGAACCAAAACATACGATACGACGCTGATTCCCGTCCCCGATCACGAATATGTCTACGTCCTGCTGTCGGATATCACTGAAACGCTCGAACAGCAACAGTGGCTCGAAGAACTTGGCTATCATGACGCCTTAACGCGGTTACCGAACCGCCGTTATTTCGAAGACTTCCTGCAGGACCGGTTGACGCAGATTGAAGCCGGTTCGTTGCTGTTCATTGATCTCGACGGGTTCAAACAAGTCAACGATCGGTACGGACATGACGCCGGCGATTATGTCCTGCAGGAGACGGCGAACCGGCTCCGGCTTCATCTCCGGGAACATGAAGTTGCGGCCCGGCTCGGCGGAGACGAGTTCATCGTCTTCTTACCCCGTTCGAAATCTGAGACTGTCCGCTATACCGAAGACTTGATCAATCAGCTCAATCAGCCGTTTTTGTTCCACGGGACGGCAATATCGGTCACGCCGTCGATCGGGATTGCCCGTTACCCGGAAGACGGCGTAACGACAAGTTTGTTACTGATTCAAGCGGACGAAGCGATGTACAGCGTCAAACAACATGAAAAAAATGCATACCGTTTTACATGAAAGAGGACCTCCCACGGTGGAAGGTCCTCTTTCGTTACAACGACTCGCGTCGATATTTTTCTTCTTCATACGCATCCGGTAAATCGGAAATCGGACGTTCGGCTTCTTCCCAGGATTCCGACTCGACATCCGGTTCGATGAACTGATCGTACGATCCATCGGAACGGTAAAATGGTTTGACGACCTTTCGTTTCTTGTCTTCACGTTTTGGCACGCGAGATCCCTCCCTACGTCTAGAAAGTTACTGACGAGAATCAAAATACGGTGAAAAACTACCTTCGACTTCTTCGTACGGATCGATATACGATTTCCGACTTGTTTTCGTCTGACGCAATTGATTGATTTGTACCCCTAATTTAGCGGTTTCTGACGATAATTTCAAGTCGATTTTTTGACTTTCTGCAACCAGCTCTTGAATGACGGCCTGATTCGCACCAGCCAGTAAGTTCGAATGAGCGGCGATGAACGCTTCGCGTTCGTTCAACAAGTTCTGGATCTTCAGCAACCACTCGTCATAAACGTCTTCGTCCGGCGTTTGCTCCAGCAGTTCCATCAGATGTTTTGTCTTCAGACGGAGCGGATCGAGCGGACTCATCGTTGACGCGCGAGCTTCATCGCTTCTTTCCATGTCTCGCGGAACTCTTCCGCAAAGCCGATCACTTCGTCGATTGCGACAACATCATTTTTGACATTGGCGTCAATCAGACGTCCCTGCATGTAGTCATAGAGATTATTTAAATCTTTTGATAAAGCAATCGACTGGTTGAGCGTCAGTTGTAACTCGAGGATGATTGCCCGCGCTTTTTGGATGTTCGTATTTTTTTGTTCAATCAATCCTTGCTCAATTGCACGCTTGGCAAGCATGGAAAACTTGATCAGTCCTTCATACAGCATCAACGTCAGGTCTTGGGGTAATGCTGTGGTAACAGAGTTCGTTTGGTACGTTGCGTAGGGGTTCGCCATCTGAAGTCCTCCTTATTGTCCTAAGTACGAAGCCAGCGTAGCCGACTGGCTATTCGCTTGACTCATCGCCTGTTCCATTGCGGCAAAACGCCGGTAGTAGGCATTTTCTTTTGATTTTAACTTGTCTTCCCATGTCAGCATACTCTTATCGAGATCAGCGAGGGATTTTCCGAGTCGATACGTCGTCGAAACCGCACCATCCATTCCAGCGACGTTCGAAATTTTATCACGCATCGTCGTCGCAAAACCTTGAATTTGGCGGACAAATCCGTCAATTCCAGCTGTGCTGGGAATCGGATTCCCTTGAGCATCCTTAGCAGGTTGCGGTGCATTCGCTGTAAATAGTTTATAAACACCTTCCGGCTGCTCCTCAAGCATCTTCTTAAGTTTTGTTTCATCAAGCTTTAACTTTCCTCCATCGCGGAAATCACTTGTTGAAGTGATTCCAATTTGCGACATGTAGTTCAATTGAATCGTATCAGTTCCCGACGTATACGAATATCCAGTATCGATTTTTGCAGAAATCGCACTCCGGAATGACGTCATGCCGTCACGTAGGAAACTATCGTTTTTCAGAACACCGCTCATCGCTTTTTCTTCCCATTTCTTAACCTCATCTTCACTCAGTTCTTTCCGCTGCGCATCCGTCAAAGGTTGGAAGTCGCGGTATTTTTCCTCGCGGACTTTTTTATTCATCTTGTCGATCAAGTCATTGTACTTATCGACAAACTTCTTGATTGAATCAAAGTTCGCTTGTGTGTCGAGTTTCGTGTTGAGAGTGGTAGATGTAGTTGACGTCCCGTTTAACGTAATCGTCAGACCGTTTTGCGTGAAGGTGTTGGTTTTCTGTTCCAGTTCCGTTCCCCCGATGCTATAAATCGCATTTTTTCCTGCTGTCGCTGTTTTAACAGGTTCCGCACCAACAACCGGCGTATTTTTATCCATCCACGAAATTTCGTTAGATGAAGCGAGTTTCCCCGTGCTCTGACGTGTCAGAACAAGCTTTCCCGTAATATCATTAAAGACGGCACTGAGACCTAATGATTTATCGTTGTTGATTTTCGACACAAGATCACCAATCGTGGCCGTCCCGTCAAATTTCATCGTTACCGGTGTCCCAGCTGTTCCGTCTGCTTGATAGGTCGCTAATTCCAGTTCCATGTTACCGGAACCATCCTTTGCCACCAAACCACTGGCATCGAGTTTCGTTTGACTCGAAATTGCTCCCGTTGCTGATGCATTCCTTGAAATGACAAGTGACGAAGCCGATGCGAGTTGCGTAACGCTATCAATCGTCACACTCCCTGCTGTCGCTGCAGGACTCGCCGTCACTACAACTTTTGACGCATCCGAACTGGTTGCGGTCTTCGCTGTATAGTTTTTTGATAACAACATGTCACTCGCTGCTGTTCGTAAATCGAGCAAACCACGGTTCATTTCGCGATAAGCATCACGTTGCCACGTTAAGGTTTGTTTCTTTTGCGATAGACGATCTACTGGTGCGCGTTCTGCCTGCATCAATTGTTTGATCATCGTTTCTGTATCAATCCCACTTGCGAGACCACTAAGACGTATTCCTGCCATCCAATCAGTCCTTTCCGTTAAATCCGTTTATCGATTAATTGATTAAATTCCATAAAGGCCGCGAAAAAATCAAGTTCCTTTTTACTCGGAATCTCTTGAACGACATTATTATTTGTATCAACGACTTGAATATAAAATTCGTTGAGTTTTTCATGTTTGACGAATTTCAAGCCGGTTCGTTGTGCTTCGAGCTGGACGTTCGCTTTTTCAATGGCCGTTTCAAGCTTCGTAATATGTTGAGGCGTCGGTAAGATGACGATACCGTCCTGTGCCAAATCCTCTTGGTTCGCTTCGACGAAGACGTTTCGTGTCGCTTCGTAAGGTAACACATTTTCAGGCAGATGAAGCCGGATTTCCGTATTGATGGAATTCATGGACAAACACTCCTTTTTCTTCTCTATGTAGTATATCGGTTTGGACCATTCTTTTTATTAGTTTTATTTTAAAGTTTAGAAAATCGGGAATAAAAGAACATACGTTCTTTTATTGAAAGGAGTTTCCTTAATATGTTGATTGATACATTATCAAAAGTTCAACAATCTGTTTTACTGGCCAGTATTTTAGCAGATGGTGAAATTACGAAATGTTATCCAAAATCCCGTCGGAAAAACAATAGTTACCGGGAGCACTTTGGTGAGACACAACGGTTTTATCGGGAATGGAAGCAAAAGCAACTTCCCGATATGTTATACATTCGGCAAAATAATCTCGTCTCCAAATCACTCCCTCTAATGACCGAACTGTATCCCTATTTTTATCCAGATCATAAAAAGATAATTCCATTTGAACTGCTCTCGCGTTGTGCACATCCGGTATTTCTATTAATACTCTATTTAGATGACGGTTCACTTATGATTTCTAAACGCACGAACCACGCCAATCAGTTGTATGTCACACCTTCCATCGCACTTTATCTACAGTCGTTTTCAAAAGAAGAGCTGATTCCTTTTTGTAATTGGTTGAATGAGACATTCCATCTCAACTTTCGTCTATCACAAACATCCAACGGTTGCGGTTATTTCTTGAAAACGACTCGTGTCACAGATACGATCACATTTTTGGAGCAAGTTGCACCATATACAGTGGACTTACCAAAGTTTTCTTATAAGTTAGATTGGGAAGCTCGTCTCAACAAACTTCAGCATGAACATCCAGAGTATCAAGTACTTCCATCAAATCCTTCAAGACGATATACATCAGAAGAGTGCACTACTATTTTAGAACTCAAAACAAGTGGATGGACGACACAAGCCATTGCTGAAAAACTCAACCGGACATACTGGTCCGTCACTTATAAGTTTGGACAACTAAAAAAGGCCATGGAACAAGTCCATGACCTTTAAGTAAGCTATACGACCAATTACGATTAACGGAGTAATTGGAGAACGCCTTGCGGCTGTTGGTTCGCTTGCTACGCGCACTAGCTTTCGCTAATGATAAGACTATATCTTCATCCTAGTTGTGACTAGGAGCTGGGCACTTCCCCCGCCGTTAACGGAGTACGGATTTCATAACCATCGGACGTGTCCATTAGGTCGTTTATCCTAGTCGTTGAACCTTCACCAAGGTTTCCCTACAGGTGCTTGGCTGCTGATTGTCCAATCCTTGACGTTTTTCAGAACGGTCACGCTCGCCGTTTCCAGCCACGTTGTCGTACATCAAGGCTCTCAGGAGTTCCAGCAATTCACCCAGTCATGCTCTGATCAGTTACCCAATCAGACGCCCGGTAGAATCAAATTACCGAAGGAGTTGAAGTACGCCTTGGGGTGTTTGATTCGATTGAGCCAACATTGCTTGTGCAGCTTGCGCAAGAATCGAGTTCTTTGTTTGGTTCATCATTTCTTTCGCCATATCAACGTCACGAACGCGTGATTCAGCCGCTGTTAGGTTTTCAGAAGATGTTTTGAGGTTGTTAATTGTGTGCTCGAGACGGTTTTGACTTGCACCGAGTTTCGAACGTTGTTCTGAAACTGTCTTAATAGCGTTCTCAATAGAAGTAACAGCTGTCTGCGCATTAGTTGTATTGCTTACATCCAACGCATCTACTCCAAGTGCAGTAGCACGCATATCATC
This sequence comes from Exiguobacterium sp. RIT594, assembly GCF_003339585.1. Lineage (GTDB taxonomy): Bacteria > Bacillota > Bacilli > Exiguobacteriales > Exiguobacteriaceae > Exiguobacterium_A. The sequence continues at coordinate 182,556 of NZ_QPKF01000001.1, read as the reverse complement.
CACGCCAATAGTCATGTTTTGACCAGCATTAGCACCAATCATTAGATTGATTGATCCGCCACCAGCGACTTCGAAAGTATTCGTTGCAGTAATGTCAGCTGTTAATCCTTCATTAACTTCAAGTGAAATACCTAGCTCAGTGAAATTAATTTCTTTAGACTCCATTGAACCTGCAGCCGGAACATCTCCTGCTACATTAATAGTCGAAGATTTACCAAGAGTTGCACTTGAAACAGTAAGATCACCTGTTGCTGAATCAAATGCTACTGTATAATCAGTAGCCGCTTCAGCACCTGAAGAATTAATTTTTGAAATCCCTGCGCCCGGTCCAATACCAGTACCAACAGCAGTGATACTCGAAGCTAAGTCACCATTTAAAAGTTTTTGTTTGTTAAACTCTGTGTTATTTCCAATTCTTGTAATCTCAGTTGATAGTGCAGTAATTTCTTCTTGAATTGCATCACGGTCTGCGACAACGTTTGTATCGTTTGCTCCTTGAACTGATAACTCACGCATACGTTGAAGAATATCGTGTGTTTCGTTCAATGCGCCTTCAGCTGTTTGAATCATTGAGATTCCGTCTTGTGCGTTACGTGAAGCTTGGTCAAGTCCACGAACCTGCGCACGCATTTTTTCAGAGATCGCAAGACCAGCTGCGTCGTCGCCAGCTTTGTTGATGCGAAGGCCTGAAGCCAATTTTTCCATTGATTTGCTTTGTGCACCAGAAGCTGCAGAAAGTTTGTTGTGTGTGTTAAGTGCTGTAATGTTGTGATTGATAATCATTTTTAGTTTCCCTCCATAGGAATAAATTTTTTGTCTCTTTGAAGATCCTTCTTCTCCGAGATGCGCCCCCTGGCCGGCCCAAGAGTAGCGCGGCGGTTGTAGTCGATGACTGCTTCCACTCTATATATCGTCGCCGTACCGAAATGTTTAACAGTTTCTCTCAAAAAAAATAAAAAAATTCAAACAAAAATCGCAGACGCTACTTCCGTCTACGATTTCTGATTTACAGACGCGTCGCGCCTGTTTCTTCCTGTAATTGTTCCGCAACTGCGACGAGCTCTTCCATCGCGCCGTTTACTTCACCAAGTGAAGCCGCTTGATGGCTTGATGCCTGCAAGACCTGTTCCGCATGTTTCGACGCTTCTTCGACCATCGCGAGGATATTCGCAGTCGTTAAACCAACCTGATCGATTTCTTTATCTGACTTGATGACGAGTTGATCGACCGACTGAACACGCGAATAAACACTTTCTGTCGACTGGTGAATCTCTTCGAATGAAGAACCGGCTTGTTCGACGAGACCGACACCGGTTGCAACTTCTTTTTGGACGTCCGTCATCGCGTTCGCTGTATCGTTGACGAGACGTTTGACACCGGAAATTAAATCCGTGATTTCTTTTGCTGACGTTGCGGTCTGTTCGGCGAGCTTCTTAACTTCCGCTGCGACGACAGCAAATCCGCGTCCCGCATCGCCGGCACGAGCCGCTTCAATCGAGGCATTCAGACTGAGTAAGTTCGTTTGGGCCGAGATGTCACTGATGACATCGGTAATCCGTGAGATTTCACCTGTCATACCGGTCAGTCGACTGTTCAATGTCGCTGATTGTTCCATCTTACTTGAAATCATGTGCATCGCTTCGACAGAATCTGTCGCCAGCGTCTTCCCGTTCTCAGCTTCCGTCTGCATGACCGTCGCTGATTTCAACGCTTCATTCATTTCTTTGGCGACTTCATCCATCGTCCGTTTGACGGCGCCGAGCGCATCCATCGACAGATAAGCTTGATCGACGTTTTCATTCATCTTCGTCGAGAGCTCTGCCATCGCAGAGCGGATGCTTTCGCCTGATGCATTACCTTCTTGGACAGCAGCCGCAATTTCCTGCGCTGACGCTGTCAATTTATCACTTGAATTGCCCATCTGTGTTGCCTGTTTGCGGATATGTAAGACCATGACTTCGAGTTCATGCATCAACTGATCAACTTCGTCGCCGCGTTTCGCTTCTTCGAAATCGACGTTGAAATTACCGTTTGCGACTTCACGCGCTGTTTCCGTCGCCTTTTCAATCGCTTTAATCGGTTGACGGAGAATCAATTGGATCAATGCTGAACCAATGATGGATAAAACTAAGCCAATCCCGGCACCTAACCAAATCGACGGCCCGTCAGCGACATTAAGTCCTCGGTTTAAGAACAACGTCAACTGTGCTGAAATCCCACCAGTAATGACTGAAATCGCCAAGACCCAGACAAACAACCGCATCTTTAAATTTTTGCGTAATCTACTCATCTTCGAAACTCCCTTTCCTGTTTCAAATCTCATCACCCTACTTATCGGCAACTTCTGAGGACGCTTTAAGTGAATTGACCTGATTTTCCAGTTCTTTCTCATCTCATTTTCACCACAAATGAAACGCCATGCACAAAAATACCCAATCAACACTTCCTATAGAAAGAAAGTCGATTGGGTATCTGTAAGTTTAGAACGTTACTTGCGGTCAATCTCAACGTATTTATACGATATATCTGTTCCGACATTATGACGGGCCAGATTTTTCACTTCCGTATTTTGAAGGAAGGCATTTTTCCGTTGGTAAACCGGTGAGATGGCTTGATCATCGAGCAACATCGTTTCCGCTTTGCTTAACAGCGCAAGGCGTTTGTCCTGATCGAGTTCATTTTCCGCCTGTTTCAAGAGAGTATCATACTTCTTGTTCGAGTAGTCCATCATGTTAAACGGATTTCCTGTCATGAACAAGTTCAAGTACGTTGTTGCATCTTGATAATCTGGAGCCCAGCTCGCGAGTGACAGGTCGTAATCCCCTCGACCTTCACGCGCCAATCGTTCTTTTTTCGGCAGTGACAGCAGTTTAACGTCGACGTTTTGTTGTTTCAATGAGCCTTGGATGTACTCACCGATTTTTTTCGAGACATCGTCGTCTTCAATGATCATCGTCAGCTCGAGGTTTTGATCAGCGAGCACTTGTTTTGCTTGAGTTGCGTCAAACGACGATTCAATCTGACGGGTTTTATCGTACTTCGGATCAAGGTCCTGCGGGACGATGTAATCGGCCGGCAATGAACCGTTTCCGAGTAACGTTTCTGTCAGTGCTTTTTTATCGTACGCCGCGTCAATCGCCTGGCGTGTTTTCTGATCTTTCAGCGCGTCCGTTTTTTGATTCATCCGGATGAAGAACATCCGTGAGTCGCTGAACGTGTTGTACTCTTTTTTATTTTTGTACGTGACGACATTTTCCGAGTTCAACGGGGCAACATCGAGTTCGCCTGTTTCAAACAGGTTGATTGCGAGCATCGGGTCCTTGATGATTTTGACATCGACTTCGTCAATCTTGACGTTTTTCCGATCGGCGTAATCGGCGTTTTTCGCCAGCGTGTAGCCTTGCTCCGCCTGATATTTCTTGAACGTAAACGGTCCGTTGTAGACGTTTGTTTCCGGGTCCGTTCCGAACTTGTCGCCTTGCGCTTTAACGATGTCTTCCCGGACCGGCATGTATGTGCCAAACGTCGTCATGCTGAGGAAGTATGGTGTCGGTCGTTTCAGTTCAATCTGTAACGTCTGATCGTCGATGACCTTTGTTTCTTTAACCGGCTCAAGCAGGTACGCGAACGGTGAATTCGTTTCGATGACGCGCTCGTAGGCATAACGGAAGTTTTCCGCTGTGACCGGTTTGCCGTCAGACCATTTAGCGTTTTTGTCCAACTTAAACGTATAGACTTTGCCATCTTCCGACACGCTGTGCGACTTCGCTGCTGCCGGTACCAGTTCATTGTTTGCGTCAAAGCGGTAGAGTCCTTCATAAATCTGGTTAAAGATATTTGACGTGATGGCGTCTGCCGGGTCGACCGACAGGAGGTCATAACTTTCCATCGTGTGCAGGACTTTCTTGTCATTCTTATTTGGTGTTGCTTGTTCTGTATCCGTTGTGGAGCATCCTGCGAGCAGGAACGCCGTACTTGCCGCCGCGATCAATGTCTTTTTCATAAATAATTCCTCCTAAAGATAATGTGCGTTGGATGATTCGGCGTTCCTTGACGTAAACAAAAAAGACGCCCTCTATGCCACAGCAAAAGCTGATGCATAGAGGACGCCTGTATCCGCGCGGTGCCACCTCTAGTTGAGATTAAAAATCTCCTCTTGTCGCTGGTCCAACAACCAGCTAGCCCGGTAACGGGGGCAACCGTCCTGTCTACTGAATCGTTCAACAGGCTCTCAGCGGTCCATTCCCTGATCAGCTTACCGCGTCAGGCTCTCACCTTTCCTGACTCGCTTTGTCGGCAGTGTTGACGGTACTTACTCCGCGTCGTTGATTTGTTTGATATGGCTTAACTTGTTGTTTACTTTACACGGCTTGTTTTCAACTGTCAACGAAAAAAGCTTAGAACGGATGATCCTCTTTGCGTTCCTGCTCTTTCCGGACCGGACGGGGACGGATCGGTTCGACACGTTCAACATGTGTCCGCGTAATGATCCGGTTCCCGAATGCCGCATCCAGCAAGATCGTAATCGCCGCCGCAAGATGCAAGAACATGCCGACGACCGGAATGACACCGACGGTTGATGCGACGATCCCGACGATATTCCCTTTTGAGACCCGACCGGCACGTGCCGTCAACACGACGACCACGATATGGAACGCTAACATGACCCAAAGCGCATTGTAACCTGTTCCAAAGACAATAAATAATCCACCAAGCACCGGTATCCCGAGCATTGCCTCTAAACCACCTGATACCCACTTCAACGTCCGTAATGAATCTTTACGACATTCCATAACGTCGCCTCCTCTTTTTTTCCATATGTGTAGTATACGACAAAACCGAGAGAAGGTTTCAGATTTCTTTTAGAATGTGAACTTGTTTTTATGTTATGGAATCTCCCAAAAGTGTCCGTCGTCCAGGCGCGACTCCTGCGGGAAAAGGAAGGGCTTGTCCCTTCCGTCAGGAACAGGCAAGACCCGGTCGTCCGAAGGGACGATCGCGGCTTGCGTTCCGCCCGAGGAAAGCGCGCCAACGGACGACAGGAAACGATATCGTATTTCTTTAAATAGCGGACAGACCTGTGGTCTTTGAATTCTACAAAAAAAGCCCACTCGCGTGGACTTTCTGCAAAACGATTATAATCCGAGTACGTGGAACTGATAACCGCGTCCGACAACGAACCCGGCCTCTTTATACAAATCAAGTGCCCGCGCATTATCTGTCTCAACATCGAGTTCAAGCTGCGTCCGACCCGTGCGGAACATCGCCTGGACCATCAGCTTCAGCATCTTTTTGCCGTATCCGTTGCCTTGTGCTTCCGGACGAACGGCAAACGCATGGATGCTCGCTTGTGTCTCAGACGCTAAGTAAGCCCGAATGACACCAACCGTTTTGCCGTTTGCGACACCGATATAGGTGACACGATCATCCGACTCAATCGCCTGATAGATTGATTCCGCTTCATCGGCTGTATTGCCGAATGACGAACCTAGTGTCTCGACGATGAACGGACGATCGTCCGCTGTCGCTTCCCGCAGTTCAAAATCCGGGTCCGCTTTTAGGAACAATTGCGCTTTTTTCAAGACCATGTTGTATTCCGTCATCCGATACTCGGCACCGAGCTGACCCAGGACGGCTTGGCCAGATTTACTTTCATCATCAATGACAAACGTAAACGCTTCGACGCCTTGCGGACGGGCTGCCTCTTTCGCTGCTTCGACAAGTGTCTTAAAGACACCCTGTTTCCGGTAATCCGGATCGACGAAGACATTGATTTCCCACTCCGTCGGTAAGTAGGCAAATGCCTGAAGATAACCGATTAATTTCATATCGTCATAAATCGCGAAATCATTTTGCCCGACCCAATCCGCGGCGACTTTCAATTCAATGCCGTCGTGATCGTTGACACATTTCTCAAGTTGCAAGACTTCTGTTGTTTGTTTAACTTCTGTTACTGTCCATTCCATTTCACTTCACCTCAACCTTTACTATATCGGACCATCAAAAGAAGCACTAGCAAAAGCTAGTGCTCCTTGCAGTTTCCTCATTTTAATTTGAATGTCTTCATCATCGCCGGAACGTCGCGTGTGATCAGGTCGGCAATCTTTTGCTTTCCGGCTGCACCTTTGACAGCTTCCGTCGGTTGCACATAATAGTATGTTTTATTGCCTTTTGTGCCGAGATACGTTCCAAACCCGACCTGCTTCTCAAATTGTTTTTTCGTTAATTTTTTCGGTTCAAAGTTCAAGTTGACGAGCATTTGATCTTTGCCCTTTACTTTATAGTAGAGCGAAAACGTCCCGCTGCGTGTCACGGTGCCGTATTTCGTCTTGACGGTTTTGTTTTTGACGACATCGACCTTATCCTGCTTGATTGCTGTCTGCAAGGCGGTCGTCGCCTTGACGGAATAGCCGAAGTCCTTGTTTTGAATCGTACCTGTTTTGTACGTTACGTTACTTGCGCCGAAAGCTGTCACCGGAATTAGACATGCTCCGATTAATACCCCTGTCATTGCTACTCGTTTCATGCTAACTCCCCCTTAACTCTTCGATAGTAGAGGAATTCCCTTTTGCGAAATAGGTAAACTCTATTCTTGAAAAAGATTTGACGGAATTGTCTAAATTTCTTACGATAGAACTAACGAAACGAAATGGGGTTAAACTGATGGCTGAACAAGAACTATTAACGCAAGAACAGCTCGATAATCTGCTGAAGAATTCGTTTGCGATGCAGGTACCAATCCTCGAGAAGTTCATGAAAGATACACATGACCGCTATGCACTTGCAACGACATCGTTCAAACGCGACATGGATACGATGAAAGAATCAGAGTGGCACCAGTTCTTCGCCGGTAAATTGTTACCGCACTTCTTCCTCGAGCATCTCGGTTTCGGGGCGTCGTTCCGCTTTAACGGACACGACAAAGAAGTGGATCTGCCGGAAAACGTTGTCCCGGTTCGCAATGACGCCGATGACCAGATTGCGAAAGTCGTCCTTGGTGTCGAAAAGGCAATGAAGGACATGCATATCAAAAACCATAGTCTGGTCGCGAAATTCTACCAGGAGACACTTGAGCTCGCCTGTCAGATGGGCAGCCGCGTCGGGATGAGCGATGAGTTCTATACGCTCGTCAAACCGAGTCTCGTTCAAGCCAACGATTCTGAATAACCAACAGGTCCCGCTCTTCACTCAGGTGAAGGACGGGACCTTTTTTTCGCCCTATTTGAACCGGATATAAAAGCAGGCACCGCCAAGCGCGCTGTCCCGGACACCGTACTTCAGCCCGTGGCTGTCGAGAATCAACCGGCTGATCGCAAGACCGAGACCATGCCCGGAGCCGCCGGTCTGTTTGACATACAAATCCCAGATCGTTGACCGGTCGTTTTCTGCGACACCGCTTCCGGCGTCCTCCACCGTCAATTCGGTTGCTGTCAGCCGGACGAACACTTCACTTCCGCTCGGGGCAGCGACATAGGCGTTCATCAGAAAATTGACGAGAACCCGTTCGAACATCCGCCGATCAAGCGAGAACAGGACCGGTGCTGTCGCGACCGTTAAACGAAGACCGTCTTTTTTGAACGTCAATCGTAACCGTTCCGCCGTTTCTTCGACTAATTGATCCACGGCCACCTCCGTCCGGTCAAGCGGCATCATTCCGCCGGCGAGTTTCGAATAGACCAGCGTCTCGTCAATCAACAGCCCAAGCCGATCCGTTTCTTCGATGATACTGGTTGTGACGTCCGGCAGTTCGTCGACTGGAATCACTCCGGCCGCCAGAGCTTCCGTCTCGTTGCGGATGATGGCGAGCGGTGTCCGTAAATCGTGCGTGATTCCGGCAATAAACGATTTTTGTAATGCTTCTTTTTGGACAAGCTGTTCCTGCATCTCATCGACCGCATGAATCAGATCACCGACTTCATCATTCGGGCGGTCAGGTAAAAGCACGTCTTTTTGTCCGTCGCCAATCTGTTTGGCGACCGTCCGCAGTTCCATGATCGGCCGGATGAATTGCCGTCCCATGTAATAGGCCAGCCCGGTTGCCAGCAGTAAGGCGGCAAGTAACGCAACACCAATCGCCAGATAGACGCCATCGAGGGCACTGCTTGCGAGCGGTGCTTCGCGAATCGTCGTGATGACCGTATCGCCGCTCTTCAACTGATACGTCAACAGCCGGTTCCCCTGGACTTCGATGATGTCTTTTTGTTTGAGATCGTCAAGAATCGGCAGTTCGATGACTTGCCGTCCCCGTCCCCCGATTCGTTCCGTCACCCCGTCACGCGTGATAAACCCTTGGATTTCCCGCGGGACCGGACGATTTTCCGCCAGTGCTTCCTCGATGATATTTGCTTCCCGCATCAACTGACTGTAACGTTCATCTTCCGCAAACCGGTTGACGAGGAACGCCGTCAGACTGAAACTGAGTATACCCATAATCAATAACGGCGCAATGACAGCCAGCAAAAATTTTCGCATCAACTTACTCATTCGATTGCCTCCAACCGGTAGCCGACCCGGTGGACCGTCTTCAACTGTTGTTTTATCGTCGGCATCTTATCCCGCAACTGTTTGACGTGTGTATCGACCGTCCGCGTATCGCCTCCGAACGTATAGCCCCAGACTTCATCGAGAATTTGATCGCGCGTCAGTGCTTCGCCCATGTGCTCAAAGAAATAGACCAACAGTTCGAATTCCATCTTCGCGAGACTGACGGTGTCCGGTCCACTTTGGACACGGCGCGCCTTCTCATCAATCGTCACGTCACCTAACTGCCGACCGACCGGCAACCGTTGCTTCAACGCCCGCTCGAGTCGGATGATCAATTCCTTGAGGACAACCGGTTTGACGAGATAGTCATCTGCTCCCAGTTCCAGTCCGAACACCCGATCGTCCGCTTCCCCGCGTGACGTCAGCATAAAGACGACAGGAGCCGGGACGGTCGCTTTGATACCCGGGACAAGCGACCAGCCGTCCCCGTCCGGCAGGCGGACATCAACGAGGGCAGCGTCAAACGACGTACCCGCAAGTTTTGTTTTAGCCTCCGCAAGCGATGCCGCGAGTGTGACTGTATAGCCGTGATGACGAAGGAACCGTTCCGTCACCTGTGCCAGCTTTAGTTCATCTTCTATCACTAATATGTGCATCTTCATCCCTCCACTTGTAGTGTACCGTCTTTTTTGAACGGTTGACGTTTCTTTGCGATTTCCTTGCAACTTCCTCACAACTTCGCAGGCGTGTCCCGCTAACATAAAGAGTGAAAGGAGTGATCACCCATGCAATTCAAAAAACAATGGATCACCGCACTGACAATCAGCGCCTTAACACTAGGAGGAGCTTCTGCTTATGCTGCAACCAATGACGACAGCTCAACAGAAACGAAATCAGAACGTCCGCATTTCGAAGGGATGAAACGACTCGATTTTACATTACTGCTCAAAAAATTGAATCTGACGGAAAAGCAGGTCGATGCGGCCCGTGAAAAAGGTTTATCGATCGCAGATCTGGCCAAACAAAAAGGAATTTCGTTCAGTGACTATAAAAAGGCGGAACTCGCCGCCGCAAAAGAACAGCTCGCTTCACTCGTCAAATCAGGTAACTTAACGAAGTCGCAGGCAGCGGATATGTTAAAACATCATACAGAACGTTTTAGCGGGGTTTCGAGTTATGCTGATTTAAAAGAACAGATGCCAAAAGGACATCGCGGTGACAAAGGCGGCTTCTTCAACGAATCGTTGATTGCCGACGTCTTGAAGGCACTCGGTCTGAGCCAAGATACATTCGATGCAGCCAACCAATCGCTCGCTGCTTATGCGAAAGCCCAGTCCATCAAGTTCGCAGATTACAAAAAAGCATTGCTTGCGGCGCAGACGACACAGCTCGATCAATTCGTCAAAGACGGGAAGATGACGAAAAAGCAGGCGACTGAGATCAAAGCCCGCCTGACAGAAGAGTTCTCGGATGCTAACAGTTACGATGACTTACCGGACCGCGGTCAACATGGACCAGGCGGACACGGTGGTCCTGGTCATGACGTCTTCGGTGATACAACGTCCGCTATCTTGAAACGGTTGAATCTCGATGCGACGAAGTTCAAGGCAGCGAACCAGCCGTTACCGGAATTTGCGGAAGCGAACAATATCTCCTTCGCTGCTTTCGAGAAGGCTGTCCTTGCCGAACAAACGAAAGCAATCGACACGAAAGTCAAAAGCGGTGCCATCACGAAAAAACAAGCGACAACCATCAAGGAACGGATGCAGGAACGGGCCGATGAAGTCTCAAGTTACGACGATTTACAGCAGGGACCAAGCGGACATGGACCGGGACGCCATCACGGCATGAACGATGCCGACCGTCCGGATCAGGCTGATCCAAACGCCAGCGAGACTTCGGTTGATCTTGCCATTTAATATGTAAAGCATGGACAAACTCCAGCATGTGCCATTCAACAGGCATCGGCGGGGTTTGTCTTTTTGTCTTTTTGTCTTTTTGTCTTTTTGTCTTTTTGTCTTTTTGTCTTTTTGTCTTTTTGTCTTTTTGTCTTTTTGTCTTTTTGTCTTTTTGTCTTTTTGTACGTTTCCTTCGTTGATGATTTTTTATATTTTTTGCCCGATCGAATGATTCGGGTACGTCTGCTTTCGAAGCTCGACTTCTACGGGAAAAGGAAGCTTTGCTTCCGACGACAGGAACAAGGAAGACCCGGTCGACGGTCACGACGACCGCGGCTTCCGTTCCGCCCGAGAAAAGCGAGCGAAAGAAAGCAGACTTCCCGTCCCACCCTCTTCTTTTCCATTCCACTTCCTCCCATTCTCCAAAAAATGATTCGCTTTTTTTGAAAAAAAAGTCTATTCTTCGAACTTTGATTGCAATTGATCTTCGTTTACTCCGATACTAAGAGTGAGAGAAAAAATTCGAGTGAGGAGATTTGTCTATGACTTTTTTCGACGCGATGCAACGGCTGAGCCGTTCATCTACATCCCCTCTGCTGATTGGCGGGTTAGAGCTGTCACGACCAGAACGTGTGGAACCTTTTTTTCAGCAAAGTACAGATGCTGTCTTTTTCTTTAATCATCTTGGTGAAATCATCTATTTCAACGAACAACTTCCACGGATGCTCGGTTATTCGAAGGAAACTTTATATAATCATTTCGCCGTCTTTAATCCACCGGAACAGCATGCGTCCGTTACGGCATTTTTCGAGCGGGCCCTGGCCGGTGAGACGGTCCACTATACGGCACAAGGTCTGCATGCCGATCAACACCGGCTGACGCTCAAAATCACGAACATGCCGATTGAACAGGATGGTCATGTCGTCGGGGTGTACGGGATCGCACGTGACATCACCCGCGAAAAACAGTTGGAGGATGATGTCGTCCACATCCGGTCGCAACTGGAACTGACGGAACAGATTCCGGAACTGGTCGTCTTTCATTACGATCCAGCGAACCGGACGATTGAGTATTCGCCCTCTTTGATCAAGTACTTGGGAATCGAGTCCAGTCCGGTGAATCCCTTCTCGAATGAACAGTTACATCAACGAATCCATCCGCGTGATTTTGATCCGCTCCGTTTTCAGATGATTCGCCTGCTTGATGGAGAAATCGATACATTCGAACAGGAAGTGTCCGTCCTGAATGCCGACTACGAATATCAACTGTTACGCCTGAAGGCATTACGCCGCGATGGTCCGACCGGACTGATTTCTCTGATTCTCTATGATTTGTCAGAAGTCAGCGAAGCGCGCCGTGAACTGGCACTCGAACGAGAACAGACGCGTGAAATCTATGAAGCGCTCGAAGCCGCCATCTCGCAAATCGATTTATCAACCGGACGTCTGTTGTTTCATTCCAAAGGATTTTTCCAGATTTTCGAAGAGTTGCCGCACGATCTGATCCTCAGTCAGGACTGGCTGTTCGAGCGACTCGATCCGCGTGACGTACCGGCAATGAAACGCTTCATCTTACAGTTGCAGTCTGGTAAAGCAAGTACGATCCAGTATCGTCTGCTGTTCCCGGATGGGCGTATGAAATGGATTGAGGACCAGCAGATTCCGGTCTTCCAGCTGGACGGTTCGATTGCCTACACGAACAGCATCATGCACGACATTACACTTCAAAAAGAGTATGAGGAACGTTTGCAACAGCTGGCGATGTATGACTCGATCACCGGTCTGCCGAACCGTCTTTCGTTGACGGAGACAATCCGTGACTGGATGCAGGCGAACACGGCATTTTCGATTTTATCGATTTCGTTTAACCGGATTTCGGATATTAACAATGCGTTTGGTCATGCTTCCGGTGACCAGTGGATTCAGGCGACAAGTGCACTCCTCAACACCTCAAAACCGGAGGGTGTCTTTTTCGGACACCTCGGAGGCGACGAATATGCAATCCTCGTTCCGTCGAGCCTCAAGGACGATGTCACGTCGTATGCGGAAACGTTGTTGTCTTTATCCGTCGAACCGATTTTAATTGATCCGTACGCCTTATTCACCCGCGTTTCGATCGGCATCAGCCGTTTTCCGGACGACAGCAACGATCCGGTCGAATTGATGAAACATTCGTATACGGCGCTCCGGCGGTCACGACGTGAAAATCAGAGTACCGTCCATCATTATGCGTCCAATCTCGATATCGATTATTACCGCCGTTACCGGCTCGAACAGGATTTACACTATGCGATTGAACGGAAACAACTGTTTCTTGAGTACCAACCGAAAGTCGACAGCTGGACGGGGAAAATCATCGGTCTCGAAGCGTTAATCCGCTGGCAACACCCGGAATGGGGACGGATTCCGCCCAATGATTTCATCCCGCTCGCCGAGGAAAGTGCCCTGCATATCGCAATCGGCGACTGGGTCGTCGAGACAGCGTGCCAGGCGATGCTTGACTGGTCCAGTGCCGGTGCCGATCTTGTCCCGGTATCCGTCAACGTCTCGCCGAAACGGTTTTTGATTCCCGGGTTCGAACACCAGATTGAACAGATACTGGCTGCGTATCAATTGCCGGCCGGGCTGCTGGAACTGGAAATCACCGAAGCGGCATTGATCATGGATGATCCGAACATCAGCCGGACGCTGGAACATGTCAGCCGGCTCGGCGTCCGGATTGCGCTCGATGATTTCGGAAAAGGCTATTCATCAATGGTCTACCTGCAACGGTACCCGATTGATGTCGTCAAGATCGATCGCCAGTTTGCGGTCCATATCGCCGAGGATAAGAAAGCCCAAGCCATCGTTAAAAGTATTCTCTACATGGCGAAGGAGTTTAATCTTGCCGTCATCGCGGAAGGGATTGAAACGATTCAACAGCTCGAGACGTTCCGGTCGCTTGAATGTCCGAACATCCAAGGGTATTTATTCAGCCGACCGGTGTCCGCGGCCGTCATGGAAAGTTTTCTGATTCGGGAAGTCTTGTATCCGATCGAAGCCTGTTCGCTTGCCTCGGATAATGTCCCGAGCTTTACGGTCCAAGGCAAAATCAAGATGCTGCAACATCAAAATCAGACATTTGACTTTAGTTTTTCCGAGATTCAAGCCCACCGGACGAGTACACGTCACCTCTACTTTACGACCGATACTCCCTTACCGCTGCAAACCGCGACGTTTGAAGTCCGGTTGTCGGAAGGTCTGCAGCTGGTCTCCTGCACCCTGACTGTCACTGCTTTTGAGGACGGACAATATGCCGGACGCTATACGACGACGCAGGAAGCGGAACTGGTCTTACGGTTTTTCCAGACATTACGCTACAACGGGTGAAATAAGCACTAAGGTCGTTCTCGCGTGCCTTAGTGCTTTTTTGTTATAGTAATGAAAAGTGTATGTAAAAGGAGGGGTTCGATGCCCGCAGCTGAACAGGCCAAACGACACCGCCGTTCAACGAAATGGCAACTGGTCCGTCGTTTGTTGTTGCTTACGATCGGTGCCGTGATTTTCGCCATCGGACTCAAAGGATTCCTTGTTCCGAACAGTATCATCGATGGAGGGATTGTCGGCATTTCCATCATCGGATCGAAACTGACCGATTCGACACTCGCATTGTGGTTATTCTTTCTCAACATCCCGTTCATCTTCTTCGGTTATAAACAAATCGGGAAGACGTTTGCCTTATCAACGCTTTATGCCATTTCCGTCATGGCGATTGCGACGAAGTTACTGGAAGACATCGGTCCGATGACACGGGTCGATCTCCTCGCAACCGTCTTCGGCGGGTTGATTCTCGGAATCGGGGTCGGGATCGTCATCCGGGCGAGTGGTTCACTCGACGGGACCGAAATTTTAGCAGTCTCGTTCAGCCGCTCGACCCCGTTTTCCGTCGGCGAAATCGTCATGTTCTTCAACGTCTTTATTTTAGGGGCTGCCGGTTTCGTCTTCGGTTGGGACCGGGCCATGTATTCCTTGATTACCTACTTCATCGCCTTCAAGACGATTGATGTCGTCATCGACGGGCTCGATCAGTCGAAGAGTGTCTGGATCATTTCGGAAAACCATGAAGAGATCGGTCTTGCCATCATGGACCGGCTCGGCCGGACGATGACGTACCTGAACGGGGAAGGCGCTTTTTCCGGCGATGACAAAAAAATCATCTTTTGTGTCATCAGTCGGTTGGAGGAAACAAAGCTGAAGGAAATCGTCCGCGATTTTGACGAAGAAGCCTTTATCGCGATCGGCAACATCCATGATGTCCATGGCGGTCGTTTCAAGAAAAAAGATATTCATTAACGTATCCTACTGCAGAGAGGAAGAATCGCCGTGTCGTTTTTGAAAAAACATCGCAAGAAACTGATTGCCGGACTGATTGTCCTCGTCGTCTTAGTGTTGATTGCCATCGTCGGCATTTCTGCTTATGTCGGTTCTTCCTTAACGGAGCCGCCCCGGGAACCGTTGACGACCAATCCGAAAAAGGCGGAGGATCTGGCGTACGAAAATGTCTCGTTCCGCTCTTATAAAGACCGGACCCGTTTATCCGGCTGGTGGATTCCGAGTGAAGATGCCAAGTTGACAATCGTCTTTGCCCACGGGTACGGAAAAAACCGGGAACAAAACGATGTCCCGGTGTTGCCGCTGTTCAAAAAGTTCCATCAAGCCGGCTATAACGTCCTGACGTTTGATTTCCGCGGCTCCGGTCAGTCGGAAGGCAAACGCGTCACGGTCGGAGCGAAGGAACAGGATGATTTATTGACCGCTGTCCGCTACGCGAAGTCCCGGGCCTCGGAACCGGTCGTCCTCTACGGCATCTCGATGGGCGCGGCAACGTCTCTCGTCACGGCACCGAAAGCCGAAGTCGCAGGTGTCATCGCGGACAGTCCGTTCAGTGATCTCAAGAACTATCTTGCGACGAATCTGCCGGTCTGGAGCGGTCTGCCGAACTTCCCGTTCACGCCGGTCATCCTCCAGGTGACACCGCCTTTGACGGGACTGAACCCGGAACGCGTCCAACCGCTCGAAGCCATCCGCCGAATTGATTATCCGATCTTGATGATTCACGGCAAGGACGATGATGCGATTCCGGTCACGGAAAGTATGCGGCTGCAAAAAGCGGCACCGCGGTCTGAATTGTATGTGACGGAAAACGGCGGGCACGTCCAGTCGTACAAACATGACCGGAAAGCCTATGAAGAAAAAATCCTGTCGTATCTCGAAGATATCCGCTAAAAAAAGGAGGCACTGTTCCGAGGAACAATGTCTCCTTTTGTCTATCCATTATCGTTTTAGAACAGCACTCCCGACAATTTTCAGGACTTCCGGCCGGCTGAGTTTTTCTTTTCCCCGTGCGAGCGCATCCAGTGTTCCGTGGGCGAGTGCAAGCGGAATCTTGCAGAACTCATAGATTGTCGTCTCTCTTGGAATCGAGGCGAGATATGCATCGGCTTCCGCCAGATTCTCCCGGGCATACTCGAACATCGTCTCCGTCGTCCAACCCGGTGGGAAATAGCCGACACCGCGTTCGGCGTCCTCCTGTTGATTGCGCAGGATGTTGACGGCCTGCAGTCCCCGTCCGAATCCGATCGCCTGTTGCTTGTCCGTCACGATACCGGCTTTCCAGTACCAGATGTCGGATAACATGACACCGACCAGTCCCGCAACGTAATACGTGTACTCGTCAAGATCTGCTGCCGTTTTGACCGTCCAGTCCCGCTCGGCCCAAGTGGCCATGCCTTCTGCCATCTCGGCTGTCGATTCCAGGACTTTCGCCCGAATACCGACCGGACAATACGCAATCCATTCTGACAGGCGCAGCGTCACTTCCGGCAACTGATTCGCGTAAGGGGCGATCATCGTCCGGTATGTCTGCTCGTCGAATGTTCCCCGCATCATTAACGCCGTTTCGCGCAATAATGTCGTCTTGACCCCGGTCGGCAATTCCTCGTGGTCCTCGATTTCATCGATCGCCCGCATACATAAGTAAGCCGCACCAACGGCTTCCTGTAGTTCCTGTGACAGACGGCTGATCGGTATATAAAAGGTCCGGCTCGTCGCTTTTAATACACGATTCGCATCTTTCTTCAGCTGCTTCGTCTCATTCATCCATTACACTCCCTCTTTAGTCAAAAAGGTTTCTTTTCTCTACATTACTATACACGATTCAAAAGAAATGAGCATTTTTTTGTTGAACGAAAAAACAGGACCGACATTGAAGTCCGTCCCGTCCTGGTCATGTATCTGTCCGTTGTTTTAATAATTGGCTCATCAGACCGGTACTTTGCGAAGCTTCCGCGTTTTCATCCTGAATCGCGAGATAGATTTCTTTGCGGTGGATATCGATTTGCCGGGGCGCGTTGATGCCGAGTTTGACCTGATCCCCTTCGATTGCGAGAATCGTCAACTCAATATCATCCCCGATTTGAATCGCTTCTCCCGTTTTTCGTTTTAAGACGAGCATCAGCGGCCACCTACTTCGGTCAAACTGCCGATCATCCGACGATTCGCATACGTTTCATCGAGAATGATCTGTTTCGCTTGACGGCGTTTCGTCTCCATGACGAATGGTGCTCGTAAGTTCGTCGTCGATTCCTGGAACGGTTCACGTAACGTGACCGTCGTATAGACAGCGACTTGTGCCGTTTCCTGAATCCCAAGTTGTTCCTTCGCCGATTCCGGTAATTCAAACACGTAATCCGGATCAATCCAAAATGGATTCGTCACGACAAACGCACACTCCGGCTGGTCAATCGATTGGAATGACCAAAAAGGAATCCCTTCTCCGAACGGTAAGAGGATAAAGCGTCGTGCTTCCGGAAAACCCGGTACTTCCGAGGCGAAGGTGATGATTTCACTTTCGTCGACTTGAACCGGACCAAAAAAATCAGTCATGATTTGCATATGATTATCCTTCCCCATCGAACATGCCGCCGACCGGCCACATATCCAGTTGATTTTGTTCCCGCAGATAAATTTCGACCGTACCTTCCGTCACATTCAACTCCGGTCGATTGACCTGAACCTCGATTCGCGGTCGTTCTGCTGTGTAATTGAGTTGCACTTCCGCCGGTGTATAATTGATTTTGACGCGTTCGAGACTGCGTGGCGAAAAGCCGAGTGTCGTCACTTCAGCAGGCGGTGTGTCCCGCGATTTTGCGACGCGGGATACCGCATTTCCCCCTTGCTCGATTCGCATCAATTGATCGCCTTCAGACGCTGCCCGGCCAACTGCCTGTTGCCCCATCTGACGACCATATTCTGCATAACGCTGGACTGACTCAAAAGCTGGAAGTCGTCCCGTTTCAATCATCGCTTGGGTCGAATCAATTTCGAGTCGTGCTGCGACGGTTTCAATCGACAGATTCCCTTTTGGTTGTTCAATCGATAATGTCGCCGGTGCCTGATGTTGCTCAAGTGTCGCACGGGTGGTGTTGATTCCAATCTTCGCTGACGTTTGACGCATCTCAAGATGTGGCAGATTCACCGTCCGTCATCTCCTTCTTAACGTAAGAAATCAAGCAAGGTTGGCTGAATGATCCGCGCCCCCGCGCTGAGTGCCGCACGATGTAACGTTTCATACGACTTCAGTTCCATGATGACTTTTTCGGCTTCGATGTCTTCGTTATCCGACATGACCGATTTTGCGATAATTTCTTGATCTTCCAGACGAGATGCGTTCAGTTCAAGTCGGTTGACCCGCGCCCCAAGGTCAGCACGCGTTTCGACCGTCTGATTGAGCATACTATCAAGATCTTTTAACATCCCTGATAATTCGGCTCCATTATTTGAACTATCAACGGCACCTGCGTCTGAAACCCCACCAAGAGCATCGTATAATTTTTTGAGCGTCGTGAACGTCTCCGGACTAAATACATTTGTCGGTGAAACGTTGACTTGAACTTCAATTCCGGAAGAGATTTCATAACGGATGACTTCTTCTTTTAGAGTTGGATCACCGTCTGTAAATACGGTATTAACCGCCTTACCCGGTGTCGTTAAATATTCTTTCAAACCTTCCATCGAAATGAAGGGTTGATCCGTCTTTGTTCCATTAAAAATGGCTTTTTCATTATATTTCGTGTTCGCCAGTGTCCCGATATGTTCAATCAGCTGACCCACTTCGCTCTGAATTGCTTTCCGTTGCGTAGCATCATACGTATCCGTCGCAGCTTGTGTCGTCAATTCGCGGACCCGACTCATGGCGGATGTCACTTCGTTGAGTGCCGAGTCCGTCAAGTCCATCCAACCTGTCGCTTCATTGACATTTTTTTTGAACTGTTCGACTTCACGCACTTCTGTCCGGTAACGAATCCCTTGCATTGCGACGACCGGATCTTCAGATGGTCGCTGAATCTTTTTTCCACTGATTAATTGTTCCTGCATCGCACTCAGTTTTTGATAACTGGCGGAAAGATGTCCGATATTTGTTTTCGTCAGCATCGTTTGTGTTACGCGCATTTAGTCATCACCGTCCTACGATTCCCATACCATTGATGATTTTATCAAGCATCTCATCAACCGTAGTAATATTACGCGCTGCCGCGTTGTATGCATGTTGGTACTGAATCATCATCGTCATCTCTTCATCGATTGAAACAGCCGAAACCGACATACGGCGCTGTTCCGCACTTTCCATCAAAACGGCAGAACTCTGACCGAGCCGAGCGACCTGATCCGTCGCGACTGCCATATCTCCAATGACATTTTGATAAAACGAACCGATTGTCGTCGTCGTATCGGATCGTTCAAAACGAATGTTTGCCGTTTTCATGTTGGCCAGTTTCAAGGCACCGGCACTATCACCGATGTTTCCGTCTGTCGAGGTAGCAATGTTATCCAGGCTCTTTTTAATGTCTGCTCCAAGCGTAATCGACTTTGCTGTGATTACTCCTCCGTTGGAAGAAACAAAAAATTCACTTGTACCCGCTGTTTTGTCTTTTTTTACATTCGTCGCATGCGCTTCGTTGAATGCTGTCGCAAACGTTGCTGCCATCTCATCCAGGTGTCCCTGCATATTGACATACTCACCCGTTGCTTGACCATCCTCAACGTGTCCGTACATCTCAATCAGACCAATTAATCGACCTGATGAAAAACCGCCGGCTGCGTCAAATGAGATCGTTTGTGAATCTGTTTTGAATCCTGTATAGAGACCATTGTCATCTGTTGTAAAGGTCAACGTTCCTGCTTTTGGTAAATCTGAATCCACTGCAAGCAACTTGTCACCATTCGGTAATTTGATTCGAACATCAATCCGACCTTCTGCCGTTTTAACCGTATTCCCAAGTGTTCCTTGCTGAATCGCATCACCGTCGACTGATACTTTTTCAAAATCGACGTACTCTGCGAGTTCATCGAAATAACGGTCTCGTTCATCATAAAGTGCATTTGGTAACACACCAAGCGGTTCGACTGTATGGATTTCAGCATTGATATTATGAATCTTTTTGAACAGATCATTTACTTTTTTAGTCGAGACCTCAATTTCACTTTTCAGGTCACCTTGTACTTGATTAAGTGCCTTCGCCATGTAATTAAACGTTTGTGTCAATGTCTCCGCTTTTTGACGGACGACACTCCGGGCACCTGAATCCTGGGGATTCGTTGATAAGGTCTGAAGGGATTCCCAAAACCCGTCAAATGCTTTAGACAAGCCTGTATCCGACGGTTCATTGATGACATCTTCCATACGACCGAATGCGGCTTCTTTTGTACCATAGTAAGATGTCTTCGTCGCCTCGTCTCGATATTGTTTATCGAGCATGACATCGCGGACACGTTCGAGGAGTTCACCTTTTACACCCGTACCGATTTGTCCCATTTTACCTGTACCGATTGCCATCGACAATTGCTCTGTCGTCGCCATGACAAGACGTTGCCGTGAAAAGCCGGCCGTTCCTGCATTGGCGATATTGTTTCCGGTCGACTGGAGCGCCCACTGATTCGTCGTCAGTGCACGACGACCGGTTTCAAGCCCCATGAATGTTGAACCCATGTATTTGCCTCCTTAAGCATTTCGATTGAAATGTGCGCGATCAAGCGCGGACTGACCATATGTAAAATCATCTGCTTCTGGTATCAGCAATTCCAGATGCCAGTTTAAATAGTGTAACGATTGAGTGAGTAAGTCAGCGTTCAACTCGTTCAGTACCTTCAACTGACCAATCGTTTGAAGCAACCGACGCATGGAATCGACATCCTCCGGGTGCGCTTGCAGCCACTCCGTCATCGTCATCGTCCCCATCTGAGCGAGACGCTGCTGCTCCAACTGTTCGATTCGTTTTAAATGAATCGGTTCTTCCTTGACGAGCTGCGAAAGACGCGGCATATCATTTTGAATCAAGACCTGTTTTTTTTCTTCCGCCAGTTCCAGTAGTGCGGCATGTTCCGCCGTCAGCTGATCGATGAGTTCCATCCGTCCTGTCCTCCTCCGTCTATGTTCGTTCATATAAAAAGCGACCCGCGCATCCGTGCCCCGAGTCGCCTCTATTGTTTAAGTTAGTCTTCTTACAAGTTCAAGAAACGTTCCGCGATTTTCTTCGCATCCGGTTTATAGGTTCCATCCTGAATGGCTTGTCGAAGGGATTCGATTTTTTCGGTCCGTGAAGGCGTCGTTTCGTTAAAGCGCAACCGCGCTTCGCTTGAAATCGTCACTTCATCCGGCCGATTCGTGCGTGTTGGTTCTGTTCCTTCTACTTTTTGATTTTTTTCGTACGTCTTAGGCATGTTAACCCACTTCGTAGAATCAATTCGCATGTGAACACCTGCTTTCTAGACTACAAGATTCTTAATTCAAGTTCGATACGTTCGCGGTTTCGAAGGGGCAGAAGAATCAAGCATCGCTTGAGCGAGTTCACGTCGCAATTTTTCGCGACATTCGGCACAAATCGTGCCATCACGGGAGGGCTTCCCG
This sequence comes from Exiguobacterium sp. RIT594, assembly GCF_003339585.1. Lineage (GTDB taxonomy): Bacteria > Bacillota > Bacilli > Exiguobacteriales > Exiguobacteriaceae > Exiguobacterium_A. The sequence goes on along the minus strand of NZ_QPKF01000001.1, from coordinate 161,230 downwards.
CAACTCTCACACATGATCTCCATCTGAGAAATTTCAGAGATCAACAATCGCCCTTCTTTAATGTAACGGAAGACCGTTTCTCTCTTTACTCCGATAGCCATCTCAACATCTTTAGGTGAGGTTCGGACTTTTCGCCGTTCTCGCAGGAACTCACGCACCTTCTCAAAATCAGTATGATCTTTTCTGATACAATCGACACACAGATCAGAAGATTGACGAACAAATAACTTCCCGCAAGTTTTGCAGTTTAATACATCCATTTCCTTCACCTCATATTGAATATCGGCAGGAATGAAGATTTTTTAAACACTTCGAAATAAAGTTACCGCAGAAATTTCTTTGGCGCCGGCTTCATAAAGCCGTGAAGCCGCTTGGTGCAAGGTGATTCCGGTCGTATAGACGTCATCGACTAGCAAAATCGTTTTTCCGGTCACCGGCTGAATGACGTGATACGGATTGTCCCGTTCCAGTCGTTCGTGCCTCGTCTGATGACTGAATGCGACTCCGTCCGTCCGTTCCAGCACAAGCCGGACCCGTCCCCGCATCATCCGGGCGATCAGTTCCGCCTGATTGAAGCGGCGTTCGCCCAACCGCTCCGGACTGAGCGGAATCGGGACAATCCAGTCCTGTTTGACTTTTACCTTCTTGAGCTCTGTTTTAAACACATCGAGCAAAGCCGTGTCCCCGAGAAACTTATACCGTTTCATGAACGCCTTTGCTTGTGTCTGATAAAGAAATAGCGGGTGCGTGACCAATCGCCGTCCCTGGTTGCGCCAGTTTTGACAATCCGGACAAAGCGGCGGTCCCGGTTTGCCGCAATCCTCACATCCTTCGCATTCCCCTCTTTTTACAAACTCTATTTTACAGGTCGGACACAGGGTTTGCCTAGTCCAGACATTTGATAACGTCCAAACGGGTAAAAAGTCCTGCCCGCACAGGTGACAATTCATCGAAATCCCTCCCGGTTCGCTCGTTTAATGTGATCAATTGCTTCGTACATCGCGTCGGACCGGTCATTAGCAAAGAATACGACGTCCCCTTCCGGAAAATCAGCACTTCGTCCGACCCGTCCGCTGATCTGAATCAGGGCCGCACTGCTGAAGGATTGATCGGCATCGAGAACCGCCACTTGAACGCCGGCTAACGTCACGCCCCGTTCGAGGATCGTCGTCGTCAACAGAATACCGGTCGTCTGACGGAAACGGGCGACCTTCGTGACCCGGTCCGGATCGGCAGCATGGACGGTTTCACACCCGATTCCCTGCTGATGTAAAAAGGTCTGCCATGTCTCAAGCGCCGCGACTTGCGGCACGAACAATAAACGCGGTTGGGTCGCATGCGTCCGAAGCCAGTCCACGATATCCTGTTTCGTATAGGGAATCTGCAGGCGGGGGATCGGCAACGGAAAACCATGATAGCGGCGCATCAAACGGACCGTCGGCAGGCGTTGATCGCGAAGTGATGGGGTCGCACTGAGTAAAATCAAGGAAGCACCGGGAGCCGTCGCCTGACGGACATAGCGGTGTAATGTCCGATCGGTCCGGTACGGAAAGGCATCGACCTCATCAATGAAGACGACGTCAAAACACGCGCGGTAATGAATCAATTGATGGGTCGTACTGATGGTGATGTCGCCGAGTCCCAGTCGCTCCGCGGACCCTCCAAACAACGAAACGATGGTTGCCTGTTGAAACGCCTGTGTCAGATGCCCTGTCAATTCCCGGACGACGTCCGCGCGCGGCGTCGTGATCAGGACACGGCGATTCGTACACAGTGCCCGTTCGATGCCCGGAAACAACATCGGCGTTTTTCCGGCGCCGCAGACGGCATGGACAAGCAGCTTCGCTTGTTGATCAATCGTCCGGATAATAGCATCGGCAATCCATTGCTGATCACTCGTCAAGTTCAGTTCCGTATGATAATCGGGACGGACGGGGTCGAGCGGACGCGGATCCGTGACAAGACGGTCACACGTCCGCAGTTTGCCGAAAATCAAACAATGTCTGCAGTAATAACAGCGTTTCCCGCACATACACGGTCCCCGGGTCGGTAACTTTCCGCATCGCTCACAACGCCATGTGACAGCCGGCCGGTATTCAAGAGGAGCATCGACCGGCGTGTCAATCCGGTAGTCGGGAATCAATCGTCCACGTAAATCCATAAGTCACTTCCTTTCGTTGACTGACTCTCCCTTTCGGCAAGACGGACGGACTTCCTGCCGCCGCTTGAAAGCCCCTATTTGGAATAACGGGACGAAAAAAACGTACCTGCTTTCGCAGATACGCCGTTGTTCGTTGTATGTCCTATGGATAATACAGGGTTACGCTTCTTGATACCAGGTAATACCGATTGCACCGGGTCCTAAGTGGGTTCCGATGACGGGACCAAACACACTCATCTCAATCCGGGCATCCGGGAACCGTTCCTGTAAGACGGCAATTTCTGCTTCCGCTTTGGACGAATCTTCCGCATGGATGACACCGATGACATGACCGGCACCTGTTCCTTGAATCGTCTCGTCCATCATTTCCTCAATCCGTTTGACGGCCCGTTTGAACGTCCGGATTTTTTCGAACGGCACGATTTTCCCGTCGACGAAATGGAGAACCGGTTTGATTTTCAGGAAAGAACCGACGACGGCTTGCGTCATGCTGAGACGTCCGCCGCGTTGGAGGTGTTCCAAGTCATCGACCACGAAATAGGCACGGATGACTTCTTTTAATGCTTCAAGACGGGCGACGATGTCAAGCGCTGTCGCACCGGCATCACGCATCCGAACGGCTTCTTTGACTAAAAAGGCTTGCGGCATACAGGAAATCCGCGAATCAATCGGATGGACCTGAACGTGTTCGACCATCATGTTAATCGTATGTAAGGCCTGGTACGTCCCACTGATTCCGCTTGATAACGTGATACCGATGATATCCGTCCCTTGCGGAAGTTGTTCAAACGAATCAACAAGATCACCGATGTTCGGCTGTGAGGTCGTCGGTAAACTTCCTGTCTGAATCCGTTGATAAAAATCAGGTACGGAAATATCGAGTCCTTCACGATACGCATCTCCGTCAAAGATGACACTAAGCGGTGCAACATGGACATTGTTTTCTTCACAATAGGTAGTTGGCAGATAGGCAGTACTATCCGTTAAAATCACAATCTGGCTCATTCGTGAATTTCCTCGCTTTTAAGAGTTCCGTCGTGACATAAGGTATTCTGACAGGTCACAATCGGTTTTTATCATATCACAGGTTGAAGTCTAAAAAAAAGAAAGACGGAGCCGAATCGGCTTCCGTCCTGACCTTAAACGACGACGACCCAGCCGCGGCGAATCGCTTCGACGACAGCACCGGTCCGATCGGGTACATTCATCTTACGTAAAATAGAGGATACGTGGTTTTTAACGGTTTTCTCACTGATGAACAACGTATCGCTGATCGCCCGGTTCGAGAAACCGTCCGCGAGCAGCTGCAGGACTTCACATTCCCGGCGTGTCAACACATGTAACGGTGCTTCGGCGACACGTTTTTCAATCGGTTGTGAAGACATCGTCTGCTTCATCTTCATCAGACGACGGTATTCCTGTAACAGGTTCGGTGTGACTTTCGGGTGGACATATCCGCCTTCCCGGTACACAGAACGGATTGCATTGACGAGTTCATCCGTGGCCATCTCTTTTAAGAGATAACCGACCGCCCCTGCTCCAAGCGCATGCATGACATACGTTTCATCGTCATGGATTGAAAGGATGATGACCCGGACTTCCGGATGGACTTCCATCAAACGTTTCGTCGCTTCGACCCCGTTGACTTTCGGCATATTTATATCCATTAAGACGATATCCGGCTGATGGGCTTCAACGAGTGGAATCACGTCTGCTCCACTCTCGCCCTCCGCGACGACGACGAACTCTTCTTCGAAATCAAGAATCCGTTTGACGCCTTCCCGGAATAACTGATGATCGTCGATGATGACTACTTTTACTTGCTCGTTATTCACAGTGTTTCTCCTCTCACTTCGGATTCCTCAACCGGAATCCTTACCTTGATGACTGTCCCTTTACCTGGCTGTGTCTCAATCTCAAACTCACCATCTATCAATTCAATCCGTTCCCGCATCCCGATCAGTCCAAATGACTCATCACACGATTCGACGATCGAATCAAAATCAAATCCAATCCCGTTATCCTTGACATGGATCCGAACAGAATGTTGATACTGTTCTATGATAATACGAATGTCCCCTGCTTTGGAATGCTTAACTGCATTTTGGACCGCTTCCTGGACAATTCGGAAGACAGCGACTTCATACGTGGATTCAATCCGTTCGCCGCCCCCGAGATAATTAAAGTGAATCGGGATGTTGGAAATTTCCTGCATATGTCGTAAATAGCGTTCAAGTGTCGGGACGAATCCGAGATCATCGAGTGTCATCGGCCGTAAATCATAGATGATACGTCGAATGTCAGCTAATCCATCACGAATCAATTTCCGCAGACGATGTATTTCTTCAAAGGCCGCTTCCGCGCCGTTATGCTGGTGAATCTTTTCAATCAAATCAGCCCGGATCAACACGTGAGCAAGCGTCTGCGCAGGTCCGTCATGCATATCCCGCGACAGGCGGCGGCGCTCATTCTCTGCCGACTGGAATACTTTTAAACCCATCTCTTGTTTTTGCATCGCTTTTTCGTACTTTTCGTTCATGACCTGCATGTCGTCCGTCAGGAAATTCAATACGACCGACACACGGCTGATCAGCATGTCGGCACGTTCGATCGTTTCGTCCAGTTGAATCAAACGCCGTTCGAGCTCGTCCCGCCGTTTGCGGCAGTTCATCTCATCGCGTTGATTGATGAATGACTCGAGCTGAAGCGAATTCGCCGTCTCATAAGCAGAACGAATATCTTGTTCCGAGTAGTTGTCGAAGTTTTTGCTTACGATGACGAGTCGCGCTTTCGAATCCTTAATGTGTCGTTCCAGCCGTTCAGCTTCTTTAATGTAGTCGTGAACACGTGTCTTCAACTCCCGTAGCTCCTGCTGAATTTCAGCATACTGCTCACGTGAACTTTCGGTAATCCGGACAATTTCTTCCCGGCTTTCTTCTACGACACCAATGATGTTCTGTACGATATCATTCAAGGACAGTCGCTCCCCCATCTCATTCGTCATACTACTCCCTCCGTTCCTTGCCAGTCCCCACGGTTGTCTCTCTCTCAAATCGTCGTTATGCTAGAAAGAACTAGTTAACGAGGAGGACATTTTTGATTATGACATTATTTAATTATTATACAGTAAAAGAAAACGGTTTCCATGAAATCATTATCCAAAAGTCACGATTTATTACATATTTGGCGCGTGCCACCTCGGAAGAAGAGGCTCAGCGCTTCATTGCGGACCTCAAAAAAAAACATTCGGATGCCAATCATAATTGCTCCGCCTACGTCATCGGCGAACGCAATGAGATTCAAAAAGCCAACGATGACGGCGAACCGAGCGGAACGGCAGGCGTCCCGATGCTCGAAGTCTTAAAAAAACGGAATCTCCGCAATACGGTCGTCGTCGTGACCCGGTACTTCGGCGGCATCAAGCTCGGCGGCGGCGGATTGATCCGGGCTTACGGCTCGAGTGTCTCGGAAGGCCTCAACGCTGTCGGTATCGTCGAACGGATTGCCCACGATTTAGTGGAAATCACGGTCGATTACACCTGGCTCGGAAAGCTGGAAAATGAATTACGGGCAACCGAACACATCATTGATCAGATTCATTATCTTGATCATGTCAAAATAGATGTCTGGGTCGAGGAAACAGCCGTCCCCGCCTTTCTGGATTGGATGACGAATTTGACGAACGGCCAAGCCCTGCTCGAGAAAACGCATTCGCGCTACGTCGAACGTGACATTCAACCTTGACCTGCTATACTGATTGTAAAGAATTTAAAAGTTTTCTAATAATTCAGTAAAGTAAGGAGTAATGAATCGTGGATGATTCCAAACGATCCCGTTCTGCCAAACCAAAACCGAAGCGGTCGTGGTTTAAAGTGTTCGTCACCATTTTTCTAGTCGTATTTATCGCTGGAGGTGCTGCATTTGCCTATGTCGCTAACAAAACGTTTAAAACCGCCAAACAATCTGAGGTCGAACTGTCACGTGGAGATAAATCAGACAAACGGGCTGCTGCCGTCGACTTAACGAAAGATCATTTTTCCGTCCTGCTCGTCGGAACGGATGAACGTCCGGGTGATACGTCCTCACGTGCCGATACGATGATTGTCGCAACATTCAACAAAACGGATAAACAAGTCAGTTTACTGAGTATTCCTCGTGATTCCCTCGTCATGATCCCATCTGTCGGGTACGAAGATAAAATCAATCATTCCTATGCGTTCGGCGGCATTGATTCAACGATTGAGACCGTCGAAAAGCTGTTTGATATCCCGATTGATTATTACGGTTCAATCAATTTCAATGGTGTCGTTGCGATTGTCGATGCTGTCGGCGGCATTGAAGTCGATGTCAAATTACCAATCGATACGTTAAACTCTTCCGATAAAAAAGGAGGCGTCAAGCTCGAGCCCGGTCTTCAACGCTTAAACGGTGAGGAAGCTCTTGCCTATGCCCGGATGCGTTACGAAGATCCAGAAGGAGATATCGGACGGACGAAACGCCAACAACAGGTTGTTCAAGCGATCATCGATCAATCGACATCCTTTGGATCCATCACAAAGCTGAACAAGTTGATGGATGCGACCGGTGATAATTTCACGACAAACATGTCCCTGACGGAAGCGTTCCAATTACAGCCGTTCGTCAAATCCTTGGATACCGTTAACCGGATTGATTTAAAAGGAACGGATGCCAAGATTAACGGTGCCTACTATTATCAGCTCGATCCAGGTTCTCTCGCCGATGCGAAAACGATGTTAAAGGAACAGTTGAACTTGCCTGATACAGCGGATGAATCGACTTCAACGCCGGAGGTTACCGATGATTCAACGACTGAAATCAACTGATTATCCCGAACTTTACCGGCTTCAACAACAGGCTTACCGCGTCGAGGCAGAACTGATCGGTGCCGCTCTCTTTCCACCGCTTCTTCAGACGGAAGCCGCGTTACGCGAGGAACACCCGTCCGGTTATATCATACGTCTCGACGGACGACTCGTCGGAGCGGTAACAGTCGACGGTGAGACCATCACCCGGTTGCTCGTCTCCCCGGATTATTTTCGTCAAGGCATCGCCACGCAACTGCTCCGGTATGCCTGTGAACAACAACTGCTCCGCTTCGTTTCGACGGCTGCGTTAAACAAGCCGGCGATGGCGTTGTATCAAAAAATCGGATTTCAATCCATCCGTCAAGTGAAACAAGATTCAATCGTACTCGTGACACTTGAATGTGGTGACGTTCCCGGTAAGTGATTGGTGATAGAGAGAGGCTGACTTAAACGTCAGTCTTTCCAAAGACAAAGGGTGGCAGAGTAATTCTGCCACCCTTTGTCTCGTTTAAAATCAGAACCAGCCCATGATCGATCCAATCACCGCACCGAGGATAACAATCCGGAGCGGTGATTGTTTATAAAATCGGAGCAGACAAAACAAACCGAATGCAACGAAAAAATCGACTCCTGTTTTGACGCTCGACGTGAAGATCGGATCATATAACGCAGCAAGCAGAATTCCGACAACGGCTGCATTGACACCAATCAACATCCGTCCGACCTGTTTGTTGCCACGGACCCGGTCCCAAAACGGCAGGACACCAAGGACAAGTAAAAATCCAGGCAGGAAGATGGCGAGGGTCGCAAGGATTCCGCCCAGCAGCCCGTTCACGACCGTTCCAAGATACGTCGCGAAGGTAAAAAGTGGACCCGGGACGGCTTGAGCTGCCGCATATCCGGCTAAGAAACTGTCACCCGTCAAAAAGTCCGGCACGAGCGACTGCTGCAAGAATGGCAGGACGACATGTCCACCACCAAACACGAGTGCACCTGCACTGTACATGATACTCGTCAGTTGGAGATTTCCGGTTGCGCCATTCGCTAAAACCGGTGTCACGACGAGCAGGACGACGAACAAGATCAAGGCACCGATGCTGAGAAGACGCGGCACACGAATATCCAGTTTCCCGCCACCTGCAGGTTCATCTTCAAACCAAAACAGACCAATCAATGCCGCAACAAGCAAGACACCGACTTGCGCGAGTGGATGGGCGAGCAACAAGACACCGGCCAACGCCAGCAGCATTAAAAATAACCGTTTCGGACCAACTGCAAGTTTTGTTCCCATACCGAGAACCGCATCCGCAACGATGGCGACCGCAACCAGTTTCAGACCATGGATGAAACCGGCTTCCGTTAAATCAAATTCGGTTGCGAGCAACGCAAAAAGGATCAACAGAATACTTGATGGTAACGTAAAGCCGATGAATGAGACGATTGCTCCGACGACTCCACCCCGGACAAGACCAATCCCCATCCCGACCTGACTCGAAGCCGGTCCCGGCAAGAATTGGCAAAGGGCGACGAGGTCGGCATAGGCTTTCTCATCCAGCCACTTCCTTCGCTTGACGTATTCCTCGTAAAAGTATCCTAAATGGGCGACGGGTCCGCCAAATGACGTTAATCCGAGCTTCAAGGACACGATAAAAATTTCAATCCATCTGTTCATATGACCACCTCCACGCTGAATTATACGAAAACTGTGTAAATTTTCTGTGACCATTCAGACGTTTGATGATTTTTTCCCGCCATATGTGACAGTTCTCCAAACAGTCTCGACAGGACCTTGACGATACCGTTTCAGGTACCAGCTCGAGAACAGGATTTGCATGACTAGTACGACGATCACAAGTAACGTTCCCTGCCAGAGCGGAATCGTCCCGTACCGTCCGGTCACGAACAACACCAGTGTAAAGATGACCGTCTGCATGAGGTAATTCGTCAAGGCCATCCGTCCCAACACTTGAAACCCCATTAACGGACGTCCTGACCGGACGAGTAAGGCAATTCCCGCCGCATATGCGACAGCAAGCGTACGCCCCGACAGCCAGACGAAAAAATAATTGGCCAGCCCATCCGGGAAACGCCCCTGATGAATCTGAACGATCGGATAGAGTAACGGTAACGATAGCAACAGACTGGCACCAAACACGAGACCGATTGTCCGGGTCGCCGGCGGGCGGACCGTGAACCGTTCCATCAAGTAAGCCCCGATTAAAAACAGGGAAAGAATTTCCGGCCAAATCGCCAGTGAATTGTTTAAGCCGTGCGGTAATTGAACGGTCGCATGATAGGTGACGAATTCTATGATGTCACGTGCCGCCACGATGGATTGCAGGGTCATATCCGGGTCCGGAATCGACCGGTCCCCGACAGACTGGGCATATTGATAAATCGAGAGATAACGAAAGAAGACATACAGCTGTAAGGCAAGACCAATCCACAGTTTCGTTGATGGTCGTGTGTGGACGAAGGCAAGCAACATCAAACCGCAAAGGGCATAGGTCTGCAGAATATCCCCTCTCCAGACCAGCAGATGGATAAGACCGAATAGAAATAAAGCCAGCAAGCGGCGGACGAAAATCCACAGTGATTGTTTCTTTACCCGCAAGCGATTGATGAATAAGATAAAGCCGGCTCCAAATAAAATGCTGAACAACGTGTAAAATTTCGTTTGGATGAACAGGTCAAAAAACAGGCGCAACACCTGATCGGCAGTTCCCATCTCATTCGTGAAACGTTCCCCAAGGAAACTCGGCATATTGACAAAGAGGATTCCGCATAAAGCAAATCCCCGCAACACATCCAGATAGACAATTCGGTCTGCTCGTTCAATCGGATTCATCTCGACTCTCCCATCGCCAAATCAGCCGCTCAAATCCCTTTGAGCGGCTGATTGGTCATTTTGATGTCATGCGTTCCAGCAAATTCAGTAACGGTCGATACCGCTCACCGAGTAAGCCCAGCGATTCGACTAAAATATCGAGTACCAGTAATAACATCAGCAAGGACACCAGTGCTCCAAGCGAAGTCGTTTGTGAAAAGAGGATCGCTGTCATCCCGAAAACGGCACACAGTCCGTAAATGACAAGTACCGCCTGCCGCATCGTAAACCCGAGGTCGAGTAGCCGGTGATGAAGATGGGCTTTATCCGGCGCAAACGGTGGTTTTCCCTGTAACACCCGCCGAACGATCGCAAACAAGGTATCGGAAATCGGAATGCCGAGCAGGATGACCGGAACTGCAAGCGAAAACAGGGTGACGTTCTTAAACCCTAACAAGGACAAGACACCTAACATATAACCGAGGAACAAGGCGCCGGTATCGCCCATAAAAATCTTCGCCGGATAAAAGTTGTGGAACAGAAAACCAAATGTACTCATTAATAAGAGAATCGCGACAATCGTCACGTAGACATTGCCCTGGATGACGGCGAGACTGATCAGTGTCAGCAGGACGATGCTCGAGACACCGGCTGCCAGTCCATCCAGCCCGTCAATCAGGTTGACGGCATTCGTGATACCGATGACCCATAAAAACGTCAGCGGAACACTCCACCAGCCGAGAAACAATTGTTGGTCAAACGGTAAGTTGATGAACTCGATCCGGATGCCGCCGTTTAAGACGACCACGGCCGCGACGATCTGCCCCATTAATTTAAGCCGGGCATTTAATTGAAAACGGTCATCGAGTGCTCCTGTCAAAATCACGACAAAGCCTCCGACCAGAATATGTGTCGCATACGGGCTTGAAGGTTGCAGAATGAAATAACCGATCATAAATGCAATATAAATCGCAAGACCGCCTAAACGCGGCATAATTCGTACGTGTACCTTTCGCGCGTCCGGACTGTCAACGGCACCGACTGCAATCGCAAAGCGTTTTACAACGGGTGTGATCAGTAAGGCCGCGATAAAACAGACAATGGACGCCGTCCATAACATAATAACATCACGCTCCTGCGCGAATTATATCATAAAAAAAAAGAGCCGACGAGCGGCTCACATGAAGATTGGGACTTCTGCAGATGGATCATATGTATAGATGCCGCGTCCGACTTTTTTAATCGCAGGATTCGCTTGTTCCACTTTAGCCATCAATTGATAGATGTTGCTGATTTGGTGACGGTACCGGAGTTCGAGTTCCATCTGGATATCGCGTGCCGACATCGACTCGCGCTCACGCATCAAGTCACTGATTTGGTGGACATAGACTTCCAGCGGGTAACGTTGATTCACTCGGCGTTGTTTAAGGGGACGTTCTTGTGTCACCGCGATTTCTTTTGCTGAATCGCTTGTTCCCCGGCTTAATTCTGCAATTAAATATTCAGCGCGTCGTTGCAAACGACGGTATTCCTCTTCGATTTCCATCAGTTCTCGGTAGATATGTTCATTCGATCCCATTTGTTAACCCACTTTCCTAAATTAAACATAAATATTTCAATTATGTTTCAATTGTATGTTTTTTGAAATAAAACAAACTACATTTTGCCTCTTTAATATATAATTTTATTATATATTTAATTATTCTGTAATATTTTTCTCTCATTGGTTGTCACTTGACTACACTTCATATTAACAGAAAGGAGCTAAAACGGAATAGATAAATTATAAATTAAACTATTTTAAAAATACTTAATTGACTATATAAGGTTTTATACGTATTTATTCTACTTAAAAGGAGACTGGAAATTTAATGGACAAATTAACTAAAATCCTAACAAAGGCACTAGTACTTTTGCTTCTGACTGCCATCGCTTTTCCGTCCTCATTAGTATCGGCTGCATCCGGCGTAACGTTTACGAAAACAACCTATCAAACAACGGATTTATTGAATTTACGCTCGACTGACTCGATCTCTTCGAAAAAATTAACGACGATTCCGAAAAAAATGTCTCTCACATCCAACTACCGGATCGGGGAGTGGTATCGTGTCACGTACAGCGGCAAGACGGGTTATGTACTCGGTCAATACTTAACGAAAGTCGTCACCGGAACGAGTTTTACAAAAACGAATTACCAGACGACAGATGCTTTGTCGTTACGACAGGCAGCCTCGACGTCTTCCGCACGTCTGTTGACGATTCCCGCGAATACGAAGCTCGCATCAAGCTTCCGGGACGGCGATTGGTACAAAGTAACGTATAACAAACAGACCGGTTTTGTATCGGGTGCCTATCTAAAGAAAGTAACAGCATCGTCGACAGCTTACACGACGACCGAACGGCTGAACTTCCGGAGTGCCCCGACGACATCCGGTGCCTTATTGATGACGATACCGAGCAATCAGGTCGTCCAGTCCTTATCCGTCAGTTCGAACTGGCATAAAATCAATTACGGGGGCAAGACCGGATACGTCATCGGTACGTATTTGAAAAAGGGAACAGCTTCCCCTGCTGCACCGTCTGCCGGAAATGCGGATTACAGCGGCAGCAAGATGTATGTCCTGATTGATGCCGGCAGCACCGTTGCCTTACGGTCATCCGCTTCCGTCCTCAGCGGACAACTCACGCGCCTCGGCCGCGGTACGCCGGTTGTCGTGACAAACAATCTTCATAAGACACGTGGTTTTGTTGCTGTCCAGACAGCGGACGGACGACGGGGATATGTCGAAGCCACTTACTTGACGCTTTTCCAGCCAAGCCCGACGAATCGTCCCTTAATCGTCCTCGATCCCGGACACGGTGCTTATGATCCCGGTGCTGTCCGGGCAGGATTCGCAGAACGGGACATCGTCCTGTCTGTCGCACGTCAAGTCGCTAGTCTGTTGGCAGGAAAAGTGGATTTGACACTGACGCGTTACACAAATGATTATTATCCGTCACTCGGCGAACGGAGTGCGATGGCGAATAACTTGTCGACGTCACGGTTCGTCAGTATCCACATCAATGCTTCAAGTGCTAGCAGTGCGTCCGGTGCTGAAAGTTACTACTATAAGGGAACAACTTCGGTTCAACTCGCCCGGGCCATCCAACAACGGATGACAGGTTATGCCGGTATGCGTGACCGGGGCGTCCATTTCGCTAACTACGCCGTCATTCGGGGGACGCAGGCACCAGCCGTCCTCGCGGAACTCGGTTTCCTATCCAATACGTCCGATCGTGCGAAACTGGCGGATCCCGCTTATCAAGCACGTTACGCCCAGGCGATTGCCGACGGGATTCTCGCGACACTTTAAGTACTGCAAAAACGCTCATTCCGTTTGTCGGAACGAGCGTTTTTTATATGACAAAAGGACCGCTCAGGGAAGCGGTCCTTTCGTACTCACATGAAAAGAGATTGATCAGATAAAACCATCTGCCATCAGGGAATGGCGAATGTTCATTAGCGACTAGCTAGGATCTGCTCAAGGGAAAGCAAATCCGTCGAATCGACACGATAGTCTGCCTCATGTAACGTCGTTTCCGGACCGACTCCGACAGCATACATACCCGCTGCGTGAATGGCCGTGATTCCTGCTGCTGCATCTTCTACACCGATACAACGTTCAGGTGCGACGTCAAGCGCCTCTGCTGCCCGTAAAAACACTTCAGGGTGTGGTTTTGACCGGGCGACGGTTGCCGCATCGACGATGTCGTCAAAATAATGCCGAACTCCAAGTGCCTCAACGACAGTCAACGCATTTTTAGAAGCTGACGCCATTCCGATCTTCAGCCCAGTCGCACGGATTTCGTCAAGGAATGCAATGATTCCCGGCAGAAGATCCTGTTCTGAGATGTGCTGGATCAACGTGACGTAATGGTCGTTCTTCTTCGTTGCGAGCGCAACTTTCTCTTGTTCCGTGAAAGCATCCTGCTTTCCGCCAAGTGTTAAAATCCGCTCCAGCGAATCAGTCCGACTGACGCCTTTCAGTGTTTCATTGAACTCCCGGTCGAACGGGATATCCAACTCCTCACCCAGTTGTTTCCAAGCCAGATAATGATACTCGGCTGTATCGGTAATTACGCCGTCCAAGTCAAAAATGACCGCTTCAATCGTTGGTGCCATTCGACATCCATCCTTTCATCCATCGTACATGAAAGACAAGAAATCGAATGATTTGCGCAAACGATTGCACTTGCCTCAAGAATTATTTTACCTGTTCCCCTGATTGTTTGCAAGCGTTATCAAAAAACAAATCCAAATCATTGGTCTTTCCTAAAAGAAACCGTTTTCAATTTCAAGGGAATGTTTTACTTATTTCGTTCTTTACTATTCGTTTTACAATTTTTAACTGTTATAATAAAAGCGAGTTTGACAGTCGAACCGAAGGAGTGACCAACTATGTTTCAGCGTGTTAAACAATTAATAGATGAACAGAGCCGCAGAATGCGCCGTTATGAAAAAACCGTTTTATTAATTAACAGCCTGGAAGCAGAAATGGAACAAAAAACGGATGAAGAATTACGGATCTTGACACAATCCTTAAAAACCCGCCTTCAAGCTGGTGAGAAAATCGAAGCCATCACCGGGACAGCGTTCGCCCTTGTCCGTGAAGCGAGCAAGCGGACACTCGGTCTTCGTCACTACGATGTCCAGTTACTTGGCGGATTGGCCCTTCTGTCCGGACACATCGCCGAAATGGCGACCGGTGAAGGAAAGACACTGGTCGCATCACTTGCAAGTTTCACCCAGGCTTTATACGGTCAAGGGGTCCATGTCATCACGGTCAACGAATATCTCGCCCGGCGTGATGCGGAACAGATCGGTCAGATTCACCGGTTTTTAGGTTTGACGGTCGGCATCAACTCAGCAGAACTGTCATTCGAAGAAAAACAACAGGCCTATGCGTCTGATATTACATACGGAGTCGGAACGGAATTCGGTTTCGATTATCTGCGCGACCATTTGGTCATGCGACAAGAGGATCGTCTGCAACGCCCCCTCCGCTTCGCCTTGATTGATGAAGTCGACAGCGTCTTGATTGACGAAGCAAAAACACCGCTCATCATGGCGGAACGCGACACCGTCCATGAAGGATTACAGCAATTGGTTCGCCATGTCGTCAAAGACTTTAAAGAAGACGCTGACTATTCATACGATGAAGAAATCAAAGCAGTCGCCTTGACCGATCAAGGCATCGAGACGATCGAACGGATTTTCGGTATCGATCAGCTGTTCGCGGCCGAGCACGCCGTACTGTTCCACTATGTCATCCAAGCACTTCGGGCCCACGTCGTTCTGAAACGGGATGTCGATTATATCGTCAAGGATGATAAAATTGCGCTCGTCGACTTATTCACCGGACGGTTGATGGAAGGACGAAGTTTATCGGACGGCCTCCATCAAGCGCTCGAGGCGAAGGAACATGTCAGCGTGACCGAAGAAAACCGGACGACGGCGCAAATTACGATTCAGCATTACTTCCGCATGTATCATCATGTGTCCGGAATGACAGGTACTGCTGCCACGTCGCGCGATGAATTTCTGAAAACGTACCGGATGGATGTTGTATCGATTCCACCGAATCGTCCTAAAATTCGGATTGACGACGCCGATGTCCTGTTCTTGACCAGTTCCGAGAAATATTCAGCGATTGCGGCAGCGACCGAAACGGCTCATTTGACGGGACAACCCGTCTTGATCGGGACGACTTCCATCGAACAATCCTTAAAGGTCGCAGACGTGCTTGATCAGCGTCAGATTCCTTACGAAATACTGAATGCCAAGACCGTCGATCAAGAGATTCGGATCATCGAGTCTGCCGGTCGCCACGGTCGGGTAACGATTGCGACAAACATGGCAGGACGCGGAACGGATATCCTGCTTGATGATGCGGCGAAGGCACAGGGCGGCTTGTTCGTCATCGGCACGGAACGGCATGAGTCCGTCCGGATTGATAACCAGTTGCGTGGTCGGGCAGGACGCCAAGGCGATCCCGGCCTGACCCGGTTCTACCTGTCGCTTGAGGATGATCTGCCCCGCCGGTTTGCGCGCGAACGGTTAGAGCGTGTCAAAAAGAAACTGGGTGCCGTCAGCGGTCCGGTTCATGCAAAAGAAGCTCAGCAACTGATGGCCTATGCCCAGGAAACCTGTGAATCGGTCAACCGCAGTATCCGTGACGACCTGGTCCAACTCGAGGAAGTCATCAGTGAACAGCGCCTTGCCATTTATCGTCTTCGCAACCAAATCGTGGATTCGGCGACGCTGGACCAATTTGTTCAGCCGTTTGCGGCTCGGACCATCCATTCTTATCTCGAGCAATATTTGACGGATGATCTCGTTCCGGAAGAATGGCCGATCGAATTATTGACGGCGGAACTGGAGCAGCTGCTGCATCAACCGGTTGAATTGGTCCTGAGTGACTCGATCGAGACCATCCAACAACAAATGGAACCGCTGATTACTTCGGTCGATCAAAAAATGGCCTTGCAGATTGCCGAAGATGAAGAAACGGCACGACGTTTCATGTTACTTGCCCTGGACGAACAGTGGACGAGTCACTTGACGGCGATGAACTCGCTCAAGGAAGGGATTCATTTACGCAGTTACGGTCAAGAACAGCCGGTTCGGATCTTCGAACGGGAAGGCATGGATTATTTCCGTTATGCCATCTTCAGTTTTGAAAAACAAGTCGTGTCTGGACTATGTCGTCTGGAAGAGACTACTTTGCAAGGAGGACTGCTTCATGCAACCGTCGATTGATTCTGATATTCAACCCGCGCTTTACTTTACCGAGGATATGCCGATCGTCAAAGAAGACGAGTATGTTTTTCGGTATGCACTCAATCAGTTACCGAAACTCGGACCCAACCAGTTGGCGATCCATCTCTTTCAAGTGTTACAGACCGAACCGTTACACGTGATTGCGTTGTTCCAAAATACGCTTCCGCGTTCTTTCCAGCTGAATGACTTGGTCGTTCTCGTCCTGTCAGGTGACCAGCTCGTCGCCCGGAAAATATTCACGATCGAAGAAGTACCGGTCCTGCTTCCGACAGCAACCTTACCGCTTTGGCTCGAGTTTTCCGATGAAGAACAGTTCGTTGATTTATCGACGCTTGATGCACCGCTCGAACTCGTCTTCTCGAATGAACAGCTGACGGATCTCGTAATCGATGAGTCGTTCTCTGCTCCGGAACAGCGTTTTATTCGCCAAATCGCTTTCTCGCACCCTGCCCCGCCGACAGATGGCTGGTCCCTGTTGCCGGTCTCGATTTTTAAACAGGAACAAACGGTCGAGGCCATCGTGCTGGTCCGTAATCCGAGCGGACAGTCGCTCGAGCTGGATTCGCTGTCGTTTGAGTTACTGCTTGGTGATCAGACGGTCGCTGCAACCCGACATGCTTCGCTGACCGTGTCCTCGCAGAGTGAACACGCAATCCGTTTAAGCTTTGATTACGTAGCACATCCGGCCGATTCACTGGATTTACGGTATCTGCCGGAATAATCCCCTCAAAAAAATGGACTTCTCGTCAATGACGAGAAGTCCATTTTTGATTATCCTTTTAATAAACCGATCACACGTACATTAATCGCTTGCGGTTGGAATGCCAACATGTTTTCCATGTCTTGTGCAATCCGTTCCTGTACTTTTCCTGCTGTCTTGATGATCGACATCCCGTATTTGATATGGACCGAGAGACTGACCGTAATCGCACCGTCCACATCCTCGACCTTCACGAGTTTGACCATCTGTTTTTCCTGTAACTTCGAATCGTCCTGTGTAAAGGCAATTCCTTCTGTTTCCTGAACTGCTACCCCGGCAATCACTTCAATGACTTGTTGAGAAACGTTTACGACACCATCCGCATTGTTTAAGTTATATGACATACTTTCCACGCCCTTCATCTATTAATCGCTCTACTTTAAAGTGTATAGCATTTAGCCTTTTTTTGAAAGGTCTTGTCGTTCTTCGACGATTGGACGAATGTCGATTTCAATCAATGGACGCATCAGGCGGACAACGAACGGATGAATGATTACGCCGACGATCAACAAGGCAACACCGATGACGACCAGCAAGGCGAGCCAAGTTTGCGGCACGAAGGCTGTCGTCGCGTACTGACGCCATGCCATGACGAAGAAGACATGAAGCAAGTAGACATATAAGCTGAGCTCCCCCGCCCGTGTCACAAGCGGCAGACGACGCATCGGAACGAGCATCATGAATCCAAGCGATGCTGTAATCGACAGGAAGTAGATGACGCTGTGTTTTAACACGCCGATCCAGGCATCACTGTCATATTGTTCGACATACGGGAAACGGTGCTTGAAGGCATTCGCCAGCGCGACGATTTCCTGCGGTGTATCGCGCCATGCTTCATATAGGAGGAAACCGATGACACTCGCGAACGCCAGTCCGCCAATTAACCGGACATTCATTCTCCGTTTAAAGCTTTTCGGCATCTCGAAAATCCGGATGAACTCATGTTCCGACAAGTAGTTCCCGAGCAGGAAGTACGGATAGAACATGATCAATTTCCGTAAGGCCAAAAAGCCTGTGTTTTCGAGCTCAAAGCCGTACAATAAAGCAAAGGCAAGTCCGAACCAGACGTAACCACGCAGATGGACGACATACGGTGTGACGATATACCAGACGACCATGACGAACAAATACCAGAGTGCCCAGTAGGGACGTAACAGATGCGTCCCGAGATTTTGTCCGGACAACAACGGCAATCCTTCTCCAAACGTCGCCCATGAACCAATCAGGATTTGCCAGACACAATAGACGGCAAACAGTTGAATGACACGCAAGTACTTGTTTTCACGGAAGAAGTAGCCGCTTAAAATAATAAATAATGGCATGTGAAACGAATAAATGATCAAGTACACCGTTTCGAGTAACTTTCCATCGTAATTAAACCGTAAATCCGTCAGCATATGACCAATTACTACGAAAATGACAAGGAATCCTTTGATATTATCAAACCACGGATTTCGATTCATGTTACACTACCCCTTATACTCCCTCGAAAGGAACGATTGTTTTATGAAAAAAGCACTAGTCATTCTCTCGGTCGTCGCAAACGTCGTCCTCCTCGCCCTATTGCTCGGACGCAAACCGATCGAGTTATTCGAGCAGGCCTTTCCTGCCACCACTACACAACCCATCACGACATTCCAATATACGAAAAATCCGAACTACGTCCGGTTGAATAGTCTCTTTCATACTTATCAATACCCAAAATCACCGAATTCTGTCATGCTCGGTGACTCCATGACGAATTTTGGTGATTGGCGGATTTTGCTCAATGATCCGACAATCGTGAACTTCGGGATTCCCGGCGATACGACGGAAGGATTTTTGACCCGGCTTGATCTGATTGTCGAGATGAAACCGAAACGTGTCTTCCTGATGGGCGGCATCAATGACATCCGTCACTTCACGCCGATTCCGACGATTACGGAAAACATGACGACGATCGTAACGACGCTACGGAAAAATAACATTGATGTCGTCATTCAGTCAACACTACCCGTCGCACCCAAGTATTCCGATTCAGTCCGTGTCAATCGTGACGTCGAAGCCCTGAACCGGAACCTTGAACAGCTTGCAAAATCTACCGGGGTTTCCTTTGTTGATTTACGCCCGAATCTAACCAATCAGCAAGGGTATCTTCAAAACCGGATGACGTACGACGGGCTTCATTTGGTCGGTGGCGGCTATCTTCGATGGAGCGACGCACTCAAACCGTTCGCCGAAAAAATTCAGATTACGGAAAACAAATAACAGTCATTAAAAAAGGAGATTCCGATTTTTACGGAATCTCCTTTTTTAGCACTCATCTACACGGTGACAGGCACCATGTCATTAGTCTTCCTGATTTTTGACTCCCATGTATGCGGCAACGCTTGATGCTGAAAATACAGCAATGGCGACGATACCGACTGCAATCCATACGACTTGATCCATCATTTCTCCCCCTTGTATGTAACCGTTCACTTTCTTTTTTTAGCGTACACGAAATTCGTCAAGAAAGAAACACATTTTCTATGTCTAACGACTGGACGTTTCGGGAAAAAGTAACTATAGTAAAAGGACAACTATAAATTGTCAGAAAATTCGATTATTTAACAAGGAGGTGATTCTGATGTCAACCCCAATCCTGAAACCCCGACTTCAGATGAAGCAACAACAACGAAGTATGGTCAACTTTAGTTATTGGTTCGTCATCGGTCTCATTGGATGGATGATGCTCAGTTTCGTAACCGGACTCCGCGATCAATTGGCGGGTCTCCCGATCTACGAAAGCATTCCGCTTGTATTAGCTGTCCTCTTAACCACAGGTGTCCTGTTAAAAATGGCCCGGGATGAATGGTGGATCCGGTACCTCAATCGTCAAACCCAGTTTTACATCGGTCATGAAACCGTCGTGACCTGGTGCCTCATCATCGACAGCATGTGGTTGATCCGTAAACCGATGCGCCGTGAACTCCGTCACCTCTACCGACACATCACCCAAACGAAAGCGTCACCAGAAGCCATCGAGACGCTTGCAAACGAACTGGTCGAACGTGGTATCCTCATCGTCTATTCCAGTCCTAAGAGTGACCATCCTGCTTGAACAAAAATAAGCATGGAACGTCAGGACATCTGCTCCCTGCATCCCATGCTTTTTTGCTGTCGTTATTTTTGAGCCAGCCAGCCGGCTGCAGCTTCGATCGTCGGCATGACGAGCTGATGCCCGTGGTTTGACCAGGTCACATCCACCGTAGCTCCTGCCTGTTCAAAAATCGCTTTCAAGTCTTCCGTCTCTGAAGCCGGACAGATCGGATCGTTCGTTCCGGCTCCGATAAAGATCCGCACCCGCGACGAATCCGGTAACGTCACACCGCGACGCGGTACCATCGGATGCAATAAGATCGCCTGTTCAAACAACCGTTCTTCAAACATCATATTCGCTGCGATGTTGGCACCGTTCGAATAACCGACCGGGATGACATCTTGAAGCGAAAAATCCGACGTGCGGCTCATATCTTTCACGAACTCCATCAAGCGGGCTGTCCGAAGGGCAAGGTCCGCTTCATCAAAAATCCCTTCCGCCAATCGTTTGAAGAATCGGGGCATCCCGTTTTCCGTCACCTCACCCCGGACCGACAGATAGCCGGCCTCCGGATCGAGGAGCCGGACGAGTCCGACTAAATCCTGTTCGGTCCCGCCTGTTCCGTGCAATAAAAGAAAAATCGGTGCGCCTGGTTTTTTAGCCGGTTCAAATAAATGGATCATACAAGTCTCCCCTTTGGTAATGTGATCGGTGCGACATGTTCTTCGATCGTCGCCCGGTGTGCCTCGAACTGTTCCGGTAATTTTAACGCTTCTCCTAATACTTCAAATGCTTCATCGACCGCAAATCCCGGATTATCGGTGGCGATTTCATGCAGAATCCGTCCACGGTCGTGGAAGTAGACCGATGTAAAATAATTCCGGTCTTTGACTTCCGTCGTCATCAAGCCAAACGTATTGATTTGTTTCATCCAGTCCATTTGCTCGGCCTGATCGCCGGCCCGCCACGCGATATGGTGGACGGTCCCGATGCCCGGACGACCAACCGGTACGTTCGTATGCAGGATATCAACGATATTGCCGAATTCGCCTTCCGCTTCATAACGGTCCATCGTCTCGGAGCGTTTCGCAACCGTTAATCCGAATGCTTCCGTCAAGAGGCGTCCTGTATCTGCCGGATCATGCGACAACAAAACCGCTCCGGCAAACCCTTTGATGGCGACATCGGTCGATATGCCGTCAATTTCAAAACGGCTGTTTGCACCTTTGTCGCGTTCGACGAGTTCAATCTGTAATCCGTGCGGATCCTGAAAGACCAGTTGTTTTTCGCCGAAACGTTCGGCTTCTTCAAAAACAACTCTTTTTTCCGTCAAACGGTTTTTCCAAAATTCATAGCTCCCTGTCGGAATCGAATATGCCGTCGTTCCAACCTGCCCTGCCCCGACTTTCCCCTGCTGAATACCTTCAAACGGGAAAAAGGTGATGATCGTCCCGGGTGCACCCGATTCATTGCCAAAGTAAAAATGATAGGTCCCCGGATCATCAAAGTTGACCGTTTTCTTGACGAAACGCAGACCAAGCGTCGTACCGTAAAAATCAAGATTTTCCTGTGGATTACCGACCATTGCCGTAATATGATGAATGCCTTTTGTTTTCATCTGCCTGCACTCCCCCTTCAGCTTCATTTCCTTTAACACAATAATAGTAACTTATTTACTAAAAGTAAATTATTTTGCTTAAACGGATTGTTTTGGAACCTTTTTTCCATTTTCCCGTAAGGATAATAGACACTCGAACTCGATGATGTAGTACATCTGAATGAAGGAGGACTGATTCCATGCTTGAAATCAAAGCCATCACCAAACGATTTGGTACGTTCACAGCAGTCGATGATTTATCATTCGAAGTACCGGAAGGACAGATTTTCGGATTACTCGGAGCAAACGGGGCCGGAAAAACGACGACGTTCCGAATGTTGCTCGGTTTATTACAACCGACGGAAGGGTCGATCACGTGGAAAGGACAACCGATTCCTTTATCTAAAATCGGTTATCTTCCTGAGGAACGCGGCTTGTATCCGAAAATCCGGGTCGACGAACAATTGATTTTTTTAGCCGAACTACGTGACATGAAACGAAAAGATGCGAAACAGTCTTTACTCGAATGGCTCAACTACTTTCAAATTCCACAGTATGAAAAAATGCGTGTCGAACAATTGTCAAAAGGCAATCAACAAAAGATCCAATTGATTTCTGCCGTCCTACATAAACCGGACCTGCTGATTTTAGATGAACCATTCAGCGGACTCGATCCCGTTAACGTCGAACAACTGAAAAAAGCGGTCCGGAAACTGACGGCAGAAGGAACGACCATCGTCTTCTCGAGCCACCGGATGGATCATGTTGAAGAACTGTGCGAACACGTCGCCATTCTCGATCACGGGAAACCGGTCGTCGCCGGTTACCTGCCGGAAATCAAGGCCGGATACGGCAAGACACGGGTCTTGTTGACAACAGATGCCCCTGCCCTGCTTTGGGATGCATTGCCGGGAATTCTCCAGGTCGAATCAGACGGAACCGGTCATAGTTTACAAGTGGAATCGAAAGAAGCTGCCGATTCCCTGCTCCGTCATTTGATTACGGAAGGATTCCATGTCGAACGATTCGTTTGGGATCAACTATCCCTGCAGGACATCTTCATCGAGGAGGTTGGAAAACGTTATGAACCGTAAATTCCTGACACTGTATCGGTTTAGCCTGTTTCAAAAATTACGCGCGAAAAGTTTTCTTATCTCGACCGTTCTGATGATTGTGTTCCTCGTCGGATTCAGCAACATCGAACGGATCATCGACTGGTTTTCGGGCGATGATCCGAAAATCGCAGTCGTCAGCTCCCTGGAAGC
This sequence comes from Exiguobacterium sp. RIT594, assembly GCF_003339585.1. GTDB lineage: Bacteria > Bacillota > Bacilli > Exiguobacteriales > Exiguobacteriaceae > Exiguobacterium_A. The sequence goes on along the minus strand of NZ_QPKF01000001.1, from coordinate 137,913 downwards.
TCCGATCATTCCCGTCTTAAAAGACGTCGGTATCAAAACGGACATCACCGAAAAAGACTATTCCCTGAAACAGGCACGACAAGTCGTCGACAAAGGGACGTATGATGCTGTCGCCTTATTATCCGATGATCCGTACCGGGTGACGTTAATCAGTGCCAGTCCGGAACAGGAGCTGCAGACACAACTGTCGACCGCTTTAAAACAGGTCCGTGACCAGACGATCATTACTGATGCCGACGTCGATCCGGCATTGCTTGCTTCGCTTGCCGCCCCCATCGACGTCAAACAGGAATTGACATCGACCGGCGGCAAAAGCGAGGACGAATTGTTCGCTGCTTCCGCTCTCGTCTATGTATTGCTGTTCCTGATGTACTTTACGATTGCCATATACGGCGGCATGATCGTGACGGAAATCGCCAATGAAAAATCATCACGTGTCATGGAATTGCTGATTTCTGCCGCCAGTCCGATTCAGCATATGTTGGCGAAAATCACCTCGATCGCCACCGTCAGTCTGATTCAATTGTCGTTACTCGTCGGAGTCGGCTATTACAGTGCCCAAAGCAGCAGTCTGTTTGATCAGCTGTCGCTTGATTCACTGAGCGTCAAGACGATTGTGTATCTGTTCGTCTTTTTCCTGCTCGGTTATCTGTTGTATGCGACGCTGCTCGCCGCCCTCGGTTCGCTCGTCAGTCGGGTTGAAGATGCCCAACAGGTCACCTTGCCGGTCATCATGTTGATCGTCGCTGCTTTCACGGTATCGATTTTCAGCCTGAACGCCCCGACGAACCAGGCAGTCGTCATCCTGTCATTCGTGCCGTTCTTTACCCCGATGTTGATGTTCTTACGTGTCATGCTGACGGAAGTCCCGGTCTGGCAAGTCGCGTTATCCCTCATCCTGATGGGAATCAGCATTGCCCTCGCCCTGTTTGTCGGAACACGATTCTATCGCGGGGGTGTCCTCTTTTACGGATCAAATCCGTTGAAGCAACTGCGTCGTATTTTAGGTGGCCGCCAGTAGTAGTTTACAAGACGAACCGTTTCCGCTATCGTTAGGTGAGAAAAAGCCTTGAGGAGGAATTACGTTATGCGGTCTCGTTTTTGGGCAGCGATTTTATTCACAGCTGCCGCCATCGTCTCGTCCCTTGTCATGTTCACGAAATTTCCACAAGCAAGTGAGACATGGAAGCTGGTCCTCGCTTACGGCGGAGTGACATTCATCGTCAGTTTATTTTATTGGTCTTTCGTCGCTGTACGCGTCCAGTCCTCCCGTTTATATGGAAGCTGGATCGGTGTCTTTATCGGCGGAACAACAGTCTTACTCGTTTGTGTCGCTCGTTTCCTGATTCGGGGAGACTTCATGATGATTTTAAAATGGCAGGCCATGCTTGGCAGTCTGACTTTAAACTTCGGATATGTCGGCTGGGTGCTTGTCATCGCAAATGCCATCATCGGTTTCTTGATTGGACGGACACGACAAAAAGGACGCCGGGCACCACGTCCCGCGCCACAGCGTTAACCGCTAAAAAATATCACCGGCTTCAACGTTGGTGTACACAAAAGAGGAAGACGGACATTTGATCCGTCTTCCTCTTTTGTTTGGCTGAACATCAATTCCGGTCGTTCATTTGCGGTGATAACGTGTTCGGTCGCTCTTTCGGCTGAACTCCGTATAACAATCGGTTACTGTCGTCTCGGTTTCTTCCGTCAGACGGTTGAGGTATTCATCGAGTTGAAGCATCGTCGGGAGTTTGTCCGCAAACAGTTCAAACGTCTCGGTCGCCTCTTCCCGTTGCAGTTCCCCCGCCTCCATGACTGCTTCCACCAATTCGTGAAAAATCCGCTGTTCCGTCGCACTCATCGTCTGTTCAATCCGCTTGACGTCTTCGTCATACATTAAATCGAACAGGCGCATCCGTTCTTCCAGTTGTTGTTCAATCATCGTTTCATCTTGTCCCATCGTCTGTTCATACGCCAATCGCATTTCTTCGAGCGGCGTTTTTTCCTGCATGACGAACTTCAAGGACTCCCCGGTCCAGATGTGTCGTGCCAAGTAACTGGAGTCGATATGCAGGGCCTCCGCCAAAGATTCGATATACGCTTTCGTTGGATAGACTTCGCTGAGTTCCGTCCGGCGGATGAAATAGGGGGCGACCCCGAGATTATCCGCTAACTGATCAATTGAGATTCCGGCGCGTTCCCGTAAGATTCGGATGCGGTCACCGTATCCCCGGTAAGGTGAATGGTCGAGCATATTACCCCTCCTCGCTATGCTATTATCATACCCTTGAATCGGGTATCGGATACATCGAACTTTCGCACGATTTTTTCATCAGATGCCGCGGATAGCGGACCCATAATGGCAAGATACTGATGAAATAACAGCCGGTGACGATTCCGATCCAGGTGAAGGATAAGGGAAGAAACGGTCCGATTTCCAGTCCCTCTTTCGATAAGATGACCTGAAAGAGCAACCAGGCATGAAAAATCGAAATGAAGTACGGAACCATCAAGACCGTACCGTATTTGATGAACAGAAAACGACGGATGCTTCGTTTACTGAAACCGAGCGCAGACAATGTCTTTAGCCGCTTTTGTTCACGTTCTGCCGTCATCTGCATCCAGACGTGCAGGAAGCTCGCATTGATGACAAACAGCCAGACCGTCAACAGAATGACAACAAACGAGACCAGCCGGATGATGCGAATCCCGTCCAGTTTATCTTCCGTCTCATTGATCAGCTGGTACGGAACCGGAGTGTTTTTGCCGAGCTCTGCTTTGGATTGAATTTCCCGGACAATCGACATCCAACGCGTCCAGCGGTCCGTCCCGTAATCGGCATACGATGGTGTATCAAAGACACGGATATGGAATACCGGACGATCCATCGTAGTAAAAGCACGGTCACTGACGACGAATAATGTTTCAATCCGGTCATTGTACCCGAATAGCAGACGATGTTCCGCCATCGGTTCAAGCTGGTAGCCGGCTTGCTTCATCCCGGCTTTTGCTTTTTGCATCGTCGGTGTCACTTCCTTGACTTGAACCGGACGGGCCGGAATCATAAACGTCTGTTTGTCCGTCAACAGCGTCCGTTGCTCATGACCCAGATGCTTCATCAGTTCGTTATAATCCGATAACGGAATCATGTACCGGGTCTTGACTCCTTTGAGCCGGACATCCTGCCGGTATTTGTCCGGAAACGTTTTTGTCATCGTCCGTTCCAATTTTTCCAGACGTTCGGACGGGACGGCAGCTTCTTCGTAATAGACCAGTCCGAATTGATTGTTCGACGACAGATCAAATCCGATCAGTTGAAAGATAAAGACGAGACCGACGGCCGTCAAAGCACAGGAGGTCAAGATTGTCCCGAGTGCGACCAGCGTACTGTTCGTCTTTAACTGAATCGCGATTTCCGAGACGATTAACTTTCGTAACGACAACCGTCGCGGACGGTACAGTTTGAGTACCATCGGGATGACGTGACGGCAGAAAAAGAACGAACCGACAAAGATGATGAAAGGAAAGACGAACAGAAAGATATCTTGTTGTGTCAATGCCATGAAATATCCGTAAAACAGAATGAGCACGGCCACTCCCTGCATCGTAAGACCAAACCGGATCCGGAAGCGCGAACGGGACCGTACAGGACGATCCGGTCGGAATTTATAGATCGCGAGGACAGTCGCAATCAAGAGGGTCAGGAGCGCCCCTGCAATCAATACTAAAAACGAGGTAATGGACAGTTCGATCGTCAGTCGCGGTAAGAACATGACTTTTTCAATCGAGAGTAACATCAGTTTCGTCAGGACGACACCGAGCGTGATACCGCCGATGATCGCCAGCCCGCCGACAATCAGGATTTCAATCATAAAATATTTCAGGAAATGCGAAAATCCGCTTCCGAGTGTCCGCATGATCCGTAAATCGTTTTTCCGGTGCTCGAGCATCGTATACGTCGTCGAATAAATAAACAAGATACTAAAAAATAAGATGATGACTTCGGCAATGAATACAAACAGCATCGTCAGTTCGATGACCTGGTTGAGTTGACTTAAAACTTTGGCGATGTTCTGAAACGATTCGCTGACGACGAGGTTCCAGTAACTCGTCGCAATCGTCATCGCGACGATGATCGTCAACGCGTATCCATAGTAGAGACGCTGGTACCGCTTGATGTTACGTAGGGCGTATTGCAGATAAGTGATGTTCATCCCCTCCTAATAAAGAGAGCGACTCAATGACACGCTGAAAGAAGACCCGCCGTGGTTCATCCCGGAACAATTCTGTTTGAATGCTGCCGTCTTTCAGGAACAGGACGTGATTGCAATACGAGGCGACTGTCGGATCATGGGTGACGATGACCATGGTCATGCCTGCCGCATTCAATTCTGCCAGCAATTCCATGACGTGTTTCGTCGCCTGAAAATCAAGAGCGCCCGTCGGTTCGTCTGCGAGCATCAGCCGCGGTGCGTGAATCAGGGCACGCCCGATCGCCGTCCGTTGCCGTTGCCCGCCGGACACTTCATCGACCTGTTTGTCGAGCAACTCGTCAATCTGCAACCGTTTTGCGAGGTGTTGCATCTCTTCCCGTGCTTCCTTCGTCTTTTTTCCGCTGAGCATCAGAGGAACGAGCATATTTTCAGCCACCGTCAACGAATCCAGCAGATTGAACTCCTGAAAGATGATTCCGAGCGTCTCACGCCGGAAGCGGGTTGTTTCTTTCCGTTTGAACGTTGCCGTATCGATATTTTCAATCAAAATCGATCCCCAACTGGGTTGATCGAGTGTCGCGAGCAGGTTGATCAAGGTCGACTTTCCGCTGCCGGACGGTCCCATGACGGCGACCATCTCCCCTTCCTCCACCCGGAAGTTAATATCCGTTAACGGTTGTTCCGTCACTTTTCCGGGATAGACTTTTCCTAACTGTTTGACTTCAATCATGTTGTTTCCCTCCTACCAGTGTAAGACGACAAGCCGTTCCGACACCTTCCGTGCTGTCGAGTTCAATCGTATGCCCGAGCTTCAGACAAATCTGACTGACGAAGTACAGTCCCATTCCGGTCGATTCTCCGTAGCGGCGTCCGTTTTCACCCGTGAAAAATGCATTGAAGACACGCGGGACGTCACGTTTCGGAATCCCGACGCCGTCATCTTCAATCGTCAGCACGATCTTCCCGGATTGTTCGACCGCCCGGATGTAGACTTCGTGACCATGACCGGCCGTATATTTGACGGCATTCGTCAACAATTGCAAGACTAAAAAGCGGAACCACTTCGAGTCGGTATAGATATAAAAATCCGGTGAAAGTTCCAGCTTTGGATACACTTTGTTTTTGACGAACAGCCGTTTTTCCTGATTGATGATGCTCGTCACCAGCGTCCGAAGATTTAACCGTTCCGCCTTCAAGTCCGTTTCAATCGCTTCGAGACGCGACGAATACAGCATCTGATCCAGTCCGATCCGCAGCCGGTCGACTTCATGGCGTAAATCCGCCTGAAACTGTTCCCCCGGATGTTCGAGAATCAATTCGATGACCGAAAGCGGCGTCTTCATTTGATGAATCCATTGATCGACGTACCGGTGCCGTTCCTTTTCCTTCCGCCGCTCCGCAAACAGACTGTTTCGAAAGACGGTCTGTTGCCGTTCTAGAAAGTGTTCGACGGCTGCCGCAAGCGGTTCGTCGCTGTCCGCCCGGATCGGTTCTGCGACCGATTGAATCGGTGTCTGCAATCGTTTGAGCAACGGTAACATACTAAAGAAGCGGTAACTTAAATAAATCAGCAAGGCGATTACATTTAAAAGAGCAATATAAAAAAAGGCAGCCGGACGATAGAGGTCATATAACCATAAGATGAGGAACAAGGCTATCATCTGTCCGCTGAAGAACAGAATGCCCGGAATCGTATGTCTGAAAAAAAGTCTCATTTGTCGAGGACCAGTTTGTAGCCGACTCCCCGGACCGTCTCAAGGCCACCGATTCCGATTTCCGCCAATCGTTTCCGTACACGGGTGATGTTGACGTTCAGCGTATTTTCATCGACGAACGCTTCATCATCCCAAATCCGTTCCAATAAGTCTCCCCGACTGACAATCCGTGGACTCACCGTCAGTAACATCTCTAAAATCAAGCCTTCTTTTTTCGATAGTTCAATAGACCGTTCCTCATGTTCGACGATATAACGATCCAAATACAACGTCAGACCGGCACGGCTGACCGTCCGCTCGTCACTTTCCTGGGACAATGTCCCGTACGCACGCCGAATCTGACTTTTGATTTTCGCAATGACGACGGCTCCCTGGAAGGGTTTGACGATGTAGTCATCCGCTCCATATTCGAGTGCCATGACTTGATCCATCTCCCCGACACGGGCCGAGATAAACAGGATCGGGGCCCGCGTTTTCATCCGGAGCTGACGGCACCAATAAAATCCGTCAAACTTCGGCAAGTTGACATCCAATAAAATGACGTCCGGTTGCGTTTCTTCGAATCGAGCGACGACATCCCCTAATCCATCTTCGTGAATGACGTGAAAATCGTACCGTTCCAACAGTTCCTTTAATAACAGCGCAATCTGTTGATCGTCTTCTACTAATAAAATGGTTTCCATCTGCAGATTCAACTCCTTCTTCTTTCATGATACCGAACAAAAAATGGACTGGAAACGATTATTCGTTTCCCGCCCATTTGAATTAGATGACGATCCGGCGATACGCACGCACCGTGACGAGATAATACAAGAGATAAACGACGGTATAACAACCGATGGCAAGCGACATCGGTAACCGCAAATCATAGTTCAATAATTTTTGGAGGACTTGCATCGCAAACAGACTGTGGACTAAACCAAGCAAGTACGGCAAGACGAACATGAATCCGACCGAGCGTCGGATGATCCCCGTCTGTTCCTGCGGATCGACGCCAATCTTTTGAATGATTTCAAACCGTTGTTTCGATTCTTCTGCTTCCGCGAGCATTTTAAAGTAAATGATTGATCCGGTCGCCAGTAAAAAGACGAGACCGAGGAATCCCGCGGCAAAGGCAAGCAGTCCGGTCGTTGCCGTCGTCATGGCATAAACCGGATAATAGGCCGCCATCTCCGTCTCTGCTTTTTTACCATACAACTGTTCCAGTCGGTTGATCAACCCGTCATCCGAGCGCTCGTCCGAGAACTGATAGTTCGTCAGCATCGCTGCTTTTTCCGGCATCATGGCAAAGGTATCATCCGAAACAGCAAAGGCCAGACGTTTTTTCGCATACAGTTGAGTGAGTGGTAGATTCGTTGCACCGGTAATCCGAAAGGACGAATGTGTGTCTTTAAACGTCACTCCAATCGGGGACTGAACGGATTCCTTCAACAACTCGTTGCCTTTGAATGTCTCGAGGACAATCGCTTCGCCCGTAGCCGGTTCCGGCAGCACACGTTTTCCGTTACTCTTCGCGAGCTTCTGATAATCGGAATAACTGATATAACTGAACTGTCCGGGTTCCCCGTCAAACGCGTATGTCTGGTACGACGTCGTAAACGACAGCGGATTCGGCAGCTCCTCGAGCGTATGATTGACGTTCTTGACGTTGACCATCGTCCGCGACTCAATCGTCTGATTCGATGACCGGATTAATTTTTCCGCCTCCGCTTGTTTGCTCGCAACTGACAAGCTGTAGGGCATTTGTTCCTCGACCGTCCGATCGATATAATAGTAAATCGATGTCGCTGTTCCGACCGTCGTCAGCGTGACGGCAGTGATGACAGTGATCGTCGACAACATGACAGCATTCGATTTAATCCGCGATATCAATTGCCCGTGTAAAATCAGGTTCGTGCCATGGTAATGACGAAGACGTTTACTGAGGACACGGAGTAAAAAAATCGTGAAGTAGCTCATCGTGCCGAACGTACCGACAATGATACAGAGCATCAAAATCGGTGCGACGATTGTAAAGTGAGTGAGCAACGGTTTCCCCGTCAAGTAATAACCGGTACCAATCAATAAGACGGACACTACGGCAAGAACCGGATGCACGTTCGGGATGGTTTCAACCTGCTGTTTCGCCTTAAACAATTCGATCAAGGTAAACCGGTAAATCGTCCGGGCTGAACGGAGCGCAATCACAAGGAAGATCGTCAAGAAGACAACAACCGTCTGACCGATTGCACCGGTGTTGATCGAAAAATCTGCTTCAATCGTCATCCCCATCACGTACGCCAGCAGTTGGACAAAATACTTCGAGGCGACCGTACCAAGCACAACTCCAATCAACAGCCCAATCAGTCCATACCCCATCGTCTCAAGAAACAGCAACTTCGCAATCTGTTGGCGTTCGAGACCAAGTAAGGCATACAGACCGATTTCCTGTTTTCGACGCCGTAAGAAAAAATCACTCGAGTACCAGATGAAGATCGCGGAAAAGAGTGCCAGAATCACACTCGAACCTGTAAAGACCGTCCCGAGTTTTCCGTACAATTCATTGGCTTGTAACATCGCTTCATTGGAGCGGATTGCTAAAAACGTATAGTAAATTAAAATCGCAAACGTGACAGCACCAAGATACATCACATTCTGACGGATGTTCTTTAAATTCCGGAAAGCTAACTTAAACAAGTTCACGAACCGCACCTCCGAGTTCACGTTGAACTTCCATGATCTGCTCGAAAAACTCTTGCCGTGTCCCGAACTGATGAATTTCACGGAACAATTCGCCGTCTTTGACGAACAGAACCCGTTCCGCATACGACGCGGTTACCGGATCATGCGTCACCATCAAAATCGTCGCCCCCTGTTCGTTCAGACCGGCCATTGCTTCAAGCAGACCAGTCGCTGATTTTGAATCGAGTGCACCGGTCGGCTCATCCGCTAAAATCAGTGACGGCTGATGAACGATCGCACGCGCGGCGGCTGTCCGTTGTTTTTGACCACCGGACAGTTCGGACGGGCGTTTCGCGAGTAACTCCTCGATTCCAAGCTCTCGGGCGACAGAGGCGACCCGAACCAAGATATCCGCTTTCGGGACCTGCTGTAACGCAAGCGGTAAGGCAATGTTTTCTTCGATGGTCATCGTATCAAGCAGGTTAAAATCCTGAAAGATAAAACCAAGCTGTTCCCGCCGAAAACGGGCCAGCTGTTTTTCCTTCATTGCGGTCACATCTTCCCCGTTAATCCGAATCGTACCGTCCGTCGGTTGGTCGATCGTTGACAATAAATTTAACAAGGTTGATTTCCCGGCTCCGGACGGCCCCATGATGCTGACGAATTCTGCGTCATGAATCGTCAGTGTCGTCGGCCGGAGAGCCTCGTGTCGGGCATTTTTCGTCTGATAGACTTTCGTAATCTGTTCTGCGTGTAAGATGGCTTTCATGGTGTGTTTCCTCCCGTATTCTTCATGTTGCTTTTAGTATAAGGAACACCATCCCTTTCAAAAAATCGGCTAGACTTTCATTCATCTTACAAAACAGTAAGCTCGGGTATGAGACGACAAAAAAAGCCCCCTCATCTAGGACAAGGGGGCTGATTCGCTGCGAGCTTATTTATGTGTTGCTTTGAAGAGTTCTGTTTCGCCTGCGACAACAGATGTGCCTTCAGCCGGCACTGCAGAAAGTGTAAATTGATCGTGGTTCGTCACGATGATTGGTGTGATTGTTGATGGTGCGTTCGCACGGATGAAGTCGAGGTCGAACTCAACCAGAACGTCACCGGCTTTCACTTTATCACCAGATTGGACGTGTGCTGTGAAGCCTTCACCTTTAAGATTAACTGTGTCTAATCCAACGTGGATCAATAACTCAAGACCGTCTTCGCCTTTAAGACCAATCGCGTGTTTTGTCGGGAAGATGGTTTCGACCGTTGCGTTGATCGGTGAAACGACTTTACCTTCCGTTGGTTCGATAGCGATACCGTCGCCCATCATTTTTTGTGAGAAGACTTGATCGGGTACGTTCTCGATGCTGACGATTTTACCTGTAAGGGCAGAAGCAATTTTCGTGTTTCCTTCATCATTACCACCAAACAATTTTTTAAAGAATCCCATGATACTATCCCTCTACTTTCTCGATCGTTTTCTTCTTGACGAAGATTCGATTTTTTTATAGGAGCCAGTTAAATACGAACTCGCTCACGTTCTCACAAAAAGCATACGTTTGTAACTCTGGTTTTGCAAGTATTTTTGTGTGATAATAGTTAGAAATCACAAGGAGGCGCTTACATGTTAACATTTTCAGAACTTACATATGTCCGTCCTGACCTGAACGTCCTTGAAACTTCTATGCATGCTGCAATCACTCGCTTGCATGAAGCAACTGAGGTAGAAACAGCAAACAATGCCATCTCTGAGATTAATACCCTTAGAAATCAATTTGAAACAGCCAGTCAACTCGTGGAAATCCGTCACACGATCGATACACGCGATGGTTTCTATGAAACGGAGCAGGGTTTCTTTGACGAAGCCGGTCCGGTTTATCAAGGATATGTCTCGAATTATTATCAAACATTGACGACGCATCCCCTCCGCTCTTCACTTGAATCCGCATGGGGAAAACAACTTTTCTTACTAGCGGAAGCCAGCTTAAAGACGTTTTCTGACGCCATCATTCCAAAACTCCAGGAAGAAAATCGTCTGGCAAGTGAATATACGAAGCTGATGTCGGCGGCACAAATCGAATTCGACGGCAAGACATTGAACCTGTCCCAGTTTGGTCCATATCTTCAGTCAGCCGACCGGGCTGTCCGAAAAGCCGCTTCCGAAGCGCGTTACGGCTACTTAAAAGAGCACGGTGACGCGATCGACACAATTTATGACAAACTTGTTCATGTCCGGACCGATATCGCAAAAACACTTGGTTTCCCGTCATTCGTTGAACTCGGTTATGCCCGGATGCTGCGTGTTGATTATGATCAATCGATGGTCGAAAACTACCGGGAACAGATTCTCGAGACGATCGTCCCGATCGCGACATCCCTTAAAGAACGCCAGCAACGCCGGATCGGTGTCGATTCTCTTTATTATTACGATGAAGGATTTGCTTTCAAATCCGGAAATGCGACACCGCAAGGCGAAGAAGCGTTCATCATCGAAGGCGGAAAGAAAATGTACCGCGACATGTCACCGGAGACAAATGAGTTCTTCGAGTATATGCTCGAACGCGGCGCACTCGATTTGACGGCAAAACCGGGGAAAGCCGGCGGCGGTTATTGTACGTATATCGCTGACGAAAAACTGCCGTTCATCTTTTCGAACTTTAACGGAACGGCCGGCGACATCGATGTTCTGACACACGAAGTCGGACACGCCTTCCAAGTCTATGAGAGCCGTCACTTCACGGTACCGGAATATGGATTCCCGACGTACGAAGCGTGTGAAATCCACTCCATGTCGATGGAATACTTCGCTTACCCGTGGATGGAAGAATTCTTCGGCGATCAGACGGCGAAGTATAAGTTCAGTCACCTTGCCGGTGGCGTCACGTTCTTACCATACGGCGTCGCAATCGATGAGTTCCAGCATGTCATCTACAATCAACCGGAACTGACACCGGCAGAACGCCGGACGGCATGGCGTGATATTGAGAAGAAATATCTGCCACACCGAAACTATGAAGAAAATGATTATCTCGATTCAGGTGCCTGGTGGCATCAGCAGGGCCACGTCTTCGGCAGCCCGTTCTATTATATCGATTATACGCTCGCACAAGTCTGTGCCTTCCAGTTCTATGCCTGGATGGAACAAGACCGGGAAGCCGCTTGGAAATCGTATCTCGAGCTCTGTAAAGCCGGTGGATCGGAAAGCTTCCTGACACTCGTCGAACGCGCCGGACTGAAATCACCATTCGCTCCGGGTACAGTCGGTGCAGCCGTCGAACCGATCAAAGCTTATTTATCAGAAACGGATGATCTTGCACTCGACCGTGTCTGATTGATTCGCAAGAAAGAACATCAAAAACGAACCGCCGGATTCCTGATCAGGGTAATCCTCGGTTCGTTTTTTGCTTGGTTGTTTCACGAGAAAAATTGAAAGGCCGTTCCGTTCAAACGAAAAAGGACCTCTTCCCAACATCAGACGGGAAGCGGTCCTTTTGTATTATCGAGCCGGTCGTCATCTCGACAGCTTGATGTCCTCTTGATAGCGGTTATACCAGATTTCAAATTCATCGGACGGAATCGGACGGGAGTAATAGAAACCTTGACCATACTCACAGTCCAGTTTTCGTAAATTCTCTCCCTGTTCAGCTTGTTCGATCCCTTCCGCCACGACATCATATTTTAACGTGTGGGCAAGTCGGATGATCGTCTCGATCAACGGTGCGTTTGAACAGGCATCGGTCCCGCTGATAAACGACCGGTCAATCTTCAGACGTTGAATCGGAAGACGGCTTAAATACGACAGCGAGGAATAGCCGGTCCCAAAGTCGTCGATCGCCAGTCGGTAACCGAGCTGATGCAACGTCTGTAATGCATCGAATACGCGTGTATCGGAAAAGACACCAAATGATTCCGTAATTTCGAGCTCCATCCGTTGTTCAATCCCGGGATAACGGTCCCTGACATCCGTCAACAACTCGACGATCCGTCCCGAGACCAACTCTTTGACGGATAAATTGGCAGACACACGAAGTGACGCAAGCGGCGTCCCTTCCCATCGTCTGACCTGATTGACGGATTCCTGGACAACCCACATCCCGATTTCTTCGATCAACATCGATCGCTCGGCAATCGGAATGAAGACGGCCGGACTGATCATGCCGCGCTCTGGATGGAACCAGCGGAGCAGGGCTTCACATCCGTCGACCGTTTTTGTCTTCAGATTGATTTGAGGCTGATAAAACAGTTGCAGTTCGTTTCGGGCAATCGCTTCCCGCAACTCTGCTTCCAGGACGACCGATTCGCGGTATTCTTCACTCATCCAGGACTCAAACCAGATGGGCCCTCCCGTCTGTTCCCGTTTCGCATGTTGCATCGCGATGTCGACTGACGACAGCAACGAGGTCACCGCGACCGCGTCATCCGGATAACGGACCATACTCATGCTGATGTTGACATCAATTTTTTCACCGTCGATTCGGTAAGGACGTTCCAAAATCGTTTTCAGATCGCGGTAATCGACGATGTCCTGTTGGAAGATCAGGACGGCAAACTCATCGCCGCCGATCCGGGCTGCGGAACCCGTCCCGATGAAATGATGCCTTAAGCGATTCGCCAGTTCCTTTAAGATTTGGTCACCGGCACTGTGTCCGTAGATATCGTTGATCCGTCTGAACTGACGTACACCGATCGTGACCAGTTCTCCCGGTTGCGGCGCGGCGATGGCTTCTGCCATTTTTTGTTCGAACCCGTTCCGGTTCAACAAGGAGGTCAGCACATCATACAATGCCAATTGCGTGATTCGTTCTTCCCGTTTGAATTGATCCGTCTCATCATGACAGGTTAAATAAAGTGCTGTCCCACTGTCATTTTTCGACGGGACATGAATGATATTGACAAACATGTTCCGGATGTCTTGTTTGAAAATCATTTGGCAACGGATTGTCTGGCTGTATCCTTCGATTGCCCGATTGAGTGCCCGGCGAAACCGGTTTAAATCCGCCGGGTGAATCAGTTCTTCAATCGTCATCAATTCAGAGGATTGGGCCAAATGCTTGAAACGGTCGTTACTGCTAAGCAATTGAAAATCAGATGACAGCGCGACGATCGGATTTGTATTTTGAGAAAATAAGGACTCGATTTCCGCCTTCTTCTGTTTGATTTCCTTTGTTTTTTTATCGTTATAATCCAACAATCCGGAAATGATTGTCGTCATCGTCCGGAAGGCTTCGACGACCGGATGGAAGTCATTTGATTCCGGCACCTGATGATGTGACTGCTTCGGACCTTCCGCAAAGAAGTCCGCCTCTGCCTGCAGAATATGTAAGTCTTTTCGGAATGCCCGTAATAAGGATATCGTCAACCAAAGCAGCGATAGAATGACACAACACGTCGCGACGAACATCAACCAGGCATTTTGGATAAGTGTTGTCCCGTGTTCAGTCATTTCAGTCTGAACATTAGCAATCCCTTGATCGAACGAACGGTACATACTTGCCTGATACCGCCCTGCTACGTCATCCATCGTTCCATATTGCCGGAGTTCCGGTTGATTGATTGTCGCATCAATCATTCGTAAGTAGGCGTACATCTGGTTGCTCATGACGGAAATATCACGGCGGCGATCTTCATCTTCCGGTCGCATCGTCGCATAGAGGGACTGGATTAATGCATTGTTCCGCGAGTTCAGCTCCTGGCGTATCTGACGAAGGCGCAACAGATCAATCGAATTCAATTGGTCCTCTTTAGTGACACTGACTAAGAACTGTCCGGCCCGTCCGAACTCTTCCTGCATTAAAAAAAGATTTGAGAAGAACGAGTAATAGGTGCCGGTCTCTCCGCTTAAGTACAGTTGGTTGAAGAGGACTTCACTTTTATACGCAGTCGCTACCCGAAAGAATTGATGATCCGACTGATATCCTCCGGTCTGCAGACGATTGATTTCAGCCAGGAGATCCTTTTGAGCCGGTCCTTCCATCTGTATGTTTTTAATCTGTTGACTCAATACTGTCAGTTCGGTTTTCGTTTGTTGCCACGTATCGGTCCGTGCCGGAACGGCATCTCTCGTTGTTTCACTTAAGGTGAGGTAATACTCATTCGTCAAATCCCGTTCGACCCGATTGAGTTGTTCAAAAATATCCATCCTATCACTTGATCGTTTGAACTGATACCCGTCTTCAAGATTTTTTGCCAGTTGTTGCATCGCGATTAGTAACGCTAACAGACCAATAACTGAAATCATCCATGAGAACGTTTTGTAGTAGGAGCGTTTTCGGAATGCTTCTACGATGGAGACTGGTGATAAACGTCGCAACACATCGTCCTCCCTAACTTGTCATTATGTTTCTATATCGTCCAATCCAACCGGTTCGTGAAGTGAAAACGGGTCAATAAAAAGCACTTCTTTCCACTTTTCGTGAAAATCAGTGCTTTTTTTACTGGATTTCAGTATTGAACATTTTCCCGCGCTACTTTTTTAGCAAAATAGTCAATGATATCGCGCCGGCGAATGATGCCAATGAAGTGTTTTCCGTCATCGATGACCGGTACGAAATTTTGATCGGTGATGACTTCAATCATCTCTTCCATCTGCGCTGTGATCGACACCGGTTTGTACCGGACACGTTGCTTGATATCCGTTAAACGGGTTTGCAGGACATGATCATAATCCGCGTGTTCAAGATTTTTTTCCAGTGCCCACAAGACATCCCCTTCCGTCAGGGTTCCTGCATATTTTCCCTTGTCATCAACGAGTGGGACCGACGTGAACCGATGATGTTTCATCTTTTCAAGTGCTTGTCTGACAGTTGATTCCGGATCTAAGTATTTAACTTCGTCTTTTGGTAATAAGAAAAAAGCAATATTCATTTCTGTTCCTCCCTAGCCACTCTGTGACACCCCTTCTATTTTATCATGAACTCCGGTTACGTTCAGTTCCCAAATCATGAAAATCTCCCCACAATTCCTTCATATTTAGTACTACCCTTCCGATAATCAGAATAGACAGATTTTAAAGACTATTTCAAAAGATAGGAGAATTACATATGCGTCTTCCGATAACACGCCGTCTTTTCATCGGGTTGATTTTATTACCCGCCCTGACGTTAGGGGTCTCGACCTGGTTTTCCTACGATCAGACGAGTCAGACCGTCGAGCGATTGGTCGATTCGACTTCTCAAACGGCCTTAAAACAACTCGAACAATCCTTTTCCCGCATCATCGATGACACTAAAAAAGATACCACCCTGTTAGCCGGTCTTCCGTTCAACCGGACGAACGGACAACTGCCGAATTACATACGCAACACTCCGGATATCGGTGCGGAACTGCCCTCTCAAAAAGCAAAAGATATCTACAGCGTCCTTGAGAAATATGGTTCATCCAAAATCGAAAATTCCTTTGTCCAGTATGCCGATGTCAAAGGCGGTTATTTAAACTGGCCGAAACAGGAAGCAACGTCGGGGTACGATCCGCGTCAAGACGTTTGGTACAAACAGGCGTTAGAAAATTCAAGTACGGTCGCAATGAGCGAACCCTACTATGATCAGGCGACCAAGCTTTCCGTCATCGGTTTTTCAAAAGCAGCGCTCGATGATCAAGCGAACATCAAAGGGGTCTTATCCGTCTACAAGAGTGTCGACCGGTTATCGGAAGACATGAAACGGATTGAAATCGGTCAGCAAGGATTTGTCTTCAGTTATACGAAAGACGGGAAAGTCGTCACGCACCCGAATAAAAATTATTTCTTCAAAAAAGTCGATCAGTTGCGTGAAGACGGGAAACCGTATTTCGAAGCACCGAAACAAATGATCAGCCAGGAATCCGGTTCGACGATCATGGAGGTCGGCGGAAAAAAATCGGTCGTCATCTGGCAGTTGTCCTCGAAAACCGGTTTTAAATTAGCCGTCGTTCTCGATTACGCCTCGTTGTATGCGCCGAAGGATGCGATGCTGAAACAATCCTTGATCAATTTCGTCATTGCGATTGCCTTAGCAACATTGATCGCCTGGCTCATCGGCCGGTCCATCAATCGTCCGTTAGCTGGACTGCGTAATGAAGCGTTGGCGATTGCGAGCGGTGATTTGCGAGCAACGACCCGTCCGAAACGGTGGATCCGCGATGAACTGTCTGATCTTGGCGAAAACTTTGACGCGATGCGTCAAAAACTTCGACAAACGATTACCGCGATGACTCAGTCAGCCGGAACCGTCCGGGATGCTTCGCAAGACTTGTCATCAAATGCGTCCCACGTTCAAAATGCATCGGTTCAAATCGGACAGACGATGGAAGAAATCGCTTCCGCCGGCGAGACCCAAACCAAGCAAGCGGAACGGTCTTCCCATGCGGTATACGGCGTCAAGGAACGGTCTGTCGCAATGCAGGCATCGGCTACCCAAACACTGAATGAAGTCGCTTCCGTTGCAACTGCAGCGGCACGCGGCAGCAGCTTAACGAAACAAACCATCACTGATTTATTACAGCATTCCGACTCGCTGGAGCAGGAAATCCAGAATACATCCGACTTCCTCGGCAAACGTTCGGAAGAGATCGGCAAGATCCTCGGAACGTTACAGGCCATCTCGAGCCAAACCAATCTGTTGGCGTTAAACGCGGCCATCGAGGCGGCACGTGTCGGGGAACAGGGACGCGGGTTCGCCGTCGTCGCAAGCGAAGTGCGGAAACTGGCCGAAGAGAGTGATCAGTCCGCGAAACAAATCAAACAGCTGCTCGATAACATCCAACATGAAACACAGACGGCGATGGGCGCGATGAACGGCGTCATGGATGACTTAAAACAATCGCTCGAATCGGTCAAGACGACCGGTATCGATTTCGAACAGATCGCCGGATCCGTCCAGCATGTCTCGAAACGGACAGAGTCCTTGACGGGTGACATCAGTGCGCTGACGACAGCCACCGAAGAAGTCTCTGACGCGATGGGAACGATCCTTGCCTTGACGGAAGAGAATGCTGCCGGCATCGAGACGAGTGCCGCAAGCATCCAGGAAACGAATGCGACCATCGAAGCGGTCACGACAGCCGCTGCTCATCTCGCTCAAATTGCAACGGAACTTCATGCCTTAACGGTCGATTTCCAAGTCGATGAACCGACCGTCGAAGACGAGCTTTCCTCGCCTGTCGAAGGACCTGAACCATTTGTTTCTGACAGACCATACGATGAAGTGGCTGCGGCCACGCTCGATGAGTGGCCTGAAACCGAGTCCGTCATACCAGATATCGAATTGGTTGATCCGGTCGACTCAGGCTCGCCTGACGACGTCACCCGTTAATCGATTTCCTTTAAGACCAAAAGACATCAACCGCCTGAGCACTTGGCCGTTGATGTCTTTTGTTATTTTGAATGTCCCCGTGTCCAGTTGATTCTTGCTATACAATCGCCTGGACACGACGTAAACTGAAAACAACACGTTTTTAAAGAACGGAGGAATTCCCGTGTCGCCCTTATCAACAGAAGATTTGATTCAAATCGCAGAAAGTCTTTACGGGACAACTGGTTTTTTTGTTTCGTACCAGTCCCTGACCGGTGAGGAACTCGATATCAGCCCTGTTGCTCCTTCGCATCCGAGCCGGTTATCGATTGAACAGGAATGGCCGGCACCGGATCAGACACCGCTCCTGTATACCTTAAAAGATGGCACAGCTTACCTGTTTATTCCTGTCCATGAACAAGGGCAGTACCGGATCGGTCCGGTCTTACTGCAGTCGGCCCTGTTCCGCGCGCACATTCAGGATGAAGCGTTTCATCAATTTTATAAAGCCTTGACCCGGACGACGGAAAACCGGTTGATCGACTGCGCTCATCTGGTCCACCGTTTACTGACCGGCCAGCAACTCGCCAAACGGGACATCCGGACTGTATCGGAAAGCGAGGATCAGGAAATTCCGTTGATTGCCGACGTTTCCCCGCATACCGCAACGACTGCCTACATCAAGGCCTGGGAGCGGGAGCAGCAGATCATCGAATGGATTTCTTCCGGACAAAGCGAACGCTTGGCGACGACCTACTCTCTCCCCGCTTACGGTGAATTCGGATCACTCGCGCGGCACCAGCCGTTGCGGGCTGAAAAAAATCTGTTGCTCGGTACGGTCTTATTGAGCGCCCGGGCTGCGATTAATGGCGGCCTGGAGCCAGATGAGGCCTTCATGCTCAGTGACCGGATGATTGAATCGATTGAAGCGGCAACCAGCATTTCCGAACTGCGAAACCGCCATGTCCGGATCACGGTCAGCTTTGCAGAGGCCGTCAAACAGATTCAGGAATTACGCCATTCGCCGCATGTTTTGGCTGCAATCCGTTACATTCAGCAGCATCTGTACGATCCGTTGTCGGTCTCATCGATCAGCCAGGCGATTCATGTCTCAGCAAATTATTTATCCGTCCTGTTCAAGGAAGAGACAGGTCTTCCACTCGCCCGTTACGTCATTCGGGAACGGATTCGTGAAGCGAAAAGGTTATTGCGTTCGACGGATGATTCTTTACTGACGATCTCGAACAAGTTACATTTTTCAAGTCAAAGTCATTTCAGTCAAGCGTTTAAACAGACGACAGGCGAGACACCGACTCATTACAGACAACATCATTTTTAAAGGAGTATGACATGACACAGCTACTTACGAAAATCCGGCGCAAGAAAATCCATAAAGGATTACTTCTCTATCGGCTGTTTCAAAAGCTTCCGGTTCAACAGAATCTTGTCCTGTTTGAAAGCTTTTTAGGACGCGGTTATTCGGACAATCCGAAGGCGCTCTACCTGACGCTTCAAAAACAGCATCCGGAACTGCAACTCGTCTGGATTTTTGCCAAAGAACCGACCGCTGCAGTCAAGGCAGCTTGTCCGAACTGGGTATTGCGGAATAGCCCGAAATACTATTATCAGATGGCTCGGGCCAAGTACTGGATTTTCAACACACGTCAGCCGCTCAGCTTAAAGAAACGACGGGAGACGCTGTATTTACAGACCTGGCACGGAACACCCTTAAAGCGATTGGGACTCGATATGGACGAGGTTCATATGCCGGGCACGAATACCGAACAGTATAAAAAAAACTTTTCGTCACAGGCACAGGAATGGAATTATCTGCTTTCACCAAATGTCTATTCGAGTGAGATTTTCAAACGGGCATTTGATTTTCGAGGACAGCTTCTTGAAACCGGTTATCCACGAAATGATCTGTTGTATGCGCCGAACCGTCAGCAACAAGCCGAACAGATCAAACAGTCATTACAATTGCCGCCTGACAAAAAAGTCATCTTATATGCACCGACTTGGCGTGACGACGAGTTCGTGACGAAGGGACAATACCGGTTCAATCTCAAGCTGGATTTGGAACAGATGCAAGCCCGGTTAGGTGATGACTATATCGTTCTGTTACGGATGCACTACTTGATTGCGGAACATCTCGATCTCAGCGCACAGACGGACTTCGCCTACGACGTTTCCTCTTACGGCGACATCGCGGAACTGTATCTGATCAGTGATCTGCTGATTACCGATTATTCGTCCGTTTTCTTTGACTATGCCCACTTGAACCGTCCGATGTTGTTCTTTACGTATGATTTAGAGAAATATGCTTCCGTGCTCCGAGGATTCTATTTTGATTTTGAAGCCGTCGTTCCCGGTCCCTTGTTAAAAGAAAGTGACCAGGTGATCGACTATATCGCAGACATCGAGGCACACTCCAAACAATACGCAGATAAGTACACGGCATTCCAGGAACGCTTTTGCAGTTTGGACGACGGGAAAGCCAGTCAACGGGTGATTGATACACTATTCGCTTCTAAAGATCATTAAAATTACGCAAAAAAACGAGAATCACTTCACCGTTCTTCCGGTAAGTGCTTCTCGTTTTTTATTAATTCAAAATAGCTTAGTTTTCTTCACGTACGAACAAGGCAACGCTCTCGACGTGTGTCGTATGCGGGAACATATCGACAGGTGTGACTTCCATCAGCTTGTAGCCGAGTTCAGCCAAAAGCTTCGCGTCACGTGCTTGTGTCGATGCATTACAAGACACATAGACGATCCGTTTTGGTGCGACTTCCGCAGCAGCACGGAGGAATTCTTCGTCACAGCCTTTACGCGGCGGGTCAACGACGATGACGTCCGGCTTGATGCCGCCTTTCACAAGTGCCGGCATGACCGTTTCTGCAGTTCCGTATTCGAACGATACGTTGTCGATCCCGTTCGCTTTTGCATTCCGGCGTGCGTCGTCAATCGCTTGTGGTACCATTTCGATACCGTAGACGTGTTTTGCCTGTTGTGCGAGCGATAATGAGATCGAACCGATACCGCAATAGGCATCAACGACGATTTCATCGCCTGTCAATTGTGCGTATTCGAGCGCTTTTCCGTACAGTTTTTCCGTTTGCAACGGATTGACCTGGAAGAACGAGTGCGGTGAAATTTCATACGTCAAGCCGGCGATTTGATCGCGGATGACAGACGGTCCGTGTAAGACGATGTTCCGTTTTCCTAAGATGACGTTCGTCTCATCCGGGTTAATGTTTTGCTGGATTGACGTGACGTTCGGGACAGCTTTTAAGATGCCTTCGACGATTTTATCAGCACCACGCAATTGTTTGACCTTCGTCACGAGGACGATCATCAATTCGTTTGTGTGGTAACCGTGGCGTGCCATGATATGACGGATGACGCCGCTGTTTTTCTTTTCGTCGTAAGCCGGCACCTTCAAGTCAGCCAGTACTTTGCGGACCGCTTGAATGGCGTCATCATTCTCTTTATTTTGGATCAGACAGTAATCCATGTCGATGATCCGGTGACTGCGTTTTTGATAAAAACCAGCCATTAATTTGTTGGATTGGAACGCGACCGGCACTTGTGCCTTGTTGCGGTAACCCCATGGATCTTCCATGCCCATCGTTTCGTGGACCGGAATCTCAAGACCGGCAAGACGCGCGAACGCATCACGGACACGGTTGTGTTTGAATTTCAGTTCCGCCTCATACGAGAGATGCTGCAGCTGACAACCGCCGCACTGGTTGTAGACCGGGCAAGGCGGCTCGACACGATCGACACTCTTCGTTTTTTGACGGATGATCCGTCCGAAACCGTATGATTTCGTCGTTTTCGTAATTCTGATTTTGACTTGTTCCGTCGGCAGGGCACCGGGAATGAAGACCGTGTAGCCGTCAATCCGGGCAACTCCTGAACCGTCGTGCGTCAAGTCGACGATATCGACGACGTGCTCATCGTTTTTTTGTACTGGAATCATATTATTTTCCTCCTAGAAAATCCCGCGTCTTACGCGAGATTCGTTTCCTGTTCTTGTGCCTGTAGCTGTAAATTGATCGTTTCCATCTCGTCAATCCGGAACTTCGGTGTCATGACATCGAAATGCGATTGAAGATTTGTCATCTCCCCTTCACAAATTCCGCCAAACTCGCCATCGATGTTCAAGCTCATCTCGGATGTGTTTCGCATCCGGACGAATGACGTCGTCACATGTTCAATACATGGATCAGAGAAGTGGTCTCCCTTTAACGCCAACCGCATGACGCGAATTAACTCAACGAGATTACATTTTTTCAAAATGAATAAATCAAAGCGTCCATCATTGAGGGAAGCATTCGGTGAAAGTTTTTCAAAACCGCCTACAGAATTGGTGTTCGAAGTCAAAAATAACATGACTTCGCCTTTAAAAATCCCGCGTTCGTGTTCGAGCTCGACATAGGTCGGACGGATTTGCGGGAGTTTTTCCATCCCTTTGACGTAATACGCCAACTGTCCGAGTGCCGTCTTGAGTTTTGATGGAACTTCATACGAGAGTTCCGTCATGATGCCACCACCTGCGATGTTGATGAAGTAGTGCGTCCCTGTCGTCCCTTCGATTTTTCCGATGTCGACGGGCATCGTGTACCCGGTACAGATGACATCCATCGCACCTTCAATCGTCAAAGGAATCCGCATCGCCCGGCCAAAGTCATTCGTCGTTCCGACCGGTAAGACACCGAGTTTCGGACGCACCGGATACGAGGCCATGCCACTGATTACTTCGTTTAACGTACCATCTCCACCTGCAGCAACGACAAGGTCAAATTCGGCTTCACAGGCCCGTGCTGCTTCATATGTCGCGTCACCGACCGCTTTCGTCGAATAGACGGAAGTCTCATAACCCGCTGCTTCCAGCCGGTCTAAGATATACGGCAGATTACGCTTTACCATCTCTTTCCCGGAAGTCGGGTTATAAATCACTCGCGCTCTAGGTCTCATAAGATTTTCTCCTTTTTTACTCAACCGATCCATTTGATACATAACTGTTTTATTTTACATGAAGTCCCGGCACATTACAAAGGCAAAAAAAGAAACACCGGTGTCCTTCCCCTGATTTAAGGAAGGACACTGGTGCTTCAAGAAAGCTTATTTTAATTTTTCGAGTTCTTCGTAGAACAGTTGATCGAGCAATGCCGGATTCGCCATTCCTTTTGTTTTTTTCATGATTTGACCGATGACGAAACCTTTTTTCCGGTCACGGCCGTTGACAAGCTCTTCGACAACCGCCGGATTTGCTTCAAACATCTCGACGATAAGTCCGCGTAGCAGTCCTTCGTCCGAAATTTGTGCGAGTCCTTGTTCTTCGACGTAAGCGCGTGGTTCGACGCCTTGTTCGATGACTGCCGTGAAGACTTGTTTCGCGATTTTCGATGAAATCGTTCCACCGGCAATCAATTCGATCATTTCCGCAAGACGGGCTGGTGTCAGCTTGATCGTATCAAACGTTTCCGTCGATTTGTTCAAGTGACCTTGGACTTCACCGACCGTCCAGTTGGCAGCGGCTTTTGGTTCAGCACCCGCTGCAATCGTTGCTTCGAAGTATTCCGCCATCTCACGTGTGACCGTCAATTGTTTCGCGTCATAGGCAGACAGACCAAGTGCTTCCTGGTAACGGACACGACGGGCATCCGGTAATTCCGGAATACCGGCGCGGATTGCTTCTTTCCAGTCATGATCGAGGACCAGCTTAACGAGATCCGGTTCCGGGAAGTAGCGGTAATCGGATGCGCCTTCTTTGACCCGCATCAGGACCGTTTGTTTTTTCGTTTCGTCAAAACGGAGTGTTTCCTGACGCATGACGCCGCCGGATAACAACAGCTTGCGGTGGCGGTCTTCTTCGAACTCAAGACCTTTTAAGACATTTCCGAACGAGTTCAAGTTCTTCAGTTCGGTTTTTGTTCCGAATTTCTCTTGCCCGTATGGACGGACGGAGATGTTACAGTCGCACCGTAACGAGCCTTCTTCCATCTTAACGTCCGAGACGCCCGCATACTGCAGGACTTCTTTGAGACGCTCGAGGTAAGCGACCGCTTCTTTTGCTGAACGCATATCGGCTTCACTGACAATCTCAATCAACGGTGCACCTGTCCGGTTGAAGTCGACGACCGAATGGTTGGCGCCGGTATGGTTCATCTTTCCGGCATCTTCTTCGAGGTGGACGCGTTCAATCCGGAAACGTTTTGTTTCGCCGTCGACTTCCGCATCGATGTAGCCGTCAAAACCGATCGGCTGATCAAACTGCGAAATTTGATACGCTTTTGGTGTATCCGGATAAAAATAGTTTTTCCGGTCGAATTTCGTTTGATCGGCAACCTGACAGTTCAATGCCATGGCCGCACGAACGGCGAGTTCGACCGCTTTTTCATTGATTTTCGGCAGGACACCGGGATGTCCGAGACAGATCGGGCACGTCTTCGTGTTCGTTTCCGCCCCGTATTCCCGGGCACAGCCGCAAAACATCTTTGTATTTGTATTTAATTCGGCATGGACCTCAATACCGATGACCGTTTCAAAGTTCATAAGGCATTCTCCTTTATAACTTCGGAAGCGTAAATCCACCGGTCGCAAGCTCAAATGCATGCGCAGCACGATAAATCGTCGCCTCGTCAAAGTGTTTTCCGATGATTTGCAGACCGACCGGCAGTCCGTCAACGAGACCGGCTGGAACCGAAATCGCAGGCACACCTGCCAGGTTGATTGGAATCGTCAAAATATCGTTGGCATACATCGTGACCGGATCATCGTTTTGCGCCCCGAGTTCAAAGGCTGGAGTCGGTGCAGTTGGTCCGATGATGACATCGTAGTTGGCAAGGACCTGGTCAAAATCTTGTTTGATCAATGTCCGTGCTTGTTGTGCTTTTTTATAGTACGCATCGTAGTAGCCTGAGCTGAGGGCATACGTTCCGAGCATGATCCGGCGTTTGACTTCGTCACCGAAACCTTGAGCGCGCGAATACTTGAAGACATCTTCGAGTGCATCGGCTTCAGCGCGGACACCATAACGGATGCCGTCGAAACGTGCCAGGTTCGATGAGGCTTCCGAAGAAGCGAGTAAGTAATATGTCGCAAGCGCATATTTCGAGTTCGGAAGTGACACTTCATCCACCGTCGCACCAAGCGACTCGAGTTTCTTGATGGCTGCCCGGATGTTTTCTTTGACGCCTTCACTGATTCCTTCTCCGAAATATTCTTTCGGCACGGCAATCTTCAGTCCTTTAATATCCCCTGTCAGTGCTTGTGTGTAATCCGTCGGGTTGACGTTCGCTGACGTCGAATCCATGTCACAATGTCCGGCAATCGCACTCAATAAGTACGCATTGTCTTCGACTGTCCGTGTCAATGGACCGATTTGGTCAAGTGACGAGGCGAAGGCAACGAGACCGTAACGCGAGACGAGACCGTATGTCGGTTTTAAACCGACGACCCCACAGTACGCAGCCGGCTGACGGATCGAACCACCCGTATCAGAACCGAGGCTGAATAAGACTTCGCCTGCCGCGACAGCAGCTGCTGATCCGCCTGACGAACCGCCCGGTACGTGTTTTGTGTTCCACGGGTTGCGGACCGGCTTGTAGGCCGAGTTTTCGTTTGATGAGCCCATCGCGAACTCATCCATGTTCAATTTCCCGATTGTGATGGCTCCTGCTTCATGCAGACGCTCGACGACCGTCGCATCATGCGCCGGAACGAAGTTTTCAAGGAACTTCGAACCACATGTCGTCGTCATCCCTTTCGTGACGATGTTGTCTTTGACACCAATCGGTAACCCGAATAACGGGTTTGCTTCATGTTTTGCAATCTCGTCCATCCGTTTTGCCTGCTCGAAAGCATCTTCGTTCAACGATAAAAATGCGCCGATGTTTCCGTCCACGCGGTCAATCCGGTCAAACGATTCCTGGACAAGCTCGGATACTTTGACTTCTCCGTCTTTGACGAGTGTGTGTAAGTTCTTTACACCATGTTCAAAAAGTGACATATCGGTGGTCTCCTCCTTATTCGAATACTGCCGGGACACGGACTTGACCGTCTTCCCAATCAGGTGAGAGTCGTTCTACTTCCGTGCGCGGAAGCGACGGACGTACTTCATCTTTACGCAAGACGTTTTTGAGATCGAGGACGTGTGTCGTCGGTTCGACGCCTGTCGTATCGAGCTCATTTAATTGTTCAGCAAACCCGAGAATCTTCTCAAGTTGAACGGTAAATTGTTGGACTTCTTCATCCGTTACGGCGAGACGTGCTAAATGCGCCACATGGCGGACTTGTTCTTCGTTAATCTTTGCCATCTGATTCCACCTCCGGAACTTTTTCAATATATTTTACACTATTTCTAATCATAGCACTTTTTGTCCAGACAAAAAAGACGATGGTGCATCGGGGGGAGGTCCGCACCATCGTCCTTATAGGGGTAGCAAAGCTTCCGGGCAGAAAGCTTCTAGTAATGAATTACCCGAGCTGCCGGTAAGCAAAACAAAAAATCTGATTATTCAAAATAAAAGATCAGCTAACAGATAGACGTTGAAGATGATAACGATACTGACAATCGTCCAAGCGGCACCTTTTGTCAGCGGCCGATTTTTATATTTGCCCATGATCCGTTCACTTGATGTGGCACGAATTAATGGAATCAACGCAAACGGAATCCCGAACGATAAGGCGACCTGGCTCCAAATCAACGCGCGTGTCGGATCAAATCCGGATAACAGCAAGAGGATGGCCGGTAACATCGTGATACTGCGTCTGAGGAAAATCGGAATCTCCATCTTCAGGAAACCGCGCATGATGGCGTCACCTGACATCGTGCCGACACTCGATGAAGCGAGTCCGGAAATCAACAGCGCTCCGCCAAACAGATAAGGTGCTGCACCGCCGAGTGACGTCCCGAGCCCGTGAAAAATACTTTCCAGCGTCTCGGCCTTTTGGCTCGTCCCGAAGAAAACGGTCGCGGCAATGACAAGCATCGCGGCATTGACTGCTCCCGCAATCAACATGGCCGCCCAAATGTCCACTTTCTGAATCCGTAACAATCCTTTTTTATCAGCGATGTTCCCCATCCGTCGTTTCGTTAAGTCGGAATGGAGATAAATCGCGTGCGGCATGACCGTTGCCCCGAGCATCCCCGCTGCGAGAACAATACTCGACGTCCCCGAAAATCCGGGAATCAATCCACCGGCAACATCCTGCAGAACCGGTCTGACTTCGATGACTTGGATCGCAAATGCGAGTGCGATGACAAGGACCAGGGCTCCGATGACGGCTTCAAAATGCCGTAATCCTTTTCGTTCGAATCCCAGGATGATGAACGAAGCAACCGCCGTCAGCAAGGCGGCGATTTTCAAATCGATGCCGAACAGCAGGTTAAAACCGAGTGCCGCCCCGACGAACTCGGCTAAATCCGTTGCCATGGCGACGAGTTCAGCCTGCGCCCAGTAAATGATCCGCATGACCGGCGACAGTTCATCCCGGATGACTTCTGCAAGGCTCGTATTGCTGACCAGCCCCAGTTTCGCCGACAGTGTCTGAATCATGACGGCCATCAAGTTTGCTGCGATGATCACCCACAGGAGTAAAAATCCGTACTGCGCTCCTGCCGTCATGTTCGTCGCAAAATTCCCCGGATCGAGGTAAGCGACGGCAGCCACGAACGCCGGTCCGATATAGTGTCTTTTTTTCAAACGCTCCACTGGAACGATCGGTTGACTTACCACTTTGCCTCACCTCTCTTTAGTTGTTAGTATACGCTTTTTTTGCGTATAGGCAACATATATGTTTTACGTAAAGATATGTTCACCTAGTTAGTTTCTTCTATATAAAAAGAATGTCCGGCGCACGAGGCACCGGACATTCTTTTCGTTATCATCATACGACTTTCCGTTGTTGTTCCGCTCCTTTGAGTTGAGCTTGTACTTCATCGAATTCATCATACATCGCTTGACTCGGTGCTTTCGTCAAGAGACTGCCAACAACAAGTGCGACAGTAGACGCGATGAATGCAGGAATCATTTCATACATCTCCGAGATATAAAACGGAAGATCTTTGACATACATCTTCACCAAAATCCAGGCGATGACGACGACCGATCCCGTAATCATCGAAGCAAGTGCTCCTGTTTTGTTCATCCGGCGCCATAATAAGCTGAACAGCACGACTGGTCCAAACGCAGCACCGAAGCCGGCCCAGGCATAACCGACGAGTGTTAAAATTGATTTTTGAGCACCAAATGATAAGGCAATGGCAAGGAGTGCGACGACGAGAACCATGATCCGTCCCATGACCATCAACTCTTTATCTGACGCATTCCGTTTCAGGAAACGCTGATAGAAATCATTAGTTGCGGCACTCGATGACACAAGCAGTTGCGTCGAAATCGTTGACATGATGGCAGCGAGCAATGCCGCCAGTAACAATCCCGTGATGAACCCTGGGAACAGATCACGTGACAGTTGAATGAAGACGTTCTCTGGATTTTCGAGTGTTCCGCCCTGTTGCGTGAAATAGGCGTATCCGAATAACCCCGTTATCATTGCCCCGACAATCGAAAACGTCATCCAGATCATCCCGACCCGACGAGCTGCTTTCATTTCATGCAAGTTTCGAATCGCCATAAAACGGACGATGATGTGCGGTTGACCAAAGTAACCAAGTCCCCAGGCAAGCAGGGAAACGATGCCGATCACAGTCGTCCCTTTGAACAGTTCAAGTTTCGAACCGTCCGTCGAACGGATCGTCTCAAGCGTCTCATTGATACCGCCGCTGAGCGCAAGCGTAACGGCCGGGACAATCAGCAAGGCGATGACCATGATCATTCCTTGGACGACGTCCGTCCAACTGACCGCGAGGAATCCGCCGAGGAAGACATACGCGATGACGACAGCTGCCAAAATCCATAAGCCGGTTGTATATTCGAGTCCAAAGACCGATTCAAACAAACGACCGCCGGCGACAAAACCACTTGAAGCGTACATTATAAAGAATATTAAGATAACTCCAGCTGAAACTGTACGCAGGACACCACTTTTATCGTGGAACCGCTTTTCAAAGTAGTCGGGAATCGTAATCGCATCCCCGGCATGCGCCGTATAGGCACGTAAACGTGGTGCAACGAGCAACCAGTTGGCATACGCACCGAGCAGTAATCCGATGACAATCCATCCACTGGACAGACCAGTTGCAAACATGGCGCCTGGTAATCCCATCAATAACCATCCACTCATATCACTGGCTCCGGCTGAGAGCGCTGTGACGACCGGTCCGATCGTTCGTCCTCCAAGCATATAATCGTTCATGTTCTTTGTCCGGTAATACGCGACGACGCCTAGTGTGACCATCAAACCCAGATACAACAAAATCGCGAACCACATTCCGTTCATCTCGTGCTCCCCCTTTTCTAAAGAAAAAACGGGTATGCAGGTCGCATACCCGTTTCATCTATTAAACATCATTTTAGAACATTTCAGAAGTAGTTTTTGCTTGAAGGTGTAACGTCAAGTAATCCGGTCCGCCTGCTTTTGAATCCGTTCCTGACATGTTAAATCCGCCAAACGGTTGGTACCCAACGATTGCACCTGTGCAACCGCGGTTGAAGTACAAGTTACCGACATGGAAGTTCGCACGTGCGTATTCCTGGTTCGTACGATCCTGAGTGATGACAGCACCTGTCAAACCGTATTCCGTGTTGTTGGCGATATCGATTGCTTCTTTGAAGTCTTTTGCTTTCGTGAAGGCAACGACCGGTCCGAAGATTTCTTCCTGCATCAAGCGGTCAGTCGGTTGAACGTCAGCGACGATTGTCGGCGAGACGAAGTATCCTGTCGAATCATCCGCCGTACCACCCGCTGCAATCCGGCCTTCTTGTTTTGCGACATCGAAGTACGATGTGATCTTTTTGAAAGCTGCTGCATCGATGACAGGTCCAACGTTGTTCGTCACGTCGACCGGGTTACCGATACTGAGTTTGTTTGTGTTTTCGACGACTTTTGCGAGCAATTCGTCATAAACCGAATCAAGTGCGACGACACGTGAACAAGCCGAGCATTTTTGTCCTGAGAAACCGAATGCCGCTTTTGTGATCATGTCTGCTGCGTAGTCAAGGTCAGCCGACTCATCGATGACCATCGTGTCTTTTCCGCCCATTTCCGCAATGACGCGTTTGAGCCAGATTTGACCGTCGTTCAATTTCGAAGCCCGTTCGTTGATGCGGAGTCCGACATCACGTGAACCCGTGAAGCTGATGAAACGTGTTTTCGGGTGATCGACGAGGTAATCGCCAACTTCTGCGCCTGGTCCCGGGATGAAGTTCAAGACACCGGCCGGAAGACCCGCCTGTTCCATGACTTCAACGAATTTGGCAGCGACGACCGGTGTCGTCGATGCTGGTTTCAAGAGGATCGGGTTACCTGCCACGATCGCAGCAACCGCTGTTCCTGCCATGATGGCAAGCGGGAAGTTCCATGGTGAGATGATGACACCGACACCAAGCGGGATGTAGTCGTACCGGTTGTATTCGCCCGGACGGCTCTCGACTTTTTTACCTTCTTTTAAGACGAGCATCTGACGCGCATAGTATTCGAGGAAATCAATTGCTTCTGCTGTATCCGCATCTGCTTCGTTCCATGGTTTACCTGCTTCTTTGACGAGATAAGCCGAAAATTCATGTTTACGTTTGCGGATGATGTTTGCCGCTTTGAATAAGACGTCCGCACGAACACTCGGATTGACGAATTTCCACGTCTCAAATGCTTTGACTGCCGCTTGCATTGCATCTTCAGCGTGTGCTTGTGTCGCTTTCGAAACGCGTCCGACGATTTCTTCTTTGTTTGCCGGATTGACAGAAACGATTTTGTCCTCTGTCGTCACACGTTCTCCCCCGATGACGAGCGGATAATCTTTCCCAAGCTCTTTCGATACAAGTTCAAGCGCCTCTTCGAACGCTTTCTTGTTTGCTTCCTGTGAGAAGTCCGTGAATGGTTCGTGTTTGTACGGAATCATCTCTATTCCCCCTTTTATACTTGCTTTTAATCGCTTACATTCTCCATTGTACAGAAGCATGTCGCCGCTTACAATTATTCTGGACAAAAAAATGAAGAAGACCGTGGAGGTCCTCTTCATTTACGATTCATTGCTTGGCTTGCGAGAAGACGATCTCTTCATTTTGAACAGATACTTCGACATCCTGCCCCTGGAACAGCCAGTCATCCTGATCCGAGACGACGAAATGAATCCCGTCGACGGTTTCTTCAACCGCTGCCCGGTCGACAGTCTCCATGTGGACGCCGACCGAAAACCCTTGCGTCAAATCGGTTGATCCGCCGTATTTAGCGAAAAAGCGGATTGTATCGCCTTCTTTTGCTTCCATCTCTTCTTTGAAATACTGTAATGCTTCGTCTGTTACGTGAATTTTCATGTTGAACCCACTCTCCTTTATGATAGTGTACCTATTCCCTACTCAAAAAAGCGAATTTCATGTATGGTGAAGACATAGATGATTGATGTTGTTCATATAGGAGGAACTGAAAATATGAAACGATTACTGACGGTACTCGTGTCAACGGGTATCATCCTTGCAGGGTGCGGAAATGATGCTGCACCGTCTACTGATACTGAATCCCCGAAGTCAACGGAAACGAAACAAACGAAGCAGGCAGATCAGGACGTTCTTGACGTCTACAAGACGTACCAACAAACCGTTGGACAATCCGGTACAGCTGACGCCAAGGCACTTGCCCGGATTGAATATACCGGTGATGGAAAATTACTCCGTCCTGCCATGCTCGGTGCTAACAATTTAAATATCCGGCCGGGTAAGGTCATCAAAAGCTTTCAGGAAGGTGATGTCGCCTATATCATCCATGAATTTAACGATGAGGACGGGTCTCCCTTACCGAACCGTGCTTCAAAACTGTTCTTGAAACAGGACGGTGAATGGAAAATCGTCATCGTCCCGACGAAATTTGACCCTGAAGTCTTTACGACCCTCGCCTCCCTGTTCGAATCCTTTAATGCCGACGAGTACGGCGTCAACGCCAAAGCGGCGGAAGCGGTCGGCAACACGAAGGAAGACGAGCAGGATGAAGTCTTCACCCGGGTCAATGCCCAAACGGACTACATGGCGCTCGAGATGAACAGTAACATCCTGATGATTTACGGTCCTGCCCTTGGTAACAAAGGTAATCCGGAGACGCTCGTCAAGTATTATGAAGATTATGCCGACTGGTACCGCGAGGAACAGACCTTGCTGCTGAAGACAGCCAAGGCCGGGACCGATTACGAAAAATACCTGATTGCGCTAGATCCGTTAAAGGAAAGTCTGCAGAAAAAACTTGAAAAATATGCTGACCAGTTGAACATGGAACTGGGTTGAGGAGGACCATTCATGAGCACACTTGATTTTACATTGCCGAATGCACAGGGAGAGCCGATTTCATTAAGTGATTACCGCGGAAAAAAAGTCATCGTCTACTTTTATCCGAAAGACTCGACCCCGGGTTGTACGACGGAAGCCTGTGACTTCCGGGATGCTTCCGCAGCCTTCGCTGCGAAGAACACGGTCATTCTCGGTATTTCCGCTGACAGCCAGAAACGCCACCAGAATTTTATCTCAAAATACGAACTTCCATTCGAATTATTGTCTGACGTCGACCATACCGTCTGTGAGCAGTACGGGGTCTGGCAACTGAAGAAAAATTACGGGAAGGAATATTATGGAATCGTACGTTCCACTTTTTTAATCAATGAATCCGGCGAATTGATTCAGGAATGGCGTTCCGTTAAAGTCAAAGACCACGTCACAGAAGCACTTTCCTTCCTCGAACAACTGAACTGATCGAATTAAAACACGCCATTTTATGCGCGTGTTTTAATTTTGGAATCATTTTTACCTCCCAATATTATCCTTACTAAAAATTATTTTTACAAAAAAAACGTTGATATTACACGAAATTTTAATCAATTTGAAATAATCTGAAAATAAGCTATTGATTTTTCTGAATATTGTATTTATTATTGGTAACAAGTTGATCCGGTGCTTTCCTTCAACAAAATAAAAGGCGATGACCCCTCTTATTTTTTTAATAGGACACCGGATCGCTATTCTAATCGGTACTCATTTTTCAATCATATATATTCATTCTTGGGAGGGAACTTATTATTATGAAGACGAAAAAAACACTTGCACTCGTTGGTGCCCTAGCTATCGCCGGATCAAGCCTCGCTGCTTGTACATCGACAGATGATTCAAAAGATACTTCAGGTTCGACTGATACGAAAAAGGCGTCGGACAAACAGGTTCTTAACCTGACAAGCGGTTCAGACATCCCGGCACTCAGCCCGACCGTTGCGACAGACTCGGTTTCATTCACAGTCTTAAACAACGTTCAGGAAGGTCTCTTCCGTCTCGACGAAAAACAAGAGCCGACACCTGGTGTTGCGGAAAGTGTAGACGTCTCTGAAGATGGTCTTACATACACATTTAAATTACGTGATTCTAAATGGTCGGACGGCAGTGACGTCACGGCAAAAGACTTCGAATATGCGTGGAAACGTGTTCTTGATCCAAAAAGCGGATCGCAATATGCATACATCATGTATATCATCGATGGCGCTGAAGCGTACAACACAGGAAAAGGAAAACCGGCTGACGTCGGCGTTAAAGCAGTTGACGACAAGACACTTGAAGTCAAACTGACACAACCGGCTGAGTACTTCAAAGCATTGACTGGCTTCGGCTCATTCATGCCGCTCAAACAGGAATTTGTTGAAGAAAAAGGTAAAGACTTCGCGACGAACCCGGAGAACTTCCTTTACAACGGACCGTTCCAACTGACGGACTGGAAAACAGAAGTCGGCTGGAGCTACAAGAAAAACGATCAGTATTGGGATGCGGATACGGTCAAACTCGAAGAAGTAAACTATAAAGTCGTTAAAGAAGTATCAACAGCCGTCAACCTGTACGAAAAAGGTGACATCGATACAGTCGGTCTGACAAGTGAGTTCGTTGATCAGTACAAAGACAGCGAAGACTTCGATACACGTCTTGACGCTTCGATGTACTACATCCAAATGAACTTCAAAAACGAATTGCTCAAAAACAAAGACATCCGTAAAGCAATCGATTCCGGGTATGATAAAGAGCAGATGGCGAAAGTCCTCTTAAACAACGGATCGATCCCTGCTTACTACTATGTACCAAAAGAATTTGCTAAAGGTCCGGACGGAAAAGACTTCCGTGACGGCAACGAAGGATTCGGATCGTTCGATGCTTCGTCAGCTAAATCTTCGTTCGAAAAAGGCCTCAAAGATATCGGCAAAAAATCCGTCAAGCTTGAGCTTCTTTCATACGATGACGACAACTCGAAGAAAATCTCCGAGTACCTCAAAGGCGAGTGGGAGAAAAACCTTCCAGGTCTTGAAGTTACAATCAAACAACAGCCGTTCAAAAACAAATTGGACCTCGAGTCTAAAGGTCAGTTCGAACTTTCATTCGCAGGATGGGGCCCTGACTACCAGGATCCAATGACATTCCTCGACATGTGGATGACTGGCGGACCGTACAACCGTGGTGGTTACTCAAGCGACAAGTACGATTCACTCATCAAGTCGGCGATGAAAGAAACAGATGCTGCAAAACGTTGGCAGTCACTGAAAGATGCGGAGAAAGTCTTACTTGAAGACGACCAAGCCATCTCAGTCATGTACCAACGCGGCGCTTCCCTCTTACGTAAGCCTTACGTTAAAGGAATCGTCAACCACAAAGTCGGTGCGGATACTTCGTTCAAATGGACGTATATCGAAGGAAAATAAGTATGACTTAAGACCAGTCTCGCTCCATGCGGGTCTGGTCTTTTTTTCCATATGAGACAAATGTACTGTTTTTATCCGGTTCATTAAAAATTGGTAACATTCTGTTTTCATTTGAATTACTTCCATTTATACTTAGCAGAAGAACGATTTTCACTTTATTTACAATATTTCACGGTAATTATTCATAATTAATGGAAATGTGCCGATATATTCTATACAGAGGACTTTTGCCTCAAAAATTATGATTCATTAGGAAGGAGGACTCACCCTTGAAACAACGTGTACTTACGAGTCAGCAAACGTGGACGGAAGAACAGCTTGAAATGATTCAAGCCATCCAAGCCTTAGGCGAACTCATTCAGGATCGTCCCCGTCGGACGATTTATCGTCGTTATGCCATCGAACATGGCTGGCCGCAACCGGAGACCATCATTCGTCAGTTCGGTTCCTGGCCGGAAGCTTTATCAGCAGCCGGTTACGAATGGCATATCGATCAGCAGCCGGAAGAACTCGAGCGCGCTCCGAAATATACCAAAGATGAAATCCTGAAGTCGTTTCACCGGTATGCCCAGGATGTCGGATCAACCATCACTTTAAAGAAATATCAAATCTGGCGTAAATCGGTTCATCATGCTCCGAGTCATTATCATATCGTGAAGATGTTCGGATCCTGGCATGATGCCTGTACAGCTGCCGGATTAGAAGCCAGTGTCACCTATTCCAAAGCAGAACTTGCCGCCTCACTCCGTCAAGCGATCGAAGAAGTTGGTTTCTCGCTTTCATTTGAAGCGTACCGCGAATGGGCGAAACGAAATAATAAACCATCGACGAAAGCCTTGTTACACCGTTACGGTTCCTGGTCTGCTGCCATTCATGCCATCGAAAGTGAAATCCGCATCAGCAACCAACAGGCCCAGTAATCCAGCCTTTATCTTTTTTTCTTACATTCCTTATACGTTATAGCCGAGCCTCCTTCTCTTGCAGAACGAGGCTTTTTTTCGCACGATTTGGCGCCTCAGACAGCTTTTCGCCAGCCCCCTCCTCATTGTATTCAAAATACTCTCAACACGCTCTATCAGACGCTAAGACGTCAAAAAACCGCTGACAACGTCAACGGTTCTTGCAGTGAAAGTTAGACAACACGTTCTTTCCATTCCTGGTAGGATGCCACACGGTCACGTCCTTGGAATTTCGCACCGATATACATCGCGCGGTCGGCGTTGCGGATCAGACTTGCTAAATCGCCCAGCTCGTTTAACGTATCGACACCGATACTTGCCGTAATCGTTAACGAATCCGCTTCCACTTGAATTGGATTCGCATGTAACGTTTCGCGAATCCGTTCTGCTACGATTTGGGCTGATTCCAGATCCGTGTTCGGTAGCAAGACGACGAATTCCTCACCGCCGTATCGGGCGACGAGATCGGTGATCCGTGTCGCCTGCATCAACAGTTTAGCGACTTCAAACAGGACGACATCCCCGACCTCATGTCCATACGTATCATTGATTTGTTTGAAATGATCCAAGTCGATCATCAAGGCAGAGAATGGATATAAATCACGTTGCCGAATCCGGCGATCGCCCCATTCCTGTAACGCCCGGTAGTTTGGCAATTTCGTCATCGCATCCGTCCGGCTGTCCGTCAACAGACGTTCCCGTTCCTGTGCCCGTTCGACTGCCCATGAGAGGACCCGTAAAGCCCGGTAGAGCTCATACCCAAAATCTTTTGTGAACTCTCCGCTTGCTTCAGAAGCCAAGAATAAGGAGCAATTGATTTTTTCCGTCGCTTCCGGCTGAATGAACAGAATCGACTGGGTTTCTTCCGGAACACAATCATACAAGCGGATGTCCCACTCCTGTTGCATGCCGTACAGCAAAACCTCATCTTTTTCTTCAATGATTTCTTCAATGATGATGCCGCGGACATGGTCCGCCTTTAACTTGCGGCCATCCTTCAAGGAATAATAAATTGAATTTCCTTCCCCGAAATCAAACTTAATCCAGGCAATGTCCGGGCGAACAAAATGGTTCAACTGACGTAAATACCGCTCGATGATGAACTGGGCATCGCCGTCTTTCCAGGCCGCTTCTTTTAATCGTTCAATCTGTTCCCAGTGCTCGATCCGGTCACTGGCATGGACGGAACTGCCAAGCGACCGTTTGATGATGAACAGGGCAAAGGCCGTCATGACGAGACCGCTGTTCCCGTTGTTTTGAACCATCAGTGTACTGAAAACCCCGAATAACAATTCGGCGGCAATGACGACCGCCTCGAACCGGAGCAAAGGCAACATGACATTACTCGGAATGTTTTCACCAAGTAAAAAGTTTGATAATTTATATTGAAACAGTAAGACAACCCATAAAATCAAGACCATGACGACTAACGGTCCGATATTTCCGATTAACGAGAAGTCGATCCCGTGTGTTCCACCTAACGCGTTGTAAGCCAGTCCCGCAGGTAAAATCAATAATAGCTCGAGCGTGACATTAAACGGATAATTATGTAACATACGCCGGCGGCCGATCGCTGTGTGGAACGTCCGCAATTGATAGATCAACATCGTCAATTGTCCGACGCAGATGGCAGACAACAATCCATACGTCAAAAACGTAAATAACACGAATCCGAAATGGAACGTAAAGCTCATATGTCTTCTGCGGACCGGATCGATGACAAAGATCGTGGAGAGTGCAACAACAAGCGTGAACGTAAAAAAGTCGATGCTGAGGCTGTAGTCTCTTGATTTCGCCAGTAAATCGATTCCGATGACGACAAGAAAAAATACAATCCAGCTCCGAAGGAGATATTGTTGAAAGCGACGCATGTTGACTTCCCCTTCCTAACACATTTTGTATATATATGGAAAACATAATCTGATTATCACTCATTTGAGCATTGAGGTCTATTTTTAATGCTTTGATTTGTTACACTAGCAATAGAGGTGATAAATCAGTGACTACACATTTTACGAAAGAAGCATTTGATACATTCGAGATTGAAGGACTGGAACAACGGATGGACGCAATCCGGAAACGGATTCAACCCGTCTTCAAACAAATCGGGCAAGAAGTATCACCGGATTTAACGGTCCATCTGGCAGAAGATATGTATGTGCATATTGCACAGCATGCCCGCCGGAAAGTAAATCCGCCGAAGGACACATGGATGGCATTTTCCCCGAATAAACGCGGATACAAAAAACATCCGCATTTCCAAGTCGGCTTATTTGATGACCATCTGTTCATCTGGCTCGCTTACATTTATGAACTTCCGAATAAATCACAGTACGCTGCCAAACTACTGGATCACCAGGAGCTGTTGCATGCACTGCCGTCCGATTTCGTCGTTTCTTACGATCATATGAAGAAAGAGGCACAACGGATTGACGAGACAGGTCTAGAACAAGGACTCGTTCGGTTCCGCGATGTCAAGAAAGCAGAATTCTTAGTCGGCCGTCATATCTCTGCGGAAGAAGTCAGTACGATGTCACACGAGGATTTAGTAAAATTGATACGAAATACCTACGAACAACTCGTGCCGATCTATAAAAAGATTCAATAAAAAGGATGGCCTAAAAGGTCATCCTTTGTTCGTTAGTTATATTTTACTAGAATTGACATGACTTGTGTACGGTCAGAATTTAAATTTAGATAAATGTTGACCTCTTTTGTTGAAACGGTCATCAAGTTAAAGGTTTTATCGAGTTTCGCAGTCGAGTACGCTTTTTTAACTTCTTTGACGGTAATCGTCCGGCCGATCATTTTCGGATTGTAGACGATGGCAGAAACTTTTGCTTTACGGTCAGGAACACCGAATGTCGAGCAATAATGAACGGCTTTATTTGGTGCGACCAATCCTTTACCGCTTTGGCACCATGTCGAATTTTTTTCCCCTTTGTACGCGCTATGTACCTGGGCTAACGTCGTTTTTTCCAATGTCACTTTTCCATCGACGGATTTGGCTTTTGCGGCAGTCGTTTTAACTTGTTTCAACCAATCGATGTCCGTCGGCTTCGCTGCCTCGGCAGATTGGTTATATGAAGGGCCTGAGACAAGGCTCATGGTAAGTGCGGCTGTTAAAATAAGTCCAAAAATTTGTTTCATGATGTGCTCCCCCTTGAAATGCTTTGATAAATATCTCATTCCCCCATTTTCGAAATAATATTCACTTTCAATACATTTCTTTAAAAAATATTTCAAAAAAAAGTTGTTACCAGTTTGGGCAACAACTTTTCTTGTTATTTC
Source organism: Exiguobacterium sp. RIT594 (assembly GCF_003339585.1). GTDB lineage: Bacteria > Bacillota > Bacilli > Exiguobacteriales > Exiguobacteriaceae > Exiguobacterium_A. The sequence goes on along the minus strand of NZ_QPKF01000001.1, from coordinate 98,979 downwards.
TTATGCATTTTGAACTCTAAAAATAGTTCATTATAATGAGCGAGCATTTCCTTACCTAAGTTTTCATATACTTCGAGTGTATCCGTGACCTGTTTATCCGGATAAAAACGTTTGTCTTCCCGCACGTCACGATCGAGCAATTTCAACGCCGCTTCGTTCGGTGTCGAGTATCCGACATAGTCCGCATTTTTGGCGGCATTTTTCGGATCCAACATGAAGTTGATGAATTCATGGGCACCTTTTACATTTTTAGCCGTTTTCGGAATGACGATGTTATCGAACCAGACGTTCGATCCTTCCTTTGGAATCACGTAGTTCAAATTTTCATTTTCACTCATGATCTCATTGGCATCACCGGACCAGACGACACCAATCCCTGCTTCTTCGTTTGCGAGCAACAACTTGATTTCATCACCGACAATCGCCTTGACGTTCGGTGTCAGATCCATCAGGTTCGCTTTTGCTTTCTGCAGTTTGATTTCGTCAGTCTCGTTAAGTGAGTAACCGAGACTGTTCAGACTCATCCCCATTACTTCACGTGCACCGTCTGCGAGAAGAATTTGATTTTTCAGTGCCGGATCCCACAGGTCCTTCCAACTGGTCGGTTTTTTTCCGTCAATCAACTTTTGGTTGTAGACGATTCCGACGGTACCCCAAAAATAAGGGATCGAGTACTTGTTGCCCGGATCAAACGATAAATCGAGGAAGCGCGGGTCGATATTCTTCAGATTCGGAATTTTTTTCTGATCGATCGGGACGACCAAATCTTCTTCGATCATCTTCGCAATCGCATAATCGGAAGGAACGGCGATATCATACGTCGTGCCGCCCTGTTCGATTTTCGTCAGCATCGCTTCGTTCGAATCAAACGTTTGATAGACAACTTTGATGCCGGATTCCTTTTCAAACTGATCAATCAATTCCGGGTCGATGTAATCACCCCAGTTATAGATGTTCAATACATTTTTTCCGGAATACCCTTGTGTCGCATTCAACCGGTTCAACGCAAACAAGATGATACCGGATATCAAAAATATCGCGACAAATAATTGAATGAGTTTTTTCATCGCTTATTTCACCTCCGGTCGGGACAACTTCATGGCAGAACGCTGGTTCAGGAAGTAGTAGCCGATGACGAGTAAGAACGTAAACAGGAAGATCACGGTCGACAGGGCGTTGATTTTCATCGAAATCCCTTGGCGGGCAAGTGAATAAATTTCAACGGACAACGTCGTAAATCCATTCCCGGTGACGAAAAACGTCACCGCGAAATCATCCAGTGAATACGTCAATGCTGTGAAGAAACCGGCGAAGATGCCGGGTGTGATATACGGCAAGATGACTTTCGTCAGGACATCAAGTCGGCTCGCTCCCAGGTCACGTGCTGCATCGACGAGCGTCGGACTCATTTCCTGCAGTTTCGGCAGGACCAGAATGACGACAATCGGGACGGAAAACGCGATATGTGACAACAGAACCGACGTGAAGCCGAGTTGAATGCCGAGCATCGTAAAGAAGATCAGGAACGACGCACCGATGATGACATCGGGACTGACGATCAGGATACTGTTGAGCGTCAACAGAGAGGTCTCGATCCGTTTTTTCCGGACCGCTTGAATCCCGATGGCACCGAGGACACCGATGATCGTCGAGATTGCAGCAGACAGGAGCGCGATGACCAGCGTATTTAAGACGATGATCAAGAGACGGGAATCCTGAAAGACTTCCTTATACCAATCCCACGTGAAGGAATCAAAATTCGTCATGTTATCGGCACTGTTGAACGAGTAGAAAGCCAGATAAAGAATCGGTGCGTACAAGATGATGAAGACACCGATCAAGTACAGATTTGCTAGTTTTAATCGTTTCATCATGTCGTCGCCCCTTTCTTCCGTTTCGTACTCGTCAACGCTAAAATGATTGCCATCGCAATAATCAGGAAGACGGCAATCGTCGCACCCATGCCCCAGTTCTGCGTGACCAGAAATTGCTGTTCAATCGCTGTTCCGAGCGTGATGACCCGGTTACCGGCAATCAGACGCGTAATCATGAATAACGACAGCGCTGGAATGAAAACGAGCTGACAGCCTGATTTCACCCCATCAATCGTCAACGGAAAAACGACACGGCGGAACGTCATGAAACTCGAGGCCCCGAGATCACGGGCCGCAAAGACGAGCGACGGGTTCAGTTTTTCAATCGCATTAAAGATCGGTAAGATCATGAACGGAATAAAGATGTAGACGGAAACGAACACGAAACTGAAGTCCGTGAACAAAATCTGTTTCCGGCCGATCCCGATCGCTTCAAGCGTCTGGTTTGCCCACCCGTATGTGCTGAACAGCCCGATGAACGCATACGCTTTTAAGAGCAAGTTGATCCAGGTCGGTAAGATGATCAGCAGTAACCACAATTGTTTATGCTTCGTTTTCGTCAACAGATAGGCGGTCGGATAACCGATTGCCAGTGAAAACAACGTGATCAAAAAGGCATACCAAAATGAGCTGAGCGTCATCGTCAGATAGGTTGAGGTGAAAAACTTCTGATAGTTGACGAACGAAAAATGTCCTTCCAGGTCAAGGAATGAATAATAGACGACGAGGACAATCGGTGCGATGACGAACAACGCAATCCAAAAACTATACGGAATCAGATACCAGTTGCGTGTCTTCTGCATCACAACACCCCGTCATATGATTCAAGTCGTTTATCGAATTCCTCTTCCGTCTCATTCAGACGCATGACATGAATCGCTTCTGGATCGAACGTCAAGCCGATCTGTTCCCCGACCGTTGCTTTTTTCGTACTGTGGACGAGCCATTCGTTTCCGACTTCATCCATGCAGGCAATCTCATAATGGACGCCGCGGAACAATTGAGAATCGACGGTCACACGCAACTTACCTTGCGCGACACCCGTGATTTCCAAGTCTTCCGGACGGATGACGATTTCGACCGGTTCATTTAATTCGAGACCACGGTCGACACAATCAAATTCCTGTTCGGCGAATGAGACGCGGTAATCCATCACCATTCGTCCCGGAATGATATTTGACTCGCCGATGAAATCAGCGACGAAGCGGTTGATCGGTTCGTCATAAATATCCGTCGGCGTCCCGGATTGTTGGATCAGACCATGATTGAGGACGAAGATTTCATCTGACATCGCGAGCGCTTCCTCTTGATCGTGTGTGACGAAAATGAATGTAATGCCGAGACGCCGTTGTAAATCACGGAGCTCATACTGCATTTCTGTCCGCAGCTTTAAATCCAGTGCCGATAACGGTTCATCCAGTAAGATAACTTCCGGTTCGTTAACGATGGCACGCGCAATCGCGACCCGTTGGCGTTGTCCGCCTGACATCTCCGTGATTTCCCGATTCTCGTACCCGGATAAGTTGACGAACTTCAACGCATCAAGCACACGCGTCTTGATTTCCGCGTCCTTCATCTTTTTGATCCGCAACCCGAAGGCGATGTTTTCAAAAACGTTGAGGTGCGGGAACAAGGCATAATCTTGAAAAACCGTGTTGACTTGCCGTTTGTTGGCGGGAACATCGTTGATCCGTTTTCCGTTGAACAGGATATCGCCTTCCGTCGCTTCGGTGAACCCGGCAATCAGCCGTAAGACCGTCGTCTTCCCGCAACCGGATGGTCCGAGCAACGTATAAAATTTCCCGCGTTCGATTTCAAAACTGACGCGTTCGAGAACTGTCTGATCGTCAAAACGTTTTGTCACGTCTGTAAATTGAATGATCGTATTGTTGTCTGCCAAATCTTATTCCTCCTTATAAGTACGAATCCGTGGCCGTCACGAGTACTTTCGTTTCCGCCTCTGAATCATTGCGTAATTGATGAATTTCTGAAGCTTTATAATAAAGTGTCTCGCCTTTCGTTGCGACGAATGATTCCCGGCCAAGCTGTAATGTGACCGATCCTTCGAGCACATACACGAACGTTTCCGATCCGGACGGTTCGTATGTTTTAAAGTGTCCGCCCGGTGCCAGGTGTAACAAGACCGGCTCCATTTCCTTTTCGTTCGATTCCGGAATCAGCCATGTCACATCGTACCCTTGTTCCAAGTCTTCATAACGCGTGACATCTTTTTGCGAATAAACGACCTTTTGATTCAACGTGTCCTCGTCAAAAAAATCCTTTGCCGAGATGCCGAGTACTTCGAGCAGACTAAACAACGTCTCAATCGACGGCGAACTGATTTCGCGTTCGATTTGCGAGATGTATCCTTTGCTCAAGTCCGTCCGCTCGCCAAGCTCTTCTTGCGTCAAGCCTTTTTGAAGACGTAGATTTTTGATTTTGTTTCCGATCGTCCGCAATCCACGCCCTCCTCTCTTTACAACAGTTTAGTATAAGACGACTTCAAGTTTAGTAATCACGTACCGATTATAGCGCATTGGGCCAGTTAATCAACTATAATGTTTGAACTTTTTAAAGGTTCATTTGACAGCGATAACGCTTACACCTACAATTAATATCAGGTACTAAAATAAGGAGGAAACAGCATGAAGATTGCATGGATTACAGATAGCACGACGATTTTGCCCGATTCGATTTCTCAGCATGAAGACTTGACCGTCGTCCCTCTTCTCGTCATGAAAGACGGCGAAAGTTTCACGGACGGTGTCGACGTCCAGGCCGAGACCGTCTATGAATGGATTGATGCGAAACATAAGGTTACGACCAGCCAACCATCCATTGGCACGTTCACGGAACGCTATGAACGGTTAAAAGAGCAGTATGATGTCGGCTTTGCCATCCATCTTTCAAGCGAATTGAGCGGGACGTATAACGCTTCTGTTCAAGGTGCTGAAATTGCCGGGTTCCGGCTGATTGCGATTGATTCCCGTTGCGGCATCTATCCGGCAGGTCAATTGCTGGCGGAAGCGATGCAACTGGCAGCAGACGGGATGTCAGTCGAAGAAATCGAGCAGTATATTTTAGAGCGCCGCTTCGACCACCACATCGAGTTCACGGTTGCGAACCTCGATCAGTTGCAGGCAGGCGGACGGATTTCCTCGACGAAAGCTTTTGTCGGTAATTTACTTCAGTTACGCCCGCTGTTTCATTTTGAGGAGGGCAAAATCGTTCCGTATCAGACGGTTCGAACTTTTAAGAAAGCCCACGCCAAGATTTATGATCACCTGGTCGAAATGCTTGAGAGTGGAACGGTCACCGATGTCTCGTTATTTCACGCGACTGCCTATGATTTGGCACTTGAATGGAAAACGAATCTCGAAAAGCGGTTCGATGTCACGGTTCGCATCGATAACTTAACGCCTGTTCTCGGCTCGCATACCGGTAATCCGGCCATCGGCATGTCCTTCTTAAACCCGACGAGCCGACGCTGATGTCTAAAGAGTCGACAATCCGGGTAAACCTCCTTTAGAGATTAAAGGAGGTTTTTGGATTGAAAAACAAATGGATTTGGCTCAATTGGCTTGGTTTTGTCTTTACGATCGCCGTTAATGCACTCGATGGCGGAAAAACAGGTCGGATTTCGGATACGATCAGCACTTATTTTAAACCCGCAGGTTATGCTTTCTCGATTTGGGGACTCATCTATCTTGTGTTACTCGTTTGGCTCATTATGCAAACGATTCCGAAGTTCAAAGAACATGACATCGCCAAAAAAATCGGACCGTGGTTCTTGATCAGCTGTCTGTTCAATGCTGGTTGGATCGTTACGTTCTCATACAAACTGTTCCCGTTGTCTGTCGTCGTCATTGCCGGTCTTTTGATTTCACTGATCGTCATCTACTCAAAAATCGACCGCGAGACAAAAGCGTTACGTTTTAAATTACCGTTTTCACTTTATCTCGGCTGGGTCTCGGTCGCGACGATTGCGAATATCTTCTTGACGATCGACACTGAAAACATCAACTCATGGCTCGGAATCGGAGATGCCGGTTGGACGATGATCATGCTTGGTGTTGGTGTCGTTCTCGCCTTGTTGTTCATGTTCGCCAATCGCGATCCGATTTATCCACTCGTTTTCGTCTGGGCATATATCGCGATCAACTTCCAGTCGGATAACGGACTTGTCGATACGGTCGTGCTCGGAAGTGTCGTCGTTCTGCTTGCCGGATATGTCTTCCTGCTCGTCCGGATGCGTCGTCAGGTTCAACTGAGCAAGTAACGTTATTTTCTTTGCTGTTCGTCGTATACTGGTATCAAAGGAGTGAATGTCATGCAGATTACATTTACAGAAGCTGCACTTGATCGGATCGATCAATTACGCGGTGATACGGAAGGTCAATTGCATCTTTATTATGATACCGAAGGATGCGGTTGCGGGAACTCAGGCATCTTCAGTATTCGTCTTGTCTCCGCCGCAACGGATGAAGACATGACGATTGATTCGAATGTCGGACCTGTCCTCGTCAAACGGTGGTCAAGTCATTTCCTCGACCAGGACATGACACTTGATTATAATCCTGAGAAAAAATCATTGATCCTAAAAAGTGATGGTCAATACTTCAATACGAACGTCCTCGTTACCGATCAGACCGGCTGCCAGCTGACAGCCAACCGGTAAGACGACAAAAAAAGGCAGCTTCCCTCGTGGAAAGCTGCCTTTGTAGTGTGATGGACAGACAGGTACTGGATTGAGTAGAGAGCTGAGCAACCATCGAAATGTACGGCGATTCTGTCTGCATCTTGCACAAGTCGAACAAATTCCTGCCCGGAATCTGTTCAAGAAGCCATTGCGTCCCCCATGATCACACACATAGTCCTCGTGTGCTTATCTAGTATACGTAAAAAAGGACGGATTGGATTGGCCGGATGCGCTATCAGACTACATCCAAAACCGTTCGTTCGATTGTCTGTTGGTCCAGATCCTTGACCTTAACCGGACGGCTGTAATAATAGCCTTGTCCATAGTCACAACCGAGTCGTTTCAGAAATTCATGTTGTTCCAGCGTCTCCACGCCTTCCGCCACCACTTCAATCCCAAGACTCTTCGCAAGCTGGATGATCATTTCGGTAATCGCCGTCCCCCGCTCGTCATGCGGTACTTCGTCAATGAACGATTTATCAATCTTTAAGATATCGATTGGCAGATGCTTTAAGTGAGTCAAAGAAGACAGACCCGTTCCGAAGTCATCGAGTGCAATCGTCAAACTCAATTGCTTCAGCTCTCCGAGCATCAACAAGGCCCGTTCGAGATTCTCCATCACGGACGTTTCCGTAATTTCCAGTTGAAGCTGCAGTTCTCCGCCATTCTTCAACGAATGATGAACGATTTCCTTAATCATCAGATTGTGCGATTCCGACCGGAAATGCATCGCCGACAAGTTGACGGAGACTTGTCGGATGAAGTGGTCTTCTTCCCGCCACTCTTCCATTTGCTTGACGGTTTCCTGCAGCACCCACTGGGTCAGCCGATGGATCAGACTGTACTTTTCAGCGAGCGGGATAAACTCTGCCGGTGAAATGAAACCAAACTTCGGATGATTCCAGCGAATCAGCACTTCCGCCTGCTCGACCTTGCCTGTTGCCAGCGCAATTTTCGGCTGATAGACGAGATTAAACTCTTTAAAGTCCGTCATCGCCCGGCGTAAGGAGCCGACGATTTGTTGTTCCCGGCGATCCGAATGGAGCAGTTCATCGTAGATGACGAAACGGTCCCGCCCTTCATTTTTTCCTGCACGCAAGGCACTTTCCATCTGACCGATCCGCATCTCCAGAGTATCCTCTATGTTCGGAACGATGATCCCGATTGTGGCGGTCAAATGAATCTCTTGTCCGTCCAGAAAAATCGGTTGCCGAATCGCTTCCAGGACATCCGTAAAGGCCTCTTCCAGCATTTCGGAATCGACATTTTGAATCAGGAAAAATTGAGTCCCGTTGTAGCGGATACACGCTTCATCTTCGCGAAGTAAAGCTTTGACCCGGTCCGAGAATTGCCGAATGACGGTGTCTCCCTGATCGAAACCAAACGTATCATTGATCCATTTGTAACCGTCCAGATCAAGCAACGCCATCGTCATCTGCTTTTTCGTCCGGCTGTATTGTCCATCGACTTTTGCCATATGATGATCCAGCCAACGACGGTTGTGCAATCCTGTCAAATGATCCGTGTACGCCATCATCTGTAACGCCCGCCGTTCAAGATGAATATACAGTCCGACGATCAACAGAACGATTAAAAAAACCGGGACCGCTACGTCGCTTAAGATATTTGATGTGACGGGGCTGGCTGAGACATCTACTCCCGAAGCACCGGGAACACAAAACGTCGTCCCGAGCATTCCGACATAGTGCATCGTTGAAATACCAAACCCCATTAAGATTGCAACGGGAATCAAAATTCGTTTTTTATCGACATGCCTTGTCATATACAGCAACAGGAGGGCGACATAAGCGACCGTGATGGCAATCACAATCGATAACGTGAATAACGCCGTATCATAGCGGACATCTCCATCAAACTGCATCGCAACCATGCCAAGATAATGCATCATGGCGATTCCCGTCCCCATTAACGTTCCGGCAATGATGACTTTTTTCCGTGTCAGCTCTGAATAATATAAGAGATAAAAGGCAATCCAGGCAGCCGTCACGGCGGGTACGATCGATAAGAACATCAACACCCAGTCGTATTTGACCGGTACCGCTAATTCAAATGCACCCATGCCCACGAAATGCATGCCCCAGATGGATAACCCCATCGTCAAGGAGGAAACGAACAATGCTCTTTTTTTCAAAGATACGGCTTTTGCCAACCGGCGATTTAATTCAAGTGAGGCATAGGATCCGACGATAGCGACGATGACCGATAGGATGACCAGTGTCTCTTCATAATGTTTCGTTAAGGTGATCCATTCATTCATGATAAGTGCCTCTCTTTTTTGACTGACATTCCTATTAGTATCGTCTTCTTGTCGATATTTCTTCAGTCTTCTTACGAAATTTCATCAAAATGGCCAGACTTTTTCTAAAAGGAATGGTCAAACTCGAAAAAAAGCGCACAAAAAAGGGATGCAATCAAAATCGCATCCCTTTCCATAAACTTCACTTCGCGTCATTTCAAGTGGAACGGACCATCATAACGCAACGGAAGCCACGACTTCACCGGTCGGTTTTTCCAAGTCCGGTTCAGGTTCAACCGTGATGGCGACTGCATCAATCGTTCCGTCTCCTTTGATCGGGAAGACGGCGGCTGCCTCTCCGTCCTGTTCGATGACACCGTTCGCACGGGGCGTATCACCTTGAATCGTCCAAAGTTGATACAACTCGCCCTCTTTCAGGGGCGGTAAATCTTTCAGTTGGACAAGCATGAATTCTTGATCATCTTTCGTAAAAATCATGCTCGAGCCCTTAATCGAGGCCGTACTTTCAAAGTTGCCCATTCCTTTGACTTCGTCCATCGCAAACTCTTCCGCCGGATCAGACTTATCTTGCGAAAGAAAGTAGGCGTTGGCACCAAGTGACAGGATCAAGGCAGCTGCGATACTCATGAGCCACCCGAGCGGTACCCGTTTTTTACTTTTCTTCGACCGGGCTGCCTCGAGTTCAGACACATGATTCGTTTCCTGAACAGCCGGTTTTGAAATCGGTGCTGCTGCCGGTTCATGCCCTTGTTCCGTCGATCCCAGAACTTCACCGAGAATTCTTGATTTCATGCCTGTTGGTATCGGTCGTTCCGGAAGTGATTCCGCGATGGGTAGCATCAAGTCTTGCATCTCTTGAAGCGCCTGTTTACAGTCATCACAAGTCGCCAAGTGTGCCTCGAACGCGTCGCGATCGGTAGCTGATAATGTTCCGTTGAAGTAATCGATTAAATCATGACAACGTTCTTCCATCAACGTTCCCTCCCGTCTAGTAGTTTCCGGAGTGCCTGGATGGCGCTCCTTATTCTTGTTTTTACCGTTCCAAGCGGTAAATTTAGCTGCTCTGAAATTTGTTGTTGTGTCAGTCCTTTAAAATAAACGAGTTCAATTAACTCTTGTTGATCAGGTTTCAGTTCATTGACGGCATCGCGGACTTCCGTCGCCGTTTCCCGCTGAATGACCGTCCGTTCGACCGGTTCATCATATCCGCCGTCCCGCTCCTCGACTTCAATCGTCGGTTGGCGTTTCTCGCGTCTCAGACAGTCGAGCGCTGCATTGCGGGTAATCGTTAATATCCAAGAGGAGAACTTTCCTTTATCGGTATTAAAATCGACCCGTCCGTTCCAAATCTTCATCCAGACTTCCTGGATGACTTCTTCTGATAAACGATCATTGTTCGTAAAGCGATGAGCGAATGAGAACAATAGCCTTTCATACTTGTCATACAGTACTTCGAGAGCTTGTTCATCTCCACTGCGCATCTGATGATAAAGCGATTCATCGGATTGAGTATGCATCCTTCTCCTCCTTGGTGATCAGTCAGCCTTATCATATAGTATACGCAAGCTGACGCAAAATCGTTTTAGTTTTTTCACTTTATTTCATTTTTTTGTCCACCACATCCATATTCCCTATTCCACTGAAAAATATAGCTTAAAAAGCGGTTAGATTGACAGCAATACCACGATGGGCATAGCATAAAGATATCGAACAGGCGGATTGCATCTTAGAATGGAGGAAAATGAATGGATTACGATCGTAAAATGAAGAACCGGGTCAGCCGGATCGAAGGGCAACTTCGCGGTATCTTGCGGATGATGGAAGAAGGACAAGATTGCCGTGATGTCATTACCCAACTGTCCGCTGCCCGCTCCGCCATCGACCGGACGATTGGTGTCGTCGTCAGCTCAAACCTGATTGAGTGCGTGAAAGAGGCGGAACAGACCGGCGAAGGACAGACCGAGGAATTGGTCAAAGAAGCCGTTAATTTACTGGTAAAAAGCCGCTAATCGATTCTTCGGAATCGTTGATGGTCTTGCTCTGCTTGGATGCGGTGCAAGACTTATTTTTGTTTCCCGCTGTATGTTTTGGAATCGAGATAAAAAGGAACAATAAAAGGCATGACTAAACGTGAATTAAATAGGAGGAATCGAACATGGCTACGTATCAACTCGATCAGGACCACAGCTCCATTACATTCTCAGTCAAACACATGATGATTTCAAAAGTTAAAGGAGAGTTTCGTGACTTTAGCTTTGATGTCAGCGGGGAAGCACACGATTTGGAAAATGCTTCTGCTGTCGTAACGATTCCGGTCGCTACAATCGATACACGCAGCAATGACCGGGATACGCATTTGAAATCAGCCGATTTCTTTGATGTCGAGCAGTACCCGAACATTACTTACCGTGTGACTTCGTTCAAAAAACACGCCGGTGACGAATATGAAGTGACCGGTGACTTGACGATTAAGGATGTCACGCGGACAGAAACGTTTAAGGTCGAGTATGAAGGCAGCGGTGTCGATCCTTGGGGCAATACCCGTTCCGGCTTTGAAGTCGACGGAAAAATCAAACGGGAAGACTACAACCTAACCTGGAACGTCGCACTGGAAGCTGGCGGTGTTTTAGTTGGTAGTGACGTCAAGTTCCAATTGCACCTCGAGTTCATTCACGGATAATCAAAATAGAGATCACAGTATGTGTAGGGGGAAATCAGATGACAGTTTCACTTTTTATTGATGTTGCATGTAAGACCGGGGAGTCGCCCGTCTATGACGCTAAAACAAAACGATTTTATTTCGTCGATATTCCGGGCAAGCTTCTTTTTTCATATGATTTAACGACAGAGGCTTTAAAACCGTACCAAGTACCGAGTGCCATCACATCGATCGCTTTGACGGATGCGCCGGATTTCCTTCGTGTCACGTCGGCACACGGTTTCGGCACGTTTGATTTAAAAGAAGGACACCTCTCACTGGAAACCCAATTGACGCTACCTGAATCCGACCGGATGAATGACGGAAAACTTGATCCATCAGGTCAATATGTGGCCGGAAGTATCAATGAAGAAGACGGCGAAACAGCGTCGCTTTATCGCTTGCGTCATGACGGTTCCGTCGATGTTCTCCTTGAGAACTTAACGAACTCGAACGGACTTGTCTGGTCCGAGGATGGCAAGACGCTCTATCACATCGATACGCCGACGAAAAAGGTTTATGCCTTTGACTATGCTGCGGATCAACCGTTGACGAACCGCCGGGTGGCGATCGACTTAGAGGACGAAGACGGTTTCCCGGACGGTATGACCAAAGACACGGAAGGTCATGTCTTCATCGCCCATTACGCCGGATCGTGCCTGACACGCTGGAATCTTGAAACCGGTGAAAAACTCGCCCATATCGATTTCCCGGTTTCCAACCCGACTTGCCCGATTTTATATGAAGATCGTCTACTGGTCACGACAGCAGCAGACGGGGACGATTCCGAACATGCCGGAGCCGTTTTCGAAGTAACATATTAACACATTTACTCCCTCTCGTAAGGGAGTTTTTTTGTGGACGTCTGTACTAAAACAGGCGATACTAAAACAGAAGTGTATATTATGACGAGGGAGTGTAACCGGATGCATATTTCGACGATTGAACGACTTCATCAACTGCAAACAACGCCGTCCTTCTTTCCGGTCAACTGTTACTTATTTGAAGAAGCGGACAGCCTCACCCTGATTGATACGGGGATTTCACTGAATGCCAAAGCGATTTATTCCGTCATCAAGTCGTTTGACAAACCGTTACAGTCCATCATCCTAACTCATGCGCATGCTGATCACGTCGGATCCCTTGATTTTTTAGCAAGTGCTTTCCCGCTTGCCGAAGTCTCGATCAGTTACCGGGACGCGGCTCTCCTCAGCGGCGATGAGTCGTTACGCGAAGGTGAGACGACACCGCTGAAAGGCGGCATTCCGAAAAATATCAAAACCCGTCCGGACCGGTTACTCGAAAGTGGTCAGCAGGTCGGCAGTTTAAGTGTCATTGCGTCACCCGGTCACACACCGGGTTCAATTTCCCTGTGGCATGAAGGCAGTCGGACGTTGATTGCCGGTGACGCTTTCCAAACCCAAGGCGGTTTAGCCGTGTCGGGCGACACCCGCTGGCAATTCCCCTTCCCGTCCCTTGCGACCTGGGATAAGGAAGTAGCGCTCCAATCGGCGCATCAATTGACGGAATTGACACCGGACGTCCTCGCGGTTGGTCACGGACCGCTTGTCGTCGCTCCGAGCTTTGACATGCGCCAGGCAGTCGATCGGTTCGAACAGGTCTTATCCTCGAAAAAACGAAATGGTTATGCGTAAACATCAGCCGGACAAAAAATCCGGACACCTTCCTGCTCCTCATTCCTTGATGAAGAGTAGAAGCTGTCCGGATTTTTTCTGTTGACTGTTCCCGCCGTTTACGGCATTTCGTATTGGTACAACCGGGCTTCGTACGGTGCTAATCGATTGATGTCAGCCGTATCATAATTCGTCAGAATCAGCTGCTCTTCCGGTAAGCCGAACGTCGTCGTAACCGGTTCATCATGGACGTTTAACACCACCCGCCATGTTACCCCGTCAAGGACTCGCTCATAAACATACAGGTACGGATCTTGAATGGCTAAATCACGATAGATGCCGTAAACCATGACCGGATGGGTCTTTCGTAAATCGATTAATTTCCGGTAAAATGCCAGCACGGAATTCGGATCCTGTTCCGCCGCTTCGACATTGATTTCACGGTAGTTCGGATTGACCGCCATCCATGGTGTCCCTATGGTAAATCCGGCTGCTTTGCCCGTATTCCACTGCATCGGTGTCCGTGAGTTGTCACGTGCCCGTAACTGCATCGACGACAGGACCGTTCCGGGCGATTCGCCGGCCGCAATCCGCTCGGCGTATTGATTCCGAAAGGCCACGTCCCGATAGGACTCCGGGTCCGAAAAACGAATGCCGGTCATGCCGATTTCTTCCCCTTGATAAATATACGGGATGCCCGGTAACGTATGAAGCATCAAGCCCAGTAGCTTGGCACTTTCGACGCGATACCGTTCGCTTCCGAACCGGGTCACCTGGCGTGTATGATCATGGTTGTTCAAGAACTGGGATGCGATTCCGCTTGGATAAAGCGCTTCGTACCAACGTTTCTGGATTTGTTTGAAACGCGGCAGGTCCATCGTTTCCATATCATCCGCGACCTCAAAATGAAACAAGGTTCGCAATTCGTTCCGTTCTTCCCCGACGTACAACAATCCGTCTTCCGGTCCGACAAACGGGATTTCACCGACTGTAAAGAGGTCCGTCCCCGCCAATACTTCCCGGTGCATCTCCTGCAACAACTCGTGAATGCCCGGCTGATTCCCTAAGTACGATAAATCCAAAGGATCCGCGACATCATCGTACGTCGCCCGTTTCTTGATCAGGTTGATGACATCCATCCGGAAGCCGTCGATTCCCTTGTTGGCCCACCAGCGCATCATCGAATAAACAGCTTCCCGCACAGCCGGATGTTCCCAGTTCAAGTCCGGCTGTTCGGACGCAAACGAATGGAAATAATACTGTTCGCGCGTCTCATCCCACGCCCAGGGACTCGGTGCGAAATAGGAGCGCCAATTGTTCGGCGGTGTTCCTTTGACTCCGTCCTGCCAAATGTACCAATCGGCCTTCTCGTTCGTCCGACTGCTGCGGGATTCCTTAAACCACGCATGTTGATCACTCGTATGATTGACGACTAAATCAAGAATCAATTTCAGCCCCCGTTCATGCGCTGCTGTAATCAATGCTTCCAGGTCGGACATCGTTCCCGCCTTTTTCATGATGGTATAGTAGTCGGAAATATCGTAGCCATTGTCGACATCCGGTGATGTATAACAGGGATTTAACCAGATGACATCGACACCAAGCGACGCGATGTAATCCAACTTTTCCATCACCCCGCGTAAATCGCCCATTCCATCTCCATCCGAATCCTTAAAACTGCGCCAATACACTTGATAGACAACGGCTTCTTTCCACCAGGCTCGATTCATCCCATCAGCTCCTTTGTGATTCAATCGTCTTCTAGTTCAGTGTATCAAAAACACGAAAGCCATCGGTTCTTTTTACCAAAATTAGGTGAGAATACTCCCACTTCTAAACGAAGTGAAAGTGGGAGATGAATCGCCAGCCTGTCTTTCGGGTATATTCCCTTCAAAGGAGGTGAAAAATGGTGTTGAAACACAAGGCCTACAAATTCAGAATCTATCCGACAATAGAGCAGGAAATCCTGATCGCGAAGACGATTGGCTGTTCGCGTTTCGTCTTCAACCACTTCCTGGCGAAGTGGAATGAAATGTACAAGACCACTGGAAAAGGACTGTCCTACGGCTCTTGTTCCAAAGAAATCCCCTTATTGAAGCAGGAATTCGACTGGTTGAAAGAAGTCGATAGTACATCTGTTCAAACGAGCGTCAAACACCTTGCCGATGCGTTTGATCGCTTCTTCAAGAAGCAGAATGAACGCCCTCGATTCAAGTCGAAGCGAAACCCCGTCCAGTCGTACAAGACCAACATACAGGGCAAGTCTCAACTTCCTGAAGTCTCGATTGTGTGCAAAAAGCTTAAACTTCCTAAGCTGAAATGGGTACGTTTCGCCTATTCGAAACAGATCACAGGCCGTATCTTAAATGCCACGATTAGACGCCACGCTTCAGGTAAGTATTTCGTTTCCCTGCTCGTCGAGCAGAAAATCCACGAAATGCCGAAAACCAGTTCGTCCATCGGCGTCGATGTCGGACTCAAAAACTTCGCCACCCTGTCGGACGGAACGATGTACAAGAACGATCGTTACTTCCAAACACTTGAGAAGAAACTGGTACGCGAACAGCGTAAGCTCTCCAGTCGTCAACGCATCGCTCTGAATAAAAAAGTCAAGCTTTCCGAGGCGAGGAACTATCAGAAGCAGAAGCGAAAGGTTGCACGTATCCACGAGAAGATTGCCAACAAGCGCACTGACTTCCTGCACAAGGTATCGACCGAGATCGTCCAAAACCACGACGTCATCGGCATCGAGACCTTGCAGGTGAAGAACATGCAAAAGAATCGTAAGTTAAGTAAGGCCATCTCTGACGTCAGCTGGTCAGAGTTCTTCCGCATGCTCGAATACAAGGCGGACTGGTACGGGAAAACCGTCGTGAAGGTCGGAAAGACCTTCGCATCGAGTCAACTCTGCTCGAGTTGCGGTCATCAACACAAGGACGTGAAACATCTTGGATTGCGTGAATGGACATGCCCGAGTTGCGGCATCCATCACGACCGGGATGTGAACGCAGGACTGAATCTCAAACGAGAAGCGGAACGTATCTTAGCTTCTTCAACCGTCGGGACGACGGGGTTAGCCTGATCAATTTTCGACCGTCAGGTCGGATAACTCAGGAATCCTCCACCTCTAAGCGAAGCGAAGGTGGAGGTAGTTCAACAATTATCAGCAGTTATTAAAAAACTCTTTTCTTTTTTCTGAAAATTCGTTATCCTTGACGACAATACCCAACAAGGAGGAAGACAAATGAAACATTTTGCCCCATCGATTGCGATTGATCGGTTACCCGCTCCGGTCTTCGCTGAGCTTGCCCAGCGAATTGGTTCCGTCAAAGCCGCCGGCCACGATGTCATCACGCTTGGTCAAGGAACACCGGATCAGACGACACCTGTACATATTCTAGATGCCTTGAAAGAAGCGATCAATGACGCGGCGAATCTCCAGTATCCGCCGTTTCGCGGCCATGATTTCCTCAAGCAGGCCGTTGCTGACTTTTATCAGACGGAGTTTGGTGTAACGATTGATCCGGCTTCCGAAGTCGCCATTCTGCTCGGCAGCAAAGCGGGTATCGTCGCGTTACCGCAAACGATCGTCAATCCGGGCGAAGGCGTCATCGTTCCGGATCCCGGTTACCCCGACTACCTGTCCGGTGCCGCATTAGCAGGTGCTTACCCGATCACCTTGCCGCTCCTTGCGGAAAATGCCTTTTTACCCGACTACACGCTGCTCGATACGACGGACGTCGAACGGGCCCGGATGCTGTTCCTCAACTATCCGAGTAATCCGACTGGTGCGACCGCGACGGCGGAAGCCTTTGAACAGACGGTCGCCTTCGCTGACGCAAACGAGATTTGTGTCGTCCATGACCTGGCGTACGGCGGCATCAGCTTTGACGGTCCGACCCGAAGCTTCCTCCAGACGGCAGGAGCGAAAGACGTCGGAATCGAACTGTTTTCGTTATCGAAACGCTTTAATATGTCCGGTTTCCGGATTGCCTTCGCGATTGGTAACCCGTCCGTCATCTCAAGTATCGAGACGTACCAGGAACACTTATACGTCAGTGCCTTCACACCGATCCAGCATGCGGCGACGGTTGCCCTCTCAAGCGATCAGACGTGTGTCCACGAACTCAGTGCCCTGTATGAAGCGCGTCGTGATGCCTTATTCGGTAAATTACAGGAAATTGGATGGGAAGGACCGGTCCCGGGTGGTTCGTTCTTCGTCTGGTTGCCGGTCCCGTCCGGCTTTACGTCGCAAAGCTTTACCGACCATCTGCTCGACGAAGCACACGTCGCTGTCACACCGGGACATTTCTTCGGTGAATACGGTGAAGGCTACGTCCGGATCAGCCTGATTGCCGACGCCGAACGATTGGTCGAAGCTGCCGAACGGATCGGTCAGTTAAATCTGTTTCAACAAACAGTTGCGGAATAATTCTGAAAAAATGTTTGACAAATGGGAATGATTTCCGTTACAGTAAGTCCCAACAGCATATCTACTTATCGAGAGCGACCGAGGGATTAGGCCCAACGACGTCCGGCAACCACCTTTAAGGAACGGTGCCACATCCTACAGAATGTTTCATTCTGAGAGATAAGTTACGAAATCTTACACTTCGTCGCTTTTTTCTGGTTGCTCTTAACTGGAAAAAGGCGATTTTTTTGTATAGGGAGGAAACAGCAGATGATTGAATTCAAAGGCATCACCAAACGGTTCGTACGTGACCGGACACCGATTTTCGCCCTGCGTGACGTCAACTTAACGATTCAGCAAGGAGAAATTTTTGGCATCATCGGTGAATCCGGTGCCGGAAAAAGTACGTTGCTGCGCTTGATCAACGGACTCGAAACACCGACCCAAGGAACGGTCAAAGTATCGGGTATCAAACTGTCCGATTTATCCAAAGGCAGCCTAAGAGAGTTGCGCCTGAAGATCGGAATGATCTTTCAACATTTCCAATTGATTCAATCGCGGAACGTTTCCGACAACATCGGATTTGCCTTAAAGGCTGCCGGCGTCAAACGCAGTGATTTCCCAAGCCGAATTAAAGAACTTGTCACGCTGGTCGGACTTGAAGGATTTGAGACGAACTTCCCAAGTCAACTCAGTGGCGGACAAAAACAACGGGTCGGGATTGCCCGCGCCCTTGCGAATAATCCGAGCGTCCTGTTATGTGACGAAGCCACGTCCGCTCTCGATCCGGTCACGACACTGCAAATCCTGGATTTGCTGAAGGACTTGAATGAACGGCTTGGCTTGACGATCATCCTGATCACCCATGAAATCGATGTCGTCAAACAAATCTGCCACCGCGTTGCCGTCATGGCTCACGGTGAAGTCGTCGAAGTTGCGAACACCTACGACATATTTAGTCAGCCGACCCATGATGTCACAAAACATTACGTCGATACGGCATTGCAAATCGAGTTGCCGGAACGCATTTTACGGACGACACCCGGTAAAATCATCCGCCTGCAATTCACGGGAGAAAAGACTGGTGAGAGCACGCTGTCAGAAGCGATCAAACAATTTGATATCTCCGTCAGCATCCTGCACGGAAAGGTCGATTATATTCAAAATGTCGCCTTCGGAGTCCTGATCGTCAGCTTGACCGGTCCAACACTTCACGTCAACCGAGCCCTCACTTGGCTTGAGGAGCAACTCCACACGCTTGAGGTGATCCAGGATGTGGCTTGAACGAGTTGAAACCATGTTACCGGATCTTGCGAAAGCTTTAGCGGAGACGGCGTTGATGGTCGGGATTTCCCTCGGTTTTGCGCTCGTCGTCGGGATTCCACTCGGGATTTTACTTTTCATCACGGACCGGGGACTGTTTTTCCAAAACGTCATCGTGCGCAGCATCTTGGACTTTTTCGTCAATATCGTCCGTTCGTTACCGTTCATCATCCTGCTCGTCGCCTTAATTCCGCTGACCCAACTGTTACTGGATAATACAATCGGACCAACAGCCGCTTCCGTCAGCCTGAGTGTTGCTGCGATTCCGTTTCTCGCCCGGCTGGTCGAGACATCACTCCGGGAGATTCCCCCGGGATTGATTGAAGCAGCGGAAGCGTGCGGGGCTACGCCGGTCCGGATCATCATCAGTGCCCTGTTACCGGAAGCTCTTCCCGGGATCATTCAAGCCGTGACCTTGACGACGATCAGCCTAATCGGTTTTTCCGCAATGGCTGGTATCGTCGGTGGCGGTGGCGTTGGTGACCTTGCCATCCGCTTCGGCTATTACCGGTACGATAATGTCGTCATGATCGTGACGATCGTCGTCCTCGTCATCATTGTTCAAAGTATTCAGGGGCTCGGCAATGTTCTGGCCCGTCGTGCTGATAAACGTTAACCACACATAGAGAATCGTAAGGGAGAGAATGAATATGAAAAAACGTTATGCCTTTTTAGCAACAGGACTACTCGGAGCCGGAATTCTTGCCGGTTGCGGTGACAGCAGCGCCAAAGAAGAGAACAAGTCGATCAAGATCGGAGCGACAAGCGGTCCTTACAGCGATATGGTCAAAGAAGCGATCCAGCCCGGTCTTGAAAAGAAAGGATACGACGTTGAAATCGTCGAGTTCGGGGATTATATTCAACCGAACATTGCGCTTGGCAGTGGTGATATCGATGCCAACCTGTTCCAGCATTCGATTTATCTGAAGACGTTTGCGAAGGAAAAGAACCTCGATCTTAAAGGACTGATTACCGTCCCGACGGCACCGATGGGGTTATACAGCAAATCCTACAAGTCGCTTGATGACGTCAAGACGGGAGCGGAAGTCGCGACACCAAACGATCCGACGAACCAGGCCCGGGCACTGAATCTGTTGGCTGAACAAGGTTGGATTGAACTCAAAGCCGACGCGGACCCGTTGACGGTCTCTGAAAAAGATATCGCCAAGAATCCGAAGAAACTTGTCATCAAGCCCCTCGAGGCCGCTCAACTGCCGCGTGCCATTGACAGTGTCGATATCTCTGCCGTTCCGGGAAACTTTGCGTTAGCTGCGAAATTTGATTTACTCGATGCACTGGCACTCGAAAAAATGGATGAGCAGTATCGCAACCTGGTCGCCATCAAAACTTCTAATGCAGATAAACAACTGGCGAAAGACTTAACGGCTGTCGTCAAATCGGATGACTTTAACGCTGTCATCGAAAAGTCCTTTAAAGGCTTCAGTAAACCCGAGTGGGCAAACTGACATAACTCTTTTTGTCTATTAGTTCATCTAAAGATGATATAAAACCCCTGAAACAGCTGCCTCCCCTTACAAAAAGGAGGTGGAACGGTTTCAGGGGTTTTCCATTGAATGATGACGCTTGGAGAAGACAAGGCTTCGTCAATCAAAAGCCCGCTCTCATTTTTAAAGATAGGATTCAAATCTAGATGGTGCGTCATCCATCTACAGATTGATCCACACAAAAGAACCCCAATCCTGCTTTCGCAAAATCGGGGTGATACGAATACTTTCGTTTTAAATGTTGCTTCAAGGTGTCCGGAAATTAATCGTAAAGTACGGTGAATTGTCACGGAAAGCAACACCGGTATCCGCCTGTTTGAAGGTCTTGTTCATGATGTTGTCCCGGTGCCCTTTCGAGTTCATCAAACCCCAGTGTGCCGCAAAGACATTCGGATAGCCCATCGATAAGTTTTCTCCGGCTACCGAGAAGCGGATCCCGTTCTCTTTCATCCGGTCAAACGGATCGCGTCCTTCCGGATCAGTATGGGAAAAGAAATTATTTTTTGCCATGTTCTCACTGTGTGCACGCGTGACCGGTTTTAAAGTACTGTACGGCGTCAGCGCTCCGAGCTTATAATCGGCCCGGTCCCAGTTCATCAGACGCAACATCAACTTCTCGTCCGTTGTCCGCAATGCACTGGACGCCTTGCCATAAAATCCACTTTTCTTCGCTTCGACCTCTTTTGGTATCGCGAGTGTCGCTTTCACTTTGTTGCCGTCGTGCTGGTCAAAGAAGTAGGTCACATACCGGTCCTTTTTTTCATAGACGGCGGCATGATCGAGGTTCAACAAATAATTCGTATTGCCTTTCCGGTACGACTTGACGGCTTTCCAGCCTTTTTTCGCAAGGGTCGATTCCGTGTCTTTATTTAAGACGGCCCCTTGCGTCGTCACACCGTTTTTCGAACGATACTTTCCGTAATCCTTTCCGTCTTTCGTCAACGCCACGAACTCCTCTGTTGCTGTCCGCCTGACTTCCCAGTCATAACCCGGGTATTCACTTGTATATCGATCAATCAGCGTTCCACCGCTTTTCGGGTAATCCGCTTCTGCTTGTTCCATCGGGGTATTTTCATAACTGAAGAAAGCGACCGCTGCTACTCCGAGTACTAACCACTTTTTCATGTACCTTTCGCCTCCTCATGTGTTCCATTACCCTAATTTTAAAAGAAATGCGTCCGTTCGAACAGTCTAAGCTGTCGTTTCAAGTGAAATCACACGATTCCCCGTTCCGCTTCACAGTTTTGACACATCTCAGACTTTTTGTGTAAAAGAGGTCTGACGTCTTTATTCATCGCATTCTCATACCATTATCATACATAAAATAAACTATTCTTTCCCTGTTGTTAAAATGTGTGAACATTCTTTTATTTTTATTCCCTTCAAATGTTGTTGCCGTTCCTGAAAACCCTCGCTATCATTAGAATTCGTAAGGAAAAAATAAGGAAATTTTATATAATATTCACTTCCAAAGGAGTATGCCATGATTCTACTTTATTTTATCTATGAATCGATTACGTTTTTACCGATTCAACAGTATCTGTTTTCCGGATGGCTCATTTTAGTTTTGTTGACTGTCTCATTCAGTCTCGCTAATGCCCATGAAGAAGTCCATATCAGTCAACGATTCGGTTTCGAACTCCTTGTTCCGGGTGTCGGTCATCTGTTACGCAAACAATTTCTTCCCGGTCTTGCCATTATCCTGTTATTGATCATCATTCATTTTACGTACATGTTCCGTGTCATCCCGTTAAACCTCGCGTTACTGCTTACCCTCACGATTAGTCTGCTGTCCTTTTTCTCTCTCTTTATCCGAATACACAAAAAAGCGGACAATTAAGTCCGCTTTTTTTAATACAAACGCTTAGTATTTCGTTGTTTCTTTTAATTTGTAACCATTCGACAGTTCAAGCCAAATCGTTTTCCCTTTTTTCGTTTTCACTTGGATATACGGACGACCTTGAGAAACACGCAGTTCAAGTAAATCTCCTTGTTGATCGGCATGTGTTTCGCTTGCCTTGTCCCATTTACCAGCGAGTTGACGCTCGATGAAGATATGCTTTCCTTTTTGAACAGCACGCCATTTTCCGATTTCCGCTTTTCCGTTGACCGCAACGGCACTTTCCATCCCTTGAATCGAGATGATGGCTGGATCGTGGTCACTCGCGCTGCCGTCCGCTTCCATATAATCCGAGTTGATGTTGACGATATCAGACGATGTATACGGCTTCAGGTTTTTCGAAATCAGGACATGGTCGAGCACCTGAGCGTTTCCGTTATAGACATAAGAGTAACGCTCCGATTTCGGGAGATCATCGACCGTATTCCAAAGGTTGTCCCCTTTTAAGATATCAAGTGTTTTCGAGAACTGGAAGTCATTCAAGTCACCGAGTACGACGACGTTTGAATCTTTGACTTCTGTTTCCAGTTCATTGACGAAGTTTTGGACGATGCCAGCGATTGCGTGACGCTGAACCTCACTCTTACGAACGACCGGCTGGTTTTTACCAAAGTCTGCTCCATCGCCGCCTTTAGAGTTAAAGTGGTTGACGATGACATGATACGATTCGCCTTTGAAGATGAATTCGCCGACGAGCGGTTTCCGTGAGCTGTCAAAGTTTGGATCGTTCGGCTGAATGCGACCCGGGTTGTTCGTCAGCTTACCGTTTTCAACGGCAACAGCTTCTGTCGCTGTTCCTTTTTCACCTGGTGCAAGTGAAACACGAGCCGGGTTGTATAAGAAACCGACACGGATATTTCCGCCCGGTTGTCCGCCGTCTTTTTTATCTTCTGGTGCGATATCCGTATACGCATAACGGACACCTGTTTTCGCTTCGATTGCTGTAATCAATGTCTCAAATGATTTCGATGCATCGACTGTGCCGCTGTCCGTCGCCCCATCGTTATCCTGCATCTCTGTCAAACCAACGATATCCGGTGTTTTCAGGAATGTCGCGATTCCTTCCGAGACACGGTCGACTTTTCCGGCATCCGCCGTTGAAGCAAAGTTTTCCACGTTATACGAAGCAACCGTCAAACGTGAATCGCCTGTTTCAATGTTCGTCGGTTGACGATCGACTTCACTTGTAATCAGCTTCGGTAAGTCCGCTGCTTTCGCTAACACTTTATATGCCGAGTAGTTATAGCTCATGACTCCTTCGATTGTTCCTTCGAAACGGTCCCCTGATTTCGCGCGGTACGAGCTGCTGCCCATCTCGACGAACAGACGCTCCGGATTGGCATTATCCGCTGTCAGAATCGGTGTGCCGCGTTTCGTGTAGACTTTATCCGCTGTTTGCGTCCGTACCGGAATCGTCCGGTTGGCCTGTGGTCCCGTGACGATGGCATTTGGAAGCGCGACACGCATTCCTTCGACACTTTCGTATAAATCGATTGCATCTTCAGCCGGATCAAATTCAGCAAATGAATCGTTATCGATGACTTGCGTCGGAATCAAAACACCGTTTTCGCCAAGGACGATACTTGCCGGCAATCCTGTGTTCAATGCCCCTTTAACGAGATTGACTGTACTGATTTCCGTAACCGCGAGATCCGTGTCGAACTTGTCACTGTATCCGCCAAGCAACCATTCTTTGACATACCCTGTCGTTGCGACGGTCTGGCCGACTGCTGCGCCGTGATTTTTCGCATAGACCAGCACCCCTTCAGAGGTCTTGCTGTTGTTATCCGGATTTGGATCCTGCATGTAGAAGTTATTCGCATCGACGACATAGGTGACGACCCCCGTCGTCCGGACGAGTTGATCCGCATATGGTGACGTGTGGGCGACTCCCTGAATGCTGCTGATTTTCGTGATTGGAGGTGCGATATAGTATTTGAATGTTGAAACAGCCGATGTTTTTCCGTCTTTAACGGCAACCGCTTGAATCGTCATTTCTTCATTAATTGTAATCGGACCAGAGTAGACCGGACTTTCGGCAGTCGGAGTTGATCCGTCAACTGTATAGTGGATCGTACCTTCTGCTGTCAACGTCACTTGATCGCCGCGGTCGACCTCGCCGACCGGTGAAGCCGTCGGTGCGACTAAAATGTCTCCTGCTTCAGCAGCGTGCGTGCCGAGATTGGTTAACGTATCAACCGGGAAACTTGTCCATTGCGACGGTTCGTATGTTTTCGAACCGGCCGTTACGTTTGAGTTTCGAACGAGTGTCGTATCTTTTGCAAAATCAGCACTTGAGCCGACCGGTCCAATGATATCGAGAACGACATCACCTTTTTTCAACGCAACGGGATCATTTCCGTTGAAGTTGAGTGAACCTGTTGTTTGTTGAGCTTTCCCCTTGATGTCTGCGTTTGCACTTGAATTGGCAATGACAAATGTTTTCCCCGGTTCAATCGTGCCCGACAATGTGATTTTCGACTCCGTCGGTCCACCATTCGTGTATTGAACAAGCGTGTAATCTGAAAGATTGATGATTTGACCCGAACCATTATAAATTTCAATCGCTTTATTGTTACTTGAACCCTCTATGTACTCGGACAAGATGACGCCTTCGCCTTCTGCCCCGACCGTAATGCCTGCTTGTGGAAGAATTCCCGCTGTTAATGCTCCGACCAATGCCCACTTCCCAAACGTACTGACGTTCTTCATGATGTTGACCCCCTATGAATTTTCTGACACTTCTTTATATTATCAGATTAATTCATGAATAGTGTATGTTTTATGTAAAAAAAGATGTTAATATTCGTAAAAGAATTAATTGTTAACGCTTACAAAAAATAATCATTCGTCTTTAGGAATCAAATGTTAAGCTTCCTTCATTCATGTTCTGAAAAAATGGCATAAAAAAAACGCCTTTTCAGCGTGTCTGTTTTTAGGTGTCATGAGAATCGAGGATACAGGTGATCAAAACACCTGAAACGACGAAAGCCCTACCTCTCTTTCGTTGTTACGGCTCCTTGGCCGCGCCAGCTGAATCAAGCGTTTTAGCAAGAATCAAGTTACGCGTTGGGTTGCGTATTTACTGGGATTTTTAGAATTTCGCTCGGAATGAGCTGAAAAGTATCGAATGGAAGGTTTATCTTGCTGGGTCAACTTCTTCTAGCTAAACAGAAGAAGGACAAAATAAAAGCGATGACTTATGTCTGACTCATTTGTCAGTAAGGTCTAAAAATCCTGACCTGATTATTAAATTGTGTATTAAGTGATGGATTCTCACATGAGTGATCATCCCCGATTCATGACAAAATTTAATATACCATGTTTTATTTTATAAAGTCAATCTTTTTTTCATCTTCCTATTTTTAAAGGACTGAACGAACCGTTGATTCCCCCTTTCAAAATCGGTATCGTTAGGGAGATGACATTACTATAGAAGAAACGAGGTCAAAAGAGATGGCTACGAATCGATTGATCCATGAAAAGAGTCCTTATTTATTGCAACATGCCGAGAATCCTGTCGACTGGTATCCGTGGGGGGAAGAAGCCTTTTCTGCTGCCCGTGAAGCGAACAAACCGATTTTTCTGTCGATCGGCTATTCGACCTGTCATTGGTGCCATGTCCTGGCTCACGAGAGCTTCGAAGATGAAGAAACCGCCCGTCTGCTCAATGATCGTTTCATCTCGATCAAAGTTGACCGGGAAGAACGTCCGGATATCGATCAGATTTATATGACGGCAGCACAACTGATGAACGGACAAGGCGGTTGGCCGCTCAGTGTCTTTTTATCACCGGATCAGACACCGTTTTATATTGGAACGTATTTTCCGAAGACGCCTCAGTTCAACAGGCCGAGCTTCCGACAGGTTCTTTTGCAGCTCAGCGAACATTATCGGACGGATCCGGACAAAATTAAACGTGTCGGTCAGGAAATCATTCAGGCGTTAACGACGATTACGGACTTCAACTCACAGGATCAATTGGACGAAGCATTGGTCCACGAGACGTTTGATCAGGCGATGCGCCAGTTTGATGTCGAGAATGGCGGGTTTGGTACAGCGCCGAAGTTCCCGTCGCCCTCTTTACTGACTTTCCTCCTCGATTATTACCGGTTCGCAGAAGATGAGACGGCTTTACAGATGGTCATGCGGACAGTAACCGCCATGCGTGACGGAGGCATTACGGATCATGTCGGTTTCGGTCTTTACCGGTATACGGTCGACGAACGTTGGGAAATTCCGCATTTTGAGAAAATGTTGTATGACAATGCCTTATTCGCCACCTTATGCATCGAGACATATCAAGTATCCGGCAGAGAACGGTTCAAACAATACGCAGAAGAGGTTTTCACCTATATCGAACGCGATTTGTCCTCTGCGGACGGTGCCTTTTATTCGGCAGAAGATGCTGACAGTGAAGGGCACGAAGGGCTTTTCTATACGTTCACTTTTGATGAACTCACGGATTTACTCGGCACAGAGGCCGTGTTCCCGTTGCTGTATCAAGCGACGCCTCGAGGCAACTTCGAAGGACGGATCGTTTTCCGGCGGACCGGTCAATCGATTCAACAGCTGGCAATTGATCGGAATTCTTCTATTGAAGGCATCCTGATTCAACTCGAACAGGAGCGGCAAACCTTATTGCAGTTCCGCAATCAACGGACGCGACCGTTCCGTGATGATAAAGTATTGACCTCCTGGAATGCCCTGATGATTTCTGCCTATGCGAAAGCTGGACGTGTTTTTGATGATGTCCGCTATACGCAACGCGCACAACAGGCATTGACGTTCCTTGAAACACATCTGATGGAAGACGACCGTCTACACGTCCGTTACCGTCACGGGGATGTCCAAGGAAATGGTTTTCTCGATGACTACAGTTTTTTGACGGAAGCTTATCTGGAGTTGCACCAAACGACTCAGCAAATCAGCTACCTCAAGCATGCCATCCGATTGACGGAGCGGATGATGAAAGACTTTTCTGACAAGGACGGCAGCTTTTTCTTTACATCAAACGAGGGCGAAACGTTACTGGTGCGACCGAAAGATGTCTACGACGGAGTCAAACCTGCCGGAAACAGTACGGTCGTCTCGAATCTGCTTCGTTTATCCCAGCTGACAGGCCGGACAGATTATCGTGAGCAGGCACAGCGCAACTTCTCGACACTTGCTTCCGAAATCAAATCACAACCGACCGGTTTCGCCAGTCTGCTAAGCGTCTATACCCGGACCCTGATGGAACCAAAAGA
The DNA here is from genome assembly GCF_003339585.1 of Exiguobacterium sp. RIT594. GTDB lineage: Bacteria > Bacillota > Bacilli > Exiguobacteriales > Exiguobacteriaceae > Exiguobacterium_A. The sequence goes on along the minus strand of NZ_QPKF01000001.1, from coordinate 71,408 downwards.
ATTAATCGTGTTGACGAAATCCTACGGGGATGTCGCCTCCTTTTTGACTCAGCTCCACCAACGGCGCTTACCTGAACTTGCACTTCTCGTCGGTGAAAAAACGGAGCTTCTCGAAATCGCTCCTTTCATTGCTGCATATGATTCTCCCACTCAACAGCCGACCGCCTACCTGTGCCATGATTTCCAGTGCGACCGACCGACGACCAACCTGTCCGAACTCCTTCAAAAAATCATAATATGACTTAATTCCCTTCTGTTTCCTAAAGCAGAAGGGTTTTTTAAAAAACTAAACCCCTTTTTTCAAAAAAATTCTAAATATACTGTAGATAAATGTTTTATTGTCGATAGTAAGTATAGGCAAATTAATTTCACATCTTAGAATTGACATCCTAGAGCCCGATACGTCTTCGGACAAATTCTAACTAGGAGGATACGATCTTTGAACACGACACTATTCACGAAAACCTTGAAGATGCTGGTCAGCTTCATCCTGGTCCTCGGCATATTTGTTTCTTACAGTCCCTCGCTCGAGGCCGCAACGACCAAAGCAACGACCTACCGTCTGTCTGCCGATACTTATCTGTATGACAAGACGACATCTTCACGGAAACGCTTGTTGACGATCAAGACCGGAACTATCGTTTCATCCACGTACGAGTCGGCTTCTGGCTATTTCAGAAGAGTTTCATACGGTGGAAAAACGGGATATGTCGCGTCAAAATATCTAGCAGCATTTGATCAAAAAGAAACGATTAAAGGACAACGGTTCCTCGTTTCGAAAAATACGCCTCTTTACAAATCGGCGTCGGCGACAGCTCCTGTCATCGCTACATTAAATGAACAGGATGCGTACTACAGCTCACAAAAAATCACGAATTCGGTTGGCGAAATCTTTTATCGCGTCAAGTATGACGGCAAGACGGGATATGCCCGTGCCTTGAACGCGAGCCCGATTGCCTATACGAAAATGTCAAAAACCGCGTTAAAGACGACAGACGGCTACATTCTCCGTCAATATGCCGGTACAGCCTATCCGCGGCAGGTTGTCGTTCCAACAGGGACTTCCCTGCAAACAACCGGACGAATCGGTGACTGGTACAATGTCACGTATGCAGGCAAATCAGGTTACATGCACAAAGGTGCGTTTGCCGGCTCTTCTAAACAAGAGGTAACGACGATTCCGGAAACCGCATTCCAAACAAAATCGGCTCTTGTCCTGTACGACGCAACGGACGGAACAAAACGTCCGCTTGTCACGATTCCAAAAGGAGCCATCGTCAAATCGACGGCCCGGTCTGGTCTCTATCATCGCATCACGTATGACGGCAAAACAGGTTATGTCTTGACTGCTGCTTTAAATGAATACACAGCGAAGGTCAAGTTAGCATCGTCACGCTTCCTGTTGTCGAACTCGGTTGAGATCAAAGCCACACCAGTTTCATCCGCTGCGACACTTGCCAGCTTACAGACGGGCAACGTCTACTATACGACACAACTCGTGACGAACCCGCTTGGCGAGCAATGGCATAAGGTCTCAAAAGACGGCAAAACCGGTTATGTCAAAGTCAATCAGGGAAAAACGATCAAGTACTATACGGTCCATGATCTTTCTTTAAAGACAACGACAGCAACGGCTTTACACTCGTACGCCGGACCTTCTTACGGTGTCATCAAAACGATTCCAGGCGGGACGATCATCAAAATCCAGGGACAAATCGGCAACTGGTATAAAGTCTCGTACGATGGAAAATCAGGTTACGCATCAGGTACAACGTTTACGGACTACGTGACGACGCAACCGATTCCAGAAACAGCTATCAAGCTTCAAACAGATGTCGCGATGAAAGCCGCACCGAAAGCAACTGCTGCAACAGTCACGACGCTTAAGACGAATGATATCTATCAAACGAATCAACTTGTCACGAACGGTTCAGCTAAATGGCACCGTGTGACCAAAGACGGTCAGACAGGATACGTCCCGGTCGACCAGGGAACACCCGTCGCCTATACTTCCGAGAATCTGGCGATGAAAGCAACAGAAACAACTTCACTGCGTACATATGCAGGCAATTCATATGCAACTGTCGCAACGATTTCAACGGGTACGAACGTTCAAGTCATCGGAAAAATCCAGGAGTGGTACAAGGTGTCAGCGAACGGGAAAACCGGTTATGTCGCTGCGGATACGATGACCGAATTGATTACGAAAAAGACCCTGCCTGCTTCACGGTTCGTTTTATCGAAGTCGGTCGATGTGAAGAAATCGCATCACTCGACAGCCGATACGTTTACGACGCTGGCGGCAAATGACGTCTACTACACGACACAACTCGTCACGAACGGCCGGTCGGAACAGTGGCACCGGATGACAATCGACGGAAAAACCGGTTACGTTCGCGTCAACCAGGGAACATCGATTGACTACGAGGCATTACCGGCTACAAAGTATAAAACATCAGCTTCAACACCACTCCGGTCGTATGCCGGACCATCTTACGCTCCGGTCACGACCATTCCGAACGGAACAGTCGTCACGGTGACAGGAAAAATCGGCAACTGGATGAAAATCACCTATGCCGGTAAAAGCGGTTATGCAGCTGCTTCCACTTTGACGGAGTTCTCGGACACAACGACGATTGCAGAAGTCCGCTTCTTACTCGACGCTCCGGTCGCTGTCAAAAGTGATGCAAAAGATACGGCAACAACAATCGCCAACTTAAACAAAGGCAATGTCTACTCGACGAAAACCCTTGTCACGACATCTGCCAATGGACAGTGGCATCAAGTCACTGTCAACGGAAAAACCGGTTACATCAAACTCGGTCAACCGACTTCACCCATCGCTTATGAGCCGATTGAAAAATCATTCGTCCGGGCAACCGGTACGACTTCGCTCCGGTCTTACGTCGGGGATGCCTATCAGCTCGTCGTTTCCATTCCGGTGAACACGGTCTTACCGGTCACCGGGAAAATCGGTAGCTGGTATGAAGTTTCTTATGAAGGGAAGACGCTTTATGCGTACAACGGAACGATGGTCATGACATCAGCCAAACTGAACGTCTATAATTCGGTCGCCACTCCGTATACGTTTGACAGCTTCATCAGTGCCCAAATGAAACTGAATCCGCCACCGCAAACTGATTTATATGCTTCGAAACTGATGTATGTCAGTTCGGATTATGTTCGCCTCGGCGGTGCACTTGATCCTGTCAACGGAACGATTGCCACTGTCACGGCAACGACACCGCTGAACATCCGCTCCGGCGCGACGACTGCCAGTCACGTCTATGGTCAGTTCAAACCGAACGTGATGATTAAGGTCTATCAAAACGTCAGCGGCTTCTACACGACCTATCCGCGTGTCTATACATCGACTACACGCTATTCGACGATTTATTGGTTAAATGCGCTGGAAGCAGATGTCCGTAATGCGGCGGATCCGCTGAAAGTGGATCGCCAGTCATCGGCTTACTATCAATTCCTTGATCTATCCAAATCAACAGGTGCTTCAGCCGCGACGCTGAACAATATCCTCGCGACAAAAGGAATCTTCGGGAAATGTACGACAGGCAGCTGCGGCCAAGCTTTCATCGATGCCGGTGCGAAATATTCGGTCAACGAAGCGTACCTGATCTCACATGCATTACTTGAGACAGGGAACGGGACGTCGAAACTTGCGACAGGCGTCATTTGGAACGGACGCACGGTCTACAACATGTACGGAATCGGCGCGTATGACTACGATGCCATCAATACAGGTGCTGCATATGCGTACAGCAAAGGATGGTTCACACCGGAAGCCGCCATCGTCGGTGGTGCTGAATTCATCAGTACGACATACATCCACAATGCTTACGATCAAAACACACTCTACAAAATGCGTTGGAGTCCGATGCGTCCGGGTGTTCACCAGTACGCGACGGATATGGGCTGGGCGGTCAAACAAACAACCCAAATCTACAAGCTGTATGAACAGATGGACAGCTATACGGCCGTCTTTGACATTCCAGTCTTTACGCGTTAAGAAATACAAAAAAATCCAGACACTGAATCTATCGATTCGTGGTCTGGATTTTTTTGTGTGCTTTGACCGCCACCATCTGACGGAAGACGTCTCCTGCATTTACGCGGAAGAGACACCCTGTCAGACTTGATCATCAGCGACGATTTGCAAATCAATGCCCCGGTTTTGGCGCATGATTTGATTGACGATCGAACCGCGCCGGATTTCCTGCCACCGGGTCCGTGCGGATTGACCGAGCACGATTTGTGTGATGCGGTGATGTTTTGCGGCCGCCGTGATGGTCTCCGCAATCGAACGTTCTCCTTGAATCCGAATTAAGACTTCTGCGTCAAACAGGGCACCACTTTCCCGTAACATCGCCAATACTTCTTTTTGAAATGCCGGCAACTGGTTTTCCGGTTTGGGTAGAATCGTCAAGATATAGAGATCCGCTTTCATCCGGCTCGCCATCCGAAATCCACGATAGATCAACTTTCGTGCATTTTCGTTCAACTGGACGCAAACCAAAATTCGTTCCTGTAATAATGTCGGATCTTTTTCAATCAGCAGACGGGCTTGATACACTTGATCGTCGACTTCATCTGCGACTTGCCGGAGCGATAACTCCCGTAAGCTCGCTAAGTTTTGTAAGGAGAAAAAAGAATTCAAGCTTTGTTCAATCTTCTCTTTTTTATAAATTTTTCCGTGCTCCAACCGCTCGCGCAAGGTTTGCGGCGTCACGTCCACGAGTAGAATCTCGTCCGCTTCACCAAGGAACGGATCCGGAATCCGTTCCCGCACTTCGACCCCCGTCACTTCCTTGACTTTAAACAGCAGACTTTCGAAATGTTGGATGTTGACGGCCGAATAGACATTGATACCGGCGTCAAGCAGCGCCGAAACATCTTGATACCGTTTTTTGCGGATGGATCCTGGCGCATTCGTATGCGCCAATTCATCAATCAGGACGATATCCGGTTGCCGGGCGATGATGGCGTCGACGTTCACTTCGAGAAACACCTTGTCCTTGTACATCACTTCCAGTAACGGGACCTGCTCCAAGGAGCCGATCATCGCGGCCGTTTCACGTCGACCGTGTGTTTCAATCAATCCAAGAACGACGTCCCGTCCTTCCTCGATGAGCATTCGGGCGTCGGCGAGCATCTTATACGTCTTTCCGACACCAGGAGCTGAGCCGATGTACAACTTCAGCTTCCCTCGTGTCATGACTGACTCCGATCAAGCGCCAGATTCAACATCAGAACGTTCACATATTGATTATTCCCTGCTTCCTTGTCAATTAATCGTCGAACGGCGTCAGGCGAGAGATCCCGTTCGGTTGCAATACGATTCACTTGTGCCCGTGCATAGTCGAGCGAGATGTGCGGATCGAAGCCAGAGCCGGATGTCACGCGGGCATCGTCCGGAAGCGAACGTCCGTCCTCTTTGAACTGTTCCTGTTGCTCGTTGATCTTCGTAATGAACTCCGGGTTGGATGCTGCTAGGTTATCCCCAGCAGATGCTCCCGCTAATTGATCGACTGCCGATGGACGTCCGTGGAAATACTGCTCTGACGTGAACGGTTGGGCGATCAATTCCGATCCAATGAATTTTCCGTTTTGTTGCAAGAGTGAACCTGCTGCTTTATCGGGTACGAGCAACTGACCAAACAGGGTCAGTAACGCGGGAAAGACGATCCCGCATAACGCTGTGATGAAGACCGTCACACGTATGGCTTGTTTCATTGTCCTTTTTCTCCTTATAGGATGCTTGCGAGCAAGACATCGATGATTTTAATGCCGATGAACGGGACGATGACGCCGCCAAGACCGTAGATCAATAAGTTCCGTCCGAGCAGCTGATCTGCCGTCATTGGTTTATACGAGACACCCTTCATCGCAAGCGGAATCAGCATCGGGATGATGATCGCGTTAAAGATCAGGGCCGACAGGATGGCGGTCGTCGGTGAATCGAGTCGCATGATATTGAGTAACTCCATCTCCGGAATCGCCACCATGAACATCGCCGGAATGATCGCAAAATACTTCGCGACATCATTGGCAATCGAGAATGTCGTCAAGGCACCACGCGTCATCAGTAACTGCTTGCCGATTTCGACGACTTCGATGATCTTCGTCGGATTGGAATCGAGATCAATCATGTTCGCCGCTTCTTTTGCCGCTTGAGTCCCGCTGTTCATCGCAAGACCCACGTCCGCTTGCGCCAATGCCGGTGCGTCATTCGTACCGTCTCCGGTCATTGCGACCAGATGTCCTGCCGACTGCTCCTGTTTGATGACACGGATTTTGTCTTCCGGTGTACATTCGGCGACGAAGTCATCAACACCGGCTTCCCGGGCAATCGTCGCTGCCGTCAACGGATTATCACCGGTACACATGACTGTTTTGATGCCCATCTCACGCAGTCGGTCGAACCGTTCCCGCATTCCCGGTTTCACCGTATCCTTCAGATAAATGACACCTAAGATTGTCTGATCGATGGCGACGACGAGCGGTGTGCCGCCGAGACGGGCAATCTGATCGACCGTCGTTTGAAGGTTATCCGGAATCACACCACCTTGTTCCGTGACCCATTGTTGAATCGCTTGCCCCGCTCCTTTGCGGACGCGTCGTCCATCTGTTAAATCGAGTCCCGACATCCGGGTTTCAGCCCGGAACGGAATGATTTCCGCTCCTTGTAACTTATCCTGATCAATCGGCATGTTTCGCAGTCCGGCCAGTTCGAGGACCGAACGTCCTTCCGGCGTCTCGTCTGCGAGCGAGGAGAGGATTGCGCCTTCAAACGCCGCTTCCTGCGTCACATCACCGACCGGCGTGATATCGGATGCCATCCGGTTCCCGAACGTGATCGTCCCGGTCTTATCAAGAATGATCGTTTGAATGTCCCCCGCTGCTTCAACGGCTTTCCCGCTCATCGCGATGACGTTGAAGCGGGTCACCCGGTCCATCCCGGCAATCCCGATCGCGGATAATAATCCGCCGATCGTCGTCGGAATCAAACAGACGAGCAAGGCAATCAAAATCGGACCGGACAATTCAAAGCCCAGATAATTCGTGAAGACGGGTAACGTCATGACGACCAGTAAAAAAATCAGCGTCAAGCTTGTCAGTAACGTCGACAACGCCAACTCATTCGGCGTTTTTTGACGGCTCGCCCCTTCGACCAAGGCAATCATCTGATCGAGGAACGATTCCCCGGGATTGCTTGTGATCCGGACCTCGATTTCGTCACTGACGACGAGTGTTCCACCGATGACGGACGAGAAATCACCGCCCGCTTCTTTAATGACCGGTGCGGACTCGCCGGTAATGGCAGATTCATCAATCGATGCCAGCCCTTTGATGATTTCCCCGTCCCCCGGCACGTATTCACCGGTCCGGACGAAGACGATGTCCCCTTTACGCAATGTTGCAGACGAGACTTTCTCAATCATCTGACCAACCCGTTTGCGCGCCATGACATCGGCTTTTGATGCCTTCAACGAATCCGCCTGTGCTTTCCCGCGTCCTTCCGCAATCGACTCTGCGAAATTCGCGAACAGCACCGTCAAGAACAGGATGATGCTGACCGCTAGATTGAAACCACGCATCTCATCGATGAAAATCGTATACCCGATTGCCATCAGGCAACCGATCCAAACGACGAACATGATCGGTTGCTTCACCATATGCACCGGATTTAACTTTTTAAAGGCATCGCGTATCGCTTGTTTCGCAATCGATGGATTGACAGCAGATTTGGATTCTCTTTCAGGAATGTTCGGTTCCTGTTCAGTTGGTTGGTGTTTTACTTGTTCCATCATTTCTCATTAGCTCCTGTTCACATCGTCAGCCAATCCGCGACCGGTCCAAGTACGAGCACTGGCAAGAATGTCAGCGCACCGACGAGTACGACCGTACCGAGGAAAACTGTGCCGAAAAGTGGGGTATCTGTTTTAAACGAAAACTCATCTTGCGGAACGGCCGGTTTTGCCTTGAGTGATCCGGCAATCGCCAGCATCAGGATCAGCGGAATGTAGCGACCGAAGAATAAAGCAAACGACGTCGAGATATTCCAGTACACGCTTGCATCACCAAGTCCTTCAAAGCCGGAACCGTTGTTGGCCGTCGCCGAAGTGAACTCATATAAGACTTGGGACAGACCATGGTAGCCGGGATTGGAAATCGCTCCGACACCCGGTGCGACGTACATCGAGACCGCTGTCCCGACGAGAATGAGGAACGGTGGGACGAGCAAGGTGATGGCCATCAGTTTGACTTCAAACGTCTCCAGTTTCTTGCCGAGGAAAGTCGGTGTCCGACCAATCAACAGCCCCGTCAAGAAAACGGCAACGAAAGCATACAACAGGACATTCAAGAAACCGGCACCCGTTCCGCCGTAAACGACGTTCAGCATCATGTTCCCCAGCTGGATCAATCCGGCAAGCGGATGAAGCGAATCATGCATCGCATTGACCGCACCGGTTTCGGCGGCCGTCGTAATCGAACTGTACAATGCTGTCCCAATCTGTCCGAACCGGAGCTCTTGACCGTGTGCGGTCGGATTTGCGAAGAGACTGCCAGCCATCCCGAACGTCATCATGACAAACAAGATTGTCATCACGCCGAGGAACAGGCGGCCTTGCTTGGCCGAGCCGATGATTTTTCCGTAAGCGATTGGAAGCGACATCGGAATCAGCAACATTAAGAACATTTGGATGAAGTTAACGTATTGGTTCGGATTCTCAAACGGATGCGCTCCGTTGGCTCCGAAGAATCCGCCCCCGTTATTCCCGAGCTGTTTGATGACTTCAAACGCAGCGACCGGTCCGCGGTAAATCAACTGCTTCGCCCCTTCGAGCGTCGTGACGCTTACAGCACCACCGAACGTCTGCGGCACACCAAACAGAATCATTGCCAATCCAAACACGAACGAAATCGGCAACAGGATCCGGACGATGAAACGGACGAAGTCAGCATAGAAATTACCGAGTGGTTTGTTTGCGAGTCCACGAATGACTGCCATACAAACGGTGAACGCCATCGTTGGTGCGACGAACAGCATCGTCCCGAGCACAAACGTCTGTGACAGATACGATAATGCTTCACCCGAATAATGTTGCTGGTCCGTATTCGTCATGAAGCTGATCGTCGTATGCAAGGCGGTCGACCAGTCCAGATTGACAGCTTCGTTTGGATTCAAGGGCAAGCTTCCTTGGAAACGCAGTAGCAGGTATCCTCCGACAAAAAATAACAAGTTGACGAGCAACAGACTTTTCGAATACCCGACCCACGACTGGTCTTGTTTTCGTTCATCGACACCAAGAACAAGTAAAAATCGTCGTTCGACTTTGCCGAATGAATCTATTTTCCGGTCTCCGACAGGTGCAAAGTAGGTTCCGATGTAACGACCGAGCAAAACGGCTGCCCCGAGTGCGATGACGAGTAAAATCCAAAATTGGATTAAAAATTGAGTCCACATGATTTGTTTCTCCTATGCGATTAGAATTTTTCTGGATAGATCAAACAATAACTCAGATACAAAAAGACAACACAACCGGTAGCCAGCAAAAACCAGGTCATTTCCGGTCACCCGCCCGCCATTGAATCCGTTCAATCAAACCAATCATCAAAAACGAGCTTCCGAAAAACAATGCGAATAACAAAACACTCCAAAGATCTCCCATGTTGAAAATACCTCCATATTATTCAATATTTTTACAATTAAACACGACAAAAAGACGATGTGAGGCAGTAACGGCCCCAGCATCGCCTAAAAAAATTGGCATCACTGAATAAGAGTCGTTCCCTCCTAAAACGCCTGCGAGGTTAGCTGTCGGATTCGGGCATACCTAGGATTTCGCCCTACTTCTCTTACCTGAGAAGATTCACCCCGTGTCACGTGTCGTGACGGTTGGGTCCCCCGCTTCAATCATGAATTCGGCGTACTTTGAGATCGAAGCATTAACATGTTAGTGTTCGTTGATGAGATGGATGTTACTCCGATTATTCAAGCTTGTAAATAGAATTTCTAAAAAAAATATAGTCAGACTTTTTGATGACTTATTTTATAAAAATAGTGTTTTTATGACCTATGCTATAGAAGGAAAAAAAACGCAGGAACCGGTTCCTTCATCTGAATGGAAACACTCCTTCAGCAGGAAATCGGACTGCGGTTTTTTTGAATCAACACCGGTTATGATTGCTCATTCAGTTTGGCCTGGACCGTCAAAGGAGCTAGCATCGTCACCCACAGGGCAACCACTCCAGAAACAAGAATCACAATATCGCGCTCGAATCCGAGTGTCAGCAGTGTAATCATACTTGCAACCAAGACGAGACAAAGCGTCGCGATCATGACAAAACGCGATTGTTTCAACATCTTTCTCATGTGGCATCTCTCCTTTCTTTCCAAAGTCTTTTGTATTTTATCAAAAATCGACACGATTCAGGGCAACTGACACCGGATTGTGAAGGGATTGTCATCTGATGAACGTTTTTCAGGCGAAAGCCGGAGGCATTTGCTACACTGGGTTTAAGACCATAAGGGGGAATTTTTATGTTACAGGAACAGACATTTCAACGGATCGATGGTACGGACGCAACATTAAAAGATTATCCGGGACAGGCTTGGCTGATTGTCAACACAGCGAGTAAATGCGGTTTGACGCCACAATTCGAAGGACTGGAACAACTTCATCAGGACTATCGGAAACAAGGACTCGTCGTCCTCGGATTCCCCTGTAATCAGTTCGCCGGACAGGATCCGGGAACGGACGAAGAAATCCAAAGTTTTTGCCAAATGAACTACGGCGTGACGTTCCCTGTCTTCTCAAAAATCGAAGTCAACGGGGAAGGTACACATCCGTTGTTCGCAGAACTGAAGGCACTTGCGCCAAACACGACAGGCGAGCAGGATGTCGAATGGAACTTCACGAAATTTTTAGTGACGCGCGACGGGGAAGTGACACGGTTTGCACCAAAAACCAATCCGACAGATCTTGTCGCAGCCATCGAACGGATCGTCGTTCCCGTTTAAGATTGCTTCGTAGGAAGCACATCTTTCCATCAGACAAGAGGTTCTCCGAATCAAAAGTCAGTCTAATAAAAGAATCACTCGCCTTCACGCGACTCCTACAGGAAAAAGCGCAAGCTGGCTTGCGCTGTCAGAGACAAACAAGACCCGGTTTCCTGCCTGAAGGAGGCAGGGAAACTGGCTTGTGTCTCGCCTGAGGAAAGGGCGTGAAAGAATGAGTGAATCCTTTTCAAGTCAGCCTCTTGCCTATCGTCAGAAAGGCACCTTATTTTAACCCGACTCCTCAGACTGAAGACAAAGTAGTGGTTTTTCTCTTAATTGAGAAGAACCACTTTTTGTTTGCTTCGAATCGTTTCCTGAGAAGCAGATTTAACATCCGTCCCCCTGTTTTCTTTTTGCTGATACAAAACAATTTACGGTGTTCCCGGCTCCAAGTGCCCTTTGATCATTTCTTCCGCCAATACTTTCACGTCCTCGACATCCCGCATTTCCGTAAACGGATGTCCCCACACATCCAGCCATTCGATTTCTTCAATCGGCTGGGTCCGGAAACGTTTTCCGGTCGCTTCAAACGATCCGGCAGCCGTCGATTCGAAGGCGGCATACTTTAGCAACCATGGTTTATCGAGCAACAGTTTTATCGTCTGTTTCGGATTTTTGAACATGACGTCTCCGACCAGGACGACCGGATCAAATCGTTCATGGAGCGGATGCGTGTATTGAACGGACACAATCAGCGCATGATTCGAGACTTTTTCATTTTGACGTGTGTAAGACCGGGTCAAAAAATGCGGGACAAGCGATTCGGCGCTGTCTTTCGTCTGATGAATGCTGATGCCATGTTCCGTTTGGACGACATCCGGCAAAATCGGTTCGTACCCCCGATTGGCGAGCTGTTGATCGAGCTCCTTGAATAACAATAATGTATGTTCGACGAGTGCCCGGACTTGTCGAAATGACAGTTGAATCGACTGATTGATCATGGTGGTGACCTGCCTTCCAATTGATAGAGTAGTATAGTTTCTTTTACCCTAAGCGCTAGCGCTTCATTCCTTTTCCAGTCAACCATTTCCCTAAATTAGAAAAGTCATTTCAGATTCAAACGCTGGACGATTTGTTCTGCCCGGCGCGCCAACCGTTGTTTCGTGACGAACGGGTCGAGTGTCTTTCCTTCACCCGGATCATGAATCGCTTCGCAGATCCACGCCTGTTCCAGCCGTTCCGTGACTTCTCCTGCCAGGATGATACAAGGAACACCTGCACGATCAGCTAATGCGCTGACTTGTGAAGGAAGCTTTCCCATCGCGGTTTGGCGATCGACCCGTCCTTCCCCTGTCCAGACATAATTGGCTCGTTCGATTCGTCCCTGCGCATGGATCATCCGGAGGACAAACGATGCTCCGGATTCGATTGAAGCGCCGAGCGCATATGCCGCTCCACCAAGTCCTCCGGCAGCCCCTGCTCCTTTGATATGTTCGATGTGAAGTTGGTTTCCAATCTCTTTTAACCGGTCATCGAGTAAATTGATGTCGGAAGCGGTCAGTCCTTTTTGAGGTCCGAAGACGTAAGCGGCTCCTTGTTCGCCGGCATACGAAGCCGTAACGTCGGCCAAGACGTGTAAGAAACCGGACCTTGCCGGCAAACGGATTTGTTTTGTTTCCATCAACGGATTCGTTTGCCACGGAATCGGCGCACCGGTTTGTGTCATCAAGTCAGTCCCCAGTTCCGCCAAAAAACCAAGTCCGCCATCGGTCGTCGCCGTACCGCCCAAGGCAAGAAAGACATCCGATACACCAGTCGCCAAAATCTGCCGGACGAGACGCCCGACTCCTCGTGTGTGTAACGAAAACGCATCATCCTCCAGACGTTTCAAGTGCAAGCCACAGATTGTCGACACCTCAATCACGGCAATCCGGTCTTTTTGAGCATAGGATACTTCAATCGGACGACCGGCTAAATCGATTGTCGGAGCAACGATTTTCTCAAATCCATTGGCGGATAACACGTCAATCGTCCCTTCTCCGCCGTCCGCGACAGGACTCCAATCAATCGTCGCGTCAGGATCGGCCTGTAAAATACCCCGTTCGATGGCACGTGCTGCATCCGACGAGCTGATGCAGCCTTTGAAGCTGTCGATACAGATGAAATGATGCATCTTGATTGCCTCCCCTAACTTGTCTCTATTTTGATCATCCAAAAAAAAGAAAATATGATATGATAATTGTCATGCACACGACGCGTTCTGTTTGTTTTCTCGTCGAAAACAGACGATTTTTTATGAGGAGGTTCTACCCCGTGAGTCTTTCCAAGACATTATTACGGATGGCACGATTCGGAAAAACGATTTTGCCAGCACCGAAAAAAAACAATCCAAAACGATCGAAGTTCAAACAATTCCTGCAACTGGATTCCACATTCCAAGAACAGACCCTTTCAGGAAAGCTTTCTGATACTACAGTAACGGTCGAAGCCTTACTCGTTCGCGATCGTCTTTTAAACGAAGTCATTACCTTACCTAACACGCACAGCTCAGGAGGACATCAGTTTTCCTTTTCGTTGACGCATGACATACTTCCTGCCCTCGTCAATCGTGTCCTCGAAAATCAGGAACTGACCGAGCAGGAACAGCCGTTGCTTTCGGAAGATGCTGAAGACACGTTAGAAAGCTTAGAGACCGATGCTTCAGACGACACGACGGAAGCGGAAACAGCGTTGCCTTCCGGACGTTTTTCACTTTGGCTCAAGTTCTCGAAAAGCGTCACTGATTTCCAACCTGCGACGCTCGAAAAATGGGAAGCAAACGGCTTACCTAGTCGCGCCACACTGACTGAGGATCGCTTTACACGGGAAATCATTCTCGGACGGTTCTCGGAAACCCGGATTGCCGTGCCTTTAAAACCACTGCTTGATCCTGATTTCCAACATATTGCCCATCTGTACACGGATTTAAAAGGCAATCTTCGCCTCTTGTTAAATAAGGAACCCAAGGTTAAACCGAAGATGCAAATTGATGCGATTGATTCTCCCGTCACCGATCAAACGGAAATCAAAGGGAAAATCTTTACCCGGCATGCTTTTATCCGAAAAGGAACGTTACAACTCGTACACCGCGAGACGGGTGAGCAAATTCCGGTCCCGATTGATTGGGTATACGATAATGCCCGGAGTGCCGAAAAATTTGGTCTCTACCGGTATACGTACCGCACAGTCATCGATTGGACACGTCTGCATCAGGAACATGCACTGTTACAAGAAGGCATTTATGATGCTTTCGTCGCTCTGGACTATTACCATCGTTCCGCTCCTACGTTGCTTCGTCTTGGTCGGGCACGTTACATCACCCGTCAATTGACACCCGAAACACGGGGTCAAGGAGACGCGACGACAATGCATATCATCCCGTACTTTACGGTCGGACATCGGAATCTGTCATTTGAAATGACGGAATTTACGAATGACAACTATGCTTATTTGAATCATATGATGAAGTTTGCTCCGCTCTATCGCCTGTTTGCCGAAAAGAATACATGGCTCGTCGGCGAACGTCCTTACAAAGCACAAGACAACGGTTATCATTTCTTTAAATACATGCGCGAGACGTATCCCGATCGTCCTGTCTATTACGTGATTGATCCTGAGTCCAATGAATATTCGCAAGTCGAACAGCTAGGACATGCGTTACCGTTTAAATCAAAGGAACATATTTATCATTCACTGATGGCGAAAAAAGTCATCGGGACGCATCATGCTGAATATCTTTATCCACTCCGGTCGGAAGCCTTCAAACGTAAGATGAAAGCGGATCGTGTCTTTATCCAGCACGGTGTCCTTGGGACGAAAAACATGGACGACCAGTACGGCAAATTCGCACCGGCGTTCGACACGGATTTATTCCTTGTCAGTTCCGAACGGGAAAAACGTCTTGTGACTCAGGACATGGGGTATCCGGAACGGGAAGTCCGGATTACCGGTCTGTCCCGCTTCGATGCTTTGCTTGCAAAAGATGTCGAAGTCAAACGACAAATGTTGATCATCCCGACATGGCGTTCTTGGTTACAGACACCGCTTCAATTCTTTGAATCTGAGTATTATCAACAATATCAGACGTTGCTGACAAGTGAACGATTACACCGATTCGCGGACGAACATCAGCTCGAAATCGTCTTTTGCCTGCATCCGAACATGCAACAATATACGAGTCACTTCGAAGACTTGCCGATTACGGTCATCCATCAAGGTGAACGGGACGTACAAGGATTAATGAAGGAAAGTCTGCTCCTTGTGACCGATTATTCGAGTGTCGCGTTCGACTTTAGTTTCTTGAATCGTCCGGTTCACTATTTCCAATTTGACCCGGTCCGCTTCATTGGACCAAAGGGTTCTTATCTGGATCTGGAACAGGAATTACCGGGACCGATTTCATCGACACTCGATGAGTTGTTTAATGAGCTCGACGCGACGGCTGCCCGGTCGTTCGCGATGGCGCCGGAATATCAGGCACGTGCTGCAGCCTTCTTGCAACCGGTCGAGTCTTCGTATTCGGAGAAAATTCTTCAAACAATCGTCAATTTTAAGAAGCAACGGAATTGGATCGAACAAATCCAAACGGCGGAAGCCGCCAATATTCTCTTCCGTCTGTATCGCCGTAGCCGGTTCTACTTCCCGTCAATGAAGCTAGCCTATCGGTTCATGCAAAAATTGCCGGTCGACCCGAAACTTGTCGTATTTGAAAGTGGACTCGGTAAACAGTATTCCGATAGCCCGCGTTATATCTATGAAGAATTAAAACGACGTAATCTCGATTATAAAGTCGTCTGGGTCTACAATAAGCGTCTGTATCTCGGGGATCCGAATGCCAAAGTCATTAAACGTCTGTCACCGGCGTACTTCTATTACCTGGCGACGGCGAAGTTCTGGGTCAACAACCAGAACTTCCCGCATTACTTCACACGCCGGAAAGAGACGACCTATATTCAGACGTGGCACGGCACACCGCTCAAGAAGATGTTGTTCGATTTGGACGAGATTCACGGACGGGATGAAGGGTATGTCAACCGGGTGACGAACTCGATCTATCAGTGGAGCGTCTTATTGTCTCCGAGTGCTTATGCCTCGACGATCTTCAAGAGTGCTTTCCGGTATGATGGACCGATTTTTGAATCCGGTTATCCGCGGAATGACTTGTTCTTCTCGAACAATCAACCGAAAACCATCGAGTCGATCCGGACGAAGCTCCAATTGTCGGATGATAAGAAAGTCATTTTGTATGCGCCGACTTTCCGCGATCATCAGTCGCTCGGCAACGGAAAGTTCTTCTTTGACTATCCGTTTGATTTCGACCGTGTCGCGGAAGCGCTCGGTGATGAATATGTCTTCTTGATCCGGACACATGTCCTTGTGACGAAGAAACCGCGAATTCCGGCCGAACACCGGGAACGTTTCATCGATGTCACGAGTTATCCCGATATTCAGGAACTCTACTTGATCACGGATTTATTGATTACCGACTATTCGTCCGTCTTCTTTGATTTCGCAAATATGAACCGTCCGATGTTCTTTTATGCGTATGATCTTGATTTATACCGTGATACATTACGCGGTTTCTATCTTGATTACTACAAAGACTTACCGGGACCGATTCTCGAGACCGAAGATGCCTTTATCGCGGCCTTGGCGAACATCCCGCAATTGACGAAAGACTACCAGTCACGACTCGACGCCTTCCGGGAAGCCTATTGTGCGATGGAAGATGGCTTGGCGGCTTCACGTGTCGTCGACAGCTATTTTGCGAAAGACACACTCGAGTTAACCGAGCAATCAGACGGCAGTTATTCCGTCTAAAAACGTGTTTGTTTCACATGAACAAGGATTCTTTCCACACCCGTGGAGAGAATCTTTTTTTCTGTTCAGCCGAACAACCACTGACTCCAGCCAATCGCTTTTTGATTTGATTTCCAATTAATGTTATTCTAAATTAGAATTTCAAAAATATTATCTGCCACAAAAAATAGTATGTCATTTTACTTAGGAGGGATGGTTCATGGAACGTTGTTCACTTTGCGGAACACCATTAGAAACAGAAGCGACAGCATGTTCCTACTGCAAACATCCTGTCCTCAAAAAACAACGCTTCGACGAGGATTTACCGGTCACGCCGCCGGTCAACCCCCGCCGTCACGTCTTATCTTTCATTATCATTTTCGCGTTAGCGGTTGGATCGATCGGGACATGGTATGCCTTGACGCAAATCGACTCAGCCCGCACGACGCTGGCAGCACCCGTTCAAGCCTTACCTGTGTCGGATTGGTCCGATGAAACATCCGCCTATAACCAAACCTATTCGTCGGAAAATCCTCCGGCCTCTTACGATATTTTGAAGTTCGTCCGTCAATATACACAAACGGTTCCGGAAACGGCCAATTATTCAAAAGCGACGGATACACTGGAAACGTTCTCCGCCATCCAGTTCGCAACCTTAGATGCCTTTCAGTCAGAAGTCGGGGCGTTACGGACGATCCATGTCGCTTCCGACAGTCCGATTCCACCGCGCCTCCAGACAGTTGACTTTAAGCGGTTCGTCTCAAAAGGAGATTCCTATCAGGTAAGGACGATTGAAACGTATCAACTGCCTGCCGGTCATCAGCTCGTCACGTACGATGTCCGTTACAATGTTCGGTTACATACGGATCACCTGCAGATCACGCACATCGTCCGGACGGAGGTGCCCGCATGAGAATGTTCGCTATAGTTCTTTTATGCAGTCTGCTGATGGGGTGTTCCGAGGAGCCGTCACGTATCCAGGACGAACTGGACATGGGACAATATACGAAAGCCGTCGATCAAGCGACCCGTCAGGACCCGATGGATGATGCAGCTCAGTTGATGGTTCGCCTGGAAACGCAATTTGCGAGTTACCATTTTCATGACGCCGTCACTACTGCCCGAAAGATTGAACAGTTGCCGTTAACACAAGATAACTCGGTTCGCTTGCGGGCAAAGTCGATTCAACTCAGTGCCGAAGCGATGATCGAGCGCTTAAAACAAGCAGCGGGTACTTATCAAATCGAGCGCAGTATTCTCGATGACGGGCTGCAAGAACAATCCTTCCCTGCCACAGGTCAAGTGAAAGTATCATTCGGTAAACCGCACACGTTGCTGGCAACGATCCAGTATGAACAGTTCGGAACAACTGATGCAACCCGGAGTGATACAGAGACAGTCCGCTTCGAACCGGATTTATCGGCCCGCCTCGCCCAATCCGAAGGGCTCGTCAGTTATGTCTTCAGCCGGGCAGGTCTTACCGTCACCTTCGAAGGTCCGGGCGGAAAACGAATCTATCAATTAAAAAAAGCTGATCAGTAAACGAAAAAAACGAACGCTGTCTCTTGATGATTCGAGAGGCAGCGTTCGTTTTTACTGACATAAAAGAATTACAGGGCATCCAATCGTCTGACGATTTCCGCACACAGCTCGTGCGTTGCCAGGCTGTCTTTCCCCGTGACAGACGCCGACGGATTTCCGTGGACGGTTTCGATGAACGCATCCACCATCTCGACGAATCCGCGACGCTGAAGCGTCGGCTCCCAGTTATCGAGCGGAAGACGCAACGTGCCGGCTTTTGTCAGCCGTTCCACCGACGTCACATCTGTCGCAATCCGTTTTTCATTTGGTCCCATTACTTCGACGCGTTCTTCCGTCACGCCGTTGTTCCGGTTCATGATGCCGATTGCCGTGATGCCGTTCGATTCGAATTGAATCGTCACGTGATGCAACAACCCATCGACTGTTTTACCGCGGACTTGCAACTGTTCGATTTCACCTCGTCCCGTCAGGAATCGAAGTGTATCCGCGACATGGACGAAGTCATCAAAAATAAAGGTTTTCGCATCTTCGATGAAAGATGTCCGGTTTTTTTGCATGACGACCAGATTCGGTTCTTCGACTTCAAGTAACGTCCGGTGTGCTGATGCAAAGCGGCGATTGAAGCCGGTGATGAAATGCAGTCCTTGTTCTTCCGCCTGTTCTGTTAAGGCCCGGACTTCCTCGACTTCGAGTGAGACCGGTTTATCAATGTAGAGATGGACACCTGCCGCAAGCAGCTGTTTCGCTTGTTCAGCATGGACTTTCGTCGCGGAATGGATCATCGCGACTTGAATTCCCTCATTGATGACGTCTTCGAGTGACGACAATGTTCCGGCAAACCGATAAGCGTTCCGTAACCGTTCTGCTTTTTCCTGATTCGATGAAACGAGATAGACCTCTAAGTCCGTCCGCTCCGCATAGACCGGTAAATATGCCTTTTGAGCGATATCGCCTAAACCAATTATTGCAATCTTCATCTAAATTCCTCCTTGGACACGTCTTTTGCTCTCATACCCTATGTTAGCGGTTTTCATACACTTCGTGTAACTAAAGTATTTTTTTAAAAAAGAAGATAATTTCCTTTTTTTGTTTTATGATAAGAACATATTTTGCAAAAGGAGGGAATGAGTTTTTTTATGAAATCATTATTCAGGATTGGTTTGACGCTCGTCCTACTTATTACGTTATGTCTCCCGGCCGTTCCTGCTCAAGCAGCGAGCTACCAGGTCATCGTCACGTCGACGATCGGAGCGAACATCCGGTCGAAGCCGAGTACAAGCTCATCTGCAACCATTACCCGTCGTGCTCCGTATAAAGCTAAATTCACAGCGGTCTCCTATTCGAACGGTTGGTACAAAATCAAAGATGGAAGTGCCTATCGGTATCTGTCGAATCAAGTCGCTAAAAAGGTGACAACCAGTTCCGTCAAGACATATAAAATCATCGTTTACTCGACGGCAGGCGCAAACGTCCGGACGTCACCAAGTACAGCTTCCTCTAAAAATATCAAACGGCATGCTACATACAAATCAAAGTTCAATGCCGTTTCCTATTCGAATGGCTGGTATAAGGTCAAAGGGAAAACGAACTATTATTATGTCTCGAACCAAGTCGCCAAAAAACTGACGACGAGTTCTCCTGCTCCAGCGAGCGGCAGTTATCCGGTCGCCTCGATGCGCTACTTCAAACTTGGTTCATCCGGATACGAACTGACGAAAGAAAGTTTTGCCCGTCGTTATCCGGCCAGTACGACGAAGTTACTGACGGCAGTCGTCGCTTATGACGCAGCTGCACAAAAAGGAACACTGGATCAGACGTTCACATTGACCTACTCGATGTTAGCCGTTCCTTCCGGCAGCAGTACGGCCGGTTTCCGTTCAGGCGATAAAGTCACGATGCGTCAACTGCTAAACGGGATGCTGATCCGCTCGGGCAACGATGCCGCGAAAGCAATTGCCGTCCGGACTGCCGGCTCGGAAGCAAAGTTCGTCTCTCTCATGAACAGCCGTGCGAGTCGCATCGGCATGTCGGCCAGTCATTTCATGAATCCGCACGGCTTCTATCATCCAAGCCACTATACGACGGCGGCGGATATGCAGAAGCTTGCCAATACCTATGCCAAGTACAGTTATCTGATGACGGTCAGCGGACGTAAATCGTTCCGGACGACCGTGAAAGGACCTTATGCCCGGACATTGACGTGGTATCACACGAACACGTCACTTCCAGGTGATACGCGTGTCTATGCGAGCAAGACCGGTTACACTCCGGAATCCGCCTACACACGGGTCTTCTTCATCAAAAAAGGCTCGACACGTTACGGTCTCGTCACGTTAAAAGGAACACTCCCGCAAACGGAAACGACGTTACGTTCGGTCCTCAATCGCTAAGAACAGACTCTCGGATTCCCTTTCTTCGGAAAGTGGAATCGCGGGTCTTTTTTTGTTGATTTCCCCTTGAAAATTTCCCTTGCAATGGAAGCGAATTCATCATATGGTGGAGATAACAATCAGACGTCTGACGTCTTAATGGAGGAATTCATGTGGGAAATGTAAGTTTGTTATTCGGAGGCGTCGCTCTCTTTTTAAATAGTCTGTCGCTGTTTGATAAAGTCGATTTGAAGAGCGCCGGTCTCTTCAGTCTGTTGACTGGATTACTGCAGACGTTCATCGCGACCTGGCTCGTCATCGGGGCAGCCGGAGATCCGGCGTTGACGTTCGGCTATGCGAGCATCTATTTATTTGCGTTTACGTACCTGTATGTCGGCATCACCTTTTTATTTGGTCTCGATGGCAGCGGCGTCGGCTGGTTTTCGTTGTTTGTCGCCATCTCTGCCCTGTTTTATGCAGGGGTCAGCTTCAGTACCGGTGACTTCATCGGAGGTGCGACGTGGTTATTCTGGGTCATCTTGTGGGGCTTATTCTTCCTCGGGATGGGATTAAACATCAGCATCGATGCGCTGACAGCACGGGTTGCGATCGTCCTCAGCTGGCTGACGCTGATCATTCCGGCTCTCGTCGGACTGCGGTTCGGGACGAATGGTGCCAACTACCAGCTCATCTGGAGTGCAGCCGCCATCATGACGGTTGTCTACTTCATCTATGCAGCGGTGAAGTTCCTGCCTGTCCGGACGATTGTCCGTTCAAAAAACTAAAGACAACCATCCCTCCCGGCTTCAACGTCGGGCATGAATATGAAAAAGGGCGGCGGATTTTAATCTGCCGCCCTTATCTCGTAAAAAAAGAATCACTCGCTACACGCAACTCCTACAGGAAAAAGCGCATTTTTGCGCTGTCAGAGACAAACAAGACCCGCTTTCCTGCCTGAATGAGGCAGGAAAACTGGCTTGTGTCTCGCCTGAGGAAAGTGCGTGAAAGAAAGAGTGATTCCTTTTTGAGTCAGCTTCTTTTCAGTAGCTAAAATATCACTTCAGTTCCTTTTGCAACGCGGCCCGGACCTGTTTCAAAGAAGCGGCTGTCGGATGCCAGTAATAGATCTGATCCGATTCGATGCCGCCGCTTCCTTCAAGTGATAGCGTCTCGACCTGTTTCAGACTGTCCCGGTAATCGGTCGCAAGCTTCCGGACGACCGGGAATGGGATATCCGTTTTGACATTTTTACCGAGTGCCGTCAACACATCGTTAAAGCGTGTCAAAGAAAAATCAGCCGTCAGTTTATCAGCGACGGCCTGGACGACCTGCCGTTGCCGGATTTGCCGTCCAAAGTCCCCCCGCGGATCATCGTGACGCATCCGGGCATAGGCAAGAGCTTCCTTCCCGTTCAGTGACACTGGACCTTTCGGGAACTGCATCTCATAGTAGGAAAAATTAATATCATTTTCAACGGTCACTCCATCAACGGCATCGACCAGATCGGTGAACCCTTCGAGATTGATTTCCGCGAAGTAGTCGATTCGCAGATCGAGTAGATGCTCGACCGTTTCTCGTGCCATTTCCGGACCTCCGAAGGCATAGGCATGATTGATTTTGTCGTTCGAACCGACACCGATGATTTCCGTCTTTAAATCCCGGGGGATGCTCAGCATCTTACTTTCGCCGGTCGTCGGATTGACCGTCACGACGATCATCGTGTCACTCCGTCCGGCTTCATTTCCCCGTTGATCGACACCCAGCAATAAAAATGACAATGTCTGTTGTGGATTGACTGATTTGACTTTGGAGGTTTTACCCGGTTGAGACGGAGTCGTCGCCTCGACATGTGTTTGATCCGGCATCTCCGCCTGCTTGATTGTCTGTTGATCCGTCCGATGGATGTACCCACCTGATCCGAAAAAAACGAGTAACCCGATACCAACCATTGTTACGATCAGCCATGCCCATTTTTTCATCATGATATCCCCTTCTCCTTCGGATCAAGTCGATTTACGATTGCTGGTCGGAGACGATCATCACCGCATTGCTCCAACTGCCGAACAAGGCCGTGATGACACCAATGCTCGGTGCCTCCCGTCCCTCACTGAATCGTTGATAATGTGCAATCGTCAAACCATCCATTTCAACCGATGCCTCCCGTAAGATGCGTAACACTTCCTCTTCCGTCCAGCGTTTGCGTGGCTGTTCAATCCCGATGATTTCCAGAGCATTACTCCACGATCCGTACCGTCTCGCAATCGTCGCCACCGTCGGCCGGTTTTTTCCGGCTGCCCATTTCGTATACGTCTGGCTCGTCAGGACGGATAACGTCTCTTGTGCTTCGAGTAACGATTCGATGATCCGGCGCTCCATCTCCTGCACCCGTTCTTTTAAAATTTCTGCTTCCGATAATGCCTGCTGCCACGAGTTGAATTGATGGACGATATCGGTCAAGCTCGGCGCCTGATGTTGCTGAGCCCATTCACGATACGTCGCACTCGTGAAGGGTTCCAGTTCTTGCTTCGCGGCTCGTAAGGCCTCGATGATATCCGACTTGGTAAAAGCTACCCGGACATGGCCGATGCCGGCCCGTTCGAGAGCGATTTGCCATGATCCGAATAAAATCAGGATTTCCGCGACGCTTGGATACTGGGTATTCAGTTGCCAGCGAAAGTAGGTATTTGCCGTCAGTTCATTTTTCCCGTTCGCAGCGAGACGGAGTGCTTCAATCGCTTCCTCCAAATCGCTCATCACGATGTCTCCCTCCCACACATTCATAACTGAACATTTCGTCGAACATCTTCAACGAGTCCCTGGCGAACAAAACGAATGACGAGTGCCTGATCCGTAAAGCTCATTTGCGAAGCGGACGGTAAACAGATTCCTTCCTCGAACAGACGGCGGCTGACATCCTCCTCATTCGCCGTGATGTACGGCACATCCCGGTAGACGGGTTGCAGATGCATCGGTTTCCAGGCCGGACGGGCCTCGATGTTTTTTTGCTGCAGCTGCTGAATCAACAGATCGCGTTGTTCCATGCCGCCCGGTAACGTCAGTGCCGTCAGCCAGCGGTTTGCCCGGCTTCCCTCAATCTCCTGTTGATAATGTGAGGCGTCGACCGTATCGAACGCACGGACGTATCGATTAAAAATCGTCCGCCGTGCCTCGACCCGCTCTTCGATCACTTCCAGCTGTCCGCGTCCGATGCCGGCAGAGACGTTACTCATCCGGTAGTTAAAGCCGACTTCCGTATGTTCATAATGTAAGACGGGCTGACGGGCTTGCGTCGCGAGATAAAAGGCCCGTTCAATCAAGCTCGTATCATTCGAGACCAGCATGCCGCCACCCGACGTCGTGATGATTTTATTGCCGTTAAACGAATAGATGCCGAACGTTCCGAACGTGCCCGTCATCCGGCCGTTGACCGTTGATCCGAGAGATTCTGCCGCGTCCTCGATCAACGGCACATCATACTCCTCGCAGATGGCGGCAATCTCTTCAATTTTCGCGACGACCCCGTAAAGATGAACGACAATGACGGCTTTCGGCAGACGTCCCCGTGTTGCCGCTTGAATCATCGCCCGGCGCAACGCCACCGGTGACATGTTCCACGTCTCCGTTTCGGAATCGATCAGGACCGGCCGGGCGCCGACATAGCAGATCGGGTTCGTCGAGGCGATGAAGGTCAGGGACTGGCAAAAGACATCATCCCCTGCCGTGACGCCGAGCGTCGCCAGGGCTAAATGGATGGCTGCGGTCCCGCTGCTTGTTGCTAGTGTCGCCGCTGCACCGCTGTATGTTTTCATTGCCGCCTCGAAGGCTTCGACATTTGGTCCGAGCGGCGCGACCCAGTTCGTTTCCAAAGCTTCCGTAACATAACGTATTTCCTGACCACTGAGATGTGGGATCGATAACGGGATGTGTTTCATAATGACTGCTCCCCCCTTGGTGACAGTTGACGGACAGGTGTCCGGTAGGCCGGAAACCAGTCCTGCGACGACGGGACGTGGTGTGTGAGATGCTGTTCGGATAACTGACGGTACAGTAAAGGATGGAGCACAGATGTTCCAAGCGTAAACGGCGTCTGACGATGGCTGAAGGAACGTTTATAGGCGAGCAGGCTGTCATCCGCGTTCCGCGTCGTCCCGCCCCCGAGATGAAGGGCTGTTTTTCCGAGCACCTTGGCCCGACGGATCATTTCAGCGAACAGCAGATGGTTCGGACGGGCACTTAGTTCCGCCGGATCAGATGCACCGAGATGATAATGCGCAAACTGTTGACCGTAGAGAACGATACAACCGGCAATGATCTTTCCTTCCCGCTCAGCGACCAATAACTCGGCCGGCAACCGCCCGTCCTGAAACTGGTGAAAGTACTGGTCAGTGAAGTAATAACGGGCATCGGCCTGGTGTTTATCCATCGTCAGCCGGTAGAGCCGGATGAAACAGTCATATTCATCCGGTCCCGCGACCCGGACCGTCACGTCTTCCCGAACGGCTTTTTTGATGTTGCGCCGTGTCATCGAAGAGAAGCGACTTTCAATCGTCTCAACCGAATCGGTCAGATCGACCGTCACCGTCTGTTGCAGAACTGTCGTCGTTTCACACCAAACCTGTCCGAGCTCCCGATTTTCAAGGAGCGGATGAAAACGAATCGTTTCGCTGACAATCCGTTCCGCATGACAATAATCGAGAAAGTGGCGGCGGATATCCTCGACTTGATCATTCGACCAGCGTCCGACGAAGACCGGTCCGCCGTATCCGTACGGCGTCGTTAAGTCTTGAAACGGTGTGCCGGTTATTTTGCGTTTCAAGTACGGGTAAATCAGGACACCCGACTCGGAAGGATGAATGTACATCTCGGGTACCGCTTCCGGTTCTTGCGCCAGTTCAAAGTAAGCGTATTCATAATAACAATCGAGTCCGTACCGGGCGACGAGAGCATCCCATTCCAAAGGATCATGAATCAGACGTTCATTGCTTAGCGACATCATGATGGACACCCCCATCGAGTCCCTTGAACTCACCCATCCCCGTTTGGTGGTCGGTCGAATTCCCTTCTGAAGAAATGACAATCTTGACGGTCTTCCAAAGAATATATAAATCGAGTCGGAACGTATGGTTTGCTGCATACCATTGATCCTGTTCCAACCGTTCCTGCCAAGTCGTCGCGTTTCGACCGTGGATTTGTGCCCATCCGGTCAAGCCCGGCAGGACATCATGCCGTGTCATCTGTTCTTTTGAGTAATGATTCAAATAGCTGACGAGCAGCGGACGGGGTCCGACAAAACTCATCTGTCCCCGCAGAATGTTAAAGAACTGTGGGATCTCGTCGAGACTCAGGCGCCGGATCCATTCGACCGATTTTGGAATCCGGTCGGCATCCGGTAACAGCTTGCCGTCCGCATCGGTTTCGTTCGACATCGTCCGGAACTTATAAATCTTGAACAGTTCGCCTTTGTACCCCGGACGGACTTGATTAAAGAAGATCGGTCGTCCGAGCTTCGTATAGATGAATACGGCGACAAAGGCATAGACCGGCAACAGGACGAGGATAGCGAGTAGACTGACAGTGAAATCGAATGTCCGTTTCATGATAACGTCCTCCTTCTCATAAATTCGAAAAGAGATTGAGTTGCCGCTTGATGACATCTGCTTCGTTAAAGTGTTTCATCGCCCGTTCGAATCCGGCACGTCCCATTTCAGACGCGACGTCCGGCTGTTCGACCAGATTCAGCATCCGCCGGGCCAGTTGTGTTTCATCCTGTACCTCGACCAGATAACCGGTTTTGCCGTCGACTACTTCTTCCCGACAGCCGCGGATGTTTGTCGCAATGACCGGTTTCGCCGTCGCCATCGCTTCGATGATCGAGCGGGGAACACCTTCGCGGTGCGACGGCAACACGAACGCATCGACTTGATGCAACAGTTCGGGTACATCTTCGACGAAACCGAGATAATCGATGTTCGGGATTTCCCGGATCCGTTTCCTGAACGTATGTTTCGTCGTCTGATCGCGTTCGCTTTCCATCATCTCACCGGCAATCATCAGCCGGACATCCGGTTGGACCGCAACAACCTGTTCGAAAGCGTTCAACAGTTCGAGAATTCCTTTTTCTTCGACGATCCGGCCGATGAATAAAAACGTAAACGGTCCAGTCGTTTGGCGGGTGCGTGGATAAAACCGGGTTAAATCGATCCCGTTCCCGAGGTGCATCAGACGGGTCGTATTTTTGAACCGTTTGCGGTTCGCCAGTTCGTAGTCTTCCTGACTTTGGAGCAACAGATAATCGGTCGCAAACCGTGCCAGCCATTTCTCGACGGAATACGTCAGCTGGTAGGTGACACGTCCCATCTTTTCGTGAAAGTAAAAACCGTGCGCTGTATAAACGATATGTTTCGTACCGGCCCGCTTCGCTGCGACCCGGCCAAGGGCCGCCGCGACCGGCGTGTGCACATGCACGGCATCATATTGTTCAGTCTTTAAAATCTGGACGATCGAACGAATCGTCTTCCAGTTACTCGTCCAGTCGATTTTCCGTTCAATCGGAATGTCGTGCATCGTAAATCCTTGCGCCGCGAGTTTCGATGCCGCCCCCGTGTCGGCACAGGCAATGCCGACTTCGTGTCCGGCATTTTGCAGGGCTAACAGCAACGGTTGTAACATTGTCTCGGCCGTCGTATCGAGGGCGCAGACCTGAAGAATTTTTAAAGTCGCCATAAATGCACCCCTTCCGGTTTTTCCGCCGGTGCCAGCATCCCTTTGATATCGATGACGATGCCGCGACCGACTTTGAGCAGATGTTGCGCCAGCAGCCAGTTGCCTTCGACATACTCTTCGTGCGAGACGGCGAAGATGACGACGTCGGCGGGTTTCAAGTCTGCCATATCAACTAAATCGATTCCGTATTCGCGTTTGGCATCCCCTTTTTCGACAAGGCGGTCCGTCACCTGAACTTCGATCCCGAATTCTTCGATTTCCTTGACGAGGTTCGCGACTTTCGAGTTCCGGATATCGCTGACGTTTTCCTTGAACGATAGACCGAGGACCGTCACCCGCGCACCGAGAACCGGCATGTTTTGTTTGATCAGATTTTTGACGAGCGATGTGGCGATGAACCGTCCCATCGTATCGTTGATCCGGCGTCCGGCCAGGATGACTTCCGGATGGTAACCGAGCGACTCGGCCTTCATCGTCAAGTAGAACGGATCAACCCCGATGCAATGACCTCCGACGAGTCCCGGACGGAAAGGCAGGAAGTTCCACTTCGTTCCGGCAGCCTCGAGGACCTCAAGCGTATCGATGTTCATCCGGTCAAAGATGATGGCCAGTTCGTTCATCAAAGCGATGTTCAAGTCACGTTGCGTATTTTCGATGATTTTTGCCGCCTCGGCGACTTTGATCGAGGACGCCCGGTGGACGCCGGCTTCGACGACCGCTTCGTAGACTTCAGCGACGATATCGAGTGTTTCTTGATTTTGGGCCGAGACGATTTTTTTGATCGTTTTAAATGTATGCTCATGATCACCGGGATTGATCCGCTCCGGCGAGTAACCGACGAAGAAGTCGATCCCGGCTCGCAGACCGGATGCTTCTTCAAGGACCGGAATACAATCTTCCTCCGTCGCCCCCGGATAGACCGTCGACTCGTAGACGACGATATCACCTTTGTTGAGTTGGCGTCCGACGAGGTGTGAAGCGCGCAGAAGCGGCGTTAAATCCGGTTGATTTTGGGCGTTGATCGGTGTTGGGACGGCGATGATGATGAAATCGCTCGCACCAAGGGCTGTTGCGTCCGTCACATATGCGACGTCGGCATTTTTGAGGACGAACGGACTGAGTTCGAGCGTTGCGTCGATGCCCTCTTTCAGTTCAGCGACCCGCTGTTCTTTGATGTCAAAACCGACGACTTCCGTTTTTTCGCCAAAGGCGACGGCGACGGGAAGACCGACATATCCGAGACCGACGACGGCAATCGAACGGTTCGCGATGGGGAGTGATCGTGTTTCGGCTGCTGTCGTATCTACGATGTGTTTGACTGCCTTGTTCATGATGGATTCCTCCTATTTCATCGACTGTTTGACGATCAGTGTTTTTCCATTCGGTTCCTGCTTCATCTGCCGGACCGGCTCGAGGGTGACTTGCATCGACGATCCGAGGAGTTTCTGCATCTCCCGCAACAGGATTTTTTCATGTTTCGGCACGAACCGTTGCTCGTCGGGAATGTAACGGAGCGTCACATGATTCAGCGCATGTTGTTCGACCTGGAGGCGTAAGACCGAGTTCGGCAGTTCCCGGGCGATCGTCGTGATGTCGCCTTCAAAAACCTTGCCGCGCTTTTCACTGACGATGAAACTCGTTCCACGACCGTCAATCGACTCGATGACCGGACCGTTCAGTCCGCAGGTGCAAGCCTCTTGTCCGAGTGTCATCCGGTCGCCGATCCGGTACCGGACGAGCGGTGTCCCGCGGGTCGTAAAACATGTGACGACGACTTCTCCCCTGTCTCCATACGGTTCGATGATGCCGGTTTCGTGATGGAGATGGAGTTTTCGTTCCCGGCATTCCGAGATGATCGGTGCCCCTTCCGATGAACCATATTGGTCAAAAACCGGCGCTTGAAACGCCTCTTCAATTAACCGGCGCATCTCCGGTGTGACTGTTTCCGATGTTGGGAAAATCGCGATCAGCGGAAAGTCGAGCCGTAACTCATGTTTCAGCAGATATAAGGCAATCTCAAGCATCGCGGTTGGTGTGCCGTCGAGTGCCGCCGGCCGAAACCGGTTCAACTCTTCGATATAAGCCGGAAAATTTTCTTCCTTCATATGAAAGATCGATAATAACAACTGATTAAGCGGTCGGTTCTTCCGCCAAAAGATCGGCTTTTTCTGATCGATCGCGGTTAACGTCCGCCCGGTGAAGCTCGCGCGTCGCATCCCGGAATGAAAACCGTGCAATTCCTTGAAGTAATCGAGATGCGCCATCCGTTCCTGAACGTCTTCCCGCATGAAGGCGACTTGGAGGGATTTCCCGCTCGTCCCGCCGGTCCGGCCGCGAACCGGCGCGTCCACTTCCGACATGAAGGATTCGTTTTGTTGCCGTAACGTTTCTTTTTCAAGAATCGGAATCGTCTGCAACTGGTCGATTGACGTGAACGGAAGACGGATATCGTGCTCCCGAAACAGTTTCCGGTAATAAGGCGTATGTTCCCGGATGAACAGGAGAAACGTATTCAGCCGTTCCAGCTGTTCGATCCGGTAATCGACTGTCCGGTCTTTGACCCGGAGTTCTTGAATTTTTTTCTCATATCCCGGACCGTAACGTTCCTGCATCAGCTTTTTTCCGTACATGGATGTCAAAATATTCTGAATAAATATCGGAGAGTTATAGTAAATCTCTTCTTTAAGCGCCATCCTGGACTTCCTCCTTCAGCCGGTAATGCTGTTCGTACCAGTCGATGAATGCATGGACACCTGCTTCAATCGTCGTTTGCGGCCGGTAACCTATCGTCTCGAATAACGATTCAACATCAGCAAAACTTTCAGGAACATCTCCTGCCTGGAGCGGCATTTCGTGTTTGATGGCTTTTTTACCAAGCCGCTCTTCAATCAAGGCGACGAATTCGTTCAGCCGGATCGGGCTGTGACTGCCGATATTAAAGACACGGTACGGAACATTGCTGCGGTCAGGCAACGGATTTTCCTGATCAAATGCCGGATCGGCAACTGGTTCCGTCTGCATCAACCGGTAGATGCTTTCGATGATGTCATCGACGTAGGTGAAATCCCGTCCCATCTCCCCGTAGTTATAAAGATCAATCGGCTGTCCTTTCGCAATCGCTTCCGTGAACTTGAACAAGGCCATATCCGGCCGTCCCCATGGTCCGTAGACGCTGAAGAACCGAAGCCCGGTCGTCTTGATGCCGTAAAGACTGCTGTACGTATGCGCCATCAGCTCATTCGCTTTTTTCGAAGCCGCATAGAGGCTGAGCGGATGATCGACGGCATCCGTCGTTGCGAACGGCATCTTCGTATTCGATCCGTAGACGGAACTTGAAGAGGCATAAATCAATTGTTCAACCGGATAGTGCCGGCAGGCTTCGAGGATGGACAGGAAACCGACGATGTTCGATGTGATGTAGACGTCGGGACGATCGATGCTGTACCGGACGCCGGCTTGAGCCGCTAAATGGAGCACCAGGTCAATCTGTTCCGTCTCGAAAATCCGACTGATTGTCGCCGCATCTTCGAGTGACACCCGGTAAAACGTATACCGATTCGGATCCAGTTCCATCAGGCGGGCTTCTTTCAGTGACGGATCATAATAATCATTGACTTCATCCAGTCCGATCACCCGGTACCCTTCCGCCATAAAGCGACGTGCCGCATGAAATCCAATGAATCCTGCAATCCCGGTAATTAAAATCGTCTTATTCTGCACGTTTCTCAACCTCCTCGAAGTGGTGGAGCACTTGATAGCGGATGTAATGAATCGATGTATAAGCAATCAGCAGCATCGGAAACAGTTTATACCGGTGGCGAATCGCTGTTCCGACGTTCCCTGTCCCGAGACCGAAAATGACGGCGTTAACCATGAACAGAATCAGCATGAACAGCAGCACACTGCCGAGCGGGTGTTGTTTCAAATATTTCAGATGCATCAGTGTCAGACCGCATAACAGGAGATAAAAAGCCGCATCGGCGAAGAAAATCGCGATGTTCATCACACTCGACCATTGCCATGGAAACGGCGAGAACAGGAAGTAAATCATCCGCAGTGGTGCGTACAGGACCATGTCGGACGGTCCGGTCACCATCAATCCGTTCAGATAGGCCGATCCGCCGCGGTCATAACTCATCCCGCTGAACAGCTGTCCGTTTTCAGAGACGTGAGTGAATTTCGCGAACAGCACGTCCTGGAAGCTATAGACGATGAACCCGACGATGACAACTTGGACCAGCAACCGCTGTACTTTCGAAGCTTCAAAATCCATCCGTTGCGTCTCGTGATTATAAAAGGAGAAGTAGACGAGGAGGACCAGAATCCCGATTGCGAGACCCGAATGAAACATCGTACTGATCAAATAACCGAGATAGGCGAAAGTCAGACTCGCCACCGATTTATCAAGCGTCCAGCGCACCATGTAGTAGAGCGTATAGACGATTCCGAGTGCGACGAGCTGGTCGCGTAAGAGAATCGGTGATAACAACAGGCCCTGGGCAAAGAAGGCAAACACACCGGTTGCGATCAGGACGTAATGCATCGGCAGTTTCAAAAGCAGCAACGTTTTCGACAGGATGACGATCGAGACGACGCCGAGAATGACATTGAAGTACTGGGCGAGCATCCGCTCCGGACCAAACGCAAGATAAAAGATTCCTAAAAATTTGGAGTAACTCCCCCGGACGACTTCGTTGAACATCGTCGGGTCGGTATAAATCAGCAGTCCTTCGAGATGAAACGCTTCCGTATCGTCACCGCTGTGCGGCGGGAGCCGAAACAGTTCCAAATCAACCAGCATCAATGTCAGCCGGATCAGGAACGCCGTCACGAAAATCAGGAACAACGGTGTCGTCTCGGCTTGCCGGAGAAGATAAAACATCAGCAAGACCGAGTTGATGGCAAGAACGGTTGCGACGTAACCTTCAGAAGTCAAAAAGAGCGGTCGGACCAATTGGCTGAGCAATGCTTCGAGAACGACGACAATCAGAATCGGCCGCATGCTTTTCCCTCCTTTAGCTGCTTTGTTCAATTGCCAGTGTCAGTTTTCGTGGATAAAGCGAACGATAAAGGGCCGGAATCAATAGCCCGATCTGGGTGACGGCACATAATCCGTAAGCTGTCGTCGCTCCGTATAAACCGTACATCGGAATCAGGATGCTGCAGGCGACGATATTGACGATGACACTGCCGAAGATGGCAATCGTCTGAATCCGGAATTGTTGAAATCCGGTCAACAACGCTTGGATGACGGTCGAATTATAAAAGAAGAGCGAGGCGACCATCATCAGGACGAAAATCGTATGGTACTGGACAAACGAGGCGTTGTAGAAAATCGTCAAGCCCCACTTGCCGAAGAAAATCGACCCGATGATCAACAGGATACCGACGGCATTCGTCATGAGCAGCATCGACCGGGTCAGCTTCCGCAATTCCGGTAAGCTTTGCCGCTCTCCGCTGTCGGAAGAGAAGTTCGGCAGTAACACGGCGACGAGGGAATGAATGAACAGGCTGCCAAGAACCAGGAGATACGCGATGCTCGCATAATAACCGAGTTCTTCCGTTCCGATCGCCTGTCCGACGAACAGGCGGGGAATGTTGGCATTGAGAGCGATCAATAAGGCGACGAATCCGAGCGGGACTGCTTTAAAGAACAATTGCCGTCCCGTTTGATACCGTTCACTCATCTGCTGGTTATCAAATCCGTGACCGACACGGCGGACGGTCGGTAAATCGTAAAGGATCAACATAATCAGGTTTCCGGCGACGAGTGCTAAGACGAAGCCGTGAATCGAATGGGTCGTAAAAAGAATCAAGGTTGCCCCGGAGACGTTGACGAGACTGCGGAAAATCTTGGATAAGGCGACTTCCTTGAACGCCATATGCCCTTGAAGAAATCCGTAGGCAAGATCAGCGAAGGATTCCATATACTTGTTCAGGTAAACGAGTAACGTCAGCCAGAGGATATCGGCTTCCCCAAAGAAATAATAGACGCCGAGCAGGACGAAGACTCCGACCGATAATAAGGAAAAGCGGGTCTTAATGAACAAATTGAAATTTTTTAAGCCTGACCGTTCTGCCGTCAGGATCGTGCTGGCGTTTAACCAGCAAAACATGACGATCGGTGCCGTTAAGGCGAGCGCGTAATTGAAGTAACCGATGTTGAGCGGTGTGCTCCACTTGATCAGCAGCGTCAAAATCATCCACTGATGGAGAGAATAGGCCGTATCTGCAATGAAAATCAGATTAAATCGTGACAGTTGCCGAACAGATTTCATCTCGTCTCCCCCTCATTCCCGGGCGATCCGAATCGCCGGTGGAATCGTCTCCGGCATCATGTCGGTCCGGTTCGTCGCTTCAAGTAAATACGTCCGTAACGCCTGTTCATCATCCAGCGTCAAGGCGATGTTCCGTAAATAAGGATCAATGGATCCGAACGGTCGTGTTTTCCCGACAAGAATTTTGTCAAAGACCCGTTCTTCATGTACTTCTTCCGTCGCGAGCAACTCTTCGTATAACTTCTCACCTTTTCGGATGCCGCTGTAGACGATAGGAATCTGTTGTTCGGTAAAGCCGCTTAAATGAATCAGGTTCCGGGCGAGCGTCGTGATGTTGACGGGTTCGCCCATGTCGAGGACGAAGACTTCTCCACCTTCCGCGAGGACACTCGCTTGAATGACGAGCCGGCTCGCTTCCGGAATCGTCATGAAATACCGCGTCATGGCCGGGTCCGTCACCGTAATCGGACCGCCTTTCGCAATCTGGTCCTTAAAGAGCGGGATGACGGAACCCCTGCTCCCTAACACGTTGCCGAACCGGACGACAGCGAACGTCGTCTCACTGTTGCGGGCAATCTGCTGGATGGCCATCTCGGCGATCCGTTTCGTCGCTCCCATCACACTGGTCGGATTGACCGCCTTATCGGTCGAAATCATGACGAAGCGGTTGACTCCGGCCGCTTCCGCGGCGAGCGCGACGTTCCGTGTCCCGTAAATGTTATTTTTGACCGCTTCACTCGGATTATCTTCCATTAACGGGACATGTTTATGCGCTGCCGCATGGTAGACGAGATCCGGTTTAAAACGTGCCATGACATCCATCATCCGGTCCGCATCCTGGACATCGGCGATGACGGAGTGGAGCTTGATTCCTTCCGTTACGGCTTCCAGTTCACGACGAATCAGATAAATGCTGTTTTCTCCATGACCGAGTAAAATCAGATGGGCCGGTTTGAATTTAATCAGTTGCCGGCAAATCTCTGAACCGATCGATCCGCCGGCACCGGTTACAAGGACCGTTGCTTGACTGACACTTTTTTCAATCTCCGTGATGTCGAGTTCCACCGGTTCCCGACCGAGCAGGTCAGCGATTGATACTTCACGCATCTGATTGACAGAGACCTTGCCGGAAGCCAGTTCGACAAGCATCGGTAATGTATGGGCTTCGACTTTCGTCTGTTTGATCCGGTTCAGTAAGGCAACCCGGTCCGGATAGGCAAGTGACGGAATCGCCAGGACGACGGCTTCAATTTTATGTTCTTCAATGATGCATTCGAGCTGGTCAATCGTTCCGATGACCGGAACACCGTGAATCATCATCCCTTTCAGCTCCGTAAAATCGTCGAGTAATCCAACGACATTAAGGATGTGGGCTTTTTTCTGTTTCAGCTCTTTCGTGATCATCTGCCCCGATGCACCGGCACCGATGATCAACGTCCGTTTCCCGAGCGTCCGATTTTCACGCTTCAGTTCGAGACTCCGTCCACGGATCAGCAGACGGACGAACAAGATTCCATTCAGAACCAGTCCGGTTTGGAGGAAAACGGCGCGTTCGACGGCAAAATCGAACAGCGCGTACTCAAGTCCGAGAAGGACGAAGCTGCTCGCAACGACGACGACGAGCAACACACCTAAATCTCGGAGACTGGCATACCGCCAGATAATTTGATAAAAACGCATCCAGTGGGCGACCAGCATCAAGGCGACCCATTGAATCAGGGCGATTTCAACAGCATCCATCAGTTCAAAGTTGGCCGTGAGATTCAACGGGTTAAAGAAGTAAAAGGTCACGACCGTCGCAGCAATGATGATCGAGGCATCGATCAGTCGCAGTAGACCGATCTTCATATGCCGACGGTATTGCTGAAATGGCGGGGCTTGCATGATCGGCTCCTCCTTTCTTCAATCAAGAACGGCTGGGATGACTGACAGCTTGCGGGTAAGACGTGTCTTTTGTTTCTTCAACGACTGACTTTTTTCCGAGCGCCCGGGAATAGACGATCAATAATCCGAAGAGGAGTCCGAGGATTCCGCCGATTGCGGTATTCATCAGAATGTTCGGTGAGACCGGTTTCGTTGGAATCCGGGCTGTCGAGAAGACTTCCGTGCTGCTTGTTTTAATCAGTTGCGGCACATAATCCTGGAAGACTTCCGTCATCGTATTCGCCTGGATCGCGGCCTGTTCCGCCGATCGATCCGTGACCGATAAGGCGATGACTTGGGAGTCCAGGTTACTGGCAACGGTCAGGCGATCCGTCAAATCAAAAATCCGTTTATCCGTGACGTCCATTTTTTGGGCAACCTGATCAATGACTTCGGGGCTTCTTAAAATATCCTGGTAGGTACTGACGAGCGTCGTCGTCGAGGTCGCTTCCGCATCCTGTTGCGGGACGACCAGGATATAGGCAGTCGCTTCATACGTCGGTGGAATGACATAGGTGCTGACGGCATATCCGGCACCCGCTAAGAGAAGAGTCAGTAAGCAGAGTACCCACCACCCTTTCTTTAATGTCATCACATGGTCACCGAATGTCTTTTTTTGATGGATGGAATTCACATGGTTCACCTCTTTCTCGCTACCTGACATGTTGGATGGACACTGGTTATGCTTACACCTTATTTCCAAACGACTGCCAAAACAATTAGAGCTTGGTGGAAATGATTATATTTTTTTGAGGAGTCATCATGTTTGCGTGTCGTTAGTTCATCGAAAAAGATTGATTCACAAAAAAAAGACGATTCACAAAAAAATGATCGCCGTTGTTTCAAAATCATCCGTGAAAACTGCATGAATTTTAGTAAATGAAGGGTAAATACCAATTTGATGATTAAAATACTGAAAATTCGGTAATAAGTCCTATATGAAGGGTGGATAGATACTAGTAATGATGTTAAAATCAGACAATATACCTGAATCGATTGGCTTATTCCTCCTGACTCTCTGGGTCCTGATCGATTTATGGACACGTCCTCTCACCTTCACGGACGAAGTCCTGCCGAGTCACTGGAACATCTGGATCGCTCTGATCTATCTGATCCTGTTTGCTGGTCTTTATCTTGTTACCCGTCCCTTGTATTTTCCGCCACGCGCCTTGACCCAACGACTTGTCACTTCGTTTTTACTTTATCTCACGTTTCACGCTATCATTTTCTTTTTTCGTCCAGCTGTCGATTCTTCGCTTGCCCTACTCCATCTGTTTACGACATGGCTTTTCGTCATCATCGTTCTATCACTGACGCTTCAACCTTTCATCCGTTGGTTTCAGCTGTTGAACCTCATCCTACTCTATCAAGCCTTCTGTCTCGCTGTTTATGCACTCATCGTCTCATTCGGAAAACAATACGTTCCGATCGAGAACATTCAGACGTTGCAACTTGGTCCCGTGTCCTTATCCCAACTTTATGTCGGTGAGCAAGGCAGTTTTCTCCGGTCAGCCAGTCTGACCAACAATCCGAATACATTGGCGGCATGGCTCGTTCCCGGCGGTCTCATCGCCTGGATGTCTGTCCTGCAGTCGATTGCTCGCCGGAGTCTCCGGTCATTCGTTCTGTTCGGGATGATCCTGCTTGTGATTTTCATCGGTCTGGTCCTCAGTGCTTCACAGACCGGTCTCTATTCATTTTGTCTGCTTGCGCTGTTGACGACGATCTTATTGATCCCGGCCCATCGGTTGCGTTATCAGGTGACTGGGCTTTATCTGATTGGTGCCGCGATTCTCATCGGCTCACTGTCCCTCAACCAGCCGTTATTCGTAAAGTTGATCAGCCTCAACGGACGGAGTGAGTTATGGCAAGCCGGCCTGACCGCTTCTCTCGACCGGTTTTGGTTCGGACACGGAATCGGCTCCGCTGTGATCGGCCTTGAACAACAACTCGGACCGAGTACACTGTATACGTTTCACAGTACGCCTGTTGTCTATCTGTATGAACTCGGATTTTTCGGACTGTTGCTGTATGCCGGCTCTTTTCTGTTGATCCTCATCCGGTTCATTCAGGATTACCGCCACGACGATCCGTTATCGATCAGCTTGTTGTTGCTTAGTCTTTGGTTACTGTTGCTTCAGTTCACGGAAAGTGTTTTGATTCGACCGAGCGGATTTTATTTCATCTGGCTCAGTCTTTTGATTTATGCGACCCGGCGTCAGACGACCTCACAAGAAAGTACCCACACCTAGACGAACACCTACACGAAAGGGGTATGACATCATGAAGAAATGGACAGAACAACAAGTCATCGACAGCTTAATCGAGGCGAGCATTGCCTATCCTGCTTTAGATGCTAAAACGTATGCCCGTTGGTCGACCGGAAAAGAAATCCCGTCAATCACAACGATTATCAACGTGTTCGGATCATGGCGTGAAGCGTTGCATGCAGCCGGGTTATCATCGATTCGGCCCTACTATTCCGATCAGGAAATCCTCGCTTTCATCAAAGAAGCTTCAGAACGTTTGCATCCGTTTCACAGCAACAGTTACCGCGAATGGGCCAAAGCGAAACACGGTCCTTCCTTGACGTTGATTAATCTTCGTTTCGGGTCATGGTCACGGGCCCTTGAGGAAGCACACATCGAGATGACACGTTCCATCTGTATGACAGAAGAACGCATCATCAACGCGCTCCTCGAAGCATCGGACGTTCTTCCGCGCCTGACGACCCAGACCTACTCGATTTGGGCGCAGGAAAACGGACATCCGACGGTCGCGACGATTGCCCGAAAGTATGGTTCGTGGGTCGATGCACTCACCTGTCTTGATATCGCTCCGCCCCGCCGGAAATGGGTCGAAGAAGATGTTCTCGATGCCTTGAGCCAGGCGCAACGTGAGCTTCCATCGCTCAGCATCATCCATTACCGGAAATGGGCGGAAGGACGCTCCGTTCCGAGTACGTCGACCATCAACGCTTTATTCGGGAGCTGGACGTCTGCCGTGCAGTGCCTCAAACGATCACGGGTTTCGATTTCTTGATTTGTACCCTTCATCGATCAGGTACCGGGGCGGACTGCAAAAGTTCGCCTCTTTGCTTTTAATTACTACGGATTTTTCTGCCAAAAGACAAATAAGCCGCTCTCTCTGTCTGTCGACAGGGAGTTCGGCTTATTCGTTTCCTTCATCTGTCTCATCGCTTGATTTTTTGCAGTTCAGCTGCCGAAATCAAGGTGACGGTATCATGCTTCAACATATAGATATCATCCCGGTATTGTCCGATTTGCGGAACGTTGCTCTCATGCATCAGATTCCGGAACAGCTGCGCCGGAAAATTGACACCACATTCATAGGCATGGGGATATCCTCCGCCAAAACGCGGATTGATTTCCGACAGATACAACGTACCCGCGACATCAAACAAATCAAAATCAAGAGGCCCCACCAATCCAGACCCCTCTAACACATGTTCGATCAATTCGAAGACATCTTCCCGGATGACCGAACGGCTTTTATCGGTCTCGCCCGCCCGCATCGTCAATTTCTCCTTGATAAAGATGGAAGTCACTTTTCCGGAAATTAAATCGACATACGCATCGACCCCAAGTTCCTGACCAACCAGTAATTCCTGGACAATCAAATCAGCGTTCTTTAGAAATAATTGTTCCACCTCTTCGATCGTCTCGACCCGTCGTACTTCGATGCTGGCACTGCCGCTGCGTGGTTTGACGAAAACCGGTAACTTTACTTCCCCTAGAGAGAGTGCTTCTTCAAATGACGTCATCGACGCATACGTTCTTGCATGTGCAATCCCTTGACTCAGACAATACTCATACATCGTGTATTTATCGAAACACAGCTCACAGGCGGCATACGGTGAGACGATGACCGTCACGCCGACGGCTTGAAATCGTTCCGTCGCTTGTGCCAGCAAACTAAGTTCCGGATCGATTAGCGTCATCAGAGCCGTCACTCCCTCGTCCTGACAAAGCTTGAGTAAATGATTGATGTAATCGACCTCATCTATCTTTGGTACGATGTAATGCTGGTCTGCCATGTATAATGCAGATGCCAATGGACTACAATCCGCTGTGCTGACACGTCCCGATTTAAACTCTTTGACAAAATACTCGACGAGCTTCGCCCGTCGACCGGCGCTCGTAATCAATAGATGAGGTTTCTGCATCCGATTCACTCCTCTTAGTTAATGAGATTAATCTTTTTTTCGACTTCCATCCTCAAAACCCTGCTTTTTCTCTAAAAAAACTAGGACCGAAGACTCACTGTCGCATCCACTGTTCACTTGGTCTTTTTTTCCAAAACAAGCGATACACTAGAATCCCGATCAAAGCACCCGTCCCGTCCAACAAGACATCCTGAATCAGCCCGGTCCGTCCTCCCGTTACTATTTGATGAAACTCATCAAAGACGGCAACCGTAATCGCGACCGTATACGCAAACAAACCTGCCAAGGCATACGGACGGATTAAGCGATATGTTAAATCCACTAAAGCGATTCCGAGAACGATGAAGATTGACAGATGGGCTGCCTTTCGAATGAAAAACTCGACGAAGCCTGAAGCACCAAGCGCTGCAACGCTGACTTCCCCGTGATAATCGAACGAAATGAACCGGAGCTGCTCGACGAAACCTAAATCAAAGTACCGCGACAAACCCGGTTTTAAGGACTGTTCTTCGTACGGCATCGAACTCGCTATAAACAAGACGACCAAAATCAACAAGGTCACATAACCCGACCATGGTATTTTTCTCAACATATAGGACCTCCTCTTCTCACTAACTAATAGAATAGCATGTTCTCTTTTCTGATCCTTCCTAAGATTTTCAAATAACCTACGATATTCTGAATTTTCAACCCATTACATACATAATCATGCAATTATTTTTTTAAAGACACTTTTTTTTACATTTCAAAGGTTTGCGATATAATGAAAGTGGTTATTTAGTACTATTAGGCAAGGATGCAAGAATAGGAGTTGAGCCCTGTGAAACGTGCGCTCGGAAAAAAAATCATGCAACTGCGTAAACAACACCAGTACACCCAAAAACACCTGGCTGAACGCTGCGGCGAAACGGTCACTTCGATTTCAGCTTATGAGCGTGGTCAACGGATGCCGAATACCCAAACATTAGAACGGCTTGCTCTTGCTTTGAATACGACTGTGATCGATCTGATTGATCCCCAATATGTCCAACATCCTTCGCTGCAGGAGTTTATGGCTCAATCCCTCGAACCGACACAACCGCTCGACTTTAAACTTGTCCTGGAAGATATTCTCGTCCACTTGACACTTTCGCCGGAAGTCTACTTCAATGGCCGTCTCCTGACGCAAGAAGTCCGTGATCGCATGGCGACAACCATCAATCAAGCACTTCAACAAGGCTTACAATCGATTGAGATTTGACCTAAAAACACGATGAGAAGCGGACAGGATGTTTCCTGTGCACATCTCATCGTGTTTTTACTTGCCGTTTCAATCAGATTTTAAGACATGGTGAATGTACAATTGACCGTCTTCATATGTCGCTTCCATCATCCGACTGAAGAACGGGGACTCCGGCGTCTTTTCGGCTAGGAAAACACGTTCGAAGCGACTATGTGCTTGATCGACAAAACTGAGTTTGAGCTCGCGTTCATCTGATTTAAACGTCAGATGTGTACCGCTCTTGCCAAAGGCATCTGGAAGAATGGTATGCTCCACAAACTCAAAATGCTCTTCCGGAAATAACGTCTCAATAAAGGATAAACAACTGGCTTTCAGTTTAACTACCTTCTCATCCATAACGTTTACCTATCCTCCGATTTTAGCATGGCATCATCAAACTGATTGATAAGTACTGCTTTTGTTTATTACCCCACCTTTAGACCTAGTTAAACTAGTATTAAAAATATTTATATCCAATTTAAGGAATTAATTATCTTCAAACAAGCTGCCTTCTTTAATTTTTTTATGATAGCAAAAAGGGACAGATCATAAAAAAATCTGTCCCTTTTGATGGTATAAGAAGGATTCTGAAATCATCCGATTTTATCGAACTCCAAAATACTGATGCTTTTCCCGGCGTACAATGTCCGTCCCCGATACCGGGACAGTTTAGCAAACTCAAACAACGTGTCTGTTTCATACAGATGTTCCACTACATAACCAACCTTCTCATCAGAAGCCGATTTCAGATACGTATTAAAAATCAACCGGTCGCGGTCGACCTTTTGACCGTAAAATAAGGTACAGTCCTCCATACGTCGCGAGGCAATCGGTTGGACGTTTTGTCTTAGATAATCCGCGTTATGGATACTGATCAGTAATTGACCGTCCGTTGCCAGTAAGTGACGGATATTCCGGAAGAACAACAACAGTTCCCCCCGTGAATACCGTGCAATCGTCGTACCGGGTAAAATGATTTTATTGAACGCATGGCTTCCCATCACATCGACCACCTCATTGCTGAGCCCGTAGACACGATGCAGGTATAGATCGGCAATCCCGGCAATTCGGGTTAATTCCGATTCGACGAGGTACAGATCATATCCTTCTGCACATAGTGTGTTAAATAACGTTGCTGAAAAGTTTCCGTGCACCAGGACCCGGTCTTCTTTTTGAAGATAACGGCGATACAACATCAGTTCATCGACTTCCGGCAAGATGGCTACTTCCTGATACAGTGCCGTGAACCGGTCGTCAGCAAACAGATGATCAAAAACCTGAACACGTGAATAACTCCCTTTTCGTGCAAATGGACCGAATAATGGTCTGTCATCCATGATAGATCAACTCCTTATACGTCTGGATTGCCGATTCATAGTCTGTACCAAGCCGCTCCGGTAAGATATCGAACCGTTCCTTTTGATCAGCTTCGAGAATGGCGAGGAACGTCTCATCCGTTTCAAACAACTGATTCGTCCCCAGTTCGAAGGCGAAACATCCCTCGTTATTTTGAATCCCGATCATCGTCAACGGACCAAGCTTTCCTTCCGTCCGCGGCAGTTCGAACACGCTGTAAGGCGTCACGAACTGACTTGTTCCTTGAAACGCTGAAGCCAGTTGAAACAGAATCGGATATAAGGCGAGTTGAGTAATCGGAGCGAGCGCTTCCCATGTCGCTAACTGATTTTGACGTAACTGACAGATATTTAAGTCGAACGCCTCGCTGAGCAATAGCTGCTTTCCATAATCTGCATAGATTCCGTCTCTGTGAATGAACAGACGATGGGAGGACGGCATGCCGGTAAGCGTCGCATAATCAAGAATCCCGATCCGCTGTTCCGGATTGGAGACGACACTTGTCTCATGCCACTGTTTGATGGCAGCATCCAGGTCACTGCGCTCAAACGTCGCCAACCGGTCTCTGACACTAAAGGATAACGTATCGGAAAACGCCAGCAGGACCGGTGTCCGGCTCATCAGTTCGATGACCGGCAAGTCATGCCGGGTCGACTGATCGATGTATAACAAGCTGTTGATTGTCATTTGATCAAACAAAGTCGGTGTAATCGAGTCGAGCAAATCCGTCGTTTCCACGTAGACGTGACGCAACGGTTGCGGCTGACGCAACGCGGTGTCCGGATAGACACCGGTGAACAACGACATCAAGGCATCTTGTAATTCAATCGGTTGTGTATATCCTGTCGTCCCTTCTAACGGAATCGTCTTATCCAAGAAATACGGGTCTCCGAACAAGACGTCGCCCCGCTCATTAATCAGATGAAACTGAACATGTAACATCCGCTGTTGTAAATACGCGACCAGTCGCAAGGTCCGCTCCCCCGGTCCTCGCAGGACAAACAAATAATGTTCGAATTCTTGAAAGTCCATATAGTCGAGTAAATCCAAAAACGTATGTTGATCGTAATCATAACGATCCATTGAGAACCGGTGCTGCTCACAAAAAGTCGTGAGGGCATCGGTCGGGTCGAGTTGGTGTAACCAGCCTTCGCTTTCAGAAAGAACCGTTAGTCCGATCATATCCATGCTCCTTTCAGTAATGACTATTAAAAAAGGCTTCAAACCTGTGACGGAATGAAGCCACGTCAACAAGAGACGTTATCATGAAGTTTTGAGTTCTCGTTTCGCCGGCGGTTTGATCCGGTCCATTTCCCGACTTGCCAAGGGTGCGACCGAGACAGCAGCAGCATTTAAGCACCAGCCGTAAGATGTCATCGTCCGGCGCGATTCTTTAAAGGTGAGATTCATAGGAGTTACCCCTTTCTTTCGTTTAAAATGGCAGACAACACGTTGACGACTTTTTGAACTAAAAGTTTGGTATCAGATCCCGTTCCCTCTTATAATGGAAAAGGGTATCGTTTTCTCAAATCCACTGGACAGAAAGGACAGAACCCGATGGATCAATTCACGTCACCGCAGATTGGTCTGGCCCTTCGCCGCCTTCGCAAGAA
Organism: Exiguobacterium sp. RIT594; assembly: GCF_003339585.1. Taxonomy (GTDB): domain Bacteria; phylum Bacillota; class Bacilli; order Exiguobacteriales; family Exiguobacteriaceae; genus Exiguobacterium_A. The sequence continues at coordinate 27,299 of NZ_QPKF01000001.1, read as the reverse complement.
ACATAATCTGACGCAGAAGGATTTGGCGAACGGAATTTGCAGCCAGGCGGAAATCAGTAAAATTGAAAGTGGGACACATTCTCCGACGGTTGATTTGCTTTTTGCATTATCACGACGATTACAAGTACCGATTACTGTTTTTTTAGATCATACTGAGCAACAAAATTCAATAAAGTTAATAGATGAGTCTCTAGTATCAAAATTTCGAAATCAAGAATTTTCTAGTATTTATCAAGAAACGAAATTTATCCTGCTTTCTAGAAGTAAAGGAGTAGAACTAGAATCAACTTTACTTTATAAATATTATTTTTACTTATGTGCTTATCGGCTTAACAAGATAGATTATAGAACCTGTATTGTAGAGTTACAGCAATTATCGGAAAAGTATTCAACAATACATTATTCTCCTAATATGTTAATACGAATTAAATCAGCCATCGCTAACCTATATTCTGAAAATAAAATTTACCAACACAGTATTAAAGTTTATGAAGAAATATTACAATTGAATTTTGATAGCGATGAGTTATTAATCAACAAAATAAGAATTTCATACAATTTTTCAAAAATACTGCTCGACTTTAAAAGACCTGAACAAGCATTAAAGCTCATAAATGATGCAATTGATCAAAGCTTAAATTTCAAAGATATGTCACTATTAGGACAACTCTTTTCTCAAAAAGGAGCTTGTTTAGAACAATTAAATTACGATAGCCAAGAAATTTCTGATATATATGAAAAAGCTTATTTTCTATTTGACTTGTTACGAATGGACGAATATAAAAAGATTATCGAAACGGTCAAGAAAAATTATATAAACAAATAAAATTATACTCGTTTTACTGAATATTCAAGTGGTAAGCCGTTTCCTGCTACATCACGTTTTACCGAATACTCGAGCGGTAAGCCGTTTCCTGCTACATCACGTTTTACCGAGTACTCGAGTGGTAAGCCGTTTCCTGCTACATCACGTTTTACCGAGTACTCGAGCGGTAAGCCGTTTCCTGCTATATCGATACTTTTAGCAGAATCGATAGCTCCAAGTCCTAATGATGCAGTTAATGCAAGCGCTCCAACAACTAAGCCTAATTTCTTTTTTAAGTTCATAATGAATAACCTCCTAATTTTTTTGTCTAGCTCTGTAACAACATCATATAACCTTAGACCCCCCTCGGATATTCGAATACGAATATTCGATACATTTTGCACATTATTTACACTTACCACACCTTTCGTCTTAGGTCATAGGTCCTGAAATGTGCATATTATTTACATTTTATCCACCTTTGTGTCGATAAAGTGTATGAAAATAGATTTTTTAGAATATTCACTCACTCTCGTCTTTATGATTCTTTCGTATACAAAAACCCGCTTCGTCTGCTGCACGCAAACGAAACGGGTTTAATTTATTTTGACGAACGGCGCAATGCAATGAAATAGCCTACCCCAAGTAAGACGATCAGTCCGAGCAAAATGCTGCTAACCGTCGTTCGGGCAGGTGATTCCGGAATCCACAGACCAATTGCAAGATTGATTGCCGCAATCAATAAGACAAGCCAGACGATGATTTTAGGTCTCATTACTTCCTCCTCCACTTCGACGTTTCTTGATTTGTTTTTCTTCGTCAAAAACTTACAAAATCCCTCTTATTCGAAACATCCTGTTATGATATGTTGACAGAAGACGATTTTTAACAAGGGGGACCTATGGATGAATAAGTTAGCAGTATTTTGTGGTTCTAAAGATGGAGCAACACCCGTTTTCCGCCAAGCCGCAACAACACTCGGGACGACGCTCGCAGCGCATCAAATCGGACTTGTCTACGGCGGTTCACGTGTCGGGACGATGGGCGCCGTTGCGGATGCTGTCCTCGCAGCCAACGGACAGGCAATCGGTGTCCTGCCTCATTTCTTGCAGGAAAAGGAGATTGCCCATCCGAACCTGACGGAACTTCACCTCGTCGAATCGATGCATGACCGCAAGGCGAAGATGGCAGAACTGGCCGACGGCTTCATCATCTTACCCGGTGGTCCGGGAACGATGGAAGAGTTTTTCGAAGTCTTTACCTGGGCACAGCTTGGTCTTCACGAAAAGCCGTGCGGCCTCTTAAACATTGACGGCTATTACGATCCGCTCGTCGCGTTATTTCAGCAAATGGAGACACAAGGTTTCCTGATTGCCGAGCACGCGTCGATGCTGCTCGTCGAATCGGATCCGGAACGGTTGCTCGAACGCTTCCGCTCTTACCGGGCACCGCAAGTGAAAACGTACATGAACACGAAGCAAACGTGACACATCAAGCTGACAACCACTCTCTTTCGACAGGGGTAACGGAACTCTCATCCGTCACCCCTGTTTTTTTAATCTTGCCAGCTCTCGACATACCGTTTGAGTAACTGCCGGACGTCTGCCTGAATCTCTGCGTCTTCGAGCGCAAAGGCTAACGTCGTCTCGACGTACCCCATCTTCTCCCCGACATCAAACCGTTTCCCTTCCACCTCATATCCGTAGACCTCTTCCTGTCCATTCAGCCGTTCGATTGCATCCGTCAGCTGAATCTCTCCACCCGATCCCGCTCCTTGGGTCGCCAGGTATTCAAAAATCGCCGGCGTCAGGATGTAACGTCCGATGATCGCCATATTCGACGGTGCCGTTCCCTGGACCGGTTTTTCGACGAACTGACGTACCTGATAACGGCGTCCTGTCTGATTCAACGGATCAATGATGCCGTACCGATGTGTGTCTTCCGTCGGGACGTGCCGGACACCGACGACCGAGGCGTCCAGTTCTTCGTATTGATCAATCAGTTGTTTTAGACCCGGTTCTTCCGAGACGATGATATCATCCCCGAGCAAGACGGCAAACGGCTCATCGCCGATGAAATGCCGGGCACTCCAGATTGCATGTCCCAGTCCTTTCGGTTCCTTTTGACGGATATAATGAATCTCCGCCATCGTCGTCGAGGCATCGACCTCTTTCAGCAAGTCGAGTTTCCCTTTTTGACGCAGGATGTTCTCAAGTTCCGGTGCGTGGTCGAAATGATCTTCGATTGCCCGCTTGTTCCGTCCGGAGACGATGATGATCTGTTCGATCCCCGATGCCACCGCCTCTTCGACGATATACTGAATGGTCGGTTTCGTTAAAATCGGTAACATTTCTTTTGGCATCGCTTTCGTCGCCGGTAAAAACCGGGTCCCGAGACCGGCTGCCGGGATGATGGCTTTTCTGACTTTCGACACGTACATTCCTCCTCAGCACTTGATCCGTTACTCGTAAGCATTCGCTTTCCAGTCCCTTTTTCCCTGTTTTACTCAAAAAAAGACCAGAGACACACGTCTCTGATCCGTTCTTAAAATAGTTTAGTGAAAGCTTCTGTAAATGTCGCGAATGACGGTGTCTCATCGATGACCATCAGACTGCCGGCTGCAAGTACGAGTAAGCTGATCCCTGACAAGATCCATCCCGGATGTTTGACCGTATCTTCGGCATCCATGTTTTTCTTGCCCGGTTTCGCCTGGGCACTCTGTTCCTTCAGACGATCCCGCCGGTACTGGTGCTGTTCTTCTTTCGTCAGCTTCTTGTATTCGGTCAGGAACTTCTTGTATTCCGGTACGACTTCCTTCGTCGTCCCGTCGAGCTTGACCTGTCCGTATTCGAGCCAGATGACCCGCTCACAGAAACTCCGGATCTGGTTCAACGAGTGACTGACGAAGATGATCGTCTTGCCTTCGTTCTTGAACTCGTTCATCTTGTCGATACACCGGTTGTAAAACGTCTGGTCACCGACCGACAACGCTTCATCGACGATCAGGATGTCGGCATCGACATTGACGGCGATCGCAAATCCGAGCCGTGATTTCATCCCGCTTGAATATTTTTTAATCGGTTGATCGATGAAATCCCCGATGTCCGCGAAATCAATGATCCCCGGCATCCGGCGTTCGATTTCTGCATCGTCCATCCCGAGCATCAAACATTTCAGGTGGATGTTCTCACGGCCGGTCAAGACGTTTTTCAACCCTTGGGAAACGGCGATGATTGCCACTTCCCCGTTGATTTCGACGTCGCCTTCGTTGGCATAGATGATACCGGAAATCAGGTTCGACAGCGTCGATTTCCCGGAACCGTTGATTCCGACGAGACCGACGACTTCACCGGACCCGATATCAAGGGAGACATCGCGGAGTGCCGTAAACGTCTTGACGTTTTTACTTTGATTCTTAAACAGTAACTTGAATTTTTCTTTTGTCGTCGTGACCATATCGAACCGTTTCGTGACATGGTCGAGTTTTATCATAGACATGGCGATTTCCTTCCTTAAACGAGCTCGGTGAATGATTTACGGAACTTGATGTGTAAAAACGTTCCGGCTGTGAACAAGAGCAGTGTCACGCTCCAGAAATAAAGTCCCGTCGGCCACTCCTGCCAAACCCAGGCTCCGCCGAGCAGGCTCGCGCGGTATCCTTCCACGAGGTAAAAGACCGGATTCAGACGAAGCACACCGTGTAAGACATCCGGGAACCGTTCGATGTTCCACAGAATCGGTGTCAGATAAAACAGCATCCGCATCATCGATTGCAGGAACAATTGAATGTCTTTGACGAGCGTAATCAATGTCGAGAAACACAGGGAGAACGCGTAGACGAAGATATAAGTAGCCGCCATATAATACGGGAGTTGGAGTAACTTCCAGGTGATCGGAATACCGTTCAGGATGATGACGATGAAGACGATCAGGAGCATCGCGAAATGCTGGTACATCCGGGATAAGATGACATACGACGGAATCGCACTCATCGGGAAACGCATTTTCGTCACCATCGCCAGGCGGCTGTTGATCGAGTTCGACCCGCGCAGCAAGGCATCATTGATGAAGAACCAGACGACGATCCCGCAGAGGAGCCAGACGATGAACGGTGTATCACCGTCGACGTTTTTGTTCCCTTTCAGACCAACACCAAAGACGAACCAGTAAATAAAGATCTGTAAGCCGGGATTGAGCAGCTCCCACAAAAGTCCAAGTCGTTGCTCCGCGTGCGCCGATTTAATCTCATAACGGGCGAGACGGCGAATCAGCGGAAAATTCTCCACTTGTTCGCGGATGATGCTTTTCATTTCTTTCCACATAATTAATTTCCTTCCGATCTGTAAAGGTACATGTATTTTAGTTCGGTTGCATCCACTTCAAAATAAAAAGACGGGCTCCGTTCGCGATTCTTCAAACGAACGACCGACCGCGGACAGGCAGACGCCTGCACGTTGATTCATTCCTCCCTTCCTTTTCAAGCACTCTTTTCCTATTAAAAAAGCAGGCACCGGGTGCCATACACTTAATCAATTCTAGCCATCGTTAAAATTCATGTCAATGTATTGGGCAAACCGACACCAAACTGTAGCTTTCTCCCCGACAAAAAAACCAGTCGGCAACGATGGACAAGACATCGTTGCTGACTGGTTTCGAATGGGATAGAAGTGGAAATTCAATCGTCGTCGGCGGGGATGACAATCCCCAGATCAATAAAATGCTCATCACACATAAGATGACCAGAACCATGGTGCCTTGAATCGTCTCTTTCATCGTCTTATTGCTCTCCTCCCGCGGTTTCCTCATTTCTTCATCATACCGAACTCATACGCCGAACTCCACCAGTAGATTATCAATTAATGGGAATGTTTGACGAATTGATGTATATTTCCGTTTCTTTTTTCACTCGGACAGATTATAATGAAAGCGTTATCATTTTACATGTTTAGGTCAAATTAACCAGAAAAACAGACTAAAACGGACGTCTATCCCTGGTTGTCATGTCGTCCGACCTAAGAATTTACGAATTTTACAAAAGTTTTATCGCACCATCCACCAAGAACGACTTATAGTAGAAGAAGAGGTCAACGATCGCATTTCGACCTTGTATTCATACACCCACTTTGAAGGAGGATTTCTACGTATGTATAAATCAAAACCGCTTTACGCGGCAGCCGTTGCTGTCGCCCTGACGACATCGGCAATCGTGCCGGTTGCCCAGACTACTGTATCGGCAGCAACGCATGTCAAAGTCAAAACGGTCAAACTCAAGTCACTCGTCTTCACAAAAGGTGCCCCGGTCAAGTTACCAGCTACATACAAGGGCGAGAAAATCACGTGGAAAAGTTATGACCGTCACATATTCAACCGCTATCAGACGGTCAAAGGAACGTATGGCAAGAAGAAATCGCCGATCGAAGTCAAAATCCTCATTCAAAACTATGCCGTGAAGTTCGTCGAAAGTGTCAAAGAACAGACAATCTATGTCGGTGAAAAACCGGAACTTCCGAAAACGTTGGCTGTCCTCTATGCGACAGGCCGTGTCTATGACAAACCGGTCCGCTGGTCGAAAGTCGATACGAGCGAAGCCGGCGTGAAATATGCCGTTGCGAGTTACACACGTCTCGGCAAAACAATCACCCTCAAAGCAAAAATCAACGTCCTTGATATCAATAAAGATGATTTCTCAATCGGTTTGCTGCACACGAACGATACGCACGCCAACCTCGATAAAGCACCAAAACGCGCGACTGTCATTAAAGAACTCCGCGCTGCCTATAAAGCAGACGGTACACCGTCACTGTTACTCGATGCAGGCGATGTCTTCTCCGGTTCCCTTTACTTCAACAAGTTCAAAGGACAAGCCGATCTCGAGCTGATGAACTATATGAAATACGACATGATGACGTTCGGTAACCACGAGTTCGATCTCGGGGATGCGGACAACCACTTAGCGTTACAGGAATTCGTCAAGAAAGCGAAATTCCCGTTCATCACAGCGAACGTCGATTTCAGCAAAAACGAATTACTCGGCGGTCTGCAATCGAAAACAATCACAGCCGGTCCTGAAAAAGGCAAAATCTATCAAGGCATCATTAAAGAATACAAAGGACAAAAAATCGGTTTCTTCGGTCTGACGACAGAAGAGACGGCCGATATCTCGAGTCCGGGAACTGTCGCCTTCGCGAACTACATCGACAGTGCGAAAGCAGCCGTCAAAAAACTCGAAGACCGTGGCGTCAATAAAATCGTTGCTTTGACACACATCGGTTTTGATGACAATCCGGCCGTCGACAATGATCAGTTGCTCGCACGTAACGTGGACGGCATCGATGTCATCGTTGGTGGTCACTCGCATACGAAACTTGAAACACCGGTCGTCGTGGATGATACGGTCGTACCGGGTAAAGCAGAGCCGACCATCATCGCTCAAGCTTACCAGTACGGTGATTTCCTCGGAAATCTTAACCTGACGTTCGACTACAAAGGGAAATTGACAGAGTATAAAGGATCATTGATCGACGTTTCAAAAGCAGCGGAAGATGCTACTGCCGCGTCTATCCTTAAACCGTACGCTGATCAAATCACAGAACTGAAAAACGAAGAAGTCGGCGCGAACATCGTCAACGAACTCGTGAATCCACGTGGAGAAGTCAGTGTCCGGAACAGCGAAACGGCACTCGGAAACCTGATCACAGACGGGATGCTCCAAAAAGCGAAAGAATACAACAAAGATACAGTCATCGCGATGCAAAACGGTGGTGGAATCCGTGCTGCCATCAATGCCGGTCCACTCACGGTCGGTGAAGTCTTGACGACACTTCCGTTCGGTAACACACTCGCGACAGCACAATTGACAGGTCAGGAAATCAAAGACTTGCTTGAAATCAGCGTTGGCGTCGCTCCAATCGAAAACGGCGGTTTCCTCCACGTTTCAGGTATGAAATTCGAATACAGCAGCAAACTCGCAAAAGGCGACCGTGTCACGAAAATGGAAGTCAAAAACGGCGACACGTTTGAAGCCCTTGATTTAACGAAAACGTACGTCATCGCAACGAATGCCTTCACAGCTAAAGGCGGCGACGGACTTACACCGTTCGAAGTGGCTTATAAAGACGGTCGTGTGACGGATCTTGGTCTCTCGGACTGGGAAAACCTCCGCGACTTCACGAAATCACTTGGTCAAGTCGATTACAAAATCGAAGGCCGGATCGTCGATACAAAAGCAGAAACAAAATAATTCCGCAAAAAAAGACCGGGCTTAACTGCCGGTCTTTTTTGTGTTTTCAGGAGGCGGATCATATCCTCTCCTGTTGTTGTCTTCATAACGTCTGGGTCTGATTTTGTTTCAGCAAGGTGATGATGTCATCCAGTTCATACTCCTGTGCCATCATCAGCGGCGTATACCCATCGGCATTTTTGATTGCCGGGTCGGCGCCCCGCTCAAGCAACAGTTGGACGGTCTCTTTTCCTTCACCTTCAACCGCGTGATGGAGCGGTGTATATTTCTCGTCGTCCTGTTGATTGATTTTCTCGCCCCGTTCCAAGTACAGCTCCACCAATTCCTTGTTGTTGCTGTAGACCGCTGTGATGAACGGCCGTTCGCCGAACTCATTGACGGCGTCAACATCACTGCCGGCAGCAAGCAAGGCTTTAAAGACCGTCTCCAGCCCCTCACTCGACTTCCGGTACCCGAGGTAATGCAGGGCCGTATCGCCGTCGGCATCGACTGCCTGCATATCACTCTTCGGAATCAACGTTTCGATTTCTGCAAGCGTCCCCTTTTGAATCGCCGCCATCAGTTTCGATTCTCCGAGATCTTCTTTCGCCGTCTGCTCGGCAACGGAAGAGGCACCGTTCGGCAACCAAGTGGGCAACTCAAGCTTTGTCACGGCGAAGACCAGTCCTGCCAGGGCCAGACAGCTCAGACTGACGACGGCGGCACTCGCAATACGGGCCGACTGTTTTCGCGGAGCGTCGAGTCCGGCAAACGTCAACCGCCGGGAAATGGACGACTGATTTCGGAACAATTCACTGAGCGCTGCGGCAAACGGCATCGGTTGGCGTTTTTGACCGATATAGGCATCAAGGTGCAACGTCTGCCAGGAGACAGGACCGACAACGGACCGGACAAGCGCCGGCACACGCTCCTCTTCTGCGAGACAAGCCAGTGCCTGCCGGTCAGCCGTCTCTTCGCATGCCCGGAGATAAGCACTTCTCAGGAACGGCACCCAACTCCCGAGCAACAGCAGCATCCGTTTCTCTTCGTGGTTCTGTTTTAAATGGACGAGCTCGCGCAACAGTTCGAAACGCGTCGTCGCATTTACCGGATAACCGGTTGGTAAGACAAGCAGATACTTTTGAAACAAGCCGATCGTCCGTGGACGTTTGATTGTCTTATGGTTTGTTACGATGATTTCCGGCACCTTCCAGAATCCCAGTCGTTCCGCATCCTGCCGAAGTTGTTCATAAACAAGTGGTTGCTGCTGTTCACTCAGCACCATCCCGTCCGTCCGGATGGTCATGACACGAATCCACTGACGAACCCAGAACATACCGAGTAAAAGAAGGACCGTTCCAACGATTATGATCCCGATTGTTTCAAGTGTCAGAATCCCGATGATTAAGCCACAACCCGTTACGAGTGTACTCAGCAAGAGTAACCAAAAATAAAGTCGCTCTCGTACGGTCGCGGACTGTTGTCTCTGTCTGATTTGTTTCACTTCCTCATGCATTGGTTCACCTCTTTTTCTCACTCCTCTTATCATACCGATAATTCCATAAGAGTTCCAAGGCAATTCTTGTTAATAAAAAAAACATTATCCTTAAATATATTTTAAAAATAAAAATAAATCTTTTTAAAGCATTACTAAATACCTAAATTGAATATATCTAGATTCTAGAAAAATTAAATTTTCCTGATATTTACCCAGTCATACGAGCATTCTTTGTAACATTTGAAATATCATTACCATGATTCTTTAGAACCATAAACGTTTTCTTACCAGGTAAGTCAAAAGTCATTTATTTAAATTGCATTCCACAATTTAATACCATATAATAACTAATAGAATGAAGAATATGGGAGTGAATTTCTTGGGAGTATTCGGATTGTTTAATAAAGAATATACGATTCAATATCAAGTTATCGAACAGGATGAAATCGTGGACACAGATCGGCTGATCATTAAAGCCGGTGACCACACGGCAGCGCGGAAAAAAGCAGATACGATGCTTCGTAAACAATTCGGTCGGACGCAATATAAAATTGAATGGGTCCAACGTTTTTAATCGTTCAAATACCCGGTCGCCTCAGCAAGATTGAGACGACCGGGTATTTTTGTGTTCAACTCGATTGCCGGTATTCTGACTTGACGAGCCGGTCGGCTTTTAGGAACAGACGCAGAGCCGTATAGAGGACAATCCCGAAGACCGCACCACTTCCGTCAATGATGACATCTCCGACGAGCGGAGTCCGTCCGCCGGTCAATTGCTGATGAAACTCATCAACCACTCCGACGGTCATCGCTGTCGTCGCGGCAAAGAAGGCAGCCGGAACCGGACGATAGCCGCGCAGACGCAAGACATGGACGAGGCTTGTCCCGAGGATGAAGAACAAACCGGCATGCATCCCTTTACGGATGAAAAACTCAAGGAATGCTGCGGGCCCAAGTGCCGCGACACTGATCGGCACCTCATAATGAAACGAGACGAACGAAAAGGCGTAGACCCATCCGAGTGGGATATGATTCGTCAGAAACGGAATCAAGGATTGCTGCTGATAACTCATCGAACTGAATCCGAATAATAAAAGTAAAATAGCTCCTGCCATGATGTAGCCGATCGATGGACGACGCATCCGAACATCCCTCCTTTCAATACTTGCCATCGTACCATGGATTCCAGGGCGAGACATACGGCAAAAGTCGGAGGCCGTAACACAAAAAGGTCTTACTCCTTTGAAAAAGAAGTAAGACCCTATCGTTTATGAGATGGACGTTTTCGGTTCACGCAAGAGATGCTTGATTTCCCCGAACGTCACGAACGTTTTATTTTTTGCGTCATACAGCTTGTAACGCAGCGACTTCAGACTTGAGAACAAGCCGATTGTCGTTGCTTTTTGAAGCGGTGGTGTTGCCGTATGCGCTTTTTCTAAGTTGTAGTTCGGGACACGCGGACTTAGGTGGTGAACGTGGTGGAAACCGATGTTCCCTGTCACCCACTGCAAGACTTTCGGCAATTCATAGTACGAGCTGCCTTCGATGGCGGCCTTGACGTAATCCCATTCGCTCTCATCCTCGAAATACGAGTCTTCGAACGTATGTTGGACGTAGAATAACCAGATTCCGAGGACGCCTGCCGTGAACATCGTTGTTCCTTGAATGATCAGGAACGCCTGCCATCCGATGAAGTAAATCATGATCCCGTATAAGACGATCAGTGACGCATTGATGACATGCGTATTGATCCGTTCTTTTTTGCGGGCATCTTTCCGGTTGAACCGGCTGACGACAAGAATCAACAGGAGTGGTCCAAGACCAAACATGACGAGCGGATTCCGGTACAGACGGTATTTCAGACGCGTCCATTTTGAAGCTTCGACATATTCTTCGATCGTCATGACCCAAATGTCACCGACACCGCGTTTGTCCAAGTTCCCGCTGGATGCGTGGTGGATCGAATGCTCCCGTTTCCATTTCTCGTACGGGAATAAAGTCAGAATGCCTGTAATCGTTCCGACGATTGCGTTGGCCTTTTTGTTTTTGAAGAATGACCCGTGTGTACAGTCATGGAAGATGATGAACATCCGCACGACGAAACCGGCTGCGACGATCGCAAGCGGGACAGCGAGCCAAACGGAAATCTGCAAGGCCTGATAAGCCAGGAACCAGGCGACGAGAAACGGCAAAATCGTGTTAATCATCTGCCGGACGCTGGATTTGACGTCTGCCTTCTCAAAAGGTGAAACGTGTTTGCGAAGCTGGGCGATTTTTTCTTTACTCATGTGTTGCTTCCTCCTCGAATTCGTACAGCGTTCACGACGCTACAATGAAATGAACTTGATATGAAACCTGTAAACGGCGTTCGTGACGGTGAATTCGTAACATCCACATGAAGATCGACCCGACCGATATAGTTAAACGCTTGAATATTTTTAATACCTGGTAATTATAGCACATCGAAAAACAGAATGAATATTAAATTCTGATATCATTCGAAATATTTAAGGTCAGACGGCCACAAAACTATTAACTCTCCAGCAAAAGAAAGTTTCAAGATATTTCTTCCACCTCAATTAAAAAACCGCCTCTAGCAATAGAGACGATTTAGGATCAGTTCAATTTTTTCAACGGCTTCACTGCCGGTCCTTCTAAGACATTCCCCTCGTAATCAAACCGTGAGCCGTGACACGGACAATCCCACGACCGTTCCCCGTTGTTCCATTTGACGTCACACCCCATATGCGTACAGGTCGTTTTGACGAGGTGCAACTCACCGGATTCATCACGGTATCCTCCGACCGTCTTTCCGGCATGCCGGACGAGCCCGCCTTCATCGATTCCGAGGTTGTCCGCCGATTGACTGGCGCGACTTACTTTTCCCTTCAGTAATTCAATCGCAACATCGGCATTGTTCTTCGCGAATTGTTTCGCATCCTGCTTATGCAACTTCGACCGGTTCGGGTCAAACAATCCCCGGAAACGGTTCGGCGTTCCCGTTAATAAATCGGACAAGAGCAGTCCCGCCGCAATCCCGTTCGTCATCCCCCACTTGGCAAATCCGGTCGCAATCAGGATGTTCGGATCGTCACTCGTCATCTGTCCGATATACGGCACTTTATCGAGTGAAATCAAATCCTGCGCCGACCAAAATTGGTCAATTTCAGCTACACCAAACTCACTCGCTGCGAAATGGGCCAACGCTTGATAGTTTGTTTTTGTATCCATCTGATGGCCCGACAGATGGTTTTCCCCGCCGAACAGTCCAAGCCGTTTCCCGTCTGCCGTGTGCAAATGACGGAGCGACCGGCTTGGTTTATCGGCGCTCATGAACATACCGTCCGGAAAATCCTCCTGGACCAGTCCGGATACGATATACGACCGGTGCACTTCGAGTTTCGAGAAGTAGAGTCCCTTAAAGTCGTTGAACGGAAAGTGTGTCGCGACGATGACCTTTTTCGCTTCAATCTGATGACCCGATTCAAGCAACACGGTCGGCGTCCGTTTCGACTCGACAGACGTCGCCCGCGTCTGTTCATACAACTTTCCGCCTTGTCCCGTGAAATGACGGGCAAGACCAAGTAAGTATTTGACCGGATGGAACTGGGCTTGCTGACGGATCACGAGTGCTTGTTCGACCGGATACGGTAACTTGCTTTTGACCTCATCCGTCGCATCTCCTCCATTAATACCAAGCCGGCTGTAGGCATCCGCTTCCTTGGCCAGTTGCTTGTGTTTTGGTCCGCTTGACGCGACATAAAGATAGGCATCCTGTTCCTCGAGCTCACACTCAATCGCAAGACGTGTCGTCTGATCCCGCAGGAACCGAATCGCTTCTTCATTCGCTTCGTGATAGAGTTTCGCTTTCTCTTCGCCGAATGTCTGAATCAGTTCGTCATAAATCAAGCCATGCTGTGATGAGACCTTCGCTGTCGTATAACCGGTCGTCCCGCTCGCAATCCGGTCTGCTTCAATTAAGGTCACGTCATAGCCCTGTTCAATCAGTTGAACGGCTGTGACGAGCCCTGCAATTCCGGCTCCAATGACGACGACATCACTCGTCAGGTTATCGTCTAGCTGTGGATAAGTTGAAGGTTCAATCGAAGTCCGCCAGTACGATGTTGGAAATCCATCCAGTCGCTTCATTTCCCTACCTCCGTAAGTGTCAGTTTTTCTTTCCTTAGCTAACAGTTACAGTTACCCTTGTTTCGCTTAAAACATTCTTTATTTATACTTTTTCATCTTATTTGAATCTATCACCCTTTATATTTTAATCATTTCCTTATCCATCAAATAAATTAGTAAAATTAAGGGAATTTAATTTATACTATCCTTATATTGATAAAACAAAGGAGATTAATTATGTCATTTTTACTGGGAGTTTCTTTAATCGCTATCATTATTGTGATAATCAAGCATCATCATGAACTAATTCCTCAACTCCGCGCGGGATCGTTAAACTTAAAGATAGGTGTATTTTCTTTAGTCGTTGGATGGATCATTCACATTTCGAGTAATATGACTGGATTCAATGAGCTGTTGATTGTTAATCAAATCAATTCTGCCTTTTTCCTCTTAGCATTTATTTGTCTTATTGTTGGAGTAACGAAATTTATTAATCGTTTACCATTGAACTTTAATCGAAGATTGATGATTTTTACACTGATTTTAGCGTTCGCTTATACCATAATTAATGAACAGTTTTCGTTTTTAAGTTACTTAATCCCAGCAACATTTAACTATAGTTGGATTTCATTCTTTCTGTATATTATTGTTGTTTGTTGCCTCATTATCGAAGTCTATCACTTCATCTTCACCGGAAAAGTATCCAACGATGTATCCGCTGAAGATAACCGATTTTAATTTGAGTCCCACTTTATTTCTTAGTTTTTCAACCTGTCTCCCTTTCGGATTCAGGTTTTTTATTTTTTCCCGAACATCCGCTTGGATAAGTAGAGTTATCCTGAAGCGAGTGGCGGAAAAAGGCGGTTTTTCAAGAAGAATCAGCGGTTAAATGGAGAAAATGAAGAAGATAGGTGTTAGAAAAGCTGAGAAAACCGTTGGCATAATTCAAAAAAGACGATTTGAAAAGAGCGGATAACTCTACTTATACTGAAACTACCGCGGAATACATAGATATGCATATCTCAGATTGGATGCTCTCGTCATGAATGAAGCTTTAAAACAATGGATTCCCCTCGTCAACTCTCTTCTCTCCCGCCTTTCGATTCACCCGAATGAACAGGATGAATGCCGCCAGGCTGCCCTGCTCCGACTTTGGAAATCAATCGAAGAAGGTAAAGTCATGACCGTCACCTTCGCCCGGATTCGCGCGAAAGGCGCAATGCTCGATTACTTAGCAACCCGCAACCGGACGCTTGCCGGCGAAGTCGCCGTCGAGACGTTACCGGAACTCCCCCGTCAGCAGCAAGTCTCGTTCACTTATCTACTCGATCAACTGAAACAGGAACTATCTCGGAAGGAATTCGCTATCCTGCAAGCTCTTCTTCACGGTAATGAGGACAGCCTCGGCTACTCTCCGGCCCGCCTCCGGTCGCTCAAGTCGGAACTCAAACAGAAAGTCCAGGACATCCTCCTATGATGACGTTTTACTTGGACCGGTTACTGACGATCATTGAACAGTCACCGAGCTACAGCCTGCTGACGAAGAAAGCCTATCGTGCCGACGTCCGTCATTTCTGTACCCACGCTGCATCCATCGACATTCCTTCCTTGCATCGCTACATCACGTTGTTAAAACAAACCTACGCTCCGACCACTGTCTCTCGGCGAATCAACGCACTCGCGACACTATTTGACGCCTTAGTCGCTGAAAAATCCATTCCCTCGAACCCCTTATCCCGAATTAAGAAACCGACGCGTCCGTTACCGAAACACCGGACTGCCTTTAGTTACACCGAAGCGCGACGTATCATTGAGACCCTGCAAGACGATACGATGTATACGTTCTACTTCCTGCTCTTACATACGGGCCTTCGCTTCAACGAAGCCCGACAACTCAACCGTACCGATCTTGACCTGAGCGAACGGCAACTGTTTGTCCGTCATGGCAAGGGACAGAAAACACGTTACGTTCCGCTCCATGACGAATTGGTCACTGTCCTGATACGCTATCTCGATGTTCAACCCAATGACGGTCCCTTATTTCAAAACACTGCTGGTGGTTTGCTGGATCCGAATCAGACGCGAAAACAACTCCGGCTTGCCAGCGAGCAAGTCTTAAAACGGACACTCCGACCACACGATTTACGGGTCACGTTCGCGACGACAATTTACCGGGAACATCGAGCTGATTTACTGACTGTCATGCGCCTGCTCGGCCATAGTGACGCGAAGACGACGCAACAGTATATCTTACCGTCGTCAGAAGCCGCCCGGTCCTCGATCAACCGCCTTACGCCGACAATGCATCGATGACTTGCTGGAGCTTCGTTTCCTGACTGATGATGTAGCCTTCTGTCGTTCGGGAGCTGCCGTGACCAAGTAACTGCTGAATCTCAAGCAATTTACGGTTGCCTGTCTGATAGAGATACGTCGCAAACGACACACGTAAGTCGTGCGGATGTAACGGTCGTCCACGCTTAGCAAGCGACTGCTTACGTAATGCATCACGAGCCGACTGCTCATTGATGGCTTTGCCTCGGACAGACTGAAAGACGAGTCCTGTCTTCCGTCCTTCTAAAAACGTTCGAAGCTTACTCACAAGTCCTTCTCCAAGCGGAACCGTTCGTAAGCGTCGGCCTTTCCCGTGTCTCACGAATAACGCTAACTTCTCGAACTGAATATCTTCAATCGACAACAAACGGGCCTCCATGAAGCGGAGGCCCGTTTGACTGATGAGTTCAAAGAAGAGACGATAGGTCGGATCCGTAATGTGACGAATCATTTGAATCGTTTCTTCGAGTGGATGATGCTCACGTTGTTGGATATGCTGGTGAACAATCGGACGGACTTGTTTCATCGGATTAACTTTGAGACGTTTCGCTCGGATGAGTTCATTTCCGAGTGCCATCAAGGCATGATATCGCCGCATAGCGGTCGTTGGTTTGTATCGTTTAATCAACTCATTAAAGTAACGTTGCAAGGATTTCGTCGACCATTCAATTTGATTATTTTTCATTTGTCGTAAATCACTGCGATATGCTTTGATTGTCGATTTACTATAAAAAAGATGCGTTTTCAAATAGTGGTCTAGATATTCAAAATGTGTCATGAGAAGAACCTCCTTTTAGAAAGTATTTCCCCCTCAATTCCCCATTCACTTTTTATTCAATCCCATTCATATAATAACTCTACCCATGAACTTTTTAAAATGTAGAAAAATCGGAAAGTTTGTACTATTTGATTGTTTCTTTCTTAATATTGTTACTTAGACTAACTTCTTACTGAAATCTATCTGTTAATTCTACAGTTAATCTATACTCCACTTCTTCTTTAACAGGAAAACAAATGTTAGAATAAAAAGTTAAGTTTTTCAAATTAGTTCTGCAAACCATGATGACAGAGGAGCCAATTTTCACAGGCACGTCGTCAATACGATCAATTGTCAATTTTGCCTGCAACGATAACGTAGCAATCTCTTTATTAGTAATCTTTTCTTTCGGTAGTAACAGTTGACGTGATAATACTTCAGCAAAATCCGCTTCTAGTAAAGGTTGACTGAATAAATAGCCTTGAATAGTAGGACAATCTAATCCGCGAAGAACTTGTAATTGCGCAGCAGTTTCTACGCCTTCCGCTACAATATTCAATCTAAACTCTTGACCAATAAAAATTGCGGACCTTACGATGGAACGGGCACGAATTTCTGAATCAATATCCTTTATAAACTTACGATCTATTTTAATCGTATCAATCGGATAGTCCTGTAGATAAGAAATAGAGGAATATCCTTTTCCAAAATCATCCAAAGAGATACTTATCCCTTTATCATGCAATTGACGAAGTGTTTCTGAGATTTTTACGTTTTCATATAAAATATCTGTTTTTGAAATAGGACCATCATGTGATCATTTTCTCAATTATTATGTAATATCAAACATTTTCCCCATAATATATCTAATTTGACTATGAGAATAATCTTTAATTTTTTCAGGACTTTTCAATCAGATTTTTATAAAACTAGTTAGTAGAGTACTAGTATTAAAGAAATCCTCGGTAGAAAAGTCATGATTATTCGTTGAGTAAGATGCTCCAAAAGGACTCGTTCCTAATATTGGAATTTTTGTTACAATCAAGTGGAAGGAAGTTTTAATTTTCTCTTCAAAAAACTAATGCCATGTTTCATGAGGATGAATAACTTTCTATCTTAAAAGAGAAAGGAGGAATTCGGATGTCTGCAATGTTCGTGTCGTATCAGTTATCATTGGAAGAAAAGTTCTTTAACATGATCGAAAACAAATGGTTCTGGATGGTTTTTGCGTTAGTCCTTTTAGTTGGAATTTTTGCATATGCCTTTTATTGCACAAGCCGCGGCTACAGCTTTAACGGAAACGTAAAGCTGAATTGGCCAAAGATTTGGCAAATGGGTATTGGCTGTAAAGCCTCGTAACGTACTTAATAAGCGGGGGCTCTTCGGGCTCCCGTTTTTCTTAGGAGGCGAGAAAATGATTGAAATCAAACAGTTAACGAAGTCGTTCAAAAAAAATTGTATTATTGATCAATTATCAACAACGTTCTCAAAAACCGGTGTTTCTGTGATCGTCGGGACAAATGGTAGTGGGAAAACGACATTACTAAACATGATGACAAACTTACTCGAAGCAGATCGTGGTGAGATTTTGATTGATGCATTATCTCCAGGTAGCAAAGCATATAAGTCAAAGTTCTTCTATCTGCCTTCAGATTTTTATTTACCTGGATACATGACAGGTAAAGAATATGTCCAGTTCGTTTTAAGTCGATACGAGACAAGTGAGTATGAGAAAGCACCCATCTTAATCGAACTACTCGATTTAGCGGATGGACAACATAAAACCATCGAATCGTACTCCTTTGGAATGAAGAAGAAAATTCAAATTGTTGCAGCACTTGCTGCCAATACTGAGTATATAATCGCGGATGAAATTTTCGGCGGACTGGATTTCGATACATCCCTTCTTGTACAGGAGCTGTTCGCAGCGGTTGGCGAGACGAAGAAAATCATCATCGTATCGCATGAACGGAACACGATTGATCGTTTTCCTAATGACGTCAGACTCATGCGTCATGGTTCCCTTATACACTTTGAGGGGTCTCCCGAAGAATTGACACAAGTCATAAAACAAGAGGAGGTCTTGCGTGAGAAGTTCGCCATCGTCCAAAAACATTTTATGTCTTCTGAAGTTCTTCTATAACGATACATTTCATGGTTTGTTCAATCGTCCGTTCTTTCGTAGCCGATTGAACCGTTACGGATTATTACTACTGCTGACGGCAGCCTACCTCGGATACTTTTATTTAAATATGGTCCAACTTTCGACGTTGACGACCAATGCGAAAGAAGCTGATCAGGCGACACTCTTGTTAGCAGGAAAAATGACGTTGAGCAGTTACTTCAATGTCGTTTTCATTTTAGGAACGTTCATGTTCATTCTGTTGAACGCAACAGTCTCATTAAATCGGAACTCTTTATTCTTCGCCCAAACACTTCCTTTTTCTGAACGGGAAGTTAATGTCAGTCAACGCTTGTTTAAGTTGAGTGTCGCACTTGTCTTTTTTGAGTTGTTGATGATCATCGTGGCACCTGCACTAAAGCTGATTCCGATGCAATGGGGAGTTGCGTTGCTTGTGCTCTTGACGCTACATACTGTTTTTATCGCAAGCTTTTGGATTCTTGATTTTTTGTACGCAGCTCTGTTACAAAAAATGTCCGGACTTAAGCGCATCATCCTGGGATTCGTGCTCGATTTATGTCTAATCGGCCTGGTGACCTTCCATTTAATCAAGACACGATTTCAAATCGATGTTTGGGTCAGCACGCTGCCGTACTCTATTCTTACACTAACCCTATTCGTACTAGCAGGAAGCATCTTGATTGGAGGAGCTGCGTATCTCCTGCAAACCCTATTCTTCTCCCGCAACCATCTTTATGTGCGTCAGAGTTACTTTAAGTTGGGCTTGCCCGCTTTTAATATTGGACTGGCAACAACGATGCCGGCCATTATTCGAAGTAAGAACTTCCTTTATTTCTGGGCATTATTAGCTGTCATGTCAGCCGGGGCGCTCTATCAAGTGGGTCTGGGGGGGACGATGCAACTGTGGTTATTCCTTTTGCCGATTTTAGGAATCGTGACGATCACATACGCAGATGCGACGTTGGCGGTACGCAAACTGTATGGATTATACCGCATCCATCCGCTGATGGAGCTTGGCTCCCTACTCGGAGTGTCGATCATTCTAATGGCCCCTGCCTTATATGTCGGGATTGTCGAGACAAATAGTTTGAACCCTTATCTGTACGGTATCAATATCTTTTTTGCGGCAACAATTGCAGGATTCTTGTTTCCGAAATCACAAAGCAATATCAATGAGACGATTGCTTCCGTCTTGACGATTATCTTAATTATTCTCCTATCAGTACTTGTCAGCATAGACGGTGCGCTATACCCTGCATTATTGTTCTTGCTCGGTGTATTGTATCTCATACTAAAGAAAGAATACGAGGTGGCAAAATGAAACTCACAAAATTGATCGGTGTAGGAACTGTAATCTGGGCGGTCATCTTTTTGATTGATTACATTTATGAGCTTTTCCAAATCAATGAAACCAGTGTTGTGACAACGATGACCGGTCTGAAAATTTCTACTGTGATGACGAAAGAAGAACTGAATACGCATTTCTCACTCACATTACAGGCGCTCCTCATGTATCTCGCCTTTATCGTACTGTTCACTTTATTTGGATTATTCATGCAGACACGACGGATTTCTGCTCGACATGACAGCTGAGACACTACTGCTCCTGATCAGTTATGTACTGTTAATTGGTTTAGTCGTGACTATTCATGAAAGTATCCATTGGTGTTTTGCGCTTCTCTTCCGACGTCAGCCACGCGTGACATTCGACCGTTTTCTGACTCCGACGGTCCGTTATCATAATACTCATGTAGACTGGCAAAATCTGATCATTTCAGTTTCAGCACCATTACTTCTTTTCTCTTTTGGTATATGGGTCGAAGGGGACGGCGGAGCGTGGGTAGTGGTGAAAATACTTTGTTTAGCAAACGTATTTAACTTTTTCCCTATCACGACAGACGGACAGATGATATTTTTATCACTCGTTAAAATGATTCAAAAACAGAAGCAGAATAAAATAAAAAAGTTTAACCGAAATTCGACTTCAGACTAAAAATAAAGTAGTTGTTTTTCTCATAGTTGAGAAAAACAACTACTTTTCCCGTTAGACTCGAAGCATTTTCAAAAAAAATTCTGTTCTTCATTCATTGAATCCATAAAAAAACATATCCAATCGAACGCAAAAAACTCAACTTAAAAAATTTATACTTCACGCTGGTATTATTTAATCTGGTGATGTAAAACAAACCCTTATTCGTCTCCGAATTAAGGGTTTGTTTATGGTTTAGAACAATCTACAAGATATCTCTTTTAATCCCGGCTATACAAATCACGCGTATACACTTTATCTTCAACATCGCTCAACTCAGGATGCATCCGATTCGAAAGAATGACATCTGATTCTTGCTTGAATGCTTCAAGATCACGAATGACACGTGAATTGTAAAATGTATCTTCCGTCAATACCGGTTCGAAGACTGTCACTTCGATTCCTTTTGCCTTAATCCGTTTCATGATGCCTTGAATCGACGAGGCACGGAAGTTGTCTGAGTCTGTTTTCATCGTCAAACGATAAACTCCAACGACTTTCGGATTTTGCTTGATGATCGTATCCGCAATATAATCTTTCCGTGTCCGGTTTGCTTCAACGATTGCCCCGATGATGTTATTCGGCACTTCATCATAGTTCGCAAGGAGTTGCTTTGTATCTTTCGGTAAGCAGTACCCACCATATCCGAAAGAAGGATTGTTGTAATGATTGCCGATCCGGCTATCAAGCCCGACACCTTCAATGATTTGTTTTGTATCAAGATTACGGACTTCTGCATACGTATCGAGTTCGTTAAAAAACGCGACACGCATCGCTAAATACGTATTGGAGAACAACTTGATGGCTTCAGCTTCTGTTGAATCTGTCAAAAGAATCGGCACATCCTTTTTAATGGCTCCTTGAAGTAAGAGATCAGCAAACTGTTGTGCCCGTTCTGATTGTTCACCAACAACGATACGTGATGGATAAAGATTGTCATGCAGTGCCTGTCCTTCACGCAAGAACTCCGGTGAGAAGATAATGTTTGGTGTATCGAACTTCTCCTTTAGCTCTTGTGTGTAGCCAACCGGTACCGTCGATTTGATGACCATCGTCGCATCCGGATTGATGGCAAGGACTGTCGCGATGACGCTCTCAACGGTACGAGTATTAAAGTAGTTCCGTGTTGGATCATAATCCGTCGGAGTCGCAATAATGACAAATTCCGCATCTTTGTAAGCTTCAAAATTATCAGTTGTCGCATGCAGATTCAATTCTTTGTTTTGTAAGAAGTTTTCGATTTCCGCATCAACGATTGGTGATTTCCGATCATTGACGAGCTCGACACGTTCTTTAATGATATCAATCGATGTGACTTCATTATGCTGTGCGAGTAAGACGGCCATAGATAGACCGACATAACCTGTTCCTGCTACTGTGATTTTCATGGTAAGTCTCTCCTTTCTTATAATTTGACGTTGTAGTACTCTTTGTACCATTCAACGAATTTTCCAAGACCGTCTTCAATACTTGTGCTTGGTTTAAAGTCGATATCACGCTCGAGTTCAGAGACATCTGCGTAAGTGCGAAGAACATCACCTGGCTGCATCTCCATATACTGTTTGTTCGCTTCTTTACCGATTTTTTCTTCCAACACATTAATGAACTTCATTAATGGGACAGGGCTGTTATTTCCAATGTTATAAACACGGTAAGGAGCAAAACTCGCACCCAGTTCGTCAATGCTTTCATCCCAATCCGGATTCTTTTCTGGTGCAAGTGGAATGAGTTTGACGATTCCTTCTACAATGTCATCGATGTAGGTGAAGTCACGCTCCATTTTTCCATGATTAAACACTTTAATTGGATTCCCCTCAAGGATATCTTTTGTAAAGGAGAAGTAGGCCATATCTGGACGTCCCCATGGACCATATACTGTAAAGAATCGAAGTCCTGTCGTTGGGATATTGTAGAGATGACTGTATGTATGTGCCATCAATTCATTCGATTTTTTAGTCGCAGCATAAAGGCTGACTGGATGATCAACATTATGATTGGTAGAGAACGGTGCAATCTTGTTCCCACCGTATACAGAACTAGACGAGGCATACAGTAAATGCTCGACTGGATAGTTCCGACAAGCCTCTAAGATATTAAGGAATCCCGTTAGATTTGAATCTAAATAGGCATAAGGATTCTCAATGGAATACCGCACTCCTGCTTGGGCTGCTAAATTGATGACAATTACCGGTCGATGTTCTTCAAAAATTTTATTAATACGTTCTCGATCTGTTAAATCACATTCAACAAACGTAAAATTTTTATTATCGTTTAGCTGAACTAGTCGGTCTTTTTTTAAATTTAAGTCGTAGTAGGTGTTCATATTATCCAAACCTATTACACTATAGCCATGATTCGTTAACTGATTTGATAAATGCACACCAATAAAACCAGCGGCACCTGTAACTAAAATTTTCGAAGTGACATTCACTATTTTCACACCTTATTTTCTAGAGTTTTTTCTTTAAATCTTGTTAAAGAATTTTTCCATGTTGGCACTGTATAATTCAACTTGCTTATAGAAAGTAAGCTGAGGATTGAATTTTGCGGACGTTTTGCTTTTTGTGGAAAGGCATCTGAATTACATGGATTTACTGTTGTAGTGGTATCTGCCAAAATTTCTGTTGCAAATTCATACCACGAACAGGATTCGTCATTAGAAAAATGATAGATTCCACCTGGAATTTTAGAATCTCCCACAAGATATAACATAAATCGTGCCAAGTCTTCTGAAAACGTCGGCCGACCAAATTGATCAGCAACTACATTGAGTTCAGAACGTGTCTGAGCTAATTTCATCATCGTATAAACAAAATTATTACCATGAACACCGAATACCCATGAAGTTCTTACAATATATCCGTCGCTTCCTAAAATACTTTGTACAGCCTGTTCTCCAGCCAACTTAGCTTTGCCGTACTCATTCAACGGGTTAACTTGATCTGTCACTTCATACTCTGTTGATTCTGTGCCATCGAATACATAGTCCGTGCTGACATAAACCATTTTTGCTCCAACTTGCTTGGCTGCATTTGCAACATTTTCTGTACCTGTCGCATTGACGAGCCAATTCATTTCCTTCCCTTCATCTTCAGCTGCTTCGACGTTTGTATAAGCAGCTGCATGCAGAATCCAGTCCGGTTTGATTCGTTGAATTGTTTCTTCAACAACTGGATAATCTGTAATATCTAAACCCTGCTTCGTAAAAGCAACGACTTCATACAATGAGGAGTCGACTAAATGAACTAAATCCGTACCTAATTGTCCGTTGGCACCTGTAATCAAGATAGTTTTTTTCATTTCACGAGTTCTGCTTTTTCTTTAAGTGGACGCCACCAAGCTTCGTTTGCTAAGTACCAGTCAATTGTTTCAATAATACCTGTATCAAACGTATATTTTGGTTTCCATCCTAGTTCTGTCTCTAACTTGATTGGATCAATCGCATATCGACGGTCGTGCCCTAAACGATCTTCAACGTATGTTACCAAGTCTTTCGAAACATCTAAGCGGTCAACAATTAAATCAACGATTTGATTGTTTGTTCTTTCGTTATGTCCGCCAACATTATAAACTTCACCGGATTTACCTTTGTGGAAAACTAAATCAATTGCCGCACAATGATCGGTTACATGAAGCCAGTCACGAATATTTTCACCATCTCCATAAATCGGGAGATTCTTTTGATCCATTGCATTCGTAATCATTAAAGGAATTAATTTTTCTGGGAAGTGATACGGTCCATAGTTATTTGAACAGCGCGTAATATTGACATCCATACCGTATGTTTCAAAATATGAACGGACTAACATATCTGCACCAGCTTTAGAGGCTGAATATGGACTATTTGGTGCAAGCGGTGTATCTTCCGTGAAGTATCCTTCAGCTCCAAGCGAACCGTACACTTCATCTGTTGAGACTTGAACATACTTCTTCAACTTGTGCTTACGAGCAGCGTCTAACAATGCCAATGTTCCTTGAATATTTGTTTCGACGAAGACTTCAGGATTCAAGATACTGCGATCCACGTGCGACTCAGCAGCAAAGTTAATGATGCCGTCTATTTTATAATCTGTAATCAGTTGATCTAACAAATCACGATCTGTGATGTTTCCTTCCACAAAAACATGTTTAGGATTATCGATTAAATCAGCCAAACTCTCTTTGTTTCCTGCGTAGGTTAGCAAGTCAAGATTGATGATTGTATAGTCAGGATATGTATTGAGCATATGACGGACAAAGTTACTTCCAATAAAACCAGCACCACCAGTAACGATTAAATTCATAATCATTCACTCCATTTAAAATTATTTTCTGTATCTTTCAACGTTGGATGTTTTGTATCTTTTTCTGATAGAATCGGGTTTGTCACTGGCCACTTAATATCTAATTCAGGGTCATTCCACTGAATGCCACGATCATGTTCAGCCGAATACAATTCATCCACTTTATAAAGAACATTAACATCCTCAGTCAGCGTACAAAAACCATGTGCAAAGCCTTTTGGAACAAGCAACTGACGTTTATTATGTTCGCTTAAAATAAATCCCTCCCATTCTCCATAGGTCGGTGAACCAATCCGCATATCAACCACTACGTCATAGATTGCTCCTGATCCCACTCGAACGAGCTTTGTTTGCGCTTTTGGTTCCAACTGATAATGCATACCGCGTAGCACACCGGCTTCTTTAGAAAGTGAATGATTATCTTGAATGAACTCATGTGTAATGCCTAAATCATGAAAAACTTGGCGATTGTAGCTCTCCATGAAAAAACCACGATGATCTCCAAAAACGTTAGGTTCTAGTAAAAGAACGCCTTCTAATTTACTTTTTATTGCTTTCATAAAGTAAGACCTGCTTTCTTTTCAGAAGTATCTTTCACTGTTTTCGCAACATGAAGCAAGTACTGCCCATAAGCATTTTTTTGTAGTGGCTGCGCTAATTCAATCAACTGTCCTTTAGAAATGTACCCCATGCGATATGAGATTTCTTCAAGACAAGCGATTTTTAGTTTCTGACGTCTTTCAATCGTTTCGATAAACGTCGATGCTTCAAGCAACGATTCATGTGTTCCTGTATCGAGCCATGCAAATCCACGACCGAGTAACTCGACACGCAAGGAATTGTCTTCAAGGTAGCATTTGTTTAGATCTGTAATTTCAAGTTCTCCTCTTCGAGAAGGTTTTAACGATTTAGCAAAATCAACGACTCGATTATCATAAAAATAAAGTCCAGTAATAGCGTAATTACTTTTAGCGATTTCAGGTTTTTCTTCGATTGAAATCACATTTTGATGATCATCAAATTCAACAACGCCAAAACGTTCTGGATCGTGAACCTGATAACCGAAAACAGTTGAGCCTTCTTTTAAAGAAGCTGCTCTTTGAAGTAACTCTGTAAACCCGTGACCATAATAGATGTTATCGCCGAGCACAAGAGCAACAGAATCCTCTCCGATAAACTCTTCTCCTATTAGAAATGCTTGAGCTAGACCGTCAGGGGATTCCTGAACTTTATATGACAATGAGAGTCCAAGTTCTTCTCCATTACCAAGCAGTTGTTCAAAGCGTGGTGTATCCTCTGGTGTCGAAATGATTAGTATTTCTTTAATTCCAGCTAACATTAAAGTTGACATCGGATAGTAAATCATCGGTTTATCATAAACCGGTAGTAATTGCTTAGAAATCGATTTAGTAAGGGGATACAACCTTGTTCCACTTCCACCAGCTAAGATGATACCTTTCATTAAAAAATCACTCCGTTCCATTTAGGTATTATTTATTAAACTTTTTCTTTAATATGTTTAGTTCATTTGAATTCACTATGAAAAAATCTTTTAATCGAATATTATACAGTTTTTTAAATGTACTCAACATAATCAGACCACATATTAAATATGAAAATACAGAGGATATCGCTGCGCCTATTATCCCCATAAAAGGTATTGTTATTACATTAAATACGAAATTTATGAGCACAGATAAAGCTAAAGTGTAGAAACTATAATGTTGCTTTCCTACAGCTTGATATAAAGTGCTTATTAATTTAAAGAAAATCATAGGAATAGTTCCTGATATTAAAATTAAAGACACTAAAAAACTTTCCGAGAATTCTTCACCATATATAAAACTTATAAAACCATTACCAAAAACAGAAAAAATTATTATCACGATAAAGCTAAAATATAAATTTATCTTTATACTAAATTTAAGAGCATCAATTGAGTCATTTTGGGCAGTCTTATTGAATAGTACATCTTTAAAAGCATCAGGAATAACCCATAACATCGAAGCAAGAGTAACCGCCAAGCTGTATAATCCGATTTCTCTGTTTTCAACAAAAAATTTCAATATTATTACATCCATATTATAATTTAAAATTGTTAGTAGA